>NZ_AP024646.1:0-2649762 GCF_019977235.1 Arthrobacter sp. StoSoilB5
ATGACAGTAGACGAAGCCAACCACGCCAATACTGTCGGAAGTTCCTGGCGCAGGGTGCTGAGCCTTCTGGAACAGGACGACCGGGTCACACCCCGCCAGCGCGGTTTCGTCATCCTCGCCCAAGCCCAAGGCCTCATCGGCTCGACGCTCCTGGTAGCCGTTCCCAACGAGCTCACCCGCGAAGTCCTGCAAACGCAGGTCAAGGACGCCCTTGACGACGCCCTGCGAAGCGTGTTTTCCGATGACATCCGTTGCGCTATCGACGTCGACACGGATCTGGTGCCCATCCATGAAGAGCCGGAACCCGCCGTCGAGCTTTCCGCGTTGCCGGACCTCGCCGCAGAACCGAAGCCCCAGCCGACGCCGCCCAGCACCTCACATGAATTCGGCAGGCTGAACCCGAAGTACATCTTCGACACCTTCGTGATCGGTTCCTCGAACCGCTTTGCCCACGCGGCCGCGGTCGCGGTAGCCGAAGCCCCTGCCAAGGCCTACAACCCGCTGTTCATCTACGGTGACTCCGGGCTCGGCAAGACGCACCTGCTTCATGCGATCGGCCACTATGCCCGCAGGCTCTACAGCGGAATCCGGGTACGCTACGTCAACTCTGAAGAGTTCACCAACGACTTCATCAATTCCATCCGCGATGACGAAGGCACCAGTTTCAAGACCACGTATCGAAACGTGGATGTGCTGCTGATCGACGACATCCAGTTCCTGGCTGGCAAGGACCGGACGCAGGAGGAGTTCTTCCACACGTTCAATGCCCTCCATAACGCCAACAAGCAGGTTGTCATCACCTCCGACCAGCCTCCCAAGATGCTGGCTGGCTTCGAGGACCGGATGACCTCCCGTTTCGAGTGGGGCCTGCTGACCGACATCCAGCCGCCGGAACTGGAAACGCGCATTGCCATCCTCCGCAAGAAGGGCCTCAGCGAAGGATTGTCAGCACCGGACGACGCCCTGGAGTACATCGCTTCCAAGATCTCCAGCAACATCCGCGAGCTCGAAGGCGCCCTGATCCGCGTCACGGCCTTTGCCAGCCTGAACCGGCAGCCAGTGGATGTGGCCCTCGCCGAAATGGTCCTCAAGGACCTCATCACGGACGACGGCGCCCAGGAAATCACGGCGAAGCAGATCCTGGACCAGACGGCTGACTACTTCAAGCTCAGCATGGAAGAGCTTTGCAGCAAGTCCCGTACGCGCACCCTTGTCACCGCCCGCCAGATCGCGATGTACCTCTGCCGCGAGCTCACCGACATGTCCTTGCCGAAGATCGGACAGGAACTCGGCGGACGCGACCACACCACCGTCATCCACGCGGACCGCAAGATCCGTGAACTTATGGCCGAGCGTCGTGTGATTTACAACCAGGTCACCGAACTCACAAACCGGATCAAGCAGCAGCAGCGCGACTCCTGAGTCCACATCCCTTCGCGCACTACATACCTTATTAACAGGTGCGTGTGGATAACCCTGTGGATACTTAAGGGGACAAGCGCGCTTAATGGGCTTAAAACCCTTAAGGCATCTGTGGATCGTTAAAAACCGGGTTGGGAGTTGTCCCCATCCACACCCTGTTTAAAACCCAGTTAACGCACAGTCCGTGAACAGGGCTTAACCCCGGAACGGCGCGGCCAGACCCGGTTATCCACAGTTTCCACAGCAGTTATTAACACTACGAATCCCAAAAAATTGAAATCCCTCAAATAACAATCTCGTTCTGCGCCCACCCGAACTGGCCCCCGGCCAGATCAACGGCCAGCCTGCGGCTGTCCACATACGACGGGTGGCTGCCGCTGGGGATGGGTTAATCGCGGATCTTCCGGCTAAGCTGTCAGCAGCGCTCCCATCCTTGGGTCTGTTTGTAGTTCGTTAAGTGCGGACCATGCAGGTTCAGGTGTCGGACCGCAAAGGTTTGGTGGGTTCCAAGCAGGAATCCGCAGCTATTACATGGCAGCAGCAATGAAAGGCGGCACCCTTCCGTGAAGTTCAGAGTCGACCGCGACGTCCTGGCAGAAGCCGTTACGTGGACCGCGCGGTCGTTGTCTCCGCGGCCGCCCGTACCAGTGCTTTCCGGCCTCCTCCTCAAAGCTGAGGCTGGAACCGTAAGTCTCTCGAGCTTTGACTATGAGACCTCAGCACGCTTGGAAATCCCGGCAGATATCGCTGTGGAAGGCACAATCCTGGTTTCCGGGCGACTATTGGCAGACATCTGCCGCAGCCTGCCTTCCGCTCCGGTGGAAGTTGAGACTGACGGGAGCAAAGTCACTCTCACCTGCCGTCGAAGCAGCTTCCACCTGGCCACCATGCCGGAGTCCGAGTACCCGGCCCTTCCGGCGTTGCCCGCAATAAGCGGCACCTTGCCAGGTGATGCCTTCGCGCAGGCTGTTTCCCAGGTGATTATCGCCGCCAGCAAGGACGACACCTTGCCGATCCTCACTGGCGTACGCATGGAAATCGAGGATGACATGATCACCCTCCTCGCGACGGATCGCTACCGCCTCGCCATGCGCGAAGTCCCGTGGAAGCCTGTGACTCCAGGCATTTCGACCAGCGCCCTGGTCAAGTCAAAAACACTGAACGAGGTCGCAAAGACCCTCGGCGGCAGTGGTGATATCAACCTTGCCCTCGCTGACGATGACAGCCGCCTGATTGGCTTCGAAAGCGGAGGCCGCACCACAACGTCCTTGCTGGTGGACGGCGACTACCCCAAGATTCGCTCTCTCTTCCCGGATTCCACACCCATCCACGCAACGGTCCAAACACAGGAACTTGTTGAAGCCGTTCGACGTGTGTCGCTGGTAGCTGAACGCAACACCCCAGTCCGCCTGGCCTTCAGCCAGGGTCTGCTGAACCTCGACGCCGGAACGGGTGAAGATGCGCAGGCATCGGAGGAACTGGAAGCCCAGCTCTCTGGCGAGGACATCACGGTCGCCTTCAATCCGCACTATCTCGTTGAAGGCTTGAGCGTCATCGAGACCAAGTACGTTCGTTTCTCCTTCACCACCGCCCCCAAACCAGCCATGATCACGGCCCAGGCTGAGGCTGATGGCGATGACCAAGACGACTACCGCTACCTCGTGATGCCGGTTCGCCTCCCCAACTAGCTGGCAGATGTGGTTGTTTAGAACGTTTAGAACAACCACTAATGCGAGTCAGTTGGGCCTTCCGCAGCCACCACCACCTCCGCAGAAAAGAGTTCACCCCGTGCACATCGGACTAATCGGCCTTGGAAAAATGGGTTTCAACATGCGGGAACGCATGCGGAACGGTGGCATCGAAGTAACTGGATTCGACCGGAATCCCGACGTGACGGACGTTGCTTCCGTGGACGAACTGATCGCTGCCTTGCCCTCTCCGAAGCTCGTATGGGTCATGGTTCCGTCAGGCGGCATCACCGATGCCGTGATCACCGAACTCGGCGAAAAGCTCAGCCCGGGCGACTTGGTGATCGACGGCGGCAACTCACGTTTCACTGAGGACCAGAAGCACGCTGCTGCACTCGCTGAAAAAGGCATCCGCTTCGCGGACTGCGGGGTTTCCGGCGGTGTTTGGGGCCTGCAGAACGGTTACGGACTCATGGCTGGCGGCGCTGAGGAAGACATCGAACTGGCCATGCCGGTCTTCGATGCCCTTCGCCCTGAAGGTGAACGAGCCGACAGCTTCGTCCACGTAGGCGGCGTTGGAGCTGGCCACTACGCCAAGATGGTGCACAACGGCATCGAGTACGGGCTCATGCAGGCGTATGCCGAGGGTTACGAATTGCTGGCAGCCAAGGACATTGTCAAGGACCTCCCCGGAACCTTCCGCGCCTGGCAAAAGGGAACAGTCGTTCGCTCCTGGCTGCTGGACCTCATGGTCAAAGCACTCGACGAGGATCCGGGCCTGGCCTCAATCGATGACTACGTGGAAGATTCCGGCGAAGGCCGATGGACCGTTGAAGAGGCAATTGCCAACGCTGTCCCGGCACCGGCCATCACTGCGGCGCTCTTTGCCCGGTTCTCTTCCCGCGAAGACAACTCGCCGGCCATGAAAATGGTTTCCGCGCTGCGCCACCAGTTTGGCGGACACGCCACGCGTCCGGCGAGCTAGGCCGCGGGAGTCCAGCAGACGGCGTGTATCTTGAACATCTTTCGCTGACCGATTTCCGCAGCTACGCCCAGGTTGACCTGAAGCTCGGCCCTGGGGTTACTGTCCTGGTGGGTTCCAACGGGATCGGTAAAACCAACCTCATGGAAGCCATCGGATACTTGGCAACCCTGAGCTCGCATCGTGTCAGCACTGATGCCCCGCTCCTTCGCTTCGGCACGGAACGCGCAATGATCAGGGCCAAGCTGGTCCGAGGCGAGCAGTCCACGGTTATTGAGTTGGAAATCAACGCGGGCCGAGCGAACCGTGGCCGGATCAACCGTGGAAACCCGGTACGCGCCAGGGACATTTTGGGCATCTGCCAGACTGTGCTGTTCGCGCCGGAGGATTTGGCCCTCGTCAAGGGCGATCCTTCCAACCGCCGACGCTTTCTGGACGAACTTCTGGTGAGCCTTGTTCCGCGTCATGCTGCCACCCGCAGCGACTATGACCGCGTCCTCAAGCAACGCAACGCCCTTCTGAAATCGGCCCGGGCGGGCAAATTTACCGCAGGACATGAGGCCACGCTGGATGTGTGGGACCAGCACATGGCCCGCGCCGGTGCTGAGCTTTTGCACGCGCGGCTGGAACTCGTAGACCGCCTGCGTCCGCATTTGAACAGTGCCTACGCGCAGCTCACTGATGGTACAAAAGACGCCGGCGCGGTGTACCGCTCAACTATCCAAGGCGTACTGGACGACGACGGCGGTCCAGCCGAGCGCACAACTGAAGCTCCGGCGTCGGGCGAGGACCTCAGACTGCTGTCCGTGGACGAACTCACCGAGCGCTATATCCAGGCTTTCGCCACGTCCCGGAAGAAGGAACTGGAGCGTGGCATCTCCTTGGTGGGCCCGCACCGTGACGAATTGGAACTCGTGCTCGGCCAAGCGCCCGCGAAAGGCTATGCTTCGCACGGTGAAACGTGGTCCATGTGCTTGTCGCTACGCCTCGCTTCGTACTACGTCATGCTCGATGATGCCCGGACCGGAGGCACTGCGCCGATCCTCATTCTTGACGATGTCTTTGCCGAACTCGATGTACAGCGCCGGCGTAAACTGGCAGCAATAGTGTCCGGCGCCGAGCAGGTGCTGGTCACAGCCGCCGTCGACGCCGATATTCCTGAGGAGCTGGCCGGGCGGCGCGTAACCGTTGTTCCGGGAGGCATCGATGGCGAAGGATAGCCGCGACGGACTTCAACCCGGCCGCGATCCAGACGAAATCGATGCTGCCCAGGCCGCGCTGAACCGAATGCGCGAGGCCGCGGCGGCTCGGGGCGAAGTAAGGCAGCGCGCTCCGCGTCCCGGATCCGCGGCTAAACGCAAGGGCCTCCGCGACACCCGGGGCTTCACCCAGTTCCATGGCAGCGGACGGGACCCCTTGGGGCTGGGGAAAGTCGTTGGCCGTTTGGTAGCGGAGCGTGGTTGGACGTCACCTGTGGCCGTGGGATCGGTCATGGCCGAATGGGAAACATTGGTTGGCCCGGACATTTCTGCGCACTGCACTCCGGAGAGCTTTACTGACACCACTCTGCATGTGCGCTGCGACTCGACTGCCTGGGCGACCCAACTGCGGTTGTTGAGTACGAGCCTCTTGGAGATGTTCCGCAACGAACTGGGCGAGGGTGTGGTGACCAGTATCCAGGTGCTCGGTCCCTCGGCGCCAAGTTGGCGCAAGGGTGGGCGGAGCGTCAATGGCCGGGGACCCCGGGACACGTACGGCTGAACGGCGTGCAGGGCGTTTCAACGCCCCTGAGCCGTATAGGCCCCCATCAGGACCACCGCAGGGCCGTTTCAGATAGGGCCAGTGGCCTCCCACAGGCATATTCAGCTCTCGGCTGCCCCCGTATTTGCAAGGATTCCCGCATTTCCACGATAGAATTGGCGTAGATCACTGAGCGCCGGTGAAACGTCGTCAGGGTCCTGGAACCACTTTCATGGCTTCCGGGACCCTCTTCGTCGGAGTAAACGGCGCAATCAGTCACGTACCCTTTGAAGGCCCCGGTTCGCCGCGGCCTTCTTCGGGAACGGCCGTCATCGAATACAGAGGAGTCGAAAGCGCCTGTGGCTAACGACAATGCAGAGACCTTGGCAGTAGAGCCCGAAGAGGACACTGTTCCTAAGCCTGACACGCCCGCGGAAACACCCAGGGAGTACGGTGCCAGCGACATCACCGTCCTGGAAGGCCTCGAAGCCGTACGCAAGCGCCCGGGTATGTACATCGGTTCCACCGGTCCCCGCGGCTTGCACCACTTGGTCTATGAAGTGGTCGATAACTCTGTCGATGAAGCCCTGGCCGGCTTCTGCAGCCACATTGAAGTTACGCTCCGTGCAGACGGCGGCGTCCAGGTTGTTGACGATGGCCGCGGCATCCCTGTGGACATCCACCCCACTGAGGGCAAGCCCACTGTTGAAGTCGTCATGACCATCCTGCACGCCGGCGGTAAGTTTGGCGGCGGCGGTTACGCGGTTTCCGGTGGCCTTCACGGCGTGGGTATCTCAGTAGTGAACGCCCTGTCCCGTCGGGTCAACACTGAAGTCCGGCGGCAGGGTCACGTTTGGCGTATGTCATTCGCAGATGGCGGCAAGCCCCAGGGCGGCCTCGTTAAGGGCGAAGCGACGGACCAAACAGGGACTTCGCAGACGTTCTACCCTGACGGCACCATCTTCGAAAGCACCGAATTCGACTTCGAGACGCTTCGCGCCCGCTTCCAGCAGATGGCTTTCCTCAACAAGGGCCTGCGGATCACGCTGACCGACGAACGTCCGGTCGCCCGGGATGGTGAGGACGATCTTGATCTGGACGCGGTCGCTACCGAAGGTGAAGTTGCCGCCGAGCACCGCACCGTCGTATACCAGTACCCGGACGGACTACTGGACTACGTCAAGCACTTGAACTCGAGCAAAAAAGTGGAGATCGTCCACGAGGACGTCATCGCTTTCGAAACTGAAGACACCGAGCGGCACATTGCCGTCGAGGTCGCCATGCAGTGGACCACCGCTTACTCGGAAAGCGTCCACACGTACGCGAACACGATTAACACCCACGAGGGCGGAACCCACGAAGAAGGTTTCCGCGCCGCGATGACTTCGCTGATCAACCGCTACGCGCGGGAGAAGAGCATCATCAAGGAAAAGGAAGACAACCTCACCGGTGATGACATCCGTGAAGGCCTGACAGCAGTCATCTCGGTCAAGCTTTCCGAGCCACAGTTTGAGGGCCAGACCAAGACCAAGCTGGGCAACTCAGAGGTCAAGGGCTTCGTCCAGCGCGTCGTCACGGACCAGCTGGGCGACTGGTTGGAACGCAACCCCGGCCCCGCCCGCGACGTCATCCGGAAGGCCATTTCCGCTGCCCAGGCACGCATGGCGGCCCGCAAGGCCCGCGACAACGCCCGCCGCAAGAGCCCGCTGGAATCCTTCGGCATGCCCGGCAAGCTGTCCGACTGCTCGTCCAAAGATCCTTCGCGGTGCGAGGTGTACCTGGTGGAGGGTGACTCGGCCGGTGGCTCGGCCAAGCGTGGCCGCAACCCGGAAACGCAGGCCATCCTGCCGCTGCGAGGCAAGATCCTGAACGTTGAACGTGCCCGCCTGGACAAGGCCCTCGGCAATGCTGAAGTCCAGTCCATGATTACAGCCTTCGGCACTGGTATTGGCGAAGATTTCGATATCGCCAAGCTTCGTTATCACAAGATCGTCCTGATGGCAGACGCCGATGTTGATGGCCAGCACATCACCACGCTGTTGATGACCCTGTTGTTCCGCTACATGCGCCCGCTGATCGAAAACGGTTACGTGTATCTTGCGCAGCCGCCCCTGTACCGGATCAAGTGGTCCAACGCTGCCCATGACTACGTCTTCAGCGATCGCGAACGCGACGACACCATCCGTAAGGGTGCGGCCATGAACAAGCGCCTTCCCAAGGACAACGGCATCCAACGCTATAAGGGTCTGGGCGAAATGGACTACACGGAGTTGTGGGACACCACCATGGATCCGGACCGCCGCACACTCTTGCAGGTCACCATGGACGATGCCCTGGCTGCCGATCAGACCTTCTCGGTGCTGATGGGCGAGGACGTCGAATCGCGCCGTAACTTCATCCAGCAGAACGCCAAGGACGTCAGGTTCCTGGATATCTAGTAGCCCTACAGGGCCCGCAGATATTCCACACCTGACATATACCTGAAACGGAAAACTTAGATTATGAGTGACGAAACTCCTGAAGTCCCGGCGGAACCCACCGTCGACGACGTCGTCCTTGAAGGCGATGTGCTGACCGACCGCGTGGAGCAGGTGGACCTGCAGACTGAAATGCAGCGGTCCTACCTGGACTACGCCATGGCCGTCATCGTCGGCCGCGCCCTCCCGGACGTCCGCGACGGCCTCAAGCCGGTGCACCGTCGCGTCTTGTACGCGATGTTCGACGGCGGCTACCGTCCGGACCGCTCTTTCAACAAGTGCGCACGTGTTGTCGGTGACGTCATGGGTACCTATCACCCACACGGTGACATGGCGATCTACGACGCCCTGGTCCGCCTGATCCAGGACTGGACCATGCGTTACCCGCTGGCCTTGGGCCAGGGCAACTTTGGTTCCCCGGGCAACGATGGCGCCGCTGCTCCCCGTTATACCGAAACCAAGATGGCCCAGCTGGCCATGGAAATGGTCCGCGACATCGACGAAGAAACCGTCGACTTCCAGGACAACTACGACGGCAAGAACCAAGAACCCACCATCCTGCCAGCGCGTTTCCCGAACCTGCTGGTGAACGGTTCCTCCGGTATCGCAGTCGGTATGGCTACCAACATCCCGCCCCATAACCTCCGTGAGGTTGCCGAGGGCGTGCAGTGGGCGCTCGATAATCCCACGGCGTCACGCGAGGAATTGCTTGAGGCGCTTCTGCAGCGGATCAAGGGACCGGACTTCCCCACCGGCGCGACCATCCTGGGACACAAGGGCATCGAGGATGCCTACCGCACCGGCCGTGGCTCCATCACCATGCGCGCCGTGGTCAATGTGGAGGAACTCCAGGGCCGTACCTGCCTGGTAGTCACCGAACTGCCGTACCAGGCCAACCCGGATAACCTCGCCATCAAGATTGCCGAGCTCGTCAAGGACGGCAAAATCCAGGGCATCGCGGACCTCCGCGATGAAACCTCGGGCCGTACTGGCCAGCGACTCGTGATCGTACTTAAGCGCGATGCCGTGGCCAAGGTCGTCCTGAACAACCTGTACAAGCACACGCAGCTTCAGGACAACTTCTCGGCGAACATGCTGGCAATCGTCGACGGCGTTCCCCGCACCTTGAGCCTGGATGCCTTTATCCGGCACTGGGTGACCCACCAGATGGACGTGATCGCCCGCAGGACGCGTTACCGCTTGCGCAAGGCCGAGGAAGAAGCGCACATTCTGCGTGCACTCCTCAAGGCGTTGGACATGCTGGATGAGGTTATCGCCCTCATCCGTGCCTCGAACACCACCGAGGCAGCCCGCGAGGGACTAATGGAGCTCCTGGAGATCGATGAACTCCAGGCCCGCGCCATCCTGGACATGCAGCTGCGCCGTTTGGCTGCCCTGGAACGCCAGAAAATCCAGGACCGCCACTCCGAACTCGAAGCCATGATCGAGGAGTACAACGCGATCCTGGCTTCGGAAGAGCGCCAGCGCCAGATCATCAGCGAGGAACTCGCCGAGATTGTGGCGAAGCACGGCGATGACCGCCGGACGCACATTCTCATGGGCTTCGACGGGGACATGTCCATGGAGGACCTGATCCCTGAAGAGGAAATGGTTGTCACCATTACCCGTGGCGGCTACGTCAAGCGCACCCGAAGCGACAACTACCGGTCCCAGCAACGCGGTGGGAAGGGCATCAAGGGTGCCCAGTTGCGCGGCGACGACGTTGTGGAGCACTTCTTCGTGACCACCACGCATCATTGGCTGTTGTTCTTCACCAACCTGGGCCGCGTGTACCGTGCCAAGGCTTACGAGCTGGCAGAAGCCGGACGCGATGCCAAGGGCCAGCACGTAGCCAACCTTTTGGCATTCCAACCAGATGAGCACATCGCTCAGGTCCTTGATTTGCGCGATTACCAGCAAGCTCCGTACCTGGTGCTCGCAACCAAGAACGGTTTGGTCAAGAAGACCAGGCTTGAGGATTACGACACCAACCGTACGGCTGGTGTGATCGCCATCAACCTGCGAGACGGCGACGAGCTCGTCTCTGCCCAGCTGGTCAGCGAAACTGATGACCTCCTGCTGGTGTCACGCAAGGGCCAGTCCATCCGCTTCACTGCATCGGACGATGCCCTTCGTCCGATGGGCAGGGCGACATCCGGTGTGACTGGTATGAAGTTCCGTGAAGAGGACGAGTTGCTGGCCGCGGATGTGGTCCAGGATGGCTCATTCGTCTTCATTGTGACTGAAGGCGGCTATGCGAAGCGGACGGCCGTGGACGAGTACCGCCTGCAGGGCCGTGGTGGCCTGGGTATCAAGGTGGCGAAGCTTGCCGAGGATCGCGGAGACCTTGTAGGCGCCTTGATTGTGCAGGAAGAAGACGAAGTCCTGGTGGTCATGGAGGGCGGCAAGGTGGTCCGCTCGGCCGTCAGTGGCGTCCCGGCCAAGGGCCGTGACACCATGGGCGTCATCTTTGCCAAGCCGGACAAGAATGACCGGATTATCGAGGTCGCACGCAACAGCGAACGCGGTTTGGAAAGCGAAGAGTCCGAGGACGGACAGGACGATGACGTAACGTTGGCTGCAGAAGACGGTGCCGCAGAGGCGACCGTCACGTCAGAAACGGAAAACGACGCGGACCCGGATACTGAAACGGGCGCGGAGCTGAACGAAGACAACACCGGAGGTAACGAGTGAGTAATTCCGACTCATATCCCAAGCCGAGCACAGGTGTCCCCGGCGGACTCCGGCAGCCCTCGGGCAGCCCGCAGGCAGGAGCGCCTGCGAGGCCCCAGCAACGCCCGGGAGCCGGCTCTGCCGGCGCCGGAGCCACTGGAGCCCGGCCGACTACGGCAACCAATTCGGCCCAGCGACCAGCCGGTGCCCCTGGCCAGCGTCCCGCATCAGCTGGGCAACGTCCCGCTGGCGCTCCCGGACAGCGCCCCGCGCAGCCCGGACAGCGTCCGGCAGGCGCGCCCGGTCAGCGCCCCTCGCAGGGTGCCCCGGGCTTGGTAAAGCCGGCACCCAAGGCCAAGGTCCGCCGGGCGCGTCTCCTGGTCAGCAAGGTTGATCCTTGGTCAGTACTGAAGATGGCGTTCCTGCTCTCCGTGGCCTTGGGCATTGTGACCGTGGTTGCCGCAATCGTGCTGTGGACTGTGCTGGATCTCACAGGCATTTTCAACCAGGTGGACAGCTTGCTGGGAACCTTGGCGGGCTCTGAAGGCAGTGGCTTTGAACTGAAGAAGATCGCTTCACTCGGCCAGGTGGCTTCCTTCGCCACGATTATTGCCGTGGTGAACGTGGTCTTGCTGACTGCACTGTCGATGCTCTCCGCCGTGCTCTATAACATTTCGGCAACGTTGGTTGGCGGCATCGGCGTGACCCTGACCGACGACTAGCAAAAAACCGCGGATTCACGCCGAAAACGGTGAGATTCAACGGTCAGAATGCCTCGATTTGAGATCGGGCCGGGATGTGCTGTACAGTCATATCTCGGCCCGATGAGGCATCGGGGCGTATAGCTCAGGCGGTTAGAGCGCTTCGCTGATAACGAAGAGGTCCCAGGTTCAAGTCCTGGTACGCCCACGGAACCTAACAGGTTCAGGTAACACTGAACCGGAATGAGGTGCTTGTGAAGAAGTTGCTGGTAGTAGTCGCAGCGGCGATCGCAAGCGTCCTGGTCTATAAAAAGGCGCAGGAATCCGAAGCCCGGAAGGAACTCTGGAGCAGGTCAACCGACAAGGTCGACTAGCCACGGAGCCCGGTCCGGGACTGGCAAAAGCTGGTCCTGACATGGGGTATGATTGACGGGTTGCTTCTTATGGGGGCATGGCGCAATTGGTAGCGCACCTGCTTTGCAAGCAGGGGGTTCGGGGTTCGAGTCCCCGTGCCTCCACCATAAGAAAGTCCCGGTCAGAAATGACCGGGACTTTTGCATTTAACCCATTCACACACCTGAGGCTCCAACTGAGTCGCAGCTGAGCGCGTTTTGCGTGCTCAAAACGCGCTCAGCTGCGACCTAGTTGGGGGGGACTCTCTGCAGTGCCCGCTCCAGGAATGCCTTCAGTTCACTATCCCCCAGCACGGGAGTCACCACTCCGAGCTCCAGTGTTGGCTGCGTCTTGGCACCGGCCGCCACCAACGCAGCCTGGACGTTCCGGCGGGCTTCAGCCACCACCGGCGAATCCCCGCGCTTGGCGGCATCGAGCATGACCAAGGCCTCCTGCACTCCTCGTCCGTAGTTGGCCGCCGCCGTTGCCCAATGGGTGGCGTCCGACGCGAAGCCCGGCACCGCCATCCTCGGCAACAATTCCGGCAGCCTCTGGAGCAGCTCAGCGCGGGCCTTCAGACCGCCCGAAGGTGACCTGCCGGCGTCGTAATCCGCCCAGAACTGCTCGATGTCCCGCCGCAGCTCCGGAGCTGAGGGCGTGAGCTCATCGTCCTGCCAGTCCTGGTTGAGGTCCACGAAGGCTTTGACGGCGGCTTGGACTTCCAGATCAGGGCCGGAAATCTGATCCAGGGCGGCGTCCATGGACTTGCGGGGATCGTACGCTGGCCCATTCCACGAGAGATCGGCGTAGTTGAAGATGGCGGGGAGGGACAGGTACGGCTCAATCATTGGGTTGGTGACGATTCCGCGGACTGATTTGTACAGCTCGGAGTCGCGTCCGATCACCGGTGCCATGAAGAGGTGGTCCTGGGAAAAGTCGTTGACGGGATAGTTGTCCCAAATGAGCAGCTCCCGTGGAGAACCAGGAGTACCGTACGTCAGCCTCGCCGTCTCCGCCGAGTCCCCGCTGATCCTGTGGGAGACCACGTCTTCACCAGTCCACTGGACCACGATCCCCGGGTTCAGGGCACGGCCAAGTTCCCTCTTGTACGCATTGCTGCGGGAACCGTTGTAAAAAGTGGGAACCGTTTGAAGGGGTTGGATGTCTTCCTTCGCTGAGATGAACCGGTCATTCACGTCATTCAGGAACGAAGCCTGTGCCTTGGCCAGATTGGCCTGGCCGGAGCCGAAGTCCTTGAGGTCTTCGGCGCACTGGACCTTGGTGGCAATGTCATCGAGCGGAATCACAAAGGAACGCACACCAATCGAATACAGGGATTCCAGCTTGGCCACTGCAAAGTCAAGGTCCGCCTTGCTGGAGTAGCAGCTATCAATGCCCGGAGACAGGGCGTAAGTAAAGCGGATGTGGTTGGCCACCGCGGTATTGATGAGCTCCTGTAATTCTTTGAGTTCCGCGTCCGAGTACAGTGCCCGCCACTTCTCCCGCAGCAATGGATCATCTTTCGGAGAATAGATGTAGGTATTCATTTTTTGCCGTCCTGCGAATTCGAGGACATCGAGGCGGGCTTGATGGGACCACGGTATACCGTAGAAGCCCTCAATGACGCCACGGGTTTCCATCAACGGCCAGTCACTGACGCGGACGGCTGCCATTGACCCATCCTTGAGCAATTGGCGCATGGTCTGTACGGCATGGAAAACGCCGTCGGCATCACGGCCGGCGAGTACCGCCGTCGGGATCCCTGACGTTTTTCCGGTAGCAATGGCGTAGCCTTCGGCGCGGCCAACAGCGTCCTGGTTCTCCGCGGCGCTCTCCTTCCCCAGCTCTTTGAGTACAGGGCTTACCGTGGGATCTGCCGCGGTTCCGAGGTACACGGCCGAGCTCCCCGCTGCTGGGCTGTTCAGGGCCGCCACCGTTTCTGCCGTGCCCCCCGCCCCTGCCACCACGTCCTGGAGGGCGGCGATGGACGCTTGGTCGGTGCCAGGAGAAGCCACGATATAGACGTGGCCGTTTAAAGGAATGGGGCCTCCCGTTCCGGCACGAAGATGTTGCGGGACGGGGAAGACACTCGCGATTCCGGTCGTCTTGCCTGTCCCTGGGCCACCGGGCCGTTCCCGGGAAACCACCAACCAGCCCGTGACGACGAGAGCGATAGCCAGGGCGGCAACCGCGATCAGCAGCAGGACCGATCGCCTCCGCCTGGCTCCACCACGGACGGGTGTTGTGTTCAATCAGGTGTCCCCTTGGGCAGGCCGTCTCCGGCTCTCTGGAATGTTGAGTCAAGACAACCACACTGTCCGCGCAGCAGATAGAGGGCATGACGGGTGCCTCACCAAACTAAGGTTGATCCGTGAACCTTCTCATTTCCGCCCTGGGAGTCCTGGGTGTCGCCTCGTCAGGACCGCTGATCGCCGGGACCTTGGGTGCCACGTCAGTGACGGCGTTGGCGATCGCCTTCTGGCGGAACGCGATCGGCGCAATCGTTATGGCCGCTCCGGTGGTCATCCGCGAGCCTAAGCAATTTGGGAAAATCACCCGGCTCGAGTTTGGCTGGTGCACGGTTGCCGCCGTTGCCCTCGCCTTCCACTTCGCTTGCTTCATCACCGCACTGCAGTTGACCTCGGTAGCTGCGGCTACTGCCTTGGTCTGCCTCCAGTCGGCATGGATCGCTGTCTTCCAGTTGCTCAGGGGCACACGGCATCGTTGGCCCGTTCTGGTGGGCCTGGGGATAGCTTTTGGCGGAGTGGTGGCCATTACCGGATTCGACATGGGCTCCTCGCCGCAGGCCCTGCTGGGCGACGTGCTGGCACTGGCTGGTGGAGCCCTGGCGGGGCTGTACACCTTGGCTGGCGGCAAGGCCCGTCAATCCATGGGAACGGGCGCGTACACCACCCTCTGCTACGGAATGTGTGCCGCGATAGTTGCGGTGTTGGCTTTGTTCAGCGCCCAACCGTTGGCAGGGTTCGACGCCGGAGGCTGGCTTGGGATTCTAGCCATCACCGTTTGTGCGCAGCTGGTTGGACACACCGCCTTCAACCACTTGCTGGCCACCATGAGCCCTCTGCTGGTTTCCATGATCATCCTTCTGGAGATACCCGGCGCAGCGATCCTCGCGGCAATCTTCCTGAACGAGACATTGCCCGCCGGGACGTACGCCGGCCTTGCACTCATTCTGGTTGGCCTCGCGGTGGTTGTCGCCGGGCAGCGGCGTGGGAGAGGCGAAGCGGACCGGCGCGAGGCCGAGCTGGGAACTGACTGAGTTTCCGCCGTCGGGCTTGTATTGCCTGAGTTGACCCAGGACGGCAGGGTTGGCGCCTACAGGCCGCCGCGTCGAACGCCCTGAGCTGTGTTGGCCGTGTGGATGGCCCTTAATAGTTTGGCAGGGAAGTAGACCGAGAAGAAGACCACCATCGGCGCCTTCAGGGCCATCTTCTTGACGTTGTGTGCCTTGTACGTCCGGTCGAAGCGCGTGACGTAATAACGGTAGTCCCTGGGAGAGTCCTCAAGGCGGCGGGCAGACATGCCGGACACCATCTGCGGGCAGTACCGGACGTGGAGGTCGTGCTCGGCGAGGTGCAGTGAGAGATCAATATCCTCGTGCATCTCGTCCTTCTCATCGAGGCACGTTTCGTCGCGGATGGTCTCCCATGCCGTACGGCGGAGGGCCATGTTGGAACCAAACAGGAAATGGTACTGGTGCTTGGCCAGGCGTAGCATCAGCTGGCGCATTTTGTCGTCGGCTTTGAGACCAAAGCGGCGCATCGGCATGTCGTAGTAGACCACGGGTCCCGTAGCAGCCTGGACGGACTGATCCATGAAAGCCTTCTGGACCTGCTCAACCCAGTCAGGCTCCAGGACTGAATCGGCGTCGATGCGCCCTACGATCTCCGCCTTGGCGCTGTTGAGGCCAAAGTTCCTGGTAGGAATGAGGCCCTGCGTGGCGTCCTGCCGTAAGAGGACAATGGGACTTTCCGGGTACTCCTGCTGCATCTGGCGAACAATCCTCGCGGTGCGGTCAGTGGATAGATTGTCCACCACGATGATTTCTTCAGCAGGAACGGACTGGTAGATGGCCGCGATGAGGCACTGGCGAATGACGCTTTCCTCGTTATACGCCGGGATGACGATTGAAACCCCCGGAAGCTCCGGGACGTCCTTGAGGGCACCCGCAACGGGTCTATCGGCTGACATCACTTCAAATCTAACACCCGGCAAAGCGTCCCCAGCGAACCCTTGGGTTACAAGCTGGCAAACACTGAAGGGACCCCGGCTGAGCGGGGGTCCCTTCAGATGATGTTTCAAATTACGGCCTCATGAACGGTGGCCGATCAGAACCCTAGAGCTGAGAGTCCTTGGACGTGGAGGTGGTGTCATCGTCCTTCTGGCGGCTTGCCGCGATGTTCTTGACCGCGGTCTTGGCATCCGTTGCAACGTTGGCCGTGGAATCCTTGCCCTTCTCGAACGCATCCTTGGTTGCCTGCTCTACTTCGGCAGCGGCTTCCTTGGGCGTAATGTCGGAGGTCTCGGCTTTGGCTGGTGCAGCTGGCGTCACTGCGGCTGCAGTAGTTGTCGCCGCTGTGTCAGTTGTAACGGGGGTGTCAGTGGGCACCGCTGACGGGGTCGCGTTGACCGGGGCCGGGGTCTTCCAGGGGTCCTCGACTGGCTTGGAGGCCTTCCACGCCGCGACACCGGCAGCAACCGCTGCTGCAATGACCGTGACAACCAGCCATCCGCGCTTCTTCGGCTTCTGCTGCGCACCCAATTGCTGGGAAACAGCCTTGCTGGTCTGGTCCGCAACTGCCTTGATCTGCTTGCTGGTGGCTTGCGCTTGCTCCTGCACGCTGTGAACCACACCGGAGTCCACCAGCTTTTGCGCAACGGCATCCACTTGGGCGGGTGCGTTCTCAAGGACTTGGTGAACAGCTACAGAAGCGTGGCCCAACTGCTCGGACAGTTTGGGAAGGTATTCCTCCACAACCTTGTCCCGGGCGTGTCCAAGGACTGGAGTGGCTTTGTTGAGCGTTTCCTGGATCTTGGGCGTTGCGTCCTCCACAGCGTCATGGATCTTTGGCGCGAGGTGCGCCAATCCATCCTGAAGCCGCGGCGTAACAGTTGCCACGCCGTCGGCGAGGTTGTGCGCCGCAGACTTCAGTCCCTCCTGGATCTTGGGGGAAGCGGTATCAATGCCGTGCTGAATACGGGGAACAGCCCAATTGACGGCTGCTTCCACGCGGGGCGCCGCCCAGTCGCGGGCGTTATCCACACCAGCCGCAACGGAGTGTTCAAGGTCGCGGGCAATACGGTCTGATTTCTTCACAACTACCTCCCGATACACATGCTCGTTTGAAGCTAGCCTACGTGTCTTGAGGAACACCGGCTATTCATCTGCAGGATTCTTCCCGGATTTCACCCAGCGCGGAACCGGCTTTACAGCCACACCGGCGTTGACCCTGCATGAAAGAATGGGGCCATGACCATCGCAACCGCAAAAGCAACGATCCACACGAGCCTCGGCGACATCAAGGTTGACCTCTTCGGCAACCACGCGCCCAAGACGGTGGCCAACTTCATTGGCCTCGCTACGGGCGAAAAGTCCTGGACCCACCCGGAAACCGGCGAAGACAAGACGGGTACGCCCCTTTACGACGGCACGATCTTCCACCGCATCATTAAGGACTTCATGATCCAGGGTGGCGATCCCCTGGGCCGTGGCGTTGGCGGACCGGGCTACAAGTTCGATGACGAAATCCACCCCGAACTGACCTTCAACGCTCCCTACAAGCTGGCCATGGCAAACGCTGGAATCCAGATGGGCAAGGGCACCAACGGGTCACAGTTCTTCATCACCACGGTCAACACCGACTGGCTTTTCGGCAAGCACAGCATCTTTGGTGAGGTAGCCGACGAGGAATCCCGCAAGGTTGTTGACGCCATTGAGGGCGTCCGCACCGGCATGGGCGACCGCCCCGTTGAGGACGTCGTCATCAACAGCATCGACATCGAACAGCTCTAACTACAGGCCGAACCAGAGCCAATGAGTTACGGAATCCCGTCGGTAGAGCCGTCCGCTGCCATCCCGGTGTGCCCACGGCACCCGGACAGGCCCTCCTATGTGCGGTGCCAGCGCTGCGGGCGCCCCGCGTGCCCGGAGTGCCAGCGGGCGGCCGCCGTCGGGTTCCAATGTATTGACTGCGTCAACGAACAAAAGCGCACGACGCCGACATACCGCTCGCCCTATGGCGGTGCCTTGGCAACCGGCCGGCCTTTGGTGACGTTTACGATCATCGGCTTGTGCGTGCTGGTTTACGTCCTCCAATGGATTGTGCCGGATGATGCGGTATTCCAGAATTTCGCGTTCGCAAATTTCGCGGCTGCCAGTGAGCCGTGGCGGATGCTGACGGCGGCCTTCCTTCACTCGCAAGGGTTCCTGCTCCACATAGTCCTGAACATGTACACGCTGTGGATCTTCGGACAAGCCCTTGAGCCTTTGCTCGGGCGCATCCGGTTCCTGGCCGTGTACCTGCTCTCTGCGGTCGGCGGCTCCGTGGGCTATCTGTTGTTGACTCCCACGTTTCCAGTGGTGGGCGTGGTGGGAGCTTCCGGCGCCATCTTCGGACTCTTCGGAGCCATGCTCGTGGTGCAGCGTCACCGCGGCGGTGAAACTAAACAACTATGGATCCTGATCGCCATCAATGGCGCCATCGGCTTCTTTGTTCCCAGCATTGCCTGGCAGGCCCACCTGGGTGGCTTGATCACTGGCGGCCTCGCTGCCGCTGCCATCGCATATGCCCCGCGGGGCAAGAACCAAGCCCTGTTGCAAGCAGGCGGACTCCTCCTCGTGGCAGGCCTTTTAGCCGTGGTCGCGTGGTTCCGCGTCACTGCCGGTTAGTTGCAACACTTCCCCCAACTGTGACCGGTTGCCGCAGTATCGTCCTGAGTTTCTCCGGTGCAGTACGGCGAGGGTCGCTGAGGTAGATCTCGTGATGCCTCCCCGACATCGTTAGGGACTCCCCAGGAATGAAGCTGTTGTGCATTTCCGCGAGCACTGGGCCCTCGTCGTCGTAAGGGCCTATGTGAAGGGTCTGGACGCTTAGCCCTTCATCGAATGTTTCCAATCGAAGACCGTCAATTGCCGGCCCTTGGCCCTTTTGGCTGACGATCCGACGCGCTTCCTCGAAGTGCTCTTGAGTGAGCCAATCGGGGACCAAATTCATCAGGGTCCAATCCCAACGCGACTTATCCCTGGCGCTTGTGAAAGCATCCATGTCTTCGGCTGACCAGAGCCCTTCCAGAGGCATCACCGTGTAGTCGCGACCCAACTCCTGTTTGCTGAAGAACTTCATCTTGTAGGCGACCGGATAGATGGCGGTCAGCGCATCCCTGTAGTCCTGAGCGGTGTTTGGATCGCCATGGCCGTCGATCATCAGGAACTGTAGGGCTGGAACCGTCACCACGGAAAACCTGCCTTGCGAAGCAGTGTAGGTATCGATCTGCTTTTTGAGGTCGACTTTCATCACAAGCGATCCAACTCCCCTACTGTCGCGTTCCTCAGGTTATCCACAAGTGTTGTCCACAGTGTGCGTAACTTACATCCGTGTAGTTAGGTATCCAGAGTGCCATGCGGCCTGTCAGGGCGGTAGATATCCCCCGAATGGCATGAATTCATCCACAGCTGTGGATAAGTTCGACCCACATCCTGGTTGGTTTGTGGACAAACTCGCCATTCTTGGGAGATCTGTGGATAAACCTGTTAATGAGCGCCCGGAGCGGGCTCTATCAACAGCCTTATCAACAATGTTAATAACTTACACACGTGTAGTTCAGGACGTGTTTGGCACCTTTTAGGCTGCAAGCGCGCGGATCCACGCTCGGAAACCCACAAGTTTTCCCCACCTGTGGATAACTTGGGGTTAGGGGGGTGTTGTTAAGTGGGTAACTCCCAGGGCTATGTCAGTGACCACACGTGCATGGAGCCGTCTTCGGATAGCATTTGGCTTGGCTTCGTCCGGTGAAACGATGGTTGAGTACATCCGTCAACACGTGGCTCGTGAACGTTCAGTGAAGACACAGCCACTATCCACAGCGTGATGCACAGTGGGTATAACTAGGCTCCGGTTGATCGGGTAGTCCCGGATCGGCGCTGCGATAGGGGTTTCTGCGGAAAGTACGTGGATGTCCACAGAACTTATCCACGCCTGTGGAAAAAGTTACGCACTTCTGTGGAAAAGGACTGTGGGTTCTGCGGGCAGGAGGAAACCCTACTGCGGGCTTTGCTCCAGCCAGACGCCTGACGTGCCCCGTCTGTGGCTATCCACCAAGTGTGTGTCGATGATCCCCACTGCTTCCATCAGTGCATACATGGTGGTTGGGCCGACGAAAGCGAAGCCTTTCTTCCGGAGGGCTTTGGACAAAGCAACGGATTCGGGCGATGTGGTGGGAATGTCTGCGAAGGATCGGGGCGCCGGAGTGGTTTCCGGCTTGAAGGACCACACGAAGTCCACTAATCCGCCCTCTGCCCGGAGGGCGATGGTGGCCTTGGCGTTGGTGATGGCGGCCTGGATCTTCAGGCGGTTCCTGACGATGCCGGCGTCCAGCATGAGCCGCTCCACATCCGCGTCTGTGAAAGCAGCGACGCTTTCGGGGTGGAAATCCAGGAAGGCCTTCCGGAAAGCATCCCGCTTCCGCAGGATGGTTGCCCATGACAGGCCCGCCTGGAATGCCTCCAAGCTGATGCGCTCGTACATTCCTTGCTCGTCCCGGACGGGCATACCCCACTCGTGATCGTAGTAAGCCTGCATCAGCGGGTCCGAGGCAGCCCACAGCGGCCGCGCCAGGCCGTCCTGGCCGATGATGATGCCGGTTTCTTCCGTGGTCATGATTGCTCCTCTGCGGCCGTCACGCGGACGACGACCCCTGCTACTGCCTTTACGGATATTCTGCCCATTACCTGTGACAATCTAGCCGCGACGATCCAGTTCCCTAGGACAACCCGGTTACACGCATGGTGATATTGATACGTCCGTGGGAGAGTCCACATCCGTCTGGGCAGGTTCCCGGGAGGACTTTCGGGATGCCGTGATACGCAAACCTTGATGGTCCGCCGAAAACGAAAAGGTCCCCCGAACGGAGTTCGACGTCCGTATATGGCTTGGTACGGGTCTGCGTGTTGCCGAAGCGGAACAGGCACGTCTCCCCGATGCTGAGCGACACCACCGGAGCATCGGATCGTTCGTCCTTGTCCTGATGCATGCCCATGGCGGCGCCACGATCGTAGAAGTTCACCAGCGCGGCATCGGGTGTGTAGTGGACGGCGAGTTCGGCCAGAGCCTGATGGCTTTCAGCTCCGGTGGAGTAAGCAGCGGATACCGCCTTCCTACCCAAGCGAAGCATCCACTCAGGGAATTCGAGTACGGGGCGGCCGTTCACATCCGTAGCTTCCCGCGTATAGCGGTAGGGCTGCCAATGCCAACCGAGGCAAACGGTCCGGACAGACATCTGGTGCCCTCCTGGCAGTGTGGCCGCCCGAAGGGGCACCGGGCCCTGGGTCCATTCGCCAAAGCGTTGCACGATCCACCGCTGCTGCTCCAGATTGAGCCAGCCCGGCACATGCACTGCGCCGGGCGCTATGACACGAGGGCCCTCGTGGTTGGTGTCAGGCTGGACAAGAGCCAACGGAAACAGGGCGTCGTCACTCATGCCGCAGCCTCTAGCGTGAGGAGCCTTCGTTTTGCCTCGGTGCCGCCGAGGTAACCGCCGAAAGTGCCATCCGATTTCACCACGCGGTGGCATGGCACAATGACTGGCAGCGGGTTGGTAGCGCAGGCAGTTCCGACGGCGCGGACGGCTTTGGGGCTCCCGGCAGCCTGGGCAACCTGTGCGTAGCTTTCCGTCCTACCGTAAGCGATCTGCGGCAGATGGTGGAGGACGTTCAGGCGGAACCCGCGGGCCAGTTGGAAGTCCAGGGGAAGGTTGAAATCCTTGCGGGTGCCGCTGAAATATTCGTCCAACTGGCGGGCGGCGGCCTCAAGTTGGGAAGGTGCATGCAGGATGCGGGGGCTGACCGTGTTGGCCAGCAACTGCAATACGGCCTCGTGGTTCTCAAGCTCGAACGCTACGCGGACCACGCCATGCTCCGTAGCCGCCAAAAGCAACTTGCCTACGGGCGAGTCCACCACCGAGTACGCGATGTCCAAGGAATGGCTTTCCTGGGCAGCGCGGACAAGCCTCGCGTGGAGGCTGGACAGGGCGGGTTCGATTCCAGCGTCGAGGGGTTTAAGGAACATGGCAACCTCGGCGTGGTCCGGGAGTGATTCAAGAGTCATCGGATTTCTCCTTTCGCCGATGCTGGGACGGATGATTTGGGAACCAGGAAAGATTGGATGGATTCGGGCTCTTCGCGCAGGATGGCGCGGAGCGCTTTCACACCATCGGATCCCGCACGGCGGGCGGCTTCCGGTGTGCCGCCCAACAGGGCTGCAATGTCGCGATAAGGAAGACCAGCCAAATAGTGGTAGGCCACTGCCTGGCGCTGTTTAGGCGGTAACTGCCCGACGGCGTTGAGCAGGTCCTCCTGGCTGTCACCCGGGATGCCAATCCGGGAAGGCCGCTCAGGGGGTTGGTCTACAGGCAACGCGCGGCGAGTGCTGGAACGGATGAGGTCAATGCATTTCCGGTGGGCAATAGTGACGAGCCAGGCCTCGAGATTGGCATCTGCAGGGAGATCGGGATAAGCCTGCAGAGCCGCAAGAAACGTTTCGGACCACGCGTCGTCGGCCTCGTGGAGGCCCACGACCGCACGGCACACCCGGAGCACAGTGGCGCCGTGTTCCTGGACAACTGCTTCGAACGGCCTCTTGGTGTGGGCCGGGTGCCGGCGCTGCATCAGAAGAGCTTGCCCTCTTTCACGACGGCTGGCTCTTCGAGCTCCAGAAGGAACCGCTTGTTGCGCAGTCCTCCCGCGTAGCCGGTGAGTTGCCCGTTACGTCCCACCACGCGGTGGCACGGAATGATGATGCTTATCGGGTTCCGGCCCACTGCGGATCCAACAGCCTGGGCCAAGTGGGGATCCCCCATCTCAAGAGCCAGTTCACCGTAGCTAACGGTTTCCCCAAAAGGAATGTGCTGGAGCCGCTGCCAGACCTTCTCTTGGAAAGCATTGCCGCGGGCCTCAAAAGGAACGTCGAATTGAGTGCGCTTTCCTTCGAGATACTCGCCGAGTTGGACACGGGTCTGATCGAAGAGCGGCTCTTCGATCCCTGCAGGGATTCCAAAGTAGTCCGGCGGAGGCATATGCCAGTGGCCTTCGTAAAAGATCCCCGTCAAAAACTCCCCGCGGGCAGTCAGCGTCAACTGCCCCAACGGGGAATCCATGGTGGTGTGCCTGGTGTTCATATCCTGTAGACGTTCGCGGGCACCGAAATGTGAGGTGTGGGATTCCTAGGCGCGCCAGCGCGTAGTCATGAGGAATCCGATGATCGCGATGCCGAAGCCGGCAACGATGTTCCACGAAGCCCATTCCTGTACGGGAAACTTGCCCTCGGTGATGTAGTACGTGATGATCCAGATCAGCCCAAGGATCATCAGGCCGAACATGACCGGCTTGTACCAAACGGGATTCGGCTTGTACTGCTGTGCGGCGGAAGTCTGCTGGGCCTGACGGGCAGGCCGCTTGCGGGGCTTGGACTCGGGCACGGATCCTCCTTGGCTGTTTCATTGAAACCCGATGCCGCTGGCCTTGGTATCCTGCAGGAAGGAAAAATTCCAGCGGTCAACGGCCACGCGATGCTCCGGGTTGTTACTAGCTGTCAAGTCTAGCCGCAACCAGGGTAGGCCAACGCCGCCCGCGCCCGATACGAGGAGACCCTGTGGCGGACCAGCAGACGACGGCGGCCGCCGCCGTGCCGTCCGCCCGCGGGACCCAGGGAAAGCCTCCCCGTCCCCGGCTTACTGCCTCATACGTTGTCCGCAAAATCAGCCAGGTGCTGGGCGAGTTGCTCATCACTGCGGGCATTGTCCTGCTTCTTTTTGTGGCGTGGGAGCTGTGGTGGACCAACGTGGAAGCCGACGCCAAGCAGACCGAAGCCGTGAAGAGCTTTGCACAGGAATTTGCAGGACCGGTAGCGCCTGCCAGCGACGAGGCCACAGACTACGGTCCGCCTATGGTCGGCACAGCACCCGCACATGGGGAAACGATTGGGATCATGTACATCCCACGTTTCGGTCCGGACTACACGCGGCCCATTATCGAGGGAACGGACCCGGATGTCCTGGACACACTGGGCCTTGGACACTACGGAAACACGAGCATGCCCGGAGCCCTGGGCAACTTTGCCGTAGCGGGACACCGGCAAACACACGGCGCTGTACTGGATAACATCCACACCTTGGCTCCAGGTGACAAAATCTACGTCCAGACTTCAGACGGCTATTACACCTACGTCTTCCGCAACAACCAGATTGTGTTGCCCAGCCAAACCGACGTCCTGATGCCGGTCCCAACACAACCCGGAGTCACACCCCGAGAAAGCATCCTGACCATGACCAGCTGCAATCCCCGGTTCGGATCCCAGGAACGCATCATTGCCTACTCCGTCCTTGAGGGATGGCAACCGGCCTCAGCCGGACCGCCGTCGGAAATCGCCGCCCAAGTAGCCAAAACCCAAGGAAAGGGGTAACGGATGTACGCCTGGATCTTTCGGAATTTGCCCGGACCTTTGTGGCTGCGGATACTGACATCGGTGGCGCTTGTGGCCGTAGCCCTCGTCCTGATGGTGGAGTTCCTCTTCCCGTGGTTCTCCCAATTCACTTCTTTGACCGACTCAACGATTGGTTAGTGCAGCAGCCATGAGCTCAACAAAAATCCTCGTCGTGGACAATTACGACAGCTTCGTCTACACCCTGGTGGGCTACCTGCAGGAACTTGGCGCCGAGACAACAGTGGTCCGAAATGATGACGTGACACTCGCGGAAGCCAAAGAGCTTGCCGCGGCCCGCGACGGAGTCCTTATCTCACCAGGTCCAGGTACGCCGGCGGAGGCCGGCGTCTGCATCGAGCTCATCAAGTGGTGCGGTGAGGCCGCCAAGCCCATGTTCGGAGTTTGCCTCGGCCACCAGGCGCTTGCCGAAGCTTATGGTGGCGTGGTCACCCATGCTCCTGAGCTCATGCACGGCAAAACCTCGCCCGTGCAGCACGAGGGCAAGAGCGTCTTTGCCGGGCTTCCGTCGCCCGTTACGGCAACGCGCTACCACTCACTTGCTGCGGTTCGCGACTCGATCCCCGATGTTCTGGAGATCACCGCCGAGACCACCAACGGTGTAGTTATGGGCCTGCAGCACAAGACGGCTCCCCTCTGCGGTGTGCAGTTCCATCCGGAATCGGTCCTGACTGAGGGCGGCTACCAGATGCTGGGCAACTGGTTGGAGTCGCTCGGCATGACCGGTGCCGCTGAACGTGCTTCGAAGCTGAGCCCTCTGATCCAGCACTGACGTGCGGCTGCTGAGCCGGACGCGCCCCTCAGCCCTTCTTGGTGTCGGTCGGCTTGGGGCTGGGGGTGCCTGTTGACGTGGCTGTGGGAGTCGGCACGGGGGCCGGGGCTTTGGCTACCGTTACCGTGACTGTCTTTCCCTGATCCACCTCGGTATTGAAGGTTTCGCTCTGCGCCGTGACCTTGCCGGGCGTCACCTGGGAGTTTTCCTGCTCCACCACTGTCATGGCCAGGCCGTTTTCCTTGAGCAGCGCTTCGGCTTCCGACTGGGCGAGACCGATCAGTTGGGGCATCAGCACTTTGCCTGAGGAGACCTGCAGCTCGACGTTGGAACCTGCTGCTATGGGCGCCCCCGGGGCCGGGCCCGTGGTGATGACGAGTCCGGTGGGAACCGTGGGGCTATGCGTCCTGACGCTGGAGATGTTGCCTGTGATTCCCAGACGCCGGAGGACGTCCCGGGCATCGGGCTCGGTGCGGCCCACAATGTCCGCAGGGATGGTAACCGAGCTGGGACCGCTGGAGATGTTGAGGATGACCTCAGCGTTTTGTTCCAGCATGGAGCCCGCAGTTGGTGCCGTGCCAATCGCCATGTCCTTGGCCACCGTGTCGCTTGCCACCCGTGCGGTTTTGGGCACCAGCTTGGCGGAGTAGAGCTCTTGGAGTGCTTGGGACTCCGACATGTTGGACACCGAGGGAACCGCCACCTTGGCCGGTACCGCGGCGGGGGCGTTGACCAGGCTGTAGATCCAGAACCCGGCGCCTGCCAGAACCAGGATGGTGAAGATCGCCAGCGTCGCGGCCCACATACGACGGCGGGACTTCTGGTGTGCGGTCCGCTCACGTTCGGGTGGGAGGTCCAATGGAAGCGCTTGGTCCAGCGGTTCCTCGATGGGATCCTCGCTGGCGTCTGTGTAGTGCTCTACATCCAGGTACCCAATGGCCGTGGTGCTCAACAGCTGCGTATCGGGGTCTTCCGATGAAATGAGGTCGTTCGGGTCAGTGGGTGCCTCGCTGGCGGAAAGCGCGGGAACAGGGATGCCGTTGCTCGCAGCCCTGAGGGCGCGGCGGAAGGCGGCAGCGTCCTGGAACCGGTCTGTCCGGTTCTTCTGGAGGGCCTTGGCAAGAACGGAATCCAAAGCCTCGGAGACGTCGGGGTTATGGACACTGGGAAGGTCCGGAGTCTCCCGTACGTGTTGGTAGGCCACCGAAACGGGGCTGTCGCCCACGAATGGCGGCCGGCTGGTCAGCAGTTCATAGAGAAGGCAGCCAGCAGAATAAAGATCGCTGCGCGCGTCAACGGTCTCGCCCCGCGCTTGCTCCGGGGAAAGATATTGGGCCGTTCCCACCACAGCCTGCGTCTGCGTCATGGTGGCGGCAGAGTCAGCCATAGCCCGTGCGATGCCAAAGTCCATGACCTTGACGTCTCCGGTATCCGCACAGACCATGACGTTGGCCGGCTTGATATCACGGTGCACAATGCCTGCCCGATGGCTGTACTCCAGTGCAGCGAGGACGCCAAGCGTATATCCGATGGAGTCTTCAACACCGAGTTCGTGGGCTTTGATCATGTCCCGCAAGGTCCGTCCGGCGACGAATTCCATCACGATGTATGGCACGCGCACGTCCTCACCCGGCCCGCCCGGGACAGAGTACTCACCCGTATCGAAGATGGCCACGATGGAAGGGTGGTTCAGTGCCGCGACTGCCTGGGCTTCGCGTTTGAAACGGGCCTGGAACTGGGGATCGCGGGCCAGGTCAGCACGCAGGACTTTGACTGCGATGGTGCGTCCCAGCAGGGTATCTGTCCCGCGGTACACGTCCGCCATGCCACCACGGCCGATCAGGTCACCGAGTTCGTAGCGACCATTGAGGAGGCGCTGCGAAGAGAGAGGTGTGCTCTCCTCTCGGTGCGCTGGACCGGGCCGTGGCGTAGACATGGCGGCTACTTAGTTGCTGGGGCTGCCGGAGCCGCTGGGGCTGGCACTCGGGGACGTCGGATTGCTCGGTACAACCGATTTGGACAGGTGGTACGTGACTACCGAACCAGCAGCAACCTTTGTTCCAGGAGCAGGCTCGGACCGTACGAAGGTGCCCGGTTTCTGGCCGACGGCACCGTTGACAGGATCACCCGGGACCCACCGAAGGTTCGCTGCTTCGATCAATCCACGGACCTCCTCCTCGCTGAGGCCGACACCGATGCTGGGCACCGACACCATTTCTGGACCCTTGGAGTACTGGACGGTGATAACTTCCCCAGGATCAACAGGACCGGTGGGGTTAAGGTCCGTTACTGTGCCTACCGCGGCAGTGTTGAATACTTCCTGCCCGTTTACTTGCAGGCCCAATCCAACGAGCTGGCTGCGGACGGTCTCAAACGGCTGTCCAAGGTACTCCTCAGGAATCAGGTTGATCTTCTGGGGAGTGGACTGCGTCGGCGTTGGGGATGGTGACTGGGACGTCTGCGTTGGGCTGGCCGATTGCGACGTTGGACTGGAGCTCCGGCTTGCGCTTGCGGATGTGGACTCGCTCGGACCCGGATTCGGGGAGAAGAATCCCGACTGAGAAATCAGGAAACCGACCAGTGCGAACAGCACCAACAGGATCAGGGCAACGAGCGGCCAGGTCCAGGGGCTGCGCTTCTTTCGCTCAGGCTCGACGTCGTCGTAATTATCGTCATCGCTGTAGATAACTTCTTCTTCGTCATTCAGCTGCCGCTCTGCCTCAAGCGCATTCGCGCGCGACAGGGGGTTGTCCGAGGAAGCTCCAACAGCAGCCCCGGCAGCGCCTCCAACAGCGGCAGCGGCGCCGAGCACCGGGAGTGCGGAAGTCGACGTCGTCGAGTGCTCCTTGCCAAACGGCGACGTAACGACGCCGGTGGGAGCCGTGGCGGTATTGACCGGTGCCGTGATGGGTCCAGTGGAGGCTTCGAAGAGGAGCATTCCCGGTACAGCGGCATGTGCGGTGGTGATGTCGCCGTTGCGGATAGCCTCAGCGGCCTCAGCCAGCTTGATGGCGTTCGCCGGACGGTTCTTGGGGTCCTTGGCGAGCATGGACATCAGGAGGGCCCGTACCGGAGTGGGCAGCGTCTCCGGAAGCGGCGGCGGAGCATCATTGACCTGTGCAAGGGCAATAGCGATCTGCGACTCACCGGAGAACGGACGGTGGCCGGTGAGGCATTCGTAACCAATGACGCCCAGCGAGTAGATGTCGGACGAGCCAGTGGCTGTCTGTCCTGTTGCCTGCTCCGGAGCAAGGTACTGGGCGGTCCCCATGACCTGCCCGGTCTGGGTCAGCGGCACCTGGTCGGCAAGGCGGGCGATACCGAAGTCGGTGACCTTGACCCGGTTGTCCGGCGTGATCAGGAGGTTACCCGGCTTGATGTCGCGGTGGACCAATCCCTGTGCGTGAGCCACTGCCAGTGCCCGGGCCGTCTGGGCCATGATCGAAAGGGTCATGTCAGGAGACAGGACCTGCTCGCGCTCAAGGATGCCGCTCAACGGATGGCCGGGTACGAGTTCCATGACCAGGTACGCAGAGCCGGCTTCTTCGCCGTAGTCGAAGACGTTGGCAATGCCCACGTGGTTAAGGAGTGCCGTGTGGCGGGCTTCGGCGCGGAAACGCTGGAGGAAACCGGGGTCTCCGGTGTATTCCTCCTTGAGCACCTTGATGGCAACGATCCTTCCCAGGATCTGGTCCTTGGCCTTCCAGACCTCGCCCATGCCGCCAATCGCAATGCGACTGGTCAGCTGGAACCTGCCGCCGAGTGTGATTCCCGAAGTAGGTCTCACTTATTCAACACCGCCTCAAAAATCTTCTTTGCGTTCGGACTGGTTAGCTTGGCGCCTGTGAGCACATCCACACCTTCCATGACGATGGTGACGGCCACTTGCGGATCGTTCGCCGGGGCAAACCCGGTGAACCAAGAGTTGTTCAAACCTGAATCACCGAGTTCGGCTGTACCGGTCTTGCCGGCCACCTGGACTCCCGGGACGGCAGCGCCGCTGGCGATGCCGTTGGAGACTGCGCTGCTCATCCATTGGGTGATCTGGTTTGCGATGGGTTGGGTGGTGCTCGTACGGAGGGCCTCGGGCTTGAACTCGCTGATCACCCGGAGGTCGGGAGCACGAACTGTCTTAATCAGGTTGGGCTTCATCTGCACACCACCGTTGGCGATCGCCGCCGTCATCAGGTTGATCTGCAACGGGGTTGCCTTGACGTCGCGCTGGCCCACTGACGACTGGGCAAGCTGTGCCTGGTCCAAGTCATGGGGGAAGACACTGACGGCCTGCTGGAGCTTGAGCTGGTCACCGAAGGTGTCGCCGAAGCCGAATTTCTCTGCCTGCGCCCGGATGGCGTCCTGGCCGAGGTCCAGCGCGATGCTCGCGAAGGGAGTGTTGCAGGACTGCTCCAGTGCGAAGGAGAAAGTGGCCGTTTCACGGACGTTGCAGTTACCGCCAGCGTAGTTAGGCAGGCTCGCACTTGAGCCCGGCAATGGCAGGCTGCTGGGGTTCGGCAGTTCACTGTCCTTGTTGTATTTGCCGGAATTCAAGGCGGCCGCAGTATCGACGAGCTTGAACACGGAGCCGGGCGACAACAAATTCCCCGTTGGTCCGCTGACGTTCTGATTCAAGTTGATGCCAGGAATCTGGTTCAGCTGTGCGTAGTTCGCCGCGGCGGCGGCCCTGTCATGAGTAGCGATCAGGTTGGGATCGTAGGACGGCTTGGAAACCATGGCCAGGATGGCGCCGGTTTTGGGGTTGGTCACTACGATCGATCCACGCTGACCTTCCGGGATGAGATCATAGGCAAGTTTCTGGATGGCGGGATCCAACGTCAGTTCCACCGAGGCGCCCTTGGGCTCATTGCCCAGGAACATCTGGCTGACACGGTCCAGGAATAGCTGGTCGGAATTGCCAGCCAACTGGTCACTGAGGGACTGTTCCAACCCCGTGGAACCAAAGCCCCGGGAGAAGTACCCAGTGATGCCGGCATAAAGTTCCGGCTGAGTGTACTTGCGTTGGAATGCGCAGGACTCGTTTCCCGCGACAGATTCGGCAATTGGCTTGCCGCCGACGATGATTGCCCCGCGGTCGTTGCAGAACGAGGCCAGGATGGCCCGCTGGTTCCAAGGATTGGCGTTAAGATCGTCAGCGCCAATGACCTGGACGTAGCTAATGGCGCCGAAGATCAACGCGAACATGGCGACGGCAGCCATCCAGGAACTTCTAATGGCCTGGTTCATGGGTGCTTCACCGCCTCCGTGGGTGCGCCCGGTGTGGGTACAGCGGCCGGCTTGCGTGCGGCCGGGTTGGTACTGCTTGCAGGGGGTTTATTGACCATCGGAGTTGTATCTATAGGCCCGCGGGCCGTGTTGGAGATCATGAGCAGGAGGCCGACGATGATCCAGTTGGCCAGGAGCGAGGAACCACCAGCGGCGAGGAATGGCGTGGTGAGGCCAGTCAGCGGGATAAGCCGGGTGACGCCGCCGATGACCACAAAGCATTGGAGCGCGATCGCGAAGGAGAGTCCGCACGCCAGCAGTTTGCCGAACGCATCGCGGGTGCCCAGCGCCGCACGGAAACCGCGCGTGAAAAGCAGCAGGTAGAGCATCACGACGGCGAACAGGCCAATGAGGCCGAGTTCTTCGCCGATGAGTGCCACGATCATGTCGCTGTTGGCGAAGGGAACCAGATCCGGCCTGCCTTGGCCAAGGCCCGTGCCCACCAAGCCGCCATCAGCCATGCCGAACAAGCCCTGCACGATCTGGCCACTGCCACCGGGTGACCTGCCAAAGACCTCAGGGGTAAAAGCGTTGATCCAGCTGTCGATCCTGAAGGCCACGTGCGAGAAGATCTTCGAAGCTATGAAGCCACCGCCAAGGATCAGGGCAAGGCCGATCACCACCCACGAGATACGGCTTGTGGCGACGTAGATCATCACAATGAACAGGCCGAAGAAAAGTACCGATGATCCGAGGTCGCGCTGGAATACGAGGACGCCAATGCTCACCAACCAGGCTGTGATCATCGGACCTAGGTCCTTGAAGCGCGGGAACTGCATGGGGCCGATCTTCCGGCCGGCCAGGAGGATCAGGTCCCGGTTGGAGGAAAGATACCCGGCGAAGAATATGGCCAGCGTGATCTTGGCGATTTCACCGGGCTGGAACGTCATCGGGCCGATCCGGATCCAAACGCTCGCACCCAGTACTTCGCCGGCAGAGATACCTGGAACCAGCGGGAGGATCAGCAGGAAAGCACTGGCCGCGAGGGAAATGTAGGTAAACCGGCGCAAGATTCGGTGGTCCTTGAGGAACCAGATCACGGCGATGGACACTGCCATGGCAATAAGCGTCCAACGGAGTTGGTTGTTTCCGGTGTCGTCCCCGGGCCCGTCCATGCGGTGGATCAAAGCAAGGCCGAGTCCATTCAGTGCCACGACGATGGGAAGTATTACCGGATCGGCATACTTAGCCCGAAGCCTCAGGACGACGTGGAAGGCAAAGGCGGCGACGGCGAGTAGGCTCGACTGGAACCAGAAGTCGCTGTCCAGCCCACTTTGGGAATTGATGCTCACCAATGCACTGGCGCCGATACCAACGGCAAGCGCAAGCACGATCAGCGCCAGTTCAACGTTCCGGCGCGCCTTGGGTGCAGTTTCAGTCTGGATCATTTGGCCGCCCCACAGGGAGTCGGAACGGGCGAAGGCGTGGGGCTGGCAACGGCTGCGGTACTTGGAATGGGAACACTCGTGGTGGTTGTAGGAGTGGGAGAAGCAGTGGTGCTCGGGCAGGATCCCGACGTACTGCCGTAGTTCTTCAGGTTCTCGACAATGCGCTGGGCGTCGCTAAGGTCTCCGGCCGGAACGGTCTGGCGAACACTCTGTTGGCCGTACTCGGGGAGAGACTCAACACGGAGGTCAGTGACAGCCTCCAGCCGCGACAGCTGGATAGGTCCGAGGCGCTGTGAAATGCCATTGAAGATCGCCACGCGGGAATCGTACTCGCCCACGTAATAGCGGGTCTGGGTCCAAGCGTAGCCAAGCCAGAGGCCAACAACGACGCCGAGCACAACAACAGCTGCGACAGAGGGCATGAGCCAGCGGATGCGGCGTCTTGCCGGTTCTTCGACTTCCAGGCGGTCCTGTTCGGCTTTGTGGGTCAAAACAGTGGCGGCGCGTCGTGCAACAGTGCGGCCCGCCACGGTTGGGATTGATCCGGTCTCGGCTGCTGTGGCCGCAGCGCCCACCAGCTCATGAGGACGGCTGGCCAACTCTTCGCGGAGTACCTCAGCGGAAAGGTGTTCACCCAGGTGGGGGTCAGTGATGGCAGGTGGCTCGTTGGACGTTCCGGATTCGTCCGCAGGCTCCGCTTTCTCCGAGGTGAGCTCGACTGTGGAGGTGGGACCTTCCGTCGGTTTAGCGGCAGCAGGAGATTCGGGCTCGTCCAGAGCGGCCAGCGCCGCCGGAGGAACGACGTCGACGGCGGCCGTGTTGACGTCGTCGTCGGTCTCCTCAACAATCTCCAACACGACCACGGTGACGTTGTCCGGGGCGCCGGCTTCCAGCGTGAGGTTCACGAGGATTTCCGCGCATTCCCGAAGGTCCTTGGTTTCCCGGACCACCCGCTCAACTACGTGGCCTGCGACGTAGTTGAGGCCATCTGAGCAGAGCAACCAACGCTCGCCCGGCTCGACGTCGAGGGCGTCCAAGTCCAGCTCCGGGCTGGCGTCGACGTCGCCCAGGACGCGCATCAGGACGTTCTTGTGCGGATGTGTTTCGGCTTCCTCGGGCCTGAGGCGGCCTTCATCAATGAGGCGCTGAACGAACGTGTGGTCGATGCTGACTTGCTCGAACTTCTTGTTCCGCAGGCGGTAGGCCCGCGAATCGCCGATGTGGGCGAAATGCAGTTTACGGTCCTCAAGGAGCAGGGCCGTGACGGTGGTGCCCATGCCGGAGAGTTTGGGATTCTGGTGCACCAACTCCGACAGTAGCGAATTGGCGGTCTGGATCTCATCGGCGAGGATCGTGTCTGCGCCGTCCGGGTAGTCGTCATGATCAAGGTGGATCATGTCCAGCACCGTGGAGGCAGAGGCGACGTCGCCGCCGGCGTGACCACCCATGCCGTCGGCCACGACCGCAAGATGGCGGCCCACATAAGCGGAGTCGTCATTCTTGGAGCGGATCCGTCCGACGTCGGAGCGCGCGGCGTAGCGCATGATCAACGGGCGCTCCGCAGGCCTTTCCTTGCCCTCGGGGGTCTCGGGAGAAGCCATGGACTACGGCCTCAATTCAATAACCGTCTTGCCGATTCTCACCGGAACGCCAAGCTCCACCGGCAAGGCACGGGTGAGCTGTTGGTCGGCCAGGTAGGTGCCGTTGGTGGACCCGAGGTCCTCAATGAACCAGCGGCTGCCCTGTGGGAACAAGCGTGCATGCCGGCCGGATGCGTAATCGTCTTCCAGGACCAGCGTGGCTTCCTGCGCGCGACCCAACAGGATGGGGCTGGCTGCCAGGGGAACAGTGGTGCCCTTGAGCGGGCCTTCAGTGACAACAAGGTTGCGCGCATGCTGGATGGCAGGCGGCGGGGACGCAGCCAATTCGGGGTGCTTGCGGACCTCGCGTGCCGTGGGGGCTCCGGTTACTGCCTTACGGCCGATCTGGAAGTCGCGCCGCATGGTGGACACGATGCTGAAGATCAACACCCACAGCAGCAGCAGGAAACCGAAGCGAAGTGCCGTGATGGTCAGTTCGCTGATGTCGTTCACGCGTGGCCACCCGTGGTCTGGGGGAGGAGGCGGAAAATAATCTTGGTACGTCCCATCGTGATGGTGGAGCCGTCGGTGAGTTCCACGCTGCCATCCACCTTGTGGCCGTTGACGTAGCTGCCATTGGTGGAACCAAGGTCAACGGCCCACGTAGTGCCGTTCTGGGTGCGGACCTCAAGGTGCTTCCTGGAAACTCCGGTGTCATCCACGAGGATGTCTGCTTCCGAAGAGCGTCCCAGGACGACTGACTGGGCATTGAGGGAATACCGCTGGCCGCCAATGTCCAGGACGGGCTGGAGTCGGGTGGGCTGCCGGGCGGGTGCAGCTGGAACATTCGGGCGTGGGGCCTGCGGAGCCGGAGCGGCATCGTCCGAGGATTTCTCGGTCCGCGAAGTTATTTCGAAGTGCCCGGCGCGTTCCTCTTCGTTTCGACGGAACGAAATCCGGACAGGACCTTGGAGCGTGTAGCCCTGGCTGCGAACGTGCTGGATGACGACATCGCACAGTTCTTCGGCCAGCGGAGTTCCCCACTCCTGGGCGCGTCCGAAATCTTCGTCGCTGAGGAGGACGTCGAACACATTGGGGGCGAGAGTGCGCCCGGCTGCGATGGTGATGGACTTATTGTCCAGCTCGCGCCGTAGCTTGCTCGCGATTTCCACCGGCTCAACACGCGCCCGCGACCCCGTGGAGAAGACGTTGCGGACAGCCTTTTCAATGCCGCGCTCGACTTTGTCCAGCAAACCCATGGCTCTTCTCCTTTCCTCGCCGCGGCACCCACTGTGCCTGGTTCAATACTCGGTGCTTCGACCCGTCCACGCACACAGCAAAGTGAGCGCCGAACGGCCCTTCCACTTCCCGATACTACTGGGAGTGTCTGGGAATGGCCTTAATCCACAACGCCTTACGACTCGGAAAAGTTCGCGTCCGGCCCGACCTGACGGGGGAGCGAGGGTGTGAAATTTCCGTGCCGTTAGGCAGAAGTTGTGCGGCTTTGGACCTCACGACAGCGTTGTTCCCAGCAAGGCGGGGACTCGATTGGTGTTTTGTCTGGAATGTCCGTTATGCTTGATCTCGCTGCTTTTGAAGGAAACGAAGCTGGGAGACCGGCGGAACGTCCTGAAAAAGAAGTTGCGCGCGAGTGGCGGAACGGCAGACGCGCTGGCTTCAGGTGCCAGTATCCGAAAGGGTGTGGGGGTTCAAATCCCCCCTCGCGCACGCAATTGAAAGAGCCCCGGTCTTAGGATCGGGGCTCTTTTGCTTTGTCCTGTGGACCTTTGGACTTGTCCCGTGGACGGTTGGATTTGTCCGGTGATGGTGACTTCCGGCTTGCCCCGTCAGCTGCGTGCGGAACCCTTGAACCGGCGTCGTGAATTGCTCAGGTGAAGGCGCATCGCTGCCGCGGCAGCGGCTGGGTCCCCGTCGGCGATGGCTGCGTATATAGAAGAGTGCTCGTGGACCACTTGTTCGAACCGTTCGCGGGAGTCCTGCTCTTCACCGCCCAGGAGGCGCGTGCGTGGCATGGTGATCATTGTTTGACCCAGGGCGGTGATGCAGTCCGTATAAAAGGGATTTCCTGAGGCTGCAGCAACGGCCCGGTGGAATTCGAAGTCAGCCTTCATGGAGTGGGCCGGGTGGCCGGAACTCGCGGTGAATTGCTCCAGCGCACCATGCACTGCCTTCAATTGGTGCCCCGTGTGGTTCAGGGCCGCCAACGCTGCTGCTTCGGTCTCGACGCCGATCCGGAAGTCGAGCATCTGCAACCGGTCTTCCATGCTGGAGACGGGACGCGTCCCGGGGGCCTGGGTAGGGCCGTCCGCTGGCGGGGTCAGCGCGAAGCTGCCCCGCCCACGTTCGGTTTCAACAAGGCCCTCTGCCTGCAAACGGGTCAGGGCGGAGCGGACCACTGTCCGGCTCACCCCGTACTCGTTGATGAGGGTGTTTTCGCTCGGGAGCTTCTCGCCTGGCTGGATGGCGCCGTCGACGATGCGGTTGCGAAGGTCGGCGGCGAGATCCGCGGTCAGGTTTCGGCTCATGGGTTCAAGATTACGCGCCGAATTCCACCGATTCGGTGGTCCAGGCGCGGGCCTGCCCGCTGAGCGTAACGCCCAGTCCGGGGCGGTCCGGAACGATCATCCGGCCATTCTTGGTCTCCAGGCGTTCCTCGAAGAGGGGATCCAGCCAGTCGAAGTGCTCCACCCAGGGTTCCCGCGGATAGGCAGCGGCCAAGTGCAGGTGGATCTCCATGGCAAAGTGTGGAGCCAGGCCAAGGCCGCGCTCATCCGCAAGTGCAGCGAGGCGCAGGAACTGGGTGATGCCGCCGACGCGAGGGGCGTCGGGCTGGATGATGTCACAACTGTTGGCGTTGATGAGGCCCTTGTGTTCCGCGACTGAGGCCAGCATTTCGCCAGTGGCGATGGGCGTGTCCAAAACGTGGGCAAGGTGCGCGTGGCCTTCAAAATCGTAGGCATCCAGCGGCTCTTCGATCCAGATGAGGTTGAATTCCTCGAGCTGGCGGCCCATGCGCAGGGCAGTCGCGCGATCCCACTGCTGGTTGGCGTCCACCATGAGGGGTACATCCCAGCCGATGTGCTCGCGGATGCCAGCCACGCGGCGGAGGTCTTCCTTGGAATCCGGCAGTCCCACCTTGATCTTGATGCCGCCGATGCCTTCCTCTATGGACTGCGTTGCGCGTGCCTTGACCTCGTCCAGTGTGGCGTTAAGGAAGCCGCCGGAGGTGTTGTAGGTCTGGACGGAGTCGCGATAGGAGCCCAGCAGTTTGGCCAGGGGGAGTCCGGCGCGCTTGGCTTTGAGATCGTAAAGCGCGATGTCGATGGCAGCCAGGGCCTGGGTTGCTACACCTGAGCGGCCCACTGAGGCTCCGGCCCAGAGGAGCTTGGTGTAGATCCTGCCGATGTCGTTGGGGTCCTCACCAATGATGCCCTCGGCAACTTCCTTCGCGTGGGCGTACTGGGCAGGACCGCCGGCGCGTTTTGAGTAGCTGAACCCAATGCCGCTATGGCCCTGCTCCGTGGTGATCTCGGCGAAGAGGAACACTACTTCGGTCATCGGCTTCTGGCGGCCGGTAAAGACCTTGGCGTCGCTTATGGGCACGGTGAGGGGCAAACGGGCCGTTGACAGTTTGATGTGGCGAATGAGATCTACAGGGCTCATGGTTCTCCTAAAGGGGCGAGGCATCCTTGCCTGACACTTAGGCTACAAGTTATTAACTTGTAGTACAAGTAATTTTCGACGGCTCCGGAATCACCGGGGAACGGGGCGCGTTGGGCGCGATCCGCCTCTGTGCTCGTAGACTCCCTGTGATGCAAGTACAAGAAACAGCCGTTAGGACTAAGGTGGCCATCGATCACATCGGCACCCGGGGCAGCAAGGCCGCGGGCAAGGCAGCCGTTTTGGGAAGGGCCCGGAAAAGCCTGGTGAAGGCCCTGGGCGCCATAGCCTTGTCGCTCGTCTTAATCGGCTGTTCAGGGATTGCTTCCGACCCCCATGGATCGTCTACGCCAGCTGGCGGTGGCTTCGATACCTTGACGGCCAGCGGGGCCGAACGCATCAAGTCCCAGGGATCCGCGAAGCTGGACATGACTACGGGGAAACTCGACAAGGAGGCCGTTGGCCTACCCGCGGACGCTGCCAAAGGCCCCCTGATCTTTGCTGAGGAGGGGCGCCAGATCCAGATCAGCATCGCCGGTCCGCGGGGAACGGTGTCTGGAAGCTCCGACACCCTGAGGTTCGCAACGGATTCCACCCGTCCTGATTTCAAGGAGGTTGCCTTCTACCACCGCTTGGATAACTGGGAGGATCTGGAAAAGGACGTTCGTGACGCCGTTTCCCGCTATGGTCTCGACGCCGATGATGCCGAATATTGGCTCCAGAACGTCAACAAGACCCGTAGCCCAGCCGAATTGCTGAACTACAGGCTGGGTCCAGGCACGTCTACCGGGTTGGCGGTCACCTACGACATTGCCTACGATGCCGTGGAACCATCGGTCATCAGCATCCGTGTGAACCCTTTGGAACGCTGAATCCTGGACGTGTCCCCATTTGCGCTATTGGTCGCCTGAGCTATCGGTAGGGGCTCCCCGCAGCGCCCCGAACCCGGTGATCAGGGCCTCAAGCCCCAAGCTAAAAGCAACGTCGGTGGGCCGTGGGTGCCGCTCCAAGGCGAGCCTGTCCACGGCTGCGGTGAAGTTGGGCACCTGGTCGGCAAGCGAGCCGGCGTCGAAAATGTCTTCGGGCGCGGTGACGTCGTACGCGGCCCCGAACACGAAGGCCTCCAAGGCAACAATTGCCGAAATGATCTTCTCTTCCGGGAACCCGGCGTCGCGGAATCCGGCGGTCACGGCCTCGTACATCGCCAGGGTCTTCGGGGCGTTCGCCACCGGGAGCACGGCAATGACGGGGATCAGCGGCGTATGCTCCGAGAACACATCCCGGTAGGACCACGCCCAGCGGCGTACGGCAACATCCCACGGCTCCACCCCAAAGGCGGACACATCAACCATGGCGGCCAGGTGGTCCTCCACCAGCAACAGCACGTCGTCCTTGGAGGCTACGTGGTTGTAGAGGGCGGATGGCGCCACGCCCAGCGAGCGTGCCAGGGCTGCCATGGTGAGTCCGTCGTAACCCTTGCTGCTGATCAACTCCAGGGCCGCCGTCGTGATGCCGTTCTGGTCCAGGATTCGCGCCATGGGCCGTCCGGCGCGCCGCCGTGCCTTACTGGCAGAAGCTGGGGCAGCGCCCGGCTCGGGTTCTGGAGCGGGTGTGGGTGCGGGCATCGGAAGCCTTTCTGCTGCCTGTATCTCCAGCATTATTCCATCGGGTCTTCCCACTCGCGGACTTGGCGGCTATTATCAAATATAAATGAATGCCATTCATTTATTGGTCAGCCACCACGGACGGCCACGGAGAGGACATCATGCAAAATCTTGATCGCGACGTTGTGATCGTCGGTGCCGGACCGTCAGGGTTGACGGCGGCACGCGAATTGAAGAGGGCCGGACTCAGCGTCGCAGTGCTTGAAGCACGTGACCGCGTGGGCGGCCGCACCTGGACCGACACCATCGACGGCGCCATGCTGGAGATCGGCGGCCAGTGGGTATCCCCGGACCAGACAGCCCTCATGGATCTGCTGGACGAGCTCGGACTGAAAATGTACCCCCGGTACCGCGACGGGGAGTCCGTCTACATCGGCGCCGACGGCAAGCGCGTCCAGTACACCGGTGATACCTTCCCTGTGAACGAAACAACCAAGGCCGAGATGGACAAGTTGGTGGCCATCCTGGACGGCCTCGCGGCGGAGATCGGCCCCACCGAGCCCTGGGCCCACCCCAAGGCGCGCGAGCTGGACACCATCTCCTTCCACCACTGGCTCCGCCAGAATTCGAATGACGAGGAAGCCTGCAATAACATCGGGCTCTTCATCGCCGGCGGCATGCTGACAAAGCCCGCACACGCCTTCTCGGCGCTGCAGGCCGTCCTCATGGCCGCTTCCGCAGGCTCCTTTACACACCTGACGGACGAAGACTTCATCCTCGACAAGCGCGTTATTGGTGGTATGCAGCAGGTTTCGCTGCTGCAGGCAGCCGAGCTGGGTTCCGACGTCGTACTTAACAGCCCGGTTCGCACCATCAACTGGGACGTCGACCGCGTGACGGTTGAATCGGAGCAGGCCACGGTGAACGCACGGTATGTGATCATGGCGGTGCCACCAAACCTGTACTCACGCGTTTCCTTCAACCCGCCGCTGCCGCGCCGCCAGCACCAGATGCACCAGCACCAGTCGCTGGGCCTTGTCATCAAGGTCCACGCCGTTTACAGCACGCCGTTCTGGCGCGAAGACGGCCTCTCCGGCACGGGATTCAGCGCCGGCGCCCTGGTCCAGGAGGTCTACGACAACACCAACCACGGCGACTCCCGCGGCACGCTGGTGGGCTTCGTGTCCGACGAAAAGGCCGACGCCGTGTTCGAGCTCAGCGCCGAAGACCGCAAGAAGGCCGTCCTGGAATCGATCGCCGGATTCCTGGGCGACAAGGCCCTCACGCCCGAGGTCTACTACGAATCCGACTGGGGCTCGGAGGAATGGACCCGCGGAGCGTACGCTTCCAGCTACGACCTCGGCGGACTCCACCGCTACGGCAAGGACCAGCACACGAACGTGGGACCGATCTACTGGTCCTCGTCCGACCTCGCCGCCGAGGGCTACCAGCACGTTGACGGCGCAGTCCGGATGGGCCAGGCGACCGCTGCCCGGATCGTCGAGGCCAACAAGTTGAGCGCACTGCCGGTCGGCTAGGACACGGCGGATTTGGCCCTCCGCCTGGGACACGCGCCGAGGTGGCACTAAACACCCACGTTCCCGCACGGGAATTGGTGTTTGTCACCTCGGCGTGGATAGTCCGGCTGGCGGTACGCCTGCCGCACGTTCCGCTTCGATCAGTGCCTGGGCAAGACGCTCGACGGCGGCCCGGTAGTCAGTCCCGGGCGTCACCCTGCAGCGCTCGGCCTCGCGCATGGCACGGGCAAGTGCCGCTGTCTCGGCCGCTCTTACGTCCGTCATTGCCGGGAAGTCTATTGCTTGCCCAGGATCGAGTTCGTAGCGCCGCCACTGCTGGAGAATGCTCGCGTGGCGGGCCGCTGCTTCCGCAAAGCCAGGACGACGCCGGGGCTCGGCTGCGTGGATCCGTTCCACCCGGCGGCTGGAGGCCAATGTTCCCGCTGCGGTGGCCACCGCAACGAAGACCATGATGAGTCCGGCTGGCGCCCATTCCACTGCGGGAACCAGGATGGCGGGAAGAATCACCACCAGGCCCGCGAAGAGATCCCAGAAGATCGTGTCCGGTTCCGGGCCGCGCCCATGCGTGAGTTTTCTGTGGAGAACGAACGTGGTTGCCGCTGTTGCGAGCACCAAGGCTACGCCCCACAGGAGCATCATGGCGGGCATTGGACCACCTCCAAGCGAGTACGCGCTGCTGTGATTTCAGTATGCGCCTGTGTCCGTCCCCGGGCGTAGCCTAGGCACCATGAGACTGAAAATGTGCAGCATCCACGTCAAGGACCCCGCTACAGCCCATGCCTTCTATACGGAGACGCTCGGCTTCGAGACCCTGATGGCCATGCCGGAGTACAACCTCTTCATCATCAAGGACCCTGGCGCAGACAACAGCTCCGTGGGACTCCTGCTGGAACCCAGTGACAACCCAATAGGTGCCAACTACATGAACGCTCTGCACGAGGCCGGGCTCGCTGCGATCACCTTTGGCGTGGCTGACGTCCAGGCTGAATATGAGCGCCTGATGGCTGCCGGCGTGACGTTCCAGGGCGAACCTGCTGAGGATTTCTCCGGCATCAGCGCAGTCTTCGACGACGGCTGCGGGAACTTCGTCCAGCTCCATCAGGACTAGTTAAACAGCTGTGGCCGGGACCAACGGGTCCCGGCCACAGCCAACTCAAAAGCTATGCGTGATCCCGCTTCGACGTCTTCGGGGCATCGCGTTTGGCGGCCGCGTTGTCCTTGGCTTCCTTCGTGGCCGCCTTCTTCGCGGCTTCATCCTTGACGCGCTGGGCCTCAGCGCGGACCGCAGCGTGGGTGGCGCGCTCCACAACCAGCCACTGCGGCGGAGCCTGCAGCAGCTCGGTGATTTCCGCCGTCGTGAGGGCTTCTTCCACGCCACCGCGGGCGAGGCCGCTAATAGAGACGTTCAGCTTCTGTGCCACAACCGGGCGCGGGTGCGGACCGTTGCGGCGGAGTTCAGCGAGCCACTCCGGCGGGTTGGCTTGGAGTTCGGCGAATTCTTCGCGGGAGATGGACGAATCCTGGAACTCCTGGGGTGTCGCGGGCAGGTAGATGCCGAGTTTCTTGGCTACGGTTGCCGGCTTCATGGACTGGGAGTTGGAGGACGTCATGCTTCAAGGGTATCTGGCCGGTACTGTGAGTGTGTGCCAGCACCTGAAGAATCCGCCCAATTCACCGAGCCCCCCACCGAGCTTCGCTTCGCTTATGTTGCGGGTGTGACGCCTGGGAAATGGATCCGGCGCTGGGAAGAGCGGATGCCGGACGTTCCGTTGCACGCGTTCATGTCCGACGACGGTGCGCAACTTTCGGTGCTGCGTGACGGTTCCGCTGACCTCAGCTTTGTGCGGTTGCCGGTGGACCGCGAAGGCCTGAATGTCATTCCTCTCTATGAAGAGCAGCCGGTGGTGGTGGCGCCCAAGGGGCACGAGATCTCCGTGTTTGAAGAAGTCGCGCTGGAGGACCTGTCCGAGGAAAACTTCCTGGATGTGGAGGAAATGGGCGGGCCGTCCATGGCCCTCCAGATGGTGGCATCCGGAGCCGGATTGGCTATCCTGCCTATGTCCGTCGCCCGGCACTTTAACAACAAGCAGACTGTGATGCGGCTTCTGACTGGCGCTCCTGGGACGCAGATTGGCCTCGCTTGGCTTGCCGGAACGGATAGCCCGGTGATCGAGGAGTTCATTGGGATCGTGCGTGGCCGGACCGCGCAGAGTTCCCGTCAGCCGTCGGCCCAGCAGGAGAAGCCGAAGAAGGCGCCCAAGCCGGATCGTCGTGGGGGCGGCGCCAAAAAGCCCGCGGTGGCGCAACGCTATGCCCCGAACCCGGACAAGGGCCGCGGCAAGGGTTCGCGCAAGAAGGGCAAGCGCTAAGGCTCCTGCCCACGCCGGGAATCTACGGCTATTCGCCGTGAACTGCCTTCTGTTGCTGCTCCGAACGGTTGAGGTAGGCGAGTAGAAGGTCCCCGGCGCGGTCGAGATCGCCTGATTCCAGAGCTGAGCAAATCTGCTCGTTTTCCTTGAGCCAGTCGCTGTAGAAGTTCGCATTGACCGTGGCCTTGTGGAAGTACAGCCGCATCTCGGCGAGAACCTGGGCCATGATCGTGTTGAGCCGCCCGCTCTCGGCAAGGCCAACGATCGCGCCGTGGAAGTGCTGGTTGGCGCTGCCGAGGCCTTCGTTATCGTCTGCCGCTGCAGCGCGTTTGCCTTCTTCGACGGCGGCCCTCACCGCGGCGATGCGCTCCGGGGAGCCTCCGGCCCGGATGGAGCTGACCTCGATGGCCCTGCGCACGGTGTAGACATCGTGGATGTCGCCGGCTTCCAGCGTGGCCACGTAAACGCCCCGGTTCGGTTGACGCACCAGCAGACGCTCGCTGGCCAGCTCGGCGAAGGCTTCGCGCACAGTGTTCCGGGATACGCCGAGGTCCTCCGCGATTGCGGCTTCAGTCAATTTGGTGCCGGGCAGCAGCATGCCTTCGGCAAGTTGATAGCGCAGTTCATCAGCCACCCGCTCGGCAACGGACGGGACGGCTATGCGCATACGGGCCCGGGCGCCGCTGATGCCCGCGTTGCCGGTTGCGACAGAGGCAGCGGAAGCACCGCGCGATTCGCGAAATCCCTGATCTGCACTGGCCATGACTCAAAATTTACACGATTGCCGAAAACTAGGATTGCTGAATTGTTGAACAATCCAACACTTTGGTGCATCCTAGATGTAACGCACTTCATGAGACAGGGATCACACCATGGCAATCATCGACCTGAACAGCGACGTTGGAGAGTCCTTCGGACGTTGGACGCTCGGCGACGATGCCGCCATGTTTGAGTCTGTTTCCAGTGCCAACGTTGCGTGCGGATTCCACGCTGGCGACCCCAGCGTTATTCGCAGCACCTGCAAGAAGGCGGCTGAGGCCGGCGTCGTGGTTGGCGCCCACGTTGGCTACCGCGATCTGGCGGGTTTCGGCCGCCGTTTCCTGGACATCGATCCCGTGGAACTGGCCGACGACGTCGTGTACCAGATCGGCGCCCTGCAGGCGTTGGCCGCAACAGCCGGCGCAACCGTCCAGTACGTCAAGCCCCACGGCGGCCTGTACAACGCGATCGTCAAGCATACGGCGCAGGCAAAAGCCGTCGTCGACGCCGTGAAATCGGTTGACCCCAACCTTCCGATCCTCGGCCTTCCAGGTTCCGAAGTCCTGCGTCTCGCTGAGGAAGCCGGCCTCCGTGGCGTTTCTGAAGCGTTCGCGGACCGCTCCTACAACCCGGACGGAACCCTCGTCTCGCGCTCACAGCCAGGCGCGATCCTGCATGACCCCGCTGAAGTAGCGGAGCACGTTTTGCGGATGGCCACCGATCAGTCCGTCAGGACGATCGATGGTTCCATCCTGAAGATCCGCGCAGAGAGCATCTGCGTGCATGGTGACTCGCCGGGAGCCGTCGCAATGGCTACCGCTGTGAAGTCCGCACTCGGCGACGCCGGCGTAAGCATCGGCTCGTTCGTCTAGCCCATCCCGGGCCCCGCGCTACAAAACCCTCATCCCCCGGAGGAAACCATGACCAGCACCAACGCAGCAAAAGCCGTGACAAGGAAGCCACCAGCCGGCGCCCTCAAGGCTTACATAGCCAGCCTCACAGGCACATCGCTTGAGTACTATGACTTCGCCATTTACTCAGTGGCTTCAGCACTTGTCTTCCCCAAGATCTTTTTCCCGGGCAATGATGAGTTCGTCGCACTGCTGCTCTCCTTCTCCGCTTTTGCGGTGGGCTACCTGGCCCGTCCGATCGGTGGCGTCATCTTTGGCCGCTTGGGCGACAAGATTGGCCGCAAGTACGTCCTGGTGTTCACCCTGGTGCTCATCGGCGTTGCGACCGTACTCATCGGCGCACTGCCCGATTACTCGGTGATTGGCGTGGCGGCACCCACTATCCTGGTGCTTCTTCGCCTCGCCCAGGGCATCGGCGTCGGCGGCGAATGGGGCGGAGCGGTTCTGCTGTCCAGCGAATTCGGCGACCCCAACAAGCGTGGCTTCTGGTCCTCCGCTGCCCAGATCGGCCCGCCTGCAGGCAACCTGATGGCCAATGGCGTCCTCGCCATACTTGCTGCTTCGCTGAGCAATGAAGCCTTCCTCTCCTGGGGCTGGCGCGTCGCCTTCCTCGCCTCAGCACTTCTGGTGGTCTTTGGCCTGATCATCCGCCTCAAGCTCGAAGAAACCCCTGTCTTCAAGGCAATCCAGGCCCATGGCGAGCGTCCGAAGGCGCCGATCAAGGAAGTTTTCACCACCCAGCCCAAGGCCTTGGTCTCCGCGGCGCTCTCCCGCGTTTGCCCTGACATCCTCTACGCGTTGTTCACCGTGTTCGTCGCTGTGTATGCCACCAAGCAACTGGGCATGACCACCGGCAATGTCCTTGCCGCCATCCTCATCGGCTCCGCGTTCCAGCTCTTCCTGATCCCGCTGGCAGGCGCCTTGACGGACCGGTTCAACCGCCGCCTCGTCTACGGCATTGCCGCTGCAGCAACAGCTGCCTACATCCCGGTCTTCTTCCTCATGATCCAGGGCAAGTCCGTGGCCATGCTGACCATCGGTACCGTCATTGGCTTGGCCCTCCACGCCTTCATGTACGGCCCGCAGGCAGCGTTCATTACTGAGCAGTTCCCAGCCCGCCTCCGCTATGCCGGCAGCTCGCTGGCGTACACCCTGGCTGGCGTGATTGGTGGGGCCATTGCGCCCATCATCTTCACCGCTCTCTACGGCGCGGCATCCGGCGGCTGGTATTTGATCGCCGCATACATCCTCCTGGCTGCCATCGTCACGATCGTGGGCATGCTTCTGGGCCGGGATCCGAAGCCCGAAGAAGACGTTCGCCTGCTTCAGGAATCGCCCGCCTAATAGGCGGCGAAGCCGATGATGGAGACCGTGATGCAAACGACCACCGCGAAGCAAACGAGTACAGCGAAAAGGGTCCGCTCCGTGCGACCCGTTGGCACCCGCGCCGTCCTGGCCGAGCTGGACGGGTTGCAGGATGTACTTGCCCTGCAGGACATGCTCTACAAGTCCCCGCTCCCTGGCCAGGTTGACGTGCTGGCAGCGGCCGAAACGGTTATGGTCGTTGGCGAATCCGCGGCCGCAACCCGCGCCATCGGCGCGCGGCTATTGGAACTCGAGCTCACCAAACCCGAGGTTACTGACTCCGGGCTGGTGGTCATCGATACCGTTTACGACGGCGATGACCTCGCCGACGTCGCGGAACTCACCGGACTGAGCGTGGAGGGCGTGGTTGCCGCGCACACCGGGCAGATCTGGACAGTTGCTTTCGCAGGCTTCGCTCCCGGGTTCGGCTACATGGTGGGCGAGAACGATGCCCTCACGGTTCCCCGCCGCCCCTCACCGCGCACGGCAGTTCCCGCTGGATCGGTGGCCCTCGGCGGCCAGTACTCGGCGGTCTATCCGCGGCGTTCCCCGGGCGGTTGGCAACTAATTGGCCGAACGGGAGCCCGGATGTGGGACCTGGACCGGGCCCAACCGGCCTTGGTTCGTCCCGGCGACAGGGTGCAGTACCGCGCTGTTCGGGAAGTTGTCACAGCCAGCGCGGAACACGAATCTGAACCCGAGGCTGATCACCACACGGACTCCGGGCTGCGGGTACTCAACCCCGGCGCGCAGAGCCTCATCGAGGACCTTGGCCGCAGAGGTTACGGGGCCTTGGGGGTCTCCGCTGCCGGTGCCTTGGACAGGGCGTCGCTGCGCCGCGCCAACCGGCTGGTCGGCAACAGCTCATCGGCCGCCGCGATAGAGGCCGTCAACGGCGGGCTAAGCGTGGAAGCTGTCGGGGATCAGGTGATTGCCGTTACCGGTGCGCCGACGACGCTGACTATCCAGCCGCCGTCGTGGGCTGAATCCGAGGAGTCCGCTGCCGACGCCCACGTAGGCGAAATACGCACCGTCCCTATGGCCGCGCCTTTCGCCCTGCTCGACGGCGAAGTACTCACCCTGGGACCGCCCGGGTCCGGATTCCGGAACTACGTCGCAATCCGCGGCGGCATAGCGGTTCCGGAAGTCCTGGGGAGCCGGTCAGCCGATACGATGTCCGGGATCGGACCTGCGCCACTGCTGGTTGGACAGGAGCTCCCGGCGGGCGATGCCACGGCCTCCACGGCGGTTGGAAGCCCGGAGCTGCAACCGGAATTCCCGGGTGCCGGTGTCACTGTGCTCGATGTCGTTCCAGGACCGCGCGCAGACTGGTTCGACCAGTCCGCGATCGAGTCGCTAACAAGCCAGGAATGGCTTGTCACGCCGCAGTCCAACCGCGTGGGCATGCGACTGGATGGCACACCGTTGAATCGTGCCCGCGAGGGCGAGCTCCCCAGCGAGGGCACCATGGCCGGAGCCCTCCAGATCCCCCCCGCCGGCCTCCCCGTTCTGTTCCTGGCCGACCACCCGATCACCGGCGGATATCCCGTGATCGGCGTGGTGCGCGACGAACACCTTGACCTCGCCGGGCAGGTCCCTATTGGCGGACGGATCCGGTTCCGGTTCGTCCCCGATTCCCCCGACTTCACCAAGACCCCAGAGAAGTGAGTATTTGATGCGCAAGGTCCTGATTGCGAACCGCGGAGAAATTGCCGTCCGAGTAGCCCGTGCCTGCGATGACGCCGGCATTTCGTCCGTGGCCGTCTACGCGGACATCGACGCCGACGCAATGCACGTGGCTGCCGCCGATGAAGCCTATAGCCTGGGTGGAAACAGCCCCGCTGAGACGTACTTGAACGTTGGGAAACTGCTCGCCGTTGCCGAACGGTCGGGAGCTGACGCCGTCCACCCCGGGTACGGTTTCCTTTCCGAGAACGCGGACTTTGCGCAAGCAGTGCTCGACGCCGGACTTGAGTGGATCGGTCCCTCGCCGGAGTCGATCCGCCAGTTGGGCAACAAGATCACGGCCCGCGAGATAGCTGTCCGTGCGGGTGCCCCTCTTGTGGCCGGAAGTGATGGACCAGTTGCCACTGCTGCTGAAGCCCGTGCCTTTGCCGAGGAACACGGACTCCCGGTGGCCATCAAGGCTGCCTTTGGCGGGGGTGGCCGCGGGCTCAAAGTGGTCCGCGAGCTCGTCGAGGTAGAGGAAGCTTTTGATTCCGCTGTGCGCGAGGCCGTGGTGGCTTTCGGGCGCGGCGAGTGCTTCGTGGAGCAGTACCTTGACCGGCCCCGGCACGTGGAGGCCCAGGTGGTCGCCGACGTCCACGGCAACGTGGTGGTAGTGGGAACCCGCGACTGCTCGCTCCAGCGCCGCCACCAGAAGCTCGTGGAGGAAGCTCCGGCGCCCTTCCTGAGTGACTCCCAGCAACAGCAGATCTACGATGCCGCCAAGGCAATCGTCCGCGAGGCCGGCTACTACGGTGCCGGAACCGTTGAATTCCTGGTCTCGGCCGATGGCGCCGTGGCCTTCCTGGAGGTGAACACCCGCCTGCAGGTGGAGCACCCGATTACCGAGGAAACGGCCGGGATCGACCTCGTCCAGGAACAGTTCCGTATCGCAGCCGGCTTGCCCTTGAGCATTACCGAGGACCCGTCCCCGCGCGGGCATTCCTTTGAATTCCGCATCAACGCCGAGGACGTTGGCCGCGGCTTCCTGCCTTCTCCCGGCACCGTAGTTTCGTTCCAAGCGCCCACGGGTCCCGGAATTCGCCTGGACACCGGCGTGCGCCCGGGCTCGTACATAGCGCCACAGTTCGATTCGCTCCTGGCCAAATTGATTGTCACGGGTGCCGACCGGCAGCAAGCCCTGCGCCGCGCACGGCGTGCTCTGGCCGAAATGGAGATCACTGGACTGGCCACCGTTTTGCCGTTCCACCGCGCGGTGGTGGAGTCCGCTGATTTCACCTCCGTGGCTGGGCTGCGCGTCCACACGCGTTGGATCGAGACAGACTTCGCGGATCAGATCCCGGTTGATCCGGAGTACAACGTGGTTGCCCCAAGCGGGACGCGCCGCACCATCACTGTGGACGTCGACGGCAAGCGGCTTGCTGTAGGACTTCCGGCGGACCTGTTGGACGGCTGGGCACGGTCCGGGCAGGGTCTTCCCGCGGCTTCGGACGTGACAGGACTGCCGGCTTCAGACGCCGGTGAGGCTGCCGTGTCCGAGAGCGCCTTGGTGTCCAACATGGCGGGAACAGTTGTGAAGTGGCTCGTCGAACCAGGAGCCGAGGTGTCTGCCGGTGATCCGTTGGTGGTCCTCGAAGCCATGAAGATGGAAACCCAGGTCACCGCACATCGCGGGGGCACACTCTCCTCCGTTCTGTCGGCTGCCGGTGGAGTGGTGACGGCGGGCGCTGTGCTGGCGCACATCGATTAGACCGGCTGGCTTGACTCATCCCGTCCTGGGCAAATCCCGGGCGTGGGCTGGGCGGTCGCTAACCCGCTATTTCGTTGTTCGGCAGCAACGGATTAGCGGCCAAGCAACGAGGTTGCGGCTCCCAAAATGTTGTCGAGTAGGCCGTTGCGGAACTTGCCGCTGGGATCGTGGGTGACGGCAAGGCTGCAGAAGTCCTCGAAGCGTGGGTAGAGCGTGGCGAAGTCGTACAGGCCTGGCGTGAAGAGCTTTCCCCAGTGTGGCCTCGCGCCGAAGGGACGCAGTGCTTCCTCGAGTTCGGGGAGTACCGCCTCCACCTCGGCCTGCAGCGGCTTCCATGTGAAGTGCAGTGCAACGCTTTGCTGGTGGTAGAACGGGCTGAGCCAGAACTCGTCGGCGGCTACTGTGCGGATTTCGGAGATAAACAGCAGAGGTGCCAGCTTGTCAGCGAGTTCACGCACAGCCTCCAGGGCAGCCGGGGCTTGGTCCAGTGGCAGGAGGAACTCGCTCTGGAGTTCCTCACCATTGCTCGGCGTGAATTCATGGCGGAAGTGGGGCAGCCGGTCCAGCCATTTGCCGGGCTCGTCCAGTTGACCCGTGCAGTTCTCGGCTGACATGCCGGGCAGCGGATGGAGCGCGGCCGTAGGCGCGGTGGCACCGAAGAGGTCAGGCAGGGCTGGCTCGGAATCCAGGGCTTTGAACCACACCTGCGGGATGGCGTCGCCGGTGTAGTTGGTGAAGAAGCTGACGCTGTACGCGGCCGAGGCGATGCTCGTGAAATCGGCCAGCGCCCGGTCCCACGGCAATTCCGTGAGCACGCGCTGCCGCATTTGATAGCTCGGCCGGACAGCCAATTCCAGTCCCGTGGCAATGCCCAGAGCGCCGACTCCTACTACGCTGGCCGGGAACTCGTCGTCGTCCTCGGTGAGCGTCACCAGCTCGCCGTTTGCACGCACCAGGTCAATGCTCACGACGGCGCCAGCCAGGGAGGGATTGTTGACCCCACTGCCGTGCGTTCCGGTTTGGATAGCGCCGGCCACGGAGATGTGGGGGAGCGATGCGAGGTTGTGGATGGCGTAACCCTGCTCTTCAATCGCCCGGCACAGGGCGCCATAGCTGGTTCCCCCGCTGACTTTGACGGTTCCCTTGTCCTTGTTGAGGACAACTTCCTGGGGCAATGCATCCAGGAGAACGTGTGTGCCATCGGTGTCCGCCACTTTGTTGAAAGAGTGGCGGGAACCGAGGGCCTTGATCCGGGGCGCGTTGGCCACAAGGGCGCGCAGCTGGTCCACCGACGTGGGCCGCTGGACTTCCGCGGACGAGTACTCGAGGTTTCCTGCCCAGTTCTTCATTGAATGATCTTCCCACTTGGCTACTTGCTGGCTCCCGTAATTGTTAACGTTCACAACTAATTGCGTCAAGAGGTGTCCAACTGGTTGAAGATAGAGTTCAAGAAATCCGACGTCTATCAGGAGCAGCACGTGAGCAAGGGATCCAAGCCCACTATCCGGGATGTGGCGGCGGCGGCGGACGTATCCCTGACGACCGTTTCCTATGTGCTTTCGGGGCGTCATGGGGGCACCACGCGGATCAGCCAGCCCACGCAGGATCGGGTTCTGGCGGCCGTCAAGGAGCTGGGCTACGTTCCCAATCAGGCGGCGCGCGGCATGCGGCGTGGCAAGACCGATGTTGTTGCGGTGGCAATCGGCAACCTGGAATGGCCGTGGGATCGCGCCTTGGCGGCAGCGGCGGCACGGATCCTCCCGCAGCACGGCTACCAGCCTGTGATCCTTTTGGGTGAGGACTGGAGAAAATTCATGATGTCCGGCGGTGCTGATGGCGTCATCATCGGCTACTTCCCGGAAGCCACTGCCGAGGATGAAACCGTCACCGAACTGGCCCGCCGGGGTGTCGCCCAAGTGGTGATTTCAGGAACCATGAAGCCAGCCGGATTTGACGTCCTTGCTCCCGAATCCGAGGCAGGGCTGGAGGAGGGCATGGACTTCCTTGCGGCGTCACACCGCCGGATCGCTTGTATTCGCCGGGCGGCGCCTGCGGGCAGGGTCAAGAGTCGTTTTGCGGCGTATGCTGCCGGACTGGAAAGGGCGGGCATACCGCTGGACGAATCCCTTGTCCGCACCTCCCAGCATCGGCCGGATATCGCGTATCAGTCTGCCCTTGAGTTGCTCCAGCTACCGGACCGGCCCACGGCCATCCTTTGCACTGACGATATGGAAGCCCTTCAGACGATCCGCGCGGCCTACCGACTGGGACTTCGCGTACCGGAGGACATCCAAATCGTCGGCGTCGGGAATTCCACGGAGGGCCAGGAATACGATCCGCCGTTGACCACAGTGGGTCCGGATCCTATCTTCGAGAAGGTGGTCAGGATGCTCCTGGACCGCCTTGCCGGAGCAACTCCGCCCGAGGGCGTCCGCCTCCCGTCACCGTGGACACTCCATCGGCGCGGCACCACCCGGGGTTAGCTGGATCCCGGGGGCGCTAGTCCTTCAGCGGGCGGCGAGCCAGCCAAGCAGCCACTATTGCGCCCGAGATGTTATGCCACAGCGAGAACACGGCCGACGGCAGCGCTGCCAGCGGGCTGAAATGTGCGGTGGCCAGCGTCGCGGCCAAACCCGAGTTCTGCATGCCGACCTCGAATGCCAGGGCGCGGCGGGCCTTGTCGTCGAGGCGGCCGAGCTTACCGGCCAGGTAACCCAGGCCCAGCCCAAAGCCATTGTGGAGGACGACTGCCAGGAACACGATGGCACCGGCGGCAACGATCTTGCTGGCGCTGCCAGCCACCACGACCGCCACGATCAGTGAAATCACGACGGCGGAAGCCCAGGGAAGTGCCGGCAGCACCTTAGCGACGAGCCTCGAGAGGAACAGCCGGGCGAGCAGGCCTGCGATCACCGGAAGCAACACGGTTTTCACGATGTCCAGCACCATGGCACCAGCATCAATGTGCAGGAACGAACCGGCCAAGAGGAGGGTCAGTGCCGGTGTGACGATGGGAGCGATCAGGGTGGAAACCGAGGCAACAGCGACGGACAGGGCTACGTCGCCCTTGGCCAGGAACGCCATCACGTTGGACGCCGTACCGGAGGGTGCGCAGCCCACAAGGATAAGGCCAACAGCGAGCTCGGGCTGTAGTTGAAGCAGGACGGCAATCAACCAGCCCGCTCCAGGCATGATCACGTAGTGGGCCACGATGCCGAGTGCCACCGCCCACGGTCGACGCGCCACGGAAGCGAAGTCGGGCGGCGTCAGCGTGAGGCCCATGCAGAACATGATGACACCGAGCAAATATGGCACGGCGAGGCCCATGGGCTTGAACAGGTCCGGAAGCAGGAACCCGAGGACCCCAGCCAGCACCACCAGGAGCGGGAAAACCGTCACGGCTATGCGCGCTATCTTGGCCTCTGCGGCGAGGGCCGCGTTCAGGGGAGGGGCTGACTCTGTTTCCGTCTGGGAATTCGTTGCCTCAAGCATTCATCCATGCTCACACTTAGCATTCAAGCCGGACGACTTCGTTACATCCTCACGGGCGTATATGTCAGACATCCGTCGTCTCGGTTGGGTTAGCCGTTCAGCTTGCCTGCGAGCCGCTCACGCATTCGGATACTCGCCTCGTTGAGGCCAATGAACTCCACCTCGCGCCCGTGGTTGCGGTATTTCTCAGTGACCGAATCCAACACTGCGATGGTCGAAGCGTCCCAGATGTGCGAGTTGTGAAGATCGATCACCACCCGATCTATGCCGTCCGAAGAATCCTTTGCATAGTCGAACTGGGTGTACAGATCATTGGACGAAGCGAAGAAGAGTTCGCCGTCCACCGTGTACGTGGCCACCGTTTCACCGTTTAGCTCCAGTTCCGTCCGCTCGACAGTCGCGAAGTGCGCAACGCGCCGGGCAAACAGCACCATCGCGGTCAAAACGCCGACGCCGACACCCACCGCCAGATTGTGCGTCGCCACCACAGCGGCAACGGTGACGAGCATAACGGCGGTTTCCGATTTGGGCAGCCGCTTCAACGTGGACAGGCGAATAGAGTGCCATTCGAAGGTGATCAGGGAAACGAAGATCATCACCGCAACAAGGGCCGCCATGGGAATCATGCCCACCACATCGCCAAGGACAACCACCAAGACCAGCAGGAAGGCGCCGGCCAGGAATGTTGAGAGCCGGCTCCGTGCGCCGGATCCCTTGACGTTGATCATTGTTTGTCCGATCACCGCACAACCACCCAGGCCACCAAGGAACCCTGTGACGATGTTGGCCACCCCCTGGCCCCAGGAAACCCTTGTTTTATTGGATCGCGTGTCCGTGATGTCGTCCACGAGCTTGGCCGTCAGAAGTGACTCCAACAGTCCAACGAGGGCCATGGACAGCGCGAAGGGCGCGATGGTCTGGAACGTCTCCAGGTTCAGTGGGACATCGGGCAGGAAGAATCCTGGCAGGCTGTGGGGAAGTTCGCCTTTGTCACTGACCGTAGGAACGTCGATGTGCCCCAGAACGGTGACCAAGGTGATGACCACGATCGCTACGAGCGGCGCGGGAATGGCCGTGGTCAGCCGGGGTAGGCCAAAGACCATGACCAATCCCACGGCAACTATCGGATAGACCATCCAGGGGACATTGAAGAGTTCGGGCATCTGCGAGATGAACACCAGAATTGCCAGTGCGTTCACGAATCCGATCATCACCGAGCGCGGAATGAACCGCATGAGCCGCGTGACGCCGAGGACGGCAAGGATGATCTGGAAGACACCAGCCAGGATGATCGTGGCAATCAAGTAGTTGAGCCCGTGCTCCTTCATCACGGGAGCGATGACCAGGGCCACGGCACCCGTCGCCGCGGAGATCATGGCTGGACGACCACCCACAACGGCAGTCACCACGCCCATGGTGAAGGAAGCGAACAGTCCAACCCGGGGATCCACGCCTGCGATGATCGAGAACGCAATGGCCTCCGGAATGAGCGCCAGTGCCACAACCAGTCCCGCAAGGGATTCCGTCAGCAGGCGGCGGGGCGAGCGGAAGGTCGCCCGCAGTGACATGAGTTGCTCGGGTGTCATGGCGTCCTTACAGTGCGGTCTGGCGGTAACGCTCAATCTGCTTAAGACGCCGCTGGAGGCTGTCGCGCCGCGGGTGCGGAACGACGTCGGGCGCCTCAGCGGTGAGGTCGATGTGTTCGGTTCCGTATTGCCACAGCAGCAGGTCGTCCAGGAGACGGTCGGGGCCGGGAGAATAGCGGTGGTCCAGGGCTTTGCGGACCTCGGTGATCCGGTTTGCACTAAGCAGCCCGGCAAGTTCCACGGTTTTGGTGAGTCCGTGGGCCGCAAGGAGTTCGGCAGCCCAGCCCCAGTCGTCATCAACTTTTCGGTCAACGTGAGGCAGGAGCGTACGCCACACGTCCCGAACGCGGTTGGGAGTCAGTGGCGAGGCGCCCTCTCCCTCCAGGTCCCAATAGCCTCGGACTTCTTCGTAACGCTCGTGGAGGTCGGCGAAGGCGCTCTCCACGGTTTCCAACATGGCCGCAGTGGCGGTGAACTGGCGATCGAAATGTGGCGTCCAGGCGCGTGGATCCTCCGCCTTGAACCGGATATCGTGCTCGATCTCGCTCCAGGCGTGCGCAAAGACGGTGCGGATCTGGCACTCGAAGAAGTAGCTGCCGTTGGCGGGCATGTCCGGATTGAACACGTGCTGGTATTCCTTGACGGCCTCGTTCTGGATGGTGCGAAGGATGAGGTGCCGGCTGGAGTATCCGTACGTGCCCGATTCGATGGAGCCGATGTCCTTTTCACGGTCTCCCCGGCAATCGAAGAGCTGGCGTTGCCGCTTGATGATGTTGGCCACGGCAGCGTTCTCGGCTGGCAGCTTGGTGATGACGCGGATGCCCACCATGTCGTTCAAAGTGCGGAACGGGTCAGGGAACTTGAGGATGCGAGGGCCGCCCGGCTCCAAGGGATCATCCGTGCGGGAAATTTTTTCGCGGAACGACTCCACCGTTTTGGTTCGCCCAGTGACGAACAGGGGAGTGACCTCGGCGTCGTTAAGCATGTCCCGCAAGGTCAGCAACACATCCCGCGTGACCCGCTTCAGGGCAGGGCGAACACGCTCATAAAGCGCCACGTTCGCATTCACTGCATCGCGCTGGTCCTGGTCCAGGCTGTCCCAATTGCTTGCCATGCCCCCAGCTTACGGGGCGGGTCTGACACTGGAGCGGGCCACCCGCCGTCGGGGTGCCCCTAGCCAAAGTTGCGGGACGTCACGATAGGCTCGGTACAAAGGAGGGCGCAATGTTGCGGCACAAGTACAGCTACGGCGAACACCCCAGTCAGTGGGGCGAACTCTTCATACCTGAACCGAACAACGGAAACCATCGCGGCGCGTCACCTGTCGCGGGTGGTGTCGCAGTTGTGATCCACGGCGGCTATTGGCGTTCACAGTACGGCGCCGAGCTCGGTGAGCCCCTGGCCCGCGACCTCGCGGCACATGGAATTACCGCCTGGAATCTTGAATACCGGCGGGCCGGCAACGGCGGTGGTTGGCCCCATACCTTCGAAGATATTCTGGCCGGCATTGACCATCTCGCCGAAATCGCCGAAAAGCACGAGCTCCACCTGGGCAAGGTGGTGGCCTTAGGCCACTCCGCCGGGGGTCATCTGGCTGTGTGGGCGGCCGGACGGCAGCGCCTTTCAGCCATCGGAACGCCCGACGCCGACCGCCAGCTCGTGCGGGGACCCGAGGATAACGCCGTCCATCTAACGGGCGTCGTCAGCCAGTCCGGCCTCCTGGACCTTGCCGCCGCGGAAAAACTGAATCTCAGCAACGGTGCTGTCTGCAACCTCATGGGCGGTGATTCCGCCAGATACCCCAAGAGGCATAAGTACGCCGATCCCATGAGCTCCCTGCCCATTAATGTTCCAGTTTTCGCCGTCCACGCTACGGACGATGAAGACGTTCCTGCCAGCCAGTCCGAGGCCTATGTCGCGGCGGCAACGGCAGCCGGAAGTGCCGCGCAGCTGCTGCGTGTCCCGGGCGACCATTTCGATCTCATAGACCCCAAGGCCGTGGCCTACAAGAAATGCCGCGAATTGGTGCAGCGCTTGCTCTCCTGAATCACTGGTAGGGCCCGCCCTTCCTCTGGCAGAGTGGTCCCATGCTGACTGTGATTGGCGAGGCCTTGGTTGACGTCGTGCAGCGCCCCAGCGGAATCGAGGCGCACGTTGGTGGCAGTCCGCTCAACGTCGCTGTTGGCTTGGCGCGTTTGGATCACCCCGTGCAGTTCATCGGGCGGTTTGGCCAGGACGCGTACGGCGATTCCGTTGCCGCGCACCTCCGATCCAGTTCGGTGATGGTTCCCCTTCCGCCCGACGGCAAACCCACCAGCGTGGCCACCGCACTGATCGACGACGACGGCGCCGCCACCTACACCTTCGACCTCACCTGGGACTTGCCGGGCCTTGCGGAGCGGTTGCCGCTCATGCTGCAGGGCGCCACCTTGCTGCATACGGGTTCGATAGCCACCGCTTTGGAGCCCGGGGCCGCGGCCGTGCTTGCCGCCGTCGAGCATGCCCACCCGGGCTGCACCATCAGTTTCGACCCCAACTGCCGTCCCAGCATCATCACCGACCGCGAGTACGCACGAAGGCAGGCCGAACGCTTCGTGGTGCTCTCCGACGTCGTCAAGGCCTCTGACGAAGACCTCGAATGGCTGTACCCGGGCGTCGACCCACTGGAATCGGCTCGGCGCTGGTTGTCTTTGGGCGGTACAGGAGGCCCCGCGCTGGTGGTGGTGACGCGGGGCGCGCGTGGACCGTGGGGAACGACAGCCACCGGAGAGACCCAGGTGCCGGCGCCTTCCGTGACGGTCGTAGACACCGTTGGTGCCGGCGATTCGTTCATGGCGGGATTGCTGTCCGCGATCGTTGACCGCGGGCTGGACGGCGCGCAAAACCGCGGGGCACTGAGGGCCATGCCGGCCGAAACCCTGGCCGCAATCATGGACCATGCGACCCGTGCCGCCGCCGTCACGGTGTCCCGGGCCGGAGCCAATCCGCCCACGCGGGCTGAGCTGAACCACCGTGCTGTTGCCAGTTAAAACTCTAGCCGGGAAGACCGGCCGATTGGAGGTGCACCATGAAGGACCACGACCCCTACGCCTCGGCGCCCGTGCCCGAATTACAGGTCACGAGCGAGTCATTCCGCGATGGTGAAACCTTGGGTCCCGATCAGCGGAGCGGAATTCTAGGCGCCGGCGGCAAGGACATCTCTCCACAGCTGAGCTGGAGCGGAGCTCCTGACGGAACGAGGAGTTTCGCAGTCACAATGCTGGATCCGGATGCTCCGGATCCTGGAGGGTTCTGGCATTGGGCTGTGCTCAATATTCCCCCCGAGGTGTCAAGTCTTCCGGCCGGTTCCGGTGGCCAGGACGGTCACGCCCTGCCCGCCGGTGCCTTCCAGTTAAAGAACGACGGCGGCCGCGCCGGCTACCTTGGGGCGGCCGCACCGAAGGGGCATGGGCCTCATCGGTACATAGTGGCCGTACATGCCTTGGATGTGGAGGACCTGGGCGTACCAAAGAATTCCGAAGCGCGCATACTTGCCTCAGCCCTTCCGGCGCATACCTTGGCGCGGGGAACCATTACGGGCATGTTCGAACGTTAGCGGCGGCATTTGGGTTCTCAACAGCCACGTAGACTGACATGATGCGGCTCGTAGCAAGTGATATTGACGGCACCATCCTCGGTCATGACGGCAAGATCAGTGATCGAACCGTCAAGGCCTTCAAAGCATGCCGGGACGCCGGGGTGGAACTTGTGTTCGTCACCGGCCGGCCGCCGCGTTGGCTGTACCCGCTCCAGGAGCAACTTGGGCACAGCGGCATCGTGATCTGTTCCAACGGCGCAGTGGTCTGGGATCTGGAAACTGAGAAGCCCATTTCCTCGTGCACATTGGACGTCGAATCCATTTTCGAGGCGCGGCGCATCATAAAGTCCCTCCGGCCGGATGCCTTATTCGCCGTGGAAACTCTGACGGGTTTTCAGCTGGAGCCTGGCTTCATAGAGAACGAAACCAGCGAGCTGATTGCCGAATTCACTCCCGCACCGTTGGCCCAGACGCTGGCTGCGGATGACGCCGTCGTGAAGTTCCTGGCGATAACCCGCAAAGGGACACCGGACGAATTCCTTGCCGAGGTTCAGCCCGCCGTTGCCCACTTGGTCAGCACCACGCACTCGGCACCGAGAACCGCAATGCTTGAGATGTCCGTTCCCGGCATCAACAAGGCCGTCACACTCGCCAAATACGCAGAGTCTCTGGGGATCGGGGCTGCTGACGTGGTGGCCTTCGGGGACATGCCGAATGACATCGAGATGCTCCGCTGGGCCGGCCACGGTTACGCGATGGCCAGTGGCCATCCGGAAGCGATCCTCGCCGCGGGGCAGCAGGCGCCGCACTTCGACGACGACGGCGTGGCCCAGATCCTCGAGGCGAAACTGACGGAGCAGACGGTCTAACCGTGCATCACGGGTGACGTATACCCTGGCCTGCCAGCACGGCGCGGTAGCCCTCAACATACGTGGGGAAGGCGAACTCGAATCCAGTCTCGCGCAGTCGCTGGTTGGAGCAGCGTTTGTCACCGGGGCCGGGATTGGACGCGGTGTCTTCCACTGCGGTTGGTGGTTCCGGGTTTCCCAATTCCAGGGCCAAGAACCGCATGACGTCACCCATCTCGGCTGCGTGGTCGTCCACGCCCACGTAGACCTGATCAGGGTCCTGCTCCATAGTGGCGAGGTGCACGATCATGGCCGCGGCGTCGTCCCTGTGAACTCGGTTTGTGTGCCGGGGCTGCGCCGGTATCACGGCTTGGCCGGACAGGACCTGGCTGATCAGTCGTGTTCGTCCTGGGCCATAAATGCCGCCGAGCCGCAGGACGATCGGTTGAGTCCTCGTCCCGCGGGTTCGGGCGAGCAGCAGATTTTCGGCCTCCACCAGCACTTTGCCGCTGAAACGCGTGGGCTCAGTGGGTGTGGTCTCGTCCACCACCGCTCCATCGGAGTCCTTGTAGACGGCGGTGGAGGAGACAAACAATATGCGTCTCGGTTCAATGGAATCGCGGTCCAAGGCGTCCAGAATATTATGCAAACCGTCTATATACGCCGCGCGGTATGCCTCCTCAGTGGACGAGTCAGCGGCGATAGACACAATAACGATCTTCACATCCGCTGGCAGGATCGGGACTCCACGTGAGAGGTCCGCATGCATGCCTCGTATTCCGGCGGGGAGCTTTTCTGGAGAGCGTCGGAGCCCGATCACATCGTGGCCCAACTCGGCGAAACGCAGTCCGGCTTCGGTTCCAAGGTCGCCGCACCCGGCAATCAACACAGTCATGCCACTAGTTTCGCAGCCCTGACCTATCCCAAAGCTGTCACTAAGTTCCCAGTCTCCATACAACCCGCGTTCAACTTGCGCCCGTAGGCTTTCAGCCACAGACCCGTTTAGCTTGTTGATTGTGTAGGGGAACCATGGCCAAGCGTAGGATCAACGATTTCAACACGGCTCCATTGCGGCGCATCGAGCCGGATCACCACTGGAGGTCACTCCGTCAGGGCGACCGCGTCAGCGTCACGCTGACGCCCGGTTACGAATCGGCCGGGGTTGTGGATGCTGGCACCGGCGACGCAACGGCAGTCTGGGTGGAGCTCGACGGCGGTCGCGGCCGCACGCTGGTGCACGTCAGTGACGGCGTGGCGATCGTTCCCCAGGAGAAGGTGACCGTTTCCGAGGAGTCGTAGCGGAGCCTGCACCATGGGCTACGCTACGGGTGTGACGCTGCCCTATTTCCTCCGCAAGGATGGCACTGTGGGCCCGCTGGCCTTTGCCCACAGGGGATTCTCCCTGCATGGGATGGAGAACTCCATGGCTGCGTTTGGGGCCGCGGTTGAGCTCGGCACCTTGCATCTTGAAACTGATGTACACACCACTTCAGACGGCGTGTTGCTCGTTTTCCATGATGCTTCCCTGGACCGGGTCACAGATTCGACCGGGCGTATCGCCGAGTTAACGGCAGCCGAGGTAGCCAAGGCCCGCATCGGCGGAGTGGAACCCGTGCCGACTTTTGACGATCTCGTAGCTGCGTTTCCCGATGCGCGCTTGAACCTGGACGTGAAGGACTGGAATTCCGTCATATCGACCGCTGAGGCAATCGAGAAGCACAGCATCCATGGCCGCGTCCTGGTCACGAGTTTCTCTGACCGGCGTCGTCGTGCCGTCTTGAAGCTCCTCAGCCAGCGGACGGCTTCGTCGGCTGGCACCACTTTGACCGCGCTCTTCGTACTCCTTGGCCCCGCGCTGCCGGCGGGCCTGGCCCGCAAGGTGCTCACCGGCGTCGACGCTTTCCAGGTTCCGGCCCGGTACGGTCGGTTTCCGGTGGTGACTGCCGCTTTTGTTCGCCGCGCACACCGAGTGGGCGTCCAAGTGCACGTCTGGACCATCAACGATTCCGCAGAGATGGAACGACACCTGGACCTGGGCGTGGACGGAATCGTGTCGGATCGGCTGGACCTCCTCAAGGAAGTCCTGGTACGCCGCGGTCAGTGGGTCTAGCACTCCCAAAAAGCTCCGCCGAAGTGGCAGTTGATGACAGTCCCAGGCTGCAACATTGTCATTAAGTGCCATCTGGGCGGGTTTCGATGGCGGCCGGGCGGACCTGGCTGGCCCGGATCCGCTCAAGGTCAAACTTGGGGCTGCGATCGAAGGTGAAGATGCCGTTCTTTTCCTGAAAGACGTCCGTTAGCTGGGTATAGCAATAACCGAACATGTCCGGGTTATCCAGCAGCACGCCACATAGTCCGTCGAAGCGGGCATAAAACTCCTCCTCGCTGCTGACGCGCTTGCCGTAACCCCACGACGTCGACACGTCGGTTCCCAGGCCCGGTTCAGCTGCCGCTTGCCGGACTTCGGCCTCGCTCCACCAAATGCCGCCAAATTCGGATACGAAGTACGGCTGGCCGGCATAGGGCACGGAGTAATCCTCTCCCTGCGGGTTCCGGTTCACAAACGGTTTCCCCTCCGCAAGGCCCTGCTGCTCGAGCCGGAGCCTCTCCGGATTCTGCTCGTAGGAATGGGAATCGTAAATGTCGGTTTCGCGGATGCGGTGAGAGTATCCGGAGGCATCGATGACAGGCCGCGTGGGATCGGCCAGCTTGGTGGCGAGGAACATGGCCTGAGTGACATCGTCCAAAACCGTGAGTCGATCGTGCAGGACCTGGTGCGTTTCGTTGAGGGGGCACCATCCGATGATCGAGGGGTGGTTGAAGTCCCGCTGCAACACCTCCAGCCACTGGGCTACGAAGCTCGCTGTCGGCTTTTGGTTGTGCCCAATGGTTCCTCCTCCGGAGACGCCCCAGTCGCCGAACTCGCCCCAGACAAGGTAGCCGAGGCGGTCTGCGTGGTAGAGGAAGCGCTCTTCGAATACCTTCTGGTGGAGTCGTGCACCGTTGAAGCCTGCGGCCATGGACAACTCGATGTCCTTGACTAGCGCGCGGTCATCAGGCGAGGTCATCAGCGACTCCGGCCAATAGCCTTGATCCAGTACCAGTCTTTGGAACACGGACTTGCCGTTGATACGAACCATCTTGCCGTCAAGAGCCACCGAACGAACTGCTGCGTAGCTGCTGACGCTGTCAGTAGCGTTGCCGGCAGCGTCCCGCACCGTCACCTCGAGGTCATAAAGGAAGGGATCCTCAATGCACCAAGGACGCAAGGATTCAGCGGGAATGCTGAGCCGCAATGTGGGCGTGAGGTCCACATCGGCCTTGACCGTGGCTTCCACCCTCACGTCGCCCTTATCGCTGAGCACGGCCGTCAGCGTGTGCCCGGCGCGGTTCTGGCTGATCGGGACCTCAAGAGTGATGCTTGAGTCGGCAAGGTTGGGGGTCATCCGGAGGCGTTTGATGTAGACCTCGGGAACAGCCTCCATCCAGACCGTCTGCCAGATTCCAGTGGTGCGGGTGTACTGGCAATGTGTGTTGTTGTACCAGGTTGCCTGCTTGCCGCGGGCCTGCGGTTCGTTCCGGGAGTCGCGGGCCCGGACAACGATGACCGCGTCCGTGCCAGGTTCGGCCACTCCACCAAGATCAGCGGTGAAGGGGGTGAAGCCACCCCTGTGGCGGGCCACCTCAATTCCGTTGACCCAGACGGTAGCGTCGTGATCCACGGCGCCGAAATGCAGGAGGACGTTCTGGCCAGCCCACTCCTGGGGGATGGTCACTGTACGCCGGTACCAGACGGCCTCCATGAAATCCACGTGCTCAATTCCCGAAAGCGTTGATTCCGGCGCGAACGGCACCAGGATCTCATTGGTGAGCTCGCGCTTGGCGAGGCCGCGCTCCAAACCCGAGTCACCGGCGTCGATCTCGAAACCCCAGATTCCATTGAGGTTCATCCAGTTTTTGCGGACAAGTTGGGGACGGGGATGCTCGGGCTTAGGTAGGGCCGGCATCATGTTGGGCTCTGTCAACGCATCTCCTTCAAAAGGGGAGGGGGTTCAATTTCCAGTCAATCGCATCACCGGAGAATGTGCACCCACCAGGTGCCGTACTCTCTGTACGGCACTAAATCGTCAGTCGCCGCGAAATCGGATTCCTGACGTGAGATGGTGTTTGTACCACCAGCCGCCGCGCGAGGAGATTGACGTGACGAGTTTCCGATTGGCCATCATTGATGACTATCAGCAGGTCGCCAGCGACTACGCCCCTTGGGATTCACTTCTCGACGACGGCGTGAAGGTCAGCGTTTTCAGCGCACCTTTTGTTTCGGAAGAGCAGGCTGTGGCAGCTTTGGCGCCGTTCGACATCATTGTGGCGATGCGCGAACGGACGCGCTTCCCTCGTCGCGTGCTTGAGTCATTGACCAACCTGAAACTCCTCGTGACCACGGGCATGGCCAATGCCGCGATCGACCTTGAGGCAGCGTCGGAGCGTGGCATCCTGGTGTGCGGAACGGGCGGTTCCCCGGCAGCGGCACCGGAGATGACGTGGGCGTTGCTGCTCGCTTTTGCCCGCAACCTGGTTGTGGAGGAAAACTCGCTGAGGGCAGGCGACTGGCAGACCGCCGTCGGGTTTGAACTCGAAGGCAAGACGCTGGGAATCGTCGGCCTTGGCAAGATTGGGAAGCGGATTGCGGGCTACGCGAAAGCCTTTGGCATGGATGTTCTGGCGTGGAGCCAGAACCTCACTGCGGAGTCGGCCGAGGCTGCCGGTGCCCGAAAGGTGAGCAAGGAGGAGCTGTTCCGGGAGTCCGACGTCGTGACCTTGCACCTGCGGCTGTCCGAGCGGACGGAGGGCGTCGTAGGTGCGGAAGAATTGAGGCTCCTGGGTCCCGAAGGCGTACTCGTCAATACCGCCCGCGGGCCACTGGTGGACGAGGCCGCGCTGATTCGTGCACTGGAGGAAGGCTGGATACGTGGCGCTGCCATGGACGTCTTTGACGAGGAGCCTCTGCCCGCTGGACATGCTTTGCTTCATTCCTCGCGTACCGTGCTCTCGCCACACATCGGTTACGTGACGCACGAAAGCTACCGGCAGTTTTACGGCGGTGCATTTGAGGACGTTAAGGCATGGGTGGCGGGCGCTCCCATTCGGACCTTGAACGACTGATTTAATCTTCGTAATCGGGAAACGCTTTCCGAGCAAAGCTGGCAAGATGGACCCATGCGTATCCTCATAGCCCCGGACAAATTCAAGGGATCCCTGACCGCAGCCGAAGCCGCATCGGCCATGGCCGAGGGCGCCCTCCGCGTCTATCCGGACGCCGTAACCACCCAATTCCCGGTAGCGGACGGCGGCGAAGGAACCCTCGACGCCGCTATCGCCGCTGGCTACGAGGAACGGAACCACGCCGTTGTGGGTCCGATTCTCAAGCCGGTCGGAGCTTCCTGGGCCATCCGCAAAGATTCATTCGGCGGAGCGACGGCCGTTATCGAAACCGCGCAGGCTTCCGGGTTGGCCTTTATGGAGCCCACCCCCGACAATTCGCTCCGTGCCCACAGCTACGGGTGCGGACAGCTGATCGCTGCAGCGCTTGACGCCGGCGCCACCGAGATTGTGTTGGGGCTTGGCGGTTCCGCAATGTCCGACGGCGGTAGTGGCGCCTTGCGTGCGCTGGGGCTCAAACCCGTGGACGCTGCCGGAAATGTGGTGCCTCTTGGCGGAGGTTTCCTTGCGGACGTCGTTGCCCTGGATGTCTCCGAGCTGGATCCGCGACTGCAGAACGCGAAGTTCCGGATCGCCGTCGACGTCCAAAACCCGCTGTTCGGCGCGGATGGTGCCGCTCATGTTTTCGGACCGCAGAAGGGAGCCGATGAAGACGCTGTCGAAAAGCTCGACGCCGGTCTCCGCAACTGGGCCTCGCTCCTTCGGGAAGCCACGGGCCGGGACGTCAACGTTCCGGGAGCCGGGGCGGCAGGCGGGTTCCCGGCGTCGTTCCTTGCCTTTACTGACTCCGCTCTTGAAGGCGGTTTCGCGCTGGTCGCTGGGCTGACCGGTTTGGCATCGCACCTAAGCGAGGCTGACCTCGTGATCACGGGCGAGGGCTCCATGGATGAGCAGTCACTCACCGGCAAGGCCCCGATCGCCTTGGCCGACGCCGCAAGCGTGCACGGCATACCCGTGGTCGCTGTGGCCGGCCGAATCACGGTAACGCCCGAGGATCTGGCCAAGCACGGGATCGTGGCAGCGGCACAGTTGCTGGACGTCGCGCAGCGCAAGGACGGTGTTCCCGACGTCGCCGACGCCGTTGCCAATGCGGCCAAGTATGTTGCGTGGGCTACCAGCCAGGTGCTTGAGGGGGCGTAGCCTCTTCGTTGCCGGGTCGAAGGCTACTGCCTGTAGCCTTCGACTTCGCTGATCGGGCGGGGTTCGGCCTCGTCGGGATTCTCACCAGCGCTCTTCTTGGCCCGCCGTTGGCGGAGCAAGTCCCAGCACTGATCGAGTTGAGCCTCAAGCTGGGCCAAGCGGGCGCGGCCGCCGTCGCCGTCGACGTCATCCTCAATTCCCCCGCCAACCGCTGCATCACGCAGCCGGTGCTCCTCTTCCACGAGTGACTGAATCCGTTCCAGAAGGTCCTGCTCGTCCACGGTTTGCTCTCCTTGATTCACTGGGTAATTGCTTATACCGAACGTAGTCTGGCCGGCGGGATGCGTCTACGGGTGGCCGACGGCATACTTGGGACATGAAATTCACCACGACCATCGTCGGCGATGGCAACAAGGCTGGCATTGTGGTTCCTGAGAACGTTGTTAGTGCGCTTGATGCCGGAAAGCGGCCCCCTGTGGTCGTGACCATCAACGGTCAGAGCTACCGCAGCAGCATCGCGGTGATGGGCGGGAAATACATGGTGGGAGTCAGCTCCGCGAACAGGGAACTGACCGGCACGTCCGCGGGCGACACCGTGGACGTGGATCTGCAAGTGGACACCCAGCCGCGTGTGATCGAGGTTCCGGACGATCTTGCTGCGGCCCTTGAGGCTGAGCCCGAGGCCAAGGCGTTCTACGGAACGTTGAACTACAGTGCCCAACGCCGATACGTGGAGCCGATTGGGGACGCCAAGACGGAAGATACCCGGGCTCGGCGGATCGCGAAGGTCGTTGCGGATTTGAAGGCGGGGAAGAAGTAGCATCCTGGCTGCCGGTCCCGCGTGAGGTGCCTGCCGCCGTCGTGCGTCCGGGCGATAGGCTGGACTTTTTGGATCTTGGGGGGACTGCACCGTGGTTTATGACCGAGAGCGTGACCGACGCGATGACGCCGTCTACGCCGAGCATAAGGATGCTGTAGCGCGCGGCGAGAAGCGGGTACTGCGCAGGACCAGCACGGGTGAGCTTCACAGCTACCCTTCGGACGAGATCGGGTTTACACCAGGGCGTGGTCAGGCGCAGGTCAGCACCTGGTGGGGGATGGCGGTCCTGGCCGCCTTTGGGTTTATGGGTTTTGTTGGTGCGTTCGCGATGTTCCTGGCACCTGCGTGGCAGGGAGACGGGCCTGGATGGGGTGCGCTATGGCCTATGGCATTTGCAGCGTTTATCGCTTGGTATGGGTTCAGCCTAAGCAGGGATGAGTATCGGGCAACCCGGCGTCGCAAGGAACGGGGCTCACCCAAGCCAGGTGCAGGGAGCGTGGATGTGGATCTGCTGGAACTGGGCAGGCGGAAGTGAACTTGTTCCGGAAGCGCTTGCTCGGGGCCCTCAGTATCGTTGCCATGTCCTTCGTCCTGACCGGCTGCTTGGGGGACTACTTTTCAGGACGGCCCTAAAGACCAGCGGGTCATCATCGTCCATGTGAATCCTGCCCAGGATGTGAAGGACTAGTTGCCGCGCCGTCGGGCGGTTTACTCCTTGCGCAGGCTGTAAGTGCTCACCACGTTGCCCTTGCTCGTTGCGTACTGGTCTTTGAGTTCGAGCCTGTTCGGTGGATCGCCGTCCTCGAAGAGCCGCCGCCCAGTGCCAGCCACCACGGGATGCGTCATGAGCGTGAGCTCATCCAGGATGCCTGCGAAGAGCAACTGCCGCACCAGGGAGATGCTGCCGCACACGGCGATCTCCCCACCGTCGCGCGTTTTGAGGTCGGTGACGAACTCCTCCAGCGGACCATTGATGAGGTGCGAGTTTTCCCATTCGAGGGGCTCGGACAGCGTGCGGGATGCCACGAACTTCTCCACGGGGTTGATGAATGCGGCAAAATCTTCGTCTTGCGAAGCATTGGGCCAATATCCGGCCCACTCCTGATAGCTGATGCGGCCTAGCACCACTGTGTCCACAGTGTTGATCATCTTGGTCAGTCCCTTGCCCAGCTCATCGTCGAAGCTGTCGAACTGGAACTTGAACGGGTCCTGAACTACGCCATCCACGGAGTGGAAAAGACCGGCGGTAACTTTGCGCATGGGTTCTCCTTTTAGGCCGCGGCCGTTGCCAGGCGACGACGGGACGGCAGTTCAGTGACGTTGCTCGACTCAGGGTTCAAGCGGACGGGAACTTCGAAGAGTTCCGCGTAGACCTGAAGTTTGCCGAGCGCGTCCCTGTCAACGGTGGCTTCGGAAAGGTCCATCTCGACGTTCAGGCCGCCGGCAAGGCTCTTGGTTCGCTGCACCACGGGGTAGAAGCCCTGCACGCTCGAAGTAGTGACGTGACCGGTTGCGGCAATCTGGATCTGTTCGCCGTCAACGTCGACTCGAACAACGACGGAGAGCTTCTCGCTGGTCAATGTGCTGCCTTTCATCAGGTTGCTGCCACGCTGCAGCGTCCCCCAGCGTATGTGCACGGTGTGACCTACGCAACATTACGGCGGCACGGCTTGCGTCGGCGGTGGCCGCCAGCCGGGCCACTGTTAACGCAGGCGTCGATGTTCTGCGCTGCGCTTCAGGGTCAGCGTCATAAGCACTTGCCGGCGTCACGTTGACCCGCATCGGCCGAAGAAGCCGATGGGACTGGTCAGCTAACCGGCCGAACGCTCAGCTACGTCACGGACGCTCAACAGCCGAACCAGGTCGGCATCCTGGGTATGACCGGTCGCTGGATTACCCTTACATGCAGTGCCCCCAAAATACAGTGATGGTATCCCAGCGATCATGACGCCAAATCCTCCTATTTCTTTATTATGACTTCTGATCAGGCTTACAGTCGGGATTATTCCATTGTAATTTCCGTTTTCTGCAGCGACCCCTCGACGAGGTGTTAGAGTAAATCCCGGTAAACGGAACAAGAATGATTGGTGTCATTAAGACCGTTCGCACGGAAGACGGTCTGGCTTGGCCCAGCGGGAATAATTTTCCGAGCCAGACGCATCTAGTAGACATACGGAGAAGTTGTGGGGACCAGTGAATAACCCATTTAATTCCCAGTTACCACGCCTTGGGGTAGGTCCAATGTCCCGGCTTACCGTTCAAGCCATGACTGATGTTGCCTATCGGCAACAGGCGCCAATCATGGCGATTGCAAGTCGTCGCCAGATTGACCATAAAGAGGCAGGCGGCGGGTATGTGGAAAATTGGACCTCGGCCGAGTTCGCCTCTTCTCTTTCCGCAAATGACCCCTCCGGCCTCATTGCAATCTGCCGCGACCACGGAGGACCTTGGCAGCAACCACTTCAATGGTCTGCTGATCCAGTGGTGGAGCTCGAGAATGCACTCGCCTCTTTCCGGAGCGATATCGATGCGGGCTTCAACCTTCTGCATATCGACACGTCCAAGGCGTCGAGCGGTTCAGTCGATATCGAAAGCGCCCTCGATCGACTAACGCTGCTCTACAGAGGGGCCTGGGAGCATGCCCGCCTCAAGGGTCGAGACATTTCCTTCGAAATTGGCTTTGAGGTTCAAGGCGAGGAGATGAACGATCCCCGGCAATTTCAAGTGGATCTGAACCGAGCCCTTGATGGTCTTTCCGCAGCAGAATTGCCGATGCCTGTCTTTGTCGTTGCCCAGACGGGCACGAAGGTGGTCGAGGACAAGAATACCGGCGCCCTGGTGCGGGGTGACCGGAACAGGGTCCTCGACGGAATCAGTGTCCTTTCAGCACTCTGCCATGACGCCTCTGTCCAGCTGAAGGCTCACAACGTTGACTATTTAGACCCCTCCGAGGTCACCCAGCTCATGACGGCCGGCGTAGATGCTATTAACGTTGCGCCTGAGTTCGGGGTCATCGAGACACGTGTCCTTCTCCAAGCAATGCGGGACCTAGAGGCCCGTGATCTCCGTGAGGCTTTCGTCAGTGCTGCAGTGGAATCAGGCAGATGGACGTCCTGGATCGTGGCAGGCAAGACATACGATCCCGAAACGCTCGCCATCTTGTCCGGACACTACATATTCAGTTCGGAAACTGGGAAGCGGATTCGAAGCGAGGTCGACCGAAGACGCGCCGAGATGGGACAGCCGTCCGTTGATATCGAAATACTCGATGCGCTCCGCTCGAGCATCGAGGGCTACCAATCCGCAGCGCAAAAGACAACGAACAAGACGGAGGCACACGTAAATGGCTGACTGGATTCTTGGCCTTGGTGGGTCTTCGCACGACTACTCAGCTGCCCTCATGCACGGCAACGACATCATTGTTGCTATCGAAGAGGAACGTATCTCTCGGGTTAAGTACGGCCTCGGTAACGGCTTCCAAAACCCTATCCGGGGAGCCATTCAGTATTGCTTGGATTACGCCGGAATCGGACTAGACGATATTCATTCAGTTGTCTCAAGCGATTTGCTCCCGCATCGGGTCCGCTCAATGTTCGCGGCGGATCAGTTAACCCTCTACCCTCACCACCTTTCTCACGCGGCATCCGCGTGGCTCCTGACTTCGCCAGGAGAAGAAGGAGGCGTCATCGTCTATGACGGGCTTGGGTCGGTCGCCGAACATCCGGGCCCGGATATGCGCGCCAAGCGTGAGACATTCACGTTCTATGCAGTGTCCTCGCTAGGCGATTTCACCCGTGTTGGTGGGACGTACGGCGAAGGATTTGTCGAACACACAATGTTTCCAATGGGCTACACCAATTCGGTAGGACAGATTTACGAGATCGTCAATGCAGCTGTTGGGTTCGCCGGCCTCGAGTCAGGCAAAACGATGGGGCTAGCAGGCTGGGGTAGTCCTCAGTACTTGGATGAATTTGCTAAGCATGCCCGGATTGGAGACTCGCTGGACTCGCTCTTCCAATTCAGCCCCTTCGATGGCTTCCTAGAAGAGCTTCAAGCAATCAAAGACCGCGATGGTGACACCTTCGCCACTCATGCGGATCTGGCAGCGACGGTTCAGACGATTCTCGAGAGGGTGCTGCTGCGCGGGTACGAGCTCCTTCGCGACGAGGCCCCCACTGGAACGCTAGCAATTGCCGGCGGTTGTGGGCTCAACACGGTTGCCAACGGAGTTCTTGCCGCACGGGCAGCAGCCGACGGGAGGAAAGTGCTTATCCCACCTCACTCCGGCGATGCCGGTCTTTCATTTGGCGCCCTTTATCTCTTCGCAAAGGAACGTGATGCCGAAGTTCAGGTCACCTTCCGAGGTAAAGCAGTCGATGATCGGGTCGCTCGGCCGTCCAAAACGTACGCTGCAGATGCGGGCCGCGCAGAAGTACGAATGTTCTACCCGGATCTTCTTGTTGAGCCGAGCCTGATGAGTCCTGAACAACTGGCTGCCCGTTTGGCAGATGGGGAAATCATTGCCGTATTCGAGGGGTCATCCGAATTCGGACCGCGCGCCCTTGGCGGCCGCTCAATTCTGGCCGACCCGCGCAAAAGCATGGTCAGGGAGCGGATTAACCGTCAAATCAAATATCGGGAGCCTTTCCGCCCCATAGCTCCTCTCATCCTGGATAGTGAATTTAGCGATTACTTCGAGCCGTCGAGTGCAGCGGACCCTTTCATGCTGAAAGTCGCGCAGGCAACTGAACTCTGCAAGACATCAGCTCCTGCTGTAGTTCATATTGACGGCGGCTCGCGAGTTCAAACGGTGCCCTCAGAAGGAGACAGCTTTCTTACAAGAACGCTTCGCGAGTTCTTTGCCATCACAGGGGTGCCGATCCTGGTAAACACGTCGTTCAACAGGCGCGGTGAGCCCATTGTCGAGACTCCTCTCCAGGCGCTCCGTGCCCTCCATGAAATGCCTCTCGACGGCCTCTGGCTGGAAGGCCATTTCGTAACCCGCGTTCCATCGCACTTTCCCCCCGCTGTCAGATGAATGTCGCGTCTCGTGTGATCCCTACGGACGCAGGGCGAAAAGTAGAAATTCTGGCGGGTGTTGACGCGCGAAATCTCATCGTGCGTAAAACCGCAGAAGAAGGGGCGGACGCCTCCCCTTTGCTGGAACAGGCGAGACACCTGCACTACATGCATGACACTCACAATCTGCGCATGTACCCAGAGGTCATTCGGACCTTCGACACTGGCTTTGACATGACTTTTGTGCGCGGTGAAACGTTGTCCTCGTACCTCGATAAATCCAGTCATGGGGACGACGCCATTGCCAATGCTGTTGACGCATTATTCGATCTTGCTCTCACGCTACGGAAGCCGTGGCACCAGGAGGCCGAGCATAGAATCAACTTCCTTCGCGCAGAAGCACTGGAGCGGCAGGGCCGGTTTAAGCGAGCCATCGCCAAGACACACCTATCCTTGAAACCTTCGACGCGTTCTCTCGTTTCGCTGCTCGATCAGGTCGTAGCGGACTCCTCGAACTGGGTCTCGCGTGCCATCGACAGCCAAAATGTGGATCAACGGGCCAGACTTTCAATAGCCGTTCACGGTGATTTTGTGCCTTCAAACGTCATTCTCCATGGGCCAGAAACGACGTTTCTAGACGTGCGTGGGGTCTGGTATCAAGGGGTCCCTTTATGGGATCCAATCATGGATCTGGCATCTTTCTGTGTCTTTGCAGAGTCGATTTGGCCAGCTCTGGCGGACTCTGGATTTGCCACGCCCATGCGTCATCCCTTTAAGGAGGGCGAAGTTTTGACGGCCGCCTTAAAATCCATCGCGCTCCAAGCATGGCTTCGAAACGACCCGCATTGGCGGGCGCGGTTCGACGTTTACCGGGGCTTCCGCGTCCTAGGCAATATTGCAAACCATCTCACCACCACTCGCCAAGACGGATTTGACCACGCGGTAGCTGTGCTGGGCCCCTACCTATCAATCTCCAAGAGGATTGCTGCTCATGCCACCTGATGTTCGGAATCGGTCGCTTGTCTTCGATTTTGACGGCACTTTGGCGTACCCGAAAGCTCCAATTGGTAAGGACATCTCCGATCGGTTTGGCCTGATTCTTTCCGTCGGAAGAACGTGCATGGGAATCATCACGAGCGCGCCCGCGAAAGACCTTCGGAAACGCATCCCGTCGGTTTTATGGACGTTTGCATCTTCCGATAATCTGATTCTTTTGCCCGACGGGGGAACTTCTCGGATTCCGGAGGGGCATCCCTCGCCCGAGCCCCCCGGACCATCTGCTAGCTCCGTTGATTCCCTAACGGCCCTCGCTAAGTCGGTTGCCCGCGAGCTCGGCCTTCCAAACCCGATGCGCTCGATGTCCGGAAGTCAGGTTCTCGTGTCCTTCACATCCGAGACCGCGGCGCAACAATCGCGCGAGGGCCAAGCACGCGACGCATATTTTCTTCTTGCAGGCCGGGCCAACCTTGGAGTTAACGTCTACCGGGCGGGACAGCGGTCGGTCTCTGTCGTAGCCGACAATTGGAATAAATTGCGAGCGTTGGAATGGCTGGCGACGAGATGGGGCATTGCCCTTGAAGACCTGACCTATATGGGTGATGACTTCGGGCCTGGAGGTAACGACGAGCCCATCCGCAACTCCGCAGCGCATGTTGTGTCGGTCGAGACACCCCAAGAAACGTTCCTCCACGTCGACGCCCTGATGAAAGAAGAAGACCTATGAATGAAGCTCGCTGGGACCGGCTGGAGGCGACCAGGGCGTACGCAGGTCGCGTGAAGTTGACCGACTACCTCGTTCGCCTGCCCAGCGGCGAGTTGGGCCATTACGAAGTTGACGAGAGCATGCCCTTCGCCGTGGCCGTGCTGATCGAGCAAGACGATGAAATACTTTTGACCCGCCAGTACCGCTTCCCTCTAAACGCCTGGATTTTTGACTTACCGGGAGGTGCCGGCGAGGAAGGAGAACTTCCTGAGATTGCCGCGCGCCGTGAAGTGCAGGAAGAGCTCGGACTAAGCATTGATTCCATAGTGGCCCTTCAACACTTCTTCCCTAATCCTGGACGGTCAGCTTGGCCGGTTTATTTGTTTCTCGCCAAAGTCGCGGAGGAAGGCCTGGCTGCTCTAGACGACCCTTGGGAACGAGTAGCAGGTCGGCGCGTTAAGAAGTCCCATGTCAGGGAAATGATCGCGGCGGGCGAGCTTGTTGATCCGTCTCTTCTCATAGCTTGGCAGAGCGCTACGGCGAAGGGCCTTCTCGGTGTTTAGCGACAGAGCCCCGACCGCCCAGAGAAACAACTCTCTTCTCTTCGGCGCGGTCATGGTTGATGCCGTAGGAGTTGGCTTCTTCCTCCCGATCTCTCTCCTAGTGCTCATTCGACATAATGGACTCGACTCGGTCGACGCAGGTGCCGCAGTAACCGTCGGGGCGCTCGTGGCCATCTGTACGATTCCGAGCGCGGGCCAGCTGGTGGGTCGACTCGGGCCGCGTCGCGGGCTACAGACCAGCAATTTACTTTCTGCAGTAGGAGCTGGCCTCTATCTGGTTGCCTATTCGTCCCCCTTGGCAGCGGTAGCGAGTTTTGTCGGAATGTTCGGTGACAAGGTATATGGCGCCGCGTGGCCGGCGCTTGTTGCCTCGATGTTCGGCCGCGACAGGGTTGGGAGCTGGCTGGCGACGGCGAATGCTGTTCGTACAGGCGCCGTGGCAATCGGTTCGATCGCTGCGACTGTGCTTTTGGCCAGCGGTTCAACGCGCGCACTGACTTGGGCAGTGGTAGCCAATATCGCAAGCAAGACGCTCTCTATGCTGGCTGTCGCATGGCTGAGATCCGAGAAGTGGGCTCCATTGGAGAAAACTTCTTTCAAGGATGTACTTGAACCTTTGGCAAACCGTTCATTTATGCGTCTCCTGACAGGGCAGACACTCTTATCAGTTGCTTGGGCGGTGACGCCTGTAGTCTTTCCGCTCCTGCTCGTGGCCGGCCTCGGATTACCCGTTTACTGGGCCACAGTTGTGCTCGCCGTGCGTTATGGCGTGATCGCTCTCCTGCAAATCCCTATCAGAAAAGCGACCAATAGCTGGTCAGATTCAACCGTCATGGGAACGACGTACGTCCTAGTCCTTGCCTCTCTCATCCTCTGCTCCGTGATGCTGTCTTCTCGTAGCCACAATTTCGCAGTGACGGGATCGGCGGCTCTCATCGCAGTGGTCGGTATAGCACTGGCGGAAATTCTCTCAAAACCAGCCGCGTCGCAAGCAGCTGTACTGGCATCGCCCCCCGGCCGCGAAATCCCTTTCATGGCCGTCTTTCAACTCTCCTGGACCCTGTCATATGCCGCTGCGCCGCTACTAGTAGGAGTAGGGGTCGAGACGCCCCTCTTTATGTGGGTTGCCCTGATTCTGCTAGTCGGAGCGGGTGGCTTCGTCCAATTGATCCCCCAACTGAAGGAATGGCATGCAAAGCTTCGATGAGGATGAGTCCGCTAGACAAGACGACTGTGAGTTGATAGCCGCAGCCGCAATAACGGCTGTTGACATCAACGCGCCTGCCCAAAGTCTTCCGCGCTGGAAACAGGCAGAGCTGCTTTACGAAGCTGCTCGTATTGCGGTGTCCGAGGTACTGCCTGGCGACCCTTCTTGGTCAACCCTGCAAAATCTGGACGCCCCTCAATCGCGAGCCCTGTACAGAACCGCTGTCATGTCGCTCGAGCTGAGCAAAGCGAATGTGAACGGTAAAACTCGGGAACTTGCTGAGCGCGTGCGTGAAGGCGCAAGGCTCATCTACTTCACTAGTCCCTTTACCTTTTCGATCCAGACGGCGACCAAAGACAAGGTAGTCTCAGGACCTCAGATTCGCGTCGTAGTGCCATTTCGAGACGATTCAACGCGGCAATCTCGGTTTCAGAATCTGATCACACTCGTCGACCGTCTGAATCAACAAACCTTACGGAAACAAATTCGAATCGTGGTCGTGGAAGGCGACATCTCTGAGCGTCACGAGGACTTGCTTTCATGCCTGGTCGATGAATATGTATACGTTCAACATTCGGGTCCGTTCAACAAATCGATGCTCGTAAATCGGGGTGTTGCATCATCCAACGGTGACGAGGATATTCTGATTCTCGACGGCGATCTCTATCTGCCTGACAACTTTATTGAGCTAATCGTCCACGCTCGGCAAGAGGAGGGGAGGAACTTCGTGCCGGGAAACAGAGGGCTTTTTCTCGACAGCAAGTCCTCCGATGATCTGCGCAATCACGACACACCCGACGCCGTCATCGAGCTTTCCGGCTATGCACTAGCGGATCCTCGAGGTCTTTGCGTCGCTACCAACGTTAGAGACTTCCGAGCCATTGGCGGCTTTGATGAATCGTTTATTGGCTGGGGAGGGGAAGATCGGGACTTTCACATGAGGCTGAATGCGGCGAGATGTGTTGGTCGGCTCAGGGGTGATTTGTTTCACTTGGCTCATCAGCGTCCCGACATGAATCCGTACACAGACTCACTCGCCTGAGCCTGCCCCGAGCCCGGACAGGTGGTTAGTTGGTTAGGCTGCCAGTGTGAGTTGGCGGCATTCGTACTCTAACGGGCTGAGACAGCCGATGCTGGAGTGGCGCCTTCGGTCGTTGTACCACCCGTCGATCCAGGTGTAAGCGCTGCGGCGTGCAGCGTCGAGATGGAAGAACCGCGCCAGATCCGCCCGCGCCAGCTCACCCCTAAACCGCCCAAAAACTGCGGCCTGATCATCACTGAGGAATTCCACCGGAGCGCCCTCACACTACCGAACCACGAGGCTTAGCGTTCAATCCTGTTCCACTACTACCAAGACCCCGGCCCGCTCCTGCTGCACGATCTCCAATTTGCCAGGCCAGCACCGCGCGACTGTCCGTCAGCTTTTCGGCCCCCAGCGGGCAACGATGGCATCCTCAATAGCTTTCCGCTGCGAGATCCCATGTTCAGCAACAGCTTGGTCCAGCAGTTCCATAACCGATTGGAGATTCGAGGGCCGATTGCGATGGTGGCCTCCCGTTTCTTTGTCGTCGCAGCAGTGGGAGTCTGTTGGAGGGCGGGCGCGGCAGCGGGTTGAGTCTTAGTGCGGGCGAGACGATGTCTACGGGATCCAGGCGCTCGTCCGGCGCCGGTTTGGGGCCGCGACGGGCTGGAAGGACCGGCCTGTCTTTCATACTCTCTGTCATCGGATGATCTTCTCTGTTAGTTCCTTGTAGGCGTCAACGACGGGCGAGCCCTTTCGGTACTCCCCGTACCATCCTGAGTAAGCCTCATCTTCTGGACGATTGTCCGGTGCGGAACTAGCGGCGTCAGCAGCATGCCAGTATCCCTCAGCTGGTCGATACTTTTTGCAGCGATCCTGCTGATGGGCCGATGATTCAGTGGCTGATGCCCTTGTTCACTGTTCCCGCACGCCCGCAAGAACCCATGCCAGCCGGTGCTGTGCGCAGGCAGTAGGCATTCGGGGAGGGCAGTGACGCCAAGCCCCGCCGTCGTCCGCTGTGAACGTTCGACGGCGGCACTCACGTTATGTGGGTCTGCTGGGTGCGCGCTAGGTGTAGTGTCCCGGCAGGTTGGTGACACGGGATTGATGTGACGCAATAAGAGGACCTCCGGGTGTTGTGTGGTGCTTGTCGAGAGCAGTTACACAATCCAGGAGGTCCTCGTGTCCCACTCTAACGCGATCCTTACCCCTGCCGGTCGTCTGAAACTCGCCCGGTGCGTGGTGGATGCTCACTTGCCGTTGCGCCGCGCCGCCGAACGATTCAATGTCTCCGTGCCGACCGCGGCCCGCTGGGCGGGACGCTATGTCGAGTTCGGGGAAGCCGGCATGCTGGATCGTCCCAGCCGACCACTGAGCTGCCCGCACCGCAGCTCAGTGCGGATAGAACATCGCGTCGTGGGCCTTCGGACGTCCAAGCGCTGGGGACCGGCCAGGATCGCTTACCACCTGCACTTGAACATCTCCACGGTCCATCGGATCCTGCACCGCTATCACTGCCCACCCCTGCGTTTCACGGACCGTGCCACCGGGATCAGGATCCGCCGAGAACGCGCCCGCCGCTATGAATACGCCTGGCCCGGGGAAATGATCCACGTCGATGTGAAGAAGCTCGGCAGGATCCCCGATGGCGGCGGCCATAGGAGCCTTGGCCGGGTGGCCGGGGAAGCGAACTCCCGGGCCCGGAATCTGGCTGAAGGCGCCCGCACGAACAGAGGCCTGCGCCGTGGGTACACGTTCATCCACCATGCCGTCGATGACCACTCCCGCTACGTCTACTCAGAGATCCGCGCCGATGAGACCAAGGAAACCGCCGCCGCTTTCATGCGTAACGCGATCGCCGCGTTCGCAGCCCACGGGGTGAAGATACAGCGCGTGCTCACCGATAACGGCTCCTGCTACCGGTCTCGACTCTTTGCCCAGACCTTGACGGAGGCAGGTATCCGACACAAACGCACCAGACCCTACCGGCCCCAGACCAACGGCAAAGTAGAACGCTTCAACCGCATCCTTCTAGAAGAATGGGCTTACGCCCAGACCTACACCTCAGAAGCCGAACGCCAAGCCTGCTACCCGAGCTTCATCGAGCACTACAATCAACGCAGGCCACACACTGCACTCAAAGGCGCCTCACCCATCAGCCGCGTCACCAACCAACCGGGTTAGTACAGCTAGGCGGTCTGGCCAGCGTGTTGGCCCTCGGAGATTTCCTCTACTACCTTGCGGTTGAACGCCGGGAGGTCGTCCGGATTCCGGCTGGTGACGAGGCCTTGGTCCACCACGACTTCTTCATCGGTCCAGTTGGCGCCAGCGTTCCTTATGTCGGTTTGGAGCGTGTGATAGGAGGTGACGTTGCGGCCCTTGATGACGCCCGCGTCGATGAGGATCCACGGTCCGTGGCAGATCGAGGCCACCGGCTTGTGTTGCTCGAAGAAGGCGCGCGTGAAGTTCTGCGCATCCTTGTCCACGCGGAGGTGATCGGCGTTTACCACGCCGCCGGGGAGTACCAGGGCGTCAAAGTCCGATGCATTGGCGTCGGCGACTGCAAGGTCGACGTCGAAGGTGTCACCCTTCTCCACGCCGTTGAATCCCTGCAGCTTTCCCTTCGAAAGTGCCACGAGCGTTGGCTGGCCCCCAGCGTCCTTCACGGCTTGCCAGGGGCTGGTGAGTTCGACCTGCTCCACGCCGTCCGTCAGAAGGAATGCGACCTTCTTGCCTGTGATGCTGTGTTCTGACATTGTTCCTCCTCCATTGCGCGGCGGATTGCTTTTTGAGCGCGGGCCGCCGCTGTGAGAGTTGTTTGTCTGACTTGTTCAAGCCTAGGGAAGGTCATTTTAGTAAGCAAGCTGAGTATTCATTTGCCGTTAATTCCGGGGGCGCACCGCTGGTCACCAGCATCGCCACCACCATGAGCCTGGTGACTGCCGGTCTCCGGGTCTGCCCCTACTTCTTTTTCCCCCGCTTCGCCGCAGCATTCATCGCCGACTTCACCGCAGGCGGCAGCCCCGTCGTCTCGGTTTCCGGCTCTGCGACGGTCCCGCGCCAACGGGCCAGGCTCTTCATGCCGTGGTAGATCACAAGTGCAGCCGCGGAACCAAGAGCGATGCCGGTGAACTTCAGCTCCCCAATGGTCCACGTGTAATCGGCAATGCCAATAATCAAAGCCACAGCGGCCGTGGTCAGGTTGACCGGGTTGGAGAAGTTGACCTTGTTCTGAACCCAGATCTTCACGCCGAGCACGCCGATCATGCCGTAGAGCATGGTCGCGGCGCCGCCCAGGACGCCGGGTGGGACGGTCGCGATGAGTTCGCCGAATTTCGGGGAGAAGCTCAGCAGGATGGCGAAGATACCGGCCACCCAGTAGGCCGCCGTCGAGTAGACCTTGGTGGCGGCCATGACGCCAATGTTCTCCGCGTAAGTCGTAGTACCGGAACCGCCGCCGAAACCGGCAAGTACCGTTGCGGCGCCGTCGGCCATCAGCGCGCGGCCGGAGACGCCGTCGAGGTTTTGACCGGTCATCGCGGCCACGGACTTCACGTGCCCAATGTTCTCGGCCACGAGGACCAGCACCACCGGGACGAACAGGCCCACGACGCCCAAGTGGAATTCGGGCGTCTGGAACTGCGGAAGACCTACCCACGCGGCGGCGTCCATCTTCGCGTAGTCCACCTCGCCGCGCATCATCGCCACGAGATACCCCACCACAACGCCCACCAGGATGCTCAGGCGCCCCAGGATTCCGCGGAACAGCACGCTGACCAACATGATCGTGACCAGGGTGATCAGCGCGGTGACGGGAGCGGCGTCGAAGTTGTTCTTCGCGGCCGGCGCCAAGTTGAGGCCGATCAGCGCCACAATCGCGCCGGTGACGATCGGCGGCATGAGCCGGTTGATCCATTCGGCGCCGAACTTCTGGACGATCGCACCAATAAGCGCCAGTACGACGCCGGCCAGCACCACGCCGCCCAGCGCGCCAGGAACGCCGTACTGCTGCTGCGACGCCAGGATCGGCGCGATGAAGGCGAAGCTCGAACCCAGGTAGCTGGGCACGCGGCCCTTGGTGATGACGAGGAACAGCAGCGTGCCGATACCAGAGAAGAACAGGGTGGTAGCCGGCGGCATGCCGGTGATGATCGGGACCAGGAAGGTCGCGCCGAACATCGCCACGACGTGCTGCATGCCCACGCCGATGGTCAGGGGCCAGGCCAGCCGCTCCTCGGGTGCCACCACGTGGCCGGGCCGGATGGACTTTCCGTTGCCATGAAGCTTCCATTTGGTGCCGAGCAGAGTCATGGCCGGGAGCCTTCCAGAGGAGAAGTGATGGGTTCGGTGCAACATTACCGCCGTTGCGGGGCCTCCTCTACGTGCCTCGCGCGCCAAATAGGGCGCAACACGGGCCTCGCAACGCAACGAACCGACGCGCGGAGTCACGCAGTGTGCGCAACGTCACGGGCCGTCACGGGAAGAGGACAACGGAAGTTGAAGTTGCAACCATGGAAAGCAGAAGTGCCCGGCCGTCCCCAAAGGCAAGGGCCCAGCGAAAGGTTCACGAATGACGATCGCCCACGAAGAAGCAGTCATTGACGCCGCAGCAGTCGACGCCATTTTTGCCGAAGCCCGTACCGCGAACAGCTTTGCCGGTGAGGTCACCGACGAGCAGGCCCGCGCCATCTACGAGCTCACCAAGTTCGGCCCCACCGCCTTCAACTCCCAGCCCCTCCGCGTGACCTACGTCCGCTCGGATGAGGCACGCGCCAAGCTGGTCGACGCCCTCTCCAAGGGCAACCAGGCCAAGACCGCCTCCGCCCCGCTGGTCGCCATCCTGTCCTACGACACCGCGTGGCATGAGCAGTGGGACAAGTTCCTTCCCGTCTACGCCGCCCCCAAGGCCATGTACGACGCCGACCCCGCCTTCACCGCCACCACGGGCAACAACAACGCCCACCTGCAGGCCGGCTATTTCATCCTCGCCGTCCGCTCACTCGGTTTCGCCGCTGGCCCGATGACCGGCGCCGACTTCTCCGCGATCGACGCCGAATTCTTCCCCGAGGGTGACCAGAAGAGCTTCCTCGTCGTCAACATTGGCCAGCCCGGCCCGGACGCCTGGGGCGAAGCAAAGCCGAAGTTCGCCTACGAGGACGTTGTCCGCACGGTCTAGTTTTTGTGCATTCCGACGATGCTCTCGCACGTGATGTGCGAGAGCATCGTCGTTTAAAGGCGACGATGTGAGCGAGGATCCGGGGGTTTCAGTTGCGCTCTCACTTCCTGCGCATATTTTGGCATCCCTCTCGCAGATCCCGTCAGTTCTGACTCGCTGAGTGGCAAACTATGGCTATGCGGAACCTCATCTGGGTGGCGTTTACGGAGCCAGTACGGCCAGGGCTGGTGTTTCCGCGCAGCGACTGGCCGCTTCACATCACGTTGTTAAGGTTCGACGTCGGAACTGACGTGAGTGCCGACGTCGCCGATGTCCTCGCGGACTTGGCCGAGGCGCCGGTCCAGGGAGCCCTCGGAACGCAACTGATCATTGGCGAAGAAGCAGGCTTCGGCCATATGGGGTCCATCCCGGTGAGCCTGGTGGAACAAAATCCGCTGCTCCAAGGCCTGCACGAGGAACTCTTCGACGCCGTGGTCAGCGTGGGCGGGCGCATTGCTACGCCGAACTACGTCCTCGAACGCTACCGGCCGCACATCTCTCATCACGACGGCAAGCGCCCAAAGCCGGGAGACGTCGTCGTGCTTGACCAGGTTGCGCTGGTGGACATGGCGCCGGAAGGCAACCACACCATCCGGCGCATCCTCAGGCTCTGGACCCAGGACGCTGCAGAGGCTGAGGACACGCAATCTGCTTGAAGACACAGAAACGGGCTGGGGCCACCCACATCCAAGCGGCCTCAGCCCGTTTCCATGTCGCCAGCGAAAATGCGCGTCGCCAGCGAATCAGAACTTAAGCAATTACCCCATCCACCAGCGCCTTGGCTTCCTCCTGCACCTTGGCAAGGTGCTCGGCGCCCTTGAAGGACTCGGCATAGATCTTGTAAACGTCCTCGGTGCCGGAGGGGCGGGCCGCGAACCAGGCGTTCTCGGTGACAACCTTCAAACCGCCGATCGAAGCTCCGTTGCCTGGGGCTTCCGTGAGTTTGGCAGTGATGTCCTCGCCGGCCAGGGTGGTGGCGGTGACGTCGGATGCCGAGAGCTTGCCCAGCTTGGCCTTCTGCTCGCGCGTGGCAGCGGCATCGATTCGGGCGTAGACCGGCGCGCCGAACTTATCCGTCAGCCCCTTGTACAACTGCGACGGAGACTTGCCGGTGACGGCCGTGATCTCCGAGGCCAACAGGGCAAGCAGGATGCCGTCCTTGTCCGTGGTCCAGACGCTGCCATCGCGCTTGTTGAAGGAGGCGCCGGCAGACTCTTCGCCACCGAAGGCACCCTCGCCGGACAGCAGGCCGGGAACGAACCACTTGAAGCCAACAGGAACCTCAACCAGTTTGCGCCCAAGTCCGGCAGCAACGCGGTCGATGATCGAGGACGAAACCAGTGTCTTGCCCACGACGGACTCGGGATTCCAGCCACTGCGGTTGCGGTACAGGTAGTCAATGGCTACGGCCAAGTAATGGTTCGGGTTCATGAGACCACCATCCGGCGTGACAATGCCATGGCGGTCGGCGTCGGCGTCGTTACCCGTGGCGACATCGTAAGCCGAGCGGCCACCGTCCGAGGAAGCCATGCGCTTGATGAGCGACGCCATAGCCGACGGCGACGAGCAATCCATACGGATCTTCTCGTCCCAGTCGAGGGTCATGAAGGCCCACTGAGGATCGACCGTGGGGTTCACCACCGTCAGGTTGAGCTGGTGCCGCTCGCCGATCTCACCCCAGTAGTCAACGGACGCGCCGCCCATTGGATCGGCGCCGATACGGACGCCCGCGTTGCGGATCGCGTCGAGGTCCAGGACGGACGGGAGATCGTCAACGTAGCTGCTGAGGAAGTCGAACTTTCCGGTGGTGTCCGCGTTCAAAGCATCGTTCAACGGAATTCGCTTGACGCCGCGAAGGCCGTTTTCGAGAAGCTGGTTGGCGCGGTCGGCAATCCAGCCGGTGGCGTCGGTGTCGGCAGGGCCGCCATGCGGCGGGTTGTATTTGAAGCCACCATCGCCGGGCGGGTTGTGGCTGGGGGTGACCACAATGCCGTCGGCTTGGGGCGTCCCCGGCGCGGCTTCGCGGTTGTACTTGAGGATCGCGTGGCTCAGGGCAGGAGTGGGCGTATAGCCGTGGCGGGCATCTACCAACACGGTGACGCCGTTGGCCGCGAGGACCTCCAGCGCGGAGTTCTGCGCGGGCTCGCTCAGGGCGTGGGTATCACGCCCTATAAAGAGCGGTCCGGTGATGCCCTGGCGGCCGCGGTATTCAACGATTGCCTGCGTGATCGCGAGGATGTGGGGCTCGTTGAACGACGACTTCAAGCTGGATCCGCGGTGTCCTGACGTTCCAAACGCCACGCGTTGCGCGGGATCGCCCAAATCCGGAGTGACGTCGAAGTACGCGTCCAGCAGGGCTGTGATGTCAACAAGGTCCTGGGGAAGGGCAACTGTGCCCGCTCGGCTAGCCATGTCGTCCAGCATGCCAGACCACCCCGTCCGCTGACAGCAAATGTCCGGGGATCCGGCCCCTGTGACGCAGAATGGCGGTGATGTGGCGCCGGATGAGCCAAAGATTTACCTTGCGTTTACGAGCTGCGGCTTTAGTGGGAGGATTCCGCCCCGGGATGCCCGGAGGCGGCTGTGGCGCCACGAGCCGGGCTACCTTATGCGGCGCACCCGGCGGCGGTAGTGTGGGAAACAAAGACTTAGCGAGGGGGATTCCCATGTCAGACCAACCATCCAAGGGCAACGAGGACAAACCGGCGGGCTACGAACCACCGCAGTACATCCCACCCGCCGAATTCAGCGCGCCGGAGCCGAGCTCACCCACCCAGCCGCTTCCGCCGTACGACCAGAATGCGTACACGCAGAACGCCCAAGGCCAGGACGACTTCTACACGCAGCCGGTCCCACCAGCCAGCCAGGGTGGTCCGAGCCAGGGCACATCCAGCCAGAGCGCGTACACGCCCGGTGACTACAGCCAGCCGAGCCCATCGCCCTACGGCCAGCCGCCGAGCCCTTATAACCAGAGCCAATACAACCAAGGCCAATACAACCAGGGCCCGTACCAGCAGCAGCCCTACCAGCAGCAGCCCTATGGCCAGCAGAACCCCTACGGCCAGCCCGCCTATTACGCCATGCCCACCCAGCCCAAGGGCTTGAGCATTGCGAGCATGTGCTGCGGCATTGCAACATTCATTGGCTTCGGGTTCTTCATCCTGCCGCAGATCGCAGCTGTCATCCTGGGCCACCTTGCCCTCAACCGCGAACCCGCAGGCAAGGGCATGGCGATTGCTGGCCTGATCATGGGTTACGTCGGCGTGGCGATCACGGTGGTGGTCCTGATCTTCTTCTTTGCCGCGATCGGCGCCTCCACCAGCTACCGCTACTAGGCAAACGCGAACGACGGCGGCCCTCGCCCGGGTGGGAATTCCACCGAACGCAAGGGTCGCCGTCGTTGTCCGTTTGGGTGGCGTTAGCCGTTTGCGTAGCCCGAAGGCTACCGCACGCCGCCCATCAACTTCTTGATCGCCGGGGATCCAGCAGCCAGGGCCACAGCCAATACCACTGCCACGCCGCCGATGCCCAGGAAGTACGGGAGTTCGTCGTCGGGGTTGTAAAGGCCGGCGAGGATGCCGGCCAGGGTGGTGCCCAGGGAGACGGACAGGAAGAACAGCGCCACCATCTGGGTGTGGAATGCCTGCGGAGCGAGCTTGGTGCTCACGGACAGACCTATCGGGGAAAGGAAGAGTTCCGCCAGGGTAAAGAGGAACAGGATGCCCACCAGTGCCAGCAGGGGGGTCTTGCCCTCGCCAGCCAGCGGGATGAAGCAGAGGAAGGCGAGGCCCATGATAAGCAGGCCCGCCGAGAACTTCAGCGGGGAACTCGGCTGCTTGGAGCCCAGCTTGGTCCACAGGGCAGCCATGACACCGGCGAAGATGATGATGAACACCGGGTTGATGGACTGGACCCAGGCCGCCGGCATTTCCCAACCGAACAGGTTGCGGTCCAGCTTCTCCTCGGAGTACACGGCAATGAACGTGAACTGCTGCTGGAACAGGGCCCAGAACGCGGCCGACGCAATGTACAGCGGGATGAACGCGAGCACACGTTTGCGCTCCAGGCCCGTGACCTTGGGGCTGCGGAAGATCAGGAAAAGGTAGATCACCGAGGCGCCGATGGCAGCGTAAGCCATGCTGCGGGCAAGGTTATCGGCATTCACGATCCCCGTGCCCAGCAGCACTCCTATGATCGCGAGGATGCCCAGGAAGATCAGCCCGTACCGTGTGCGTTCGGCGGCCGGGAGCGGGTTGGGAACGCGGTGCGCTTCCTCGGGGAGCTTGTTGCGGCCGAGCGAGTAGATGACAAGGCCGATCGCCATGCCCACGGCTGCTGCGCCGAAGCCCCAGTGGAAGCCGTTGCTCTCCTGGAGCCAGCCCGTGACCAGCGGGCCGATGAGTCCGCCGATGTTGATGCCCATGTAGAAGATGGAGAAGCCGGCGTCGCGGCGTTCATTCTTCTCGCCGTACAGGCTGCCGACCAGCGCGGTGGCATTGGCTTTCAGGCCGCCGGATCCGATGCCCACGAGCACAAGGCCGGCGATCAGTCCGGGAATGCCAGGCAGGAGGGCAAGGGCGATATGGCCGGCCATGATCATGAGGGCCGAGCCGAAGAGGACCTTTTCGGAACCGAAGATCCGGTCTGCGAGCCATGCGCCCAGGATCGTGGACAGGTAGACGCCGCCACCATAAGCGCCAACCAAGCCGGCGGCGAGGCCCTTGTCGATTGACAACCCGCCCTGCTCGGCGGTGAAGTACATGTAGTAAAGCAGGATGCCTTGCATGCCGTAGAAGGAGAATCGCTCCCACATCTCTACGGAGAAGAGGCTGGCCAGCATCTTTGGGTGGCCGAAGAATGAGGTATCGCCCGATGGTTTTTGGGACGTAGCCGTGGTTAGAGGTGTGCTCATTTCCTCAATGCTGGCATTGACTGCGGGCATTGTCACATCGATGGATGCCCATGGCAACCACTATCCATATGGTAGACAGCCGCACAGGCCCGCCTACTTAAAGGACTCCAGAACCGCCGCGAGTTGAAGAAGCTGCAGCTCAGAGCCCGGTTTGCCGATCACCTGAATGCCCATCGGCAGGCCGCTCGCTGTCACGTGGACGGGAATGCTGATGGCCGGCAACCCACACACATTGACCATGGAGGACCACGGCGCGTACTCGCACTGCCTTTTGTAGTCTTCGTCCGCGTCACCGGCCCACTCGCTGGGCCACGGCTCGCCACTGTGGCCGCCGCCGGTGAACCAACCGATCGGCTGCGGTGTCTGCGCCAGCGTGGGCATGAGGATGACGTCCCACTCCGCGTATTGCGCGATCGTGTCGTGCTCGAACTGCCGCAGGAAACCCAGGGCTTCATTCACTTTCAACGCGCTGCGTTGTTGCGCCCGACGCCGGAATACGCGGGTCAGCGGCGTCAGCAGCGCCTCCCGCTGGGGTGCTATCCGGGCACTCCCGACGCCGGCCGTCCAGGCAGCGGTGAACGCATCGGGGTAGCGGTTGTCGTACCGGATCTCCGCTTCCGCGACGCGGTGGCCGGCCTCCTCAAGCAGCAGGATTCCCCGGGCCAGGGAGTCCATTGCTTCCTGCTCCACGTCGAAAGGAAACACTCCGGCCCATGGGCTATCCAGGCTCACGCCCACTTTGAGGGGCAGCGGCGCGTGGCCAACGTTGGCGAGGTAACCGCCGTCGGGCGCTTGTTCCTGCGGGACCAGCGCGTCCATAAGCAGCGCCGCGTCCGCAGCCGTGCGCGCAAGTGGTCCGGCGACCACCAATTTTGCAGCATCCCCAGCACTTGCCCCGGACGGCACTACGCCCCGGCCTGGCTTGAGCCCCACCAGCCCACAGGCCCCGGCAGGAATGCGGATGGACCCGCCGCCGTCGGTCCCGGGAGCGAAAGGAACCATGCCAGCCGCCACCGCGGCAGCGCTTCCGCCTGACGAACCGCCGGAACTTCGACTTAAGGAATGCGGATTGCGCGACGGCGGTGCGATGCGGTTTTCGCTGTACGCGGTGAGCCCGAACTCCGGAACCTGCGTTTTGCCCAGCGAGATTGCGCCTTGGCCTTTCAAGGTGGCTGCGAGGGCGCCATCCTCCGGCGCTGGCTTGTGCTCCAGGGCAGCGCTGCCATGGGTGGTGGGAATGCCGGCCACGTCCGTGAGGTCCTTGAAGGCAAGGGGCATGCCGTGCAGGAGGGGCAATTCGGAAAGGCGGTGTGTGCGGGAGAGTTGCGCGTGCAGGTTGTCCGCAGCCTTGGCACCGTCCATTGCCTGTTCGGCCGTGACCGTGACAAACGCACCTAAGTGTTTGTTGCGTGCCTCGATGACGGAGAGGAAATGTGCGGTGGCCTCCCTCGCCGAGAGCTCACCGGATGCGAGGGCGTCGCGAAGCTGCACCGCGGTGAGCTGCTGCAGCTTTGCCGGGGAAGGATCAACCAAGGAAACGCGACTCCAACCGTTCCTCCACAGCAATGGCGTCTACGCTCTCGCCCGCACCCGCGGTCACCCGGAAGGCGGCCTTGTTCTTGACTTCGGACACCACCTCCACAAGCTCAGTGCCCCGGTAAACCAGACCCACGCCGTCGTCCGTGCAGTGCGCCTCGCCGAGCGTGCCGTTTGCCACCAACTTGTGGATGGCAGGGGCGCGGGTGGGTTCAGAGTCATAGTGGACGCCGTTTGCGTAGGGAAGGAAGCCAAGTGCGTTGGTGACAGGCTTCAGTTCAGGGCCGAAGGAGTCGGTCACGCCGCCCTTGAACCAACAGATGGAACCTGCGGAAACGCCAGCCAGGACCACGCCGCTTTCCCAAGCCTTCCGCAATATTCCATCCAGGCCGTGCGCCCTCCACACGGCAAGGAGGTTGACCACCGAGCCACCGTGGACCCACACCACGTCCTGCTCAAGGAGATGGGCGTCCGGATCCTCAATGTTGGGCATGGTGAAGAGGTTGAGATGAGTGAAATCAAACCCCGCAATGCGGGCGGCCTGATCCATTTCTGCCGCCCACCAGCGTTGATCGCCCGATGCGGTGCCAATATGGGTCACCCGCGGTGCGCGGCCATTTACGCCGGCAAGCTCCACGGCGTAATGCATGAGGTGGTCGAACTCGATGCGGGTCCGGCTGCCCGGCTTGTAACCGCCGGATGTTGCGAGGATGGTGGGTTGGCCAGCCGCCATTGTCCTGCTCCTAACAGCCGATTCAGGGAGTCTTTGGGTCCCAGTCTTAGCTCCGGGACTCCGCCGCGCAAGCGGCGTCTCGCTGGGTGGCCTCTGGGACTAGGCTGGATGGTGACCTAAATCGATGGGAAGGAAACGCCATGAGCGACTTCGAAACCGTGCCTGTGGGCGACATTCCGGCTGATGCCAGCATCCTTGACGTTCGTGAAGACTATGAATGGGTTGCCGGGCATGCTGAGGGCGCACGTCATATTCCCATGGACCAACTGCCCGCCCGGTTGGATGAACTGGACCCCGACGACGACCTCTTCGTCATCTGCAGGACCGGTGGCCGTTCCTTCCGCGTAGTGCAGTGGCTGGTGGGCCAAGGCTACTCCGCCGTGAACGTTGCCGGTGGTATGGACATGTGGTTCGAGGCCGGCCGGCCCATGGTGTCGGACAACGGCCTTAAGCCAGTGGTTCTCTAGCACCGGCTCCAGACCTTCTCCCGCGCATAACCAGCAAGGAATATTCCCATGTCAGCACCTACCTATACGTTCCTGGGCCCGGAAGGAACGTTCACTGAGGCCGCCCTCATGCAGGTCCCCGGCGCCGCTGATGCCACCCGCATTCCTTGCACCAACGTGAACACGGCCCTTGAGCGGGTGCGCAATGGTGAGGCCGATGCTGCCATGGTTCCCATTGAGAACTCGGTGGAGGGCGGCGTCACTGCAACGCTGGATGCCATTGCCACAGGGCCCGAACTCCGGATCATCCGCGAGGCCCTGGTTCCTATTACGTTCGTGCTCGTGGCGAGGCCCGGCGTCGTGATTTCCGATATAAAGCGCATCTCCACACACGGCCATGCGTGGGCCCAGTGCCGCCTCTGGGTGGACGAACATATTCCGAACGCGGACTATGTACCCGGTTCCTCTACCGCAGCATCTGCCATGGGCCTCCTGGAGGGAGACGCCCCCTACGATGCCGCTATTTGCGCCCCGCTAATTGCGGCGGAACAATCTGGGCTCAATGTTCTGGCCGAAAACATCGGAGACAACCCCGATGCAGTCACCCGCTTCATCCTGGTGAGCAAGCCGGGTACATTGCCCGAACGAACGGGCGCGGACAAAACCACCGTTGTTGTCCCACTGCCGGAGGACCACCCGGGGGCACTCATGGAAATCCTTGACCAATTCGCATCGCGAGGTGTGAACCTTAGCCGCATCGAGTCACGCCCCACTGGCCAGTACCTGGGCCACTACTTCTTCAGCATCGATGCGGACGGTCATGCGTCGGACTCCCGTGTTGCCGACGCCCTCGCGGGTCTTCACCGGATCAGCCCGGCAACTCGCTTCCTGGGCTCATATGCGCGTGCCGACAAGCAAGCCGCCGTGGTGGCCCCGCATACTTCGGACGCAGCATTTGCCTCTGCCCATGCGTGGGTCGAAGCAATTCTGAAGGGCTAGGCCGCCTTTGCGTGGCTGCAAATAATTGAACCTTCAACCCCTTTCGCAGTGATGCAAGTGTGCGTATGCTTGCCTGATCCATAAGCAATGGATGAATGCCCAAAAGAAGGGAGCGGTCATGACTGTCCACCGAGATGACAAAGACGGCCAGGGCATGATCGTCAATCCCAAGCCCTCCGGCGAGAACAAGGACGACTGGGACGGCGACGAAGCTGACCGCGCGGATCGACTCCGTTTTGAAGAAGAACAAGCGATGATCCGTGAGCAGGCCGAGGCCCGGGCTGCAGCGAAGGCGGCGGCCGAAGCAGCCGCAGCGAATGCGGCGCAACCCGAGAAGGGCGCAGTCTAGAGGGTTTGAGCCTTCGGTACCCGCACCAGCAACGAACCGGGCTGGACCTGAACGGTGACCTCGGTTGCCTCACCCGCGGGGTCGCCGTCGAGTTGCGTCGCCATGGGTTCCTGGCTGCGGATGGTGACCTTGCCGGAGCGGTAGAAATTCATCACCGGCAGGTTCCGCTTGTGCTTGAACAGGATCTTTGCGTACATGGCGATCCATCCAAATGCGCTGCGCGGGCTCATGACGACGATGTCCAGCATGCCGTCGTCGATCATGGCTTCCGGAATGAAGTCAATGCCACCCGGAATCAGGCCGCAATTGGCGAAAAGCACGCTCCGGATTTTCCTGGCCTGCTCCGGCTGGTCATCCATGGTGATGGTGACCCGCTTGCGCCGGCCGGGTAAATGCCGGACCCCGGCCTCGGTGTAGGCCAGCCAGCCCACGGTCTTCTTCAGGTCTTCCTTGGTATCGCCAACAACCTCGGCATCCAGGCCCATACCCGCGATCACCAGGAATGTATGCGTGGATGATTCTCCGGTAATGCTGTTGTCTATGCCCATGCTGGCGGTATCGATGAAGCGTTGGTGGCCAAAGAGGGCGATCTGGATGCAATCGGCGATGTCGTTGACGTCCAGTTCGACGTTGCGTGCCAAGAGGTTTCCGGTGCCCAGGGGAATGAGGCCCATCGCCACGCCTTTATGCGCCAGAGACTCAGCCACCACGCGCACTGTACCGTCGCCGCCGCACACAAGAACGACGTCGGCCCCGTACTCCAGCGCTTGGCGCGACTGCCCGTAACCGGGGTCCTCCAGAGTGGTTTCAAAGAACCTCGGGCTGTCCCAACCGGCGAGGTCGCAAGCGTCGATGATTGCTTGGCGGGCCTCGAGCGACTTGTTTTTCACCGGGTTGAGGACCACCGCAACCTTCTGGTGCCCAGGCTCGGGTTTGTGGGTGCCCTCCCGAACCGCGCTCCTGATGTGCCGGGCCCGCAATCGGCGCACACCCCACCAACTGGAGACGGCAAATACCACGCCCCCAGCGAGAATCACGTACAGGATCCAGTCGCTCATGCTGCTCCAACACTATCGTCCTGGGCGGCCACGTCAGATTCGATACTCTTGTGTGGTGATCGACGTAAAAGACCTCAGCGAAAATCCGGACAAGTTCCGTGCCAGCCAGCGCGCCCGTGGCGCCGATGAGTCCGTTGTGGACGCGATCATCTCCGCAGACTCCGATCGCCGCGCCGCGCTGATCCGCTACGAAACCCTCCGCGCCGAGCAAAATGTCTTCGGCAAGAAGGTGGCCCAGGCCAAGGGCGAGGAAAAGCAGGCCCTGCTGGCCGAGGTCAAGGAACTGGCCAACTCGGTCAAGGCCGCTTCCGCGGAGGCGGATGCCGCCCAGGCCAAGCAGGAAGAGCTGCTGCGCATCATTCCCAACCTGATCGTGGACGGCGTGCCCGAGGGCGGCGAGGACGACTACGTAGTGGTCAAGACCGTTGGCGAACCCCGTCAGTTCACCGATTTCGAGCCGAAGGACCACCTGGAAATCGGTGAGCTCATTGGTGCGATCGACATGGAACGCGGCGCCAAGGTTTCCGGTGCGCGCTTCTACTTCCTGCGTGGCGTGGGTGCCCGCTTGGAAATGGCTCTGCTGCAGATGGCCATGGACCAGGCGATCGAGGCCGGCTTCGTCCCGATGATCACCCCCACTTTGGTGCGGCCGGAGACCATGCAGGGCACCGGTTTCGACGTAAAGCACGACGCCGAGATCTACCGTCTCGCTGAAGACGACCTTTACCTGGTGGGAACCTCGGAAGTGGCCCTCGCCGGCTACCACGCTGACGAGATCCTGGACTTCTCCGGGGGCCCCATCCGCTACGCCGGCCAGAGCTCCTGCTACCGCCGCGAAGCCGGTTCGCACGGCAAGGACACCCGCGGCATCATCCGGGTGCACCAGTTCAACAAGGTGGAGATGTTCATCTACACCACTGTTGAGGAAGCTGCTGCAGAACACGAACGCCTGCTTGCCTGGGAAGAGGAAATGCTGGCCAAGTGCGAGCTTCCCTACCGCGTGATCGATACAGCTGCGGGCGACCTCGGCATGTCCGCGGCCCGCAAGTTCGACTGTGAAGCCTGGGTTCCCACCCAGAACGCCTACCGCGAGCTCACGTCTACGTCCAACTGCACCACGTTCCAGGCCCGCCGCCTCAACATCCGCGAACGCGTGATCAACGAGGAAGGCGTTGCCAAGGGCACCCGCGCCGTGGCAACCCTGAACGGCACCTTGGCCACCACCCGTTGGATTGTGGCCCTGCTTGAGCACCACCAGAACCCGGACGGCTCGGTCAACGTTCCCAAGGCCCTGCAGAAGTACATTGGCGGGCTTGAGGTTCTGCCGGTCCTGTAGTTCTCTTCCCGGCAGACCCCGTCCAACGGACCACTCACCCTCGCGCCCGGCGGTGAATGGTCCGTAGGGCGGGGTTTCCTGTCCTGGAAAGTCCGGCTGCTTCGAGCTTTGCAAGCAGCTTCTCCGGCCTGATGGCTGTTGCCCAGTCCCACCGCACTACCTGGAAGCCCATGGCACGGAGTCTGTCCTCGCGCTTCTTCTCCTTGAGCACGGCTTCACGTGCAGTTCCCCCGTTGAGGTACTCGTCATTGAGGTACTTTGCCTCTCCGTCGAACTCGCCAATAATCTTGAGTCCCCGCCAGTAGAAATCGGTCCGGGCAACGAATCCCAAGGCGTCATAAAATTCCGTCTGAAGCTCGGGGGCTGGAAAACCAAGTAGATGCATTTGGGCACGGCTCAGGGACTCACCCGCTGAACCCGAGCGAGCATCGGCGAAGTCAAGGACCGAGCTGACCCACCGTCTCTTGGCGCCGGATGCCAGGCTCCCTCCTGCATGACGCAGGTCTTTAACGCTGGCGGCCGACGGTCCGAACCTTGCTTGGCTGATGGCGTGATCCGCTAGAACCACCGCCCGTGCGAAGGGAAGCCGGGCCATTACGTCAGCCGCTGTTGAGTGAAGGTCCGTGACGGTCAGCCCGGTCAGGTGCACTGGGCTCGCTTGGTAGGCATGGCGATAGATGCCGTAACTCCTGATGCCCTCCAGTCCTGTGCTGCCCGACTTCGTGTCTCCCGAGGCCTTAGTGGTCGATCGCTTGGAACCAGCGTGGCCGGATGACGAATTGGCCAAATGGATGTGCGCCGGGATCCCGACAACCTGCATCCCCCAGAGCACGGCTGCCGTCTCGTAGCAAAAGTGTGCAGAAGGGAGTTCCAAAGCGACTGCCCTGATGGTCGCGGAGTAGCGCTCCCAAGGCTTCAGAGAGATCCACCGGCTCTTGTCCATATAGACTCCCTTGCGCACTCTGACTAGTTCACCCTTCGTAAATCGCCTGCTGAGCGAACGAATATCTCCCGTGTTGGCTCTCTGCTGGGCGGACACTAGGAACTCGGCTGTTTCGTTCATGGAAACAACCTTCGGTGGAAGAGGGGGCCCGTGGGACCGACAGGTGGGGCTATGTGGAAAAGCTCATCGCATTTCACCCACCAGCGGACAGTTCACCTCCGCGCGCGAAGGTGAATTGTCCGGTGGAGGGTGTCTGGCTGGGGCTAGGCGCGGAGTGTTCACGCGGCGTTAATCCGGTGCTGTGTCCTCGGTCCTAGTGCGGTGTCAGAGGTGTCTGATCTACTGGAACCATGACTATTTTGACTGATACACCAGTTGCTGGCATCGATGACCAGCCAAATGACAACAACAAACTCATGATCGCCTTGGACGTTGACGGCACGCTCGTCGACCACGATGGCCACATGTCCCCAGGTGTCCGGACCGCCGCGCAGCAAGTGGTCGCCAGCGGCCACGACGTCATGATCGCCACCGGCCGGTCCCTCAATGCAACCCTTCCGATCATCCAACAGATCGGCCTGGAACGCGGCTACGCCGTGTGCTGCAACGGCGGCGTGACCCTCCGGCTGGATCCCACCCTTGAAACCGGCTACGAGATCATCCACAAGGCAACGTTCGATCCCGCCCCGGCGCTAAGGGCACTTCGCGAACGCCTGCCCAACGCGAAGTACGCGCTGGAGGATGAGGATGGGAACTTCCTCTCCACGGAGCGCTTCCAGGATGCCAGCTTCGGCGTCGAGGCAATCGGAGTGGACTTCCAGACCATGTTGGAGGCCACAGCCGTGCGCGTGGTGGTCTTCAGCAGTGACAACACTTCGGACGACTTCAACCACGCCATCCGTCACATCGGCCTTTCAGGCGTGACGTACTCGGTGGGCTGGACTGCGTGGCTGGACATTGCCGCGGAGGGCGTTACCAAGGCCAGCGCCCTTGAGGCACTGCGCCAGAAGATCGGCACGGAACAGGTCAACACGGTGGCAGTGGGAGATGGCCGCAATGACATCGAGATGCTTACATGGGCTGGCCGGGGAGTGGCCATGGGCCAAGCTCCCGAGGAAGTAATCGCCGTCGCGGACGAGGTCACCGCGTCAGTATTCGACGACGGCGCCGCCCTGGTTTTGCGTAGCCTGCTGTAACAGCCGCACGGCAGCCCGGACAGCCGGCCAGCTCAGCCCGGAAGAACCGCGCACTAGTCCACCCGCCCCCGCCAAGCACCGGTTTCGTGGCCGCGGTCCTCGATGAATTCCTTGAATTTGTCCAGGTCCGCGGCCACCTGCATCTCGTCTGCGGAGAGCGCGGCGCCGGCCTTCTCCACGAATCCTTCGGGCTCCCATTCCAGGGTCACGTTGACGCCGCAGTGCCCGGGTCCAAGGTTGTCGAAGCGGACTGAGCCAGCGTTGCGTGGTGCGTCGATGCTTTCCCAGGCGATCACGGTATCCGGAACTTGTTGGGTGATGCGAGCGTCATATTCGCGCCTTACCCCGCCCACCTTGGTTGAGAAGTGCAGTGTTGAATCATCGATCTGGCGGACACTTTCCACGCCGCTCATGAACTCGGGAAACTTTTCGAACTGGGTCCATTGGTTATAGGCGACCGATACCGGCACCTCTACCTCGATGGCCTTCGTGACCGTTTGCATTGGACACACCTCGTTTGGATTGTTCTGGTTTAGGTGAGGGGTTAAGTGAAATGGGTTTGGACGGGGCCGCCGCCGGCTGAGTCAACGATTGCCTGAGCCACGTCCCGGAGCTTGACGTTCCGGTTGCTTGAGGCCTTTTTGATGAGCTCCACGGCTTCAGCTTGGCTGCACCTATTTTGGGCGATGATGATGCCCGTGGCGACGTCGATGACCGTCCGGGATGCCATGGCCGCGCGCAGGTTGGCGGCGGTCTGGCTATGCTGCGCGATCAGCACCGCCAGTTGAAGGCCCTTGGATGCCTGCTGGACATAATCACTGGCCCGCTGCACTGCGGCCTGGTCAAAGCCGTTGGGCCGTTCGGAGTAGAGGTTGAGCCCGGCCCGTGCCGAGTCATCCGCCATTGGGAAGGGCACAGCCAGGACTGAATGAACACCATTCGCCACGGCCATTTCGTTGTAGTCAGGCCAAGTGTTGTCTTTTTCGAAGTCCGGAATGTGTACTTGCGTGCCCTGCTGGCAGCAATGGATGCACGGGCCATCAGCGAACTGGTACTGGAGTTCGTCCAGCATCTGCGCGCGTTCGCTGCTGCTGGCCACTGTGGCGGCCGCGCGATGTCTGAGCAGGGTGATGCCGCAAAATACTTCGTTGCCCGGCTGGGAGAATATCGCCGCGGAGTGGCGTGCCAGCTCGGTAAGGAAGGCTTCCACGTCCGGTGTATCGAGGAGTAGGTCCTGGATGTCCGCTGCAACAAGTTGGGGCTCGGTGAGTTGTTGGTCTTCCACGTGGATCTCCGATCCTGGACGAGGCTACCCTTCGAGCGTAGTCCTGAATACCCGTTGAAAGCTAATAGTAAGTGTGCTTCTCTTTTTAAGGAGTCTTGACGTGGGCTCACCTACCCCAGCAGGTCTAAGGATTGAAGCCACATGCGACAAGCCCGACCATTCGACGTCCAAGCCCGGCACCCTGCGCCGGAGAGCACCATCCGCCAAAGTTTCCAGGACAGCTTGGTTTTGGACCATCTCAATCTTGCAAAGTCCATTGCCGCCAGGTATTCAGCCCACACGCACGACCTCGACGACGTCCGGCAGGTTGCGTACATGGGCTTGATCAAGGCGGCGCGAGGATATGACGAAAGCAAAGGCGTCAGCTTCCCGGCCTATGCCGCCCCGACCATTGCGGGTGAGGTCAAGAGGTATCTCCGCGATCACTGCTGGGTGGTGCGGCCACCGAGGCCCATCCAGGATGTGCGGCGCCAGGTGCTCGCCAGAACAGAGGAACTGACGCAGAAGCTGCAGAGAACTCCAACGCCCGAAGAAGTGGCGATGGACCTTCGGCTGGAACCCTGCCAAGTCAGGGAAGCGTTGATGGCCGGCACCAGCAAGCGGCCGGATTCCCTCGACGCTCCGGCTGCGGAGGGCCGCGACGGCCTGCAAGGATTCCTTTCAGCTTTCGGCTGCCCTACGGATCGCTTGGAGGATCTGCTCGCGCTGCGGAATGCAATCCGGGGCTTGAATGCGGAAGACAGACACCTCCTTTACCGTCGCTACTACCGGGAGGAAACGCAGTCCACGATCGCCGAGGCACTGGGGATGTCCCAGATGCAGGTCTCGCGGCGGCTTTCCAGGATCCTGGTGTCCCTGCAGACGCAATTGCTGGATGAGGAAGCGCACCTCCAGGACGGAACGGCGCCTTAAGAACACTGCCACAACAAGAACCAGTGCCACAACAAGAGCCGTCAAGACTCAGCAGCCCAGTCCCTCCACGGCTTCCAACACATCACGAACGGTCACGGCAAGGAGCGCTGGATCGGGATCGGCGGCAAATACGTCACCGCGGCGGAGTTCGACGGCGGTGAGCACCACGTGCGGTCCGGGAGGCGGACCCCATTCTTCGGCGGGAGCCGGGCCGAAGAGGACTACGGACGGGCGGGCATAGGCGGACGCCAAGTGGGCGGCGCCGGTGTCCGCGGAGACCACAAGCCGGGCATCGGCGATGGTCGCTGCAAACTCTGCGAGGCCCTGTCGCCCGGCCAGCACGACGTCGTCGAGGTTTGCTCCCTTGAGGTTCGCCAAGGCGGCAGTCGCCATTGCGCGCTCGCGCTCTGACGTGCCACCGGTAAGCACAACATCGTGCCCTGCCCGGGAGAGCTCAACGGCGACTTCCGCGAATCGCTCAATGGGCCAGAGCCTGCTGCCGTACGCGGCACCCACATGGATTACGGTGGCGCCGCGCCGGGGTGAGGGAACGCTTGGCTTGTTGAGGCGGTAGTCCAGGGGATCAGCATCGATGCCGTGCCAATTGAGCAAACGGGTCCAGCGCTCGCGCTCGGGGATGCCGGTTGTCCATATCGGCCCGTCGAGCCCCGGCGCTTGGTGCGCGAGCACCCGCGTGGCTTGAAGTTCGTTGATGCGTTGGCGGCTTTCGGGTCCATTCCCGTGCAGGTTCACGGCGATGTCCACAGCGCCGGGGGGAATGGCCAGGGGGTCATCGAGGCCCGGCGTGGGCAGGTGGTCGATGCCGCCTACCAGGTCAAGGGCCTCGGCAATCCAAGCTGGCGCCGCATACAAAATCCGGTGTTCCGGGAACGCCCGGCGCAGTCCGCGCAGCGCCGGAACGGCAACCAGGAGGTCCCCGAGTTTCAAGGCGCGCAGGGCAAGCAGCAGGGGTTGTCCGGTCATTTCGGCTCTGTCCATGGTGGCCTCCCGCTAGGAGTCTAACGGCCTCTGTGGACGCCGGGGCCCCGGGAAACTTGTCGTCGTCGCACTGTTTAGCGTCGGGAGAACTGGGGAACGTTGCGGGTATGGGAGGAACTGGAACGTTGAAAGCGGTCCTGTTTGACCGCGATGGGACGCTCGTCGTTGACGTGCCATATAACCGCGACCCGCAACTGGTGCGGCCCATGGAAAGTGCCCTTCCGGCACTGGAGCGCGTACGCCGGGCCGGACTGGCAACAGGTGTCGTGAGCAACCAGTCGGGCATTGCCCGTGGCTTGCTGACCATGAATCAGGTCCTCGCTGTGAACCAGCGCGTGGACGAGCTCCTCGGCCCGTTCGATGTGTGGGAAATCTGCCCGCACGGTCCAGTGGATGGCTGCGCCTGCCGTAAGCCTGCGCCGGGAATGATTCTCGCCGCGTGCTCCACGCTGGGGCTGCACCCTTCCCAGGTGGCCTTTGTTGGCGACATCGGTGCAGACATGGAAGCGGCGGCCGCGGCTGGCTCGCATGCCGTACTGGTGCCCACCCACGTAACCCGGATCGAGGAAATCGAAGCTGCAGAGGTAGTGGCGGAGAACCTGCAGGGCGCCGTCGAGCTGTTGTTGGGCGCGGCGACGGGGGGAGCATCGCGGAAACCCGACGCCAGGCAGGACCCACCTGCATGAGCCGCGTCCTGGTGGCCCGGCTGGACAGCATGGGCGATGTCCTCCTCGCCGGACCCGCCGTGCGTGCCGTGGCGAACGGAAGCAGGCCGGACGGCAGCCGAGCCAACGACGTCGTCCTCCTCTGTGGCCCCGAAGGTGCCGGTGCCGCGGAAATGCTCCCGGGAGTGACGCAGATCCACACATGGTCGTGTCCATGGATCGTCAATCCGCCGCCGGCTGCGACCGCTGAACTGACCAATGGCCTGATCGAGTTCGTGCGCAGTTCCAGGATTGAGGAAGCCGTGATCCTCACTTCCTTCCACCAGTCCCCGCTTCCGCTGGCACTGTTGCTCCGGCTGGCAGGCGTCGAACACATCACGGGCGCCTCCACTGACTATGCTGGCTCCCTCCTGGACATCCGGTTGAAACCCGGCGAAGACTTCCCCGAGGACCAACCTGAAGTGGTCCGCGCTTTGGGGATTGCGCAGGCGGCCGGCTTTCAGCTTCCCCAAGGGGACGACGCCAAGCTGCACATCAAGCCGATGGGCGAACCCGAAGAGCTGGTGGACGAACTCACCCAAAAGGGCCCATACATCGTGGTCCATCCTGGCGCAGCCGCTCCGGCGAGGGCATGGCCTGCACTCCACCACGCGGCCACAGTGGAACTCCTTGAAGCGTACGGGCACCGCGTGGTGGTCACGGGTGCGCCGGGCGAAACATCGCTGACGGCAACTGTGGCGGGGCCTTCGGCGAACAATCTCGGGGGAAGGACAAACTTGCGCACGCTGGCGGCGGTACTCGCGGGCGCCGCCGTCGTGGTCACCGGCAACACGGGACCCGCGCACCTTGCCGCAGCGGTCGGAACGCCGGTGGTGTGCCTGTTCGCCCCCGTGGTTCCAGCCATTCGTTGGGCGCCCTACGGCGTTCCGCTGGAACTGCTCGGCGACCAGGAAGCAGCGTGCAGGAACACGCGGGCACGAACCTGCCCGGTTCCGGGCCACCCCTGCCTCAGTTCGGTCACCCCGGAACAGGTCCTGGAGGCGGTGGAACGGCTATTGGGGGGAGTTTCCTCCCTCAGTACCCGAAGGAAGGTGTGGAAACCATGAGGATCCTGGTCTGGCACATCCACGGAGGATGGATGGAGGCTTTCGTCAGGGGCCAACACGAATACCTCCTTCCGGTAGAGCCCGACGGCGGTGCTTGGGGTTTGGGGCGGGGTGGCCGTGAGTGGCCGATGGCCGCGCAGGAGATTGACCTCGATACCGTCGATCCGGACAGCGTGGACGTGGTGGTCCTGCAACGTCCCGAGGAGATTGCGGCCGTGGCCCGGAAGCTTGGCCGCAGGCCCGGCATTGACCTGCCTGCCGTCTACCTTGAGCACAACACGCCCAAAGGCGACGTCCCGTTCACACTCCATCCACTGGCCGATCAGCACGACATCCCGGTGGTTCATGTGACGCACTTCAACCAGCTCTTCTGGGACACCGGATCCACGCCGACAGTGGTGATCGAGCACGGCATCCCCGATCCCGGCCTGCTCTATACCGGTGAAAGCGAAGAAATGGGTGTGGTTGTCAACGAGCCCGTCCGCCGCGGCCGGGTGACGGGCACGGACCTCCTCCCGGGCTTCGCCGGCGTAGGGCCGCTGCGGGTGTTCGGGATGGGGACCGAAGCCTTGCCGGAAGCGCTGAACCTGAAGGGTTTTGGCCTGAGCGAGGAGCGCCTGAGGATTTCCGGGGATCTCCCCGCTCCCGGGCTGCATCAGGAACTTGCCCGCTGCCGCCTCTACCTGCATCCCCTGCGTTGGACTTCGCTCGGGCTGGCCCTGCTCGAAGCCATGCACCTCGGAATGCCGGTCCTGGCGCTCGCAACCACTGAGGCGACCCGCGCTGTCCCGGAGGGAGCCGGACTTGTCTCGAACAATGTGGACGAACTTCAACGGTTCGCCCGCCGGATGCTGGACGAGCCCGATGACGCCCACGCGATGGGGATGGTGGCCCGGGCGGCAGCTTTGGAACGCTATGGGCTCGCGAAATTTCATCAGGCCTGGGATGAACTCCTGGCCGATCTCCCGGAACGCCGCCCGCAACGCGGTTTGGAGTCCATCAACCATGACACAGAGAGGACGCACCCATGAAGATCTCCATGGTTTCCGAACACGCCAGTCCGTTGGCCGCCCTGGGGGGCGTGGACGCAGGGGGACAAAACGTCCACGTGGCGGCCCTCTCATCCAGCTTGGCCAGCCGCGGCCACCAGGTCACCGTGTACACGCGGCGGGATGCTCCCGACCTCCCTGCAAAGGTGCAGGTTGCGCCGGGACTCACCGTGGTCCACGTCGACGCCGGCCCGGCCCGCCACATCCCCAAGGACGAGCTGCTGCCCTTCATGGGCGAGCTCGCGGATGGCATTTGCAACGACTGGGCGGGTTTGGTCCCGGACGTGGTCCACGCACACTTCTGGATGTCCGGCCTGGCCGCGATCCAGGCTTCCCGGCGGGCGGCCGCCGCTGAGCCCATCGCGGTGGTCCAGACCTTCCATGCACTGGGTTCGGTCAAGCGCAGGCACCAAGGTTCAGCTGACACCAGCCCACCCGCGCGTGCGTGGTTGGAACCATGGGTCGGGCGCACCGCGGACTGGGTGATCGCCACCTGCCCGGACGAGGTCTTCGAGCTGAAAGCCCTCGGCATCGGCCGGTCCAGGATTTCCATCGCACCATGCGGTGTGGACCTGAATCTCTTCCCGGGCACTGAAGAACCAGAGAGCCGGTCCCGCACGCACCGCATCCTGAGTGTGGGCCGCCTTGTTCCCAGGAAAGGCGTGGACCTGGTGATCCAGGCGCTGCCGCTCCTGGCCGATGCTGGTTTCGACGACGTCGAACTCCTGATCGTCGGAGGTTCCGGCGACGCCCTGAACCTCGAAGAGGACCCGGAAGCCCAGCGCCTCCGCGCACTGACCAAGGAACTTGGTGTGGAGGACAAGGTGACCATGCGGGGACAGGTACCACGCGACGCCATGCCCCGAATTTTCCGAAGCGCCGATGCCGTGGTGTGCACGCCGTGGTACGAACCGTTCGGCATTGTTCCCCTTGAGGCCATGGCCTGCGGAGTACCCGTGGTTGCCGCTGCCGTCGGCGGACTCCGGGAGACCGTCGTCGACCAGAGAACCGGACTGCACGTGCCGCCGCGGGACCCCGAAGCAATTGCCGACGCCGTGGGGCGCCTCCTCGCCAACCCCGCCTTGCGTGCCGAGATGGGCAGGGCAGGAATCCGCCGGGCCCGCTCCCGCTACTCGTGGGACCGCATTGCGGCTGACACCGAGAAAGCGTACCGGTCCGTCCTGGCAGCGGGGGTGTCCCGGCAGGCAAGAGAAGGCTTGGAACCACTGGAAGGAACAGCCCTGTGACTACGGAATCGACCGTTCCCAAGAGGATCATGCCGAACACGCAGCCTGTCCCCGATACCGTGCCCGCGGGCTGGAGCGGGTCCACGGATACAAAGTCAACAGACTTCCGCGGACCACAGACCGCATCCGAGGTCACCATCCACCTGGACAACGTGCTTCCGGCGCTTGAGTCGCTGCGCTCGCAGGCCGGCCGCCTCTCCGACTGGGGAACAGAACTCGCCCACCGGCTCTTGTCGGGACAACGGCTTCTGGCCGCGGGCAATGGGGGATCGGCCGCCGAAGCCCAACACCTGACCGCCGAACTCGTGGGCAGGTTCGACGCCGAACGCGCACCCTTCTCCGCGATTTCCCTCCATGCCGAAACCTCCGCCCTCACGGCACTGGCAAACGACTACGGCTATGAGGAAGTCTTTGCCCGGCAGGTTAGGGCACACGGCCGGGCAGGGGACGTCCTCATCCTGCTCTCCACCAGTGGACGCAGCCCCAACCTCCTGTCCGCCGTCCGTGCAGCAGGGGAACGCGGCATCACCACTTGGGCGCTGACCGGCGCCGGACCCAACCCGCTGGCAGACGCCTGCGACCAAGCCATCACTGTGGATGCCATCGCAGCCAACGCCCAGGAAGGCCACCTCATTGCCGTCCATGCGGTATGCCGTGCCTTCGATGCGGAGGTCGCGAGACGGGCCGGGCCCCGCACGGCCGCAGACGGAGCGAAGCCATGAAAGTAGCCGTGGCCATGAAAGTAACAGTGGTCGGAGACGTCCTCCTGGACGTGGACATCAACGGCACCGCCACGCGCCTCAGCCCCGACGCTCCCGTGCCCGTGGTGGACGTCGCCGACATCCGGCGTCGGGCAGGCGGCGCCGGACTGGTGGCTACCCTGCTTGCGCGTGATGGTCACGACGTCGCCCTGGTCACCGCGGTATCGGACGACGACGGCGCGAGCTACCTCAGGCGCGCCCTGGCCGGTGTCGCCGTACTCACCGGAGTCCCGCTCGCCCCAACGCCCACCAAAACCCGGGTGCGAATTGGAACCCACCCCGTGGTCCGGTTCGATGAAGGATGCGCGCCCGCCCCTTCCCCTTCATGCACCGGGGAGATGCTCGCTGCCATTGCCTCCGCGGAAGCGATTGTCGTGGCCGACTACGGCCGCGGAATGACAGACAACATCGACATCCGCACCGCGCTCGCCGATGCTGCCCACCACGTCCCGGTGGTGTGGGATCCGCACCCTGCCGGTGCGGAGCCGGTGCCGGGTGTCGCCGTCGTGACGCCCAACGTCGGAGAGGCCCGGGCCGCTGCGAAGGCGGGCGGGCTCGATCCGTCCCGGGCCGCCGCGGCGGATGCGGGGAAACATTTGCTGGAACGCTGGCGCAGCAATGCTGTCCTGGTCACGACGGGCGAGGACGGTGCGGTTCTAGTGGAGGCTTCGGGGCTGGGCAAGATCATCCCCGCTCCCAAGATAATGGTGGACGATCCTTGTGGCGCGGGGGACCGCCTGGCCGGGAGCCTGGCCGTGTATCTGGGCAAGGGGCTCGCGCCGCCGACTGCTGCGGCCAGGGCTGTCGAAGATGCTTCCGCGTTCCTCGCCAAGGGCGGGGCCTCCTCCCTGGCCATGGATACCAGCACCCCGTCAGTTGGAGGGGACGCAAGGGCAACGGCGGGTCCCGTCGTCGAGCTTTTTGGGCGCTTCCCCGGCCTGGAACCCGGGGTCCAACTCGCGCGGGCGGTCCGCGCGAAGGGAGGGACGGTGGTGGCGACCGGCGGCTGCTTCGACCTCCTGCATGCCGGTCACGCCCGCACGTTGGCCGCGGCCCGCGACATGGGAGATTGCCTCATCGTTTGCTTGAATTCCGATGATTCAGTGCGGCGCCTCAAGGGCCCGCACCGGCCGATCGTCAGCATGGAGGACCGGGCTGAACTCTTGCTCGCGTTGTCCTGCGTCGATGCCGTAGTGGTCTTCGACGAGGACACTCCCGAAGCCTGCCTGAACCAACTCCGGCCGGATATTTGGGTCAAAGGCGGGGATTACCAACCCGATGAATTGCCTGAAGCCAGCCTCGTGGCGGTGTGGGGAGGGCGATGCGTCACAGTGCCCTTCCATCCGGCCCGCTCCACCAGTGGCCTGGCCGAAGCATTGGCCAAAGTCAGCTGACCGTAACTGCCTGCAATGAACCGACCACCGAAAGGAACCGCATGAACACCCAAATTCCCGGCCGCGTCATCGTCACCGGAGGCGGCTCCGGCCTTGGCGCTGCAATCGTCGATGCCATCCGTGACGCCGGAGGCACTCCCTTCGTGTTCGATCGCGATATCGGCAACGTCTCGGGAGCGAAAGCCTTGGAAGTAGACGTTTCCAACCGTGAATCAGTCGAAGCGGCCGTGAAGGAGGCAGCCGAGACCCTCGGCGGCCTGGACGGCGTGGTGACCGCTGCGGGCATCGACCGTTGCGGCAAGCTGGCCGACGTTCCCGCGGCGGAGTGGGAAAAGGTGATTGGAGTGAACCTCCTGGGCACCGTTTCCGTGGTCCGTGCGGCGCTGCCTTACTTGAAGGAATCCAAAGGCAGGGCCATCACCATCGCATCGACACTGGGCTTGCGCGCACTGCCGGATGCCACGGCGTACTGCGCCTCCAAGTTCGGCGTGATCGGCTTCAGCCGTGCATTGGCCGCCGAAACCGGGGGAGCCATAGGGGTCACCACCATCATTCCCGGGGGCATGAAGACGCACTTCTTTGATGACCGCGACGAACAGTACAAGCCGCAGGACGATTCCAAGCTCAATGATCCTGCCAATGTGGCGCAGGCCGTGGTGTTCGCGTTGTCGCAGCCGTTTGGCAGCGAAGTTCGCGAGCTCCTTATTTGCCCCGCAGAAGAAGGCTCGTGGCCATAAGGTCGCGCACATCCTGCACAACGTCCGCCACGGCGATGCCCCTGATCAGGGTGTCGTCGTGGCCGCAGTGCCGTGCTGACCAGCCCACTTGCGTTACGTCGGCTCCACAGCGCGGGCACTCGGTCACCCACGACATCTGAAGGCGGTGCAGGCTCCGGCCCCGGGGTCCTGCGTTGAAGACGTTGCCTACCCAGAAGATCCCTACGGTTGGTGTTCCAAGTGCTTGCGCCAAGTGCCGGGGGCCGCTGTCGCTGGCCAGCATCACGGTGGCCGTGTCCAGGAGCGCCGCGAGTTCGCCGAGCTCCAGTTCACCGGCGACTGAGCGCACCGTATCCTTGTCCCTGGCGATCAGCTGGCCCGCGGCTAGTTCTGCTACTTCCTGTGCCAGTGCCTTTTCGGAGCGATCACCCACGACCAAAACTTGCGCACCTTCCTGCGCGATGGTCGCCGCGGCTTCAGCAAAGTACGACGCCGGCCATCGCCGCCGGGGATCGGTGGCACCCGGGTGGAGCACAAGGAGGGAAGCCCGCCCTGGGTCACGCAGGCGCTTGATGTTTTGCTGGTGTTCGGGCAGGGAACGCAAAGGTGGGGAAATGATGGTTGGTGCGCCGGCCAGGCCGGCTACCTCAAGCCACCGGTCGGGCTCGTTTTGGTAATAGATGTAATCGAGGTTGCGCTCCAGGGGCTCGGCATCCTTGGTTCGGGTGCCCACCGTGTGCCGCGCCCCCAGGCGGAGCAAGAAAGGGTTGGAGTACCGGCCGCCGCCATGCATTTGCAGCGCGAGGTCAAACTTGCGGGCGCGCATGGAGGCGAAGAATTCCTCCTGGGCCAGTCTCTCCGCGGTCTCGTCTTTTGGGTCTCGGTCGCGGACGCCCTTGGCAAACGGGAGAATCTCGACGTCATCAACGGGCCCATCCGTACTGGCCGCCAACGCCGCGTGGATCGGCGTGCCCAAGAGCGTGATGGCAGCTTCGGGGTAGGCCGCTTTCAGGGCATGGAGCGCAGGGTAGGTGTAGATCACATCGCCCAAACCGCCGCCCCTGAGGACCGCAATCCTTTCCACGTCCGCGAACTTCTCCAGCACAGGGCCAACGCCTGAATTCGGTTCAACAACCATCTGGGCTTCCCTTCGTCAAGGAGTTGGAAAACTCACGAACCCGGCGTGTGAACCGCGGGGCTGTGGGGTACCTGAGGGGAGCAGGAACATGCCGCCTCTACCGGAAGGTACCCAATGGCACGGCTATCCAATCAAGAAGGCTTGGCCGAATGGCTGCCACGTAGCTTGGCTGAGGAAAGGCCCGTGGTGACAGTTGTTGGCGACGCAATCCTGGACGGTTGGTGGGATGGGCTGATTGAGCGCTTTTGCCGTGAAGCTCCCGCCCCAGTGGTCCAGGTTCAGCGCCGGAACTTCGCTCCCGGAGGAGCCGCCAATACTGCCATGAACCTGGCAGCCCTCGGAGCTGACGTCAGGTTTGCCTCGTTGGTGGGCCAGGATTCCGCCGGGGAGGAACTCCTTGGGAGACTCGCAGCGGCTGGCGTAGACACATCCAGCGTGCTGCGGCATCCAGGAATGGTCACCACCACCAAGTTCCGGGTGAGCAGCGCCGGTCAGGTGATGCTTCGCCTGGACGACGCCGCCACTGAGATTCCTTCGGAAGGCCTGGAGGAGTTGGCGGCCGCCATCCCGGGAGCGCTGGCGGGTTCCGACGCCGTGGTGCTCTGCGACTACGAGGCCGGTGCGCTGGAGGGGCCGGTGCGCGCCGCTTTGATGAATTCCCTTGGACCCGGCCGTGGTTCTCAAATGGGGTCCCCTGGTTTTCGGGCCGACCTAGGCCACAGGCAACGCACGCTGGTAGTGGTCGATGCCCATCATCCTGCCCGCTGGGCGGAACTCAAGCCGGATCTCGCCACCCCGAATGCCCAGGAAGCTGCCGGTCTGCTTGGAACTGAGCTTCCCGGTGGCGCAGCCCGTTGCCCCTTTGTGGAGGCCCACGCAGATCAACTCCTACGCGTCTCAGGGGCGGACGCCGTCGTCGTAACTTTGGACCGGGATGGGACGCTGACGCTGCGTTCCAGCGGTCCGGATTCCAGCGGCATCGATACGGACGGCGCGGGCCCAAATGGACTCAGCGCCAGCCACCGAACCTGGGCGCGACCGGAAGCCGAGAAGCAGGCCTCCGGTGCCGGCGATACGTTTGTAGCTGCGCTGACCCTGGCTCGGGCGGCGGGGCTGCCCTTGACTACCAGCGTGGACCTCGCCCAGGCCGCTGCCGATGTGGTGGTCCACCGCCCCGGCACCTCCGTATGCACCACGGACGAACTTGCCCGGCACCTTGGTGGGTTCGCCGATACTGCGCTGACCGCCGATGAACTGGCCAGGCAGGTCCAGGCGCACCGCCGGGAGGGCCGTAGGATCGTGCTGACCAATGGGTGCTTCGACGTCCTGCACCGCGGCCACACACGCTATCTGAACCAAGCCAAGCAACTGGGCGATGTCCTGGTGGTGGCACTTAACAGCGATTCCTCAGTGCGGCAGCTGAAGGGACCGGACCGGCCGGTGAACCCCGAGGCGGACCGTGCGGCCGTGATCGCCGCGCTCAGCTGCGTGGACCATGTCACGGTGTTCGATACCCCAACTCCCATCCCGCTCATCGATTTGCTGCAGCCCGATGTGTACGCCAAAGGTGGGGATTACACGCCCGAAATGCTGGCCGAGACCGCGGCCGTGGAGCGCTATGGCGGCACCGTGACCATCCTTGATTACGTCCCCGAACACTCCACGACGGCGGTGCTGGAGCGTATCAGGGCCACGGGCGAGAGCCAGGAGTCCTGACGCTGGTCCGGCAACCAAATCGGAGGAGAGTTTCATGCGCATAGTCATCACCGGAGCCACCGGCAACGCGGGCACGGCATTGCTGAAGCGATTGCAGTCCGCCCGTTCGGAAGAGGGCGCGGACCTAGAACTCGTGGGCATAGCGCGACGCGAACCTGAGGATGCCGCCCCGTACAACGGAGTGCAGTGGCACACGCTGGACGTCGGCGACTACAGGGACCGTGAAGCGCTTGAGGCGGCCTTCGCAGGTGCTGACGCAGTGGTGCATTTGGCCTGGCTGATCCAGCCCAACCATAATCGCGAGCTTCTGCGCCGGACCAACGTGGCGGGAACAGCCCACGTATTGGGCGCGGCCAGGAAAGCCGGAGTAAAGCACGTCGTCGGTGCCTCTTCTGTTGGTGCCTATTCGCCGGCTCCCAAGGACCAAAGAACCAAAGAGGGTTGGCCGGCGGGCGGCATAAAACGGTCCCACTACAGTGTGGACAAAGCAGCGCAAGAGCGGCTCCTGAATGGCTTTGCCAAGGAGAACCCGGACATTGTGGTGGCCCGGCTGCGCCCGGCGCTGATCTTCAGCTCCGAGGCAGGCAGTGAAGTGGGCCGTTACTTCCTGGGGAAGGTCCTCCCGCGGCTTATCCCCCGTAAGCCGTGGCTGCCTATCCTCCCTATCCCCAACGAGCTGGTCTTCCAGGCAGTCCACGCCGACGACGTCGCCGATGCTTACTGGCGTGTGCTGGAACGTCGCGCCGAAGGGGCCTTCAATATCGCCGCAGAACCCGTGCTGGATCCCAACGCCTTGGCCTGGATTTTCAAAGCCCGGCGGCAGCTGCCCTTACCGCTTCCGGTACTCCGCGCCGTCGTCGAGTTCAGTTGGCGGCTGCGGCTGCAGGTGACCGACGGCGGCTGGGTGGATATGGCGGCAGGCGCACCCATCATGGACACAAGCCGTGCGCACAGCCTCCTTGGCTGGATGCCGCATCGGTCATCGATTGAGGCCCTGACGGAAGTGCTGGATGGCCTCGGCGCCGGCAAGGGACGGAAGGCCTCGCCGCCATTGACGCCACGCTAGCTTTGCCGTTCGGGGCTTCTAATCCGCCGTGGAAACCACGGTGATGATTCTGCGCAGGCTCATGGCCACTGACGCCGCCGCGTTCACCGAGGCCTGGCCAGCAGCAGCTTCCGTGACCGCATCCCCGAGAGCCGATACGCTTTCCTTCGCCCCTTCCAAATGGCTCTTCAATTCCCCGGCTTCCCCGTCACGCCACTGATCAATGACGCTTGACACCGCCTCCAGTGCCTCGGACAGATTCGCTATGACGCTGTCCGGAATGACGGTCCCGGCGTCCTCTTCCCAGATCACGCTGGCCAGGACGTCCGTGATGTCCTGCACGTGGAACGTCAGCCGCTCCACAGTGCGCAAGCCAGCCAGATCGCTTGGCAGGCGGCCAGCACGACGCCGGGACCTGGGGTTCGCTTTTGCGCTCAATTCCGCTTCATGGACGGCGGTCCGCACTGCTGCGGCGGTTGCTGCCAGTTCGCCGCTGCGACTGGCCCACGCTTCATGGTTGGGCGGCCACGATTCCTCCATGGCGCGTGCCATGTCCTTCAATTGTTGGGACAAAGCCCGTTGGTGCCCTGCCAGGGCGGGGTCTATTCCTTCGAGGTGCAGCGGTGGAAACACCAGCCAATTGACAGCGAAGCCAACTGCAACACCCATGGCCATTTGCAGGACGTAGGCAAAGGAGAAGCCCTCTGCATTGGAGTCCCCAAGGACAAGGACGAACAGGGCCGCCATGGGAACCCATTCGGAGGCGGCGCCCAGCCGGGGGAGACCACCGATGATCACGCCCAATCCCACCACCAAGGCAACTGCCAATGCCGTGGGTGCTGCCACAGTGGTCACGGCGAAAGCCATGCCAATGCCCAAGGCGAGGCCCATGAGGCTCTGCAGGCCGTTCCTGGCGGAATCCGCCACTGTGGGATGCATGCTCACCAGCGCGCCGAGCGGTGCGTAATAAGGGTAGGACGCCGCAGGACCTGGCATGAAGGGCGCGAGGTACCAGGCCAGTCCGGCCGCCGCAGCGGTTTTGACGGCGAACAGGAGTCGGTGACGCGTTACGGCTTTTCGAAGCGCGGGAATCAGCCGCCGCCTATAGGGCTTGTGGCTCATTGATCCAACGTTGGCAGGTCTTGCTCCGTGTGTCGAGTCGGGATTTCGATTCGGTATGGGGCGATTGAATCCCCCGCAAGCGGGTACACACCCATTGATAGTAACGATACTTACTATCCCGGCTGCTGTCCGCAGCCTGCCAACTGTGGAAAGAGAGCGACAATGACTGAGAGCCAATCGCCGCAGGACGGAAGCTTCGCGGCGCCACGAACTGGGGTCCCCGCAGGGACCGAGCCATATTCGGGAAGTTACCTGGACTCGCCGGTCGAAACCGAACCCACCGGCATGGAAACCGACGCCGAAGCGGGAACCACCGGTTATGGAGGCACCGGTTACGGAAGCACGACCGGGGGATCCGGGACCGTTGATTCCGCCAAGCAAGAGGCTGCCGAAGTAGCTGAAGTAGCGCGCGATGCAGCTGGCGGGGTCGTCGAAACAGCCAAGGCCGAGGCCGGAAACGTGGCCCAGGAAGTCAAGATAAACGCGCGTCAGTTGCTGACGCAGACCAAGGGTGAGCTGACAGAGCAGGCCGCTACCCAACAGCAGAGGGTTGCCGAAGGCTTGCGGTCCATCTCCGACGAGCTATCCACCATGGCCAATGCGTCCCAAGACGGTGGGGTGGCCACGGACTTGGTCCAGCAAGCGGCCCAACGGTCTTCCTCCATTGCCCAATGGTTGGAGAACCGGGATCCGGGCTCCCTCCTGGATGAGGTGAAGAGCTTTGCCCGCCGCAAGCCGGGCACGTTCTTACTGTTGGCCGCCGGTGCGGGTGTCCTCGCCGGACGGCTTGGACGGGGGATGGCCGACAACTCGCCCATGACTGGGACCGGTACATCGGATGCCACCACCCAGACGCCACGTGCCAGGTACTACCCCACGCAGGGTGGGGCTGTGTCGCCTCCGGCAGTTGACCTGCCCGGACCACAGGCGACAACCGCTGGATACGGAACGACGGGTGGATACGGAACGACGGGTGCCGCCGGAACAACCGCTGGTGCCGGAGCGGACACGGGATATGGCGCTGGCACCACCGGTGGCCTCGAGGGATCAACCGTCCCGTACCCGGAAACCGAAGCCGGCGGGGTTAAGGCGCAAGGTGATCCGCTCGCACGTCCCGACGATCCCAGCGATCCCGATGATCCCGTATATGGAGGTCCCCGATGAGTGGTCCCGCCGACCTTCCTCCCACCGAAGCACACATCAAAGCGGAAACCGTACCCCTCGGCGAACTGCTGAGCGACCTGACCCGCGACGTCTCCACGTTGATGCGGCAGGAAGTCGAGCTGGCCAAGGTAGAGCTCAAGGAATCGGCCACCAAGGCCGGAAAGGGCGCCGGGATGATGGCCGGAGCCGCTTGGGCCGGGCATTTGACCATGTTGTTCCTGTCCCTGGCGCTTTGGTGGGCCTTGGGTCAGCTCATAGGCCTGGGATGGTCCGCAGTTGTTGTGGCGGTCATTTGGGGCATAGTCGCGGCGGTGCTTGCCTCGATGGGTCGGAAGGAACTGAACACTATCAAGGGCATGCCGCGCACCACCGAGACAGTCAAGGAAATACCTCCAACCTTCAAACCGAATACTGAGGAGACACGATGACGCAGAACCCCGACGCCCTGCGCGCCGACATCGAACAAACTCGCAGGCGGCTCAGTACCAACGTTGACGCCGTTGCTGACAAGGTCACTCCCTCGCACATCGTTAACCGGAGGGTGGACAGGATCAAGACGGCCGTGTTTGGCGCGCGCGACGATGTGCAGGACCGGGCGGCCCACGCAGCCCACGAAGCCCAGGACGCTGTTTCCGGGGTGGTTTCGGACATTGGCGACGCACCCCAGGTGATTACACGAAAGGCCCAAGGCAACCCCATCGCCGCCGGCTTGATCGCCTTCGGTGCCGGTCTGTTGGTTTCCGCCCTCATCCCACCGTCGGACACGGAGCGCGAGGCTGCACAGGCAGTCAAGGAAGCGGCCCAGCCATTGACCGACGAGCTGAGCCACGCCGCGCAGGAGATGGCGGAGCACCTCAAGGAGCCAGCGCAGGACGCTCTCCAGAACGTCAAAGACAGCGCCACTGAGGCAGCTGCCAACGTTAAGGACGAAGGACAGGCCGCGGCTGCGGATGTCCAGGATCGTGCCACGACTGCCAGGGACAACCTCGGCAACCAGTAATCGCATGGCTCAACCCAACTGAGTCGCAGCAGATGCCGTCTTGAGCCCTCAAAACGGCATTAACTGCGACTCAGTTGGGTGCGCGGCAGGTAATTAGTGCACTTCGAGGATCATCTGCAGCAGGCGTGCTGCGGCTGGCCGCGCGGCGTGTTCCTCCACCCACTGCGCGCGGGCCAAGGCCTTGCTGACCGCCTGCGTGGTGATGCCGAGCTCGTGCGCCACGGCCTTTTGCTGGCCGCGGACACCGGGAGTGAGGAGGTCCAGCACCCGCCACTCGGCCGCGCTCCGGTGCTGCACGATGTGTCCGAGAAGCCGCAATACAGCTTCGGCTTCTGCTGCCAATGCCGTGAACGGACCATCAACAGCAACGGGGATTCGTTCCTTCCCGCTGCGGAGACGGTCAACAGCCCGCCGGGCATAGACCAGGCCGTGACCGGAAGCATCTTTGACCTGGTTGGGAAGGGGTTCGTTGATGGGCCCCACGCCGATTCCCACGTACCACTGACCCGTGCGGAGGGCGATCAATGCTGTGTCGACAGCTTGGTGGCCGGACTCGACGATGCCCTGCACCTCATCCTCAACCGAACGGTCGAAGTCGAGCCGTGCCGGGATATGCCGCAGGTCCTTGAGGAGCTCGGGCACGAGGTCACCGTCCCGACGACTGTCGCGTTGGTTGATGGTCAGAGTGAACATAGTGGATCACATGCTACCGGCTGGTAGCCGCTCTGCAAGGGCTTGTTTTCCTTATTTCTTTAGCACCCCTGGTTCAGGGGTGCGTCAGGCCAGGGCGGTGCGTCCGGTGACGACGACGGCGGGCAGCGCACCTGCCGACACCCGGCGGGCCTCGGATATCCCGGCGTTATGCATCGCATTCTGGATGGCACCCACTACGGCGGCAGGATCCTCATCGCTGGAAAATACCCAGAACTTGTTACGTGCACGGAAGACCAGAGCGTTCCTTCCGGCAACACCCAGCGACGTCTTTTCCCGCGCCACCAGGCGGCGGTCGGGATCAGTGCCATCCGCGGTGGTCACCGCCTTGATGTAAGCGGGAGCGATCTCTGCCCACGGGAACACCAGCGTGCTGTGCGTCTGGGAATAGCGGGCCACGATCCCGCGATCGAACACCAGGAGCTTGCGGAAGCTGCCCAGCAGTGTCATGGACCAGAGAACCAAGCCTGTAAGTGTGCTGGCCACGATGAAAAGGCCCGGATCGGCGAAGTGGCCAGGCTCCCGCGTGGAGGTTGTTGGCGTGATGAACTCACCGATTGCGCCGAAAAGGAATCCCACTGCCAAACAGGGAATGAGGAGCTTCCAGAAGACGTGCCGCGAGGACGCGATATGACGTAGCTGTCCCAGCTCGGGGCCGAGCCTGCGCTCAGTGCGCCTTACCAGCCAGTTACGGCCGCGCATCAGGACGCTGGCCGTAGAGATTTGGCAGGTTCTGCCGCTCAATATCGGCGGCTTGGGCAGCCGCAAGGACCTTCGGATCCGGAACGGGCTGCTGCCCATTTGCCACGCCGGATCGCCGATCAAGCGCGGCAAATTTCGGGTCCCACGTATCGCCCGAGCTCCCGCTGAACGCCGCCAGAATCAGCATGACCACGAAGAACGGGAAGAAGGACCAGCAGATGGCACGCCATCCGCCCAACCAGGCGCCCGCCGTCGTGCCGTCCTTGATCCGCACGGATCGCATGCCCGCAGCGGCATCGCCGACGCTTCCGGCAGTGCCCCAGATCATGCCGTATACGAACAAGCCAACGAACCAGAGAACGACGTAGAGAGTCAGCCAGAAGCCGTCATTGAAGGCCAGGAGTGAGCCGCTGTTCATCATGGCATTGCGTGCAACCGCCGTGATCGTGGCCAGGACGCCGTAGCCCGCAAGGAACACGACTGCGTCAAGGACGCGGCCCCAGAAGTGGGCTCCTCCGGATGCTTTCACGAAGTACGCGCCAGTCCCGGGATGACGGCGTACAGGGCGGCCGTTGACGGCATCAACTAAGCCAGTGGCGGTTTGGGACTTCGGAGTGCTCATGAGGTCAGGCCAGCCCAGCCAGCCCGCCGAGGACGTCGGCCAACGTAGCTGAAGAAGTTTCCTTCAATTCAAGTGAGACAGATTCGCCCTCTACCCGCGGAGTCAGGACGTGCACGCTGCTGGGGCCGGTGTACACGGTGACAGTAGGAAAGTCGTTTGTGTCGGCGTTGAAAACCACTACGTTGCTGGCCGCTTGGGTGTCGGCCAGAGCGGTCGCCGCGTACTCTTCGAACTCGGCCTCCGTGTAAACATTCGGATCAGTGTCGCGGTGGGCCACCGTGTTCGGATCAACAAATTCAGCAAGGCGCGGAGCCAGTTGATCGCGGGTGACAACGGTGAAGCCGTGCAGCCCGCCTTCGTCCACTTCCTCCAGCAGCACGCCGTCATCGTGGATGTAGCCGTAGAGCCAGCGCTTGCCGGTGGAAACGGTCCGTTCCACGGACACAACGCTGCTGCCGCTGCGGCGAAGCGTCAGGGCACCGGTGATTTCCTCGGTGGCGTGCAAGCGGGTGGGTTCGGTCTCGCCTTCAAAGATGACAGGGTAGACGAGTTCCTTGGCGAGCAGTCCGCGCAGGGCCACCGCGCACATAAGCTCCTTACTGGCATCCTGCGCTGTGAGCCACGGAAGGGCGACGATTTGTTCGTGCTGGACGCCGTCCAGTGCAACAACCTCTTCATCAGTCAACGTCGGCAAGGACTTGCCGACCGCGCTGGCCGACGCCAGGACCTTGGCTGCAGCCTGTACGTCCCGTTCGGTCCATTTCATGGTGCTGGTGGTCATCCGAATATCCCTCCGACAAAGTTTCCGACTGACTTGGCGGCATTACCGACCCCGTCTGCCACCTTACTGCCTACATCCTTGGCAAAATTGCCCACTTCCCGGGCGCCATCGGCGACATAACTGCCAGGGTTCCGCGCGAAGTTACTAATGGAATCCCAGTTGTCAGCCACCAGGTTGCCCAGGGCCCAGGCGCCGGCAACGATGCCCGCACCGATCACGATCGGGGCGCCGATGGGCCCCAGCAGGGCTGCGCCGCCAGCTGTCATGAGCATGATGCTTCCCACGCCGCCCACTACGGACAGGCCGCCGGCAACCCGGTCTCCCGTACCGCGCCAACCGTCGTGCTCGGGACTGATCATGTCGCTGATGCCGCCCACGATATTTAGCGGCGCCGCCAACGCCCCAGCGATCCGGAGGCCCTTGGAGAACTTCGTGGCGTCCTGAAAAGCCTGGCTGTAAGGAATGTTCGCCTTGAGGTCCGTGATGACGTCAGTGACCTTCTCGCCGCTGCGCAGGGCACTTAGGGCATCCCGCAGCACTGTACCGCCGGCCCGCCAATTGGTGAGTACCTCGCGGGTCTTGACCCATTCGGCGTGACCAAGCTTGCCGTACTTGTAGGCAGTCCAGAGCTGCGCACCCAGTTCCTTGACACCTGTTGCTGTGTCATAAACATCTTTCAGGACGCCCACCGATGTGCCGGAGCCGTCATTGTGGCTTGCAAATTCCTGCTGGTTGGCGTGCTTCTTGAGCTGGCTCGCGTTGTCCCGCAGCATGTTGGCGGCCTTCACCAGGCTCTGCCTGTGCTGGCTGTTCCAATCGCTCTTGAAGACTGTGGCATCGCGTCCTTGCCACGCCGTTGCCGAGTTGATGGCGTTGGACAGCTGCGCGCTCTGCAAATTGATGGCGTCGGCAGCTTTGCCCATGACGCCGGCCAGACTGCGTAGCTGCGCAATGTCCGCGCCGTAGAACCCAGCCATGTGAAACCCCCTGTGTACATGCGTCGTAAAGTCTCGTCCCAGCCTAGGCGGACCTGGAAGCGGCAGCGATGGGGAGACATCCCCATGTGCATAACTCCGACTTAAAGTGCGACGGCGGCTGGTGCGGTTCACATGGAACCGCACCAGCCGCCGTCGGGCAAGTCAAGCGCAGGGCGCCTGCGTGCCAAAGGCAGGGCCGTTAGTGGCCTTCGGCCGAGAAGCGCTTGATGGAAGCTTCCAGCTCGGCTTCGGCAGCGGCGCGGTCGCCCCAGCCCTCGGCCTTAACCCACTTGCCGGGCTCCAGGTCCTTGTAACGTGTGAAGAAGTGCTCGATTTCCTTGATCAGGAATTCGCTGACGTCGCTGACTTCCTGGATGTGGTCGAAGCGTGCGTCAACCGGAACGCAGAGGACCTTGGCGTCTCCGCCGCCGTCGTCGGTCATGTTGAATACGCCGATGGGGCGGGACTCAACGATGACGCCCGGGTGCAGGTCGAAGTCCTGCAGGAGCACCAGTGCGTCCAGGGGGTCGCCGTCTTCGCCCAGGGTGTTCTCAAAGAATCCGTAGTGCGTCGGGTACTGCATGGAGGTGAAGAGGACGCGGTCCAGGCGGACGCGGCCGGTTTCGTGGTCAACTTCGTACTTGACGCGCGATCCCTTGGGGATCTCGATGGTCACGTCGTGCTTCATGGCGTGCTCCTTGACGGGTGGGGGTGGGGCGCGGCAGGCGAAAGTGCAGCCGGCGCCGCCGACTACTATTGAGGATATAGCGAGAGGCCCGGGTTTCTTGAACCGGCGGGACATTTTCAGGACTGACAGGACCAAGCAACTGCATGAAGGGCGTTAAAAACGGGGGTGCCCGGAAGTGGGTGTCCACGGCGTGGGGGCGCTTGAAGTGGCCGATGCTGTTGACGTTGGTTCTACTGTGCGTGGGGGCGATCGTGGTGGTCGGCATGGTGCCAGGACTCTTCAGCGCACCCAAGCCGTCACCTTCCGCGCCGCCATGGCAGCAGGAGCCCGGCCGCCTGTCCCAGGCCAACGGCGTGCTTCCCCTGGACCCTGATGCGCCAACACCGGTACCAGCTGAACTGTCACGCCTTTTGAATGCGGCCCTGAAACCGTCCGGTGCCGGCAGCATCACTGGCGTGGTCATGGACGCCTCCACAGGCACGGTCCTGTTCGACCGCGATGCCAACGCGAACCGCATCCCGGCGTCGAACATGAAGCTGTTGACCGCAGCGGCCGCTTTGAAGGCGCTCCGTCCCGAATCGCGCTTTACCACCCGTGTGTTAGCCGGTGCTGACGCGTCAACAGTGGTGCTGACCGGGGGAGGGGACGTGCTGCTCGGCGGAGGTGCTTCCGATCCCGCGGCTGTGATGGGCCGGGCCGGGCTTGCAACCCTGGCCGCCGATACTGCCGCTTCTTTGGCTACCGATGGGGTCAAAGGGCCCGTGACCGTGCAGGTGGATGACTCGCTGTTCACGGGCGCGCCACTGAATCCTGCGTGGAGCCTTGACGACGTCGCCGCCGGTGAGACTGCCCCCTTGTTTTCCCTCGCCCTGAACTCCGGGCGCTATTCATCCACGATTACCACCGGGGCGCGTCCCCAGGATTCGGCATTCACCACCGCCCAGGCTTTCGCCGAACAGTTAGTGGCTGCCGGCGTCGAGGTGCGTCCCGGCGTCGAACGCGGCAAGGGCGTCCCGGCGAAGGTGCTGGCCGCCGCTGAGTCCGCAACCGTGAGCGAGCAAGTGGACCTCATGTTGGAAACCTCGGACAACTTCCTGGCCGAGGCGCTCGGGCGCATGACCGCCATTGCTTCCGGACAGGAAGCCACGTACGACGGCGCCACTGCAGCCGTGCGGCAACGGCTGGGGGAGTTGGGAATCGCCGCCGGTCCGATGCAGTTGGCCGATGTTTCGGGCCTTGCCTTGGAGAACCAGGTCAGTGCCCGCCAGTTTGCGGAAGTAGTCCGTGCCATCACCAGCGGACCGGACCTCAGCCTGCGGACCGCCCTGGACGGATTCCCGGTGGCGGGACTTACCGGCACCCTGGACGACAGGTATGTGGACCCAAGCACTGCCGAGGGTGCAGGCCTTGTCCGTGCCAAAACCGGGACGCTCAACACCGTCATTGCTTTGAGCGGGTACGTCGTTGACGCTGATGGGCGACTACTGGTGTTCTCGTTCATCGGCAATGGCCTGGAACCGGGTGCTGCTGGAAACAAGGTGGCGATGGACCGCTCGGCGTCTGTGCTGGCCTCTTGCGGGTGCCGCTAGAAGCAAACTCCCCCCGCTCCGCGCGGAGCGAACTTAAGGGCCCATTGTCAGTGTCATGTGGTGTGATGGACCGTATGGTGTCATCTGCCCGAGATTCGTCAGCAGGGGCCCCGTCCCTGATCAATTGGGACCTGGCCGCCTCCACGGCTGCCCGGCTTACCCCTCCCGGTCCCGCGCTGAGCGCTGGGGAAATCGGCAAGGCGGTGGACAACCTGCGTTTCAACGCGGATATCTCTGTCCCGCACGTCCACGACATCACCGGGCTTGAAGCGGCGCGGGATCTGCGGGATTCGCACGTCCTCGTCGTAGACCGCGCTTCATGGTCCAAAGCCAACACCCAGAGCTTCTCCGTCATGCTCCAGCCGGCCCTGGAGAAAATGCTGGAGTCCCGCAGCAGTTTGTCCATGACACCGGCTGCCGCTGCCGCCAGCGGTGCCATCACGGGCAGCCAGCTCGGTGCGATCCTTGCTTTCCTGTCCAGCAAAGTCCTGGGGCAATACGACCCCTTCGCGGCGTTGGCCCCGGAAGCCCACGTCCCCCAGGGCGGGCGCCTTCTCCTCGTTGCACCGAACATCATCTCCGTGGAACGCGAACTCAATGTGCACCCGGACGACTTCAGGCTTTGGGTATGCCTTCACGAGCAAACCCACCGCGTTCAGTTTGCCGCCGCCCCTTGGTTGCGCGACCATATGCTGGGCGAAATCGAGAAGCTCAGCAGCCATCTCCTCGGCAACATGGATTCCCTGGTTGAACGGGCGGCTGCCGTAGCCAAGTCCCTGAAGGACCGCGCCGCATCGGGCAACGTTCCGGGCCGGGGTGCAATTCTGGACCTCCTGCAGGATCCCGAGGAGAAGGCTTCCCTGTCCCACATCACTGCCGTCATGAGCCTCCTCGAAGGTCATGCCAATGTGGTGATGGATGCCGTGGATTCCAGCATCGTCCCGTCGGTGAAGACGATCCGCCAACGCTTCAATGACCGCGGCAAGGACCGCGGCATCATTGAGAAGTTCATCCGTAACCTCCTCGGTCTCGACGCCAAGATGCGCCAGTACACGGACGGCGCAAAGTTCGTGCGCGAGGTTGTTGAAGTCGGCGGAATGGAAGGCTTCAACAAGGTGTGGAACTCAGCAGAAAACCTTCCCACCGAGGAAGAGATCCACAATTCCAGGCAGTGGCTTGAGCGGATGGGGCTTTGAGCGTACCTGTCTTTGATGGCGGCATCGATAGTGGTTCTGATAGTGGTTCCGGCAGTGGAATGACAGGCAAGGGCCGACGCCGGCCGGGCCGTTTGGCGCCAGTCGTCGGCAAGGCGCGGAAGCAGCTGCAGAACGCCCTGGCCGCTGCGGGTTACCCGGAGCGTGTGCTCGTAGCTTGCAGCGGAGGGCCGGATTCACTTGCGCTCGCAGCTGTGGCTGGATACTTCGCCCGGCGCGGCCATGTGGACGGGCACCCGATCTCCGTGGCTGGCGTCGTGGTTGACCATCAACTTCAGGCTGGCTCGGCAGAGGTAGCTTCCCGGACGGCAGCTGTATTGCGGGATCTGGGGCTTGCACCTGTAGAAGTGCGCACGGTGGAGGTCGCATCCACTGGGTTCGGGCCTGAAGCTGCAGCCCGCGATGCCCGGCACGCAGCACTCGAAGCCGCCGCAGATGACCTCGGTTGCGATCACATCCTGCTCGGGCACACCTTGGATGACCAGGCCGAACAGGTGCTCCTGGGCCTTGCCCGCGGCTCAGGTACACGTTCCTTGGCTGGCATGAGGCCGGTCCGGGGACGCCTGCTCCGTCCCTTCCTGGGCCTCCGGCGGGAAGAAACCCTGGAAATCTGCGAGGTTGAGGACCTGGAGCCGTGGCATGATCCGAGCAACAATGACCCTGCGTTCGCGCGCTCGCGGACACGCGCCGAGGTCATGCCTGTGCTGGAAGAAAAGCTGGGGCCGGGTGTTGCCGAATCTTTGGCCAGGACTGCCGCGATTCTGCAGCAGGACGCCGATTTCCTTGAGGATCTCGCAAACGAGACGTATCTCTCCCTGGTACACCGAACTGAAGACGGCTCGTGGATGCCGGAGGACGCCGTCCGCGGGCTTCCGGCAGCGTTGAGGTTCCGCGTCATCGCGAAGGCGGCGGCCGACGTCGGGGGCCAGCAACCCGGGTACGGGCGGCTCCAGGCCGCGGAAGCGCTGCTTCGTCGCCAGGGTTCGGCGGGACCCGTTGAACTTCCCGGCCACGTTAGCGTATATCGCCTGTCCCTCAGCGATTTGGAGCAGGAACGGGCGGGATCTTCCGTTGCTTCGGCTGCTGCCGGGACGGGTGATTCGGCCACTGGCGGTCCCCGCGAGGCCGCGCGCTGTGGGAAGCTAGTATTCCGGCATCAGAAATCGCCCCAACAGTAGCCGCACCCGAGCATCAAAACAGGAGCCATTGGTGGATTCAAACGACGTCCAGGCAGATCTCAAGCACGTTCTTTACACCAAAGAGCAGATCCAAACGCGCATCGCTGAACTGGCTGCGCAGATCGACAAGGACTACGAAGGCCGCGAACTGCTGATCGTTGGTGTCCTGAAGGGTGCCGTGATGGTCATGGCGGACCTGGCGCGTGCTTTGCACAGCCACGTCAGCATGGACTGGATGGCGGTTTCTTCCTACGGCTCCGGCACGCAATCCTCGGGCGTTGTCCGGATCCTGAAGGACCTCGATACGGACCTCATGGGCAAGGACGTGCTGATCGTCGAGGACATCATCGACTCCGGCCTGACGCTTTCATGGCTCAAGTCCAACCTGGAATCGCGCGGTACGGCCAGCGTCGAGATCTGCACGGCCTTCCGTAAGCCCACCGCGGCAAAGGTTGAGATCGACGTCAAATACGTCGGCTACGACATCCCCAACGAGTTCGTTGTTGGCTATGGCCTGGATTACGCGGAGAAGTACCGCAACCTGGACTTCGTGGGCACGCTGGCCCCACACGTTTACGAGTAACCTGCCCTTTACTTGCGCCTTTTCAGGCAAACATAAGGACGTGGGAAGCCGTTGACGAACAAAAGCATTGGCATCAAGGATGTAGCCGTTGCCGCCGGCGTGTCTGTCACCACTGTTTCCCACGTTCTGAACGACGTGGCCTACGCCCGCATCAGCGCGGAAACACGGGAGAAGGTCAAAGCCACGGCGGAACGCCTCGGCTACGGCCCAAACCGCCTGGCCCAGGCCCTGCGCACGCAGCGTACCGGGATGCTGGGGCTCATCAGCGAGGAAATTGCCACCACACCACACGCAGGGCGGATCATCCTTGGTGCGGATGAGGCCGCCAGGGCGCGGGGCTACAACCTGATGATCATCAACACCTCTGGTGCGGCAAGCGACGAGTCCCGGCAGGCCGACGTCGAGGCCCTTCTGGAGCGCCGCGTTGATGGCATCCTGTATGCCACCATGTACCACCGCGAGGTCACTTTGCCGGAGAACCTGAGTTCGGTTCCCGCGGTGCTTGTGGACGCTGAAAGCCTGGCGGGCAGCGTCGCTTCGGTAGTCCCCGATGAAGAGGGCGGCGCAAGGGTAGCCGTGCAGAGCCTTCTGGACGCCGGCCACCGACGGATCGGTTTCCTGAACAACACCGACGACGTCCCGGCAACCCGGGACCGCCTGCGTGGTTTCCGGAACGCCTTGAACGAAGCAGGGCTCGACGGCGGTGCCGCACCTGTGGAGTCCGAACTTTCCGAAGTGCAGGGCGGCTATGTTGCCGCCTTGCGGATGTTCAAGCGCGAGGACCGGCCCACGGGCCTGTTTTGCTACAACGACCGCATGGCCATGGGCGCCTACCGCGCAGCGGCAGAGTTGGGAATCAGCATTCCCAACGAACTTTCCGTGGTGGGTTTCGATGACCAGGAGCTCATCGCGGCCAACCTCCACCCAGGCCTGACCACAGTGGCCTTGCCCCACTACGAGATGGGTGCCTGGGCCACCGAGCGCCTGATTGATGCCATCGAAGGCAAAACAGACCTCGCTGTCCTTGCTTCCAAACCGACGATTCTGGAATGTCCCCTGGTGACCCGTGATTCCATCACTGATCCCCATGCAGGTCTGTCCTAGCCCGTCATAGGCGAGTATCCTGTGTACGCCCAGAGGGAACTTTTGAGCATTCCAGTGCGTGAATAACTGGGAACGGTGTATAGCTAGAAACTGAAGCAGCACCATTCGCGCGCAGAAGTTGCGCCTCGCAGCACTACCAGGAGGGACGGGGCGAAACCCCGATCAGATGAAAGCTAAGAGTTTCTTCAAGGGCCCGGGCATCTGGATTGTTGTCGTCGTCGGCTTGCTCCTGGTGGCATTCGCAACGCTGGCTCCGGGCGGTTCCACACGCATTGACACCAAGGACGGCCTGGAGCTCCTCGCGCAAAGCGGCAAGGTTGAGCAGGCCAAGATTTTCGACGCCGAGAACCGCGTTGACCTGGTGCTCAAAGACAGCCTGAACATCGATGGCCAGGACAAAGGGAAGAACGTCCAGTTCTTCTACGTCACGGACCGTGGTCCGGACGTCGTCAAGGCCGTTACCAGCGCCAACCCGGACAAGGGCTTCACGGACCAGCCGATCGAGAACAACTGGTTCTCCGGACTGTTCTCTTTGCTCATCCCCGTGCTGCTGCTCGGTGTGCTGTTCTGGTTCCTGCTCTCCCGCATGCAGGGTGGCGGCTCCAAGGTGATGCAGTTCGGCAAGTCCAAGGCCAAGCTGGTCAACAAGGACATGCCGCAGGTGACCTTCTCCGACGTCGCCGGTGCTGACGAAGCAGTGGAAGAGCTCCAGGAAATCAAGGAGTTCCTCCAGGAACCGGCAAAGTTCCAGGCTGTGGGCGCCAAGATCCCCAAGGGCGTGCTGCTCTACGGCCCTCCAGGTACCGGTAAAACGCTGCTGGCCCGCGCTGTTGCGGGTGAAGCCGGCGTTCCCTTCTTCTCCATCTCCGGCTCGGACTTCGTGGAAATGTTCGTCGGCGTTGGCGCTTCGCGTGTCCGCGACCTTTTTGAACAGGCGAAGGCCAGCTCGCCGGCCATCATCTTTGTGGATGAAATCGACGCCGTTGGCCGTCACCGTGGCGCCGGAATCGGTGGCGGTAACGATGAACGCGAACAGACCTTGAACCAGCTCCTTGTGGAAATGGACGGCTTCGACGTCAAGACCAACGTTATTCTCATCGCAGCCACCAACCGTCCGGACGTCCTGGACCCCGCGCTGCTCCGCCCAGGCCGCTTTGACCGCCAGATCACCGTTGAAGCCCCTGACATGGTGGGCCGCGAGCAGATTCTGAACGTCCACGCCAAGGGCAAGCCGATGGCCCAGGGCATCGACCTCCGGGCTGTTGCCAAGAAGACCCCCGGTTACACGGGTGCTGACCTGGCCAACGTCCTCAACGAGGCAGCCCTGCTGACGGCTCGTTCAAACGCCAACCTGATCGATGATCGCGCTTTGGACGAGGCAATCGACCGCGTCATGGCGGGCCCGCAGAAGCGCAGCCGCGTCATGAAGGAACTCGAGCGCAAGATCACCGCCTACCACGAAGGTGGCCACGCACTGGTTGCAGCTGCCTTGCGGAACTCAGCTCCGGTCACCAAGATCACCATCCTTCCGCGTGGCCGTGCACTCGGCTACACCATGGTGATTCCCGAGGACGACAAGTACTCGGTTACCCGCAACGAACTGCTGGACCAGATGGCCTACGCCATGGGTGGCCGTGTTGCTGAGGAAATCGTGTTCCATGACCCCTCCACCGGCGCGTCCAACGACATCGAGAAGGCCACGTCAACGGCCCGGAAGATGGTCACGCAGTACGGCATGAGCGAACGTGTTGGTGCAGTGAAGCTTGGCCAGGGTGGCGGCGAGCCGTTCCTCGGCCGCGACGCCGCGCAGGAGCGCAACTTCTCCGACCAGATCGCCTACGTCGTGGACGAGGAAGTACGTCGCCTGATCGACCAGGCGCACGACGAGGCTTACGCCATCCTCACCGAAAACCGCGATGTCCTGGACCGTCTGGCACTGGAACTGCTTGAGCGGGAGACCCTCAACCAGGCCGAGATCGCCAAGATCTTCCACGACATCCGCAAGCGTGATTTCCGCGAGATCTGGCTGTCTAAAGAGTCCCGTCCTGTCCAGTCGATTCCGCCGGTTGAGTCCCGCGCGGAGAAAGCTGAGCGCGAGGCCCAGGAACAGGCCAAAAAGGCCCGCTTGGACGAGCCGCTGGACGCTGTGGCCCCGCACTCCCAGGGCGTCAGCAGCCAGGAGTCATTCCAGTCACCGGGACCCGACGGCGGCACCGACTCTCCGCTTCACGGCTAAGCTTTCTGCTGTGACTCATTTCGACGACGACGACCTCGCCGCCGCCCACGGCTCAGCCACGGACGGCAAGCGGGGCAATAAAGTGGACCGCCCGCGCATTGAAGCAGCAGTACGTGAAATCCTGCTCGCTATTGGTGAAGACCCCGACCGCGGAGGCCTGAAGGACACACCCAAGCGGGTTGCCAAGGCCTATGCGGAGGTCTTTGCGGGCCTTCACCAGCACCCGGCGGATGTCCTTTCCACCACGTTTGACCTCGACCATGAAGAGCTTGTCCTCGTGAAGGACATTCCCTTCTATTCGACGTGCGAACACCACCTGGTTCCGTTCCATGGGGTAGCTCATGTTGGTTATATTCCGTCACATGACGGCAAGGTGACGGGACTGAGCAAGCTGGCCCGTTTGGTGGATATTTATGCACGCCGGCCGCAGGTGCAGGAACGGCTCACCACGCAGATCGTCGAGGCACTCGTAAAGCACCTCAACCCCCGCGGGGCGATTGTCGTCGTCGAATGCGAACACATGTGCATGTCCATGCGCGGCATCCGCAAGCCCGGCGCCAAGACCGTCACCAGTGCGGTGCGCGGTCAGCTCCATGACCCGGCCACGCGCGCCGAGGCCATGAGCCTCATCATCGGAAGGTAAGCAATATATGGATTCCCTCGCTGCAGCACCCGGAACCGGCCCGGCCACAAGCCCACTGCCGATTCTCCGCAAGCCGCGGCCGGCGGCCAGGTTTGAGGACCTGCCAACGGACCGCACGCTCGTCATGGGAATTCTCAATGTCACCCCGGATTCCTTTAGCGATGGCGGCAACCACCGCACGCCGGACACCGCCATCGCCCTCGGCTTGCGCATGTTCTATGCCGGTGCGGACATCATCGACGTCGGTGGCGAGTCCACGCGCTCCGGGGCCGAACCCGTCTCCCCTGAAGAAGAACAACGCCGGGTGCTCCCGGTGATCCAGGCGCTGGTCAAGGCCGGCGCGCTGGTGAGTATCGATACCATGCACACGTCAACGGCGGCAGCTGCCGTGGAAGCCGGCGCTGCGATTATTAACGACGTTTCCGGCCTGACCATCGAGCCGGACATGCCCGAACTCGTGGCACGCACCAAGGTTCCGTATATCCTCACGCATCGTCGTGGCGATGCCCGCACCATGGACAGCCTCACTGAATACAACAACGTGACTGAGGACGTCGTGGCGGAGCTCAGCGGTATCCGCGACAAACTGTATGCAGCGGGCGTTGCTCCGGAGCAGATCATCATTGATCCGGGTATTGGCTTCTCCAAGAACGAGGACCAGAACTGGGAAATCCTCGGGAACCTGGACAAGCTTTTCGCGCTCGGCCATAAGGTCATGGTGGCAGCCTCACGGAAGCGGTTCCTTGGTTCGCTCCTGACCGTTGCCGGCAAGTCCGCCGCACCACTGGAACGGGACGCCGCCACCGCAGCCATTACTGCTTTGAGCGCCGCGAAGGGCGCTTGGGCTGTCCGCGTCCACGACGTCGGTCCCAGCCTTGACGCCGTCAAGGTTGCCGCTCGAATCGCCCGCTGACCGGAGGACTTTGTGGACAGGATCACGCTGACCGGTGTTACCGCCGTCGGCCATCATGGAGTGTTCGATTTCGAGCGCCGCGACGGCCAGCCATTCGTCGTTGACGCCGTCCTCCATACGGACTTCACCAAGGCCGCGGAGACCGATGACCTCCAGTACACAGCGCACTACGGCGAGGTTGCCGAGCTTATTACCTCCCACATCGAGGGCGAGCCGTTGAACCTGATTGAGGGCCTGGCCGTGAGGATCGCCGACGGCATCCTTGCCAACTATGAAGTGGCCGCCGTCGATGTCACTGTCCACAAACCGAAGGCCCCCATTGAGGTTCCGTTCGGCGACGTCACCGTGAGTGTCCACAGGGAGCGGTCATGAACTCGGGATACACCAAAGCGATCCTGGCTCTCGGCAGCAACCTTGGCGAGCGGAACGACACCCTTTCCACCGCCGTCGCCGATCTCGTAGACCCGCCGGACGTGAGGCTCCTTGGAGTGTCTCCGGTGGTCCAGACCAAGGCAGTGGGCGGGCCGGAAGGGCAACCCGATTTTCTGAACATGGTCATGGCAGTCGAGACGACGCTGAGTCCCCTTGAGCTGCTGCAGCACTGCCACGAGGTCGAGCAGAAGCACCACCGCACCCGCGAGGTCCGTTGGGGTCCGCGGACACTGGATGTAGACATCATCGTTTTCGGTGACGTGGTCAGCGACGATCCTGTCCTGACCCTGCCGCATCCCCGGGCTGCTGAACGCGCCTTCGTCCTGTACCCATGGTCCCTGCTGGAGCCAAATGCCCAACTGAACGGGCGGAGCGTGGCCGAACTGGCCGCCGCAGCTGAAGATATGCCCGGCATCCGTCGGTTCGACGGTTACGGCGATGTCGCCGGTGTTCCTGCGACGGGAGCGGTGGAGCAGCAGTGAAAGCCATGCGCCCCGCGGTCCTGGTGATCATCGCCATCATCGCTGCCGCCATAGGCTGGCTGGCCACGACGGCAACCAACCGCCTCAGCATGCCCACTCCCGTGCTGCCAGTCTCCGCGCTGGTCACCATGGGCGTCATCGCTGTACTCACCCTGGTCATGGGGATCCGGGTCCTGCGGTGGCGCAACGGCAAGAAGAAGAACATGCTCAACCCGATCCTGGCTGCCAGGACGCTGATCCTTGCCCAGGCTTGCGCGTATGCCGGGACGCTCCTGCTGGGCTGGCACGCCGGCATCTCCTTTGATCTTCTTCGGATCGGGAGCTTGCGCAGTGGCGAGGGCATCCTGTGGAACGCCGTGCTGATGGGCGGCGGTGGCGTGGTGATGGTGATCGTCGGCCTGGTAGTCGAACGGTTCTGCCGCATCCCACCGGAGGACCTCGAAGGCGGCGCCCCCGGACCGGAAACCCGCCGCGGTGAAGCCAAGGGCGAAGGCGAGTATGCGTACCGAGGCGATTGACCCTCCCGGCGTCCAATGGCTGCGGGTCTCCCCGAAGTACGTCACCGTCCGCTTGGTGGAATGGGCCATCGGAAACCTTGTGATGGTGGCGATCCTCAGCCTCCCGCTCGTGTTTGTACAGCTGGGTTGGTGGCGTTGGCCGCCACTATGGCTCGCCATCACGGTACCCGCGGTGATGCTCGTGCTGGCGTTATGGCGGCTCGTCCTGATTCCGCGCCAGGTCCGGGCCATCGGTTACGCAGAGCGCGATGACGATCTCCTGATCCGCCGTGGCATCTTTTTCCAGCGCACCATGGTGGTCCCTTATGGGCGCATGCAGTATGTGGACGTTTCTGTTGGACCGGTGGAACGTGGACTGGGACTCTGTACTTTGAAGCTCCACACGGCATCTGCCGGCACCAGTGCTTACCTGCCCGGGCTCCCTGCAGAGGAAGGCGCACGGCTGCGTGAACAGCTCTCGGCACGCGGAGAAGCCAGGCTGGCCGGGCTGTGAGCCCGGAAGGTAGCGCAGCCGTGAGCCTCCCAGGTAAAGCCGTCGACGCCGATTGGCGGCGAGTGCACCCAGCGTCACCGTTCGTGCGCGGCTGGGTCGCGCTGGCCGCCGTCGGGTATTTTTTCGGTCGTGACGCCTTTGAACGCATTCTGCAGGGCCGCGACATCCTGGATCCCAACCTCAATGGACGTGTGCCCTGGCTTTTGGCTGGCGGTGGCATCCTGCTGCTCCTGACCGTGGGTGGATTCATCCTGAGTTGGTACTTCACGCGCTACCAGGTCGCGGAAGGGTATGTCCGGGTCAATACCGGATTCCTCTTCAAGCAGCAGCGGCAGGCGCGGTTGGACCGTGTCCAGGCGATCGACATCGTGCAGCCCCTTTTGGCGAGGATCTTTGGCCTCGCTGAACTCAAGTTTGAAGTCGCCGACGCCGGCGAGTCGGCAGTGCGGCTCGCTTACCTTCCACTGGCCCAAGCCAAACAGTTGCGTGCCACTATCCTTGCCCGGGCCGCGGGAGTGGTCAGCGGGCCGGAGACCGCGGAAGAAATCCCCGAAGCTCCGGAGCACGTTGTATTGTCCGTGCCACCTTCCCGGCTGATTGGCTCGCTCCTGCTGAGCGAGCAGACCGTCGGAATCCTGCTCGGCGCCGCGGCATCCATAGCTATCTCCGTGTACACAGAAAACAGCGCAATCTTCCTGGCACTGATCCCGGCTGTCCTGGGTATCGGTGCTGCCTATTGGAGCTCATTTAACAAGGGTTACAACTTCACGGCCGCAATTTCGCCCGATGGGATCCGGCTACGCTACGGGCTCCTGGACACGCAAGCCCAGACCTTGCCGCCGGGTCGAATCCAGGCACTGAAGGTCACGCAGCCGCCCATCTGGAGAATCTTTGGCTGGTACCGCATGCACGTTAACGTGGCCGGCTACGGTGGCGCCGCTGGCAATGAGAACGCAGCCCGCACCACCCTGCTGCCTGTGGGCATGAAGCCTGACGTCATGCGCATGCTCTCCCTCGTGCTGCCAGACCCCGGTGTTGAGGATCCGGAACGGGTGTTTATTTCCGGGCTGGAGGGTTTGGCGCCGGCGGGCTCCGGATCAGGCGGGCTTACGTCCACGGATGGTTTCGTCACCACTCCGCGCCGGGCCCGGCTCCTTGCCCCGCTGGGATGGCGGCGCAATGGTTTCCTGGCCACGCGAACGGCGTTGTTGATTCGCTCGGGCCGATGGTGGCGTGCCCTGGTCCTGGTTCCGCATCAGCGCACGCAGTCCATGGCCTTGCAGCAAGGTCCGCTGGCGCGGCGTTTCGGGGTGGCTGATCTTATCCTCCACACCACGGCCGGACCCGTCGCGCCCCGCCTCTATCAAGCCGGCGTGGAGCAGGCTGTCCAGCTCTTTGACCAACAGGCTGCCCGTGCCCGCGAAGCCAGAAGGCGGCAGACCAGCGAGCAATGGCTTGCACAGGTAACGGGGCAAGCCCCACCCCAATCACCGCCACAAGCACCAACACAATCGTCAACGCAGGAGGATCCACAGCATGGTTAGGCCAGGAAGACTCGGAGTCGGCATCATCGGCGCCGGCAAAGTGGGTGCCGTCCTGGGTGCCGCTCTGCGCGCGGCCGAGCACGCCGTCGTCGGGGTTTCTGCCGTATCCGAGGCGAGCCGGGAGCGGGCGGAGACGTTGCTGCCTGGTGTCCCGATCCTTGGGATCCAGGAGATCGTAGAGCGGTCGGAATTAGTGCTGCTTGCCGTTCCGGACGATGCCCTCGGCGAGCTGGTCGCCGGACTGGCGAAGCTTGGTGCGTGGCAACCGGGCCAACTGGTGGCTCATACCTCGGGCCGTTTCGGTGTGGGGATCCTGCAACCGATCCGCACGGCGGGTGCCATCCCTCTGGCGATGCATCCTGCCATGACCTTCACCGGCATGAGCCTGGACCTGACCCGCCTGATGGATTGCACGTTCGGAGTCACCGCGGACGCTGCTATGTTGCCGATTGCCCAGGCCCTGGTTGTGGAGATGGGCGCCGAACCGGTAGCGATTGCCGAGGCCGACCGCACCCTCTACCACGCTGCTCTCGCGCACAGTTCCAACCACATGGTCACGCTGGTGGCGCAGGCGTCGCAGCTGCTGCGGGAGATCGGCGTCGAATCCCCGGAGTCAATGCTGGGTCCGCTGCTGCGCGCGACATTGGAGAACGCCCTTGCGTCCGGCGAATCGGCACTGACCGGTCCCGTGGCGCGCGGGGATGTAGGCACCGTTGCTGCACACGTCCAGGCTCTGAAGGAATACGACGGCGGTGCTGGCGGCGACGTGCTGGCGGCCTATCAGGCCATGGCACAGGCAACGGCCCGGCGTGCCGGTAACCGCGGACTGCTGCGCCCCGAACAACTGAGTGACATTGGCGAGGCACTGGGAACTGAACCCACCGCGCCGGAAGGAATCTGAACAGCATGGCCATCAAACTCGTGACCACCGCAGCCGAACTGCGTGCCGAGAGCGCCCGTCTCCTGGCTTCCAAGCGGGGAAGTTCCCAAGGCCTGGTGCCCACCATGGGCGCCCTGCACTCCGGCCACGCAGCCTTGGCGAGGACCGCAGTGGCTGAGAACGACGTCGTGGTAGCCACCATTTTCGTGAATCCCCTCCAGTTCGGCGACGCCGTGGACCTCGACCGCTATCCCCGCACGCTCGAGGCGGATATGGCTCTCCTCAATGCCGAAGGAGTTGACCTTGTCTTCGCACCTTCCGTTGACGAGGTGTACCCGGGTGGCCAGCCGCTGGTCCGTGTATCCGCCGGCCCGCTCGGTGGGAAATGGGAGGGCGCCTCGCGCCCCGGCCACTTCGATGGCGCCCTGACTGTGGTAGCCAAGTTGCTGCACTATGGACTTCCGGGCGGCGCAGCTGCGGACGGTTCGACGCCGGCCTACCGCGCCTACTTTGGCCAGAAGGACGCCCAGCAACTTGCCCTCGTGAAGCGGATGGTCGCCGATCTGAACTTCCCGGTGGAGATCGTGCCCGTGCCAATCGTCCGCAGTGAGGACGGCCTGGCGCTTTCCAGCCGTAACCGCTTCCTCTCGGACGAAGAGCGCGAGGCGGCGCTGGTGCTGTCGCGGGCTCTGCGCCTTATCGAGTCCCGCGCAAACGCGCACGAACCGCTCGACTTGGACTCCGCCGTCGAACTCGTTGAATCCCAGCCCCTGGTGGAACTGGACTACTTCGACGTCGTGGATCCCACCACGCTCGAGCCGCTGGCCGAGAACTGCAAAGAGACCCCGTTCCGCGGCGAAGGGCTTGCAATTATTGCCGCCAAGGTAGGTCCCGTTCGGTTGATAGACAACGCTCCGCTTAACTCCTGAGGTTGAATACCCAACGTTTGGATTTTCTGCTGACGGGAATCTCCTGGGCGTCTAGACTGTTTCTGTCTTCACCGGTATTGATCGCCGGAATCCAAGCCCAAACCTGAGGAATCCTCATGTCTACCGACGTCACGTCCGACGCCAACAGCGAGCCCGGTCCTGGCGCGTCCGCAGGCGCTGCCTCCACAGAGGAAGCGCTCACGCAGGCTCCTGTCTCAGGAAAGATGTCCCGTGAGTCCGTCACGGTCATTGTCACCTTGCTGGTTGCCACCTTTGTGGTGATCCTCAACGAGACCATCATGAACGTCGCGCTCCAGCGGCTGATGACCGACCTCAAGGTGGATGCGCCCACGGTCCAGTGGCTCGCCACCGGCTTCATGCTGACCATGGCGGTCGTCATCCCGACCACCGGGTTCATCCTGCAGCGATTGACCACCCGCGGCTCGTTCATGCTCGCGATGGGACTCTTCAGCGGCGGAACGCTGCTCGCCGCGCTGGCGCCCGGGTTTCCCGTGCTGCTCCTGGCGCGAATCGTCCAGGCCGGCGGCACGGCCATCATGCTGCCATTGCTGATGACCACAATCCTCACCCTTGTGCCGATGTCCCGGCGCGGAGCTGTCATGGGTAACGTCAGCATCGCCATCTCGGTCGCTCCCGCAATGGGCCCCACCGTTTCAGGCATCATCCTGGACCACTTCTCCTGGCGCTTCATGTTTGTGTTCGTGCTGCCCGTGGCTCTTGCTGCCTTGGCGATTGGCGCCAAGTACCTCACCAACGTAGGGGAGCGCGGCAAGACTGGTTTGGACTTCACTTCGGTGGTTCTCACGGTGCCTGCCTTCGGTGGGCTGGTCTATGGCCTGAGCCAGATCGGTGGCGCCAACGCAGGGGTAGTCCCGATCATCGCACTCGTTGTGGGACTCGTGTGCCTGGCGCTGTTCGTCTTCCGCCAGCTCAAATTGCAGAAGTCCGACGCTCCGCTGCTGGATCTCCGGGCCTTCAACTTCCGGATGTTCACGGTGTCCACGCTGCTCATGGTCGTAGCAATGATGGCCCTGTTCGGTGGCGTCATCCTGCTCCCGCTCTACCTGCAGAACACGCTGCACCTGCAGCCCATGGAAACCGGCCTGGCGCTTTTGCCGGGCGGATTGGCCATGGGTCTGTTGGGTCCGGTGATTGGGCGGATCTTCGACAAAGTTGGTCCCCTGCCCTTGACCGTATCCGGTTCAGTCCTCATGGTCCTGACCCTCTGGCAGTTCTCGCGGCTCGATCAGGCCAGCGCCCTGGGGTGGGTGATTGCGCTGCACGTGACGTTGAGCCTCGGCCTGGCCCTGCTCTTTACGCCAGCCTTCACCACAGGCCTGAACCCCCTGCCGCCGCACCTGTACTCCCACGGATCGGCGATCATGAGCACCGCCCAGCAAGTAGCCGGTGCCGCTGGCACTGCGCTGCTCGTGTCCATCTTCGCGGTGGTGTCCGCATCCTCCGGCCTGGTAGCGGGCATGCAGGCCGCGTTCCTGGCGGCAACCATCATTGCCGGAGCTGCCGTGGTGCTCGGTGCGATGATGCGCAAGACCGAGGGTGCGGGCCACGGGGGCCACTGAGCCCGGCCGGGCTATTTGGCGGGCATCCTCTGTGCGCGTCACCCTTCCCCCGATCCTCTCTCACATCCTGAGGTGTTTGGCCGGTTGCTCTCTCAGATCCTGAGGTGTTTGGCCGGTCCGACGGCGGTGCTTGGGTGCCGATTCAAGGCGCACCTTACGTCGGATCTTCTGTGTGTGACGGGCTTCACGGAAAACCGTCCTGCTGGAATTGAGATGTTTCAGGGCTGTTTCCCCAGTGTTTGCAGGGGTTTTGGGTGGTGGTGGGGTGGATTTGTTCGGACGGTGCGGCACGTGTAAAGTTATCTGAGTCGCCGCCGCTGATGCGGAAATGATGGTGACGAATTCCCCTTCAAATTACCGGTTTTCGGTGGTGCTTTCTGCGCCTCTGACCTGGTTGGGGAGGCCCGAGGGCGGCTTGCTTTATGCGACCGGTTCGGGTAAGTTTGAAAAGTTGCTCCGGAGCGATCCAGTGGCCCGTTTGGGTTGGTGGTGGTGCCGGTAGTGTCTGTTGTTTGAGAACTCAATAGTGTGCCAAGTTTGTTGATGCCGATTGTTTTATTGATTGGTTGAAATTATGGCCGGATTGCTGCGCACCCCCGTGTGTGGTGGTCTGGTTTTCAGCTGGTTTCGAATTTTGTGCAGCCATGGTCCGTCGTTATTTCCGGTGGGTGTGGTTGTGTCTGTTTGATTTTTTTGTTTTCAACGGAGAGTTTGATCCTGGCTCAGGATGAACGCTGGCGGCGTGCTTAACACATGCAAGTCGAACGATGATCTCCAGCTTGCTGGGGGGATTAGTGGCGAACGGGTGAGTAACACGTGAGTAACCTGCCCTTGACTCTGGGATAAGCCTGGGAAACTGGGTCTAATACCGGATATGACTCCTCATCGCATGGTGGGGGGTGGAAAGCTTTTGTGGTTTTGGATGGACTCGCGGCCTATCAGCTTGTTGGTGGGGTAATGGCCTACCAAGGCGACGACGGGTAGCCGGCCTGAGAGGGTGACCGGCCACACTGGGACTGAGACACGGCCCAGACTCCTACGGGAGGCAGCAGTGGGGAATATTGCACAATGGGCGAAAGCCTGATGCAGCGACGCCGCGTGAGGGATGACGGCCTTCGGGTTGTAAACCTCTTTCAGTAGGGAAGAAGCGAAAGTGACGGTACCTGCAGAAGAAGCGCCGGCTAACTACGTGCCAGCAGCCGCGGTAATACGTAGGGCGCAAGCGTTATCCGGAATTATTGGGCGTAAAGAGCTCGTAGGCGGTTTGTCGCGTCTGCTGTGAAAGACCGGGGCTCAACTCCGGTTCTGCAGTGGGTACGGGCAGACTAGAGTGCAGTAGGGGAGACTGGAATTCCTGGTGTAGCGGTGAAATGCGCAGATATCAGGAGGAACACCGATGGCGAAGGCAGGTCTCTGGGCTGTAACTGACGCTGAGGAGCGAAAGCATGGGGAGCGAACAGGATTAGATACCCTGGTAGTCCATGCCGTAAACGTTGGGCACTAGGTGTGGGGGACATTCCACGTTTTCCGCGCCGTAGCTAACGCATTAAGTGCCCCGCCTGGGGAGTACGGCCGCAAGGCTAAAACTCAAAGGAATTGACGGGGGCCCGCACAAGCGGCGGAGCATGCGGATTAATTCGATGCAACGCGAAGAACCTTACCAAGGCTTGACATGAACCGGAAAGACCTGGAAACAGGTGCCCCGCTTGCGGTCGGTTTACAGGTGGTGCATGGTTGTCGTCAGCTCGTGTCGTGAGATGTTGGGTTAAGTCCCGCAACGAGCGCAACCCTCGTTCTATGTTGCCAGCGGTTCGGCCGGGGACTCATAGGAGACTGCCGGGGTCAACTCGGAGGAAGGTGGGGACGACGTCAAATCATCATGCCCCTTATGTCTTGGGCTTCACGCATGCTACAATGGCCGGTACAAAGGGTTGCGATACTGTGAGGTGGAGCTAATCCCAAAAAGCCGGTCTCAGTTCGGATTGGGGTCTGCAACTCGACCCCATGAAGTCGGAGTCGCTAGTAATCGCAGATCAGCAACGCTGCGGTGAATACGTTCCCGGGCCTTGTACACACCGCCCGTCAAGTCACGAAAGTTGGTAACACCCGAAGCCGGTGGCCTAACCCTTGTGGGGGGAGCCGTCGAAGGTGGGACCGGCGATTGGGACTAAGTCGTAACAAGGTAGCCGTACCGGAAGGTGCGGCTGGATCACCTCCTTTCTAAGGAGCTGCTAACAACTGCTGGTGTCCGTGTATGCGGGTGCGTGGTGGTTGTCAGTGTTGCCCATTGCGCAGGCGTCTGTTCTGCGGTGGGTGCTCATGGGTGGAATATCAACGAATCAAAGTTTTTTGGCATGGCCTTTACCGGTTGTGTCCTGGTGCCAGTACGGCAACGCCTTTTTCTGCTTTTGTGGTGGTGGGGTGTTGTCAGGAACGTGCCGGGGCGTGGATTGTGTGGGTTGTGTTTGGCGCACTGTTGGGTCCTGAGGCAACAGGACCTTTTTGCAGCAATGCAGGGGGGCACAGTTCTGGTGTTTCTTCTTGTTCCTGCTTCCGGTATTGCCGGTCACTGTTATCAGCCCCGTGTTGTGGGTTGTGGTGTCCGGGGGTCTGGTTGATGGGGTTGTTGTTTGAGAACTACATAGTGGACGCGAGCATCTAGGACACACACACGTGTGTGTGTTCTTACAGCAATTTCTTATGAATGAACCTTGGGCCCAAGTGGCGCATGGTTCTCTCGAGTATGTTTATTGATCTTGTGTGGTCAAGTTTTTAAGGGCACACGGTGGATGCCTTGGCATTAGGAGCCGAAGAAGGACGTAGGAATCTGCGATAAGCCTGGGGGAGTTGATAACCGAGCGTTGATCCCAGGATGTCCGAATGGGGAAACCCCGCACAACGCTGCAAGGTGATTGTGTGACCCGCATCTGAACACATAGGGTGCGTGGGGGGAACGCGGGGAAGTGAAACATCTCAGTACCCGCAGGAAGAGAAAACAAGAGTGATTCCGTTAGTAGTGGCGAGCGAACGCGGATCAGGCTAAACCGTTTCCATGTGTGATAGCCGGCGGGCGTTGCATGGGCGGGGTTGTGGGACTTTCCGTACTGGTTCTGCCGGACTGGTGGGGTGTGAGGTGCAGGCATAGGTGAACGGTCTTGAAAGGCCGGCCAGAGAGGGTGTGAGCCCCGTAACCGTAATGTTGTGTACCGCCTGGAGAGGATCCCAAGTAGCACGGGGCCCGAGAAATCCCGTGCGAATCTGTCAGGACCACCTGATAAGCCTAAATACTTCCTAATGACCGATAGCGGACCAGTACCGTGAGGGAAAGGTGAAAAGTACCCCGGGAGGGGAGTGAAACAGTACCTGAAACCGTGTGCTTACAATCCGTCGGAGCCAGTCTGATTCTGGTGACGGCGTGCCTTTTGAAGAATGAGCCTGCGAGTTAGTGTTACGTCGCGAGGTTAACCCGTGTGGGGTAGCCGTAGCGAAAGCGAGTCTGAACAGGGCGAGTGTAGTGGCGTGATCTAGACCCGAAGCGGAGTGATCTACCCATGGCCAGGTTGAAGCGACGGTAAGACGTCGTGGAGGACCGAACCCACTTCAGTTGAAAATGGAGGGGATGAGCTGTGGGTAGGGGTGAAAGGCCAATCAAACTCCGTGATAGCTGGTTCTCCCCGAAATGCATTTAGGTGCAGCGTTGCGTGTTTCTTGCCGGAGGTAGAGCTACTGGATGGCCGATGGGCCCTACAAGGTTACTGACGTCAGCCAAACTCCGAATGCCGGTAAGTGAGAGCGCAGCAGTGAGACTGTGGGGGATAAGCTTCATAGTCGAGAGGGAAACAGCCCAGACCACCAACTAAGGCCCCTAAGCGTGTGCTAAGTGGGAAAGGATGTGGAGTTGCGAAGACAACCAGGAGGTTGGCTTAGAAGCAGCCATCCTTGAAAGAGTGCGTAATAGCTCACTGGTCAAGTGATTCCGCGCCGACAATGTAGCGGGGCTCAAGTACACCGCCGAAGTTGTGGATTTCACACATTGCCCTAGCCTTCGTGGTTCAGGGGTGTGGAGTGGTAGGGGAGCGTCGTGTGGGCAGTGAAGTCGCGGTGGAAACCAGCGGTGGAGCCTACACGAGTGAGAATGCAGGCATGAGTAGCGAAAGACGGGTGAGAAACCCGTCCGCCGAATGATCAAGGGTTCCAGGGTCAAGCTAATCTGCCCTGGGTAAGTCGGGACCTAAGGCGAGGCCGACAGGCGTAGTCGATGGACAACGGGTTGATATTCCCGTACCGGCGAAAAACCGCCCATGCCAAGCGGGGGATACTAACCGCCCGGAGCCTGCCCTATCACCCTTGTGGTGTGTGGGTTTTGGCCGAGCGCGGGACCTGATCCCGGGAGGTAAGCGTATTAACAGGTGTGACGCAGGAAGGTAGCCGGGCCGGGCGATGGTTGCCCCGGTCCAAGGATGTAGGGTCAGGGATAGGCAAATCCGTTCCTGTGTGTTTCGAGCACGATCCTGAGATCTGATGGGACTCCCGTAAGGGGGGATCCGGTGATCCTATGCTGCCAAGAAAAGCATCGACGCGAGGTTTTAGCCGCCCGTACCCCAAACCGACACAGGTGATCAGGTAGAGAATACCAAGGCGATCGAGAGAATTATGGTTAAGGAACTCGGCAAAATGCCCCCGTAACTTCGGGAGAAGGGGGGCCTGCCCCGTGATACAGACTTGCTCTGTGGAGCGGGTGTGGGCCGCAGAGACCAGGGGGAAGCGACTGTTTACTAAAAACACAGGTCCGTGCGAAGTCGCAAGACGATGTATACGGACTGACTCCTGCCCGGTGCTGGAAGGTTAAGAGGACCGGTTAGCCACCTTGTGTGGCGAAGCTGAGAATTTAAGCCCCAGTAAACGGCGGTGGTAACTATAACCATCCTAAGGTAGCGAAATTCCTTGTCGGGTAAGTTCCGACCTGCACGAATGGAGTAACGACTTCCCCGCTGTCTCAACCATAAACTCGGCGAAATTGCAGTACGAGTAAAGATGCTCGTTACGCGCAGCAGGACGGAAAGACCCCGAGACCTTTACTATAGTTTGGTATTGGTGTTCGGAGTGGCTTGTGTAGGATAGGTGGGAGACGTTGAAACCCGGACGCCAGTTCGGGTGGAGTCATCGTTGAAATACCACTCTGGTCACTTTGGACATCTAACTTCGGCCCGTGATCCGGGTCAGGGACAGTGCCTGATGGGTAGTTTAACTGGGGCGGTTGCCTCCTAAAAAGTAACGGAGGCGCCCAAAGGTTCCCTCAGCCTGGTTGGCAATCAGGTGTCGAGTGTAAGTGCACAAGGGAGCTTGACTGTGAGAGAGACATCTCAAGCAGGGACGAAAGTCGGGACTAGTGATCCGGCGGTACATTGTGGAATGGCCGTCGCTCAACGGATAAAAGGTACCTCGGGGATAACAGGCTGATCTTGCCCAAGAGTCCATATCGACGGCATGGTTTGGCACCTCGATGTCGGCTCGTCGCATCCTGGGGCTGGAGTAGGTCCCAAGGGTTGGGCTGTTCGCCCATTAAAGCGGTACGCGAGCTGGGTTTAGAACGTCGTGAGACAGTTCGGTCCCTATCCGCTGCGCGCGCAGGAAATTTGAGAAGGGCTGTCCTTAGTACGAGAGGACCGGGACGGACGAACCTCTGGTGTGTCAGTTGTACTGCCAAGTGCACCGCTGATTAGCTACGTTCGGATGGGATAACCGCTGAAAGCATCTAAGCGGGAAGCTCGCTTCAAGATGAGATTTCCATACACAATTTGTGTGAGAGGCCCCCAGCCAGACCACTGGGTTGATAGGCCGGATGTGGAAGCGAGGACCAAAGACTCGTGAAGCTGACCGGTACTAATAGGCCAACAACTTACACCACACACAAACACTGCACGCGTCCACTATGTGGTTCCCGAACAACAACACCGTTGCTCACAGGAACAAACACAACTAAATAACAACACCACAATGTTGTAACCACAAAACTTCCCACCCCCAACCGGCACCAACCGGCAAAAAAGGCGGGGGACGGGTAACAAGGTTACGGCGGTCATAGCGTGGGGGAAACGCCCGGTCCCATTCCGAACCCGGAAGCTAAGACCCACAGCGCCGATGGTACTGCACCCGGGAGGGTGTGGGAGAGTAGGACACCGCCGGACACACATTAGGTAGAGACCCCCCAACCCACACCAGGTCGGGGGGTCTCCCACATTTAAACCCACCAAACCGCGTCAGCCTATCTGTGAACCCAATAAAGGGCCGCCACCATCGTGGAGGCCCTTTTGTCGTTAACTTCCCTTGTAGTCCGGCGCGCGCTGGCCAGTACCCAAATGATCGACCACCCACACCTGGCCCGCCGCTAGCTCCCGAGGTTCACGACCCCATAACAGGGCGGGCACGCAGATGCCGCGGCGCCGAATCCACATCGCTTCTGGCTGAACCCGCAACACGGACGTGCCCAGGCAACGGGGGCGCCGTCGATAGATAGGCGTGTCCTGTCGGGGTCCCGATTCGAAGTGTGTGCACGTCGTGAGGCACGTTCCCGCGTAGGGTCCCGGATCTGGGAATCGTTCTTACGTTCCAGCCACTTTTTTCTTTGGTGTGGTTGCAGGCTTCGCAGAGCCCGGCGCCGTTTTCCAGGGTGGTGGGTCCGCCGTCGTGCCAGGGAATGACGTGGTCGATGTGGCGGATGGGTGCGTCGCAGTAGGGGGTGCGGCAGGTGTCGTCGCGGGTTTCGATGAATCGTCTGAGCCGCGGCGGGAAGAGTCGTGCTTTGGAGTCCATGGCCAGCAGTTCGCCGCTGGCGGGGGAGGTGTAGAGCCGGCGGAGAAACACCTTGAAGTCATGCCCTGTGCCTGGGTCAGTGGGGCTGCGCCTCGCGGGTCCGGGCTCCGTGGGGCCAGACCCAGTGTGCGCGGGTTCCGTAGGACGGTCCTCACCGCGCTCGGCTTCAGCGGGTCCGCCAGCGAGCAACGTTCTTGCCCATTCTGCGGGGACGATTCCGTAGCCTTGGAGCCGTGCGGGTTCGCTGTCGCCTTGGAAAAGCGTGCGGTCCGTCATCACCAGCTGGACGTCAACGCCGGTGATGCCGCCGGGTGTGCCGGTGAGGCGTTCGACGAGGGTGTCGGCCATGAGCTGGCCCCGGGAGCGGGTGTCACCGCCGGATCGGGCCGAATCAGCCGCCCGGGTGAGCGCGGTGTAGGCAGCGACGCCTTGGGCGACGGGCAGCAGGGCGGTGAGGATGGTCATGGTGTCCGGCGCCGGGCGGAGACTGACGTGCCGTTCGGTGGCGGCGCGGGCCGCGCGCTGGGCGACGGAGCGGGGATCCCGGCGGTAGGCCGCGGCCCGTGCGGCGGCGATGATCGCCCGATCTCCGGCGCCGTCGAAGGTTCCGGTATCGGGGGCGAGTTCTTCGTCCACCGCGCAGCGGTCTTCGGCGGACAGGCAGGCTGTTTCCTTCACGAGCAGGGTGGCCCGCCATTCGTTGAGCTGCCCGGTTTCCAGGGCGGCCATGGTGCGGGGCATCTCCGTGACGAGGGCCTTCGCCAATCCGAGGAGACGCGATCCGCGGTTGGGCGATTCGCGCCGGGCCAACGCGAGCTGCGCAGCGACACCCTGGCCCTGCTCCGATACGGGCACCCCGGCGGCCGCTTGTTCGCGGCGGTGGGCCAGGTCAAACGCCACCGACGCTTTCGCCTGCAAGGCTGCGATGGCGGATTTCGCGTTTTCCAGGCCTCTTATCTGGTCGATTAGACCGGCGCTGTCCGCGCTGACGCGAAAAGAGCCCAACACGGCGAGCAACGCCCCAACCTCCGAGCCACCAGGCATAAGAACATGCGCGCCCGAAACCTCAGTAGCCTCATTCCGCTCCAGAATGCCGTCCATGGAAAACACTCTTCCAGCCCGCACAGCCCCACAGCAGGCCTAAGTCCATCTATGTGGATAAAGCTGGAAAGTGCGGAATGCCATGAAGGACAGCGCGTTAGGTGCCGATCGGCTCTGACGAAGTCAGGCGTTCGATGTCTTCGAAGCCTTCGCGGCTGCTTTGGCCGCTTGCTTGCTGGCCCGGACCTTCACTAGGGAGTCAGGATCGACGATGTCGGCCACAGAGAGGTATGCGCCCTCTTCGCCATAGTGGCCGGATGCTTCCCGCCAACCGTTGGCTTGAAGGCCGCATTGCTTGCCAAGGAGGGCCAGGAAGATCTTTGCCTTCTGCTCTCCGAAGCCAGGCAAGGCCTTGAGCCGACGCAGTACCTCAGAGCCGTCGGGATTGCCGCTGGTCCAGATTGCCGCGGCGTCTCCATTCCAATCCCGGTGTACCGTTTCGGCGAGGGCTTGGACTCTGCCGGCCATGGACCCTGGGAATCGGTGGACGGCGGGGCGTTCTTTGAAAACTTCCACGAAGCCCTCGGGATCGTAGCCTGCGATCGTGCCGGGATCCAGTGATCCAAGCCGCGCACGGATTTTCTCAGGACCGGCAAATGCGGACTCCATGGTTACCTGTTGGTCGAGCAACATGCCTGTCAGCAAGGCGAAAGCATCGTCACTCAACAGCTGATCGGCGGCGGCATCTCCTGTGATGTGAAGTTCCATGCGTTCCATCCTCCCACCAGTGCGCACGGCCGTCATCGGAGGCAGCTGCGTGGCCACACTACTGGGGTGAAAGAAGTGGTCGACGACGGCCGGCTGGCGGGGTTTGGGGGGTGTGTTTGGTGGTTGTTGGGGTGGATTTGCGTTGGGGTTGTGGGGCGTGTATTGTTTTCTGAGTCGCCGGGTGCGAAACGGAAAGCCGGAAGGTGTGTACGGTTCGGTAGGCGGCCAAAAATAACTCTTCTTTTCCAATGGCCTTGTTGGGTGCGCTGCTTTTGTGGTGCGCTGTGCGGGGTGATGTTTTGGGGGGTCTGTTGTTTGAGAACTCAATAGTGTGCCAAGTTTGTTGATGCCGATTGTTTTATTGATTGGTTGAAATTATGGCCGGATTGCTGCGCACCCCCGTGTGTGGTGGTCTGGTTTTCAGCTGGTTTCGAATTTTGTGCAGCCATGGTCCGTCGTTATTTCCGGTGGGTGTGGTTGTGTCTGTTTGATTTTTTTTGTTTTCAACGGAGAGTTTGATCCTGGCTCAGGATGAACGCTGGCGGCGTGCTTAACACATGCAAGTCGAACGATGATCTCCAGCTTGCTGGGGGGATTAGTGGCGAACGGGTGAGTAACACGTGAGTAACCTGCCCTTGACTCTGGGATAAGCCTGGGAAACTGGGTCTAATACCGGATATGACTCCTCATCGCATGGTGGGGGGTGGAAAGCTTTTGTGGTTTTGGATGGACTCGCGGCCTATCAGCTTGTTGGTGGGGTAATGGCCTACCAAGGCGACGACGGGTAGCCGGCCTGAGAGGGTGACCGGCCACACTGGGACTGAGACACGGCCCAGACTCCTACGGGAGGCAGCAGTGGGGAATATTGCACAATGGGCGAAAGCCTGATGCAGCGACGCCGCGTGAGGGATGACGGCCTTCGGGTTGTAAACCTCTTTCAGTAGGGAAGAAGCGAAAGTGACGGTACCTGCAGAAGAAGCGCCGGCTAACTACGTGCCAGCAGCCGCGGTAATACGTAGGGCGCAAGCGTTATCCGGAATTATTGGGCGTAAAGAGCTCGTAGGCGGTTTGTCGCGTCTGCTGTGAAAGACCGGGGCTCAACTCCGGTTCTGCAGTGGGTACGGGCAGACTAGAGTGCAGTAGGGGAGACTGGAATTCCTGGTGTAGCGGTGAAATGCGCAGATATCAGGAGGAACACCGATGGCGAAGGCAGGTCTCTGGGCTGTAACTGACGCTGAGGAGCGAAAGCATGGGGAGCGAACAGGATTAGATACCCTGGTAGTCCATGCCGTAAACGTTGGGCACTAGGTGTGGGGGACATTCCACGTTTTCCGCGCCGTAGCTAACGCATTAAGTGCCCCGCCTGGGGAGTACGGCCGCAAGGCTAAAACTCAAAGGAATTGACGGGGGCCCGCACAAGCGGCGGAGCATGCGGATTAATTCGATGCAACGCGAAGAACCTTACCAAGGCTTGACATGAACCGGAAAGACCTGGAAACAGGTGCCCCGCTTGCGGTCGGTTTACAGGTGGTGCATGGTTGTCGTCAGCTCGTGTCGTGAGATGTTGGGTTAAGTCCCGCAACGAGCGCAACCCTCGTTCTATGTTGCCAGCGGTTCGGCCGGGGACTCATAGGAGACTGCCGGGGTCAACTCGGAGGAAGGTGGGGACGACGTCAAATCATCATGCCCCTTATGTCTTGGGCTTCACGCATGCTACAATGGCCGGTACAAAGGGTTGCGATACTGTGAGGTGGAGCTAATCCCAAAAAGCCGGTCTCAGTTCGGATTGGGGTCTGCAACTCGACCCCATGAAGTCGGAGTCGCTAGTAATCGCAGATCAGCAACGCTGCGGTGAATACGTTCCCGGGCCTTGTACACACCGCCCGTCAAGTCACGAAAGTTGGTAACACCCGAAGCCGGTGGCCTAACCCTTGTGGGGGGAGCCGTCGAAGGTGGGACCGGCGATTGGGACTAAGTCGTAACAAGGTAGCCGTACCGGAAGGTGCGGCTGGATCACCTCCTTTCTAAGGAGCTGCTAACAACTGCTGGTGTCCGTGTATGCGGGTGCGTGGTGGTTGTCAGTGTTGCCCATTGCGCAGGCGTCTGTTCTGCGGTGGGTGCTCATGGGTGGAATATCAACGAATCAAAGTTTTTTGGCATGGCCTTTACCGGTTGTGTCCTGGTGCCAGTACGGCAACGCCTTTTCTGCTTTTGTGGTGGTGGGGTGTTGTCAGGAACGTGCCGGGGCGTGGATTGTGTGGGTTGTGTTTGGCGCACTGTTGGGTCCTGAGGCAACAGGACCTTTTTGCAGCAATGCAGGGGGGCACAGTTCTGGTGTTTCTTCTTGTTCCTGCTTCCGGTATTGCCGGTCACTGTTATCAGCCCCGTGTTGTGGGTTGTGGTGTCCGGGGGTCTGGTTGATGGGGTTGTTGTTTGAGAACTACATAGTGGACGCGAGCATCTAGGACACACACACGTGTGTGTGTGTTCTTACAGCAATTTCTTATGAATGAACCTTGGGCCCAAGTGGCGCATGGTTCTCTCGAGTATGTTTATTGATCTTGTGTGGTCAAGTTTTTAAGGGCACACGGTGGATGCCTTGGCATTAGGAGCCGAAGAAGGACGTAGGAATCTGCGATAAGCCTGGGGGAGTTGATAACCGAGCGTTGATCCCAGGATGTCCGAATGGGGAAACCCCGCACAACGCTGCAAGGTGATTGTGTGACCCGCATCTGAACACATAGGGTGCGTGGGGGGAACGCGGGGAAGTGAAACATCTCAGTACCCGCAGGAAGAGAAAACAAGAGTGATTCCGTTAGTAGTGGCGAGCGAACGCGGATCAGGCTAAACCGTTTCCATGTGTGATAGCCGGCGGGCGTTGCATGGGCGGGGTTGTGGGACTTTCCGTACTGGTTCTGCCGGACTGGTGGGGTGTGTAGGTGCAGGCATAGGTGAACGGTCTTGAAAGGCCGGCCAGAGAGGGTGTGAGCCCCGTAACCGTAATGTTGTGTACCGCCTGGAGAGGATCCCAAGTAGCACGGGGCCCGAGAAATCCCGTGCGAATCTGTCAGGACCACCTGATAAGCCTAAATACTTCCTAATGACCGATAGCGGACCAGTACCGTGAGGGAAAGGTGAAAAGTACCCCGGGAGGGGAGTGAAACAGTACCTGAAACCGTGTGCTTACAATCCGTCGGAGCCAGTCTGATTCTGGTGACGGCGTGCCTTTTGAAGAATGAGCCTGCGAGTTAGTGTTACGTCGCGAGGTTAACCCGTGTGGGGTAGCCGTAGCGAAAGCGAGTCTGAACAGGGCGAGTGTAGTGGCGTGATCTAGACCCGAAGCGGAGTGATCTACCCATGGCCAGGTTGAAGCGACGGTAAGACGTCGTGGAGGACCGAACCCACTTCAGTTGAAAATGGAGGGGATGAGCTGTGGGTAGGGGTGAAAGGCCAATCAAACTCCGTGATAGCTGGTTCTCCCCGAAATGCATTTAGGTGCAGCGTTGCGTGTTTCTTGCCGGAGGTAGAGCTACTGGATGGCCGATGGGCCCTACAAGGTTACTGACGTCAGCCAAACTCCGAATGCCGGTAAGTGAGAGCGCAGCAGTGAGACTGTGGGGGATAAGCTTCATAGTCGAGAGGGAAACAGCCCAGACCACCAACTAAGGCCCCTAAGCGTGTGCTAAGTGGGAAAGGATGTGGAGTTGCGAAGACAACCAGGAGGTTGGCTTAGAAGCAGCCATCCTTGAAAGAGTGCGTAATAGCTCACTGGTCAAGTGATTCCGCGCCGACAATGTAGCGGGGCTCAAGTACACCGCCGAAGTTGTGGATTTCACACATTGCCCTAGCCTTCGTGGTTCAGGGGTGTGGAGTGGTAGGGGAGCGTCGTGTGGGCAGTGAAGTCGCGGTGGAAACCAGCGGTGGAGCCTACACGAGTGAGAATGCAGGCATGAGTAGCGAAAGACGGGTGAGAAACCCGTCCGCCGAATGATCAAGGGTTCCAGGGTCAAGCTAATCTGCCCTGGGTAAGTCGGGACCTAAGGCGAGGCCGACAGGCGTAGTCGATGGACAACGGGTTGATATTCCCGTACCGGCGAAAAACCGCCCATGCCAAGCGGGGGATACTAACCGCCCGGAGCCTGCCCTATCACCCTTGTGGTGTGTGGGTTTTGGCCGAGCGCGGGACCTGATCCCGGGAGGTAAGCGTATTAACAGGTGTGACGCAGGAAGGTAGCCGGGCCGGGCGATGGTTGCCCCGGTCCAAGGATGTAGGGTCAGGGATAGGCAAATCCGTTCCTGTGTGTTTCGAGCACGATCCTGAGATCTGATGGGACTCCCGTAAGGGGGGATCCGGTGATCCTATGCTGCCAAGAAAAGCATCGACGCGAGGTTTTAGCCGCCCGTACCCCAAACCGACACAGGTGATCAGGTAGAGAATACCAAGGCGATCGAGAGAATTATGGTTAAGGAACTCGGCAAAATGCCCCCGTAACTTCGGGAGAAGGGGGGCCTGCCCCGTGATACAGACTTGCTCTGTGGAGCGGGTGTGGGCCGCAGAGACCAGGGGGAAGCGACTGTTTACTAAAAACACAGGTCCGTGCGAAGTCGCAAGACGATGTATACGGACTGACTCCTGCCCGGTGCTGGAAGGTTAAGAGGACCGGTTAGCCACCTTGTGTGGCGAAGCTGAGAATTTAAGCCCCAGTAAACGGCGGTGGTAACTATAACCATCCTAAGGTAGCGAAATTCCTTGTCGGGTAAGTTCCGACCTGCACGAATGGAGTAACGACTTCCCCGCTGTCTCAACCATAAACTCGGCGAAATTGCAGTACGAGTAAAGATGCTCGTTACGCGCAGCAGGACGGAAAGACCCCGAGACCTTTACTATAGTTTGGTATTGGTGTTCGGAGTGGCTTGTGTAGGATAGGTGGGAGACGTTGAAACCCGGACGCCAGTTCGGGTGGAGTCATCGTTGAAATACCACTCTGGTCACTTTGGACATCTAACTTCGGCCCGTGATCCGGGTCAGGGACAGTGCCTGATGGGTAGTTTAACTGGGGCGGTTGCCTCCTAAAAAGTAACGGAGGCGCCCAAAGGTTCCCTCAGCCTGGTTGGCAATCAGGTGTCGAGTGTAAGTGCACAAGGGAGCTTGACTGTGAGAGAGACATCTCAAGCAGGGACGAAAGTCGGGACTAGTGATCCGGCGGTACATTGTGGAATGGCCGTCGCTCAACGGATAAAAGGTACCTCGGGGATAACAGGCTGATCTTGCCCAAGAGTCCATATCGACGGCATGGTTTGGCACCTCGATGTCGGCTCGTCGCATCCTGGGGCTGGAGTAGGTCCCAAGGGTTGGGCTGTTCGCCCATTAAAGCGGTACGCGAGCTGGGTTTAGAACGTCGTGAGACAGTTCGGTCCCTATCCGCTGCGCGCGCAGGAAATTTGAGAAGGGCTGTCCTTAGTACGAGAGGACCGGGACGGACGAACCTCTGGTGTGTCAGTTGTACTGCCAAGTGCACCGCTGATTAGCTACGTTCGGATGGGATAACCGCTGAAAGCATCTAAGCGGGAAGCTCGCTTCAAGATGAGATTTCCATACACAATTTGTGTGAGAGGCCCCCAGCCAGACCACTGGGTTGATAGGCCGGATGTGGAAGCGAGGACCAAAGACTCGTGAAGCTGACCGGTACTAATAGGCCAACAACTTACACCACACACAAACACTGCACGCGTCCACTATGTGGTTCCCGAACAACAACACCGTTGCTCACAGGAACAAACACAACTAAATAACAACACCACAATGTTGTAACCACAAAACTTCCCACCCCCAACCGGCACCAACCGGCAAAAAAGGCGGGGGACGGGTAACAAGGTTACGGCGGTCATAGCGTGGGGGAAACGCCCGGTCCCATTCCGAACCCGGAAGCTAAGACCCACAGCGCCGATGGTACTGCACCCGGGAGGGTGTGGGAGAGTAGGACACCGCCGGACACACATTAGGTAGAGACCCCCCAACCCACACCAGGTCGGGGGGTCTCCCACATTTAAACCCACCAAACCGCGTCAGCCTATCTGTGAACCCAATAAAGGGCCGCCACCATCGTGGAGGCCCTTTTGTCGTTAACTTCCCTTGTAGTCCGGCGCGCGCTGGCCAGTACCCAAATGATCGACCACCCACACCTGGCCCGCCGCTAGCTCCCGAGGTTCACGACCCCATAACAGGGCGGGCACGCAGATGCCGCGGCGCCGAATCCACATCGCTTCTGGCTGAACCCGCAACACGGACGTGCCCAGGCAACGGGGGCGCCGTCGATAGATAGGCGTGTCCTGTCGGGGTCCCGATTCGAAGTGTGTGCACGTCGTGAGGCACGTTCCCGCGTAGGGTCCCGGATCTGGGAATCGTTCTTACGTTCCAGCCACTTTTTTCTTTGGTGTGGTTGCAGGCTTCGCAGAGCCCGGCGCCGTTTTCCAGGGTGGTGGGTCCGCCGTCGTGCCAGGGAATGACGTGGTCGATGTGGCGGATGGGTGCGTCGCAGTAGGGGGTGCGGCAGGTGTCGTCGCGGGTTTCGATGAATCGTCTGAGCCGCGGCGGGAAGAGTCGTGCTTTGGAGTCCATGGCCAGCAGTTCGCCGCTGGCGGGGGAGGTGTAGAGCCGGCGGAGAAACACCTTGAAGTCATGCCCTGTGCCTGGGTCAGTGGGGCTGCGCCTCGCGGGTCCGGGCTCCGTGGGGCCAGACCCAGTGTGCGCGGGTTCCGTAGGACGGTCCTCACCGCGCTCGGCTTCAGCGGGTCCGCCAGCGAGCAACGTTCTTGCCCATTCTGCGGGGACGATTCCGTAGCCTTGGAGCCGTGCGGGTTCGCTGTCGCCTTGGAAAAGCGTGCGGTCCGTCATCACCAGCTGGACGTCAACGCCGGTGATGCCGCCGGGTGTGCCGGTGAGGCGTTCGACGAGGGTGTCGGCCATGAGCTGGCCCCGGGAGCGGGTGTCACCGCCGGATCGGGCCGAATCAGCCGCCCGGGTGAGCGCGGTGTAGGCAGCGACGCCTTGGGCGACGGGCAGCAGGGCGGTGAGGATGGTCATGGTGTCCGGCGCCGGGCGGAGACTGACGTGCCGTTCGGTGGCGGCGCGGGCCGCGCGCTGGGCGACGGAGCGGGGATCCCGGCGGTAGGCCGCGGCCCGTGCGGCGGCGATGATCGCCCGATCTCCGGCGCCGTCGAAGGTTCCGGTATCGGGGGCGAGTTCTTCGTCCACCGCGCAGCGGTCTTCGGCGGACAGGCAGGCTGTTTCCTTCACGAGCAGGGTGGCCCGCCATTCGTTGAGCTGCCCGGTTTCCAGGGCGGCCATGGTGCGGGGCATCTCCGTGACGAGGGCCTTCGCCAATCCGAGGAGACGCGATCCGCGGTTGGGCGATTCGCGCCGGGCCAACGCGAGCTGCGCAGCGACACCCTGGCCCTGCTCCGATACGGGCACCCCGGCGGCCGCTTGTTCGCGGCGGTGGGCCAGGTCAAACGCCACCGACGCTTTCGCCTGCAAGGCTGCGATGGCGGATTTCGCGTTTTCCAGGCCTCTTATCTGGTCGATTAGACCGGCGCTGTCCGCGCTGACGCGAAAAGAGCCCAACACGGCGAGCAACGCCCCAACCTCCGAGCCACCAGGCATAAGAACATGCGCGCCCGAAACCTCAGTAGCCTCATTCCGCTCCAGAATGCCGTCCATGGAAAACACTCTTCCAGCCCGCACAGCCCCACAGCAGGCCTAAGTCCATCTATGTGGATAAAGCTGGAAAGTGCGGAATGCCATGAAGGACAGCGCGTTAGGTGCCGATCGGCTCTGACGAAGTCAGGCGTTCGATGTCTTCGAAGCCTTCGCGGCTGCTTTGGCCGCTTGCTTGCTGGCCCGGACCTTCACTAGGGAGTCAGGATCGACGATGTCGGCCACAGAGAGGTATGCGCCCTCTTCGCCATAGTGGCCGGATGCTTCCCGCCAACCGTTGGCTTGAAGGCCGCATTGCTTGCCAAGGAGGGCCAGGAAGATCTTTGCCTTCTGCTCTCCGAAGCCAGGCAAGGCCTTGAGCCGACGCAGTACCTCAGAGCCGTCGGGATTGCCGCTGGTCCAGATTGCCGCGGCGTCTCCATTCCAATCCCGGTGTACCGTTTCGGCGAGGGCTTGGACTCTGCCGGCCATGGACCCTGGGAATCGGTGGACGGCGGGGCGTTCTTTGAAAACTTCCACGAAGCCCTCGGGATCGTAGCCTGCGATCGTGCCGGGATCCAGTGATCCAAGCCGCGCACGGATTTTCTCAGGACCGGCAAATGCGGACTCCATGGTTACCTGTTGGTCGAGCAACATGCCTGTCAGCAAGGCGAAAGCATCGTCACTCAACAGCTGATCGGCGGCGGCATCTCCTGTGATGTGAAGTTCCATGCGTTCCATCCTCCCACCAGTGCGCACGGCCGTCATCGGAGGCAGCTGCGTGGCCACACTACTGGGGTGAAAGAAGTGGTCGACGACGGCCGGCTGGCGGGGTTTGGGGGGTGTGTTTGGTGGTTGTTGGGGTGGATTTGCGTTGGGGTTGTGGGGCGTGTATTGTTTTCTGAGTCGCCGGGTGCGAAACGGAAAGCCGGAAGGTGTGTACGGTTCGGTAGGCGGCCAAAAATAACTCTTCTTTTCCAATGGCCTTGTTGGGTGCGCTGCTTTTGTGGTGCGCTGTGCGGGGTGATGTTTTGGGGGGTCTGTTGTTTGAGAACTCAATAGTGTGCCAAGTTTGTTGATGCCGATTGTTTTATTGATTGGTTGAAATTATGGCCGGATTGCTGCGCACCCCCGTGTGTGGTGGTCTGGTTTTCAGCTGGTTTCGAATTTTGTGCAGCCATGGTCCGTCGTTATTTCCGGTGGGTGTGGTTGTGTCTGTTTGATTTTTTTTGTTTTCAACGGAGAGTTTGATCCTGGCTCAGGATGAACGCTGGCGGCGTGCTTAACACATGCAAGTCGAACGATGATCTCCAGCTTGCTGGGGGGATTAGTGGCGAACGGGTGAGTAACACGTGAGTAACCTGCCCTTGACTCTGGGATAAGCCTGGGAAACTGGGTCTAATACCGGATATGACTCCTCATCGCATGGTGGGGGGTGGAAAGCTTTTGTGGTTTTGGATGGACTCGCGGCCTATCAGCTTGTTGGTGGGGTAATGGCCTACCAAGGCGACGACGGGTAGCCGGCCTGAGAGGGTGACCGGCCACACTGGGACTGAGACACGGCCCAGACTCCTACGGGAGGCAGCAGTGGGGAATATTGCACAATGGGCGAAAGCCTGATGCAGCGACGCCGCGTGAGGGATGACGGCCTTCGGGTTGTAAACCTCTTTCAGTAGGGAAGAAGCGAAAGTGACGGTACCTGCAGAAGAAGCGCCGGCTAACTACGTGCCAGCAGCCGCGGTAATACGTAGGGCGCAAGCGTTATCCGGAATTATTGGGCGTAAAGAGCTCGTAGGCGGTTTGTCGCGTCTGCTGTGAAAGACCGGGGCTCAACTCCGGTTCTGCAGTGGGTACGGGCAGACTAGAGTGCAGTAGGGGAGACTGGAATTCCTGGTGTAGCGGTGAAATGCGCAGATATCAGGAGGAACACCGATGGCGAAGGCAGGTCTCTGGGCTGTAACTGACGCTGAGGAGCGAAAGCATGGGGAGCGAACAGGATTAGATACCCTGGTAGTCCATGCCGTAAACGTTGGGCACTAGGTGTGGGGGACATTCCACGTTTTCCGCGCCGTAGCTAACGCATTAAGTGCCCCGCCTGGGGAGTACGGCCGCAAGGCTAAAACTCAAAGGAATTGACGGGGGCCCGCACAAGCGGCGGAGCATGCGGATTAATTCGATGCAACGCGAAGAACCTTACCAAGGCTTGACATGAACCGGAAAGACCTGGAAACAGGTGCCCCGCTTGCGGTCGGTTTACAGGTGGTGCATGGTTGTCGTCAGCTCGTGTCGTGAGATGTTGGGTTAAGTCCCGCAACGAGCGCAACCCTCGTTCTATGTTGCCAGCGGTTCGGCCGGGGACTCATAGGAGACTGCCGGGGTCAACTCGGAGGAAGGTGGGGACGACGTCAAATCATCATGCCCCTTATGTCTTGGGCTTCACGCATGCTACAATGGCCGGTACAAAGGGTTGCGATACTGTGAGGTGGAGCTAATCCCAAAAAGCCGGTCTCAGTTCGGATTGGGGTCTGCAACTCGACCCCATGAAGTCGGAGTCGCTAGTAATCGCAGATCAGCAACGCTGCGGTGAATACGTTCCCGGGCCTTGTACACACCGCCCGTCAAGTCACGAAAGTTGGTAACACCCGAAGCCGGTGGCCTAACCCTTGTGGGGGGAGCCGTCGAAGGTGGGACCGGCGATTGGGACTAAGTCGTAACAAGGTAGCCGTACCGGAAGGTGCGGCTGGATCACCTCCTTTCTAAGGAGCTGCTAACAACTGCTGGTGTCCGTGTATGCGGGTGCGTGGTGGTTGTCAGTGTTGCCCATTGCGCAGGCGTCTGTTCTGCGGTGGGTGCTCATGGGTGGAATATCAACGAATCAAAGTTTTTTGGCATGGCCTTTACCGGTTGTGTCCTGGTGCCAGTACGGCAACGCCTTTTCTGCTTTTGTGGTGGTGGGGTGTTGTCAGGAACGTGCCGGGGCGTGGATTGTGTGGGTTGTGTTTGGCGCACTGTTGGGTCCTGAGGCAACAGGACCTTTTTGCAGCAATGCAGGGGGGCACAGTTCTGGTGTTTCTTCTTGTTCCTGCTTCCGGTATTGCCGGTCACTGTTATCAGCCCCGTGTTGTGGGTTGTGGTGTCCGGGGGTCTGGTTGATGGGGTTGTTGTTTGAGAACTACATAGTGGACGCGAGCATCTAGGACACACACACGTGTGTGTGTGTTCTTACAGCAATTTCTTATGAATGAACCTTGGGCCCAAGTGGCGCATGGTTCTCTCGAGTAAGTTTATTGATCTTGTGTGGTCAAGTTTTTAAGGGCACACGGTGGATGCCTTGGCATTAGGAGCCGAAGAAGGACGTAGGAATCTGCGATAAGCCTGGGGGAGTTGATAACCGAGCGTTGATCCCAGGATGTCCGAATGGGGAAACCCCGCACAACGCTGCAAGGTGATTGTGTGACCCGCATCTGAACACATAGGGTGCGTGGGGGGAACGCGGGGAAGTGAAACATCTCAGTACCCGCAGGAAGAGAAAACAAGAGTGATTCCGTTAGTAGTGGCGAGCGAACGCGGATCAGGCTAAACCGTTTCCATGTGTGATAGCCGGCGGGCGTTGCATGGGCGGGGTTGTGGGACTTTCCGTACTGGTTCTGCCGGACTGGTGGGGTGTGTAGTGCAGGCATAGGTGAACGGTCTTGAAAGGCCGGCCAGAGAGGGTGTGAGCCCCGTAACCGTAATGTTGTGTACCGCCTGGAGAGGATCCCAAGTAGCACGGGGCCCGAGAAATCCCGTGCGAATCTGTCAGGACCACCTGATAAGCCTAAATACTTCCTAATGACCGATAGCGGACCAGTACCGTGAGGGAAAGGTGAAAAGTACCCCGGGAGGGGAGTGAAACAGTACCTGAAACCGTGTGCTTACAATCCGTCGGAGCCAGTCTGATTCTGGTGACGGCGTGCCTTTTGAAGAATGAGCCTGCGAGTTAGTGTTACGTCGCGAGGTTAACCCGTGTGGGGTAGCCGTAGCGAAAGCGAGTCTGAACAGGGCGAGTGTAGTGGCGTGATCTAGACCCGAAGCGGAGTGATCTACCCATGGCCAGGTTGAAGCGACGGTAAGACGTCGTGGAGGACCGAACCCACTTCAGTTGAAAATGGAGGGGATGAGCTGTGGGTAGGGGTGAAAGGCCAATCAAACTCCGTGATAGCTGGTTCTCCCCGAAATGCATTTAGGTGCAGCGTTGCGTGTTTCTTGCCGGAGGTAGAGCTACTGGATGGCCGATGGGCCCTACAAGGTTACTGACGTCAGCCAAACTCCGAATGCCGGTAAGTGAGAGCGCAGCAGTGAGACTGTGGGGGATAAGCTTCATAGTCGAGAGGGAAACAGCCCAGACCACCAACTAAGGCCCCTAAGCGTGTGCTAAGTGGGAAAGGATGTGGAGTTGCGAAGACAACCAGGAGGTTGGCTTAGAAGCAGCCATCCTTGAAAGAGTGCGTAATAGCTCACTGGTCAAGTGATTCCGCGCCGACAATGTAGCGGGGCTCAAGTACACCGCCGAAGTTGTGGATTTCACACATTGCCCTAGCCTTCGTGGTTCAGGGGTGTGGAGTGGTAGGGGAGCGTCGTGTGGGCAGTGAAGTCGCGGTGGAAACCAGCGGTGGAGCCTACACGAGTGAGAATGCAGGCATGAGTAGCGAAAGACGGGTGAGAAACCCGTCCGCCGAATGATCAAGGGTTCCAGGGTCAAGCTAATCTGCCCTGGGTAAGTCGGGACCTAAGGCGAGGCCGACAGGCGTAGTCGATGGACAACGGGTTGATATTCCCGTACCGGCGAAAAACCGCCCATGCCAAGCGGGGGATACTAACCGCCCGGAGCCTGCCCTATCACCCTTGTGGTGTGTGGGTTTTGGCCGAGCGCGGGACCTGATCCCGGGAGGTAAGCGTATTAACAGGTGTGACGCAGGAAGGTAGCCGGGCCGGGCGATGGTTGCCCCGGTCCAAGGATGTAGGGTCAGGGATAGGCAAATCCGTTCCTGTGTGTTTCGAGCACGATCCTGAGATCTGATGGGACTCCCGTAAGGGGGGATCCGGTGATCCTATGCTGCCAAGAAAAGCATCGACGCGAGGTTTTAGCCGCCCGTACCCCAAACCGACACAGGTGATCAGGTAGAGAATACCAAGGCGATCGAGAGAATTATGGTTAAGGAACTCGGCAAAATGCCCCCGTAACTTCGGGAGAAGGGGGGCCTGCCCCGTGATACAGACTTGCTCTGTGGAGCGGGTGTGGGCCGCAGAGACCAGGGGGAAGCGACTGTTTACTAAAAACACAGGTCCGTGCGAAGTCGCAAGACGATGTATACGGACTGACTCCTGCCCGGTGCTGGAAGGTTAAGAGGACCGGTTAGCCACCTTGTGTGGCGAAGCTGAGAATTTAAGCCCCAGTAAACGGCGGTGGTAACTATAACCATCCTAAGGTAGCGAAATTCCTTGTCGGGTAAGTTCCGACCTGCACGAATGGAGTAACGACTTCCCCGCTGTCTCAACCATAAACTCGGCGAAATTGCAGTACGAGTAAAGATGCTCGTTACGCGCAGCAGGACGGAAAGACCCCGAGACCTTTACTATAGTTTGGTATTGGTGTTCGGAGTGGCTTGTGTAGGATAGGTGGGAGACGTTGAAACCCGGACGCCAGTTCGGGTGGAGTCATCGTTGAAATACCACTCTGGTCACTTTGGACATCTAACTTCGGCCCGTGATCCGGGTCAGGGACAGTGCCTGATGGGTAGTTTAACTGGGGCGGTTGCCTCCTAAAAAGTAACGGAGGCGCCCAAAGGTTCCCTCAGCCTGGTTGGCAATCAGGTGTCGAGTGTAAGTGCACAAGGGAGCTTGACTGTGAGAGAGACATCTCAAGCAGGGACGAAAGTCGGGACTAGTGATCCGGCGGTACATTGTGGAATGGCCGTCGCTCAACGGATAAAAGGTACCTCGGGGATAACAGGCTGATCTTGCCCAAGAGTCCATATCGACGGCATGGTTTGGCACCTCGATGTCGGCTCGTCGCATCCTGGGGCTGGAGTAGGTCCCAAGGGTTGGGCTGTTCGCCCATTAAAGCGGTACGCGAGCTGGGTTTAGAACGTCGTGAGACAGTTCGGTCCCTATCCGCTGCGCGCGCAGGAAATTTGAGAAGGGCTGTCCTTAGTACGAGAGGACCGGGACGGACGAACCTCTGGTGTGTCAGTTGTACTGCCAAGTGCACCGCTGATTAGCTACGTTCGGATGGGATAACCGCTGAAAGCATCTAAGCGGGAAGCTCGCTTCAAGATGAGATTTCCATACACAATTTGTGTGAGAGGCCCCCAGCCAGACCACTGGGTTGATAGGCCGGATGTGGAAGCGAGGACCAAAGACTCGTGAAGCTGACCGGTACTAATAGGCCAACAACTTACACCACACACAAACACTGCACGCGTCCACTATGTGGTTCCCGAACAACAACACCGTTGCTCCAGGAACAAACACAACTAAATAACAACACCACAATGTTGTAACCACAAAACTTCCCACCCCCCAACCGGCACCAACCGGCAAAAAAGGCGGGGGACGGGTAACAAGGTTACGGCGGTCATAGCGTGGGGGAAACGCCCGGTCCCATTCCGAACCCGGAAGCTAAGACCCACAGCGCCGATGGTACTGCACCCGGGAGGGTGTGGGAGAGTAGGACACCGCCGGACACACATTAGGTCGAGACCCCCCAACCCACACCAGGTCGGGGGGTCTCCCACATTCAAACCCACCAAACCGCGTCAGCCTCCCCTTGAGAGGCCGAGGCAGTTGTGGGAAATCCCTAGCCTGAGAAGAACCCAGACAACTCCGCGATGAGCTTGTCCGGCGCCTTGTTAGGACCGTCGTGCCCAAATCCGGGGAGGATTGTGTAGCTCGAACCGGACAGGACGTCGTGGATTTGGCCGCATGCGACGCCGAAGTATGCGGGGCTTTTCTCCCCCACAACGATCAGCGTTTCAAGGGGCAGTTCAAGGAACGGCTCGGCGGGCATGTCGGCAGCAATCACGGCTTTGATTTCGCGGACACCACAGGTCATGAGCTCCCGCATCTGCTTGCCCATGGGTGTTCCGGCGGTCAGCTTCGTAGCCAGCGTCAACATGGACAGGGGCATGCGCGCAAAGGCGCCACCTGTCTCTACTCCCTTGATGAGTACGGCGAGGCCACGATCGTAGTCTCCTGCCGCCGTCGCGCGTTCATAGTCCGGCGTCCAGTCAGCCTTGACGCTGTGGTTGACCGAGACAGCGGGATCGTAAACAGCGAGTCGCTCCACGGGCAACGTCCGTGCTGCATGCAGCGCCACTGCGCCGCCAAAGCTGTGCCCGAACACGTCCGTGCTGGAGGTGTGTTTCATGACCGAATCGAGGTCCCGGATGTCGGCTTCGAGGGTATAGTCCTCGGCCTGGGGAGACGATTGACCGCGTCCGCGGCGGTTGAAAGTGTGGACAGGCCGGCCAAGGGACTCGCTTAGTTTCTGCGCGAAACGTGTGTAATCAGAGGCTGTCACCATTGAGGCAGGCACAACCACAACGCCGGACCCCGCCGCTGCCAGGTCACCGCCAGTGGTCAGTACTTCGAGGTGTCCGCCGTCCGCTGTGGTGATGATCTCGCGCGTCATGTCTTGAGCCTAACCGAGCCACCTGAAAGCTTGCAGCACGCCCACCCTTTATGTGGACAACGGGCCCATACCTGTCAGGTCTTGAAGTAGTCAGAAATGTCCGTGACGAGTTCCGAGACAGCCGCGGGAACCGAACCATGGAAGCCCTTTGGCGATATCTCGAGGGTGCTTCCGGGAACAGCCGCGTGCAAACGTGCTGCGGTCACCTTGTAGTACTGCGGGCTCTTCTTGCCCACCATGAAGTGGGTGTTGCGAGGTAGGACGGAGAAATCGCGCGGAGTTTCCGACGCGTCAAATGCGGCCTTGAGTTCTCCGACCCCCGATGGCATGAGCTCACGGAACATCGTGTTGACCTTGGTCCGCGAAACCACCGCCATGAGGCCCACCAGTACTGGTTCAGGGATCCGGGCCAGGGCACTTCCGGGATGCATTCCCCGCTTCATCCTGGCCATTGCAACGTTGATATTGCCTTTGTTCACGGAGTCCTCGAAACCGGCCATCCAGTTGGTATCCATGCTTCCGTCGATATTCACGGCGGCATCGTAAACGGCGAGCCTATCCGGTTGGTGGGGTGTACCGGCGAACGCCTGAGCAGCGTTGAGGGCCACCGATCCACCCAAGCTGTGGCCGAGGATGTTCCTCGCATTGGTGGCATCCATGATGGTGCGCACGTCCGCAATTTCCGTGGCCATGGAGTAGTTATGTGGTTGGTCACTGGACTTGCCGCGGCCCCTGCGATCGTAGACGTCCACTGCCCACCCGTCACCGAGGCCCTTGGCGAGGGCGATGGAAAAGGGCCGGTAGATGAGGGCGGTGAGGAACGCGCCGCCGATCAGGACCACGCGGCGCTCCCCGGGTGCGTCTTCCGTGCCGTAGCTGTACAGGGCCAGGTTGCCGCCGTCGTGCGTTTTGATGTCGCGTTCCCTCACCGGTTCATCCTAGGACGCGCTGGCTGTGGGTACGGGCCCTCCTGAAAGGAAGCGGGCGATTCGGGCTGCAAGCCGCCTGCCGGGTCGCAAAGGACCCTCATGGAACTGCAGGGGAACAATGGCGAAGTCGATGGCCGGAACGGCTCCAGCGAGGATGCGGCCGGTTTCGGCGAAGTAGGACGGACTCCAACCACCACTAAGCATAAGTGTCGGAGTCACGAGCGAAGTGAAGTCTTGAAGGTGTGTGTCGGCGTCGAGGACCGCGCGCATCTCGGCGACGGCGGTGGGCAACAGGGAGCGCATTTCCAGGCCCAGCCGCGTCTGTGCTGAGAGGATGCTCAACATCCGCAAGGCCCCCATGGGCAGGTACGAGATGGGACCGGCGGTTCCCAAACCCTGCACCAGATGGGCCCACGCGTGATCCAGTTGGCCGGCGGTGACCGCCGCTTCCAGTTCCGGACGCCACCGGCCATGCAGATTTCCGGATAACGAGACAGCGGCATCATAGGTGACCAAGCGGTGGATCTTCGTGCTGCGCGCTGCCTGAAGCGCCACGAAACCCCCATAGCTGTGCGCCACGACGTCCGTTGAACCTGTCCTGCGCATCACTGACTGAAGGTCGGCAATCTCGGTGTCGGCGGAGTATCCGGGCGGTTGCGGCGCCGAATGGCCGCGTCCGCGACGGTTGTAGCAATGAACCGGTCGTCCCAGCATGAGGCTCAACGTCCGCGCGAAGGGCCAGTAAAGGGAATCGGTCACCAAAGTGCCATGGATCACGACGACGCCGGACGGTTCAGCAGGTGCCTTGGACCCCGGAATTGATGCACCGGAAACGGGCCGGAAGGAGTGCACCTCAAGCTGCCCGCCGCCGTCGTCCGTTTCAACTGTCCACGTCTCCACAGCCCGAGTCTATGTCCGGACGTAGAGGCCCGTAATCAACGGTAAACTTAAGGACTGTGACTTCCGCAAACACCCCAGCCCTGAACACCTCCGCAGAGCCCGTCGACGCCAGCGAGCAAATGCGTATCCGCATGGACAAGCGCGCCAAGCTGATCGAACGCGGCACGGAGGCCTATCCTGTGGGCGTTGAGCGGACGCATTCCTTGAGTGAGATCCGCGAAAAGTATGCACACCTGGAAGCCGACGAGACCACCGGTGACATCGTGGGCGTCACGGGCCGGGTCGTGTTCGTTCGCAACACGGGCAAGCTCTGCTTCGCCACCCTCCAGGAAGGTGGCGTTGACGGCAAGGGCGTCCGCCTCCAGGCAATGCTGAGCCTGGCCAATGTGGGCGAGGAAGCGTTGGCCGATTGGAAGGCCCTGGTTGACCTTGGCGACCACGTGTTCATCAAGGGTGAGGTCATTTCCTCCCGTCGTGGTGAGCTCTCCGTCATGGCAGATTCGTGGTCCATGGCCTCCAAGGCCCTGCGCCCGCTCCCGGTCCTGCACGCAGAGCTGAACGAGGAAACCCGTGTTCGTCAGCGCTACGTGGACCTCATGGTCCGTGACGAAGCCCGGGAGATGGTCTATAAGCGCGCCGCCATCACGAGGTCCGTCCGCGACACCCTGGACCGCCACGGTTACGTGGAGGTGGAGACTCCCATCCTGCAGCTGGTCCATGGTGGTGCTACGGCCCGTCCGTTCGAGACGCACATGAATGCGTTCGACCAGAAGATGACCCTGCGCATCGCTACCGAGCTCTTCCTTAAGCGCGCAGTTGTTGGTGGCATCGACCGCGTTTACGACATGGGCCGTGTTTTCCGCAACGAAGGCGTGGACTCCACGCACAGCCCCGAATTCACCACCCTGGAATGCTACGAAGCCTGGGCGGACCAGTTCGTCATGGCTGAGCGCATGAAGGAAATCATCCTGAACGTGGCGGACGTTGTTGGTACCCGTACCATCCAGACGGACGCCGGCGAGATCAACCTCGACGGCGAATGGGCTTGGGTATCGGTGTACCCGGGTCTTTCCGAAGCCGTTGGCGTGGAGGTCACTCCGGACACTACGGTGGAGGAGCTGCTGGCGCTCGCCGCCAAGCACGAGGTCAAGGTTGACCCCAAGTGGGAAGCCGAGAAGATCGTGGTGGAGCTCTTTGGCGAGATCGTGGAGCCCACGCTGCTGAACCCGACGTTCGTGTACGACTACCCGCCGTCCGCCCAACCGCTCGCCCGTCCGCATCGCGAAGACGGCCGGCTCATCGAGGCATGGGACCTGATCATTGGGGGCATGGAGCGCGGGACGGCATTCTCCGAACTCATCGACCCCGTTATCCAGCGCGAACGGCTCACTGAGCAGTCACGCCGTTCTGCCGCAGGCGACGTGGAGGCCATGCAACTGGACGAAGACTTCCTTCGCGCCCTTGAATACGGTGCCCCGCCCATGGGTGGCATCGGGCTCGGCATTGATCGCCTGGTCATGTTGTTCACCGGCGCGGGTATCCGCGAGACCATTTTGTTCCCCCTGCTGAAGCCCGAAGGACACTGACCATGGAATACATCGCAGTCCTGGCGCCATCGGTCGTTGTTGGATTGATCTTCTGGTTTGCCATGAAGTCCATCTTCAATGCGGACAAATCCGAGCGGCAGGCAGAAGCCCGTGCCCAGGCGGAGGCAAATTTGCGGAATTCCGGCCCCGAGGGTGAGGGCCCGGCGGCTAAATAGCCTGCAAATTGGGTGCCCTTAGCAGGAATCCAAATGTGCCTTTGACGTGCATGCTCGGCGTGAACGATAATCAGGAATAGGAACCCTCATATTTCTGATTATCCAACCCTCCAAAAGAGAGGCTACTCATGGCACAGAAAGTAAAAATCATCCTCGTTGATGACCTGGATGAAGGGTCAGCGGACGAAACTGTCCGCTTCGGGCTGGACGGCGTGAGCTACGAGATGGACTTGTCCACGGCTAACGCAGACTCCTTGCGCAAAGCACTGGAGCCCTATGTAGCCAAAGCCAGGAAGACCTCCTCGGGCCGTGCAACACGTGGCCGTGCAACTGCCACCAGAAACCAGGATTCGGCGCAGATCCGTCAATGGGCCCGTGACAACGGTTACACCGTAAACAGTCGCGGACGCATTCAGGCTGAAATTCAGGAAGCGTACCAGAAGGCCAATTCCTGATTCACCCGCCTTCAATGCCCCGGCAGGTACTGCCGGGGCATTAGGTTTTTAAGCCCATAGTTTGTTGGCTGGCCTTCCGGAGGCATGCCCGGACCACCCCTGGGAATATTCCGTGAATCGTTCCGGCACCCACAGCCGGGTTTATCCGGGACTTTTGGGACAGCCCAAAGCGAGGGTCGGCCACTTGCCCGCGTTTGCTCGACCAGCCGGTGCCCTGAACAAGCTGAATACCTCGTTGGCGCGCCGCCGCGTCCAGGCGGGACGGCGTTCCCCGGGCGGCCATCCTCGCAGCGAGGGGGGTGCCAGGTTTATTCCGCTGGGCGTCATGTTTCCCCTGTGGCGAACACGCTCCAAAAGTCGGGCTTCGGCACGTAGCATCAAAGTACGTCGTAGCTAGGAGTGTGGCGAAATGTTTGAGAGATTTACGGACCGTGCCCGTCGCGTGGTTGTCCTTGCCCAAGAAGAGGCACGGATGCTCAATCACAATTACATTGGTACCGAGCACATCCTCTTGGGTCTGATCCACGAGGGTGAAGGCGTTGCCGCAAAGGCGCTTGAGTCCCTGAGCATTTCGCTCGATGGCGTCCGCGAACAGGTGCAGGAGATCATCGGCCAGGGCCAGCAGGCTCCGTCCGGGCACATCCCCTTCACGCCGCGCGCCAAGAAGGTGCTTGAGCTTTCGCTCCGCGAAGCACTGCAGCTCGGCCACAATTACATCGGAACTGAGCACATCCTGCTCGGCCTCATCCGTGAGGGCGAAGGCGTTGCTGCCCAGGTGCTGGTCAAGCTCGGTGCGGACCTTAACCGTGTCCGCCAGCAGGTCATCCAGCTGCTTTCCGGCTACCAGGGCAAGGAAGCCGCCGGTTCGGGTTCCAGCCAGGGCCAGCCGGAGGGAACCCCGGCAGGTTCGGTGGTGCTGGACCAGTTCGGACGCAACCTCACCCAGGCTGCACGCGAGAACAAGCTCGATCCCGTGATCGGCCGCGAGCAGGAGATGGAACGCGTCATGCAGGTCCTCTCCCGCCGCACCAAGAACAACCCCGTGCTGATCGGTGAGCCCGGCGTCGGTAAGACGGCCGTCGTCGAAGGCCTTGCCCAGGCGATTGTCCGCGGCGACGTCCCGGAGACCATCAAGGACAAGCAGCTGTACACGCTTGACCTTGGTTCGCTGGTTGCCGGCTCGCGTTACCGTGGTGACTTCGAGGAGCGCCTGAAGAAGGTCCTCAAGGAGATCCGCACGCGCGGTGACATCATCCTCTTCATCGACGAGATCCACACCCTCGTTGGTGCAGGTGCTGCTGAAGGCGCCATCGATGCTGCATCCATCCTGAAGCCGATGCTTGCCCGTGGTGAACTCCAGACTATTGGTGCCACCACGCTGGATGAGTACCGCAAGCACATTGAGAAGGATGCCGCGCTCGAACGCCGGTTCCAGCCGATCCAGGTCAAGGAGCCTTCCGTTGCCCACGCGATCGAGATCCTAAAGGGCCTCCGGGACCGCTACGAGGCACACCACCGCGTAACGATTACCGACGGCGCCCTCGCCTCAGCCGCGCAGCTGGCCGAACGCTACATTTCGGACCGCTTCCTGCCGGACAAGGCGATTGACCTCATCGATGAAGCCGGTGCGCGCCTGCGTATCCGCCGCATGACCGCTCCGCCGGAGCTCAAGGCCATGGACGAGCGCATTGCCGACGTCAAGATGGAGAAGGAATCCGCCATCGACGCCCAGGACTTTGAGGGTGCCGCTTCGCTGCGCGACAAAGAGCAGAAGCTCATTGCCGAACGCGCTGAGAAGGAACGCAACTGGAAGTCCGGCGGCATGGATGACATCTCCGAGGTTGATGAAGACCTGATCGCTGAGGTTCTCGCGAACTCCACCGGTATCCCCGTCTTCAAGCTCACCGAAGAAGAGTCTTCGCGGCTCCTCAAGATGGAAGACGAACTGCACAAGCGCGTCGTCGGCCAGGACGAGGCCATCAAGGCCCTGTCCCAGGCTATCCGCCGCACACGTGCAGGCCTGAAGGACCCCAAGCGTCCGGGTGGCTCGTTCATCTTCGCCGGGCCTACGGGTGTCGGCAAGACCGAGCTCGCCAAGGCCCTTGCCGAGTTCCTGTTCGGTGAAGAGGACGCCCTCATCACGCTGGACATGTCCGAGTACTCCGAGAAGCACACGGTTTCGCGACTCTTCGGTGCACCTCCGGGGTATGTCGGCTACGAAGAAGGCGGCCAGCTGACCGAGAAGGTTCGTCGCCGTCCGTTCTCCGTGGTCCTGTTCGACGAAGTTGAGAAGGCCCACGCGGACCTCTTCAACTCGCTCCTGCAGATCCTGGAAGATGGCCGCTTGACCGACTCCCAGGGCCGCGTGGTGGACTTCAAGAACACCGTGATCATCATGACCACCAACCTGGGTACCCGCGATATCTCCAAGAGCGTCGCAACCGGCTTCCAGTCCGGCACGGACACCCAGACCGGTTACAACCGGATGCGTGCCCGGGTCACGGAGGAGCTCAAGCAGCACTTCCGCCCCGAGTTCCTCAACCGTGTTGACGACGTCGTGGTGTTCCCGCAGCTCACCCAGGACGAAATCATCGAGATCGTGGACATGTTCGTTACCCGCCTGGAGCGCCGCCTCAAGGACAAGGACATGGGCATCGAGCTCACCACGGCAGCCAAGGTTCTCCTGGCCACTCGTGGTTACGATCCAGCAATGGGTGCCCGGCCCCTCCGCCGCACCATCCAGCGGGAGATCGAGGACCAACTCTCCGAGAAGATCCTCTTCGGCGAGTTGCACTCCGGTGACATCGTTGTGGTGGATGTGGATGGCGAAGGCGACGACGCGAAGTTCACGTTTGCAGGCAACGCCAAGCCGCGAATCCCGGAGATTGCTCCTACCGCGTAAGGTGTCAAGCATTGAGGCCCCGCCATTCCGCAAGGAATGAGCGGGGCCTCGGCGTTTCCAAGCCCAGCGAATCGAATGCGAATATCTGAAAGTAGTGTTTCACTGTGAGTGAACTACTCTGTGATCAAGCGCACAATACGTGTTGAATCGGAGCATGGATTCGACTGAGACCCCAACCCCGGGCACGCGACCTGAAACCCCTTTTCACGACATCGACCACTACCTCTGCATTCCCAGGGTCAGTGGTCTGGCGCTGAGCCCCGACGGCAAACGCCTGGTCACAACCGTTTCAACCCTGAACGGCAAGGGCACTGAGTTCGTCAACGCGCTGTGGGAAATCGATCCCACCGGCCAAAGCCATGCCCGACGGATTACGCGGAGCTCCAAAGGAGAGGCTGGCGCCGCCTTTGCGGCCAACGGCGATCTGTACTTCACGTCTTCCCGCCCCGATCCCGACAATTCAGATCCTGACGCCGATCCCGTGAATGCGCTGTGGCAGCTCCCCGCCGATGGGGGAGAGGCCCGTGTTGTGCACTCGCGCGCCGGAGGTATCGGGTCCGTCATGGCCGCTAGGAATGCGGACGCCATCTTCGTCAACGCCGAGGTTTTGGCAGGCTCCAGCAATGAGGAGGACGACGAAAAACGCCGCAAGGCCCGCAAAGACATCAAAGTATCCGCCATCCTGCATAGTGGCTATCCTGTCCGCTATTGGGATGCGGACCTGGGTCCTTCAGAGCCGCGCCTGTTCGTAGTGGAGCCGGGCGAGGAGGAAGAAGCCGGCAAGCCAACCACCGTTGACGCCCCGGCCCGTCTTAAGCTGCGGAACCTGACGTCCGGCGTCGGAGGATCCCTGCGGGAAGCCAAATCTGTCGTGAGCCCCGATGGGAAGACCATTTACACGAGCCTCACCAAAGCACTCGCCAAAGCCGATAGCCGTGAGGTACTTGCCGCCGTCGACGTCGCCACTGGGACCCTCAAGGTGCTTCTGGACCGCGAAGGCATGAGCTATTTCCCGGGCCCTGTCAGCCCGGACAACCGCACTCTGGTGGTGGAGAGCGAGAGTGACACCACGCCAACCCAGGCTCCGCAGGTCAAGTTGCACCTGCTCGACGTATCAGGAAGCGAAACAACGGACCTGGAGCCGCTCGCCCACCAGTGGGACCGCTGGGCTACTGCCTTGGCCTGGCTCCCGGATGGCAGTGCCATCCTGGTGAAAGCGGACGACGACGGCGCGTCGCCGGTTTTCCGGATCGACGTCGCCGACGGTGGCATGACGCGGGTGACGAAAGATGCCGCCGCATATTCCGACGTCGTAGTTTCGCCGGACGGAACCACAGCGTACGCACTCCGGAGCTCATACGAGTTTCCCGCTGAGGCTGTGCGGATCGAGCTCTCCACCGGGGATGTGGTCAGATTGAACGCGCCGGCGGAACGGCCTGTATTCAAGGGGCACCTCGAACGCGTGGAAACGACCGCGGAGGACGGCTCTCGAGTGCCGGCATACCTGGCACTCCCGGAAGCTGCATCCGGTGACAACCCTGCTCCACTCCTGCTCTGGATCCACGGTGGACCGCTGGGCTCATGGAACGCGTGGACCTGGCGTTGGAACCCGTGGCTGCTGGTTGCCAAAGGCTATGCCGTGCTGCTGCCTGACCCTGCGCTCTCCACAGGTTACGGGCAGGAGTTTATCCAGCGTGGGTGGGGTGAATGGGGCAAGAAGCCCTTCTCGGACCTCATGGCTATCACCGATGCCGTAGTTGAGCGGGCGGATATCGACGAGTCGCGTACAGCGGCAATGGGCGGATCCTTCGGCGGCTACATGGCCAACTGGGTGGCCGGCCAGACTGACCGCTTCAAGGCGATCGTGACCCACGCCAGTTTGTGGGCGCTGGACCAGTTCGGTCCCACGACGGATGCCGCACAGTACTGGCTGAAGGAAATGACCGTGGAAATGGCGATGGAGAACTCGCCGCACCTGAATGTACGCAACATCAAGACGCCCATGCTGGTGATCCATGGCGACAAGGACTACCGCGTCCCGATAGGTGAAGGCCTGCGGCTTTGGTACGAACTATTGTCCTCGTCGCAGCTGCCAGCGGATGAAAACGGCCAGAGCCCGCACCGGTTCCTGTACTTCCCCGACGAGAATCACTGGGTACTGCAGCCGCAGCACGCCAAGGTTTGGTACGGAGTGGTGGAGCACTTCCTGGCAAAGCAGGTGCTGGGCGAGGAGGTGGGCCTGCCGGAGGAGCTGGGGCTCTAAGCGCGAAATGTCTGGGACATTTACCGCGTGCTCGCTCGTTCCTCGCTTAGACGCACGCTACGTAAATGTCCCAGACATTTCGCTCGTGACAGTGGCGTCCGTCATGCGCCGCCCAGCACCTCTTTGCCTCGTAGTATGGGGGAGTGAATTCGACCTTTAGCCTTCGTCCTGCCCGCACTAGCGATGTGGCGGCGATTAAGAGGTTGGTGGCGCCACTGGCGGAGCAGCGGATTCTGATGGCCAAGGAAACTGTGGCGTACTACGAGAGCCTCCAGGAATTCCGGATTGCCGAATCCCTTGACGGCGACGTGATTGGCTGCGGCGCCCTGCACGTCATGTGGGAAGACCTTGCAGAGATCCGCACCTTGGCGGCAGCGGACGCGTGGCGTGGCCGGGGCGTGGGACACGTGCTGGTGGAGGATCTCTTGGAAAAAGCCAAGGAGCTCGGTGTCAGCCGCGTCTTCTGCTTGACGTTTGAGGTGGACTTCTTCAAACGTCACGGCTTCGAGGTCATGGAGGATCAGTCAGCCGTGGACCCGCAGGTGTACTCGGAGTTGCTGCGCTCGCATGATGAAGGCGTGGCGGAGTTCCTGGATCTGGCGCGGGTAAAGCCGAATACCCTGGGCAATACCCGCATGATCCGGCACCTCTAGGAAGACCCGCAACAAGAGCTGACGGATACGGAGACTAACCCTGCCCGGATTATGCGTGATTTAAACGCTCTTCTCTTATCTAAAGTTGATGGATAAACTGATGGAGGCTTGCTGGGGAGCTTCCGCCAATCGGTCAATCGAGAGAAGATCATGCAGTCCCACGCGTCGTTTTCAGGTAATTCAAGCGTTTCAGAACTCCAACTCAGCGTGCGCGGTCCCGTGTTCACGCCTGCCGATCCCGGCTTCGCAACCGAGGTAGCGGCCTTCAACCTCTCTACTCAACACCAGCCGGACCTTGCCTTCGGGGCCCTCGATGCAGAGGACGTTTCGGCGGCGGTCAGATGGGCGGCGGAACGGGGAATGCCCGTAGCCGTCCAGTCCACGGGGCATGGTGCAACAAACGCGATAGAAGGCGGGCTGCTCATCAGTACCCGCCGCATGCTTGAGCTCAGCATCGACCCCCTTGAGAAGACTGCCCGCGTCGGGGCAGGTGTCCGCTGGAAGGCCGTGGTTGAACTTGCTTCGACCTTCGGTTTGATGGGCCTCTGTGGTTCAACCACCGACGTAGGCGTGGTGGGTTACACGCTGGGCGGTGGCCTGCCGATCCTTGGCCGTAAGTATGGCTTCGCCTCGGATCATGCCATCGCTTTCGAGCTGGTCACAGCCGACGGCACCCAGCAAAGGGTGACCAAGGACGAGAACCCCGAGCTGTTCTTCCTCCTTCGAGGCGGCAAGGGCAACCTGGGCATTGTGACCGCCATGGAATTCCATCTCTTCCCCGCCGCCGATCTCTATGCCGGGGGCGTTTACTTCGACGGCGAACACGCCCCGGAAGTTTTGGGGGCGTTCAGGGAATGGGTGCCGTCCCTCCCCGTTGAGGCATCGGCGTCGTTGGCGTTTTTGCGCCTTCCTGAGATGGACATGATTCCGGAGCCGCTTCGGGGAAAGTTTGTAATCCACCTCCGCTACGCCTACCAAGGCGACCTGGCAACTGCGGCGGATCTCCTTGAGCCCATGCGCCGGAGCGCACCGTTCATGATGGATGCCACCGGGCCCCTGGAGGCAAGCCAGTTCGACACCATCCACCAGGATCCGGACCAGCCGGTCCCGGTCCGTGAGCATGGCTTCCTGCTCGACCGCTTGGATGAGGAGGCCGCCGAGGCAATCCTGCGGCATTTTGGTCCGGGCGTCGAGAGCCCGGTGTTGTTGGCCGAACTTCGGCTGCTGGGCGGCGCCCTCGCCAAGAGCGCGGAGGGCGAGGACATTGTGGGTGGCCGTGACGCGGCGTTCAGCTTCTTCATGGGTGCCATGGCTGTGCCCCCTGTTGTTGAGATGCTGCCGAAAGTCTTCGAGGCCGTGCACACAGACCTTCGGCCGGCTGCCAATGCAGGCACATTTGTAAACCTTCACGGGCACTTTGTGGATGCCGAAGACAGAGAGCGGCCATGGGGTCCCAGCGCGCGGGAGCGGCTCAAGAAGGCGAAGGCGGAGCTGGATCCGAAGAACATGTTCAGCTTTGGGCATGTAGTCGGGCTCCCCGTCACGGAACAGCCGGTGGTTATGGATCAGACCGTGCTGCTCGAAGGCGTCGTCACCTCCGGCGGCGACGCAGTGCTGAACAGTTGAGGGGGCGGACCGTGCAAGATCGTGTCACGTTTCCGGACTTTTCAGCTTTCCAGATAGACATCCCACACGGATCCTGGCCGAACGAATCTTTCTGGCCGGGGACAGCCCACTCAAACCCGGACCTGTACTCAGCATTTTGGCTCGATTTCCACGCCCGGAGCGAGGCGGAGATCAGTCCTGCAGCCACCGCCGCGGAGCCCGGGCTTCCCGACAAATAGCGTTGTCATTCCGGCGGGGACAGGTCTTTGGGACCGTCCCTGCCGGCCTTTAACGGCCTTGGCGCCTGGGCCTGTCCCTCTGGCCCCTACCGTGTGCCCGGGCCCCGGTAGTAGGGTCAGAGCACCAGCCAGCGCACGCCCAGGAGCACGTCATGAAAAAGCTCATCAATGATCCACGCGCCGTTGTGGACGAGTCCGTTGAAGGTTTCGGCATGGCCCATGCCGACATCGTGGTCGTCCATCCCGAGCCAAAATACGTTATCCGGAAAGGCGCACCTATAGCGGGCAAGGTTGCCTTGGTATCCGGCGGCGGCAGCGGCCACGAGCCACTCCACGCGGGTTTCGTCGGCCTCGGCATGCTCGACGCCGCTGTGCCCGGTGCCGTCTTTACTTCGCCCACGCCAGACCAGATCATACCGGCGACGGTCGCTGTCGACTCAGGGGCCGGCGTCGTGCATATCGTCAAGAACTACACAGGCGACGTCCTAAACTTTGAGACTGCGGCGGAGATGGCGCAGGCCGAAGGCGTCCACGTACGTTCGGTGCTGGTAAACGACGATGTCGCCGTGGAGGACTCGTTGTACACGGCGGGCCGCCGTGGAGTAGCTGGGACTGTCCTCGTGGAGAAGATTGCGGGTGCTGCCGCCGAGCGGGGTGACGGTCTTGAGGCTGTTGCCGCCATCGCCGAGCGGGTGGTGGCCAACGTGCGCACCATGGGAGTCGCGCTTTCTGGCTGCACGGTTCCGCACGCGGGTACACCGAGCTTCGAGCTGGCGGATGACGAGATCGAGATCGGCATCGGTATCCATGGCGAGCCCGGACGCCACAGGATGGCCATGGAAGGCGCTGACGCGATTACCGACCGTCTGCTGGAACCAGTGCTCGAAGATCTCGCCATCTCGTCCGGAGACAGGGTGCTGCTGTTCGTCAACGGCATGGGCGGCACGCCGCAGAGCGAGCTCTACATCGTCTACCGAAGGGCTGCCCAGGTACTCGCGGAGCGTGGGGCATCTGTGGAGCGCTCACTGGTGGGAAACTACGTAACGTCCCTTGAAATGCAGGGTTGCTCGGTGTCCGTTCTGCGCCTCGACGACGAAATGGTGCGGTTGTGGGATGCTCCAGTCCACACGGCTGCCCTGCGTTGGGGAGCGTGAGCATGGGCCTGGGCGTTGATTGGGCGGTGGACTGGCTGAAGCTCTCGGCGAAAGCCATGGCCGAACACCGAACGGAGCTGATTGAGCTGGACCGGGCAATCGGCGATTCGGACCACGGCGAGAACATGGACCGTGGATTCCAAGCCGTGCTGCAGAAGCTGGATGAGACGCCACCGGAGACGCCGGGAGCTGCGCTGAAGGCTGCTGCGATGGCGCTGATGTCCAAGGTGGGTGGAGCTGCCGGGCCGCTGTATGGAACGGCATATCTGCGTGCCGCCACTTCATTGGGCGACTCGACTGACATCGAAGGCGATGCGTTGGCTTCCGCGCTCGCGGCTGCCCGGGATGGCGTGGTGGCCCGCGGCAAAGCCGAGACAGGCGACAAGACCATGATTGACGCGTGGACGCCGGCAGTGGAGGCGGCGCAGAACGCCGCGTCCAATGGCAGCGATGTGCTCGCCGTCCTGGAAGCTGCTGCCGAAGCGGCCGAAGTGGGGGCCGTGGCCACTGACCCGCTGGTGGCCCGCAAAGGCCGCGCCAGCTACCTGGGGGAGCGAAGCGCGGGGCATCGCGATCCAGGTGCGGCTTCCACGGCTTTGCTCATGCGCGCCGCAGCAGCTGCAGCCGGCTCCGCAGGAAACACGGGAACCGACGCCGCATGACGGTTGGGATTGTGGTTGTCTCGCACAGCAGCAAAATCGCTGAAGGCGCTGTGGAGCTGGCAGCCCAGATGGCGCCCGACGTCGAACTCGTCGCCGCCGGGGGCACTGACGACGAACGGATCGGTACCAGCCTCGAGAAGGTGCTGGCCGCCGTCGAACAGTCACTGATTGATGCGGGAGGCGACGGCGTGGTGGTGCTGACGGACTTGGGCTCGGCGGTGATGACTGCTGAATCCGCGATCGAATTCGCCAGCGATCCCGACGCCATATTGCTTGCCGATGCGCCTCTGGTTGAAGGGCTGGTGGCTGCGGCTGTCGCGGCTCAGGGCGGGGCCGGCGTCGAGGAGGTGCGTAAGGCGGCGGAGGCTGTTGGATCCGCGGCTTCCACTGCTACTGGCGCGAAGGCCGCTTCCAGCGCGTCGCCCGAACCAGATGCTACCGGCGATTTTGAGCTGATTAACCCCATGGGCATCCACGCCCGGCCGGCGGCCAAGATAGCCGGTGGACTGTCTGGCCTTGACGCTGAGGTGACTATCAACGACGTTGACGGGACGTCCATGATGGCGCTGATGACGCTCGCGGCAGGGCAGGGCGCAACCTTGCGCGTGCAGGCCCGTGGCAAGGATGCAGCAAAGGCTGTTCAGTATGTCGGGCGGCTGGTAGGCGAGGGGTTCGGGGAGCTGTAAACACAAGCTTCAACAAACCGCGCCGGCCCAAATATTGCTAAGTATGCTGATTAGTGATGTTGTAGAGGTACAGGTTCACTACTAGGAAGAGGTGCGACATGGGTGCTGACGACAAGATGGAGAACGCTGGCGAGAAGATCGCAGGCAAGGCCAAGGAAGCTGCCGGAAAGCTTACCGACAACGAGCGTCTGGAAGCCGAAGGCAAGGGCGACCAGGTCAAGAGCGACCTCAAGGGTGCCGGCGAGAAGGTGAAGGACGCCTTCAAGAACGACTAGGAATTCGGGCGGGGCCGCTGCAATTTGCAGCGGCCCCGCCTTGCTTTTGCGTTTAATAGGGAATACCCCGTGCGATCAGATGGAGGATTCTTCGTGAATTTGCTGGTGAAATTGTTCGGTCTGGCAGTCAGCCTCGGAGCTGGTGTGCTGGCAAACAAGACGCTTGAAGGGCTCTGGGAGAAGAAGACAGGAAAGCCTGCCCCCAAGGACGGAACCAACCTGAACGATTCCTTGCCTGGAGTACTGGTGTTCGCCGTGGTTTCGGCGGGCGTTGGTGCGGTGGTTCACGTTCTCACCCAACGGGGAACCAAGAGTGCACTGGCTCGCTTTAAGAAAACGGCAGACGAGGTCTAGGAAAATGGCTGTAGCAAGATTCCCCAGTGTTGTTATCGATTGCCCGGACGCCCCCGCCCTGGCTGCCTTTTACGGCGAATTGCTGGGCTGGGATGTCAAGGGCGAAACTGATTGGTTCGAGATCCGTCCAAGTGATGGGAACAACTGCATCGCCTTCCAACAGGTGGAGTCCTATCACGCGCCGGACTGGCCGGGGCAAACGGTTCCTCAACAGATGCATCTTGATCTGATGGTGGAGGACCTGGACAAGGGCGAGGAAGTGGCTCTTTCGCTCGGTGCAAGCAAAGCGGAGCACCAGCCGGGGACCACCTTTAGGGTGTTCCTTGATCCGGCCGGCCATCCGTTCTGCCTGTGCCTGTCCTAACCCTGCTGGGCCGCCCACTCCTCAACGCGCCGGTTGCTTTCCTCTTCGGAGAGATCTTCCACGCGGGTCATGATGGACCAGCGGACGCCGAAAGGATCGCGGATGCTGGCATATCGATCCCCTGAGACGAACGTGGTGAGCGGTTCGCGGATGGTGGCCCCGGCTTGTTCCGCCCGTTGCACAAGTGCGTCTGCGTCCGGGCAGTAGAAGCCCATGGAGTAGCAGTCATCATCGCCATCGGGTGCCGGGACCAAGTGATATTCCTGGTTTGGCTCGCCGAGCTGAAGGTGGCCGTTGCCAAGGTCGAGTTCGGCATGGACCACAACTCCGCCCATCTCCGTAGCGCCAACCAGCCGTGCGCCGAAAACGTCCGTGTAGAACGTGATCGCATCTTTGGCATTGGGTATGGCAAGGAACGGCGTGAGGCTGGTCAGGCCGTTGGGAATTCCGTGGGTGGTGTACTTGCCGTGGGCGGCAGTGGCTGGCTCTGTGCTTGTAGTATCTGTCATGTCCACGACGCTACGGGCCGGGCTGTCCCCGGCGCTTGGAGATTCGCGACAGACTTTGTTGGGGAGGGGCCTCATGGATGGTTCGTTCAAGGGCATTCTGTACCCCGCGCGACTTCCCACGTTCAACCGTTTGGCGGCGCCGGAATCTGTTGCGGAGTTGGTCCAGTGGTTCTGGATTCCCGAATGGGATATTGAACCAGGCCGCACCTCCCGGCAGCATCTGATCGCAAACCCCGCAGCCAACCTCGTTGTGCAGATGGATAACGTGGTGTATTCCGGTCCTACAACCCGTGCCGGTTATCGCGACTTGAATGGCCGGGGTTGGGCAGTGGGAGCGCTGCTGCGCCCGGCCGCGGTTCCTGTGTTCACTGACGATCCCGGCAGCCTGCGCGACGCCGAACTTGCATTGCCGTTGGGGGACCTCCAGAGTTCCGTCGCCAGGGCCATGAACGCCCCCGACGGCGGCACCCGGCGAGAGAGGGCAGTGGACGCCTTTGCGTCGTGGCTGGGTGCCCTTGGCTACTCACCTTCCGAAGAAGCCTTGCTGGCGAACCGGATGATGGACATTATTGGGTCCGATCCGGAGGTGGCCCGGGTTGACGACGTCGCCGCCCGGCTTGCCGTTTCGGGCCGGACGCTCCAGCGAATTGCGAGGAAATACATTGGGATCAGCCCGTCTGCGCTGATCCGTCGCCGTCGCCTGCAGGACGCCGCCGAGAAGGCACGTTTGGATCCTTCCGCTGATCTTGCGGACATCGCCGCCGAGCTTGGGTACACCGACCACGCACACCTCACGAACGACTTCCAGAAGTTTTTGGGGCTCACGCCTAGCACCTATCGGCGTGCCGTCGGCAGTTAGCCGCGCTCCCGCAGCAGCAGGTTGACCCTGCTGCCAACTACGCAGAAACCCGCACCGAAGGTTCGGTCGCCCCCTTGCTGACTTCCGGCGTCGTGGTCTCCCCGCGGAAGGCGGCCAGCATCGCCTCGCGATCGAATTGTCCCTCCCACTTTGACACCACGAACGTGGCAACGCAGTTGCCAAGCAGGTTGACCACCACGCGCATGGAATCCATCAGCCTGTCGGCTCCGAGCAGCAGTGCCACGCCCGCCACGGGAAAGATTCCCAAGGCTCCTGCCGTAGCGGAGAGGGCAAGGAAGGCTGAACCGGGAACGCCGGCCATGCCTTTGGAAGTCAGCATGAGAATGCCCAGGGCAGCCAGTTGTTGGCCCAAATCGAGGTTATGGCCGAACGCTTGGGCGAGGAACAGCAAGGAGATCGAAAGGTAGAGCGCGGCGCCGTCGAGGTTGAAAGAGTAGCCGGTGGGAACTACTAGCCCCGTGGTTGCCCGGGAGCATCCGGCGTTTGTCAGCTTGGCCATGATGCGCGGCAGCACTGATTCCGTGGATGCGGTGCCCAGTGCCAGGATGAACTCTTCACGGGAGTACTTGATGAACTGCCACAGTGGAACACGTGGGTAGGCCCAGGCCACGATGAACAGCAGTCCGATGAAGACCAGTGCCGAACCGTAGCATGCAGCCACCAGCAGGGCGTACGTGCTCAAAGAACTGAGTCCGTACTGGCCGATGATGAATGCCATTGCCCCGAAGGCCCCCACCGGGGCAACCCGCATCACCCAGGCCATGATCTTGAAGAAGAGTTCCAGGGTCGTCTCCATGAGGTCGATGACGGGCTTGCACTTCTCCCTTCCCACCACAACGATTGCGGCTCCGAAGAAGACGGCGAAACAGAGGACCTGCAGCAGGCTGTTGGATGCGAAAGCTCCAACCACGCTGGTGGGGATGATGCCCAGCAGGAATTGTCCTGCATCCTTGGGTGGGGCCGTCGTGGTCTTGGCGTTGACGGCGTCCTCGGACAGGGAGGCCGGATCAATGTTCAAGCCGGCTCCCGGCTGGACGATGTTGGCCACGAGCAGCCCGAATGCCAGCGCGAAGAGAGTTGCGGCGGTGAAATAGATGAGCGCTTTGACGCCAACCCGGCCAACCGACTTCACGTCGCCCACAGCCGAGATGCCGGTGACGATGACCAGGAATATCAGTGGAGCAATGATCATTTTGATGAGCTGAATGAAGCCGTCGCCGAGGGGGCGAAGCGCGGACCCGATACCCGGCCAGAGGTAGCCGATGGCGACCCCCAGCACCACCGCCACCAGGATCTGGAAGAACAGGGATTTATAGAGTGGCTTCTTTGCCGCTGGGCTCGCAGCAACAGCAAGTGCGGGAGTCTTCAAGGTGGCGCCTATCTGTGCGAGGCCATGCAGGGTCACGGCCGGGGATCACACATGACGCTATGAGGGGCGTGTTTCGGAAATGCTAATTTCAATGCCTCTTTGTGTTTAATATCGGAATCAAGATTTCACGATACGAAAACGCTAGTTCAGTTGAAGTGGTCGGCAGCCTTCGGCAAGCACTTCAGATGGCTTTGTCGTCGGCTTGTGGAGCTCATCGAGAAACAACCTGTAGGAGACGACGCCCGCATTCACGGAACCGGTGGAGCAGCAGCAGCGGTAGACGTGCGTCATCCACGGGCCGGGCAGGAGGGCTCGAAGCCACGAGTCGCACTCAGTCAACGAGAGTGAAGCTTGAATTCCGCTATCCCTGCTATGAGCAGCAATGGACACAGTGACACATGTTCCTGCGGGGGCTGGGCCCGCGGCAAACCAGCCCCATTCCACGGTCTCGACGACGATCGTCACGTTGATGTTCTCGTTTTCGAACGAAGAAGCGGGACCCATTCGGTGGAGTCGCCGGCCGATGTGGCCATCGCGGTGTGAAAGCCCGCTGACTGCCTGCCGGAGTTCATTGAGTTCGGCGCCATGTTTATTGCGGATCCTCGCGTTGAGGTCCTTGGCCAACGGTCCCTCTTCTGCGGTGTTTGCAGGTGCGTCGACGGCCGGGGGAACGGGCGCTGCAAGAGAAAACGAGTCACGGAGAGGCTGCTCAGGCCGGTGCACAACACCTCCAGGAATCGATCAACATGGCACGGGTGAGACGAGAATACCGTTCCAAAAATCAAATCGCTAGAGGAAACGGCCAGCTTTACCCTTGCCGCAGCCCGTCGGCATCCAACACAAGGTTGGCCGTGATGAAACGACCGCACTGCTCACCAAACGGATAGTCGCCCTTGGGGGTGAAGGTCAGCGTCCGCACAGGCAGTGCGGTCCCGGACGGAGAGGTGCCGCTCACGGTGGCATCAATGGGGGATTCCGTCAGGTTGGGCAGGAAGAGGTTGCCGTGCAGGGTGCCGTCCGGGGAGGACGTTGCCGAGCACACGCCCTCCGGTGCGCAGCCCTGATCTACGGAGACGCTTCCGGGAAACAGTTCCAGCTCCGCCTCCGTGCAGGCGCCATCTTGGCATGCCTTCATGCGAATGGACTTAACCCCGTCCACGTAGCTGGCCTGAATGGTCAGGGCCACCACCGGCGCCATAGCGATGGCCGGGCACGGGGGTGGCGATTCCGGATAGCAACCAGGAATCAGCGAGGTCATCGCCGCAAGGGTCCAGGCCAACCCGATCTTGCCCATGATTCAGCGTAAGCCGGGCCTTGGTCCCTGCACCCGGATCCCAGGCAAAAGCACCCGCATCGTTACGGCACCCACGGGCCCGTTGCCGAACCGACACCACGCCCCAATTGCCGCCTAGGCTGGAAGCCGCAATCCGCCGTCGTGCATTTCCGCGAGGCCGTCGAGCAGCAACCCGTCGAGTGCCCGTTCCAGCTGTTCCGGTGCTGAATTGAGCCGGTGCAGCGCCGCTAGCGGGACCCCGACGCCGGATGGGGCGAAACCGAGGTCGGCAGGCGCCTGTTCAAACATTTCGCGAGGAACCGGGGTATCAGCTTCGCGGAGGACGGCCATCACGGCTCCGCGGACTTGCCGGTCAGTGCCGTGCCAGGACTGGCCCTTGGGCGTGTACGACGGCGGCGGCTCACCTGCCGCGAGCCAGGCGCAGCTCGAGCGCACGGGGCACTCCACGCATTTGGGAGTGCGCGCAGTGCACACCATGGCACCGAGTTCCATGACGGAGGCGTTCCACCGCACGGACAGGGTGCGGTCTTCGGGCAGCACGGCGTCGGCCAGGCGCATCTCCGCTGCGGTGAGCGTCGGAGCGGGCAGGGCGTGACCGGAGATGAGGCGTGCATGGACGCGGCGAATGTTGGTGTCCACCACTGTTTCGCGGCGTCCGAAAGCAAAGGCGGCGACGGCGGCAGCGGTGTAATTCCCGACGCCCGGCAAGGTAAGGAGCTCCGGACAGCTGTCCGGGACCTCGCCTCCGTGCTCGTTCCGGATTGCGACGGCGGCCGCGTGCAGTCGCAGCGCCCGGCGCGGATAGCCAAGACGGCCCCAATGGCGCACCGCCTCCCCTGAAGGCTCGCTGGCAAGGTGGGTGGGCGTGGGCCAGCGTTCCATCCAGTCCCGCCAGACCGGCAGCACGCGGACCACCGGGGTCTGTTGGAGCATGACTTCGCTGACCAGGATCCCCCAAGCGCTGCACTCAGCCTCGCGCCACGGGAGGTCTCTTGCGGTCTCGCCGAACCATTCGTCCAGGGCGTGGTGGAGCTCACCGAGGTGGTCGGTACCGGGAAGTGCCATGCGTCAGATCTCCCGGACTGTTGAGGTTGGCTGGCGCCGGAGCGCCGGAATGCTGCCCTCTACTGTAGTGGAAACGGGAACGGCAATGCTGCTGCGGTGCACGTCACACAGGGTGGGTTTGGCGTCCGGCGGCGTGGTGGTGGCGTGCTGCGGAGTGGGCCCGCCTAGCCTAGAAACATGGCCAATCAGGGTAAGAACCAGTCGTCCGCGCGCACATCAGCGCCGGCGAAGGGTTCTGCCCGTAATTCGGGCGGTGCAGGCCGCCCTGGCACCCCGACGCAGAGTCGACGTCCAAGCCCGGCCGTATACCGCCGTCGTAGGCAGTTTGTCTTCGGTGCGCTGCTGCTGGTGATCGCCCTGGTGGTGGCTGGCGTGATGGCAATCAGCGGTGCGCTCGCAAGTAAGTCCGAGCCGCAAGCGATCAACACGGTGGAACCATCGCAGGTCCCCACCCAAGGGAATGCGCCCACAGCAGGCACCGCTTCCCCTTCCGCAAAGCCCACGCCGGTATGCGACCTGAACCTGGTGACCGTCGCTGCTGCTACCGACAAGCCAGCCTATGGGGCGGAAGAAAAGCCGCTGCTCACCATGACCATCACCAACGGCGGGACGGCGCCATGCGAGGTCAACGTTGGCACGTCGCAGATGGAGTATGTGGTGATGAGCGGCTCGGACCGGATCTTCTCCTCCAAGGATTGCCAGGCAGGAAGTGAAGACCTGGTCAAGACCATCCAGCCCGGCAAGAGCGAGACCGCAAACTTCCCATGGCAACGCAACCGGACGCTGGAAGGCTGCGCTGCGATCGACGCAAAGCCCGGCACAGGCGGCGCCTACTACACGTTCGAGGCCCGGTTGGGGAACAAGTCCAGCGCCAAGGCGGTATTTCAACTGAACTAGCGGCTGGTTGAGGGCGACCGGAAAGCGTCCGACGGCGGCAAGCGGCTTTTAGAGGAAACGGTCCAGCAAGCTTGCCTCGGCCATGCGGCTCAAACCTTCGCGGACGGTGCGTGCGCGCTGATCGCCGATTCCATCCACGGTCATGAGGTCATCGATGGTGGCTGCCATGAGGTTCTGCAAGCCGCCGAAGTAGTCCACCAAGCGATCGGCGACGGCCTTCGGCACGGACTTGAGGCCGGACAGGAGACGGTAGCCGCGGGGTTGGACCACAGCATCCAGCTGCTCAACGCCACCAGCGAAGCCGATGATGTGGGCGATCCTGCTGAGGTCAATCAATTCCGTCGGGCCAAGGTTAAGGAGTGCCTGCACGGCTTCCTCGATGTCCTCGGGTGTGGCGTCCGGATCTGAGTAATCGCGGATGATGACGTCGCTGCCGGGGCCGCGGCCCATGGTGAGTTCCTCCACCTGCAGCGAGAGCAAGCGGCCGTCTTCGCCCAGTTCCAGGACATATTGGGCAATTTCCTCGGAAATGCGGCGGACCATTTCCTGGCGTTGTAGGGTGACCGCGACGTCCCTGACGGTGACCAGTGCTTCAATCTCAAGTGCTGAAAGGGAACTGGTGACTTGGTCCAGCCTGGCGCTGTACCGCTCCAACGTTGCGAGGGCCTGGTTGGCGCGGGCGAGGACTTTCTCCGAGCCCTCCAGCACGTGGCGCAAGCCATTCACGTACAGCGCGATGATCTGCATGGACTGGCTGACAGAGATAACGGGAACGCCGGTCTGGATGGCGACGCGCTCGGCTGTGCGGTGCCTGGTGCCGGATTCCTGGGTCTCGATGCTCGAGTCGGGAACAAGCTGCACAGCGGCGCGGACAATATTGCTGGCGTCTTTGTCGCAGATGATGGCGCCGTCCATCTTGGCGAGCTCACGCAGACGGGTGGGCGAGAATTCGATGCCGATATCGAATCCGCCGGAACAGATGGAATCGATCGTGCGGTCCGAGCCCAACACAATCAAGGCGCCGGTGCGTCCACGAAGGATGCGCTCCAAGCCGTCCCGTAAGGGAGTTCCGGGTGCGACTCTGGCCAGAGTCGCCTTGAGCGACTCTTCCGGGCTCCGGGCCATAGGGTTTCCCTTCGAAGGTGCAAGCCATGGCTCACAGAAAAGCTGAATCCGGCATCTGCGGGCGCTTCGAAAAATGCCCTGATGACGACTAGCACCATGATATGGCTTCCGGGCACCGTTAACCGCACCAGCAAGCCCCAAAGTGGGTCATTTCGTTATGTACGGGAACTGCCTGAAGGTGCGTTTTCTTGCCTCGCTGGCAAGGGCTGTTTGGGCCTATTGGGTGGTTGACGTGCGTCAATATAACAAATTGGTGTAGATATTCTAGTAATCCACCTGCCGCTTGAGCTTGTTTCCCAGCCATAGCATCGCCAGGCTCACCGCGAGGAAGCCGACGGAAATGGCCAGGGCAAAGACAATAACGCCGCCCCAGCCGCCTGCCCGGCTGGGGTCGATGAACCAATAGGGGTACCAGTTCACGAAAGCGCCGCGTATCAGGCTGTAGACCAGGTAGCCCACAGGGTAGAGCAGCCAGTACCAGATGTGGCGGGTGGTCAGGGTTGCCCGGGGTGGTTGGAAGAGCCAGTCCATCACCATGACCACAGGGATCAGGTAGTGGACCACGAAGTTGACCCAGGGAAGAAGTGAGCCCAGGTCCTCGCCGGCAAGCAAAGCTCCGAATACCAGTCCAACTACGGCCATGGCGATGGTCGCCGTGCCGCGGGTGACGTCGTCGATTTCGCTGGGTCGTTTCCGGATCAGGACCCTGTATCCGCTGATGAGCAGCACCACGGCCGCGAAGATATTGGACAGGTTGGTGAAGTAGCTGAAGAAGTTCCAGACGTCGTACCCCATGCCTAAATGAACCGTCAGCTGCGTTCCCACTGCCACCAAGGTCAAAAGGCCAAAGAAGAGGCGTCCCCCAATAAGCACAGTCCTTTTGGTCATGGCCCAATCCTTGCCGAAGCCGCGTCGCCGCATGCCTGCGACACTCCGGGAGCGGCCCAGCACTCCGGCCACGCCCGCCCGCTACGTGATCAGCAGCTCCAGTGCCTCTGCAAGATGCCCCACTTCGCGCACGGAGAAGCCCTCCGGGATAACGCCCGCACCGGCCGGACTGGCAGGAACAATGGCGTGCGTGAAGCCCAGGCGGTGTGCCTCTTGGATGCGTTGGTTAATGCCCGGGACGGGGCGGACCTCGCCTGCCAGCCCAACTTCACCGAAGGCAATGAGCCGTTGGGGGAGTGCCTTCCGCGATTTTGCCGAGGCCACGGCCAAAGCAACGGCCAGGTCCGTGGCCGGTTCGCTGAGCTTTACGCCACCGACAGTAGCCACATAGGAATCGTCCTTGTGAAGCATGCACCCCGCGCGCTGCTGAAGGACTGCCAGCAACATGGCCACACGGGAGCTCTCCAGCCCGCTGGTAGCCCGCCGGGGTTGGGCATTGGCGCTCTCGGCGAGCAGCGACTGGACCTCAGCGAGCAACGGGCGGCGGCCTTCCATGGTCACCGTGATGCACGTGCCTGAGACGGGCTCCCGGGTTCGCGACACAAACAGCCCACTGGGATCGGCCAGGCCTTCAATGCCGGCCTCGTTCAGGTCGAAGCAGCCGACGTCGTCCGTGGCGCCGTACCGGTTCTTGACGGCCCGGAGCAGCCTTAGCCGCGAATGGCGCTCGCCTTCAAACTGACACACGACGTCCACCAAGTGTTCCAGGAGGCGAGGCCCAGCGATGGTGCCGTCCTTGGTCACATGCCCCACCAACAGGGTGGTCATGTTCCGCCGCTTGGCCGCAGCGATGATCGATGCAGCTACTTCCCGCACCTGGGAGACGCCACCGGCGCTTCCTTCGACGTCGGCACTGCTGAGCGTCTGCACAGAGTCCACGATCAGCAGCTTTGGCTCAAGCTTCTCCACTTGGCCCAGCGCCTGCCCCAGATCCGTTTCCGCCGAAAGATAAAGAGTATGGGCGACGGCGTCGATCCGCTCCGCGCGCAGTTTCACCTGCGCGGCGGATTCCTCACCGGTGATGTATAGGACGTCCTGCCCGGTGCGCGCGAACTTCGCGGCGACGTCCAGCAGCAGCGTGGACTTCCCGACGCCGGGTTCCCCAGCGAGCAGGATGACGGCACCGGGAACGAGCCCTCCTCCCAGAACGCGGTCGAGTTCGTCGACGCCGGTGGGCAGGAACGCCGCGGTAGTGCCATCTACCTCAGCGATACGGCGGGCCGGCTCCAAAACTGTGGCGGCCGCCGTCGTACGCGCGACTGTGGCGCCGAACTCTTCAACAGTTCCCCACGCCTGGCACTCACCGCACCTGCCCACCCACTTGATGGCCGTCCAGCCGCATTCGGCGCACTTGTAAGCGGGTGTCTTGGATGCGCGGGAGGTCTTGGAAGCCATGGGTTCAAGGTTAGTCGGGGGGACTGACAGTATTTGCCCCGCGAGGTGGCACTTAATGACAATCCCAGTCAGCAGAATTGTCATTAAGTGCCATCTCGGCGGGAACCTACAGAGCCGGCAGCACGGCCCGTGCCTCGTCGGATTCCAGTCCGCTCGCCTCCAACAGGTCCACCATGAGCGGCCGGAACAGCATCACCACGGTTTCGCCCTCAAGTTTCTGAACGTCCAGCATTTTGGGGTGCAGGCGCGAGGCGATGTCTGTCAGCTCATTACGGGCGTGCCGTATGTGGACGCGGCGTGTTCCCTCGCTCTGCTCCGCCAAACCGATGGTCAGCTCATCGATGGCAGCGGCAGTTTCCTGCAGCACCTCGGAGATGCTTTCAATTGCTTCGTCGGACAACGCAGCATGGTTGATTGCGCTGGTGAGCCTGCGGGCAAAAACCCGGCTGTTACGGAGCGCGAGGTCGATGTATTCCAATGAGTGCTCCAGACCAGCAAGCTCATCGCGGTGCCTGCGATGTGCAGGAGCCAGCGTCGCTACTTCTCCCGAGGCCCGCAGGGTCTGCCGCATCCGGTCCACCAAAGGCTGGCAATTACGCCCCCGAATCAGGGCATGCCAGGCGATGGTCGAGTCGCTTTCGACCATGGCCTTGGCGCACTCACGCAGTACTTCGGCGAGTTCGTGCAGGATCTTCTGGACGTCTTTTCGCGGCTCCCGGCGTGGATCCTTTGGCACCAAAATAGTCACCAGCAACGCGAACACCCCGCCCACCACGGCATCCAGGCTTCGCGTGAACGGCCCGCCTGCCGGGGCCGGCAGCAGCACCACCAACAGCGATTGGAGCCCCAGCTGGGTGGTAAAGATCGTGCCGCTGTCCAGGAACCTTGCCAGCAGGATAGAGAAAAGAAGCACGACGGCGGCCTGCAGGATCCCAGCGCCCAGCCAGTGGAGCAGGAGGTCGCCCACCACGATGCCAAGCGTGCAGCCCAGACCAACCTCCACAACACGACGCAAGCGCGGATCGCGGGAGAAGCCCAGGGCAATCAACGAAGAAGTCGCTGCGAACAAAGGCCCTTGGTGGCCCAGGACGTATTCCGCGAAAGCGTAGGCGCCAACGGCACACACCGTCATTTGAATAGCTGGCGTCAGGGAGTTCCGGCTCCGTACCAAACCTGTCCGGACTCTGGCACGCAGGAACCTCTTGCTTGCAGAAAATCCCTTCGCGGCAGCCATGTCCACCAGTCTATTTGCCCAACCCGGGCAGCGATGACGTGAAGGACACTAAGCCGTGCACCACGCAGGCCCATTCAAGGTGGCACGCGCCACATAACCCAATGGTCCGCCGTCGTTCACCTTGCGTTCACCTTCCACGTCAGGTCCCGTTACCTGCGCTGCTTACCTTCAGTAAAGGCACAAAAGGTCCACAGCTCACGCACGCCGAAATCTCCGTTCGGCCCGCATCAGAGAATCCCTGGAAGGGGTACATCCAAGTGAAGGCAACTCGCTTCGGCCGCAACGCGGCAATCGCGGTCATCGCAGCTGGCGCTCTCGCGCTTACCGCTTGCGGTTCAGACAACGCAACCGGCACCGCCGCTGGCACCCAGTCGGCAGCATCAGGCACCAAGGTCACCGGCACACTGACCGGCATCGGTGCTTCCTCCACCGGCGCAGCCATGGACGCCTGGAAGGCCGGCTTCGCAACAGCCAACCAGGGCGCAACCGTGCAGTACTCCCCGGACGGTTCCGGCGCAGGCCGCAAGGCCATCATCGATGGTTCGGCACAGTTCGCAGGCTCGGACGCGTACCTGAAGGACGAAGAGCTCGAGAGCTCCAAGGCCAAGTGCGGCCCCGAAGGCGCCATCAACATCCCGGTCTACATTTCGCCGATCGCCGTCGCCTTCAACGTTCCGGGCGTCACGGACCTGAAGCTCGACGCCGCAACGGTCGCCAAGATTTTCCGCGGCGAAATCGCCAACTGGAACGACCCCGCAATCGCCGCCCTGAACGCTGGCGTTACCCTGCCGGACCTCAAGGTCACGCCGGTGAACCGCTCTGACGACTCCGGAACCACCACCAACTTCACCGACTACCTCGCAGCTGCTGCTCCTGAGGTCTGGACGGACAAGGCCGCAGGCATCTGGCCGGCAACCCTGAAGGGCGAGAACGCCAAGGGCACCTCCGGCGTGGTCAAGACCGTCACCGACACCCCGGGCGCCGTGACCTATGCCGACGATTCCGCTGTCTCCGGCAAGCTGGGCACCGCTTCCATCAAGGTTGGCGAGGAATTCGTCAAGATCTCCGCTGATGCCGCTTCCAAGGCTGTCGAAGCCGGCAAGCCCGTTGATGGCCGCGCGGCCAACGATGTTGCCATCAAGCTGGACCGCAAGACCACCGCATCGGGCGCCTACCCGGTAGTGCTCGTTTCCTACCACGTTGTGTGCACCACGTACCCGACCAAGGACGTTGCTGACCTGGTCAAGGCCTTCGAAAGCTACGTAGTTTCCGACGAAGGACAGAAGACCGCCGCTGACGCTGCCAAGTCCGCACCGCTCTCCAAGACTCTGCAGGACAAGGCCAAGGCCGCCATCGAAACCATCAAGGCCAAGGCCTAAGGTTTCCGGCGGGTTTGCCTGAACCCGGCTAAACACTGAAGTTCCCTGTCCCGTGCGAAGTTGCCACAGTGCCACTTCGGCGGGGCAGGGAACTTAGCCATGTAAGACCAGTTCACTGAGACTGAAGGATCGTGAAGTGACCACCAACTCCCTGACAACCTCCCAAGGCGCAGGCCGCGCCGGGGACAAGGTTTTCTCCGGGGCCGCCTTGGCCGCAGGGTGCCTGATTCTTGCGGTTCTCTTCGGAGTCGCCCTGTTCCTCGTGGTGCAGGCAATCCCCGCGCTCGTCGCGCCGCCTGAGGACATCCAAGGCGGCCACGGCTTCTTCGCCTACATCGCCCCGATCGTGGTGGGCACGCTCATCGCTGCCCTGATCGCGCTCGTCATCGCCACGCCCGTCGCGATTGGCGTGGCACTGTTCATCTCGCACTACGCCCCGCGCCGGTTGGCCTCGGGGCTTGGCTACGTTGTGGACCTGCTGGCCGCCATCCCCTCCGTTGTCTACGGTGCTTGGGGTGCCGCGTTCCTGGCCAAGGAAATCTCCCCGGCCTACGACTGGCTCGCAAACAACCTGGGCTGGATCCCCATTTTCCAGGGCCCGGCATCGGCCACCGGCAAGACCATCCTGACCGCCGGCATCGTCCTGTCCGTCATGGTCCTGCCCATCATCACCTCCCTGTCGCGCGAAATCTTCCTGCAGACCCCCAAGCTGCACGAGGAAGCTGCGCTCGCATTGGGAGCCACCCGCTGGGAAATGATCCGAATGGCTGTTCTTCCGTTCGGCCGTCCGGGAATCGTGAGCGCCATCATGCTGGGCTTGGGCCGTGCCCTTGGCGAGACCATGGCCGTTGCGCTGGTGCTTTCCTCTGGAGTCCTGACTGCGAGCCTCATCCAGTCGGGCAACCAGACCATCGCCGCCGAAATCGCCTTGAACTTCCCGGAAGCCAGTGGACTCAAGGTCAACACGTTGATCGCCGCAGGCCTGGTGCTGTTCGTCATCACCCTTGGCGTGAACATGATTGCCCGCTGGATCATCACCAAGCACAAAGAATTCTCGGGAGCCAACTAAATGACCGCCACCGTAGTCCGCAAGCGTTCGGCGCTCACCAAGGGCCAGCTGCCCAAGTTCGCGCCCTACATCGTCCTGGCAGTTGCACTGATCGTGGGCGCAGCCATCCTGGCCCTCATCGGTTTCAACGCCTTCGGCTGGGGACTTGTCTCCGCGATCCTCTTCACCATTGGCCTGGTCTCCTGGAGCGCTGCTGTTGAAGGTGCCCGAAAGGCAAAGGACAAGCTGGCCACGTGCCTGATTGTCGGGGCTTTCCTGATTGCCCTCCTGCCGTTGATCTCCGTCATCTGGACTGTGTTGGTGAACGGCATTCCCGGCCTGGTAACTCCCGGATTCCTGGGTACGTCCATGAACGGCGTCACCGGTGCCTTCGACAACAAAGCTGCGGAAGAAGGCGGCAAAGTCCTCGGCGGCATCTACCACGCACTGCTGGGCACCCTCCAGATCACGCTCCTTGCCACGGTCATCTCCGTGCCGGTCGGCCTTCTCACCGCGATCTACCTGGTGGAATACGGCAATGATCGCCCGCTGGCCCGCGCCATCACGTTCTTCGTGGATGTCATGACAGGCATTCCCTCCATCGTGGCCGGCCTCTTCGCGGCAGCGTTCTTCTTCGCGGTTGTCGGCCCCGGCACAAAGACCGGTGCGGTAGCCGCCGTCGCGCTTTCCGTACTGATGATCCCGGTAGTTGTTCGCTCCAGCGAGGAAATGCTCAAGATCGTCCCGAACGAGCTCCGCGAGGCCTCGTACGCGCTCGGCGTGCGTAAATGGCGCACCATCACCAAGGTGGTTATCCCGACGGCGATCTCAGGCATTGCGTCCGGCGTCACTTTGGCGATCGCCCGGGTAATCGGCGAGACCGCCCCGATCCTGGTCACTGCAGGCTTCGCCACCACCATCAACAACAACGTGTTTGGCGGTTGGATGGCCTCGTTGCCGACGTTCATCTACACCCAGATCCTGAACCCGACGTCGCCGTCCAACCCCGGTCCTTCTGACCAGCGGGCTTGGGGCGCCGCTCTGGTGCTGATCATCCTGGTGATGCTCCTGAACCTCGGAGCGCGCCTCATTGCCCGTCTGTTCGCTCCCAAAAAGGGACGCTAGCCGGGCCTGTCGTCAGATTTCCGGGCCCACCCAAACGAACAACTTCCCAAAACCCCCAAGGAATAAGGAACACCATGTCCAAGCGCATCGACGTCAAAGACTTGAATGTCTACTACGGCAGCTTCCTGGCTGTCGAGGACGTCAACATCAACATTGAAGCCAAATCCGTCACGGCCTTCATCGGTCCGTCCGGTTGTGGCAAGTCCACCTTCCTCCGCACTCTCAACCGCATGCACGAGGTCCTTCCCGGCGCACGCATTGAAGGTGAGGTCCTGCTGGATGGCGACAACCTCTACGCCCCCGGCGTTGACCCCGTTACTGTTCGGACCCAGGTTGGCATGGTCTTCCAGCGCCCCAACCCGTTCCCCACCATGTCCATCCGGGACAATGTTCTGGCCGGCGTGAAGCTGAACAACAAGAAGATCTCCAAGGGCGAAGCCGATGCCCTGGTGGAGAAGTCCTTGGTCGGAGCCAACCTGTGGAATGAGGTCAAGGACCGCTTGAATAAGCCAGGTTCCGGCCTTTCCGGTGGCCAGCAGCAGCGTCTGTGCATCGCCCGTGCAATCGCCGTGGAACCGCAGGTGATCCTCATGGACGAGCCCTGCTCCGCGCTGGACCCCATCTCCACGCTGGCTGTTGAGGACCTCATCAATGAGCTCAAGGACCAGTACACCGTGGTGATCGTGACCCACAATATGCAGCAGGCGGCCCGCGTGTCCGACAAGACTGCGTTCTTCAACATCGCCGGCACCGGAAAGCCCGGAAAGCTCATCGAGTTCGCGGACACCACCAGTATCTTCAACAACCCCACCCAGAAGGCCACGGAAGACTACGTCTCCGGCCGCTTCGGATAAGGGTCAGCAGGTTCCGGCTTTTGGGGGAGCCGGCAATGAACGACGGCGGCCGTCGCCTTGGGGGTACGGCCGCCGTCACTTTTTGTTGGATTTACAGGTCCGAGAGGGGCGAGAACGCCAACTCCAGGATGAAAGCCATGGCGGCTGTAACGAGAGGCGTGGCCACCCAGAACAGGAGAATCCTCCGCACAAGGCGCCTGTTGGTGGTGGCGAAACGCTGGTGGGTGCCCGCTCCCAGCACGGACGCGGTCAGCGTGTGGGTTGTGGACAGCGGTAACTGGAGTCCGATTGCTCCGATGAAGAGCATCACGGACGTCAGGGTTTGCGCCACGAACCCTCGAAGAGGGTCCACGCGGATCAACTTGTAACCCAGGGTGTGCGAGATCCTCCAGCCACCAAACATGGTGCCCGCTGTGAGCATGATCGCCGTCAGAAGCAGAATCCAAAGGGGCAACTCGCCCCCGCTGGACAACCCGGCCGCTACCAAGGCCAGCAGGAGGACGGCGGCAGTACGCTGCCCATCCTGGAGGCCATGGCCGAACGCCACGGCTGCGGCAGAAACGGCCTGCGCACGGCGAAAACGCCTGTTGATGACATTCGGCTGCGTATAGCGTGCCGCCCACGTCACCGGCCACACGAGCAAGTAGGCCGCCAGGAATGCGATCACTGGGGAGAGGACCAAAGGCAAAGCCACCTGGGTAAGGAGGACGTTGTCCACGCCGTTGATCGAATTCCCACCAACCAGTACGCTCGCACCGCCGGCGCCGATTAATCCGCCCACAAGTGAGTGGGTGGAGGATAAAGGAATGCCCCGCCACCATGCGTAGATGCCCCAGATGATGGCGGCGGCGAGGGCAGAGGTCAGCATTGTGAGCCCGCTAATGCCGTTGGGCAGTTTGATCCAGGACTGGGTAAACGCAAGGACGAAGCTGCCGCTGAGCATGGCGCCAAGGAAGTTGAAAACAGCTGCAAGGAGCACAGCCACGGACGGCGTGAGGGCCCGTGTCCTTGTGGAAAGTGCTACGGCATTGGAGACGTCACGGAAGCCGTTGAGGAACGCGAACCCTGAAGCCAAACCCACCACGAGGATCAGGAATGCAACGGTCACGTCATGATTCCTTGACGATGATGCTGCCTACCTGCGTGGCTATCTTCCGCATGTCCTTGGTGACTTCCACCAACTGGTTGGCGATGTCTCGATGCCGCGCGTACTGCGCGGATTTCATATCCTTCAGCATCTCGGCCACCCAGGTCCGGTGGGTTCGCTCGGCACGCTTCGCCAGCCTGAGGATCTCGATCCAGTAGTCCTCAAGTTCGTCCAGGTCCTCGAGCTTCCGCATGGCGTCCACTGTCAGCTCGGCTTGGCGGCTGATGATTTCCAGTTGGTCGGCAGCGCGTTTTGGCAGCCGCTCCAGCTTGTAGAGGGCGACCAGTTCGCCCGCGGCGTCGAGCTTCTCCATGGCCTCGTTGAGGTGGCGGGACAGCGTGTACATGTCCTCGCGGGGGAGCGGGTTCACAAAGCTGGTGCGCATATGCGTCAGGAGCGCAAAGTGCAGGTCCAGGGATTTCGACTCGTGCTCGTGAAGTTCCTCTGTCAGGCGTCCGTGCTCGCTGGCCTGGGCACCGAGGATCTCTGAGAGTGTTCCGGTGGCGGCAACAATGACGCCGGCCATCTGCGCGAGCAGTACGAGCCCGGCAGGTTCCTGGGGGAAAAGGCGCAGCTTCATATCGCTTCCGGGCCGGGGACGGATGGGCCGCGGGCCGCTTGACTTGACGCTTCCCGCTTCGGCCCCAACTTTACCGGTACGACGACGGCCGCCGCTAAGTCTGCCGGTGTTGTCGCAACTACCGTCGGGGGTGGCTAGCCGGGAACTGGGTGCGGGCAAAAAAGTCCGGGCATAAAAATGGTGCCGAACCGGATACGCCTCTCGGCGGTAGGCCGCTCGGAGCGGCTATAAGTTGAAGCCCGGGGGTTTCGCGGTTCGGCACCAGTTTCAGTGTTCTACGTCGGTGGGGCTAAGTCAACATTGACAGGCAGGGCCGGACGTGGGTAGATTCAGGGGTTTTTGGGCCCTAATCCAGCTCTCCCAAGCGCCAAGCATTGGCTGCGTGTTCGAGGTCCTCGGCCGTCTTTACCAGCTGGTGCGAGTTGCGTGTGAGCTTGCTTGCATGGCTTTCATTGCTGTGCTCCGCCCCGTCCGCCAGGGTTGCCTGGCCGAGCGCCACAACCCGGCAGAATGCAGCCGAACGTTCCAGCGCGACGTCGAAATCGCCGTCGAAGGCGCCTGACAAAATGGCGTCCGCCATGGACTTCATTTCGTCGGCGCCAGGTGGTTCAGCCGCGCCTGCGACCACATTGGATACTTGGGCGGTATCGCGTCCGGCGCGGAAGTACACGGAGATGCGCTCTGGGTTTTGGATGGTGGCGGCGCGGAGGGCGTACAGTCTCCACAGCGCGCCGGGAAGGGAACGGGCCGGGCTTTCGGCCCACATCTCGGCGATGGCTTCAAGGCCCTGCTCATCGGCCAGCTTTACCAGGCGTCGGGTGACCTTGGGGTCATCACTGTCACGGCCACGTTTTACGAGCGCCTGGGCCGCCAGATGGGCAGCCTCGGAGACGCGGGCTGGGTCTGCCCCACCGGCGAACGGTTCGAAATCGATGGGCGCGAAGGGCTTGGGCTTGTGGTGCCTGTTCGCTCCGCCGTACGCACGTGGTCCTGGCTGTTCGCTCATGAGTTCACCGTACTCCTGTGCTCTGATGGGGTCGAGTAACGGTTTCTTGGGCTGGTGGGTGTTGCCCGCGTGCCTTCCCGACCTACTTTGCCCAAGCAGGTGGGCCGACACGCCGCTGCCGCCGCGCGCCGTCGTCGGCCGTTCGCTCAAAGTAGGTCACGACGCCGCGTTGACGACCCCGTTCCTCGACTGCCTTGACGTTGAGGTACAGTATTCATGGCTGTTTCAACAGCTGAAGGGGCCTTTAGCTCAGTTGGTAGAGCATCGGACTTTTAATCCGTGGGTCGTGGGTTCGATCCCCACAGGGCCCACCCTTCCTGCAGGCCGGAGACGTTGAGTCTCCGGCCTGTTTTTTGTCTCCCGCTTGGCCGGCGCAGCCCGACCCCCGTCAACGGACAAATCACTGCCGCACGCAGGGGTGAATTGTCCTTTGGCCGGTGTTTCCCCAAAAAACTTCTCAAGGACGCCCCTTGGGAACTCAGAACCCGGAAACCCCGACCGCCAAAATCACCATTGATCCCGCATTTATCGTGGGTCCCGTCAGGCGGAAGACCTTCGGTGCCTTCGTCGAGCACTTCGCAACACGGATCGCGTCCACTCGGCCAGCCTCGCGCAGCTGGTCAACGTCATTGCACCGATCATGACCGAGCCGGGCGGGCGCTCCTGGAAGCAGACCACGTTCCACCCCTTCGCGCTCACCTCGAAGCACGCCTCGGGTACGGTGCTGAACCTTGCTGTCGAGGCGCCGAAGCTGGACAGCGGTAAGACGGCCAGCTTCAGCCCACTGTCAGCCGTGGCTACCTACGACGCCGAAGCCAAGGAGGTTGTAGTTTTCGCCGTGAACCGTTCGGCGACGGACGCACTTACGCTCGACGCCGCCGTCGGGGGTTTGGGGACCGCCAGCGTCATCGAGGCCGTCACCTACACGAACAAGGACCCGTACTGGCAGGCAACCGCGGATGATTCGACGTCCGTCCTGCCTTCAGAGAACGTCAGTGTAACGCTCGACGGCGGGCGGCTCACCGCCGGGCTTCCGGCCGTGAGCTGGACAATGATCCGGTTGTCGTTGGAAGCCTAGGCGATCGCCTGCGAGCCGTCTTGGAAAACCGGATACAGCGAAATCGGTGTGACTGTTGCTTCCGCGGGGTCGTCCTGGAAGGTTCCTGGCGTCTGCATTGCGGGCGTCGGAGCCGGTTGCTCAGCGGCGACGATTTCCAGCGATTCCATATCCAGCAGCCGCCGGCTTCCGGTTTCTGCATCCTGGAGCCAGAACAGGTCAGTACCTGCGATTGTCTTGACCACCGTGCCCCGGTGGTAGAGGCGCCCGTTGTGCCAAGCCTCTATGTATTCTCCTTGGCTGAGAAGGTGCGGCTCCTCCTGGTTGCCAGGCACCGTGCCAAAAGCCTGTGCCAAGCTGGCCTGCATTTTCAGCGCCTGAAAAAGATCCCTGTTTGCAGTGCTCATGTCTGCTCCCCTCATGCTGGCTGCTGTCCCGTGGGCTCATCGGCCTCGTGACCCCAGCCTTCCGCATTCATGTTGCAGGAGCGTTGCAGGCGCATGAGCGGTGTGTGACAGCTAGGAGGGCTCGGCTTCCTCGCCTGGAACATCCGGTTCGGAACCAGCCGAATCCGGATGGGGAAGCTCATCAGCGTAGGGCGCACGGGGGCCGGACTGGCTGTTCAACAGTTCGTTTGCTGCCATGGCCAGGAGGTCCCTTTCCAGCTCCGGAATGGACAGCATTCCCTGCAAATAGGCCTCAACTTCGTATTCACCCACTGACCCGCCGATGCTGAAGTAGTGGAGCCACAACGCTGCCGTGCTGATTCGCGCGGCGGAGAGCGCCGCTTTAAGCTTGCGGCGTTGCTCGGGTTCGTTGATGTCGAAGCCCATGTCCTGCGGCCCTATCGCGGATCGGCCGGTGTTCCGGCTACGAGCTCGGCGCTGGCTTCCTGCAACGTACTGCGTTGATCGCGCGCGTATCCCATCAATATCTGCAGGGCATCTGGGTGCGGGATTTTGTGGCGTTCCATGAGTATCCCGCAGGCACGGTTGACCACATCCCTGCTGTAGAGGGCGGATTGCAGGCCCTCGCTGATGCGCCTGGGCGTTTCAGCGCTTTGGATATGGGATAGGAGCGTTGCGGCCGGGGACGAAAAAAGCTCCATGAGGGACGCCGTGGTGTCGTCATAAGAAAAGGGTTGGGCGGCATAAACCTTCATGGCACCCATGCTGTGCCCGTCGGCCAACAGGGGTGCGCTGACCACCGACTTGATGGGCAGGCCACTGACGGTGGCCGACCACTCCGGCCAGCGGGGGTCAGTGCCGATATCCTGGGCGATCACAGTTTCTTCCGAAGCCCACGCTGTGAGGCACGGCCCTTGGCCTAACTCGTATTGCAGGATGTCCGCCTGCTCCACTACCGGGTCGGTAAACCCCGCACTCGTGCGGCGGCCTTGGGCATCCAGGATGGAAACCCCCGCTCCGAGGGTGCCGGGCACCGACTCCTGAATGGCCTTGGAGAGGTTCTGGACGGCACGGTCCACTTTCTCTTCGGTCAGGAGAAGACCCAGAATCCGACCGACGGCAGCAGACAACTCATCCAGAGGAAGATGCTTCTTGGTCATGGTGTTCTTTCCGGCCGTTCAGGTCGGCTGGCCGACTGAAACAATCTTAGAATCGCTGGACTCCCGTGTTGTAAATCCAGCCTAATGGGTTTTTGGCCAGGAAATCCGCATGTAGGCACGCTGCCTGCTATTCCTCAAAAGGTGCTGCGATCTTCCGATCTCCAGCAACATGGGCGATTATCCCCTGCGCCACCAGGCGGAGTTTGATGTTGCGGTGGCTGGAAGCCCTGACCAGGATTTGGAAGGCGGCATCCCTGCTGCAGCGGTTCTGCGCCATGATGATTCCGACGGCGGTGTCAATGGTCGTGCGGGACTCCAGAGCGGCGGCGAGGTTCTCGCGGGCATCCCGCAGCTGGGCGATCTTCAATGCCAAGTGGAGGGCTTTCGCGCCAGTGGCCGTGACGCGCTCTGCCGACAAAACGTCCTCGTGGGAGAAACCGTGAGCCCGCGCGGAGTAAAGATTCACCACAGCCTCCGCCGTGCTGTTCAATTCCATGGGAAAGGCCAGGATGGAGCCCACATTCGTGCCCGCAGCCGCCCGCATGTACTCAGGCCAGCGATCTTCGCGGTGGACATCAGGGACGTGGGTGATGGTGCGTGTTCGAAGGGCCGAAAGGCAAGGGCCATCGCTGAAGCTGTTCTGGATGTCGTCCAACTTCCGGGCAAGGGGATCGCTATCGGCCACGGCTACAGGTTTCTTCTGCCGGATGACGGTCACTCCGCAGGCAATCGTGTTTCCGTTCCTGGTGAGCTTCTTCGCGATCAATGAGGCGAGGTCCTGGAGGAATTCACGGATATCGGCATTCTCCACCAAGAGATCCTGCAGATGTTCCACGAAGTCCGTGAGATCCACCTTGTCCGCATACGTGCCAAGGAACCTGGGAGGGCTGGCGACGTGCCGTGCCGGCTGGGTTTCAGTCATTGTCTTTCCTTACTGCCGCTCGGCACTACTGCCCGGCGGATTCGTCCGGCCGTCTGAGGTGAGTTCCCTGAAGGCAATATCTACGAGTTCCATCTGGCCTGGGGCAAGAACCAGAAGTCCCCGCATCCGCTGGTCCATTTTTCCATCGTGTTCCGATGCCCCCCAAGGTTCGGCATTCATAGAACCTGCTTATCCTCCTTACCGTTCGTCGCCTGCCCGTTTCAGAATGTCTTCGGCTATTTCGTGGAGCCGCTTATCGCTGTTACGGGACGCCATCTGGATGAGTCTGATGGCGGAGTCCCTGCTGCAGCGGTTCTGCATCATGATCAGGGAAACAGCCGCATCCACTATGGCCCGCGACTCCAAGGCGGAACGCAGATGCACAGGATATGGATCCGGGGTGTGCAGGCGCAGGGCCAGCCGGAGAACCCTCGACAAGGATTCTGCGTGCTTCCGTATGGATGCCACGGTCTCTGGATCGAAAGTGCCTGCTTCGGTGGAGTAGCAGTTCAACGCCGCCCGTGAGTCGTCATCCGTTGCGATGGGGACCGCCAGCATGGTGGTGATACCTTCCTGCGAAACAGTGTCGGCGTAGTGGTGCCAGCGCACATCGGCCTGAAGGTCCTCAACCAAAACGGTCTGCTGCTGCCGGAGCGCCGTAAGGCATGGTCCGTCGTCGAACTCGTACTGCTTTTCATCCAGGCGTTGAGCCGCCTCAGTACTGCTCGCCACCGTCGACGGTCCTCCGTTACGCTCAACGGTGATGGCGCACAGCATGGGGACATCCCCGCCCAACAAGGAAGCCGAAATGGTGGTCAATCCCAGAAGGAATTCCGTAAAGCCGGGGCTCTCCAACAGCAGGTCCTGCAACTGTTCCGCTGTGGGTACTGCATCGTTCTGGGCCATTCGGCCTCATTCCAGGCAACGCCAGAGCGATTGACTCCGGCTGGCGGCAGTGCGCTCGAGTTCGCGCACAACCCGGATATTCAACTCCGGACCCTTTGCCACTCCCGAAATCTCCTACTATCGACACTACGCCTGAGGCATGCAGCGCAACAGTGGCGTTCTCGTCCGCGTCCCGCAGTCCGTCGGTAGGACGTTACTGTTCTAAGAATGAATCACGCAGTCCCGGACGGAATCGTCACACCAGCCATCATGATCGACGTCGATATCCTCGACCGGAATATCCAACGGATGGCATCGAGCATGCTCAGCCGGGGGCTAAGGCTCCGCCCGCATGTGAAGACACACAAGACCCTGGAGATCGCGGCCAAGCAGCTTGCGGCCGGAGCTGTTGGCCTGACAGTGGCGACAATCGGGGAAGCCGAGGTATTCGCAGCCGGGGGTGCCACGGATATTTTCATCGCCTACCCGCTGTGGGTTGAGAAGCATCACGCTGAGCGGCTGCGGACGCTTGCCAAGACGTGCAGCATTGCGGTCGGCACTGATTCAGCGGAAAGCGCGACGGCGATGGGCCGCCAGTTAGGCGCAGACGCTAGAAGCATCGATGTGCTGATCGAAGTGGACAGCGGTCATCACCGCAGCGGAGTTCTGCCCGAAGAAGTGGTGGGGGTTGCGCGCGCGGCCGCAGCAAGCGGCCTGAACGTTGCTGGCGTCTTCACATTCCCCGGACACAGCTACAAACCGGGAATGCCAAGGGATGCAGCGAGTAACGAGAATGAGGCCCTCGGCCGTGCTTCCGCCGCACTGGAGCATGCCGGCTTTGAGGTCCGCACCATCAGCGGCGGTTCCACCCCGACCGCACTGCTCGACGCCGAAACGCTGGCCACTGAGCTCCGCCCCGGCGTCTACGTTTTTGGTGATGCCCAGCAGCTTGAACTGGAACGTTGCACGTGGGACGACATCGCTCTGACCGTCGCTGCGACTGTGGTGAGCCGCCACGAGTCCAAGGGCGGGAACGTCCGGCGGGTGGTTGTGGACGCGGGCAGCAAGATACTGGGCAGCGACCGTCCGGACTGGGCCACCGGATACGGGCGGCTGCCGGAATACCGGGAGGCCCGGATATCTGCGCTCTCCGAACACCACGCCACGGTGGTTTGGCCGGAGTCGGAGGAACTGCCGGCACTAGGCACGCGGCTCAGGCTAATCCCGAACCACGTCTGCCTGGCCATGAACCTGGTGGACGAGGTCACCGTGGTTCGCGGGGGCACAGTGGTGGACACATGGAGGGTCGCAGCGCGCGGCAAGAATAACTAGCCTGTCGCCTGGGGTATCAGGCTGTGACGGCGGGCGGAAATTTACCCGCCGTCACAGCAACTCTCGCGTCCCTTAGCCGATAGGAGTCGGCGGTTGTTTGCCTCCGAGTACGGCGAGCGTGTTGTCCGCCGCGAGTACCGCCATGGCAGTACGCGTCTCGACGGTGGCGGAGCCGAGGTGCGGCACCAGGGCCACGTTTTCCAGCTCCAGCAACCAGGGATGGACTTTGGGCTCTTGTTCGAAGACGTCAAGCCCGGCGCCTGCGATCTGTCCTTCGCGCAGGGCCAGGGCGAGTGCGGATTCGTCGATGATGGGTCCGCGCGCGGTGTTGACCAAGTACGCGGTGTCCTTCATAGTAGCCAGCTGCTCGGCGCCGATCAGATGGTGCGTGTTCGGGCCGTAGGGGCAGTGTAGGGAGACGATATCGGAGATGGTCAGCAGTTCGTCGAGATCCACTCGCCGTGCGCCGAGTTCCGCGGCGATGGCCGGATCGATTTCGCTGCGGGACTGGTAGACGATTTCCATGCCGAAGGCTTTGGCGCGGCGTGCTGTGGCTTGGCCGATGCCGCCCATTCCCACCACGCCCAGGGTCTTGCCCTGCAGGCTGGACCCGAGCAGGAAGAACATGCCCCATTTCCATGGCTGACCGGCCCGGATGAGCCGTTCGCCTTCGCCGAGGCGGCGGGTGGCCATGAGGATGAGTCCGAAAGCGATGTCCGCAGTGGCCTCAGTGAGCACCCCAGGGGTGTTGGTGGCGATGATCCCGCGTTCGGTGCAGGCAGGGACATCGATGTTGTCATAGCCAACGGCGACGTTCGCGACCACTTTTAGCTGCGGGCCCGCGGCGTCGAGTAGCTCAGCGTCGATTCGTTCGGTGAGCAGGCTCACGATCGCGTCGGCTCCGGCCACCCGCCGCAGAAGTTCCTGGCGGCTGATGGACTCCGATCCCTCCCAGGCATCGACCTCGTGCATGGCGCGGAGCTTTTCGAGTGCGGGTTCGGGTACGCGTCCGGTGACGACTACCCGGCTCATGCGGTTTCGATCCATTCACGCAGGCGGCCCAGGCCCTCACGGATGGCGTCCGATTCGATGCCGGAGTAGGCCAGGCGGATGTACTGCCGCTCTTCGCCTGGCAGGCGCCGGCCGAAGTGTTCACGGGTGCAGAAGGAAACGCCCGTCTTGTAGAGGGCGTCGGAAGCGAAGTCGCCAACTGCGGTGTAGCCCAGCCGCTGCATGGCCTCGGTGACGTCCGGGAACAGGTAGAACGTCGACTGCGGCACGGCCACGCTCATGCCGGGGATGGCATTGACGATCCCGCACGCGGCGTCCCGGCGTTCCTTCAGGATGTCCAGCATCTGCTGGACCGGTTCCTGGGGGCCGCGGAGGGCTTCGATGCCGGCCCACTGCACGTAGTGCGTGGTGCACGATTCATCGTTGGTGTTCAGGGTGCTGAGCACCTGGGCGATCTCGCGCGGCGCCACAGCACAGCCAAGGCGTGAACCGGTCATGGCGAACTTCTTGCTGAACGTGTACAGGATCACTGTGCGCTCGGCCATGCCCGGAAGGGAAGCAATCGAGCTGGAGACACCCTCGTAGCGGGTTTCGAAATACGCTTCATCGGAGAGCACCCAGAGGTCGTGCTCGATCGCGATCTGGGCGATGGCTTCACGTTCGGCCGCCGTGGACTCGGCAGAGATGGGGTTCTGCAGGTCGTTGTAGATGATCGCGGCCGTGTTCGGCGTGATCGAGGCCCGGACTTGGTCCAGGTCGATCGCGAAGCCCTTGCTTGTGGGCACGTAACGGTACGGCACGGCCGTGCCGCCGAGGTATTCGATCTGCGATTCGTAGATCGGGAAACCAGGGTTGGGGTAGAGCACTTCCTGGCCAGGGTTCATCACGGCTTGCAGGAACTTGGTGATCACGGGCTTGCCGCCGGTCATCACCACCACGTTCTCGGGAGAGAACTCCATGCCACGCCGCGACCCGAGGTCCTCGGCCAGGGCTTCCCGGAGCTGGGGGATGCCAGGGCCCGGGCAGTAGCCGGTGTGCCCGTCGGCGATTCCCTTGTTCATGGCCTCAATAATGTGCGGGGCCGTCGGGATATTGATGTCGCCGAGGTGGAAGGGATACACCAGGTTTCCCTTCGACTTCCAAGCGGCAGCGGCCTGCGCGACGCTGAAAGCAGTTTCGGTGCCCAGGCGTTCGAGCCGGTGTGCGAGTTTCTGCATCTGCTGTTTAACTCCTCATCGAGCTGATCACGTCTCACGTGAAGTACTCAACTAGTATATTAGTGATGTATTAGGCTGTCTATGGATAAACCCGCAATTAAGCGGAGCTGAAAACGACTCCCGTCAGGCCGGCTGATCTGACACACTCAAGCCCATGCAGTCGTTGTTCGACGGACTCCTTCACGCCAGCCCACTGGTGGTGATGTGCATCGTGTTCGCACTGGTCTTTGCCGAGGATGCCTTGTTTATCGGCTTCGTGGTCCCAGGCGAAACGGCTGCCGTGGTGGGGGGAGTCTTTGCCAGCCGGGGTGATCTTCCGCTGTGGAGCATGATCATGATCGTCATCTCGGCAGCCATCCTCGGAGACACGGTGGGCTACGAGATTGGCAAGCACTTGGGCCCCCGGATTATGGCCCTAAAACTCCTGGATAAGAGACGGGCCCAGCTGCAGAAAGCCGAGGATTTCCTTGCCCGCCGTGGCGGCCTGGCAGTATTCCTGGGCCGCTTCACCGCCTTTTTCCGCGCCGTCATGCCCGCACTCGCCGGGCTCAGCCGAATGCCATACCGCCGCTTCGCCATCTGGAACTTCACCGGCGGCATCATTTGGGGTGCCCTGTTCGTGACCCTGGGATTCATCGCCGGCAGCTCCTACGAGGAACTAGCCCATGCAGTGGGGCGCGGTGCCGCAGTGGTGGTGGGCGTCGTCGTGATTGTCATCCTCGGCGTGTGGCAGGTCCGAAAGCATCGAACGGCGGCCAAACCCACAGCTGACTGAGACCCTCTGGAAACGTGGCTGAAACGTCCAGTCCTTACGCTGATCACAAACTGTCCCTTCGTGTGCACCCAGGTAGTGGCTTTGAGGAGAATCGATGCATCTTTTACCCCGTGAGCAGGAAAAACTCATGATCGTGGTAGCCGCCGATCTGGCCAGACGAAGGCAGGCGCGCGGATTGAAGCTGAACTACCCGGAAGCCATCGCGATCATCAGCTACGAACTCATCGAGGGCGCCCGTGACGGCAAGTCCGTTGCGGAGCTCATGAGCTACGGAACCACTTTGCTGCGCCGCGAAGACGTGATGGAAGGCGTGCCGGAGATGATCCACGACGTCCAAATCGAAGCCACCTTCCCCGATGGCACAAAGCTCGTCACAGTCCACCACCCCATCCGATAGGAGCCACCCCATGATCCCCGGTGAGTACAGGCTCCGCCCCGAGCCCATCGCATGCAACAACGGCCGTGAGGCGATCGCCGTCGAGGTTGTCAATCGAGGCGACCGCCCAGTCCAGATCGGTTCGCACTACCACTTCGCGGAGGCTAACCGCGCCCTGGAATTTGATCGTGAAGCCGCTTATGGCCGCCGCCTGGACATTCCTGCCGGCACCGCTGCCCGGTTCGAACCAGGCGATAAGAAGACCGTCCAGCTGGTGGGGTTGGCAGGTGCCCGTGAGGTTTTTGGCTTAAGTAACGCCGTCAATGGAACGCTCGACGGCGGAACCCGCCTCGGCGGGACCGCTCGTCCGGGCGCGGCTACGGAAGGAGACACCAAGTGAGCTTCGAGCTTCCCCGCCGGCAATACGCCGAGCTTTACGGCCCAACGACAGGTGACTCCATCCGCTTGGCGGACACGGAACTGTTCCTCGAAATCGAAAACGACTACACCGTCTACGGCGAAGAAGTGGTCTTCGGGGGCGGCAAAGTAATCCGCGACGGCATGGGCCAGAACGGCCAGGTGACGCGTGACGGCGGCGGAGTGCCTGACACAGTCATCACAAACGTCGTTGTCCTGGACTACTCCGGCATCTACAAGGCCGATGTAGCCCTGAAGGACGGGCACATTTTCAAGATCGGCAAAGCCGGCAACCCGCAGATCATGGACGGCGTGGACATCGTGATCGGCGCCAGCACGGAAATCATCGCCGGCGAGCGGAAGATCCTCACAGCTGGTGGCATCGACACCCACATCCACTTCATTTCCCCCGAACAGGTTCCCACTGCTCTCTGCAGCGGGGTCACCACGATGGTGGGCGGAGGCACGGGACCAGCGGAAGGTACTAAAGCCACCACCATCACACCCGGATCGTGGCATATCTCGCGGATGCTCCAAGCGGCCGAAGGACTCCCCATCAACATCGGCTTGCTCGGCAAAGGCCACGCGTCCGCCGTCGAACCCCTCGCTGAGCAGATCCAAGCTGGTGCCGTGGGGCTCAAAGTCCATGAGGACTGGGGCTCCACGACGTCCTCCATAGACATGTCCCTACGCGTGGCCGACGAATACGACGTCCAAGTAGCTATCCACACAGACACCCTCAACGAATGCGGCTTCGTGGAGGACACCATCAAAGCGATCGACGGCAGGGTGATCCACACCTTCCACACGGAGGGCGCCGGCGGTGGGCACGCCCCGGACATCATCAAGATCGCAGGCCTGCCCAACGTGCTCCCCGCGTCCACCAACCCCACGCTGCCGTACACCAAGAACACCATCGAAGAGCACCTGGACATGCTCATGGTCTGCCATCACCTCAACCCGGACATCCCGGAAGACGTGGCCTTCGCGGACTCCCGCATCCGTGCCGAGACCATTGCGGCGGAGGACGTCCTCCACGATCTCGGCGTCTTCGCCATCACGTCCTCAGACTCGCAGGCCATGGGCCGCGTGGGAGAAGTGATCACCCGGACCTGGCAGGTGGCCGATGCCATGAAACGGCAGCGCGGCGTGCTGAACGACCCATCCGGTACCTCGCACGGCTCGGCGGAAAGCGACAACTTCCGGCTCAAACGCTACGTAGCCAAATACACCATCAACCCAGCCATCGCACAGGGCATGGCGGACGTCATTGGCTCCGTCGAAGAAGGCAAATTCGCTGACCTGGTGTTGTGGGACCCCGCCTTCTTCGGAGTGAAACCCGAACTCGTCATCAAGGGCGGGCAGATCGCCTACGCACTCATGGGCGACTCCAACGCCTCCATTCCCACGCCGCAGCCACGCACCATGCGGCCCATGTTCGCCAGCTACGGCAGAGCACTCCAACAAACGTCCATAACGTTCCTATCCAAAGCCGCGATCGACGCCGGTATCCCCGAAAAACTCGGACTCGAACGCATCATCCGGCCCGTCTCCGGCATCCGCAATCTGCGCAAAGCCGACCTGAAGTTCAACGGCGAAACCCCGGACATCGTCGTCGACCCCGAGACCTACAAGGTGACAGTCGACGGCGTCGAAGCCACCTGCGAACCCTCCGACGTGCTGCCCATGGCGCAGCGCTACTTCCTCTTCTAGGACCCTCATGATCATCGAAAAAATACTGGGCAACCTCCACGAACAGCCCGACGCCTTTGCCGGCCACCACAAGGAAAAAGTGGTCCTCCCCAGCGCCCTGCTCGTCAAACGCATCCAGCGCGTCACCACCGACCACGGCAAAGAACTCGGCATCCGACTCCCCACCGGATCCGGCGACCTGCGCGACGGCGACATCCTCGCCATCGACGACGCCAACCTCATCGTTATCTCCGTGCTGCCCACAGACGTCCTGGTGATTGCGCCAAGGACCATCCACGAAATGGGCGTCGTGGCGCATTCCCTCGGCAACCGGCACCTGCAGGCACAATTCTTCGACTCCCTCTCTGAGTACGGAGCCGACGTCATGGTGTGCCAGTACGACCACACCGTCGAGGACTACCTGAAGAGCGTCGGCGTCCCCTACGACAGGCAAGAGCGGGTCATGCCGGTGCCATTCCGCCATGCTGAGCATTCGCACTAATACAGCGGTCATCGCGCTGTCCGTAGGTGACCGTGGCTGGGGCGCCGCGGTCGGCGAGCCTGCGGCGGGTGATAGGGGCCGTGCCCGCTCCGCGGTGCCCACCACGCCGCGGCCCCTATCACCCGCCTCCGCCGAGGTTCGCCGCGGCAGCGTCGTCGTCGAGCCCACCAGCGAGGCAGTATGACCTCATATCAGCTTGCTCTTCAGCAGTTGACGGACTCTGCGTTGCCTACGGGGGCGTTTGCTCATTCTTTGGGGTTTGAGAGCTACATACATCGTGAGTTGGTCCGGGATGAGGTTACTTTCGCTGATTGGCTTTCCTCGTTTGTTGGGCAGCAGTTGACCTATTCGGATGGGTTGGCTGTGCGGTTTTTGTATGAGGGGGTGGATGTTGGCTTGTTGGATGGCGTGTTGTCTGCGCAACTGTTGGCTCGGGAGGTTCGGGAGGCTTCTTTGAAGATGGGTGGGCGGTTGCTCGAGATTGGTGGGGAGGTGTTCCCGTCGGGGGAGTTGGATGCTTATCGGGAACTGGTCCGGGAGGGGCGGGCACAAGGGCATCAACCTTTGGCTTTTGGGGTGATTGCTCGGTCACTGCAGGTTCCATACGAAGAGGCTCTTTCTGCCTATTTGTTTGCCACCGTTACTTGTCTGACGCAGAACGCCGTGCGCGCCATTCCGCTCGGTCAAAACGCCGGGCAGCGGGTACTTCGGGACGCGCACGACGCCGTTGCTGCCGTCGTGCGGGATGTAGCACAGCTGTGCTGGGACGACTTTGGGGCCGTGAGCCCCGGACTCGAAATTTCACAAATGCGGCACGAACGGCAGCGCGCCCGCATGTTCATGAGCTAATCAGGAGGACACATGTCTGAACCCATCAAAATCGGCGTCGGCGGGCCGGTCGGCGCCGGCAAGACGCAACTCGTCGAGCGGATCACCCGGCACATGAGCGGCGACATTTCCATGGCCGCCATCACCAACGACATCTACACCATTGAAGACGCCAAAATCCTCGCGGCCAACGGTGTCCTGCCCGAAGACCGGATCATCGGCGTCGAAACCGGCGGTTGCCCACACACCGCGATCCGCGAAGACACCTCCATGAACACCGCCGCCATCGAGGAACTCAAGAGGCGCCATGCGGACCTGCAGGTCATCTTCGTCGAATCCGGCGGCGACAACCTCTCCGCCACGTTCAGTCCCGAGCTCGTCGACTTCTCCATCTACATCATCGATGTCGCCCAGGGCGAAAAGATCCCCCGCAAAGCCGGCCAAGGCATGATCAAATCCGACCTCTTCATCATCAACAAAACGGACCTCGCGCCCCACGTCGGAGCAGACCTCTCCGTGATGGAACGCGACTCCAAGGAATTCCGAGGCAACAAACCCTTCTGCTTCACCAATCTCAAAACCGACGAAGGCCTCGAGCAGGTCCTGAACTGGATCCGACGCGACGTCCTGATGCTCGACTTGGCGTCATGACCCCGCCCAAGTCCGTTCTCATCTCACCTGGGGCGGCGCCCGCGGATGAAGGGGGCCGTGCCCGTCCCCAGCCGCTCCCAACTCTCGCAAGCTCGAGCCGGGGCCCTCGCGGCAGTGGGCCCCCCGCGGAACCCGCCACGCCGCGGCCCCCTTCATCCGCGTCCGCTCACCGCCCTGCGCGGGGGCGGCTGGAGCTCGGGGTCAGTGCGCGTGGCGGGAGGTCTGTTGCTTCTCGGCAATTCCATGAGGGCGCTTTGAGGGTGCTCCGGCCGCATTATTTGGATCAGTCCGGGCAGGTTTGCTACGTCATGGTTAATCCTGGCGGGGCGTATTTGGGGGCCGATCTGTTCCTTATTGATGTGGAGGTCGAGGCTGGGGCGGATCTTTTGTTGACGACGCAGTCGGCTACGAAGGTGTATCGGACTCCGGGGTCCTTTGCTGAGCAGCGCATGAGTGTGCGGTTGGGGGAGGGGGCACTGTTGGAGTTCGTGCCTGACCAGTTGATTGCCTATCGGGAGGCGAGCTACCGGCAGAATTCGCACATCAGCCTCCACCCGACGTCGAGCCTTGTCATGGCTGAGGTCATCACGCCGGGGTGGGCCCCGGACGGTGGGGAGTTCCGGTACGAGGAGCTGCGGCTGAGGAACGAGATTCACATCGAAACGGTTGACGGACCCAAGCTGTTGGCCCTCGATAATCTCCTGATCCGGCCGTCCCTCGGCGAGGTCACAGGCATGGGTTTCATGGAGGGCTTCAGTCACCTGGGTTCCCTGATAGTGGTAGATCATAGGGTGGATCAGGAACTGGCCGATGAGCTGCACGAGCTCACCCGCCACCTGGACGCCTATACGGGCGTTTCCCTGACCAATACTGTTTGCGGTACCACGGGCCTCGTGCTGCGATCGTTGTCGAACAGCACGGAAGAACTCAATATTCTGCTGGGTACCTGCACGGCGCTTCTCCGCAAGCGCTGGCACGGGCAGGAGCCCTTGAACCTGAGGAAGTACTAGATGACTGCGCTGACTGAGTTCGCCACGCTGTACCGGGAACGGGAGAACCTGTCCTTGCGGACCCGGCTGCTCTTTACGTTCGGTGCGGTGGCCGCCCTGCACGTTGCCGCCGTCGTGCTCTTGCTGCCAGGAGGGGCAGGCGCCACGCAGCCGTTGGCGCTCGGCTTGGTGGTTACCGCGTACGTGGCTGGAATCAAGCACAGCTACGACTGGGACCACATCGCCGCGATCGACAACTCCACCCGAAAGTTCGTTTCGCAGCGCAAGGATCCCGTCAGCGTGGGTTTTGCGTTCAGCTTGGGCCACAGTTCCGTGGTCATCCTGGCCGGTTTGCTGGTGGTTGCCGGCGCAACGGTGATCGGGCAGTTCATGGAAGACGGCACCACTGGAAACAGGGTTCTCGGCCTGATCGGCAGCGGCGTGTCCGGGCTGTTCTTGCTCGCAATGGGCCTGTTCAACGGTTCCGCGTTCGTCCGCGCCAGACAGGTGTACAGGAGTGTTCAGGCCGGCGCCGGGATCCACGAAGACGACCTCGAGGCGAAAGGATTTGTTGCGAGGTTGCTGGCCAAGCCCCTGTCGAAGGTGGAGCGGCCACGGAACATTTATGTGATCGGCTTCCTGTTCGGGCTGGGGTTCGATACCGCCACCACCATCGGGCTACTGGTTATCACCACGACGGCGTCACTCGCCGGAGTCTCACTTCTCGCCTTAATGGCACTCCCGTTCGCGTTCACTGCGGCCATGACGCTGTGCGATTCCATCAATGGCGTGGCCATGATGAAGATGTACAAATCGGCCATCAATGACCCCCAACGGAAGCTTGGCTTCAATGTGGTGATCACCGGCATCTCGGCTGCCTCTGCCCTGTTCATCTCCGTAATCACGCTGGGCGGATTCCTCAACGCTGCCTTGGACTTGGAGGACCCGCTGACCACGTGGCTCGGGGAAATCGACCTCGGCGACGCCGGCCTGCTCCTTGTTGGCCTGTTCGTGGTGATGTGGGCAATCTCTGGCTGGCGCGGCCGGATGAAGCCCGCCCCCTAGGAAGCCGCCACTGCGTTGAACAGCTCGTTCGTGTCCACGCCAAGGTCGGGTGTATCCAGCACGTTGGTCAGGAACACGACGCAGCGGTCCTCTTCCGGGAACATCCACCATTCCGTGCCTGACCAGCCGGGGTGGCCATAGATCCCACGGGCCAGGAGCTCGGATTCGTTTGCGGGCATCTGGAACCCAAGCCCGGTATGGCGCAGGGGCTTGGGCCGGATGGAGATGTGGGAAAGCCCGGTGGTTCGCGGCCGACGCATGGAGGCAAGCGTCGCAGGCCGGACAGCCTTGCCGGAATTCCGCAGCAGTTCAGATCCGAGATTGAGCAGGTCCGTGGCCGTACCGAAGAGCCCGGCACCGGGGTGCTTCTTCTTGTACATAGCCTCAACGTCCAGGCCCGCCGCCTCTGTGCCGTGGACTGTGTGGGGGTTGCAATCGGTTTCGAAGGTGAGGCCCTTGGCCCCGGTGTCGGTTGCCAACGAACGGAGCTGCTCATCGAACGGGCGCCCGTCTGCCCATTCGGCCATGGCCGCGGCACCCTCGAAAGCGACATTGCAGTATTGGACCAACGAGCCCGCGTAAAAGGCTTGCTCCGCAGAGGTGAGGTCCTCGCGGAGCGGCGCGCCGCCGTCGAGCTCCGGGTCCGCAATGCCCGAGCGGTGGCTCAAAAGGTGTTCCAATGTGACGGTGTCGGTGCGGTCTGAGCCAAAACCGGGAAGTGCTTCACCCAGGGAAGCTCCAAGGGATAGTTTCCCCAGCTCAACCTGCCGCATCACAGTCATCGAGGTGATGGGTTTCGTGACTGAGAACAGCGCGAAGTGGTCGTCGGCCGTTGCTTGCCTGCCGCCGTCGTGCCCAAAAGCGACAAGGTCCGAGATGCCCTCGCTGGAGGCAATACCAAGGACCGCAACGGGCACACGCCCCAGATCGACTTGCTTTCGGGCCCAGTCCGCCGCGGGACCTGTTTCCACCATGGCTGTTCCACACTTTCGCTCGGGTTAGGTGAAAAGAATCTATCGAAGATTCTCCTAGCCGCGTGTAACCGCGGGAGCCCGGCCGGAAACTATAGAAGTATCCTGCACTTCAGGACACTACTTTCAGGGGGAAAATCGTGCTTTCCGAGCGCGAACTGGCGTTTATCGCCATTCACAAAGACAGTTATCCGTCCGTTTTCAGGTTTGTCCGCCGACGGGTTGAATCGGCGGAGATGGCCGAAGAAATCGCGGCAGACGTGTTCCGCGTCGTTTGGCAAAAGTGGTCGGATGATGCCCGGCCGGAACTCGGATACTTGCTCGCCATAGCGCGCAACCTTGTGGGTAATGCCTACCGCAGCCGCGAACGTCAGCAGGCTCTGCAGGAAAAACTGCGCGCGACGGCGGTGGAGCGTTTCGGGGACGACTCCGGGAACGTCGCGGTACAGGATGCGATGGACCGCTTGCGGGTGCAGGACCGCGAAATTCTGCAGCTGGCCTACTGGGACGGACTAGGTACCACTGACCTCGCCGGAGTGCTGCAGTGCAGTGAATCAGCAGCCAAGGTCCGTCTGCACCGGGCCCGGACCGCGTTCCGGAAACAGCTGCCCGCCGGCGCCGAAACGACTACACAAAAGATGGGAGTCTGAGATGGATCCGATCAAGAGCCAGATTTCCGCGATCGACCCTCTGAAGAATGAGCCGGAGTCTGAGATTAACGGGGCTGAGGCCCTGAGCCGCATGTTGTCCGGCCCGCGCGTATTCAGTGACACGTTGCCCGCTGGCGTGGCGTCGCTCGAAGAACGCAGGAACCGCAAGATGCGGATCGCGGCCGGACTCCTGTTGGGCGCGGCAGCAGTGACTGCTGGTGTCCTGGTTGCATCCAATTTCGGCCCGGTGAGCTCGACGCCCGCTCCGGCTGTCACTGTCACTCCGGAATCAACACCGAGCGTATCTGCCACGCCCACACCCACGCCTTCGCCCAGCGCGTCAGCCACGTCGTCCGGCACCCCGACGCCGACTGCAAGCCAATCGGCTCCAGCGATTGTTCCGCCGGTGGCAGCTACTACGGCGCCTACCCAGCCGCCAGCTGCCACGCTGCAAACGTTCACGTTCCCGGACGGGCATTTGTCGTTCAGGTACCCGAGCGGCTGGACTGTCCGAACGGAGCAGGGTCCGTATCTTTCGGAGGAAACGAAGGCGGCATCGGTCGGCGCCACTCTCGTGGACAGCACGGGCGCGGAAGTCGCCTACGTGTACAGCGGTTTCTATGGGGATGGCACCGGTGGATGGGTGAAAAGGACCGTCCTGGATAGGGCGTCGGTCCCGGGGATCACCGACAAATCAGGCAATCCTGTGGAGTTCGGTTTCGGGTCGGATCTAGGTTTGATTTATCCGGAAGAGGGGAAGCCCAAACCCACAGTCCCTGCGGACAGCCGACCGTACTACTTCATGGATGTGCGTCTTTCCTCGGAGTTCGAAGCGGGGGAGAGGAGTTCGGGGACCAACCAGATCATGATGCCCAACGGAGTCATGTCCGCCCGTGTTCTGTTCGACTTTGAAAAGCAGCCCACCTTCGCCACCCCCGAAGCCGCGAAGGCCTGGATGGGAAGCGAACAGTACTCGCAGCTGAAGGCCCTGCTGCTGAGCCTGAGCTACAACTAACCCCACCTGACTAGCAGTTGTGGTTGTAATGACGCGTCAAAACAACCACAACTGCTAGCTAGTTTGGGCTAGCTCACAGTGATCAGGTGACTCGCGTGGTCATACCGGAAGGTGACCGGTCCGCCGTCGTGGTTCAGCGTGATGTTGCTGCCGTTCACGGCGCCGCCCAGGCCGTAGTTCTCAGCCCAGGAGCCGTTGATCGCGGCCTTGAACTCGTAGCTACCCGCAGCCAAGTCCGGCACAGATAGCTTCCAGATACCGTCCGAAGGATCCAAAGCCAGCTGGGCCTGGGGGCAATCGGGCATCCAGTCACCGGTGCAGCCCAGCTCCGAGTTCAGGCTCCCGGGCACTGATACGGCGGCAGGTTGCTGGCCCGCGGTCACGGCGCTGATCACGTTGGTTGCGTGGTCGTAGAGGAAGGTCACGGCCCCTCCGGTGTGCGTGAACACCACATTCGGGCCATTCGGCTCACCACCTGCACCATAGTTCTCATCCCATGTGCCATTGAGCGCAGCCTTGAACTCGTACGTCCCGGCTGGCAGGTTCGGGGCCCTCAGCTGCCACAGCCGATGCGTCGGTTCGTAGCTCATGAAAGCCTGCTCGCACGACGCCTGCCAGTCCTCCGGGCAGCCCAGCTCGGTGTTGAGGCTGCCAGCCACGGTGACCGTTTCGGGCTGGGCTGGCTCGCCCACAACACCGCTGCGCGGCTCACTCGCCGACGTGTGGCCGGCGTTGTCCAGCACCACGGCACGGTACTCCACCGACGTGCCGGACTGCATCGCGGACACATCGTGGAAGACCTGGTACGGCGCGTTGTCGTCCGTGCCGATCGACTCCCATTCGCCGCCCGCCGTCCGCGCCTGGAAGGTGACTTCATAGAACGAGCTACCGTCGACGTCGGCCGTTACCTTCATGCGCGTAGCGTCACCGGCAGCGGTGACCGGCTTCTTGAGTACGACGCCGGGAGCCGCCTTGGACTGCGCAAGTCGCCCCGCTGCTTGGTACACCACTGTGGAAAGCGGAGGGACGGTGACAGACAGTTTCGCTTGAGCGTCGGTCTTGGCATCAGCCGCTGCATCACCGTAGACGAGGTTGAACGGCTGCTTGGCTTCGTAGGTTGGGATCTCCGCCGTTTGGGCACTTTCGCTGTTGTTCACGGCAACCACGTACTCGCGCTGGTCCTTGGCGTCGATGCGGGAGAAGGCGTAGATCCCCGCATCATCGGATGCGTAGCGGTTCTGCTGGGCACCGCTGCGGAGGGTCGGGTGCTCCGCCGTGAGGGATGCAAGCTCACTGATCTTCTTGTAGAGCGGGTGCTGGGTATCGAAGTTGTCCGTGGCGTGCGTGGCGCTTGTCCCCAGCAGGTCGTCGTCGAGGTATTCCTGAACCTGGCTGGCGAACATGGATTGCCGCGAGTCCTGGTCCCCGCCTGCGCCGGTGAAACCTTGCTCGTCGCCGTAATAGACAACCGGGTTGCCGCGCGAGAAGTACATCAGCTCGTGGGCGAGTTCGTCGCGCTCCACGAGTTCGGTGTCGGACGCTCCAGCATTGTCCTGGGCGATGAACGTGCCGATACGGCCCATGTCGTGGTTCCCCAGGAAGGTGGGCAGTTGGTACGCGTTGGAGTCGGCGTCGGTGTACCAGTCATCGGCGTTGAAGAAGTCGGCCAAACCGCTGGCCTTGCTGCCCTGGGAAGCGAAGCTGCGCGCGGCACCCTGGAAACCGAAGTCGAGAACAGCCTGCATCTTGTTCTTGGTGGTGAATTTGGACGTGACGCTCTTGGAGGTATCGAAGACCTCGCCGAACATGAAGAACTCGTCCTTGCCTTGCTCCTTGGCATAGCTGAGCACCTGCGGACCGAACTGCTGCCAGAACTCGTCATTGACGTGCTTCATGGTGTCGATGCGGAAACCATCGATCCCGAAGTCGCGGATCCACGTCTTGTAGATATCAACAAATCCATTGACCACCCGAGGGTTCTCGGTGAACAGGTCATCCAGGCCGAAGAAGTCGCCGTAGAGCGCGTCCTCACCGGAAAAGGTCGTGTTGCCGCGGTTGTGGTAGAGCGTGGCGTCGTTGAGCCATGCGGGAACCTTGACGTCCTGCTCGGCTTCCGGGACCACGGGTGTGTAAGGGAAGGACGTCGCTGGATCCAGTGCTGGAAAGTCTTGCGTACCAGCGTAGTCGTGGTCATCGAAGGCCTCGCCCGCTGCCGTACGGTACGGCTCCGTTTCCTTGGAAATGTAGGGAGCCGAATCTGACTCCTGGTACTGGATCACGTCAGCCGTGTGGTTGGTGATGATGTCGAAATACACCTTCATGCCGCGTGCATGGGCGGCATCGATCAGCGTCTTCAGCTCAGCATTCGTGCCCAGGTGGGGATCGATCTGCGTGAAGTCCGTGACCCAGTACCCGTGGTACCCCGCGGAGCTGTTCTCCACTGACCCGTCACCCTGGACTGCCTTGTTCTTGAAGCTCGGTGTAAGCCAGAGGGCATTGGTGCCCAAACCCTGGATGTAGTCCAAGCGGCCCTGGAGGCCCAACAGGTCCCCGCCGTTGTAGAAGCCCTTGCGGGTGGCATCGTAGCCGGACACCATCGGATCGGAACCCAGTCCGCCGTCGTCGTTGGCTTTGGTGCCGTTGTTGAAGCGGTCAGCCATGACGAAATAGAAGTTCTGGTCGCTGACGCCGCCGCGGACCGAGTGTTGGCCGGCGGGATCAGGCGCAGCTTTCTTAGTGGCGACCATCGCGCTCGCGGGCAGGACGGTGGATGCCGTCACGACTGCGGTGGCGAGCACGATGGCGGGGACAACGGATCTATAGCTGTGAGATAGCAAGTAATGAAACCTTCCGCTAAGCGACTCTGCTGTGTGGCAACTCACAACTGTAAGCGCTTGCGTTCCTTTGATCCACAGAAAGTGAAGGTTTTCTGGATGTGAAGAGCTATTACGCCAATGCGGGCTGGAAACGTTTGCAGTCCGACTAGCTGAAATTTCGCGGATTTCCCATTGTTCGCCTGCATGGCACCACGGCGAAATGCTATGCAACTGCCCATAACGAAGCACTTATGACTTGCATAGGGTTGAAGAGATCTGCTTCACACCACGCCCTGCTACACAACGTGCAGTGCCCTGAACTACCAAGGATGAGTTTCAACGATGAAGAGCATCGCCCTCCTGCGCGAGCGAGCCACCCGTGTCATGCCCACCGGTTCCCACTGCCCGGCCTCGGGTTTGTGGAGCCCGGATTCTGAGCCGGATGCGGTCCAGGTATTCGCCGAAGGTCACGTGCTGCCTGCGCACAACGGAGTACCCACTGTCTGGCGGCGCCGGACCGCCGGTGAAGCGTCAGCATGACCAGCACCATCCTGAACAGGCCCCTGGACTATCGGCACGTGCCGGCGGCGCAATGGACCGAACTCAGCGCTGGCGATCCCGTATGGATCTACGACGTCGCATGGGGTGCCGGGACTGGACGTGTTGACGAAGTTTCGCAGCATCAGGAACTGCTGTGGGTGGTCCTTGAACCTACTGGCCGCAGACTGATCTGCGGAACAGACGACGTCGAGGTCTGGGCGGCTTAAGCCGCGGGAACTCAAGCCGCGGGAACCAGTGCGCTTGGGGACCCGGTTTCCACCCGGCCCACTGGTCCGTCAGGCAGTCCCGTTTCCGGGTCCAGCCTGAAGCTCAGGACGTCGTTGGAACCTTCATGCGCCACGAAGAGCCAGCCATCGCGGACCAAGTGGTGCCGAGGCCTATCGCCGCCGCTGGGCACGTCGGCCAAGGGCGTCAGCTCCGTGCCTTGGCCACCCACCTTCAGGACGCAGATCCGGTTTGAGCCACGCACGCCCACATAGACGAATCGACCGTCGGGCGACATCGCAATCTCGGCCGCGGAGTCGCCGTCGAACGCTTTATTCACGCTGGCGGGAACCATGGCGGTGAGTTCGTACACTCCCTGCGGTTCGGCCCTGACGACGGCAACCTCAATCGAGTATTCGGTGTCGATGAACACCGTTCCGCTCGGATGCCGCACCATGTGCCGCGGGCCGGAGCCCCTGGGCAGGATCACCTGGTGGTCGGGCAGCAGTCCCTGGCCTGGCTCGTAGCGCCAGACCCGAACAAGATCGTGCCCCAGGTCCGTGGTCATCACGCGACCATCGGGAAGCATGAGGCTGGAGTGTGCACGGCTGGGGCGGGGCTCGTCGGTGGGGCCGACCTGATGGGGGTCGACGGCGGCTTCCGCGCTGGTGCGCGAGGTCATAGCGCCGTCGTGGTCCAGTTCGTAGAGGATCACTTGGCCATCACCCCAGCAGGTGACCACAATGAAACGCCCTTGGGGATCCGCCGCGACGTGGCAAGCGGCCTCCCCTGCCGGCCACGGTTGGCCCATTTCCTCCAGTTCAGCGGCGCCGCTGCGGCGGTAAGCCCGCACCATCTTGCCCTCCTCAGCCACGGCGTAGAGCACCGGGAGGGTTGGGTGGACGGCGAGGAAGGACGGCGAGTTCGCTGCGACAGCCAGGCCAAGGGAGGTCAACTCCCCATCCGCATCCACGTTAAGTGCGCCGATTCCTTCGCCATTCCCGTTCCGGTCGGCCGTGTAGGATCCGGTCCAAATCATTCCAGTACCAGTTGCTTCCAAGCGTTGTTCCCCCATTCCTTAGTGTCCCTGTACGTCCGAGTCGACGCCGGCATCAGGCCCGGAGTCGAGGGTCTGCAACCTTAGGAGATCGTCCTGGTCCAGTTCGAAGTCGAAGACATCAAGGTTCTCCTGCATACGCTGCGGATTTGAAGTCTTGGGGATGGCCACCAGGCCCTGCTGGACGTGCCAGCGGAGAACCACCTGGCCGGGGGACTTTCCATACTTGTTGCCGATTCCTGCCAGTACGGGTGCATTAAGGAGATCGCTGCTGGCGCCCAAGGGACTGTAGGACTCCGTGACAATGCCGTGCTGCCTATTGAATGCGATGGCAACGGGGCGGGGGATGGAGGGACTGACCTGGATCTGGTTGACAGCCGGCACGACGTCCGTTTCCCGGAACAGGCGTTCCAGGTGCGCTGGCTTGAAATTGGAAACGCCGATGGAACGTACCTTGCCCGAGGCCTGCAGTTCCTCGAAGGTCTTCCACGTGGAGACGAACTCGTCGCGGCGGGGGAGTGGCCAGTGGATCAGCAGCAGGTCAACGTAGTCCAGCCCCAGGCGTTGCAGCGAGCCATCGAGCCCCGCCACCGCCTTGCCCGAGCCTTGGAACTCACCGTCGAGCTTGGTAGTAATGAAGAGCTCGCCCCGGTCCACACCGCAGGCGCGGATACCGTTGCCGACTCCCTTCTCATTCCCGTATTTGACCGCCGTATCAATGTGCCGGTAGCCGCAGGAAACAGCCTCCACCACGGCATCGGCAACCTGGGCATCATCCAGGGGCCACGTACCCAAGCCCAGTTGCGGGATCTTGTAGCCGTCGTTGAGTTCGATGAGCGGGGCAGGTGTCATGGGCTTGATCTCCTCTATTCCATGAAACTCGACGGGCGGGTCTCTTTGCTGTTCTACGCTGGCCATTGACTGCTTGGCAACAGCTACCGCCGCGACCAGTCGTAGAGCCGATCGCTCAACTCCATGAAGTCTTCCGCCAGCACCTGCAGTCCGGGATGCTGATCGTGCCAGTCCACGATTTCCCTCGCACCGTCGGCGAACGGGATGGTTGCCGTGAAGTCGGGCACGAGTGCCTTGATCTTGGAGTTATCGAACACTACCGAGTGTGGTCGCCCAGGAGGTTGGGGCCGAGTTCTTTGTGATGGGCGGCAATGGTCTCGGAGGAAACATGAAACAGCTCCGGATCAGGAACTCCGGCTGCCCGGGCGAATAGGCGGTAGATCTGGTTCCACGGCAGAAACTCGTCCGAGGTGATGGTGTAGCTCTCTCCGACAGCCTGCGGCCGTCCCAGGATCCCAACGAAAGCCTTGGCGAAATCGCGGCTATGGGTCAGTGTCCAGAGCGAGGTCCCGTCCCCATGAACCAGCACCGGCATTCCCGCACGCATACGGTGGATGTCGGTCCAACCTCCCACCATGGCGATCTTGGTCCGGTCGTAGGTGTGGGATGGCCGGACCACCGTCACAGGGAAGTCCTGCTCCCGGTATGCCTCAAACAGCAACTCCTCGCAGGCAATCTTGTCCTGCGAGTACTTCCAAAACGGATTCTTCAGCGGAGTCGATTCCCTGATGGGCAGGGTTGTGGGTGGCTTTTGGTACGCCGACGCGGAACTGATGAAAACGTACTGGCCGGTCCTTCCCTGGAACAGCTCCAAGCCCGCCCGCGCGTGATCCGGGGTGAACGAGATGAAGTCCGCGACGGCGTCGTACTCCCTTCCGCGAACCACCTCCCGCACAGCCCCGCTGTCCCGGATGTCTGCATGCAGTACCTCGGCGCCCTCGGGAACCGGCCGCCCGGCTGACCGTCCCCTGTTGAGGATGGTCAGCCGGTGGCCCAGGGCGACGGCGCGTTCAGCCGCCGCCGCACTGATGACCCCGGTCCCGCCGATGAACAGTATGTTCCGCGGCGAGACGGTGTCCGCTTGTGGGAGGAGGCTGCTCACCAGGCGTAGTCCTCCGGGGCGGGGCGGTGTCCCGGGAAAATGTCGTCCAGCCGCTTGAGGGCATCCTCGTTGAGGGTTACATCCAGGGCGCGGATTGCAGCATCCAATTGCTCCTGCGTGCGCGGTCCAACGATCGGCGCCGTCACGGCAGGCTGATGAAGAAGCCAAGCCAAGGCGACATCGCCGGGTTTCTGCCCGAGTTCGTCCGCAAAATCCTCGTACTGACGGATCTGGTCCTCATGCTTGCGCAGCGTCTCCAGCGCACGGCCTTCCGTGCGGCGGACGCCCTGCTCCTCCTTCTTCAGCACCCCACCCAGCAAACCGCCCTGCAGGGGAGACCAAGGGATCAAGCCGAGTCCGTACTGCTGCGCGGCGGGAATGACTTCAAGCTCCAGTTCGCGCCGGAAGAGGTTATAGATGGACTGCTCGCTGACCAAGCCCGTGTAATTGCGCCTGCGGGCGGCTTCCTGGGCCTGGGCGATGTGCCAGCCCGCAAAATTGCTGCTTCCCGAATACAGGATCTTGCCCTGCTGCACGGCCACCTCAATCGCCTGCCAGATCTCATCCCACGGCGTCTGGCGGTCGATGTGATGGAACTGGTAGATGTCGATGTAGTCCGTCTGCAACCGCTTCAGGCTGGCGTCCAGGGCACGACGGATGTTCAGGGCGGAGAGCTTGGACTCATTGGGACGATCCGTCATGGTCCCGTACAGCTTGGTGGCCAACACCGTCCGTTCCCGGCGCTCGCCGCCCTTTGCGAACCAGCGCCCGATGATTTCCTCGGTCCAGCCCCGGTGACCCGAGCCGCCGTAGACGTTGGCGGTATCGAAGAAGTTAATGCCGGAATCCAGCGCGGAATCCATGATTGAGTGCGCGGTGGCCTCGTCAGTCTGCGGGCCGAAGTTCATGGTGCCCAGGCAGAGACGGGAGACTTTAAGGCCGGAACGGCCAAGGTGGGTGTACTGCATGTTCTTGTCCTTTGTTTAGAACTGCGTAGGGGTATTTAGAACTGCGTAAAAGCCGCGACGGCGGGATCGGAACCTATGCGCGCTCCGGCCTCCAGTGCCGTGATGGCGGCCAGTTCGGATTGGGTGAGGGTGAGGTCGGCGGCTGCGAGGTTTTCGCGCATCCTGGCTGAGTCCGCGGACTTGGGGATCACGATTGTTCCCTGTGCGAGGTGCCAGGCCAGGATCACCTGTGCTGGGGTGGTTTCATGTGCCGCAGCCACCAGGGCCACCACCTCGGCGTTCAGGTCCTTGCCCTGTCCCAGGGGGCTGTAGGCCTCCACGGCGATGCTGAGATCGCGGCACTTGTTTGCCAGATCGCCCTGTTGGTACGTGGGGTGAAGCTCGATCTGGTTGACGGCCGGCACTATGTCCGCTTCCCGCAGCAAGGTATCCAGGTGGTCCGCAAGGAAGTTGGAAACGCCGATGGCCCGGATCTGCTTGTCCTGGTAGAGCTTCTCCATCTCCTTCCAAGCCTGGGTGTACAGCCCCTGCGAAGGGACGGGCCAGTGGATCAGGTACAGGTCCACTGCTTCCAGGCCAAGTGCGTCGCGGCTGCGCTGGAAAGCATCGTAGGCCTCGCCTTGCTCGCCGTTCCGGAGCTTGGTGGTAATGAAAAGGTCTTCCCTGGGAAGGCCCGAAGCGGCGATGGCTGCGCCCACACCTGCCTCGTTACGGTAGGCGGCCGCGGTATCGATGTGCCGGTAGCCTGCCTCCAGAGCGTCCTCCACCACCTTCTGTGTTTCTTCCGGAGGCACCTGGAAAACGCCGAATCCGAGCTGGGGAATGGTGACGCCGTTGTTTAGGGTCAGCTCTGGCATGAGGTCTCCTTAGAGGTAGATATTTCTGGGCCTGGCCGCTGCTTCCTGTGGGTTCGGCTGTGTGCGCCGGTTGCCAGAAAGCGTTTTCGGGAGGCTCTGTACTGAGCCTATTCAGTTTTCGTGGCAGAGTCAGCAATCCAGCCTGATCCTGTTTTTCCTAGGTCTGATAGTCCTACCCAAAATGGTGGGTCTGCTCTGGTCCTGCCGGCTGCGATAACGGCAGAATGGACGAATGGGTCAAAGTGCCGAGTTCGGAAAATTCCTCAAAGTCATGCGTGCCCGCCTCTCGCCCGAGGACGCCGGGGCTCCGGACTCCAGCGGCTCCCGCAGGGTTCCGGGCCTCCGCCGCGAAGAGGTGGCGAGGCTATCCGGCGTGAGCACCGACTACTACACGCGCCTGGAGCAAGGCCGGAACATCCACCCCTCCAAGGCTGTCCTGGAGTCTGTAGCAAGGGCACTGCGCCTGGACGCGGGGGAGCAGGCACACATGATGGACCTTCTGGAGCACTGCGCCAGCTCGGCCGGTAATCCCGGCCCAGCCCAAAAGGTGCGCCCTGCCTTGCGGCAGCTGCTGGACGCCGTCGGGGATGTTCCGGCGATGGTCCTGGGACGACGCGCAGACGTATTGGCCGGAAACCGGATGGCGCACCTGCTTTTCACGGACTTCCCATCACTGCCCGCCGCTGAACGGAACCTCACCCGGTGGATCATTCTGGATCCTGCAGCCAAGGACCTTTTCAGGGACTGGAAGACCGTTGCCGCCGAGGCAGTGGGGGCATTGCGGATGGATGTCGGCCGGCACCCCAACGATCCCCAGACCAACCAGCTCGTGGGCGAACTAGCGGTGCACAGTGAGCATTTCCGCCAATGGTGGGCCGGGCACCGGGTGGCCTCGCGCTCAGCCGGCACAGTGAGGTTGCACCACGCGATTGTCGGTGACCTCGAATTGAACTTTGAGACGCTGAGTCTCCCGGACGATCCCGACCAGCTCCTGCGGGTGTATTCCGCAAAGGTGGGCTCGGCGTCGTCGGACGCCCTGACGCTGCTCAGCAGCTTTGGGGAGGTTGGCGCTGAGCCTGTTTCTGCACCCGAACCTGCCCGCCGGGATGACAGTTAACGCCCATATTTTTGGGAAACATGGGCGTTAACTGTCATCCCGCGGAGGGATTAGCGCTCCAAACGGAAGCCAAGCTTGATGGTTACCTGCCAATCGGCAATTGCGCCGTCCTCCAGGTGGCCGCGGATCTCCTTCACCTCGAACCAGTCGAGGTTACGCAAGGTCTGGGCGGCTGCGGCGATGCCATTCCTGACGGCCGCATCGACGCCCTCGGAAGAAGTGCCAACAATTTCGGAAACGCTATATGTGTGGTCAGCCATGGTGCTCCTCATCATCGTCCCTGAATCTTGAAAATGCTGGCCCGCTCGGCAGGCCGTTCATGCAGACTAGCCCACGGACGTCCGTGCGGGCCAGAGGTCCGGCGGGCTCAGCTTTCGCGCCATTCATTGCCCGTGATGTGCGATCCCGCATGCGGTCCCATCTGGAGCATTCCACCGTCCACAGGCCACGAGGCGCCAGTGACGTAGCTGGAATCCGGGGAAGCCAGGAAAGCGATAACCGCCGCAATTTCGCGTGCGTCACCGGGACGGCCAAGCGGCACGCCCGGCCGTTCCTTCTGCCTTGGGTCCTCGTCCGTTTGCCCCGTCATGGGTGTTGCGATCTCGCCGGGCGCAACGTTGTTGGCAGTAATGCCGAACTCCGCGAGCTCCAGCGCCATGGTCTTGATGAGCCCGCCAAGCCCGTGCTTCGAGGCGTCGTAGGCAGAGGCTCCAACGCGCGGCTGGAACTCGTGGACGCTGGTGACAGCGATGATGCGTCCGCCGCGGCCAGCGCAACGGCCGTGGCGCGGCCTATGCCTGAGTCTGATCCTGTGACGATGGCGGTTTGCGGGGAAAACGATGCATCGCTCATGTCCTTGCCTTTCGGTCGCGTGGTGGTTCCGACGACTAATCCCTACCCGGACACACCCGACCGTAAACACCTGGCGGGAAGATGCCCGTTCTTCCCGCATCCCCGCGGCAGATCATTAGGGCGTGTAGATTCTTAGCTGCAGCACCAGTGAATTCCCACAACCAGGAGTACTCATGTCAGAAGTTATTGTTGTCGGCGTTGACAGCAGCGAAACGGCCAAACGCGCAGCAGTGGCAGCAGCGAAGCTCGCCACAGCCCTTGGCGCCGAGCTGCACGTCATCAGCGGGTTCTCCGATGACCGCATTGAAGAATTTGGCAGTGGCAGCGACCGCATCACGGTTTCTTCGGCGGACTCTGCAGAATACGTAGCCCGTAAGGTCTCTGAGGAACTTGATGTTCCCAGCGGTAACATCAAGTACTTCGCAGCCCGTGGTACGCCAGCCAACGCGCTCATCAACTACGCCGAGACCAACAACGCCTCGTTGATCGTTGTGGGCAACAAGCGGATGAAGGGCATTGGCCGTGTTCTGGGCAGCATCGCCAACAGCGTGGCACATGGCGCTCCGTGCGACGTCTACATCGTGAACACGGACGTGGACGCGTAGCCCCTCCCATGTAGAGGACAGCACTTGTCGCTCTGAGCACGCGTAGCGACAAGTGCTGTCCCTCAGTTGGGTTTCGCCTCCAGGACGTACGTCTTCAGGTCGTCCAAGGTTTGCTGCATGTGGGCGTCCATGGCCAGCCGTGCCTCCTGTGGATTCCGTGACTCCAGGGCCGCCGCGATCTTCCGGTGATGGCCGATTGCGTGCTCCTGGATTTCCGGGAATGCCGAGGTCTGGGCGCGGCGGGCCTCGAGCACGCGGTGCAGCGGCTCGAACAGCACGGCTACGAAGACGTTGCCGGAGGCGTGGAGGATGACATCGTGGAAGGCAAGATCGGCTTCCACAAAGGCGGCAACGTCATTAACTTCGTGGGCCGAGTGCATTTTTTCCACGTGTTCTTTGAGCGTTATCAGCTCGTCGTCCGAGATGCGTTCCGCGGCGAGTTCACAAGCGCCCGTCTCGAGCATGCGGCGTAGCTCGATTAGCTGCACGGCGGCAGCCGCGTCTTTGGTTCCTTCGGATGCCGCACGCAGGACGGCCTCCAGGGATGCCCACTGGTTCAGGGGGTTAACGAACGTACCGCGGCCGCGTTCCACGCTGAGGATCCGCTGGGCCTCAAGTGTTTTCATGGCTTCGCGCACGGTCATGCGGCTCACCTCGTGCCGGGCGCTGAGCTCCAGTTCGCCCGGGACAATCGTTCCTGGCGGAAATTCGCCCGCGATGATCCGATCCAGCAGCTCATCAGCAACTACGCCGACCAGCGACTTGCGTGCCATGTATCCCCATTTCCTGTATTTCAGACCGTCCGGTGCCTCGTGGATGTTTTCCTTCAGGCACAGATGGTTGCCAGACATCTTACGCTGGCGGTGGCCAGCTCTCTTTCCAAAATTCATGCAACGTCTTGGCGCATTCGTCTGGCTGCTCCCAGTGGACGTTGTGTCCGGCGTTGGGAATCGCCTTCAAGCTCCGCGTTGGACTGGCCTCCACGAACGCGGTCATCTGCTCGAGGGACCGCACGCGGTCCCCGGTTCCGGCCAGCACCAGCAGCGGCGCATGGACACGCGCGGGTACTGAAGGTTCGACGCCGGTGGTAGCCGCCCAGGCGCTGGCGGCCAGGATCGGGAACGGCGTATCGAACCCTTTGCTGAGCCGCTCCATGTCTTCCGCGGACAGTTGCCCGTACCAGGCGTTCATGAGCTTCAGCTTGGTATCGGCGTCGAAGAATCCCTGCTCCAACTGTGACAGCAGGAGGTTCTTGAAGGCCTCGTTCGGTGGCGCCGGAACCATTCCTACCAGCGTCACTGTTGCCACTAGTCCTGGATGCTTTGCTGCCAGGGTCAGTGAGACGCTGCCGCCCATGGAGTGCCCCACCACGTGCACCGGACCGTCAGTCCGCGCCTGAACTGCGGCGGCCACGGAAGCGGCAGCAGAGTCCAGCGTCCACTCGAAGTCCGTCGGCAGTTGCTCGCCTGGGTGGTACCCCGGGAGGTCGAGGATCCAAACTTCGCGTCCGGCGTCGAGCAGTAACTTCGCTAACGGCTGCCAGTACACGGATCCCGAAGCCCAGCCGTGGATGAGCACGGCTGGAAGCTGATCGCCGGCAGTGTCCGCGGGTGACCGAACGTCTATGAAAGGGATCGGAACCACGCTGTTAGCCATGCGTCCAGCCTAGTGACGCGGGCCACCTTGCGCGGTGAAGAGGAGTGTGTCACACTGGCAATCAAATGTTAGATGTCTGACATCTTACATTCACTAAACCGCTAGACAGATTTCCCACGATGGAGTGCACCGTGACCCTTGAAGCAGACGTTCTGGCCGCTTTCCCGGCGGAGGTCCAGATTCCGGCTCAGTTGGTTGCCGACGCCGTTGCCGCGTCCTCGGCGACGTCCCCCCGAGTCCTGGTAGTCCTCGACGACGACCCCACCGGCACGCAGTCCGTCGCGGATCTCGCTGTCCTCACCCGTTGGGACGTCGCGGACTTCACCTGGGCCTTCACCCACATTCGCGAGAACCAGACCAAGCCCGCCGTCTACGTCCTCACCAACACCCGCAGCCTGGACCCGGCCGAAGCAGCAGCACGGAACGAGGAAATCGTTCGGAATGCACTGGCAGCAGCGGCCGGAAAGGTCAGCCTTGGCTTCGTCAGCCGCAGCGACTCCACCCTCCGCGGCCACTACCCCCTGGAACCGGACGTCATTGCCGCTACTGTGGCCGCCGAAACCGGTGAGGTCACCGACGGCGTCGTCATCGTCCCGGCATTCCCCGACGCCGGCAGGGTCACCATCGGCGGTGTGCACTACATGCGCGGCGATGCCGGCACCCTAACCCCAGTTGCCGAGACAGAATTCGCGAAGGACGCGTCCTTCGGTTTCGCCAACTCCGAGATGGCCAAGTACGTGGAGGAGAAGTCGCAGGGCCGGTTCCCCGCCAGCGATGTGATCGTCCTTGACCTCAACACCATCCGTGCCGGCGCATCGGCTCAGGAACCGGCCATCTCGGCGAAGGCCATCGCCGACGCCATTGAGTCGGCCACGAACTCCACGCCGATCGTGGCCGACATCGTCACCGAAAACGACTTTCGTGCCCTGGCCCTGGGCCTGGAGGAAGCCGAACGCCGCGGCAAGAAGCTCCTCTACCGCGTGGGCCCGCCGTTCGTCCGTGGCCGCATCGGCCAGGAAATCCGCACCGCACTGACCTCCGAAGAGGCCTACGCCGGCAACACTCCCTCCACAGCCGGCGGCCTGATTGTGGTTGGCTCGCACGTTGGCGTCACCACCCGCCAGCTCAACGCCCTGACGGCCGCGCACAGCTCGGCACGGACCATCGAAATCGACGTTGAGAGACTCGTTGCCGAAACCCACACAGCTGCAGAAGCCGACGCATACATCGCAACCGTCGTGTCCGACGTCGTCGATGCCCTGCACCAAGGCGACGTCATCGTCCACACCAGCCGCCTGCTCATCAAGACCGACGACGCCGCAGCGAGCCTGAAGATCGCCCGCACGGTCTCGGCCGCCGTCGTGGCTGTTGTGAACCGGACGCTGAAGACCTTCCCGCCGCGGTTCGTCATCGCCAAGGGGGGCATCACGTCCTCTGACGTCGCCGCGCACGGACTGGAGATCCGCCACGCGATAGTCCGCGGTCCCATGCTGCCGGGCATCGTCTCCCTCTGGGAACCGGTGGACGGCCCCGCGAAGGGCATCCCGTACATCGTGTTCGCCGGCAACGTGGGCGACGACCAGTCCCTGGCCCAGGTCACCCGCAAACTCAGCGCCACCTTCTAGAACCACCTGAATTCAATGGAGAACACCATGACCAGCAGCAACTACACCGTCACCGTCCTGGGCCTTGGTGCCATGGGCCTGCCCATGGCAACCCGCCTCGCGTCCCAGCTGACCGTCCACGGCTTCGACATCGCAGAGCCCCGCTTGGAGCTTGCCGCGGCGGCCGGCATCAAGACCTTCGCCTCAGCCCGCGAAGCTTCCCAGGACGCCGACGCGCTGCTCCTCGCCGTCCGGAACGGCGAGCAACTCAACGATGTCCTTTTCGGCGAGAACGGCGTGGCCTCGGTGTTGAAGCCGGGAGCCGTGGTCATCCTCGGCAGCACCGTCGGCACCGAAGCCATCCCGGCCACGGTGGCCAAGCTGGCCGAGTACGGCGTCGCGCTGGTGGACGCTCCTCTGTCCGGCGGCCCCAAGCGTGCCGGCGAAGGTGACCTGCTGATCGTTGTTGGGGCCGAACCCGAGGCCCTGGAAAAGGCCCGCCCTGCGCTGGAACTGCTCGCGTCCACCCTGAGCATCGTGGGTGACAAGCCCGGCGACGGCCAGGCCCTCAAGACCGTAAACCAGCTCCTCTGCGGCGTACACATTGCCGCCGCTGCTGAGGCCATGGCCCTTGCCGACGCCCTCGGCCTCGACCAAGCCAAGACGCTCGCGGCTCTCGAAGCCGGCGCTGCAGGCTCCTTCATGCTCTCCAACCGTGGCCCGCGCATCCTCGAGGCCTACACCGACGAAGGAGCCGAGGTCCTCAGCCGCCTGGACATCTTCGTCAAGGACATGGGCATCGTCGGCAAGGCCACCCGCGCTGCCGGCCTTGCCGCACCCGTTGCTGCTGCTGCGGAACAGCTTTACCTTCTCGGCCAGGCCCAGGGCCTCGCCGCCGCCGACGACTCCGCCGTCATCAAGGTTGTAGCGCCCGCAAAGCGCACCGCCTAAGCACCCCAATAAAACCCGCGACGACGGCGATCCCCCCTTCGCCGTCGCCGCCACCTCCCGCCGGTCTTCTCTAGACTGGTATGTCAAAGGAGACACCCCCAATGAATCCCCTCATCAACTCCTTGATGGTCCGGGCTGCTGATGCCCCCGCTATCAAACCGGCAGTGGAACTGGGAACACCCCTGTTGCTGACCATTGCGGCCGCGGGCATTGCCCTGCTGCTGGTGCTGATCATCCGCTTCAAGATCCAGGCCTTTGTTGCACTGTTGGCCGTCAGCATCCTGGTGGGCGTCGCAGCCCAGATCCCGCTCAAGGACATCTTCACTGTGGTGGCCAACGGCGTTGGCAGCACCATGGGCAAGGTCGCTTTGTTGATTGCCCTCGGAGCCATTCTTGGCCGCATGATCGAGGTCTCCGGCGGCGTGCAGTCGCTGGCCAGCCACTTCACTGAGAAGCTCGGTGCAAAGCGTGTCGCCATCGCCTTGACGGCCGTGGGCTTCCTGGTTGCTATCCCCGTGTTCTTTGAGGTCGGCGTTATCGTCCTCGTGCCGATCGTCTACGCTTTCGCCAAGATCGCCAACGTTCACCCGATCAAGTTCGGCTTGCCCATGGCTGGCATCATGCTGTCTATCCATGTGGCCGTCCCGCCGCACCCGGGCATTGTTGCAGGCGCCGGCGTCTTTGGCGCCGACATTGGACTGATCACCCTGATCTCGCTGATCATCTGCGTGCCCCTCGGTTTCCTGTCCTACTGGGTTGCCAGCATCATGAACCGCAAGGACTACGAACTGCTCCCCGGCGTCAAGGCGCAGGTGGACGAGTTCGGTTCGGCTGATTCGCTGGTGCACGTTGGCTCTAACGGTCCCGGCGCCCGCGCAATCGCCCCTCCGCGTCCCGGCCTGATCATGTTCCTGATCGCTGCTCCGATCGTCCAGATACTCGTCGGCACCTTGGGGACGCTGACTCTCGCCAAGGACAACTACTTGTATGGCGTGGCCGCGTTCGTTGGCAACCCGTTCTTCGCACTGCTCGTGGCTGTAGCCCTCTCCTTCTTCCTGCTGGCGGTTCGTCGCAACTGGTCCCTCAAGGAAACCGGCGAGATCTTCGAAGGCGCGCTTCCTCCCATTGCGTCCATCCTCATGGTGGTCGCCGCGGGAGGCGTGTTCGGTGAAGTCCTCCGCACCTCCGGCATCGGCGCCGCACTGTCCCACACCCTGGACAGCCTCGGACTGCCGGTGATCGTGCTCGGGTTCATCATCTCCCTGGCACTCCGGGCCGCCCAAGGTTCGGCCACAGTTGCGATTGTCACGACCACCGGCCTGCTCACCTCCGCCGTGATGGAAGGCGGCTACACTCCCGCCCAGATCGCCGTGATCGTGATCGCCATTGGATTCGGCGCGCTGGGGCTGTCCCACGTGACGGATGCAGGTTTCTGGACCGTCATCCGCTACTACGGGCTCACTGTCACGGACGGCCTCAAGACCTGGACCGTCCTCACCACCATCCTCGGCCTGGCTGGCTTCGCACTCACCTACGTCGCGTGGATCCTGGTGGGAGGACTGGCCCACTAATGCGCGCCAAACTCGACCACCTCGTTGCTTCCGCACTTGCCTCCGGATCCGCTGTTCCGGCCTTCACCTGCTACGACTTCACCACGGCTCTGGCCGTTGTTTCGGCGGCAGAAGAAGCCCGGCTCGGCGTAATCCTGCTTGTGCCTCCCAAGACGGCTTCCACCCCCAACGGACTTCGCCTTATTGCAGCCCTGCGCGGCTTGGCCGATGACGCCAGCGTCCCAGTCCCGGTCCAGCTGGACCATGCCTCGGACCTGCAGGTCATCCGCGACTCCGTGGCTGCCGGCGCCGATGCCGTGCTGGCTGATGGTTCGTCCTTACCGTTCGAGGACAACATCGCCTTGGTTCGCGAAGTCCGTGCTGCGCTGGATGCGCAAGGTGCGTCCGACGTCGTGATCGAGGCAGAGCTGGGCGGCCTGGCGGGTGACGAGGACAAGGCGTTCGGTGCTGAAGATTCAGCGCACGACGCCGGCACTTCAGTTGCGGGACTCACGAACCCCGCGCAGGTGGCCGAATTCGTTGAGCGTACCGGCGCGCAACTCCTGGCTATCGCCGTGGGGAACGTGCACGGAAAGTACAAGGGAGAACCCAACATCCGCTGGGACGTGCTGCAGGAAGTTGCAGCACGGACCGACGTTCCGCTGGTGCTCCATGGCGCGTCCGGAATCCCGGCCGACGAGCTCGCGAAGGCGCCCTCCATGCAGGTGGGCAAGGTGAACTTCAATACGGAGCTTCGCACTGGAATCCTTGCCACCCTCGAGGCCGAGACCGCTGCCCACCGGGCCGATGGCGAAAACCTCCAGGGTTTGCTGGCCCGCTGGAAGGGCTCTGCGTGGTCGTTCGCGGGCGCAACGCTGGCGATGCTGAGCGCCTGACGCAAACCGTCCATCGCAAGCTCTGTAATACAGGGAGGCTAGGATCAGACCATGATCCTGGCCTCCCTGATTTTTGCCCTGGTTGCGGCGTTGCTGCACGTTTACATCTTCACCATGGAGTCCATCACTTGGACCAAGCCAGCCACGTGGAAGCGCTTCAGCCTCACGTCGCAGGCAGACGCCGAAACCACCAAACCACTCGCCTATAACCAGGGCTTCTACAACCTGTTCCTTGCCATCGGCGCGCTGGTCGGCATCATCGCCGTCTGGGCTGGTTCGCCTCAGGTCGGCTGGACCCTCGTGTTCAGCTGCTGCGGCTCCATGCTCCTTGCCGCTCTGGTGCTCGCTGCGAGCGGTAAAAAGTACCTCCGCGCTGCGGCTCTCCAAGGCACCACGCCGTTGCTCGCCGTCGTACTTGGCGTGCTGGCCGTGACGCTGCGCTAACGACGCAGAGGCGCCTTAGTGCTCCGGCGGGCCAGACTGGGCTGCGGCTTCATCCATCCACAGGACTTCCCAATGGTGGCCATCGAGATCGCGGAACGCCCGGCTGTACATGAACCCGAGGTCCTGGGGATCGTAGGTCTCTGACCCGCCCGCTTCGAGTGCCTTGGTGGCCAGGGCGTCCACGGCTTCGCGGCTGTCGGCCGAAATGGCGACGATCGCCGCCGTCGAGTTTTGGGTGTCCGCGATTGGCTGCTTGGTGAACTCGCTGAACTTGGCGTGGGTCAGGAGCATGGCGTAGATGGTGTCGCTGAAGACGACGCATGCAGCCGTCTCATCAGTGAAGTTCGGGTTGATGGAGTAGCCGAGGGCCGTATAGAAGGCCTTGGACGCCTCGAGGTCGCTGACTGGCAGGTTGACGAAAATGGAGGTAGTCATGGGTCGATCCTCCCGGTGATTCAGCGTGCCGTCCAGACTGCGCCAGCCTAAAAAATCGCGCCCCATGTGATCTTGCGCACAATTCATCTCAGCGATAAGATAATTACCACTGAAGTATTTCGAAACTTCCGTCTGCAGAGCTGTTAGAAGTCAGCGTGTCCCGGGAAGCACCCTGATTTGCCAAGGTTCACGCGCCGCGTGACCGTATGTTTGCCAATTAGCCGGGAGGCACAATATGAGTGGTGCAGTCGCACGACCAGCGGGCACAAGTTCGCCGCGGAAGGTCGCCCTAGCGAGCATCATCGGCACAACCATCGAGTGGTACGACTTCTTCATCTACAGCACCGCTGCGGTGCTCGTCTTCAATCAGCACTTCTTCCCCGGCTTCGATCCTGCGACCGGAACTTTGCTTGCTTTCTCGACCTTCGCTGCCGGTTTCGTCGCCCGTCCGGTCGGTGCAATCGTGTTCGGCCACTTTGGGGACAGGATTGGCCGAAAGCCGATGATGGTCATCACGATCCTGATCATGGGCGCCGCCACCGTATTGATCGGCTTATTGCCGACCTATGCCACGATAGGTTTCTTCGCCCCCGCGCTGCTGGTGGCGTTGCGCCTGACGCAGGGATTCGCGCTCGGTGGGGAATGGGGCGGTGCCGTGCTCATGGCTACCGAACATTCCCCGGAAGGCCGGCGCGGATTCTTCGGTAGCTGGCCGCAGGCGGGTGTGGCCGTCGGGCTGATCCTGGCTATGACCGTCTACTTGCCGCTGGCTGAGATGCCCACTGATGGCTTCATGGCCTGGGGGTGGCGTGTCCCGTTCCTGCTCAGCGCGGTACTTGTCATTACTGGCCTCATCATCCGGGCCCGGGTTGCAGAGAGCCCGGAGTTCGACCGGGTCAAGGACGCCCACGCTGTAGTGCGCATCCCCATCGTCGAAGTTCTTCGTACGCACCCCAAGCAGGTGCTGCTTGTCGCCGGCGCAAGCCTGTCGCCAGGCATCTTCTTCTACCTGCTCACCGTGTACAACTTTGTGTACGCCAAGGAGCCCGGAGCTTTGAGTCAAAACTCCATGCTGATTCTGGTGATTGTCACCTCGGCAGTGGGATTCGTCGTCACCCCGATCGCCGGCATGCTCTCGGACAGGTTCGGTCGTCAGCGGATCTACCTGATAGGTCTTGGCCTCATCGGCATCCTGGCCTTCCCTCTCTACTGGGCGCTCGACTCAGGCATCTATGCCTTCATTGCAGTCTTGTATGTCGCCTCGACCATAGCCGTCTATATCCCGTGGGCACTGCAGCCCGCATATTTCTCCGATGCCTTTGATGCGAGGGTCCGCTACAGCGGATTGTCACTGGCAACCACCCTCGGCAACCTCTTCGGCAGTGCCATCGCACCACTGATAGCAGGGTTGCTGATGACCGCAACGCACGCCTCGGTATCCACTTCGCTCTACGTCTTTGTCGCTGGCGGCATGTCCTTCGCGTGTGCCGTTTTGCTCGGAAGGGCGAACCGGAAAAAGGCGCAGGGTAGTGGCGATCCCAGCAAGAAGACCATGCCAACTGCAACAGGCACCAGAACCAACGCATAAAGAGAAAGGAACTACTATGAGCAGCAACGAGTCAGCGTTCAAAACATTCACCCTGGAACGGGCAACACCTACCATCGGTGCCTTTATCCATGGGCTGGATCTTCGCGAGGAGATCACGCCTGAGTGCCAAGAAGAGCTGCGCTCAGCCTTCCTGGAACACGAGGTGTTGTTTCTTCGCGATCAGCACATCGGCCCAGAGGACCAGATCCGGTTCGCCAAAGTATTCGGTGACCCCCAGGAAGTAAGTGCGTTCTTCCCCTCGCTCCCTGGAAATCCGTACATCGAAGTACTTGAGTCCCGCGGGCGGGCTGCCGGAACCGACGTCTGGCACTCCGATCTGACGTGGCAGGCGACGCCCAATTCAGCGACTTGCCTCCATGCCCAGCAAATCCCACCCTGCGGCGGCGATACGCTTTGGGCCAGCATGACCGCCGCGTACGATGCACTGCCGGAAACGATGAAGGACCTCATTGACGGCCTTGAGGCTGTGCATGACTGGGAAAAGGAGCTCACAGCCGTTGTCCGCCAAGGCGAGAACGGCGAGGCTCGATACGAGGAAACCCGCCGCAAGTACCCACCCATGACCCACCCTGTGGTGCGCAAGCATCCGGAAACCGGCCGCAAGCTTGTCTATGTCAACGAACTGTTCACCTCCCGCATCTCCGGAGTTCCTACGCAGCTCAGCGACTCCTTGCGAAACATGCTCACCGGGCTGGCAAAGACGCCTGAATACCAAGTCCGATTCCGCTGGGAGCCCAACTCGCTGGTGATCTGGGATAACCGATCGACGCAACACTATGCCGTGGGCGATTACAACCCGCACTACAGGCTCATGCACCGCGTAACTCTCCGGGGCGATCGCCCGGCGTAAAGGCCTAATCCAAGTGCATGCCGGATGACCCAACCGAGGGTCGCCCGGCATGCGCTTGGGGCTGGGCTATTGCACGCCACACCTGTAAAACTTAGCATTCAGATACTTGGTATTGATTCAAGCCAAAGCGAAGGAAGGCCCATTATTGCGTGCCCAAAAGTTGGGGGCAGGGTTGATAGCCCAGAACCAGTCCGCACTGCCTCCATTCATCCTGTATCGGCCTACTTCCCTGGCCGAAGCTGCGGCTCTCACTCAAGAACACCCCGAGGCGGTGATTGCGGCAGGTTGTTCGGATCTGGTGGCTCAGTTTCGCGAAGGGTGTGAACCCGGCGTCCTGATCTCCCTGCAGCACGTCGACGAATTGCGCGCCATTTCCCAAGAGCGCGGAGTCTTGCGGATCGGCTCCTTGGTCACTCACCACGGCGGGAGCACGAGCCCGGAAATCCTTTCGTCGTTGCCCGCCCTGGCAGCTGCCTGGGGATCGATAGCCACTGTTCGTATCCGCTACCGCGGCACTCTCGGCGGCAACCTTCTTGCACGCCGATTCCGGTACGAGCTGCCGATCATTTTCTCGGCCCTTGACGGGCACATGCATTTTCAGGCCGGCGAAGACCTCGCCACCCTTCCCGTGTCATCCCTGTGGGACAGTGACGCCGGGATCTCCGGCATCTTGACCTCTGTGTCAGTAGAGACAGGAACACTGCTGTGGTACGGCTATGAGCGCTCCATGCGTCCAGTGAGCACGGTGTCGCTCGCAGTGCGCAAGCATGCAGTGGCGGGACTAGCCATCACGGCTGTCTGCGGCAGCGAGTACCGGCGGCCGTTCGTGCTGTCACATGCTGCCGAGGCATCCACCATTGCCGAGTTGGATGCGGACTTCGTGGGCACCGCGCTCGCGGCTCAGCTGCCGGACGAGGCTGGAGACTACGCAGGAACGATCGCCTACCGGCGCCATCTGGTGAGCGTACTCACCCGCCGCCTTCTTGCCAGGGCGACCGGAAACCAAAAGAAATGAGGACCCGACCATGAGCCTCGACTCACAAGATCCCCGAGCCGCCGGCAGCGACGAGCCCACCGTTGAGCTTGAATTTGAGCTGAACGGAAGCGTGGAAAAACAGGCCGTCCCCACGAGCACCACCGTCCTGGACCTGCTCCGAAACGGCTTCGGTAAACGCGGCGTACGCAGTTCATGTGAGCGCAGTGTCTGCGGTGCTTGCACTGTGCTCGTGGATGATCTTCCTGTGGCTGCCTGTTCCACGTTTGCCTTCGATATTGACGGTACACGCGTTGAAACAGTTGAGGGTTTGGCTGCCCACGACGGGACACTGAGCGCCCAGCAGCGCGCGTTCCGGGAGTGTGGCGGCTTCCAATGCGGCTTCTGTACGTCCGGCATGTTGATGCTGACCACCGGGCTGCTTCGTGCAAATCCGCAGCCGGATCGGGAGGAGATCCGGGAATGGATAAGTTCGAACACCTGCCGCTGCACCGGCTACGAGATGATCCTGGAATCCGTGGAGCGGGCCGCCGAACTAGCCCGGGAGCGAGAGCCGGACGAGGAGTCCTCATGACCGACGCCGCCACTCCTGTCGCCATTGCAGACCAGCCGATCGTTGGACGCAACCTCCCGCGGCTCGACGCCACAGCAAAAGTCACCGGACGCGCCGTCTACACAGTGGACGTCGAAAAGCCTGGAATGCTCCACGCCAAGGTACTGCGTAGTCCGCATGCGCATGCCCGGATCCTCAGCATCGATGCTTCGGCGGCCAGATCCATGGCAGGAGTCACCGCCGTCGTCACCCGCGACGAAATCCAGGGACTAAACTGCTACGGCACATACGTCAAAGACCAGCCAATCGTGGCCAGCGACTCGGTCCGCTACGTGGGCGACGTCGTTGCTGCCGTGGCAGCCGAGGATGAACGCACCGCGTTCGCCGCACTGGATCTGATTCGTGTCAGCTACGAACTGCTCCCGGCGGTCTTCGACCCACAAGCAGCGCTGGATCCTTCCGCACCCCTGATTTTCCCCGAAGAGCCATTCGCTGCCTTTCCCGACTATGGCGACGGTGCCTCGGGAACGGCGCTCAGCGGCCACAATGTCAGCTATGAATTCCGCTACCAAACGGGACCGGAGAATGCCTGGACGGAATGCGACTACATCTTCGAGGACACCTTCACCTTCTCCCGCATGAACCACATGCACCTTGAGCCGTTTGCGACTGTTGCCGTGGCCACGTCCGAGGAGATCGAGGTGTGGACGTCCACCCAAAGTCCCTTCCCGATGCGCCAGGAGCTGGCGAAGATATTCGGGCTGGCGGAAAACCGCATCCGGGTGAACGTTCCGCTCTTGGGAGGGGCTTTCGGCGCCAAGAACGGCCCAAAAACTGAGCCGATCGCCATTCGGCTCTCACAACTCTCGGGTGGTCGGCCGGTTCGTTACAGCATGGCCACGGAGGAAGTCTTCCTGACATTGAGCCAGCATGACGCGGTTCTCACGGTGAAATCCGGGCTGAAGGCAGACGGGGAATTCGTCGCCCGCCAATCACGCGTGCTGCTCAACGGTGGCGCCTATGCGGACGCCAGTCCGCTCGTGGCCGAAAAGGCGGGATATCGGATGCCGGGGGCCTACCGCTGGAAGCGGATCGATTCAGTCTGCCAAGCCGTCATCACCAATACCGTGCCGGCCGGCGCTTTCCGTGGTTTTGGTGCAACTCAGGCCACTTGGGCCAGCGAGAGGCAGGTGGACCTCATTGCTGAGCGGCTGGGCCTGGACCCGCTGGAGCTTCGGCTCAAGAACGTGAAAAATCTGGGCGAGGATTTCGTTCCCGGAGAAACACCCATCGACTCGGACCTCAAGCATGGCCTGAATCTCGTGGCAGATGCGATCGGTTACCGCAACCGTGACCGTTCGGGTAACCGCGGCATGGGCGTTGCGATTGGTCTGAAAGATGGCGGCGGCGTGAACAAGCCCGCCCAGGCGCGGGTCAAAGTGACGGCCAACGGTGATGTGGTGCTGAATTGCGGTCTGACGGAGATGGGGCAAGGAGGTCATTCAGCCCTCTGCCAAATTGTCGCGGAGGTGCTTGCGTGTGATCCGCAGCGGGTCAAATACGCACCGATTGACACGGACAATACTCCTTTCGACCAAGGTACGAACGCGTCCTCGGGCATCGCAGTGATGGGTCAGGCGGTACTCCAAGCCGCTGAACGGGTTAGGAACTCCGTGCTGGACTTCGCGGCCGAAAACATGGATTTGGACCGCGAATCGATCCGCCTCGTCAACTGGCAAATCATTGACTCTGACGGCAAAACCCATCCGCTTTCGCCCCATATCATGCACAGTTTTGGCGGAACAGGCTTCGAGTTCACCGCGGACGGATACTTCAAGGTCCGTGGCTCCCTCCGTGCACCGCTGGAGGCACCATGCGTGTTCTGGGAGATCGGCTGGGCCGCTGCCGAAGTGTCCGTCGATCCGGAAACCGGCAAAGTGGAGCTGTTGCAGCTGGTGGTAAGCGGGGACGCCGGCAAGGTTGTGAACAAGCTGGGTTGCCGCGGCCAGGACGAGGGAGCGGCGGTCTTCGGACTGGCGCAAGCCCTTTTTGAGGAAATGCGATACAACGACGACGGCCAGCTGCTTAACGCCGAGGCGCTCCTATATCGTGTCCCATTGGCCGAGGACATCCCGCGTAGGTTTTCTTCCATTACCCAGGAACAGGGCCACGGTGCGGGCCCGTTTGGGGCCAAGGGGATGGGCGAGGGTGGCATGTTGCCGATTGCTCCGGCGATTGCCCAGGCTATCGCCGACGCCACCGGGGGCCAGCTCACCTCCCTGCCCATGACGCCGGAACGTGTCTACAACGCTGTCCGCGTTGCGCAGGCCCACCAGAGGCGGGGCTGACGGGAATGCGGGAGGTGCTGGAGGTCCTTGAGGAGGCGCTGCGGGACAACTCCCGCGTTGCGTTGGCTACCGTGGTCCGCACGGAAGGCTCTGCCCCACGGGCCGTTGGAACATCCATGGTGGTCAGCGACGAAGGCACGCCCGTCGGCTCCGTTTCGGGTGGTTGCGTAGAGGCAAGTGTGTTGGAATCCGCCGCGGACGTGCTGGCCTCGGGCGTGCCCGAACTACACCGTTTTGGCATAACTGACGACGACGGTTTAGCCATCGGCCTGACTTGCGGGGGCAGCATTGAGATCTTCATCCAACCGTACGCGCCAGCCTCATGCCCGGAATTTGTCGAACTCCTGCGGGCGCGGAGGGAAAATCTGCCCTGCGCCATGGTCACGGTTTTCGACGGACCAGCTGATCTCGTCGGCCACTCGGAGTTGGTTTTACAGGATGCAGAAATCACCGGGCTGTCCGTCGGGAGTACCCTTCCGTTCGCAACTGTCAGCGCGGCCAACGATGCGGTGCAGCAAGCCATAGCCTCCGGAACTACGTTGCCGGTCACGTTCGCCACGACCGGCACTGCAGGATCAGTGTCTTTGTTGATCGATGTCTACCGTCCGCCCCGCCGGCTGCTGATCTTCGGCGCCATCGATTTCTCCGCCTCCCTTGCCCATCTAGGGTCTTTTCTTGGTTTCCATGTCACCGTGTGCGATGCTCGGGCTGTCTTCGCCACAGCTGCGCGGATCCCAGGGGCGCACGAGATCGTAGTTGACCAACCAGACCGCTACCTTCGGCAGGAAATCGCACGGGGAGCGCTTGCACGGGATGCCGTCATCTGCGTGTTGACCCATGATCCCAAGTTCGATGTTCCGGTCCTTGATGCAGCACTCAGACATGGATTCGCCTACATCGGTGCCATGGGCTCCCGTCGAACTGACCGCGACCGCCGGGACCGGTTGGTTGGATTGGGCCACACGGACGCGACTCTGGCATCGCTCCGGTCCCCGATCGGCTTGGATCTCTCCGCTGGCACGGCCAGCGAAACCGCAGTTTCCATCATGGCAGAGGTGATCGCGGCCAAGGGGAATGCCTCCGGCCTTCCCCTGAGCCAAATCAGTCATCCCATCCACCGGGGCGCCCTACGCGGGGAGACCAGCCCCAGCCGGCCGGATGGACGCAGTCACGACTTCAGCTGCGCATGACCTGGCGCTAGCCCAATCACGCATGGGGTTTCCTGGCCCGGCCGGAAGCCCTGAAAGACCACAAAAAAGCCAGCATCAAAAAAGTCTTGACCTAAAGTATCTTAATACTGATATTCTTAGATCTATGGTGTAGCTCACAGCTTGAGGCGGAAGCCCGGGCCAACAGCCAGCACGTAGCAGGCGCCGAAGCCGATGAAGAAGATGGACGGAAGCTGAAGATGAGTACGGACAGCATTGCAGGGAGCGCACCGCGGCTTATTGACGCGGACGCTCCGATTGAGAACAACAAGTTCAAGACCGAACTCTGCCTGGACACTTTGGACGAAATCTATGTCGGGGGCACGTGGACCCGAGGCGGCGGTGCCGTGATCGATTCGGTGAATCCAGCCACTTCCGAGGTATTCGCGACATTGCACGGCGCCACCACGGAGGACGTCGACAAGGCGGTAGCAGCAGGTCTAAAGGCGGTGGAACAGTCTGGATGGGCGCGGAAATTACCCCACGAACGCGCTGCCGTGCTGCACCGGATCGGCACCGCCATCGAGCTCAACGCGGACCGGATCGCCGCCTTGCAGACTTTGGACACCGGCAAGACCCTTGCGGAAACCCGGGCGCTGGCCTTGAGCGCGGCAGCCACTTTCCGGTTCACTGCATCCGCGCTGGAGACCATGGAGGATGCAGTGACGCCTCCTCGCGGGAACTACCTGAGCCTGTCCACCTATGAACCGATCGGGGTGGTAGGCGCCATAACGCCTTGGAACTCACCGATTGCCAGCGACGCACAAAAGGTGGCCCCCGCCCTCGCGGCGGGTAACGCCGTCGTAGTGAAGCCACCCGTATGGGCGCCCTGGGTATCGCTGCTGCTGGCACGGATATGCGACGAAGCCGGCCTGCCGGCAGGTCTGCTCTCCGTGCTTCCCGGCCCCGGGCGGACCGTTGGTGACGCACTGGCACGACACCCGGATGTGGGCAAGATTTCCTTCACAGGTGGCACTTCCACTGGCCGTCAACTGGGCCACATTGCCGCCGAGAAGATCATGCCGATCACCTTGGAGCTGGGCGGGAAATCGCCGACCATCATTTTCGCGGATGCCGATCTGGACCAAGCCGTTGCCGGTGTTCTGTTCGGGATCTTTTCTTCGAGCGGGCAGAGCTGCATTGCAGGCTCCCGTGTCTTTATTCAACGCTCCATCTACGCCGCCGTGGTGGAACGGCTCGTCAAGGGAGCGGAATCTTTGCGGGTGGGGCCTGGAACGGATCCGCGCACGCAGGTGGGACCACTGGTTGCCCTTGCCCACCGCGACGGCGTTGCCAGGATGGTGGACGATTCCCGGGAATCCGGGGCCCGGATTCTCTGCGGCGGCGCGGCTCCCGCGGACCAGGAACTGCAAGCTGGCGCATACTACCTGCCCACCATCATTGCCGGCGTGGCCAACTCTGAGCCCATCTGCCAAGAGGAGATTTTCGGCCCGGTGGCCGTAGTCCTGCCGTTTGACGATGAAGCCGACCTGATCGTCCAGGCAAACGACAGCGTCTTCGGGCTCGCCTGCGGCATCTGGACCGCCGACTACCGCGTGGCCTGGAGAATTGCGCGGGCGGTTTCGGCTGGCACTGTCTGGGTCAATACCTACAAGCAATTCAGCATTGCCACCCCGTTCAGCGGGTTCAAACAAAGCGGTCTCGGCACAGAAAAAGGCCGCGACGGTATTCGTTCCTATATGCGCCAGAAGAGCATCTACGTCGATCTCTCCGGCGCACCCCTCCCATGGGCCGGCGCCTTGTCCGAGCCTGCTGACTCAAATTTGCACTCAGAAAGGTAAGTAAATGAACGCTCACCCCTACAGCCCAGCGTTTGCAGCCGGAGGATTCGGCTTTGTCTCCGGGGCGTTGTCCGTGGACGAAAACGGCACCGCCGTGACCGGCCGTACGGAAGCCCTGGTGGCTGCAGCGGCGCGGCTGTCCGAGCGACTGGGATCGGTTGGCATGACCCTGCGGGACGTGGTCAAAACCACCTACTTCGTCACTGACGTGACAATGCGGGATGAGGCGAACAGCCACTACGAGCTGCTCTTTGACGAACCCCGCCCGGCGCGCTCCTTTGTGGAAGTAGCCGCATTACCTTACGGGGCAACGGTTGAAATCGAAGCGATCGCGCACCGGCGGAATTGAGTACTGATGAGTATCGAGACTCAGAACCGCGGACCGTTAGACCGTGACGTCATGGGGTATGAGGACGTTCCGTCGCCCGGGGGCAGCCCGGGGCAGCAGGAAGGCCTGGGAATCAAGGGCACGGCAGTGCGTCATCTCCGGGTCCAGCAAAAAACCTGGGAAGCTGACGGCATCGCCAGCATTACCCTTGTGGATCCTGACGGTGCGCCGCTCCCGCAGTGGCTTCCCGGAGCCCACCTGAGCTTGCACCTGCCTAACGGCCTGACCCGCGAATACTCTCTGTGCTCGGCTCCCGAGGACGCCAGGAGCTGGACCGTGGCCGTGCTGCGGACGTCCGATTCCCGCGGTGGCAGCAAGCTGATCCATGAGCAATTGCCGGTCGGCGCGCTCATCACAGTAGAAGGCCCGCGCAACAACTTTGAGCTGGACGAGGCTGAACGGTACGTGCTGGTCGCAGGCGGTATCGGCATTACGCCGATCATCTCCATGGTGCGGCGCTTGCAGGCCGCCGGGGCTGACTGGTCCTTGCTGTACACCGGACGTTCCCGTTCCACGATGGCTTTCCTGGCCGAAATCGCTGCGCTCCCGCAGGAGCGGGTAACCATCCACGCCATGGATGAAACCAATGGGGACCATGCTGATCTCGCCGCTGCAGTTGGCGCGTTGCCCTCTGAAGCACTGGTCTATGCCTGCGGTCCTGAAGCGCTGATGCAGGCTGTTGCCCACGCTATGACCGACGAATCGCGGCTGAGGATCGAACGGTTCAAGGCACCGGAAATCCTCCCACAACCGGATCAGTCGGATACAGGCTTCGACGTCATCTGCGAAAGCACCGGTCAACGGATCCCGGTGGCCCCGGATGTCTCCGTGCTCGATGCCCTGAACGAAGCCGGCGTGGACGTTCCCAGCTCCTGCGCCGAAGGCATCTGCGGAACCTGCGAAACCCGCGTCATCAAGGGCGATGTTGAGCACCGCGATTTCCTGCTCACCCCGGCCGAGCGGACGGAGAGCAAATCGATGTTCGTCTGCGTCTCACGCTGCCGGTCCCGAGAACTGATTTTGGATCTCTAGTACATCTACCACCCGACTAAAGGTTGATCCCATGAACTACTTTGCAGCAGAGCCCGTCTGTAACCTGCGGTCACTGCGTTCCGTATCCCTTAAAGTGCCTGACTCCGTGCCGGCAAAGGACTTCTATCAGGAGGTCTGGGGGCTCTCGATGGTGGAGGAGGACACCGATAAGTTCTGGCTCCGCGGAACCGGCTCCGAACACCACATCCTGAAGCTGGAAAAGGGCGAACATAATGCCCTCGGCGGGGTCTCCTTCGCCCTCGCTACACCGCAGGACGTGGATCTTGCTGCCACTAAGCTAGCCGCTTTGGGCATTCCTCTCTTTCGCGAGCCCGGCCCCTTGGACGATGCTGCCGGCGGTTATGGCCTGCAACTGGTGGATCCAGAGGGCCGCCTGGTGGAACTCTCCGCCAATGTCCATGCCGTGGTCAGCCTGGAGCCCTCCGGTCGGCGCGCCATTCCCCGCAAGATCGCCCACGTGGTGCTCAACACCATTGATATTGACCGCGCCACCGCCTTCTATACACAGGTGCTCGGGATGCGGATTTCCGACTGGTCGGAGCACCAGATGGCCTTCCTGCGCTGCAACAGCGAGCACCACGTCATCGCGTTCAACCAGGCTCCGTGGACATCCGTGAACCACGTTGCCTACGAAATGCAGAGCATCGATCACTTCATGCGCGGCATCGGCAGCCTCAAGCGACACAACATCGCGCCGCAGTGGGGGCCGGGCCGGCACGGCCCCGGCGATAACACCTTCTCCTACTTCACGGACCCGGCCGGCCTGGTCTGCGAGTACACGTCGGAAGTGGCCCAAGTGGACGAGGACAGTTGGCTGTGCCGCACGTGGAAGCGGACTCCCGAGCTGTCCGACCAGTGGGGAACCGCAGGTCCGCCTACCTCAGCCGTCCGCACCGCAATGGCGGGCATTCCGGATAGCGGATACCGTTCCCTCGTGGTCCCGGGACGTGAGGACTATTTCACGGTTCCTGAAACCTCTGCCGCAGAAAAAGTCCATGCCTAGCCGCCCTCCGCCGCGGCCAGTCGAATCTCCGCCCCTCCAAGCAGAAACCGGGCAGCCGAGAACTGAACGGTGGACTTCACCGCAAGGGATTTCGCTGGCGGTTCGCGGTGAAGGGACGCCGGTCTTCCTAATGCATGGCATCGGCGGCAACGCGTCATCATGCGGGCCCCTGGCCGCAATGCTGAGCGCGCAGGGCTACAGGACGCTTTGCTGGGATGCCCCGGGCTATGGCGCATCCGCGGACCCGGCAGGAAAGATGGACCATTCCGGCGTCGTCCTGGATGTTCTTGCCTGGCTCGGCATCGGGCCGGTCCATCTGATCGGCACCTCCTGGGGAGGCGTGATTGCCACCCGGGTAGCAGCACAGGCGCCGGAGGCAGTGCGGTCCATCGTGCTGGCGGACAGCACACGGGGCTCAGCGACCACAAAGGAAGGGGCGGAGCGCATGCTGGCGCGCGTGCCGGAACTGGCAGCGGCCGGCCCTCATGCCCTGGCCGCCCGGCGGGCGCCGAATCTGGTCTCGCAGTCCGCCCCGCCGTCGATCGCAGAAGCTGTGCGAGCCGGTATGGCAGCGGTCCGCCTGCCCGGCTATTCGGCAGCGGCGACGATGATGGCGGAAAGCGACACCAGCGCCCTCCTGCCGCACTTGCAGGTCCCGGCACTGGTTTTGGTAGGCGAGGACGACGTGGTCACCGGCGTGACGGAATCCAGGATCCTTGCGCAGAACATTCCGGGTGCCGCCTTTGAAATCATCCCTGGTGCCGGACACGCCGCCATACAAGAGAAACCGGCGGAAATGTCCGCTGCCATCCTCGCTTTTTGGAAGAGACTCAAGTGACACGACTAGTGGTAGTGACTGGATCTGGCCGAGGCCTCGGCTTCGATATCGCCGAACGGCTGGGGAGCGGCGGGGACCGCCTGGTCATTGCCGAGAAGAATGCGGACTTGGCCGAGCAGGCCGCGGCAACTCTGCGCGGACAAGGGCTTGATGCGACGGCGGTCGTCACCGACATCGCGGACAGCACCTCGGTCGCGGCCTTGGCCGACGCGGTCCAACAGCTCGGCGGCGCGGATGCGCTGGTCAACAATGCCGCCTTGGCCGACGGCGTGGGCGGAGACACTTTCTGGGAATTGGACGAAGACTTCTTCCAACGGGTCATGACGGTGAACGCGTTCGGGACCTGGCTCGTCAGCAAACACCTCTATCCACAAATGGCCAAAAAGCAGGCGGGTTCGATTGTTAACATCGCATCCGACGCGGCACTCTACGGCTCCCCGAGACTGGTCCACTACGTCGGATCAAAAGGGGCCGTCCTGGCAATGACCCGGACCATGGCCCGTGATGCGGGCGCGTCCGGAGTCCGGGTCAATGCAGTCGCCCCGGGCCTGACCCGGGTGGAAGCCACCGAGTCGGTACCTGCCTCCCGATACCAGCTCTACGCGGACAACAGGGTGTTGGCCCGGGACCAGCAGCCCCAGGACGTCTCAGGCGTTGTCCAGTTCCTGCTTTCCGATGCCGCAGGTTTCATCACTGGCCAGACCATCGTGGTCGACGGCGGCTTTGTTATGGGCCACTAAACCACTCTGAACCATGAACTACGTGCCAGTCCCGCCGGAAATTACCACCCACGAATGCACGCTCAGAGGCAAAGCCACTGAATAAGGAGAAGCCCACATGGACTTGCAATTGAAGGACCGCACTGTCGTTATTACCGGGGCGAGTTCAGGCGTCGGCCTTGCCACCGCCCGATACCTGCTCGGCGAAGGCGCCCAGGTTGCAGCCTGCGCCCGCGACGCTGGCCGCCTGGCAGCTGCCTTCGATGAATTTTCCTGGGCTGACAGGCGCTCGGTTTACCTGGCGTCCTGTGACGTCACCGACCAGGACGCGACGAACAAGTTTATCGCCGGCACGCTTGACAGCTTTGGCGCGGTTGATGGGCTCGTCTGCAACGCTGGCCGCTCCCTGATGGCCACGCTCCAGGAAACCACCGACCAACAGATCCGGGACGAATTCAGTTTGAAGATCTTCGGCGTCTTGAATATGGTCCGCTCCGCCAGGTCTGCCCTGGCTGCATCGGCACATGGCTCGGTGGTTAACGTAAACGCAATCCTGTCCAGGCAACCTGAGCTGCGCCTGGCCGCCACATCTGCTGCCCGTGCCGGACTGCTGAATCTTACGCATTCCCTCGCTGAGGACCTGGCCGAAGACGGTACCCGCGTGAACTCGGTGTTGCTGGGGCTGGTGGACACCGGCCAATGGCGCAGGCGGTTCGAAAATGCCGCCACTGAGCTGGACTACGAGGCTTGGAGTGCGGAACTAGCCAAGGACCGCGGGATCAAACTGGGTCGCTTCGGCACAGCCGAGGAAGTTGCGTTCCACATCGTCAGCTTGCTGTCGCCACTGAGCGGTTACACCACAGGCGCCTCAATCGACGTCGGCGGGGGAGTGGGCCGGTATGTCTAAGCAGTCTCCGAAGCTTCTCGGCCGGCCGGACCTTCAACATGAAAGAGATCCAGACATGTCAGAACCGCAAGCAGCAGCCGTCCCAAGAGAGCAAACGGGCGGCGATGTCCTTGTCCGGGTAATGCGCAGGCACGGCATCGACACGGCCTTCGGGGTCATCAGCATCCACAACCTGCCACTCGTGGAGGCAGTGGACCGTGAGTTGAACTTTGTAGCCGTCCGGCATGAGGCAGCAGCAGTCAACGCCGCTGATGCCTATGCCCGTGCCTCGGGCAAAATCGGCGTTGCCCTGACCAGCACCGGTACGGGAGCCGGCAATGCGGCTGGATCCATGGTTGAGGCGCTCACCGCTGGAAGCCGCGTGCTGCACGTGACAGGCCAGATCGATAGCGAATTCATGGGCAGCTCCCGCGGAGTGATCCATGAGGTGCCGCGCCAGCTGCAGATGCTCCACGCGGTTTCCGGCTACGCGCGCACGATTTTCAATGCCAAGGACGTGGAGGCCGATCTGGAGGAGGCAATCGCGCACCTGTATTCGGCGCCGCACACACCCGCCAGCATCGAATGGCCCACGGATCTGCAATATCTGGCGCTTCCGGAGGACCAGCGTCCAATCGACGCGCAGGTCAAGCCCTTGCCGGACTACGAGCCCGAAGCTGTTGCGAAGGCTGTGAAGCTTCTGGCGGGCGCCAAAAGGCCACTGATCTGGGCCGGTGGAGGTGCCGCTGGCGCGGAAAAGGAGCTTCGGGATCTGCTGCACCGTTTGGGCGCTGGTTTGCTGACCAGCAACTCCGGCCGCGGCGTGGTCCCGGAGGACGACGATCTCGTGATCGGCAATTTCGCCTCCAACCCCGGTACGATCCGGCTGATCGGGGAGTCCGACCTGCTGCTGAGCATTGGAACGCACTTCCGTTCCAACGAGACCCAGCACTACGCGCTCAAGCTGCCCACCCCGCACATCCAGTTGGACCTGGACCCTGCTGCCGTGGGCCGTGTCTATCCGGCCGATCTGGGCTTGGTGGGAGACTCCCGGACCATCTTGGAGGCGATCGGCAACCAGCTGGCCACCCATTCAGTGGAACCCGGGTGGGCCGATCAGGTGCGGACCGTCCGGCGGGACGTGCGGACCGCACTGACTGAGTACATAGGAGGTTATGCCGAAATCTGCACCAGCATTCGACGGCGACTGGACCGGGAATCCGTTATCGCACGGGATGTCACGATTCCTTCCAGCCAGTGGGGCAACCGCCTGCTCGAAATATACTCCCGGGAAACCAACATTTTCCCGCTCGGAGGCGGCATCGGCCAAGGGCTGGCGATGGGCATTGGCGCTGCCTGCGCCCGTCCCGATGTTCCCACGGTAGTTATTGCCGGGGACGGCGGCCTGGCCGTCCACCTCGGTGAACTCGCCTCCCTGGGTGGCTCGGGTGTCTGGTGCGTGGTGTTGGTGTTCAACGATGCCGGTTACGGCGTGCTGCGCAACATGCAGAAAGCCAACGGCTTTGCCGAAGCAGGCGTCAACCTGCATACGCCCGACTTTGACTTGCTGGCCCAGTCGCTGCAGCTGCCATTCTGGCGGGTTCGAGGTACCGGGACCTTTGATCAAGCCCTGGCCGAAGCGCTTGCGGTTCGGGGGCCCGCGGTAATCGAGATCGATGTCACGGCACTCGATCCCGTACCGGGCGCATTCGTGCCGCCGGTGCATGTTCCAACCCGGGACGAAAAAGGTATAGGGGAGTAGATGACATTGAGTACGGTTATTGATTCTGACTTCGGATATGAACCCGAGGAGTCCACGCCACAGCACGACGTAGTGTGCCTGAATGCCGGAACTTCAGCCAGCGAATGGTTTGCCAGCCAGGTGGACGCTCTTGGGGCCCGTGTCTGGGAACCCCAGATCAGCCTTGCCATCGACGTCGGCAGTTCACCGCGCCAGCTGGAGATGTGGGTCGACGCGGCCTCCTCGGCGCTGCGCGGGTCCCCGTCGGGCCCAGCGCACATTCTGGCGACGGGCGCGGCGGCCTACGGCGCCATAATGCTGGCTGCCACATACCCTGAGCAGGTCAAGAGCATCATCCTAGGTGACCCCGAGGTTGACACCACCTTGGAGGGATACACCACCACGCTCCGACGCGTGCAGGCTCCCTCGCTCGTTATCGCCGCGGCGCCGCGGAGCGACACAGATATCTCGAAGCCTCAAAGCGTTGCCGGCGGCATCGACAATGGGGTCTTTGTCATCATCGACAACACCCCCGCGCCAGCGCACCACAGCCGGCCCCACTCCTTCAACGAGTGGACCAAGTCATTCATGAAAATCGCCGAAGGCCTGCACGCCGTCGGCTCACCACAGGAGGAAGCCAATGCTTGAACAGTATCTTGAAGCAAACCAGTCCCGGGTGGGTCCGCCTCATCCTTACGAACAGAAGCTGGCGGGGGCGCTGACAGAGATCTTTGCCAGTGGAACCCATGAGCTTCCGGCGATCATCACGGGGCTGAACAACCTGGGGTTGAACGCCCCCGATGGCCAGCCTTGGGATGAAGCCCGTTTCCGTTCTGAAATGCGACGACTGGGAGAGTAGGACATGACAACTGAAACGGCCACAGCTGCCGCTGGAAGCAAGGCTGCCGGCAAAGGCAAGAGGAAATACGTCGTCGGTACCCGACGCCAGCTCGATGCTGCCGAGCTCGCTGCCACCGGACTGAGGGACCGCTGGTACCCGATTTACCCCTCGCGCTTTGTTGGCACGGGGGACATGGTCAAAGTCAAACGGTTGGGTGTGGACTGGCTGCTGTTCCGTGATGCCACTGGCCAGATCCGCATGTTGGAGGACCGCTGCCCCCACCGCAGCGCCCCGCTGTCGGTGGGCCAGCACTTGGGGGACCGCGTGGCTTGCAAGTACCACGGCGTCCAGGTCGATGGCCAAGGGACGGTTGTGTCGGTTCCGGGCATGCCCGGCTGCGCGCTGGAGGGCAGGACGGTTACTGCCTCGCTGGCGGTCGCGGAGGGGGCTGACACCATCTTTGCTTTCGTGCCGCTCACCGAAGATTCGGAGGTCACCGGGTTCAAGCTTCCAGACCGGTTGGACAACCCGGAGATTTCCTGGTTTTCAAACTACGCTGAATGGATTAGTCCTTGGCGCTACTACATGGACAATGTCCTGGACCCGATGCATGGCGCGTTCCTGCACCGCGACTCCCACTCGATGTTTGGCGGCGATACCAGCGCCCGGTTCCGCATCCGTGAAACTGATCGCGGGTTCTTCTTCGAAAAGACGGACCAGCGTGGCAAGAACTTCGACTGGGTGGAATTCTGCCGCGAATCCATGGATTACGTGGACCTGGAGATCCCCTACGCGGAATCGGCAGGCCCCGGAGGGTCCTTCGGCATTGTCGGAATGTCCACGCCTATTGATGAAAACACCTCGGCTGTTTTCCACTGGCGGACTCGGACTGTCTCAGACTGGGAGCGGGACGTTTGGCGCTTCATGTACAAGGCCACTCTTGAGGAGAAGCACTGGGCGGTCTTGGAACAGGACCGTGAATTGCTTGAGGCACTGGCCGCGGACGCGGACAGGGGTGAGCATTTGTACCAGCACGATCTTGGCGTAGCCCGGATCCGTCGGGTCCACGAGGCTGATGCCCAGAAGCAGGCTGCCATTCTCCTGGACGGGAGCGCCTGAGGTCGGAAGGTATTTGGTAGAGCCTGCGGCTCGGGGAATCCCGAACCGCAGGCTCTACCTATTGCGCATACATGGTTCTTCTCTGAAGCGCCCCCTGGAAACACGAAACCCGGGTACCAGCCGTATCGGCGGTACCCGGGTTTCGTGTTTGAAGAGGTCCCTAGCGCGTCACGCCATGCATCTCGGACGTGGGTGGGTAGAAGGGAATCTCGGGCTTTTTGGCTCCAATGATCACGCAGATGATGGCGTCCTGGTCACCGACGGTGCGCAGGCTACGGGGAACGCCGGCTGGAACCCGGATCAAGTCCCGGTAGCCCAACACGCGGCTTGCCATCCTGGTGCCGTCTTCCACGTCATGCACGCTGAACTCGACCTGCCCTTCGAGGACGAAGAACACCTCTTCGACGTCCGGGTGGGTATGTTCTGGACCGACGCATCCGGCGGGCAACACCATGTTGGAGAACGTGAAGTGTTCTGCCTGGAGGATGGTGTTATCGTCCGAGTGGTCACCGGTGGCCCCTGATCCTATGTAACGGACCTGGCCGCGCCGGAACTTTTCCCCCATCTTGGTTTGGAACTTGAGCGTATCGAAATCGACAACCCGGCTCTCAAGGGAGGCGATGGACGAATCGATCAGCTCCTCGAGCTCAGCAGTCGTTGCATCGAGGGCTTTACTCATGATTGGACCTCACTTCGGATTTGTTGTGATGGGACCGTTGAGCCGGTGGGGAGCCTTCGCTCCGGTTCCCTCGACTCTAACTATCTCAATACTAAGGTAAATTGGAAGGCGTCACAAGGATCTGAGTATCGAAATTGGCATAAACAGTCCATGTTATTGGGAAACTCAGTGTTAAGATGCTTAGACCGAACAAGGAGGATACCAATGGTCCCTGTGACACCAAGCGCTGAATCCGACGCCGCTGAATCCGACGTCGTTGAATTGGTCATCGAGGACTGGCGTCGCGAACGGCCCGACCTTGATCCCAGCGCAATCGCGGTGTTTGGGCGACTGCTGCGCGTAGTGGCCGCACAGCGTGCCGTGCAGGACTCGATCTATGAGCCGTATGGGCTCACCTTGGCGTCCTTCGATGTACTGGCCAACCTGCGCCGCTCGGGACCGCCGCACAGGAAAACTGCCGGTGAACTGGCAAATTCTTCCATGCTGACCACCGGTGGAATCACCTTCAGGCTGGACCGGATGGAGGAGCAGAACCTCATTGAGCGCGTCCGGTCGCGGGAGGATCGCCGCGTCGTCTTTGCCCAGATGACCGAGCATGGCAAGGCGCTCATAGACGAGGTTATTTCGAAGCACTTTGATACGCAGCACAACATGCTGGCTGGACTTACGCCCGAGGAAGTCGAGCAGCTGGCGGTGCTCCTCAAGAAAGCTGAGCTATCGATTGCGGCCTTTGATTCGCAGGCTGCACCCGCGCCTGAGGAAGTTTCCGTCAACGGTTAGTTGAGGGAGTTCCATCCAGCGTCTCCCTCCATAGGGGCAACGGCACCACGCTGCGGCTGCGCCCGGATTCGTCAAGGATGTGGCCGAGGCGTTTGTACGTCCGGACCACGGCTTGCCGCGAGATCACTGAGCTCCCGGGCGCACGCTCCGCGAGCTCGCGTTCAAACGCCTGGGCTTCCAAATAGTCGCGGACCCACAGTGTGACTACGAGGTTCTGCGCGCCGAGCACCTGGGCGCTAAGGCGGCAATTCGGCTGCGCAGCGAAGTAGCGCCCCACATCGTCTACGTCGCGGGCGGGGACATTGAGCATAAGCGTGACCTCCCGCAATCCCCGGTTGGCAGCTCCGGACGTATCGCACCTCAGCGTCATGTAGCCCGAGGCAAGGACGCGTTCCACCCGGCGTCGGGCGGTTTGCGGTGAAACTCCGCAAGCTGCACCAAGGTCCGCCCAGCTTGCCCTCCCATCCGAAGCCAGTTCTTCCAAAAGGGTCGCGTCCAACGTGTCGGGCGAATAGGCTGCCGGCGCAGGCAGCGGTTCCGTCGACATGAGCCGGGCCCGTGAAGGTTCCAACGTTCCGCTGCGCCACTCGGATGCCTGCCGGTACAGCTTGGTGACGAATACGACCTCCCTGTGCGTGATGCCAGGCAGGGACGGGAAGGATCCCGTGACGATGTCCATGAGTTCTTCGTGGCTCGATGCGAAGCAATCCACGAACAAATCATGGGATCCGGAGACCAGCGATACGGTTCCGTAGGCAGGTTCCGCGCACAATTGCCGGACCAGAGCTTCATTTTCGCTGGGCAGCGACGATAGCTGGATGAACGCGGACCACCCGGCGCTCAAATACCGCGGGCCTGGTGACGGCGTGATCCATGCCAAGCCCTGCTCCGAAAGCGCTTGCCAGCGGCGTGCCACAGTGGGGCCAGACAGTTCCAGCACGTCCGCCACGCGGCTCCATTCGGCGCGGGGATTGATCTGGAGCGCATTAACGATTTCGAGGTCAAGCTCTGAGATCATGGCTGATTCTTTCAAAATTGCCTGCCTCAAGTGATTTTCCAACAATTTCATGGTCAGTGTAACCGCTAACACTAGCGTTGTGACTCGCATCACCGCCGGCGAATCCGCCGAAGACCACAGGCACAACACCACAAGGAATCACATGGCAAGCAAGACAGCACCTCCTGCGACAGGGGCCACAACGCGCAGGACTATCGCGGGAATGATCCTGGCAATGGCACTGATCGAGTCGCTCAGCGGAGTCACGCAGGGATACCTGAACCCGATACTGCCTGCGCTGGGACCCGTCTTCGAGATTGATGACCCCACCATCAACGGCATCTTCCTCATCTCCAACGTCAGTTTTGCGGTTCTCACGCCGATCATTTCCAGGCTTGGCGACAGCTATGGATACCGGCTTGTTCTACGCTGGTCCACCGGCGTCGTAGCGGTGGGCGTGCTCCAGATGGCGCTCTGGCCGTCGCTGTGGACGGTGACGGTTGGCGTCGTCATGCTGACCTGCGTTGTGGGCTTCATCCCGCTGATGATGGGAATCCTCCGCGTCAGCAGCCCGGCACACACCCGGACCGGCGTGAGTGTCATGATCGGCATGCTCATGATCATGGTGGGAGCCGGCGGCCTGCTTGCAGGAATCGTCGGCGTCACCGATCCGACGCTTGGATTCTGGGTTGCCGTTCCGTTCGCGGTCATCGCTTTCGTCTGTTCCTTCGTACTGCCCGACGCCGGGGTCCCCACTCGTGAGGGCATCGCTTTGCTCCCGCTTCTGGCCTGTTCCCTCGGGCTGATTGGTTTCGTGGTGGCACTCTCCATGGCGCCTGAATGGGGCTGGCTCGACGCCCGCACGCTGGCTGCCGGCCTGGTGGGGTTCGCCCTGCTGGCCTACTGGGCAAAGCGCGACTACAGCGGGGCCCATGGCGGCAGGTTCATGGACCTTCGGATGCTGGCCAATCCACGGATCCGTGCCATTTCCGTGGCCACGTTCTTCTTCGGCTTCGCGTCCATCAGCTACTTCGGCACCAACGGCATCTTCCTGCATTCCAACCCGGACAAGACCGGATATGGGTTCGCGCTCAGCCCGCTGATGATCGCGATTGTGCTGGCTTTGGCTTCCGTTCTCTCACTGGTTTCCTCGCTGCTGACGGCACGGGCACTGCGCCGATTCGGCGAACGCGCCACCCTGGTATTTGCGGGCCTGCTGCTGGCAGGCGGCTTCCTGGTCATGATCGTGGCCCACGGGTCCTTGTCCTGGTACTGCGTGGGTTTTGCGATGTTCAACCTGAGCCTGGGGATGTACCAGGCAGGCACGCGCTCGCTGTCCGTGGAAGGCGTTCCGCTGGAAGAAACGTCGACGGCGGCCGGGCTCAACGAGCTGGCCCTGTCCGTCGGCATCGCGGTGGGTGCCGCCGTCGTGAAGCTGCTGTCCTCAGCCTCTGTGGAATCCGGCCGCATCACCGAGGCCGGGCTTCTGTCCATCTGGGGAGCACTGGCAGTGGCCGCGCTGATCGCGGCCGCGGCAAGCGCCCGCTACCCGAAGCGCGAGAAAGCCGGGGTGTCCGCATGACCGCCACCGGACTTAACAGCATGAGTCGCGGGGCCGGCGTCGTACGCGAATCCCAAGGCGACGTCGAGGCTACGCTGAAGGCCGCCACAGAACGCTGGAAACCGGACCTGCTGGACCTCAGCCACGCCATCCACGCTGATCCGGAGCTCGGCGGCCAGGAGTTCCGTGCCGTGAAGCGCGTCAGGCGGCTGCTTCGGACAGCCGGGTTCCGCTTCGATAATCGCCAGCCACTCCAGGCCACCGCGTTCAGCGCGAGCTACGGAAGCGGTGAACTGGTGGTGGCCCTCTGTGTTGAGTATGACGCCCTGCCGGACATCGGCCACGCCTGCGGACACAACGTCAATGCTGCCAGTGCCGTGGGGGCGGCGCTGGCCCTGGCGGCGGTGGCCGACGAACTCGGCATCACTGTCAAAGTGCTCGGAACGCCCGCGGAAGAGACCACCGGCGGCAAAGTGAACCTGATCGAGGAAGGCTTCTTCGAAGACGTCTCACTGGCGATGATGGTCCACGCCGGCGGGGGAGACGTCGTGGGCGGTTCGTCCTTGGCGATGTCCATGTGGGACGTGTTGTTCGAGGGCAGGCCGGCCCACGCCGCTGCTGCCCCGATGGAAGGGGTCAACGCCCTGGACGCGCTAGTCGTCGCGCAGACCGCCATTGCGCTGGCCAGGCAGCAGCTCCCGACGGCGTCGATCGTTTCGCTGATCGTCACTGAAGGCGGAAGCGCCGTCAACGTCATCCCCGAGCGTGCACGGGCGAGCGTTGAGATGCGGGCTCCGAGCATCGAGAAGCTGCGCATCATCCAGGACAAGGTCCGGCGGTGCCTCGAAGCAGGCGCCCACGCCAGCGGTTGCACCCTGCAAGTCACGCCAACCGGCAACGACTACGCCGAACTCCGCCAAGACCCGTTCCTGTCCCACGCCTACCGGGCAGCCATGACGGCCATCGGAAGGGACGTTTCCTTCAATGCCGAGCCAGTGGCTTCCACGGACATGGGCAACGTCTCCCAGCTGGTGCCGAGCATCCACCCGATCGTCGGCTACGACGTGAGGGGCGCGGCCCATCACACGGCCGAGTTCGCCGCCTTTGGCGCTTCGGCCTCCGCGGACAAAGCTGTGCTGGACGCCGCTTTTGGCCTGGCGGCCGCTGCGTCCGCTACCGCCTTGGATCCGGAGGAACGGAGCCGCCTATTGACCAGGACGAGCGCTTAGCATGTGCCAACTGCAGTGCGGCTGGCCCCCGCCGCGCTGCGGGCGGACAATGGAGTCAGCACGCAGGCGCGTGTATTTGTAGGGAGGGCCATGGAACGGGCAAAGCCGGTTCGTCCTCCCGCCAGCCGGACCACGGCTGTGCCGGGAGCTTCGGCTGTGCGGCTGGAACCGGCTGTGCGGCGGGATCCAGCGATCGACCTTGTCCGTTTCATCTGCCTGCTCCTGGTGGTCGCGGCCCACTGCATGATGGTCAGCCCCGTTCTGCACAGGGATGGGAAAGTCACCACGGAAAACACGCTCATGGAGCAAAGTTGGTTCACGCCAGTGGTTTGGGTGCTCATGATCGTCCCGTTGTTCTTCGTGCTGGGCGGCGTAACCGGGTTGCAGTCGTGGCGACGGTTGAGGGCACGTGGTGGCACCGGCTTTGACTTCGCCCAGCTGAGACTGCTGCGCCTGGTCCGTCCGGCCATGGCCCTGCTCGGGACCATGTGGGCAGGACTCTGGGTGGCACTGCTCCTCGGCGTGGATCCACAGGTGATCCAATTGATGACCACTGGCGCCGCGATGCCCCTTTGGTTCCTGGCAGCGTACCTCACAGCCCAGCTCAGCATCCCGTTAATGGCCCGGCTCCACCAACGTGCCCCATTGCCGACCTTAGGCATACTCGTGGCGCTGATCATTACCGTTGATTCCCTGCGCGGAGCGGTCCCCGTGCTGGCCTTCATCAACATGGTGTTTGTCTGGTGCGCAGTCCAGCAGCTCGGCTTCCTCATGGCCGACGGCTTTTTTGAGCACCGCAGCAGAACCTGGCTGGTAGGGGCAATCGTAGTCAGTAACGTTCTGCTCGGACTGGTGACCGGCGTGGGCGTGTATCCGGGCAACATGGTGGTAAACATCAATCCGCCCAGCCTTTGCCTGCTCCTCCTGGGCATCTCGCAGACTGCAACCCTCCAACTCCTGGGCACGGGCATACGGTGGATCGCCTCCGTGCGCTGGATACGGACGATCATTGCCGTGGCGGGCCGCCGCTCCATGACCGTCTACCTCTGGCACCTTCCGCTGTTGGTAGGTATGTCCGGACTCCTGCTCCTCACCGACTTTCCCAAACCGGCAGCCGGTACAGCGGAATGGTGGTGGGCGCGCATCCCCGTCTTCTTCGCAGTCATCGGCCTGCTGCTGCCGGTCGTCTTGCTCCTTGGTCGCCTTGAGAACCGTCCGACGGCGGCCAGCCACGCCCGGGGTCCCTCGCGGACCGCTGTGGTGACTGCCGCCGTCGTGGTCCTTATCCCGGTTGCCGATGCCGCCTTCAATGGCCTGACGCTGGCGCTCCTGGGCGGGGGAGCTGCATGCTTCGCGCTCGCGGTCCTGCTGCTTGGCAGGGTCCCGACGCCGGTGCTACCGCCGCCGGTACAGGACGGGACACGAAAGCGCGAGGGGAAGCTTTCCACATTGCCAGCGCACGGTTTACGTGCCAATCTCGAATCATGACCGAGCACACCGAATCATTGGCAGACTCCTTCCGCGCTGGCGTCACAACAGTGCGCAACGACAAATTCCACCGCTATGAACTCCGCGTAGACGGTGAGTTGGCGGTGATTTCCCAATTCATCGATAGGCCCGGTCACATCGATTTCACGCACACAGAAACTAGGTCCCAGTTCAAGGGCCAGGGATTGGCCAAGGTATTGGCCCACTTTGCCTTGGATGATGTGGTGGCGTCAGGCAAGCGCATCATTCCGCATTGCCCGTACATCGCCGCGTACCTGCAGAAGCATGAGGGTTATGAGCAGGACGTCGACTGGCCTGCAGAGAAGCCTGTAGGCGAACCGGACAACGAGTAGGGTTTCGGGTCCAAATCGACGTTTCGAGCGCGGCTGGTTCATGAAGGCTCCCAACTGATTAGTGCACGTTCCTGCCGGATCGTGTCGCGGAAATTTCGAGTTATTTGAGCCCATAGTCCTAAGCATCCTGCGATTCAAGTCATCCCGGAATTTGCTGTCACACTGGGCCTATGGGGAGCGATTTTGATACTGGCTCCAGCGGTGGAACCATCACCGCTGGACCAGTCAGCGATCAGGAAATCATTGCGACGGTCCGTGGAGGCGACACTGATGCGTTCGACTTGTTGTACCGTCGGCATCTGGCGGCGGCTCAATACGTTGCGCGAGCGAATACTGATAACCCGAGCGACGCCGACGACGTCGTAGCCGAGGCATTCGCATCAGTGTTCCAGGCTCTGAGCAGCGGCAAAGGACCGCGGGAGTTTTTCCGCGCCTACCTGCTGACAGTGGTCCAGCGGACAGCGCATGCGCGGAACCGGAAAGCAAGGCTCACCCAGTCCGCGCCGGATGATGCCACCCTGGATTCCGCCGTCGTCGACGCCGATCCCATCTTGAGGGAATTCGAATCCTCAGCTGTGGCGGCGGCGTTCAAGTCGCTTCCCGAGCGTTGGCAAGCGGTGCTCTGGCACGTCGACATTGAGGGGATGAAACCGGCTGCTGCTGCGCCGTTCATCGGTGTCAGCCCCAATGGAGTGTCGTCTTTGCTGATCCGGGCAAGGGAGGGACTCCGCCAGGCGTATTTGCAAAACCACGTGGTGCTGGCACCCGATGATGAGTGTTCGGAGTATTCCGGCCAGTTGGGCAAATATGCACGGAACGCCCTGAAACGGACCTCACGCGAAAAAGTCAGTGCGCATCTGGAGACCTGTTCCAAGTGCACTGCGCTCCTCTTTGAACTTAACCACATCCAGGGTGCCATGAGGGCGGCTCTCTTCCCCTTGGTGACGGGCATCCTGTTGACTCCAGGCGCAACTGCGGGATTGCTCGCGGCATCGAATCCGTCCGGTGTCACTGGGCAGAGCGCTGTAACAGTTCGATCCCTCGGCAACGTGTGGAAGGTGGCTGTTGTTGCGGTAATGGCTGCAGGGGTGGCGATTCTTGGTCTGGTTGCATGGTTCGGGCAGTCCGGTGCGGAAACCAGCAACGCCAACGATGCCCCGGGCACCTCCGCGTCGCCCGGGGAATCCAACCCAACAACGGCTACGGCACAGCCGCCAGCCCACCCGTCCCCAGCTCCAACGGCGGCGCAGCTCCCGCAACTTTTTACGCCTATCGAGGTTCCGCCGAGTCCTGCATCCACTGAAATCGCACCCAAACGGGCAGCGGATGTCACGAACTCCGGAACGGTGTCCTCAACCACAGAGGCCACTCCTTCAATGGCTGCCGCATCGCAGACGGTCGATGCTGCCTTTGGCATGGAATCCGGAGGCGGGGTACCTGAGCGCGATATCAGTGTGGGCTTCTCACTGCTGGGGGACGGGACACCGGGCTCCGGTGAAGCAATCTTCAGCCTGTCAGAGAATGCCACATTCATCCCGGGGAAGTTCTCCGCGCCGTCCGGCTGGTCGTGCTCAGACCCTGCCGCGGAGAGTCGTCGGATCCGCTGCACCATAGCCTCGATCGATCCTGCCAGCCTGGCATTCGAATTGGGCGTTTCAATCTCAAATTCGGCCGAAGGAAGCACTCTGAACTACCAGTTTGCCGGCCAACACATCATTGCCAAGTCCTTCGCCAACGGCTTCCATTAGCCGCTGAGCGCTGTCTTCGGAACTCCTCGAAGAAATGCCCAAAACTTTTTCGATTTTCTCCGTCACGATTCTGACTCAGCCCACACTAAGAGGCTGACAATATCTGTGCGAATCGGCTTCCTTGGAAGCGGAAGCGCCAAGCGCTGTCGCTTCGGAGTCGAGGCTGGGGCGCTTGGGGACGATGGAAAGACAAGCAACAGCCGTGAAGAATTCCCTCTTGGCCAGAACTTTGGTGATACTTCTCTCCACCCTTACTGCTGCTTCGGCGGTGGGCGGCCTTCAACTTTCTCCTGCGCAGGCGACGACGCCCTCAGTACCCGCCGCCTCCGATGCTCCCCAGCCGGGCACTGTGGTGTTCTCGGAAGATTTTGAGCACGGCAGCCCTAACTCGGCTCTCGGTGCGCAGTCTTACTCCGCGCCCGGGTCAAAGCAGTACGTTGGCAAGGGCGGCCAAGCGTATACAGGTTCCCCAAGTTGGATCGACGCCGCGAGGTGCAATGGCGTCGTCCTGAGCTACCGGAATTCCACGACGCCCACCTGGGCGCAGTCCGGGACGGTCGCCGCCGGCAACAACAATCGGTGTGCCGAACTCGCGGATGTCCGCAGCTATCAGTACATGCGCATGCTGGCCTTGGCCATGGGCCAGCAGTTCACCCCTTCTTCCCCCGCCACCAACCACGTCAACAGCTCTTACACGGAATGCCCCTCCACCAGCTCAAGCGGATCGGTGTGCGACGCCATCCCGTCAGGGCCCACTGATGGGGTGATGTTCAAGACTGCCAGCCCGATCCCGGTGACCGCCGGCCACTATTACACTTTTGGCGTCAACACGGCGTACATCAATTGCGGTGCGGCAGCGGGGGATCCGTCCTATCAGTTCGCCACTGTTGACAACGCTGGGATAGCCACGCCCATGGGGAACCCCCTCAACGGGTGCCAAACCTCGGACGATCCCAATGTTGACTCATTCCAGCAACAAGTCACCAGCGATGTCGGCGGAACCCAGGGAACGGTCACCAGGACCGTCAACATCAACTCGATGACGTCCAACACGGCAGTCCTGGCCACTGGCAATTCCCTGGGGCTGGAAATGTGGAATAACAATGGCGCCACCAACGGGAACGACGGCGCCTTTGATGATGTGCGCCTGGTTGACGTCACTCCGCAATTGAAGCAATCCTTCACGCCCTCGTTGGTTGGCCCCGGCGAGATTTCCACCCTCACCCTCACGGTCACCAATTCCAGCGAACTCAACGCGAAGCATGACTGGTCAATCAATCAGATGCTTCCGCCAGGACTGGCCGTCGCAGCCGCTCCCAACATCGGTGGAACGTGCGTTCAGGATCCGGGAACCAGCCCGTTCACTCGCTTGGCAGATGCGGGGAGCCGTAGTCTTTCGATCTCCGGCGGCGACCTCCGTGCAGGCCAGGCCTCGTGCACCGTTATGGTGGATGTTACTGCCGCCGCGGAGGGCACCTATGCCAGCGCATCCGGGGATATTGCGACCAACTTGAACGCTCCTGCACCGGATTCCCTGGTGGTCCGGGCTCCCCGGATAGCGCTGAGCAAAGCGCTGACCACCGCGCGAGCTGTGGGCTCCGACCAATTCACTATGGAGATTCGCGCTGGGTCTCCTACCGGGCCCGTGGTTAATGCCACAACAGAATCCACTACCGTAGGATCTGTGGCATTCATTGCCGCTGGTACTGGTGTTACGGGGCACACTGTGGCCGACGTGGGCACTACCTACTACCTCACGGAAGCGGGAGGAATCCCGTCCAATTACCACCAGAGCATCACCTGTACGGATGCCGCTGGCCTGCAGCCCGGCTTGCCTGCTGGCGCTGCGATTGACCGGCCGTTTGCACTAACGCCCGTCGCCGGCGCAGACATTGAGTGCATTCTGACTGGCGCCGCTGCTCCCCTTCCTGGCCTCGGGTTTACTCACAACGCTGATGCCACGGCTGTCCAATCCCCAGCGCAGGTAGGTGATGTGATCCAGTACAGCTTTGCGGCGAAAAACAGTGGCAACGTGGCGTTGACGGACGTTGCCATCAACAACACCCTGGCCGGGCTCTCGGCGTTGGCATATTCGTGGCCCGGGGTCCCCGGCCAACTGCTACCAGGTCAAACACTGACCGCGGTTGCTGCGTACAGAGTCACCCAAGCAAACCTCGACGCCGGTCAGGTCGCCAACTCCGCTACACTCGCCGGCGTTGCGGGAACGGGCCGCCTCATGGCCTCCTTGCCCGTGGCTTCAGATACGCGGTTATCACCGGATGCACGCCTTGAATTCTCGACCACTGCAGATGCCTTTGCAGTGGGCGATCCTGCCCGGGCGGGCGAAGTCATCACGTATAACTTCGCTGCGAAGAACGTCGGAAACGTCGCCCTTATGGACGTTTCCGTGGAGGATCAAGTGCCGGGAGTCGGGCCACTGGCTTACGTGTGGCCGGGCGTCGCCGGTGAATTGCTGCCTGGTGAAACGGTGACGGCTTCGGCAACCTACAAGCTCACATGGTGGGACATCAAAGCTGGCAACATCACTAACGCGGCAACAGCTGCGGCGACGTCTTCGGCGGGTGGGCTGGTAACAACGGATCGTGCCATAACCGCAGTGGCTTTCCCGCGCACGGGGCAGAAGGAGGCCGTAGAGGCTTTCCTGCGGATAGCTGCGCAACCAGGACAACAGGCCACCCTGAGGCCCAATCCGAAACAGCCAAGCGAGTCGGTTCAGCCAAGCGAGTCGGTGACGAGTGGCAATTCATCAGTTGGAACGTTGCCCAACACGGGAGTCACGTTCTCCGTCCTGCCGGTTGCTGTCCTCATCCTTTCCGGTGTCGTCCTCCTCCTGTTCGGGCGTCGAAAGCTCTCTGTGGATTAGCCGCGCCTACGTTGCCACTGCACGGCGTGCCAGAAGAGGAGGGCCGCCGTGAGCAGCACGGCACCGCATTCCCGTGTTCGTCGATGCCGAAATAGGACACGAAAGTTTGACTAAAAGGCAAGCCTAAGTAAGGCTTGCCTTTGCTAACTAGCGCCCAACGTAATGGAAGGAAGCTGACGTGACGTCACCAAGTGTCGAAGAGCGGATCGCTCAGGAGCAGGACTTTGGGTCCAAGGTGGAGCTGGCCCTCGCTGCCACCAACCAGCTGTTCAACGCACGAAATTCGCCCAGCTATGTGGCGCAGGTTCTTCAGGGAGTAAACGCGGTCTCCACCAAAGTCCAGCGAACGGCCCGGCCGTTCACCGGCGTCGGGCATGCAGAACTGAGGGCCAAGGTTGGGGCCATCGATCTCGAACGTCCACTGCCGGATACTGCTGCTGCCCTTGAGGAGCTTGACGAGCTCTACCTCAAGGACGCCATCTACTTCCACGATGCCCGTTACGCGGCACACTTGAACTGCCCGGTGGTCATTCCCGCGCTGGTTGGTGAAGCCGTGCTCTCGGCCGTGAATTCCTCCATGGACACGTGGGACCAGAGTGCCGGCGCCACAATGATCGAGCGGCGCCTCATCGGTTGGACTGCCGAGCGGATCGGTTTTGATACCACCGCCGATGGCGTCTTCACATCGGGTGGGAGCCAGTCCAATTTCCAGGCGCTACTGATCGCGCGAAACCACGCTGTCACCAAGCTGCGTGCCACGAATGGCGACGCGCGCCTGCCGCACCTCCTTGACCGTCTCCGGATTTTCACATCCGCAGACAGCCACTTCAGCATCCAGAAGTCCGCTTCCATGCTCGGGCTCGGTTTCGACGCCGTGATCTCCGTGCCCACCGCTGACGACCGCAGCATGGACCCCATGGCGCTCGCGGCTGCTTTGGCGGAAGCGCACGACGCCGGTCTGATACCGATGGCGGTCGTGGCCACGGCCGGAACTACCGACTTCGGTTCGGTCGACCCGCTTTCCGAGCTGGCGGCCTTGGTGCGCGCCTATGATTCCTGGCTGCACGTGGACGGTGCCTACGGTGGGGGTTTGATCGTGTCCGGCCGCCACCGGCACCTCCTGAACGGTATCCACCTTGCCGACTCCGTCACCGTCGACTTCCACAAGACCTTCTTCCAACCCGTCAGCTCCAGTGCAGTCGTGGTCCGCAACGGCTCCATGATGCACCACGTCACCTACTACGCGGACTACCTGAACCCGGAGAGCGCCGCGAAGGCCAAAATTCCCAACCAGGTGGACAAGAGCATTCAGACCACCCGCCGCTTCGACGCCCTCAAGCTGTGGCTCACCCTGCGCATCATGGGCGCCGATGCCATTGGTGCGCTGTTCGACGAAGCGATCGACCTCGCTGGCAGGGTCGGCGCCCTGCTGTCCGACGACGCTGAGTTTGAGCTCGCTGCCCCACCCCAGCTGAGCACTTTGGTGTTCCGCTATCGCCCGACCGTTGACGGCGTGGCATTGGACGAGGACGCCGCAGACGTCCTCAACCCTGCCATCCGCGCAGCGATCTTTGCTTCAGGCGAAGCCGTGGTTGCCGGTACCAAGGTGGCTGGCCGCCACTACCTCAAATTCACCCTCCTCAACGCCGAGGCCTCCCTGAGGGATATCCAGGAAATCATCGAACTTATCCGCCGGACAGGCGCAAGCCTGCTTTCGGCCACCACGGAGGCTGCAGCGTGAGCACCTCAGGCAACAGCAGGATTTACGACGTCGCGGGCATCGGCGTCGGGCCCTTTAACCTTGGCCTCGCCGCGCTGAGCGAACCCGTGGAAGGCCTGGACTGTGTGTTCCTGGAACGTCGCGACTCTTTCGACTGGCACCCGGGGATGATGCTGGAGCCTGCGCACCTGCAGGTCCCGTTCATGGCAGACCTGGTGACCCTGGCCGATCCGACGTCGCCGTACTCGTTTTTGAACTTCCTCAAGCAGACCGGACGCTTGTACCGCTTCTACATCCGGGAAAACTTCTACCCGCTGCGCGCGGAATACAACCAGTACTGCCAGTGGGTGGCCGGCCAGCTGGAGTCGGTTCGTTTTAGCACGGATGTGCTGGATGTGACGTACGACGACGGCGTGTACCGGCTTTCGGTGCAAGGTCCTGGAGGCGCTGAGTTGCTTCGAGCCCGCAAGCTCGTTCTGGGCACAGGCACCTCGCCGTACGTTCCGGACTCCTGTGCGGGGATTGTGGAAGGCGGGGGAGTTGTCCTCCACAATGCCGAGTACCTGTCGAGGAAGAGGGAGCTGCAATCCAAGCGCAGCATCACTATCGTCGGTAGCGGCCAGAGTGCCGCGGAGCTCTACTACGAACTCCTTCAGGAAATCGATGTCTACGGCTATCAGCTGAACTGGGTCACCCGTTCCGGCCGCTTCTTCCCGCTGGAGTACACCAAGCTGACGCTCGAGATGACGTCCCCGGAGTACGTTGACTACTTCCACTCACTCCCGGGCGAGCAGCGTGACTCGCTGATCAAGAACCAGAAGAACCTGTACAAGGGCATCAACTCGGACCTGATTGACGACATCTACGACCTCCTTTACACCAAGAGCCTCTCCGGCATGGTGGACACGCAACTGCACACGCACTCATCGCTCACCGCTGCAGAATGGAATGCCGCCACAGGCACGCATGCCCTCCAGCTGCACCATGAGGAACACGGGCAGGGCTACACCTTGGAGTCCGAAGCGGTGGTCCTCGCAACCGGCTACACCTACAAGGAGCCAGCCTTCCTGGCGGGCATCCAGGACCGGATCCGCCGCGACGCCAAGGGCCGCTTCGACGTCGAGCGCAACTATGGAACCGGCGTCGAACCCGGCGAAATCTTCGTCCAGAATGCAGAGCTTCACACCCACGGTTTCGTCACGCCGGACCTTGGCATGGCCGCCTACCGCAACTCCTGCATCCTGCGGGAAATCACCGGCAGCGAGATTTACCCGATCGAGCGGAGTATCGCGTTCCAGCAGTTTGGCGCGCCCGCCCCCGTTCCCTCAACGGTTCCGAACACCGTGGGGGCAACCGTATGAGCTTCACGTTTCGGCCGGTGGATCCCCTCGCGGACGCACCTACCCTCCACAGCTGGGTGAGCCAGGAGTACGCCCGGTTCTGGGGAATGGTGTCGGCCACCGAGCAGGACGTTGTGGAGGAGTACTCCAAGATCGCCGAATCGGGTCACCACCAGGCGTTCCTGGGGCTCGACGACGGCCTGCCCGCCTTCCTGATGGAGCGGTACCGCCCGGAGTCCTCGCCGTTGGCGGACGTCTACGAGGTCCAGACCGGTGATGTGGGTATGCACCTCCTGGTGTCTCCGCCCAGTGGCAAACCGCAGCCCGGTTACACCACCGCCGTCATGCAGTCCGTCATGACGGAACTGTTCCATGATCCCGCAACCCAGCGGATCGTCGTCGAGCCTGACGCCCGCAACCACAAGATCCATGTCCTCAACGAGAAGGTGGGCTTCCGCCCGCACGCCGTGGTGACCCTTCCCGCCGTCGACCCTTCCGAAGACCACAAACAGGGTCTGCTGAGTTTCTGCACACGCGAGGATTTCCTCGCCACCCTGACCCCGATTCTGGCCGCGCCTGCCGCGGCGACCAGAGGAGATTCCCTGTGAGCACTACCGCTGAAGCCACCCTCCACGACGTAGCCGAACCTGTCTCCCACCTGACTCCTGAGCGCTGGGCGGCCGCCAACAGGCACTTGGTCCGCAAGGCGATCGCCGAGTTCTCCCACGAGCGGATCCTGGTGCCGGAGCTGATCCGTGAGGAGGGCGACGGCGTCGGGCTCTACAAGGTGGTCAGCAACGACGCCACCGTTGAGTACCGCTTCCGTGCGCGACTCTTGCAGCTTGAACATTTTTCCGTGGCTGCTGAGTCCATCGCCCGGCTGCGCGAGGGTGAAGAGCTGCCGCTTGATGCCCTGGACTTCATCACCGAATTCCGTGAAGAGTTGGCCATTCGACAAGAAATGCTGCCGGTCTACCTTGAGGAAATCAGCAGCACGCTGGCCAGCAACGCGTACAAGCAAGGCAAACCATTTAGCTCTGCCGAGTTGGCGGCGGGCATCACCCGCGGCATGGACCCGGCGGTCGATTTCCAGGCGATCGAGCACAGCATGACCGAGGGCCATCCGTGCTTCGTTGCCAACAATGGCCGGTTGGGTTTTGGCATTGCCGATTACCATGCGTTCGCGCCGGAAACCGGTGCTGTGGTGAAGCTTCAGTGGATCGCTGTGCATCGCAGCAAGGCCGTTTATACGTCAAGGGCAGGGCTGGATTACCGGACTCACTTTGAGGCCGAACTCGGACCCGCAACTCTGGCATGGTTCACTGCGGAACTGTGCGCTTCCGGCCTTGATCCTGAGGACTACCTGTTCATGCCGGTGCACCCTTGGCAATGGGACAACAAGCTCACGGTGACATTCGCGGCAGAAATCGCCCAGCGCCACATCGTGAACCTGGGCAGCGGCAAGGACTCCTACCAGGCGCAGCAGTCCATCCGTACGTTCTTCAACACCACCTCACCAGAGAAGGCGTACGTCAAAACGGCCATGTCCGTGCTGAACATGGGCTTCATGCGCGGCTTGTCTCCGCAGTACATGAAGGCAACGCCGGCCATTAATGACTGGCTGCAGGAACTGATCGGCAATGACCAGGAACTCCAGGACCGGGGCCTGGCCATGATCCGTGAAACGGCGGCTATCGGCTATCACAACCACTACTACGAGGCTGCTTCGGCCAAGGGCTCGCCTTACAGGAAGATGCTCTCGGCTCTGTGGAGGGAAAGTCCCCTCCCGCTGCTTGAAGACGGCCAGCAGCTGGCCACCATGGCGTCCTTGTTGCACGTGGATTCCACCGGCGCGTCGGTGGCCTCAGCCCTGATTCAGCGCTCCGGGTTGGCTCCAACGCAGTGGCTGCGTCGCTACTTCGAGGCCTACCTCGTTCCGTTGATCCACTGCCTCTACGAGTACGAGCTCGCGTTCATGCCTCACGGCGAGAATGTCATCCTGATCTTGGAAGGCGGTGTACCCGTCCGCGCGATCATGAAGGATATCGCTGAGGAAATCGTGGTGATGGGAGACCGGCTCGAGTTGCCCGAGGAAGTCTCCCGCGTCAAGGCCCAGATTCCTGCCGAAGAAATGGTCCTCGCGATCTTCACCGACGTATTCGACTGCATCTTCCGTTTCCTTGGGGCCATTCTTGTGGAGGACGGGACGCTGCGGGAAGACGAGTTCTGGGGGACTGCCGCTGCCGTGGTTCGGGAATATCAGGAACGCCACCCGGAACTAGCGGACCAGTTCGCCATGCATGATCTGTTCGCTCCGGACTTCCAGTTGTCCTGCCTTAATCGGCTGCAGTTGCGGAACAACCAGCAGATGCTCGATATCTCGGATCCCTCTGGGGGATTGCAGATGGCTGGTCGCCTGGCCAACCCCCTGGCAAAGTTCGCTTAAGCGGAAAATTGGCGGAGGCGCCGCCGGGAAAAATTGCTTCATCCGGTGGCGCCTCCTCGTGACTGGCTGCCTGATCCGACCCCAGGCAGCTGCCACGCCTATGTAGTACGAGTTGCCGCTGAATCGTGTTGCGAAAAGAGCGCGGCTTCACGGCATTTGCTTATTCCGTGGCGTTTCCTTTTACCAGGCTGACCGTCTGTATCGGAGGCCTGCGATTGCCCGGTCGCACTCAGCGCGCGACGTGGGAAAATCCAAAAACTCCACGAGTGTTCGCTGCCCAACGCCCAGGTGTAGCCCGTCGATGAGTTGCAGGCAGCGGAACAATGCCTCGTAACTCTCCCGCTTGCGGGTCATCATGGTGTGAATGCTTCCGCGATGGTAGGCGGCGGTGGCATCCACTGCCGCAAGTTGCCCTCGGCATATCTGTCCCATTTCGGCCAACATGTCCCAGCTAAGCAGCTTGCCGCCTTCAGACCATCCCAGATGAAGGGTCGCTATCGTGTGGCTTCTCCGCCGGGCGCTCGGGCGGAGCGACATTTCATGGATCAGCCGTTCAAAGTGCGCCATCGTTGCAAGCCCGGTATAGACGTCCGTGCAGGAGAAGGGCTCGAGGCGTTCATTTTCCGTCGCCCATCCCTCTACGAGATCCCGCATGGAGTCGTCATCAGCAGGCACGCCTGCCGCTTCAAAAAAGGCACTGAGATCCTGCATGGTTTCGCGGACTCCAACGCCGTGATAGGCGCGGGACGCACCGAGGTTCTTGGCAGACATGTGCAGCTCACCACCCTCCGCTTGGGCCTTCAGCATGTCCTCGACTTCAGGAACCAGCCAGTCACCGGGAAATAGCCAGCCTGATTGCTGACTCCGTTCCTGCCAGCGCCCACGGAGCTGTAAGGATCTGCTTTCGATTCTCAAGTGAGCGAGTTGATCTTCCATGTCCAATGAGTGCCAGGGAGGTGGAAGTCGTGACGCAATTTGGTCCAAATACTGGACACCCGTCTCGCTCGGCATCGTTCCGTCCGCACGCCAGAAAAAGTTTTCGCTTTTTGCGGCATGAACTTTTCCCACGCCGCACTCATTGACTGGAGACCAACCCTGCCGGACGCAAATGGATGGTCTCTCTTGAAGTAAATGTTTTGCTCGTCGGTTGCGGGGTCGGCCGGGTCACTGTTCTTTGGAAGGAACCCCTTGAAGTATCCGGTTGGGAAGATTACGGCGTTCGTTGCCGCGTTAATGGTGGTCCTGGGAGGGCTTTCATGCGGGACGGTCGGTTTTGGCACGCCAGCTCAGGCTTACCAGATCGCGACCTCCTCGGCGAACGTCGGAGGTGGCGTCGCCACACTTTCAATGCCTGGATCTGGTCTGACCGCCACCTTTGACCAGTCGGGTTATACCGACCTCGTGGGGCAGACAACGATGGGCAGCCGTGGATATGTGGCCTCTGATTTCTCACAAAACGTCGGAACCGGGGCCCCGGCTGTTGAATTCGCAACCAACGCAATCAATAATTGCGCGGCAATCGGTCCGTGCAGCGGCTTGGGGACCGTCACTATCGCGTTCAGTCAGCCCGTTCGGAATCCTGTGCTCAACGTTGCCGGAATCGGGGCCACTTCATGGCTTGATATTGGCAAAAACGGCACGGTCGACCAACAGTCCGAACTCCACGTCGTGCTGGACATGGCAACGACAGGTTTGTCCATGACCCGGCTTTCGGGTGGAAACCTGGCTGTAGTGGGAAATTCGATCACTGCCACTAACGACAACACTGGCGTTCGCTGCGACACGAATGTTAACGGTGGCACGCCTCCTCAGCATGACGCAGTGGCTACGGCAGCGTGCGGCTCCGTCCGGATCAACGGCATTGTCACGTCCCTGACGTTCAACATCAGCGCCATCTTCACCCAAACCACCAGCACTATGCCGCCCAACACGATCAACGACCCACAGGACTCCGGCCATAACGCCGACAACTTTCTGATGGCGATGACTGTCCCGCAGGATTTCGGTGACGCGCCTGCTTCGTACGATCAGAGCAATGCTGCCCGGGCTGTTCTTTCGGATGTGGCCCTTGGGGCGAACGTGACTGAGGATAACGCTCAGGTGGCCAATGGCACTGCGTCGCCGAATGCGGGTGCGACGGCGGCCCAGGACCTGATGGACGACGGCGTGGTTCTGGCGCCCATGACACAGGGTGCTACCAGCTACTCAACCACCGTGGCGATCAGTGGGGCCAGCAAAGCCGGAACGACCTGTGGCTGGATTGATTTCAATAAGGACGGGATTTTCAATAACACCGCCGAGCGGGCTTGCGCCACGTTCGCTGCGGGCGCCACGACCGCCACCCTGACCTGGACGACGGTCCCTGCGGGGGTGACTGCTGGGACGACGTATGCGCGGTTCCGGATCGGCTACACCACCGCCCAGGTCCAGGTCCCGATCGGTGCCTCCGATTCCGGTGAGGTGGAGGATTACGTTTTCACTGTTGCTCCTGCGGCTGCTCCGGCGATCACGCTGGTCAAGACAGTGGACAAGACCACGCTGGTGGCCGGTGAAACCGCAACCTACACGTTCGTGGCGAAGAATACGGGAAACGTGACGCTCACCTCGGTGGTCATCACCGAGACCCAATTCTCCGGAACCGGCACCATGGCCGCCCTTTCCTACACTTGGCCTGGCCTTCCCGGGGTCCTTTTGCCCGGACAGTCGGTGACTGCCACCGCAACGTATGTGGTCACTCAGCCGGACGTCACCACGGGGTTACTGACCAACACGGCGAAGGTCACCGGGAACCCGCCCCTTGGCTTGCCCGTCACGGCAACCGATGATGCCCAGGTCACGGCGCCTCCGGCGTGGAAGATCAAGAAGAGCGCCACCGTCAACGGGTCAGTTCCTGCGAACGGGTCCGTCACCCCGGGGCAGACCATCGTGTACACCGTGACGGCCACCAGCATCAGCGGCACCATCACCGGGGTCGTGCTCAAGGACAACCTGGCACAGGTCCTGGATGACGCGACGTTCGTGCCCGGTTCAGCGACCCTGGTGATTGGTACGGGATCACCTGTGGCTGTGGCCGATCCTGTGCCGCCGTCCACGTTGCTGAGCACCGCCGCGTTCACGCTGCCTGCCGGTCAGACAGCCACCCTGAAGTACAGCGTGGTGGTCAAAACGGGCGCGTGGAACGCACAGCTTGTCAACGTGGTGACGGGCACAGCAACTACCACGCCACCGCAGACCTGCGCGCCAAGCTCGGCAGGGCCGGGACCTGACTGCACCACGACGCATCACACCCCGGGCAAAGTGCTGATCGAGAAGATCGGCGAGTCCTCGGGCGGTACGTGGGTTCCGATGGCGGGCTCCACGTGGGCCGTGCATACCGATAACAACGGCGCACCCGGTGCCGTGCTGGCCAGCCCAGCCGTCACCGCTGTGAGCGGGCAAACAGGCCGGTTCCAGCTCGAGGGAATCCAGGCAGGAACGTACTGGCTCGAAGAAACCGCAGCGCCGGACGGGTTCAGCCTGCTGGCCGAGCCCGTGCAGTTCACCATCGCAGCGAACGGTGCCGTGTCCCTGGGCCAAGGCGCTGGCGGCGGAGTAGTGACCAGCACCGACGCCGACGGCGATGGGATCTTCCTGCTCACGGTCCGGGACGTGCCGGCGCTTCAGCTTCCCGAGTCCGGCGGCATTGGCTGGTGGCCGTTCACCACGGCCGGATCCGTCCTGCTGTTGGGCGCCCTCGCACTGGCAACAAACCGCCGCCGGCGCGAGTCCATTACTACCTAAAAGAAGAGTTCCCCCGAGCCCCCGTGAGTATTGCGGGCCGGGTCAGTAAATGTTCATTTCCGAGCATCAGCACCATCACAATGAAAGAGGAAATACAGTGAGTAATCACAACACCGGGCGGCTTTGGAAGACCGCCGCCGCCACGATCGCCGGGGCGGTGTTGGCGATGTCCTTCTCCGTGGCCCCGGCTTCGGCCGCGCCCCTGGTTGATCCGGGCCAGACCGGTTCCATCACGGTCCACAAGTTCGAACGTCCCGTCACCCCGACGGGCCTGCCGAACAACGGCACGTCCGTGGACACCACCGGCCTGACACCGTTGGCCGGTATCGAGTTCACGATCCAGCAGGTCAACACCATTGACCTGTCCACCAACGCCGGCTGGGACGCAGCACACAACCTCTCCAGCGTGTTCGCTCCGGCCAACGCTGCAGGTTCGATCACCGGTGCGGGCTACACCCTTGGCGCCGCCCAAGCGAAGACCACCGATGCCGCGGGCACCGCAGGTTTCACGTCATTGCCTGTAGGCCTGTACCTGGTGACAGAAACGAACTACCCGGCAGGCGTGACACCCTCGGCCCCGTTCCTGGTATCCGTGCCGCTGACCGACCCGGATAACAAGGACAACTGGATCTATGACGTCCACGTCTACCCGAAGAACTCGGTCGCCGGTGCGGAAAAGACCGTCACGGATGCCCCTGACGTCAAACTCGGGGACCAGATCGACTTCACCATCACCGGTGACATCCCGAACGAAGCCGTCATCGATGGCTACAAGATCGTGGACGCCCTGGACCCGAAACTGACCTACGTCGGCGCGTCCGCCACCCTCGTTGATGGCACCCCCATCACGGCCGGCACGGACTACACCGTGAACTTCGACGCCGCCACCAACACCGTCTCGGTCATTTTCACCCCCGCCGGCCGTGCGATCCTGGCTGCACACACCGACACCCGGGTGCAGGTCATGGTGAACACCAAGGTCAACACCATCGGTGAAATCGAAAACGAAGCACTCGTTTACCCGAATGCTGCCAGCTTCACCGTTGCACCGGGCCAGCCCGGCGGCCCGATCGTCACACCCCCGGTCGTGACCAAGTGGGGCGAAATGACGCTGCAGAAGGTCAACGAGAACGGTGCAGCCCTTGCCGGTGCCGCATTCTCCGTCTACACCAACGAAGCCGACGCCAAGGCCGGCACGAACCCCGTTGACCTCAACGGCCAGACGGTCTTCACCGTCGCCGCGGACGGCACCCTGACGATCTCGGGCCTGCGGTACTCGGACTGGGCCAACGGCGCAGCCCTCGCACCCGGAAGCCCCGACTACCGCACGTACTACCTGGTAGAGACCACCGCCCCGGCAGGCTACGAACTGCTCGCCGAGCCGGTCTCCTTCCTGATCAACGGCACCACCACCACGGTTGGTATCGACCTGCAGGTGAAGAACATCCCGTCCAACAGCGGCTTCCAGCTGCCCCTGACCGGTGGCGTTGGAACCGGCATTCTTTACGCAGCAGGTGCCCTCCTCGTTGTCGGCGCAGCCCTGATGTTCGTCCGCAACCGCCGCACCAGCAACAACTAACACCAGCAACAACTACTGTGGGGGGGTCGCTACCGCGGCCTCCACAGTGACCCAAAGTGGGGAAGAACGCCAACCACGCGCTCTTCCCCACTTGCATTCCACTTGCACCCCTCTCATAACCGTTTCACCCCAGATACAGGATTTTGATGACCCAGCCCCAAACCCGCACCCGTCGTGGACTCCGGCACCTGACCGGGCCCTGGAGCCGGCAACGGCTTCTGATCGTGCTGGTCGCGGTCATCGGCGTCGGAATCCTGCTTTATCCCACCGCCGCAGCCTGGTTCTCGGATCGGGTCCACGCCACCGAGATCAGCGGATACGTGGATTCTGTCCAGACAATGAACCCCTCGGCGAAGAAGTCCCTCCTGGACCAGGCGCGGGAGTTCAATGAGGAACTGCCCTCAGGACCCCTCCGAGACCCTTACTCCTTGAACGAAGCAGGGGAACAAACCACCATCGGTGCCGGCTCGGAGGCGTACAAGAAGATGCTGTCGGTCGGGCCTGGAGGCATGATGGGCCGCATCAGTATTCCCTCTATCCACGCGGATTTGCCCATCTTCCATGGCACCGACGAGGACACCCTCTCCAAGGGTGCTGGCCACCTCTTCGGCTCTGCGCTGCCGGTCGGTGGCAAAGGCACTCACAGTGTCTTGAGCGCTCATTCAGGGTTCGTCAACGCCACCCTTTTCGATGACCTGGACAAGGTCCATGAAGGCGACGTCTTCAGCATCAACGTGCTCGACGAAACCCTCTATTACAAAGTCGACCAAATCCTCACTGTCCTGCCCGACCAAACCGAGGCCTTGCGCAAAGTTGAGGGCAAGGATTACCTCACCCTCATTACGTGCACGCCCAAAGGCGTTAACAGTCACCGGCTACTTGTTCGCGGTGAACGCACCGCTGCACCCGTCAGCGCCGACGGACCCCGCACCCTGCCCTCCACCACAACAGATCCCGGATTCCCTTGGTGGATTCTTGGCATCACGGGCGCGACAGTCCTCGCCATCCTCGCCACCAAGCCACGCAAGCGACCCTCCGAGGAAGAGATAGCGGCGCCACATGCGTTCAGCGCATAGTCTAGGCGCATGACGACTCGAGCCAACGAACTCACCGCCCTGGTCACCGGTGCCACGGCTGGGCTCGGTGCGGAATTCGCGCGCCAGCTCGCCGAAGCCGGACACCACCTTGTCTTGGTGGCCCGCGATGAAGAACGCCTCAAGGAAAAGGCCGAGGAGTTTGAACGCGACTTTAGTATCTCGGCGGAGGTTCTGTCCGCCGACCTGACTACCGACGTCGGGGTTTCCTTGGTGGCCGACCGCCTGCGGGACGCTGGGCGACCCGTGGACGTCCTGGTCAACAACGCAGGAATGGGACTCTTGAAGTCGTTCGAGCGGAACGAGTTGGAGGAAGAAAGGCGGCATCTGCGTCTTCACGTGCAGACACCCATGGAGCTGTGCCACGCGGCGCTCGAAGTCATGCTGGCCAGAGGCAAGGGCCGGATCATCAACGTCGCCAGCGTCGCGGCCTTCGCCAACAGGGGCACTTACTCGGCGGCCAAAGCCTGGCAAGTGACGTTCAGCCGGTGGGCAAACATCGCGTATGCGAAGTCGGGCGTGCAGGTCACAGCTGTGTGCCCTGGCTTCACCCACACCGAATTCCACGATCGCATGGGCATGGATAAGTCCGTGGCGCCGCGATTCCTGTGGCTCACCGCAGACCGCGTAGTGCGGGAAGGGCTGGAGGACAACGCCAAGGGCAAGGCTGTTTCCATCCCGACACGGCGATACAAAGTGGTTAGCTTCTTTGCGCGTATCCTGCCGGCGAAGCTTACTTCCGGCCCGCCGCGCCGGCCCCTGCAGCCTTAGGAACCGCAACGCCAGGTGCCCTAACCAGCACCGCTACCGCGATTCCAATCACCGCTCCGACGAACGTTTCAACCGCTCGTTCCATCACCAGCACGCCCGGGTCCATGGGCGCCGCCAGTTGCGCGATCAGCAGGACCACGGGCGTGAAGAACACCATGGCCCAGCCGTAGTGCCGCGCCATGAAAAGCTCGGTGGGAAACTGGCAGAGGACCACCACAATAGCCAGGACTACAGGGCCGTGGGTTGGGAAATACTGCAGCGGTGACAACGGAGTTGGGAAAAGTACGACGGCGACCACCGCCAACCCGAGGAACGTCCCCACGATGCGGTGGATGCCCCGGTGGACGCGGCTCGGGAGGTCCGCACCTGCCAACGGCACGGCCGCTGCGGCCATGGCCCAATGCGGATGGCCGCTCCCACTGAGCACGCCACACACCCCGGCGGCACCGACAGCGAGGGTGTAGCGGGCCGCGTGAACAAGGGCAGATTGCCGGAGCGGTCCGTGGAGGACTGGGACGTCGCGGGCAGCGCCCGGCTCCCACTTTCGATGCCGAAGCCAGCCAGCAAATCCCACCAGAAGCGAAAACGCAGCGGAAGCAGCACCGATCAGGACGGCAACCAGGAACGGAACGCTGGTGGGGACCGAGGCGCACGCCCCCAATGCGAGGATGCCGAAGAACGGCCCGATCGGTTTAAGGCGAACCGAGTCGGCATATAAGGAACCCGCACCTGCAAAGAGCGTAGCCACCAAAACCAGCCACCAGGAGTGGATGTGGTTGACGGAAAGAAACGTGCCGATGGTGAGCCCGCCAACCAGGACCAGCGCGGCTTGGGCCTGGTGTTTCAGCCGCAATTGATGGGTTTCATTGCGTCCGTACATTCCAGTAAGGGCACCGAAAACGGCATACATCATGAGGTCCGGACGGCCTACGAGAATCAGGACCAGCCCGGGCACTGCGACACTGAAGGCCACCCGAACGGCGGAGAGACGGTCGTTGTTCGCCGGCCCCAGTTTGTGGAGCTCGCGGGCATGCGCCATGAATGCGGGCACGGAAAACACCACCAATCATTCAGGGCTTGTGGGCGAGCTATCTGTATCGAAAATTATCAGGAGTGGCGGGTGGGCCGCCATAAGCCGGGTCACAACCCGTAGTAGGGGACTGGCAGTACCCCTTACGTCAGTACCTCCCATATGCGTCGAGAAGGTTGTTGACTGGATCAAGCGAGTTACTTGGATCAAAGGGAGGCGTCATGCACACACGGACACTTGGGCAAGGTTTGCAGGTCTCGGCCATCGGTCTTGGCTGCATGGGCATGTCACAAAGCTACGGCCCAAATCCGGGGGACCGGGCGGCGATGATCAAGGTGCTCCATGAAGCGGTGGACTTTGGCATCAATTTCTTTGATACGGCCGAGGTCTACGGGCCGTTCGTCAACGAGGAACTCGTCGGCGAGGCGCTTGCTCCTATCAAGGACCAAGTAGTCATTGCCACGAAATTCGGCTGGCGCATCGAAGACGGCAAGTCCGTTGGGTTGGACAGTTCTCCTGAACGGATCAAACGGGTAGCGGACGAGTCGCTCCGCAGGCTTGGCGTGGAGACCCTGGACCTTTTTTATCAGCACCGCGTTGACCCCAATGTGCCTATTGAGGACGTCGCAGGTGCTGTGGGTGAGCTGGTCCAAGCGGGCAAAGTACGCCACTTCGGCCTTTCCGAGGCCTCCGCCACCACTATTCGCGCCGCCCACGGAGTTTTTCCCGTGACCGCCGTCCAGAGTGAGTATTCGTTGTGGACACGGGATCCGGAACCGGAGGTGCTGCCAGCGCTAGCGGAACTCGGCATAGGCTTTGTCCCATTCAGCCCACTTGGCAAGGGATTCCTCACGGGTACTGTTGATCCCTCCACCCAGTTTTCGCAGGGTGACGTCCGTGGCACTATCCCTCGATTCACCGCAGAAAACCGGGCGACCAATCAAGCACTGGTGGATCATGTGGCCGAACTTGCGGCCTCGAAAGGTGCATCACCGGGTCAGATCGCGCTGGCCTGGCTTCTGGCGCAGCAGCCATGGATTGTCCCGATCCCGGGCACACGACGTCGGGAACGACTCGAAGAGAATGCTGCCGCAACCAACGTTGCGCTCTCCGCTGATGAAGTTGCCGATCTGGATGCCGTGGCCAGCCGGATCGGAGTGCAGGGCAACCGCTACAACGATCAACACATGGGCCTCGTGGGAAGGTAACAGCAACACTAGCGCGCTGCCCGGCAGAGTCTGGGAAGATCAAGGTATGCCCGTAGCTTTCGTCTGCCGAACCCGCTCCGCCATGTCACCGCAGGAGCTGTTCGACCTGTCCCGAAACATCGACGCCCACGTTGGCTCGATGACCAAAAGCAGGGAAAAGGCCATAGACGGCGTCACCACAGGGCTGATCTCGGAAGGCGAGCAGGTCACTTGGCAGGCGTGGCACCTCGGAGTCCGTTTCCGCATGACCAGCCGCATCACGCGCATGGAGGCACCGGCGTCGTTCACTGACGAGCAAGTGCGCGGCCCTTTCAAGTACCTCCGCCACACGCATGAGTTCCGGCCTGACGGCAGCGGGACCCTGATGGTGGACACCGTGGAGTTCGCTGCCCCGTTCGGCCCTCTGGGCCGCTTGCTGGAGAAGCTGGTGCTGGCCAGATACCTGCAGGATTTGATCGAAACCCGCAATGGGTTCCTCGTCGGACAGGCACCTCCCGCACTGGATAAACGGTGATCCGGCTAGCTCGAACAGACGATCTGCCGCGTTTGCAGGACATCGAGCGGGCAGCGGGGGAAGCGTTCCGGGGCCTGGGCATGGATCAGATCGCGGACGACGAACCCTTCTCCTTGGACGAGATGAACGCCTACGTGGCTCCCGGGCGTGCCTGGGTGTGCGTTGACGGACTCGACTACCCGTTGGCGTATTTGTTGACGGATATCGTTGACGGCAACGCGCACGTGGAGCAAGTAAGCGTCCACTCGGATCAAGCGCACCAAGGACTCGGCCGCGAGCTGCTGCATGCTGCCCGTGTGTGGGCAAGAGGGCATGGCATGCAGCGCCAGACCTTAAGCACGTTCCGCGATGTGCCCTGGAACGCGCCGTACTATCGGCGCCTGGGCTTTCAAACGCTCGACGCCGGTAGCTGGGGCCCGGAGCTCGCCAGGCTCATGGAGCACGAGGCTGAACTGGGACTGACGCGCTGGCCTCGGGTGGCTATGTGGCGTCCCGTGGTTCCGCCGGCATAGCTACTCGGCCACCAGCTCAACTTCGTAGCTGTCAGTGTTGATCAAATATGCGGCATAGTGATCCGGACCTCCGGCGTGCGGATACTTCGACTCGAACATCTCATACCAGCCGGCGTCGGCGCCGAGAGCGCGAATCCGGTCCACGTTTTCCCGGGTACCAGCATGGAAGGCCACGTGATTGAGCCCGGGATCGGTGCGTCGGTGGGCGGTTCCGGTGATGGCATCGGAGCCTTCCACCACCACATAGGTGCCATTGAGCTTCCAACTACACCCCGTAGGCCAGTCCTGGAACGGCTTGTAGCCAAGTTCGCCCAAGAGCCAGCCCCACTCCTCCCGGGCACGTTCAAGATGCGGCACCCAGATCTCAAGGTGATGGATGGAACCCACAGATGCGTCAGGCATGGGCCGAGTCTACGAGATCAGGGCCCTCGGGCGGCAGCTTCAGGTTCTCGACGGCGGGTTGAGCCTGATGCGGACGGCCGCACCTGCGCAGAGGATCACAGCGAGTCCACCAACAGCGGTGGTCCACGTCATCGATTCTCCCAACAACAGGCTTGCCCACGCGATGGTCATGACCGGTTGGACGAGTTGGATCTGGCTGACTTGCGCGATGGGGCCGATCGCCAGGCCGTGGTACCAGGCGAAGAATCCGAGGAACATGCTCACGACCCCCAGATAAGCGAAGGACAACCACTGGCCGGGCGTTGCGGAGGGAACCCCGGATCCAAGGGAAAGAACCGTCAGCAGCAGCATGAAGGGAGAGGCCACAACGAGCGCCCACGAGATTGTCTGCCAGGGACCGAGTTCCCGTGCCAGCAGGCCTCCTTCCGCGTAGCCGATGGCAGCGGCCATCACTGCGGCCAGAAGCAGCAGGTCTGCCCAGTGAAGCGAACCGAAGCCACCAGACTGAACCAACGCGAAGACCATTGCAGCGATAACGCCTATGACAGTCAGGACCCAGAACAAGAGCCGTGGACGTTCCCTGCCCCTGATAACCGCTACCGTCGCCGTGGCTGCAGGCAGTAGCGCGATAACCACTGCTCCGTGGCTGGCGGTGGTGGACGTTAGCGCGAAGGTTGTCAGCAAGGGGAAGCCCGCAACGATGCCCCCGGCCACTACGACAAGTCGAAACCACTGAATTCCGCGTGGAAAGCGTTGACGGGTCAGCCCCAGGGCCAGTGCTGCAAGAATGGCGGCGACTACCGCCCTTCCCGCCCCAATGAACAGGGGGGATAACCCTTCAACCGCCACGCGGGTAAAGGGGACCGTGAAGGAGAAAGCAACAACGCCAAGAAGGCCCCACCAGACGCCTTGCGACGCCCCGCTGGATACCACTGGCCGTGAAAGTGTAGTAGCGCTACTATTGGGACTCATGAATAACGATAGCAGTTCCCGGATTGTCTCGCGAGTAAAAGAGTGGATCGCAGGCGCCGCCCCGGGAGCCAAACTGCCATCCACCCGTCAACTCGTGGCCGAATACCAGGCCAGTCCGGTGACAGTGCAGAAGGCGTTGAGGACCCTCACGGCCCAAGGCTTGATAGAAAGCCGCCCAGGTGTTGGCACCTTTGTCCGGGCTTACCGTACGGCGCGACCGTCCGACTACGGCTGGCAGACGGCGGCGCTCAGGGCCGCCCAAACTCCGCGCCCCTTGAACTCTGGCGCCATGCGCAGTGCTTCGAACGATGTCATTGCATTCCACTCCGGCTATCCGGACCGGGAACTCCTGCCGGAGCGGCTCGTCCGGGCCGCACTGACCCGGGCGGCCGGCGGCGACGCCGCCCTGTCGCGGCCACCCGCCCAAGGGCTTCCGGAACTGCAATCCTGGTTCGCGCACGAACTCAGCACCTCAACGCCGGTTGGCGTCACGCCACCCCAGCCTAGCGACGTCGTCGTACTTCCAGGGAGCCAGAGCGGACTTAGCTCGATTTTTCGCGGCCTGGTGGGGCATGGGCGACCCTTGTTGGTGGAGTCGCCCAGTTACTGGGGTGCGCTGCTGGCCGCGGGCCAGGCCGGTGTTCGTGTCATTCCGGTGCCCTCCGGTCCTGACGGGCCGGATCCCGACGAACTGGCGAGGGCTTTCGAGGAATCCGGGGCAAGGATGTTCTACGCCCAGCCCAACTTCGCCAACCCCACAGGTGCCCAATGGTCTCCCGAACGGGGCGAGGAGGTCCTCCGGATTGTCCGCCAGCACGGCGCATTCCTTGTGGAGGACGACTGGGCCCACGATTTCGGTATCACCGCGCAATCCGTACCGCTCGCCGCCCAGGACGATTCCGGCCACGTGGTCTACATTCGCTCGCTGACCAAGAGCGTCTCGCCATCCATCCGCGTGGCAGCGATTATCGCCCGCGGTCCGGCCCGGGAACGGATCATGGGCGCGCAGGCTGCGGAGTCGATGTATGTCAGCGGCCTGCTCCAGGCTGCAGCGCTCGACGTCGTTACCCAGCCGGGGTGGCAAACCCACCTGCGCGGCCTGGGCCATCAGCTGCAGTCGCGCCGCGACCTGCTGGTCACCAGCCTGCGCGGACACGTTCCGCAGGCGCACCTCAGCCACCTGCCCAAGGGCGGCTTGAACCTGTGGCTGAGGCTGCCGGACGGGTTCGACGTCGATCAGCTCACCAAGGATTGCGAAGCGGCGGGGGTTCTCATTGCGGCCGGGACGGAGTGGTTCCCCGCGGAGCCTGAAGGCCCATACATCAGGCTCAACTACGCCGGCCCCAATCCTGGGGCATTCCCCGAGGGCGCGCGGATTATCGGCGAGGCTGTCAAAGGGTTGCTGCCGGCCTAGGGGAGTGCCGCCGTCGAGCACTTGAGGTCGAGCATTAACAGCAGTAGCCACCAACTCCAAGGAGAGCGCCTTGGTGTTGGTGGCTACTGTGTGCGGCGGGGCCGCGAACTATCGGAAGCGCTGCTCAGAAGTTGCAGGCAAAGAGTTCCTAGGCGGGAGCCAGATCCTTGTCGCGGCGGCCGAAGACTTCGTCATCAATTGGCTGGCCGTCGAACGGCATCTCCTCCAGATTGATGAGCGGGTTGGTGTCCTGTGTTGCTACAAGTTCGCGGGCCTCGGCGGCAGTGTCCACGCTGGGCATTGAGCCGGGCAGCGGACGCTGGGCTGACTCACGCAGGAAGTAGATGGCGATCGCACCCACGATGGACGTTCCCATCAAGTAGTACGCAGGCATCATGTCGTCGCCGGTGCCCTCAATGAGGCCCTGGACGATGAACGGCGTGGTGCCACCGAAGATCGCTACCGAGAAGTTGTAGGCGATGCCCATTCCGCCGTACCGGCTGGACGTCGGGAACAGTGCCGGGAGGGCTGAGGCCAGGTTGGCAATGTAGAACGTCACGGGGAAGGCGATGAGGGCAAGGCCTGCCAGGGTTGACCAGATATCGCCGATGCCGATCAGCATGAAGGCGGGAACGGAGAACAGGATGGTACTGCCCGCGCCGATCCACAGCACTGGCCGGCGACCGATACGGTCGGACAACTTACCGGTAAGCGGGATACACAGTGCCATGATCACCAGGACCGGGATGGTCAGCAGGGTGCCATGAACGGGATCGTAGCCCTTGGAATCCGTGAGGTACGTAGGCATGTATGAGGTCAGGGCGTAGCCAACAGTGTTGGCCGCCGCCGCGAGGATCATGGCCAGGACGATCTGGCGCCAGTAGGCCTTGATGATGCCAACCGGGCCCTTCGCCACGGCAGCATCCTGTGCCGCGGCGTCTTTGGCTAGGGCTTCCTGGGCGTCCAGGGTGGCCTGGAACTGCGGGGATTCCTCGATCTTGCTACGGAAGTACACGGCGATAAGGCCAAGGGGACCAGCGATCAGGAACGGAAGCCTCCAGCCCCATTCCTCCATGGCTGCCTGTCCGAGCGTGAGCTGCAGGACGGACACCAGCGCGGCGCCGAGGGCGAAACCGATGTAGCTGCCCATGTCCAGGAAGCTGGCGAAGAATCCGCGGCGCTTGTCCGGGGCATATTCGCTGACGAACGTGGTGGCACCGGCGTATTCGCCACCGGTGGAGAAGCCCTGGACGAGCTTAAGGATCACCAGCAGCGCGGCGGCCCAGATGCCGATCTGCGCGTAGCCAGGCAAGAGGCCGACGGCGAACGTACTTGCCGCCATGAGCATCAGTGTTGCTGCGAGCACCTTTTGGCGGCCCACCTTGTCGCCAAGCCAGCCGAACACGACGCCACCCAGTGGGCGCGCGATGAAGGTTGCGGCGAAGGTGCCGAGAAGGAAGAGTGTCTGAACGGACTTGTCCGCTTCCGGGAGGAAGACGGGGCCCATGGTGGTGATGAGGTAGCCGAACACGCCGACGTCGTACCATTCCATGGTGTTGCCGACGATCGTGCCGCCGAGTGCTTTCTTCAGCATCGGCTGGTCCACAACATTGACGTCGGATTCTTTCAACCGGCGCTTGCTGCGGAGCTTTGACTTCTTGGTGGTTTTGACTGCGTTGGCTGCGGCCGGGGTGTTGGCTGTTTCCTGGTTTTGGATGGTGTTCCTTTCGCCATCCGGGGAGACGGTCTTGCTTTGGTCTATGGGCATTTGGGCTTCTCCTAGGGAGGTCATTTGCTTGCGACTTCTGCTGCCCCGCTCTGGGCAGGTGTTCAATTTTACGGGGTTTGCCGCTTAAACCCCAGTTGAGATCCGATTTTTGGGCCCTTTGGGGATGCAAATTGCCTAGGTGTGTTGCATCTCATTACCTGCTTTTGCCCTGCAACGGCGCGGAATCCGGGCGGTTTTTGCCCTCCCGGGCACGTTGTTACCAAATTGTTTAGCCAAGCCCACCGAACACGGCTTAAACGGGCGCAAAAGCTTACGGATTGCCTTTGGGGGTAGGGGCGGCTCCAAGCACGAGCGTTGCGCCCAATTCCTTGTTAACGAGCACCCGCGCGGCCAGCCCGCACTGGTTCATGATCCTGGCGGTTTCGGGTGCTTGCTGCTCCGATGTTTCAATCAGGAGGCAACCGCCCGGCGACAACCACTCAGCCGCGCGCTCCGCGACCCGGCGTTGGACGTCCAAACCGTCAGTACCGCCGTCGAGCGCCACCATCGGTTCATGCAAGCGCGCCTCTGGCGGCATCATCCCGATGGAACCCGTAGGTACGTACGGCGCATTGGCAAGCACCACGTCCACGCGTCCCCGAAGTTCAAGGGGGAGGGCCTCGTAGAGGTCGCCCACGAAAACACGGCCTCCACGTGGCCCAACGTTCTTGCGCGCGCAGGCTACCGCGACTGGATCAATGTCAGCGGCGTACAGCTCGCAACTCCCCAGGAGATCGCTAAGCGCCGCACCAATGGCTCCCGAGCCACAGCAAAGATCGACGACGGCGGAACCCGGCCGGGTTATTTCCGCCGCCTGGCGCACCAGGAACTCCGTGCGACGCCGCGGAACGAATACGCCGGGTCCAACTTCCATGCGGCTCCCACAGAAGTCCACCCAGCCGAGGATGTGTTCCAAGGGCAGCCCGTTGACGCGCTGATCCACCATGTGGTCCAAATGGCCGGGACTGAGGGCAGCGTCGATGAGGAGTTGGGCCTCGTCCTCCGCGAAAACGCACCCGGCGGAGCGGAGGGCGGTGGCGATGGACATTCTCCGGGTCACGGGTGCCATGCTAGCCGAGGGGTTCACAAAAGCGGCGAAACTTGGCTAGGGTATGACCCATGGGAACACTGATTTTTGAGTAGACCGGCCCTTGCCTTTAGTGGCACAGCCGAGTTTCACATGACAAAAATCCACGCCTGTTGAGGCCCTGCCTCCATGCCGTTCCCGTTGTCGACGCTATTTTCTCGAACCGCACGCCATGGTTTTAGTGCTTCTTCAGGACTCGCACCTGAACAGGAGTCCACTTTTATGACTGCCAATCCTTCTGAAAACAAGACCCCGGACCCCGCAGCGCCGGGAAGTACAGAGTCCGCCCCCGCCTCCGGCGGCATCAAGTCCAAACTGACAGATGCGCAAAAAGCGATGCTCGCCAGCAAGTCCGGCGGCGGCGCTCCCGCTGGCTGGCAAAGCACTGGTAAGGGCCACAAGCCCACGTCCGCCAGCGGTAAGCGGGCCAAGACAGAGAAGAAGGTCCGTTGGTGATTCCTGTACGCAGGTAAATCCTGCAGACAACCATCTTCGGCCCACCTAGTATTGAAATTCCTTCGTTTCACTGTGGAAAGGAAGAACCATGACTGCAAAGCATCAAGCCGAAAACATCGATCCTGAGGTTGCGAGCCACTTGGTGGAGGCCATGGACATGGCTCCCATGCCTGAACCGGCAACCATCGACGTATCTCTGGGTCTGGACCAGGAACAGCACTGGCCGGACGGCAGCGGTAAACGCCGGCACCCGAAGGACCGCGACCAAGCCCACGGACGGATGGGCCAGGGCGCAGCCGTGACGGCGATCCACCGCACCAGCCGCCCACAGATGCCGCACTCCTCCTAACCCAGCCCCGCCAGCCCAACTAGGTCGCATCACTGCGCGTTTTGAACCCTCAAAACGCGTTCAGCTGCGACCTAGTTGGGCGGGCTTACGTCTTTCGGGGACTTGTCAGGACGCCACCCACGCCACACGGGATGCCGTAGCCTGCCCGGCCCCGTCCATTCTCCGAACGTCACTTCAGCCACCAGCTCCGGATCTACCCAGCGGGCACCTGCCGAGTCTTCGCGCGGAATGTCGGCGAAGGGGGAATCAGCTACCAGGCGGGACTCCAGTTTCTCCATGATGTCCCTCAGCTGCCACTCCTTGAATCCGCTGCCAACCCGGCCGACATAGTGCAACTTCCCGCCCTCCGGAATGCCCAACAGCAACGAGCCAAAGGTCCCACTCCGGGCGCCAGCGCCGGGACGCCAGCCGCCAACCACCACTTCCTGGCTCCGTTCCAACTTGAGCTTGATCCATGAGCGGCTTCGCCGGCCGATCACGTAACGGCTATCTGCTTTTTTCGCCATCACTCCTTCCAAGCCGAGCTCACCCGCGCTTGTCATGAGGTCTTCAACGTCATGGTCCAACACGGCCGAAAGGTGAAGCGGGCAGCCACCACGCAAGCGCCCCGCAAACTCGGCAAGCCGTTCCCGGCGCTCGCGGAATGGCAGCCCGCTCAGATCCGTGCCGCCGTCGTACAGAAGATCGAACAGCATGAGCTGCACTGGCACCGAAGCTCTGGCACGCTCGATGTCCGCGGTTTTGACCAGATTCATCCGCAGCTGCAGGCGGCCGAAGTCCGGCCGCGAACCCTTGCCAAGTGCCACGATTTCACCGTCGGCCACGAAATCGCCGTTGGGCCAGCATGATCGGTCCGTCAGTTCGGGGTAGGTTGCGGTGAGATCGTTTCCGTTGCGGCTCATCAAACGGATCTTGCCCTCCGTGCCGGTGATGATAGCCCGGATTCCGTCCCACTTGAGTTCGTAGAGCCAGCCGCCACCACGAAGGTCGGCGACGGTGCCGGAAGTGGCAAGCATGGGGGTGTAAGTGGGCATCGGCTGTGGAACGGCTGGCTTGGGTGCAGTGGCGGGCGAAGCCTTGGCGGAAGGGCTGGGAGCGCCCTTCCGAAGCCGTCCTCCAGGCTGCTCCTTCATCAAGTGGATCAGCCAACGGTCACCGGTGTTGATGAGCGCGAACCGCTTGGTCCCGTGGAGCCCACCTCCTGGCTGACCGGTGAGCGTCGCGATCACTTCCTTGCCATCCCGCCATTTCTCGCACGTGAACTCGCCGCGGTCCCAGATGCTGACTGTCCCGGCGCCGTACTCGCCCTTGGGAATGACGCCGGCGAAGTCCGCGTAATCCATGGGGTGGTCTTCGGTTTGAACGGCGAGGTTGTTCCGATCGGGCGTTTCGGGGACGCCGCGGGGCAGCGCCCAGGAGGCCAGCACGCCGTCGTGCTCCAGACGGAAATCGAGGTGGTAGCGCCGGGCGTGATGCTCCTGGATGACGAAGATCCCGCCGGGCGGCGCAAGATCGCCGGGCTGCGGCTGCCCGGATGATCCCTTGGACGCGGGCTGGTCGCCCTGCGCGAGAGACGACGACGCCGGGAACGGCTCCGGGGTCTTGGCAGGATCGCGCATCCCAACGTATTTGGCGAGACGACCTTCGACGGTAACCACCCGCTCACGGCGGCCAGTAGTGCCTGAACCGCTGCCGGTGCCTGGACCGCCCCCGCCGTCGTCATCCGCATACTCTCCGTGCGGCGGGAGATGCCGAGAGGAAATGGGCGCGAAGTGGTCCTTGCCGCTCTTCACCCGCTTCATCACGGCTGTGTAGTCAAGGTGATCGAGGTTGGCGGAGGAAAGTTCGCGCCACGTGCGCGGCGACGCGACAGTAGGGTGGGCTTTCCCTCGGAGCGAGTAGGGCACGATGGTGGTCTTGTTGCCGCTGTTCTGGCTCCAGTCCACCAACACTTTGCCGTGGCGGAGGGACTTCTTCATGTCGCTGACCACCAGCTCGGGATGGTCAGCTTCCAGGGCCCGGGCGAGCTCATGGGCGAAGGCCGAGACCTGCTCGGACTTCAGCGTCCCGTCCAGCCCGGTGTAGAGGTGTATGCCTTTGCTGCCACTGGTCACGGGCACCGGATCCATGCCCATGTCCTGCAGGATGGAGCGGGCAAGCTTGGCCACTTCAACGCATTCTGGCAGGCCCGCGCCGGGACCGGGGTCAAGATCCAGGACGAAGCGGTCAGGCCGGAGCGGGTTACCCTCTGCGTCCACTTGCCACTGGGGGACATGGATCTCCAGGGATGCGATCTGTGCCATCCACGTGAGCGTGGCGAGGTTGTTGACCATGGGGTAGACGTTGGTGTGGTCCGAGTGCTGGATTGTGGTGCGGGGGATCCATTTGGGCGCGGAGTCTTCAAGGTTCTTTTGGAAGAACACCTGCCCCGGATGCTCGGCGGTGCCGACGCCATTGACCCAACGCTTACGGGTGACGGGCCTGTTGGCTGCCGCGGGAATGAGGAACGGCGCCACTGCAGCGTAGTACTCCAGGACCTCGGCTTTGGTGGTTCCGGTCTCGGGGTAGATGATCTTGCCCAGATTGGTGAGGGTCAGCTCGTGGCCTTCAACGTTCACGCGCTCCTGTTGCTTGCCTGCCACCTCTTCTCCTCTGCTGTCTTGTGCTGTTGACTGGGTGCATGAGGGCCATCTGGAAGGGATCTATCGCGTTCGGTCTGGTCAACGTACCAGTGAAGCTTTACAGCGCCACGGAGGACCACGATATTGGCCTTCATCAAGTCCACAATAAGGACGGCGGGCGCATTCGGTACCAGCGGAAGTGCGAAATCTGCGGCGACGTTGTGGCTTATGAGGATATCGACAAGGCCTACGAAGAAGAAGGCCGCACGGTGGTTCTCACGGCGGCCGATATAAAGTCCTTGCCGGAGGAGAACAGCCGCGAAATCGAGGTAGTGGAATTTATCCCTGCCGAGCAGCTGGACCCGATCATGTACGAGCGCAGCTATTTCCTGGAGCCGGATTCCAAGTCGCCCAAGGCCTATATGTTGCTGCGCCAGACGCTGGAGGACACGGACAGGATCGCGATCGTCCAGTACGCCCTGCGGCAGAAAACCCGGCTCGGCGCCCTGCGCGTACGCGGGGACGTATTGCTGCTGCAAGCCCTCCTCTGGGGCGACGAAGTGCGCGAAGCTAAATTTCCCTCCCTCGAGACGGACATCAAGATTTCCGACAAAGAACTCGAAATGTCCTCCGCGTTGGTGGATTCCATGGCCCACGACTTCGACCCCGAGGAATACACCGACGACTACCAGGTACAGCTCCGCACGTTGATCGAGGCCAAGCTGGAGAAGGGCGAGGCACTGGATACGGAAGCCACGTTCGGTGTCACGGAGGGCGAAGGCGAGGGCGGCGACGTCATCGACCTCATGGAGGCGCTGAAGCGCAGCCTGGACAAGAAACGAGGCAAGGAAAAAGCGGCCGACGACGACGCTGCCGCCAGCAAAGCTGCCACCAAGCCAAAGACGCGGGCCAAGAAAAAGGCTTGACGCGGCGTCGGGCGCCCCAACTAGGTCGCATTTGTGCGCGTTTAGGGCGACCAAAACGCGCACAAATGCGACCCAGTTGGGTGCGTTCGACTCAGCCCTTGACTGACCCGGCCGTTAGTCCTTGGACAATGAACTTGCTTGCAAAGGCAAAGATTGCCAGCGTTGGAACGACCGTCAGGACCGCCGCGGCGGACATCGACCCCCAGTCAATGTTGAAGCTCGAGATGAACCCGGCCAACGCCGTCGGAATCGTCTTGTTACTATCGCTGTTCATCAAGGTCACCGATAAGAAAAGCTCATTCCAGCAGTTAACAAAGTTGAAGACGAAGCTTGCCGCCACGCCGGGCAGCATCACTGGAACCAAAACCCTGAACAACGCACCCAGCCGCGAACAGCCATCGATCATCGCGGCCTCTTCCAAAGCGTCAGGAACGTTCTCGAAGAAACCCCGGAGCATGATTGTGCAAAACGGAATGCAGATCGCGATGTAAATGAGGATCAGCCCGGTCTTGGAATCTACAAGGCCCATATTGGTCATCATCAGATACAGCGGCCCCAAGGCAATGAAGCCTGGAATCATCTGGGTGATCAGGAAGGCCCCCAACACCGCGCCGCGACCTGCAAAGTGGAACCGAGCCAGGACATACGCCGAGAGCAAGGAGATCAGAGTGGCCACCGTCGAAGCTACCAGGGCAACTACCAAGCTGTTGAGCATGTACTGGCCGAAATCCGACTTGGTGAAAAGCCCGACGTAGTTTTCGAAGGAGAGCTGCCGGGGCCAATAGTCCAACGGCAGCGAGTAAATGGCGCCGGGTTCCTTCAAAGACGTCAGGATGATCCAGTACAGCGGGAAAACCGTGGCGACGAGGCACGCTCCCAGGAAGACGAATTTACCCACACGCCCTATGAAGCTCTGCTGATTGATCATCGGGCTTCCTTTCGAGGACGGACGGCCATGAGGTAAAAGACGGCGAAGAGGGCAAGCGTGAGGACGACGATCAGCCCCAGGGCGGAAGCCTTCCCGTAGTCCCCCTCCTGGGTAATTTTGATCATGTACGTTGTGATGATGTGCGTCTGGTCAGCCGGACCGCCGCCTGTCATGGCGAAGATGATGTCCGGGAAATTGAAGATCCAGATCACCCTCAGCAGGATGGTCAAAGCCAACGTGGTAGCGATGCTCGGCAGCGTGATGTTGAGGAACGTGCGTACCTTCCCGGCTCCGTCCAGCGCTGCGGCCTCGTACATTTCGTCGGAGACGGACTGCAGTGCGGCGAGGATCATGATGGCGAAGAACGTGACGCCGTACCAGATGTTGGCAATGATGATGGCGGTCATCGCGAATCCGGGGTCCGAGAGCCACGGGATGGGCGAGTTAATGATCCCCGCCTTCATCAGCAAGTCGTTGACCACGCCAAATTCCGCGTTGAACATCCACCGGAACAGCATGCCGATCAGGAATCCGGACACTGCCCAGGGGAAGAAAATCATGGCCTGGTAAGCCCCGCGCATCCTGAACTTTCGCTTCAGGAATAACGCCACGGCAAAGCCAATGACCACCTGCGGCACCAAGGAACCAACCACCCACACCACCGTGTTTCGGACGATCCCCCAGAATTCCGGCGTTTCGAGCAGGCTTGTGAAATTGCCAAACCCTACCCACGAGGTGTCGGAAAGATCGTTCAGGTTCCAGTTGCGGAACGCCATCTGGCTGCCTGCGATCATCGGGTAGTAGGTGAAGATGCCGACGAACACTGCAGCCGGGGCCAGGAAGATCAGCAGAGTGAAGGCTGTCCTGGGATTGAAGCGCTTCTTGGGCTGAGAGCCGGTGCCCGCCACGGACCCGGCATCGGCCTTCTTCGAGGGGAGCTTGGTATCGAGGCTCACCGGAACCTAGCCTGCCCACTTTTGAGACCAGTAAGTGTCCCAGCTGGCCAGCAACTCGCTCGTGGACATCTTCCCGGTCAGGACGCGCTGGAGTTCACCGTCGGACTTCTTGATCCATTCGCTCCACCAGGACACGCTTCGCGGCTGGACAGCGGAGACATAGGTCTCCGGATTTTCCGTCATCTTGACGTAGGCGGCCCAAGGACCGGTGCTGTAGAAACTGTCCTGGGCGGCGGACTTCAAGGTCGGCACCAGGCTGTTGTCCTTGCTGAACGTGGTTGCAGCGTCGCCTTGTGCGAGGTACTTGATGAGTTTCACGGCCTCGGGCTTGGATGTGGATGCGGCGGCAATTCCCCAGCCGGCAGATGCCACGGGTTGAATGGCTTTCCCGCTCGGTCCTATCAACAGCGGAGCCACGTTCCACTGGTCCTCCTTGATGGACTTGGATTCCCGCACGGTAGCGATGACCTCAGGGTCCTGGAGCAGGAACGAGGTAGAGCCGTTGCTGAAGCCCTGCACCATTTCCGGGTAACCCCAGGCGACTGAGGATGGCGGCGAACCCTTCTTGAAGAGATCAATGTAGAGATCCATGGCCTCTTGCGCTTTGGGCGAGGAGAAGATCGTCTTGCCGCTGGTCAGCTTGAAGGCGTTTTCCTTGTCGATCTCGTCAGCCACGTAGGCCTCGATGATGGCGACGGCGTTGGAGTTGGCGTTGGTGCCCCCGCGGAATGCGTAGCCGAACTTGTTCTCTGCCGGCTTGTTGATGGCCGACGCTTGCTCCAGCATCTCGGACCAGCTGGCAGGTGGCCCGGAGAAGCCGGCCTCTTTGACCACGTCGGAACGGTAGAACAGCGAAAGCCCGTAGAAGCCGTAAGGAATGTAGTACGTCTTGCCGTTCTGCTTCGAATACGTGACGGCGTTGTCCGTCAGGTTGTCCCAGCCCTCCCAGCCTTTGAGGTCGGCCGACATGTCATACAGCCACTCGTTGGCACCGAACGATCCCACGGTGATGTCGCGGGCCTCGACGACGTCGATTCCCTTGCCGGACTGGAGCATCTGCTGGATCTTCTGGTCTGCTTGATCAGTTGGCGGAGAGATGAGGTCAACTTTGATGTTCGGGTTCGCTTGCTCGAAGCCGGAAATGAGCTTCTTCAACGTGTCTGTCCGTGTCGGATTGGTGAGGCTCTCCACCATTTTCAGCGTGACTTTTCCGTCTTTGGCGGGCTCGGCGCCGCCACATCCGGCAAGCGCAAGGACGGCCGCGAGACCGGCTGCGGCAGACATGATGAATCTTGATTTCACGTGGATCCTCCAATGACTTGGTGAGCGTGGGTAATCGCTGCCCCGGCGGGGCGGCATGGTCGGTGGTGGCTAAGTTGGTGACTAGATTGCTGGCAAGGTCGTGGTTAGCGGGAGCGGGCGAGCCGGACGAGCTCCGGGACCGCCCTTTCCGCAAAGGTTTCGTAGTCCTTGGGCGAGTTGTACAGGTGTGCCGAGAGCCGCAGGAAGCCCTCGCCGTTGAAGGTGGTGACGGCCGTTTCGATATCCAGCCGATCGGAAATGTGGGCACGGACGGCATGCGAATCCTCGTGTGTGGTGGCGAGGCCTTTCGGCAGCCGGACCAGGCGCAAGGGACCCACCGGCATGCCGACCTTGACCGTAGGATCCTCGCCGGTGACGTCGGCAAAGGCGCCGGCAATCAGGGTCTGTCCGTAGTCGCACAGTTCACGGGCGTAGCTGCGGAAGGTTGCCCAGCCGTAACGCTCCTCGATGGTGTCGAACGCGGTGCGGGCGGCCATCCACGCGGTCACGTCCTGCGTTCCGACATGGTCGAAATTCTCCGGGAAGTCGTAGGGGAAGCCCCACGAATCGATCAGGGGTTCCAGCATCTTCGCCGCTGGGCCGCGTGCTACGAGCGCCGCTGTTCCCCGCGGCGCGCAGGCGAACTTGTGGAGATTTCCTACCCAGAACCCCTCGAAGTCCGGTACGGGGAACTTCATCACGCCCGGTGCGTGGGCTGCGTCCACCAGGACCGGCACCCCAAGGCGGGAAGCTGCTTGGGCGATCGCCTCGACGGGGAAGGCCCGGGCCGTGGCGGACGTGATCTGGTCGACCACGATGAGGGCTGTATTGCTGGTGACCTCGCCCATGACAAGGGAACAGGCGGTCCCGGCGTCCGCGTCGAGAGGTATATCGGCGATCCTCACCCGGCCACCGTTCCTGCGGGCAACGCGCTCTGCGCCCTGCAACACCGCACCATAAGCGTGGTTTGTGGTCACAATTTCGGCGCCGGGCTCGAAGCTCAGCGAGTTGTATACGGTGCTGACGCCAGCGCTGGCATTGTGCACGAGGGCGGTGTCCTGAGCCGTGACGTTGAGGAACTCTGCGATCTCTGTCCTCGCCGTGGCCACCAGTTCGAACTGACTCATAAACCACGGGCACGGATTCTGGTCCATGTGTGCCTTGAGGCTGAGCTGCTTGGCCTGGGCTGCGCGGGGGACGGAGCCGTAGGACCCGTGGTTGAGGTGGACCTTGGACGGCGTGAGGCTCCAGTCGGCCATGGAGGGTTCGCCCTCGGGGGTCAACATGGGATGCGGGGCCGTGAGCGGCGCTGGGAGCACGATGTCCTTCGGGGTCGGGGTCGGGGTCGGGGTCGGGGAAGGGGGAACGCTCTGTAAGTTACATCACAGCCGGCCCCAAGACAACGGACAATCACAAATAGTCATAAGATGACTTTGTGGATTATGCCGGAATAGCTGCCAATTTTACGGGATTCTCGGAGTATAGGTACGATGTCTTGTCGTTTGAGGTATGACAATGAGGCTCATCGACTCAGGCGCCGCGAGCGTGCGGTAGCGTGTTACGAGTATCTGAAGGAGGCGACGTATTGGGTGCTGTCGAAACGGCCATGCAGGGCCTAAGAAACAAGATTGCCTCTGGCGAACTCGCGGCTGGGCAGAAATGCCCGCCGGAAGCCGAGTTGGCCGCCCAGCTTGGTGTATCGCGGAGCTCCCTTCGGGAGGCTGTGCGGGCGATGTCTGCCTTGGGCGTAATGGAGTCACGGCATGGCTCGGGAACTTATGTGTCTTCCCTGGAGCCGACGGTTATTCTCCAGAATTTTGCCCTCTTGGTGGACCTGCTTCCGCTGGACGGCCTGCTGGAACTCTTCGAGATCCGAAGGTTGATGGAATCACACGCTGCAGCTACCGCCGCGGCGAATGCCACGCCGGAGGTCCTGGCCAAGCTGAAGGCGCTCGTTGAAACCATGGAGGCTACGGATAGCCCTGCCGAATATTCCGAACTTGATTCACGCTTTCATGAAGAAATCTGCCGCGCGAGCGGCAATTCGACTCTCGCGGCACTTGTCCGCCTGTTCCGTTCCCGCGGTGGACACTTCCATATCTTCGACGGCAAGGTGGGAGCCCAAGTCCGGGAAGGCAGCACGGCCGGGCACAGCGCAATCGTGGACGCGATAGCCCGTAGGGACCCTACGTTGGCAGCCACCGCGACGGCCGCGCATATTGCCCAGACTGAGTCCTGGCTCAAGAAGTTGCGGCCTGCCCCGAGGTTGCAGGATTAGACCCGCGTGCCTAGTGGTTCCGCAGCATTGAAATGATCTCGGACTTCTTCTTGCCGGAGTAGCCCTTGATTCCGAGTTCCTTGGCGCGGGACTTCAGTTTGTCCACTGTCCAATCGTCGTAGTCGCCGGACTTGCCCCCCTTGCGCCCTACTTCCTTGCGCCCCTGCTTGGCAGCAGCATTTGAAATGCGGGCCGCTTTTTCCTTGGAGGCGCCATCATCCCGGAGCTCTTCATAAAGCTTCGGGTCCTTCAAACTTGAATTCTTCTTTCCAGGCATGGCGTGTTTTCCTTTTGCGTATTGATTATGCGCCTGTCTCATAATGTGGCTCGGCTACGGGTTTGGACTCCGGCGAGCCACGTTCCCGGAGGTACACGGATGCGCCTACCAGCACAGCCACGGCAAGAAATTCGCTCTGCCAATTCTGGAAGGATTCGAACCAGAACTGGCTGGATCCGATGTACTCCCACGTGGATACTTCGGGCAGGCCATGGCTGAGTTGCTCTTCGTTATAGGCGGCCGTTCCGCCCACCGCGTGCATAGTGAACGAGGCCAGGAAAAGCAGGCCCAACAGGCCCGAAAGTGAGTGCTCGTAGACTTTCAGCACCCAGCCTCCGCGCCGCACAGGCCAAGGAGTCTTGACGGACTTCCTGGCTTCCCGTGGATCTTCGTCCTGCGGAGCAGGCTTCCCCACAGGCTTGGATTCGGAGGAGCCCTTCTGGAACAGGAACACCGTCAGCACCACGTACATGGCCATTTGAAGGAATTCCGACTCCCAGTTTTCAAAGACGGCTTCCACGAAGTTTCCAGTGCCCAGATACCCCAAAATGCCCACGGGCTGGCCGCCGTGGGTCTGCTGCTCTTCGCTGTAGGTGGCTGCCCCGGAAATCATCATCCCGGCCAGGAATGCAACGAACAAGCCGACGTTCGCGAGCAGCAAGCCATGGTCCTTGATCCATTGACGCACCGGTTCTCCCTTTGTTGAAACATCCTGGTGTTTAGTTGCTCGCAGCATTTTGCTCAGTGCCCGTTTCCCTGTTGCCGTTGCCGTTTTGCAGCGCGCGCCGTTGCAGCCACAGAGGCATTGCCACAACCAGCACCAGCAGGACGAGGATGATGAGGCTGCCTGCAATCACCGCAGCAATCCGGCCAGCTGTGACATCGAAGACCAAGGTGGCTGAGCCCACGATCAAGATGGCTACACCGGCCAATGCCCATTTGGCAATGGCATCGGCGCTGGAGACGAGTGTCGCCTTGAGCCCCCTGCGGAACAGTCTCCGGTGCACGCTGACCGGAAGCAGGATCAAGGCGGTGGTGAGGGCTGCTGCCATGACGTTGAAGAGGTAGAGGCCGCGTTGCCAGTCGTCCAGGTGCGCAAAGCGCGCTTGGAAAGGCAGCGTCAGCAGGAATCCGCCCAGGATCTGTACACCGGTCTGGAGCACCCGCAGTTCCTGGATCAACTCCATCCAGTTGCGGTCCATCCGTTCTTCAACGGATTCGTTCCTGCCGGTCCTGGGAACCTGTTCCGGCTCTACCATTCGTACACCTCCAGATAGCTATTGGTGGACGACGACAGTACACCGGGCTACGGTCGAACTGTCAGCATTCCTCGAACATTTTTCGGGGCCTCAGAGCATTTCCAAGGAGGAAGCAATGAGTCAGGACGAACACCGGGTTAACCCGGAAGACGCTGCCGGTGGTTACGGCACGCCAACACCCGAGCAGGAATTGCCAGGACAGGGGTCGGAGCGCGAAACGCCGGAACGGCCCTCACCGGGAACGCCTCCCGGGCCGGGGGAGCCTCCTGAGGGCAGCCCCACTCCGGAAGACCCGGATACCTCTCCCGTTCCCGAATCACCGGACGAATTCCCCACACCGCGGGATCCTGACGCTGCGCCACCTCCCAGCACGGGCGGTTAAAGAACCAGCACGGGCGGCTGAAGCACCCTTTCAGGAGCAGGTATCGGGTGCCGGATGCGCCGGAGGACTGCCCCTGCCTGCAGTTCCACTGCAGTGGGGCAGTCCTCACGTTCCGCGGTATTCATCGGCAGGCCGACCATAGTACTTGGCCGGTGCGGGTCATTGTCGCGGTGCGTGCCCTATACCGTATGTCCCCTGCGGCCCGACATGAAGCTGAGCAGCCAGCCGATAGCTGCGATGACGAGGAGGACGACGCCTACCCACAGCAGCCAGTTCAGGGCCGACGAGAAGCCGCCCACCAAGAGAAGGACAATTGCAACTACACCAGCAATGATCAGAAGCGTGTTCATGGTCAGCACATTCCTTTCTGGGGGAATCCGCAAAGAATCTCTTGGATTCCTGACTATGCATTCCTATTTACTTCGATTTATTTGTACGGGTACTTGGGAGCGTTCCACCGCCTCCAAGTGCCTTGTATCGCTACCACTTCCGGCCCTCACCGTGGGGTGAAGTTCGCCCGATGTGAACAGCAACACTCTTCATTGTACTACTAAGCAACCTTATGAAAGAGTTATTGAAGTCGCCACTTGATGATTAACCTACGTCGAAGGAATTCGACACCAGGGTTTTTCGCTTGCACGACCGTCCAACTTGCACGCCGTCCAAGGAGAGGAACACATGAAAGCGTCACAGCAGCTTGCAGACAACCTTCAAATCGTCCTGACAGACCTGATTGAGCTACAACTCCAGGGAAAGCAGGCGCACTGGAACATTGTTGGTCCGAACTTCCGGGACCTCCACCTCCAGCTGGACGAACTCGTGGCCGCCACCCGGAAATTCGCGGATGACACAGCCGAGCGGATGAGGGCACTTCACGCCCTGCCGGACGGCCGCAGCGGGACAATCTCGGCCGGAACACGCCTTGAAGAATTCCCCGGCGGGCTGGTCAACACCAAGAATGCCGTCAAGCTGGTCACGGACCGTGTGGAGCGCACCGTCCAGACCATGCGGGACGTCCATGACGAGGTGGACGAAGAAGACCCCACCACGGCGGACCTCCTTCACGAGTTCATCGCCCGGCTGGAGCAGCTCGTCTGGATGATCAACGCCGAGATCATGAGTGCCGGAGCCGCCGTCACGGATCCCGACGAAGCCTAGTGCAGGCCGGGTCCGGACCCTATACCGGTTAGGCAGGCGAACGTGCCAAGGCTGCGGCGAAGTGATCTTTCCAGGCCCGGTATCGAACGCCGTCGGGCCGGCAAAGGATTCAGTTACAGGTATCCCGATGGAAGTCTGGTAAACCAAGAGGATCGCCAGCGCATTAATGCGCTGGCGATCCCGCCTGCGTGGACCGAGGTGTGGATTTGTCCGGATGGCAATGGGCACATCCAGGCCACGGGGGTGGACGCGGCAGGTCGGAGCCAGTACATCTACCACCCCCGGTGGCGGGAACGCAAAGACACCGAGAAGTTCCAGCGGGCGGCAGAGCTGGGCTCGGCTTTTCCCTCGGTCAGGCGTGCCGTCACGGTGCACTTGAAGGACGCGTCTTCGCCTAAGCAGCAAACGCTGGCTGCGGCCGTCAGGCTTATGGACCTCGGCGCTCTCCGCGTGGGTTCTGAAAGCTACATGCGTCAGAACGGCTCCTACGGACTCACCACGCTCAGGTGCAGGCATGCCCGCGTCAAGGAGAACGCGGTTGCCCTGAAGTTCCCTGGCAAGAGCGGGCAGTGGTGGGACATGTCCATTCAGGATCCCGCGCTGGCGGCCTTCCTTGAACCGCTGGCAAGGCGACCAGGCAAGGACCGCTTGCTGGCCTACAAATCCGAAGGTTCCTGGGTTTCCGTGGATGCTTCCATGATCAACGAGTATCTGCGGAGCATCGCCGGAGCAGCGTACACGTCCAAGGACTTCCGGACCTGGAAGGGGACCGCGGCCGCAGCCTTATCCCTCTTGAAATCCGAAGGCACAATGACACGCCCCCAGGCTTTGGTGAAGGCCATGAAGGACGCAGCCCACCTGCTGGGCAACACTCCCACAGTGGCGCGTACCTCGTATGTCGACCCCAGGATCGTGGAGGCATTTCTGTCGGGAGAGTTGCAGCAGGTAAATCCGACCGAGGGCTCGGTCGCTGCGTTCCTGATCGGGAAGCAGAGCTAGCTGGGCTTCGCGCCCTACTCGGCGTCGTGGTCTGTTTCGAGGATCTTTACCAGGCTGTCCAGGGCCGCTTCTGCGCCCTCGCCTTCGGCGCGCAGCACTACGACGTCACCGTGGGAGGCACCCAGGCTCATGAGGGACAGGATGCTTGCTGCATCCATGGCGTCATCGGCCGGCTCGCCTTCACGGGCAATCGTGACCTCGAGGTCAAGGTCGCCGGCGGCTTCAGCGAAGATGGCTGCCGGGCGTGCGTGGAGGCCGACGCGGCTTGCGATGGTGGCGGTACGTTCAGGCATTGGTGCTCCTTTGATGTGGGTGGTTGGGGGAATTCTAGAGGCCGAGCTCGTCCAGGATGGGAAGCTGGGCCCGGACTGTGCTGCGCGCCGCGGCTGCGCTGGGTGCGGCCAGAGCGGTTGCCGCGAGCTGCCGCGCCTGGGCAACGGTCACCGTGGCAAGCACGGCTGCGACGGCGGCCAGCGCCCGCGCGCTCATGGACAGCGTCGCTACGCCGAGTCCAACGAGTACGACGGCGAGGGCTGGGTCCGCTGCTGCCTCACCGCAGACGCCAACCGGCTTAGCCGTGCCGCATTCGCCGCTGACCTGCGCGGCGCCGTCGGCCGTTAGCTTGACCAGCTGCAATACTGCAGGCTGCCACGGATCGTTCAGGGTGGCGAGCGGCCCAAGCTGGCGGTCCGCTGCCATGGCGTACTGGGTGAGATCGTTGGTACCCAGCGACGCGAAGCTGACTTCGCGCAGGACTGTGGCGGCAGTGAGGGCCGCCGACGGCACCTCGACCATGACGCCCGGTGTCTTGAGGCCTGCAGCCGCACAAAGCGTGGCGAACCGCGCGGCCTCGTCCGCCGTCGAAATCATGGGGGCCATGACCCAGACCTCGGCGCTGTTGGCCGCCTCGGCTGCGGCAATGGCTTCCAGTTGCCGCTCGAGGACCCCGGGGGAGGTGAGGTCCGTCCGGTACCCGCGGACACCGAGCGCGGGGTTGGGCTCGTCAGCGTTTGTCAGGAAGGGCAGCGGCTTGTCTGCGCCGGCGTCGAGCGTGCGGACAACCACCTTCTTTCCAGGGAAAGCGGCGAAGACTGCGCTGTAGGCGGCAATCTGTTCCTCCACAGTGGGTTCGTCGTCCCGGTCCAGGAAGCAGAATTCAGTGCGCAGCAGGCCCACGCCCTCGGCCCCTGCGTCGGCGGCCTTGACCGCGTCCGCGCCCGTTCCGACGTTGGCGAGCAGCGGCACACGGAAACCGTCGGCCATGGTGTTGGTGCCGCTGAACGCCGCAAGCGTGGAGGCCTGGGTGGCCCAGGCTTTGGCGGCCAGGCGCAGGTCCTCACCGGGCTCAGCGGTGATGGAGCCGGCAGCGCCATCCACATAGACCTCGGTACCGTCGGCGATCTCGTCCACGCCCAGGGCGGCGACCACGGCGGGCAGGCCCAGCGCGCGGGCCAGGATGGCCGTGTGGGACTGTGGGCCACCGCTGGAGGTAATCAGCGCGACTACCTTGGATGGGTCCAAGGTGGCCGTGTCCGCGGGAGCCAGGTCCTCCGCGGCCAGGATGAACGGAACGTCGGAGGCCGGGATGCCGGGGGCAGGCAGGCCGCGCAGTTCCGAGACGATGCGAGCCCGGACATCCAGGACGTCCGCCACACGCTCTGCCATGTAGCCGCCCAGGTTCTTAAGGGTCTCGGCAACCGTGCCGCCGGCCTCCCAGATGGCACGTTCCGCAGTCCGTGCACCGCCTGGCGCATCAGGGGACAACAGCTTGATGGCCGATTTCACCAGCATGGGGTCGGCGGCCATCAAAGCCGTTGCTTCCAGTACTTCTTTGCCTTCCCCGCTGGCCGTAGCCGCGCGGGCCCTCAGTTCCGCCTGGACCGCCTTGGCAGCGTCCTTGATGCGCTGCCCTTGCGATTCAACGGTTACGTCGGCAGGAATGGTGACTGTCCCGTGCATCTGCGATGCGGGTTCCTGGACCGGTTTCGGCATCTGCTTTACCGGTGCCAGGACGCGCCCGGGGGCAACGCCTACGCCTGAGAAGGTCTGCATGTATCTGGTCCTCTGATTGCTTAGGTGCTGTTGGGCTGACGGGGTTTTTGCGTGCTGGCGTTTACACGCCCGCCGCGACGGGAACTGCCTCGGCCTCAACCGGCTTGCGGACAGCCCAGCGCTTGAGGGCAATTACCAGGAGCGCGGTGATGACTACACCCACAGCGATGGACAGGAAGAACAACAGGAAATTGTCGATTGCGAAGAACACGAAGATGCCACCGTGCGGTGCCTTGGACGTGACCGCAAATGCCATGGACAGTGCGCCGGTTACTGCGCCACCCACCATGCTGGCAGGGATGACGCGGAGCGGGTCTGCGGCTGCGAAGGGGATGGCACCTTCGGAGATGAAGGATGCACCCAAAAGCCAGGCGGCCTTTCCGTTTTCACGTTCGGCCAAGGAGAACAGCTTCTTGTCCAGCACGGTAGCCAGGGCCATGGCGAGCGGCGGAACCATGCCCGCAGCCATAACGGCGGCCATGATCTGCCACGGTGCCTGGTTTGCCACAGTTGCCGTGCCGAGGCCCGCAACAGCGAAGGAGTAGGCAACCTTGTTGACAGGGCCACCGAGGTCGAAGCACATCATGAGGCCGAGGATGACGCCGAGGAGGATGGCGCCAGCGCCGGTCAGGCCCGAGAGGCCAGCGTTGAGTGCCTTGGTCAGGGCCACGATCGGAGCGCCGAGAATCAGGAACATGAGGCCGGAGGCCACGAGGGAGGCGAGCAGCGGGATGATGACCACCGGCATCAGGCCACGCAGCCAGCGGGGAACATCGAGCTTGCCGATCTGGAAGGCGATGTAGCCGGCCAGCAAACCACCAACAATTGCCCCCAGGAAGCCTGCGCCCATGAACCCGGACACAGCACCGGCAACAAAACCGGGGGCAATGCCGGGACGGTCAGCGATGGCGTAGGCGATGTAGCCAGCCAGCGCGGGAACCAGGAATCCGAGGGACAGCGCGCCGATCTTGAACAGCACAGCACCGATATAGGCTCCCAGCGGTCCCCAAGCGAGTGCCGGGTACTCGGTAGGCAGGTTGAAGATGCTGTTGTTGGCGAGCATCTTATCCGCGAAGCCGGTGATGTCGTATCCACCCAACAGGAAGCCCAAGGCGATCAGCAGGCCGCCACCGGCAACGAACGGGATCATGTACGAAACACCCGTGAGGAGTGCGCGCTTCAGCTTCTGGCCGATGTGCTCGCCCTTTTCCTCAGCAGCACGCTCGGCCTGTTCCTCAGCGCCAAAGTGCGGGACGCGGCGGGCGTGCGGGTCATCCGCAGCGGCCAATGCCTCCTGCACCATCTTGGTGGGTTCATCGATGCCGCGCTTGACGGGCGCGTTGATGACCGGCTTCCCGGCGAAGCGCTCCTTGCCACGGACATCGACGTCCACCGCGAAGATCACTGCGTCAGCAGCAGCGATGATGGCCGGATCCAACGGCTTTGCGCCGGAGGATCCCTGCGTCTCAACCTGGAGGTCGATACCCATTTCCTGGGCTGCGGCAACGAGCGAGTCAGCCGCCATATAGGTGTGGGCGATGCCAGTTGGGCACGCGGTCACGGCGACGATGCGCTTGGGTCCGGCAGGCGCCGTCGTGGTTGATGCGGCAGTAGCTTCAGCCGGGGCAGGTTCGGATGCAGCTGCAGCCGGTTTGTCCGCCAAGGCCCCATCCACCAGGTCCACGATGTCCTGTTCCGTGGATGCGGCGCGCAGTGCTGCCGTGAAGTCCTTCTTGATGAGCGAGCGGGCCAGCTTGGAGAGGAGCTTCAGGTGCTCCTGGTCAGCGCCTTCCGGTGCCGCGATGAAGAAGATGAGGTCCGCGGGGCCGTCCTTGGCGCCGAAGTCCACCTTGTGGGACAGGCGGGCCATGGCGAGGGCAGGTTCCGTGACTGCATTGGAGCGGCAGTGCGGGATGGCGATGCCGCCGGGGACGCCGGTTGCGGTCTTCTGCTCACGGGCGAAGGCATCGGTGAAGAGCCCTTCAACCTCGGAAGCACGGCCAGCGGCGGCGACCTTGCCGGCCAGGACGCGAATGACGTCGGCGGGGGAGCCGCCCAGGTTCTGGTCGAGGATGACCAATTGGGGTGTGATCAGCTGGGTCACTGTTAGTCCTTCTGGAGGGCCGTGATGGTTACGGCGTTGGGGGTTGTCTGGTGGACTGCAGGGACAGTGGAGCCCGGCAGCGAAGCAGCAGCGGCACCATGTGCCACGGCCTGACGAAGGCAGTCCTGGGCGGAACCGCCTTGGGTAGCAGCCAGCAAGTAGCCGGCCAGTGCAGAATCCCCGGCGCCCACCGTGCTGACGGCCTGGATGGGCGGATGCGTAGCAAGCCACGCCCCATCAGCCGTCACCAGGATTGCGCCCTTGGATCCGAGTGTTGCCAGAACGGCGCCCACACCGCTTTCGACGACGGCGGCAGCAGCTTGGGCGGCTTTGGCCGGGTCTGCTTCCAGTTCGTCAGCGGTGGAGACATTGGTGAAGCCGGCAGCGGCCGCGAGCTCTGCGAGCTCTTCCGCGTTGGGCTTGAGGAGATCGGGTTTTCCTGCGGCATCGCCTGTCAAAGCTGCCGCAAGCGGAGCCCCGGAGGAGTCGATGGCGATGCCGGGGGCGGCCGTTCCATCAGCGGTCGACCGAAGGCGACGTGTGATTGTGGCGTAGAAATCCGCGGGCACTCCTGGTGGGAGCGAGCCTGCGAGAACCACCCAGCTGGCGCCACGGGAGCGCTCCAGCAGCAGCCCGATCAGGGCTTCCTGCTGTTCGGGGCTCAGCTCCGGGCCGGGTTCGTTGATCTTGGTGGTGACGCCGTCCGGTTCGGTGAGGGTGACGTTGCTGCGAAGCGCCTCACCGATAGGCAGCGCGGCGAACGGCACGCCGCCGTCGTGCAGCCCTGAAAGGACCGGGTCCGAGTCGGCGCCCGGCAGGACGGCCAATGTTTCGAGGCCGGAGGCCACGAGGGCGCGGGAAACGTTAACGCCCTTTCCGCCGGACTCCTGGTGGACGGCGACAGCCCGCTGTACTTCGCCGCGGGCCAGTGGCGCCGGAAGCTCCACTGTGCGGTCCAAGCTTGGATTGGCGGTCAAGGTGACGATCATGCGATCACCACGTCTACGCCGGCCTCGGCCAGGGCTGCGGCGAGTTCCGCGGAGGGCTCACTATCTGTGATCAAAGTGTCAACATCCTTCAGGGTGGCGAACTGGACCAACGTCTCGGCGTCCAGTTTGGAAGAATCGGCCAATGCCACGACGCGGCGGGCTGACTTGACGAAGGCGGCTTTTACCGCGGCTTCTTCAGGATCTGGCGTGCTCAGCCCGAAGGTGGAGTGGATGCCGTTGGCACCGACGAACGCGATGTCCGGACGAAGCTTGTAGGCGGCCTCCACCGTGGACTGTCCGACGGCGGCCTGGGTCAGCCCGCGCACGCGGCCACCCAGGATCTGGAGGGCGATGCCGGCTGTGGAGGACAGCTTGCCGGCAATGGGAATGGCGTGGGTGATGACCACGAGTTCCTCGTTGCCGTTGGCTGCGGGTGTCCGCTGGGCGAGCAGGTCTGCCAGGGTCTCGGTTGTGGAGCCTGCGTCCAGCAGGATGCTGCCGGTGGTGAGCTCGGGTATCAGGGCAAGTGCGGCCGCAGCGATGCGGTGTTTCTCGGACTGGCGCTGGATTGCGCGTTCCAGGATGCTCTCCTCACGGGTGCTCAAGCGGTCCGAAGGGACGGCCCCGCCATGAACGCGGCGCAGGCTCCCTGAAACTTCAAGGGCTGCCAGATCCCGGCGGATGGTCTCCGTGGTGATGCTGAAACGGTCGGCGAGGTCAGTGACGCTCACCCGTCCGCGCTCGGCGACGAGTGCGGAGATCAGTTGTTGGCGCTCTTCAGCGAACACTTACCCTCCATTGCGGTAAAGCCATTTGTCAGTGCAGCCGCATCAGGTGACTGCTGTCACAACGATGTGGAATTGCTTGACTCTATCTTTGTTTATGTTGGTAAGTCAATAGAAACCAACACAAACAAAGATTGCTGTTGGGGGGATGGGCAGTGCTGTTGCGATGATGGGTAGTTCCGGGCACACCAAAGGGCATGCCACACTCCCTGTAGTGCGACATGCCCTTCCTTCGGATCCTGACTGGGGGATTCGCCGGGATCCGGTCTATGGGGTTGGAAACCTTCGCGTGCGCCTAAAGGGCGGGTGCGGGCGGTTCTCCGGGAGCTTGCCCGGGGCCTGGCGGTGACGGCACTGTTGGCCCCGGCGTCGGATCCGGTACGGGGGGAGGCCCCGGCTCGGGCAACGGAACGGGTTCAGGTGTGGGACCCGGCTCCCTGGTGGGATCGGGATGAGAAGGGTCCGGCGGGAATCCACTCAAGGTCAAACGCTCCTCAGATGACTAGCCCGCCGATGAAGCTCGCGCGCGACGCTTGAGGAGTACCGGGAGGAGTCCCACCCGGAGGTGGGGTAGTCGATAGGAAGATTGTCCGGGTCCGGTGGATCCGGCAGCTTGTGCTTTCTGACCGGCCTGTGATCAGAATCGGTAACTCGAGACTCGTCCCTCTTTGATTCGGTCTGCATGTTTTCCTCTCTGTGCGTCCGCCTCTGTCAAAACTGGATTTCGTAGCTCACGGAGTCTGGGTGACACGTTAGTCCGGGATTTCCATGTGGAAGCCGCATGGGCAGCCGAGGATCCGGGTATTGATGATGACCTCGTACATGCGTAGTTGGCTGCCGGGTTTCAATACAAGAGGAGCCTGGATCCGCCGCCGTTCGCAGCTGGTGGTCCTCATGGGTTCGCCGCAATGCAGATACTGGCCTCCAAATTGGAGTATGCCCTGGGAGCCCCCGGGCCGGTTCAGGACGACTGCCACCCTCTGGACGGTGGCAGTCTGGTCGTAGGAGTAATTGCAGGTGCGGCATTCGTAGGCAACATCCACCGTGTTGGGTGCGGGAGGGTAGTGGGATTGGATCGAGTCCACCACCAGATGCTGGTCGGAATTGCAGCGCGTACACCATAGGGGCTCGTCTGGTTGATGGGCTTCGTCCGGAACTCTGGACGCGGGCTGGGCCGACATGGATTCACCTCTGCATTGTGAATGCGTGGTGCCCGTCTGCATGAGCGGTAAAGCCTGTCCGGCGAAGCGGACGTAGCTAGATTGTGCACATAGGTGTACCGCAGATGCAAGGATTCCAGTGCTTGTTCTTCGAGGGCTAACGAGATGGGACTGGACGATCGTAGACTGAGGCATGGACGAAATGCACGTTGATTTTGCGGTGCCGGACGATGTCCCAGCCCGGCCAGATACTGCCCCGCCACTCGACGATGTTTCAGTGCCTGAACAACTTCAGGACCTCGTCATTGACAGCGATGATGTAGCGGGTTTCCTGCACGATCTTGCAGTCTTCTCCGCGGCCTCCGTTTCCGAAGCCGTGGGCCTGGATGTCCTGTGCGGGATCACGTTGAGCAGGCGCCGCCGGTCTGCCACTGTGGCCGGGAGCACCCATGAAGCGAGGCTGATCGATGAAGTTCAGCAAGCTTACGGCGATGGTCCCTGCCTGGAGGCCATGCGAAGCCACAGCACGGTGCATGTTCCCGATACTGCCACTGAGGAAAGATGGCGTGATTACTGCACTGTCATTGCAGAACGAGGGCACCTCTCGGCCCTCTGCGTGCCGCTGGAGTTGGATGAGGGAGCTACCGCCGCGCTGAACTTCTTCGCCCCGAAAGCCAATGTGTACGACGACGAGACCATCCGGAATTGTGAGCTGTACGCCAGCCAGGCAGAACGCTCGCTGAGGTTGGCCGTCAGGATTGGCATCAAGCAGCAGCACGCCGATGACCTTCAGGTTGCCATGCAGTCAAGGACTGTCATTGACCTGGCTTGTGGCATCATCATGGGCCAAAACCGCTGTAGCCAGGACGAGGCGTTCAAGATCCTCACCAAGGCATCCAACGGCCGCAACCAAAAACTCAGGGACGTGGCTGAGCAGCTCATCAAGACCGTGGCCAACGAAGCACCCGTGGCCCACTTTGAGCCGTAGGCCGTAGTTCCTGGGCCTGGATCGGACCTTGCACACTTGTGACGCCCGCCACTAGTGAACTACATTCATAGGTGGGTTAAGCAGATAGCCCTTGGAGACTCATGACTTGGAGCCATCCAAGATGGTCCAAGAACTGCACCTGAAGCTGTGGCCACTATCGGCCGGCTCGCCGCGTGCATCCATGCAGGCCTCCTTGAGGAGCAATCAGCTTCTCCCGACGCGATTCAATATGTTGTCGGAAGCCACCTCACGGTGGATACGTGCATAAAAGGAGAATGGCAATGACGCTTGGTTCCCCGATTCCCGCCCCGAAACCTGTGGTTGGGGCGAAACCCGCAACTTTTGACACCGCCACCCGGCCTTGGTGCACAGTTTGCGATACTGATTCGTACATTTTCGTTGAGACCGTTGTAGAAGCAGAGCCGAACCAGTCCGAAATCGTTGAAGTCAGCTACACCTGCAGTGAGTGCGACACTTTTTACGCCCACCCCGTGCCCCTGGCCGAACTCGTACCGGAGATCCAAACCGAATTCCTGTCTACGTCCGCAGCGGGCCTGTGGTTCAGCTGCACGCATTGTGGCGAGCCCATGACGCTGGGACGTCCCTCCGAAAGCATCATCGAGGCACCCCGGAGCACGGATGATCCGGGCGGCCCGAGCCTGCTCGAGGTCTACCTGCAAACACAGGTGCTCCATTGCCGTTGCGGCTTCCAGATGGAGGTTCCGCGCCACGTCGGATAGCTACGGTCGCTAATTTCATTACTGCGGGGAGGGGTGGCTATGCGCACATTTGGCGTCGAGGAAGAGTTGCTGATCGCAGATCCCGTTGACGGGATGCCGCTCCCGTTTGCCGCGGGCATCCTGGACATAGCCGCCCAACCCCACATGAACACAGCCAGCAATCCGGAGGCCGGTGAATCCCTCAAATCGGAGTTCAAACAGGAACAGATTGAGGTCAATTCCCGGCCCTGCCGGACGGCAGCGGAGCTTCGCGACGAGATCCGCCTTGGGCGGGCGTTGGCCGACTCCGCTGCGCGAACCTTGGGGGCCCGGGTGGCAGCCTTGGCCACGCCCCCCGAGTTCCACGCGACGCCCACCTTGGGCAACCCACGCTATGCAACCATGGGAACCGAGTTCGGACTCATTTCGCGCGAGCAGCTCACGTGCGGATTCCACGTCCACGTGGCCATCGAATCGCCGGATGAAGGGGTGGGCATCCTGGACAGGATGCGCCAATGGCTGCCGGTGCTCCTTGCCTTGAGTGCGAATTCCCCGTTCTGGATGGGCTCCGACACAGGCTTTGCCAGTTACAGGACCCAGATTTGGAACAGGTGGCCCACTGCTGGGCCCATGGATGTCTTCGGTTCGGCGGAGTGCTACCGTACGGTGCTCGGGAACCTTCTGCGCACTGGCGTCCCCCTGGATGAGGGCATGATCTACTTCGATGCCCGTCTTTCCAGGGGACATCCCACCGTTGAACTCCGCATAGCGGACGTCTGCTTGTACGCGGAAGATGCCCTCACCATCGCGGTGATTGCCCGGGCTCTAGTAGAGACCGCGGCAACGCAGTGGCGTAAGGGGGAGCCGGCGTCGGACGCTTTGACCAGCCTGTTGCGCATGGCTAACTGGCGGTCCAGCCGCTTTGGCATCAACGATCAACTGATTCATCCGATGGACCAACGACCCTATCCTGCCGCCGATGTGGCAGGGGCCTTGCTGCGGCATGTCCGCGGGGCGCTGACAAAATCCGGCGACCTGGCACTGGCGCGCGCAGGCGTGGCGAAGATCCTTCGTCGCGGAAGTGGTGAGCGCTTGCAGCGCCAGGCCTACAGCCGGCGGCTTCGTTTGTCCGACGTCGTTTCTGCCGCCATCGCATCGACGCATGAGTACGGCGAGCGTTCGAACGCTGGACTACTGAGCCACTAGTGTACGGATGCTTGTGCGTTAGCCCTGGTTGATGCGGATCATGTTGCCGGACGGATCGCGGAAGGCGCAGTCGCGGGGACCCCAAGGCTGCACAATCGGTTCCTGGAGGACTTCGGCGCCCGAGGCGCGCAGCTTTTCAAACGTGGCGTCAAGATCGTCCGTGTTGAAGACGAGCATGGGCATGACGCCCTTGGTGAGCAGCTCCTGGATGGCGTCGCCATCAGCCTGGGAGCGGCCCGCGTGTGGAGGGGACAGGACGAGTTCGAGGTCGGGCTGGGCATCGCTGCCGAGGGTAACCCAGCGCTGGCCGTCCGAGCCGACGTCGTTCCGGACTTCCAGGCCGAGGGCGTCGCGGTAGAAGGCGAGCGACTCATCGACATCGTTGACGGTGACGTGTGCGTACTTCAATGAAATGTTCATGTCTCACACGCTATTGCAGCTGTGGCTCGGGCGCTTCTTCAATCCTGCTCAGGTTGTTGTTGCCCTTTCTTTCAGGGCGGGTGTGCTGCTTGGCGATGCAGGTGGGCATCGCCTTCACAGCGTGGTGTTCGCGGGAACGGTACTCGCTGGGCGTTATGCCCACGATCTCCGTGAAGCGTGAGCTGAAAGAGCCCAGGGACGTACAGCCCACCTCCATGCACGCATCCGTGACGCTGGTTCCCGTCCGCAGCAAGGCCATGGCCCGTTCGATGCGCCTGGTCATGAGGTAGTTGTACGGCGATTCACCGTAAGCTGCCTTGAACTGGCGGGAGAAATGCGCAGGCGACATGAGGGCGCCGGCTGCCATGGTGGGAACATCCAAGGGCCGCGCGTACTCGCGATCGATGAAATCGCGGGCGCGCCGCAGATGGGCCAGGTTGGCCAGTTCCTGCGGTGTCATGGGGCCAGTCTACTAGGCTCGTCCCATGGATTCAGTGGTCTGGTCGAAGCCAGAAAACGAGCGCGCGGGCACTCCGTTGCTGGTAATGATGCACGGCTACGGCACCAGTGAGCAGCGCATGGTGGAGCTGTTTCCGTATCTTCCCCCAGAATTCACTTGCGCGGCGCTCCGCGGCCCCAAGGACATCGGCGACCACTACGGCTGGTTCCTCCTGGACTACTTCCTGACCAACGACTTCGCCGATGTCATTGCCTCCACCAACTCCGTCTTCAACTGGATCAACACCGTGAAGGAGAACCACAGCAGCGTCAGCTTGCTGGGCTACTCGCAGGGAATGGCCATGGCCAGCACGCTCCTGCGGCTGCGGCCCCACGCCTTCAAGGCAACGGTGGGGTTGTCCGGCTTTGTCCTGGACAACGACCTCCTGGCGCTCAGCGAATCCTTTGAATCGCGTCCGCCCTTCTTTTGGGGCCGCGATAAAGCGGACCCGGTGATCAACGAAGACGCCATCGCCCACACCCAGGAGTGGTTGCAGGCGAACGTAGCCCTGACGGCGCGTACCTACCCGGGAATGGGTCACAGGATCGAGCCGCCGGAGCTGGTGGACGTCAGTGCGTTCCTTAGGTACTACGTACTAAATGAGCACTGACGTTCCTGAAACAGGCCCCGGATTAGACGGCATCAGCGGGCCAGAATCAATCTTTCCGTGAGATTCGCGTCACAAATTCGTATTCGGCCACACACTATTGAATGACAAAATTGTAAGCGCTTACACTTTTGGCTTGCGGCCGCCCCAATGTGGAGTTGTCCCGGGGCCCAGGGCCGTTACCCCAAGGTGTAATCGAGTATGGAAAGGGTTGAGGCCGTGTTGCATGGTTAGGACTCACAGGGTGACAATCCAGGACGTTGCAGTCCTCTCCGGCTTGTCCATTTGTACGGTGTCCAGGGCTCTGAGGAATCTCCCCAACGTTTCCGAAAAGGCTCAACGGCAAGTGGCGGAAGCCGCAAACAAGCTGGGCTACAAAGCCTCGGCTGCAGCATCAAGACTGGCCGGCGGCAGCACGGGTTCCGTGGCCATCGTCGCCCCCACCGCCACAGCGTGGTTCTTCGCACAGGCCGTGGAGGCAGCAGAAGAGGTCTTCGGCGACAGCGGTTACGACACCATCCTTATCAGCCTTCGCAACAAGACCAGCGTCCGTAAGCAAGTCTTCGGCGACCTTGAACGTCTGGCACAAAGGGTGGATGGGCTGCTGTTGCTCAATGTCGACCTCGACCCCGCCGAAGTGGAAGCGTTGGAAGCATCCGGGTTGGCAATTGCCAGCGTGGGCATGCGGAATGTTCCGTGGGACAATGTTGGTATCGATGACGAGCACGCAGCCTGGCAGGCCACCCAACACCTGCTGGGGCTGGGCCATTGGGACTTGGCCGTTCTCTCGAGCAATGAACACCCCGTTGTGACTGAGACCCCACGGTTCCACGGCTTCAGGCGTGCACTGGATGAACACCACCTCACCGTCCACCCGGACCTTGTAGTGGCTGCTGGGCCAAGCATCGACGACGGCCGCCGGGCAATGACCGAACTCATCACCCGCGGCGTACGGCCCACTGCAGTGTTCGCCCATTGTGATGAGGCTGCGTTCGGCGCTCTTATGGCGCTGCGGGAACATGGCATGTCCGTGCCCAAAAACGTTTCCGTGATCGGAATCGATGACCATCCCATGAGCTGGTTCCTGGGACTGAGCACCGTGGCGCAACCCGTTGCCGACCAGGGTGCCTTCGCCGCGAACCTGCTGTGCGAACGACTTTTGAATACAGATCCCCCCAACCCACCCTCCAATCACTTGCTCGATACCAAGCTCATCGAACGCAATACCACGCGCCACAAGCGCTGAACGGAACTATGCACATGACTGATCTTCGTAATGCCTGGACTGGCGCTTCGGCGCTCTTGTTCGACCTCGACGGCGTGCTGACGCCCACCGCCGTGGTGCATGAGCAGGCCTGGCAGGAACTGTTCGATGGTTACCTCGCTGAGGCCGGCCACCCCCAGAGCTACCAGGAGAGCGACTACTTCGACCACATCGACGGCAAGCCGCGCTTCGATGGCGTCCGGGACTTCCTGACTTCCCGTGGCATCACGCTGCCGGAAGGGCCCACGGACGACGCCCCCACAAATGAAACCGTGCAAGGCCTGGGAAACCGCAAGAACGCCATCTTCAACGAGATCGTGGACACCCGCGGCGTCGAGCCCTTCGCCGGCTCGGTCAAGTTCATCAACGCCGCGCTGGAGCTGGGACTCAAGGTCGCCGTCGTGTCCTCCTCACGCAACGCCCCCGCTGTACTGAAGGCAGCCGGACTCGACCACCACTTCACAGTTGTGGTCGATGGTCAGGTAGCTGCCGCCGTCGGGCTCCCAGGCAAGCCGGACCCCGCCACGTTCACATACGCTGCGTCCCTGCTGGACGTCCCCACCCAGGAATGCATTGTGGTGGAAGACGCCGTTTCCGGCGTGCAGGCCGGCAGTGCCGGCAACTTCCAGGCCGTCATTGGCGTTGACCGCGGTGCTGGCCGCCAAACACTGCTCGACGCCGGCGCCACGCTGGTGGTCGACGACCTCAACGATCTTCTCTGACCCAACTTTTCGAAGGACCTCTTTAGCCCATGGCACTCATCAGCTCTGATCGGCTGCGCTTTCCCTGCGAGCCCTGGAAGCTCGTGGAAAGTATCCACGTCCCCGGTGACGAGGGAACCCTGGAAACGCTGTTCGCCCTTGGCAACGGCCACCTCGGCATCCGTGGCGCCCATTCCACACGCGGCGACGGCGAACTTCCCGGCACGTTCATCAACGGCTTCCACGAGATCTGGGACATCAAGCACGCCGAGAATGCTTATGGTTTCGCACGGACTGGCCAGCGGATTGTGTATGTTCCGGACGCCAACAACTTCACGGTATCAATCGACGGCGAGGCCCTCAGCCTGGCCGAATCCACAGTGCTGGATTATCACCGGAGCGTGGACTTCTCCACAGGCGTCTACGAGGAAACCACCACGTGGGCGTGCCGCTCAGGCGCTACTGTCACAACGGTAGAGCGCCGGGCCGTTGGTTTCGATTCCCGCGGATGTCTTGGCCTGGAACTGTCTGTGAGCGCTGACCGTGACGTGTCCGCGGACATCATCTCCGGCGTCGTAAACCGCCAGGACCAGCCTGTGGAGGACCACTCGGTCCACGACCCCCGCCGATCCGGCCGGCACGCCGGCCGTGTCCTGTTGCCGCTTCACCTCCAAGGCGCCGATGGCTCCCTGCGGCTGGCATGGGAGACCTCAGAATCGCGCCAGCGCATCGCCATGGCAGTTGATCACTGGATCTCCGCCGAAGGCCAGCCCTTTGAGACTGTTGTGGCAGAGGATGAATCGTCTGTTCGCTACGTCCTGGCCATCAACGCCGGCGAAGCGTTCCGTCTGGAGAAGACGGTCAGTTACGTCGTGGCAGGGCGTACCCTGACAGCCGATGACGATGGCGGTGAGAGCCTGGCCGCGGAAGCCGAAGCCAACCTGCTGCCGTTCTCCGAAATCCTCGCGCAGAGCCAGGCGCACTACAGCCAGTACTGGACCACCGCGGATGTCTCGATCGGGGGACAGCCCGAACTTCAGCAAGCCGTGCGTTGGGCGCTTTTCCAGTTGGCGCAGGCAACGGCACGGGCCGGCGTTGCCGGTATCCCTGCGAAGGGCGTGAGCGGCTCCGGCTATGAGGGCCACTACTTCTGGGACCAGGAGGTCTACCTCCTCCCGTACCTGACGTACACCAACCCCGTCGGTGCCCGGAAAGTGCTCGAATCACGGCACGCCATGCTTCCGGATGCGCGTGTCCGCGCCAAGGAACTCAGCGTGGACGGCGCGCTGTTCCCGTGGCGCACCATCAATGGCCTGGAGGCGAGTGCCTACTATGCCGCAGGAACCGCCCAGTTCCACATCGCCGCAGCCATCGCGTTTGCCGCCAACCGCTACGAATGGGCCAGCGGCGACGCCAGCTTCCGTGCCGACATCGGCGCCGAGCTGCTGATTGAGACCGCGCGCATGTGGGCTTCCCTGGGCTTCTTCGGCAAAGACGGAATGTTCCACATCCACGGCGTCACCGGTCCGGATGAATACACCGCCGTGGTCAACGACAACCTCTACACCAACGTCATGGCCCGGTTTAACCTCCGCGCCGCGGCTGCGCTGGAACACGCGGGCATCGCCGAAACCGAGCGCATGGTGTGGCGCCAAGCTGCCGAGCGCATGTCCCTGCCGTACGATCCCCACCTGGAGGTGTTCAGCCAGGACAACGACTTCATGACCTTGGAGCCGTGGGATTGGAATACGCCCAAGTCCAAGTATCCGCTGCTGCTGAACTTCCACCCCCTGGTGATCTACCGGCACCAAGTCCTCAAACAGGCCGATACCGTGCTGGCAATGTTCCTCCAGTGGCAGGATTTCTCGGCTGAGGAAAAGCAGCGTGCCTTCGACTTCTACGATCCCATCACCACCGGAGACTCCACCCTGTCCGCCTGCGTGCAAGGCATCATGGCCGCCGAGGTTGGGTATGGCGACGTCGCGCTGAAGCACTTCACCGAGGCACTGTTCATTGACCTGGACAACTCACACGGCAACACGATCGACGGCGTCCACATCGCCTCCACCGGCGGCATTTGGAGTTCGTTGGTCTGCGGCTTCGCCGGAATGCGCGATCAGGGCGAGGTACTGCGCTTCGATCCGCGGCTGCCCGGCGAGTGGGAAGGCCTCTCCTTCCGGCTCAAGGTCTGTGGTCGCCTGTTGTCCGTGGATCTCGCGCAAGGATCCATCGGGCTGGCACTCGTGACCGGATCGGGTTACAGCGATGAGCCGCTACCCGTCCGGGTTCGGGATCACGACGTCACCGTCGGCGCGGACACCGTCACGGTGCCGCTCGAGACGGTGCCCGTCCCACCGCCGTCGATCTTTCCCAGCGTCTTCCCGACGGCGGGACTCCCCATCGTGCGGGCCTGAACGGCTCGGCGACTTGGACTAGCTGGATGCACTAGCGGTTGTTCCCGGCCCCGGGAGCGACCGCTAGTGCGTTCAGCGGCGCGAGGGAAACGCAGACGTGTGGTCCTCAATGAGGCCACTCGCTGCGATCTCCCTGAGCGTGTAGATGGCCTTGGCCGCTGCACCTTTATCCCTGTAGGTGACGGTGAGCGCGAGTTCGGTCCCGTCGTCGTCGACCAGGCGCACCCGGCAGTCGCCCCCAATGGCGTCAAAGACTTCAAAATGCCCGGCCATTAGGCGGCGCCTGGCTGCATTATGTCGGCTGCCTGCGTGTTGGCCGCCGTCGAATGACCCGATGAACGACGCCGATCCAACTCGTTGTTGATGAGCTCAAGCAGCGCTTGGGCAGGCTCGGACAAATGGTGTGTGTCGGCTGAGCCCAGCTGGTCGCAATGGATGAGGACGTGGCGGATGCGTTCAAGTTCGCGGGACGGAACCAAAGGCCAGCGGTGAAACAGTTGCCGTACGGCTATCGCTCCGAGGAGCGCGTCAGGTTTGTTGGGCGCAACATGGTGTCCTGCTGCTCTTCTTCGAGCGACAGCAGCCGCGGAAGATGCGACTCCATGGGCGAGAAGGATCTCGGATTTGAGGGAATTCGGGGCCATGCGGACCTCCCGAAATAGATCAAGGGAAGCCGGCTGCGTGACTTTCAATCAAGCTTACAGAATGTGAGTTATGTCATGTCAATCATTACGTGATCTGGAATGGGTGCCACAGCTTCGTTCTCTCCCACCCGGACACGGGGGAACAGTGGAAGTGAGCGAATCCGGGTATCTCCTGGTGGACACCTATGACGTGCTTCACCAGCACGTCATCTCGCATCACGTGCGATTCGGTCCGGACCTGGCGGACGGGCGGGATGCGCGGATCGATCGGACACCGCACCGATACATTTGGCCGAGCGAGCTGGACCTCATGAACCGCCGCCAGCGAAGCAGCCTCGAAGGTAGCCACGGCTGCAGCCGCGGAAGTCAACAAGCAAATCTGTGCCGTGGTCCAGGACGGATTGGTCAGCGTTGAGGACAAGCAGGTGCTCGGTGGGTTGGTCACTGCTGCCCGCACAGCCGGTGTTCCCGCTGAAATCACGACTCCGCTCAACCAGCTTGCTGAGCCTGGAGACGAGGTCCCGGCTGAGTCGGTCCAAGCCTTGAAGAAAGCTTGTTCGGCATAACCCTGGTACCCGGGATTCGATCAGGTGTCAGTTGTAGTGGTCTCGATGCAGCAAAACGTTCTCCAACAGATGCCCCTCCATGGAAAACCCGGTTAATGGTGAAGACGCCGAAGACCGTGAAGACGGTGGAGGTGTAGATGCTGGGGCGCGAGTGTGCCCTGGCAGGGGTGGGGCTTTGGATTGGTATGTGTGTCCCGTGGGGGTGCTGACTTCCAGTTGATGTCGGCTGCCGCTGATTGTTTTTGCGCTCCAGCCGGGGTTTTCTTTGGTTTGGTTGCAGGCTTCGCAGAGCCCGGCGCCGTTTTCCAGGCTGGTGGGTCCGCCGTCGTGCCAGGTAATGACGTGGTCGATGTGGCGGATGGGTGCGTCGCAGTAGGGGGTGCGGCAGGTGTCGTCGCGGGTTTCGATGAATCGTCTGAGCCGCGGCGGGAAGAGTCGTGCTTTGGAGTCCATGGCCAGCAGTTCGCCGCTGGCGGGGGAGGTGTAGAGCCGGCGGAGCAGGACTTTGAACTCCTCACGGGCTGATGATTCCGGACCGGCCGTGGATTCCGGACCGGCCTCCGCGTTCTCATCTGACCCGGATTTTCCTTTGGCGAGGAGGGTTCTTGCCCATTCTGCGGGGACGATTCCGTAGCCTTGGAGCCGTGCGGGTTCGGCATCGCCTTGGAAGAGCGTGCGGTCCGTCATCACCAGTTGGACGTCAACGCCGGTGATGCCGCCGGGTGTGCCGGTGAGGCGGTCGATGAGGGTGTCGGCCATGAGCTGGCCGCGGGTGCGGGTGTCACCGCCGGATCGGGCCGAGTCCGCGTGCCGTGTGAGCGCGGTGTAGGCGGCGACGCCTTGGCCGACGGGCAGCAGTGCGGTGAGGATGGTCATGGTGTCCGGCGCCGGGCGAAGGCTGACGTGCCGTTCGGTTGCGGCGCGGGCCCCGCGCTGGGTGATGGATCGGGGATCCCGGCGGTAGGCGGCGGCTTTCGCGGCGGCGATGATCGCCCGATCTCCGGCGCCCTCGAAGGTTCCGGTATCGGGGGCGAGCTCCTCATCCACCGCGCAGCGGTCTTCGGCGGACAGGCAGGCTGTTTCCTTCACGAGCAGGGTGGCCCGCCATTCGTTGAGCTGCCCGGATTCCAGGGCTGCCATGGTGCGGGGCATCTCCGTGACGAGGGCCTTCGCCAATCCGAGGAGACGCGATCCGCGGTTGGGCGATTCGCGCCGGGCCAACGCGAGCTGCGCAGCGACACCCTGGCCCTGCTCCGATACGGGCACCCCGGCAGCCGCTTGTTCATGGCGCTGGGCCAGGTCAAACGCCACCGACGCTTTCGCCTGCAAGGCTGCGATGGCGGATTTCGCGTTTTCCAGGCCCCTTATCTGGTCGATTAGACCGGCGCTGTCCGCGCTGACGCGAAAAGAGCCCAACACGGCGAGCAACGCCCCAACCGCCGAGCCACCAGGCACAGGAATAGGACCAGCCGCAGCGGAAGCCACCGTAACTGTTTGCCCGTCCCGAATCCGCTCCATACCCACACTCTGCCAGCACGTACAGACTTTCTTCGCGCACAAAAGTACCTATGTGGAAAACCCGCGATGTCTTGTGTGGAGGCACGTAAATGCGTTCGCCCAGCACCCTGACTTAGTATCAGAAGCTAGGGAAACAAGCTTCACGCTTATCGAAGGATCAGGGATGGATGCAAACGGCCACGCGAAGGGCTATTGGTACGGCAAGGACCCTGGACAGAAAGCCCTTGCCGTTGATGTTCTGAACGCCCTGCGGGATTATCGCGTCTCGGAACAGGCCATGCGTCGGAGGACCCGTTCTGCCATGGGCATGGGCGAAAAGGACCTGCTGGCCTTGCGGTACCTTTTCGAAGCCGAAGCCGCGGGCAAAGTGATGAAGCCAAAGGACCTGGGCGATCGGTTGGGCATAACGTCGGCGTCAATGACCACGCTGATCGATCGCCTGGTGGACTCGGGCCACATCCGGCGGGAACCGCACCCTACCGATCGCCGGGCCTTGATTCTGCGCCCCACCCCCGGATCGGATCAGGAAGTCCGGCACACTCTGGGTGGAATGCACCGCCGCATTTTGGACGTTGCCAGTGCCCTGAGCCCGGAAGAAGCACGGGTGGTGATGGACTTCTTGCAGAACATGCGCGAGGCCGTGGACACCATCGACGACGACCCAACCGGCGAACAACCAAAGGATGCGGAACCTAACCCTTCATGACGTCAGGTTCCACTGCAGGATCAGTATCAGCGTGACCAGGAATCCCGATCCGTAGTTGAGCCAGATGAATCGGCGCCATGCAACGTTGGTGCGTGCCGCCGTCGTATCCGTGACGTTCCACCAGGGCGCGCAATTGGCGATATATGGGACGGCGATCACCGCTGCGAGCGGCCCCGGCCAGGGCGTGGCCAGCATGGCGAGACCCGCCACCAGCCAAAGCACGACGGCGAGTCGCACCGTTCGCCGGGCACCGAAGACTGTCGCTATTGAAGCGATGTGGGCCTGCCGATCCGGCTCAATGTCCTGCACTGCTCCAAAAGCGTGCGCCGCCATGCCCCACATGAAAAATGCGGCGAGCAGGATGACCAGCCCCGGCGTCGCGTCGGCGCCCGCCAGCGTCAACGCCACGACGGCGGGACTCACGAAGTGCGTACTCGACGTCAGCGAGTCCAAGACAGGGCGTTCCTTGAAACGGAGTCCTGCTACAGAGTAGGCAACCACGGCGAAGGCACTCACCCCGAGGCTCAGCCAGGTCGCAGGGCTACCCGCCAATGCCAACACCACAAGGAATGGCACATTGGTAATGGTCGCGAGCCACAGTATGGGGCGGTGCAGTCCGGGCCGGAGCAGGGCACCTTCGATGCCGCCCTTGCGTGGGTTTTGAAGGTCCGACGCGTAGTCGAACACATCGTTGATGCCGTACATCGCCAGGTTGTAGGGGATAAGGAAGTAAAGCGTTCCCACCACCAAGACCCAGTCCACCTCGCGGGTGGTCAGGAACATGGCTGCCGCGAAAGGATAGGCCGTGTTGATCCAACTGACGGGGCGTGAGGCGACTACTGCTTGATGGGCGAGACCTTTGCGGCCCCTGTCCCGGCCTGCTTCCGGCCCCCGCGTCAACCACACCCAGAGCCCGGGAAGTGCCAGCACGCCAGCCAGGGGATAGGCGAAGTCCTCCACGGGTGCGAGCCCGATTTTCAGGCCCAAAATGTGTGAGGCGTCGTAGTGGAAGAGTTCCATCGCGATCATGACGGAGTCGAACGCAGCAGTCAGCACGGCCAGGCCCCCGAAGGAAAGCCCAACTGCTTTCCAGTGATGACTGTTTTCGCCGGAGCTGGTACTTCTGCGGGCAAAGGCTACGCCCGCGACGGCGGCGACAGTGACGAATGCGAGCGAGAGCCACAGGTACGTCATGCGTTCTCCCTCTCACGCGGCCTCGCAGGTCTACTCGAAAGAAACCGCCGTGCCCCCGTATAGAGCACCATGGTGCACAGCACTAGAAAGAGCAGGAAAACAGGCTCCTCAATGGGCAATTGCGGTCCAAGCATCATCCCCGTGGCGATCGCACCCTCGCCACGCAGGAAGATCCCCAGGCCGATACCAGCCAAGTCCCAGCCGAGCAGGAACAAAACCCCGACGCCGGTCACCGTCACTGCAGCTTTGGCGTCACGCCAGAAGAACAAGGTGAACCGATGGTCGAGCAGCAGCATGCACACAATGCCGGCCAGCAGCGCGGCCAGATAAACAATGCCCATTAGCCCAACCTGCTGTTGGTGCGCTTCAGCGGGCTGGAGTCGATGACGGAAGGCCCGGCACTGTGATCCCCGCGAATCCGTTTCAGTACCAGTTCTGCGCTAATGAGGCACATCGGCACGCCTACGCCAGGTGCCGTGGTCGCGCCGGCATAGAACAGCCCCCTCACCCGCTTGGAGGCGTTCTGGGCGCGGAACATCGCGCTCTGTCGCAGGGTGTGCGCAGGGCCGAGCATGCCCCCGTTCCACGAGTTGTAGTCGCGGGAGAAGTCGCCGGGGCCGATCGTTTGCCGGACCACGATTCGCCCGCGGAGATCCGGAACGTTGGCCCATTCCGCGATCTGGTCGATGGCGGCGTCGGCAGTCTTCTCAATCAGGGAGTCGCCAGTGCCGTCCGGGCCGCCTGATCCGATTGCCGGGTCCGCAGGGAGGGGGATGAGCACAAAGAGGTTCTCATGGTCCCGCGGGGCGACATCCGGGTCGGTGGCGCTGGGTTTGCAGACGTAGATCGAAGCAGGGTCCGGGATACCGGGCTGATCCCCGAAGATCGACGCGAAGTTTGCCTGCCAGTCCTTGGTGAAGAACAACGAGTGGTGCGGGAGTTCCGGCAGCCGCCCCTTCACTCCGAGCATCACCAGCACGGCACCGGGGCCGCTGGTTCGGCGCTGCCACCATGTACCGGGATAGCTCTGGTCCTCAGCGGCCAAGAGGGTGGTTTCGGTATGGTGCAGATCCGCGCCGGAAACCACGACGTCGGCCACGCTGAAATGCTGCCTATCCCCAGAGCCGTGCTTCTCCCGCCACCGGACACCCGTCACCTCCCGCTTTGCGGTGCCAGGCAAACGACGACGGCGGCCCAAACCGCCCAGATGGCCCTTGCCGCCCGGGAGGGCTGCTTCGCGCGTGGTGATCTGGAGGACCTCAGCGCCGGTCTGGATCCGTACACCGGCGTCAACTGCCAAGGCTTCAAGGCGCTCGACGAGTTGCCGGAAGCCGCCCATGGGGTACTGGACCCCATCGCCAAGATCCAGTGCGCTCATCAGGTGATACATCGCAGGCGCGTTGGCAGGATCTGTGCCGAGGAAGACGGCTGGGTAGCCCAGAACCTGCCGCAGCACCGGATGTTGAAAGCGCTGGGAGACAAACGTCTCCAGGGGAGTGAGCAGGAGGCGGGCCAGGTCCGGCAGGCCGCGCAGGATCTCGGGCTGGATGAGCGATTGAAGCTTGGTGAAGGGGTTGTAAAGGAAGAAGCGTTCAGCCATATCGGACGTGTGCCTTGCCGAGGCCAGGTAGGCCGCGAGGCGCGCTGCGCTGCCCGGCTCAACCTGCTCGAATGCCCGCATGACCTGTTCGCTGCCCAGCGGGACGGTGAGCGGATCCGGCCGGCCGCCGTCGTGGTTTGGTTCGCTGAAGACGCGGTAAGCGGGACTGAGCGTTCGAAGATCGAGCTGTTCTGCGGTGCTGGTTCCGAGCAGCTCGAAAAAGTGGTCGAAGACGCCCGGCATCAGGTACCAGGAAGGTCCTGTGTCGAAACGGAAACCGTTCCGCTCCAACGTTCCGGCTCGGCCTCCGACGCGGTCGAGTCGCTCCAGAAGTTGTACCTCATGGCCTTCGTGCGCCAGGAGCGCTGCGGTGGCAAGCCCAGCGATGCCACCGCCGATCACCACTGTCCGTATCATTCGGGGGCGGCTCATCCGCGGGGCTCCAGCCAGGTGGCCGCGACTGCGCGGGCGGCCAGTCCCGCCTTGAAGACATCGGGAACGCGAACACGGGAATGGTACAGCTCGTCAACGGTTGTCTGCTCGATGCGGCGGGTCAGGGCAGCGAACAGCGCGAGCGCACTTCTGACCGCGGCCCGGGCGTCATGCGGAAGGAGGGGAATGACGGCCTTGGCATCGTCCAACTGGGACCGGATTGTCTTCACCCATTCCACGCGATCCTGGTCCTCGAGGTGATCGGCTGTGCCCAGGTAGTTGCGGCCCAACCGGTCAGTGTCATCGGAGAGGTCGCGCAGAAAGTTGATGTTCTGGAAAGCAGCGCCCAACCTGCTGGCGCCGTACCGCAAGGCCGCGGCGTCGCCGTCGTCGATGTTCTGACCTCGCATGAAGACGCAAAGGCACATCAGCCCAACCACTTCCGCGGATCCGTAAACGTAGCCCTGGTGTGCCTCGGCATCAAACCGGAGCGGAGCGCCCTGACGGGCCCCGCGCTCGCCGAGGTCCATGCGCATGGAGGCAAAAAAGGGGTCTGTCAGGGACTCATCTATGCCTGCGGTTCGTGCCGTTTGGGCGAAGGCATGGATGATGAGGTCGCTGCTGTAGCCGATCTTGAGCGCGCGATGGGTCTCATCAATGAAGTGGTCCAAGGCGTCGTTCTGCTGCTGGTGGCTCAGGCCGGCTTCGGCAGTGACGCCATCCACGAGTTCGTCGGCCACCCGCACCAAAGCGTAAATATTGCGTACGTGCTGGCGGTGCCGGGGGCCGAGCAGCCGGGTCGCGAGACCGAACGACGTGGAATAGGCGGCGATGACCTGGTTGGCGGCGCGTTCGGCGGTCCGCGTGAAGTGCGTGAAGGACGTATCAATATCGATGCTCATGATTTCCGTCCTTCCAGTTGCGCGGCGAGATCGATCAAAACGGTGCGTGCGCTTTCCGGAATCTCTGCTGCATGGTTTCCCAGGATTTGGTGGAAGTCTGCCAATTGCTCTTGGACCAGGCCCTGAACGAAGGCCTCGGCGCCGCAGTCGGCAAGTTGGCGGCGTACGTATTGCGCTTCCGGGTCGCTGAGTTCGGGCCGGCCAAACCACGGTTCGATTTCCGGCCACGCGTTGGTCATCCGGGCATAAGCGATGATTGCTGTCTGCTTGCCCTCACGTAGATCGGAGAAGGGATCCTTGCCGTGCTGGCGGGGATCCCCGAACGTGGATAAGAAGTCGTCCTGGAGTTGGAAGGCCAGCCCAAGGTGGCGGCCCGCCGTCGCGAGCGCCGACTCAACGGAAGGTTCAGCGCCGGCGAGGGCGGCGGCTGCGCGAAGCGGAAGTTCGAAGGTATAGGTGGCGGTCTTATAGCCGCACATCATGAGGATTGTCTCAAGTTCGGGGGCGATGATGCCGTCGCCCAGGCCAACATCGAGTTGCTCTCCGGCAACCGTCTCATTGATGGTGTGCTCCAGGAGATCGAGGAGTCGGAAGCGTAGCGCCTGGGGAAGGTCCGCCCTTGCGAAAGATTGGTGCGTAGCCGCCAGCAGCATATTGCCCATCAGGATCCCACCTGTCCGGGCCCAGTGCAGTTTTGCTTGTTGGTTCTTGTCGTCTCCGCCCGGGAACCCTGCCTCGGTCAGGAGGGTCCCGATCAGGTTTGGCCTGCCGCGACGGACAAGGTCGCCGTCGATCACGTCGTCGTGGAGGAGGAAGGCATAGTGCAGGATCTCGACGGCGGCCGCGATGCCGATGGCGGTCTGCCGGTTTGAGGAGTGATGGTCTCTGCGTGTTTCAGGCTGTTGCAGGGCGTCGTACGTTTCCATGAGCAGCAACGGGCGCACAAATTTCCCGCCGAGCACATTTTCGCTGGCAATGGCCCAGAGCCTGGCGAAACCCGGGCCGTAAGGGGCGGCCGCGAGAGCCTTGCTGGACATGAGTCCGCCCAGTTCGTCCTCGATGGCGGAGCAGAGGTCACTCTTGCTGCGATCAGTCCTGCTACGCTCAGTGCTCCGGCGGGTGGCACTGGACATGACAGTCATGCCTGGGCTCCGAGCGCCAGGGCCTGAACCTCGATGAGCTGTGGAAACTGCAGTGCAAGCCATGGGCTGAAGACCGCGGGAGCGCGCTCCAGGGCTTCCGCAAGGAGTCCCGGAGTGACCCATGCGTAGTCAGCGACTTCGAATGGATTTGGCCTGAGCGGTCCCAGTATCCGTGCAACATAGACCGGGCAAATCTCATTCTCGACGATGCCCGAAGGATCCACCGCGCGGTAGCGGAAGCCAGGGAGGACCAGTTCGATCCGCCTGACGTCCACTCCGAGTTCGTGGCGGGCGCGCCGGAGAACCGCATCCTCTGGGTCCTCGCCCGGAGCCGGATGGCCGCAAAAGCTATTGGTCCACACACCTGGCCATGTCTTCTTCTCGGGGGACCGACGTGTCAGGAGCAGCTCACCAGCGTGGTTGAGCAGGTAGCAGGAAAAAGCGAGATGGAGCGGCGTCTCCTTGCTGTGGACCCCTGCTTTGTCCACCTCGCCGATGGGCCGGCCGGCGTCGTCGAGAAGGACGACCATTTCCGTCGCGTTCATTCCTGTGCCTTCCTTCGGACGCCTTCTACATTCAGGATCCATTTCAGGATCCACTCCAAGATAGCTAGACAAGCTAGCTAGAAGATTACCATGTAGGAAGATAGGTGTAACATACTCAGAATGAACAGCCCGGATGAAATCGAAGCCTCGGTTTCCACGGGCATGTACGACGTAAACGTCAACGATCCCCAGCATGAACTCGTGGACCGTGAAGGCCTATCGGACGCCGATGTTCAACAAATCAGTGAACTGATGAGCGCCCTTGGAAGGCTGCGTGATGCCGAAGATCGGCTGTCTGAGGCCTCGCTCAAATACATGAAGCTCAACCATTCAGACATGCGCGCCCTCCACTACCTGATAGTCAGTGCCAACAGTGGAGCCATCGCCACCCCCGGCGCCATTGCTGCGCACCTGCGCATTTCGACGGCGTCCACCACCAAGTTGCTCGACCGGTTGGAACGCGCGGGACACATCACGAGGCAAGCGCATCCCTCCGACAGGCGTGCCCTTGCCATTGCGATCACTCCTGACACTCACCAGGCGGCCATGCGGACCGTTGGCCGTCAGCAAGCCAGGCGCTTTCTGGCGGCAGCGCGCCTGAACGCAAGGGAACGGGAAACGGTGACGCGCTTCCTGGATGACATGGCCAGGGAGATTGCTCCTGGGGCCGGAACGTGAGCTCAATATAGGAAGATCGGTAACCAGTCACGGTTGTGCGCATGTACCAGGGCCAGGAAGAGGACAAAATCGAAGAGCAGATGCACTGACACCACGTAAGTGAAGGACTTCGTCAGCTTGAACGTATAGCCCTGCAGCAACGCGAACGGGAAGGTCAGCAGCGGCCCCCACGCCTGGTAGCCGATCTCCCACAGGAAGGACGAGAAGACCACAGCCTGCAGCAGGTTGGCCAGCCAGTCCGGGAAGTGTTGGCGCAACAGCGTGAACGTGGTGCAGATGAAGAACAGCTCGTCCCAAATTCCCACGGCGTTCACTCCAAGGAAGAGCCGCCAGAAAATAGTGGGGTCGGAGGCGTCCGGCCAGTTTTGGTAGACGCCGGTCCGGATCAGGTAAACGGGAAGGATGAAGTATCCAAGGGCTACGACGCCCACCAGGTATAGCTTCGCGGCCAGGGGCCATCTGCGGCCTGTGTTGACGGGAAACTTAATGATCTTTTCGCCATACAGGAAGCGGGATGCAAGCCACGGAACCAGCACGGCCAAAGCCAAGGCGCCACCCATGAGTGCCATGTGCTCGATGCCCAGGTCCGCGTTCAGCGGCACCAGGCTGATAATGGCCATTCCAGCACCGACCAACGCCAGATGCCGCATCAAGCCGTGGTCGATAAACGCAGCCGTGGCAATACTCGCCGCGAGGAGTGCGTAACCGGCTAAATCGTTTTCCAGCACGAAAAACGGCACCCCGGACACGGAGAGAAGCGCTGCTGGTAAAAGCTTCCAGGTGAGCGCGGTCCGGGATTCCAAGGAAGTCGACGTCACACCTCAAGCATGTCAGTGCTGGTGGCCGGACGACACGGTTTTCCCATACTGGGTCAAACCCCTAACTGGAACGGACGAATTCTCTGTAAGATTCGTGGCAGGACCCATGCTTTTCCGGGTCCAGGTCATGTCTGGCTTAGCCAGCGGGGGATACTCATAAAGGAATATTCAATGGCTCAAGAAACGGGCTCTTTTCCACCGAGCGGCGGTGCTGACCACCCATCAGCCGAGGGCGTCGAGGCGTCCCCGTCCGCCCAGGACATGACGATGCGCGAACAGGTGATGGACATCATCGATGCCATCCTCTCTGATTCGGATCCCAAGAGTGAAGGGGCCAGGAACAGTCTTCGCCGGCTGGTGGAAGCCCGTCCAGAGGATCCCGAGGGGGCGTTGCTGGAGCATCTGCTGGAAACCCGGAAGACGTCGGCATCAGAGCCCGCCGTTGCAGCGCAACGCGAGTCCTCGAGCGTCCACCTTGAGTCCTCGGACGCAGCGCGCACGGTGACGGTTCCCGTCAGCCAAGACGTTCGCGAAGACATCCAGGCGATCCTCGCGGACAAGCTTCTGCTCACGGCTTTCCAGCCCGTCCACGCCCTGCCCGATGGAAACGTGGTGGGCGTTGAGGCACTCACCCGGTTTGTCGGTGAGGACGGAGCGGGCGCGGACGTATGGTTCCGCGAGGCAGCGGAAGCGGGCCTGGGGACCGAACTGGAGATCGCTGCCCTTCACTGCGCGTTGACTGCGGCCAAAGATGTTCCCAACGACATGTACGTGGCGTTGAACCTCACTCCCGCGACGTCCCGCGACCCAAGGGTGCGGAACCTGCTCGCTGCTGCGTCACTGGCACCTGAACGGATCATCGTCGAACTGACCGGCAGCTTGGAAGCACTTGAAGGCCAAACGCGCGACGACGGACTTGGCCAGCTGCGCTCGCTGGGCCTGCGTGTCGCCGTCAGCGCTTCCGGGGCAGGCTTCGTTTCCATGGACCGGTTAAGCGAGTTGAGCCCGGACATCATCAAACTTGACCGCCATCTGATTGAAGGAATTGAGGGCAGCGAGGGGCAGCGGATCCGGGCCAGGGCAGTGGTGGAGCTAGCCCGCGAGGTTGGCGCTGCGGTGGTTGCGGAAGGCATCGAAACCCCAGCGGAACTCAAGGAAGTAACGGCACTGAAAGTCACCGCGGCCCAGGGGTATCTGCTCGGACGCCCCTCCGTTCACCCCTTGGACTGGTCCGCCTGGAGCATTCGCGCTCAAGCGGAAGCCCAACCCACGGGCTAGTTCCTAGGGTTCTGCGTCGTCGTGTGGGTTGGTTCCCACGTACGTCCCCGGCGGCATCCCAGCGCCGAAAACAGGTCCGGGATCCGGGCGCTTGGGGTGTCGGTTGTCTTCGGCCAGCCGCTGCGTGAGACGCCGAAGAACCCATGGCACCAAATGCTCCCGCGCCCACACGATGTCGTCCGTCCTCGCCTCCCGCCAAGTGCGGGGAGGCAGGGCTTTGGGAATCATTGGCTCCAGGGTGTGCGGGACGTTGAGCGTATCCAGCACCATCATGGCGATAGTGTGCTGGCCCAGTGGGGAGAAATGAAGCCGGTCCGGGTCCCACATCTGGGGGTTGGTGAGCTGGCGCAGCGCCCAGAGGTCGGCGATCACGGCGTCGTGGCGGGCAGCGATGATGCGCATGTTTTCGTTGAAGATGGCTACTTTGCCACGCGTATGTCCGAGCACCGGGGTTGCGCCCCAGTCCGGGCCCGCAAAAAGCAGTATGGTTGCGCCGGTGGCGGCCAGAATTTTCACGCCGGCGTCAAGTTCAAGGGCAAGCTTGTCGGGATCGCTCCTGTGGAAGAGAAGGTCGTTTCCCCCGGCATTGAGCGTGATCAGATCCGGCTGCAGGCCTAGGGCGGGGCCCACTTGCTCCTCCAGGATCTCGTGGAGCAGCCGTCCGCGTACTGCGAGGTTCGCATAGGCGAAGTCATGGTGCCCCGCGCTCAATTCTTCCGCAACCCTGTCAGCCCAGCCCCTCAGGCCGCCCGGGCTGCCGGGCTCCGGATCGCCTACCCCTTCGGTGAAAGAATCACCCAGGGCCACGTAGCGACTCCACGGGTGCAGGCGGGTCCCGAATGCGGCAGGACCACCCTGCGCCGGGAGATCGGCGCTGGTGGCGTTCATCCACCCATACTGCGCTCTCCCAAGGCGCAACGCCATGGGTTGTGTGCATTGGTAATAAGTATCCTTACCAATACTGCGGGAGGAATCCCACAAAACGACGCGGGCGAACGACGGCGGCCCGCACCAGAGGCGCGCATCCCTCGGATGGTGCGTACCGCCGTCGTTGGGTCAGAACCGGATGTGGACTGCGAAGCTGTCCTCCAGATGGCCTGTAAGGCGTGACGCGGCACTGCGGGCCGCTGTTGGGATATCGACGAAGCTCCGGGCGGTGGTGGTGAGTCCGGGGAAGTCGTCGAATGCCAATGTCAGCCGGCCATCAGCAGCGTGCTGGATGTGCACGGTGATGACCGTTTTTGGTGTTTCGGCCGGAAGGCCGGCCGTGGTGAGCGAGTAGTAGGGTGTGGTTCTCCCGCGGATGTCGGCAGGGACGTTGGCCCGGATGGATCCTTCTTCCTCAAGTTCGGAGAGGCGTGCCTTGACGGTGTCCTTGCAGGCTGTGACGCCGTCGGTGATATCCGAAACCTTGCTTGCGCCGTTGCGAGCGAGGTAATTGAGGATTTGGGTCCTGGTGAGTTGGGTCCGGGTCTTGTTGGTGGTTCGGGTGGGGGCGTTGATGGAAGTCGTTGTCATGGCCGTGTCCAAGGGGTCGACTTTTGAGTCATCATTTCCTATGGTCGGGCACCCCGCGGGGCGCAATGAGACGTTTCGGATTCGTCGTTGAACCCGTTCGAATGGTGTGGTGGGCCGTGTTGTTCGATCCGGGGCTTTAGGGCGCCGGAACCGGCAGGACAGCCCCAAGCGATCCTTCGACGCCATGAAGGTGCCGCATCATGGCGATCCCTGCATCCTCCGCTGAGCCTTTTTCGATGGCGTCGAAAATGGCCGCGTGCTCAAGTCCGGATTCCTTCCTCCGGTCCACCATCTGGTTCAAGGTGCTGGACTGGTTGGCCATGGCCTCATCGATATCAGAGAGCATCGATGCGAAGACGCCATTGCCGCTGCTCCGGGCGATGATCGCGTGGAACTCGGAATTGAGGATGACCCACTGTTCCAGGTCTTCTTCTTCATCCATGGCCCGTAGGATTTCCCGGAGTGATTCAACATCCTGCTGGCTGCGGTGTTCCGCGGCCAAGCTGGCAGCCGGCACTTCAATGTGAGGCCGTGCTTGCAGGAGTTCACGCGCCGAGTACTTGCCCAGTTTCAGGTCCTGGCCAACTTTGTCGGCGATGACGAATGTGCCTTTGCCCGTCCGGGTTACGGTCAGGCCCAAGGCGTTTGAAGACTTCAAGGCTTCGCGGACCATCGTCCTGCTGACGCCGAACTGCTGCGCCAACGTGGCTTCCGAATCCAAGCGTGAACCTACTGGAAGGCTGCCGTCTTCAATGGCAGCACGCAGAGTGGCAAGCACTGCCTCGGCGGCACCGACCCTTACGACTTTGGTTTGTCCAGCAGTCCAGCTGTCCAACAGGCTGATCATGGAATGAATATGGCATGGCTCACAGAGTGGGGCAAGTTGTTACGCCGGGAGTTGCGCTGAAAGCTAGGGCAGCTTCACAAAGCTGCCAAGGGTTTCCCAAGTTTGCGTCTCGTTGTTGAGTGCCTTTGTCCCGGCGCCGGAGCCTTTGGTCTCCCGAAGGCCATACTGATATCCGGTTATGGAATATTCGACGAGGGTTCCATCCTCTGAAGACTGCGGCAAGAGGAGTGCTGTGTATTCTTTGCCCACTTCAACGTCGATGTCGTCTGTGGCCCTCGCTTCTACGTATTTTGTACCACTGGGCTTCCCGCCGTTGTTTAGGCTAAGGATCTTGTCCTTCTGCGCCTGATTGAGGCTATTCCAGTAGTCATCGTAGGTTACGATTCCGCCAGCCCGTGAATAGCTGACTCGTGCGCCGGGCGTGATATCACCCTTGTAAACTTCGCGGATTGTCATCCTGCCAAAAGTCTGCGGGAAAACATTTTGTTTGGAAACCGGACTGAATGTGCGCCCGCCATCGATGGACTCGATATACACTCGCGCGACAACCGGATACTTGTTGTATCCGTAAAATGGGTCCCCTGAATTCCAAAGAAAATCAACGTCCATCCCGTCCTCTTGAATTTGGTCCTGGGGGACGTTGGCGTATGAATCATTGGACGGTGCTGATTCGGTCGCTACGGACTGTTGGCTTGACTCCGGTTCGCCAAGCTTGGGCGCTTCAGATGCGCAAGAGCTGAGCCCGGCCATTAGTGCCAGTGCCGCAAATATGAATTGTGGTCTGAGTGTGCTCATCCGGCAGCAATTCCCCCTTTGACTAACCAAGTATATGCGTTTAGTGTCAAGGGCTGCCGTGGTTGTGTCAATAGTCGGAAGGGTCCCCGATTGACATTGGCAAGGGCGTTAGCTGCCAATTTGGCAGCGGAAAATATTTAATGGAAATGTGCGACACGTTTTGGTGCTAACGCGCACGCTAATTCCCGTTCCCCATCAGCCGCTGCATCTGTTCGCCTGCGTCGCTGCCGGGCGCCGGTGTATAGACCACGATGTGGAGATCCGGCCTGTCAGATGGTGAAACCTGATGGTGCTCCAGCTGCAGAACACCCACGGCTGGGTGGTGGAAAAGCCGCTCGCGGGATTCGAAGCCGAGGATGTCGTAGCGGTCCCAGCTTTCCTGGAATTCCGGGCTGGCTTGCCTAAGCCGTTCAACTTGGAACTCAACATCGGGATCGCCGAGTCGCTGACCGGTCTCGGCCCTGAACTCGGCCAGGAACCGTTTGCTGGTCACGTCCCAATCGGGGAGCAGGTCACGGACATAGGGGTCTGTGAAGACAAGCCACAACAGGTTCCTGTCCGAGGCGTCGAAGGTTCCGATGTTGGGGTACAGGGCCTCGTAGGCCCTGTTCCAGCCCGCAACTCCCCAGTCCGGTGACAGTGCATATGCCGGGTTGGGATCCAAGGCGTCCAGGAGCCGTTGCACATGTGGGGGCACGTCAGCTGCCACTGGTCCCTTTGGCATTGCGGACGAATAGCCGCCTAAAGACAGAACGTAGCCCAGCCCTGTGTCGGATAAATGCAGCGTGCGGGCTACGGCTTCCAGTACCTGCCGCGACGGGCTGATATCCCGGCCCTGTTCCAGCCACGTGTACCACGTGACGCTGACTCCGGAGAGGAACGCGATCTCTTCCCGGCGGAGGCCCCGCTCCCGGCTTCGGCCCACTGGAGGAAGACCATAGTCCGACCTCAGGGCTTGGTTCCGGCGCGTCCTCAGGAAGAGTCCCAGTTCCTTTCGCCTCTCGTCTTTCATTCCTCCAACACTATTACTCTGGTACTTTCACTACTAGTAGCAGCACCGTCTTCCACCTGTTGTAAGAAATCAGCAGGATGGTATCCATGCCTGCACTTCGCTCCAGAACAGTCACCCACGGCCGCAACATGGCCGGCGCCCGCGCACTGCTGCGCGCCTCCGGCGTCGCCAACACGGACATCGGTAAGCCGATCATCGCCGTCGCCAACAGTTTCACCGAGTTCGTTCCCGGGCACACCCACCTTGCTCCCGTGGGCCGGATCGTCTCCGACGCGATTCTCGCCGCCGGCGCAGTGCCGCGCGAATTCAACACCATCGCCGTGGACGACGGCATCGCCATGGGCCACTCCGGAATGCTGTACTCCCTGCCGTCCCGCGACCTGATCGCGGACTCCGTTGAGTACATGGTCAACGCCCACTGCGCCGACGCACTGGTCTGCATCTCCAACTGCGACAAGATCACCCCGGGCATGCTCATGGCTGCCCTGCGCCTGAACATCCCTGTGGTGTTTGTTTCCGGCGGTCCCATGGAGGCCGGCCGCGTGACGCTGACAGACGGGTCCGTGCGCTCCCTGGACCTGGTGAACGCGATTGCCGACGCCGTGGACGAGTCCATCTCCGATGAAGACATCAACCTCATCGAAGAGAACGCCTGCCCCACCTGCGGTTCCTGCTCGGGCATGTTCACCGCCAACTCCATGAACTGCCTCGCCGAGGCCATCGGCTTGGCCCTGCCCGGCAACGGCTCCGTCCTCGCGACCCACACGGCCCGCAAGGCGCTGTACGAGAAGGCCGGCGCCACAATCGTCGAACTCGTGAAACGCTATTACGACGGCGACGACGACTCCGTGCTGCCACGCTCCATCGCCACCGCCAAGGCCTTTGACAATGCCATGGCCCTGGACATCTCCATGGGCGGCTCCACCAACACGATTCTGCACCTGCTGGCCGCGGCCCAGGAGGCGGGCGTGGACTACGGCCTGGCCGAGATGGACGCCAAGTCCCGCCAGGTGCCCTGCCTGGCCAAGGTGGCCCCGAACGTCGCCGGCGACAAGACCTATTACATGGAAGATGTCCACCGCGCCGGCGGCATCCCTGCGCTGCTGGGCGAGTTGAACCGCGGCGGCCTCCTGCACAAGGACGTCCACTCCGTCCACTCCGCCGACTTGGACGGCTGGTTGGACGACTGGGACATCCGCGGCGGCAAGGCCACCGAGGAGGCGCAGGCGCTGTGGCACGCGGCTCCCGGTGGCGTCCGCTCCTCCACCGCGTTCTCGCAATCAAACCAGTGGACCTCCCTGGACACCGACGCTGAGGGCGGCTGCATCCGTTCCGTGGAGCACGCCTACTCCAAGGACGGCGGCCTGGCTGTGCTGCGCGGCAACGTCGCAGTGGACGGCGCCGTGGTGAAGACCGCAGGTGTGGACGAGTCCATCTGGACCTTCGAGGGCCCGGCAGTTGTGTGCGAGTCGCAGGACGAAGCCGTGGAAATGATCCTGAATAAAACCATCAAGGAAGGCGACGTGGTGGTCATCCGCTACGAAGGCCCCAGAGGCGGTCCGGGCATGCAGGAAATGCTCTACCCGACGTCGTTCCTCAAGGGCCGCGGCCTGGGCAAGAAATGCGCCCTCATCACGGACGGCCGCTTCTCCGGCGGCACCTCCGGCTTGTCGATCGGGCACATTTCCCCTGAGGCTGCCTCCGGCGGTGCCATCGCCCTGGTTGAGAACGGTGACATCATCAGCATCGACATCACGACGCGCTCCCTCCAGTTGCAGGTATCCGACGAAATCCTCGCCGAACGCCGCGAAAAACTCGAAGTCAACGGCGGCTACAAGCCCAAGAACCGTGACCGCCAGGTGTCTCCCGCGCTTCGCGCCTACGCAGCCATGGCACTCTCCGCTGACAAGGGCGCCGTCCGGGACGTCTCGTTGGTGGAAAACCTCTAAGCGCCGGCTACGACTGTTCGGGCGCTTCTTCGTTGGCGATTGCCTCGATCCAATCGATGGCGTCGTCGGGCAGCTGCAGCCCCGGACTTTCCTCTTCGGCAACCCACCATGAATCGGCTGCATCTGGTCCGCCGGCCCCCGCGATCTCGGCAACGATTTCCGGGGGCACGGTGTCGCCGTTGTTGTTTATCAACCATTCCCGGGTTGAAGGATTCAACTGCGGCCACCACTGCTCGATGCTCATTGAAACAGCTCGATGTTCATTGAAACTTCTCGGCTCATTGAATCAGTCTGCGCCCGCGGAGTCGGTTTTGTCCCTCAGCACATCCAATCAGAAGCAGCATCCTTAAACCGCGTCAAATTCCTCCCGCCGGGTACTATCGTCAATTGTTGACAATTGCTACGCTTAGTTCATTACCTGAAACCCGGGTCAGGCATCCGCCGAAACCCCCCTTGCGTGAAGGACCTCCCATGAAGAAGCGACGCCCGGCAAGCCTGTCCTCTGAGCTCGTTGAAACATCACGCACCGGGCACCATTGCCCGAAGACCGGCTGGTGGTCAGTCGCGGGTGATCCCAGGGGAATGCGTCTTATTACCAAGGGCGAAGTAATGCCTGCCCTGCACGGTACGCCAGCCCTCTGGATCATGCGTGGAACAGTCGGTAGCCAGGGCGCCCACCCTGCGGCCGGCTTGATGACAACTTCGTAAGCACTCAGACCTCCTTCCGAAGGCCGGCCTGCTGCACAAGTTCGGTCAACCATGGCCGGTGTCCTCTGTGGAACACCATCCCTTCCGGAAGCCCCTGCACGGTGGGAACGGAATCGGCGATGTCGATGGTCACGCGGCCGCCACCCATGGGCGCGTTGGTGATATGCAGGTCGCCGTAGGACGCCGGCAGTTGGGGATCCATCCAGAACCCGCCACGTGAGACGTGTGCGTCGTACCTCATCAAGCTCGTGACCAGTTGGATGGGTGAGGTGGCTGCCCAGGCTTGCGGCGAGCATGCGGTGGGATACGGCACGGGTTCGCTGTACTGCTCCCTGCTGAAACCGCAGAACAGCTCGGGGAGCCGCCCCTCGGAATAGTCGGCAGCTTCGAGCAAGGCGGTCGAAATTCGTTGGGCCTCTTCCACGAATCCGTATCTCATCAGGCCAGCGGCAATTACGGCGTTATCGTGCGGCCACACGGAACCGTTGTGGTAGCTGGCCGGGTTGTAGGCGCCCATATCCGTTCCAAGGGTCCGTACGCCCCAGCCACTGAACATCTCAGGAGACATCAGCCGTTGGGCCACGAGCGGCGCCTTGTCCTCGTCCACCAACCCCACCCATAGGCAGTGACCCATGTTCGAGGCGCACGCGTCAACCTGCCGTTTCTTGCCGTCCAAAGCGATGGCGTAATAACCGCGCTCCGGCATCCAGAACTGCTCGTTGAACCGGACCTTTAACTCCGCCGCCCGATCGGCGAGTTCCTGGGCCAAAGGTGCCTCACCGGCGTCGTACGCTATCCACGCCCGTGCCATGTAAGCGTCGTATACGTACGCCTGAACCTCGCAAAGTGCGATAGGCGGCTCCGCGAGGCGTCCGTCCGCAAAATTGATGCCGTCCCACGAGTCCTTCCAGCCCTGGTTGATGAGCCCGCGGTCGTTGAGCCGCTGGTACTCGACGAATCCATCGCCGTCCCTGTCGCCGTAGTCGCGTATCCAGTCCAGGGCCCTGTCCGCGTTAGGCAGCAAGGCTGCGATCGTGTCCTTGGCGAAACCCCACCGGCTGACCGAGCCCAGCAACACCACGAACAGCGGAGTGGCATCGACGCTGCCGTAGTAAACGGATTTGCCGCCGAGTGACAGGCCGCTGGAAACATCCAGCCTGACCTCGTGCAGAATCTTCCCGGGCTCCTCCTCGCTGACGGGATCCACCACCTTGCCCTGGTGGTCGGCCAGCGTTTGCAGCGTGCCGAGGGCCAGCGACGGATCAACGGGCATAGCCATTTCGGAGGCCCAGAGTGAATCGCGGCCAAACAGCGTCATGAACCAGGGAGCTCCAGCGGCAACAACCACCCTGTCCGGGTGCGTCGGGTCTTCAATGCGAAGGGCGCCAAGATCGTCATAGCTGCGCCGCAGCGTCCTCTCGATGGAGTGGTTGCCCATATGCAGCACCGGAATTTTGGCCACCCATTCCTGGCGGCGTTGATCGCTGCGGGACAGTTCGCCGACGGCGGGACGCACCACAGGCGCCGCAGGCGCCCCTCCGTCGGCTCCGGGAGCAACAGTGACTACGGTGCTCCAGTGGCCGCGTGGCGGGATAGTGGTCCGGTGGACCAGGCCCTCGCGGGTTGCCTGGGCGCTATCGGAACTTACGACGACGGACTTCCGGACATCCTGCCAACGGGAGCGGATAGTTAGTGTGTTGTGATTGTATTCGCGGGATTCCTCCCACTGCCTCTGGACCCGCGCTTCCTTGACTTCGAAAACGTCCGCGAAGTCCGACCCAACCGCGAATTCGATCAAGCATTCCACAGGTTCCATCGAATGGTTGCGCACGGTGACGTGCTCCACCATTCCCACGCCAACTTCGCGTAGGCGCTCCACAATCAACGGCGTATCCGCATACCCGTCGGACCGTGTGACGCGGCTGGCGAAAGCGGCCCTGTATGGCTCTTTCGTCTGGGCGGTCAGGGGCTCCAGCGACTGGCCGTTGATGGTGAGGACCCAATCGGACAGGACCCTGGTGTCCTGGAAGAACATGCCGTGGGGATGGTCCGGGTGAATGTCCCCGTTGGGCAGGGAGATGCAGAAGGACGTGCCTTCCACCAAGGTGACAGTCCCGGCGCCGAGGGGACCGGCTGCCGTATCAGCATTCCATCCAGCCACTGATTGGCTCCTCTAGAACCAAGGACGGTCAGTGCCTGTCTTTGGCCGCTGGCTGTCCTGCTACATCGTCACCTTGACGGTACTCTTGCTGGCCTGCCGGGGCCAGAGGCTTGGTGGTTGCCGGTGTTGGGCTGTCAGCCTAGGGGCTGTCAGCCCAGGGCTGTCAGCCTAGGGGCTGTCAGCCCTGGGACGCGACCAGCAGGTCGTAGTCATCATCGATGTGGAAGAGCCGCCGTTCGCCGATGTGGTCTACCACCCAGATCGTTTGCCCATCCGCAGTCCGGTCGTCCACCGTACCCCTGTGATACTCATAGCCGCGCCGGCTGAGGGAAACTACATCGCCGGCTTCCAGGGAGTTCCAGAGTGATATCCGCCGGCTCTGCGCGCTGCATGCGGCAGGGGTGTTTTCCAGGCTGCTTTTCCAGGCAAGTTTCATGGGGGGCTGTTCTCCTTGGTGACGGTGGCTGGCATCGCTGGCAGGGCGTCGGTGAATATTTTCTTGTCCAAGCCTATCGTCGATTGTTGACAATTGCTAGGATTGAATGCGTGCTCTTCCAACGACGGCGGGCACGTTCAAAAAGGGCGCAGCCCCAGAAGGAGAATCCATGATCAAGGCCACTGTCATGAGCGACGCAACAACCCAAGACCCGGGCGAGCACATCCCGAAAGCAACCTCCAGCACGCCGGGCCAGACCGAAGTCTCGTTCCGTCTGTGGGCCCGCGACGGCCACAAGACGGGCATCTGGGAGGTTACGCCGGGCGTGTTCAAGAGCACCCGCCCGGGCTACGACGAGATCTGCCAGATCCTCAGTGGCAAGGGGACCATCACAGAAGAAGACGGAAGCAGCTTCGACATTGGCCCCGGAACGTTGTTCGTTACTCCGGCAGGATGGACGGGTACCTGGACCATCCATGAGACGCTGCGGAAGATGTGGGTTGTCACGGACGTTCCGGCAAACTAACTGCATATACAGTAAGGGCCCGGTTCAGAATCTGAACCGGGCCCTCACTGTATGGAGACTTTCCTAAGCAGTAATTCCCGTTACTTCCGGGCTGGAAGTGAGGTCCTCCACGGCCTTCTGCATGTGGCGCTTGATGGCCTGCTGAAGTCCGCTACGGTCCCGGGCCTCGAGAAGGTCCAGGATCTGCTGGTGTTCCTGCACCAGTGCATCGATGCGGGGGTATGCCACTTCCAGGCTCAAAATGCACATCCTGGATTCGGCAGCAAGAGTCTCATAAATGCGTATCAGGCGCGTGTTCCCAGTGCCTGAAACGAAGGCGGTGTGGAATTGCATGTCCAGACGCGCAATGGCCTGCCAGTCCGAGGCCGCAACCTGCTTGGCCATGTTCCGGATGATGCCCTTGAGCTCCCGGCAGGTGTCCGCCACCTGCTCTGTGTCCGAGTCCAAAAGGGTATTGGCTGCAGCCAGCTCCACGGCTTCACGGACAGCGTAGATCTCCTTGACATCCTGCGTGGAAAGTTCCAGCACGAAGACGCCGCGGTTGCGCTTGCTCACCAGGATCCCCTCCTGGCACAGCCGCTGGAGAGCCTCGCGGAGCGGACCCCGCGAGGTGCTCAGCTGGCTGGCCAAGGCAGATTCATTGACCTGCTGCCCAGGGCGGAAGGCCCCTTGGACAATGAGCTCACGCAGCTGGTCAGCGATCAGCTGGGCCGTAGGCCGGCCTTCCAATACGAACATTCCCTCCGGTGCCGCCATTGACATCCCCTCATTCCATGCTTCGGCAATTTTGAAACTGTTAGACCGCTATTGCGGTGTACTTGTACTCCAGGAATTCTTCGATTCCAATTTTTCCGCCCTCGCGTCCGAGTCCGGATTGCTTGACGCCGCCGAACGGTGCCGCGGGGTTGGAAACCAGGCCGGTGTTCAGGCCGACCATTCCGACTTCCAGTTCCGCGGAGAACCGCAAGGCTTTGTCCATGCTCTCTGTGAACACGTACCCCACCAGGCCCCACTCAGTATCGTTGGCCAAGCGGAGAACTTCGTCCTCACTGTCGAACGCGGTGATCGCTGCGACCGGGCCGAAGATTTCCGTGCTCATCAGGGCTGCGTCCATAGGCACGTCCACCAGGACGGTGGGTGTGTAGAAGTAGCCGGGACCTTCCGGACGGCTTCCGCCGGTCAGCACACGTGCTCCCTTGGAGACCGCATCTGTAACGAGGTTTTCGACCTTTTCCAGGCCCTTCTGCTCAATGAGGGGCCCGACGTCGGTGCCAGCAACGGCGCCGTTGCCTACCTGCAATTCTGACATCTTTTTGGAGAACTTCTCGCCAAATTCCTCTACGACGGAGCGGTGGACGAAGAAGCGGTTTGCTGCCGTGCAAGCCTCGCCCATGTTCCGCATCTTGGCTTTCATGGCACCGTCCACTGCCTTTTCGATGTCTGCATCGGCCAGGACGATGAACGGTGCGTTTCCGCCAAGTTCCATGGAGGACCGCATCACGTTGTCGGCCGCTTGCTTCAGCAGAACCTTGCCCACCTCGGTGGAACCGGTAAAGCTGATCTTGCGGGCGATGCCACTGTCAGTCCAGGTACGGACCACCTTGGAGGCGCTGGATGTGGTGACGACGTTCAGCACGCCGTCGGGAAGGCCGGCTTCCTTGAAAATCCCAACGAGGGCGAGGGATGTCAGAGGTGTCAGCTCGGCCGGCTTGAACACCATGGTGCAGCCTGCGGCAACGGCCGGGGCGATCTTCCGGGCGCCCATGGCGAGCGGGAAGTTCCAGGGAGTCACCAGGACTGAGGGCCCCACGGGTTCCTTGGTGATGAGGATGCGGGTGTTTCCATCCACTGAGGTAGCGCTGTCACCACCGATCCTTACGGCCTCTTCCGAGAACCAGCGGAGCATTTCAGCGCCGTAGGCCACCTCGCCCCGAGCTTCTGCCAGGGGTTTGCCCATCTCCGCGGTCATGATGGCGGCGAGCCGGTCGGTGTTGGCAATCACCAGTTCAAAAGCGCGTCGGAGAATATCCGCGCGTTCACGGGGCGTTGACTTTCCCCATGCAGCCTGGGCACGTCCGGCTGCCTCGATGGCCAGGGCAGCGTCTTCAGGACCGCCGTCGGAAACATGTGCAATCACTTCGTTCGTGGCGGGGTTCTCAACGGCGAAGGTGGCACCACTGGCAGCCTTCTGCCACGTTCCGTCAATGAACAGGTCCGTTGGGATGGTGGAAGGATCAAAGGAGGTGGTCATGGTGGCTCTTTCAGTGATCAGGGGAACTAGGAGGTGGCCGTCTTGAGCGCCTGCGTGAACTTGGACAGGCCTTGCTGAATTTCATCGCTGCTGACATTCAGGGCGGGAATGAGGCGAATGACGTTGCCGTTCGGACCGCAGGTGAGCAGCAGTAGCTCTTCCTTGATGGCGGCCTGTTGGACGGCAAGGGCAGTTGCTGCGTCCGGGGTGTTGTCGGCAGCGGTGAATTCGACGCCCTGCATCAGGCCACGGCCACGAACATTGCCGATTCCCGCGAATTCCGTTTGCAGATTGTCCAGTCCTGCCCGCAGTTCGTCACCGCGCAGCAAGGCATTCTCCACGAGGTTCTCCCGCTGGATGACACCCAATGTTGCGACGCCTGCCGCTGCCGCTACGGCGTTTCCGCCATAGGTTCCGCCCTGCGAACCAGGCCAGGCCTTGCCCATCAAATCGGCGGAGGCGGCAATCGCGGAGATGGGGAAGCCACTGGCAAGTCCCTTGGCGGTGATGACGACGTCGGGGGTGATTCCGGCCCAGTCATGTCCCCAGAACTTGCCGGTGCGGCCGACGCCTGCCTGGACCTCGTCCAGGATGAGCACTATGCCGTGCCTGTCGGCGCGCTCACGCAGGCCTTGGAGGAATGCGACAGGCGTGGGAATGTACCCGCCGTCACCCAGAACCGGTTCGATGATGAAGCCGGCAGTATCGCTGGGGGCGCTGATGGTCATCAGAAGGTGGTCGAGTTCCTTCAGGGCAAATTCGACGGCGGTGGCTTCGTCCCAGCCGTACCGGTACCAGTGCGGGAACGGGGCAACGTGCACTCCACTCATGATGGGGGAGAACCCTGAGCGGAACTTGGTTCCCGCGGTAGTCAAGGAGGCGGCCGCTACGGTGCGCCCATGGAACCCACCCTGGAAGGAGATGATGTTGGGCCGTCCGGTTGCCATGCGGGCCAAACGGATGGAGGCCTCTACTGCTTCGGAGCCGGAGGTTGCGTAGAAGATGCTGTCGAGGCCCTGGGGCAGGACGCCACCCAAGAGTTCCGTGAGTTCCAGGAGGGGCTTGTGCATCACGGTGGTGTACTGGGCATGGACGATCTTGCCCACCTGTTCGCGGGCTGCGGCCACCACATCGGGGTGGCAGTGTCCGGTGCTGGTGACGCCGATTCCGGTGGTGAAATCCAGGTATTTCTTGCCGTCTGTGGCGTGGATCCAACTACCGGACGCGTAGTCCACGACCACTGGAGTGGCCTGCTTCAGGATGGGGCTAAGTGTTGCCATGGCTTCATACTTTCTTAGTAACTGTAGATTGTCAACAATACGCGATTCGCGGGCCGTTAGCCCGCGAATCGCGTTGTGGTGCCTAGTTCTTGAACCTCTGTGGACGGACGAAGTCCAGGCCGTCAAAGCCACCCTTGCCAAGTGCTTCGTTGGCAGCAATCTGGCCGTAGCCGGAAGCCATCTTGAAGCCGGCACCGGAGAAGCCGGTGGCGGAGTAGATCCGGCCTGCCTCGGTGAAGAAGCCCAGGATGGGCTGCGAATCCGAGGTAAACAGATCCGGGAAGGCATCCGATCGGACGATGCTGGGAACCAATCCGGGGAAGAATTCGCTGACCGTCTCAATGGTTTCCGCAATCTCCGCTTGGGTCAGCTCCCTGGGCACTGAGTCTGCGGCCGGGGTTGGTGCCCCGCGGCCATCGAGGGTGGCTTTCACAGTGACGCTGTCCACCGCGGGCGCCCCATACATGGAGCGATCGCCGGAAATCCTGATGAAGATGGGGAACTTTTCCGGGGTGAACTGGGCTGCGTCGCGGGCGACGAACCAGCTCAGGAAAATCCTGCGGGTTTCCGTGTGCGCCTTCAGGTAATCGGGCATGAGCTGCTGGGACCACCCACCGGAGGCGATGATCACCCGTTCGAAGGTCCAGGACTGTTCGCCGGAGGTGACGGCAACGCCGTCGTTGGTCTCCCGGATGCTGGTAACCGGCGTGTTGCTGAGCACCGTCGCCCCGTTGGCCTGTGCCGCTGCAACCGCAGCGGTAACTGCCCGATCCGTTCGAAGTGCGCCGCCGAAGGGATCGTAAACGGCGACATCGTCAGCGCGGAGGTTGTGCTGTGGGTAGCGTTCCGCCATTTCCTCACGGGTGAGGATCTGGTGGCTCGCTCCGTTGGCCCGGGTAGTTTCCAGCAGCTTCGGAATGTACGGTCCGTCAACAGTGCCGATGGAGAGTCCGCCGCAGCGGGTGAGGATGTCCTGTCCCGTTTCTGCTTCGAGCTCTGCCCAGAGATCCCGGGAGCGTTCCAGGATGGGGTAGTAGTCCGGCCTTCCCCTGTAGAGCATCCGGAAAAGCCGGGTGTCGCCACCCACCGCACTCCTGCCATGTCCTGGGGTGTGTGCTTCGAAGCCGACCACGGAATCGGACAGGCGGGAGGCCTGCCAGAGTGCCATGCTTCCGATGCTGCCCAGCCCGATGACGGCGAGTTTTCCATCCATCGCTTACAGCACCTGCTTAAGGAACGCCTGGGTGCGTGCTTCCTTGGGGTTCTTCAGGATTTCCCGGGCATCTCCACGTTCCACCACGAAGCCCTCATCCATGAAGATCAAGGAATCGGCTACCTCGCGGGCGAAGCCCATCTCGTGGGTGACTACCACCATGGTCATGCCCTTCTTGGCGAGGTCCTGCATGACACCGAGGACTTCCCCTACCTTTTCTGGATCGAGGGCACTGGTGGGTTCGTCGAACAGGATGATTTCCGGATCCATGGCCAAAGACCGGGCGATGGCAACGCGTTGCTGCTGCCCGCCGGAAAGTTCGGCCGGGTAGCGGTCACCGAAAGCGCCGAGGCCCACGCTGGTGAGCAGTTCCTGGGCGCGCTTGGAGGATTCCTTCTTGTCGGCGCCTTTGACGAGCACCGGGCCGGACATGACATTCTCGCGGGCGGTCATGTTCGGGAACAGGTTGAACTGCTGGAAGACCATGCCTACCCGGGTGCGTTGCTGGGCAAGCTTCTTAGGGGGCAGCGCGTGGTAAGCGTTGTCGGTCTCGTAGTAACCGAAATCGTCACCGTTAACTTTCAGGATTCCAGAGTCCACGGTCTCCAGGCCGTTGATGCAGCGCAACAGGGTGGACTTTCCGGAGCCGCTGGGTCCGATGATGCAGCAGATTTCACCGCTGGCAATATCGAGGTCGATATCGTGGAGAACGGTCTTGTGCCCAAAGGACTTACGAATTCGGCGGGCGAGGATCGTGCCGTCGTTGCTCATCGTGCGATACCTTCCGGTGCGGTCAATACAACCTTCCTGGCCTTGCGGGGGACCCGGGCGGAGGTATGGGAGTATTTCTGTTCGAGCTTGGACTGCGGGTAGCTCAGCAGCAGCGTCATCACCAGGTACCAGAGGCTGGCCACGATCAGCAGCGGGATGGTCTCGTAGGTGCGTGCGTAGATGAGCTGGGCGCTCTGGAGAAGTTCCGCAACACCCAGGACGCTGACCAAGGACGTTTCCTTGAACATTCCGATGACCTGGTTGCCGGTGGCCGGAATGATGGAGGGCATGGCCTGGGGAATGATGATCTTGCGCATCTTCGTTGCGGCGCTCATGCCCAGTGAGTCGGCGGCTTCAATTTGCCCCTTGCCCACCGAGGAGAACCCGCCGCGGATGATTTCTGCCATGTACGCGGCTTCGTTCAACGTCAAGCCAACCAAGGCTGCGGTGATCGGGCCCATGAGTGCATTCGTGTCGATCGCGGTGCCGATGTCGGTAAACGGGATGCCGATGGTCAGGTTCGGGTACAAGGCGGAGATGTTGAACCAGAAGATCAACTGGACCAGGACCGGGGTACCACGGAACAGCGTGATGAATGCCCCCGCCGTGGCCGCGATCGGCTTGACGCTCGAGGACCTCATGATCGCAATGACCAAGCCCAGGAGGGTGCCCAAGGCCATGCTTGCGACTGTAAGGAAGATGGTGAGCATCAGCCCGCGAAGGATCGATTCGTGGGTGAAGTACTTGGCCACGACGTCCCACTTGAAGTTGGGATTGGTGGAGACCGAGAAGAGGATGCCCGCGCCAAGCAGGATGGAAACCACCCAGGCGACGTATTCAAAAGTGCTTCTGCGACGAAGGCGGGGCTTGAGTGCCGGATCAATGCCGTTCATTGTCGGTTTGTTTCCGTTACTGATGGTTTGCACCATGGGAGCACCTGTCCTAGTTGAGTTTCGCGTCCGTGATGGCTCCGGCGTCGAGGCCCCAGGTGGAGAGGGACTTCTTGTATTCCGGGCTGTTCAGGACCGACTGGATGGCGGCCTGGAGGGCGGGAGTCAGGGCAGATCCCTTTTTGACGCCGATAGCGGTGAGGTCGCTGGAGCCGACGTTGATCTGGGGGGTCAGGATGGTGAACGATTTGGGCTGCTGCTTCTCGGCCCAGGCGAGGGAAGTTGTGTCGTAGAGGATGCCATCGATGCGCTTTGACGCCAGTTGGGTCAGGGCTTCCTGAACGTTGGGCAGCGTCACGGCGTTGATCGCTGGCTGTCCCTTGGAGGTGCAGGTCTGCTCGTTAAGGGCCGGGAGGCGCTTGAGCTGGCCGGTCGAGCCCTGGGTAACGGCAATGTTCTTACCGCACAGAGTCTCGTTGGTGAGCTTCAGCGGATTACCCGCGGCCACGGCCACTGAGTTGCCGGCCTTGAAGTAGTCGATCATGTCCAGGACCTTCAACCGCTCCTCGGTCTTGGACATGGTCGTGGCGGTGAAGTCGAAGCGGCCGCCGTCCAGTCCGGGGACGATCGTGTCAAACTTTGTGTCCTGGAACTTCAGTTTCAGGCCGAGCTTCTTGGCCACCAGGCGGGCGATGTCCGGGTTCAGGCCGATCGGCGTCGAGTTGTCCTCGGCGAGGAACGTCGTCGGCGGGTAGTGCAGGTCCATGGCGACCGTCAGTTCGCCCTTGTCCTTATAGGATGCCGGCAGGAGGCTCACGGCCTTTTCGTCAGGCTGGACGCCCTCGGAGATGTCAGTAGTGTTTGAAGTCTTGCTGCTGTCCGGGGAATCACTGCTGTTGGCTGTTCCACCGCAAGCGCTCAGTGCGAGTAGTACGGCAAGTCCTGCAGCTGCAGTCTGGGCCTTGGTTCGAATCTTCATGGTGCTTCCCTTCGAGGGAGTTGGTCACTGGGGAGGGAGAAGTTCTAGGTTGTAATGTGATCCGGATCTCTCCGTCATCTAAAGCAATGCAACCTCCTCAACAGTAGATTGTCAACAATTGACAGAAACTTTTTTGGAGTATCTTTTTGATGAGAACGGTTCTAATTACCATCCTAGAAACTGTTGACAATTTACAATTTGGCGACCTAGAGTCGAATCATCGGGCAAGAACCTTTCAGCCCGCCGGGCACGATTTCTTGGTTCAGTTCGCCTCCTTCGATACCTCCACATACGCGGGGCCAGCCCCCTTCCATCTCCCGAAAAGAACGGAAACCCCATGGCAGAGACCAACTTCCGGCCGAAGTACATCTCCTTCGATGTCTACGGCACGCTGATCAACTTCGACATCGATCCCACCACCCGGCGGCTGCTTGATGGACGCATCTCCGAAGAGCAGTGGCCTACGTTCAAGAAGCAGTTCCGCGGCTACCGCTTCGACGAGGTCCTGGGCGACTTCAAGCCGTACGAGGCGATCCTGCAGGATTCCTTTGACCGGGTGTGCAAGCGCTGGGGCATTGGGCCCACCGAAGGTGCCGGTGCAGCGTTCGCTGACGCTGTCCGCGGATGGGTTGCCCACGAGGACGTGCCGGCGCCGCTGAAGCTGATGGGCGATAACTACCAGTTGGTGGCACTGTCCAATGCGGACGACAGCTTCCTGGACATCAGCATTCCCAAGCTCGGCGCTGAATTCCACGCCGTGCTGACCGCAGAACAGGCCCAGGCCTACAAGCCCCGCTACCAGGCCTTCGAGTACATGCTCGATACCCTGAACGCTAAGCCGGAGGACTTCCTGCACGTCTCCTCGCACACCCGATACGACATGCATCCGATGCACGACATGGGCTTCCGCAACCTCTGGATGCTGGACCGTGGCTACGACCCCATTGGCGAGGGCTACGACCTCACCACTGTTAAGTCCTTGGACGAGCTCAACAAGCACCTCGGTCTCTAAACCGACTTCCAGGCGAAAGGTCATACCGTGAAACTTGTTCCCTACTGGCTCGATACTGCAGAGCCTTCCGGCGATTACCGCCGCACTCCGGTCCCGGAAAACGTTGATGTTGCGATTATCGGTGCTGGTTTTACCGGGCTCTCAGCAGCCCTTGAATTCGCCAAGCAAGGCGCCAGCGTGGCCGTTTTCGAACGCCACACCGTTGGCTGGGGCGCCTCGGGCCGCAACGGGGGAATGGCTACCACCGGTTTGGCCATTGGCTTCAGTACCGCTGTCAAACGCTACGGGGCTCCCCGTGCCGTTGAGATGTTCCGCGAATACAACGACGCAATCGAAACCATCGAGAAGCTGGTTCACGACAACGGCATCGACTGTGACTTCAAGCGTTTCGGCAAGCTCTCCCTCGCGTTCCACAAGTCCCACTACGATGGCTTCCTGAAGTCCCAGGAGTTGCTCGCGAATCTGGTTGACCACCACGTGAAGGTCATCCCCAAGTCAGAGATCCACAGCGAAATCGGCACCGACTTCTACCAGGGTGCCATGATGGATCCGCTGGGCGCGGGTCTCCACGTAGGAAAGTTCGTGCACGGGCTGGCGAAGGTAGCAGCTGACAACGGCGCAGCCATTTGCGAGAACGCAGCGGTCACCGAGCTGAACAAGGTCTCGGGGACAGTGCACGATGTTCACACCACCCGCGGAATTACCCGGGCCAAGCAGGTCCTGGTTGCCACAAGCGGCTACACCAGCAATCTCACCCCGTGGCTGCAGCGCCGCGTGATCCCGGTGGGCAGCTTCATCATCTGCACCGAGCCTCTGTCCGAAGAGGTAGTCAACCGCATCCTGCCGAACAGGCGGCAGGCCTCTGACAGCAAGATGCTGACGTACTACTTCAGGATCACGCCGGACAACAGGCTGCTGTTTGGTGGCCGGGCCCGATTCGCTTTGTCCAGCCCGGACTCGGACGTCAAGAGCGCAGAAATCCTGCACAAGGCCATGACCGAGCTCTTCCCGTACCTCTCCAAGGCCAAGGTGGACTACATCTGGGGTGGCCTGGTGGATCTCTCCATGGACCAGATGGTCCATGCAGGCCAGCACGACGGCCTCTTCTACTCTCTCTGCTACAGCGGCCACGGTGTTCAGATGGCCGCCCACATGGGTAAGCGGATGGCCCACTACATGGCTGGAGACAAGTCGGCAAATGTGTGGGAAGACCTGAAGAACCCGCCGGTTCCCGGCCACTTCGGCCCGCCATGGTTCCTGCCCTTCATTGGCGGAGCCGCAAAGATCATCGACCGTATCAAGTAGATACCCCCCGTTAGCCAGGCAAGGTAAAGGTTCCCATGAGTTCATCAACAACCGTCGCTGGAGCGCGCCTAAAAACAGGTGAGGAAACGGCCTATAGGCGGGCAAGCGTCGCGGCGCTTCCCGGTGGCGCGTTCCTCGAAGGCCTCTGGGAGACAGCCGACATGGTCCTGGAAGTCCGGGATCCTGAAGACGGCGTGCTGCTGGGCACTGTGTGTTCTTCAACCCCGCAGGATGTCCGCCGGGCGGTTGCCCACATTCATCGCCACCTCCAGGACGATGAATGGCCCCTCCGGGAACGCCGTGAGGCTTTGGAACGAGCCGCACTGCTCCTGGCCGAACAGTCGGTACGGTTTTCGGAGATCATCGCCGCCGAGAGCAGCAAGACCATCAACGAGGCAGAGCGTGAAGTTCGCCGATGCATTGAGACGTTGCGGCTTTCCGCGGCAGCGTCGAGCGAACTCGTGGGGGAGACCCTCGGTTTTGAGGACAGCATGGCGGGTGCCAACAAGATCGGCTGGTACAACCGCAAGCCAGTCGGCATCATCGCTGCCATCACGCCCTTCAACGATCCGCTGAACCTCGTGGCACACAAGCTGGGCCCGGCGCTGATCGGAGGCAACGGCGTCGTGCTTAAACCCTCTGGCCGCACGCCGCTGACCGGCCTGGCTTTCGTCCAGCTGCTGCTTGAGGCCGGTGTTCCTACCGGTCGCATTGCCGCGATCGTGTCCGGACCCGGGGTGTCCGAGGCGATCGTGACCGACCCCCAGGTGGACCTCATCTCCTTCACCGGGGGGCCAGCGACGGCCGACCGCATTGCTGCCGCTGCTGGCGCCAAGAAGATCCTGTCCGAACTGGGCGGCAACAACGCCACGATCGTCTGCGCCGACGCCGAACCGGCAACCGCGGCTGAGGCGATCGTCGCCGGGGCGTTCGGTGTGGCCGGCCAGAACTGCTTGTCTGTCCAACGCGTCTACGTCCACATTTCGTTGTTCGACGAAGTCCTGGAAAAGGTGCTCACGGCGACCCGCGCGCTCCGCGTCGGAGCGAAGATGGATCGCAGCACGGACATAGGTCCCCTGATCACCGAGGCGGAGGCCCGCCGTGTGGAGGCATGGGTAGAGGAGGCCAGGGCTGCAGGCGCCACCATCCAGGTGGGTGGCCAGCGCCGCGGCGCGTTCTACCAGCCAACGGTGCTCACCGATGTGCCGGCGGACGCCCGCGTCATCAGCGAAGAAGTGTTTGGTCCGGTGGTCAGCATCATGCCCTTCATCCAGGTCGCCGATGCCATCCACGCGGCCAACGCCTCCGAATACGGGCTCCAGGCCGGTGTCTTCACCGAATCCATCGACCTCGCCTTGGCGATTGCCGACAAGCTGCATGTGGGAGCCGTGGTCATCAACGAAACGAGCGACGTACGGATCGACTCCATGCCATTTGGCGGGTTCAAGAAATCCGGCGTTGGCCGTGAAGGCGTCAAGCACGCTGTCCGCGAAATGACCGAACCCAAAAGCACCATCATCAAACTGGCGGAGCCAGCCACCCGCTGGCAGCAGCTGACGGGCACCTCAGAACGGAATGCATCATGACTACCCACAAAATCGCCGTCATCGCGGGCGACGGTATTGGCAAAGAAGTCGTACCAGCGGCCATTGAAACCCTCGAACGGATCGCTGAAATCCACTCCATCAGCTTGAAGTTCACGCACTTCGACTGGGGATCGGACTACTACGCCCAGCATGGCCGCATGATGCCCGTGGACGGCCTGGAACAACTGGCGCAGCATGACGCCATCTTCCTCGGAGCAGTCGGATCGCCGGACGTCCCGGATGCCGAGTCGCTGTGGGGGCTGCTGATTCCCATCCGGCGCGAATTCCAGCAGTACATTAACCTGCGTCCGGTAAAAACGCTCGACGGCGTGAAGTCGCCCCTGGCGTCCAAGGAGCCGATCGATATCCTCATCGTGCGGGAAAACAACGAAGGGGAATACTCGGAGGTGGGCGGACGCATGTACCGCGGACTGCCCCACGAGACCGCTGTCCAGGAAACCATCTTCACCCGCTTGGGAGTATCACGCGCCGCGCACTACGCAGCTTCCCTCGCGTCCTCCCGCAGGGGTCACCTGACCTCGGCCACCAAGAGCAACGGCATCATCCACACCATGCCCTTCTGGGACGAGGTAGTGGAGGAAACCACGCGCCTCTACCCCGATGTGACGCTCTCCAGCGAGCTGGTGGACGCGTTGGCCGCGCACCTGGTCCTCAAACCTTGGACCCTGGACGTTATTGTTGCCTCCAACCTGCTCGGCGACATCCTCTCGGACCTGGGCAGTGCCGTTACAGGTTCCATTGGTGTGGCACCGAGCGCGAACCTGAATCCCGAAGGTGATTTCCCCTCGCTCTTTGAGCCCGTGCATGGATCTGCCCCCGACATCGCAGGGAAAGGATTGGCAAACCCTGTGGGCCAGATGTGGTCCGGCGCCATGATGCTGCAGCACCTGGGCCACCCGGAGGCCGCTGAGCACCTACAGCTGGCGTTCGAATTCGCCCTACGCGAAGGCCTCGGGACCCGCGACGTGGGAGGCCCTTCGTCGACGTCGGAGTTCACAGCCGCTGTTTTGGCCGCGATCAATGTCATTGATGTGGTTGGCTCAATTGAGGCCGGCACGGCAACCAATCCTGCGGGAGCACCGGCGTCGTCATGACGGTTTTCCCTGAGCGCAAGAAACCTGTCGTTGCGGCCCTTTACCGGGAGGCCTTGCCTCCCCGGCTAGAGGAGATCGAGGCCCTGGCCGAGGTTCGCCTGACCAAAGCCGAGGGACTCGCTGAAGCGATGGACGGCGCGGATGTCCTGTACCAGTGGCATTCGTTTTCCCCCGCCTTGCGGGAAAATTGGGAGGCGGCGTCCTCACTGAAGTGGGTCCACGTTTCAGCGGCGGGCGTTAGCCAGCTCCTGTTCGATGAGCTCATCCAGAGCGATGTGCTCTACACGAACTCCCGTGGAGTCCTGAGCCGTGCAATTGCCGAATTTGCGCTGGGCTTCGTCCTGGATATTGCGAAAGACTCGCAGGGCTCCCTCAAGCTTCAGCAGGCTCAGCGCTGGCAGCACAGGGTTACGCGAAAGATCCAAGGCCAACGTGCTTTGGTGGTGGGTACCGGTTCCATTGGACGGGAAATCGCGTTGCTCTTCCGTGCCGTGGGGCTGCAGGTCAGTGGTGCCGGCCGAAGCAGCCGTCCGGGGGATGAATTATTCGACCATATACATTCCTCCCGGGATCTTGCCCGGATCATCCAGGACTTTGACTACGTTGTGCTGGCTGCGCCCCTGACCGAGGACAGCAGGGGACTCGTGGACGCTGACGTCCTTTCCGCTATGAAATCCACCGCGCACCTCATCAACGTGGGCCGTGGCGAGCTGGTTCGGACTGACGCCCTGGTGGAGGCGCTGACCTCCGGATCCATTGCCGGGGCCGCACTGGACGTGGTCCATCCCGAGCCGCTGCCCGCGGAACATCCTCTGTGGAGCATGGACAACGTCATCCTCACACCCCACATGAGCGGCGACACCGAAGACTATCTTGACGATCTTGGGCAATTGTTCGTGGAGAACCTGCGACGGTTCAGCCAGGGCGAACCCCTGCAGAACGTCGTGGACAAAAACCTTGGGTTCGTCCCGGTCTCCTGATCCCGTTTCCCCGCCACAGCCTGGGTCCATCGTCTGGTCCCATCGTCTGGTCCCATCGTCGAAAGAAGGATGACATGCCCACTACCGTGAAGGCGTATGTAGCCTCTTCTCCCACCTCGGAACTTGAGCCGGGCACTGTGGAACGGCGCGATCCCGGTGACTTCGATGTGCAGATTGCCATCAAGTACACAGGAATCTGCCACTCGGACATCCACGCTGCCCGGGGAGAATGGGCGAGCAACTACCCCTTGGTGGTTGGCCACGAGATCGTCGGAGTGGTGGAAGCCGTCGGTCCAAAAGTCACCCGCCATTCACCAGGGGACCGTGTGGGGGTGGGCTGCTTCGTTGATTCCTGCAGGGAATGCGTCAACTGCCGTGCAGGCGAGGAGCAATATTGCCTGCAAGGTGCCACGAGCACCTACAACTCGTTCGGCCGTGACGGCCTGCCCACCGCAGGCGGTTACAGCACCAGCATCGTGGTGGATGAGAATTACGTCCTCAGAATCCCCGACGGCATTTCCCTCCAGGAAGCGGCACCACTATTGTGCGCCGGCATCACCATGTACGCGCCGCTGCGCAACTGGAAAGCCGGACCAGGCAAGCGAGTGGCCATAATCGGTTTGGGCGGACTGGGCCATATGGGCGTGAAGATTGCTACCGCTTTGGGAGCCGAAGTCACGGTGCTCAGCCAGTCCCTCAAGAAGCAAGAGGACGCCGTCCGGCTCGGCGCCCACGGCTACTATGCAACGTCCGAGCCCGAAACCTTCGAATATTTGAAGGGTCAGCTGGATCTGATCATCAACACCGTTTCTGCGGACATCGATGTGGATGCCTATCTCTCCCTGCTCGCCTTGGACGGCACCATGGTCCTCGTGGGGCTGCCCTCCAAACCGCTGAGCCAGCGCGCTTGGTCGCTGGTGGAATTCCGACGAAACCTCAGTGGTTCCAGGATGGGCGGAATCCGGCAAACCCAGGAAATGCTGGACTTTTGTGCTGCCCGCGGTCTGGGAGCAGATGTGGAAGTCATCCAGGCAGGCCAGATCAATGAAGCATACGAACGGGTGCTCGCCAGCGATGTCCGGTACCGATTTGTCATCGATGCAGCAACGTTCTAGCTCAGGATTGCGCCACGACTGCTAGCAGGCTTCACGCGTACAACCCCGTCAGCAACTCCGCGATCCGCTCGCGCTCCTGCGGTGGATGCTTCGTGGACCACGCGAGGTACACAGGCACTGGCGGAGCGTCACGGACCGGCCGATAGATGATGCCCCGACGTCGATACTGGTGAGCAGTGGACTCGGCAGTCATGCCGCGAGCCGCCCCGCTGCCAATTGTCGTCAGCCAATCGTCCACGTCGTTAATGGGCACGATGTCCGGCCGCCCCTCCTCCGGCCACAGCTCAAGCGTTGTGCTTCCTGTCCGCAAGTCCATGGCGACGGGTCGCTGGGCCACCTGCGCCAGTGTCACAGAACGCCGTGATGCCAGCGGATCGTCCGAGGACATGGCACAGTACCGCTTCTCCTCGCCAATCCGGACATGCTCGACGGCGGCCGCATCCGGCAGGCGGCGAAGAATAGCGAAGTCGGTGGTTCCATCGGCAAGGCCTCCCGTGGGGGAGTTGGAGTGCAGGAGTTGCAGTTCCACGCCTGGGATTGCGACCGCCCATTGGCGTTGGAACTCCATGGTGTGCGCGCCTAAGGCGGACCACGCGTAGCCGATCCGGATCTTGCCGGTGCCGGACCGGGCCTCCCTCTTGAGGTCGTCCAGGAGTGAGAGGACGCGCCGTGCCGTGGCCACGACGCGCTCGCCGGAGGGGGTCAGGCCAACACTGCGCGTGGTCCGCTCCAGGAGCCGCACGCCCAAAACCTGTTCCAGCCCGGCGATGTTGCGCGAAACGGCAGCCTGGGACATTCCAACGTCTATGGCGGCATCTGTGAACGTGCCTTCCTCGACTACGGCCAGGAGGCACCGCAATTGCCTCAATTCGACGTCCATGGGCCCCATCCTATTCATGCGCACACCGTATAAATAGCCGCGTCCGTGCATTTAGTGAAAACAGCGGCCAAGCGCAGAATTTCCCCATGATGGATACCAATGCAGCGGGAGTAAGGCCGTCCCGGAAGGCCGGTGGCGCGGCCACCCTCCTGGCGAGTGCGCTTTCCAACCAGCTCGGTGCCGCCACGGCCTCGTTTGCGTTTCCTGTCATGGGACCCGTGGGCGTGGTGGCGGTTCGGCAGCTTGTGGCGGCCGCTGTGTTGTTGCCTATCGTCCGGCCCCGGCTGCGGGAATTGAGTTGGCGGCAATGGTGGCCTGTCCTTCTCCTAGCAGTGTCCTTCGGCACCATGAATCTCGGACTGTATGCGTCTGTCCAGCGGATTGGCCTGGGGCTTGCCGTCACCCTGGAGTTCCTTGGGCCCCTGGCCGTGGCCTTAATCAGCTCGCGACGAAGGAGCAGTGCGCTCTGCGCCGTGGTTGCGGCGTTGGGCGTCCTCGCCATCACCCGGCCGGAGTCATCCATAGACGTGGTAGGCATCGGTTTGGGGCTCATTGCCGCCTGCAGCTGGGCTGCCTACATCCTCCTTAATCGGACCGTGGGCCAGCGAGTCCAAGGCATTCAAGGGACGGCAGCCGCTACGGGGGCTTCGGCAACGCTGTTCCTGCCTGTCGCCGTCGTGATTTTCATCAGCCAACCAGTGGATGGCTTGGCGGTTCTCTGCGCCGTGGCGGCAGGAATCTTCGCTTCTGTGCTGCCGTACGTTGCCGATCTGATCGCACTGCGGCGCGTCCCCGCAAACATGTTCGGCGTGCTCATGAGCATCAACCCGGTGTTTGCCGCGGTCATCGGCGCCGTGATCCTGCACCAGGACCTGGCTGCGGGGCAGTGGGTGGGGATCGGGCTGATCGTGGCCGCCAATGCCGGGGTGCTGCTGCTGCGGGAACGTGGGCGGGGCGAAACCGTTGTTAGCCGGACGCCGGAGCCTGCCCGCTCGAACCACGGACCTGGAGCTGTGATGGCACCAGGTGGAGTCGTGCCGGGAGATCTGGAGCGGTGAGCCGTTCCAGGATGAACTTGCCGGCCTCCACGCCCACGGCGAGATTTCCGTTGTCCACGGAAGTCAGCGACAGATGCCGGATTTTGGCCAGGTAGGTGTTGTCATAGCCCACCAGTGAAAGGTCGTGGGGGACGGAAAGTCCAAGGTCGTCTGCTGCTGACAGCGCGCCGATGCACGCGACGTCGTTGTACGCGAAGATCGCAGTGGGCCTCTCCGGGTCGGCAAGCAAACGGCTTGCTGTACTGTAGGCGCTTTCCTCCGTGAGGCCTCCGCCCGCTACGACGATCGGTTCAAGGCCAGCGTCGCGCATAGTGCGTTCGAACGAGGCCCGCCGCAGCCTCCCAACCTCGCCCGGCCCCTGAAGGTGGGCAATGCGCCGGTGACCCAGTGAGATGAGGTGTTCGCTCGCCTGCCGCGCCCCGGCGTCGTCATCATTGACCACGATGTCGACGCCGGCCAGTACCGGTTCGCGGGTCCCTGCAAGGACCACGGGGATGTTTCGGGCAGCATTTTGGATCGCTGCGGATTCATTGGTGGTGCCCACTACCACCATGCCGTCGACGCGTTGCTCCAGGAGTGTCTCCACCGAACTTCGGCCCACCCGCTGGTCAGTGTACGAATCGGCCAGGACTGGTGAAACGCCCGCGGAGTGCAGGGCGGCCGTGAGTCCTTCGAGAAGTTCCACGAACCACGGATTCCGGATGTCATTGAGCATCACTCCGATGGTTCCGCTGCGCGGCCCGGAAAGTCGTTGGGCCAGTCGGTTGGGCCTGTAACCCAGCTGCTCCATGGCTTCCATGACGGCACGACGGCGGCTCTCACTGACGTTGGCTGAGCCCTGTAGGACGAGGGAGACCAGGGACTTGGAAACGCCCGCGGCGCTTGCGACGTCGCGAATGGTTGGTTTGGTGCCCGGCGCGCCGGCCGGGGATGGTGCATCAGGCATGGGTCTCGTTCCGGTCTGTCAGGTTCGTTCCAAGCTTAGAGGGCTTGACGCCGTCCCTTCCCAGACTCCATTATGGACCGGTCCAAGTAAATTCCAAAACATCAAAGAGGATCTCCATGAGTGCACCCAATACGCGGCGTCTGATCGCTGGCATGGTCGGAGGAGGCGCTGGCGCGGATATTGGCAGGACGCATCGCTACGCCATGCGCTTGGATGACCATTTCGAGCTGCAGTCAGGAGTCTTTGGCCGGGATGCCAGCGCTTCGCGGGCGATCGCCGTCGAGCTGGGAGTTCCTGAGGACCGAAACTATGCGGACTACCGTGAAATGGCAGCGGCAGAGTCGGCGCGGGAAGACGGCGTGGACGTCGTGGTGGTGGCGACTCCCAACGACAGCCACTTCGAGATCGCCAGCACCTTCCTCGAAGCGGGCATCTCGGTGGTGTGCGAGAAGCCGCTGACCAGGGACTCAACCACAGCGGCCGCACTGGTCCGGATCGCTGCGGAAAACGACGCCATTCTCGCCGTTCCGCACTGCTATTCGGCCTACGCGATGGTTCGCCATGCTGCCCGCATGGTCCGCAATGGTGAACTGGGCACCATCCGGTTTGCCGACGTCGAGCACGCATCCGGCTGGGCGGCCACGCCCTTGGAGGACTCCGGCCACAAGCAGGCCCTCTGGCGTACCAATCCTGACATCGCCGGGTTCCCGAGCGTCGTCGGAGACCTTGGCACGCATGCCTTCCACCTGCTTCGCTACATCACCGGGCTGGAAGCGGAGCGCCTCTCCGGCCGCCTGAAAACGCTGGTTCCAGGACGTCGGGTATTCGACCACGCAACGGTGGAGTTGGAGATGTCCGGGGGCGTCCCCGCGCGCGTTTGGGCCAGCATGGCCGCCACCGGCCACAACCACGGGCTACGCATCCGTCTTTACGGGGATCAGGGCAGCCTCGAGTGGCAGCACGAGGATCCGCACCACCTCAAAGTCCAGGACCTTGCCGGGGTTACGACCATCCTTACGCACGGCCTTGGCACCCTCCACGACGACGCCTCCCGGCTCACGCGGGTCGGTCTGGGCCATCCGGAGGGCTTCCTTGAAGCTTTCGCCAACTTCTATTCCGACCTCGCCGAGGCCCTACGCGCGCGTCGGGATGGCTTGGCGCTGCCCGGGCGCGAGCTCTCATTCCCTACCGGCATCGATGGTCTGATCGGCGTCCAATTCGTCGAGGCCGTGGCCGCCTCCCACCACGAGGACTCCGCGTGGAAAGTGCCCGGTACCCTCGCAGAGAAAGCAGCAGTGTGATCATGCTCCGTTTCGCGCTCATCGGAGCCGGGTTCATCGGCTCCGTCCACGCCACCAACCTCGCCGCCCATCCCGGCATCGATTTCCGGCTCGTCTACGACGTCGACCAGCAACGCGCGCAGACCCTGGCGGCCGTGCAGGGGGCTGCTGTGGCCGCGACCCTGGATGAAGTCTTCGATGCCTCGGCGATTGACGCCGTCTTCATCGCCTCCTCCACGGACACCCACGCCGGGCATCTCCGCCGTGCTGCCGCCGCTGGGATCGCGGTGCTCTGCGAGAAGCCGATCGACTTGGACCTTAACCATGCCCGGGACGTCGCTGCGTTCGCGCAGGATGCCGGCGTTCCTGTGATGGTCGACTTCAACCGCCGCTTCGATCGCGATTATGCCGAGCTCAAACGCGTGGTGGATTCAGGCCAGATCGGCAAAGTGGAACTGATCCAGCTGACGTCGCGTGGCCCGTCCATGCCTCCGCTGTCCTACATCGCCACCTCAGGCGGTCAGATGCGCGACCAGACCGTACATTTCTTCGATCTCGCGCGCTGGCTCAGTGGCTTGGACCCCGTAGAGGTCTTCGCCACGGGTTCGGCCTTAGCGGAGCCCGGCATCGTGAAGTACGACGACGTCGACACCTCCGCGGTCACGTTGCGGCTGCCCGGAGGTGCTTTGGTGCAGATCGACTCCGTTCGCCGCACTGGTTATGGATACGACGAACGCATCGAAATCATGGGCTCCACAGGGATGGTAGAGGCCCGCCGCCACAGGAACGGTGCAGTTTCCCGATACAGCGGTGGCTCGGTTGTGGACGACGGGCTGCACCCCGGCTGGTTCGAACGCGTGCAGCCAACGTACGCGGCAGCCCTCGCCGCCTTCGCCTCTTCCTTGCAGGGAGGTTCGGATTCGGTGCCCTCGCTGGAAGACGGACTCAAGGCCCAGGCCATAGCCGAGGCTGCTGTAATCTCACTCCGCAGTGGCCGCATGGAAACCATCAAGTACTGACCCAAGTAGGGGACAGCACATGTCGCTATGAGCAGCCGTTGCGACATGTGCTGTCCCTCAGTTGGGCGGCGCGGGAGTTGGGCGGCGCGGGCTAGGAGAACGCGGCGCGGAAGGCTGCCAGGGCGGCGTCGCCTGCCTCGATGCCTTGGCCACCGACCGCACTCGCTTCCATGCCGATCACTCCCGTGTACCCGACGCCGCGCAGCGCCTTTGCGATGGCGGGATAGTTGATCTCGCCAGTGCCCGGTTCGAAGCGACCGGGCACGTCTGCTACCTGGATCTCACCGGTAAATGGTTGGGCTGCCCGGACAAGTTCGATCAGGTTCCCTTCGCCGATTTGTGCGTGATAGAGGTCCAGCATCATCTTCACGTTGGGATGGTTGACGGCCTCGACCAAGGCGAGTGTGTCCTTGGCGCGCGCCAGGGGAATGCCGGGGTGGTCCAGGATCGTATTCAGGTTTTCCAGGGCAAACACGATGCTGTGCCTTTGGCCCAGTTCAGCCAGCTGTTCCAAGGTTCGCAGGCCGGTCAGCCACATCTCACCGGTGGACCGCTGGACCGGGCGAACGGCCCGCCCGCCCTCACCGAGTTCGGCGGGATGAACCACCATGCGCTCGACACCGAGCTCCAGTGCCGTGGGGATCAACTTTTCTGCGGAGGCCAGGACTTCATGGGCAGTGGCGGGATCAATGACGCTGCCGCCGAAGTAGCCACTCATGGAAGAGAACCTGGCGCCGGTTGCTGCGAGCGCTGCGATGTCCCGGCCACGGGTATCCCACAGTTCCACCTCGAAGCCCAGCCCGTCGATCCTCCGCACACGATCGATCAGCGGCAGCTCGCCATAGACCATCTCCGCGCAGACAGCCAAGCGGAAGCTCATGCTCCCTGCCCTGCCGCCTGAAGCTGCGCTGTTGCATCCGTTTCGGCTGGACGCAGATTGGCGATTGAGGACACGTCAACAGGCAGCCCCGTCCGGGCCGACGTGAACGCAGCCAAGGCAACGGCCAGGGCATTGCGCGCGTCCACGCCACCGGGAGCAGCAACAGCGCCGGGTGGGTTTGCCGCCGTCGGGCGCTCGCCCCCAAAGCCGCGGCGCGCGGCGACGTCGTCCGCGAAGTGGGCGAGCTCTGCTGTGTATGCGTCGTGGAAGAGATCGATGTTCAGGCGCGAGGTGGCTGACCCGATGCCGGTAGCCGTATAGCTCGTGGCGTTGCTGGCCTGCGGGCTTCCGGCGGTGACCATGCCGGCAGAGCCGAACACTTCGCCGCGGACGTCGTAGCCGTAGAGGGCGTTGAAGTTGGCTTCCGCGACAGCGATGGCGCCGTTGCTGTAGGTGACAGTGACCACCGCGGTGTCCAGGAGGCCGGCGGCCTTGGCTTCTGGAGCAACCAAAGCATCCGCGACGGCGTGTACTTTCACGGGTACCGAGCCGGCATTCAGCCAATTAAGGGTGTCGAAATCGTGGATGAGGGTCTCCAGGAAGATGGTACCGGGGGCGATCCGCTCCGGGTTTGCTGATCCCGGCTTCCGTGCCGGGGTCCCGGGTCAGGGAGCGGAGTAGCTGCGGAACTCCGACTACGCCGTCGTCGATCAGCTTCCGGGCCGCGGCGAAGTCCGTGGAGTAGCGGCGGTTAAAGCCGAAACGGAGTACGACGCCGGCACTTGCCGCCGCTTCAATGGCAGAGTCGAGTTCGGCGATGGTCCGCCCGCCGGGCTTCTCGCAGAACACGTCCTTACCGGCTTTGGCGGCAGCGGCGATCAGCTCGGAATGGAACCGCAGGGGAGTGGCGATAAGCACTGCATCCACGTCCGGATCGGCAAGGACGTCGGCAACATCGGTGCTGATTTTGCTGACGCCGAGGCGGCTTGCCAAGGCTTCCAGGGCAGGTAGGACCGGATCAGCGATGGCTTCCAGCTGGGCGTTCGGGATTCGTCGGGCGATGGATTCGGCGTGGAATGCGCCGATCCATCCGGCGCCGATCACGGCGATGCGGACTGGCCGGTCCTCGATGACCGGGTGCTGAAGGTACGTCATTGTTGTTCCTCGATTCACGCGTCTAGATCGTTCTAGTGAACCAATGGTTGCATGATCGGCATGCAGACGTCTAGATCGTTCTAGGTGGTGTCCGGCTTAGTCGGCTCAGATGGCGCCACGCCAGGCCGTGCATGAGGGAGGTGACGCCCTAAGGCCAGCCTGATAAGCGGCGCCAGGAGGAGGAGCAGCAGGACGCTGCCAACGCCAACAATGCCCGCAAAGAAAACCAGGACTGCCATGAACAGAAGATGGATATCGGGCGCGTCGGCAAGTGGCATAGCGGCCAATATCGCCGATACCTGGTTGAGAGAGTTCATATGTGGCTCCTGCCGCGCATCCGGTGCTCGTTCCAACATCTGTTTAGTGCGCTGACGAGGCCAAGAATGTCGCCGTTGCGGCAACCTTTAAGGTTCAAGGAGGCTGGGCGCCGTGGACGCTAGCGACGGTGCCAAAACTTTTTAATTAACCCCGCGTCACGTTTGCGCAGGTCAAAGCACATATCCAGTGCCCAAGTCGTTGTACCGCGTAGTGTGCCGTTGCCCTTTTCGGCGCATGTCCGCGGACAACGCTGAGTTAGCAGTGATGGATGTGGTGGGTTCTGGGGCCCACCCGGGGCGCCGTCACTGCGATAACCGGGCTAGTGCGGTCGGTCGTCTGAGTCGCGGCCGGCCGCATGTCCGGGATTGCAGCACCTCCCACCGCCTTCCTCATAGATCGTTCTATAGACTGGCTGCGGGCAAAGGAGGGCAATGATGGGAAAACGTCCCACTTTGATGGACGTGGCTGACGCAGCCGGAGTTTCCCGCGCCCTCGTCTCCATCGTGATGAGGGACGCCCCTGGAGCCTCGGAAGCCACGCGCCTCAGGGTCCAGAAGGCGGCCAAGGAACTCGGCTACCGTCCCGACAGCCGCGCACGGCTCCTCCGCAGCAGCCGGACGAGGCTCTTAGGCGTCAGCTTTTCCACGTCGCACCCGTTCCACGCCGAAATCGTCGATGCCGCTTACGCCGGAGCTACCTTGCGGGGGTACGACATCGCGCTGAGCGCAGTAGCCAACGGCCGGCCGGAATCGCGGGCCGTGGAGTCTCTCCTGGATTTGGGCTGTGAAGCCCTCATCATGATTTCTCCAACACTGGGGGAGGAGGAGTTGGCCGGTTACGCCGCAAGGCTCCCGGTCGTTTCCCTTCTCCGGGACGACGTCGGTGGATCCCTGGACTCTGTCAGCAGCGATGACGACGCCGGTATCCGCATGGCGCTTGAATATCTCACCTCGCTGGGACACCGGAAAATCGCCCACGTCGATGGCGGCGACGCCGTCTCTGGCCCGCAACGGCGTGAAGCCTTCCGTGTAGAAATGGCCAGCCGCGGGCTTGAACCGCGGGTAATTCCCGGTGGCGCAACCGAAGAAGACGGCCTGCGCGCTGGTGGTGAGCTTCTGGAGAACCTGCCCACCGCCGTCGTTGCGTTCAACGATCGCTGTGCCTTGGGCATCTGGGAAAGCTTCCGGGCAGCAGGCCTCCGGGTCCCCGAGGACGTGTCCGTCCTGGGCTACGACGATAGCCAATTCGCCCGCCTTAGCTACGTCCAGTTGACGTCCGTCAGCCAGGATGCCCCGGTGTTGGCACGAGCCGCCGTGGACCGCGCCGTCGATCGCTTGGAAGGCTCGACGCCGCCCGCGCATCTTGTGCGAACACCGCATCTGGTCATCCGCAACACCACGGGCCCCGCCCCGAAATGACCGCACGGGTTCAGCAGGGCGCCCCGCCCCTTACGCGCGGCGACCAGCTGTAAGCGCCGGAGGGACCGGAGTTACGAAGCACCCGACGGTGGGGCGTCGTCGATGTCCGGACCTTCGGCAGGATCCTGGCTGTGGATGCCGGTATCGTGCGAAACCCAGCCCTCCGTTTCTCCCTCTGCGGGAGCGTCGGTGTGGTGCCGGATGATGTGTTCTGTCTGGTCGTTTGCGTTCATTACGGATACTCCCTGTCCGTGCTTGGACTGCTTCCGTGAGTGCACCAAGTCTACGCCGGGTCGGCTCTGTTGAGAGGTCCGCTCCGCGCTGAATCGTCACCCAAAAACGCGCAGAACGGGCCTCTCAACGGGCCATACCAAGCTGGCAGTGGCATAGGCTGAACGCAGTAGTTCTCCGCGAAACGACCAACTGCCATGCAGAGGTGAAGATGCCCAAGCGACCCAACCCGGCGGTGAAAATCGCCCAAGAGACAGCTCATAACGCAGTATTCGACGCCCAAGGCAACACCAAGCCGGGCGTACACAATGTCTTGCTGCGCGCCGTCGAAATCCAGCGGCCACTTGTCCTGGCAAACCTGCGCAGAATGCAGCGCAGGCATCCAAAGGCAACACCCGCGCAGCTCGCCGCGAAACTGGAGCGCCATTACCTGGGCGCAATCACAGGCGGGGGAGCCGCTGTGGGGGCTACCGCCGTCGTGCCTGGTATCGGAACCGCAGCTTCGCTGGGACTCTCTGCCCTCGCTACCGTCGGGTTCCTGGAGACCACGGCGCTGTACGCTTCGACGCTGGCGGAGCTCCACGGCATCCGGCTAACAGACCCGGAACGGGCAAGGACGATGGTCATGGCCATCATGCTGGGCGAGGAAGGCACGTCTCTGCTGGGTGCCCTCAGTGGCCAGTCCCTGGGGCGAGGAAAGGGCGTGACCAATGCCTGGGGCACGACGCTCACCAAGAAGATTCCCGGCAGTGGCTTTGGCGTCATTCGCGATGCCATCCAACGCGCGTTCCTGAAGAATCTCCTGAAGCGGCAAGGCTCCGCGTTCCTGGGACGAGCCCTGCCGTTTGGCGTGGGTGCAGTGGTGGGTGGCGCGGGCAACCTGATGATGGGCCGCGCCGTTGTTGCAACTGCCAAGGAAGCCTTTGGTCCACTGCCCGATACGATCCCTGGCGAACTGCTCGCAGACGCGCCCACCAACGACACAATCAATCTGACGCTGGAAGGCGGTAACAGTGGACCTCAACGCTGATCTGGGGGAGTCGTTCGGCTCCTGGACCATGGGCGACGACGCCTCGATGTTCCGCATCGTGAGCAGCGCCAACGTGGCCTGCGGCTTCCACGCAGGAGACCCCCTGACCATGCTGGACAGCTGCCGTGCCGCGTTCGAACTGGACGTTCGCGTCGGAGCGCACGTAGGTTACCGGGACCTTGCCGGCTTCGGCCGGCGCTCATTGGACATGACGTTCGACGAACTGTTCGGCGATGTCCTGTACCAACTCGGCGCCCTGGACGGCATGGCCCACGCCGTGGGAGCGTCCGTGGATTACGTCAAACCGCACGGTGCCCTGTACAACAGGATCGTCCACGACCCGGACCAGGCCGAGGCCGTGGTTGCCGCCGTCCATGCCTACGATCCCGGGCTGCCGGTGTTGGGGTTGCCGGGCTCGGCGTGGCTGAAACTGGCCGAGGAATCCGGACACCCCGTATTCAGGGAAGCATTCGTGGACAGGGCGTACCTTCCTGACGGCACACTGGTCCCGCGACCCGAGGAAGGCGCCGTGCTGCACGATCCCGCCGCAGTGGTCGCCCAGGCTGTTCGCCTCGCGACCCGTAAGGAAGTGGTCGCCGTGGACGGAACAGTTGTCCCGGTCAGCGCCGATTCCCTCTGCATCCATGGCGATACTCCGGGAGCTGTGAACATGGCCGCGGCCGTTCGCGCAGGCTTGGAGGAGGCGGGGGTGGAGATTGATGCGTTCGCCTAGCTTGCGTGCAACGTGCCTTGAGCAAGAGGTTCATGAGGAGGTTTGATGGGTGCCGTCGCAGTTGATCCAGGCCCCTTGACCCTGGCCCTTGCACCTGAGCAGGTTTTGGACCGTGCTTCCCTGCACCTCGCCAATGCGCTGCTGGGAAACCCTGAATCTGCGGGCGGCCTCGAGATACTTTTGGGTGGCCTGCGTCTCCGTTTTGTCACGGCCTCGGCCCTGGCTGTCACCGGCGCAGAAGGCCTGGTCAAGCTCAACGGCTCCGAACTCCCTTTCAACAAAGCCGTTCGCGTCAGCCCCGGAGCGGTGCTGGAGTTTGGGCCGGCGCTCTTCGGGATCCGGTATTACCTGGCGGTTCAGGGAGGCATTGATCCTCGGTCGGAGCCCCTGCGCGCTGGCGGCACACTGACGTTCGGACGCTCCCACGGCCACAATATCCCGGTGGAGAACCACGCTGCGCGCCGCGCCCCGGACCCCGAACGTCCGGTGGTCGCCAGGGTGGAACGCGGTCCGCAAGCCCACAATTACGACGTCGGCACTTGGCTTCGGCTGACCAGCGAACCGTGGGTCCTCTCACCGGAATCGGACCGAGTCGGTGCCCGGCTTGTCGGTAGGCCGCTTGAGCTGGCTGGTGCGACTGAGCCGGCCCGGACTCCAGCACCCCAGCCCCAACCGTTGCTGTCGGGCTCGGTCCTTTTGCCGCCGTCGGGCTTTCCTGTCATTGCGCTAGCCGGCCACCGGGCGACGAGCGGGTCCCCAGTGATCGCAGTTGTTCGCGACGAAGACCTGGACCTGCTGGGGCAAGCGCGTCCGGGACAGATGGTTCATTTGCTGGGGTGATGTGAGAAGACCGTTTTTCTCACTGGCGTTCAATCGTGAGAATTAAATAGCTCGATTTTCTCATCAATGGCAAAATATGAGAAAATGGACTATCGATCTTCTCAAGGAGAGTCATGGGCAGTGTGCCTGCATGGCCGTCAATCAGCTACGAACTGCATCCTTGGGCCGCGGATGCAGAACCGGGAACGTCCAGGCGTCAACGGCTCCTGGCCCGCGGCCCCTACGAAGCTGCCATCCCGGCAGAAATTGCCGGCATCGATCCTCACGTTGATTCCCGGACCCAGTCGCTTGTTGAGGCAGCCACTGTGGAAATGGTCCGGTTCGACGCCGAGCTGGGACAGGACTCTGCGCCGTTCGCAGCATTGCTGCTCCGAAGCGAGTCGGCATCGAGTTCCCAGATCGAGAACCTTACAGCCGGTGCGCGGGAGATTGTGCTGGCGCAATTAGGCGATCGCTCGAGTCCTAACGCTGCACTGATTGCGTCCAATGTGGATGCCATGGAGGCTGCAATTGCCTTGTCTGAAGAGCTCAGCGTCCAGAATATCGGCGACATGCATCACACCCTCCTGGCGTCCTCCGACCAAGTCATAGCCGGGGAATACCGGGCCAGCCAGGTCTGGATCCGGGGCAACTCACCTCACTCAGCGGAGTTCGTGCCGCCCCATCACGGCCGTGTTATGGCAGCGATGGAAGACCTGGTGGAGTTCATGCGCAGAGATGACATCCCCGCCCTGACGCAAGCCGCCTTGGCACATGCACAGTTCGAAACCATCCACCCTTTTGCGGACGGCAACGGCCGCACGGGTAGGGCGATCGTCAGCGCCTTGCTCCGCGCTAAAGGGGTAACGGAAAAGGTAACCATCCCTGTTTCTTCCGGGCTGCTGACCAATACCCGGCTCTACTTCGACGCTTTGGGTGACTACCGTCAGGGAAACATCCTGCCCATCATTGAGCGTTTTGCCGAGTCTTCCATGCTCGCGGTGGAAAACGGCCGATTGCTGGCGGAGGACATCCGGGCTGCCCAAAAGGAGTTCCTCGCAAAGATCGGATCAGCTCAGGAATCGGTGCTTAAAGTCCTTGAGCTCTTGCCTCGCGAGCCTGCAATCACCGCTGAGATGGCAGCCGATTACGCCAAGGTCTCGCAGGCAACGGCGTACAGGGCAGTGCAGCGGCTGGAAGCGGCCGGCGTCCTTACTCCCGCCGGGAAAGTGCGAGGCATCAGCGTATGGCTTGCACGGGACATCATCGACGCGCTGGACGACTTCGCGGCACGAGCCGGCCGCCGCGTGCGTCACTGACCGCACTAGCCAAACAGCAGGTGCGCCACCGTGAAAATCGCGAGCCCGGCCAGGGCACCCACAACGGTTCCGTTGATGCGGATGTACTGGAGGTCCTTGCCCACCTGCAGCTCGATCTTCTGCGAGGTTTCCTCGGCATCCCAGCGCGCAACGGTGTCCGAGATGACGCCTGCAATGTCCGAGCGGTAAGTGTTGACCAGGTAGCCCGCGGCGTCGCCAATCCAGGCGTTGACCTTGCCGGCCAGTTCGGCGTCGTTGACCAACCGTGAACCGAAGTCGCGGACGGCGCCCTTGAAACGCTGGCTGAGTTCACTGTCGGGATCGTCGACGGCGGTGAGCAGCGCGTTCTTGACCGTTCCCCATGTGCGGGATGCCAGTTCCCGCACTTCCGGATCGCCCAGGATCTGGGCCTTGATGGTTTCGGCGCGCTCGATCATGGCCGGATCATGCTGCAGGTCCTGGGCCAGGTCCGTCAGGTAGGCATCGATCGATTTCCGTACCTGATGATTCTGGTCGCTTTGTACTGCCCGTACGAACTTCAGCAGTTCGACGTAGACCTTGTCGCTCACCAATCCATCCACGAATGTCGGCACCCACACGGGCGAGCGGTCCGAAACCAGCCTGTTTACCGTTGCGTGGTTGGCGTCCATCCAATCGGCCGCACGATCAACCAACAGGTCCACCAGCTTGTGGTGATGGCCGTCAGCGAAGATCCGCTCCGCCATCCGTCCCACGGGCGGTCCCCACGGCGGGGTGAGCAGGTGCTTGCGGACCATGCCCTCGATCACTGCCTGCACGTCGTCGTCATTCAGCACGGTGAACGCGCCGCGGATCATCGCGCCGCCATCCTTGGCCACCCGTTCGGCGCCTCCCGGTTCGGATAGCCAACGGCCGGCCTTGCGGGCAATATCAATGCTCGCCAACTTGTCCTGCACAACCTCCTGGGACAGGAAGTTGCTCTCCACAAATTCACTCAGCGATTCGCCGATCTGGTCTTTGCGGCGCGGAATGATGGCTGTATGCGGAATCTTCAAGCCCATGGGGTACTTGAACAGTGCCGTCACAGCGAACCAGTCGGCCAACGCACCCACCATGCCACCCTCGGCCGCAGCCCTGACATACTCAAGCCACAGGTACTGCTTCTGGAAAGCGAAGGCCACCATGAACACAATGGCCATGCCTATCAATAGGGCCAACGCCAGGCGTTTCATGCGGCGCAGAGCCGCCGCCTTTTCCTCGTCTCCCACAGCACGCCCGACGCCGGCGGACCCGGGTTGGGTAGCTCCGGAAGCTGCCGCTTGGGCTGGTTGGGCGTGGTTGGTGACGTCTTCGGCTGGGATTTGTTCAGAGTTCACCTGCATTAGCCCAGCGTAGCCCCGTGCGTGCAGCCGCGTGGGCTACCGTGGCTGCATGACTAGCGACGATTTCGCCCCTCGCCGGCCCAAGGTCTACGCACACCGCGGTGCCAGCGCTGCGTTCGCAGAGCACACTCGTGCGGCATACCTCAAGGCGATAGCGGACGGTGCCGACGGTGTTGAGTGCGACGTCCACTTGACGCGGGACCAGCACGTCGTCTTGCTGCACGACTCCAATCTGGACCGTACCTCCACGGGCACCGGACCGGTCTCGGAGAAAACCCTCGAGGAACTCCGGGCCCTGGACTTCGCTTCCTGGAAGGGGGCCCGGATACCCGATGCGTACGGCGGGATCGCTGATCAATTCCTTACCTTGCCGGAACTGCTGGACATCCTGCGTGGCGCCGGGCGCGAGATTGGTTTGGCGATCGAGCTCAAGCACCCCAGCCCCTACCAGCTCAACCTTGAGGACCGGGTCCTGGACGTGCTGCTCAGTGAAGGTTGGACCCCGGGGGAGTCCCGGCTGGAGAACATTCAAGTCTCCTTCATGAGCTTCGATTCCGACTCGATCCAGCACCTTCTGAAGAAGGTCCCAGCCCAGCACATTTGCCAGTTGGTGGACAACTTCTCGGTCCAGGAGCTCCGGCAAGAGCTTGGCCTGGGGCCGATCACGGCAGGTGCGGTGGCCAACGTCATGAAGGCAACCCAGTTGGAGGCCGAACGCATCCTGGATCACGGTGAGGTAGGAATTGCCGGACCGGGAATCGACTATGTGAGGGAACACGCACGCAACGTCCAACGCTGGCTGGAATCCGGGAGGGTATTCAGGGTCTGGACCGTGGACTCGGAGAAGGACGTGGCACTGTGCCAAGGCCTGGGCATCCATGAGATCACCACGAACAGACCCGCCCAGGTCTTGGCCCAGCTCCAGGTCCCCAGCAGGTAGGAGCGAACTTTGGGCACCACCGCGCTTGTGATTGAGTGGTCTCATGTCATTCCGCTGGTCAGCCCGTGCCACCAAAAACGCTTCTGCCATCGGTCTGAGCGCACTTCTCCTGGGCAGTGCCATGAAGCACTTCCGTACACCAGGGTTCTACTACCCGGTGGTACCTGATTACTTGTGCCGCAGGGACGAGCCGGCTGGCCAGCCGAATGGTCCCCTTGCCCTCATGTCCCGTGAGGAATGGGTCGCTTCCAGTGGCCTGCTCGAGGCGACTGCCGCCTTCGGGCTTCTCATTCCTGCCACCCGTAAAGTGGCTGCCGACGCCACAACAGCCATGTTTACTGTATTCCTTGCAGGGCATATTGATGCCCTGCTCCGTGCATATGGTCCCGACGGCACACCCGCCCAGCGACGCATCCACACGCTTCGGCTGCCTCTTCAGGTTCCACTCATTTTGTGGTCCCGGAGCCTGCGGAAATGAGCGGAGGCTCAGCCGTTCCCCCGAAACTCAGGGAGTCGCCAGCTTTCAAGATTGCCTTGTCGCTGAGCATTGCCACAGGACTCTATGGGGTGTCCTTTGGCGCCCTTTCAGTGGCATCCGGCTTCGATTTTTGGCAAACAATGGTGCTAAGCCTCTTGCTGTTCAGTGGGGGCTCGCAATTCGCATTCATCGGCGTGGTGGCCGGTGGTGGATCCGGCGTAGCAGCCATGACAGCCAGCGCTTTGCTCGGGCTGCGCAACGGCATTTATGGCATGCAGATCAACGCCATGCTGCGTCCACGTGGATGGCGGCGCTACATCTCAGCACACCTAACCATTGACGAGTCAACAGCAACGGCGTCCGGCCAGTCGGAGCTCGACGAACAACGCCGCGGTTTTTGGACTGCCGGCATCGGAATATTCATTCTCTGGAATATCTTCACTGCCATTGGCGCGCTGGCCGGCGATGCCATGGGCGATCCCAAGCAGTGGGGGTTGGACGGTGCAGCGGTTGCTGCGTTCCTGGCATTGCTGTGGCCGCGTCTGAAGGGACGCGAACCCTGGGCCATCGCCGCGGCGTGTGCACTTGCGACGATTCTCGCCGTGCCGTTTGTTCCCTCCGGAGTTCCCATCCTGGTGGCTGCGCTGGTGGCTGGTGTGATCGGTTGGTTCAGCCATGCACGCATGGATGAAGGACTTGAGCCGGACGTAGACCCGTACGCAGAAAAGCGTAAGCAAGGGCAAAGAGATCATCACACTGGCATCAGGGGGAACGAATGAACCTTTGGCTCTGGATCCTCATCGCCTGCGCGCTTGCCTACCTCACCAAGCTGGTGGGCTATTTTGTCCCGGCCAAGCTGCTGCAGAGCCCGAGGATCATCCATATCGCAGGCACCATGACCATTGGGCTGCTGGCGTCCCTGACAGTAGTTAACGCTCTCGCGTCAGGACAGGGGCTCGTGTTGGACGCACGGATTGGTGCGTTGGCGGCAGCCGCGGTCGCTCTTTGGCTTCGCGCGCCGTTCCTGGTGGTGGTTATCTCGGGTGCTGCCGCAGCAGCACTGTTGAGGCTGCTCGGCTGGGGCTAGCAGGTTTGGCGTGATTCGGCGCAGGCTGTATAGATTGGCCGCCGGCGGCCCACAATAAACGGCGGGCCGCCGGGGGAATGCTGTCTAGAGGCTGGTCAGCAGGTTCTTCATTTCCTGAATCTCCGCTTCCTGGCTGCTCACGATGTCCTTGCTGAGCTGCAGGGCCTGGGCGTTCTTGCCGTCCTTGCTCTCAGCCTTGGCCATTGTCACGGCACCCTCATGGTGGGTGATCATTTGTGTCAGGAAGAGCTTCGCTGCTTCAAGGCCTTGGGCCGCCTCGAGTTTCGCCATGTCGTCAGCGCCCATCATGCCGTCCATGCTGTGCCCCGAGGACATTTGGGGTGACACGCCCCAGCCCGTCAGCCAGCCGGTCATCTTCTCGATTTCCGGACCCTGCGCGGCTTTGATCCGGGTAGCCAATGAAGTGACCTCAGCGGGAATGTCCTGTTTCTTCAGGATCATTTCGCTCATCTCCACCGCCTGGGCGTGGTGGGGAATCATTATCTGGGCGAACATGACATCCGCGGCGTTATGGTCCGACGCGACGTTCTTGTCTGATGCCGCGGCCGGGCTCGACGAGGTGCCATGATCCATCCCGGGCATGGACGTGCCGGAGGAGCCGGAGCCTCCGCTGGCGCATCCGGCAAGTGCAATTGCCGCGGCGACGGTGGTGGCGGCTATGGGCAGAAATTTCCTGGTGTTCATAGAATCAAGTCCTTCAAGAAATGGGCGCACAGGGCGCCGCAAAGTTTGGTGTGGGGCAGGGGTGTGACCGGGATTCCGGCGCTGCGCCTACGTTCTACTGATTGACAGGTCACCCGGCGAAGGACTGCCGGGGCTGTAGGTCCAAAGGCCGCTAGCGGCGACAGCCGTGCCAAGGTACGGTTGCGCGACGGCGGGTGTACTGTCCGGCGCAGGCGCAGAAAGGGTGCCCGTCGCGGCCAAGGGGATGCAGGAGACGCCCATGGCATGCTGTGCGGAGCAGCTACCCGAGCAGGAGCACTGAGTTGTGACGGGTGGAGCACTGTGAGTAGTGGGCTCTTCCCAGGAGGCTCCGTGGCTGGAGTGTCCTCCGTGGCTGGAGCGTCCGGGGGCTGCTGAATCCGTGCCGGCACTGGAGACTGCGCCGGCCGCGTGGAGGGAATGCGTTCCGGTCATGACGTGCATGCCCAGTATCCCGACAATCAGCGCAATGATCGCACCAAAGAGAACTATGGGCCCAAGGGAGAGTCCGGCCCTGGTCCGCGGAGCGGTCATGGCGTTCTTCCTTCCCAGCGCACTAAACGCCTGTCAGGTCCTACAGAACCTCGTCCGTGAGCGTAACGCCGGGGATGGGTGATTGTTCCGGGAGCGGGCGCGACGGACGTTCGGTCCGGATGGCGTCTTCAATGAGTGCTACAGGACGCTTCCAGGCTTCGGAACCGGGTTCCATGGTGTCCACGGCGCCTATCAGCATGGCCAGGAGCCGGACCATGTCCTCGATGGTGATGTCGCGCCGCAGTGAACCCTGGCCTTGGCCGCGCTCCAAGAGCGTCGCCATGGAGCCGATGAGGCCGCCGGTGATACCCATGAGGAGTCCGCGTCGGCCTGCGACGGCGTCAAGCAGGTTGGCGTCTTCGCTCGCCACTTGCATGACGGCGTCGATGACCTTGATGAGGCCCTCGGCGGCATCCATGCCTTCGAGGGATGCGTCAGCAACAGGATCCACGTGCTGGCGGAGTTGGCGGGACAAGGCCGCAAGTACTAATTGCTCTTTGTCCGAGAAGTTGCGGAACAGCGTAGCCGGACCCACTCCTGCCGTGGCGGCGATGGTTTGCAGGGGAACTTCGGGGCCATGTTCCCGGAAGCACTGCCGGGCTGCGGTGATGATTTTGTCCACATTTCGTGCCGCGTCTGCCCTGAGGGGCTTGCGTTCGGAGGGCTGTTCCATGCTTGTCAGGGTAGCAACGGACCGGGGCTGGCCCGTTGTTACGCGGGAGTAGGCCGTTATGTGACAAACCGGCACGTGAAACACTGGATTTCATGTTGCTTGCATTCTCAGTCGCCCCTTCAGGCCAGCCCGCATCCGCCATCAACGGCGGACCCACCCCCGATGCCTCCGTGCATGATGCCGTGGCCGCCGCGGTCAAGATCGTCCGCGAGTCCGGCCTGCCGAACCAAACGGACTCCATGTTCACCACGATTGAAGGCGAATGGGACGAGGTTTTTGACGTCGTTAAGCGGGCTACGGAGGCCGTGGGCCGCTACGGCAGTCGCGTGTCTTTGGTGATCAAAGCGGACATCCGGCCCGGGTACAGCGGCGAACTGACCGGCAAGGTAGAGCGCCTGGAAGAAGCCATCTCCACCGCGGAATAGCTCTTTCCCCTGCCAGCGACCAGTGCAAGACTGGGGGCCATGATTGAACATGTGGCCAAGCCAGGGTGGGTTGACGTCGAGCATTACCTGACTGACGTCGTCGTACGTCCTGATCCTGCCCATAAGCGCGCCCTGACATCAGCAGTCGAGGCGGACATGCCGCAGATCGAAGTCGCGCCGAATGCTGGGAAGTTGCTCAGGATGCTTGTGCAGCTGTCCGGCGCAAGGCGCGTTCTGGAGATTGGCACTTTGGCCGGGTTCAGCAGCATTTGGATGGCGCAGGGACTTCCCGACGACGGCAGGCTGGTGACGTGCGAGTTCCTCCAGAAGCACGCTGACGTCGCCCGGACGAATGTGGACGCGGCAGGAGTCGGACACAAAGTGGACATCAGGGTAGGCCCTGCTTTGGACACTCTTCCCACACTGGTAGGCGAGGAATCGTTCGATTTTGTGTTCATCGACGCGGACAAGGAAAACGACGCCAACTACCTTGACTGGGCGATCCGTCTTGGCCACTCAGGCACGGTGATCGTGATCGACAACGTCATTTGGGACGGCTCCATCCTGGAGCCTGCGCGGGACGAGGTTAACGCGCCGGGAATCGTCAAGGCCTTGGAAATGCTGGGCCAGGATCCGCGCCTTGATGCCACCGCAATCCAGACTGTGGGCAGCAAGGGCTGGGACGGTTTCGCTGTCGCCAGAGTGCGGTAGCCGATGGATTTCACAGTTCGCCCGGCAGTGGTTGACGACGCCGAAGCCATGACCCGCATGCACATCCAGTCCTGGCGGGAGAGTTATGGGCACCTGCTGCCGCCGGGATTTTTCGCGAAGCAGGAAGCTGCCCTGCCCGACAGGATCGAGAGGTACAGGGCGTCGATCGCGGCAGGTCATCCAAGGATGCTGGCCCATGATCCTGATGGTGAATTGGTAGGAATTGCGGCTTCAGGACCGGGAAGGGACGAGGACAGCCCCTGCGACGTGGAGCTGTTCATGCTCTACACCCTCCAACGGATTCACGGCCGCGGTGTGGGCCAGGCGCTGTTAAATGCGCTCCTGGGTGATGGTCCGGCATATCTGTGGGTCCTCGACGATAATCCGCGGGCCCAGGCCTTCTACCGCCGCAACGGCTTCGTGCCCGACGGCAAGCGGCAGCTTTGCGACCCGTCATGGTACTCGCTGCCCGAACACCGGATGGTGCGTCCCGGCGTAAGGCTTTAACGTCTGGAAGCCCAGCTGTCAGGCGTTGGGCGTTGCCCGCTCATGGTGGCGTGGCCTGGGACGCCTGGCTGCACGTGGCTTGGCCAGGAGATGGCGTAGGCGTCCTTGCCGCGCTACCGCCGCCGGTACTGAGTTGCCGGGGTGTTCGTCCTCGAGGGGCTCCTCCAGGAGGCTGGGCGGTTTGGGCACCCGGGCAATCAGTTGGCAGACCACGGTCAGCCAGGCGAATGCGACCGTAAACACCTCCACCCAAACCGATCCCAAAGCTTCCATGATCAGATCTTATGGCCCAAAGGCCCCGAATGGTAAGCATCCTTAGTAAATGCTCCCCGTGGAAGGCGATTATGCGCTCCTCTACTAGGCTGGTGCTATGACTCAGGCAGGGCGGTTTTAGTGGCCAAACCCGGTAAATCCAGCAAAGCAAGCAAGTCCGGCCGGGCGGGAAGGTCGACGGCGGGAGTCATCGAGGTGCCTCGCGGCACCCGGCCTGACGGTCCGGCAGCAGGCGTCTATTACATCGACACCGGCGACTGCGAACTGATTCCCGATCCTGACAACAACAACGGCTGGCTCCTGAAGATCAATGGCGTGCTGAGTTCGCACATTGACCTCACCGATCCACTGTTCCTCGACTTCGAATACATGCGCTGGATTGCTGCGCTGGTGGAATCGAGGTGGCCGCGGGAGGCCAGACCAAAACTCCGTGCCCTGCATCTGGGCGGAGGAGCCTGTTCCATGGCGCGATACTTCAACGCGGCGTACCCGGATGCGCGGCAAGTGGTGGTGGAGCTCGATGGGAAGCTCGCCGACTACGTCCGTGGCTGGTTCGAACTGCCCAAGGCGCCGCTGCTGCGGATCCGCGTGGGAGAAGCGCGGGCAGTGACTGAGTCTCTGACCCCTGGTACGCGGGACCTCATCATCAGAGACGTCTTTGCGGGAGCCTTCACGCCGCGCGCCCTCACCACCCGTGAGTTCAATGCCCACGCCGACGCCGTTCTCGCACCCGATGGCTTGTACGTGGTCAACTCGGGCGACGCCCCGGACCTGAAGAACGCACGCGCTGACGCTGCCACCATCGCGGACACCTTCGAGCACACCATGATCATCGCGGACCCCGCCATGCTCAAGGGCCGCCGTTACGGAAACATGATCATGGCCGGCAGCCACGTGCCGTTCGGCGACGATCCAACCCTGGCCCGCAAGCTCTTGGGCGGGGCCGTTCCTGCACATATCTGGAACGACGCCCAGGTCCGGGCCTTCGCCGCCGGGACACCGGTTCGGCACGATCCGCCGGCGGCTTCGCCGCTAATGGATTGACTTTCCGTGAAGCTAGAGGCCGGTCTGGCTTACCCCGAACTCAGCCTGTTCCGGCGTGAAGCCCTCAAAAAGCAATTGGTCGATGAGCCCGGAGCGGGAGAATGAAGTGAACTCCAAGTAGCTCTTGGCCTTCTTGGCTGCCTGCTCGTTCCAATCGACCTTCACCCGGTCGGCTGCCCACGTGGCGTCTTCGGTTGAGTACTTCTCAAACTCCAATTGCTTAATGAGGCCGGGGTACGAGAAGGCTGTGAATTGGAGGTAACTACCAGCCTTCCGCAGAGCGTTTTGCTGACTCACGGTCCCTGCAGCGGCCTTGGCGGCGGCGTCAGCGGCGGCCTTGGCAGCAGCATCTGCATCGGCCTTCGCCTTCGCGGCCGCGTCAGCCTCTGCTTTGGCGGCAGCATCAGCGGCAGATTTGGCGGCCGCATCAGCGTCGGCCTTTGCCTTGGCTTGAGCGTCTGCCGCAGCTTTTGCCGCCGCATCAGCCTCTGATTTCGCTTTGGCGGACGCGTCCGCCTCGGCCTTTGCGGAGCTATCTGCAGTGGCTGCCGGAGCAGATGGAGATGCCGAGTTTTTCGACGTGGCCACGACTGGAAGTGACCTGGAACTAGACGCAGCAAAGGCGACATTTGTGATAATGCCTAGAAGCACGAACACTCCGGTGACGATCAGGGCTACTTTCTTGTGCCTGTCATAGCCCTCCAGCGGAAACCCACGCTTATCGCGCGTATGGTTCGTCAGCACCAGAATCAGGTCGATGAGAGCCCAAATACCTAGACCACCAAAAGTGAGCAATTTGAGGATTCCGGTTCCCACCTTGCCGAGGTAAAACCGATCAATGCCCCAGACGCCGACGAGGAGGGAAAGCAACCAGGTCACAAGGAAAGATTTGGCGACTTGTTGTGGCTGTCCATAACCGGGGGATGGGGGATAAGGCGCGAGATTAGGGTTTTGGCTCATGATTGTCCTTCCATAGGACACGTGACCGGCGTGCATCGCAAAGCGTGCGGAGCGGGTGGGGTGGATGGGCGCCGGGCGAAGGAAAGGCGCCCATCCCAAAAGCGGTGAGCGGTGCACCGTCATTTACGAATGACATGATACTTCCCCCAAAGCGTCGCGGGCATCAGTAGCCCGTACACGGATGCTACACCGTGTTGGCGATGCGGAATCCAACTATTTTTAAAGTCCGCATTACTCCTGCAGGAAATGTCTGCAATCCTCTCACCCCGCGCCCAGTAGCTCCTCCCGGCGGCGCTCCGTCTCCTCGCGCAGGGCCTGTACGACGGCGGCCACTGCGGGGCGGCGCATGGAATCCGGGCGGAGGACCATCCAGTAGGGGAGCAGCTCCGCGAAGTCAGATGGCAGGAGCCGCACCAAATCTGCGTGGCGATCAGCCATGAAGCAAGGCAGGAAACCGATGCCGGCTCCGGCTCGAGTAGCTTCCACATGCACGAAAACGTTGGTTGAGCTCAGGCCGTCACGCATGGAGGGGACAAGCCTTCTCGGCGCGTCGAGATCGTCCACCTGCAGCATGGAATCCACAAAGTAGACCAGCTGGTGCTGCGTCAGTTCCTCAATACTGGAAGGCGTCCCGTTATCTGCCAGGTATGCGCGCGAGGCATACATCCCCAGCCGATACTCGCCCAGTTGGATCGCCTCTGCCCGGTGAACCTGCGGCGTTCCCACCACCACTTCGATGTCCAGGCCCGAGCGCTGCTGCAACGCCCGGCGCGTCACGGTGACGATCTCCACGCTCAGCCCGGGATGTTCCCTTCTCAAGCGGGCTACTGCGGGTGCCGCGATATACGCGCTGAAGCCATCCGTTGCGGTCATGCGTACGACGCCGGTAATGGGGTCGGGTGCGCCGTCGCTGGGTCCCAGCGCGCCCACCGCGGCTTCGATCCGCTCTGCGACCAGGACCGCCTCCGCGCCTAACTCTGTCACTTCCCATCCGCCAGCGGCGCGCGCGAGGACGCGCCCGCCCAGTGCCTTTTCCAGCGCCGCTATCCTGCGCGAAACGGTGGTGTGGTTCAGTCCCAAGGCTTGTGCCGCCGTCGTGAATTTTCCCGAGCGTGAAACGGCGAGAAGTATCAGGAGATCGTCCGGATTGGGATTCATATCTGCAATTTTGCACATACTTCGTGCCTCTTTGGTCATTGAGACACGAGGAATCTGCAGTAATACTCAGTGGAGCATTCCGTGTTGTGGATCACAGCGCGCAATAGGGCACTGTCAAAAGGGTCAACGAGGACACTGAGGAGATGGATATGAGCGTAGAGCAGCGCTCCACATCAAGGGCCGGGAAAGAATCCGGCAAGGGCTCCGGCCTGAAGAAGATCGTCGCCGCATCAATGGTGGGTACGGTGGTGGAGTGGTACGAGTTCTTTCTGTACGCCACCGCCGCAACACTGGTTTTCGGCAAATACTTCTTCCCAAGCAGCGGCAACGAGCTGGACGGAATCATCCAGGCCTTCCTGACCTATGCGGTTGGCTTCGTAGCCCGCCCGCTCGGCGGAATCGTGTTCGGCCAGATCGGCGACAAACTCGGCCGCAAGCCCACGCTCCAGCTGACCATCGTGATCGTGGGCGTCTCGACGTTCCTCATGGGCTGCCTCCCGGGCTTCGCCGAGCTGGGTTATTGGGCGCCGGCCATGCTGGTGGCGCTTCGCTTCATCCAGGGCTTCGCGCTCGGTGGAGAATGGGGAGGTGCTGTGCTGCTCGTAGCTGAACACAGCCCCAACAAGTCGCGCGGCTTCTGGTCATCCTGGCCGCAGGCCGCAGTACCCGTGGGCAACCTCCTGGCCACGTTGGTCCTGTTCATCATGTCCACCACCCTCAGCAGCGAAGCCTTCCTCGGTTGGGGCTGGCGCGTAGCATTCTGGCTGTCCGCAGTGATCGTGTTCGTCGGCTACTACATCCGCACCCACGTCACCGAGGCGCCCATCTTCCTCGAAGCCAAGGCACAGGTGGAGGAATCGAAGGCCATCAGCTACGGCGTGGGCGAAGTCATCCGCAAATACCCCAAGGGCATCCTTCAGGCCATGGGTCTCCGCTTCGCCGAGAACATCATGTACTACCTGGTGGTCAGTTTCGCGATCGTCTACCTCAAGAGCGTTCACAAATACGACACGTCATCGTTGCTGCTGGCATTGCTCATTGCGCACGTGATCCACTTCCTGGTCATCCCGCAGGTTGGAAGGCTCGTGGACGCCTGGGGACGCAAACCCGTGTACCTGGTGGGCGCCATCGCCGGAGCGACGTGGCCCTTCTTCGCCTTCCCCATGTTCGATACCAGGAACGCCGTGATCATCGTGCTCGCCGTGACCATCGGCCTGTGCCTGCACGCCTTCATGTACGCAGGGCAGCCAGCCATCATGTCCGAGCTCTTCCCCACCCGCATGCGCTACTCGGGTGTGTCGCTCGGCTCGCAGGTCACGTCGATCTTCGCCGGTTCCCTCGCTCCGCTCCTGGCTACCCAGTGGCTCAAGGACACCGGCTCATGGCTCCCCACCGCGATCTACCTCGTCGTCGCCTGCGCGATCACCGTCGTCGCAGTCGTTTCGCTCAAGGAAACCAAGGGCATCGCGCTGCAGGACGTGGACGAGGCCGATGCCGTGCGGCACGGGCTGGCCACTTCTCCTGCCGGCGCCGCCGCGAAAGGCTAATTTGATGGACAACTCCTTAAACGGGCGCAAAGCACTGGTGACCGGAGGCGCGAGCGGAATCGGGGCGGCCTGTGCCCGGGCGCTCGCCGCCCGCGGGGCGAAAGTGGTAGTGGCCGACGTCGATGCCTCCGGAGCAGCGGCGCTCGCCGACGAACTGGGCGGCACGGCTTGGACCGTGGACCTGTTGGACGTCGACGCCTTGGCGGCACTGAGCCTCGACTGCGACATCCTGGTCAACAACGCCGGCATCCAGAAGGTTGCGCCGATCGAGGAGTTCGAACCCGTCGAATTCCGGCGCATTCTGGCCCTGATGTTGGAAGCTCCATTCCTCCTCATCCGGGCCGCGCTCCCGCACATGTACGCCAATGGATTCGGCCGGATCATCAACATTTCCTCGGTTCATGGGCTCCGCGCCTCCGCGTACAAGAGTGCGTACGTCTCGGCGAAGCACGGCCTGGAAGGGCTCAGCAAGGTCACTGCTTTGGAAGGTGGCGAGCACGGCGTCACGTCCAACTGCATCAACCCCGGGTACGTCCGGACGCCGCTGGTGGAACGCCAGATCGCCGACCAAGCCCGGCTCCACGGCATCCCCGAGGCAGAGGTCCTGGCCAAGGTAATGCTGACGGAGTCGGCAGTAAAGCGGCTGGTGGAGGTTGAGGAAGTCGCGTCGTTGGCGGCCTGGATGGCCTCCGACGACGCCGGTATGGTCACCGGCGCGAGCTACACCATGGACGGCGGCTGGTCGGCGCGGTAACCAGCCCCGCGAGCCCCCGCGAGATGACAGTTGATGCCAATGTTCCGCGCAAACATTGGCATCAACTGTCACTTCGGCGCGAAGGGCCTATGCCGTTTCGTCCACGAGCTCGGCGCGGCGCAGGCCACCACCGCGGACCCACAGCTTGTAAGCGACGAACAGCAAGACGAGCCACGTGGCGCCAACATACAGTGCAACGCGGGTGTCCTCGAAGGCCCCGAGAATCACGATCACCATGGCCATGAATGCGATAGTCAGGATGGAGGCTGCCGGCCACAATGGGGAACCAAATTCCGACGCCGGAAGCCCCTTGCGCTTGATCTCCCGCTTCATGGCAACGTGCGAAGCGAGGATCATCACCCACACCCACACGGTCGCGAAAGTGGCAATCGATGCGATGAGCACGAACACGTCTTCGGGAATCACGGCATTCAGCACGACGCCGACAAGCAGGATTCCGCCCATCATCACCACGGTCATCCAAGGGACGCCGTGCCGGGAGATCTTGCCGAAGCTCTTCGGAGCGTGGCCCTGCTGGGCGAGGCCAAACAGGATGCGGCCTGCTCCAAAGATGTCGCTGTTGATAGCGGAAAGGGCAGCAGTGATGACCACGGCATTGAGAATGTGCGGCGCTGCAGGGATGCCCAGGCCGTCGAAGATCTGCACGAACGGGCTGCCGCTGCTGCCGATCTCGTTCCACGGGAAGATGCTCATCAACACGCCCAGGGTCAGTACATAGAACAACAGGACGCGGACCGGCACAGTGTTGACTGCCTGTGGAATGACCTTCTTGGGATCGGCTGCTTCGCCAGCGGTGATGCCGATCGTTTCGATCCCACCAAACGCAAACATCACGACGGCGAACGCGGCCAGGAGCCCCTCGAAACCGTTCGGGAACAAACCACCATGGTTCACGAGGTTCCCCAGCCCCGGTGCCACGCCACCGCCGTCGCCCGTTTGGAAGCCGAAGACGACGATTGCTGCACCTCCGACGATCATGGCGATAATCGCCACCACCTTGATCAGCGAGAACCAAAACTCGAGTTCACCGAAGACCTTTACGCTCAACAGGTTCATGGCGCCCAGGAACAAGATGATCGCGAGGACCCAGATCCAGCGGTCCACCTGTGGGAACCAGAAGCCCATATAGATGCTGAAGGCAGTGACATCGGCTATTGCTACGATCGCCATCTCAAACACGTACGTCCAGCCGGTCACGAAGCCTGCGAACGGTCCAAGGTATTTGCTGGCGTACTGGCCGAATGAGCCGGACACAGGGTGTCGGACGGCCATTTCGCCGAGCGCACGCATCACCATGAAGACAGCAGCGCCGCCGATGATGTAGGCCAGCAGGACGGCAGGGCCGGCTTTCTGTATGGCGGACGCAGAACCGTAAAACAGTCCTGTGCCGATCGCGGATCCGAGTGCCATAAAGCGGATGTGACGGACGTTGAGGCCACGGCTAAGTGCCGTACCGGCGGCTTGGAGGACGGTGTCCTTCGAAGCCAGCGTGGTTTGTTGCATGGTAAAACCTTCTCGTCTTTGGGAGGGGATCGCTAACCAGCACATCACTTTTGGCGGCCTTGTGATTGGCCTCACGGGCCTTTGGTGTCTTCGATCGCAGACAGTGCGACAGGAGTCACAGTCGAATCTCAGATACGATGTCCGCGAGGCTCAACCCCGCAGCAGGTGTCCGAAAATATTGACGATTTCCTAACGCGCACAGGGCCTTCCTGTCCTTCACAGGGGCGCCGTTCCTGCGTAACGTCGGGTCCATGGACCCTGTCATCCAGACCGTCGATCTCCATAAGAATTTCGGTCGGGTCAAGGCACTCGATGGCCTTGACCTCGAAGTCCCTGCCGGGCAAGTCCACGGCTTCCTCGGCCCGAATGGTGCCGGGAGGTCCACCACTCTGCGCATCCTGCTTGGCCTGGCACGGGCCTCGTCGGGCAGTGCAAGCGTCCTCGGATTGCACCCATGGGCAGACGCCGTTGAATTGCACCGCCGTGTGGCCAGCGTGCCGGGTGACGTAAGCATTTGGCCGAATCTCTCAGGGGGAGAGACCATTGATTTCCTCTCCCGGCTGCGGGACGGCGGGACGGATCGCGCTGAGTATCGACGCCGCAAGGAGCGTTTGTGCCAGCTCTTCGACTTTGACCCGAGCAAGAAAGGCCGCGCCTACTCCAAAGGCAATCGACAGAAGGTTGCGCTCATCGCAGCCCTCGTTGCCGACGCCGAGGTCTATCTTCTGGACGAACCGACAAGCGGTTTGGATCCCCTCATGGAGGCGGTCTTTACCCGCGAGATTCGCCGGCTGGTCGGTGAGAAAGGAGCTACTGTCCTTCTCTCCAGCCACATCCTCTCCGAGGTGGAGCAGCTGGCCGACAGTGTGAGCATCATCCGCGCAGGCCGAATAGTGGACGGCGGGACGCTCGATTCCCTTCGCCACCTGACGCGTACAGGGATCTCTTTCGTGCAGGACCAGGTGGACCTCCGGGCCCTCCAAGGCCTCGCCCAGGTCCACGATCTCACCTTGGCCGCAGGACGGGTGAAGTTCAGTGCCGATTCGGATCGTGTCCACGAGGTCCTGCCGATTCTTGGTCGCCTGGGCGTGCAGGGCCTGCTGGTCGCTCCGCCATCGCTTGAAGAGTTGTTCCTCCGGCACTACGGCGTTGCCCTTCCACCCCAATCAGAAGAAGCGAAGGCCGACGGCGGCACTCACCATCGGCGCCGCTGGCCGCCCGCCAGGACGGGCCGCTAAGATGAACCGCTTCCTGGATCTGTATTGGCAACGACTCCGCCGCGACCGTTGGCAACTCCTGAGCTGGGTTGCTTCCATCGGTGCACTGGCCTATTTCGCCACAACAGCGGTGGCCTCGGCATATGGTGACGATGCTTCCCGCGCCGAGATCCTGCATATTGCCACGGCCACACCCGCTATCTTGATACTCCGCGGGTTGGTCCGCGGCCCTGCCCTGGACGCGTTCACGTTCTTCCAGATCTTCGCCTTCATCGGCGTCCTGGCCGGGTTGATGAACACGTTCATGGCTGTACGGCATACGCGCGCGGAGGAGGAAACCGGCCGGGCTGAGCTCGTAGCGTCCACTGCAGCGGGCCGATGGATGCCGTTGACGGCGACCGTGATCCATGGGCTCGTGGCGAACGTGCTGGTGGCCGCGGCGGTCGCGTTCGGCTTTATCGCCGGTGGGCTCGATGCCGCAGGTTCGCTCGTGGCCGGTCTTGCGGCCGGAGCCGTTGGATTGGCGTTCCTGACGCTCGGACTGCTTGCGTCCGAATTCATGAGTACCTCGCGCGGGGCAAACGGAGCGGCAGCGGGGCTGGTGGTGGCTGCCTATCTTCTTCGCGGTTTCGGTGACGCGACCGGCGAGGTCAGCCAGGACGGGCTCACTGTAACGGCGGCGTGGCCGAGCTGGATATCGCCCATCGGCTGGGGACAGCAGACGTTTGCCTACACGGGAAACCGATTGTGGCCACTGCTATTACCGCTGGGTCTTGGCGTCGTATGCGTCTCGCTTACCGCCGTCGTCATGTCCAGGCGCGATGTTGGCGCAAGCGTGTTGGCCGGACGACGAGGCCGTACGGACGCCCGCCGCTCACTCCGCGGAACCTTCGCGCTGGCACTACGACTCCAGCAGGGCGCGATCGTCAGTTGGTGTATCGGCGGGTTTATCGCTGGCCTGCTCACCGGTACGCTGGGCGCTGCCATCCAGCAGGTCAGCATCACGAATTCCTCCGTCACAGTGATTCTCAGGGCCATGATCGAGGCACAAGGAACATCCATGACGCAGTTGGTCATTGCTGTTCTATTTGAAATCGGTGGCATCCTGGCGGCGGCGTGCGGACTCCAAGCCGTTCTGCGATTGAGGCAGGAAGAAGTGGCGGGCACAGCAGAACTGGTACTTTCGGAACCGCTGGGACGCACCCGTTGGTTTGGCAGCTTTCTGGGCCTCGGGGCAGCCTCGGTGGTTCTGGTGATGGTGTTCGCGGCCTTCGGCGCCTGGTATTCATTGCTGGTCTCCGGTGAATCGGCCGTTGAGGTGGGCAACGTGTGGGAAACGGCCGTGGCTCAAATCCCGGCTGCGCTGCTTTACCTGGCGTTGCCGGCTGCGGTTTTTGTTACCTTTCCCCGGGCTACTGTTCCGGTCGGCTGGGCCTTGCTGGCATTGGGCGTGGTGCTGGGTGTCTACGGCGGAATGCTGGGCTTCGACAAGTGGCTCAGGGACCTGTCTCCCTTCACGCACTCGCCAGTGGTTACCAACACCGGAACCGATTGGAGCGGAGGCTTTTGGATGCTCGGGATTGGAGTGGCGCTTTCGCTGTTCGCAGTCGTGGCCGTACGGCGTCGGGAGGTTGGCGCGGTGTGAGCTGCCACGGTCCCAAAGTGGAAGACGAGTCTGGTATTTCAGACACCCAAGTAACGTAATGGTCTGGCGCCACTCGGGCTTAGGGGGCACGCTTGAGTACGGGATACCGGACACTTGTGGTCGATGTCCCTTTCAGCAGTCTCAAGCAATGAGGAACCATGACCACCACGCCACTGGCACCAGGCAAGGCCACGTCCAAGGTCCCTGCCGCCGAAAATACGCTGCGCATCCTGAAACTGTTGGCCTCGCGCCGGGGTCCCATGGCGGCGTCGAACATTGCGACGGCGCTCGGCTTGCCGCGTTCCAGCGTGTACCACCTGCTAGGCGTGATGGAGGCCAACGGCTTCGTCCTCCACTTGCACGAGGAGCAGCGCTATGGGCTCGGCATCAGTGCGTTCGAACTCAGTTCCGCGTATTCGCGGCAGGAACCGCTGTCCCGGCTGGGGCGGCCTATGCTTGCTGCGTTGGTTGATGCGATCGGGGAGAGTGCACACCTGGCTGTCTTGCATGGCCGCGACGTCCTCTACATCGTGGAGGAACGCGCCAAGAACCGCCCAAGCCTGGTGACCGACGTCGGGGTTCGCCTCCCCAGCCACCTGACTGCCTCGGGCCGCGCGATCCTCGCCGCGTTGCCAAAGTCGCAAGTGCGTGCCCTGTACCCGAACGCCGCGGCCTTCACGTCCCGCAACGAAGTGGAATTTCCGATCATGAAGTATTCCGCCCTCTCCTCCCACCTGGACCAGGTGCGGCAGCGTGGCTATGCCACGGAAAACGGCGAGATTACGCCTGGATTCGGCTCCATCGCCGCCGCTGTGACTGACCACGTGGGATGGCCGACGGCGGCAGTCGCCGTCACGTTCCTGGAGGACAAAGTGCCGGCTGAGCAATGGCCGGTACTCGCTGCGCGCATCCGGAAGGCAGCCGACGAACTGTCGGTGAGAATACACGGCCGCCCTGCGGGCTAGCCCGGCCCCAAGGCTTCGCGCTCGACGAGTTTACGGAAGGTCTCCAGCTCACCTCGGAAGCTACCCCGGTAGGATCCCCTGGAGAAAAGCCACGCAAAGATCGCCGGGATAAATCCCCTGGTTTCGAACTCCTGGTGGATGCGCGTGCCATCGCCCTCGGCAGCAAACCGCACATCTGACTCGCCCTTGAGGATCGCATTGCCGAACCGCGTGCGGAAGTGCCAGGGCCGCTCAACGGCGAGGATTTCTGTGGGGCTGGCCATCCGTCCGAACCACACCGTGTAGCGGCTGCCGGCCTGGTCGACTGGGCCGACGCGGTCCGTCACGCGGGTGACTCCGCCGATCCATTCCCGGAACCGATCCGGGTCCGTCCAGGTCTCGAAGACGCGTTCTGGGGGCGCCGCTACGAGCGTCGTCACACGATACGTTGCCATGGCTCCAGCATGCGCTCAATGTCGCGCGAATGCGAGGGGCGGCGCGGGTCTGTAATCCCGGACAGCACCGCTCGAAAAGCCATTCCTGGGGGCTTGCAAAGGGGCTTTAGTAGAAGCAGAAGATCTTTCCACAACACACTTCCCAAAGACGAAGGAGTCATTATGGCACCCGCCGATTTCACTACTGGTGCCCGTCCGGTTAAGGCCGCGCGGGGTACTGAGCTTACTGCCAAGTCGTGGCAGACCGAGGCGCCGTTGCGTATGTTGATGAACAATTTGGATCCTGAGGTTGCTGAGCGTCCTGATGATCTGGTGGTTTATGGCGGTACGGGCCGTGCTGTGCGGTCCTGGGCTGCGTTTGATGCGATCACCCGGACGTTGGAGACGATGGAGAAGGACGAGACGCTGTTGGTGCAGTCGGGCAAGCCGGTGGGTGTGTTCCGCACCCATGAGTGGGCTCCGCGGGTGCTTTTGGCGAACTCGAACCTGGTGGGGGACTGGGCGACGTGGCCGGAGTTCCGCCGCCTGGAGGCCGAGGGTTTGATGATGTATGGGCAGATGACGGCAGGGTCCTGGATTTATATCGGCACGCAGGGCATCCTGCAGGGCACGTACGAAACGTTCGCCGCGGTGGGGAACAAGCTCGCTGCGGAGGGACGCCACCCGGCCCCCGCCGCAGCTGGTTCCACCGAAGGACCGCTGGCCGGGACGTTGACGTTGACGGGTGGTTGTGGCGGGATGGGCGGTGCCCAGCCGTTGGCTGTGACGCTGAACGACGGTGCGTGCCTGATTGTGGACGTGGACGAGACGCGCCTGCGCCGCCGGGCCGGGAAGCGGTACCTGGATGAGGTCGAAACGGACCTGGACGCCGCGATCGCGAAGGTCCAGAAGGCCAAGGCTGAGCGCCGTGGTTGGTCCGTGGGGTATGTGGGCAACGCTGCTGAGGTGTTCCCGGAGCTGCTGGCCCGGCACAAGGCCGGGGAGCTGAGCATTGATGTGGTCACGGACCAGACCAGTGCCCATGACCCGTTGTCCTACCTGCCCGAGGGCATCACCGTGGAGGAGTGGCACACCGAGGCCGAGGCCGATCCGGAAGGGTTCACGAAGAAGGCCCAGGCGTCCATGGCCAGGCATGTCCAGGCGATGGTGGAGTTCCAGGACGCCGGGGCCGAGGTGTTTGATTACGGCAACTCGATCCGGGACGAGGCACGCAAGGGCGGCTACGACCGGGCGTTCGAGTTCCCCGGCTTTGTCCCGGCATATATCCGTCCGTTGTTCTGCGAGGGCCTGGGCCCGTTCCGCTGGGTGGCGCTCTCGGGTGATCCGGAGGACATTGCGGTGACGGACGCGGCGATCAAGGAGTTGTTCCCGGAGAACAAGCACCTGCACAAGTGGCTCGACGCCGCGGCGGAGCGGGTGGAGTTCGAGGGTTTGCCGGCCCGTATTTGCTGGCTCGGGTACGGTGAACGGGCCAAGGCCGGGTTGTTGTTCAACCAGCTCGTGAAGGAGGGCAAGGTCAAGGCCCCGATCGTGATCGGCCGTGACCACCTGGACTCCGGTTCCGTGGCGTCCCCGTACCGGGAGACCGAGGCCATGGCCGACGGGTCCGACGCGATTGCTGACTGGCCGTTGCTGAACGCGCTGATCAATACCTCTTCGGGTGCTACCTGGGTTTCGATCCATCACGGTGGCGGGGTCGGTATCGGCCGGTCCCTGCACGCCGGACAGGTTTCCGTCGCGGACGGCACGGACCTGGCCGCGGAGAAACTCGAACGTCTCCTGACCAACGACCCCGGCATGGGCGTCATCCGCCACGTCGACGCCGGCTACGACCGCGCAGTCGAAGTCGCCAACGAACGCGGCGTCCGCATCCCCATGAACGAAAAGTAGGCAACACAAGTGACTATTACTACCCACGAACCCCTGACCGTTACCCTCGGTTCCAGTGGCGTGACCCCGGAAGACGTCGTCGCCGTCGCACGCCACGATGCCAAGGTGACCATCTCCCAGGAAGCCCTGGATAACGTTGCCAAGGTTCGCGCCCACATCGATAGCCTCGCCACCAGCGACGTTCCCGCCTACGGTATTTCCACGGGTTTCGGCGCACTGGCCAACCGCCACATCCCCAACGATCTCCGTACCCAGTTGCAGAAGTCGCTCATCCGCAGCCACGCTGCGGGGATGGGGCCGGCCGTTGAACGCGAAGTCATCCGCGGCATCATGTTCCTGCGGGCCAAGACCCTCGCCTCGGGCCGCACGGGCGTCCGTCCCGTGGTGCTGCAGACCATGGTGGACGTCCTCAACGCAGGCATCACCCCGCTGGTCCGCGAGTTCGGTTCACTCGGCTGCTCCGGCGACCTTGCCCCGCTGTCGCACTGTGCCCTGGTGCTGATGGGCGAAGGCGAAGCAACCGGTCCCGACGGCGAACTCTACGGCGTCCCCGGGAAGCAAACTGTTGCTGAGCTGCTCGCGCAGCACGGCATCGAGCCGGTAACGCTGGCCGAAAAGGAGGGCCTGGCCCTCGTCAACGGCACCGAAGGCATGCTCGGCATGCTGCTGATGGCCATCGCTGACATCCGCATGTTGCTCGCGACGGCGGATGTCACCGCCGCGCTCAGCGTCGAGGCTCTGCTGGGCACCGACCAGGTGTTCCTGCCGGAACTGCACGCAGCCCTGCGCCCGCACCCCGGCCAGGCTGCCAGCGCGGATAACATGCTCCGCGTGCTGTCCAACTCGCCGATCGTCGCATCCCACCGGATCAACGACACCAAGGTGCAGGACGCTTACTCGCTGCGCTGCGCTCCGCAGGTTGCCGGTGCAGTCCGCGACACCGTGGACCACGCCGCACTGGTGGCGTCCCGCGAACTCGCCGCTGCGATCGACAACCCGGTGGTCCTCCCGGACGGCCGCGTCACGTCCAACGGCAACTTCCACGGCGCGCCCGTGGCTTACGTCCTGGACTTCCTGGCAATCGCCGTCGCGGACCTCAGCTCCATCGCTGAACGCCGCACGGACCGCATGCTGGACCCGGCCCGCTCGCACGGTCTCCCGGCATTCCTCGCCGCCGATCCTGGCGTCGACTCCGGCCTCATGATCGCTCAATACACGCAGGCCGGCCTCGTCTCGGACAACAAGCGCCTGGCCGTTCCGGCATCCGTGGACTCCATCCCGAGCTCCGCCATGCAGGAAGACCACGTGTCCATGGGCTGGCACGCGGCCCGCAAGCTGCGCAAGGCCGTGGAGAACCTCCGCCGCGTCCTGGCAGTGGAGCTGGTCACAAGCGCCCGCGCCATCGACATGCGTACGCAGATGTCCGACGGCGCGCTCACCCCGGGTCCGGCCGGTACCGCTGTGCTCGAGGTGCTTCGCGAAGTGGTCCAGGGACCGGGCACCGATCGGTTCCTGTCGCCCGAACTCGAAGCGGCTGACCGCCTGGTTGGCTCCGGTGCGGTCCGTGCGGCCGCCGAATCCGCCGTCGGGAACTTGGCCTGACGTCGAATAAAACGCTCATTTGATGGGCAAATTTGTCACGTCCCGGAAATTGTTCGCAACGCAATCTCCGGGGCGTGACAAATGTAGTAGAACTTATGGTGTACGTCACGTCCACGCCAACGGTGTCGTGGGCTTGACGGTCAACCGTTAATAACTCAATACACAACAGCGAACATCCACAAAGGGGTAGAAGTTCAATGAAGGCACGTGGAGCAGTCCTCTCCAGACGAAACGCACACTCGGCTACGGTTACCGACTGGAGGCAACTTAAGGTTGGTGAGCGCGTGGAGGTAGTCAAGTATGCCCATGTGATCGCCGCCGGGCTGATCGAGGAAGTCTCCAGCAGTGGAAACGTGGTGTGGCTTGAGCATTCAGGGCCTGGCGTCACCGAGGAAGGCAAGGAATTGTTCATGAAGTCCGACGGCGTAACTCTCCGCCGGGCGTAACGGCAAAAAGCCGGGGCCTTGGCCCCGGCTTTTTGCTTGGCTACTGCAACTGCAAACTATTACGCAGCGAGGACTTCGTGGGTCTGACCGAAGGGAACGGATTCGTCCAGGGCCACTGTGTAGGTGCCGGGCTCCTGCCGCGTCACCAGAATGCCGCAGTTAGCATCTGCTGCTGCATTCTTGATCAATGCATCCACGGCGCGTTCAAGTCCGTCGTGGATCTCGTCTGCCTTGGAAAAGGACAGGCGAATTTCGCGTTCTGCAGTCATTGCAGGGGTCATTTGGGGGCCTCCTATTACTTGCCGCATGCGAGGGCGACCCATCAATCATAGGACGTTTGGCCCAATATTTGTAAGATGACCGGCAACAATGGTCGGCGATGCCTCATCTCCGCACCATGGCACGGAGTAGTTTTACCGCCACTGAAAGCGCTGCAATGTCCACCGGACCTGGCTTGATAGCCTCCTTGATGGTTTCCTGGACCCGGGCCAGTTGTTCGATGTTTCCGCGTTCCCAGTCCATGATCCGCTCCACTGGATCTGACGCCACGGCAGTCACCGCACCAGAGATGCGGGGTGTGTGCCGCACCACGGCCTTGGTCATGTCGGCGAGGACCAGATACATGTCATCCCGCAACGCAGCACGGGCCAGCGACTCCCAATGGGTGTCCCGGGGGAGCATGGTGATGTGTTCCAGGAGGGGGATCGCCGAGATGCGTTCGAAGACCGCGAAGTACACCTCGGCCACTGCTTCCACCGGCTCTTGCAGCTCCTCCGCGATAACGGAAATGTCCAGTAATCCGTAGCTGACCAGCAGTTCGGATGCCCTGATACCCAGATCATGGGGCAAGCCCACCGAGTCTGTATGGGCCAGGCGTCTCTGGGCGTGGTCAGGGTTGACTCCATGAAGGAAGCTCGTGAGGTTCGCCCGCATCAAGGACATCGGCGGCTCAAGCCTGGCCAAGGCATCGGCAATAGGCTTGTCGCGGAAGTCATGGGTCACGTACCAGCGGACGGACCGGTCCAGCAGTCGCCGCAGGTCCAGGGCAACGGCGGCTCCATGCTCACGGGGTGTGGTGGGCGGCACTTGGGCGATGCTGCCGGTGAGGGCGTCAAAGTCCCAGATCTTCCGCATCACCACGAACGCCCGGGCCACTGCGGAGGCAGAAACCGTCGTCTCCTCCATCGCGCGGAAAGCGAAGGCGATGCCTCCCATGTTGATCATGTCGTTGGCCACCACCGTGGCTACGATCTCCCGGCGCAGGGGATGCGTGGAGAGATGTTTACCGAACCGCGCTGAGACTTGCTTGGGGAAATAGCCACGAAGGGTTTGAGAAAACCAGGGATCATCGGACAAACCGCCCTCTGTGAGTTCTCGGGCGAGTTCGATCTTGGCGTAGGCCGCCAAAACAGCGAGTTCAGGAGTGGTTAGTCCCTTGCCCGTCAGGACCCGTGCCTGAAGTTCGGCGTTGCTGGGGAGGCATTCGAGTCCCCTGTCCAGGTCCGTGACTGATTCCAGCCAGTCCATGGTCCGTTCAAAGCTGGGACTCCATTCCAACGCCAGCTGCTTGTCATTGAGGAGCAGGACGTTCTGGTCATCATTGGTTTTCAGGACAAGCTGTCCCACCTCGCCTTGGAGTGAGTGCAGGAATCCAGTCCGTTCTGCCGCGGACATCCTGCCCGCGGAGATCATCCGGTCGAGGAAGATCTTGATGTTCACTTCGTGGTCCGAGCAATCCACGCCGGCTGAATTATCGATCGCGTCCGAATTCACCAGAATGCCTGCCAAGGCAGCTTCGATCCGGCCGCGCTGGGTGACTCCAAGATTGCCGCCCTCGGCAATGATGTGCGCACGCAGTTCGTTGGCGTTGACGCGGATGGCGTCGTTTGATTTGTCTCCCACATCGGCATGGGACTCCGTGGATGCCTTGATATAGGTGCCGATTCCGCCGTTGTACAGGAGGTCTACGGGGGCGGAGAGGACCGCACGGAGAAGCTCGGCTGGGCTCATGGCCAACTGACCATGGGGATCGGCACCTTCATCCAATCCCAAGGCCAGTCTGGCTTGTTCCGTGAGCAGGATGGATTTTTCCGTCCGGGCAAATACTCCGCCGCCAGGGCTCAGCTTGGTGCGGTCGTAATCGGCCCAGGAGGAGCGTGGGAGTTTGAAGAGCCGTTCCCGCTCGGCGTAGGAGACCTCGGGGTCCGGTGTGGGATCCAGGAAGATGTGCCGGTGATCGAATGCGGCCACGAGCTTGATGTGGTGGGACAGGAGCATCCCGTTGCCAAAGACGTCTCCGCTCATGTCTCCTATGCCAACAACCGTGAAGTCCTCGGCACGGGAATCGATCATGAGTTCACTGAAGTGGTGCCGCACGGATTCCCAGGCACCTCGGGCCGTGATCCCCATTTGCTTGTGGTCATAACCCACTGAGCCTCCGGAAGCGAAGGCGTCACCCAGCCAGAACCCGTACTCGGCTGCGAGGGCGTTGGCGATGTCCGAGAAGGTTGCTGTTCCCTTGTCGGCGGCTACCACGAGGTAGTAGTCGTCCCCGTCGTGCCGTACCACCCGGGGCGGCGCGAGCACGCGGCCGCTGCTTCCGCCGTCGGGATCCGACACCAGGTTGTCCGTGATATCCAGCAAGCCGCGGATGAACGTCCGGTAGCTCTCCTGCCCTTCCGCGAGCCAGGCAGCACGGTCCTCTGCCGGATCCGGGAGACGTTTGGGGAAGAATCCGCCCTTGGCTCCGGTGGGAACAATCACGGCATTCTTGACGGTCTGGGCTTTCACGAGCCCCAGGATTTCCGTGCGGAAGTCTTCCCGCCTGTCCGACCATCGGAGGCCGCCGCGGGCTATGGGACCGAAACGCAAATGGACGCCTTCAACGCGCGGTGAATACACCCAGATTTCGAATTTCGGACGAGGTGCAGGGGCAGCGGGGATGCTGGCGGGGTTGAGCTTGAAGCTTATAAAGGGTCTGTCGAGATAAAAGTTTGTGCGCAGCGTGGCGTCCACCAGGCTCGCGAGGGAACGCAGCAACCGATCGGCGTCCAGGACAGGGACGGCGTCGATGGCATTGGTCAGGTTCGTTCGGGCTGCGTGGACGGCCTGTGTGCGGTGGCTCAGTTCGCTGCTTCCCTCTTCGAACAGATCTCCCCCGGGCAGCCTGGTTTCCCCATGGCTGGAATTGACGAGGTCCGGATCAAACAAGTCCGGAGCGAAGCGGTCAGGGTTGAACTTCGCCTCGAACAGTTCCAGCAGGGCATGGGTTGCCGTGGCATTGCCGCGGAGTGTGTCCGCGATGAAGCCATAAGAGTTGGTGCTCCCCAGTTGCCGGAGGTACTTGGCGTAAGCGCGGAGGATGGCGACCCGCCGCCAGTCGATGCCCTCCTTGATGACCAGAGCGTCCAAAGCGTCCGACTCCGCGTCACCGCGCATCGCGGCACAGAATGCGCCGGCCAGCAGATCGCCCGTGGCCAGGGGGTCCACGCCTCGGGGAAACTTCAGGCCGAGGTCGTAGAGGAAGAACTGCCGGCCGTCGGCCCGCTGAACGTCGAAAGGCCGCTGGTCCAGGACCTTCAAACCCAGGTTATGGAAGAAGGGGAGGATCTCGGTAAGGCTCTGCGGGCGGGTTAAGTAGAGGCGGATCCGGGCGTCCTCAATGAGGACGGCTGTGCCAGGACGTTGGTAAACGGTCAGGAGGGGGTCGGCTTGGTCTGCAGATCCCGGTTCAGCGGACGCAACCGGGAAGCTTTCAAACTTCGCAATGTCCTCAACTGCGTCCTCCACCTCGTAATCGGCCTTATAGCTCGCCGGAAACGCAGTTGCCCATTGCCTGGACAGCTGGGCCGCTTCCTTCCGGGGATACCTTGCTTGGAGGGCCTCGTCGAGGCCTTGCGCCCATGACCTCGTAGCGGCGACGATCCTCTGCTCCAGGACCGCGGCATCTACCACCGCGGGAGTGCCTTCGTGCCGTGAGGGGTCCTGTGGCAAAAGGATCCGGAAGAACACGCGGGCCATGGCGGATTCGCCCAACCGAAGCTCAAACTCGATTGCGTCGGACCCAAACGCTTCACGCAGCTCGCGCTCAATGTTGAGCCTGACGGCCGTGCTGTACCTATACCTGGGTAGGAAAACCAGTGCTGTCATGAACCGACCGAACGAGTCCGGACGAAGAAACAGCCGGGTGCTGTGGCGTTCCTGGAGTCGCAGGATCTCGCGGGCACGGATGGCCAACTGCTCCGCATCGATGTGGAACAGTTCGTCCCGCGGGTAAGCCTCCAACACCGCAAGAAGCTCCTTGCCATGATGCGATGCCCGTGGGTAGCCGAATGCCCGCAGCACTTCCTCCACCGTGTCCCGGATCACCGGAATCTGCTGTGCGGAACGGGCGGTTGAGCTGGGGGAGAAGAGGCCAACAAAGGTGCACCCGCTGGTATCTGTGCCCTCAGTATCTGTTCCCTGGGAGTTGTGGGCGGCCAAGGTGATCTCGTCGAGGTAGGCCCGGCGAAGGACCGTTGAGCGGAGGGTGGATTTGGTGAGGGTAAGGACGGGCGCCTCGGAAGGAACATCGCTTGGGGCGGCAGGACTGGCCGCATCCCGGAGAAGTCCAAGCCCACGGCGCCCGCGATACCCCAGGAACACGAAGTTCCCGTCGTCCAGCCAGCGCAGCAGCTCCTGGGCTTCGCGCGCGGTCCGGTCTTTTGTGGCGGCCTCGTCCAGGGCACTGATTTCGTGTGCCAGTTCCGCGTGGATGGCCTCGGCGTCCTCGGCGGCTGCCCGAACATCCTCCAGAACCATGTTCAGCCGGCCAACCAGGACCTCGGCGCTCGCGTCGTCCGGAATCCGGGGGATCTCGATTGCTATCCACGCCTCGGTGAGCGGTCCGGCGTCGTGCCCGTCTGGGGAAAGGACCGGCTTCGAAGCTGCGGCCGCCGCCGCGTCACCATCGGAACGTTCGACGCCGGTTGGTAGCCCCGAGCGGTGAGGTCCCCTATGGATGTCGGTGAGGCGGTGGGTGCCCGGGTCCCGCGTGACGCTGAAAGTGGGGTGGACCAGGAGCCGGATGGAAGCGGTGTCCCGGGCGATCTCGGCTGTCACGGAGGGAAGGAGGTAGGGCATGTCATCCGCGACGATTGCCACCAAGCTGGAGTCCGTTTCGTTCAGGACTCCGATGACTGCTTGTCCCGGTTCACGGCGTTCGGCCAGCGAGCGGTGGTAGCGCGCCCGTTCCAGCAGCGTCTCCGGTGTGTAGCTGCGGACGTCGTCGTCGGCCACGTGCTCGTAGTAGTCGGTCAGGAACCCGTCCGCCGGCTCGATCCTGGGGGACATGCTTTCATGATCGCTTAAACGCAGCGAGATGGCAGTAGATGCCAATGTTTGAGAAGTGTCATGTCTCAGGACATTGAGGACACTTCGAGTCTCAGGACTTCGTGGACACTGTATGTCTCATGACGTCGTGGACACTTGGTTCGCCATGAAGCCGCGGGGTTTGTTGTTGCCTATGTATTTGGTTCCTCTTGGCGGGCGCGGATGGGAAATGATTTCGGTTCCGTGCCCGTCGAAGAACATGATGCGTTGTGCGTCGTAGAGGATGTGGATTGTTTCTCCGGCGCGGTCTCTGCCTACTTGGAAGTGCGTGCCCACGACCGTGACGACGCCCAGGCGGCTGACGGTTCTTCGTACGGTTCGCCGGATCTGGGTTTTGATCTCAGAGATCACGGGGACCGAGGGGGCGGGCACTTTCTCGGTGGCTTCCCAAGCCTGTTGGGGAGTCATTCGGGCCGGCAGTGCCTGATGTTCACGCTCGGTGTTGTAGTAGTGGTCGAAGGTGTCGACCTGGGCTTGAAGATCCTTGATCGTTGAAGCCGGTTTTTGCTTGTGCAGAAACCGGTGCAGTGTGCGGTGGAATCGTTCGTTCTTGCCCTGGGTGGTGGGCTTGTAGGGCTTGCCCGTGATCGGTTCGACTCCGAGAGATCTCAGGTAGTCCACCAATGCCCCGCTTCGTCCCCTGCGTGTGGGGTTCAGGGCCATGCCGTTGTCGGAGAGAAACTTCCGGGGAACCCCGTGTTTACTGATGGCATGTTTGACCACCCGCAGGGCCGCTTCGCTCGTTTCTCCGGCCGCAACCAGTGACGCCAAGGCCAAGCGTGAATGATCATCAATGAGCTGGAAAATCACAACCTTCCGCCCGTTTTCCAGCTGCCATTCCGTGGCGTCGATCTGCCAGCAACAGTTCGGTGCGGGATATACGAACCGGCGGTAAGCGCTTCGAGGCTTCTTCCGCGGCTCCGGAACCACCATGCCGGCCTTGGTAAAGAGCCGGGCAAGCGTTGCCCGGGACGGCGGTTCCACACCGTCCCGGCGCATCCTTGCCTGAACGCTCAAAGGCCCATGGTCATGGCCTTGGGCCTCCAACGCTTCCCTCACATGCAAAGCCAACGCGGTGACCCCTGCGGGAGTAGCGTTAGGGCTGGTACGTGGCTTGGTCGAACGCATAGCCATCGCTTGTGCCGGCCCACCCGACACCGCAGCGGCCCTGACCTTATAGAACCAAGACCGTGAGACGTTGTGCTCGCGGCAGAAGGCTGCCACGGCACCTCGAGGACTCTCCTCAGGCCACGAGGCGACAAGATACCGGACCTTCATATCGGGTTTGAGTTCGCTCATGGAACGAGCAAAACCCGCACAAGTGCCCACGATGTCCCGAGACACACTGTCCACGATGTCCTGAGACAGAAGTGTCCATTAAGTCATGAGACTCCACAGCCAATGTTTGAGAAGAACATCGGCATTAACTGCCATCTCGCGAAGGCCAGCAGACGTGGTGGCGGGATTCGAACCCGCGTGCGCTGCTTTGCAGGCAGCTCCCTGGCCTCTCGGGTACACCACGTGCAACCGACACTAGGCGCCCGAAGGCAGGACGATCAAAGTTCATTGCCCCGGCTTTCGCAGGGCTACGTTGGCTTTCGCAGGGCTACGGAAAAGCTACGGAACGTTGCCCTCCGTGACGGCCCCTCCGCGCCAGCTTGGATACTCCCGCAGCCATCAGCAAAGTGAGAATGGCAGCAGCAGCATGCGTGTAAAGCATGAGGTCAGCAGTGTGCACCTGGCCTGAGCCCGCCTGACTGTCCGCAGGTACGTCCACTGGTTGCTGCGCCTGCCCGTGCAAATGGTCAAGGAATCCGGCGCCGGCAAACGAGCCGCTCAAGGCGTCGAAACCAAAGAACAGCAACTGCTGGGCCAGGCCGGACAACAGCAACAACAGCAAAGGCCCATGGATCCAGCGGGCAATCAATTGCGCGGCCAGGGCAGCGAGGGCAACAAAGGCCAGCAGTACGGGCATCGCCGGGGCGCTGCCACCTGAGACGACGTGCGCGGAAAGACCCAAAGCGACAGCAACGGGTCCGGCCACCCAGGCCCACTTGTCCTGCACAGGAGTTGCGCCCATCGCCATCCGTCCCTCCGCACCTCCACACAGGCTAAACGGAGGACAGCGCCTGGGAACAGGCCCTAGGCCAACAGTGTGTTCACCAGCCGTGCTGCCACTTTCGCGGTTCGTCCATCGATGTCGAAGCCCGGGTTCAGCTCAGCAACGTCCAAGTGCCGCAGTGTCCCGCTCGCGGCTACTTGGCGGCAAACGGCATTGATCACGGGCAGTGGCACCCCGTACGCAGCAGGGGCGCTGACGCCCGGTGCCACCGAAGCCGGCAGCACGTCCAGGTCGATCGTCAGGTAAAGCACATCGATTCCAGCCACGAAGTCGGCCACGAACGTCTCCACGCGCTCTGCGGAGCAGTCCTCGTCCAGCAGGTATTTCACGCCGAGACGGTCCGCGGTGTCGAAAAGCGTGCGCGTGTTGTTGGGTTCGGAGATACCGACGACGGCGTAGTGCAGTTCGCGTCCGGCGGCTCGTTCTTCCTGGGCCATCTGGAGAAACGGCGTGCCGGAACTCGGAGTGGGCTCGTCACGCAGGTCAAAGTGGGCATCCAGGTTCAGGACGCCCAGCCGCTTGCCACTACGCACAGTCTCCGAACCGGCCAGGCCCAAATAGCTGGCAAACGCGGTCTCGTGGCCTCCGCCGAGCACGACCGTGAGGTTTCCGGCGTCGAGCAGTTCAGAAATGGCGCGTCCGGCGCGCTGTTGTCCATCTTCCAGTGAGTCGTCCTCCACAACCACGTCACCGGCGTCGAACACGTCACGGTCAAGGTGGAAGGCCAGCGGGGCCAGCGCCGAGCGGATAGCGGCCGGAGCCGCGGCGGCACCTACGCGGCCCTTGTTGCGCCGCACGCCAGCGTCGCTGCAGAAACCCAGGACGACGGCGGGGCGTAAGGCAGCTGCGGCGGCTGTGGAATTGTGGGGTGTTACGGCTTGCCACCAGCGTCGGTGTTCGTCGCCGTCGCCGTCAAAGCGGCCGGTCCACGGCGTCGGGCTGACATCTACGGTGAGGCTGGTGCTGGTTCTTGATCCCATACTTTCAAGCACACCTGACGACGGACCCAAAAACCAGCAATCCAGCACGGGGCGTGTCCGGAATCCCGGACTTCAGCTAAGCGCTACTTGATGCCCAACAGCTCCTCCACAGTTCCGATCCCGAAGAACAGCAGGAACGCCGCTGCAACGGCCCACATGAGCGGGTGGACTTCCCGCGCCCGGCCCTGGAACGAACGGATAAGGACGTAGGAGATGAAGCCTGCGCCGAGGCCGTTGGCAATGGAGTACGTGAAAGGCATGAGGGCGATGGTCAGGAACGCGGGAATGCCGACGCCCCAGTCCTGCCAGTCGATCTTCCCCACCTGGGACACCATCATGAAGCCCACAACCACCAGCGCAGGAGCGACGGCCTCGAACGGGACAAGGTTGATGAGCGGCGTGAAGAACATCGCCACCAGGAAGAGCAAGCCCGTGACAATGGAGGCGAGGCCAGTGCGGGCACCTTCGCCAATACCCGCGCCCGACTCGACGAAGATCTGGTTGGACGAAACGGATGCGCCGCCGCCGACGATTGCCCCGAGGGCATCAACCTGGAGGACGCGGTCCACGTTGGGAATGTTGCCGTGCTCGTCCACGGTTCCGGCCTCGTTGGCCAGGCCCACCATGGTGCCCATGGCGTCGAAGAAGATGCTGAGGAGGATCACGAAAGCCAGCAGCGCGGCGGCCACGAAACCGAGGTGCTCAAAGGCGCCGAAGGGGTTGGCTTTACCAATCAAGGAGAGGTCCGGAGCGCCCCATTCGGAAAGTGTGGGAGCCACGAGGGACCAGCCGCGAGGGTTGACGTTCTTGCCGTCGAAGCTTGGGCCAATATGGAGCGTGAATTCGAGGATGGCGGCCAGGGCAGTGGAGACCACGATGCCGATCAGGATCGCGCCGCGGACCTTTCGCACTACCAACGCGATGGTCAGGATCAGGCCGACAGCGAAAACCAACGTAGGCCACCCCATCAGCTTGCCGTCCACACCCAGGCCGAGCGGGACAGTGGTGCCCGCGGCATCCGGGATGCGCCGGACAAAGCCTGCGTTGACAAGGCCTATCAGGGCGATGAAGAGGCCAATGCCCACCACGATTGCCGTCTTGAGAGCTTCCGGGACGGCTTTGAAAACGGCCGTGCGGAATCCGGTGAGGACCAGGATCAGCATGGTGACGCCCGAAAGCACCACAAGGCCCATCATGTCCGGCCACGTCAGCTCCGGGTGGGAGGCAACTGTCACCGCTACGAATGCGTTCACGCCAAGGCCAGTTGCCACGGCGAAGGGGTGCTTCGCCCAAGCGCCCATGAGGATGGTGAGGATACCGGCCACAAAGGCCGTAGTGGCCGCGACGGCCGTGAAGCCGAGCGAAGCTCCGCTGGAGTCTGCCCCGGAAAGGATCAGCGGGTTCAGCACAACGATGTAGCTCATGGCAAAGAAGGTGGCGAATCCGCCACGTATTTCCCGCGAGTACGTGGAACCGCGTTCGGAGATCTTGAAGTAACGGTCGATTGCAGAACCTTGTTTAAGCATGAAGGTCTCCGGGGATCGGGGGAGTTTGCTCTCAAATCCTATGCCCGCCAATGTGGGCCGCTGGGACGATTCGCCTAGTCTGTAAGGAAGCCAACACTAGGAGAAACCGCCCCATGCGTACCATCCGCCCGCTTCTGGCCGCCGTCGTCGCCGCGCTGGCTTTCGCTTCAGCGTTGCTGTTTGCCGCCGCCCCGGCCTCCGCCCACGACGTCGCCGAATCAACAAACCCGGCGAACGGTGCCCGGGTGACTGAAGTGCCGGCGTCGGTATCCATCACGTTCAACAACCGGCCGCTGGCCATCGGCTCGGGTGTGACTGTCACCTCTGGTGGCGAAAACTGGGCGGACGGCGCAGTGGAAATCATCGACAACATGGCCGTGCAGAAACTTCGGCAGGGTGCTCCGGCCGGCGAATACACGGTGGTCTGGCGCGTGGTCAGCTCCGACTCGCACCCCATCGAGGGCACCTTTACGTTTACGGCATCCGGGACAAGCACGACGACGGCGAGCGGCCAGGCAGGTGCCTCCCAGTCGGCTTCGGTGGCTGTTCCGACGGCGGGCACGGCGGCCCCCGGTACCGAAAACATTGAGCCGGCTCCGGCCGCTTCCCAGCCCTTCCCCTGGAGCATCGTTGGCCTCGCCGTGGTGGCGATTGCCCTGGTGATCTTCCTCGCTGTTACAGCCCGGAAGAAACTCGCGGTTCCCAACGACCCGGATGGCGAAAATTCCCCGGAATAACAAGGTTTTCTACATACTTGCGAAGATCTCGAAATGGTCACCGCGACACGCCAAAACTGAACTTCTCGTTACGTAAATGTGACTTTGAGATGATCTTCCTGTACGGTTGTACCTGTGCCTGTTCCACGTAGCGGGCACTTCCGGCCTGATTGCCTAGCTCTGCCGCAGTCCGGAATCCGTTCGCAGACAAACCTACGGCAGAGACGGGGAACCCATTTTGGCCCGCTTTCAGAGCGCGCCTTGGGGTGAAGTCACGAAGCTTCCGCTGAACAGCGGGGGATAGTGGCCGGGTGACTCCCATCCGAATCCGACAGCTAACCTCGCAGGCATCGGGAGAGGCTCTTTCATGTCTTCACGCATTCTTCGCGGCCGTCGTAAGGCGGACAGCGTACGTCCTAATCCGTTCATCTCAATCTCCAAGGCCGTTGCCAGCAACGCCTCGGGCGCAGGTCGCCAGGCCGCTGTCATCGCAGCAGCTTCGGGCCTCGTCCTTACGGGTTCCATTGCTGCCCACGCAGCAGAAACCCCTGTTCAGCGCGACTCCAGCCCTGCTACGGTCGCCGAGACCGTCACCGAGGGTCCCACCAAGGTTGTTACGGCCGCATCCACGGCCAAGGTCAACTTCGAGCGCCCTGCGGTTGCTTCCGTAGCGGCTCCCGTTATTGAAAAGCCGGCGCCCGTTGCTCCGGCCCCGGCGGCCAAGGCTCCTGCGACCGCTACCGTTCAGGCGGCGGCAACCACTGCTGCCGCTCCCGTCGCGGCTGCCCCTGCTGCTGCAGCTCCGGCTGTTGGTGGCATTAACGCTGCCATGGTCGCCTCGGCTTACGCCCAGATCGGCATCTTCCAGGACTGCACCGCGATGGTCGAAAGGGCCCTCGGCTCCGCAGGCATTCCGGTTGGCGACCTCGCACCCATGCAGTTCATGAACTACGGCAAGGTTGTCAGCGACCCCCAGCCCGGTGACATGATCGTCCAGTCCGGCCACGTAGCTATCTACATCGGCAACGGCCAGGCCATCAGCGGTGGCATCAACGGTAACCAGACGGGCATCCACCCGATCAGCTGGCTTACCGCAACAGGCCCCATCACGTACGTACGCGCTGGCGCCTAAGCTTCACGCTCCAGCTCAAAAGGCCGATGCCTTCGAGGACCAAAGTCTTCGAAGGCATCGGCCTTTTTTCGTAACCGGCCCTTTAGCAATCGACCCTTTACGTACCGCTCTTTTGAGTTAATTTTTGTTCGTTTAAGGCAAGGACTGAACTGGCCTTCGGTGGTTTCTACGCCAGGGCGATGCCCGGCCCAGCTGGGAGAGCCACCTTGGATGAGATCGCTTGCCCCACGGCTTTGGCTTGCCGGAGTACTTCCTTGGGCGTGGGGGTGATGAGTTCGCCAACGCCCACCAAGTGCATGCCGACGGCACGCATGGCTGCCACGAGGTTCTGGCCAATGGCGATTCCGAGATCGGCCAGCATGCGGCGCAGTTGACTCTGGGCGCAGCGCGTCACCACAATGTGGTCGGCCAGGAGGACTCCACTGGCCGTATGCACGGCCCATTGCCGTGGGGTGGATTCAAGCGGCCCGTAAACACTTAGCCCGGCCTTGAGGCTGGCCGTGTTCAGGCTCGCTGCGAGTCCATATCCAAGTTGCAGCGTGGAGTCTCCACCGAGGAAGTCCAGGCGAACAGCGCGTGTGGTGTTGCGGACATCCAGATGGTGGCTGGCGGCGTAGTTGCGCAAGTGGCGCAGGATCTCGTTGCGTTCCTGCATTGCTGCGGGGTCGGCAGCGTCGCAGCGTTGGAGCATTCCCGTATGGACTGATGGTCCGGTGGCCGATAAAGCACCAAAGCCGTCCAGCACGATGGAACCCACGCCATAGCGGCTGAGCTCGCTGGCAACAGCCAACCCGGAGAGGCCGGTGCCGATCACCACGGTGGTAGTCCGTTCCGTGACGGAATCAGGAGTGAGTGACACTGCTTGGGTTCCTCCTTGACGTGTGTGCCTTTCAGCAGCGCGTGGGATCGCGTCCGAGTTCCCCAAGCGGCCGCAAATAAATGGCCGGATTGTGTCCTGGGACACTTTTGCCGGCCATTCGGTGACTCGAACACTACCGAACTTTTTCTGCCATGGATAGCCTCGGCGACTGCGTGTTTTGGATGTTCATCGGCAGCGCAATCCAGAGGTCGATGAAGGTGTCGAAAACCGAGCCCGGACCGTTATGCACATAGCCCAAAGTCGCCTTGATTCGGTAATGCCAACCGAGAATAGTGGGCATTGGAAGGAGAACCCGCGGGTTTCTTCGGCCCCGGCTATTGGTTGCACACCAGCAAGGGAACACCGGTACGGAGAACCTCTGGCAGAATGGCCGGAACATCAAGCAGTAGGTGGAGAGGCGGGCCCAATGGACCAGCACGGCAGACACATTGAAGAACCACGGGACGGCGAGGACCAAGCAGTGGCGCCTGGTGGAATCGTCGTCGGAGTGGACGGTTCCGAGCATGGTCAATGCGCCCTGGTTTGGGCTGCTCGTGAGGCGGAACGCCGCCAGCTTCCCCTGCATATAGTCACGGCGTATTCGGTGCCCATCTTCGCAGCATCCGGCCTCGACGGCGGATACGCCACCGTAGACGATTCTGTGATCCGCGAGGGCGCGGAAGCCATCGTCAAGCAGGCCATGGATAAGGTCTCGGGTTACAACATCGATGTCGATGCGTCTGTGGAGAACGGCGATGCCGCGGGTGTCCTCCTGGATCTCTCCGCGAACGCCGCGCTCCTGGTCTTTGGCAGCCGTGGCCGCGGCGGCTTCGTCGGGCGTCTCCTGGGTTCGGTCAGCAGCGCCTTGCCTGCCCACGCTAAATGCCCTACCGTGACGGTCCCGCTCTACTGCGCCGACCGTTTGGGTGAGAACACCGCGGACAAGCACATCAAGGCTGAGCACGCCAAGGCCGGGCCGCGCACGGTGGAAAACGTCGTAGCAGTGGGCGTGGACGGTTCCGAACAAGCCCGCGTCGCCGTCCTCGAGGCAGCCGAACAAGCCCAGCGGATGGGGGCCAAGCTCCGCGTCATATGCGCAGTCCCGCAGTACAGCGGCTCCTTGGCCTGGGTGCCGGCACCCTTGGACCGCGATGCCTTGTTTGCGGACATCAAAGTGCAGTTGGATGCAGGTGCCGCCTGGCTTCGCAGCCATTTTCCCCAGCTGCCTCTGGAAACCGAGCTGAGGGACGGCTCACCCGTTGACGTCCTGGTTGAGGCCAGCCGCGGGGTGGAGCTGGTTGTCCTCGGTACGCGGGGCCGCGGTGGTTTCGCGGGCATGCTCCTTGGTTCCACCTCCGATGGCGTTCTCCATCACGCCAAGGGGCCGGTCCTCGTTGTTCCGGACCGCGAGGATCCGCGACTCGCGGACCGTCCCAAATTCGGACCCATGCTCGGCGCGGCTTAGAGCGCTGGCGCGCACCGCCCATGGATAACCAGCAGCCTGGGAAACACCGGCAGGAAAACAATGCGGGCCCGGATGTAAACGCCCCGGTGTTCATTCGGGATATTGCCGACATCCGGGCGGACATGCTCCCCGAGGTAGGCGGCAAGGCTGCCAATCTCGGCGAGTTGAGTGCCGCCCGCCTGCCGGTGCCGCCAGGTTTTTGTCTCACAACGTCCGCCTACCGCTACGCCCTCTCAGCGATTGGGATGGAGGACGTCGTTGCACTTCTGCAGGACGTCGCGGCATCTGACCTGGACGAACTCAATAGGCTCGCGGCCCGGGCGAGGTCGTTGGTGCTCGACGCCGGAGTACCCACCGACGTCGCCGAGTCGGTCCGGGCGGCGTATCAAAAGTTGGGAGACGCCGCCCCCGTCGCTGTGCGGTCCTCCGCCACTGCCGAAGACCTGCCCTTCGCCAGTTTTGCCGGGCAGCAGGACACCTTCCTGAACGTGGTGGGAGAAGAGGCAGTCCTTGACGCTGTAAGCCGGTGTTGGGCATCGCTCTGGACGGACCGCGCGGTGAGCTACCGGACAACCAACGGGATTGACCACGCAACGGTGACGCTGGCCGTGGTTGTCCAGGAAATGGTGGATTCTGCCACAGCCGGAGTGATGTTCACGGCCAACCCTGTCACCGGACGGCGCCGTGAAGCTGTAATCGATGCCAGCCCTGGCCTGGGCGAGGCCGTGGTGTCAGGTGCCGTTAATCCCGATCAATACGTGGTTGATACGCAGAGCAACTCCATCCTGAAGCGGACGCTGGGTGACCGGCAGGTGGAGATCCGTTCGCTTGCAGGTGGGGGCACCGAACGTATTGGGGGGCCCGGCCGTGCCGGGGAGGCAGGGAACCACGGGGTTCTCCCGTGTCTCAACGATGACCAGATCCGGGCGCTGGCCGCCTTGGGAAGGCGGGTGGAAGCCCACTATGGAGCGCCACAGGATACCGAATGGGCCATCGATTCGTCCGGGAAGCTGTGGCTCACGCAGGCAAGACCCATCACCACCCTCTATCCGCTGAATTCCCGCCTCCCGGCGACTCCCGGCGAGCACGCTTTCCTGAACTTCAGTCTCGCCCAGGGCCTCACCAGGCCACTGACGCCCATGGGGTTGGCGGGTATCCGACTGTTAGCCTCCAGTGTTGCCCGCAGGGCTGCGTTCGACGTCCCCGATCCAAGGTCCGGGCCCTCGCCCTACCATGAGGTCGGGCAGAGGATCTTCTTCGACTTCACGTCCGTGTTGCGCAGCAGGGTGGGCCGGGCAATCGTGCCACGGATTTTTGACATCATGGAGGCCCGTTCGGCGGCGGTGATTCGTGGCCTTTTCGATGACCCGCGGTTTTCCGTGACCATCAAGACTCCGATAAAACTCATCAGGCACGTTGCCCCTGTTGCGGCGAAGTACCGCGTTCCGGAGACGGTGATCCGGGCCCTTTTCCGTCCCGATGCTGCAATGAAGCGCCAAAAGCAGCTTGAGGCAGAACTCCACGATGCCCTCCGGGTGCCGGAGGGCATCACCGCCCATCAGCGAATTGCACACGTGCAGAGAATCCTGGGGGAGGAAGTATTCGCAACGGTTCCCCAAGTCCTGCCCCTTCCTGTTCTGGGCTTTGCGATGCTTGGACTCGTCCGGAAAGTGTTGGGCGAGCAAGCCTCCTGGGACCAACTCCAAACAGTCATTCGTGGGTTGCCCAACAACGTCACCACCGAGATGGACCTTGCCCTGTGGCAGCTTGCCAAGGACATCAGGGATGACCCGGAGGCCTTGGCCTTCCTGAGCTACCCCACACTCGAGGAACTCGTTCAGCAATACAAGGACAGAGCCTTACCAGCAGTTGCGCAATCCGGGCTGGAGGCTTTCCTGCGCACCTATGGGCACAGGGCTGTGGCAGAGATCGACCTTGGAATGCCCCGATGGTCGGATGACCCCACACACATTCTCGGCGTCGTGGTCAACTATCTTCGTCTCGAGCACAGCGCGGACGCACCAGACCAGCAGTTCGAGAGAGCCGCACAGGAGGCAGACGAACAGGTAGCGAGACTCATTGCACGGGCAAGGGCAAAGAGTCCGCTCCACGCCAAGCTGGTCCGCACGGCGTTGGACCGTACGCGCAGGTTTGCCGGGATGAGGGAGCTGCCCAAATACAACCTCGTCCTCGGCTTGGCTTCGGCAAGGGAACAGCTGTCGCTGGTCGGAGCAGAACTGGCAGAGGCAGGGCGGATTGAACGCGCCGAGGATATCTTCTTCCTGGACCTCAACGAAGTAGAGACTGCCTTGGCTGGCAACAAGCTCCACCAGCTCGTGGCAGATCGCCGCGCAGACTACGCGCAGGAGCTGAGGCGCAGGCATATTCCGCGGGTACTGCTCTCTGACGGCACAGAACCCGAAGCGACTGCTGCGGCGGGCGGAACCCCAGGCGCCCCGGGCGCCCTCTCCGGCAGTCCGGCGTCGGCGGGCGTCATCACAGCCCCTGCGCGGGTCATCATGGACCCCGTCGGTGCCCATCTGGAGCCGGGCGAAATCCTGGTAGCGCCCTCCACCGACCCCGGCTGGACACCGTTGTTCCTCACCGCGGGCGGCCTGGTCATGGAAATGGGCGGTCCCAACTCCCATGGCGCTGTAGTGGCCCGCGAATATGGCATACCGGCCGTGGTGGGCGTGCCCGACGCAACCCTGCGGATCAGCTCAGGCCAGATCATCACTGTGGATGGAGCAGCAGGAACGGTAATTACAACACCAAGTGACGCACCCCGTTAGGCGTGCTGGTGTGACTCATGCTCGGAGTGGCTGACGGGTTCCAGCTGGAAAGTGCAGTGCTCGGTGTCGAAATGGCTGCCCAGGCAGGATCCCAGCTGGTCCAGGATGCTGTCCGCCCCGCTGGCATTAAGGACCTCGTCTTCCACCACAACGTGGGCGGAGAACACGGGGACCCCGGACGTGATTGTCCAGATGTGGATGTCGTGGGCCTCCACCACGCCGTCCACTGCAAGGATGTGCTCGCGGATCATGTTCACGTCCACGCCCTTGGGCGTGGCTTCCAGAAGTACGTCCACAACATCGCGGAGCAGATGCCAGGCGCGGGGGATGATCATGAGGGCGATCAGGACGGAGGCAATGGGGTCGGCTGCGGTGAAGCCCGTGGTCATGATGACGATGGCCGCTGCAATGACAGCGATCGAGCCAAGAAGGTCCCCCAGGACTTCGAGGTAGGCCCCGCGGACGTTGAGGCTCTCCTTTTGCGCCCCTTGCAGGATCATCAGGGAGACGAGGTTGGCTACGGCGCCCAGGATCGCCGCCCACAGCATCACGTCCGTATGGATTTCGGGGGACTCCCCGAACCGGCGGATGGCCTCGATCATAATCACCACGGCGATGACGATGAGAACCAGGGCGTTGGCCAACGCTGCCAGGACTTCGGCCCGCTGATACCCGTAAGTCCGTTGATCACTTGCCGGGCGGGTAGCGATCCAGGCAGCCATCAAGGCGATGAACACACCTGCGGCGTCGGACAACATGTGGCCGGCATCGGCCAGCAGAGCCAGCGAGCCAGAGACCAGCGCACCAACCACCTGGATGCCCACCACACCCAAAGTGATGGCCAGGACGGCAATGAGCCGCTTCCGATGCCTGCCGGTTGCCGTTACTCCGTGGGAGTGGTTGTGATCGTGCCCCATGCTTACAAGGCTAGCCCCAGCCGAGCTCATGCAGGCGGTCGTCGTCTATTCCGAAGTGGTGTGCGATCTCGTGGATCACCGTGATGGCCACTTCGTCGATGACTTCCTCGCGGGTAGAGCAGATGTCCAGGATGGGTTGGCGGAAAATGGTGATCCGGTCCGGCAACGAACCCGCTTCCCACCATGAGTCGCGTTCGGTCAACGGGACGCCCTCGTACAAGCCAAGCAATACGGTGTCCGGATCTTCGCCGGCCCGCGGGGTGTAGTCGTCCTCGATGAAGATCGCCACGTTGTCCATGGCGCTGGCGGCTTTGGGCGGGATCAGCTGCAAAGCGTCGCTCACAGCTTCTTCGAAGTCCTCCGCCGACATTTCGAACGGAGCACCGGCAGGAAAATCCGCGTCAATTCCGGGCAACCCGGCACCGCCGCTGGAAGCGTGCTCGATCGGACTGTGCACCCCGTTCCGCTCCGGAAGCGGCGAGGACGGGAGATCGCCGTCGGGAACGATGGGCAGGCCGGGAGGGAGATTCGCGGACATGATCCGACTCTAGTCCCAACAAGGTACATTGACGCCCTGGAGCTGATACTCGCTGGTGCACCGTCCCCTGGTCATGCTGAACTGTTCGAATGCGACCTCGTCGAACGGCATTCCGTAGGCCAGCCCCGCATCTCACCAACGAACGAACAGGAACCGCATGACCGCCACTCCTACCTCCGCTCCCGAGCCCCTCGACGTCGTCGTGGTGGGTGAGGCGCTCATCGACATCGTGGAGTCGCCCGATGGGGAGATCGAATATCCCGGAGGCTCACCGGCCAACGTTGCCTACGGACTCGGCCGACTGGATGTGAAGGCGGGCCTGCTCACCGCCATCGGACGGGACCAACGGGGCGACGCCATTGCCGCACACCTTCAAGGCGCCGGCGTAGTACTGCTGCCCGGATCAAAGTCGCTGGGCAAGACGGCGACGGCGACCGCCCGGATCGCTGCCGACGGTTCGGCTGAGTACACGTTCGAGATTGATTGGGCACTTGCTCCGCTCGCGCTGCCATATGCCCCAAAAATCCTGCACACAGGTTCGATCGCCACATTCCTTGAACCTGGGGCCAGCGTTGTCCGGAGCCTGTTGGAGCAAGCGCAGGGCGGCTGCATGATTACCTACGATCCCAACATCCGCGCTGCCCTCCTCGGCAGCCACCATGAGGCGCTTTCACTGTTCGAAGAGTTGGTGCCATTGACGGACGTCGTAAAAATGAGCGCGCACGACGCCCGCTGGCTGTACCCGGGCAAGGAGCTCGAGGAAACTGCGGGTCACCTCCTGGCCCTTGGCACTGGACTCGCCGTAGTGACCCAGGGCTCCAGCGGTTCGCTCATGGCAACCCGGCACATCCAACTCACCGTACCCGCCATCCCCTCGGACGTGGCCGATACCATCGGCGCCGGGGATTCATACATGTCGGCGCTCATTATGGGACTGCTCCTGCGTGGCAGCGACGGTCTAGCGCCCACGGTCCTGGAACGGATCGGCACCACGGCATCCATGGCGGCATCCATTACCGTGGGCCGCCCAGGCGCCAATCCGCCCACGCACCGTGAGCTCCTTGCGAGTATGGCCCGCTAGCTCACTTTGCAGTGCGCCGGACAACCCTTGGCGTGCGCCGGGCAACCCTTGGCGTGCGCCGGGTCAGCGCCACGCCGATCAAGCACACCACGCCACCGATCAGTCCCCAGATGGTCGGGACTTCCTGAAGTACGGCCCAGGAGATCAGGATGGTGGTGCCGGGGACCAGGTACGTCGTGGCGGCCAGTTTCCCGGCCGAGATCAAGGACAGCGCGTACGCCCATGTTGTGAAGGCGATGGCGGTGGGAAAGATGCCCAGATAGACCAAGCCGAGTGTGGCCGGCAGCGGCGCTGACTGGACTTCCGCGATCAATTGCCCTGTCCACGGGAGGCAGCAAACAGCGCCCACCATGATGCCGAACCACGTGGCTTGCCCGGCCGTAAACTTCCGAAGGACCGGCTTCTGGAGGATCGCGCTTACAGAGGCGAGCACGGCGGCAAGCAAGCACAACAACACCCCGGCGACATCCGCCGTCGAACGCTGTCCCGAGCCGAGGGCGATCATCGCCACGCCACCGAACGCAACGGCACTGCCAATCAGAAGCCACCGCGGGAAGCCTTCTTTGAGGACCACTCCGGCGAGGACTGCGATGAGGATCGGCGAGACGTTGATCAGCATGGCGCTGGTGCCGGCGTCGAGCATGTGTTCCGCGGCGTTCAAAGCCACGTTATAGCCGCCGAACCACATCACGCCGTACGCCACGATGGGCAACCATTCCTTGCCGCGCGGCCAGACTTTCAAGGTGGGCAGCACCACGATTCCAAGAACGACGGCGGCAACCGCCAACCGTCCGAGCGTCAAGGAGCCGGGGGAGAAGCTCGGGCCAACAGCCCGGATGCCAACGAACGCAGAGGCCCACAGGACCACGGTGACGACGACGGCGGCGATGCCAAGTTTGCTGATGGGAGCAACAGGCGCGGGGGTGTTGCGCGAGTGCACGCCCGGGGACGGCTGGCCGGGTTCGGCCGGGGTGGTGGTTGTCATAGAGCCAATCTAGTCCCGGGGCGGCTGGCTGGGCTGGCGGTTTTCGGACGCGTCACGGCAAGAAACTGCCAATGTTTGACGACGTGCAGTTCACCGCTTTACCTTATCGATGATCGATGTTAACGAATTTCGATAACTGGTGGGGGAATTATGGGTTTACGAGGAAACATCGCAGAGTCGCTGGCGCGCGTGCGGGTGCTTTCGAGAGTGGATTCGGCAGTGCTCATTGTTGTCTCGGTGGCGGTGGGTATTGCCACATCCGTTTCGACTGTATCGGCGATCATCAGCAATGGCGCCGGAGAGGTGGTCCTGCGGCTGCCCCTGGACCCGTCCATCCCGGAGCCGGAAACACTCCGCCTGGGTGCCGTGGGACGCTACTCACAAATGCAGGTGACCGTTCCTGCCCTCCCGGAATATGAGGCTTCCATGCTGGGGTGGTCGGCGACCATGAACCTGGTCGCGGTCCTCTGCGTTGTTTCCCTTCTGGTCCTGCTGGCATATCGGCTCACGAGCAAGGTTCTCTTCGCCCCGCACACCGCTGCGGTCGTTGGACTTGCCGGTGCGCTCCTGGCCATCTCCGGGAGCGCCGCCCAGATCCTCGATTCCACCGCCAAGTACCGGCTGGCAGAACAGCTCGGAGCCATGCCGGGGAGCGCCGATGAAACCTTGGTGTACATCGCGGAGTTCAACCCCACATCCTTGGTGGCTGGCGCCGCACTCGTGTTGCTGGCGGGCGTGTTCCAGTTCGGCCGGAGCCTGCAGCGTGACACTGAAGGCCTTGTCTGATGCCGGCCGAAGAAACGATCGCCATTCACTGCAAGCTGGACGAGTTGCTGGAGCTCCGCGGTATGACCCTGACGGAACTGAGTCGTCGCGTGGGGGTGAGCCTCGTCAATCTGTCCGTTCTCAAGAATGACCGGGCAAAGGCGATCCGGTTCTCTACGCTCACAGCCATCTGCGAGGCGCTCGATTGCCAGGTCGGCGACCTCCTTGAGCATGTCCCGTAGACACTATTTCAGGGGCGTGCAGACCTCGATTTGGGAATATCGCCATCTATGCTCTAAAGTTTTAGAGTCCAGTTCGGACGGGTGAGAACCGAAAAGAACGCATAAAGTGTTGTTTTTCCTCGCATAATCCGAATTGAGTTCAGGCCCCCATCGTCTAGCGGCCTAGGACACCGCCCTTTCACGGCGGCGGCACGGGTTCGAATCCCGTTGGGGGTACGCAAGGCAAGTGGTAAATCGGATGAAAAAAGTCTGGTAAGCTAGAAGCCTTGAAAAAAACGCGGTAGAGATACTGCAAACGCAAGGCCCTGTAGCGCAGTTGGTTAGCGCGCCGCCCTGTCACGGCGGAGGTCGCGGGTTCAAGTCCCGTCAGGGTCGCTCTGAGCGCCGGAAGTAATTTCGGTTCTCAAGGTGACTTGTCACCTAGGCTCTGTAGCTCAGTTGGTAGAGCGTTCGACTGAAAATCGAAAGGTCACCGGATCGACGCCGGTCGGAGCCACCAGCGAAAACCCCGCAGTTCCCAGTAACACTGGGGATTGGCGGGGTTTTTCTTTACTCCGACTGCGTACAGAAGCCAGCCTGGATCGGATCCAATCGGGAAAAATCGGAACCGCAGCCCTGGTATTCCCTTGGTAGAGCCTCGAGGTCGCCCGCGCTCGGATCTGTTGCCACGCAAACATGTATTGAGCACAAAGTGCATTCTTCGGCAGGCCGTGTCATTCAGTGCCAAGGTCCCTCCACCCCGTCATAGCATTCAGTTCATCGTCAAGGTCAGTCACTGGTTGGACGGGATGTTCACTCAACCAGGTGAGGATTGGTACCAGGTAGATGTTCAGCACGCGAGCCCGGATCGTAGACTCCAGCTCGGCAATATTTCGGATACCGTCTATCGGTGGAATCCTGATCAGGCCTCCGTGAGCGTAGTCAGAGCGTGCATCGTACCAACTAATCAGCTGCGTCCACTCGGAACACGGCTGCCCGTGTTCGTAGTTTCCGATCTGGAGGCTCTGTAGCACTCTACGATGATTATTCTTCGTTGGGTCCTTTGTCAGCGCCTCGCAGGCTTCACGATCACGGCCCGCCGGTGATAGCGCCTAAGGTACCGTACGGGTTCAGGAATATTAAATATGTTTCAACGCTCCCCCGACTAGCAGGGAGGAGGGGTCTTCGTGCGCGGAGCCGTCGCACTACGGGCAGCAAGCTGCTTCGGCTGCGGCACACCCCACGTTGGAGGACCTGTAACTCGACGAACCCTCAACCCGGGCGCTCAGGCGAGGACCTATAGGTCAATGCAATCCGTGGTCGACGCAGGGCATTCCGTGGCTATGAAGCCCAGCAGGTCTACCAGGGGATTCGAGCGGTATCCCATGAATGTAGGGCCGTTTTTCCTGATTTTGGGCAGACTTCTCCCTACCCTTCAGTAAGGCGCGTTTCGCTATTTGCTTTGCTTGTTCTTCGCCTTGGCCAACCGGACAGTGCGTTCGTTCACGCGGTCGGAGACCATGGGAAGAAGTTTGAGCACGAAGTGCCCAATCGCGACAAGCAGCGCAGGTGCGAACAGGTGTCCAGCAGAATCTGCAAGAACCTCCATGGGCGCGACCTCCCCTTCAGGTGGTGTGTCCACAAACAGATCCGCACGTTGACCACAACGGGTCGTTGCGGAATTTGGGGCGCACGAGGGCATGAAAAAAGCCGGCTGAAAAGACCGGCTGGGTTGGCATACTTCTCCAACTATCTTCAATTTACAGGACAAACCCGTGCAGAGCATTCTAGGTGCCCACCTGGGCAGACCTCGAGCAAAAAATGCGGAACGGCTCCCACCGCGGCATGAGTAGAGCCGTGGCGGCGGAGTCAGCCTGCGTCCCGAACCCCCAGGCCCTAGCTAGTAGTGGTGCCGCCATCAGGACTGGAGGGCACGGGCTTCGTCAGACGTTCGTGTCTCAGGTCTGGCTCCATTCGATATGAGCACGACGAAACTCGGGATGCGCCGCGATGCAGCGCGTAACGCTCGAAAACCTAAAGGTTTATGAGACACCTGTGGTCCGCATCCCCAAGCGCCTAGCAGCGGAACGCGGAGCATGGAATCCCGGGACTTTTCTCCACACCGGCTTGTCTCGATAAGTCGTCTCACCGCAAAGTGTCTCCATCGTCCGAGGTATGGGAGTTAATGAGGCAGAATGGCGGGATGAGGATGCTCGGGTACACGCGAGTCAGTACGGCCGTCCATGATGCGCAGCTGCAGCTCGACGCGCCCTTGTCTGTTGGTGTGCAGAAGCGGGATGTATTCGCGGATGTGACCTCGGGGAGCAGGACTGCCGTAGAGCGGCCGGGGATGAAGAGGCTTCTCGACTATGCCGAGACGGGGACACCTTAGGAGTGTGGCCGGTTGACCGTCTGGGCAGGTCCTTGATCGATGTGCTCAATACTGTGAACCTGCTGCAGGACAGGGGAGTGGCGATGCGTTCCCTTTCAGATGGGATTGACCCGGCCACCAGCACGGGCCGGCTCATGCTGAATATGCTGGCTACTTTGGCGGACTATGAACGCGAGCTGATCACCGAACGTGTGAACGCCGGTATCGCCGCCGCTAGAGGGAGGGGGACCAGGTTCGGCCGCCTGTTGTGGAGCCGTCAGTGGTTGCGGGCAAACTCGAGATTGCGGAGCAGGAACGGGCCAAGGGGCATACAGCAGAACAGGCCGCCCAGCTGGTTGGGTGGAGTCGGGCGACCCTCTACCGGCATCAACGGGCGCAAAGGGACTTAAGGCTGACCTGCCAGGCTAATGGGTATGAGTGCAGGCCAAAGTCCACCGAGCTGGACATCAATCCCTGCGGTTCAATTCAGCGATCACCGCTGGATCCGCGTCTTCTCGAAGCGGAACGACCGAGGCAAGCCAGAGCCTGGCTTCCTGCATGAGGCCCGGAATGTCTGCCTTGCAGAAGTCAGCGTGCCGCAAAACTCCATGCATCGTCATTTCTCAAGCCGCATTCAGCACTTCAGTCATTCGATCCGGGTCAGGAATGCGGATAGTGCGGAACTGTCCCGGTTCATACTCGTCCAGCGGCACGATGTGCTGCAGTGACAAAGCGGGCCACACTTTGCCGTGCGCAGAACCGCTCGCTGCACGCCAGATGCCCTCGAGAACGTCCGGATCGAAGCTAATTTCCGGTGCAGCGGCACGTAGGACCGTGAGGTGATTTGGCCTCTTCAGGGTGCTTTCAGGGAAGTTTTCCGATGCTCGACTGACCAGACGCTCATCCAGGTCACTGATGAGCTTCTTTCGGTCATGGCCAGCGACGCTCTTTCTGTGTTCCTCGTAATCCCAGCGAATAAGAGCTAAATGGCGGCGGGCGCATTCTTTTGCTGTCTCTCCGGATGACATCCAGACTGCTTGCGATGACGCTTCCATAGCGGCTCGCGCGAGGGTGAACGCCGGCCTGAATGTATGCGTCACTTCATGCTCTGGGTGGAACTTCAAGGGGGCAACCATATTGGCCCAGATCAGAAGATGCTCCACGGCAGCGGTGAGATAGGAACGATGCCAGTCCGAGGCCTTCTCATACGGGTAGAAAGCATTGATCTGTGCAAAGTTGGAACTCGGGCTCGGGCCCGGAGTTCCTGTGAGCATGTGATGAGCCAAGCGAGCCTTGTGCGCAACTTCAGTCCAGGCGAGCGAAGTTGCTTCATCTACCGGTATTCGTTTGTCCATAGCAGAACCCTACCCATGACTTTGCTCTGGCTTTGATCACAGTTCAATGCCTAGTGTCTGCGGTCATCCTGGTCGCGGGCTGCGGCTACGGCCGAGGCGCGCACCTTTCCTTCTTGGAAAGGGAATGTGTGAACCGTGCCGAAAGTTGTCTCCGCAACAAGGATTTGTGGCGGGACTTTTGGTACTACATACGGGACAGTCATGTTTCGCGAACTTGGCAGTTTCGGGGTGGGGGAGTGTCCATGCCAGGTGTCCGGGTTCTAAGGAAATGGAACACTGTCCGCGCAGGTACTTCTATCGTCGTTGTGGGCATCGCACATGCAACGCGCCGCAGACCGGAATCGGAAGGCGCAGTCGCGTTGCCGGGTCGTGGAATATGTCTCAGGCTGCGGTACCGTGGCGTTGCACGGCGCCGCAGCCTGAATGGGTGTAGATGTATCGGAGCGGCCTTCGAGTTGGAAGTCTTTATGATCCGGCCTTGTGCCAAAATCGCCTAGCCAGGGTAAGGCACTGCGATCGGTGATGGTCTCTATCGCGGCGCCTTGGTGATTCGACCTGCTTGTTCAACCAGCTCTTTCATTGAGGGCCGATGGCCGCGGTGGAAGGTTATGCCATCCGGCAGGCCTTGGATTGATGGTTTGTGTTGGGTGATATCGATCGTGATCCGGCCGCCGGCCAAGGGGGCGTTGCTGATGTGCAGGTCGCCGTAGGACGTGGGCAGTTCAGGATCCATCCAGACACCGCCGAGGGAAACGTGGGCGTCGTAACGCATCAGGCTGGTCACGAGGAGGATCGGCGCTGTGGCTGCCCAGGCCTGAGGCGAACAAGCCGTTGGGTACGGCAGTGGAGTTTCGAATTGCTCACGGGCGAAACCACAGAACAGTTCCGGCAGCCGGCCCTCCGTGAATTCTGCCGCTTCAAGCAACGCGGTGGCGATACGTTGCGCCTCCGCCACAAAACCGTAACGCATGAGTCCTTGGGCGATGATGGCGTTGTCATGGGGCCAGACCGATCCGTTGTGGTAGCTTGCCGGGTTGTAAGCGCCCATGTCGCTGGCAAGTGTTCTCACCCCCCAGCCGCTAAACATTTCCGGAGACATCAGCCGCTCTGCTACTTGCGGAGCCTTGTCTTCATCCACGAGGCCGACCCAGAGGCAGTGGCCCATGTTTGAGGCGCAGGCATCGACCTGGCGCTTCTTTCCATCCAGGGCGACGGCATAGTAGCCACGGTCCGGCATCCAAAACTGCTCGTTGAACCGCTTCTTCAACTGCGCCCCAAGATCTGCCAGTTCATCTCCCAAAACTGAATCGCCGGCGTCGTACGCCATCCACGCACGGGCCATGTGTGCCTGGTACACGTAGGCCTGTACCTCGCAGAGCGCGATGGGCGGTTCGGCCAGCGTGCCGTCAGCGAAGTTGATACTGTCCCAGGAGTCCTTCCACCCCTGGTTGATCAGTCCATGAGGGTTCAAGCGCTCATACTCTACGAATCCATCACCATCCTTGTCCCCATAATGTCGGATCCAGTCCATTGCCCGGTCTGCATGGGGGAGCAGCGCCGCAATGGTGTCCTTCGCGAAGCCCCAGCGGCTGACTTCGCCCAATATGCACACGAACAGAGGGGTGGCATCGACGCTGCCGTAATAGTTGGACTTCCCTCCCAGGGACAGCCCGCTGGAAATATCCAGCCGGACTTCGTGCAAAATCTTTCCCGGTTCCTCCTCGCTCAGAGGATCCACTACCCGGCCTTGTCGGTCTGCCAGCGTCTGTAACGTGCCCAGAGCCAAGGAAGGATCCACGGGCATGGCCATTTGTGAGGACAGCAGCGAATCCCGGCCAAACAGGGTCATAAACCAGGGCGCCCCTGCGGCCACCACCACACGATCCCGATGGTGCGGGTCTTCGATCCGCAGGGCTCCCAGATCGTCGTAGCTCCGCCTCAAAGTCCGTTCGATGGAGCGGTTCCCAACGTGTACCACAGGGATTTTCGCCACCCACTCCTGCCGGCGGCGGTCACTCACGGACATCCCGTCCGTATCAAGATGAACGAACGACGGCGGCGTCGGGCTTGTCCCCTCCTTGCTCGGCACGGCCGTGAAGGTGCAGCTCCACTGGCTGTGCGGAGCAACTGTCAAGCTGTACGTAAGGCTATCCGGTGAGACATCGGCGCCGGGAGCGAGGACGAGAATACCCTTCCGGACTTCGTGCCAGGAGGCCCGGATGATCAGTGAGGCGCCGTCCACATCGCGTGAATGGTTCCAGCTCCTCTGGACCCGCCCGTCCTTTACTTCAAAAAGATCGGCGAAATCTGCCTCCACCTTCAAAGAGACAACGCAAACGGCAGGCTCCTTCGAGTAATTGTGCAAGGTGACCTGCTCCTGAATGCCAGCGCCCACTTCACGCAGGCGCTCCACAATCAGCGGGCTATCCGCATAGCCATCCCCACGAGGAACCCGCCCGGCAAACAGGGCTCGATATGGCTCCTTCGTTTCCGAGCCCAGCGGTTCAACGTGCTGGCCATTAACTGTCAGGACCCACCCCGACACAATGCGGGTGTCCTGGAAAAAGACACCATGAGGATGTTCGGACTGGATGTCCCCGTTCGCCATTGAAATGCAAAACGACGAACCCTCGACTAGCGTGACTGTTCCTGCCCCAAGCGGACCTGCAGCCGTGTCAGCGTTCCATCCAGCCATGTCGCTCCTTTGGACGACTCCTCCAAGCCCCTCAGCGCACATACAGTCCCAATGTTCGGAAGCGAGGCAGGTGTCCCTCGTTGCCTTATTGCCTTGGACGCTACTCTCAGTAGCTCCTTGACGCTAGGAGCAATGGCCCTGGTTGAGGAGCAGGGGTCGCTTTTGGGTTAGCCAGACCGGTCAGGTTAAGCGCCAGATGCTGAACCAACCGAAAGGATCACTGAACTCGAAGCTGCCCACGGCCAAATCCTCATAGAGACAACCGAACGGAAGTCACCCTTCACGAAGGGACTGGAAAGAAGTTTAAGGGCCCTTCTCGGTTGAGAAGGGCCCCTTAATGCGCACAGCTGCCAGCTTTTTCCTTGGTGCGGAACTGCGCTACTTCGCTGCAGCCATGTGTGAGGGTATTTCCGGGGATCTGTTGTTCTGGCTGTTGGAACCGACCGTCACTCGCGGGTCGAAGGCGATCGCGCTTGGTTCAACAGCCACTAGCCCGCCGTCGACGGGGATCGTGGCGGCGTTGATGTACGACGCTTGGTCCGATAGCAGCCAGGAGATGAGAGCGGCGACTTCGGACGAAGAGCCGGGGCGTCGGCTGGGAACGAAGGCCGTCGCCAGCTCATAGGCGTCTTCGCGGCTGACGCCGAGTTCGGAACCGAATTCGCTCATTTCCATGTCTGCCATTTCGGTCCGGGTCCACCCTGGGCATACGGAGTTGGCCCGGATGCCGTCCGGCCCGTAATCAATGGCGACGGACTGGATCAGCATTGCCAGCGCTGCTTTGGTGGCGTCGTAGCCGGCGATACCTGCTGTGGCCCGCAGTGCAGCGGCGGAGGCGACGCCGACAATGGCTCCTTTGGTGGCCAGGAGGTGCGGCAGGGCTGCCCGGATCAGATAGAACGGCCCTGACAGATTCGTGCTGAGCATTGCATCCCAGTCCTCATCGCTCAGGTCACCGGCCGCACCGGGGCGGACGATTCCGGCGTTGAGCACTAAACCGTTGAGGGTCCCGAACCGGTCGATGGTCTCGGTGACCAGTCGCTTCATGTCCGCATCTGAGGAAACATCGGCAATTATCGGATGTGATCCTGTGCTGCGGGCTACCTCATTCAGGACATCGGGGCGTCGGCCGCAGATGACTACTTCCCATCCTTGGTCTCGAAGCGTTGCTGCGGTGGCGGCGCCAATGCCCGTACCTCCGCCGCTGACAATCGCGACTGAAGAGTTGTTCATGTGTAATCCTCACGTGAGGGGCGGCCGTGGGTAGGCCCACGGCCTGCCCGCTTAGGCGAAATGGGTGATTCTGGGGTTGTCGAGGGCACGGTGACGGTCAGCGTTCATCGTGCCCTCGACGTGTGCCAGGTCATTGCCTGTGGAACACCGTTTCGCCTTCGAAGACGGTGCGTATCACTTGCGTGGCCCCTATTTCATCGACGGGTACGTCAAAGAGGTTCCGGTCCAGGACGATGAAATCGGCTGCTTTCCCTACTTCAAGGGAGCCTTGGTGTTTTTGCTGGTTGACGGCCCTGGCACCGCTGATGGTCATCGCTTCAAGGGCGGCCGGGAGGTCGATGGATTCGCTGGCGTGCTGCAGCATGCCTTGAAGTGCCGGGAAGAGGTTGGGATCGGAGGTGATGATCCAGTCCGATCCGACGGTCATGTGTGCATCATTCTTGAGCACGGAGTTGAAGTGGTAATAATCGGTTAGTCCGTATTCGGGCACGTGCCAGATGGCCGGGGACATTTCGGCGACGACGTTGTGTTCTTGGAGGCGGCCGTAGTCGCTGGGACTGATGAACCCGGCATGTGCGATTTCGTGGCGAGGGCCGTCGGGACCGTTGATGGTGCGGACTTTTTCGATGGCATCCAGGGCCCGGCGGGTGGATCCTTCACCGGCGCAATGGATTTTGACGGTGAGGCCGGCGGCGTCGAATTCAGCGAGCCTGGTCACGAATTCCTCTTCGGGAACCAGGATGTTGGTTTCGTCAACCGCCCCGTCTTCAGTCAGGTCGGCCTGAGTGAAGTTTGGCGGCAAGGGTGCCCCGTCCAGCCAGACTTTGATGAATTTTGTGTCGACGTGTTGTGAGGCCCATTCGTCCCGGGATTTGATCGTGGATTCGAGAACGTCGAGCGTGGCCATGCCGAAGCCTTCATCGCGCCACACCAGGTGCGCCGCGATACGGATCTTGAGTTGGTTTTCCTGGTCCAGATCGCGGAACGCCCGCAAGGCTTGTGGGGATGCGGAAGCTTCCTGCACGGAGGTGATGCCGAATTCGTGGCAGACCGATACCGCCCAGGCGATGGCTTCGGCATTGGTGGTGCGGGAGTAGTCCGGAATCGACCGTAGAACAGGCCAGCGGGCCTGTTCGACCATCTCACCGGTCAGTGCGCCGGTGGCTTCGTCCCGGATGTAGCGTCCCCCGGGAGGGTCGGTGATGTCCTCGGAGATCCCGGCCAATTCGAGGGCTTTCGAGTTCGCCAGGCCGTGGTGGATCGTGTAGTCGTACAGGAAGACCGGCTGATCGGGGAAGGCCTCATCCAGGAAGTCCTTGGTGACGCCGGCGGGTCCCAGGTCCGGTGGGAAGAAGTCGCCGCCAAGAACCCAGCTGGTGCCGTCCGCTTCGACGGGGCCGCTGCAGTTGCACGAGCGGATGTCTTCGATGACCCGCTGCTGGTCGCCGCCGGGGCTCAGCCTGGGCTCGAACCGGAATTTGAGGCCGCTGAACAGCAGATGCAGGTGTGCATCGTGGATGCCCGGCATCATCATCCGGCCCTCAAGGTCCACGATCTCGGTATCCTCGGTAATCCTGGGCCGGATGTCCTCTTCAGTTCCGATGGCCACTATTAGCCCGTCTTCGACCAGCAGGGCTTCCGCCCAGGGCTGGTCAGGGTTGACTGTGTAGATTTTTCCGTTCGTGTACGCAGTACTCACTCTGTAGTCCTTCCAAGCAAATGTGGATCTCTTGCCGTCCTCGGGAACGTGACGACCGGGCAGGAGTTAGACGTTCTCTTTGGCGTAGTCGATGCTGCGTTTGGCCTTGCCGAATACCAGGCCGGCAACGATCAGGACCGGAATCAGGATGAGCAGCCACTTCGCGGCGGCGTTGTCAGGGCCGATCAGTGAGTCGTAGTTCTCGATGGTCACGTATCCGATGTAGGAGAGGATCAGCGTGGAGAGTACAGGGGCGATTTTGGTCGCCCAGATGTTGGATGAGTCTTTGGTCCGGACGAAGAACACGACGATCGATATGGACGTCACGATCAGGATGGTGATGAACGCCGCGGTTGCCAGGGCACTGAACCAGGCGAAAACGACCGTGATCGGGTCGGCGCCGAAGAGCAGGAAGGCGACAACGACGATGCCCACGGCGATGCCGTTGGTCAGGGCAGCGGGGGCGGGGCTTCCGGTTTTAGAGACTGCGGCGAGCCGGGTGGGCAGGACGCCGGCGCGGCTCAGGGCGAAGAGGTAGCGGGCGAACATGTTCATCAGGCCCAGGAGCATGGCCAGGTAGCTGGTGACGACCAGGACCTGCATGGACATGCTTAGGGCGTCGCCGCCGCTGGCGCTGGCCAGGTTGAAGATGAACCCTGCAGGGTCCTCCGTGGCGGTCTGCTGGATGTTGTCGACGCCGATGGCGCCACCGATAACCCAGATGGAGAGGGTGTAGAAAATGCCAACGAAGGCGATCACGGCATAGAGGGCCCTCGGGATGGTTTTGCGGGGGTTGACTGCCTCTTCGGAAAACACGACCGTGGCTTCGAAGCTGGTGAAGCACAGGAACGCGAACAGCAAAGCGATGCCCAGGCCCGGGCTGAAGAGGTTTTCAGCAGTGAAACCGGAAACCGAGAAGACCTCAGGGCCTTTGCTGGCTACGAGGGCGATGACCAGGGCGGCGACAACGAGGGTTTCGCCGATGATGAGGACAGCAAGAAGCCGGATGCTCGCGTCGATGCCCCGCATGGTCAGTGCCGTGGTGATGACGAGCAGCACGATGATCCAGACGACCGGGGGAACGGCGAGTCCTGTGAGGCTCTCAAGCAGCTGCCCGGCGAACACCCCAAACTGCGACCATAGCCCTACCTGCAGGCTCAGGTACATCAGTACCGCCAGCCCGGCACCTGCTGTGGCCCAGGGCGTGCCGAGGCCTTTCGCGATGTAGGCAACAAAGCCGCCGGCGTTGATGACGAATCGGCTCATGCGCAGGTACCCGACGGAGAACAGGGCGATGAGCAGAGCGGCGATGGCGTAGATGAGTGGGGCTGCGCCTCCTACAGAGGCGAAGACAACGGGCCCGGTTCCGACGACCGCTGCCATCGGCGCTGCGGCGGCGATGACGAAGAAGGCGATGGCGAAGACACCGAGTTTGTTGGAGCGAAGGTGACCTGGTTGCGGTGCAGGAGTGTTGGACGGCGTCGTTGCCGGCAACTCGCTGACGTTATCAATCATGGGGTTTCTCTTTCAAAAGGGCGGCCGTGGCCGTGGCCCGGAGTCCTCAGACGAGGAGACGGGCCTGGAGTTTTTGGCTGAGTGCCGGGGTGAGCCCGAGGCCGTCTTCCAGGTAGGAATGGCGCGTTCCCCAGGTGTTTTCGACGCTGCACCAAGCGGCTTCGAGATAACTGGGTCGGGCTTCCAGCAGGGGCGTGATGATGGTGCGCAGGTGCTTGTCGATGGGTGGGACGTCCCCTGCGGTGTTGCGGATGAGGTACTGGTTTTCGGGTAAAGAGCTTCGGGTGTAGTCATCGCGGATTACGGATTCGGGTACACCCAGGGCGGTCAGGAGCACGGCTATGGCCCAGCCGGTCCTGTCTTTTCCTGCCGAGCAGTGGACGACCACGGGCAGGTCGCCGGTGGCCAGGGAGGTAAGGAAGTTGGCAAATACTGAAGGGTTGCCGGCGATGTCGTTTGCGTAGAGGCGGTGCATCGCTTCTTCAGCTTCTTCGGCGGAGAGGGTGTCGGCCAGTTCTGTGAGCCGGCCTTCCCGGACTGCCGACCAGAGAACGGCATCCCTGCCGTCCTTGGATTGGAGGGGCGTTTGGACGCCCTTCCAGGTAGGAACAGTGCGGTCTTCGGCGTGTGATTCCCAAGGGTTGCGCAGATCAATGAACTGCAGGCCTGCGGCGCGCAGCAGCTCACGGTCCTGGGACGTAGCGGACCCGAAGTGTCCACTCCGGTAAACCAGTCCTTCAGCGAGGCGGGATCCTCCGTGGGCACGCAGACCACCAATGCTCCGGAAGTTCCGGACGCTCTGCAGGGCCATGGATGCACCCGACCCGACTGTGACCTGTTTCATACAGCAAAGCTAAACCCTGTATGTGTCGTTCGGCAATAGAACATGTTAATTCGATGTTAAACACCTAGTCCAAAAGATGGTCATACTGTTCAATGTTCTTGTGCGGCGGTTCATCGTCAGACTTTGCCAGCTGTTACCAAAGTTTGGACTGAGTGTTCACTTTTAGGATTGGGTGTGCAATCATGTGAAGAAGGTCACCTTATTACCCAAGCAAAGGACGAAAATGAGCGCCGCTGACAAGCCCCTTTCGGTACGGGAACGGAACCGCATGAGGACCCGTGGAGACATCCTGGACACCGCAGCGGAGCTTCTGGGCTCCGAGGGGTATGCCGCCACGGTCATAGAAGTTCTCAGCCAACGATCGGGTGTTTCGCGTGGGACGATCTACTCCCACTTCCCAGGCGGCAGGGAAGAGATCGTCCGGGAGGTGTATCTCCGGATCGCCGATGGAGTCTACGTGCGGGGTATCAGCCTGCGCGATGCGCTGACCCATCCCAGCGAGAGGATCACCGCTCTGGCGTTCGCTTTGGTGGAGGCCACGAAGGAGCCAGCGGGCCGGTTTTATGGCGTCATGGGCCCGGACCTGGTCTCGGCGCTGTCCGGTGTCCTGGGTTCGACGTCCCGTTCCTTTGAGGAACTGATTGCCCAGGATTTGAAGCACGCTCAAGAGGACGGGACCTTGGATGCGGACGCACCAACAGAGGTCCTGGCCGCAACGATTACCGGGGCTATCCGTGCCGCCGGAGCGGCTGCAGCAGGCAAACCTGAGAACGCTGAGCAGGCTGTCGAGGCTGTGCGGCTGCTCATTGATGGACTTCTCGTACGAGCTACTGTCTGACCCGCCACTGGGTCAAAACACCAACGGAGGAACTTGTGTCTGAACAACATTACGATGTCATCGTCATCGGATTGGGCCCGTGGGGCTCCTCGGCGGCATGGCATCTGGCGGCCCGCGGCAAGACCGTGCTGGGCTTGGATCGATTTGCACCTCCGCATATGCACGGCTCGCACGGTGGAGCTACAAGGTTGGCACGTCAGTCCAGCAGCGCCGGAGCGCAATACACGCCCTTTACCAAGCGGACCTTCGAACTGTGGGATGAGCTGGCCGCGAAGACCGGGACCCGCTTGTTGGAGCGATCGGGAACGGTGTTCGTCGGTGAACCCGGGTCTATGTGGTTCGACAAGACCGTCGCTTCCCTGGGGTCTTCTGACTTCGAATATGACGTCCTTGACGGCAAGACAGCACATGAGCGTTTTTCCTGGGCCCGCATCGCCGACGAAGAAGTCGCCGTGTGGGAACCAAACGGCACGGTCGCCCTCGTCCACCCAGCCATCGAGGCACTCCAATCTGAGGCCCGGCGGCTGGGGGCAACCCTGCGGACAGGGGAGGCCGTTCTGGGCTGGGACGAGACGGCGTCGGGCATCGTTGTGAACACCGAGCGGGGTAAGTACAGCGCCGACAAAATTGTGGTGACCGTGGGCGCCCGAGCCAACCACTTGATGCAGCTGGATCTGCCCTACAAGGTGGACCGTCAGGTGCTGGCCAACTTCCGTCAGGCCGGGCCGCCGAAGCCGGCCATCTACTTCGCGAAGCCGCCGGGATCGGATGAGGCGCCGTCCTACGGTTGCTCTGAGCCCAGTGGTGACTGGAAATTCTCCGTCCCTGGAAAGGGAAACTGGATCGACCCCGAGGACCTCAGCCAGGACCTCCGTCCCGGAGACCTCGAACGGATCCAGGACGTGCTGCGCGACAGGCTTCCGGAGATTGACCCCAACCCGGTGTCCACCACGGTGTGCATGTGGGCCGAAGTCGAGGACGGTCACTGGGTCATCGGCGAGCACCCCGAGTCATCGAATGTGGTGATCGGTACCGGCGACATGGGCCGGGGATTCCGTTATGCGGCGGCTGTCGGTGAAATGTTGGCCGACCATGTTGACGGCGTTTCCCGACCGGAAACCAGCCTGTTCCTGCCTTCACGGTTCGTTACAGCAAAGGCATGAGAAATGTCATCCGTTGATGTCCTGACCGCACCGTTACAGAGCTTGTGGGAGCTCGTAGAACAGTGCGAACAGTGCAGCCAGGACGGTCCCCGACAACAACACAGTGCACCTGCATTCCAAATTCGAAGGACATCCAACTCTAATGACCATCGTCCCTGATACCGAAATCACCAGCATTGAGGCGGTGCTTTCATCCTCCCCGGAGTGGGGTGGCTGTCATGTCACCGCGCGTTCGCTCTCGGGCGGCCAGGCACATAAGAACTACCTGGTCGAAGACGGGCAGCGCCGCTGCGTCGTCAAGCTCTGGAACAACTACTGGGAAACAGTAGGAGTTCTGCCAGCAGCGCAGGTCGTGCTGGAGAACACGAAGATCGCCGCTGACATAGGCGTCGGCGCGCCGGTGATCACGGTCTCCGCCGAACCTCTGGCGTTGGCCCTGGACTTCGTCGCCGGCGGCCATCCCAAGCTCAACGCTGACGAGGACTCCATCGCCCGGCTCGTCCCCGCGCTGCACCGGCTGCACCATTCAGGCCGCCGCTTCCTCAACGACATCAATCCCTTCGACCAAGCCAAACAAAGGATGGCCGCGGCGAAAAGCCACGGCATTGAACTTCCCCCGGGAGCGAGGGCCATACAAGCGCTGATGGACCGCCTTGAGACGGTCCTGGCACTGAATCCAGCCCAGTTCGTACCCTGCCACCTGGATATTTGGGATGCGAACATCATCAAGCAGACCTCCTCGATGACGTACAACATCATCGACTGGGACCTCGCCGGCAACTCAGACCCCTGCTACGAAGTCGGCTTTGTTGCCGCTCAAAACGGGTTCGGACAAGAAAAAGCCCACGCCCTCTTCCAGGCTTACTTCGGAAACGGGGACCCTGTGAAAATCGCCCGCGCACGGCTTTTCATGGCAGTGGCCCATTGGTCCAACAGCGGACTGTGGATCACCGCACTGGGCAACGCCCGACCGAACGACGACGCCGACTACGCAGGGGAACTGCGAACCAGCTGGGAAGGGCTGATCACGGAAATCACCTCCCCTGACTTCCCTGAACTGATAAAGACCGCCGCGACACCGGCAGCACTCGTCTAGACAAAAACCACCGCCCGACGGGTCGATAACACAGGCTGACTAACCATCAGCCGTGACAACTACGCCCAAAAACGGGAAATAACCAACAGGAGCACCACATGAACGACATCACCGAACAACAAGCACAACAGGTACTCGAAGCGGCACGCGAAGCAGCACGCTCCTCCGACACCCTGATGAACATCGCCGTCGTGGACGCCGGCGGAAACCTCAAAGCCTTCGCCCGCATGGACGGTGCCTGGCTGGGCAGCATCGACATCGCCATCAAAAAGGCACGCACAGCGCGGTACTTCGACATGCCCACCGGAGACATCGGTGCCATCTCCCAGCCCGGCGGTTCACTGTTCAACATCGAAGTCTCCAACGGTGGCCTGATCACCTTCCCCGGAGGCATCCCGTTGACCAAGGACGGTGTCATCATCGGTGCGATCGGCGTCAGCGGCAGCACCGTGGAAAACGACCACCTGGTTGCCACAGCCGGCGTCAACGCCCTCTAGACCGTTGCCGGGTCAGGCCATCGACCGTCCGGCCCGGCAACGCCCCACGTTTCCCGATTCGAATCCGCACCAACGGCCAAGGACAGCAATGACACTCGAAACAGCCACAGAACCGGCCCCCGAGGCCATCCTCCAGGAAAGCCTCATGGAACGCCGCGAACGCACCATCGGGCCTCACTCGCCGTTGTTCTATGCCACGCCCTTGGAAATTGTGGCCGGTGAAGGAGTGTGGGTCGAAGACGCCGCCGGCAAGCGGTACCTGGACGTCTACAACAACGTCCCCCACGTCGGACACTCCAACCCGGACGTCAGGGATGCGATCACCAACCAGCTCCAGAGAATCAATCTTCACACCCGGTACCTCAACTCCGGAGTGGTGGAGTACGCCGAAAAGCTCCTCTCACTTTTCGATCAGCCACTGGAAAGAGTGTTCTTCACCAACAGCGGCTCGGAAGCGAACGAATTGGCCTTAAGGATCGCAAGACAGCACACCGGCAACACAGGCGTCCTTATTTCCGACCACAGCTACCACGGCAACACAACGACCCTGGCCGAGCTGACCACTGGTCTTCACGTCAAGGAACCCCTCGGCGCCAACGTCCGAGCAATCCGCATTCCGGATGCCGCCGGACTCACAGCTGCCAAGCGAAAGCGTGTCCTGACGGAGGCGCTGCGCGAAGTCGACGCAGCAATAGCCTCACTCCAAGCAGAGGGCTACGGCCTCTCCGCCATCCTCTACGACCCGCTGTTCTCCACCGAAGGGCTGCTGAAAACCCCCCAGGGCTATATTGAAGCTGTCACCGACCGTGTCCATGCCGCTGGCGGCCTGGTCATCGCCGACGAGGTCCAATCCGGCTTCGGACGCATCGGCACCCACATGTGGGGACACCAGGCTTTCGCGACCACCCCAGACCTGGTCACACTCGGCAAGCCCATGGGCAACGGCTATCCCGTAGGTGGCGTCGTCACCACCTCGGCCCTCCTGGAGGAATTCGGGGAAAACAACACCTACTTCAACACCTTCGCAGGAAGTCCGGTGTCCTCCGCAGCAGGCCTTGCCGTCCTGCGCGTCATGGAAGAACGGGGTCTGCTGGAAAACGCCCACCAGCTGGGTAAATACATCGCTGACGAACTCGCCGCCCTGGCCAAAGGCAACCCCCGGATCAAGAACGTCCGCGGCAGCGGACTCTTCTTCGGTCTGGAGCTGGTGAACCCTGAGGACTCGACACCGGACCCTGTCATCACCAAGGCACTCACTGAAGAACTACGCACACGCGGCGTTCTTATCGGAAAGATCGGCCGCCACGAAAACGTCCTCAAAATGCGACCGCCGATGGTCTTCGACCGTGAAAATGCCGAATACATGATCGAACAGCTTCGCCTGGCCCTGGAAACACTCGAAGGTCGTACCGCATGAGTAGATTCCCCACACCAACGACGTAGCCCGGAACCCCCGGTCCCGCCCCGCACGTCCTGCCATCGAACAGCAACCACCGAATCAGCTCCACAAATTTTCCAACCAGGAGGAACCATGAACACCAACAGCCTGCTCACCTCGACATCCACACCGACCCGGACCATCCTTGATCCGGCAACCGGTGAAGCTGTCGGTGAAGCACCGGTCCACACCGTCGAGGACCTCGAAGCGGCCATCACCGCCGCCACCGAAGCGCAACCTGCCTGGGCCGTCCTGGGCCACGAAGCCAGGTCAGCCGCGCTCATGAAAGCAGCCGACGCTGTCGAAGCCAACGCCGAGGAACTCGCCAAGCTGCTCTCCCGCGAGCAGGGCAAGCCGCTGAACGGCCCGAATGCCCGCTTCGAAGTCGGCGCGTGCGCCGCGTGGCTGCGAGCAGCTGCCGGCACGCCCCTGGAGGCCGAAACCGTAGTGGACGACGGAGAAACCCGTGCCCAACTGCATTACCGGCCCATCGGCGTCGTCGGTGCCATCGGCCCATGGAACTGGCCGATGATGATCACCGTCTGGCAGATCGCCCCGGCCCTGCGCATGGGCAACGCCGTGGTGGTCAAGCCCTCCGAATACACGCCACTGTCGGTCTTGGCACTGGTTGAAACCATCAACACGGCCCTCCCCGAGAACCTTGTCGCGGTCGTCTCCGGCGGACGCGACGTCGGCGAAGCCCTCGCATCCCACCCCGCCATCGGCAAGGTCATGTTCACCGGCTCCACCGCAACGGGCAAAGCAATCATCCGTTCCTCGGCCGACACGGTCAAGCGCCTCACACTGGAACTCGGCGGCAACGACGCCGGCATCGTCCTCCCGGATTCCGATCCCCAGGCCATCGCCGAGGGCCTGTTCTGGGGCGCGTTCATCAACACCGGCCAGACCTGCGCGGCACTGAAGCGCCTCTACGTCCACGAGTCCCAGTACGACGCGGTATGCGATGCCCTGACCAACGTTGCACAAGCCATGCCGATGGGCAACGGCCTGGATGAGAACAACGTCCTGGGCCCGCTGCAGAACCAGCAGCAGTACGACATCGTCGCCCGCCTTGTGGAGGACGCCAAGGCATCCGGCGCCCGCGTACTGATCGGCGGCAACCCCGACGCCAACGCGCCGGGCTACTTCTACCCGACCACGCTGATCGCGGACATCGACAACGACAACCCGTTGGTGGCCGAGGAACAGTTCGGCCCGGCCCTGCCGATTATCAAGTACAGCACCGTTGACGAGGCAGTCGCCAAAGCGAACGCTCTCGACGTCGGATTGGGCGCCTCGGTCTGGTCCTCGGACCTGGACGCGGCACGCGAAGTCGCCTCCCGGATCCAGGCTGGCACTGTGTGGATCAACAAGCACGGCGCCGTGGACCCCCGCGTCCCGTTCGGTGGCGCCAAGCAGTCCGGCTACGGCCTGGAGTTCGGCGTCGAAGGCCTCAAGGCACTCGGCGTTCCCCAGGTCATCAACGGCTAAGTGAACACCCGGACGGCACGGCGGGCCACACACCCGCCGTGCCGCTCACCCGGCAAAGGGAGATTCCCGCCGTAAAGACCCATTGCAGTCACAGCAGTCCAGCCCACCAGGAAGCGAGGAACCCCATGAAACAGAGCAAGCATGCAGTTGAAGTGAAGGATTGGTCTGTTCTGAAGGCCGGTGAAATGGTGGCCATCGCGGACGATCCCTATGTCCAGGACCCGCTGCGCGTAGAGGAAACAGCTCCGGAGCTGGGTGTGCTCTGGGTGCGGCGGCAGTCCAGTGGAGACCGGCAAATTCTGAACTCCGGCGACTTCAAGATCTGGCGCTTGACCTGACAGGCGGTGTAGACGCGGAAATAGGTCCAGTGTGCCCGTCGCGGGGACGACTCTGATGGATGGTGTCAGGCGTTGGGGACCGGCTCGCGGACATTGCTGCCCAGGGATGCCCAGAGGTGTCGGATCGCTTTCTCAACTCCCGAGGGATCCACCCCGGCAAGAAGCTGGAGGACCAGCCCATCCAGGGCCGCGAAGACTGCCTCCGCAGTACCGGCCCCGGTATCGACTCCGATCCGGCGCAGCCCGTCCGAAAGTGCGGAGACGTAGCTGGAGTAAAGCTTCCGTACGGACGCGCCAAGCTCGGGTCTGCGGCGTGCCTCAAGGATCATTTCGTACTGAAAAATCTGCAGGTCCGGGTTCTCGGCTATCAACGCCAGTATGCTCTGGCAGAACTCTTCTTCCGTTCCCGGGAGTGCTTCCAGCTGCGACATACCGATGGATTGCTGGACCGACCATTCCAAGGCAGCCTCGATGAGCGCATCGCGCGTGCCGAAATGATGGGCAACAAGAGAGTTGTTGACGCCAGCCTGGTCGGCGACCGCCCGGAAAGTCGCACCCCTGAGACCTTTGCGTGCGACAACGAACACGGTTGCAGCCAACAGGGCTTCCCGTCCTGTTCCATACCCCTTGGGTTTGTCGCCGTTCATGGCTTGATTCTAGCTTTCCCGTACGGGGTATTGACCTAAAACCTGAGCAGATGCTTAGATTTGATTCCCGTATAACTAAGCATCTGCTCAGTTGCTGATTCAAGGAGACAATGATGTCTACAACACCCGCCGCCACCGGCTTTTTCATCCATGACGCTTTTGAGCCGGAAAAATACGAACCTTTCATCCTGGGACAAGTCCAGTGGGTGCGGCGCCCGGGGGATGGTGACAGGCCGGCGCTTTCGGCCGGATTCTGGCACGTCACCACGGAAGAAGCCCCTGAGCCATTCGACCTGCTGATCGAAGCAGACGAGACCCTTCACATCATCGAAGGTCATTTGCGCATCGAAATCGAGGGCGGCGAGAGTTTCGACCTCACAGCCGGGTCGGTGGCTTCCTTCAACAAGGGCACCCGGACCCGGTGGACGGTTCTCAAGGACACGACCGAGTTCTTCGTCTACTCCTGATCCCGTAGAAGAATTCTGAAAGCAGAATCCATCGTGAGCACAACCTCAACTACCCCTGAAGCGGCCGACGTCGTCATCATCGGGGCAGGCTTTGCCGGACTGACGGCTGCCCGTGAACTTCGCCAAGCCGGCAAGTCAGTGATTGTCCTCGAAGCACGCGACCGGATCGGCGGCCGCACCTGGGTCGATAGCCGTCTCGGCAGGCCCTTGGAGATTGGCGGGACATGGGTGCATTGGACCCAGCCCTACGTTTGGTCTGAAATGAAACGCTATGGCCTTGGTACTGTCCAGAGCCCCATACCCGAAAAAGCATATTGGTGGGCCGATGGCGAGCGGCACGAAGGAACTCCGGAACAGCTGCTCCTGGACATCGATGAGCCCAACCGGCGACTGGTACAGGAATCACGGCGCTATTTCCCGGAGCCGTTCAGTCCCTTCACAAGCCCCGAGATTGAAAGAATCGACGGGGTCTCGCTGCCGGAAAAGTTCACCGAGCTGGGTCTCTCGGATTATTCTCGCGACCTCCTGGAATCATTTTGGACGCTCAACTTCAACGGCCCCCTGGCAGGGGCAGCGTTCACCCAGGCCCTTCGATGGGTTGCCCTAACCAACGGCGACTGGATGGTCAGTTTCGAAGCCTGCGCGACCTTCAAGATCAATGGCGGTACAGGCAAACTCATCAACTGCATTGCAGGGGACACGGACGTCCGCCTTGGACAAACTGTCGGGTCGGTTAATTACTCCGGGGGAAAAGCTATGATCACCACCCTGGACGGCGGAGTGTTCGAGGCATCGCACGTCATCAGCACACTGCCCCTGGGGGCGCTGACGGCGGTGGAATTTGAACCTTCTCTGCCGAAGCAGCAACGAAAGGCCATCGCCGAGGGGCAAATATCCAAGGGCATCAAGATCTGGGTCACCGTTCGAGGCAAGGTCAGGCCATTTGTCGCCCTGGGATCAGCCGAATGGGCGTTGAACTACGTCCAGCCGGAATACGAACAGGGCGGCAACACGATCCTGGTCGCCTTTGGACCTGACGCAGCCCGCCTTGACGGGGGAGACATCATGCAGGTCCAGGCCGCGCTGGACCTGCTTGCACCTGACCTTGAAGTGCTGGAAGTCGCCAGCCATGACTGGACCAACGACCCCCTTTCACGACAGACCTGGCCCATGCACCGCACTGGCTTCCTGACCAAGGCTCTGGCCTCGTTCCACCAGCCACACGGTCCGCTCCTGTTCGCGGGATCCGACTACGCAAACGGTTGGGGCGGTTTCATTGACGGTGCCATTGAAAGCGGACTCGAAGCCGCACGAACCATTCTCAACCCAGGCGGCATCGAAGAACCGCTCCATGGTGGAGTCCTTGAGGAGCGATAAGCCATGATCGAGACCATTGAACAGGGCAAGCATTTCTACGTAAGTGGAACAACGCCCAATGAAATCCAAACCGGCATCGACGCCGCCGTGGAGCTGGCGCGGCTGCGCGCCACTGATGACGGCGGGCAAGGCATCCTCGTAACACGCCACCGGCCGGGCTTCTATAGCGTTGCGCTCAACCCTCGTGTTCCCTTTGGTTTCATCTGGGAACACGATGCAGATTCCCTGAGCCATCGTTCCTAGCCCACAGGCCCTGCGCCGTGATCTGCTGAAGCGGATTCCCGTGTGCATTTTTGGCCAACCTGCTGGGTAGGTAAAGCCCTGCTTGGACCGTCTGCAGGTCTGTCGCTTGGCGAACAAAGCTCGCGCCTGAATGGGATGGGTCTTTGGAATGGAGGCCGCGCACCGTTCTGGCTTTGCGAACAAGGTTGCATGCGATGTGCAAGGCCGGTTCTCTACCGAGCTTCCTATCAGAATCGAACTGATGACCTTTTCATTACGAGTGAAACGCTTGAGGAGCGCAACACGGGGCAGCCACGGTGGCTCCCAGGTCAGTAGGCACATCAATTCCGGATTAGCCCGACGTCCACATACCGATGCGTTCAACCTGCAGTAGTGCATACGGGAATGGCACGGCGGGGACGCCAGTCGTCGACAATCAGCCTCGCAGGAACAGGTGGAGGGAACTGTGGGTGATGTTGGTCCGCCCACTCGCCTAAATTCTGACATCGCCAGCAGATAGACGGAGGGCCAATGCTGAGCATATCTACGTTGTCACAATCTTGCGAAGACAGCCGGCTTGTGAGCGCTCTCGCTGTCAGGCTGCTTTAACCCGGTCGTCTGCGCAAGCGTAGGCACCAGCGGATGCCCACGCTTGCGCGGCCGCGGACTAGGCTTTCAGCTTCGGCTTCACGTCCTTGTTGTAGATGGCTTCAAGTGTTCCCTTCAACTCGGTCAGCGTTGCTTGCACATCGGCCTTTTCATTCATGATCCTGGTAGCTGCCTTGGCCAGCTCCTGGTCTCCGCCGGGGAGGAACGTTCGGGCAAAGTCCTGGGTGCGGGTCACTTTGAGCTGGTCCACGACAATTTGGAATTCCGGCGTCTGGGCAACAATCGCCGAGATATCTGCCGACTCGGCTACCGGTAGGTAGCCGGTTGCAGCAGACAAAGTAGAAGTGCTCTGCGCATTCGTCATGAACGTGACGAACTTGGCCGCTGCAAGTTGTCTTTCCGGCGACGTCTTGCTGGCGATCACCAGACCGGAACCACCCGTGGGACAAACCTGGGAGGCTGAGGCGGACCCACCCGGCAAGAACCCGACGCCGATCCTCATGTTCGCTTCCTTCGCCGCCCTCATGGTGGCAGCGAGGTCTGCGGACGAGCTGATGGTGGAGCTGACGGCGCCAGCTTGAAGGTCGGTAATGGCATTCTTGGAGGAGACCCCGGCCCAGCCATTCTTCACGATGGAGTCCTGCACCCACTGCATCGCAGCCACCGATTGGTTTGAATCCGCTGTGATGTCCCATTCCTTGGACCAGCCACCACCTTGGCCCCAGAGAACGTTTTGAAGCGTCCAACCGGCGTAACCCGCGATCGCCGGGTACTGGTAAGCGTTCTGGTATCCGGAAGATGAAGCATTTGCCGCCTTGATCTTCGGCGCCCACTCGGCGAACTCTTCCCAGGTTTTTGGAGGGTTCTCGGGGACTCCGGCAGCCTTGAAGTGGTCCTTGTTGAAATAGAACAACGGCGTTGAGCGTGCGTATGGGACTGCCCACAGCTGATCCGAGTATTCGTAGTCACCGATCAAACCGGGCTTGTAGTCGGCGGAGCTGACCTTGACTGCTTTGAGGAGGTCATCGATGGGGAGGATGGCACCCGAGACGGCATAACGGAACCACCATACGTCCGAGGCGACAACGACGTCCGGCACTTCGCTTCCTGCCTGGGATGTCTGGAACTTCTGCGCCACTTCCTCATAGTTGGATCCTCCTGTGATGAGGTTGAGTTTGATGTCCGGATTGGCCGATTGGAAGGCTTCTATCAGCTTCTGTTCCGTATCCCGGGACTTTCCGGGGTGGCTGGACATGAAGCTGATGCTCGAGGCGGGTTTGATTTTGGACCAGTCCTGGGAGAGCGTCTTTGCTGATGAGCCTCCGGGGTCGGTAGAGGGGCCGCCACAAGCTGCAAGAGCGGCGGCGGTGAGGGAGGCCCCGGCCAAGCCGAGGAAATGCTTCCGGGAAAGTGATGTTGACATGCAGGAAGTGCCTTTCTAGTGAACGAGGTGCTTGAGCAGATCCTCGGAGGGTGTGGTGTTTTAGCCGGTTACCGAGCCCTGAGTGAGCCCGGAGACGATGTACCGCTGCAGTGCGGCAAAGATCAGCAGGATCGGTAGGAGGACGATCACCGCGCCGGCCATGAGCATGCCCCAGTTCTGGGTGCTGCCATCGCTGTTGACCAGCTGGGTCAGGCCTACCGGAAGGGTCATCATGTCCGGATGGTCAGTGACGATCAGCGGCCAGATGTACTCGTTCCATTCAGAAACGATGGTTACCAAGGCGACAGTCGCGATGCTCGGCACGGACACCGGGACAACGATCTTCCAGAGCTTGCGCCAGTGGCCTGCACCGTCGATTTCCGCCGATTCCAGGATTGCCGGTGGCAGTGTGAGGAAATGCTGTCTCAGGAGGAACGTGCCAAACGCTGTTCCCAGGCCCGGAAGGATAATCCCCCAATACGTGTTCAGCCCTCCCATGCCTGCGATCAAAACGTAGTTGGGAAGCACGGACACCTGCGGCGGGACCATCAGTGCAACCAGAATCAGCAGGAAGATGACTCTCTTAAACGGGAACCGGACAAACACCAGTGCGTAGGCCGTGAAGACGGCAAGGACGCATTTGATGGTGGATCCGATGACGGTGACGATCACGCTGTTGAGGAAGAACCGGGCGAAGGGCACAGTTGATGCCGCGTCTGCATAATTCTGCAGATTTGGGCTCTTCGGCAGCAGCGTCAGGTTTGTTGTGACGATTTCGCCCGGCGCCTTGAGGGAAGACAGCATCATCCAGAGGAGGGGCACGAAGACAACCAGGGTTGCCAGCAGGAGGGGGACGTAGCCCCCGGCAATAGTCCTGCCGAGGTTTTGCCAGGAGAACGGACGATCGCGGTGGGGCGTGGTTTCAATGGTGTTGGTGCTCATGAGTAGTGAACCTTTCGCTCCACGAATCGCAACTGCACGGCTGTCATGATGAGCAATCCGGCGAACAACACAACGGAAATGGCTGCGGAGTATCCGGCACGGTTGTATGAGCCGAACGCCTGGAGATAGGAGTCAAAGATCAGGGTGCTGGTTCCGTTGCCTGATGGAGTCATGATGCGGATGATGTCGAACGCCTGCAGCGAGCTCAGCAGCGAGGTGATCAGGAGGAAGAAAGTGGTCGGCGAAAGCAGGGGAACCACCACCGACGTGAAGCGTCGAAGACTACTGGCGCCATCCAACGCGGCGGCCTCCAAGAGCTGGGTGGGAATGGACTGCAGCCCTGCCAGGTACACCACAGCGCAATAGCCGAGGTTCTTCCATACGTACACGATGATGACCATGAGCAGTGCCAGCTTCGGATCGTTGACCCACTGGGGACTTGCCTGGCCAACAGTGCGGAGAATCCAGGAAAGGACGCCGTACGTTGGATCGAAAATGAACAGCCACACCAAGCCGACACCGACGCCGGAAAGGACGTAGGGGGCGAAAACCACAGCCCGCGCAAACGTTGTGCCCTTCAGCCTCTGGTTCAGCGCCAACGCCACCAGCAGGCCCAGGATCATCGCACCGCCAACGGTGGTGATGGTGAATATGGCTGTTACGCCCAACACGCTCGAAGCGTCAGGAGAGGTAAAGAACTCCACATAGTTGCCCAGCCCCACGGAGGTTGCGGTGGCGGCACCGAGCGTCCAATCCAGGGTGGAATAGTAGAAGTTGGTGACCAGCGGTCGGTAGGTAAAGAGGAGGATAAGCAGGACATTGGGTGCCGCGAAAGCGGCAAAAACCCATGCGTCCCTGCGAGTTCTCCGATTCCATCGGCGGCTCTCCGGGGTGCCTGTCGGCCATCTGTGAACCGGTGCCCTGCTCGTTTGCGAATCGCGGCTTTTAGCGTTGGCCCGTCCGCGTTCTGCGCCCGCCGCCGTCGAGACGGCTGCGGGCGCGCCAGTTGTGTCTAATCTGCCCATGGAAAACCCTCACGTTGACCCCCTCGTCATCGCTGTCCGGGCGACGTAGCACTTGCAAAAAAGCATTTGTTTCACATTTGACCTGACAACCTAACTTCAGGTCATTTGACAACCTACACACAAAGATCGGTTATCACAAGACTCGATTTCAGGACTGTGCAAGGAGGCTCGTTAGGCGCGAAGGCGCGCTTTTCAGCCGTGAGCAACCGTAAAAAATATCATGCTAATACGTCCTAACAAATCGTAGTCATCAAATTGCACGAATGTGCACAAGCGTTGACTGGAACGTGCTGCAGCTTGAAGAATTAGCCACAGCACCGGCTCGCGCCGCGTCTACCTTTGAGTTGCCTTTGCATGGAACATCCGTATCGGACTGGATCTTCCACGTGGAGGCAGAAGAAGGGGGTTCATAACCGAATCGGAGCACTAAGTGATCTTCAGCGCGGATACGCAATGGTGGCAGATGTGCCTGGCCTTGGCCGTGGCACTGGTCCTATCGACAGCCATCGGGTTCGAACGCCAAAGCAAAAACAAATCGGCGGGCATGAGAACCCATGCGATGGTGGGATTGGGCGCGGCCCTGTTTATGGTCGTGAGCAAATACGGCTTCAGTGACGTATTGATGGTGGATCTGGTGAGGCTGGATCCCTCCCGGCTGGCGGCTCAAGTGGTCTCCGGCATTGGCTTCATCGGCGCGGGGCTCGTCTTCGTGCGGCGTAACCAAGTCCGCGGACTGACCACCGCCGCCTCCATCTGGGTTACAGCAGCAGTCGGGACGTCCGCTGGGGCAGGCCTGGTGCTGCCCGCGGTATTCGTCACCGCAGCCCACTTCGTCATCGTCTACGTCTATCCCGTGGTGACTGCGAAACTTCGCTTTGGTTTGCCAAGCCAGTGGCTGTTGAAAGTTACCTACATGGACGGTGTGGGCGCCCTAAGGGATGTGCTCCGAACATGCACCGAGCAAGGATTCCGTGTTCAGGGATTCGCTACGACCCGGGGTTCGGCGGAGTCCAAGGGCGTGATGGACCGCTTGATAACAGGGACAGAAACCGCCGCCGTGGCTGATCTCATTGAGATAGAGCTGGAAATTGAAGGCACCATGGCAGCGTCGGACATTGTCGCGCAGCTGTCTCAGCTCGCCACGGTTACTGAAGTTTCCCTCGTGGACGAATCGGAATAGGAAGAACAATGATCGAGATTCAAGGCCACCGAGGCGTTCTGGCCACACGGCACGGGAATACCCTGGCAAGCTTCGTCGAGGCACTTCGCCTTGGCGTGGACGCGATAGAAGTCGATGTCTGGCTCACGTCTGACAAGCAGCTCGTATTGCGACACGATGCCGTCATCGGTAGCGCCGACATCAGGTTGGAGACCATGCTTCAGGCCGTGGTCGAGAAGCACCCGGCCACGACTACCGACGTTGATCTTGAATCACGTCCACCATCTCTGCCGGAAACCCTGGCCCTGTTGCGCTTCGCCAATGCAACCGACGTCGTCCTGGACATCGAGGTCAAAACCGAGGGTGCCGCCTGGGACAACTATGGCCACGCGATAGTGACCGCTTTGTCCAAGGTGCTTAAGGCTCACCGTGACGAACAGGCCTTGCGCGTCCGCAGCTTTGATCCCCAAATCATCCGGGCAATGTCCGGAATGCTGCCCGGAGTTCCCTTGGTGGCGCTGAGCAGGGAGAGCCCGGGACGATCGGTGGGCCTGTATCCTTCCGTCGTCCAAGACCTCGTGAGCGCTGCCTTGGCAACCGGGGCTTCCGCCGTTGCGCCGGAATGTGGAATTCTCGACGCCGGACTGGTCGCCGAAGCTCATGCCGCCGGACTCAAGGTGTTTCCGTGGACTCTGGCGACAAGTGATGAAATCAGTGCGGCGGTCCAGCTCGGAGTCGATGGGATCTGCGTCAACGACGTTGCCTTGGCCCGGCAAGTCCTGGGCGGGTTGGGCGAGCCTCTTCCCGTGCCCCGCCCCATGACGTTGCCATTGCTGCGCATGGGTTCCCCGGCCTAGAACGGACCTGGCCCGGCCAAACCTCATCCCATAAGCCTTACCCGAAGCCGGCTATTTTTCGGCTTCGGGGCAGCCCCAGGATTTGGGGTTTTCCTGGCAGGTGTCGGCGACGAGTGCTCGTTCTGTTTTCCAGACCTGGATGGTTTTGGGTGGGGTGGTTAGGTCCAGTGTCCCGTTGATGGGTAGTGGTGGGCCGTTGTTCACGGAGTAGGTGCCGGTGAAGCTGGTGGTGATGGTGGCAGGGTAGTTGCCTGTTTCTGTGTAGATGTGGCTGGTGCGGGTTTTGTTGAGGAGCCAGTCGGCTTCGGGGATGGCGTAGCCGGCTGCGGGGGTGGGCCCGAGGCTGGTGGTGTCGCCGAAGTTGTAGGTGAAGCTTGCCGGGGTGGCGGTCAGGTGGACGGCTTGGCCGAGGATGGTGACGTTGAAGGCTTGTTCGGTGGCGGTGGTGTAGAAGTTTGTTGGCCCGCCTTTGAGGGTGTGGGGGAAGGGTTGGGCTTCGAGGGTTCCGGGGTTGACGGGGAGTTGGCGGAAGTCGTTCAGGATCCGGGCTGCGATGTTCGCCAGGACGTTCTCGGGTTGGGCGTCGTACAGGCAGGTGGGTCCGCTGATCGGGATCCAGTTGGTCCAGCCGGGATTGGTGATGGATTTGGGTGCTTGTTTCCAGATCACCGGTGTGCCCTCTTCACCGCCCAGTGTTTTGGCAGGGCAGCTCAGGGCCAGGCAGCCGGGATCGACCGTGTCGGGGCCGTCTGCCCGGCAGTGGGTGTCGGCCATGTACTGGTTGGGGTCGCTTTCAGATGGGCCGCCCTCTAAGTTCGGAGCCATGTGCCCAGTACTCGGATCGTTGCTATACCTTGCGCCGATCTCGATACCCTCGTCGCCTGCGTTGTTCGCGGCCCAAACATCTTCTTCGGCGTCAGCAGATGGAGAGGCGAAGACAAATAGTCCGATGACTAGAGCCGTTATCACTGCAAAGAATGATTTTCTATGCAAAACTTCACGCAATAACAGCAAGGTCCACCACGATCCACTGGCCCTCGGCGAAAGAAGCGAATAACGCGAACGCGTCGTTGGACGCCTCCGACCGTGTCCGTCCGACTGACCCATCCGGGTTGAAGTAGTCGATCTGGTCTTGAATCACCTGCACCTTGACCGCTTTTACGCTGTCTGCACCCCATTGCACTTCCACTACGGGCACGGAGATCTTGCCGCCGACCAACCAACGCCCGTTGGAATACCCGTCCTCTCCCGATTCCTGAAGTCGAACACACAGCCTGCAGTCGCGAGAGATCAATGGAAGCCACGAGGACATATCGCCCGTTTCGTCCACATAGGAGAGCTGCGCGTACCAATACCTGATAAACGCCTCCAGCCCCTCCTTTGTGTTCTCCTTCGCCAACTCGGGCATCACAGGAACGGGCACATTCTGTGCTTTGCCCTTCGCATCCGCGGGCTTATAGACACCGGATGGTGCGGTGGTCCCGGAAGTAACAGCGGGAGAACCCGGGCTGCTCGTATCCGGGGTGGGGGCGGCCGTCGTCGAGCCTGTTTCTGTGGGTGCGCTGCTCGGCGAGCTGCCGCCCTGGCAGCCGCTGAGAAGCAGCGAAACCCCCAACGCGACAGACCCAACTTGGACAGTAAGAACAGGAAAAGAGGCAAACGAAAGGCGTGACATGACAGGCTCCCCAGCGGCTGTTTGGCGATGTGTCCGCCAGTTTAGGTGCTCCGGGCTGTCCCGACCCCCTCGAAGAGAACCGGCTGTGGATAACTCAACCTCTGTTCACTGCAGGCCGCCGGGCGTATTCTTGCCCTCGCCGGTTTGTCATCGCATGCAATCCAACGGGGGACACCATGATTGAAACCACACGCTTCAGCACGTCCAAGCTTCCTGGCAGGAATCGCAGGAAAGGTGCCAGCCGGCGAGGTACAGCCCGGCTGCTGGTCGGGTGCCTTCTGATCGGAACCTTGGCGCTCGGTGCCTGCTCGTTCCCGTTGCCGGTGGCGCAGCCCACGCCCATAGCATCGTCGTCGAACGCCCCAACATCCAACAGCGCCCCGGAATCCAGCACTGAACCGTCCGCGGAGATCAATGCAAGCCCGGATGCGGCTACAGGCACAGGCGGCGTCTACGGCGAATTCACGTCCTTGTCTGAAGCATGCATCTCTGTGAGCGCCACCATGTTGAGCGTGACCATCCTGCCGTTGGCGGCCTTAGTGGGCGGTGACCCGGAAGATATCGAGAAGGCCAAGGAAGAACTGTCCCGGATGCAGGCCAAGGTGCCCGAGGAACTGAAGCCGAGCTTTGAGAAGCTGAGGGCGTATACGGAGTCGGCCGGCACGGATTTCCGGAAGTACGGGGAGCCCGAATTCGAGGAACTTATGAAGCCGATCCAGGACTGGATGGATAAGAACTGCAAATAGGCGCCGCGCGCGTTCCCTTCAGGCAGGACGCCTCTCACAAAGCGTCGGAGCTAGACGCTAGGGTGGTACACAAGAGAAGGGGAGTGCTCGATGTCAGACCAGAACTTGCAGATCGACCCTGTGCCTGAGGGCGAGGTCCTCGGTACCGGACGCACCATTATCTCCGAGGCCGCTGTCGCAAAAGTCGCCGGCATCGCTGCACGCGCGGTTCCGGGTGTCTACTCCCTGGGCTCAGGTCCGTCCCGCGCGCTTGGCGCCATCCGTGACGCTGTTGGCAGTTTGGACCATGCCGCTGGTGTTCGCGCCGAAGTAGGGGAGACCCAAGTAGCCGTGGACATCAACTTGGTGGCTGTGTACGGGTACCCTCTGCACGGGGTCGCCAACCAGGTCCGCGCTGCTGTTTACCGGGCTGTTGAGGAACTCGTCGGGCTCCAGGTCATCGAGGTCAATATCGAGATCAATGATGTCTACGTGGCCCCGCCCCCCAAGCCCAAAACTGTCGTGGTTGAAAGGGAGGCACTGCAATGAGCATGACCGTCGTGGGAATCGGGATCGGCGCCTTCGTGGCGTTCATGTCCTTCCAGTTCGGCCTGTGGGGCTTTCTTATCTCGCTGCTCTTCATGGGTATTGGAGCCCTCCTTGGCCGTGCAGCTGAAGGCAAGCTTGATCTCCGCAGCGTCCTGGACGCCATTACGGGCCGGCGCTCTTCGTCATGAGCGTGGCTGAGGCTGTGGAACCTACCACCAGCCTGGTCGGCCATAACCGGATCAGTACCCAGGCTTTGACATCGCTTGCGCAGGCCGCGGCCGCCGAGGCTCTTGGCGTGGAACCCAGCGACATCCGCGCCGATTGGTCGGACGACGACGGCCTGCTGGCTTTGTCCATCGTGGCACCTATCAGCATCCCCGCCTTGACCGAGGTACTCGGTCACCCGCAGCGTGTCCAGGGCTTCGGGGGCTCCATCTGGGACCGTGCCGTGGCGGCGAAGGCAAGCGTGTTGGAGACTGTCACACGGCTGAGTGGTTCGCAGATAAGCAGGGTGGACATCAGGATCAGCGGAGCCCACGTTAAAGAGGGAGGCCGCGTCCGGTGACACAGGACCAGGAAACAGCCATCGAACCTTCGGACGCTGGCTCCGGAGCCAGCCCCATTGCCGGCGAGGACCCGGCCATGAGCCGGATTCTGCGACGGGAAACTCACTCGTCCCGGGCAGGGGCAGCCAGCATCGCAGCTGTGCTGGTGATCATTCTCTGTGTTCTTGCACTTCTGGAATCTGCCCTCCGTGCCATTGGGCAGCCGCCATGGCTCGTTGACCCAAGCACCGCCGCAGAACGCATCATCGCACTTCCGGCGGGTATCTCGCCCCTTCTTCTCGGCGCAAGCGGTGCTGTCATCGCCATGGTCGGACTGTTCTTCCTCCTTCACTCCTTATTGCCAGGCAGGCGGGCCCGGCATTTGCTGCGGGACCCACGCACCGCCGTCGTAGTTGACGACGAAGTGTTGGCCTCGGCACTTGCGCGTCGTGCACGGACTGCCGCGAACGTGACCCAGGAACAAGTCATGGTGATTGTGTCCAGGCAGGCGGTGGTGGTTAATGTCCGTCCCACGTCAGGGAGCAAGGTCAGTGAAGAGGCCGTATTGAGGGCAGTGCAGGCGGAGCTGGATGAGATGTCACTGTTTCCCATGCCAACGGTTCAGGTGAACCTGTCTACCTCGGGGGTGGTGGGCGCGTGAACGGTACTCCGCGTGCCCTTAACCGGGTCCTTCTCTTCATCATTGGCGTGAAACTCTTGGCCGTTGGGCTGCTTCTTCTGCTGCTGGCCACTGTCCCCGCCGTGGCAACGTGGTGGCATGGCTGGGCTGCGGGGACGTGGGCCCGTGCGGAGGACGTCTTCCGGCAAACCCGCTTCCCTGGGCGGGAGGAAAGCTGGCTGTGGATCGTGGCCGGCCTGGTTTTGGTGGCCATTATTGTTGCGATGGTCGCTTGGGTGTCGCAACAAGGCAAAGGCAGGGCCAACCTCTTGGTGGCCAGTGGCGACGAGAGCGATGTGGACGGTGAAGTGCAGATCGGTGGCGGAGTAGCCGAACAGGCGCTTCGGGCAGCCTTGGCGGATCGGCCGGACCTCGCCGGAGCGTCTGTTGCGACGTATGAGGTCAAAGGCCAGCCGTGCCTACGCGTGCGCATCCAACCACGCCAAGGAGTGGCGCCACACCTCCTTGCCGCCGAGGTTTCGCGCCTGGTTGAAGCCTTGGACTTGGTGATTGGCAAGAAGACACCCGTGTTGGTGCATATGGCATCCGGTGCCCGGGCGAAATTTACAAAAGCTGAACGGGTCCGCTGACTGATCCGACGTTACCGGGTCATTTTGCCGAATATTTCACTCAGGGTGTTTTGTGTTGCTTAAGCCACACGTATGCCAATAGTTTGAAAGCAGAGGGGGAAAAATCCCTGATGCGATGGATTGCCTTGCGGGATAAGACCCCGAAAGCAATCAGCGTTCCAACCGTCACGAAGGAGAGCACCATGAGTGAAGAAACTACGGGATCGGAAGCGGTAGAAGGCGCTGCCGGTAACGCCAAGGACGTAGCTGGCGAGGCGCTTGAAAACGCGAAGGAATTTGCTGGCGAGGCCGCGGAAAACGTCAAGGAATTTGCTGGCGAGGCCGCCGAAAACGTCAAGGAGTTCGCGGGCGAGGCTGCCGGAAATGTTAAGGAATTCTTCTCCGGTGACGTCGGGGAAAATGCCAAGGAACTTGCTGGTGACGTCGCGGAGAAGTCCAAGGAAATCGCCGGAGATGTCACCGAAAACGTGAAGGGCCTCGGCTCCAAGATCGCAGGCCTGTTCAAGGGCGGGAAATAGCCTTTACACAGCGTGTCGGGGATGGCAGTTCAGGGCAGTGCTAAACGCACTCCCATGAGCTGCCATCCTGCTGTCTTAAGCGGCTGATTTACCGCACCTACGCCTAGTAGGCTGTGCCTCACACGAGATGGACTGGAGGCTGCGATGGCTGGTACGACGGCGAGGGCTGGTACAGCTGCGACCGGTACGACTCTGGCTGAGGTGATGGCCGAGTTGGCTGCGTTGGAAGACCCGAAGTCGCGCGAGGTAAACGAGAAACACGGTGACGATCACGGTGTGAACCTCAGTAAGTTGCGGGCCATGGCGAAACGGTTGAAGGCACAGCAGGAGCTCTCACGCGAGCTCTGGGCGACGGATGACACGGCGGCGAAGCTACTGGCACTGCTGATTTGCCGCCCAAAGTCGTATGGGCGTGAGCAGTTGGACACGATGCTGCGCGAGGCCCGTACACCCAAAGTGCACGACTGGCTTGTGAACTACGTGGTCAAGAAGAATCCGCACGTCGAAGAGCTGCGACTGGCCTGGTTTGCGGACAATGATCCGGTGGTTGCGAGTGCCGGCTGGGCGCTGACGTCAGAGCGTGTCATCAAGGATCCGGCAGGCCTGGACCTTGCCGGGCTGCTTGACGTTATCGAGGCCCGGATGAAGGAAGCCCCAGATCGGCTCCAATGGGCGATGAACACCTGCCTTGCCCAGATCGGAATCGAACATCCCGAACATCGCGCCCGTGCCTTGGCTATAGGTGAGCGTCTGGAAGTGCTCAAGGACTATCCCACTCCGCCCAACTGCACCTCTCCCTTCGCGCCCACCTGGATCAATGAGATGGTGCGTAGGCAGCAACCCCCAACAGGCAGCTAGCTGTACTGAGTCAGGACGTTGGTTACATCGTGAATAGGTGAAGACCTCTTAGGTTGGTGGTTACCACACACAGCCAACGACTAAGAGGTCTTCATGTCCCACCGTAATGCCCGCTTGACCCCGACCGGTAGGCGGATCCTTATCGAGCGCGTCCTCGCCGGCCGTCCCGTGGCCCATGTGGCCAAAGAAATGGGCATCTCAAGGACCTGCGCGCACCGCTGGATCAGCCGGTACCGCACCCATGGCTGGGCCGGCCTCGAGGACCGCAGCTCCCGCCCAAGGTCGTGCCCACACGCGACTTCTGCTGCGCTGGTTGCCGATGTCCTGACCCAGCGCGTGAAGCACCGCGAAGGGCCAGCGGGCCTGGCAGCCCGGTGCGGGACGAGCGCCCGGACGGTCTCCCGGATTCTGACCCGCGCGGGCATGCCCCGGCTGTGGGACCTGGACCCGGTGACCGGGGAACGGATCCGGGCATCCCGTGCCACGGACCGCCGGTACGAGCGCGACGCTCCCGGAGACATGATCCACATCGACGTCAAGAAACTCGGCAGGATTCCCGACGGCGGAGGCTGGCGGGCAGACCCGAACCAATCCGCCCGCAACCACTCAACAGGCCATACAAGGGTCGGTTTCGACTACGTCCACGTGGCCGTCGATGACCACACTCGTCTGGCCTACGCCGAGGTCCTGCCCGACGAGAAAGGCCCGACCTGCGCAGGGTTCCTCACCCGGGCCGCAGCGGCCATGGCAACCCAAGGCGCGCCAGTCAGACGGGTCATGACCGACAACGCCTTTGCCTACCGGTTATCGAAAGATTTCCAGGACGCACTCGCTGCACTGGGCGCCAAGCACGTCCTGATCAAACCCCGCCATCCCTGGCAGAACGGCAAAGCAGAACGCTTCAACCGCACCCTTCAAGAAGGCTGGGCCTACCGGCAACCATTCACTTCCAACCAGGCCCGGACAGACGCCCTGCAGCCATGGCTAGACTTCTACAACAACCACCGGCCGCACGGCAGCCTCGGAGGCAAACCACCCATAAGCAGGTGCAAACAACCTACTGACTGAGTACAGCTAGCCCCTGTTGCGGTGCATCATCCGGTATGTCAGTTCAGCGAGAAGTTCCTCGTCGGAAAGATGCGAGGCGCGGGCAATGGGGGCCGCAGGTACCACGACCCGCGGCCCTGAAGACTGCCGCGGGTCGTCGCTGCTGCGCATGTCGTCGGGGGTGATTTGGTCCGGGGCAAAGCTGGATTTTCCCTTGAGAACTTCAGCGACTGATCCGGCCCGCCAGCCCAGGGCGTGCTCGAGCTTGCGCTGATTGATTTCCTGGGTGCGGCGAGTGCCTGACTCCAGCGTCCGGACAGTCTTGATGGCCGTTCCAGCCTGCTTTGCCAACTGCACCTGGCTCAGCCCTTGGGCCAAGCGTTCTTCTTTGATCAGTCGGCCAATGGTCTGGAGTGCTTCAAGTTCATCCACACTTCCCACTGTTGCATAGGCAACACTAGGCAATCAAATCGGATGGCGCGACTACTCCGCCATAAGCCATGCTGCGCAGTTGGGTTTGAGCCGCCCGCGGCTGATCGCTGCGGCCTTGCTGCGAGGCAGTTCCCGGATCCCGAGGGAACCCCAGCCTGGCGTGTCGGGCGCGATGCAAAGGTTGCTTTGTATCGTTGCGGTCACGTTCGGGTGTAAGCGCTTGCATTCTTGCTGCAAGTTTAGCTAGTGTGAGGGCCACCACATCAATTGCGCCACGATTTTCTTGTACTCAGCGAGGAGTCTCCAGCATGAAAAAAACCAAGTACCTGCTCCCGGTCGCAGCGGCCGGCGTTCTGGCACTTACCCTGTCCGCATGTAGCGGCAACAGCGGCGGCGGCAGCGCTAGCACCGCGTCGAATGACTGTTCCGCCTACGACACCTACGGCAAGCATGACGGCAAGACCGTCTCGGTGTACTCCACCATTGTTGACGTCGAAGCAACAAACCTCGAGGAATCCTGGGCACAGTTCGAAAAGTGCACAGGCATCACCGTCAAGTACGAGGGCAGCAAGGAGTTCGAAACCCAGATCGGTGTGCGTGCACAATCAGGCACGGCCCCGGACGTGGCGATCTTCCCGCAGCCTGGCCTCCTTGCCACCCAAGCCCGCGCCGGCTACCTGAAGCCCGCCCCGAAGACTGTGTCCGATCTTGTGGACAAGAACTGGTCCCCGGACTGGAAGAAGTACGGCACCGTGGACGGCAAGTTCTACGCCGCACCGATGCTCGCGAACGTCAAGGGCTACGTCTGGTACTCGCCCAAGACCTTCAAGGACAAGGGTTGGCAAGTCCCCAAGACGTGGGACGAAATGATGGACCTGACCAAGAAGATCGCTGCCGACAAGACCATGAAGCCGTGGTGTGCCGGATTTGAGTCGGGCGAAGCTACCGGCTGGCCGGGCACCGACTGGATCGAGGACGTCGTCCTTCGCGCCGAGGGCCCGGAAGTCTACGACAAGTGGATTACCCACCAGATTCCCTTCAACGATCCCAAGATCGTCAACTCCTTCAACAAGGTTGGCGACATCCTGCTCAACCCGGATTACGTCAACGGCGGTTTCGGTGACCCCCGCTCGATCCTGAGCACGGCGTTCGCCCAGGCCGGTCAGCCTGTTCTTGACGGACAGTGCGCCATGCACCACCAGGCATCGTTCCAGGCAGCCAACTGGCCTGCCGGCACCAATGTTGCCGAGGACGGCGATGTTTGGGCCTTCATGACACCTCCCGTGGATGAATCCAAGGGCACAGCCATCACCGGTGGCGGTGAATCCGTTGGCGCCTACAAGGACACCCCCGAGGTCCAGGCCTACCTCGCCTTCATGGCAAGTGCGGACTTCGCCAACAACCGCGTGAAGCTCGGCGGTGCCATCAGCGCCAACAAGGGCCTCGACCCGAACAATGCACAGTCCGCTTTGGACAAGCAGTCCATCAAGCTCCTTCAGGACCCCAAGACCGTCTTCCGTTTTGACGGCTCTGACCTGATGCCGAGCGCAGTGGGTTCCAACTCGTTCTGGAAGGGCATTGTTGCCTGGATCAACGGCTCCTCTGCCCAGCAGGTAACGGACAGCATCGAGTCCAGCTGGCCTAAGAGCTGACGATAAAGGCGCTGCCTCCCTTGGCTGGTCTGCCCAGCCGGGGAGGCAGCGCCTTTCCCGGAACCTAGTGATTCACTCACGCCCCGGAGGTTGGGTATGGATTTTATCGGAGGAAAACTCCTTCAAGTAGTGATAGCAATCGCGATCTTCGCGGCTGTTATCGGCATCATCATGCTGGTGGTGGACAGGGCACCGAAATCGGTCAAGGACAGGGTTACCGTGGCTGGCTTCCTTGCTCCGGCAGCCATCCTGATGCTGGTGGGCCTCGTTTATCCCGCTGTCCGCACGTCAATGTTGGCGTTCACGGATGCAAGCGGCCAAGGAAACGGATTCGACAACTTCGTCTGGATGTTCACGCAGCCGGAGGCTCTGGCCACCTTGCGCAACACCGTTATCTGGACAGTCCTCGTTCCGCTGTTGTCCACCAGCTTCGGACTTGCCTATGCCGTATTCATTGACAAGGCCCGCGGCGAGCGGGTCCTGAAGTCACTGGTCTTCATGCCGATGGCGATCTCCTTTGTGGGCGCCGGCATCATCTGGAAGCTCGTTTACGACTACCGCGGTCCAGGCATTGAACAGACCGGCGTCATCAACTTTATCCGTGCCGCCCTGGGTATGGACCCCAAACAGTTCCTCCTGGATGCCCCGGAAAACACGCTCTTCCTGATCATCGTGATGGTCTGGATCCAGACTGGCTTCGCCATGGTGATCCTGTCTGCGGCCATCAAGGGTGTCCCGGTGGAACTTATTGAGGCAGCCCGCCTGGATGGGGCAAATGCCTGGCAGCAGTTCCGCAACGTCACGGTCCCCGGCATCCGCGGGGCCTTGGTGGTGGTACTGACCACCATTACGATCGCCACGCTGAAGGTGTTCGACATTGTTCGAACCATGACGGCCGGAAACTACGACACCTCGGTTGTGGCCAACGAAATGTACACACAGGCTTTCCGTGCCGGTGAGCCAGGACGCGGTGCTGCACTGGCCCTGATCCTGTTCCTTATGGTGCTGCCAATTGTGGTGTACAACGCTCGAGTCCTTCGCAAGCAAAGGGAGATCCATTGACAGCCACGCCAGCCCCGAAAGAGGCCTCGACGGTCCCGACTCGGCAGCGTCCTGGATCCGATCCCACGGAGGACGCCCAGCCGATCATGCGCAGGGTCAAGACCAAGCTCACGTCCAAGTGGGCAACAGCGGCAGCGATCATCATCGCCGTCGTATGGTCTGTACCGACGTTCGGTCTCCTTGTTACCTCGTTCCGTCCCGCGCCGAAGCAGGTGGGTCCCCGCTCAAACGGTTGGTGGAATGCCTTCCTGGACTGGGACTTCACCTTCAAGAACTATGTAGACGTCGTTACTCCCGCGGGCTCGCAGTCGGCCAACCTGTCCCAGTACTTCGTCAACTCCATAGCGATCGTCATCCCGGTCACCATTTTTGTGCTGGTGCTGGCTTCCATGGCGGCCTACGTTTTCGCATGGGGGAAGTTCAAGGGCCGCGACGCGCTCTTTATCTTCGTTTTTGCCCTGCAGATCATCCCGCTCCAGATGGCACTGATTCCGCTCCTGCAGTTCTTCACGCAGACCCTCCACCTTCCGGCGGGTTCGTACGCGCAGCTGTGGATCGCGCACACCATGTTCGGGCTTCCCTTGGGCATCTTCCTCCTCCACAACTTCATCTCCGAGATTCCGGGTGAGGTTATCGAGGCGGCGAGGGTTGACGGTGCCGGACACAGCACCATTTTCTGGCGGATCATCCTTCCGCTGTCCGTTCCGGCGTTGGCATCGCTGGCCATCTTTCAGTTCCTGTGGGTCTGGAACGACCTGCTTGTGGCCTTGGTGTTCTCCGGAGGTACGGCGGACGTCGCGCCTATTACGCAGCGTCTTGCGGAAATTTCCGGTACCCGCGGTGCAAGGGATTACCTGAACCCTGCCGCAGCATTCGTCTCGATCATCGTCCCGCTCCTGGTGTTCTTCGGCCTCCAGCGGTACTTCGTCAGGGGCCTGCTGTCCGGCGGCCTTAAGGGCTGATAATTGCAGCTTTGGTTACGCAGCGGATGGCTCCGCTGCGTAACCAAGGCCTGCACAAAATAGACTGTTTCTTCGCCGTAAGAAAGAAATCGGCGAATCCAAAGGCAGCCGGAGAGGGGGGCCTGTGACACGAACAACGGGTAGGTCCCAACGCGGTGGCCACACAGGCGTCAGCATCGAAGACGTGGCGGCGGCCGCCGGAGTGTCTACTGCCACTGTGTCCAGGGCCGTCAGGGGACTGCCCCGCGTCTCGCCAGCAACCCGTGAGAAAATTCTGGAAGTCGCGGCGTCCCTTGGTTACGTGGCCTCGTCCTCGGCTTCGGGGTTGGCCACCGGACGCACGCGCACCATCGGTGTCCTGGCGCCGTTCGTCTCCCGATGGTTCTTCTCGAAGGCCATCGAAGGCGCGGACAGGGAACTGCATTCGCGCAAGTACAACCTCTCCTTGTTCAACCTCGGGGGCCACGGCAGTAATCGCGAGCGGCTTTTCAGCTCCACCATGGTCTACAAGCAGATCGATGCCCTGCTGGTGCTTTGTATGGCGCTCAGTGAGGAGGAATTGGAACACCTTCACAAGATCGATATCCCGCTTGTGGTGGTTGGCGGGCACGTCGAGGATTGCGCGTACATCGGCATCAACGATTACGAAGCCGCCTCAACGGCTGTGCGGCACCTGCTGGATTTGGGCCACACGGACATTGCTTTGCTCCACGGCGATGACGAAACGGACCTGAACTTCGACGTTCCGCGTGTCCGCATCCGGGCCTTCCAGGAGGTCATGGCCGACGCCGGCTTGAAAGTACGCCCCGAGTGGGATGAATGGGGCGACTTCACCGTTGCCAGCGGGCAGCAGGCGTTTGTTCGACTATGGAACCAGCCCGGGCCAAAGCCGACAGCTATTTTCTGTTCTTCGGACGAAATGGCCATGGGGGTCATCTTCGAGGCCGCCCGTCACGGCGTTCGAGTGCCCGGGGATCTCTCGGTCATCGGCATTGACGATCACGATTTTTCCGCGTCGTTGGGCCTCACAACCGTGGGCCAACGGCCCGACAACCAGGCTGAACTGGCCACCAAAATGCTCCTCGACGAGCTGGATGGGATTGCGGGTGCCGTGCATTCAGAGGTGGCGCCGCATCAATTGATTGTCAGGGAGACAACAGCGCCGCCTTGCAGGTCCTGACCCAAGCTACGAAGCCCGCGCCAACTGCCGGATGGGGATCCACCGTGAGGCGAGTCGACGATAAGCAGCGGCAGCGCCGGTCATGTCACCCTCAGCCAAGCACTCGATCCCAAGGCGCACATCCATCGGGGATTCGTCCGGATACACCTTATCCGCCACGGCGCCGTAGTCCAGCTCCACCATGGACTGGACGTGGAACAACTCCAGCCATTCGGTGAGCTGCGTCAGGTCATCCAGCATGTCCAGGTCCGGAGCTGCCAAGGCCAGATGGGCTACGGCAAAGCGCGCCCGGTCCAGGGCGTCCGTCAATGGTGTCCACACCCGGACGGTGAGGATATGCCCATCCGACTCCACCACGTCCTTGCGGTCAGACTCTGCGAACAGCGAGAACCAGCTGAACGGGATACCCCAGGTGGAGGCCCGGGTGTGTACCCGCTTGGCTTCTTCCCCTGCGTTGATCCGATCGATCCTTGCTTGATGCTTGTCCCGCTGGGAAACCGGAATCAGCAGATCAGCCAGCGGGCTGTGCACACCATCCATGAGGGCATTCGCCGCCAACCCGGCCCGAATCACCAGTTGGCTGGGGCAATAAAGCAGCCGTCCGGCGTCGTGGGCTTCTTTATCCTGCGGCGACTTTCCGGTTGTTTCGTCCGCGGCACCGTCCACCGCGGTGTGCCGCCCGCCAGGGACCCGCGTCATGCGCACCAAATCAGTCCGCCCGGTGGGGAAGGGGTCCCCGCCGGTCCGCGTGATGCGGCCCAGCGAGGCTTGGAGTTCCGCATTTTCGACGGCGGCGCGGGAACCTATCTTGCTGCTGTCCGCCACGAGCTGGCGCTGCTGCTCGGGAGGAAACGCCTCAAGGGGCTCGTAAATGCGCAGGGACGAAGAGAACGGCAGTCCTGCCTGGCCCCGATACAGGTTTCCATTCATGTCCAGCCGGCCCCTTTCGTCCTTTAGCGGTGATTAGTCTGCAAGCTCCACGATCACGGGAGCGTGATCCGAAGCGCCCTTGCCCTTGCGTTCCTCACGGTCGATGGAGGCACCAGTAACCCGGGCAGCCAACGCGGGGGAGGCCAGGCAGAAGTCGATGCGCATGCCTTCCTTCTTGGGGAAGCGCAGCTGCGTGTAGTCCCAGTAGGTGTAGACGCCGGGGCCTGGTGTGTAGGGGCGGACGACGTCGGTGTAACCGGCAGCCTCGAAGGCGTGGAAAGCGGCGCGCTCGGGTTCGCTCACGTGGGTGAAGTTGTTGTTGCGGAACAGCTCGATGTCCCAGACGTCGTCGTCAAAGGGGGCAATGTTCCAGTCGCCCATCAGCGCGACCTGGGCTGACGGAGCAGACTTCAGCCATTCCGAGGCGTTGCCTTGAAGGACGTCCAGCCACTTGAGTTTGTACGGCATGTGTTCGTCGTCAAGCGAGCGGCCGTTCGGAACGTAGAGGCTCCAGATGCGGATGCCGCCACAGGTAGCGGCGATGGCACGGGCTTCCTGAGCTGGATCCTTGCCTGCCTTGCCGAACATTGGCTGGTCCAGGAAGGTGCGCTCAACATCCTCCAGTCCTACGCGGGAGGCGATGGCGACGCCGTTCCACTGGTTCACGCCGAAGTGCGCAACCTCGTAGCCCATGCGCTCAAAGAGCTCCCACGGGAAGTTATCGTCCTTGCACTTGGTCTCCTGGATGGCCAGGACATCACAGTCACTGCGCTCAAGCCACGCTTCAACGCGGTCGGCACGGGCACGGAGGGAGTTCACATTCCAGGTAGCTATCTTCACAGCCACTAACTTACCGAACTTGGCGCCCAGCGCATCCCCTCATGAAGGATTGCCCGCCGTGACAACTTCACTGCAGGGGCGATCAGTGGGCGTACATGAAGGCGGACGAGGCGCCCCTGCGCATCTTGATCCCGCAAACGATCAACAACAGCCCCGCAACAGCGGAGAATGCTGCCAGCAAACCCACCATGCCCAGGAAGCCGAGACCAGGGTTGATCAGGACGAAGAGGCCAAAAAGCGCAGTCACAAGACCCGTGAGCACCCAGACTCCCCAGCCATTGACGGAGTTCCTTGCAGCAAACGCGAAGATGATCTCGGAAAGCCCCAGGACCAAGGCCCAGAGTCCAATCAGCACGCCAAGCGCTGCTGCTGTGATACCCGGCCACGCAACTGCGACCAAACCCGCGGCGATGGAGATGAAGCCTCCCACCATCGTCCAGCGGGAATGGCGTGAAGGGTCATAAAAGTAGTGGGCCACATTGGTGAGGCCGTCCACGATTGCGAAGAGCCCGAACACGAGAACCAGTCCGAAGACCGTGGCTACTGGCAAAGATGCCACGAGGAAAGCAAAGAGCACGGCCAGGATTCCGCGGAACAGCAGGGCGGTTCCGGAGTGCTTGAACATCTTGCGTCCTGAGGCGTCGGACATAGTGCCAGCTTAACCGAATGCGGGCCGCGGATATATAGGAAAGGGCGCCCAATCCGGGGCGGAGAAGGTCCTACCGCATGCCTTCGCGGCGAATGGCGGTTGCGATCGCCGCGGCCCGCGTCTCCACGCCGAGCTTGGCGTAGATATGGGCCAGATGGGTTTTGACGGTTGCTTCGGAAATGAAGAGGCGTTTGCCCAGGTCGCGGTTGCTGAGGCCCTCAGTCAGGAGACTGAGGAGCTCCGCCTCCCGGGGCGTGAGGACTTCGTCGGGGTTCCGCAGTTGTTGGAAAAGCCGGGATGCTACCGGCGCGCTCATCACGCTTTTACCCTGCACGGCACCCCTTACTGCGGCGAAAATCTCCTCAGGCGCAGCGTCCTTGAGCAAGTACCCCATGGCGCCGGCGTCCACCGCGCGGACAATATCGGCGTCGGAGTCGTAGGTGGTGAACACGATCACGGCTTGCCGGGGATTGCGTTGCCGCAACTGCTTGATGGCCTCGATGCCGTCCATTCCCGCACCCATCGCAAGGTCCATGAGAATCACTGCGGGTGAGTGTTGTTGCGCTGCTTCCAGCGCTTCCTCACCGGATGATGCTTCACCGACGACGGCGATATCGGCCTGCGTGCCCAACAGCGCCTTGAGTCCGCTCCGGACTACGGTGTGGTCGTCCACAAGGAGCACGGAAATGGTGCTCACAGCGACTCCTTCGACGTATCTTGGGGCGAGGTATCTTCGGCAAGCGTATTTTCGGGCAGAGCCGGCAGCGGAAGCTGCGCGGCAATGATGGTGCCTTCTCCCGGTGTGCTTTCCACGCTCAATTCTCCGCCCAATTGCTCAATGCGTTGCCGCATGGCGCGCAAACCGTATCCTCCCGTTTCCGAGGGCGGAGGTACCGATCCGGGATCAAAGCCGCGGCCGTCGTCGAACACGTCCAGAGTGACTGCATCAGGAAGGTAGCCAAGCGTCACGCTGGCACGGTCTGCGTTGGCATGTAGCTTGATGTTGGCCACGGCGCTCTGCGTCACCCGGAGCAGGGCGTGCCGAACTTCTGCAGGGACGGGCCGCGCGACGCCCGTGACTTGCACTCGGATGGTATCCACGTATTGCCGGGCAGCCTGTTCCAGGGCCTGCGGGAGGGGACCGGATTCGAGGCCGGGCGCGGAGAGTTCGTGCACCAGGCTGCGGGTGTCGGCGAGATTCCCGCGGAGGAGGCTGGCAGCTTTGCGCACGTCATCGTGGGCGTCGGCGTCAGGCCAGGACCGTTGGGCGGCCTCCAGGAGCAGCAGGCTGCTGGCGAGTCCCTGCGTGACGGTATCGTGGATTTCGCGGGAGACGCGCTCGCGTTCGGCGGCGACTCCTGCTTCCCGTTCACTCGCGGCCAGCTGTTCCTGAGTCTTGGAGACTTGGCTAAGCAGCTTGCGTTGAAGCTCGGCATCCCGCTCGATCTTGTCGTAAACCAGCGTCAGCAGCGCGCCTGCGGCCAACGGTCCCAGCAGCATGGCGACGTCGGTCCAGTCGCTCATGCGGAAGAGCCCGACGGCGGTGGCCGCCGCCGTCGCGCCTCCCGCCAGATACGCCGCCCACCCGCTTAACGCAGTGCGGACAAGGAAGAAGATGGCGAAGGAACACCACGCGAAACTCGGGGCGACGATGACCAGCGCTGCCCAGGCTGCCACCAAAGCGAACATCCAAGGCATCCAAGGCTGGCGGTGCTGCTGTTTTTGGCGACGCTGGCAGAGGACCGCAGTGACGGCGTACAGCGCGCACACTGCCGCAGCCAAGGCCACGGTCCAGAGGTTGTCCGCAGGGGAATGGCGCATGACGTAGCGGACGGCAGACGCGACCATCAACACGGCGAAACCAAGGTGCACCACGGCGTCGATGCGGTTATCGATCCGGCTGCTGGGATCGGGCCTTCTGCTTGGATCGGGCCTTTGAGGGGCTGCTGGCATTGGGGGTCCCGTTTCCGTTCCGGTCGGTGGTAGGCGCTCTTTCCATGCTAGATCCCTTGCGGTTGCTGGTCTCTCCACCTTTTGGCTGATACGGCTGGCGGAACGGATGAGCTTGGACCCAGCACATGGCCGATGTGGCCTGAGAGGTGCTCCGGAAGCATGGATGTGTACCCGAAATTGCCAATGAACGCCATGAGGAGCACTCCATGAAGAAGTCCAACAAGATGATCGCCGCCGCAGCCGCCGGAGCGCTGTTGCTCACTGGCGGGGTCACCGCTGTGGCCAACGCAGTGGCTCCCGAAGCCGCACCTGTTACCGCACCCGCCGCGCCGGTAGCAGCCGAAGTCCAGCCCGCAGCTGAGAATGTGGTTGCCCAGAACCGTATCGCCGTCGGAGCGTCGAGCGCGGCGGTAAATGCGGCGCTTGCCAAGTGCCAGGCGGACAAGCTTCCGTTCGTGACCGTCGCCTTGGTGGATCGCTTCGGTACCGTCCAGGCCCTTCTCCGCGGCGACAACGCAGCCGAGCACACCATCGAGGCCGCCAAGCAGAAGGCTTACACCGCAGCTGCTTTCGGTGCGCCCACCAGTGAACTGGCCAAGCGCATCAACGGCAATGGACCGTCCATTGCTGACCTCCCCGGCACGCTCTTCCTGGCCGGTGGTGTCCCACTGAAGGTCAACGGCGTGTCCGTGGCTGGCATCGGCGTCGGCGGCGCTCCCGATGGCGCCTTGGACGAGGCTTGCGCCACCGCCGGTGCCGAGGCCTTGGCTGTAGCTGCGAAGTAGCCTCGACGGTATGAGTTCCATGAAGGCGCGCGGTCTGGCTGTGAGCTCGGCAATCAGTGCGGGTTTACTGATTGCCGGGCTTGTGGCTGGCTGCGCGCCGTCCTCGCCTGTCGAGACACCGTCGTCTGCGGGGCCACCGACGCCGGGTTCGCCGTCGAGCGTGGGCCCTGTCCCGGCGTCGTCCGTTGCCCTGCCGCCCAAACTGTCACCGGAGGCCCAAATCGAAACCGACCGACTCCTGATCCTCGCGGCGAAAGCCAACGATCCCGTGCGGGTCCGCGAACTCATCGACGCTGGCGGCAACGTCAACGCCAAGGACGACATCCAGGACTCTGCGTTTCTTTATGCAGGCGCGGAGGGCTTCAACGAGGTGCTGCAACTGACTTTGGCGGCTGGAGCGGACGTGGGCAGCATCAACCGATACGGCGGCACAGCCCTCATTCCGGCGAGCGAACACGGGCACACCGAAACGGTGCGGATCCTCATCGCAGCTGGCGTGCCCGTGGACCACGTCAACAACCTCGGCTGGACCGCCATGCAGGAAGCCATCCTGCTCAACAACGGCGGCCCCAACCAGCAGGACGTGGTCCGGCAGTTGCTGGCCGCGGGAGCTGATCCGGATATCCGTGATCCCCAAGGCCGAACCGCCCTGCAGAACGCAGAGCGGCTAGGGTTTACGGAGATCGCGGCGCTGATCCGGAACCGCTGACCCAACTGAGTCGCAGCTGTGCGCGTTTTCAGCCCTCAAAACGCGCAGTGCTGCGACTTACTTGGGTTAGACCGCCTCCAGCACGCTCACGTAGTTGGCGATGCCCACGCCGCCCATGTTCTGAACTGCTCCGCGCCGGGCGTTGGGAAGTTGCATGGCGCCGGCGGTCCCAGTGAGTTGCATGGCCGCGATGACGTGCTGCGACACGCCGGTGGCGCCGACGGGGTGGCCCTTGGCCTTCAGCCCGCCGGAGACGTTGACGGGCAGCTTGCCGTCCTTGTAGACCCAGCCCTCTTTGACGGCGCGCGAACCTTCGCCGCGCGGTGTCAGGCCCATGGCCTCGTACATGATGAGCTCGGCGATGGTGAAGCAGTCGTGCACCTCGGCGAAGTCCAGGTCCTCAATACCCACCCCGGCCATGCCCAACGCACGCTCCCAGGAAACACGCGTGGCCGCGAATTCGGTGGGGTCGCGGCGTTCTGCCGGGAAGAAGTCGTTGGCATGTCCGAAACCGGCCAGGCGGACCGGTGCAGTTGCACCGGCGGTTGCCGACGTTGAAATCACGACGGCGGCAGCACCGTCCGAGACCGGCGAACAGTCCGTGCGGCGCAAGGGTTCGGCAACCATGGGGTTCTTGTCTGAAACGGTTCGGCAGAATTCTTCGCCGAAGTCCCGGTGCATCTGGGCGTAGGGGTTGTCCATGCCGTTGTGGTGGTTCTTTGCGGCGATGGAACCTAGGACATCACCCAGTCCGGCCTCGTAACCCGGGCCGCTGATGGACGAGCGGTAGCGCTTCCCGTAATGCTTGGCGACCTCGGCGAACAGCCCGGTGAACCCGGTGGTTGAGGCCTTTCCGGCCATTTCGTAGGAAGCGCCAAGGAGGGCTGCTCCCACCACGTCCGCCCCGGCGTCGGTCATCTTTTCGGCGCCGATCACCAAAACATTGCGCGCAGTCCCGGCGAGCACTGCCTTCACGCCTTGCTGGAACGCGGCGGAACCGGAAGCACAAGCATTCTCGGTGCGCGTCGCGGGAACGTTGGCCAGATCCCCTGAGAGCTGGAGTGCCAAGGACGACGTGAAACCCAGCGGCTGCATGCCTGAGTTGAACTGGCCGAGGTAGATCTCGTCGATGTCCTTCGGCTCCAGCCCCGAGTTACGGATGGCTTCGCCAGCCACCTGCACTATCAGGGACTCCAAGGTCTCATCTGTGAGCTTGCCAAATTTGCTGTGTCCCCATCCTGTGAGCAGGACGTCCTTGCCGAACTGGTCTTTCAGGCTCATGCGCTTACTCCTTCGAGGGTGCTTTCTTCTTCAGACTCGAGCGCGACAGCGAATTCCGCCTCGGTCTTGCTGCGGATCTCTTCCACGGTGACTCCCGGGGCGAGGCGGGTCAGCAGCAGGCGCGTACCGCCGTCGTGGTTGTCCTCGATGTCGAAAACGGCGAGGTCCGTGATGATCCGGTCAACGCACTTCAGCCCCGTCAGCGGGAGCGTGCATTCGGTGACGATCTTGGCCGAGCCGTCCTTGGCGTTGTGCTCGGTGAGGACCACCACTCGCGGTGTCCCCGCCACCAGGTCCATCGCGCCGCCCATGCCCTTGACCATCTTGCCGGGGATGGTCCAGTTGGCGAGATCGCCGCTGCCCGACACCTGCATCGCGCCAAGGATGGCCACCTTCACGTGGCCGCCGCGGATCATGCCGAACGAGGTAGCGGAGTCGAAGATGCTGCCGCCGGAAGTGATGGTGACCGTCTGCTTGCCAGCGTTGATGAGGTCGGCGTCTTCCTCGCCCTCATACGGGAATGCGCCCATGCCCAGCAGGCCGTTCTCGCTCTGAAGGACAACCCGCACGTCCTCGGGCAGGTTATTGGCCACCAGTGTGGGGATGCCGATGCCGAGGTTGACGTAGTCGCCGTCGTGCAATTCTTCAGCCGCGATGGCGGCCATCTGGTCTCGTGTCCAAGCCATGATTGTGCTCCTTGTTCCTGGTAAGCGTTAGACGGCCAGTGCTTCGGGCCGGGGGCGGACTGTTCGCTGTTCGATGTCCTTGACCCGTGCGCTGGCCTGCACAAGCCTTTGGACGTAGACGCCCGGGGTGACGATGTGATTGGGGTCAAGCTCGCCGGGCTGCACAATGACCTCTGCCTCCGCGATGGTGATGGCGCCCGCGGTCGCCACCACAGGATTGAAGTTGCGGGCGGTGTAGCGGTAGATCAGGTTTCCGTCCGTGTCCGCGGTGTGGGCATGAACCAGTGCGACGTCGGCGGTGATGGCGCGCTCGCGGACGTACGTTACGCCGTCGAACTCTTCCAGCGGCTTGCCCTCGGCAACCAGGGTGCCCACGCCGGTCCGCGTGTAGAAGGCGGGGATGCCGGCGCCGCCGGCGCGGAGACGCTCCGCCAGTGTGCCCTGCGGAGTGAATTCGACTTCGAGTTGGCCTGCGAGATACTGCTCTGCGAAGAGCCTATTCTCACCGACGTAGGATGCGATGACCTTCCGGACCTGGCCGGACTCGATCAGCACACCCAAGCCCTTGCCATCCACGCCCATGTTGTTCGAGACGATAGTTAGGTCCTTGGCCCCCGACTCGCGGACGGCGTCGATCAGGTCCGCGGGGATGCCACTCAGGCCGAAACCCCCGACGGCGATGGTCAGCCCGTCTGCCATCAGGTCCTGGAGCGCTTGGGCTGCGCTGGCGTGCATCTTCGACATGTGGAACTCCTCTTTGAGTCTTCGTGGTGGATGTATCCACTTTGTGGACGGGGTGACCTGTAGAGGAGCCTAGGATTCATCCCGGGCCGCGTCAACGGTCGCAATGCTTGGCTACTCATGGTGTGGACGGTAGGCTCGATTGTGTCCATATTGTGGATGAAATCTTTAGGAGCTGGCTTTGACGGAGCAGAAATCGTTGCAGAGCCCGGTGCAGGGCGCCCAAGTGGTGGGCCGCGTTGCCCTGCTGCTGAGGTTGGTGGGGCGCAAGCCTGACGGGACCTCGCTGTCCGGATTGGTTCGGGAGTCAGGGCTGACCAGGCCAACTGTGCACCGACTCCTGACGTCCCTTGCCGCTGAGGGCTTGCTGGAACACGATTCCGCCGCGGGGAAATGGGTTCTTGGTCCTGAAATCTTCCTGCTGGGTTCGGTAGCTGCCGCCAGGTTCCCCATGGAGGACCTGGCCCGGCCGTCGCTGCGCAGATTGGCCGCCGAGACTGGCGAGAGTGCCTTCTTCTCCATCCGTCGTGGGAACGAAACCGTCTGCGTGCTGCGCGAGGAGGGCTCGTTCCCTGTGAGGTCCTTCGTGCTGCATGAAGGCGTGCGCTTTCCGCTGGGAGTCGCCTCCGCGGGGACGGCCATTATGGCTTTCCTGCCGCCTGAGGAACAGGAAGCATTGCTCGCCGACTGGGACATGCATGCTGGTGACTTCGCTGCCGGCCACACGGCGGACGTGGTGCGGGCCAACCTGGAGAGCACCCGTCTGGCGGGTTATTCAGTGAATCCCGGCCTGGTCCTGGAAGGCAGTTGGGGGATGGGGGCTGCGGTTTTTGACCAACAAGGGCGGCCGGCGTGGGCCTTGTCCTTGACAGGGATCGAACCCCGCTTCCGTCCGGATCGGCAGGACGTCCTGGGCAAATTGCTGCTGGAGGAAGCCCACCGAATGACGGCGAAACTGCAAGGCTGACTCAGCTGCAAGGGTTAGCGCAGGTTCAGGCGCATGAGGACCCTCGGGAAGCCGTTGAGGATGGACGTTGTTTCGGCGACCTTTGTGAAGCCGGCTTTCTCGAACAGCCTGCGGGTGCCAACGTACGCCATGGTCAAGTCCACTTTGCTGCCCTTGTTGTCCACGGGGTAGCCCTCAACGGCTGGCGCACCATACTCGCGGGCCATATCAATGGCACCCTTCAACAGATGATGGGAGATGCCCTTGCCTCGATGCCCAGGCCGCACCCGGATGCACCAGATGGACCACACATTGGCGTCGTCCACGTGTGGGATCTTTCGGTTGGTTGCGAAGCTGGTGTCGGCGCGTGGGTGAACGGCTGCCCACCCAACTACTTCGCCGCCGTCGTAAGCGAGAACCCCTGGCGGCGGATCCTCCGCCACCAGCTTCTCGACGAACTTTCCCCGCTCTTCCCGCTGGAGCGCAAGATTTTGCTTCGAAGGAATCCGATAGCTCAGGCACCAGCACACGTTGGCGTCCGGACGTTTGGGGCCGACCATTGTTCTCACGTCATCGAACTCGGTTGCGGGGCGAACCTCGATTGCCATGCCGCCATCCTGTCACCGGCGTCCAGCCCTCCGCTAGACGGCTGGACGTGATGACCGGATCGGGCTTTGGCCCTGCACGGATTGGCTACCCGGCCGACCTCTGACGCGCTCTGGCAGCAAGGCTTATCCGAACGTGAACGAGTACGCTTGGATGCCCTCCGGGATCCTGACTTCGAGCTTGCCCTCGCGGATGTCGGTGTCGTCCACAATTTTGTAAAGGGTGGGCGTTCCTGACACTGGAACGGACGTCGTCTTGCCGTCCCGGACAACGTCAATCATTCCTTCGCCACTGACCACGATGTACACCTGCTTGGCGTGGTAGTTCAGGGCAATGGAGGAGCCGGCTCCGGCGGGTGTGATGGACTGCGTACCCAGATCCCAGCCGCCCGCAAGTGCGAAACTGTCTGCTGCTTGGTCGGCCGGGGCCGTGTATTCACCGGCTCCGGCCTTGTACGGTTGGGTACCGGCATAGTTGACCTTCTTGGTGGTGCCCAAATATGTCTCGGGAGTGGTGGCACCTGCTACCGGGCCGTCGTCGGACGCTTCAATGGGTGCGGGGAGCGTCACCGAAGGGTTGGCCTGTTGCAGGAGTTCGCGGATCAGCTTCTCCGTGGTCTGATAGCCGCCCTCGCCGAACTTGATGTGCCGCACCGTGCCCTCGGAATCGATCAGGTAGTGCGCCGGCCAGTAGCGGTTGCGGTAGTTGGTCCACGTTGAGAGGTTGTTGTCGATGGCCACCGGGTAGCTGATGCCCAAGCCCTGAGCGCCGGACATAACGTTGCGGGTCTCTTTCTCGAACGCGTACTCGGGGGAGTGGACGCCGATGATCTCCAGGCCGGACTCCTTGTACTTGCTGTACCAAGCGGTCAGGTGCGGAACGGAGCGCTGGCAGTTGATGCAGGAGTAGGCCCAGAAATCCACCAAGACCACCTTGCCTTTGAGGTCCTTCAGGTTCACAGCCTGGTTACCGGGAGTGTTGAACCACTCCTGGATGCCCTTGATATCTGGTGCCGTACCGCAGGATTCAAGCTCGGTGCCGCCGTTGCTGCACTTGTCCAGATCCCGGTTCTGGTCGTTAACCAGTCCGCCCAGATCCAGCGCCTTCTTCACGGACTCGTTATCCTGGACCTGTTCCTGCAGTGTGGAGGTGTAGTCCGGGACAAGTTTCTGGAGCAGCTGCGGGAGGTTGAACACCAGGCCGATAGCCAGTGCGATCATCATGACGCCGCCGGCGATCCGGATCTTGCGCTGGTTCTTGCGGAAGGCCTTGACCCGCTCTGCCACACGGCGGCCAGCCAACGCAAACACCAGCAGGGGAAGGGCCGCACCCACGGCAAACGTCAGCGTGAGGACGATTGTTTCGGCGCCAACCTGACCGGTGGCGCCGGCCACGGCAATCGCAGCAAGCACTGGTCCTGCACAGGGCACATAGACGACGCCGAGCGCCAGCCCCAGCACCAGTCCGCCGTTTTCCGTGCCCACCTTGCGCTGCGGGATCCACGAGAACGGCTTTTCCAGGATGTGCTGGAAACGGTCGAAGATCAGGCCGAGCCCAATCAGAACCAGGACCACCAGGCCGATCCACCGGAGCAGATCCTGTGGCAGGTTCACCAGGCTCAGCAGGAACGAACCAACCAAGGTGAACGTGCTGAAGCTGATCACCAGGCCGAGGATCACCAAGTACGGGCGCCAGCCGGCTTGACTACGTTGCCTGGCTTGGGCCTTAAGCTCGACGGCGGTTGGCCGGGTTTCGGTGGCCACGGAACCACTACCAGTGACCTTCCGGGCGCCCTGTACACCTCCGGAAAGAAAGATGACAGGCAGGACAGGCAGGATGCAGGGCGAAATCCCTGTGATTAGCCCGCCCAGCAGGCCGATAAGTGCTAATTGCAGCATTGCGTCTCCCAATGTTGCCGGGCCGACGGTGAGGGGGCGGCTCCGGATATCTGTAGGCAGTTCGGAGCCGAAGCCGCGACGGCTTGGTTCAAATCTTTTTCAATCCGCACCCATCCACACCACTGCAACCTCCGAATAGCTGGTGAGGCACAAACGCCGGTAACGCAAAAGCAACACCGGGCAGCCAGTGCCCACACCCAATGGACCCAACGCCCTGGTTCCAAAAACAAGGAGAATGACATGTTGTCCACAAAGCGCCCCGCCCTCGCCTTCGTTGGCCTCACTGCAGCCGCCCTTCTCGGACTCACGGCCTGTGGTGGTACAAGCAGCTCCAGCACACCTTCGTCATCGTCCGCAGCCCCGGAGATGACCTCCGCGGCGCCGTCGCCGTCGGCTTCAGCCATGACCAGCGCTGCCATGGACCCGGCCCGCGATCTTGTTGGCCCCGGCTGCGCCGGTTATGCCGCAAAGGTTCCTGACGGCGCCGGCTCGGTAGTGGGCATGGCCCAGGACCCCGTTGCGGTGGCCGCCTCCAACAACCCGCTACTCAAGACCCTCACGGCTGCCGTTTCGGGTCAGCTCAACCCCAAAGTGGATCTGGTCTCAACCCTGAATGGCAGTGAGTTCACTGTCTTCGCACCGGTTGACGACGCCTTTGCCAAGATCGATGCCGCCACGATTGAGACGCTCAAGACGGACGATGCCCTACTGAGCAAGATCCTCACCTACCACGTGGTCCCGGGCCAGCTGACTCCGGACCAGGTAGTCGGAACGCACAAGACAGTACAGGGTGGCGAAGTGACCGTTGGCGGCACCAAGGATGCCCTCACCGTTGACGGCGCCAACGTGATCTGCGGCGGCGTGCACACGGCCAACGCAACGGTCTACCTGATCGACTCGGTCCTGATGCCCAAATAGTCCTGAGATCCAAATAGTCCTGGGGTCCAAAGCAAGACAACAAAGAAGCAGGCGCCGGAATCCGGCACCTGCTTCTTTGTTGTATTCGAAGGGGGTTGGGCGGTCAGCGCTGGCCCAGATCGCTGTCGACGTATGAGCCGGGCCGGCTATGTTCCGAGCCGCAGGGGCAATGGTCAACCTCAAGCCGGACTGTCATGGGTTTGGACGCGTCCAGGGTGAGAGTCACATCGTTTGTGGCTTCGTTGCTGAGACGGAGGGTGCCTTGAGCAGGGTTGTTGGACATGGTGGACCTTACTGGTGTGTGGATTGGTCGGCCAAAAGCTGGTTAGTTATCGGTTGGCTCCGGGCGCGGAGACCGAACGGTGGGAATGCTCCCCGTGGGGGTTCCGCCGGGACAGTCGGTATCCGGGCAGTTCTCCGCGCAGTCGTGCTTGGTCACGAGGTCGAACTGGACACCGCGGTGTTGTTCAACACCGGTGCGGATGGCCCGTTCAACAACGGATGTCGCCAGGCGTCTGCGCAATGCCAGAGGATCGCGGCGCAGGTCCTTGGTCAGGGCGAAACAGAGCAGCAACATGACTACGACGAAGGGTAGTGCCGCCACAATGGTGACTCTTTGAAGCCCGGCCAAGGCCTCAGATGGTTCGTCGCCGCCGGCCAATAGCATGACCGCTGCTACTGCACCGGTGAGGCTGCCCCAGAAGATCACTACCGCACGCCGCGGGTGTTCTGCTCCATTGGAGCTGAGGGATCCCATGACGATGGAGGCTGCGTCGGCACCGGTGATGAAGAAGATCGCCACCAGGACCATGGCCAGCACGATGACGGCTGCTGTGAGCCAGCCAGGCATGCCGAGGTTCTTCACGAGGTCGAAGAGTGCGCCGTCGAAGTTGACTGATGGGACCCCGTTGGTCGTGGTCACCAGGCCCGGTGTGCCGGCTTTGTCGGCTTCCTGCTGCACGTGGAATGCGGCCCCGCCGAAGATGCCGAACCAGATTACACTGACCACGCTGGGCACCAGCAGTACGCCGGTAACGAACTGGCGGATGGTGCGGCCGCGGCTGATGCGTGCAATGAAGAGGCCTACGAAGGGCGTCCAGGAGATCCACCATGCCCAGTAGAAGATGGTCCAGCTCGTCATCCAGCTACGAAGCGCATCGTCGCCGACCGCTTCGGTCCGGGACGACATCTCTGCCAAGTCCCGGGCGTAGTCGCCGACGGCTGACGGGATCAGGTTCAGGATGAACAAAGTAGGGCCGGCAACGAAGACGATAAGGGCAAGTACGACGGCCAGGACCATGTTGATGTTGGAAAGCCACTGGATGCCGCGGCTGATGCCCGAGACGGCTGAAGCAACGAAGCAGAAAGTCAGAATGGCCACGATGACCACCAGCACGGGAGTACCGATTTCACCCATCCAGCCGTTGGAGGTCATGCCACTGCCGATCTGAAGGGCGCCAAGGCCCAGGGAAGCAGCGGTTCCAAACAGGGTGGCAAAGATAGCGAGGATGTTGATGAACTTCCCGATCGGCCCTTCGACCATCCTGATGCCGAACAGCGAAGTGAACGCTGCCGAGACCAGTTGCCGGCGGCCAAGGCGGTACGTGCCGTAGGCCATGGCGATGCCCACCACTGCGTACATGGCCCAAGGGTGCAGGGTCCAGTGGAAGATCGATGTGGCCATGGCGGTCTGGATGGCAGCGGGTGTGCGGCCGTCCACAGTGCCCGGTGGTGGCGAGATGTAGTGGTACAGCGGTTCAGCCACGCCGTAGAACATGAGGCCGATGCCCATGCCGGCGGCGAACATCATCGCTACCCAGGAGACGGTTCGGAATTCCGGCTTCTCGCCGTCCTTGCCCAGTGGGATGTTTCCGAACTTGCCCAGGGCGAGCCACAGGACGAAGACGACGAACAAGGAGGCGAGGACCATGAAGAGCCAGCCGGTGTACTCCATGACCCAGTTCAGGGCACCCTTGGACGTCTCAGAGAGGCTGTCCCGGCCGACGAAGCCCCAGACCACGAAGGCGACGGCGATGGCGCCCGTGATTCCGAAGGTGACTTTGTCGAGCGTAAGTTTCTGGTTCCGGCGTGCCGATACGGCCTGCTCGGTCTTTGCGGAGCGCAGTTCTTCGAGGATCTGTTCGTATTCTTCAGCATCCGGGAGGAGTTCTGCACCTCCATCCTCAGCGTCGAGGACTGCGGGGTTGGTTTCGTCAGGGGAGACGCTGATGAATTCTTCAGAGATCTCCGTACGTGCGGTCTTACGTGTCGCGGGAGTGTCTGCCAAGCGGTCGTCGGCAGGTAACTCCTCTGGCGTTAGGGGTTTGGTGTCACTGTTTATAGCCATGAGCGGGTCCTTTGCTCGGCGGGTCATGGGTTTGCGTTTATACATGGCCCTGAAGTGTGCGTCCGGGAGGAAGGTTGGGGGCTTCCTCCGATTCGATGACCATGATGGTGCGGTGCGCGTACCGCCGTTCTGGAAATTCCTGCCTTCTGCCGGCATGGAAAACGGCGATCGGCGGAGCTGTGTCGAGCCCTGACGCCTCCCCGGGAGCAAGTGCACTGAGGGGGCAGGCCTTATGCATCTTGCACCTCATTTGGTTAGTGAGACGGGTTGGTTCGGCGCCGGGCTCTAGGCCTTACGAGCGTTCCGCATGAATCAACAACATTCGCGCTAAGCAACAGAGTGCGCCCGGTCACAGTCAAAGTCAAGAACTTTTCCATGTTGGCCGATACCTTGACAGGGTGGCCGGAATTGATCATCCATGTTGCATATCGTGATGGTTGTTGCGTAGAAAGCGTTATCGGCTCATGAATTCCGGGCATAGGAGGGGCAAGCTTTTGAACCCGGTCTCAGCTCTTGGAAGGCCGAAATATTACGCTCTGCGGCGTCATTATTGCTACTACACTCGTTGCCGCAATCTGCTGCGCCGAACATCGGCTGGCTTCGAGGCGTGCGAACCTCACGTGGCCGTCATCCGCGAGGCGTCGCGGCCTTATCGGTGTCTGTAGCCCATACGGGCGCTGATGGCCAGCCCGGCCTCGCGGAGGCCGTCGATGAGGCCTGGCTGGTCCTCCGGCGAGAAGCGGAACGCCGGGCCGGAGATACTGACAGCGGCGATGACACTTCCCTCGTGGTTGAAAATGGGCACCGCGATGGCGGTGAGGCCGATTTCAAACTCCTCGTGGACGGTGGCGTACCCCTTGCGGGCCACGTCCAGCAACTGCTTTTCCAGCTCCCCACGGTTTGTCACGGTCCGAGGCGTGCGCGCGGGAAGGCCGACTGCCTTAAAGACCTGGCTTCTTTCGTCGACGGTCAGTGCAGCCAGGAGGACTTTGCCGCTGGAGGTGGCGTGCAGCGGCGTCAGGCTGCCCACCCAGTCGTAGGTGGCCAGCGTTGACGGTCCCATCGCCTGGTCCACATTGACGGCATAGTTTGACCTCAGCACGGCGAGGTTGACGGTTTCCTTGTATTCGGCTGCCAGCGCCTCCAGGACTTCCCTCGCCTCATGCACCACGCTCAGCCGGCCGGGGATGGAAGATGCCAGGCGGAGGATCCCAAAGCCCAGCTGGTACTTGCCCCGTTCGCTGTTTTGCCGGACCAGGTCACGGCCCACCAGGGAGCCGACCAGCCGGGACACGGTGGACTTATGGACGCCCATCTCCTCAGCGATCTCGCTCACTCCGGCATCGCCTTCCCGGGCCAGGATTTCCAGGATTTGGAGTGCACGGTCTACTGACTGGACGCCTCCGGCCTGGGCGTCCGGGTCTTTGTCGATGTCCGGGTTGTTGCGTGCGGCCATGATGCCTCGTGTCGTTGTCCAGGCAGGCGGCCCTGGGCTGGAAGCCCTGTCCTGCCTGCACCCTCGTCTTTTCTCATCCTAGACGGAGTTTTCCACGGACCCTTTCACATCATGGGGCACGCGCGATTACGCGCTGATGGCGGCCTTCGGCACCGCCTTTCGCGAGCTGGCCAGCCGGTCTCTTCCTGAGTAGACATTCAAGCTGTGTCCCCGGCTGAAACCCACCAGCGTCAGCCCGGTCTCGGTAGCCAGATCAACAGCCAGGCTTGAGGGTGCGCTGACCGCGGACAGGACGGGAATGCCAGCCAGGGCGGCCTTCTGGACGAGTTCGAATGACGCCCTGCCGGAAACCTGCAGGACCAGGCCAGTCAACGGCAGCAAGTCCTGGCGGAGCGCCCACCCCACCACTTTGTCTACGGCGTTATGGCGGCCTACGTCCTCGCGCAGGCACAGCAGCTCCGGGATGGGACCGTCTACCTTGAAGAGTCCTGCAGCATGGACGCCGCCGGTTCTGTCGAAAACGGCCTGGGTTTCACGGAGGCGCTCCGGTAGCTCGGCGAGGAGATCGACGGGAACGCGTAATTCGTCCAGGGATGGATCGAAGTGGATGGTCTTGCGCACGGCCTCAATGGAGTCCGTGCCGCAGATGCCACACGAGCTGGAAGTGTAGACGTGGCGCATGGTGTCCGGCATGGGCACATCCGGCCGAAGCTGTGCTTCCACCACGTTGAAGGTCTGCATCCCGTCCTTTTCACCAGCACAGAAGCGCAGGGAGACCAGCTCCGAGTGGCTGCGGATGATGCCCTCAGATACCAGGAAGCCAGCCACCAGATCAAAGTCATCCCCCGGCGTCCTCATGGTCACGGCGAAGGACGAGCCTCCAATCCTGATTTCCAAGGGTTCCTCGGCGGCCAGAACGTCCTCCTTGAACCGCACGGGATGTTCGGTGCCCGGCCCGTCCAGTACGAAGCGATGGATTTTCCTGCGCTGCGTCATGCGTGCCATCCGGAGTGCCTTCCTCTCTGGTTCGCGGAGCTGATGGGCGCTGTCCACGGCAGCGGCAGGACGGGAACCGGATCGCCAGCCGATACGCCTTCAGGGGGAACAGCCATGTATCCGTCTGCCCAGGCAAGCCCACGCATCATCCCGGGGCCGATGTGGGAGGCGGGGAACGCGAGTTCGTGGACAAAAGCGCAGGGTACCAGCCGTGTTTTTCCCGGGGTGGGTTCCAGGTCGGCGCCGGAGAGCGCGTGCGAGATCCCTTGGAAACGGCGGTTTCCCAAGGCAGCCAACAGGGGTTCGCCAAGGGTCATGAGTGCCAGCATGGCGGCCAGTGGATTTCCCGGCAGGCCGATGATGAAACGGCCATCCGGAAGTTCCGCCAACACTGCAGGATGACCCGGCCGCATGGCGATCCCGTCCAGGAGGAGCCGCCCACCGAGCGCCGCCACGGCGTCGCGGAAGTGGTCTGTCCCGGATTTCCCGGTTCCGCCGGTGGTGATCGTCACGTCGGGCCGCTCGCCCTGGTGGGCGCCAGCCAGCGCTGTCAGCCACTCATCGTACGAGTCGCCTATCCGGAGCTGGCCACCCGGCACTCCGCCCAATTGCGAAATGACCGCGTCCAGCTGTGGGCCGAACGCGTCGCGCACCTGGCCCGGTGCAGGCTCACCCGATGTCACTACCTCCGAGCCCGTCAGTACGACGGCGACCCTGGGCTTGCGCTGTACGTGCAGGTGATCGTGCCCAGCCACAGCGGCGAGGGCAATGTGTGCAGGGTTGAGGAGCGTCCCTGCGGGTATGAGGACATCGCCCGCTGTGGCTTCTTCGCCGGCTGGACGAATGTGCCTGCCGGGGAGTGTCTCACCCAGCTTCGCGTCGTGCCTGAGCGAGAGCTGCACGTCCGCGGAGACCTGCCCACTCTCCTTGCGGAGAATGGCCGTGGCGCCGGGAGGAACCCGCCCACCGGTGGCGATTACGTTGGCTTCACCAGCTGAAAGGGGGCGGCCCGACTCTGTGATGGTCCATGGACCGCCGCCGTTGATGGCCCAGCCGTCCATGGCCGACGAAGCATAGTGGGGAAGGTCCTGGTGGGCGATGACGTCGGTGGTCAGCGTGCAGCCGATGGCTTCAGCGAGGGTGACTTTCAAGGACGGGAGCGGTGCGGCGCAGTGGTAGGCCAGCTGCCGTGCTTCCGCCCACGTGGGTGCATGCTTCCGCTGGAGGCTGGCCGTCAACTCCCGGCTGTGCCTTGACTCCCTGCTGTCAGTCAACTCCTGTTCGTGGAAGAGGGGAGTGCTGGCGGCGACTTCTTGTGCAAGCATGGATGTCCGCTTCCTGAGGTGGTGCTTCTGGTGTGCGCAGATATCGGTGACTGCACGGCATTCCCGTAATTCTTGCCGCGCAGTCCCCGGTATCTGTTTGGTGCGTACTAAGCCTTCACGTAGCCGTTGGGGTTCAGCACGAACTTCGTTGCCGCCCCGGCGTCGAATTCTGCGTAGCCGCGCGGAGCGTCCTCGAGCGGGATGGCCTTGGCATTGACTGCCTTGGCGATCTGGACCTTGTCGTGAAGGATGGCCATCATCAGCTGACGGTTGTACTTCATGACAGGGCACTGCCCGGTGGTAAACGACAACGACTTTGCCCAGCCGGTGCCCAGGGACAGCGAGAGGGAACCGTGCTTGGCTGCCTCGTCAATTCCACCCGGATCGCCCGTGACGTAGAGGCCGGGGATGCCAAGCGCGCCGCCAGCGGCGGTGATGTCCATGAGGGAGTTCAGTACAGTGGCAGGGGCTTCGTGCGAAGCGTCCTTTCCGTGGCCACGGGCCTCGAATCCTACGGCGTCCACGCCGCAATCCACTTCGGGTACGCCCAGGATCTGTTCGATCTGGTCCTTCGGGTTTCCGTTGGACACGTTGACCGTTTCGCAGCCGAATGAGCGTGCCTGTGCCAGGCGGTCTTCGTTCATGTCGCCCACAATCACGACGGCGGCGCCAAGCAACTGGGCGCCGACGGCAGCAGCAAGGCCCACTGGACCGGCACCGGCGATGTAAACCGTGGAACCTACGCCCACGCCGGCGGTAACGGCACCGTGGAATCCGGTGGGGAAGATGTCCGAGAGCATGGTCAGGTCCATGATTTTTTCCAGGGCCTGGTCGCGGTCCGGGAAGCGCAGCAGGTTCCAGTCAGCGTAAGGGACCAGGACGTACTCCGCCTGTCCACCTACCCAGCCACCCATGTCCACATAGCCGTAAGCGCTGCCGGGCCGGTCCGGGTTGACGTTGAGGCAAATGCCGGTCTTCTGTTCCTTGCAGTTCCGGCAGCGGCCACAGGAGATGTTGAACGGCACCGAGACGATGTCGCCCACCTTGATGAATTCGACGTCGGGACCCACCTCCACCACTTCTCCGGTGATCTCGTGACCGAGGACCAGGTCTTGCGGGGCTGTGGTGCGGCCACGGACCATGTGCTGGTCGGAACCGCAGATGTTGGTTGTTACGGTGCGGAGGATCACTCCGTGCGGCACCTTCCGTCCCACGTTGGCCGGGTTGACGCCCGGTCCGTCCTTGAGTTCGAACGTCGGGTAGTCGGTGTTGATGATTTCGACGACACCGGGTTCCTTGTAGGCGACTGCTCTGTTTCCGGACATGGACACTCCTTGGTACATATGGCTGGTGCGGAAAATGAATTCTGTCCACTTGCCCGAGAGCGGTGCTTCGATGAGGAATACCTCCCCAGGTTTCAGGCCACCGAAGCACCAGTCACGGACAAGTGGACAGCTTTCTTTTGAGGTTGGGCTGCGCGTGGAGCCCAACCCCCATCAGAGCTGGGCTGCGCCCTGAAGCTGTACGGCGGCGCCTGCGGACGCTACCGTGTGGTCGTTCTCCACAGTGCTGCCGCTGACGCCGATTGCACCGATCACGGTGCCGTCTTCGGCGCGCAGTGGAAGGCCGCCCGGGAAGGTAATGAGTCCGCCGTTGGAGACCTCGATGTTGTAAAGCGATCCACCCGGTTGCGAGAGCTCGCCGATTGCGCCCGTGGGCATGTCAAAGAACCGGGCAGTGCGTGCCTTCTTGACGGATATGTCGATGCTGCCCAGCCAGGCCCCGTCCATGCGGGTGAAGGCCTTGAGGTTTCCGCCGGCGTCCACCACAGCGATGTTCATTGCGGTCTCGGTTTCACGGGCAGCGTCGCGCGCTGCGGCAAGTACTGCATCTGCTTGGACTTGGGTGATATCAGACATTGTTTCTCCATTGATTGATGTCTTCATGAACTGGCTGGTCTGCATGGGCCGGATGGTCTGGAGGGGCCTGGCTGGCGAAGAGCCCGAGCACCCCCGGCCCTGATATCTTTGCCGCAACGGGAAAGATATATCAGTCACATACTATGGCACGAATCACACAGTGTCCAGAGTTTTCAGGCCCTCTCCAGACGAACGATGACGGACTTGGACGTCGGCGTCCCACTGGTATCGGCAACCGAGTCCAGCGGCACAAGGACGTTGGTTTCCGGGTAATAGGCGGCCGCGCAACCCTTGGGCGTGGAGTAGGAGACGATGCGGAAGTGTTCGGCCCGACGCTCGGTTCCTTGGAATTCGGAAACAAGGTGGACCATCTCACCATCGGCAAAACCCAGTTCGGTAATGTCCGCTTCATTGATGAGGACTACCCGCCGGCCGCCGTGGATGCCGCGGTAGCGATCGTCCTTGCCGTAGATGGTGGTGTTGTACTGGTCATGCGAACGGAGCGTCTGCAGGACCAGGCGGCCGGGCGGAGTCTTGATGAATTCCAGCTCGTTGCCCGTGAAGTGCGCCTTGCCGGATGGCGTATCGAACTTCCTGGCATCCCGCGGAGGGTGGGGCAGCACGAAGCCGCCGGGGTGCTGGATCCGCTCCTCGAAGTTCTCGAAGCCATCGAAGACGGCCTCGATGTGTTTCCGGATCAGCGAGTAGTCATCCCGCATTGCAAGCCACGCCGCATTCGGCGTATTCGGCAAACGGCTGTGTCCGTCCGTAAAGAGCCGGTAGGCGAGGTTGCAGACGATGGCTACCTCGGAGTGGAGGTAATCGCTTGCGGGTTTGAGGCGGCCCCGCGAGGCGTGGACCGCGCTCATGGAGTCTTCCACAGTGACCCTCTGGTCTCCCGTCAGCTGGGTGTCTTTCTCGGTCCGTCCCAAAGTAGGCAGAATCAGCGCCCGCCGTCCCGTGGAAAGGTGCGAGTGGTTGAGTTTGGTGGAGATCTGGACGCTCAGGTTTGTGTTGGCCAGTGCTTGCTCGGTGACCTCCGAGTCAGGGGCGGCGCGAACAAAGTTGCCACCCATTCCCATGAAGAAGCGAACCTTCCCGTCCCGCATGGCGCGGATGGCGGCAACGGTGTCGTAGCCATGCTCGCGTGGTGACAGGAACCCGAATTCATGGTCCAAGCGGTCGTGGAATTTCTCCGGCATCTTCTCGAAGATGCCCATGGTGCGGTCACCTTGGACGTTCGAGTGTCCGCGCACCGGGCAAACGCCGGCGCCGGGCTTGCCGATGTTGCCTTGGAGCAGCAGGACGTTGACCACGTCCCGGAGCGTGGGAACCGAATGCTTATGCTGCGTCAGCCCCATGGCCCAGCAGACGATCGTGGCATTCGAAGCCAAAAGCCGTTCACCTGTGGCATGGATCTGCTCCAGGGTGAGGCCTGTGGCTTCAACAATGTCCTCCCACGCCACCTTTTCGAGGAATCGCAGGTATTCATCGATGCCAACCGTGTGGTCATTGATGAACCCATGGTCGAGCACGGTGTCCAGGCCAGGGGTCTTGCGGCCCGCGGTTTCAGCCTCAAGGAGATATTTGCCCAGGCCCTGGAAGAGGGCCTGATCGCCGCCGGCGCGGATTTGCAGGAAATCATCCGTCAGCTGCGTGCCCACCACCATGCCGGATACATGCTGAGGATTTTCAAAGTGCAGGAGTCCGGCTTCGGGAAGGGGATTGACGGACACGATGATCGCACCGTTCTTCTTTGCCTTCTCCAAGGCGCTGAGCATGCGCGGGTGGTTGGTGCCCGGGTTTTGGCCTGCCACGAAGATCAGCGACGCCGTCTCCAAGTCCGTCAGGCTGACTGAACCCTTGCCGATGCCGATGGTTTCCACCAGCGCGGAGCCGGAGGATTCGTGGCACATGTTGGAACAGTCCGGGAGGTTGTTCGTGCCCAGGCCCCGCACCAGGAGCTGGTAAACGAAGGCTGCCTCGTTCGAGGTACGGCCGGATGTGTAGAAGACAGCTTGATCCGGGTGGTCCATGCCCCGGAGTTCCCCGGCCATGAGGTCGTAAGCGGCGTCCCACTCAATCGGCTTGTAGTGGGTGGCGCCTTCATCGAGGAACATCGGGTGGGTCAGCCGGCCTTGCTGGCCCAGCCAGTAGTCATCTCGGGTCTTCAGGTCAGCGACGGAGTGCTGGGCGAAAAACTCCGGCGTGACCCGGCGTCGGGTGGCTTCCTCGGCAACAGCCTTGGCGCCGTTCTCGCAAAACTCCGCGGCATTTCGCTTTTCATGCTCGGGCCAGGCGCAGCCCATGCAGTCGAAGCCATCGATCTGGTTCACTGCCAGCAGCGTCTGCACGCTCCGAACCGGACCCATTTGTTCCAGCGAAATCTTCAGGGCGTTGGCAACAGCAGGAATGCCGACAGCCTTTGTCTTGGGTTTGGTGACGGTCAGCTTCGACTCGTCGATGTTTTCACGGGGGGCTTTGGAAGCCATGCGATCTTCCCTTCGGATCTGGGTAGGCGGCTAAGGTCGTTGAAGCTGTAGACGTGGAAGCCAGCGAACAGCGGATGGTCGGCAAGTGCCATGTGAACGTCGCTGATCAGGCCGGAGCTGTCGTAGCGCAGGACGTCGCCGCCACCCAGGAGGGCCTTGGCCATTCCTGTGCCGCGGGCCAACTTGGCGAGAACTCTTCCGAGAAGGCCTTGACGTCCTCCATGAGCTGGCCGCTCCAGGAATAGGGACCGGCCGGGGTGCTGCGGTCTCCGGCAATGAGGAAAAGTTCCGAGACGCCCTCGTGGCGCAGTTGCTTCAGGAACAAGTGCAGCTCAGCCTGGCTTGCGATGCTCCGTGCAGCCAAGTGCGGGACAACGTCGTAGCCGAGCCGGGCGAGTTCAACCGACGCAGCCACAGTCCTGGCCGGACCATGATGCGGCAGGCACGTCACGCTGACCATGCCCGGTGCTTCGTATGCGAGGGGCAGTTGACGGGCAAGGCCAGCGGATGGGCTTACCTCCAGCCGAACCGGGACGCCGGATTCCGGGTTCATCGCTAGCCAGCGGTTCCCAAGACCAAGGCAGCTGGATCCAATGCGCCAGCCTGTTTCCGCGCCGCCTCAGCAGTGTGCAGCAGCAACAACGCAGTGGTGACCGAGCCAACCCCGCCCGGGACCGGTGACAGGGCAGCGGCCACGCCGGTGACGCTGGCTTCGTCAACGTCCCCAACCAGGGAACCGTCGGGCAGTACGTTCGTTCCGACGTCGATCACTACCGACGCGGACGAAACGTGGCTGCCGGTCAGCAGCCCGGTGCGCCCGGCGGCAACAACAACGACGTCGGCTGGCTGGGTGTAGCGCCCAAGCTCGCCTGATTTCGAGTGGCAGATGGTGACCGTGGCGTCCTTTTCGAGCAGGAGCAAGGACAGCGGCTTGCCCACCACGGCGGAACGCCCGACGACGGCTACGTTCCTTCCCGCAAGCGGAACCTGGAAGTGCTCGAGGAGTTCGACGACGGCGCGTGCGGTAGCCGGAGCGAAGGCGGGTTGCCCCACAGCCAAGCGGCCCAGGCTGAGTGGGTTGGCGCCGTCGATGTCCTTTTCCGGGGCAATGAGCCCAACCAGTTCGTCCGTTCGAACGCCCGCGGGCAGCGGCGTCTGAAGAATGATGCCACTGACGGAAGGCTCAGCACTGAGGTCTTTCAATACGGTGGCCAGCACTTGTTCCGTGGCGTCATGCCCCAGATCAAGGATCCGGCAGCCAATACCGGCGCGTTCTGCGGCGCGCTCTATGGACCGGACATACCAGTGCGTGGCTTCGACGTCGGTTGCTACCACCACAGCGAGGGAGGGGCGCAGTCCTTCGCTTTCAAGGCGGCGCGCTTCATCCTGCGCCCGTTGCCGGATGAGTGCGGCAAGCCCCTTTCCGGAAAGCACTTCTGTACTCACGCGAGGATCCTTTCGCGTACGCGCTTTACAAGGGAATCGGCGGCGAGAACCACCTTTTCCTCGAGGCCGTCCGTCTGTTCGGCCAAGCGGGAGCGGGCAGCGTCATCCTTGATGGCCACTACGTTGATGTCGATGTTGACCCGGGCAGTGGTGGCGGCAGCGCGGGCGGCATCGGCTGCCGCGGCGACATCGCTGATGACGTTGGGATTTGCCACGTCAAACAGTTCCGCGGCAAGTTCCACCACCTCACCGGCAAGCTTGATGAGGTGGGCAGGGGTTTGGGCTGCCTGGATCAGCGCGTCCACAATGCCCGCAGCCCGGGCAGCCTTGAGTTCCTCGGTCCCGGTCGGGAGCTTGTATGAATCAATGACACCTTGGAAAGCGTGCTCGTCAGCGTCCGCGAGGCGCAGTGCTTCAACGATCAAATGGTCGGCTGCGCTGGTGATCCGGGTGACCAGTGCTTCGTGCTGCGCATACTTTTCGCCGGTGGTGTAGCGGGCCACCATGGCCACCAAGGCGGCGCCCTGAGCGGCGTGAAGGGCGGCTGCAGCGCCTCCACCCGGGGTGGGCTGGCGGGCAGCGAGCCTGGCGAGGTAGTCGTTGATGGTTTCTGAACTGATCATGTGTCTTCCTGGACTGGCTGAAGAAGAAAGGCTGAAGAATACGGGAAAGGCAGCGGCCCGGACTCGGTTGCGAGGTTGGGAGTCCGGGCCGCTGGCCGTCTAATGGTTAGGCAGCCTTAGCCGCGGAGCCTGCTCATGGTGGGGTCGTACAGCGGATCTTCCGTGACGGTCGCCTGGATGCGGCGTCCGAAGTATTCGATCTCCACGGAATCACCAAGGGAAACCGCGGCCGGCAGGTAGGCGTAGGCGATCGGCTTCCTGACCGAGTAGCCGTACGCGGCGCTGGTGACGTAACCAACCGCTTGGTTCTTGTAGAACACTGGTTCCTTGCCCAGCACAAGGCTGCGGCCGTCGTCGACCGTCAAGCAGCGCAAGCGGCGCGCGGAGCTTTCCTCGCTCCGCCCCTCCAACGCTGCCTTGCCCACAAAGTTCTCCTTGGTCATCTTCACGGCGAAACCAAGGCCCGATTCGAAGGGGTCGTGTTCGGTGGTCATGTCCGTGCCCCAGGAACGGTAGCCCTTTTCGAGGCGCAGTGAGCTAAAGGCCGCACGTCCCGCTGCGATGACGCCGAACGGCTGGCCCGCCTTCCATAGGGCGTCCCAGAGGCGCTGGCCGTTGTCTGCGCTGGTGTAGAGCTCCCAGCCGAGTTCGCCCACGTAGGACAGGCGCATTGCGGTGACGGTGACGCCGCCGATGGTGACCTTCTTGGCGCGGAAGTACTTCAGGCCGTCATTGGTGAAGTCGTCGCTGCTGACCGTGCTGATGAGGTCTCGGGCGAGCGGACCCCACAGGCCGATGCAGCACGTGCCACCGGTGGTGTCCCGGACCTGGACCCAGTCGCTGGCGGTTCCATTCTCCGTTTGGTGGCGGGCTGCGCGCTCAAAGTAGGCGGTGTCGATGTTGCCGTTGGCGCCAAGCTGGAAGGTGTCTTCGCTGAGGCGGGCAACGGTGATGTCGCTTCGGATGCCGCCGGCGTGGTCCAGGAGCAGGGTGTAGGTGACGGCTCCGGGCTTCTTGTTGAGGTCGCCGGTGGTCAGTTCCTGCAGCAGCTTCAAGGCTCCCGGGCCGGATACTTCCAGGCGCTTGAGCGGCGTCATGTCGTACATGGCCACTGCAGTACGGGTCTTCCACGCTTCTGCGGCGGCGATGGGGGAGCTGAACATCCCGGACCAGGCATCACGTGCGGGCGGCTGCCAGTCGTCCGGCATTTCCTTGAGCAGTTCGGCGTTTGCTTCGAACCAGTAGGGGCGTTCCCAGCCGCCGCCTTCCAGGAAGTAACCACCCAGCTGCTTGTGGCGGGCGTGGAACGGGCTGACGCGGAGGTTGCGGGGAGAGAGCTTGGGCTGGAGCGGGTGCAGGACATCGTAGATCTCCACGAAGTTCTGCTGGGAGGTTTCGCTGACGTATTCAGGGGTCAGCTGGACCTCTTCGAAGCGGTGGATATCGCAGTCCCCAAGATCGATCTGCGACTTTCCATCCACAAGGAGTTCGGCAACGGCGCGGGCGATGCCGGCGGAGTGTGTGACCCACACAGCCTCGGCCACGAAGAAGCCATCCACTTCCTTGGATTCGCCCACCAGCGAGCCGCCGTCAGGCGTGAAGGAGAAGATGCCGTTGAAGCCGTCCTCGATTTCGCTTTCGCGGAGAGCCGGCAGCAGTTGCTTAGTGGCTTCCCAAGCCGGGAGGAAGTCCTCCAACGTGAAGTCCAGGCGGGAAGGCATGTTGTGTTCGCTGATGGTCTCCGGCGCATACGTGCCCAGTTCGTCCAGGTCCACGGGCATGGGGCGGTGGGCGTAGGAGCCAATGCCGTAGCGCTCGCCGTGCTCGCGGTAGTAGAGATCCTGGTCCTGGTGGCGCAGGATGGGCAGCTGGGCGCCGTTGGGCAGCTCGTTCTTGCCCTTCTGCGCAGGAACCGGGGTGGTCTTGACGTACTGGTGTGCCAGCGGGAGGAGCGGGACGGACATCCCGATCATCTCGCCGATCTTGGCACCCCAGAAGCCTGCGCAGGAGACCACGATGTCGGCCGGGATAACGCCGTCGGCCGTCTGAACGCCGGTGACGCGACGGTTTGACTGCTCGATTCCGGTCACCTCGGTGTTGCCGATGTACTTTACTCCGGCAGCTTCCGTGCGCTTGATGAGCAACTGGACGGCGCGGGCGGCCAGGGCCAGGCCGTCGGTGGGTACGTGGAGGCCACCCAGGATGTCTTCCTCGTTGATGAGCGGGTAGAGCGCCTTGCATTCCTCGCGGGAAAGGATCTTGCCGTCAATGCCCCACGATGCCGCGTAGCCGAGCTTGCGCTTCAGGTCAGCCAAGCGCGTCTCAGTCGTGGCGACTTCCAGGCCGCCCACCTGGTTGAAGCAGCTTTGACCGTCCTCGGTGAGGGACAGCAGCTTTTCCACCGTGTACTTGGCGAAAAGTGCCATGGACTTGGAGGGGTTGGTTTGGAAAACCAGTCCCGGTGCGTGTGAGGTGGAGCCCCCGGGCATGTCAAGGGGTCCTTGGTCCAGGACGGTGATGTTGTTCCAACCGCGGGTGACCAGTTCGTCGGCGAGGTTGGTGCCGACAATCCCGGCTCCGATGATGACAATGCGAGGCGTGGATGCCATGAAAGATTCTCCTGCTGAAGTTCGTGTGTGGACGGGGGAGGCGGGTGGCCTAGCGGAAAACCACTGTGCTGGTCTGGTCCAGAAGTACGCGGTGTTCACAGTGCCACCTGACGGCACGGGACAATGCCAGGGCTTCGGCGTCCTGACCCACAGTTGAGAGTGTGGTGGGGCCGTAACTGTGGTCCACGCGGATGACTTCCTGCTCGATGATCGGACCCTCGTCGAGGTCCGCCGTCACGTAGTGTGCGGTTGCTCCAACGAGCTTAACGCCGCGGTCGTAGGCCTGGTGATAGGGGCGTGCACCCTTGAAGCCCGGCAGGAACGAGTGGTGGATGTTGATGGCACGTCCCTCCAGGGCACGGCACAGATCATCCGAGAGCACCTGCATGTACCTGGCGAGCACCACGAGGTCCACGTTATATTCCTCAACCAGGTCCAGGAGCCGCTGCTCAGCCTCCGCCTTAGTGTCCGGGGTGACGGGAATGTAGACGAAAGGCAGGCCCGCTGCCTCAGCCATGGCGCGGTGCGTTTCGTGGTTGGAGGCTACTACTACAAGGTCGCCGCCCAGGCTGCCACCCCGCCAGCGGAAGATGAGGTCGTTGAGGCAGTGCCCGAACTTGGACACCATCACCAGGACCCGCTTCTTGGTTTGGTCATGGAAGCTGAACTTCATTTCGAAGCGGTCAGCAATCGCGCTGAATTCCTCTTCGAGCCGCTCCGGCGAGTAGGACAGTGGGCCGGAAAAAGCGGTCCGCAGGTGCAGCGTCTGGCGGAGGCCGTCGTCGAACTGCTGGTGCTCTTCGATGTTGAAACCACGCTCAAACAGGAAGGTGGTGACTGCCTGAACGATGCCGGCGCGTTCGACGCACGACAATGTGAGTACGAACTTTTGTGCTTGCTCGTCTTTGAGCAATTCCGGCTTCGGCTGGTTGCTTACGGGGGAATCTGTCGCCATGAGGGTCATGTCGCCTCCTTTAGATATATTCTTGGGTCCTGAACTGATATATTAGGATTGGAATCAGCGTATACTGGTGTCCGAAGCAGGTCAATAGATTTTTCGGTTTTGAAGAAGGGGCTGGCGCTGTGGCTTTTGGAACTCTTGCAAGCATCGGCGATGCCACCCGGAAATCTTTGGCTGACGTCGCCTACGAGCGGCTGCGCGACCGGCTGCTCATGCTGGACATTAAGCCCGGCGACCTCCTCAACGATGACCAGCTCGCCAAGGAGCTGGAGATCGGACGCACTCCAGTTCGGGAGGCCCTGAAGCGACTGGAGCTGGACCGGCTGGTGATTACCTACCCGAGGCGTGGGACGTTCGCCACCCGTGTGGAAGTGACGGACCTCGCTTTTATTTCCGAGATCCGGGCCCAACTGGAACCGCTCGCCGCCGCGCGTGCGGCGCGGGTTGCTTCGGCGGCCACCAGGGAACACCTGCGGGAAGTAATGCGCGCAGTTGAGAACTTTGATGTCAGCGCCGCGTCGGTGGTTGAAACACTGCGCCTTGACGCAAGCGTTCACCAGGGAATCTATGCGGCTGCTGCGAATCCACACCTGGAGGACGTTCTGATTCGCTACGACAACCTGGCCACGCGTATCTGGTGCATGGTGCTGGACCGCTTGCCGGATCTTGAGCATCACGTGCGCGAGCATTTGGATCTTTTGCGGGCTGTCATCGATGGGAATGAAGAAGAAGCCGCTGAACTTGCCCGCGTACATGTCAGTGGCTTCGAGCGCGCCGTCCGTGAGGCACTCTTCGCCGCCTAAGGGCAGCATTCACCTTTAGGGCGGTTGACTCCGCGCCGGGCCGCCAGCATACTGGACCTCACACTAATATATCACTCGGATATCAGTGCTTGGCGGCTGGCAAAGCACTCGATCCGGGAGCTGGTGATGAAAACGCAGCCCTTCAGTCCTCGGAGTATAACGTGACTACAAGACCCTTCCTGTTCGAACACATTCCGCTCACGGGCAGCAGCCGTGTCAAGCGGGGCATGGCGGAGATGCTCAAGGGCGGCGTCATCATGGACGTCGTTAACGTCGAGCAGGCCCGCATCGCCGAGGACGCCGGTGCCGTGGCGGTCATGGCGCTTGAGCGCGTGCCCGCCGATATCCGCGCCCAGGGTGGCGTGTCCCGGATGTCCGATCCCGACATGATCGATCAGATCATCGCTGCCGTGTCCATTCCGGTCATGGCCAAGGCCCGTATCGGCCACTTCGTCGAAGCCCAGGTCCTGCAGTCCCTCGGTGTCGACTACATTGACGAGTCCGAGGTCCTGACCCCGGCCGACTACGTCAACCACATCGATAAGTGGAACTTCACTGTTCCCTTCGTTTGTGGCGCCACCAACCTGGGTGAGGCGTTGCGCCGCATCAACGAGGGCGCGGCGATGATCCGTTCCAAGGGCGAAGCCGGTACCGGTGACGTTTCCAACGCTACGGGACACATGCGCAAGATCCGTGCCGAGATCGCCAAGCTCGCCGCACTTCCCGAGGACGAGCTGTACGTTGCGGCCAAGGAACTGCAGGCCCCGTACGAGCTGGTCAAGGAAATCGCGGCCACGGGCAAGCTCCCGGTAGTGCTGTTCACCGCCGGTGGCATCGCCACCCCGGCCGATGCTGCGATGATGATGCAGCTCGGCGCCGACGGCGTGTTCGTTGGTTCCGGCATCTTCAAGTCCGGCAACCCCGCCGAGCGCGCTGCCGCCGTCGTGAAAGCCACTGCTTACTACGATGACCCCGACGTCATCGCCAAGGTCTCCCGCGGCCTGGGCGAAGCGATGGTCGGCATCAACGTCGACGAAATCCCGCAGCCCCACCGCCTCGCAGAACGCGGCTGGTAGGGCGAAAAGTTGGATACGAAGCCGTTGAAGACCATGTCATGACTGGCGTGGTTGAGCAGGCGGCGGACGACGACTCTGTCCTATGGATCGCCGCCGCGGGAGCAAGTACGCGGCGGCTTTTCGATCAGTCCACCGGATATCAGGTCTGGGTTTGACCTACCCCTCCATGGTGCCTGCGATGTCAGAGATCATCTTCGGGCCGGGCGGCAAGGATCCGGTTGGCGTTGATCTGCAGGATGCCGAGCGACTCCTGGATCAGGGGCGATGCGATGCTGCCCCTGCGCATCGCAGCGACAATGCGCCGCGCGGGTTTCCCCTTGCCGGTAATACGTAGTCGAACCACGTTTTCGGCACTGTGCAGCGGCGCCAGCCGCGGCAGCAGGCCCACGCCCAGCCCTGCACCCACGAAGGCGATTTGGGTTTCCCACTCAACGGCCTCGTGGGCAATCCGCGGTGTCACCCCGACTGCCGTGAATGCCGCTGTAAAGAGGGCATGGTAGGTGGAACCGACGGCCTCCGTGATCCAGGGTTCCGACGCCAGTTCTTCCAGCGTCACTGTTTCCCGCGACGCCAACGGATGGTCGGCGGGAATGATCACGTCCAGCGGATCGTCGAGCAGGACTCTCTGCTCGAAGCGCGGATCGTCCTCACCATAAGTGTCGGACTGCATGGCAACGATGACCGCGAGGTCGATTCTCTCCGCAACCAACAAGTCGAAGCAGCGGGCCGGGTTGGCCTCAAGTACCTGTACCTCCAGCAAGGGGCGGGTGGAGCGCAGGGTAGCGGCCAGCGGCGCGAGCAACTGCGCGGCCGCCGTGGAGAATCCGCCGAGGCCAAAATGGGACTGCACTTGGTCGCCGGCCTCCATGGCTGCAGCGCGCAGGCTCTCCCATTCGGCAATGAGGGTGTCCGAGCCCGCCACCAGAAAGCGCCCCGTGGCGGTCAACCGGACGCCGCGGCCGTCCTTGGTCAGTAGCTGCATTCCCAGCATGCGCTGGAGCTCCCGCAACTGTGCGGAGACGGCGGAGGGAGAATATCCTGTGAGTTCCGCCGTTGCGCCGATTGTGCCGCATCGGGCAAACACGCGAAGGGTTATGAGCCTTGGATCGATCATGCACCCATCATGCACTGATTGTGCATGGTTATCTCCTAAATATTGCGCTTTTGTTGCAGTTCATTCGTCCCTAATCTCGTACTACGAAGACTTCGATAACGCCGGTCGCGATGACGCACCAGCGGTCTCCACAAAATGCACACTCATCCAGCCTCCCGGGAGGAAACCCATGACTGCTCCAGTGAACTTGCCCCTGAAATCACGCGGAAAACTCGCTTCATCATTGCCTGCTGAGCAGCTGGCGGAAATCGCCGGGTTGTTCGACTTCCGTCGTACGGGCTACTCCCTCGATGCCCCCTTCTACACAGACCCGACGATTTTCAAGATCGACATGGAAGCCATTTTTGGCCAGCACTGGATCTTTGCCGCCAGCGTGGCCGAGCTGCCGGAGCCGGGAGACTACGTCACCGTCGATTACGGGCCCTACTCCCTGATCGTCCTGCGCAACGACGATGGCGACGTTAACGTCCTGCACAACGTGTGCCGCCACCGCGGTGCCCGCGTCCTGACCGAAGCTGCCGGTTCCACCGGAAACCTCGTATGCGGCTACCACTCCTGGACCTATTCCCCCGAGGGCAACCTGATCCACGCCTCCGCTCCCGGCGAAGCCAAATTCGACAAGAACTGCTTCGCCCTCAAGCGTGCCCACAGCCGCATGGTCGCCGGACTCATCTTCGTCTGCATTGCCGACGAACCGCCAACCGACTTCGACGAAACCTCAAAGATCTTCGAGCCGTACCTCGCGCCCCATGATCTGTCGAAGACGAAGGTCGCCTACCAGCAGAACATCATCGAGGAGGGCAACTGGAAGCTCGTCATGGAGAACAACCGTGAGTGCTACCACTGCGACGGACACCCGGAGCTTGCCTGTTCCCTCTTTCCCACCTGGGGCCTGACGGAGGGCCTGATCCCGGCCCATCTCGAAGAAGTGTGGGACCGCAACAAGGAAGCCCAGTCCTCCCTCGAGGAGCGTTGCCGCCGCTACGGCCTGCCCTACGAGGTGGTCGAGGAGCTGGACACCCGTATTGCCGGTATCCGCATTTCCCGCGAATCCCTGGACGGCGAAGGCGAATCGTTCTCGGCCGATGGGCGCAGGCTCTCCAAGAAGCTGCTCGGCGACCTGCCGGACTTCCGCCTTGGCCGCTGCTCGATGCACCTGCAACCCAACAGCTGGTTCCACTTCCTGGGCGACCACGTGATCACGTTTGGTGTCTTCCCGATCAATGAGCACCAGTCCCTGGTCCGCACCACCTGGCTGGTAGCTGATGACGCCGTGGAAGGCGTTGACTACGACCTCGACAAACTCACCTACACCTGGAAGCAGACGAACCTGCAGGACAAGGCGTTCGTGGAGTTGTGCCAGCAGGGTGCCGGCAGCCCGGCCTACGAGCCCGGCCCGTACATGAAGAGCGAGTACCAGGTAGAGGCGTTCATCAACTGGTACGTGCAGCGGGTCCAGGAGCACTTGGCATGATTGAACTCCTCACTGAGACGGCAATCCACCAAGAGCCACAGCGCATTCGCGGTCTTGAGATGCCATGGAACAGGGTCATGGGCAGCACCGAGGCACCCGCTCGTGCTGCACGTGCACTGGGCCCCTGGCATCCACAGGAGTTCATGGCCGAATGTGTGGAGACCGTTCCCGAGGCGGGCGGCTTGATGACCTTCGTGTTCCGCCGCTGCGACGGTGCGCCCCTGGCGTTCCGTGCGGGCCAGTATGTAAACGTCGCTTTTCCCGTGAACGGCCAGGACCAGGAACCGGTGGACCGCAGCTATTCGCTGTCCAGTTCCCCAACCGAGCCTTGGACCTTCAGCATCAGCGTCAAACGCGACGCCACAGGACTCGTCTCACCGTGGGTGCACGAGAACGTCAAACCCGGGACTGTGCTCGAGATGCTCGGACCGGTGGGCGCATTCCACTTGCCCGATGCCGACCGGCGGGCGCGGTACCTCTTCTTGGCCGCCGGCGCCGGCATCACCCCCATCATGTCCATGCTGCGGACCATCCATTCCCTGCCCGGGCATGCCGATGTTGTGGTGCTCTATCACGGAGCGGAGGCCGGAGGCTTTGCCTTCCACAAGGAGTTGGCCTACATCGCCTCCGTGGACTCTCGCGTCAAGGTCTTCTACTCCCTGGGTGACCGCAGCAAACCCGAGGGATGGGAAGGGCTCAGTGGAAGGTTGACGGCAGCCATGCTGGACGAGGTTGCCCCGGATGCCAACGGCCGCCAGGTCTATGCCTGCGGCCCCGAGGGTTACCTGAACACAGCCACCGAGCTCCTGGGCAAAGTTGGCGTCGACGACACTTCCATCTACATGGAATTCTTCTCGGGTGATCGCCAGACGCTCCTTGAATACCAGGCGGAGCTCGCGCTTGCGGCAGACATCGCAGAGGAAATCGCTGAGGAAATCGCCGATTCCGCCGAGGACTACTACGAAAGCCAGCCCACCGCCTTCGGACTCTACGAGCCTGGCTACGACGCGGAGGGAACCCTGCAGGCCACGGGCCTGCCGCTGGAAACCGTCGACCCGGACGCGCCCGGTTCCGAGGCACCCGACGGCGGTTCGGGGCCGGCGCCGGAGGCCGAAGCACCCGATGCCTCGACCTTCGACACGGTGGGGACGGGAAGCCTCACACTGTCCTTCATGCGCACCGGCATCAATGTTCGCATCGACCCCAGCGAACACATCCTCGGGGTGGCGCAGCGTGCAGGCGTTCGGATCGGCGCGAACTGCAAGGAAGGCATGTGTGGCTCGTGCAAGGTGGTCAAGCTTTCCGGGGAGGTCGAGATGAACCACCAGGGCGGAATCCGCGCACGGGAAATCGAGGCCGGGAAGTTCCTGCCCTGCTGCTCCACCGCGCAGACCGATTTGGTGATCGACGCCTAGCCGCTTCCAGCTGCCCTGGCTGAAAAGCAAGCGACTACCGGAGTCCCGCACTGTGTGCCAACGCAATGGCCTCAGTGCGGGACCGGACGTCCAGCTTCCGGAAGAGGTTCCGGATATGAAATTTCACAGTATTTTCGCTGACATTGAGTTCAGCGGCGATGGCCCGGTTACGCTGGCCGGCGGCCAGCAATTGAAGGACTTCCAGTTCTCTTGCGGCAAGGCCCCACGCTGAGACATCACCAGCGGGTGCCGATGGTGGATCCAGCGGCAGCACCACAGAGATATCTGCTCCCCAGCCCTGCATGACATCTACGCTCATCCTGCCATCCACGGCCTGCACCCGTTGGCGCAACCGTTCGATGTTGGGGGAATCGGGGGACAGCTCGCCCCGGCCATCGTCCCGGACGTTGATAAGCAGGTTTTCACCATCGCAGTCCCACTGGGCCCGGACACGGTGCACATCAGGTTGCTCGGCTATTGCGAGCACCAGGCCCCGGACCACGGCACGGGCAGCGTGGGCTACTTCTCCTGGCAATGCCCTGCCATTCGCAGGCGGTTCAATGAACTGGATGTCGATGTTGCTGAAGTGCATTAGCGGCCGGAGGTCCACGCGAAGCCGCTCGAACGCCGTGCTGACTGGTTCCTCCACGAGATCGCTTGTGCGGTCGTTAAGGGTTCTCAGGCCGATCAGCGCCTTGGCAGTCATGTCGGTTACGAAAGCACGGGTTGCGTGATCGTCCATGCTGTTGGACCGCAGCGCGGCGAGCACGGTTTCCAGCGTGGTGGAGTGCTGGTCCACCAGCTCGGCCGTCACCCGGATCCGCTCCGCTGATGCGGCACGGGACTCCAACAGATACGACGGCGGCGCATCAGAGACCTTCTCCTGGATACGTGCCGCGGTGAGCCGCCAAAGGTAGGAGAGGACGCGCAGGGATTCGCTGTCCTGTCCAACTCCGGGATCAGTCAAGACCAACAGCGCATTGCTGGGTGCGTACGCCAAAGCCAGGACATCCCGTTCCTCCCCGGCGACGGTAGCTTTGGCGCGCCATGGACCCTCGTCCGGAATCGCGGCCCGTACCTTATCCAACTCCGGGATGGAGACCCTGCTGACAATGCTTTCCTCGCCTGCCTTCTTCTGGGGGCGGCCAGTGCAGTCCTCGGTGAAGATGACCAAGGCACTGGACTTGACGTAGGGCAGCAGGGCTGTTCGCAGGCTGTCCGCTATACGCATGAGAGGTGCCTGGGTGATGTCTGCGATGGCATTTAAAAGCTGCCAGGGGATGACGGTGGGCTCGGACATGCTCCCAAGCCTAAACGAAGTAGGCCGCGTGTACTACCCAAAAGGGTGGTAGCAACTGCTCTTTTTCAGCGTTCCACCTACCCGAACTGACCGGGAGACTTGATTGCAGGCCCGAAAGGCTCGAGCACCCTATACACGAAGGAGTGAATGTGAACGTCACCGCAGAAACAGCAACTGCCACGAGCACGGACGTAGCCAACAATGTGTCCCTGATCCTCGGCGAAGTCGCTGACACTACTTCTGGGATTGAGTACGCTCAGTTGGCCCATCTTGCGGACAGGATCAGTGGGGCCGGGCGTGTGTTCCTCGCCGGAGCTGGACGCAGCGGCCTGGTCCTCCGGATGGCGGCCATGCGCCTGATGCACCTCGGCCTGACTGTCCACGTGGCAGGTGACACCACCACGCCCGCCATCAGTTCCGGCGATTTGCTGGTGGTCGCGTCCGGTTCAGGTACGACCTCCGGTGTGGTCAAGGCTGCGCAAACCGCGCTTGAAGCAGGTGCACAGGTTGCCGCCATCACCACCAACCCGTCCTCGCCGTTGGCCGGGCTGGCCGACGTCGTGGTGGTTGTCCCGGCCGCCCAAAAGACGGACCACGGTTCCAACATTTCGCGCCAGTACTCCGGCAGCCTGTTCGAGCAGGCGCTGTTCCTTGCCACCGAGTCGGTTTTCCAGACTCTTTGGGACGCCGCGGACGAACCCGCTGAGCAGCTCTGGTTGCGTCACGCCAACCTCGAATAAGCCCAACCAAGTAGCCAATTTCTTTGGCTCGATTCCAACTCACCAACACCGACAACCCACAAGGAAAGTAAGAAAACCATGAAACTTCAAGTCGCACTGGACCTCCTCACCACCGAGGCCGCCCTGGAACTGGCCGGCAAGGTAGCCGAGCACGTTGACATCATCGAGCTGGGCACGCCGCTCATCAAGGCCGAGGGCCTCTCAGCAGTGACCGCCATCAAGGAAGCACACCCCACCAAGATCGTCTTCGCCGACATGAAGACCATGGACGCCGGAGAACTCGAAGCCGACATCGCCTTCAAAGCGGGAGCCGATCTGGTCTCGGTGCTCGGAACGGCTGACGACTCCACCATTGCGGGTGCGGTCAAGGCGGCACAGTCGCACAACAAGGGCATCGTTGTGGACCTGATCGGTGTTGCCGACAAGGTCACCCGTGCAAAGGAAGCCCGGGCCCTCGGGGCCAAGTTCATCGAGTTCCACGCAGGCCTGGACGAGCAAGCCCAGCCTGGCTACGACCTGCGCGGCCTCCTTAACGCCGGCGAGGAAGCCCGCGTACCGTTCTCCGTCGCAGGCGGCGTCAACGCCTCCACCATCGCGGCAGTGCAGCTGGCTGGTGCAGACGTAGCCGTGGCCGGCAGCGCCATTTACAGCGCCGAAGATCCGGAGCTTGCCGCCAAGGAGCTCAAAGCCGCCATCCAGTAGGGCCTGCGACCACCGCACTAACCTGGTTGACGTCGTCAGCCAGTTGGTGTCGCCGCCCGGGAAAGTACCCACTCAAAGGTGCTTTTCCGGGCGGCTTTTCCTTTCCGGGCTCAGGTTTCCGGGCTCGGAAGGTGCGCCTCTTCCAGTAGCTCCGTGAGCCAGGGCCGCTGCGCGTGGTGGAAGGTCAGCCCGTTCGGCAGGCCATGGACCGTGGGCTTCGAGCCGACAACGTCGATCGTGATGCGGCCACTTCCCATGGGGGCGTTGCCGATGTGGAGGTCTCCGAAGGACGGCGGCAAAACGGGGTCCAGCCAGACGCCGCCCAACGAAATGTGGGCGTCGTAGCGCATGAGACCCGTGACCAGTTGAATGGGCGTTGTGGCAGCCCATGCTTGCGGTGAGCAGGCGGTTGGATAGGGAACCGGTTCGCTGAACTGTTTCCGGTCGAAGCCACAGAAGAGTTCCGGGAGCCGGCCGCCTGAATACTCGGCCGCTTCCAGCAAAGCTGTGGCAATCCGTTGTGCTTCGTCCACAAAGCCGTACCGCAGCAGCCCTTGGACAATCAACGCATTGTCGTGAGGCCAGACTGAGCCATTGTGGTAGCTGGCCGGGTTGTAGGCGCCCATGTTGCTTGCCAACGTCCGGACTCCCCAACCACTGAACATCTCGGGGGACATCAGGTGCTCCACCATAGAGGGGGCCTTGTCCTCATCCACCAAGCCAAACCACAAGCAGTGGCCCATGTTCGAGGCGCACGCGTCCACAGGCCGCTTGTCTCGGTCCAACGCGACGGCATAATAGCCCTTGTCCGGAAGCCAAAACTCTTCGTTGAACTTCTGCTTGAGGCGGTCCGCGCGTTCTTGGAACTCCGCAGCCAAAGTGAGGTCGCCGGCGTCGTACGCCATCCAGGCCCGGGAGGTATAGGCGCCGTGCACGTACGCCTGGACTTCGCACAGCGCCAAGGGCGGTTCCGCCAGGGTGCCATCGGCAAAGTTGATGCCGTCCCAGGAGTCCTTCCATCCTTGGTTGATGAGCCCGTGGGCATTGGGACGACCGTACTCAACAAAGCCGTCGCCATCCCGGTCGCCGTAATCGCGGATCCACTCAAGGGCGCGGTCGGCGTTGGGCAGGAGGGCGGCGATGGTGTCCTTGGAAAATCCCCAACGGCTGACCGATCCCAGGACAACCACGAAGAGCGGTGTTGCATCAACGCTGCCGTAGTAAGCGGACTTTCCGCCGAGAGCCAGGCCGCTGGAGACGTCGAGCCTCACCTCATGCAGGATCTTGCCCGGTTCTTCCTCGCTCACCGCATCCACTACTGTTCCTTGGAGATCGGCCAACGTCCGGAGCGTCCCCAAAGCGAGGGAGGGGTCAACGGGCAACGCCATCTCGGATGCCCAGAGGGAGTCGCGGCCGAACAACGTCATGAACCATGGAGCGCCGGCGGCCACCACCACCCTGTCCGGATGGTCCGGGTCCTGGATCCTGAGGGCGCCGAGGTCCTCGTAGCTGCGCCGCAGGGTCCGCTCGATGGATCGATTGCCCATCTGCACGACCGGGATCTTGTCCACCCACTCCTGCCGGCGCCTGTCGCTGGCGGACATTTCGCCGCGTGACGGATGGGCGAAAGGTGCTTGGGTCCCATCAGCAGTTGGCAAAACGCTCACGCGGGTGCTCCATTGCCCGAATGGTGGAATCGTGGTCCTGAAGCCCAAGGCCTTTGCCCCTGCGCCTGCACCGTCTGCCTGGATCACAACGCTTTTTCGATAACCCTCCCACCTACCGCGAATTTCCAGGGAATCCCCTTCAGGCAGCCGGGTCTCGGTCCATTGGCGGGTAATCCGGGCTTCCTTCACTTCAAAGAGGTCCGCGAAATCAGACTCGACCGTCAGCAGGATCCGGCAATCCGCTGCATTGGTGGAGTAATTCCGGACTGTGATCGTCTCCAGGATTCCGGCGCCCACCTCACGCAGCCGCTCCACCAGCAGCGGACTGTCCGCGTATCCATCGGGCCGGGGCACCCGGCAGGCAAAGAGCGCACGGTAAGGCTCCTTGGTCTCTGCGGCAAGTGGTTCAAGCGGTTGTCCGTTGACCGTCAATTCCCATTTGGACAGGATCCGGGTGTCCATATGGAAGACACCCTGCGGTAGATCGGGACGGATGTCTCCGTTGGCGGCAGAGATGCAGAAGGACGAGCCCTCAACCAGAGTGACCGTGCCTGAGCCAAGGGGCCCGGCTGCAGTATCGGCATTCCATCCAGCCACGTCTGTGCCTCCAATCAGCGCGGAACAGTCAATCAGCGCGGAACAGTCAATCAGCGCGGAACAATGCCCTCACAAACCGTTGCCTGGCCCGCCTGAAGTCCGGGGTGCAGCCGTATGTGTGGACGTATCCGAAGCTACGCCGATGCTGCGGTTGGCACCAGAGCCTGAACGCTCGTTTGGCGGCCGCGCCACATCAAATGCAATCCAGAGTTAACCTACCTGCCGGTACGGACGAACTTCAGGAGGGCTATAGTGGGTGAACAGGACATTCGCTGATGCAGCCCGGCGGCCCGTTTTTTCTTCCGCCACCGGAGGCCCCGCAATGACCGACACCCAAATCAGTAGTTTTCTGAGTGACTGTGTGGTGTTTGACGACGACACCGAGAAGGGGCTGGATTTCGACACCCTCTACGGCCTCTACATCAGTTGGTGCGTCCTGGGACGCAAAGTGCCCGTTCCTGATTCCGCTTTCAGGACCGCCCTTGAACTTGAAGGATTGCGCGCCAGGAAAGATCACGGCCAACGCATCTACCCCGGCTTGAACATGGTTGGCCCTGCAGCCAGGGATTACGTGATGAACAGTGTTCCCGTCTGGACTGGTACAGAGACCAGCGCCCCAGCAATGCCCCAACTAGATGAAGACTCGGTACCTTCCTTGGGGTAGCCCCCTCCGAGGAAGCAGGTAATAAGTGAAGCCGTCCGTCGTCTGGTTCCGCGACGACCTAAGGGTCCGGGACAACCCAGCCTTGCATGCCGCCGTCGATGACGGCGGGGCGGTGGCCCTTTACGTACTGGACGAAGAATCGCGCGGTGTCCGGCCCCACGGCGGTGCCGCGCGGTGGTGGCTTCACTACTCTTTGACGGCGCTGCGGGACGATCTCGCGGCCATCGGAGTACCGCTTCTGCTGCGTCGAGGACCGGCCGGCCCGGTTGTTCAGGAAATCACGACGGCGATCGGCGCCGGCGCGTTGTTCTGGAACCGCCGGTACGGTCCGGCGGAGCGGACGGTCGACGCCGGGATCAAAGCGTGGGCGCGTGGGGCCGGCATGCATGTAGAGAGCTTTCAGGCGTCCCTGCTTCATGAGCCGTGGGAAGTCACCACCAAGACCGGCGGGCAGTACAAGGTTTTCACCCCTTTTTGGCGGACTGTTTCATCGCAGGACTTCCGGGATCCTTTGGCTGTACCGGCTCATGGCCACGGCTACGCGGGCGAACTGCCCGGCTGCGATTCGTTGGAATCCTGGCACCTGTTGCCCACCAACCCGGACTGGTCCGCAGGGTTGGTGGAGGCATGGACGCCGGGATCGGCTGCAGGGCACCAGCGGCTCAATAAATTCGTGACTGACGGACTCACAAACTACAGCGAAGGCCGTAATCGCCCGGACGTCGATGGCAGCAGTTGCCTTTCGCCATACCTGCGTTGGGGTGAGCTCAGCCCGTTCGAGGTGTGGCATGCCCTGGCTTCCAATAGATCGGAAAGCACAAGTATTTTCGCCTCCGAACTCGGCTGGCGCGAATTCTGTTGGCACCAGTACTTCCATAACCCGGATCTGGCCACAGCGAACCTGCGTAAGGAATTTGACCGATTCCCGTGGGCTTGGCCGGATGGCTCCGGCTCCCGCCCCGCGAAGGCTCACGCTGGTCACGAGACTGCGGCCGCGGAACTCCGCGCCTGGCAGTTGGGCCGCACCGGTTTTCCCTTGGTGGACGCAGGACAGCGGCAACTCTGGCAGACGGGGTGGATGCACAACCGGGTGCGCATGGTCGCGGCCAGCTTCCTTGTGAAGAACCTGGGCATTCATTGGCAACTCGGCGAGCAGTGGTTCTGGGACACCTTGGTGGACGCTGACCCGGCGTCCAACCCGGCGAACTGGCAGTGGGTGGCGGGCTCGGGGGCAGACGCTTCCCCGTTCTTCAGGATCTTCAATCCGGAGGCCCAACGCATCAAGTTCGATCCCCGGGGAAAATACATTGCCCAGTGGATCCAGGAGTTCGGCACACCCGAGTATCCGGAGGAGATCGTGGATCTCAAGACCACCAGGCAGGATGCCTTGGAAGCCTACAAGGGACTCAAAGAAGTGCACTAGCTTCTGCATGTTGTTGAGCAGGGACCGGAAAACGCCCTCTGGAAATTAGTAGGAAGTCCGAGTATATTCGATTCAGAGATGACCCGGATCACAGTCGCTGAGGCGTTCCTGCCGATTACTGCAACCCAGCGCCACGGTAGTCATTCACGATGCAAAGGAGCATTCCATCATGGTGCGCGAGCTTTCACATTACGTAGACGGCCAGAGGATCGAAGGCACGTCCGGCCGCTTCAGCGATGTCTACGATCCCTGCACGGGTGAAGTGCAGGCGCGGCTTCCGCTGGCCAGCGCGGACGAGGTCCGCAACGCCGTCGCAAACGCCGAAAAGGGCCAACTCGAATGGGCGGCGATGAACCCGCAACGCCGGGGACGCATCCTGCTCAAGTTTGTGGACCTGGTGAACGAGAACATTGACGAACTCGCCAAGCTGCTGTCCTCCGAACACGGCAAGACGCTTGCCGATGCCAAGGGTGACATCCAGCGGGGGATCGAGGTAGTTGAATTCTCGGCAGGGGCACCGCACCTGCTCAAGGGTGAATTCTCGGACAACGCTGGGCAGGGCATTGACGTTCACTCATTGCGCCAACCGCTGGGCGTAGTCGCGGGCATCACGCCTTTCAACTTCCCCGCCATGATCCCGCTATGGAAGTCGGGCCCCGCGCTCGCAGCCGGTAACGCGTTCATCCTCAAGCCGTCCGAGCGGGATCCCTCCGTTCCGCTGCGGCTCGCCGAGCTGTACAGCGAGGCCGGTGTTCCCAACGGCGTCTTCAACGTGATCAACGGTGACAAGGAGGCCGTCGACGCCCTCCTTGAGGACCCTCGGGTCAAGGCCATTGGATTCGTTGGTTCCACGCCGATCGCCCAGTACATTTACGCCACCGCGGCTGCGCACGGCAAGCGCGCGCAGTGCTTCGGCGGCGCGAAGAACCACATGGTGATCATGCCCGACGCCGATCTGGACATGGCTGCCGACGCCCTGATTGGTGCCGGGTACGGTTCCGCCGGCGAGCGCTGCATGGCCATCTCCGTGGCGGTGCCCGTTGGCCAGGAGACCGCGGATGCCCTGGTGGCAAAGCTGACCGAGCGCGTCAAGGACCTCAAGGTGGGCCACAGCCTGGACAAGGACTCGGATTTTGGACCTGTCGTAGCGCAGTCCGCAAAGGAACGGATCGAGGGTTACATCCAGTCCGGCGTGGACGAAGGCGCCACCCTGGTCACCGACGGCCGTGGGCTCACAGTGGACGGTTACGATGGCGGCTTCTGGGTTGGTCCCACGCTCTTCGACAACGTCACGAAGGACATGAAGATCTACAAGGAAGAGATCTTCGGTCCCGTCCTCAGCGTGCTGCGCGCGGCTGACTACGACGAAGCGCTAAGGCTCTGCAGCGAGCACGAGTTTGGCAACGGCGTCGCAATTTTCACCCGCGACGGCGACTCCGCCCGCGACTTCGCCAGCCGCGTCGAGGTCGGCATGGTGGGCATCAACGTGCCCATTCCCGTGCCGATCGCGTACTACACGTTCGGCGGCTGGAAGGCCTCCGGGTTCGGCGACCTCAACCAGCACGGCGCCGACGCCTTCCGCTTCTACACCAAGACCAAGACGGTGACGTCGCGGTGGCCTTCCGGCATTCGCCAGGGCGCCAGCTTCATCATGCCGGCAGGCAGCTGATGGAGGCCGTGGACGCGGACGAAGTTCTCTTCGAGCGCCGCGGTCATCTTGGCATCGTGACGCTCAACCGGCCCCGGGCAGTCAACGCCCTCAGCGCGGGAATGGTGAAAGCCATGCTCCAGCAGTTGGCTGCCTGGGCTGACGACGACGCCGTGGCAACCATCCTGGTACGCGGCGCCGGCGACCGTGGGCTGTGTGCCGGCGGGGACATCGTGGCCATCTACAAGGACATGTTGCATGGCGGTCAGGAAACGGCAGAGTTTTGGGCCGACGAGTACCGGCTGAACTCACTCATTGCCCGGTATCCAAAGCCTTATGTCGCTTTCATGGATGGGCTGGTGCTGGGTGGCGGCGTGGGGATTTCGGCGCACGGCTCGTTCCGCGTAGTCACTGAGCGGACGCGCACCGGCATGCCCGAGACCACCATTGGATTCGTGCCCGACGTCGGCGGCACCTTTTTGCTGTCCCGCTCGCCGGGGGAGACGGGAACCCATGCGGCACTGACGGGCGCCCATCTCTCCGGGGCGGATGCCTTGTTCCTTGGACTCGCGGACCACTTCGTGCCGTCCGAAAACCTCCCCGCGCTGGCAGAGGCGTTGGAAAGCTCGACGGCGGAGGCCGCCGTCGAGCGTTTTGCCCAAGCGGCGCCGGACTCGGCCCTGGCGGGCCAGCGGGAGTGGATCGATGCCGCATACGCCTATGACGATGCGGAGGAAATTGTGCGGAGTTTGCGTTCCCTCGGGGCGGAGGCAGTTGCCGCGGCCGACACGATTGATTCGAAGTCGCCTACCTCCGTGAAGGTCACTTTGGAGTCCTTGCGGCGCGTGCGGGGGATGTCGCTGGAGGAAGCGCTGGACCAGGAGTACCGGGTGGGACTGCGCTGCCTGGCCGGGCCCGATTTCCGGGAGGGGATCCGCGCCCAGGTAGTGGACAAGGACCGGAACCCGCAATGGAAGCCTCCCACTTTGGCTGACGTGCACGAGTCCGACGTCGAGGGCTACTTTGCCTCGCTCGGTGAGCGCGAGTTGGGCCTCGCCGCCTTGGGCGCTGACGCCACGTGACCCATCTTGTCCACCCGCCTGTCCAGCCAGTTTGTTAGCCAGTTGAAGGAGACGACATGACAGAGAACGCAGCATCGGCAACGGGACTCATCGCTTTCCTCGGACTCGGCCATATGGGCGGACCCATGGCGGCCAACCTGATCAAAGCCGGACACGACGTGATCGGTTATGACCCCGTGCCAGCCGCCGTCGAGGCCGCCAAGGCTCACGGTATTCCCATGGCATCCACGGCCCAGGAAGCCGTGGACGGCGCAGCCGTGGTGTTGACCATGTTGCCCAGCGGCAAGCACGTGTTGGACGCGTACCGCGGGGTTGACGGGCCCGGGCTGCTGTCTGTTGCAGGGCCGAATACCCTGTTCCTGGATTGCTCCACCATCAACGTTGACGAGGCCCGGGAGGCCGCCGTCATTGCTGTGGAAGCGGGCCATCGTTCAGTGGATGCCCCGGTTTCCGGCGGTGTAGTGGGCGCCGAAGCCGCCACCTTGACCTTTATGGTGGGGGCCTTGCCGGAGGATTTCGAGACCGTCAAACCCATCCTGGAACTCATGGGCAAGAGGATCGTTCACTGCGGCGATCACGGTGCCGGGCAAGCAGCCAAGGTCTGCAACAACATGATCCTGGGCGTGTCCATGATTGCTGTTGCCGAGGCCTTCGTGCTCGGGGAGAAACTTGGACTCACGCATCAGGCACTCTTCGACGTCGCTTCCAACGCTTCCGGCCAGTGCTGGGCACTGACCACCAACTGTCCGGTTCCCGGTCCCGTGCCCACCAGCCCGGCAAACCGCGACTACCAGCCAGGCTTTGCCGGGGCGCTGATGGCCAAGGACCTGAGGCTGGCCGTCAATGCCTTGGAAAGCACCGGCGTTGCTGCGGAAATGGGGCCGCTTGCTTCACGTATCTACGATGCCTTCGCGGCCGGGGAGGGTGCCGGACGTGACTTCTCAGGCATCATCACGGACATACGCGACAAGTCTGCGTGAGAGATTCTGTATATGACGACGTTGAGTGAGAGGGAGAGAATGACGGAGCAGTACGGAAACATCCTGGTGGAACGTCGGGGCCGCGTAGGTTTGGTGACGTTGAACCGGCCGGAAGCGTTGAATGCGCTGAACACCGCACTCATGAACGAACTGGTGGACGCCGTGACGGCGATGGACACCGATCCTGGGATTGGTGCCGTGGTGATCACGGGATCCGCCAAGGCGTTCGCGGCAGGTGCAGACATCAAGGAGATGTCCTCCAAGAGCTACATGGAAATGTATGCGGCGGACTGGTTCCGCCGCTGGGAGGACCTCACCCGACTCCGCATCCCCGTCATCGCTGCCGTCTCCGGCTTTGCCCTCGGCGGAGGTTGCGAACTGGCGATGATGGCGGACTTCATCATTGCCGGGGATAATGCCAAGTTCGGCCAACCGGAAATCAACCTGGGTGTCATCCCAGGCATGGGCGGCTCGCAGCGGCTCACGCGTGCCGTGGGTAAGGCCAAAGCGATGGACATGGTCCTCACAGGCCGTTTCATGGACGCCGAGGAAGCTGAACGCTCCGGACTTGTCTCCCGGATTGTCCCGGCAGCAGAAGTGATTGACGAGGCCGTGAAAGCCGCTGACGTTATCGCTTCCAAGTCCAAGCCCGCAGCCATGGTGGCCAAGGAAGCCGTCAACGCCGCGTTTGAAATGGGCCTGGCGCAGGGCGTGCTTTTCGAACGGCGGGTGTTCCACTCACTGTTCGCCACCGAAGACCAGAAGGAAGGCATGGCCGCGTTCAGCGGGAAGCGGCAGCCCGAGTTCAAGCACCGCTAGGTGTTCTTGCGTTGTGGGGCCTGCTCTGCGCGTCATATCCGACGCGAAGCGCGCAGAGTGGGCCCCGCAACGAGGAATCGTGTGCCACCCGGATAGACTCGGGGCACTAACCAATGGGGGAGAGATCAATGTCCGTGCAGAACACTGAGACCACTCAGACACAGGCACCCGTCCAGCCGATCAACCGTTTGGCACTTGTGGCGGTGGCGATGGCCGCAGTAGCAGTTGCCGGCCTGTTCCTCTCCGGAATGGCCGTCATAGCCGTCTTTGTGGTGGGCGCGGGCCATGTAGCCCTCACCCAGATCCAGCAGGGAACCGAGCGGGGCAGGGGTCTGGCGATCACCGCCCTGGCAATCGGCTACGCTATCGCATCGTTCGCGTTGGTCTCTGCGATCATTTACGCGTTCACACTCGCCTCGCAATAATTTCCTGCGTTTTTCCCGTCATGACCCGGCTGTTGGCTCGTCCTATATAAGGACACCAACACGGCTATGACTGAGAGACGCAAATGACGTGGCAATTCTGCAATAACGACGACTGCCTGGACAGCTGGCACTGGACTGATTTGGGGGAGACCACCGCCGCCTGCCCAGACGCCGCTGAAAGTATCCACCTCGCCGGGGTTGTCGCCCGACGCTTCCCGGCGTAGGCTCCCGCGGCGCATGACCCGCCACTTCTGGAGCTCAGGGAACTGAACAACAAAGCCCGGAAGAAGGGCTAGCGGACCGCCGTAGGCAGCACAGCCGCGTCGAAGAATTCGCGCTCCAGCCGCACGGCCTCATAGAACGTCTCGGCGACCCTGTTTCGATCTTCCGGGTTGCTGGGTTCGGCGGCGTTGAACTCTGCCCGCAACCATTGCACCCACGCGTTGTATTCGGGGTTGTTGTGCAGGCGGATCCACTCGGAGTGCTTTGTTTGGGCCGGCCACGTGGAGGCGTCGCCAGCCCGCGCTGCCCAGTCTCCGTAGAGCCACTCCGCCACGAGCAGCACAGCCAGGACGTCCGGGTAAGCGCCCGTAGCCAGGGCGCTGCGCATGAGGGCGTCGAAGTCGCGCGTCACGGGACCCAGTGCCGGCGCGCTCCGGTCAGGATCGGGAACCGACAGTTCGTCGAAGCAGTCTTGGAAGTACGTGTTCTCATCCGAAGCGAAAGCCCCGAGCACCCGTGCGAACACCAACCGTGAAGGCAGCGAGGGTGCCGAGGCAACAGCCTGTCCAAGCAGCGCAACGAAGGCGTCGCAGAACTGATAATCCTGTACGAGGTAGTGGCGGAGTTCATCATCCGGAAGGCTGCCGTCCAAGAGCTTATCCACGAACGGATGATTGACGGCGGCGTACCAATCTGCGGCGCAGTTGTTTCTGAGTTCTTCGGCAAAGCCCACGGTGTTTCCTCCTGGAAGTTCAGAAACGGAGCCTAGCAGCCGCCGGTGGTGGCTGCGGCTGCATGACGCGACAGATGTCGCCGGCTCAGGCATCCATAGCTCGCTCCGAAATGGGTTCTGGGAGCTCATGTAGCCTTGGCGGAAATGTGCGCCTTCGGTCAACACGACGCCGGCCGGACAGTCAGACTGACTATCCGGCCGGCGTCGTTTATGTTTCTTGGGCGGTGTGCCGCCCCTCAGCAGACTATCCGGCTCCTTTCCGCGTGCATCGGGTCCGGCCAGTTGCCGACCAAGTCGGGCCAAAAGCCGATACGTCGGCTGGCGGATGCCTTTGCGTGGTTGCGGACGGGGACCTGGATTTTGCGAAGCATGGGTGCCTCCTGACTGATGTCTTATGCCTGCGTCGGTTGGCGCAGGTGGTGGTGCCTGCCAAAGCAGGAGCCACCGCATCAGTCAGGTCGGGACCCTGGATCGAACGAAGGTTGTGGTGATGCCGTTCGCTGCGGGTCCGTCACTGGACCGGCTCTCGGAGGCGGCAGCGGTGAGAGGACGTCCGGGATGTCGGACGCCCCGGGGGCCGAAGTGTTTGAGCCGCCCGCTCCGGATACGCCTGTAGTGCTTGGCGTCGGTACCGGATGAAGCGGCGCGCCGGGAACCGGGCTGCCGGGTGCGAGCATCGCGGCGGGCGGAACAGCTGCTGGATCAAAAGTCGGTAAGGGCTGCGGGACGCCGGGGCCTCCAAACAGAGGCGCCGCTGCTTGCGTGGTTTGGAGTACGACGGCGAGTGGCAGCGTCGGAGCCCCTGCTGGCGAAGTTGTGGCTGCAGGGGAGGTTGATACCTCAGGCGGGGCGACGCCGCCGAGCGGGTCCGGCGTGGTGCCAGGTAGCGGAGGAAGCGGAGGGGCAGTAAGCCCCGGCAAGTCGGGCGCCTCGGGTAAGCCGGGCACTTCCGGGAGCGCAGGCACTTCGGGGAGCGCAGGCACTTCGGGGAGCGCAGGCACTTCGGGTAAGGGGAGCACGTCCGTGACTTCGGGCAGGAGCTCCAGAACATCCTCCACCACAGGAAGTTTCTGTACCTCGGGAACCTGGCCGACGACCGGAACCTGGGGGACGCCCGGAACTTGGGGGACGCCCGGAACTTGGGGGACGCCCGGAACTTGGGGGACGCCCGGAACTTGGGGGACGGTCACCGTCGGTAGCGCGGGAACCGTGGGAGCCTCAGGCAGCGTGGGAACCTCCGGCAACGGATCCAGAGTGGAGGCCACTGAGTCCGCAGCATCGGCTACGGATGTGATCGAGGGCGCCTGCAGGGTCTGCGTGAGCGTCGTGGTGCCGCTGGGTAGCGGAGGTATTACGGGCACGATATCCGCCGCGGCTGCCGAAGGCGCGGTCAGCCACAGCATCACGGCGGATGACCCCAGCATGGCCGCGAGGAGAGGGCGCAGAAGAACGCTGCGGCGCTGTCCCTGGTCCTTGGCCATGCTCCACCCCCACTGCGGCAATGGAGCTTTAGGATACAACCGTTAGCGCTTTGAGTCACTCCCGCGCTGGGTCACTCCCGCGTTGGTCACTCCTCTGTGAAGTCCCCGGCGTCCCGGCGGAAGGTGCCAAGAACCCGGATGAGGTGATCGACGTCGTCGGGCCCGAAGCCTGACTTGCCGAAAACCTCGGAGTTGAGTGCCGCCGTCGCCTTCTTGGCGAGGGTGCGGCCCTCGGCGGTGAGCTCGATCAGGGTGGTGCGGCCGTCGGTGGGATGTGGCGAACGGGCCACGAGTGCGGCCTTTTCAAGACGGTCGACGGCGTTGGTCACCGAGGTGGGATGCACCTGCAGGAGCGCGCTCGCCTTGTTCATGGGGAGCGCGCCGCTGCGAGCGAAACTCAGTAGGGCGAGGAGTTCGTAGCGTGCGAAGGTCAGCCCGAACGGTTTGAGGACCGTCTCGATGCGTGCAAGCAGGATCTGCTGGGTGCGCATGATCGCGGTGATGGCAGCCATGGGCGCGGCGACATCGCCCCAGCCATGCCGTTCCCAGTTGCGTTGGGCGTCGGCGATGGGGTCGCGGGGGAGTGGGGTGCCCATGGGCCTCCTTCGTTGCTCGGTAGGCTAGTCTTTCAGATTCGGGAACTCTTCCTCTGAATACTCCAAGCCCAGGCCTGCCGGCAGTGGTCCGGCACCGTGCCTCGCCACTTCTGTTCCACGCAGTTCAACTCGCCTGATCTTGCCTGAAATGGTCTTGGGCAGTTCACCAAATTCGAGTCGCCGGATCCGTTTGAAGGGCGCCAGGTGCTGGCGGCAGTATCGCAGGATGTCCTCCGCAACAGCGGGCCCGGGTTCGTAGCCGGCGGCGAGCACCACGAACGCCTTCGGCACCGACAGCTTCACCGGGTCCGGGGAGGGTACGACGGCGGCCTCCGCCACTGCGGGGTGTTCGATCAGTACGCTTTCAAGCTCGAAAGGCGACAATCGGTAGTCGGAGGACTTGAAAACGTCGTCATCCCGGCCGACATAGGTGATGACGCCGTCAGCGTCACGGCTGGCCATGTCGCCGGTGTGGTAATAACCGTCGCGGAACGCCTCGGCCGTCTTGGCTTCGTCGCCGAAGTAGCTCTTCATGAGCCCCACGGGGCGAGGGTCCAGGCGCAGGCAGAGCTCGCCGTCGTCGGCTTCCTCGCCGGTGAGAGGATCGACGAGGACGACGTCGTACCCAGGCAGCGGCCGGCCCATGGAACCGATCTTTACCGACTGGGCCGGCGTATTGGCGATCTGCACCGTGGATTCCGTCTGGCCGAAACCGTCGCGGATTGTGACGCCCCACGCTTCCTCCACCTGGCCGATGACCTCGGCATTGAGCGGTTCGCCGGCGGACACCACTTTGTGCGGCGGTGCGGTCAACTGCGTGAGGTCTGCCTGGATGAGCATGCGCCAGACGGTGGGCGGCGCGCAGAAACTCGTGACTCCTTCGCGGCCCATTTGGTCCATGAGGGCGGCGGCGTCGAAGCGTTGGTAGTTGTAGATGAAGACGCAGGCCTCGGCGATCCACGGCGTGAAGACGTTGGACCAGGCGTGCTTTGCCCAACCGGGTGAGGCAACGTTGAGGTGCACGTCGCCGGGTTCAAGGCCAATCCAATACATCGTGGACAGGTGGCCAACGGGGTAGGACGTGTGCGTGTGCTCCACGAGTTTGGCGCGGGAGGTGGTGCCTGACGTGAAGTAGAGCAGCAGTGTCTCGTCTGCGCGGGTGGGGGCATCGGGCGTGAAGTCCGTGCCGGCGTCGTACGAATCCGCGTACTGGAGCGCCTGGGCGTTGGCGCGGTCCGCCCCGACCTCAATCAGCGTGTAATCACCAGCGACGTCCGCGAACTTGCCGATGTTGGCACTGCCCACGGCCACCCAGTTGGCCCCGCCCCGCTCGACGCGGTCCTGCAGATCCCGGGCGCCCATGAGCGTGGTGGTGGGGATCATGACGATGCCCAGCTTGATGCCCGCCAGCATGAGCTCCCATAGCTCCACCTGGTTGCCGAGCATGATGATCATATGGTCCCCGCGCTTCACGCCCTGGCCGCGCAGCCAGTTGGCGAGTTGGGAGGACCGCTGCGAAAGGTCCGCAAACGTGCGCCGTGTGGAACTGCCATCCTGCTCAACGATGACCAATGCGGGCTTGTTGCCGCGTTCGGGATCCGCCGCGATGTGGTCAAACCAGTCCAGGGCAAAGTTGAACTCCTCGAACCGTGGCCATTCGAATTCGCTGTGCGCCTGCTTGTAGTCCTCACGCAGTTCCAGCAGCCGGTCCCGGGCCGCGCGGAAGTCTTCTGTGACTGTCATAGTCCACCTTTCGCTGGGGGATCTTGCCTTGGCGTCGTCGCCGGAGCATCCCGCCTAGTGATCCTCATCACCTTGCAATATACTAGGACATCCAAGGGTTTGGAAGAGCCTGCGTTGGACATGACGAAGGGGTCAAATGCTCGACGAAAAAGCAGCTGCCGGAATCGCTACCAGCGGCGCACTGACAGAAAGTATCCTGCCTCCTTATCCGGAGGCGGACCTTATGCATGTGGTGGACCTGCTTCCCCCGGGGGAGCGTGCGCGGTACATGGAGGTGCGGGAGTTCCTCCAGGCGCGGATCCGGGCTGCCAGCATCGAATACTGGAATCGGGAAGAGTTCCCCTTCGGGCTCCTGGCCGAGATGGCCGCGTTCGGGCTCGGCGGACTGCAGACCGATGGCTCCTCCAAGCTATTCAAGGGCCTCATGTACACCGAGGTAGCTCGCGCCGACGTCTCGCTGTCCGCGCTCGTGGGCATCCACAACGAGCTCATCGTCGGGATGATCCATGAGCTCGGCTCTTCCGAACAGAAGCAAAAGTGGCTGCCCGGACTGGAGGCCTTCACGCAATTGGGTGCTTTCGCGCTCACGGAACCGGATCACGGCTCGGACATTGCCGGAGGACTCTCGACGACGGCGCGGCGCGACGGCGGCGAATGGGTCATCAACGGTGCCAAGCGCTGGATCGGGGCCGGCACGATCGCCGACTTTGCCTTGGTGTGGGCGCGTGACGTGTCCGATCACCAGATCAAGGGTTTCATTGTGGAGACTGACCGGGCCGGCTATTCAGCCACTAAGATCACCAACAAGATCGGCCTCCGCATCATGCAGAATGCGGACATCGCGTTGGACGAAGTCCGTATTCCTTTGGATAACCTGTTGCCCGGAGCTACGGCGTTCTCGCGGGCCAATGACCTGCTGAGGGATTCGCGGGCCTGGGTTGGTTGGCAGGCCTCGGGCATCCAGTTGGCGGCCTTCGATATTGCGCGGTCCTACGCCCTGGAACGCAAGCAGTTCGGCAAGGAATTGGCCCGCTTCCAGCTCATCCAGCAGCAACTCGCGGACATCCTGGGCAACGCCAACGCTTCACTGTCCATGATGGTGGAACTCGCACGCATCCAACAAGCCGGGAAACTGGAAATGGTGCAGGCAGCGATGTGCAAAGCGACCACAACGCGTTTGGCGCGCTCGTCCGTGGCCATGGGCCGATCCTTGATGGGCGGAAATGGCATCACCACGGATTACGAGATGGGCAAACTTTTTGGCGACGCCGAAATCCTGTACACCTACGAGGGCAGCTATGAGATCAACTCGATGATCGTGGCCAGGGCGGTAACGGGGAAGTCCGCCTTCGTCTGAGGCAACAACCAAAAAGCATCCCTCCGCCGGTGGAACGCTGGCGGAGGGATGCTCGTTGGGGAACTGCTGACGTGACTGCTACGAACTTTGGACTACGACTTGGGCGGGCTCCGGTTCCGGGGCCGGGGTCACCGCGGCGTGCTCGGCCAGGACTCCTGTCCGGTGCCTGATGCGGAGGCGGTAAAGGAGCGTTCCGCCGATGACTACCGCGGCAACAAACATGACGCCGCCCCACTGCAGGTACCACTCGAACGGCGGCACCGAGTTGTAAATCTCCGGCCGTGGCCAGATCAGGTTCACTGTCATGGCACCACCCCAGAGCACTGCCAGGATGTTCACGGGCAGCCCCCATTTGCCGAGGCTGAACCCCGGTTCTGACCCGTCGTCCTTCAGGGGCCACTTCTTCAGGAACCGGCGCCGCAGCATCGGCACCGTCACCAGCAGGTAGGAGAGGTAGATCAGGACGATGCTGATGCTGGAGAGAATGGTGAAGATGGCCGGCTGGGAGATGTTAACGATCAGCGGAATCACAGCCACTACACCGATAACGATGGCAGCCACTGTGGGGGTTTTCCGGGTAGGGTGCACTTTGCTGAGCTGGCGGCTGAAGGGAAGGTTGTTGTCCCTGGCCATGGCAAACATCATCCGGATAGCTGCTGCATGGACGGCAAGCGTGCAGACGATCACTGCCACCACGATGCAAACCAGGAAGGCCTTGCCGAAGGGGCCGCCCAGCACGGAAAGCACGATGTACTGGAGTCCGCCATCGGCAGCACCGAGCTTGGGATCGGACAGGTCGGGCGCGGCCAGGATCCCGCCCAGGAGGAGCAGTCCCCCCAAGAGGAATGACGCGGTCACGGCGCGCAGGATGGCCTTGGGAGCCGTGCGCTTGGGATCTTTGGTTTCCTCGCCCAGGGAACTGGCCGTGTCGAACCCGTACATGACGTAGCCGGAAGCCATGGCGGCAATCATGAACACTCCGAAGAAGCCCAGGGGATGTTCTTCGCCGAATCCGGCAGTGTCCAGGAGGACTTCCGGTCCCCGTACGCTATGCCATATCAGCGCCGCGATCAGCAGTACGGCCGCAACCAGTTCCACGAACACGCCCACGCTGTTGATCATGGTCATGAGTTTCACGCCGAATGCGTTGATGAGTGTGGAAATGCCGATCATGATGCTGGCGAGGATGACGCCGTTGACGGCGAAGTCGTAGGGACCTGTTCCATCGCCCACAAGCTGGAAGCCGCTCCAGATCTGCGGCAAGGTGATTTGAAGGGCCAAGGCAACGGACCCCAGAGCCATGATCGAGGAAAGCAACAGCAACCACCCTGCCAGCCAGGCCCAGGTTCCGGTCGAGAGCCGCTTGGCCCAGTTGTAGACAGATCCTGCCACGGGGTACCGCCCCGCCAGTTCCGCGAAACACAAGGCGACCATCAATTGACCGACAAAGACGATGGGCCACGACCACGCGTAGGCGGGTCCAGCCGTGGAAAAGCCAAAGTAGAAAAGTTGGAAAACGCCGGTGAGGATGGATATGTAGCTGACGCCGGCGGCGAAGCTGGCAAACTTACCGATGCTGCGGTCGAGGGTTTGGGCGTAGCCAAACTCGTCCATGCCGCTTGTATCGCTCTTGCTGGGTCCTATTTTGCTGGGTTCTAACATTCGGAACTCCTAACTCAGACATGCACGAATGGTGATGACCTGCGGCCGCCATTGGACGCAGTCGAAATCAAAAGGCCGGGCACCACTGTGTGCCTCCGGCTGTTTCCCCCATTGTTGTTGCGTGGCTTGCTGGACCTCGATGTAGTCGAAGTCCGGTCCATGCCCGCCAAGCCGCAACCGTTTGGGTGTGGCGTGGGTCATAAGAAGCAGATTAGTTCAGATTGAACAGGCGTTCAAGACTTGCGCATGAACAAATGTTCAAGAATAATGCGGGCGCATTTCCAGCCCCTGATTGCCCGCGAGGGCACGAAAAACGCCGGTGGGGGTGCGGGCACCCTTCACCGGTGTTTCCGTTCAGCGGCGATCGCCTGCTCAGGCAAGGGACAAGCTGAAGTCCGCCTCCGCCGTCGTTGTTTCATCCGTCCGGCTGGCCCGGATGAGGTCCGCGCACCGCTCGCCGATCATCATGACGGTGATGTTGGGGTTTACCGTGACGTGTTCAGGCATGACAGAGGCGTCGGCCACGCGCAGGCCGGTAACGCCCTTGACACGTAGCTCGGGATCCAGCGGTGACAACTGGTCGTCCACTGGCCCCATGCGGACCGTACCCACCGGGTGGTAGACGGTGTTGTGCGTCTTGCGGATGTAGTCCTGCAGTTCCTCGTCGGTCTGTGCCTCGATGCCAGGGGAGAGCTCCCGGCCGGTCCACTCAGCCATGGCCGGCTGCGCGGCGATCTCCCGGGCCTTGCGGATCCCGGCAACCATGACGCGCATGTCGTGCCCCTCCGGATCGGTGAAGTACCGGGGGTCGACCATGGGCTTATCGCGGAAGTCCCGGCTGCGCAGCCGGACGGTCCCGCGTGAACGGGCGTGGGTGACGTTCGGCGTGAGGCTGAAGCCGTTCTCCGTTGTGGGGTAGCCGTACCGCAGGGTGTTCATGTCGAACGGGACAGAGCCGTAGTGCATCATCAGGTCCGGGCGGTCCAAACCCTCTTCGGTGGGAGTGAAGATGCCGATCTCCCACCACTGGGTGGATGTCTGCACCATGGGCTGCTTGGCCTCGAACTGCACCACGCCTTCAGGGTGGTCCTGCAGGTGCTCGCCGACGCCGGGGGAATCGACCAGGACCTCGATGCCGTGCTGCTCGAGGTGCGCCGCCGGGCCGATGCCGGAGAGCATGAGGAGCTTGGGGGAGTCGATGGCGCCGGTGGACAGGATGACCTCCTGATGCGCTGTGAGCCTGTGGGTCCGGCCGAAAGCCGAGTCAACGACGTCGACGCCGGTGCAGCGCTTGTCTGCGTCGAACACCAGTTGGCGGGCACGAAGGCCGGTCAACAGCGTGAAGTTTTCGCGATCGATGATGGGGTGGATGTAGGAAACCGAGCTGGAGGAACGTGTCCCGTCAGAGCGGCGGTTGATCTGGAAGAAGTTGGCACCGTTGACCACGGTTGCGCCTGTGTTGAACTTGGTGCGCGGGATGCCGGCTTCTTCGCAGGCATCAAGGAGCGCGACGCCGGCGGGGTCCGCCGGGGGCACGTTCATCAAGTGCACGGGTCCTGAGTCGCCATGGTGGGGTGCGTCCGGGCCGGCGTCCTCGTTGGTCTCCAGCCGCTGGTACAGCGGCCAGGCGGTGGCAGCGTTCCATCCGGTGGCCCCGTACTTGGACTCCCACTCGTCAAGGTCTTCGCGCGGGGCCCAGAAGGCGATGCAGGAGTTGTGGCTTGAGCAGCCGCCCATGACCTTGGCGCGCGAGTGGCGCATGAACGAGTTGCCGTTTTCCTGCGGCTCGATCGGGTAGTCCCAGTCGTATCCCGACTCCAGCAGTTCCATCCAGCGGTCAAGCTGCAGTATCTCTGGAAGGCCGCGGTCATCCGGACCGGCTTCAACCAGCGCCACGGAAACGGAAGGATCCTCGCTCAGTCGGGCGGCTACAGCGGCTCCGGCAGAGCCGCCGCCGATGACGACGTAGTCGAATCCTCGGTCATTGAGGTTCTCGATGTTGTCAGTGTGCATCTATTTCTCCTTGCTGCGGTCAGCGAACCAGCCGGTTACCTGCGGGTTGGTGTTCTGGTAGATGTGCTTGGCTTCCTGGTATTCAGCGAGTCCGGTGGGACCGAGCTCGCGGCCGACGCCGGACTGGCCGAAGCCGCCCCATTCGGCCTGTGGAAGGTAGGGGTGGTAGTCGTTGATCCAAACGGTGCCGTGCCGCAGCCGGCCTGCTACCCGCTGCGCCTTGCCTGCATCCTGGGTCCAGACGGCGCCGGCCAGTCCGTAGATGGTGTCGTTCGCGGTGGCTACGGCTTCGTCTTCAGTGCGGAAGGTTTCCACCGTTACTACCGGGCCGAAGGCTTCGTCGACGACCACTGACATTCCCCGTTGGACGCGGTCCAGGATGGTCGGCTGGTAGTAGTAACCGGCGTCGTACTTCTCCCCTTCAGGGGCCGCGCCGCCGCACCGCAACCGCGCACCTTCCGCCACGCCACGCTGGACGTACTCGTGGACTTTGTCGCGGTGTTCGGCGGAAATGAGCGGGCCGGTTTCGGCGGCCTCATCGAACGGGCCACCAAGGCGGATGTCCTTTGCCCTGCGGACCAACTCGTCAACGAAGCGCTCGGCGATGGATTCCTCCACCACCAGTCGTGCCCCAGCGGAGCAGACCTGGCCTGAGTGGAGGAAGGCGCCGTTGAGGGCGTTGTCGACGGCGGCGTCGAAGTCGGCGTCCGCGAAAATGACGTTGGGGTTCTTGCCGCCGAGTTCAAGCGCGACCTTCTTGACCGTAGCGGCAGCGGCAGCAGCGATGCGCTTGCCGGTTTCCAAGCCGCCCGTGAAGGAAACGAGGTCGACCTCGGGGTGTTCGGTGAGCGGTGCGCCCACCTTGCGGCCGGGTCCGGTGAGAAGGTTGGCGACGCCGTCCGGCAGGCCAAGGTCCTTGAGCAACTGCATGGCAAGGATTGCCGTGGACGGGGTCAGCTCGGCGGGCTTGAGGACGAAGGTGCAGCCAGCCGCCAGCGCGGGTGCGATCTTCCAAGCGGCCTGCAGCAGCGGGTAGTTCCACGGCGTGATCAAGCCACAGACGCCAACGGGCTCGTAGACGATTTTGCTGGCGACGGCGTTGTCCCCGGCATCGACTACCCGGCCCGCGGACTGCCCTGCGAGCCTTCCGAAGTATTCGAAGCAGGCAGCGATGTCGTCGATGTCGATGCGGCTTTCGATGATTCGCTTGCCGGTGTCCAGCGATTCGGCACGGGCGAACTTCTCCCGGCGTTCGCGCAGTTCTGCGGCGACCTTCAGCAGGAACGCGCCGCGATCGGGAGCGGGGACTGAAGACCAGACGCCGGAGTCAAAGGCTGCACGAGCGGCAGAAATGGCGCGCTCGGCATCTTCTCGACCGGCCTCGGACACTGTGGCGACCAGTTCGCCGTCGGCCGGGTTGTGGATTTGACGGACTGCGCCGGATGCAGCCGGCTCCCACGAGCCGTTGATGAAAAGAGTGGATGCGGAATCGGAGAATGTGGCTTGGGTCATACGTTGCAGATTAGTTGATCTTGAACATCTGTTCAAGAGTCAGTATGAACAAATGTTCAAGAATGGTAGCTGCGTTTTGGTGATGGCGGCATGATGGTGGACATGACTTGGCTTAATGGCCTCCGTTTTGACCCGATCGCCCCGCTGGTGTCCAGCGGGCACCCGGCCGTCCGCTACTGGGCCGAGCGGGAGTTCCTGCAGGGTTCCGCTGGCACGGCAGAGACCGCCCTCTGGGATCTCCCCATTCCCCGGCGCATCATGCGGCATCAGGGCCCAGACGGGTCGTGGCCCTACCCGGGCAGGCGGCCCCGCTCCCGGACAGACTACGACCTGCTCGAGACCTACCGGAATCTCGGATTCCTGGTGGAGATGTTCGGACTCACGCGCGAGCACCCCGCCCTTGCGGCAGCAGCCCAATACGTCTTGTCCCATCAGACACCCGAAGGCGACCTGCGGGGAATCTACGGAAACCAATACTCCCCCAACTACACCGCGGGCTTTATCGAACTCCTTGTCAAGGCCGGGTACACGGACGACCCCAGGGTTGACCTCGCGTTCGCGTGGCTCGAGTCCGCTCGACAGGACGACGGCGGATGGGCCCTACCACTGCGTACGCGGGGAAGAAACCTCGATGCCTTGGACCAGTCGTCCACTATTGCCCCGGATCCGACCCGGCCGTTCTCGCACCTCATCACAGGCGTTGTGCTCAGGGCCTACGCGGCACATCCCCGGCACCGCTCGGGCCCCTCCGCGAGGAAGGCATCGGAACTGCTGGCGAGTCGTTTCTTCGAGCCTGACGCCTACCGGGACAAAGGGAGGATCGCCGACTGGACCGAATTCAGCTTCCCCTTCTGGATGACCGATCTCGTCTCCGCCCTCGATTCCATAAGCAACATCCAACCCGAGCTAACGACGAAGAAAACCGACCGGGCGCGGGACTGGCTTGCTGACCGCCAAGAGCCGAGCGGCCTCTTCGCCGGCCACCTGCTCCGAGACAGATTCCATGACCTTCAGCTCTGGTTTAGCCTCGCCGTGTGCCGGGTCTTCGCGCGCATGCCATGACGGCGAGCGCGGCATGGTCCAGCTTTCGGCGCCGTTCATATTGAGCCGTTCATATTAATGCGGGAACAGAAACTCGCCGCCGATGAAGAACATGGCAGAGACGACCAACAGCATCAGGACAGCGAGCAGCAGCCGACTCCGGTCCCGGCGCCGGAAAACAGCTATGCATCCAGCAGAGATGGCCGCAATGGCAAGGATTGCCAGGACCACTCCCACCCACGGTCCCGCAGCTGAGGGGAGGATGAGCAGGATGCTCCAGTACAGGGGGTATAAGACGACGGCGGCTGCGAGCCAGAGAGCCCACCAACCCAAGCGCGTCGAAGGAGCGACCTTCCAGTTGGCGCCTTCTTTCCGCGTCTTCATGGGCTTGAAATTACGCCACCGCAGATCAAGGGCGGAAGGGCACATAGTCCTACTGCCCATGTCGGTTGGTCGGCCGCATCACCGCCGGTCGTTGTCCCGCGAAGGCGCGAAAGCGATCTGCTCTGTGCGGGCAATGCCTCTCTCGATGGCAGCCTTGTCTATGCCCAGGAGCGTGGTGAGCCACATGCCGTTTTGCACGACGACGATGTCGGCTGCCCGATCCTTGCATTCTTCCGGGGACAGCCCGGACATTGCATTCCCTATCAGGGTCGCGAGCCCCTGGAGATACCCATCAAACGCGGTGGCGTTGATCCGCGCAAAGTCCTCATGGGCCTGGGCGAGGGCCCAGAGGTGGAGGCGGAGGGACAGGTACGGCGTGGTCAGGAGTTCGGGGTCCGCAACGCGCCGAAGTGACTCTCGAAGTTGCTCCTCAGGGGTTGAGTCCAGCGCCGGCTCCACCAGCATGAGGTCGTGCTGTTCAATTTGGTGCAGCACCGCACGGATCAAACTCGATTTGTCTTCGTAGTAATAGTTCACGAGCCCGAGTGCGACGCCGGCTTCACGCGCCACGGCGCGCATGTTGATACCGGAAATGCCGTGGCGGGACAGTAGTTCCAGGGCCGCTTCGAGAATGCGTGTCTGCCTGTCAGCCTGTTCGCCGGCCTTTACGGTGCTTGTACCCATTCGGCCAGACTATTGCCTAACCCGGATCGGCGCATCCCGGCTGCCTACAGGTTCGCCTCGGCGTAAACCCGCAGGGTATCCCGAACGAACGTAGCTCCTGACTCTCCGCCATAGTTGGCGGCAAATCGAGGGTCGGCAACGTACATCTCGCCGAGGCCCGTGACGTACCCTTTCACGTCCCCATCGGGTGTGGCGGATGGTGTGCCGGGGATTCCGCGGAGCCATTCGACGTGCCGTTTTGCCAGTTCTTGTGCTTCGGCGCTATCCGGCGCGACGCCGGATTCGGCGGCGGCGATCCAGTCGCTCCCGAGCTTCCGGGAGCGGTCCTTCCACGCCTGCTTTTCTTCGGCGCTCATGCCGCGCCACCAAGCGTCACTTGTGGCGTACGCTTCCTTGCCCCAGCGCTCCTCTACTTCGTCCTTGTACTGAGTGTGGTCGAAGCCGTCGAACATGTCCTGTGCCATGTAATTTCCATCCCCCTTTAATGTCTCAATGGTTTGCCGCACCGACGCGATTTGCCGCGCCAGGCGGTCCTGCTCCTGACCAAGCCATTCCAGATGGCCGCTCAACGCCTTGACGGTGTCGGTCTCCCGGGCAAGCACATCGGCAATCGCAGGCAAACCGAGCCCAAGTTCCCGGAGCAGGAGGATCCGCTGGAGCTGCACCAAGGCCGGACCGTCGTAATAGCGGTAACCGTTATGACCGGTCCGGCTTGGCTTGAGCAGCCCAATGTCGTCGTAGTGACGCAGCGTGCGGCTGGTGGTCCCTGCCATCTTGGCGATTTCCTGGATCGACCAGTCCATGGGTCCTCCGTCCTGGCCCTCTCGTTCCTGGCTTGTCCTTTGACAGTAATGGTTGACGTTACGTCAAGGTCAAGGGTGGATGGGGGATTTAGTCAGCCAGGATCAGGTAGAGCGCACGGCGGGTTTCATCGAGCTTTTCGATCGCTGCCCTCCGCTGTTCGTCGGTTGCTGCGGCACGGAACTGGTGGACGACGCCCATCAGTTTTCCGATGCTTTGGTGGAACTCCTGCATGTTTCCGTCGGCCTCGGTGTTCCAGGCGTTGGCGAGTTCTTCTTCATGCTCGGCAACGTAGGCGCGCCCGTCGTCGGTCAAGGTGAATTCCGTGCGGCGCCCTTCGCCCACCGCTGTGATGAGCTCTTCATCAACCAACTGCTGCAACGTGGGGTAGACGGATCCGGGGCTGGGACGCCATGTTCCGGACGTCTTCTCCGCAATCGTCTTGATCAGCCCATAGCCGTTGGACGGAGACTCAGCCAGCAGTGACAGGATGGCTGCCCTGACGTCGCCGCGGTTTGCCCTTCGCCCGCCACCGGGACCGAAGCCCCTGGGTCCGAAGCCGCCGGGGCCGAAGCCAGGACCGAAACCGCCGGGTCCGAAGCCGGGCCCGCCGTGTCCGTGGGGACCGCGGCGCCCTTTGCCTCGGTTGAAGCGACCTCTTCCGTGGCCGTGCTCGGGGAGTCCGGAACCATGTTCCGGGAAGGTGTTGTCGTGTTCGTGGATGCCTTTCATAACAGCATCGTCCTTTCGGTGTAATGGTTCGCCGAAGGATTATCGGCGATACTTAACGATATATCGGTAAGTATCGCGACGTCAAGACTCCTAAACGTGAAAGCTGCCCCCGCCCAAAGAGGGCAGGGGCAGCCGGATGAACCGCGGGCGGGATGCTACGAGAGGGGAGTGACGTAAGCTCCCGAGATGCCGCCATCCACAAGGAAGGTGGACGCCGTGATGAAGGAAGCGTCGTCACTTGCAAGAAACGCGACCGCTGCGGCCAGTTCTTCCGGTTCCGCGAAGCGGCCCAGAGGAACGTGGACCAACCGGCGTGCGGCCTTCTCAGGATCCTTGGCGAAGAGTTCCTTCAGCAGGGGAGTGTTCACCGGGCCGGGGCAAAGGGCGTTGATGCGGATCCCCTGACGCGCAAACTCGACACCGAGTTCGCGGCTCATGGACAGAACGCCGCCCTTGGACGCGCTGTAGGAAATCTGCGACGTTGCCGCTCCCATGACAGCCACGAAGGATGCCGTGTTGATGATGGATCCCTTGCCCTGTTCCTGCATGTAGGGGATGGCGTACTTGCAGCAGTAATAGACGGAGGTCAGGTTCACTTCCTGGACCCTGCGCCACGCGTCGATTCCGGTGTCCAGGATCGAGGCGTCATCAGCGGGGGAGATGCCCGCGTTGTTGAAAGCGATGTCCACGCTGCCATACGTCTCTTTTGTCTGCGCATAGAGGTTGCGGACTTCTTCTTCGCTGGTCACGTCGACTTTGACGAACAGGCCGCCTACTTCGTTGGCCGCTGCAATCCCGGAGGTCGGTTCGATGTCGGCGATGACAACATTGGCGCCTTCAGCTGCCATCCGGCGTGCCGTGGCAAGGCCGATGCCACTGGCGCCGCCGGTGATGACTGCGCTGCGGCCGGCGAGACGGTTCGAAACTACTGCTTGCATTGGTGCTCTCCTTTGAAAAAGTGGAAAAAGTTCAGGCTGACTGGGTGGAAATAAAGACGTTCTTGACCTCGCTGAAGGCGTCAAGTGCGTCGGGGCCGAGTTCACGGCCAAGGCCGGACTGCTTGAAGCCACCGAATGGTGTGGAGTACCGGACGGAGGAGTGCGAATTCACGGAAAGATTGCCGGACTCGACGCCCCGGGCCACACGCAATGCGCGGTCCACCTTGGATGTCCAGATGGAGCCTGACAATCCGTACTCGGTGTTGTTGGCTATCCGAATAGCGTCGGCTTCGTCGTCGAACGGTACGACGGCGACTACCGGACCAAAGATCTCGTCCGTGAAGGAAGGCGCCTTCAAATCCGGTGTCAGCACCGTGGGCGGGAACCAGAAGCCTGGTCCTTCCGGCGCCTTCCCCTGGAAGGCGACCGGTGCGCCGTCGGGCACGAACGCGGAAACGGTGCTCAGCTGCTGGGAGGAAATCAGCGGACCCATAGTGGTGGCCGGATCTGCGGGGTCTCCGACGCGCATGCCCAGGACCTCTGGTTCCAGCAGCTCCAGGAAGCGGTCGTAGACGCTGCGCTGCACCAGGATCCTGGAACGTGCGCAGCAGTCCTGTCCGGCGTTGTCGAAAGCGCCGCCGGGAGCGGCGGCCGCAGCCATCTCAAGATCGGCGTCATCGAAAATGATGTTGGCGCTCTTGCCGCCCAGCTCCAGCGTCACGCGCTTCACCTGGTCCGCGCAGCCTGCCATGATCTGCTTGCCCACGCTTGTGGAGCCGGTGAAAACCACTTTGCGGACCGCCGGATGCGTGACAAACCTCTGTCCCACCACGGATCCCTTGCCGGGAATCACTTGGAAGACGCCCTCGGGTATGCCGGCCTCAAGGGCCAATTCGCCAAGGCGGATGGCAGTCAGAGGAGTGATTTCCGCGGGTTTGAGGACAACCGTGTTTCCTGCGGCGAGGGCCGGAGCGAAGCCCCAGCCTGCGATGGGCATGGGGAAATTCCAGGGAACAATGATGCCAACAACGCCCAGGGGCTCGTGGAACGTCACGTTGACCCCGCCTGCCACAGGAATTTGGCGGCCGAACTGCCGTTCCGGCGCGGCGGAGTAGTACGTGAGGACGTCGCGGACATTGCCGGCTTCCCATCGCGCGTTGCCAACCGTATGCCCGGCGTTTCGCACCTCCAGCTGCGCGAGGTTCTCCAAGTCATTGTCGACGGCGGCAGCGAACCGGCGCAGCAGTAAGGCACGATCCGCCGGGGCAACGGCGCGCCAGGTTTCGTAGGCGGCAGCTGCCTTGGCGATGGCGGCGTCAGTTTCCGCCAGGCCGGCGAGAGGCACGGTCTGGATGACCTCCTCGGTGGCCGGATTGATCACATCAAACACTGTTGCTGTCATGCGGGGGACATCGCTTTCATCGTTGCGGTCTGGTCTGAGCGGTAGCCAGCGGCAGCTTCCACGAAGCCGTGGAACAGCCTTAGGTCATCTGGGTTCTGTTCCGGATGGAACTGGACTCCAAGGACCCATCCGGCGTCTGTAGTTTCAACGGCTTGGACCAGGCCATCGGCGGAGCGGGCGGTCACACGGAGGGTGCCCGGCACCGAGTCCAGGGCCTGGTGGTGGTAGCACGGCGACGTAGCGGAATCGCCGAGAAGGCCATGGATGAGGCTGCCTGGGGTGGTGTCGAATGCCGCCTCACCATACACACCTGGTGCCGGCTGACTGTTGCTGCCGGGAATGACGTCAGGGATGTGCTGGATCAGCGTTCCGCCCAAAACCACGTTGAGGAGCTGGGCTCCCCGGCAAATGGCGAACAGCGGGAGCTCACGCTCAAGCGCCGCACGGATCAGCGCTGAGTCATGCTTGTCCCGCAGTGGTTGGGACTTGGTGGTGGGATGCGGTGGCTGACCGTACAGGGAAGGATCGACGTCGGGACCTCCCACCACAACCAAGCCGTCCACAAGCTCCAGCACGGATTCGTCGGTGCCGAGCGGCGGCAGCAGCATCGGTGTTGCTCCGGCTGCGACCACTGCCTCCACGTACGTTCCGGGGAGAATCGCCGCCGTCGTGTTCCAAACTCCCCAGGAGGCCTCTTGAAGGTAACTGGTGAGCGCGATTCGCGGGCGGTACGTTTCAGAGTCGTTCGAAGCCACGGACCCGCTCCCAATCTGTGATGGCGCTGTCGTAAGCAGTGAGCTCCACGTTGGCGGCGTGGACGTAGTGGTCTACCACGTCATCGCCGAACGCCTTGCGCGCAATGCTGCTCTCGGCCAGGAGATCCCGCGCGTCCCGCAACGTAGTGGGCAGCCGTTCAGCGTCCGAGTCGTAGGCATTGCCCTTGGTGATCGCCGGCAACTGGAGATCGTTTTCGATGCCGTGGATGACAGCGGCGATCATTGCTGCCACCGCCAGGTAGGGGTTGACGTCGCCGCCGCCCACGCGGTTCTCGGTGCGGAGGCCGCGGCCGTGACCCACCACGCGGAGCGCGCAGCTGCGGTTGTCCAGGCCCCAAGCGATAGCTGTTGGGGCGAAGCTGCCTTCCACGAATCTCTTGTAGGAATTGATGTTGGGCGCCAGGAAATAGGCCAGTTCGCGCAGCGCCGCGAGTTGACCCGCAACGAACCGTTCCATCAGGGGGCTGAAGCCGTGTTCGCCGTCGCCCGCCAGTACGGGGTTGCCGTCCAAATCGGTGAGGCTGAAGTGGATGTGGCAGGAGTTGCCTTCACGCTCGTTGAACTTTGACATGAACGTGATGCTCTTGCCGTGCTGGTCGGCGATTTCCTTGGCGCCGTTCTTGTAGAACGCGTGCTTATCGCAGGCGGCGAGGGCTTCATCGAAGCGGAACGTGATTTCCTGCTGGCCGAGGTTGCATTCGCCCTTGGACGACTCGACCACCAGGCCGGCTGCTTCCATGTTGTTGCGGATAGAGCGGATCACTGGTTCCAGCCGCGCGGTGGCCAGGAGCGAGTAGTCCACGTTGTACTGCGTGGACGGCGCGAGGCCGGTGTAGTTCTTCTGCCATGCCTGGTTGTAAGAGTCATCGAACATAAGGAACTCAAGCTCGGTCCCTACGTGGGCCCGGTAGCCAAGCTTTTCGAGCCGCTCGATTTGGGCCTTCAGGATCTGCCGGGGTGATGCGGCCACCGGCGTCCGGTCCGTCCACAGGACATCGCACTGCACTATGGCTGTGCCTTCGAGCCAAGGAACCCGGCGAAGGGTGGAGACGTCCGGCAGCATCACCATGTCGCCGTAGCCGGTTTCCCAGGACGACATTGCGTAACCGTCCACCGTTTGCATTTCAACATCTACGGCCAGCAGGTAGTTACAGCCCTCCGCGCCGTGATCCAGAACGTCCTCAAGGAAGGAGCGTGCGCCGCAACGCTTGCCCTGGAGGCGTCCCAATGCGTCGGTGATTGCGACAATGACAGTATCGATTTCGCCGCTTGCAACGGATTCGCGCAGTTCGTCGACGGTGAGCTGCCGGTTCCGGCTGGACTCTTGGATGTGGGAATTCATGATGTCTCCGCAGTGTGGTTCTGTGAGTGGATGTCAGGTTCTGCCGGCTGTTACTTCAGTTCGGCTTCGGCCATGGCGAGTTGGGCGAACTCTTCTTCGGGTGCGCCCGCCACGATCCGGTGCCGGCTGTAGAGCCAGTAGTAGAGAAGGGCAGCGGCAAAGATGGCTGCCGTGATGGAAGCGGCAAAGACGTCGACGACGAACGTCGCCACGACTGCCACGGCGGACAGGACCAGGGCAATCGACGTCGTGACGATCCCACCCGGCGTCCTGTAGCCGCGTTCCAGATGGGGTTCCTTCTTGCGAAGCACAATGTGCGAGAGGTTCAGCAGGACGTAGGAAACCGTCGCGCCGAAGACCGCGATGTTGATGAGCAAGGCACCGTCCCGCGTCAGGGCGGCCAGTAGGAAGCCGACCGTGCCCGGGACGATCAACGCCCAGTAGGGGGTGCGACGTTTGCCGGTGAGGGACAGCCAGCGGGGGAGGTAGCCCGCCCGGGAGAGGGCGAACAGTTGGCGTGAATAGGCGTAGATGATGGAGAAGAAGCTGGCCACCAGGCCGGCCAGGCCAGCGTAGTTGATGAAGTCGGCCAGAAAGGTGTTGCCGCCATAAGCGATGCGCAGCGCTTCCGGCAGGGGATTGTCCGACTCGCTCATGGCTTGCGACCCAGCTGCTCCCGGGACCAGCACTAGCATGAGGGCGCCAAAAATGACCAGGATAATGACCGCCACAATGATTCCCCGGGGCATGTCCCGCTTGGGATTCGATGTTTCCTCGGCAGCGAGGGGAACGCCCTCCACAGCCAGGAAGAACCAGATCCCGTAAACCAGTGCCGCGAGGATGCCGCTGATACCCATTGGCAGGAAGGCGCTGGACCCCGCGGATCCGTCGGGAACAATATCGAACAGCCGGGCGGAATCGAACTTTGGAAACAGGCCGACGACGGCGGCGGCCAGGGCGATTGTGGCCACTGCGGTGATGGCGAACATGATCTTGAGGGCTTCGCCCACTCCGCGGATGTGGATCCCGATGAAGATGACGTAGGTGACCAGGTAGACCGGCCACGAGTTGGTGAGGCCGAAGAGGCCAAGTGCCTCCACATAGCCGCCGATAAAGGTGGCAATAGCGGCCGGGGCCACCGCGTATTCGATCAGGACCGCCATGCCAGTGGCGAATCCGCCGAGTGGGCCTAAAGCCCGGCGGGCGAACGCATAGCCAGCCCCCGCCGTCGGGAGCGTTGATGAGAGTTCAGCGAGCCCGAAAACCATGCAGGTGTACATGACGGCCATGAGCAGGAAGGCGATCAGCAGGCCACCCCAACCTCCTTGGGCCAGGCCAAGGTTCCAGCCCGCGAAGTCGCCGGAGATCACATAGGCCACTCCAAGCCCCGCGAGGAGAACCCATCCGGCGGCACCTCGTTTGAGGCGCCGGTGCTTCAGGTATTCATCCTCGCCGCCGGGCGGCTGGTGCACTGTTTCCATGCGTGTTCCTATCGTCTGAGGAATGCTTCTGGGAAAAGTCGAGCGGGGGATCTTCCAGATCCTAAAGGACTGTTTTCAGTCCAAAGTGTGCTTCAAAGTCTGGAGCGTGATTCGCCGGGAGTCAAGACTTTTTTAAAAAACCTGATGACTGGGATCACATTGAAGGTGTGTCCAATGGTTTATTTGATGACCTTTATTGGTTCGCATGGGTAGCATGGAGGCAGCAGCGTCTGTGGATGGCCTCACTGATTGGCGCAGCCCGCATTCCGTGGAAGGAGATGCCGTGCCGGACTCACCGTTTGGCCCGTCGTTCTCGATGCTGCGCCCAGTCAGGGGCGGCAACGCGTTCGAAGAGACCATCGAACACATCCTGCAGACCATCAAGCTGGGGATCTTCGCCCCCGCCGAAAAACTGCCGCCCGAGCGCGAACTGGCCGAACAACTGGGCGTTTCCCGCGCCACCCTTCGGGATGCGTTGGGGGAGTTGCAGAGTGCCGGCTATTTGGAAGTCCAGCGCGGCCGGTACGGCGGTACGTACGTCTCCACCACAGCAGTCCAGCGGCAGCCGGACCAGGGGCCGCTCGATCCCGCCGAGGTGGAGGACGTCCTCCTGTTCAGGTCCATCATCGAGCCTGCAGCTGCCGCGCTGGCTGCAAAAGCGGATCTATCCGCGGCTGCCCGCAGGCACCTGCAGGTCTGCCTCTCTGAAGTCAGCGCTTCCCCCGCCGTGGGCTACCGTCCGCGCGACGCCCGGTTCCATATTGCGATTGCCGAGTTGTCCGGCTCTGCGAGTTTGGTAGGCGCGGTGGCGGAAACGCGGTCCCGGCTCAACGAACTCCTGGACCGGATCCCCTTGCTCAGCACCAACCTGGAGCACGCCAACGAACAACACGCCGAGATCGCCGAAGCGATTCTGCGCGGCGATGCCCCCGCCGCCGAGCGTGCAACCATCGAACACCTTGAAGGGACAGCTTCACTCCTGCGCGGCTTCCTCGCCTGATTCTCTCTCACATCCAACGGGTTTTTGGCGGTTGCTCTCTCACGTCCAACGGGTTTTTGGTGGTTGCTCTCTCACGTCCAACGGGTTTTTGGTGGTTGCTCTCTCACGTCCAACGGGTTTTTGGGCCGTTGCTCTCTCACGTCCAACGCCGTCTGGGTCGCATCACAGCGGGGCCGAATCACGGCGCAATATGGTTGAGCCTTTGTTATCGGGCTGACTAGTGTTGGACACATGCGCGAACTCCAGGCCAAGATCATCGAGGAAATGGGCGTCCAGCCCCGGATCAACCCCCAAGAGGAGGTTCGCAAGCGGGTTACGTTCCTGAAGGAATATGTGAAAGCCACAGGTACCCACGGTTTTGTGCTCGGCATCTCCGGCGGACTCGATTCCACCCTTGCCGGTCGACTGGCACAGCTGGCCGTCGAGGAACTGGAAGCTGAAGGCGTCAATGCGAACTTCGTCGCGGTCCGGCTCCCTTACGGTATCCAGCACGACGAAGACGACGCCCAGGCGGCCTTGGACTTCATCAAGGCCAAGACCGAACGGACCTTCAACATCTCCCGCGCAGTGGACGGATTCGAGGAAGAGTTCGAGAAAACCACCGGTGCCGAAATCTCCGACTTCCACAAAGGCAACACAAAGGCCCGCGCTCGCATGGTTGCCCAATATGCAATCGCCGGGGAAGCAAACTACCTGGTGATCGGCACAGACCATGGCGCCGAGTCCGTCACGGGCTTCTTCACCAAATATGGCGACGGCGGTGCAGACATCCTGCCGCTGTTCGGCCTGAACAAACGCCAGAACCGCGAACTCCTGGCCGAGCTGGGCGCTTCCGCGCGACTTTGGCAGAAGGTGCCCACGGCTGACCTGTTGGACGACAAGCCGGGCCGCACCGATGAAGACGAGCTCGGAGTCACGTACGACCAGATCGACGACTACCTCGAAGGCCGCGAAGTTCCCGACGGGGTCGCTGAAATCATCGAGCAGAAGTACCTCCGCACGCGCCACAAGCGCACCGTGCCGGTCACTATCTTCGATACTTGGTGGAAATAGCCCTCCAGGATCCTCGCTCACATCCAACAGGCTTCTGACCGACGTTCTCTCACATCCGCCGTGTGAGAAAAACCTGACGGCCGCACCGCCCGACGTCGGACACTCCCGGGAGTGCCGGCGTCGGACTTTAGCGCATGGCGGCCATCCGGCGTCACGCAGGATGTGAGAGAGCAACCGCCGAAAACCCGCAGGATGTGGGAGAGCAACCGCCGAAAACCCGCAGGATGTGGGAGAGCAACCGCCGAAAACCCGCAGGATGTGAGAGAGCAACGCCTACAACGCGCAGGACCTAGGTCGAGACCGGACCCGTGGAGCCGCGAATTGTGAGGTGGGTGGGCATGACGGCCAAGCGGCGGGTGGAGCCGGAGTGCAATGGATCCAGTTGCGCGAGCAGCATGGAGACCGCCACGCGTCCGGCCTGCTCAATGGGCGAGGCAATGGTTGTGAGCGGAGGGTTGCAGAAGTCAGCCCCGAAGATATCGTCGCAGCCCACGATGCTCATGTCCTCAGGGACCCGGATGCCGCGCTCGCGTAGCCGCTGCAGCATACCGATGGCCAAGAGGTCGTTGAAGACGATGCACGCTGTCGCGCCCGTGCGGGCTGCAGCGTCGGCGGCCGCTGCGCCGGACGTCGTCTTGGGCGTAAAGGGGCCAACGTGGGAGGTCGTCAGTCCCCGATCCCGGCTCTCGTCTTCGAACGTCTTCCAGCGCTTGGCATTGGACCATGACGACGCCGGTCCACCGACGTAGCAGATCTTGGAGTGTCCCAGTGAGGTGAGGTGTTCCAGGGCCTGAACCACTGCGCCGGGGGTGTCAATCATCACCGTGGGGGCGTTGGCTGAGGACCTGTTGATGGTGACGATGGCCTGTGAGGAAGCGGCTTCGAGGATTTGCGCATCCGTGAGGCGGGAGGCGGCCAGGATGAAACCGTCCGCTGTCCGCTGCATTTTGCGGAGGGTGTCTGCCTCCATCTCAGCTGACTCTTCCGTGTCCACGAGCAGCTGCGTATAGCCGGCGGCTTTGAGCTGGTTCTGGGTGCCCCGGATGATGTCGAAGTAGAAGGGGTTGGTGACGTCGGGCACCAGGAGTGCGATTGCATTGGTGCGGCCCGAACTCAGCCCGCGTGCTTGCGAGCTGGGCACGTAATTCAGCGAGGCTGCCGCTTGCTCAACGCGCTCGCGGGTCACGCGGTTCACCCTGCCGGGATTGGACAACGCCCGGGACGCGGTTGAGGTTGCGACTCCCGCTAGTTCCGCAACGTCACGGATGGTGGGAGGCGCCCCTGCCGCGCGGGCTTTTGCATCTGCCATGTGGCAATTGCAGCACTTTTGGCAACTTTTGGCAAACGCTTGCCGCTTTGATTGCCAACTCCCTAGACTCGACAACGAAGCCCCTGTGACGCACGACACCACACCTGCGGGCTTGGTATCCAAGGAGGAAACAATGAGGTTTGCACCATCAGCAAAGCTGGCCGCCGTCATCGCAACGGCTGCGCTGGCTTTGACGGCCTGCGGGGGAAGCAGCAGCAATTCTGAAAGCTCCGGAGGTGCCGTGGATGGCGCCGGCAAGAAGCTGAGCGTCCTGACCGGCGTCAACAGCCAGTACCCTGAGCAACAGAAGGAATGGTTCAAGGACATCGCGGCCAAGTTCAAGGCCAAGACAGGCGCCGATGTTGAATTCGAGACGTTCGCATCCGCGAACGACGAACTGACCCGGATCCAAACGTCGGTGGTTTCCGGCCAGGGCCCTGACGTCTACAGCCTGGGCACCACGTTCACACCCACTGCATACGCCACCAAAGCCTTCGTCACCCTCTCTGCGGATGACTGGAAGAAGGTTGGCGGCAAGGACCGCTTCAACCAGGCAGCGCTGGGCATCTCCGGCCCGGACTCTGAGCACCAGGCCGGCATTCCTTTTGTTAGCCGCCCCTTCGTGATGGCCTATAACAAAGACATCCTTGCCGCTGCAGGGATCGAGAAGCCGGCAACCACGTGGGACGAACTCGCCGAACAAGCCAAGAAGATGACCAACGCCAGCACGGGAACCTTCGGCCTCGCCACCGGCTACAAGGACAACTTCGACCCATGGAAGTTCATTTGGGCCATGTCCGTCCAGGCCGGCAACCCCTTGGTGGACGGCGACAAACTGAAGATGGACGATCCCACCGTCAAGAAGGCCTACGAGACTTACTTCGGCTGGCTGACCAAGGACAAGGTGGTGGATCCGGCCGCGATTGGTTGGAGCAACAGCAACGCCGTGGCCGCCTTCGCCTCCGGCAAGGCCGGCTACCTGATGATGACGACGTCGAGTTCAGTCCCCACCCTGGACAAGTCCGCTATCGCAGGCAAGTACGCGTACTCCATCATGCCCACCACGGCACCGGGAGAAACTTCACCGAAGGGCGACGGCGACAAAGCCGCTAGCATCCTCTCCGGCGACAACGTGGTGGTTGCGGACTACTCGCAGCAGAAGGATCTGGCTTTCGCGTACATCGAGCTCATTACGTCAAAGGATGAGCAGTTGAACTACCAGAAGATCTTCGGGGAACTTCCCGCGAACGCGGACGCGCTGGCATCGCTGACAGATCCGAAACTCAAGCCGATTGCCGATGCCGCGGGCAAGTCGAAGGCCACCCCCTTCACCGGCGCCTGGGGAGACATCCAGCTTGGGCTCCTGAACGTCACGGTCCAGTCCATTCCGGAGCTGGCCAACGGCGCCGTGGACGACGCAGCCTTGGAGCAACGGCTCAAGGACGCACAGGCAAAGGGACAAGCATCCCTCGACCGGGCCGCGAAGTCCTAGGCAGGGTCTCCCATGTCCACTGATTCCTTCAGGGAAATGAAGGCCATGACGGGCCCGGCTGCCGAAGGGCAGCTGGCCCGGCCGGCCACAACAGCCCAAGCGTCCGACGGCGGCACGTTGCCGGATGCGGGCACAGGCACCATCCAGCCGGCTGGAGGCGGGAAGAAACCCGTCCGCCGGAAGGGTTTGAGCGAGCGCAACCGCCCCTTGTGGATGCTGATCCCGGGCGGGCTCCTGATGTTCGTCATCATTGTTCTGCCGCTGTTCCTTGGCATCTACATGTCGGCCCTCAACCTGGACCAGTACTCGCTCCGCAAGTGGGTCAGCGCACCGTTTATCGGCGTCGGGAATTTTGTGGAGGCCTTGACCGACTCGCCGCTGCTTCACTCCGTGTGGTTGAGCGTCAGCTACTCGCTGATCGCCATGATTGTCACGCTGCCGCTGGGTATTGCTGCGGCGGTGGCAACCCAGAACTCGTTCAAGGGCCGCGCCGTGATCCGATCGATCTTCCTGATCCCTTACGTGCTCCCGTCCTTCGTGGTGGCCACTGTGTGGCGGACAATGTTCCAGCCCAACGGCGTAGTGGACTCCGCCTTGGGAACGTTCGGGATGGATGCCGGGCTTTGGCTTAATGGGCCGCAGACTTATTGGACGCTCATCCTGGTCCAGATCTGGGCTTCGTGGCCTTTCATCTATCTGCTTGCACTCTCCGGCTTGCAGTCTGTGGACCATGAAGTCCATGAGGCCTCTGCGCTGGATGGTGCGCTGTGGTGGAACAAGCTGCGTTACGTCATCTTCCCGTACCTCAAGGGACCCCTCGCTCTGGCATTCCTGATCGGCATGCTGCACCACATCAACAACTTCACGCTCCCGTTCGTGCTGTTCGGTGTTCCGGCTCCCGCCGACGTCGAGGTCCTTCCGATCCTCACGTACGTGACCAGCTTCCAGAGCTTCCGCTTCGGCCTCAGCGCCGCCATGGCCTTCGTTTCACTGGTCCTGATCGCCATTCCGTTGTTCATCTACCTGCGCGCCGTCAAGCTGGACGACGCCGAGACGCCTGGAGGCAAGAAGTGAGCGCATCAACCACCTCCGTCCGCGGCACGGCCAGCCGGGGCACGTCGGCAACCACGTTCCGGCCAGGCTCAAAGCGGCAACATGAAGTAACCCGTCTCCTGCCCGTGCCGATGCTGGCGATCATCCTTACCTTGCTGTGCGCCATTGTGCTCATCCCCGTTGCCTACATTTTCCTGGCCTCCGTTAACTCGGACATCGGCGTGGCCAACGGCGAGTTCTGGCCGTCAACGTTCTCCATGGAGAACTACACCAAGATCTGGTCCAGCGTGGGGCTGGCCAAGGGCTTGACCAACAGTGTGCTCGTAGCCGGAGCCACGGCCGTGGTGTCCGCTGCGATGTCCGTGTCCATCGCCTACGTGCTGGTCAGGTACCAGTTCCGTGGGCGGCTCAGCATCCTGCGTGGCCTGTTGGCGCTGCAGTCCGTGCCCGGCACGCTTATGGTCTTGCCAGTGTTCGTTCTCTTCTCCTCAGCCGCCAGCTACCTCGGCATCCAGGTCATCGGCACACAGTGGGGGTTGTTCATTACGTACCTGACCTTCGCCATGCCGTTCTCAACATGGGTGATGGTCACCTACTTGCGCGGCTTGCCGCGGGAGCTGGAAGAGGCCGCAAGGATCGACGGCGCGAGCAACCTTGGCGTCCTGGTCCGCATCATCCTGCCGCTGAGCTGGCCCGGAATCGTGGTCTCGGGAATCTTTGCCTTCCTGTTGGGGTGGAACGATGTCCTGTTCGCCTCGGTCATGACCCGGCCGGACAGCCAGACAGCTGCCGTCGCCCTCCAGATCTTCGGTGCTTCCCAGGAAGGCGGAGCCATCCCGTTGTACGGCCAGATGATGGCAGCTTCGCTCGTCTGTGCCGCTCCCGTCGTGATCCTGTACCTGATTTTCCAGCGTTACCTAGTGGGCGGACTTACCGCCGGAGGAGTCAAATAGCAATGACCGGTTCAGCAACAGTCGAATGGACGCTTTCGGGCTTCGGTGACGAAATCGACGACGACCCCGTGCTGCAGATCGCGGTACTTCAAGCCCTGGGCGCCAACCACATTGAGGTCCGCAGCGCGTGGGGTACAAACATCGTGGACCTCAATGCCGAGCAGCTTGGAGAGCTGAAAAAGCTCTTGGACGCAGCCGGCATGGGAGTGTCCGCCATCGCCTCGCCCATCGGCAAAGTGGATGTCTCTCTGCCTGTGGAACATGAGGTGGAGCGACTCCGGAGGGCGGCAAACGCAGCCCAGGTCCTTGGCGCCCCCTATATCCGGATCTTCTCCTTCTACTACGGCGAAGGCGTTGCCGTGGAGAGTATCCGTGACGCCGTGATCGAGCGGATGCGTGCCCTTGCTGCCGTGGCCGAGGAGACCGGCGTGGTGCTCCTGCACGAGAACGAGAAGGACATCTTCGGCGATACGCCGGACCGCGTCCTGGACATCATCGAATCAGTGGCCTCGCCGGCCTTGAAGGTCGCTTGGGACCCGGCCAACTTCGTCCAGGTGGGCGTCAAGCCTTTCGACGAGGGCTATGCCAAGCTCCGTCCGCACCTGGAGTACCTGCAGGTCAAGGACGCGCGGTTCGCCGACGGCGTCGTGGTCCCCGCCGGTGAGGGCGACGGCGACCTGCTGAGAACGGTTGAGGCGTTGAAATCCGATGGCTTCGTGGGATTCGCAAGCCTCGAGCCGCACTTGGCCGGCGCACACGGACTGGGCGGCTTCTCCGGACCCACCGCATTCGGGATGGCCGCGAGGGCCTTTGCAAAAGTCGTGAACGAAGCAGGAGTGAAAACCAAGTGAGCACAGAAAACCCCGCAGTCATTAATGTCGCCATCGCCGGATGCGGCACCATCGGCCGAACGCACGCCGCGGCGGTGGGAGAACTGCCTGAGCTTCGCGTCACCGCACTGGTGGACGAAATACCGGAAGCGGCGGACGCACTGGCCCAGGAGATCGCGGACGGCGGCGCCGCCCGGCCAGCCACGTTCAGGACCTTGGGTGAAGCATTCGCGAGCGCCGACGTCGATCTCGTCATCATCGCCACCCCCAGCGGACTTCACATCCAGCAGGCTTTGGAAGTCCTCGACGCCGGCAAGCACGTTGTCATCGAAAAGCCGCTCGATGTGAACCTGGACGGCGCGGAGGCAATTCTCGCCGCTGCCAAAGCCGCCGAAGAGAAGGGACTCGTAGCGAGCGTCATCAGCCAGCACCGTTTCGATCCCGCGAGCGTCGTGGTGGACCAAGCCCGCCGGGCAGGCCGGTTCGGACGGCTGACCTCCGCCATAGCTTCCGTTAGCTGGTATCGCAGCCAGGGCTACTACGATTCCGGTGCCTGGCGCGGAACGTGGGCCATGGACGGCGGGGGAGCTGTGATGAACCAGGGCGTCCACACCGTGGACCTTCTCCTGTGGTTCCTTGGACGGCCCGTGGAAATCAGCGCCAAGACCGCGCTCCTGGCGCACACCGACCTGGAGGTCGAGGACACAGCCGTGGCAACCGTCACGTTCGAGTCCGGCGCGCTCGCCGTCCTGCACGCGACGACGGCAGCCTACCCTGGCCTGACAGTCCGGCTGCAGGTCATGGGAAGCAAGGGTTCCGCGGTGATCGACAACGATAACCTCGAGTACTTCCATGCTGCTGATGAGAACGGCGATGCGGACAGCGGACCGATGGGCATCCGGGGCGGCGGCAACCAAGCTGCTGAGGAGCTCGCCAAATTCACTGAGCCACCACAGCAGACCAACCTGGACCCAACCGTTTACCCCGCTGGCCACATTCGCCAGTACCGCGATGTTGTGGACGCTATCCGCAAGGGCCGTCCCGCAGGAGTCACTGTCCAGGACGCCGTCACCGCTCTGGCCACTGTCCGGGCGCTGTACCTCTCGGCCACCCTCAGCCGTCCGGTCCTGATCGCCGACGTCATGGCTGGCAAATACAACGACGTTGAGGTGCAAACCGGTAACGGCCACTTCGAGGAGGTTACGGCATGAAATTCTCCGTCTTCACGGCCTCGACGCCGGATTGGACGCCCCAGCAAGCCGTGACAGAACTGTCAGCCCAGGGCTGGCACGGCATCGAATGGCGCGTCACGGACCAGGCAGACGCCGCTGAACCCGGCTTCTGGGCAGGAAACAAGGCAACCTGGCCCATGACTGGTCTGGAGGACTCGCTGCCGGAGATCGCGCGGCTCACATCCGAGGCCGGACTCGAGTACTCCGGCTTGGGTGGCTACGCACGGTGCGACGACCACGACGGCGTCGAAAGGGTTCTCGCAGCGACGGCCGCCTTGGGTGCCCGCCAGGTCAGGGTCAATGTGCTGCCACTTGGCAACTCGAGGATGGGCGGACAGCAACCGAGTGGATTGACCTACCCGGAGCTTTTCGATGCGACCCGTGAGCACTACGAATGGGTGGCTGGCAGGGCAGCACACCACGGTGTCAAAGCGCTCGTTGAGTTGCACCACGGCACGGTAACGGCCTCGGCGTCATCCGCCCGTAGGCTCCTGGAAGGCTTGGACCCGCAGCATGTGGGGGTGATCCATGACCTCGGCAACCTGTTGATCGAAGGCTGGGAGTCACCGCTGCCTGCACTTGAACTCCTGGGGCCGTACCTGGCGCACATCCACGTGAAAAATGCCCGTTGGGTCCGCACCGATGAGCGTGACGAGGCGGGGGCAGCGGTGTGGGTGAACGAGTGGGCTCCACTCACGGAGGGGCAGGGGAGCGTCCTTGCCTACTTCAAGGCACTGGCCGACGTCGGATATGACGCCTGGGTGACTGTGGAGGACTTCTCCACCAACCTTCCGCTCGCCGAACGCACAGCCGGCAACCTGGACTTCCTGCGCCGCGCTGCCGGACTCGCCGGATTGACTGTCCACGGAAGCTTGCCTGCTGACTCCCTCTCGAAAGGCTGACCCATGACCGAGTCGCTTGCCACCCACCCGGACCGACTGCTGCCAGCGGACCCCGGAACGCGTGCCATAGCGCGCACGTTGCTGGCACGGGTCCAGGACCTGCCTATCATCTCCCCGCACGGACACGTTGATGCCGCAGTGATCCAGCAGAACACGCCATTCCCGGATCCGGCCGCCCTGCTTGTTACGCCGGACCATTACGTCACGCGACTCATCCACGCCTCCGGCGCTCCGCTGGAACAGCTCCAGCCGGGCGCCGGGGCGCGGGAGGTCTGGCAGCTTTTCTGCCAGTCCTGGCCGCTCTTTGACGGCACGGCCTCGGGATACTGGCTGCGGACACAGTTCGAGACGGTTTTTGGACTGCAGGGTGAGGTGAGTGCTGAGACCGCGGACGCCACCTTTGATGCCATCTCGGCAAAGCTTGCCGAGCCGGGATTCCGTCCCCGTGAACTCTTCAAGGAGTTCAATATAGAGGTTCTTGCCACCACGGACGATCCCCTGGACGACCTTGCGAGCCACAAGGCGCTCGCGGCAGATCCTTCCTTCCACGGACGGGTCCTGCCCACGTTCCGCCCGGATGCGTACCTGAATATCGCCCATCCCTCGTGGGCAGACAACGTCGAGCGGCTCCTGGAAACAGCGTCCGACGGCGGCACAGGCTACCGCGGGTACCTCACCGCCCTGGAGAACCGGCGTCGTCATTTCGTGGAACACGGGGCTGTCTCCGCTGACCACGGCGTCCGCACCCCGGCCACCCTCAAGCTTGACGCCGCGGAGGCCGAGAGGCTGTTCGAACGGGCTCGTTCCGGTCAGGCAAGCGCGCAGGACCGTGACGTCTTCGAAGCACACATGATGTACCAAATGGCCCGCATGTCCGTGGAGGACGGCCTGGTGATGACCATCCACCCGGGCTCCTTCCGGAATCACCACCGGCCCACTTTTGAGGCTTTCGGCGCGGACACCGGCCACGATATCCCCTTCGCCGTGAACTACACGGAGGCCATCCGGCCGCTGCTGCAGGACTTCGGGACGGCGAAGGACTTCCACCTGGTGCTCTTCACCCTGGACGAGACGGTCTTCTCCCGCGAGCTCGCACCGCTGGCCGGCTTCTACCCGTCCGTGTACATCGGTGCACCGTGGTGGTTCCTGGACGCGCCGGACGCAATGCTCCGTTTCCGTTCGGCGGTCACGGAGACCGCGGGCTTCTCGCGGTCTTCGGGATTCATCGACGACACACGGGCCTTCTGCTCGATCCCGGCCCGGCACGACGCCTCACGCAGGATCGAGGCCTCGTTCCTGGCACGGCTCGTTGCCGAGCACCGCATCAGCGAGGACCGCGCGCACGAGTTGATTGTGGACGTCGTGGATTCTTCACCCCGACGGGTCTTCAAACTGTGATCCTCGAACCCAACCACTCCGCGGATCTGCCGCGACTCAACCGCATGCTCCGGCCCATCGTGAAGCCGCCCATCCGCATTGTGCATCTGGGCCTTGGCGCGTTTCACCGCTCGCACCAGGCCTGGTACACGCAGCACGCTGGCGACTCTGCGGAGTGGGGGATCGCGGCCTTCACCGGACGCCGCCCCGACGCCGCAGCGGTTCTGGCGGAACAGGACGGACTGTTCACCGTGGTGGAACGGTCCGGCACCGGTGACTCGTTCGAGGTCATCGGCAGCATTGTGGAAGCTGTGGACGGCTCCGACGTCGGACGGCTGGCGGAGCTTGTGGCCGCACCGTCGACCGCGGTCATCACGCTCACTATTACGGAGGCCGCCTACGCGGCGGCGGCAGGCGATTCGCCGTTGGCCCGTTTGGTGACCGCGCTCGCTGCCCGGCGGGAGGCAGGCGCCGGACCAATCGCCGTCGTGAGTTGCGACAATCTGGCGGATAACGGCAACGTGGCCCGGCAGGCTGTTGGGGCCCTGGCCCGTGCCAAGGACGCCGACCTGGCCGCGTGGATCGAATCCAAAGTCAGCTTTGTCAGTACCTCGGTTGACCGCATCACTCCCCGAACGACTGGGGATGATGTTGCAGTGGTGGCTGAAGACTGCGGTTACCGGGACGCGGCGCCCGTGGTCACCGAGCCGTTCCACAACTGGATCCTCAGCGGAGACTTTCCGGCCGGCCGGCCTCGCTGGGAAGACGCTGGTGCGGTCTTCGTGAAGGACATCGAGCCCTATGAGAACCGGAAGCTCTGGCTCCTGAACGGCGCGCACTCGATCCTGGCTTATGCGGGGCTGGTCCGGGGCCATTCAACGGTAGCTGAGGCACTGTCCGACCCCCTGTGCAGGGACGCTGTGGAGGCGTTCTGGGATGAAGCTGCGCGGCACCTTCCCGGAGATGCGCTGGGAATCCCGCAGTACCTGCAGGCTCTGGTGGAACGCTTCGGCAACGCCAGGATCGCACACCATTTGACCCAGATCGGCATGGACGGAACCACCAAGCTGCGCATGCGTGCCTTGCCGGTCCTGACTGCCGAACGTGCCGCAGGGCGCCCCGGAGACGGTGCCGCCCGGATGATCGCCGCATGGATCGCGTACGTGTCCTCCACAGCGGATTTCCAGGACCCTCTCTCCGCAGACATCCAGGCAACGAAAACGCTCGACGGCGAACATCGCACCGCTGCGCTGCTGGCGCTGCTCAGCCCTGAGCTGGGCAAGGACCCCGCCGTTGTTGCGCAGATCCACCGGCTGCAGGGCTACATCGCCACCGCGCCCACCCACGTTTAGATCCCATCGGAAGGACCCAAGACCATGAAAATCATTGCCGCTGAAGTCTTCGTGACCAGCCCCTCCCGTAACTTCGTCACCTTGCGCATCACTACGGAGGACGGCGTGACGGGCATCGGCGACGCGACGCTGAATGGCCGGGAACTCGCCGTCGCTGCGTACCTGAAGGAGCATGTGGCGCAGCTGTTGATCGGCAAGGATCCGCACCGGATCGAGGACACGTGGCAGTTCCTGTACCGGAGCTCTTACTGGCGTCGTGGGCCTGTGACCATGGCGGCGATTGCCGCCGTGGATATGGCGTTGTGGGACATCAAGGGCAAAGTGGCCAATATGCCGGTGTACCAACTCCTGGGCGGCGCGTCGCGCAATGGGCTGCGCGCCTACGGCCACGCGTCGGGCTCGGACATTCCGTCGCTGTTCGACTCCGTCCGCGAGCACCTGGAGCTCGGTTACAAGTCCATCCGAATCCAGACCGCAGTTCCCGGCATCAAGGCCGTGTACGGTGTTGCCGCGCAGGCCCAGGCCTCCGGTGAACGTTACGACTACGAGCCCGCCGGCCGCGGTACCTTCCCCTTGGAAGAGGACTGGGACACCCGTGCCTACCTGCGGCACCTGCCCACTGTCTTTGAAGCCGTGCGCAACGAGTTTGGACCGGAAATCCCGCTGCTGCACGACGGCCATCACCGCATGACACCCATCCAGGCCGCCAAGCTTGGCAAGGCCTTGGAGCCGTATGACTTGTTCTGGTTGGAGGATTGCACGCCTGCCGAGAACCAGGAGGGCCTGCGCCTGGTCCGCCAGCACACCACCACGCCGCTGGCTATCGGTGAAATCTTCAACACCGTGTGGGATTACCAGACGCTCATCAAGGAGCAGCTGATCGACTACGTCCGCGCAGCCTCCACACACTTCGGCGGGATCTCACCCTTGAAGAAGGTCATGGACTTCGCAGCCCAGTACCAGATCAAGTCCGGATTCCACGGGCCCACTGACATCTCCCCGGTGGGCTTCGCCGCGCAGCTGCACGTTGGCCTGGCCATCCACAACTACGGCATCCAGGAATACATGCAGCACTCCGACAAGACCAACGAGGTCTTCCAGCAGTCCATGACCTTCAAGGACGGCTACCTGCACCCCGGTGATAACCCGGGTATCGGCGTCGAGTTCAACGAGGAAGCAGCCGCCGCCTACCCGTACCAGCAGGCATACCTGCCGTACAACCGACTCGTGGACGGTACTGTTCATGACTGGTAAAGCGGACGTGACGGGTACAGCGGACATGACTGGTGATTCCGGTTTTGCGGCACGAGGCGCCCATCCGCACATTGTGGTGATGGGCGTGGCCGGCTGTGGCAAGAGCACTGTCGGCGCAGCCGTTGCTGAGCGTCTCGGAGCCGAATTCCTCGACGGCGATTCGCTGCACCCGCAATCGAACATCGACAAGATGGCTTCGGGTACTCCGCTGGACGATGAGGACCGCGCGCCTTGGCTGGCCGAGATCGGGGGGCGGTTCACGGCGTCGAACTCTGCCCTGGTGATTGCCTGCAGCGCGCTCAAGCGCGCCTACCGGGACATCATCCGCACCGGCGATCCGTCCGTGGTGTTCGTGCACCTGCAGGGGACGCGGGAGATACTGAATGAACGCATGAACGCCCGGCCTGGCCACTTCATGCCGGCGTCCTTGCTGGATTCGCAACTTTCAACGCTGGAGCCGTTGCAGGCCGATGAAGCCGGGTTGGAACTGGACATCGATCAACCCGTGGAGAAGATCTTGGACGGGGTAGTCGCAGCCCTCGAAGGCTTGGCCGAGGCGGCCGCCGGACCGTTCCTTGCGAACCCCAAGGCGACCCAGTTCAACGAGGACGATTCCGCCGTGGAGTGAGTGGGGAGTGCTAGCGGCTCCATGACCCCGGAAGAGGAGATCTGCCATCTGTTCATTAACCACATCAACGATTACTGACCCGTGTTTAGGCACAGGACTGAAATGCCTAGACAGGCTCGACTTCAGGTCCCCGCTTGGCCTTCCTCGCAGCCGGTTTGAGCCTATATATGTGGGGGACTTCTACCTCGCTCTCCAGGAAGAACGGCAACCCTGAGATGACCATCCCTGCAACTGCGGCGATACCGTGAAGGCCAGCTTCGTTCAATTGCGGGACGCCAATCCAATGGAGTCCAGCCGTTCTCAAGCCTGTTCGTTCATCGGCGTTGGTCAGCTGGTTCGCGTCCTGCGTGATGATCGCGTCGAAATCCCTCTCGGCCAAATACTCGAAGAGCTCCATGTCTTCAACGCCTCGCAGCGTTTCTTGATCTGGGTGGCGGAAGGTGTGCCGTCGATACAGCTTAGTGAGGGGCTCAACCAAGGCTTGGTATGGAAGATTTTCGTCTAAGTAAAGCTTCAATGTCCGAGCCGCCGTTCCCGGACTGAGGCCTCAAAGTCCGCAGCGTCCAAGGCGGCTTGCGCCGATACGTGCGGGTAGTAGTGGTGGGCATCCTCGGGCGCAACGGATCCATCTTCCAGCAGCAGGGCAACAGTGTCGTATCTGACTCTCGTGCCTGCGATTGTTGGCCAACCCCCCATGCGCCGCTCGCGGACTTCGATGTTCGTCCGGGGCTGACGGAAATCAACGACGTCTTGACCTTGAAGGTTAGTGAAAGGCTCGAAGACGTCAGCCATCGACAGCAGAAGAGTTTGACCGCGTCGCTTCACCAGATCGACCAGGTCCCGGCCATCCTCGTCAACAAGGAAGATTGTCTTCCTGTCCGTCACGAGTTTGTAGCTTGATGGGTGGTCAGTAAGGTCGTAATCCTGGAGGGTGCCCATAGCTGTGCGGATGCGCTGCAGAGGAAGCTCACTGCGAAGCCTGACGAACGTACGCAGCGCCACAATGTCGCGAAATGAGTACATAGCTCTCGGTCGGCAAGCCACCTCGGGCGCTAGCAGCGCGGGAGCGTTGCGCCAGTGCCTCAGCTGGGACATGGAGGCACCACTCAAAACTGACGCCAATTCGGATGGAAATGTCACGAGAACACCACCTTCCTCCGGTTCTCTTGCCACGTGCGGTCTAAATGTAACAGGGCTCCACCGTTCCCCCTCTATTGGAAGTATCCCGCAACATCAGAATAGATCGAGGCTATGACATCATTGCGCGGCCCCTAGAAGCCTCGCCATGTTTGCTCGATGACTTCTCAATCCTGCAGCCCCGGGTGCTCCCATGGGGCGATGGTCCGTTTCAGTAGCCGGGTCAAATGCGAACCGGACCAGCCTCATCGACCAGTTTGGCCGGAGGTCAACAGGCTCCCGGGGTGGCGAAGCAGGGCAGGGAATGCGGTGAACGTCGGTCTGTTCAAGGTCACGTGTACTCACTTGGGAATCCGCTGACCTTCGGGTGTTTCGGGAGAGGCGAAATTCGAGGTCAACATGTATCGGCGTTTCCCGAATTTTCATGCGCGCGCACATGGCATGCTCTGAATATCTTCTGCTCGAAGTTGAAATGCGAAATTGAGGAATAACCGTGGATCTTTCGAAAGCAATACAGAATCGCAATCTCGTGGCTTTTCAATATGACGGACACCAGCGGGTGGTCGTACCTGCGGCATTTGGAAGACATGCCACGAGCGGTAACGAGGTCTTGCGGGGCTACCAAGTTGAAGGGACGGGCAAGTCCCGGCCCGTTCCATTTTGGGACCTCTTCCTGACAGGCAAAATGTCCGACGTGGAGATTTTGGACAGGCAGTTTACCGAAGATCCGCCCTCCTACAGCCGCGACGACAAGCACATCCGCCCGATTCACGCCCAACTCTGAAGGAATGGTGGAGGCGCTTGGCTTAGCGAAGTCCCGGATGGCGTACTCAGCTCTGCCCTTGGTTACCCGTCCCTGTGGTGAGGCTAGGAGGAGCGCGCGAAGCCCGGTACCGCCTCCAAGCGGTGCCGGGCTCTTCCTTGCCCATCGAACGGGAACGCGCCAATTGTGAACGCTAACAACGATTCAAGTCAAGTGTTCTTGGCAAGCTTCTGCACTTGGTAGGGCCGTGTGCGAATTGTGATCTAATCCACTTGACCGACGGTATTGTTAGCGTTCACAATGGCAGTCGTATCACCTTGAAGTGGCATGTGCCGCCCCCAGCACACAGGCCAACCCAGCTTCACCGTGCCGGACGCGCAGATGCTCCGGCTGCATCAGAGTTCGCGGCAATGCTGCCGCGGAAGGAGAGCATCGTGAGATTAAAGAAACTCCTGGGCGCCGTAGCGGTTGTCCTTACCTTGACCGTGGGAGCCACGGGCTGCGGTAGCCGCGGAGGAGCTGCCGAATCCAGCAGCACCGCCAAGCCCAGCGATTCGCTGGTGGGCATTTCGATGCCGACACAGACGTCCGAGCGTTGGATTGCCGATGGCGCCAACGTTGAGAAGTCCTTGAAGGACCTTGGGTACAAGACCGACCTTCAGTTCGCCAACGATGACATCCCTACGCAGGTTTCCCAGATCGAGAACATGCTGACCAAGGGCGCCAAGGCCCTGATCATCGCAGCAATTGATGGCACCACGCTGACTGACGTCCTGGCCAAGGCCAAGGAACAGAACGTCAAGGTCATCGCCTACGACCGCCTCATCAACGGCACACCAAACGTTGATTACTACACCACCTTTGACAACTACACCGTTGGTGTCCAGCAGGCTACCTCGCTGCTCACCGGCCTGGGCTTGGTAGATGCAAGTGGCAAGAAGGTTGACGGCAAGGGCCCGTTCAACGTGGAGCTCTTCGCTGGAAGCCCGGATGACAACAACGCCAACTTCTTCTGGACTGGCGCAATGGACACGCTCAAGCCCTACTTGGACGCCGGCACCTTGAAGGTTCCCAGCGGCCAGACCAAGTTCGAACAAGCAGCCATCCTGCGCTGGCAGGCACCTGTGGCGCAGAAGCGCATGGAAGATATCCTGACCTCCGCTTACAGCTCCGGCACCAAGCTGGACGGCGTGCTCTCCCCGTATGACGGCCTTTCCATCGGCATCATCTCGGCCCTGACCAGCACTGGCGGCTACTCCACCGGTAAGCTGCCGGTTGTGACCGGCCAGGACGCCGAGAAGGGCTCAGTGAAGTCCATCATCGCCGGCGAGCAGTACTCGACGATTTTCAAGGACACCCGCCAACTCGGTGCACAGGCCGTGAAGATGGTTGACGCCGTACTCAAGGGCAATGAACCGGAAACCAACGACACCAAGACCTACAACAACAAGGTCAAGGTTGTTCCGGCCTTCCTCCTGAAGTCCGTCATTATCACCAAGGACAACTACAAGAAGGAACTCATCGACTCGGGCTATTACAAGGAATCCGACGTCAAGTAAGCATTTCCTTCGGGTTGTGGCCCTGCCGCCAAGCGGGGCGGGGCCACAACCCACCATGAGCCGGCCGAATCCCCGGCCAGGCCAAGTTCCAACCAGTCAGTGGGAATTGACGATGAACGTACCCATTCTTCAAATGCGAGGAATCACCAAGACCTTCCCCGGGGTCAAGGCCCTTCAGGACGTCACCCTGGATGTAAACCGCGGCGAAGTCCACGCCATCTGCGGAGAGAACGGCGCCGGGAAATCCACCCTGATGAAGGTGTTGTCCGGCGTGTACCCGCACAACTCCTTTGACGGCGACATCCTCTTTGAGAACGAACCCTGCGAATTCAACAGCATCTCGGACAGCGAGAAGCGCGGGATTGTGATCATCCACCAGGAGTTGGCCCTTAGCCCGTACCTTTCCATCGCGGAGAACATCTACCTTGGTAACGAACTGGCAAACAATGGCTGGGTGGATTGGCGAAAAACCAACCTCGAGGCCGCCAAACTGCTTGCCCGTGTGGGATTGAGCGAAAACCCCGTCACGCCCATCCAGCACATCAGTGTTGGCAAGCAGCAGTTGGTGGAGATTGCCAAGGCGCTTTCCAAGGAGGTGAAGCTCCTCATCCTGGATGAGCCAACCGCTGCTCTGAACGATGAAGACTCGGACCACCTGCTGGACCTCATCCTGCACCTCAAAGGCCAAGGCGTCACCAGCATCATCATCAGCCACAAACTCAACGAGATCCGCAAGGTGGCTGACGCCGTCACCATCATCCGCGATGGCAAGTCCATCGAGACCCTTCGGCTGGACCAGGGCCAGATCACCCAGGAGCGCATCATCCGCGGCATGGTGGGACGCGATCTCGAAAGCCTCTATCCGGACCGGACCCCGAACATCGGCGAGGAAGTCCTGCGCATTGAAGACTGGACGGTGCAGCACCCCCAGGACCACAGCCGGATTGTGGTGCACAACGCCAACCTGAATGTGCGCAAGGGCGAAGTGGTGGGCCTGGCTGGCCTGATGGGCGCTGGCCGTACCGAGCTGGCCATGAGCGTGTTCGGCCGGACGTACGGACGCGCCGTTTCGGGCAAGGTCTATAAGTACGGCGAAGAGATCAACACTTCCACTGTTTCCGACGCGATCGACCATGGCATTGCCTATGCCACCGAGGACCGCAAGCACTATGGCCTGAACCTGATTGAGGACATCAAGCGCAACATCTCCATGGCGGCGCTGAACAAACTGGCCAAACGCGGCTGGGTTGATGGCAACAAGGAGACCACCGTTGCCAACCATTACCGGAAGAGCATGAACATCAAGGCGCCGTCAGTGGCAGCCATCACCGGCAAGCTCTCGGGCGGCAACCAGCAGAAGGTCGTGCTGAGCAAGTGGATGTTCTCGGATCCGGACGTTCTGATCCTGGATGAACCGACCCGGGGCATCGATGTCGGCGCCAAGTTCGAGATTTACACGATCATCAATGAGCTGGCAGCCGCCGGGAAAGCCGTCATCGTCATCTCCTCGGAGCTACCGGAGCTCCTGGGCATTTGCGACAGGATCTACACGCTGTCCGCAGGTCACATCACTGGCGAGGTCCCCATCGCCGAGGCCACCCAGGAAACACTCATGCACTTCATGACTCAAGAGAAGGAATAGCCAACATGTCCGCCCTACGAGAATCCCTTGGCTTCCTCACAAGCCGCCTCCGCCAGGTTGGCATCTTCGTCGCCCTGATCCTGATCGTTATCCTTTTCCAGGTCCTGACCAACGGCATCCTGCTCGAACCCCAGAACGTCAGCAACCTGGTGGTCCAGAACAGCTACATCCTAATCCTTGCCATAGGCATGGTGATGGTTATCATCGCCGGCCACATCGATCTCTCCGTCGGATCCATCGCCGGGTTCATCGGTGCTGTTGCCGGTGTGATGATCGTGCACTGGGGCTGGGCGTGGTGGCTGGCCATCCCGGCCTGTCTCCTGGTAGGTGCCTTGGTGGGTGCCTGGCAGGGCTACTGGATTGCCTACGTGGGCATTCCCGCCTTCATCGTCACCCTGGCCGGTATGCTCATCTTCCGCGGCCTGACGCTGATCACGCTGAAGAACCAGCAGATCACCCCGTTCCCCAACGAGTTGCGGGCGCTCGGTGGCGGCTTCCTCCCGGATATTTCCGGCGGCACATCCGTACTGGAATGGCTGACGGTCATTCTTGGTGTGGGCGGCACGGCAGCCATTCTCTTCCAGGCCATCAAGGAACGCCGGGTCCGGCGCAAGTTCAACCTGGAGAATGAGCCGATGGCGTGGTTTGCCGTCAAGAATGGCTTCATCGCTGTGCTAATGCTCATCATCACGTTCCTGCTGGCCAGCTATCGTGGAACGCCGATCGTGCTGATCGTGCTGGCAGTCCTCGTGATCCTCTACTCGGCTTTGATGAACAACAGCATCTTCGGGCGCCACACTTACGCCATTGGTGGCAACCTCCATGCAGCAGAACTCTCCGGCATCAAGACCAAGAAGGTAACCTTCCGGCTGTTCGTCAACATGGGCGTCCTCGCCGCGTTGGCTGGCTTGGTGTTCACGGCACGACTGAACTCGGCCCAGCCCGCAGGCGGTACCGGCTTTGAACTGGACTCCATTGCGGCCGCCTTCATCGGTGGCGCGGCCGTCCAAGGCGGCATCGGTACCGTTGCGGGAGCAATGATCGGTGGCCTCATCATGGGTGTCCTGAACAACGGCATGTCCATCCTGGGCCTTGGGACCGACTACCAGCAGCTCATCAAGGGCCTGGTTCTCCTCCTTGCAGTAGGCTTCGATATCTTCAACAAGAACCGGACCGGTGCCGGTGGAGGATCATCCATCGGCCGCCGCTTCAAGTGGAAGACCACGCCTCCCGCTACCGAAGCTACGAAACCTGCCGCGACAGAGCCTGTGCGGGTCGACGCGAAGTAGGTCAGGATGTCCCGCGGCGTTCCAGCGCCACCACCATCATCACGGCCCCGGGCAATGCCCGGGGCCGTGCCTGGAATACCGGCAAGGCCACCGGTCATGGGGGACGTAGCCAAGTTGGCTGGGGTCTCGCACCAGACCGTTTCCCGTGTCCTGAACAACCACCCGAACGTCAGCGGGAAGACCAAGGAACGCGTGGAATCGGCCATCGCCAGCCTGGGCTACCGGCGCAATACAGCAGCGCGCAGCTTGGTGACGCGACGTTCCCGGACGATCGGCGTGCTGGCCTGCGAAACCGGCCAGTACGGACCAGCGAATACCTTGCTGGGAGTCGAGCAGGCAGGAAGGGAAGCAGGCTATTTCGTCAGCATCGCCAATCTCCGCGAGGTGACGGGCGAGAGCATCAACGATGCGATCGCGCACTTCCGCAACCAGTCCGTGGAGGGGGTGGTCATCCTTGTCCCGCATCCGGATGTCCTCGCTGCTTTAAGTGACGTCAGCGTTCCCTTTCCCGTGGTCGCCGTTGGTGCAGGAACGGGAACACAACTGACGGGCGCTTCACTGAACCAGCGTTTGGGAGCGCGGCTGGCAGTGGAGCATCTCATCGGGCTTGGTCACCGCCACATTGGGCATATTTCCGGGCCACCGCATTGGATTGACGCCGCGGAGCGAATCAAGGGATGGCGGGAGGCACTCGCCAGTGCTGGCCTGGAGGCCGACGTCCTCCTTCAAGGGGCATGGGACGCCGCGTCCGGGTACCAGGCCGGGTTGGAGCTCATTGAGCAACGCAGCCACGACGAAAAGCCCGCCGTTACCGCCGTCTTTGTCGCGAACGACCAAATGGCCGTTGGCGTCCTTCGCGCCCTCCAGGAAGCCAATCTGCGGGTGCCTGTCGACATCAGCGTGGTTGGCTATGACGACCAGCCTGAAGCCGCGTTCTTCCTGCCTCCGCTGACTACCATCAAACAGGACTTTGAAGAGCTCGGCCGCCGTTGCATGTCCGCAGTACTCCACCAGCTGGAAAGCGATGGCGGCAATGAGGAGCAGATCGTCAATCCCCGTCTGGTGATCCGCTCGACTACGGCGCCGCCAACTCCACCTGCCGCGTTGTAGTTAGATCCAAGCCGGCGCGGCCGGGACTTCCTGCGTCGGGGCGCCCGGTCCGGCGGCAGTGACGCCGCTGTTGCCGCGGCCCGCGGCCCATTCGACGACGGCGGGCAGGGCTCCCGTGATGATCGTCGGGTCTGCAGCGGTGGTGTCGCCGAACGTGAGCCCGGCGCCGTTCCCGGCAGTGCCCATGACTTTGACCAGAAGCCCCGCATCCGTGCCGCGGGTTTTCCAAGCGCCGGTGATGTCTTTGAGCAGACGTTCGAGGACGGGTGCTGGGATGTCGTTGAATGTGGCTCCGTTGTCCAGGTCCACGGCGTGGATCCACACTTCGCGGGTGCGCATCCAGACTGTTTCCGAGGCCGGGACGGTCCGGCCTTGGGCTGTGCGGACGTCGTTGGCCCAGTTCGCGTCGGGGAGGTCGCGCCATTCCACGGACAGGTGCACGGCGGAGTGGTCGAAGAGGTTCCGCAACGCAATCGGGGACAGGGTGGCGCCGAAGTTGATTTCCTGGTTTCGCGCCTCGGGGGAGGCATACATGGGCGTCTCCACGCCGGTGGCAGCCCATTCCACGAGCCGGGCGATCGCGCGAGCGTTGTAGCCCACGTGTGCTACTACGTGGCGGCGGGTCCAGCCCGGGAGGCGGGTGCCGGCGTCGAGCTCTGCGTCGGTGAGTTCGTTGAGTTTGCGGGCGAAGAACGCGGTGCCGCGCCGGGCCTGCAGGAGTTCTTCCTGCAGGCCCGGATCGGTGGCGAGGTCGTGGCGGGCGACCATCAGGCTTCCTTGACCACGCGGTTGCTCAGCTGGCCCAGTCCCTCGATGGTTGTGACCAGGAGTTGGCCTTCCTGCAGGTACCGCTTGGGGTCCTGGGCGTGGCCGACGCCGCCGGGGGTACCGGTCGCGATCACATCACCCGGGTTGAGCGTGATGATGGTGGAGATGTAGGAGACCAGGAATTCCGGGGTGAAGACGAGGTCTCCGGTGGGGGTGGACTGCTGGATTTCCCCGTCCACCGCGGAGGTCATGAGCGGGCCGGCGGTGAATTCGTCCTTGGTGACCAGGGCCGGGCCGAACGGGGTCGAGTTCTCCCACGTCTTGCCTTGCAGCCACTGGATGGTGCGGAACTGGTAGTCGCGCATGGAGATGTCGTTCAGGACCGCGTACCCGGCGATGTGGTCTTTCGCGTCTGCCTCGGCGATCCGCCGGCCCTTTTTGCCGATGATCACGGCGAGTTCGGCTTCCCAGTCCACGGTGTCCGATTCCTGCGGCAGGGCGAGGTCATCATTCGGGCCAATCAGCGATTCCTGGTATTTGGCGAACAAGGTGGGGTACTCGGGAATCTCCCGGCCCATTTCCTTGATGTGGTTGCGGTAGTTGTGGCCCACGCAGATGATCTTCCCCGGTGCGGGCACGACGGCGGCGAGGTCCGCGCCGTCGAGGGCATGCGTTGCGCCGTTGGCAGCCGTGGCTTTTTCTTCCCAGGCGGGGTCGGCCAGCAGCGCGCCGACGTCGGCGAAACCGTCGATCTCGGTGAGGGTGTCGCCGTCCTGGCGGACAGCTACGGTGCCTTTGCCAGCGGCGGTTTCGGTGCGGAGGGTGAGGAGTCTCATTACTTGCGTCCTTCGGTGTAGCTGCGGTTGAAGTTCAGTCGTTCGAAGATGGGGGCGTCGCTGAAAAGGAAAAGATCAAACTGTGTGTCTGCTTGCAGGGACCATTCCTGCCAGGACGGGACCACGAACAGGTCGCCCTTGGCCAGCTGCTTGGTCTCGCCGTTCAGGACTGCGGTGCCGGTGCCTTCGAAGACCTGCCACACACTGGAACCAACCTCCCGCAACGGTTCGGTGGTCGCGCCGGCCCGGAGGCGGTGGAACTCGGCGCGGATGGTGGGCATGACGTCCCCGCCGGTGGTGGGGTTCGAGTACCGGATGGCGGCGTGGCCCTGGGACACCGTGGCCGGGTGGCCCTCATCCTCCAGCAAAAGCTGCTCGCGGAGGGCGGCGTCGGTGTGTTCCCACCGGTAGGCGGCGATGGGAGAGTTGGTGGTGTCCTGCAGCCCGGAGAGCGGACGCAGGCCGGGGTGGGCCCAGAGACGCTCGGACCGCGAAATGTCAGGCGTGGCCTCGTCCGTGACGCGCTCGGTGCCGAACTCGAAGAACCCGGCGTCCGCGTAGTGCACGAACGGGATATCCAGGCCGTCGATCCATGCCATGGGCTGGTCGGTGTCGTTGTGGTGGCCGTGGAAGTTCCAGCCCGGGGTGAGCAGGAAATCACCGCGGCGCATCGCCACGGGATCGCCGTTCACCACCGTCCACACGCCTTCGCCTTCGACGACGAAACGGAACGCGTTCTGGGAGTGCCGGTGCTCCGGGGCCGTCTCGTGGGCACCCAGGTACTGGATCGCCGCCCACAACGTCGGCGTCGCGTACGGGGTGCCGGCCAGGCCGGGGTTCGCCAGGGCGATGGCGCGCCGCTCGCCACCCCGGCCAACGGGCACCAGGTCCCCGGCACGCGCGGCAAGCGGGTACAGGTCATTCCAACGCCACACGTGCGGGACGGCCTTCGGAGTCGGGACCATCGGCATCAGATCACCGATCTCCGTCCACAGCGGGATCAGGTTCTCCGTTTCGAAGTCCTTGTACAGCTGGTCCAGCTGCGCCTGTTCCTCGGGGGTCGGCTCCGGTAGGGCGTGGCTGGCGGCCACAGATTCATGAGTCGTGTTCTCGGCGCTGATGGACACGTAGGCCTCCTCTATAGGGTCAGAACAGTTATTGGTGTAGTTCGACCCTACGGACGGATGCGGGTGGACCCGAGGATATTCTGTTGTGCAGAATCTTCTATTCGGGTTCTGCCGGGTTGGCTGCGATGTCGATCTCCAGCTGCCGGCAGGTTTCCCGGAGGGCGGCGACCAAACCGGCGTCGAACACTTTGCGGAACCGGGTGGCAGGCGTGGCGACGCTGAGCGCCCCAACTATCTGCCCGTGCCGGTTATGGACGGCCATCCCGAGGGCGCTGACTCCTTCCTCTGTGCCCTCGAAGTTGGCTGCGAAGCCGTTGTTCCGGATGCTGTCCAGTTCGCGGATAAACGCGGCGTACTCTGCGTCCGGGATCGTGTCGCCGCCGATTTCGGCATTCTGGCTGCGGAAGAGTTGTTCGATCATCGCGGGTTCCAGCTCGGCGAGCATCGCCTTCCCGCCCGAGGTCTTGTCCGCTGGCATGACGGTCCCCTGACGGTCTCCGATACGCAGGACGTTGCTGCCTTCCACTGTTGCGAGGAAGCGGACCTTGGTGCCCACGCGGACCATCAGGTTGACCGTCTCATCGAGCCGTGCGGACAGGAGTTCCATGTGCGGCAGCGCCAAATCCCTCAGCAGCCTGGTCCAGCTCAGGCCGGCGGGCCCGACGCCCATGGCTGGTCCCGGGACATAGCGGCGGTTCTCGTCCTGGACCGCGAAGCCCCGGTAAACGAGCATTGCCAGGAGCCGATGGGCCGTTGAGGGAGCCACTCCGAGCTCTGCTGCTGCGTCCTTGAGGCGGAGCGCGCCGCCGTCACGGAGGAGCTGGAGGAGCTGCAAGGCGTTGTCTACTGCCTCAATGGAATACGTGGGCCGCTTCTGTACGGGCTTCCGGTTGGACTGGGTGGCTGGCTTGTTCTGCACAACAGAATTCTATGGTGCTTCGGTTGCTGTTCACCTGACAGTGGTGGGATGAATCACACACTCCCCGCTGCAGCGTCGCAACGGCCTACTGCAGACCTTGGCCACATGGCCCCACGCTTCTCCAAGGGCTCGGCACTCGCCGTGCTGGTCTGCTGGCTGCTGGTGGTCTTCGACGGCTACGACCTCATCGTCTACGGCACCGTGCAGTCCTCCCTGATTTCCGAAACCGGTTGGGGCCTCACCAAGGCAACAGCAGGGACCATCGGATCCATGGCGTTCCTCGGCATGATGATCGGTGCCATCTTCGCGGGTCGCATGGCCGACTCGTGGGGTAGGCGCAAAACCATCCTCGGCTGCGCGATCGCCTTCTCGGTGTTCACGGTCCTCTGCGCCTTGGCACCCAACGCGGCTGTCTTCGGAGCGTTGCGGCTCCTCGCCGGGATCGGACTCGGCGGGTTGGTGCCGTCGGCCAACGCGTTGGTGGCTGAACTGGTCCCGGCCAAGTGGCGCTCCACGATTGCCACACTGATGATGTCCGGCGTCCCGATCGGTGGATCCATCGCCGCGTTGGTGGGCATCCCCATGATTCCTGCCTTCGGGTGGCAGTCCATGTTCCTGGTGGCTGTGGTGGCACTGGTGATCGTGGTGCCGCTGGGGCTGAGGTACCTTCCGGAGACGCTCGTATCCACAGGATCCGTCAGCAAGGACTTCAAAGAGCCCGCCGGCTTCGGCTCCCTGCTCCGCGCACCCTATCTGGGTGTCAGCATGCTCTTCGCCTTGGCTACCATCGCCACGTTGTTCGCCTGGTACGGGTTGGGCACGTGGTTGCCCAACCTCATGCAATTGGCTGGCTACAACCTGGGGTCGGCGCTGACCTTCGCCCTGGCCCTGAACCTCGGCGCAGTCGCCGGCTCGGTCATCACCGCTTGGGCGGGTACACGCTTCGGTCCGATTCCGACGGCGATAGCGGCAGCCGCGGTAGCTGCCGTGGGGCTTTCGGTCCTGTTGGCCGGTCCGCCGGTCACGGTGGTGTACGTCGCCTTGGTGCTTGCCGGCGTCGGAACCCACGGCACGCAGTGCCTCATTATCGCTGCGGTGGCCAGCCACTATCCAGATCACTTGCGGGGGACCGCACTTGGCTGGGCGCTCGGCACCGGGCGCATCGGCGCCGTCGTTGCGCCGCAGGTGGGTGGCCTCCTGCTGGCCGCCGGTCTCGGCGTCAACTCCAACTTCCTCGCGTTCGCCGGCGCCGCCGCCATTGCAGCGGTCCTGTTGGCCGCCGTCGGACTCAAAATCAAAACCAAAATCTCCCAAGGAGCAAGCAATGTCTGAGTACACCATGTCCACCGATGTCCTGGTTGTGGGAGGGGGTATGGCCGGGCTGGCCGGAGCCCTGGCCCTGCGTGAAAACGGCGCCAACGTCACGCTCGTGGAACGGGCACCGGAGTTCGGCGAGGTAGGCGCGGGCTTGCAGATGGCCCCCAATGCCTCCCGGGTCCTGAAACGCTGGGGTTTGCTGGAGAAGGCGCTGGAGATCGGAGTCCAGCCCAAGCACCTGGTGTTCCGCGACGCAATCACGGGCGACGAACTAACGCGCCAGAGCCTGAAGGGCGAGTTTGAGGAGCGCTACGGCGCCCCGTACGTGGTGATCCACCGAAGCGACCTGCACCGCGTGCTGCTCGAAGGATGTGAAGCGGCCGGCGTGAAGCTGGTCAACGACGTCATGGTGGACAGCGTTGAAACCGTGAACGGACGCGGTATTGTCCACACCGCGGCTGGTGTGGACTATGAAGCAGATGTGGTGATCGGTGCTGATGGGCTCAAATCAACACTGCGGCCGCTCGTGGCAACAGACCAGCCCGTTTCCTCCGCTTACGTTGCCTACCGTGGCACGGTGCCCATCACTGCGGAAACCCCCGCCACGGATCTGGAGGACGTTGTTGTCTACCTCGGCCCGGACTGCCACCTGGTGCAGTACCCGCTGCGCAAGGGCGAACTGCTCAATACTGTGGCCGTCTTCAAATCGCCGTCGTTTGAGCGCGGTGAAGAACAGTACGGGGGAGTGGACGAACTCCAGGCCGCCTACAAGGACTGCGTCCCCGCCGTGCAAGCTGCGCTCGCGAACCTCGGCACGGGCATTCGGTGGCCCATGTACGATCGCGATCCGATCGAAAACTGGGTTGCCGGCCGCATGGTCCTGATGGGCGACGCCGCACACCCCATGCTCCAGTACCTGGCGCAGGGCGCCTGCCAGGCCCTCGAAGACGCGGCTGTTCTCCAGGACGTCAGCAACGGTACGGTCTTCACCGCCGACGGCGTCAACCCGGACGCGTGGGACGAGGCCATTCGCTCCTTCAACTCGGTCCGGGCCGCCCGAACCGCCCGCGTCCAGCGCACGGCACGGATCTGGGGAGAGTCCTGGCACGTGTCCGGAGTGGCCCGGGTGCTGCGGAACCTGCTGTTCAAGAGCCGCAAGGACAACGACTTCCAGTACAACGACTGGCTGTACGCCGGCAACGTCGACGGTAGCCCCGCCTTGGTGGCGGCGCCTTCCAGCCAGACTGACCGGATTCCCGCCTGAAATGGAGGATTCCGTCTGAAATGGAAGACCCGGTGCCTTACGTAGAATAGAAGCCATGACTTCCACCAGTACCCCCGCAGCAGACACTGCAACTGCCCGTGCCCGCCTTCTTGAACTCATCAAAGAGTTGGCGGTGGTCCGCGGAAAAGTGATCCTCTCCAGCGGCAAGGAAGCTGACTACTACATCGACCTCCGCCGCATCACCCTGCATCACGAGGCCTCCAAACTGGTGGGTCAGGTCATGTTGGCAATGATCGACGACGCCGGGATCCCGGTTGAGTGCGCTGGCGGACTCACCATGGGTGCCGATCCCGTAGGTACCGCTGTTATGCACGCCGCCGCCGACGCTGGCCGTGCCGTGGACGCCTTCGTTGTCCGCAAGGCCCAGAAGTCGTACGGCATGGGCCGCCAGGTGGAAGGTCCCTCAGTTGAGGGCCGCAACGTGGTCGTCCTCGAGGACACTTCCACCACCGGCGGGTCCGCACTGACCGCCGTCGAGGGTGTCCGTAAGGCCGGTGGCAATGTAGTGGCCGTCGCCGTGATCGTGGACCGCAACACCGGCGCCAAAGAGAAGATCGAAGCCGAAACCGGCGTGCCCTACCTCTTTGCCTTCGGCAAGGACGAACTGGGCCTCGACTAGGCCTCGTTCCACACTCTGAACAGGCACGATGCGGGACTGTAAGGCAGTGTCCGCGAAGCCTATGCTAGCTGCGTGGACGTTCAAGTAGGGAAGCTCACGGCACCGCCGGAGGTGAACGAAAACCTCCCGGCGCAGTACTCCCGTGCGCCAGGGGCCGGGCCGGAGAATGCTGGGGATCCGGGCGATTGGGCCCGGATCCTGCCCCAGGTTGCCCGCATTAAACGGTCGTCGCGGCGCAACTTCCTCATCGCTGCCGGGGTTTCGGTGGCGCTGGCCGGGGACATGCTGTTTACGCGGCGCGTTCAGGCCGAGCGGCGAGCCACCAAGATCCTGCGCGTTCCGGACTCCTACTCGGATCTGTACTTCCCGAAGGCCAGCTGGATTCTCTTTCCCGGGTACAAGACCAGCTGGGAGGAGGCCCAGTGGATCCTCAACTCACTGCGCCCTGCGCTGCACCAGCGTGGCCGCCTTGCCGCCGTCGGTTATTCCAACCTGGGCCTGGACGTTGACGAGATCGTCCGCGAACTCATTCTCCACGTGCGCGAGCTCGGGTTGGAGAAGCTGTACTTCTACGGCCACAGTTTTGGTGGGATGCTTGCCACGCAAGTCGCGGCCCGCCTGCTGGAGCTGCACGGTGTTGAGACCCAGCTGATTGTCCTCGATTCCAGTCCCTTCAGCCGCGCCGACGTGCTTGATCAGAGCTGGTTCGACGGCGTGGTGTTCCTTTATGAGAATGGCTTCCGCGTACCCTCCGTGCTCCGTGGCGGCTATGAACTGGGGGAGCGCGTGGTGCACAAGGACGAGCGCACTTGGCGGCAGATCCTGGATCAAAGCCTCGAACAGCTCTCGCCGATTGCTCCCTCCAGCGTGCTGATCCAGACGGAGTCGGCGTACATCTACCACTTCGACGGCCTGCGATTCGCCGGCAAAATCGGTTCGGCCAAAATGGCATTCCTCGGCAACACCAAGGACAACACGGTCAACTACGAGTCCGCACGCGCGGGGTGGAGCAAAGTCTTCGCGCCCAATATGGCGATGCCGGTCCTCAGCACAGAGGGTGCCCGCCCTGCCCATGCGAGCCCGCAATGGAGTGCCGATGTTTACAGGCCCCTGTTGGAGCGGGTCCAGAATGAGCTGGAGCCGTTGCCGCCTGCACCCGAGGAGCCGTCGTACCAGGAACCAAGTGGACGGGTCATCCGGCCGGCATAGGTTTTATTGGCAGCTTAGGTTTTCCTGGCGCGTGGCTTCCTGACCCTGTTTGGGCGCGGTGGGTTTGGGGATGGAGGGTTGGGGCGTGGTGGGTTTAGTCGCGCAGTGATTCAACCTCGACGGCGGTGAGGCCCCCCTCGCGCAGGAAGCCGCGGGCGTCCCCGAACTCCCGCGCGAAGCCCACCAGGAAATGCCGGATCGCCGCTTCCGGGCTCTGCAGGATCATAAGGTCAGCGCTGAAGTACTGGGCAGGCGTGGATGGGACGTGCAGCCGCCACGTCTCGGCCATGACCTGCAGCAGGTTGGGAAGGTTCCTGGTGGTGGCCGTGTAATCCTTCACCACGGCCTCGTCCGATGCACCGGCCGCCATGAGCGCGATCGCAGAAACCACTCCTGTCCGGTCCTTGCCCAGCGAACAATGAACCAGCGTGCGCTTGCCTTCCACCACAGGACGCAGGGCATCGGCAACCCACTCGGGGCGGACACGGATCCAGCCCAGATACAGATCCCCCAAATCCTCCGGAGTCTCCACCGCCTGGAGCGACCCCGCCACGGCGTTGGGATCCAGGGGGTTGTGGATGAGCTCGACGGCGGTACTCTCGCCCGCGCCGTCGGGCGTGGTCGCGTTCGGAGCGGCGGAGCCGTTCGGAACCAACCACGGAACCAAGGAACGCTCAAGCTCGCTGCGCAGGTCCATGATGGCTTGGATGCCGTGCTCCGCCAGAAACCCTGACGTCGCTGCGGCATCCAAGCCAAACGGCTGGCTCCCCCTCAGTATCCGGCCGCCGGCCAGAGGACGGAGATTGAGCACAGCCATGACGGGACTCCTTGGTTTTAGATCTGGCTCTTGAGGTCCGCCACGGAGCTCAGGATCTGGTTGGGACGGAACGGGAAGGACACGATTTCCTCACGCTGCGTGATGCCGCTAAGCACCAGGACGGTGTGCAATCCCGCTTCCATGCCGGCCACGATGTCCGTGTCCATGCGGTCGCCGATCATGGCCGTGGTCTCCGAGTGGGCGTCGATCTGGTTCATGGCAGAGCGGAACATCATGGGGTTCGGCTTGCCCACAATGTAGGGTTCGCGGCCCGTGGCCTTGGTGATCATTGCTGCTATGGCGCCGGTTGCCGGCATGGGGCCGTCCTTGGAGGGGCCGGTTGCGTCAGGGTTGGTCGCGATGAAACGGGCGCCAGCCAGGATGTGCCGGACGGCCATGGTGATCGCTTCGAAAGAGTACGTGCGGGTCTCGCCGAGTACCACGAAGTCAGGTTCGGTGTCCGTAAGGATGAATCCGGCCTCGTGCAGGGCGGTGGTGAGGCCTGCCTCGCCGATGGTGTACGCGCGGTTGCCGGAATCAGAGGACTGGACCTGGTCCTTGAGGAACTGGGCGGTGGCCAGCGCGGACGTCCAGATGTTCTCTTCCGGAACTTCCAGTCCGGAGGCCCGGAGCCGTGCTGCGAGGTCGCGCGGGGTGAAGATGGAATTGTTGGTCAGCACAAGGAAGCGCTTGGACGTATCCACCCAGCGCTGGATGAGCTCGGCTGCTCCGGGGATTGCCTGGTTTTCATGAACCAGCACGCCGTCCATGTCCGTGAGCCAGCATTCGATTTCGTGGCCGTTCCGGTAAACCGACGCGGACGTGTGGGGCGTGGATTCTTCTGCCATATTTGCCTCCGGCTGGGGTTGGTCATGCACTGCCTCCCAGTCTTTCATTATTCGGGCGGGGAGACATCCCGTGTCCCTGATGGCGCCGCCTGGATCTTTCGTGTGACTTGCCTTGGATGCCGTGGACTGCACTACGCTTGGGGCGGCGCAGGCGTGCCACCACCGTGGGTCGGGGGATCGACATGGTGGATTTTTTGTGTCGCCCGCACTTCAGCAGGTCCCCTGTACTGGATCGACAACCGGTTATTCCCAGATACGCCGGTACTCAACGCGTTTGAAAGGGCCTGTCAATGAGCAACAACAATGGAGTGCCGCAGCCTCCGTACAACCCCGAGGGCGTGCCGCAGCCGCGGTACGACACCGGGCAGGATCAATATCGGCAGTATCAGCCGGGCCAGACCCAGCCGCTGTATCAGCCGGAAGCGCAGCAGCCTGCTGCAGCGCAGCCCGAGGTGCCGCAGCAGCCTGCACCCACCCAGGCTTTCTCCGCACAACAATTCCCAACGCAGCAATTCCCAACGCAGCAATTCCCAACCCAGCAGGGCCACGCTGACGGCGAGTACGCGGAAACCGTCCACCGTTACCCGCAAACGCAGCCCGGCCAGCCCGGTCCCGGTATCCCGACGCCGGGCAGCGGCTACTCTGGCCAGCCCGGCTACCCAGGTCAGCCTGGCGGACCCGGCCAGCCTGGTGGACCCGGCCAGGGCTCGGGCGACCACAACAAGAAGGCGCTGTTCCTGATCCTCGGCGGGATCGCCGTCGTCGTGATCATTGCGCTGGTAGTCGTGTTCGCCTGGCTGATTCCTTCGGTGACAAAGCCCGTGGCCGTGGAGTCTCCCGTGCCTTCCGTCAGTGCATCCGACGAAGCTTCCGACGCAGCGGCCGAGCCTTCGGAGGACCCGTCTGCGGAGCCTTCAGGCGAGGCAACCGCCTCCTCGGAGATTCCGGAGGGTGCCATCCCGCTGCCCAGCGTGTGGGAAGAATTCGCAGGCCCAACGAACGTTCCGGCCGATGGCGATCCCTCGTTCAGCAAGTGGGTCACGGGGGAATCTTCCTTCCAGTACTTGGCCGAGTGGACCCATGACGAGTCCTTCGGGATCACCAAGGACCCCACCACTGGTGAAGAAATCCAGAAGAAGGCCCAAGGCACCGTGGAGGCGGACGGCGACGGGATTGCCCTCGCGTACGCGTTCTTCGCTGAGTCCGACGAAGGTAAGTTTGGCAAGGATCCGAAAGAGATCAAGGCTGCCATCGAGGACATCGAAGCCAGGTACAAGGGCATGACCGCCACGGAACTGCCCCAGAACCTGGTGGGCCACAAGTGCACCTCGGACTTCAAGACCTCGATGCCCGAGATCCGCGAGTTCCGCCGTGGCGCCGCTGTGGTTATTGGCTTCACCTGCACCAACGCGCGCGGCGAAGAAATCCAGGCAGTCAACCTCTTCTCAGTGACACCGTGGGGAACTCCGCAGATGCTGGGCGTCAGCGGGCACAAGACCTACTGGGATGCCCACCCCGGCCTGATGGAGCAGTTGGCCAACTCGTACCGCATCAACAAGTGGAAGATGGTCTAGGCGCTCGGGCCAAGACCGGGCAGGGCTAAAGTTGAGGGGTGACTGACCTTCCCCCCAACACAGCCCTGCCCACTCCCGAGGTTCCTCCAGCGGACGGCGAGGCTGAAGCGAAGCCGGAGGTCGGCGTCGGGCCTTGGGAAGGCGAATGGCCGGGAGGCGAGCAGTGGGACCCGGACCTGCTAAGGGACGGTGACCGCCGCAACGTGGTGGACCAGTACCGGTACTGGAAGCACGAGGCGATCGTGGCGGACCTGGATTCCAAGCGGCACGAATTCCACATCGCAATCGAGAACTGGCAGCACGACCTCAACATCGGCACGGTTGTTCGTACCGCCAACGCGTTCCTCGCCAAGGAGGTCCACATCATCGGACGACGCCGGTGGAACCGTCGCGGGGCCATGGTCACTGACCGCTACCAGCACGTCCGCCACCACCCCACTGTTGAGGAATTTGTCCAGTGGGCGCAGGGGGAGGGGCTTGCCGTGATCGGCATCGATATCTTCCCGGATTCCGTGCCGCTGGAGACCTACGACCTCCCGGAGAAGTGCGTCCTGGTGTTCGGGCAGGAAGGCCCGGGCCTTACGCCCGAGGTCCATGAGGCCGCTGTTGCGACGCTTTCCATCGAGCAATTCGGCTCCACGCGTTCCATGAATGCTGCCTCCGCTGCGGCTATCGCGATGCACGCCTGGGTGCGCCGGCACGTGTTCAAGCAGCCCGTCTCGTAGCCCTCCCGCCGAGTTGGCATTTGATGACAGTCCCGCAGCTCGGGATTGTCTGTGGAGTCTCATGACTTAATGGACACTTCTGTCTCAGGACATCGTGGACAGTGTGTCTCGGGACATCGTGGGCACTTGTGCGGGTTTTGCTCGTTCCATGAGCGAACTCAAACCCGATATGAAGGTCCGGTATCTTGTCGCCTCGTGGCCTGAGGAGAGTCCTCGAGGTGCCGTGGCAGCCTTCTGCCGCGAGCACAACGTCTCACGGTCTTGGTTCTATAAGGTCAGGGCCGCTGCGGTGTCGGGTGGGCCGGCACAAGCGATGGCTATGCGTTCGACCAAGCCACGTACCAGCCCTAACGCTACTCCCGCAGGGGTCACCGCGTTGGCTTTGCATGTGAGGGAAGCGTTGGAGGCCCAAGGCCATGACCATGGGCCTTTGAGCGTTCAGGCAAGGATGCGCCGGGACGGTGTGGAACCGCCGTCCCGGGCAACGCTTGCCCGGCTCTTTACCAAGGCCGGCATGGTGGTTCCGGAGCCGCGGAAGAAGCCTCGAAGCGCTTACCGCCGGTTCGTATATCCCGCACCGAACTGTTGCTGGCAGATCGACGCCACGGAATGGCAGCTGGAAAACGGGCGGAAGGTTGTGATTTTCCAGCTCATTGATGATCATTCACGCTTGGCCTTGGCGTCACTGGTTGCGGCCGGAGAAACGAGCGAAGCGGCCCTGCGGGTGGTCAAACATGCCATCAGTAAACACGGGGTTCCCCGGAAGTTTCTCTCCGACAACGGCATGGCCCTGAACCCCACACGCAGGGGACGAAGCGGGGCATTGGTGGACTACCTGAGATCTCTCGGAGTCGAACCGATCACGGGCAAGCCCTACAAGCCCACCACCCAGGGCAAGAACGAACGATTCCACCGCACACTGCACCGGTTTCTGCACAAGCAAAAACCGGCTTCAACGATCAAGGATCTTCAAGCCCAGGTCGACACCTTCGACCACTACTACAACACCGAGCGTGAACATCAGGCACTGCCGGCCCGAATGACTCCCCAACAGGCTTGGGAAGCCACCGAGAAAGTGCCCGCCCCCTCGGTCCCCGTGATCTCTGAGATCAAAACCCAGATCCGGCGAACCGTACGAAGAACCGTCAGCCGCCTGGGCGTCGTCACGGTCGTGGGCACGCACTTCCAAGTAGGCAGAGACCGCGCCGGAGAAACAATCCACATCCTCTACGACGCACAACGCATCATGTTCTTCGACGGGCACGGAACCGAAATCATTTCCCATCCGCGCCCGCCAAGAGGAACCAAATACATAGGCAACAACAAACCCCGCGGCTTCATGGCGAACCAAGTGTCCACGACGTCATGAGACATACAGTGTCCACGAAGTCCTGAGACTCGAAGTGTCCTCAATGTCCTGAGACATGACACAGCTCGGGATTGTCATTAAGTGCCATCTCGATGAGCCCCGGAAGCTGCAGCCTGTGGATAACCTCCCGGAGGCCAGCATGGGCAGCAAAAATGAGGCATGCGCAGAGCAATGCTTCCGGATCAGCTGACCGCGGGGTCCTTCTCTGTTCGCGCGTCGGACAAGGCTGGCGTGACCCGGTCCCGGACCCGTGCCAAGGATCTGCTGCTGGTATCCCGGGGGATCCGGATTCCGGCCCTGTCCGAGGCTTCCGGAGCCTCGGCCCTGCGGGCCTACACCGACCTGGATGATTCCTCCATCCTCGTCTCGTTATCGGCGGCCAGGATCTGGGGTGTCCCGTTGCCGGGCAATCGCAGCGGGGACTGGCGCATTCACCTCGCCCGGCGGAAGGGGTTTAGTTTTCCCCGTCGGGTCAACGTGGCGGGACACCTCCTTAGCCTTCTTCCAGAGGAGGCCGTTGAGTACGACGGCGTCAGGCTCACCTCGCCTGCGCGGACGTGGTTGGACTTGGCTTCACAGCTGGACTTGGAGGACCTGGTTGCAGCGGGCGATTTCATCGTCTGCTCCCACGGCGAGGACTTCCCCGTCCCCAAAGCGGCTTTGTGCAGCATTGATGAACTGACGGAGATCGTGGGCCGCCACGCAGGCATGCGCGGAGTGCGGACGGCCCGTGCCGCACTGGGACTCATCCGTGTGGGGGCAGATTCTGCGCCGGAAACGCTGATGCGGTTGGCAGTAGTCGACGCGAACCTGCCGGAACCCGTGCTCAACCACATTGTCCGTGATGCCCTTGGCCGTCCAGTGTTGTGGCCGGACGCCGCCTACCTTGAGTACCGGATCTCCCTTCAATACGACGGACAACACCATGGCGGCGCAGACCAGCACCTCAGGGACATCCAACGCCAGGAAAACTCCCTCTCCCATGGCTGGCTGGAAGTCCGGATCTCCAAGCACGACCTCGAAGGTGAGCGGCCCGCCGTCGTACATAAAGTCCGCCGCGCGCTCCAAAGCCGCGGCTGGTGCGCGAGATGACACTTAATGACAATGGCAGCGCGTGTCATGTCTCAGGACATTGAGGACACTTCGAGTCTCAGGACTTCGTGGACACTGTATGTCTCATGACGTCGTGGACACTTGGTTCGCCATGAAGCCGCGGGGTTTGTTGTTGCCTATGTATTTGGTTCCTCTTGGCGGGCGCGGATGGGAAATGATTTCGGTTCCGTGCCCGTCGAAGAACATGATGCGTTGTGCGTCGTAGAGGATGTGGATTGTTTCTCCGGCGCGGTCTCTGCCTACTTGGAAGTGCGTGCCCACGACCGTGACGACGCCCAGGCGGCTGACGGTTCTTCGTACGGTTCGCCGGATCTGGGTTTTGATCTCAGAGATCACGGGGACCGAGGGGGCGGGCACTTTCTCGGTGGCTTCCCAAGCCTGTTGGGGAGTCATTCGGGCCGGCAGTGCCTGATGTTCACGCTCGGTGTTGTAGTAGTGGTCGAAGGTGTCGACCTGGGCTTGAAGATCCTTGATCGTTGAAGCCGGTTTTTGCTTGTGCAGAAACCGGTGCAGTGTGCGGTGGAATCGTTCGTTCTTGCCCTGGGTGGTGGGCTTGTAGGGCTTGCCCGTGATCGGTTCGACTCCGAGAGATCTCAGGTAGTCCACCAATGCCCCGCTTCGTCCCCTGCGTGTGGGGTTCAGGGCCATGCCGTTGTCGGAGAGAAACTTCCGGGGAACCCCGTGTTTACTGATGGCATGTTTGACCACCCGCAGGGCCGCTTCGCTCGTTTCTCCGGCCGCAACCAGTGACGCCAAGGCCAAGCGTGAATGATCATCAATGAGCTGGAAAATCACAACCTTCCGCCCGTTTTCCAGCTGCCATTCCGTGGCGTCGATCTGCCAGCAACAGTTCGGTGCGGGATATACGAACCGGCGGTAAGCGTTTCGAGGCTTCTTCCGCGGCTCCGGAACCACCATGCCGGCCTTGGTAAAGAGCCGGGCAAGCGTTGCCCGGGACGGCGGTTCCACACCGTCCCGGCGCATCCTTGCCTGAACGCTCAAAGGCCCATGGTCATGGCCTTGGGCCTCCAACGCTTCCCTCACATGCAAAGCCAACGCGGTGACCCCTGCGGGAGTAGCGTTAGGGCTGGTACGTGGCTTGGTCGAACGCATAGCCATCGCTTGTGCCGGCCCACCCGACACCGCAGCGGCCCTGACCTTATAGAACCAAGACCGTGAGACGTTGTGCTCGCGGCAGAAGGCTGCCACGGCACCTCGAGGACTCTCCTCAGGCCACGAGGCGACAAGATACCGGACCTTCATATCGGGTTTGAGTTCGCTCATGGAACGAGCAAAACCCGCACAAGTGCCCACGATGTCCCGAGACACACTGTCCACGATGTCCTGAGACAGAAGTGTCCATTAAGTCATGAGACTCCACAGACAATCCCGAGCTGCGGGACTGTCATCAAATGCCAACTCGGCGGAAGTGTTAAGAGCCCCAGTGACCCGAAACACGGCGTCCCGGCGGATATCGCTAGGATGGGTGCTAGCCGTAAGCGGTCTACTCCAGGGTTACCAACCCACAGACGAATTCAGCATAGGAGTCACCATGCCCATTGCAACCCCAGAGATTTACTCCGAGATGATCGACCGCGCAAAGGCTGGCGGATTTGCCTTCCCCGCCGTCAACGTGACGTCGTCGCAGACTCTGAACGCTGCGATCCGCGGTTTCGCCGAGGCCGAATCTGACGGCATCATCCAGGTTTCCACCGGTGGCGCAGCCTACTGGTCGGGCGCTTCGGTCAAGGACATGGTTGCCGGTTCCCTCGGCTTCGCCGCGTTCGCCCGCGAAGTTGCCAAGAACTACAACGTCAACATCGCCCTGCACACGGACCACTGCCCGCAGGACAAGCTGGCAGACTTCGTCCTGCCCCTGCTGGCCGCTTCCGAGGAAGCCGTGAAGGCCGGCAAGGACCCGATCTTCAACTCGCACATGTGGGACGGCTCGCACGAGACCCTCTCCGAGAACCTGCGCATCGGCCGGGAACTGCTTGAGCGTGCAGCTGCTGCGAAGATCATCCTCGAGGTCGAAATCGGCACCGTCGGTGGCGAGGAAGACGGCGTTGAGAACGAAATCAACGAGAAGCTCTACACCACCACCGAAGACGCCCTCGCTACCATCGAGGCCTTGGGTGCCGGCGAAAACGGCCGTTACCTGACCGCCCTGACCTTCGGCAACGTGCACGGCGTGTACAAGCCGGGCAACGTGAAGCTCCGCCCCGAACTGCTCAAGCAGATCCAGGCTGAGGTTGGCGCCAAGATCGGCAAGGAAAACCCGTTCGACCTCGTGTTCCACGGCGGCTCCGGCTCCACGGAACAGGAAATCGCTGACGCCGTTTCCTACGGTGTCATCAAGATGAACATCGACACCGACACCCAGTACGCGTTCACCCGCCCGGTTGCCGGCCACATGTTCTCCAACTACGACGGCGTCCTGAAGGTCGACGGCGAAATGGGCAACAAGAAGACCTACGACCCCCGCGTCTGGGGCGCTGCCGCCGAGGCCGGCATGGCTGCGCGCATTGTCGAAGCAGCACAGCAGCTCGGATCGGTTGGCAAGACCTTCTAATGTCCGACGAATTCCGGAAGAACCTGATGGGGCCGGAGCCCACGCTCCTGCCCGCCGAAACCGAGGTCTACCAGCACCTGGCTCTCGGCAAGGAAGCGCTGGACCTCGTGGAGAAAAACCCCACGTCGTCCCTTCTGTGGGCAATCCTTGCCGAGGAAGCCTGGGCTGAGGGCCGGACCATCGACTCCTACGCTTACGCCCGGGTCGGCTACCACCGCGGACTCGACTCGCTCCGCCGCAACGGATGGCGCGGTGTCGGCCCCATTCCGTGGGAGCACGAGCCCAACCAGGGCTTCCTGCGTGCCCTCTACGCGCTGGGTCGTGCGGCAGCTGCTATCGGCGAACCTGAAGAGCCCGAGCGGATTGAGAAGTTCCTGAACGACTCGGACCCCAAGGCCAAAGCAGCGATCGAAGCCAGCTAAGGCGGTCACCGCGCCACTGCAGCAAACGACGACGGCGGCCCTCACCAAAAAGGTGGGGGCCGCCGTCGTCGTTAGCTCGTTGTGGGGCCCGCTTTGCGTGCCTGGGCGCGTGCCAGGGGCGCAGAGCGGGCCCCGAAAGGCCGGAGACTAAGCCTTGCGCGGGATGCCCGTGCGCGCCATTGCCTCGGCGTAGGCGCCGTGGATGGCATCGAGGTATTCCTGCTGGCGGGCGGGTGTACCGGCGAAGGAGCGGCCACCAAGGGAACGGACCTTGAAGGTCTTGAATCCGCGCCGGGCGATGCTGGCAGGCGCGGCCTTCATCAATTGGTCGGCAAGGCGGTGTGCCTCATTGCCGTGTGCCACAAGTGCGGAAGTGCGAGGCAGGATGGCGAGCAGGCGCAGGAGCGGCTTTAGGCCTTCGGTGATGTTGGCCGGCGTCAGCTTGCCCGGTTCCTCGTTGGGCTCGATCCATGGGTACGCGTTCCACGGCATCATGAGCTCGGGGCGGAGACCCAACTGCCACTGCATGCCGAGCATCCGGGTGGTTGCTTCTTCGTCACCCGGGGTGATGAAACCCTCACCGGTGTTGGTGCGCTGGTTGGAGAAAAGGCTGACGATGCGGCAGTCATCCATGCTGTGGGCGGGGTCGATGTAGAGGACCTCGCTGCCCGGCTTCTGCTCCTTGATGGAGTCGCACAGCTCGTTGACCTCGGCGATGTGCGATTCGTAGCGGCGGTTCCAGAGGATTTCTTCGGGTGATTCAGTCGCCAGTTCTTGCATCAGGGGTTAGGTCTCCTAGGTGTTACAGCGCACCGTTCCAAGGGGGCCGCGGGCATGCCGCAGCCGAACCTCAAAGGGTGCTGTTGGGGGCTAACTAACCTTACCGGACTATGGGCGCGGCAGCACCCTGTTCCGGCGCGCCCTTAAATGAGACACGGCGTGTTGCCCAGCAGCGTGGCGCACGTCTCGACGGCGTCGGTGCTCCGCGTCGCCGTCGAGCCTGAACATTAACCCATCTGTGCAGGCAAAACGTGGTTGGACGGCTCCTTGACGCCAGAGTTTCAGGCGCCATCGGCTAAACTTGGCTGGTAAGAGCCCCGAAACTCTTGCGTATGCCGCCGCCCGCGGCAGGCTGCACCGGTAAGTCGGGGCATTCTCATGTACGGCGTCGAGTCTTGGCCATCCGGCTTGGTCTCGCCCGAAAGAATGGGGGAGGATCCCATGCCCGCTATCGTGATCGTCGGAGCCCAGTGGGGCGACGAAGGCAAAGGCAAAGCTACCGATCTGCTCGGTGGCCGTGTTGACTACGTGGTCAAGCCCAATGGCGGTAACAACGCCGGGCACACCGTGGTGGTTGGCGGTGAGAAGTACGAGCTAAAGCTCCTTCCCGCGGGCATCCTGAGCCCCAATGCAATTCCTATTATTGGCAACGGCTGCGTGGTGAACCTCGAGGCCCTCTTCCAGGAAATCGACGGCCTTGATGCCCGCGGTGCGGACACGTCCCGCCTGCGTGTCTCGGCCAACGCACACCTCGTTGCGCCGTACCACCAGGTCCTGGACAAGGTCACGGAGCGTTTCCTGGGCAGCCGCGCCATCGGCACCACGGGCCGTGGCATTGGGCCGGCTTACATGGACAAGGTTGCCCGCCTGGGCATCCGGGTCCAGGACGTTTTCGACGAATCGATCCTCCGCCAGAAGGTGGAAGGTTCGCTGCGCCAGAAGAACGAGCTCCTGGTCAAGGTCTACAACCGTCGCGACATCGTGGTTGATGAGATCGTTGAGTACTTCCTCTCCTTCGCCGAGCGCCTGCGCCCGCTGGTTATCGACAGCACGCTGGAGCTGAACAACGCGTTGGACGAGGGCAAGGTTGTGCTCATGGAAGGTGGCCAGGCCACGTTCCTTGACGTTGACCACGGCACATACCCGTTCGTCACCTCATCCAACCCGACGGCTGGCGGCGCATCCGTTGGCTCAGGCATTGGCCCAACCCGGATTTCGCGTTCCATCGGCATTATCAAGGCCTACACCACACGTGTTGGCGCCGGTCCGTTCCCCACGGAACTCTTCGACGAGATGGGCGTGTACCTGCAGAAGACCGGCGGTGAGTTCGGTGTGAACACCGGCCGTCCCCGCCGCTGCGGTTGGTACGACGCCGTGCTGGCCCGCCACGCTTCCCGCGTCAACGGCTTCACGGACTACTTCGTGACCAAGCTGGACGTCCTCACAGGTATCGAGCAGATCCCGGTCTGCGTTGCCTACGATGTGGACGGCGTCCGCCACGACGAAATGCCCATGACGCAGACCGAATTCCACCACGCGGTGCCGATCTTCGAGTACTTCGACGGCTGGACCGAGGACATCACCGGCGCCCGCACGCTCGAAGACCTTCCGGAGAACGCCCGCAATTACGTACTTGCACTCGAAAAGCTCTCCGGTACGCGCTTCTCGGCCATCGGCGTCGGCCCGGACCGCGACCAGACAATCGTGGTTCACGACCTCATCAACGACTAAGTCGTACTGAATTACGACGACGGCGGGTCGCCCTGGGGTTCCAAAAGGAACCGGTGGGTGGCCCGCCGTTGGCGTTCGAACCCATCTGCGGCATGGCATCGGCACAGTGTGTGCACAGGCGCCGGGAAACGTTGTAAACAACCATTCCCGAGCTTGAAAGCAGCAGGTTCATGCGACGCCATCCACGCTCCATCCTGACCAGGCAACCCAGCGTTATGCGGATACGACGTACTCGGTCAATGACGGCCCAACGCAGACGACGCCGGGCTGGGAAACTGGGTGGATCTTGAATCGTTTGCGCGGTACACCGCAACCATGAACCTTCGTCCAGGAGCGAACGGAGGCGCTCAAAGACCAGGTCCAGGTCCGGGACTAATCTTGGGGCTGGGGCGGTTACGCCAAGAGGGCCCATGAACAGGTGACGACGGAACGAGACCATGTGACTACAGAGACTGAAGACGGAGTCGGGTTCCGTTCCCGGCGCGGACCGATCCTGATTGCGCTGATGCTTTCCACCGGCCTGGTGGCGATCGATTCCACCATCGTTGCTACGGCAGTGCCTTCGATCGTGGATGACGTCGGTGGTTTCACGTCGTTTCCGTGGCTCTTCTCGGCGTATCTCTTGGCGCAGGCGGTTTCAGTGCCTGTTTATGCCAAGCTCTCTGACGTCTTGGGCCGTAAACCGATCATCCTCAGTGGTATCGGGCTCTTCCTGCTTGGATCCGTCCTTTGCGGATTGGCCTGGAGCATGCCGGCGCTCATCGCCTTCCGCGTGCTTCAAGGATTAGGGGCGGGCGCCGTCCAGCCTGTAGCCATCACGATTGCCGGCGATATATACACGCTTGCCGAGCGGGCGAAAGTGCAGGGCTACCTGGCCAGTGTGTGGGCCGTTTCCTCCGTTGTGGGCCCAACGCTGGGCGGTGTGTTTTCTTCGTTGGGTATCTGGCGTTGGATCTTCCTCATCAACATCCCCCTGTGCCTCCTGGCCGGGTGGATGCTGGTTCGGACATTCCATGAGGACGTCGAGCGTAAGAAACACCGCATCGACTACCTGGGGGCCGGGCTGCTGACGATTTCCTTGAGCCTGCTCATCCTCGGCGCACTTGAGGGCGGCCAGGCCTGGGCCTGGAACTCAAGCATCAGCATCGCGGTCTTTGCTGCGGGAGCCTTGTTGTTCGCGGCCTTCCTGCTGGTGGAGCGGAAGGCTGCAGAGCCGGTCCTGCCGCCATGGGTTGTCTCCCGCAGGTTGTTGGCGACCACGGCGATGATCTCCTTCGGTGTTGGCGCGGTCATGCTTGGCCTCACCTCATACGTTCCAACGTTCCTTGAGGGATCACTGCAGGTATCACCGGTGTTGGCGGGCCTGGCCTTGGCTGCCTTGACGCTGGGGTGGCCCCTCAGTGCTTCCCAAGCTGGCAGGTTCTATCTTCGGATTGGATTTCGTAAGACGGCCATGATCGGTATCTCCATTACGGTCATCGGCACGGCTGTCCTTGCCTTTACTGCTTCGTCGCCCAACGTCCTCTTGGTAGCCGCTGCCTGCTTTACTGTCGGGCTGGGACTCGGGCTGGTGGCTACGCCGAGCCTCATCGCCGCCCAATCGAGTGTTGAATGGAACGAGCGCGGTGTGGTTACCGGTACCAATCTCTTTGCGCGCTCGATCGGCAGCTCCATCGGCGTAGCGGTCTTCGGCGCCGTAGCCAATGCCATCTACGCCAACGGTCCCGGTGACGGCCCTGATCCGCGGACAACAATCGTGGCTTCATCTGCCGTGTTTTCGGCCGTCCTCATAAGTGCCGCACTCACCGTTATTGCGGTCCTCGCCATGCCGGCCACCCATGACAAGGCGGCCACTGCCCGGATGGATGCCAACGCTGGCGGGGATGCGAACGCTGGCGGTGATGCGAACGCTGGCGCGGCACACGCCCAGAATCAGGAACTTTCCTGACTGAAAGGACCGCACACGGAATCCCTCACCTTGGACCCTGGACCACGACGGCAGCGTCGTGGAGGGAGCGTGAGCGTGGCATCGGCCTGATCACATTCCGTGGACAGCCTGCTGGAGGAGGAGCATAATAGTTAGCGGAGCTAATTAGCACTGCTAACTATTATGCCAACCTCAGGAGGCGCCTCCCAGTGACCGCAGCTATTAACGACGGACCGGCGGAGATTCAAGCAGACATCCTTGCGATCGATCTTCGGACCGCAGTGATGCGAACGTCCCGCAGGCTCCGGATCGAAGCGACAGGCGACGTCATAACCCCCGGGCAGTACACGGTTCTTGCCCACCTGGACTCCGGTTCACAGACACTCCGGGAATTGGCCGAGTTGGAGCACGTCCAGGCACCGTCGATGACCCGGATCGTGAACGCCTTGTCCGGCCAAGGTTTCGTGTCACGGCAGGCCAACCCGGAAGATGGCCGCCAGGTCCACATCAGCATCACTCCCGAAGGCCAGGAAGTCCTGGCCGAGGCCCGTAGCCAGCGGACTGCCTGGCTGGCCCAGCGCGTAGCAGGACTCAGCGAGGAGGATCGGCTGACGCTCAGCCGCGCCGCCCACATCATGCAGGAGATGAGCGCCAAGTGAGCGCCATGTTCCGTGCCCTGGAGAATCCCAATTACCGGCTTTGGGCTGGCGGTGCCTTGGTGTCCAACATCGGAACCTGGATGCAGAGGGTGGCACAGGACTGGCTGGTCCTGACTGTCCTGACCGATCACTCCGGAACGGCAGTGGGCATCACCACGGCGCTTCAGTTCCTTCCCATGCTGCTGTTGGGCCCCTACGCGGGCGTGCTTGCCGATCGCTACCGCAAGCGCGTGATCCTGCTCTGGACCCAGACCGCCATGGGAATCTGTGGGCTGATCGTCGGACTGCTGGTCGTCACCGGCGTGGCTCAATTGTGGCATGTCTACCTAGCCGCCCTCGCGCTCGGACTTGCGGCAGCCATCGACGGACCGGCCCGGCAGGCGTTTGTCTCCGAACTGGTGGGACCGGACAAAATCTCCAATGCCGTGGCCCTCAATTCCGCTTCTTTCAACACGGCCCGGCTCACCGGCCCGGCCATTGCCGGCGTGCTCATTGCGTGGATCGGAACAGGTCCGGTGTTCCTCCTGAACGCTGCGAGCTTTGCCGCGGTGATCATTTCCCTCTTCCGGGTGAAGATCTCCCAGCTTGAGCCAGCGACGCCTGTGGTTCGCGGCAAGCACCAGGTGGCCGAGGGTCTGCGCTATGTGCGCCAGCGCCCGGACCTGGTCCTGATCCTTGTCATGGTGGGGATGCTGGGAGCCTTCGGCATGAACTTCCCGGTCACCAACTCGCTGATGTCCACCGCCGAATTTGGCATGGGACCTGAAGAATTCGGCCTTCTTGGCTCCATCATGGCCGTGGGTACCCTCGCCGGTGCCCTGCTTGCGGCCCGACGCTCGGGTCCACGGCTGCGCTTCATGCTCGGGGGTGCGCTGTGCCTCGGTGTCTTCACCCTCCTGGCCAGCATCTCGCCAACTTTCTGGATCTACGCGGCCGTCCTCGTCCCGGTGGGACTTGCTTCCATCACGTTCCTCAACAGCTGCAACACCACCATCCAACTGTCGGTCGAGCCCCAATTCCGGGGCCGCGTCCTTGCCCTGTACCTGGCCATCCTGCAAGGCGGTACGGCCGTTGGGGCTCCCCTCATGGGCTGGATCGGCACAGAGTTCGGTGCCCGATGGGCCGTGGCTGTTGGTGGCGCAGCAGTCCTTGTCACCGGCGTTGCTGCAGTGATCCTGGTCAGCCGGCGTAGCCAGCGCACCATCCGCGAGCAGGTGCGCCGAGCATGGCTCAGGAGGCGCGCGACGCAAACGTCCTGAGACCCGCTAAACGCAAGCGGGCGATGACATCACAATTTTCGATGTGGTTACGCGGTTTTATTCGCTATGCAGATGCACTTTGTGCACGTGAGAATGAATTAACCGTCACAGAAAAAGGGCCACAGCGTCCGTCATTCCAGCCGATGCTCCCAACGAAGGGAGCCATCTATTCGCGCTGTGACCTTTCGCCAAATAGGAGATCACATGTCAAGCCAAGAGGTTGAGGTCCTCGTCGTAGGCGCAGGCCAGGCCGGGGTAGCGATGAGCGAGCACCTGAGCGAGCGGGGTATTCCCCACATCGTGCTGGAACGCCATCGCATCGCAGAGCGGTGGCGTTCCATGCGGTGGGATTCCCTGGTTGCGAATGGGCCGGCCTGGCACGACCGCTTCCCGGGCCTGGAATTCACCGACATCGAACCCGGTTCGTTTCCCTCCAAAGAGCAGGTAGCGGACTACTTCGTGGCCTACGCCGAGAAGATTGGCGCCCCCATCCGCTGCGGTGTGGAAGTGACATCCGTGCGCAGGAACGTCGGCGCACCGGGCTTCCAGGTGAAGACGTCCGACGGAGAGTTCAACGCCCGCTACGTCGTTGCCGCCACGGGGCCGTTCCAGCGGCCGGTGATCCCCGCCGTCGTTCCTGAAGCCGCCGGCGTGATGCAGCTGCACTCCAGCTCGTACCGCAACCCTGGCCAACTGCCCGAAGGGGCCGTGCTGGTGGTCGGGGCTGGGTCCTCGGGTGTCCAGATCGCCGCGGAAATCCAGCGCTCGGGCCGGCAGGTGTTCCTCTCGGTGGGGCCGCATGACCGGCCCCCGCGGAACTACCGTGGCCGGGACTTCTGCTGGTGGTTGGGAGTCCTCGGCAAGTGGGACGCTTCCACTCCGGCAGCGGGCGCAGAACATGTGACCATCGCCGTCAGCGGGGCAGACGGTGGCCACACCGTTGACTTCCGCGCGCTCGCCGAGAACGGGATCAAGCTCGTGGGACGGACCACGGCGTTCGACAACGGAACAATGCGTTTCGCGGATGACCTCCGCACCAACATCGCGAACGGTGATGCCCACTACCTGGAGTTGCTCGACGAAGCTGATGCGTACGTTGAACGCAATGGCCTGGACCTGCCGGAGGAACCCGAAGCCCGCTTCCTCCGGCCGGACCCGGAAAGCCTGACCAACCCCATCCGCGAGCTCGACCTCGCCCGCGCCGGAGTCACGTCGATCGTGTGGGCCACAGGTTTCGCAGTGGACTACAGCTGGCTGCAAGTGGACGCCTTCGATGAGAAGGGCAAGCCGCTGCAGCAACGCGGTGTATCCACAGAGCCAGGCGTGTACTTCCTGGGTTTGCCGTGGCAGTCACGCCGAGGATCCAGCTTCATCTGGGGTGTCTGGCACGACGCCAAATACGTTGCCGACCAGATCACCATCCAGCGGGGCTACCTGGTCCACAACGAGCAGGATGCGCTGGTGGCGAGCGGAGCCGTCTAACTCCCCACGCCAAAGGGACCATGCCACAGCGGCATGGTCCCTTTTGCTGTACCTGACGTGCGGCCAGGGTTTCCGCACAAAAAGGCCCGACGTCGGCTCATGGGTGAGTTCCGACGTCGGGCCTTGCGGGGGTGGTGGCTCAGCCGAGCCCTGCCAGCGACCTGGCCGAAAGAGCTGCCTCCATCCTCGCCGGATCAAGCAGGCCGCGCTCGATCACGAGTTCCGCGATGCCCCGACGGGAGGCGAGGGCTTCCTTGGCGAGGTCTGCCGCAGCCGCGTAGCCAATCAAAGGTGCCAGGCCGGTGACCACGCTGATCGATTCGATCATGCGTTGCTCCAGCACCTGCGTGTTGGCCGTGATACCGTCCACGCAGTGCGTCCGGAGCTGACGGCAGGCCACAGTGAGCCAAGCGATCGACTCCAGCAATGCGTCAGCAATGACCGGCTCGAAGGCATTGAGCTGGAGCTGGCCGGCCTCCACGGCCATGGTCACCGTCGCATCGGCGCCGAGAACCCGGAAGGCTACCTGGTTGACCATCTCCGGGATCACCGGGTTCACCTTGCCGGGCATGATGGATGACCCCGCCTGGACTGCGGGCAGGCGGATTTCCCCGAAGCCTGTTTGCGGACCGGAGGACAGCAATCGAAGATCGTTGCAGATCTTGGAGAGCTTTACCGCTGCCCTCTTCAAGACGCCGGAGACGAGCATGAAGACGCCCGTATCGCTCGTGGCCTCCACGAGGTTGGTGGCGGAGGTTAGCTGCAGGCCCGTGATGGAACTCAGCTCGCGGATGACGGCGTCACGGTATCCCGGTGGAGCGGTGATACCGGTGCCGATGGCCGTGGCTCCAAGGTTGGATTCCCGCAGGTGGGGCAACAGTTCCAAGAGCCGTTGGCCGTCTTCGCGGAGCGTTTCGGCAAAGGCGCCGAACTCCTGGCCCATGGACATGGGGACGGCATCCTGGAGTTGGGTGCGGCCTACCTTGATGATGCCAGCGAACTCGGCAGCTTTGGCATCGAATGCTCCGATGAGCCTGCCGTGCTCGGCGCAGAACTCAGAGATTTCCCGCTGGAGGGCGATCTTGATGGCCGTCGGATAGACGTCGTTGGTTGACTGGCTGCGGTTCACATCATCAATGGGGTGCAGTGCGGCGTAATAGCCCTTGGGGAGTCCCATGATTTCAAGGGCGCGGTTCGCAATGACCTCGTTGGCGTTCATGTTGGTGCTGGTCCCGGCTCCACCTTGGATGGTGTCCACCACGAACTGCTCGTCGAGGAGCCCCTCCATGACTTCCAGGGAAGCCATTTGGATGGCCTCGGATTTGGCCGGATCAAGCAATCCGAGGCTCTCATTTGCGCGGGCTGCAGAATATTTGACGGTACCCAGGCCCCATATCAGGGAACGCAGGGTACCAATGGTCCGTCCGCTGACGGGGAAGTTGTCCACCGCTCGCAGTGTGCTGATGCCCCAGTACGAAGCCTCGGGGACGTCTACGTCCCCGAGGCTGTCATGCTCTCGCCGTGCTCCCGGGAGGGGAGAGGATAGTTGATCTGTCATGGTCCTGTTCCTGGAAATGCAGTCAGTGGATTCCCCGGCTACGTTGCCAGGTAATCCAACGCCGTAAGCGCCAAGGCGGCTGCGCCGTCGTGAATTGCAAGGTTGGCTGCGCCGCCGACGCAATGTGCGGCGAACTCGGGTTGGTGGTTGGCCGCAGGGAAGCAACCGAGTCCTATATAGGGATGGATGGCCGGAACCACTTGGGACACATTGCCCATGTCAGTGGACGCCCGATTCATGGTGGCTTGCTCCGGCGGCGCATTGAAATCGCGGCCGAGGGCTTCCGCATGCCTGACATACAGCTCCAGCGCCCGCAGGTCCGTCCGGAACTCCGAATAGGGCTCCGATTCCGGGGTCACCGACAGCTCGCAACCGGACGCCAAGGCGCCGGCTTGGAAGCACCGGTGGACGCGCTCCTCCAGCGTGCCCAGCTGGGCCAGTGTTTCGGCCCGGACGTACCAGCGCCCCTCGGTCCTTTCGGGGATGGCATTGGGCGCTTCACCACCCCGGGTCTGGATCCCGTGGACCCGGGTACCGGCCGGCAGTTGTTGGCGGAGGAGGCCCAACGCCACCTGGGCAACAATGAAGGCGTCGTTGGCATTGACTCCCTGATCGGGATAGGCAGCAGCATGAGCCGACTTGCCGCGGTACTCCACGTGGTTGTGAGCCACTGCGTAGGGGCGGGCTTCGGCGGAATCCACGGGGCTGGGATGCGCCATCATGGCCAGGTCCAGGCCGTGGAAGGCACCCTTCTTGAACAGCTCGATCTTCCCGCCACCGCCTTCTTCCGCCGGGGTTCCGTAGAGTTCCACGGTCAGGTCACGCTCGGCCGCGAACTCTGCCAGGGCTACTGCGGCACCACACGAGATAGCTGTGATGATGTTGTGGCCGCACGCGTGGCCGAGACCAGGAAGGGCATCGTACTCGGCCATGAGCCCGATGCGGCGGGAACCTGTTCCGAAGACCGCACGGATCGCAGTGGGGAAGCCCAGATACCCTCTTTCCACGTCAAAGCCATGCAAGGCGAGATAGTCGGCAGTCCAAGCCGCGGCACGGTGTTCCTGCCAGCCGAGCTCGGGGTTGGCGTGGAGCGTCTCCGAGAGCCGGATCAAGTCTTGGTGCTGGGCATTGACGGCCTTCAGTACCCGGTGGTGCTGGACGTTGGGAGGGGTGGTGGTTGCCGGTTCAGCGCTCATCGCCAGCCACTCCATAGCCGACCGAAGCGGCGGGGTCCAAGCCCCGGACCACGTAGTCATGCCGCTGCGGAAGCCACACCCCCAGGAGATGCTCCAGTTCGCTAATCGGGTCCTCATGCCAGTCCACACGCAGGTCCGTGTCCCGCCAACCGTGTCCGGACACCACCGAGATACCGGCTGACCGCACGGGTCCAGCCTCGCCGCCGGCTGCCTCGGCGGCTCCAAGGGCAGCCATGAGGCGCACTTCCAGCTCCCCGGAGGCCGCTTCAAACGCGTCGCACAGGGCCTGGGCAACACCCGGATGCGCCAGCATATTGCCGGCAGCCACGCTGTTCGCACCTCGGCCTTCGCCAAACACGCCAAGGGTATGGGCGCCGCTGAAGACTGCCGATCCGCCCTTGCCGTCCAGGACCACCAGCTGCCGGTAGTCCACCGATGGTGACTCCTGCACGACGGCGTCGATCGCCTCCTGCGCGGAATAGCCGGCTTGCAGGCGGTCGAGCAGCGCTGTTCCCAGCCGGGGATCGGTGATGTTCTGTGAGCTGACGGCGCCGATCCCGTCGCGCAGGTGCGCGCACCGCGCGGCCACGGCGGGGGAGGACGAGGAGACCGCTATGCCGAACCTGCCGTGGCCGTCCGTGGCGGCAATGCTGAACGTCACTGCTGTCCCTCCGTGGAGAGCACTGCCGTGGCGTCAATTTCCACGAGCCATTCCGGGCGGGCAAGGGCCTGGACAACAATGCCGGTGGATGCGGGGAACACTCCCTTGAGCCAGCGGCCCATGGTGCGGTAGACGGTTTCACGGTAGCGGGGATCGATAAGGTAGACCGTCACTTTGACGATGTCTTCAAGGCTGCTGCCGGCCTCTTTGAGCAACATGTCGATGTTGGCCATGGCCTTCTCCGTCTGGGCTTCGACGTCGCCGATTCCCACCGATTCCCGCGTCTGAAGGTCCTGCCCGATCTGGCCGCGGAGGTAGACCACCCCGTTGGCCACAACTGCCTGGCAGAGATCGTTATCCAGGTTCTGCTCGGGATAGGTCTCTTTGGTATTGAACGTGCGGATACGCTGGTGCTTCATGTCGCAGCTTGCCTTTCAGTGCTGTAAGCCGGGTGCTCGTATCCTTCAGCTTCCTGTGGCGCACTAAATCTGTCCAACAGTTCTTTTAGAACGATTGCATCGCCTTTTCTGATGCACAGTGTATTCTCGTGGCATGGATGTGACCCTGACGCAGTTGCGCTATTTCGTGGAAGCCGCAGCCCAGTTGTCCATGACGGGGGCAGCCGTGCGCCTGAACGTGGCCCAGTCGGCGGTATCGGCCGCGATTGCCCAGCTGGAGCGACATGTCGGAACGCAGTTCTTTATCCGGCAGCGTTCCAAAGGCCTCGTACTGACGCCGGCCGGTGAGCTGTTCGTCAGGGATGCCCAAGCCATCCTGGCGCAGGTGGAGGAAAGCATTGATCACGCACGTGGTGAACACCAGAGCGTTGCCGGGCGAATCCGGATCGCCTGCTTCAGTACCCTGGCGCCCTTCCTGCTTCCCGGGGTCTTGACCAAGCTGAGGGAAGACCATCCGAACCTCGAAACAGAGGTCATCGAGACCGACACGTCGGGCTGTATCAGTGCCCTGCTCAGCGGGCAGGCTGATCTTGCCCTGTGCTATGACCTCGACCTGCCGGAGGCAATCGCCAGCTCTGTGGTGGACACCGTCCGCCCCTACGTGGCGCTCCCGCCGGATCACAGGCTGGCGGGGTCCAAGAGCATCTCGTTGTCCGCGCTGCGCGGTGAGTCCTTTGTGCTCCTGGACCTCCCGCACACCCGGGACCTCATGCTGTCCATCGCACGCCTCGGCGGCCAGGAACCGGACATCAGGTTCCGTTCGGCCAGCTATGAAACCGTCCGCACTTTCGTCGCCCGCGGCCTCGGCTATTCCATCCTGCATCAGCGGCCGCAGCACCAGTTGACGTACGACGGCGGCCGGCTTGCCGCCGTCGAAATCCGCGATGAAGTGCCGGAATTGAAGACAGTTTTGGCGCACCTGAAGTCCCAGCGCCCCACGGCGAGGGTGCGGGCGGTAGCGCAGGCAGTCAGGCATCAAATCGTGGCCGCCCGCTCGGCCTGAAGCTAGGAGGCCCAGCCTATTCATCTGTTGAACAGATGCAATTGGCGTTAAAAATCTATTCGACAGAAGCCTGGGCTCAGGATCTGAGCCCGGGCTGCACCTGTTTGCGGGCGGCCAGCCTCGCCAGCGCACGCTCTACCAGATGCCGCTGCCGGGAACCCGTCATGGCATCTGGATCCAGCATTGACGTGACGTGCAACCCCATCATGATGTTCAGCAGCTCATCGGCAACCGCATCCGGGTCGACCAAAGGTTCGCATTCGCCGTCGTGCTCTGCCTGGGCGAGGAAGCCCATCACCAGGCCACGCCAGTGCAACAAGGCCTCCCGACCGACGGCGCGCAGCGCGTCCTCCGTCTGGGCGCGCTGCCAGAAGGAAACCGCCACGCGGGCTTCCACCACAGTGAGCGGATCCGCGGGAATGATCTCCAAGCAAAGGCTGCGCAGCGCTGAAAGGCCCCGACGGCCCGCCGTGCCAGCGGCGATGCGTTCGTTGGTTCGGTCGCAGATCAACTCGTAGGAGGCCAGCAGCAACGCGTCCTTGTTGGGGAAGTAGTGGGCCAGCACGCCCGGCGCCGCATAGCCGCACTCACGGGCGATGTCCCGCATGCTGGCGTTCTCGATGCCCTGGTCCGCGATCAACCGCCACGTGGTCTCGATGATGGAACGGCGTCGTTCCTCGTGATCAACCAAGCGGGGCATGGTGCTCCTTCGTTCGCGGGGTCCATGGCTGGGACCGTGAGCACACTACCACCGCGGGAGCGCGGTTGCGCGTCCCGCGGCGGTGAGTGGGTGTTGTGTGGCCAGCTTCAGTGCGCGCAGTGGCCGGGCTCGGCCTGCCCGACGGCGGTGCTGCAGTGGCCCGCCGCCGATGACGGCACGTTGAGCGTGGGGTTCTCGTCGAAGAAACCGTGCGGCTTCAAGGTGAAGCCGGTGGTGTCGACCGGCATGATGGGCCAGTCCTCCGGGCGAGGAAAGTGGGTCAACCCGAACGAGTGCCACACCACGAGATCCTGGCCATCGAGGTCGCGGTCCTGTGCCACATAGGCCGGAAGCCCGGCGCCACCCGGGTGCTGGTTGACGAAGTCGCCCGCTGCGTACAGCTCCTCGTCGGCGTGCCGGGTGACCCAGAGGTGGTGCCGTGCGAACGCTGCCCGCGAGGCGATCGATGAATCATCCGCCATGGCCAGGGTGGGGTTTCCTTCCGGGTAGAGCGTGTAGCCCACGGGGTGGCCAAGCTGGTTCAGCGAGTCCGGGTTGCTGATGTGCCACACGCGTCCCTTGGCTCCATCGGCGTCACGGACCGCCTCCGATTCGCGGGCCAACAACGTGCGCTTCTGCGTGAAGGCGTTGCCGTGCGGGTTACCGGGTCCCTTCGGGAGGCGCGCGAGGTCCAGTTCCTCAACGCGGTTCGTTGCGCCGTCGATCATCATGTCGAGCCGGGCGCTGAAGAGGTGCTGGTGGTACGGCGCGCCAAGGCCGGGAGCGATCTCCGAGGCATAGGCGTAGGTCTTATCGGGCAGTGCCGCTGTGAACACAATGCCAGTGGCCTTCGCCTCGAACTCGATGGTGCCGTCCAGGTAGAGGTACCAGTAGAAGCCGTAGTCGTAGTTGCCCACGGTGGTGAAGAAGGAGACCACCAAGCGGCGGTTGCGGCGAACCTCGTTGGAGCCCGCCCACTCATCCGTGTGCTTCCACAGGATTCCGGCGTCTTCCTCGTGGATGCAGATGCCGTTCTCGATGGTTCTGGGATTGCCGAAGTCATCGGCCACCACGGGGGACATGTAGGTGATGTCCCCCAGGCAGTCGCACCCAAGCTTGAGTGAGTTGGCGTCCCGGCCCACCAGGTATTCGCCGGAATCGAAGTAGTTCTGCCAGCTCCGGTACGGGGAAGGGTCGCCGTAGGGGACCACCATCTCGGAGATGGACGCCCGATGGACCACTGGGCGCCGGCGTCCCTTGTGCGAGTGGTGGAGCTGGTGGAGCACCAATCCTTCGCGGGCATCAAATCCCACGCGCAGGTCCCAACCTGCCCATGACAGGAGGTTGCCTTCCAGGGTGAAGCTGGGGCCCTCGGGCTGGGTGATCTCGATCGGCTTCAGGTCCGTGCGGAGCTCGCCGTGAATGGTGGGGTCGGTGTAGTTGCCGTTGACCTCGGGGACGGGGACGGGGCCGTCGTCGATCACGTGGTTGACGCGATAGTTCTCAATATCCACGAAGGCTACCAGGCCGTCGATGGGGTGGGCCCATGGGTGGTCTGCGGCGTGGTCCTGGCGGAATCCGAGGCCGCGCAGCAGCCGTTTGCCTTCCTCGTTGCCGTACTCGAAGACGCCTGCCGACAGGGGAGCGACGCGGACCTGCGCGGGCGTCAGGCCACGGTCCGCAAGGGCTGCATTCCACTGCGGGTCTTTGGCGAGGATGTCCTCGATGATCCCGAATTCCTCCAAGAGGACGGGCAGTTGGCCGTCGTTTTCCGGATTGAGTTCCCGCTGGTCCAGGACCAGGCCGGCGGTCAGCGAAAGGCGCACGTCGAGGGAACGCGACAGTGCAGCGTCCCAGAGCATGGCACGGACCAATCGGGCGACATCTGCGGCGCCGTCCTGGAATACGGACTTCGGGGGTTCAATGAGGCCGAGGTAGGCGAACCGGGTGGTCTCTGCGACGAGCCCGGCTTCTGCCAGAATCCGTCGGGCCTCATGGATTTCCTGTGCCGAGAGCTGCTCAAGCGGATGGTGCCCCAGCGGAGCCTGCGTCTGTGCGGCCGAAGGGATGGTCTGAAGGGTCATGGCACTTCCTGAAGTCGAATTTTGATGGTACAACTGTTCAACCAACGCTTTGATGTTACCCACCTCACAAGCCCGGCGTAAAGTCCCGGACCCAAACCCCACCGAACAGCCAGGAGAACCATGGATCAGCAAACCAGCCTGCGCCCTGGGCGCTTCGCGCCTGTTCCGGCCGGCATCGTCGGCACCGCCGCCGCGGGCAGCGCCACAGCGCACCTGGTGGCTGCCGCAACCGGACCGGCGGGAATGATGGCCTGGTGGATGGCAGCTATGGGGATTGCCTGCCTTGCGTGTGTAATGCCGCTGGTGCGTGGCCGGTTTTGCGACAGGAACGTGGGTAATGGCGGGAGCGCAAGGAATGACGCGCTCAGGGCCGCAGGGCACCTCGTGGCCATGAGTGCGGTCATGGTCCTCACGCATCTGGTCCTGCTGGTGGTGCCAGGCGCGCGCGGCCATCACGGCGGGGCGGACGGGGTGCACCCTTCCGCCCACGGCATCACCATGCTGGCCCTCATTGCCGTTGAACTGATCTGCCTCTTGGCCGCGTCCGCCGCACTGCGCCTCGCACACCGCACTCCGCACCGCCGTCGAGCCCTGGCAACCTGACCTACCACTGAAACCCCATCCAAGGAGCCTCTGTGAACACCACTTCCACCATGATTTCCACTGACTGGCAGCGCCGCGCGGATGCCTTGGCCGTTGACGGCCGGGCGTTTCTGGACGGCCGTCGCGTCACCGCGATCGGCCAGCAGTTCCGTCCCACCACCAGTCCCATAGACGGCCGTGTCCTGGGTGACCTTGCTGCGTGCGGTGCCGACGACGTCGACGTTGCGGTGGCGGCAGCGCGACGTGCGTTCCCGTCGTGGTCCCGTTTGGGAGCTGAAAAGCGGAAGGGCTTGCTGCTGGCCCTCGCCGCGCTGATGGAGCAGCATGCCCAGGAGTTGGCACTCCTGGAAACCCTGGACAGCGGAAAGCCCATCCTGCAGACCACCACGGTGGATGTTCCGGGGGCCATCTCCACGCTGCGCTGGTACGCGGAGGCCGTGGACAAGCAGAGCGGGGAACTGCCTGCAGTCCCTCCGGGAGCCACGGCATTGGTCACGCGCGAACCCCTGGGGGTGGTGGCCGCCATTGTGCCGTGGAACTTCCCGCTGGAGATCGCCGTGTGGAAGCTGGCCCCCGCGCTCGCCTCCGGCAACACGGTGGTGTTGAAACCCGCAGAGCAGACGTCCCTGAGTGTCCTTCGGCTGGCTGAATTGGCCGCCGGTGCCGGACTTCCTGATGGTGTCCTGAATGTCATCACCGGCACAGGCCGGGAAGTGGGTGCTGCCCTGGCGCACCATATGGACGTCGACGCCCTGGCCTTCACGGGATCCACAGCCGTCTCCCGCACCCTGTTGGAAGCCTCGGGCCGCAGCAACCTCAAACGGCTGAGCCTCGAGGCCGGGGGCAAGAGCTCCAACATTATCTTCGCCGATACGGCCGATCTCGCTGCGGCTGCGGCGAAGGCGGCGTTCGGCGCCTTCTACAACCAAGGCCAGGTGTGTTCGGCCAACTCCCGCATACTGGTGCAACGGGACATCCGCGACGAGTTCGCGGGCCTGCTTGCGGGGGCGGCTGCCGGATATCGACCCGCAGACCCGCTGGCTGGCCTGGAGGGCAATGGCGCCCTGATCAGCAGCGCCCACGCGAACGACGTCGAAGGCTGGATCGTTCGCGGACGCACCGAAGGTGAGCTACTTTTCGGCGGTGAGCGGCACGTCATCCATGGCTCCGACGCTTACCTGGAACCGACGTTGTTGGGCGGGCTCGGGCCAGATCACGAGGTCCACCGCGAGGAGATTTTCGGACCCGTGGCTGTGCTGCACGCCTTCGATTCGGAGGAGGAAGCGGTGCGGTTGGCCAATTCCACCGACTACGGATTGGCGGCGTCTGTTTGGACCTCGGACCTCTCGCGCGCGCATCGGGTGGCAGGAGGGTTGCTGGCCGGAACGGTGTCCGTGAACACGGTGGACGCGCTGGGCAACACTACGCCCTTTGGTGGCTTCAAGCAGTCAGGGTTTGGCCGGGATCTGTCCCTGCACGCCTTCGATAACTACACCGCGCCGAAGACCACATGGATCCAGTTCGGCTGATCTGATTCATCTATAAATTCGATGATACGCATCACGATTCAATGGTTTACGTGATGCAATTCACAAGCCTACGCTGGGCCTGACAGCAGAACCGGCCAGACACCGAAGGGCTTTTGGGGAACGCCCGCCAGAATCTGCCAGCATCCTTCCACCGTCTTAAGGACACCCTCCATGAAATCGATGCTCCGCTCCCGCCTCTTCGAGATAGAACAAGAATCCATCGCACCCATTCCGCCCGAAGCCCGGCACGGACGCTCCCGGGAACTTTTCACCATTTGGTTCGGAATGAACATGACCCCACTGACCGTGGTCACCGGCGCGACCGCCACTACGCTCCTTGGCCTGCCGATGCTCAGCTCCGTCATCGCGATCCTCATCGGCCACGCGCTCGGTGGAATCGGAATGGCACTGCACGCGGCCCAAGGGCCTCAGCTCGGAGTCCCTCAGATGCTGCAGGCCCGCGGCCAGTTCGGTTCACGGGGTGCAAGCTTGATCGTTGCCGTGGCGATCCTGATGTTCGTGGGCTACTTTTCCTCGAACCTGATCGTTTCGTCGGATTCGATCACCGCTCTCCTGCCGGAGGCCAACGGAACAGCAATGATCATCGGCTGCGCTGTCCTCAGCTTCGTCATCGCGGCGTTCGGCTACAACCTGGTGCGGAAAGTGACCGCCATGGGGGCCTACGTGGTTGGCGCCCTGGTGCTGGTTTCCTTCGCAGCCCTGCTTGCCAGCGGGGACTTCTGGGCCCAACTGAACCACGGCGAATTCACGTGGACCGGTTTCCTCGCCATGCTGGCCATCGGCATCGTGTGGCAGCTGACCTACGCTCCCTACGTTTCGGACTACTCCCGGTACATGCCGGCCAAGTCCGGAACCAAGGGAGCCTTCTGGGGTACCTATCTGGGCTGTGTGCTGTCCAGCGCGCTGCTGATGGTCCTGGGCTCTGGTATTGGAATTGCCGTAGCCGGCGTGGACACGATGACCGGGCTTCACGGCATGCTCGGGCCTGGACTCGGTGCCGCCGTTTTGGTGGGCTTCGCGCTCGTAGCTGCCGCGGGAAACTCCGTGAACGCGTATTGCAGTGCTCTGTGTGCCCTGACACTGGTGGAAACGTTCTTCAGCGGATGGCGCCCCGGTGCGAAAGCCCGGCTCGTGACGTCAATGGTGCTGCACGTCCTCGGCGTGACCTTGGCACTGGCCGCGGCAACCAGCTTCGCATCCTCCTACTTCAGCTTCCTCAGCGTGCTGCTCTACGTGCTCATCCCGTGGTCCGCGGTGAACCTGGTGGACTACTACGTCATCCGGCACGGCTCGTACGCCGTGGACGAGTTCTACGCTGCCGACGGTGGCCGCTATGGGCGCTGGAATGCCGGTTCCCTGGTCGTCTTCGCCATTGGCGTCCTCGCGCAGATCCCCTTTATGGCAACTCCCTTCTATACAGGAGCGGCGGCTGAAGCCATGGGCGGGATCGACATCGCCTGGCTGGTTGGCCTCGGCGTCAGCGCGCTGGCGTATATCGTGATCGCCCGCACCGCCCCGGCGTTGGTGCGCCTGGGTGCTGACCACGGCACCATTGAAGCCCAGCTCCTTGGAAAGTAGAGAAATGACGCACGCAGACTGGATTTTCAGCGGTGGCCCGGTCCACACCATGGACCCCGCCAACCCGCGCACCGACGCCGTTGCGGTAGCCAACGGGAAGATCGTGGCCCTCGGCGCCGATGCCGCGCACTGGCGCGGACCGGCAACCGAGCTCGTCACCCTTGAAGGCAAAGCGCTGCTTCCGGGCTTTCAGGACGCTCACGTCCACCCGCTCGCGGGCGGACTGCAGATGCTCGGGTGCGATCTCTCAGGCGTCCATTCCGTTGCCGAATACCGGTCGCTGATCGCCCACCATGCCCAAGCCCACCCTGCCGCAGAGTGGATCCAGGGCGCGGGCTGGTACGGAGACGTTTTCGACGGCGGCTTCCCGCACCGCGCGCTGCTGGACGAATTGGTCCCTGACCGGCCTGTTTTCCTGATCAGCCATGACGGCCACGGCGCCTGGGTGAACTCCCGTGCCCTCGAGCTTGCCGGCATCACGGATGACACCCCCAACCCGGACGGCGGCATCATTGCACGCGATGGTTCGGGCAGTGCCACGGGCATGCTGATTGAACACGCGGCCGACCTCGTGTCCGCCCTGATTCCGGACCCGGACCAACAGCACGTCCGCCGGGCCCTCCTCACCGCCCAGGCGTATCTGCACTCACTGGGCGTCACCGCCTGGCAGGACGCCGCCGTCGGAAATGCCCTGGGCATGCCCGATTCTTACGAGCACTACCTGGCCTTGGAATCGGAAGGTCTACTCACCGCCACGGTAACCGGGGCGCTCTGGTGGCAACGGGACCGTGGGCTGGAGCAGCTCCATTTGTTCAAGGAACGCCGGGCCAAAGCACAGGGACGCTTCCGAGCCACGGCCGTGAAGATCATGGTGGACGGCGTGTGCGAAAACCTCACGGCGGCCCTGACCCGACCTTACAAAGGACATCCCCATGAAGTGGGCATGAGCCTGATCGAACCGGAGGAGCTGGCCCGCATCACGCGCGCCGTGGACACGGAGGGCTTCGACCTGCACCTGCACGCAGTGGGCGACCAAGCGCTGCGGGACTGCGTCAACGCACTCGAGCTGCCCCGCCGCGAAGGGTGGGACCCCCGCCACCAGATCGCGCACCTGGACCTGGTGGACCCCGCAGACGTCGCCCGCTTCGCCGCCACAGGGGCCATCGCGAATATCCAACCGCTATGGGCGCGGCAGGATCCGGTGCTCGTCGAAACCAAGCTTCCCTACCTCGACGAAGCCCACCAAAAGGTGCACTTTGCCTTCGAGACGTTGCGCCGCGCCGGCGTCGAACTGGCGATCGGCAGTGACTGGCCCGTGTCCAGTCCGGACCCGCTGTGGGGCATCCATACAGCGGTGAACCGCACGGCTCCGTCGGCAGATCCCCATGCCCGCGACCGCCGCTCGCAAACCGAACCGCTGTTGCCAGCCGAAGCCATTACTCTCGGCGCTGCGCTCGCGGCCCATACCACCGGAGCCGCGCGCGCCAATCGACTCGACGCAGAACGTGGAGCCATTCGGGTGGGCATGACCGCTGACCTGGTGGTCCTCGACGCCGATCCTCTTGCCGCCGAAGCCACGGCACTGGGCGAAATCGGCGTCGAACACACCTTTGCTGGAGACCAGCATGTCTACAGCCGCGTCCGCAACGGCGCTCTTCCCACCCTTCTTGCGCAGTAGCAAACTTAAGCAGCAGCAAAGGACCGATCATGGATCAGCCAGTATCCTCAACGCACTTGGGCCAAACTCAATTAGCCCAAGAGCAAAGCAACCATCTGCAGAAATCCCTGGGCCGCTTCGACATCCTTTTGTTGGTTGTCGCGGCCGTCATCTCCGTTGAGGTCCTGGGGCAGGTCTCGGGCTTCGGCGGAGAAACCTTCACCTGGACCCTCATCCTAGCCATCACGTTCATGGTCCCCTACGGCCTGATCTTCGCCGAGACGGGCGGTGCCTTCACCGAAGAAGGCGGCGTTTACGTCTGGACCAAGATGGCCTATGGCCGCGTGGTTGCAGCCATCACGTCACTGTTCACCTGGGTGACGCAGCCGGTCTGGGTGGGAGGCGCCATGGCCTTCGTGGCCGTCGAAACGTGGTCCGAGTATGTGGGCCACGTGGAGGCCGGCAGCGTCAGCGACTACATTTTCAAGCTCGTCTTCATCTGGATCACGGTGACCTCGGCCATCGTCAGCCTGAAGCACGGCAAGTGGCTGCCCTCATTGGGTGCCATCCTGAAGGTGGCTTTCCTGACCTTCTTCATTATCGTCACCCTGATCTTCGGGCTGCAGCACGGCTTCAACGGCCTGGACCTGGGCTTCTTCTCACCCACGCTTGCAGGCTTCCTCGGTGTCACGCCGCTGCTGCTGTTCTCTTTCCTTGGTTTTGAATCCGGCAATAGCGCCGCCGGTGAGATGAAGAACCCGGCCAAGGACGTTCCCATCTCGGTGGCCCGTTCATCGATGATCGCTGCAGCGAGCTACCTGCTCCCGATCCTTGCCATCCTGCTGGTGGTGCCGCTGGACCAGATCACGGGCATCGGCGGGCTCTTTGGCGCCGTGTCCACGGTCTACGCAGTCTTTGGTCCGGCTGCCGAGGTCATGTTGTCCATTTCCGCGATCGTTTTCTGCTTCATCCTGGTCTCCCAGGGTGCCGCATGGATGATCATCAGCGACCGCATGCAGGCCATGGCCGCGGCAGATGGATCCTTCTTCGGCGGATTCTTTGGCCGCTTCCATCCCAAGCTGGGCACGCCGATCCGCGTCAACACGCTCTCCGGAGTGGTGGCGACACTGTTCATGCTCGCGGCCATGCAGCTCAGCGGCACCAGCAGCGCGCTGTTTGGAGTGGTCCTCTCCATCGCCATCTCGACGTTCCTGCTCAGCTATCTGTTGGCCATCCCGGCGGCGGTGAAGCTCCGTAGCAAGTACCCCTATGTTGACCGGCCCTTCAAGGTTCCGGTCTCCGACACCGGCTTCCGCATCCTCGGTTACATCTGCTTCGTGTGGATCCTGGTCGGCTCGTGGGTGGCCATCTTCCCGGGAACCCTGGACGTGCTACTTGGCCTGGAGTACGACTTCGAGGGAACGTGGGGCGTCTCCCAATTCACGTTCGAGGCCTTCGCCCTTGGCACTCTCGGTTGCATCCTGGCGCTGGGACTGGTGGGCTATGCCCGCGGCAAGAAGGTCAGGGACGCGGTGGCGCCTGTCAGCGAGACCGCGGAGTTGGTCAGCGACTAGCCCCGCATTACGCACGACGGCGGCGGGTCACTTCAGGTGACCCGCCGCCGTCGTAAGTCAGCGGGCCTCGAGGTCCTCGAGCGTCTTTCCCCTGGTGTCGGAGGACAGGAGGGTCGCCAGCGCCGAGACAAGGCAGATGCCCAGCGTGGTCAGGCCGATGACCACGGGGATGTTCTCTGATCCGGGGGGAGCCATTGCCGTGAACAAGCTCGGGAAGAACGATGCGATCATGAGGCCGATGTTCTGTGAGACGGCGAAACCTGTGACCCGCATCCGCATGGGGAACTGCTCCTGGAAGAACGTAGCGAAGGTGGAGTTCCACATTTGGAAGAGGATGCCTTGCACGATCACAACGCAGAGGAAGATCAGTGGCAAGCTGCCTTGTTCGATCGCCCAGAGGTAGCCCGTGGTCAGCAAGCCGCCGGCAACACCGCCTGCAACCATGAGCGTTCGCCGGCCAATCCGGTCTGACAGTGCCCCGAAAACCGGGATCGTCACCACTGCGGCGACGTTTGCTGCCATGGTCACCCAGAGGAACTCGCTGCTTGAGAAGCCATTGCCATAGCTCTTTTGGGTCGCGAACGATACGCCGAAGATCAGGGTGGCCATGCCGATGACGTTCGTGAACGTCATCGCAACGCAGCGGACCAGGACCCACGGGTGGGTGCGCAGGAGGTCTGCGAGCGGGAACCTGCGCTTGGTGCTGGCCTCTTCCGATTGAGCCAGGTATGCCGGAGGCTCCTGCACGCGGCGGCGAATGATGTATCCGGCCAAAATCACGAGGGCGCTGAGCAGGAACGGGAGCCGCCAACCCCAGGAGTGAAACTGATCATCCGGCAGGAGGGCGGCGAGCGGAATGAGGACAGCCGTGGCGAGGATGGAGCCGACCTGCGTGCCTTGAAGGCTGAAGCTAGCGAAGAAGCCGCGCCTGGAATCGGGGGAGTGCTCCACGATCATCGCGCTGGCACCGCCGAGCTCGCCCGCAACGGCGAACCCTTGGATCAACCGGAGGATCACCAGGAGGACGGGAGCGAGAAGCCCCACTTGCCCGTATGTTGGCAGGAGCCCCACGGCGAAGGTAGCGAACCCCATGAGCAGCATCGCGAAGACGAGGACCTTTTTGCGGCCATGCCGGTCACCGTAAGCCCCCAGAACCACTGCGCCAAGAGGGCGGGAGACGTATCCCACGGCATAGGTGGCCAAAGATGCGATGATACCGACCGTCGGATTCTCGGTGGGGAAGAAGATGGTGGGGAAAAGCAACGTCGCAGCCAGAGAGTACAGCGCGAAGTCGTAATACTCCAACGCGCTTCCGATCCAGCCGCTCATTGCGGCTTTCTTCGGATCCTTCCGGCCGATGGTCTCGTCCTGGGTGGAGTGGGTATCCCTCCGGTGCGTGACGGTCATTCGCTGAACTCCTGTGGCGTCGTTGGCAAGGAACAAAAACTCTTCCAATCCAGGACTGAACAATGCGGTGCTCATTCAGCATGAGGAAGGTTACATGTGGATCGATTCTCTCTTGAATCGATTCATTAATCATACGATGTGACCTGCGATACGTCAAAGGTCGCTGTGGAGGGATAGTCGGGCAGCCCGGAGAAACGCACGACGGCGGCAGGTCGCCACGGTGCCCGACGAACCGTTAGTTCATCGGAACCGAAGGCGACCAGCCGCCGTCGTTATTTGGCCGTTTGTTCAGGAAGTCAGGCCATCAGGAGAAAGACCTTGGTTACGGCGCAACGGGAAGGCTGGCGCTGAGGGACATGCCCAGCCGTGCCTGCAGTTCTGAAACGGTGGGTGGGTTGGCGCCGGAGCGGCTGACCGTGATTGCTGCGGCCATGGAGGCAGTTTTTCCGATGTTTTCCAGTGTTTCCGGGGCAAATCCTTCTTCGCCCTCTGCCAAAAGGCCGAAGATGAGGGCGGCCATGTAGGAGTCGCCGGCGCCGATGGTGTCTGCTACGTGGGTTTTCACGGAGGGGATGTTGAGCTTGGAGCTTTGGGTGGCGAGGAGGGCGTCGTCTGCGCCCATGGTGATGACGGCCAGGCGTGCCCCCTGCGCGAGCAGGTGGGACGTGACCTCGTCCGGAGACGCCGTCGGGTAGAGCCAGTGGGCATCTTCGTCGCTGAGTTTGACGACGTCGGTGAGCGGGAGCAGGTCCTCGAAGATGCTCTTTGCCTGGGCATGGCTGCCAAGGAGGGCGGGGCGGATGTTGGGGTCGTAGGTGACCAGGCATGACTTGTGGCTTTGCTCGAGAAGGGAGCGTACGGTGGTGGCTCCCGGGGCGAGGAATGTGGCGATGGATCCGGTGTGCAGGACTTTCGGGATCATGGCAGGCGCTACCGGTGCAAGTTCCCAGGCGATGTCGAACTCGTAGTTGGCCGAGCCGTCTGCGGCCAGGGTGGCAGTTGCGGTGGCGGTGTGTTCGAGGGATGTTGATCCCGGTAGAAGCCGGACGCCTGCGCTCTGGAGGTGGTTGGTGATGGCGGTGCCGTGGTCGTCTTCGCCGATTGCTGTGAGCAGCCCTGTGGATACGCCGAGCCGGCCAAGGCCATAGGCCACGTTCGCGGGGGATCCTCCTGGGTAGCTGATGGTTCCTTCGGGGGTGTTAACGATGTCGATCAGGGCTTCGCCGATAACAACAACATCCAGCTGGTCGTGGGCGGAGGTGCCGGGGGGAGGCTTGTGCATCTCGGTTCTTTCGTCGGTACCGGCTGGAGGGCCGGGTGTGGATCCGTCCGCGGACCTGTGGGCAGGTCCGCGGACGGAGAAGGGGGTTCCGTTTGGCACGGATTGTGCGGTGTGGCCGTCAGGCTTTGGCGGCACCTGTCATGATGGCGACGGCGTCGGTCATGGTGTGGGATTGCGGGGTGATGGTGGCCGCGCATTTGCCCAGGCGCTGGATGTGGATGCGGTCTGCGACGTCGAACACGTGGGGCATGTTGTGGCTGATCAGGATGACAGGCAGGCCGCGATCACGAAGGTCCCGGACCAGCTGCAGTACCTGGTTCGATTCCCGAACGCCCAGTGCAGCTGTCGGTTCGTCAAGGACAACCACCTTGGATCCGAATGCCGCGGCGCGGGCGACGGCGACGGCTTGGCGCTGGCCGCCGGAAAGGTTCTCCACCGGTACGGTGACGTCCTGAAGGGTGGAGATGCCCAGCCGGGTCAGCTCTTCCTTGGCCTTCTTGCGCATGCCTTTGGTGTCGAGGATCCGGAACAGGCTCCCCAGGGGCCCGGGGAGACGCTCTTCACGGCCGAGGAACAGGTTGGACGCGACATCGAGGGCCGGTGAGACGGCCAGGTTTTGGTAAACCGTTTCGATGCCGTGGACCCGGGCGTCCTGTGGCCGTTTGAAGTGCACCTGCTGGCCGGAGACGTAGAGCTCTCCTGTGTCGGGAACTTCGGCGCCGGTGAGGCATTTGATGAGCGTGGACTTACCGGCACCGTTATCGCCGATGATGGCCAGGACTTCGCCGGGGTAGAGGTCAAGGTTGACGCCGTCGAGGCCAACCACCCGGCCGAAGGTCTTCACGAGGTTCCTGGCTTTAAGGATGGGCTCGCGGGTCTCTGTCTGTGAGGCTGCAAATTCAGTCATGGTCATGACTTGACCTTTCGGATCCACTGATCGACGGACACGGCAATGATGATCAGGATGCCCACCGCGAGGGTCTGGTAGAGGACGTCCAGGCCGGCCAGGGAGAGTCCGTTGCGGAAGACACCGACGATCAGCGCTCCGAGCAAGGAACCCCAGATGGAGCCGCGGCCACCGAAGAGGCTGGTTCCGCCAATCACGACGGCGGTGATGGAGTCCAGGTTCAGGTCGACGCCGGCGTTGGGGCTTGCGGCGTTGGTACGGCCGATCTGGATCCATGCGCCAACAGCAAGGACTGCACCTGCGGCAAGGTAGACACTCATCAGGACGCGGTTGACGGGAATACCGGCCAGGCGGGCCGCTTCCTTGTCATCGCCCACGGCGTAGACGTGCCGTCCCCAGGCGGTCTTGCCGAGGATGAAGGCGACGGCGATGTAGAGCAGGAGCATCATCACGACGCCGGTGGAGATACGGACCGGGCCGATCGGGAAGGTGCTTCCCAGCCAGGTGAGCACGCCGGGCATGGCGGACCCGCGGACGGTGCTGCCGCCGGAGTAGAGCAGGGTCAGGGCGATGAAGATGTTCAGGGTTCCAAGCGTGACGATGAACGGTGGTAGCCGGAAACGTGTCACGAGGAAACCGTTCAGTGCACCTGACGCAAGTCCCACGATCAAACCGGCGATGAGTGCCAGCGGGCCGGGGACACCACTGCCGACAGCCATCTGGGCGATCACCATCGAGGACAGGATCATGACTGCGCCGACGGAGAGGTCGATGCCGGCGGTCAGGATGATGAGGGTTTGGGCAATGGCCAGGGTTCCGACGACGGCGACCTGCTGGGTGATCAGGGAGAGGTTCTCCACCCGCAGGAAGCGGTCGTTGAGGAGTCCGAAGACCACCACCGCGATCAGCAGGACAATGGCCGGGCTGAGGGCGGGGTAGCGGTGGAGAACGTTGCGGATTCTGCTGAGGGGTGTTTGGCGGTCGAGGAATTCCTCGGCCAGGTCAGCGTGCCCGGCGCTCGGGGGGCCGGCGGTTTGTTGCTGGGTCACTTTAGGTTGCTCCTGAACTTACTTGCCCCAGCAGATCTGGGACGCCTCAGTGGTGGTGATGCTCTTCACGCCGTCGACGGGCTTGTCCGTGACGAGCTCGACACCGGTGTTGAAGAAGTCCAGGCCCTCGGAGTTGGCAGGCTTCTTGCCGGTCTTTGCGAGGTCAACGATGGCCTTGACTCCAAGCTCGGCCATCTTCACCGGGTACTGCTGTGCGGTGGCGCCGATCACGCCGGACTTGACGTTGTTCACGCCTGAGCAGCCGCCATCAACGGAGACGATCAGGGCGTCTTTTTCCTTGCCTGCGGATTTCAGTGCTTCGAAGGCACCGGCAGCGGCAGGCTCGTTGATCGTGTAGACGACGTTGATGTTGGGGTTCTTGGCCAGCAGGGTTTCCATGGCGGTACGTCCGCCGTCTTCGGCGCCTTGGGAGGCCTGGCTGCCGACGATTTCGTACTCGCCGCCCTTGCCGCCGGTGTACTTGCCCGTCTTGGCTTCGTCGCCGTTCTTCTTCTTATCGGCAGTGTCGATGCCCAGTCCAGTCAGGAAGCCCTGGTCACGGTTATAGTCAACGGACACAACCTTGTCATCGAAGAGGTCCACGAGTGCGATCACAGCCTTCTTGCCCGCCAGCTGCTGGGCGGTCCACTTGCCGATCAGCTCACCGGCGGCAAAGTTGTCCGTAGCAAACGTGATGTCAGCGGCATCGGCGGGGTCCGGCGGGGTATCCAGGGCGATCACGAACAAGCCGGCGTCCTTGGCCTTCTTCAAGGCATCCACTACCGACGGACCGTTGGGCGTGATGAGAATTCCCTTGTCGCCCTTGGAGATCGCGTTTTCAATGGCCTGGATCTGGGTGTCTTCGTCGCCGTCGGCCTTGCCTGCGGCAAGCTTGAGATCAACGCCGTCCGCCGCGGCAGCCTTCTTGGCGCCATCCTGCATCGACACAAAGAACGGGTTGGACGTGGTCTTCACGATCAGCGAAACGCCGATCTTTTCATTGGTGTTTCCGCTGGACGAGGGCGTGGAACCGCCGCCGCATGCTGTGAGGCTTAGTGCGCCCAGGGTCAGGACTGCACCAGCGGCAAGAAGGCGGGTCTTGGCCGATTTGGAACTCAACATTGAAACTCCTGTTTTTTGTGGCTGCTCATGGCGAGTGATTCCCCCATGACAACGTTGTCAGGTAACATGTAACCAATCTCACACGGTGCAGTCAAGTGTTAATTGAAGTTGAGGAGTAGTTCGTTGACAACGATGTCTAATCGTTACCAACCCGATTCTGTGCGCAAGCCCCCCACCATGAAAAACGTCGCAGACCTTGCCGGGGTGGGCATCAAGACGGTCTCAAGAGTGGTGAACGACGAACCCGGCGTTTCGGAGGAAACGCGGCAAAAGGTCCTCCGGGCAACGGAGCAGCTGCAGTACCACCTGGACATCACAGCCGGCAGCCTGAAACGCTCCGGCCGCAAGACCCAATCCATAGGATTGTTGCTTCCGAGTGTGTCCAACCCCTTCAGCGGCGAGATCCACCGCGCGATGGAAGACGCTTTGGCTGTGCGGGGAATCGCCGTGTTCGCTTCAAGCCTGGATGACGATCCGGACCGCGAAAGGAAGCTGATTTCGGCTTTCCTGGGGCGCCGCGTTGATGGACTTGTGCTGACCACCATCGCCAAGAGCCAGGCGTACATGATCCCGGAACACTCACGGGACATGCCCTTGGTGTTCATCGACCGCGAGCCCGTGGGGATCGAGGCAGATGCGGTAGTCACGGACAACGAGGTGGGCGCCGCGACGGCAGCCGCGCATCTCATCACGCATGGCCACACCAAACTGGCCTACCTTGGGGACCGGACCGATATCCAGACTGCCGTGAAACGGCGCACAGGTTTCCTGGACGAGATCGGCAGGTCCGGCATCGCGACCTCCACGGTTGCGGTCCGCGAGAATCTCCACGACGAGGAAACGGCCCTCCGGGCTGCACGCGAACTGCTCACTTCGGAGAACCCACCGACGGCGATCTTCTCCAGTCAGAACCTGGTGACATTCGGTGCCATGCGGGCGCTGAAATCCCTCGGGTTGCACCATAAAGTTGCCTTGGTCGGATTTGACGACTTCACCCTGGCCGACATGATGGAGCCCGGAGTCACCGTGATTGCCCAGCACCCTGAACGCATCGGAAAGCTCGCTGCCGAGAGGATCCTTGCAAGGATCGACGGCGACAACCGCGCACCGCAAACCTATATCGTCCCAACAGAACTCATCCCCAGGGGCTCCGGCGAGATACTGCCCCCGAACTAACCAAAAGCAATCCCACTCAACCGACCAAAGGACCGGACATGACCAAAACCTTGTACGCAGAATTCACCGTCAAGGAAGGCAGCGAAACCAGAGTCGCTGAAATGATGGCAGAACTCACCGGACACGTCCGCAACGAACCCGGCAACGTCACCTTCCTGCCCTACACCCGCGAAACCAATCCACGGGAATATTTCGTGTTCGAGGTCTACCGCGACGAGGAAGCCTTCCAGGAACACATCAGCGCGGAATACGGCCAAAAGTTCAACGCCGAGCTTGCCCAACACATTGAAGGTGACGGCTCCGTCCTCACCTGGCTCACGCCCGCATCGTAGCCTTACGCCAGGCCGTGCCAGACTGGACGCATGTTTCCCCGTCCTGAGAAGCCGCGCATTGTGTCCAAGAGCGACGACCAGCCCCCGACGCCGGGAAGCGACCCGACGCCCGAAAGCGACCCGACGCCCGGAAGCGGCCCGACGCCCGGAAGCGGCCCGACGCAGGGAAGCGACCCGACGTCCGAAAGCGACAAGGGCCGTCATCTCGCCGTCAGGCTCGACGACGCGTGGCTGAGGTTCCAGACTCGCCTCGCCATCCGCCGGGGTCGGGTTGAAACGGTCATCCCGTACACCGGCTACGGCACTACTTCCTGGGTCCGGGTGCTGGCGCGCGTTGTCCGCAGCGACCCGCGGGACGCCGCAGGTCATGCCAATCCCTTGCAGGAGAGCATGCGCGGCTGGCGGAACTTCATCAGCGCGCCCGTAGCGCATGCAACCGTGCAGGTAACCATTGCAGGCACCGTCCATGACGTCGAAGCCGATCGTGGAGGCGTCGTCGATGTGCGCATTGAGGCAGCTCTGAACCCTGGCTGGCACACGATCACCCTGCAATCCGGGAGTTCCAGGGTCCTTGAGGCTCCGGTGGAAATCGTGGCTGATGACGCGGACTTCGGGGTGGTCTCCGATATCGATGACACCGTGATGGTGACCGCCTTGCCCCGCCCCTTCCTGGCGGCCTGGAACACCTTCGTGCTCAATGAGCACGCACGCACACCGACGCCAGGCATGGCCGTCCTGTACGAGCGGATTGCCCGGACGGCACCAACGGCGCCCGTGGTGTACCTGTCCACCGGGGCCTGGAACGTAGCGCCCACGTTGTCACGGTTCCTGTCCCGTAATCTGTACCCCGCAGGGCCGAAGCTCTTGACTGACTGGGGACCGACACCGGACCGCTGGTTCCGCAGCGGCCAGGAGCACAAGCGCACTTCCCTGGAGCGCTTGGCTGAAGAATTCCCCGGCATCAAATGGCTGCTTGTAGGCGACGACGGACAGCACGACGAAGCCATCTACTCCGAGTTCGCACATCGCCACCCGCAGAACGTCAGGGCGATCGCCATCCGGCAGCTCTCAGTGGGTGAAGCGGTGCTCGCCGGCGGTAGGTCGAAGACCGGGGGACAGCCAACGCCGGGAATCCCTTGGATCTATGCTCCGGACGGTGCCGGGATGTCAGCACAGCTTGAGGAACTGGGCATCATCCAGAGCACCGTGCGCTCCGCCGACGAGCCGGAGCAAGGCGACTGAAGTGCGGGGCGAAGGATGGCGTCGGGGGCCGGTTGGTCCGGCCATTAGTGTCAGGACTGACCGCTGAAAGTCAGTGTTATCAGCACGATGTTCAGGCCAACGATCAACGTGGCACTCGTCCATCCGGCGATTTTAAGGGGCTTGGAATCGGTGTGGATGCCCATGACATCGCGCTTGCCCGTCAGCCGGATCAGCGGGATTAGTGCGAACGGGATACCGAAGCTGAGCAGCACCTGGCTCAGCACCAACGCCAGCGTTGGTTCGATGCCGGCACCCAGAATGATCAAGGCTGGGATCAGCGTGATCACCCGGCGGGTGAGTAGGGGGATACGGACCTTCAGCAGACCACCCATGATGGTGGCGCCGGCGTAGCAACCTACCGACGTTGACGCCAGTCCCGAGGCCAGCAGCCCGATCGCGAAGATGACGCCGACGGCGGGACCGAGGGCGGATGTGACTGCGGCATGGGCGCCGGCGATCGTGTCGGTCCCCTCGATGCCGCGAAGGCTGGAGGCGGCCAGCAGCAGCATGGAAATGTTCACCACGCCGGCCAGCAGCAAGGCACCGATGACGTCCACGCGCGTGGCCCGGATGAGGCGGGTTCGCACGGATGGGTCCTCCGAGAATCCATGCCGGTCCCTGGCCAGGGCGGAGTGCAGGTAGATCGCGTGGGGCATCACTGTGGCGCCGAGCATGCTCGCCGCCAGCAGGACAGTGTCGGTGCCCTCAAAGCGGGGCAGTAGCCCGCCCACAGCGGCCCCGCCGTCGGGTGGGTTGACGAACAATCCCGACATGAAGCCGACTGCGATGATCCCCAGCAACACCAAAATCGCGTACTCGAAGGACCGCTGACCACGGTGGGACTGCAGGGCCAGAAGCACCATGGACGCGAGGCCAATAATCACACCACCGGCCAGCAGGGGGAGTCCAAAAAGCAGGTTCAAGGCAACGGCGCCGCCGATTACCTCGGCCATGTCCGTGGCCCCGGCGACGATCTCGGCCTGCGCCCAGTACAGGCGGCGACGTTTCGTCCCCAACCGTTTGCCCAGGATCTCTGGAAGGCTCAAGCCCGTGGCGAGGCCCAGCTTGGCTGACTGGTACTGGACAAGGACTGCCATCGCGTTGGCCACAACGAGGACCCACACCAGCAGGTATCCGTAGTTGGCGCCTGCGGTCAGGTTCGCGGCAACGTTCCCCGGGTCCACGTACGCGATGGCAGCCACGAAAGCCGGTCCGAGCAGCAGTAGCCGAGACCAGACCCTGCCTGGTGCGGGTCGTAGTTGGAGCGTGGGTACGGCCATCACTGTTCCTCGTCCTCGGGGTGTCTTGATACGAGGATAACCGAAAGTTAGGCATGCCGAAAAGTGAGATTTAGGTATGCCAAGTTGCGCTAGGGGAAGTGTTGGGCGTGCTTGCCCCGCCCCGAAGTCCGGCGAAGTCCGGCAAGTTGGGTTTCCCGCAGCCGCGCAAGTGGATTTGTACTCGCTAGCCGCCCGCCTGGCTGAGCACCCCGGCGTCCCTCGGCGAACCGACTGAGCCGCGTCGCACGAGCCGCGCCTCCAACGGCGGCCCGGCTGGCGAGGAAGATTTCCTGCCCTCAATCTGCCGGATCAACGCGGTGGCGGCAGCCATTCCCATGTCGTAGACGGGCTGCGCGATGACGGTGAGCGGGGGAGTGGTCAGACGGGTCCACGCGAAATCGTCGTACATGAGCAGGGACACATCCGATGGGATGGAGAGGCCCGATTCCTGGATGGCCTCCACAACGCTCAAGGCGATCAGGCCGTCCGAGGCAATAATGGCAGTGGCAGCATCAGGTCCTTGCAGCAGCTCACGGGTAATTCGCATGATCGAATCCGCGTCGCCGGCATTCAGCCGCACCAGGTCTGTCGGCTGGCTGAGGCCCTCTTCTGCGAAGGCGCGGCGGATCCCCTCAAGGCGGTCCGATATTTGCGAGGAATCCAGGGGCATTCCCGCCTGGTAGGGGCCGTCTGTCCGAACCGTCGAGACGAACGCGATGCGTCGATGGCCTGCCTCGATGAGGTACTTGGTGGACTCGTAGGAGATGGTGCCCATGTCCACGGCAAACGTCTCGACGTCGAGGCCATCGGCGGCGCGGTCCAACAGGACCAGCGGCCGCCCGGAGTCGCGGACCTGTTTCAAGTGCGAGGTTTCCACTGATGAAGCGGGAGCAACGATGAGCCCATCAACCCGCTTATCCAGAAGCACCTGGACGGCGTCCACCTCGGCGGCCCGTTCTTCGTCGGTGTTGATCAGGATGACGTTGTAACCGCTCTTCTTCGCCGTATCGGTGATGCCTCTGGTGGCCAGGCCGAAGTGCGGGTTTTCGATATCGCCCACCACCACGCCAATGGTGTTGGATTTGCCCGTGTTCATGCTACGCGCAAGCTCATTGGGGCGATAGCCAAGCTCTTCGGCTGCGGCGAGAACCCGTTCCCGAACGTCCTCGCTGACGGCGCCGTAGTTGCCCAGTGCGCGCGCGGCCTGGGCTTTGGAGACCTGGGCGGCTTTGGCGACGTCGGCAACCGTTACGTCCCGCCGTCGGGATCCATCAGTGCTCATGTTCACCTTTCAGAAGTGGTGTTGACGCGGCTTGTGACTTCCGCTACATTTCAATCAATCGATGTGAGTCCGGTCTCAATCTTAGGGACTGAGACCGGACTCAGCAAGACCTGACATCGAGTAAGACCCCAAAAAGCGGCCCAAGACAGCACCGCTGGCCCTCCCCACGATTGGACAACGCTGTGATCAAACTGAACTTCCGCCCGGCAGCCCTCGCAGCAGCAGCCTTGGCGGCCATCCTCGCCCTTTCCGGCTGTGGTGGATCGTCCGCCGGAACCTCAAGCTCGGCCGAGAACCCCTATGGCCTGATCGAACCCGGCACCATCCGCGTCGCCAGCCTGGGCGACTCCAAGCCCTACACCTTCACGGATGGCTCGGGTAATTTCACGGGCTTTGATGTGGAACTCTTCAAAGATGTAGCCCACCGTGCGGGCGTAGACAAGGTTGTCTTCACCGGCCAGGACTTCTCCGGACTGCTCGCAGCCGTATCCAATGGCCAATTCGACGTCGGCGTCGCGGCCATTGGCATCACGGACAAGCGCAAGGAAACTGTTGACTTCTCCGACGGTTACCTGGCTGGCTACCTGACGGTCATCACCACCAAGACATCCGGAATCAAGGACGTGAACGGTCTCTCCGGCAAGCGCCTGGGCGTCGTCCAGGGAACCCTGCAGGAAGCCTACGCCGTCAAGAACTTCACGTCGGCCCAGCTGGTCCGCTTCCCGGACAACAACACCGCAATCTCTGCGGTCAACAGCGGTTCGGTGGACGCCCACTTCCTGGACTACGAGGCAGCCAAGGCCTACCAGGAACAGTTCGGACTGGTCAGTGCAGCCGACATCCCGTCCTTCGACGCCCCGGCTGGCTTTGCCATCGCGAAGAACAAGCCCGCCTTCAAGGAAGCCTTGAACAAGGGCCTGGCCGCGGCAATGGAGGATGGCACGTGGAAGAAGCTCTACCAGAAGTGGTTCCCCGGCTCGCCGATGCCGGAGCAGTACCTGCCCAAGGCTGAGCAGACCTCCAGCCCGTCCCCGACGGCTGCCAAGTAACGCGGCGCCGCACCCAACAACAGCGCCGTACCCAAAGAACAGCGCCGTACCCAAACAACAGCCGGGCGGGCCGCACCCAGCCCGCCCGGCAATCCGAAAACCAACAAACGTCTGAGAGCATTCAATGGATTGGCTCAATACCATCAGCCGCACATTCTTCGATGTCGATTCGATGATCGAAGTACTGCCCCAACTCCTGGGAGTTGGACTCCTCAACACCCTGATCATCTCCATCGCAGCAACCATCCTCGGCGTAGTGATGGGCATGGTGGTGGCTGTCATGGGGATCTCACGGTCCAAATGGCTGCGTATTCCGGCTCGGATCTACACGGACCTCTTCCGTGGCCTGCCCGCAATCCTCACCATCCTCCTGATAGGCCAAGGCTTTGCCCGGTTCAGCCAGTCCGTGTTTGGACCCTCGCCGTACCCGCTGGGAATCATCGCACTGAGCCTGATCGCCAGCGCCTATATCGGAGAAATCTTCCGTGCCGGCATCCAGAGCGTGGACAAAGGCCAAGGCGAGGCATGCCGCGCATTGGGCATGAGCTACTCCAAGTCAATGGCCCTGGTAGTGGTGCCACAAGGGGTACGCCGTGTGCTGCCTGCCCTGGTGAACCAGTTCATTGCGATCGTCAAAGACTCCTCATTGGTCTACTTCCTTGGCCTGCTGGTCAGCGAACGTGAACTGTTCCGTGTGGGCCAGGATGCCGCAGTACTCTCAGGCAATCTCTCGCCGCTGGTCATGGCAGGGATCTTCTACTTGGTGATCACAGTGCCACTGACCCACCTGGTTAATTACTTCGACAACAAGTTCCGCACCGGTCGCCGCCGTCCCACAGCCCCAACCAGCGGGCTGAAGGAAGTCAAGGAACTCGACGCGGCATCGCCGCTCATCACCGGGAGCAACACGTGAACCTCACAAGCAACAGCAGCAGCACCGCTAGTGCCAGCGCAAACAAAACCGCCCCAGACATCGAAAAGTTCCACGGCTCCAGCCTGGAACTGCGGAACCTGACCATGGCATACGGCGACGTCGAGGTACTTCGCAACGTCAGCCTCACCGTAGCTCCGGGCACCACCACATGCATCATCGGTCCGTCCGGTTCCGGCAAGTCCACACTCCTTCGCGGCGTCAACCGCTTGCACGAACCCAAGAGCGGGGATGTGCTTCTGGCCGGCGAAAGCGCCCTCAAGGTCAAGCCGGACATCCTCCGCGCCCGCATCGGCATGGTGTTCCAGCACTTCAACCTCTTCCCTGACCACACAGCCCTGGAAAATGTGGCCCTCGCCCTGTGGAGCGTCAAGGGAATGTCCAAGAAGGAGGCGCGGGAACGCGCCCAACGCCGGCTCGCCGAAGTGGGCCTCGCCGAACGCGCCGACCACCGGCCACGTGACCTCTCCGGCGGTCAGCAGCAACGCGTCGCCATCGCCCGGGCCCTCGCCATGGAACCCGAAGTCATGCTCTTCGACGAAGCCACCAGTGCCTTGGATCCGGAACTCGTCAAGGGTGTCCTGAACCTCATGGCGGGCCTCGGCCGTCGCGGGATGACCATGCTGGTGGTCACGCACGAGATGGGCTTTGCCCGCAAGGTTGCTGATCAAGTGGTCTTCATGGATGAAGGCGAAGTGGTGGAGGTCGGCACCCCGGCCGAGCTCTTTGACAACCCGCGTAGCGAACGCCTGCAGCGCTTCCTTTCGGAAGTCCTGTAATGGGCGCGAATCCTGTGATCGGCCAGGTAACAGCGGCACCCATCCGGACCGCCGTCGTCGGGTTTGGCGTCTCCGGAAAAGTCTTCCACGCCCCGCTGATCGCAGCGGATAAGAACTATTCGCTGGACGTCATCGTGACGGCGGACCCGGAGCGTGCCACCGAAGCCGCGCGCCTCTACCCTCAGGCGCGGATAGTGCCCACTCCGGAGGAGATGTTCGCACAGGCAGGCGACCTCGATCTCGTCGTTCTGGGAACGCCGCCACTTACTCACCTCGAACTTGGGGCCACGGCCATCGCGTGCGGCCTGAACGTCGTGGTGGACAAGCCCTTCGTCACCACGGTGGCCCACGGCGAGGAACTGGCCGGGCGCGCGTCCGACGCCGGTGTGCAGCTAACGGTCTTCCAGAACCGCCGGTGGGACGCCGACTTCCTGACGTTGCGGAAACTTTTGCGCGACGGCGCACTGGGAGAGGTGCGGACATTTGAGTCCCGTTTTGAATGGTGGCGCCCGGAAGGCTTCGGAAACTGGCGCGATACATCAACCCTGGCCGAGGGCGGTGGCATCCTTCATGACCTCGGCGCCCACTTGATCGACCAAGCCATCCAGCTGTTCGGGCCTGTGGAGGAGAGCTACGGCGAGACCGCAAGCCACGGTCCGTATCCAGCCGCGGCGGACACCGAGGCCTTCGTGTCCCTGCTCCATGAATCCGGCGTGCGGTCCCGGCTATGGATGAACGGCATGGCGGCCCAGGTTGGCCCAAGGTTCCATGTCCTCGGATCAAAAGCCGCGTACACCAAGTGGGGACTGGACAGTCAGGAACCCGCGCTCGCAGCTGGGGTCACTCCGTCGGACGCCTCTTATGGCACCGAACCCCAGGAGTCTTGGGGGCTTCTGGGAGTGGACGGTTCAGCTAAACCCGTTCCCGCAGAAAAGGGCGCGTACCCACAGTTCTACACCGGGCTCGCAGCCTGCCTTCGTGGGCAAGGCCCGCTTCCCGTAGCGCCGGCCGAGGCGCTGGAAACCCTCAAAATCATCGAAAGCATCCACGCCTTCGCGTAAGCAAGTGCGTCCCAAGCACCCACAAGCACATCAAAGAAAGGGAGAGCTATGTCCTCCATCAAGCACGTCGCCGTCATCGGGGGCGGCATCCTGGGCGTTTCCACCGCCGTTCACTTGCTCCGCGGGGGAGCTTCAGTCACGCTGCTGACTGAACAAGGCCTGGCCAGCGAGGCCACGGGCCGATCACTTTCCTGGCTCAACTCCGCAGGCGAGAGGTCCACCCCCTACCACCAGCTGCGGGTTGCCGGCGTCGACCGGTACCGGACGCTGTTCGCCGCAGATCCCAGCCGCGAGTGGCTTCAGTTCGGCGGAGGCCTCATGTGGAACGCCGCAGGCAAGCGCGAAGTAACCGAGGCCCGCCATGCTTACGAGCAGTCGATTGGCTACGACTCCAAGCTTCTGGCCCCTGAAGAAATCGCATCAGTAACGCCCGGAATCGACGCCAGTGCTGTTCCCGAGAACGCCATTTTCAACCCGGGCGAAGGCTGGGTCAGCCTGCCGGACCTGGTCAACTTCCTGATGGAGGAATTCCACGCCCTCGGCGGCCAGCTCATCCTCAACGCCGGAAAAGTCCAGGTGACGCTCGACGGCGGCAAGGCCACCGGCGTCGAGACTGCTTCCGGCCAGACCTATCCAGCCGATGCCGTCCTCGTGGCATGCGGCGCAGCAACGCCCGCCGTCGTGAAGCCACTCGGTGTGGAAATCCCCAATGGTTCCCCGGTCTCCATGCTGGTGGTCACCAAGCCTGTGGAGCACCAGGTGAAAGCAGTGATGAATACGCCACGTGCCGCCGTCCGTCCCAACCCGGGCAACACGTTCGCCCTGGACCACGACTGGTACGAAGACCGGATCACCGAACACGCCGATGGTTCTTTCAGCATTCCCGACGAGGTTGTACAGGAACTGGCCGACGAATCCTCCAAGCTGATTGCCGGCAACCCGGAACTCAAGCCTGCCTCCTGGAAGATTGGCTACAAGCCCATACCCGGCGACGGTGAGCCCGTCTTCGGTGAACTGGGCCAAGTACCTGGCTGTTTCGTAGCGTTCACGCACTCGGGCGCCACGTTGGGACTCATTGCAGGTGAACTGTTGTCCGGAGAGATCCTAACCGGCAACAAGCACCCCATGCTGGCAACCTTCCGGCCGGGACGTTTCTCCTAGCTGCTACCGCTTGGAAAGCCGCCCCAAAAGGCTCCTGGCCGGAGGAGGTCCTGAAGCTCATTGAGCAGTTTCGGAGAAGCCCGCTTGTGGGCAGCGACCTATGGTTGAAATATCCGAAAAGATTTCCAGCAGCGAGAGGGGCCTGTCATGGCTGAGACCGGAACCGCCAAGTCCTACGACGGATTCACCGCGGACGAACGCGCCGCGATGAAGGAGCGTGCGCAAGAACTCAAGAAGACCTCGAACAGGAAGGCTTCAAAGGCCGACGGCGAGAGCGACGTCCTGGAAAAGATCGCCGAGATGCCGCCAGCGGATAAGGCCATCGCGCAGCGACTTCATGCGCTCGTGAGGGAGCATGCGCCGGAGCTTTCCCCGAAGACTTGGTACGGAATGCCGGCGTATGCCAAAGACGGGAAGAACATCGTCTTCTTCAAGAGCGCCGACAAGTTCAAGAGCAGGTATGCCACCCTCGGCTTTGAAGAGAGTGCAATGTTGGACGACGGCAGCATGTGGCCAACGTCGTACGCACTGACGGAGCTCACCCCGGACGTTGAAGCCAGGATCGTCGAGCTCATCAAGAGGGCGGTCGGCTAGCGGAGCTGAACCGGCGACGACGGCGGTCACCTTGGTAGGTGACCGCCGTCGTCGTAGGTGTCTAAGTCCTGAACGCGCCTAACTTGGCGGTTGGTTGGGCTGATCTGGTTGATGCGTTGGATCAGGATGTGGTGGCACGGGACCAGGATCCGGAACCGGAAGCGGTCCGGGCGTCGGATTCGGACTCGGAATGGGGCTGGGCGGGAACGGGGTAGTGGGATCCGGTGGTGGCGGGACCGGTCCCGGGTCCGGCGGAAACGGCTCAGGTTCGTGAGTTGGAGGAAGCGTCATCATCTCTCCTTTGGAACTCGGTATTGGTCTTTTTCAGCGTAGTGATTATGCGGGCAGAGTCCATAGCCCACTGCCCGCATGGATGCGCCACAAAAAAGTCCTAAAAAAGTTCGTACCCTGCGTAACCCTTGGGCGTCCCCCGACGATTACGTCTTTGAAAGGGTCGAGCTGGAATTTGTCCCCCATCATGTTCCAGCTCGGCCCTTCTCTGTCCTGATGAGATTTTGAGGGACATTGTGGGCCGTCCTTGGGGCGGCCCGGTTGAGCAGATACCCTTGGTGGGTTGCCCGTCGAGCAAAGGCGGATGACCTGGCTCCAAGCCCCGGACCTGCCGCCGATCGAAAGTCTCTTCACTGTGACCGACGCATTGACCGACGAAGCGCTTCATGCACTCAAGGGCAATAACGCGGAACTGTTCAGCGCCGTCTACCAGGCGTACGCCGGACCGGTCCTCGGCTACCTGACCGCTAAAGGGGTGTCAGATCCCGAGGCCATCACACAGGATGTGTTCCTGGCTGTCCTGCCCCGTTTGGACGACATCAGGGGAGGAGCAGGCGGACTACGGACTTTTGTTTTTTCGGTGGCACACGCCCGCATGGTGGATGAGCATCGGAAGCAAAGCAGGGCCCCGGAACACCACGAGTTCGAGCCCGAGCGCGATACCCGCGAGTCAAGCTCCGCGGAGTCTGAGGCAATGGGCCTGCTGGCTCCCCAAGAGGTCATGAAACTCCTGGATACCCTCAGGGACGATCAGCGGGAGGTCCTGGCCCTCCGGATCGTGGCAGGACTCACGGTGGAACAGGTGGCCGACATCATGGGGAAATCCGCCGGCGCTGTAAAGCAACTGCAGCGCAGGGCTTTGATGGCGCTCCGTGAGCATTCGGCAGTAAAGGAATACGTGTCCTCATGACATACAGGGATATGGAACGCGAAGTTGTCGTCGACGAGCTTTTGCTCGACGCCGAGCTCACTGGCGCGCCCGACGTTCGGCAGGCACTGCTCTCCATCCGTTCCTTCGCGAACCTTCCGGCACCGGCCCCCAATGCGGCACTGGCCGCGATGCTCGCTGGACCGCATGATGAAGTCAGCAAGCGCCGTTGGCGCCGCAAGCACCGCACGGCTGTGGTCAGCGTGGCTGTGGTCGCGGCTATGGGGCTTGGCGTGAGTGGTGTGGCCGCGGCCAGTTCCGGCTTCACCCGTACGCCTGCGTTCGTCAATGAACTGCTGGGCAATTTCGTTCCGCCGTGGTCCGCCGCAGTGCCGGTGCTGCCCACGCCGGATGCCCCGAAAGTCAGCACGGAACCAGCACCTGCCGTGGATCCCGCAGCCGTCCCGCTAGCAAGCGAATCACGTGCTGCCGCGCCAGCCCGGCAAGCCGATGAGTCTGCGGGGACTTCCCTGCCGGTCCAGACCCGGGGGCAGCAGGCAGCGACTGAAGCGCAGGCGGCCGACGTCGAAAACGTCCCGGCGGCTCCCGGCGCAACTGCGGCCCAGCCACCTCGAAACGCCCAGCCACCCCGAAACGACGAGGCGACGCCGGCAGAGGCGAAGCTCGGTGCGGGAGCGCTCCAGCAGGCAAAAAGCAGCCAGAACGTGCCAACGCTCCCTGACGTTGCCAATCCGAGCGTCCCGGCGACTACAACGGCCAAACCCGCACCCGCCCACGGTAAAAAACCAAGCCAGGCACTCCCATCGTTGAACGAGAAGCCGACTGATGAACAATTCCAGTCCTTCGTGGACAAACTGAAGCATTGGTTGAGGGGCACGGGACACTAAGCTTGCGTCATGATGCATGTCAACGATCCGGCCGTGGTGGAACGATTGATGCGAACAAAAGGATGCTGGGCCATCGTAGGGCTTAGCAACAATGAGTGGCGCTCCGCATATGACGTCTCACTGTACGTTCGGGACCGCATGGGCATGGAGATCATCCCCGTGAACCTCAAGGGCGAGGATGTCCATGGCGAAAAGGGCTACAAGTCCCTCGCGGATATCCCTGCTGAGAAGCACCCTATCGACGTCGTGGACTGCTTCGTCAACTCGCAGCGGGTGGGTGCTGTTATCGATCAGGCGATCGCCATCGGCGCGAAGGCTGTGTGGCTGCAGCTGGGGGTCTTTGACGACGACGCCGTACAGCGCGCCAGGGATGCAGGTCTGGACGTCGTGGTCAATTCCTGCCCGGCACGTGAAGGCTGGCATTACGGCTTGTAATCCCCAGGGTGATTCCTTTGCTAATCTGCAGCTGACTCATTCTTTTTAGCCTTAGGGGACGGCCATGTGTGGCGACCATTCAGCGGTGCCCATCTCCACGCCAGCTTTCCAACCAGCCCGACGCGCCGTGCTGGGGGTTTTTGGCGCTTCGCTCGTTGCCGGACTGAGTGCCTGCGCTGCACCGGAAAGCTCGACGCCGGAGCTGCCGCACGGTTCCGCGTCTGCATCGCCCGAGGTGCCGGGCCCGAATGGCGGGCTGTCGGCCGGGGGTGAGGTGCCGCCGTCGAATAGTGCAACCCCAACGAACAGTGCACCCCCAACCCCAAGGCCGACCAAACGGATCCGCCGCACCTTCATTCCGGACTACCAGCTGCCACCGATCGTCGGTGGCCTGGCACCTGTGATCACCAAGATCGAAACCAAGCATCCGGTAGTGTTCCTGACCATCGATGACGGCAACATCAAGACGCCGGAATCGGTCAAGCTCATGACCGACTACGACTACCCGGCTTCCCTGTTCCTGACCAGGGACACCATTGCGGACAACCCCGCTTTCTTCGACGCCTTCCGGGTCCAAGGCAGCCTGGTGGAGAACCACACCGTCACGCACAACATCAACATGGTGCGGCAGTGGGGGTACCAGCAGCAGCTGAACGACATTGTGGGCATGCAGGAGTACGCCTTTCAGCACTACGGCCGCCGTCCTACGCTGTTCCGGCCCCCGGGCGGAGCTTACTCCAACGTCATGCGGCAGGCGGTTGCGGCTGCTGGAATGAAGGCGATCATCACGTGGGAAGCTAAAGCCAACGCCGGAAAGATGGACTACCAGGTGGGTAACTCACTGCGTCCCGGTGACATCGTGCTGATGCATTTCCGTGCCGAGTTTGCCGCGGACCTCGCTGCATTCCGTGCTGCACAGCTGGCCGCGGGACTGGAAGTCGTGCTGCTGGAGGACTTCCTGGGCGTGGCGTAGGCCTGCCCGGGTAATCTCACCTCCATGGATGTTTCCCAGCTCCGCCAGATCTGCCTGGGCTTTCCCGGGGCTTTTGAAGACTTCCCGTTCGGACCTGAAACGTCCGTGTTCAAGGTGCGGGCCGCCGTCGCGGGTGGAGCCCGGCACGAGGCCAAGATGTTCGCGCTCTCCGCGATGGATCCCGGCAACTGGTCCGTGAGCCTCAAATGCGAGCCTGCGTTGGCCGAGCAACTCCGCGCAGCCCATCCCGAGATCACAGGTGCCTGGCATATGAACAAGACGCATTGGAATGGCGTCCGGCTGGATGGGTCCCTCCCCGATGACATGATCCGGGACATGGTGGAGGACTCCTATGATCTGGTGGTGGCTACGCTCAGCCGCAAGCAGCAGGAACAGCTCGGCTGGGCACGGCTCGCCAATCGCCCCGGCATCTGAAACGGCAACCTGACCCCGGACTGACACGGCCCCAAACCCTCTCCCCACGCCGTTGACATGGGGCTACATTGATAGTGCAAGCCAACGGGCGCAGCGGAGGCTGGTCAGGAGCGGGTTGATGCTGGATCAGGGAACTTTGGACCACTTATGGAACTTTGGCGATCCGGCAGCATCTGAGGCCAGGTTCCGGGCAGCCATGCTGGAGGAAATTTACGACGCCGATGAGCGGGCCGAGTTGGCAACACAGCTTGGGCGGGCCATCAGCCTGCAGGGCCGTTTCGAGGAAGCCGACGCTCTGCTGGACGGAATCGATGGCGATGAACCCACCGTGGGTGTACGCGTCCTCCTGGAGCGTGGACGCGTTTTGAATGCCGGCGGACACGCAGCGATGGCCGTGCCGCTCCTTGAACAGGCTGCGGAGCTGGCTGACCACCTTGGTGAGGAATTCCTGGCCGTGGACGCACTGCACATGCTCTCGATTGCGGACGTAGCCCACGCCGAAGCCTGGATGCGGAGCGCCCTGGAATACGCATCCACGGCCCATCATGAGCGAACCAAGCGATGGATGATTGCTTTGCACACAAGCCTCGGCTGGTTTCTGCACGGTAACGGGCGCTTCACGGAAGCCTTGGTGGAGTTCCAATTGGCCGAACAATGGGCGGAACGACTGGGAACTGAGCGGCAAAGGCTCCTCGCCCGGGAAGCGATTACCGAGTGTGGAAAAGCCCTCGCGGAGGGTCCGTAGAAAGATCACGCTTTGACAAATGTTGATCGAAAGTACCGAGAAATATTGATTTTCGATCATTCGTGGTGAAGTATGTCACACGAAGGTTGGCGCTGCAGAGTGGCCAACCCAGACTGTCCGACTTTCCGGCCGCCTGCCGCAAGAGTCGACATTACGAGTCACTGGAGGGTTACGAAATGAACGTTCAGCACCAGTCCCTTGGTCGCCGCGGATTCCTCCGCGGGGCACTCGCAGCTGCGGTGCTTGTCCCTATGGGCGGAACCATTGCGTCCTGTGCAGCAGGTGGCGGCGGTACCACTACCGGCCCCACGGGCACCGTCTCCGACACCAACCCCTTTGGCATGGCGGACAAGTCCACCGTCGACGCCGTGATCTTCAAGGGCGGCTACGGCATCGACTACGTCGATTTCGCCGGCAAGGCTTTCGAAAAGGCCCACTCGGGCTCCACCGCCAAGATTGCCCCGTCCACGGATATCGCGCAGGAGCTGCAACCGCGCTTCGTCGGTGGCAACCCGCCGGACTTGATCGACAACTCCGGTGCCAAGGCTATTGGCTTCAGCACCATCCTTGCCCAGCTCGAGGACCTCACCAGCGTGGTAGAGGCCAAGAACCTCGAGGGCAAGGTCATTAAGGACACCCTGTACACGGGCGTGCTCGCTCCCGGGACCTTCGAGGGCAAGCTGGCCGCGCTGAACTATGTGCTCACCGTCTACGCCATGTGGTACTCAGACTCCCTGCTCAAGGAAAACGGCTGGACCGTTCCGAAGACCTGGGACGAAATGTACGCACTGGGCGAGCAGGCCAAGGCCAAGGGTAAGTACTTGTTCCTCTGGGGCAAGGAAGCTGCCACGTATTACCAGGAAATGGCTATCGCTTCCGCTATCAAGGAAGGTGGCGACGACGTCCGGCTGGCCTTGGAGAACCTCAAGGCAGACTGCTGGTCGCACCCGGCGATCCAGTCCGTCTTCACCGCCTTGGACAAGATCATCAAGGCGGGCTACTTCAAGCCCGGTGGTTCCGGAACGCAGTTCACGGCAGCCCAGGCCCAGTGGAGCAACGCCCAGGAGGCAGTCTTCTACCCGTCCGGTTCGTGGATCGAAAACGAGATGAAGGACCAGACCAAGGCGGACTTCAAGATGACGGGCGCGCCGGTGCCTTCAGTGAGTGCGAGCCCCAAAAAGCCGTACGCCTCGCTGCACAGTGCAGCCGGCGAGCCATATGTGGTTCCCTCCCAAGGCAAGAACGTGGCCGGCGGCAAGGAACTGCTCCGCGTCATGCTCTCCAAGGAAGCTGCTACCAACTTCGCCAAGACCAAACTCGCTCCCACCATCGTCAAGGACACCGTCCCGGCCGATGGCTTCGGCTCCACCGCGTTGGTCTCGCAGACCAAGCTGCTGGGTGATGCCGGTGAGAACATCTACACCTGGAACTTCATTGACCTTTACGGCACCAATAAGGACCAACTCGTCGTCTGGAATACCTTCCTCGATGGCAAGTCGGACGTTGCGACGCTTACCTCGGCCCTCCAGAACATCACCGACAAGGTCCGCAACGACAGCTCGGTCAAGAAGATTGAAGTGAAGTGACCGTAGTGAAAACCAAGCAGAGCCGGAACGACGACGGCCTGGCCGCCGTCGTTCCGGCCATGGCCCCACCGGTTGTGGTGAGGCGCCGGCGCAAGCCGTTGACGTGGGATAAAGTCAGCTTCTTCGCGGTGTTCCTTGGCCTGCCGCTGGCGATCTATCTCTTGTTCGTGATCTGGCCTTTTATTCAGGCTTTCGGTTATTCCTTGACGGACTGGTCGGGTTTTTCGCCCACGCAGAACTTCATCGGTTTTGAGAACTACGCCAGGATCTTCACTGACGACATCTTCATGAAGGCCATGGGGAACAACATCCTCCTGGTCATCGTGCTGCCCATCGTCACCATCATCCTGAGCCTGGTCCTCGCCACCCTGGTGACCGTCGGCGGAAGCAGCAAAGGCCAGATCAAGGGCCTGCGGAACTCCAGCTTCTACCGCGTGGTCTCGTTCTTCCCGTACACGATTCCCGCAATCGCCATTGGCATCATGTGGGGCCAGATCTATGATCCGTCCGGGGGCCTGCTCAACGGGATCCTGACCAGCATGGGCCTTGACCAGTTCAAGGACTTCGCGTGGCTTGGCGACAAGAATACGGCCATGATCGCCACGATGTTCGTGATTGTGTGGGGCTTCGTTGGCTTCTACATGGTGCTGTTCGTGGCCGGTATCAAGGGCATTCCTGCCGAACTGTTCGAGGCCGCCAGGATCGATGGCGCAGGCAGGCTTCGTACCGCCGTGTCCATCACCATCCCGCTGATCCGGGATAACATCCAGACCGCCTACATCTATATGGGTATCCTGGCGCTCGATGCGTTCGTTTACATGGCGGCCCTCAACTCCGGTGGTGGTCCGGACAATTCGACGCTCGTGATGGCACAGCAGTTGTTCTTCACGGCCTTCAGCAAGGGCCAATTCGGCTTGGCCAGCGCCATGGGCGTTGTCCTGGCTGTTGCCACCCTGATCTTCTCCGGCCTGGTGTTCGTGATTAATCGGCTCACTGGTGGCGACAAGGACGTGAGCATCTAATGACAACAAAAGTTTCAACCCCGGAAATGAAGTCGCTGCACTTCCAGCCCCGCAAACCTGCCACGACGCCCGGGGACAAATTGGTGGGCGCTGTTTCACACACCGCTCTGACCATTTGGTCCCTCATTGTGATCCTGCCGCTTCTGTGGACGTTCATGTCATCCTTCAAGACGTCCAGCGAGATCTTTGCCTCTCCGTTCGCCTTGCCCTCGCAATGGCGGTTCGACAACTATGTGAAGGCCTGGAGTGAGGCTGGAATCGGGAGCTACTTCCTGAACTCGGTAGTTGTTGTGGGTTCGGCATTGGTGATCGTCATGGTGCTCGGCGCAATGTGTGCCTACGTCCTGGCGAGGTACACGTTCCCTGGCAGCCGGGCCATCTACTACCTCATGCTTGCTGGCCTTACCTTCCCGATTTTCCTCGCCATGGTCCCGCTGTTCTTTGTGCTGAAGAACATTGGACTGCTCAACACCCTGCCGGGCCTGATCATTGTGTACGTGGGGTTCGCCCTGCCGTTCACAGTGTTCTTCCTGTTCTCCTTCTTCAAGTCGCTGCCGCACGAAATCACTGAAGCCGCAGCACTCGACGGCGCAGGGGAGTGGCGGACATTCTTCCAAGTCATGTTGCCGATGGCCAAGCCGGGCCTCGCCTCGGTTGCCATCTTCAACTTCCTTGGACTGTGGAACCAGTTCCTGATCCCTGTTTCCATCAACGCTGCCGGGCCGCGCGTTCTCTCGCAGGGCCTCGCGGCCTTCGCTGGCCAGATGGGGTACGCAGTGGACTTCGGCGCACTCTTCGCTGCAGTCACTGTCACGGTGGTTCCGGTGCTGATTGTGTACGTCATCTTCCAGCGTCAGCTGCAGGGTTCAGTGTCGCAGGGCACCTCGAAGTAGCAGCGCCTGTACGGTGCTGACCTTCTTTGAAGGCGGAACGCCCCCGACGCGCCGCAATTAGCGGCGTGTCGGGGGCGTTCGTGCCTCAAAGAAGGTCAGGAAGCGACGGCTCCTAAAAACCTAACTCAGAACATCCAGGGGATCTCCGCGTGGCCGAAGTCCGAGAACGAGCCGAAGCGGCCCGCCTTGAACGCGAGCACCTCGCCGTCCCGGTCCCGGCACGTCGTGACCTGGCCGAAGAAGACCTGGTGATCTCCGACGTCGTACTGCTGCACAACCGTGCAGTCCGCCTGGGCGAGGGCTCCCTTGATGACAGGAAGCCCGTTCTCGGTGATGTCGAATTCGCCGTCGCCGAAACGGTCGCCGCCTCGCACCGCAAAGCGTCGCGCCATCGACTCCTGCTTGGCCCCAAGGATCGAGACGGCGAACTTGCCGCTCTCCATCAATGCCTCACCGGTCCGGGTGCCGAAGTTCAGCGAGATCATGAGGATGGGCGGTTCCAAGCTGATGGAGGTCAACGAGCTGATGGTCATCCCGTACAGCTCATCCTCGTGCTTGGTGGTGACCACGGCAACGCCGGTGAGGAAGCGGCCCATGGCGCGGCGCATTCCCATGGCATCGGGAACAGTGAAGAGCGGTGCGAGGCTCATGTCAGTTGCTCCGCTCGGCTTGTACCGGATCGGTGTAGTACCGGACCTCGAACATCTTGGCGCCGTTTTCGGAAACCCACGGCCCGTGTTCCATGCCAGGCGGACGGGTGGCCCAGTCGCCTGCCTTGAAGGTCTTGCCGAGGCGCTGGTCCACGAACGAGCCCTCGAAGATGAAGACCTCTTCCCAGAAATCGTGCGTTAGGACGCCGTTGGGCGAGGTGTCCGTTCCGGGCTCGAACTTGAGGACGCGAGTGACGCTGTCATTGTCTGAGTCCCGGGCAAGGATGGCCTCGGACAGGCCCTCGATGTGGGGGTTGCAGGGTGCGAAGTCCACCGAGGAGGTGGGGGTGAACTCGAATTCGGGCTTTCCCATGATCAGATCCCCTCCGATTCAGTGGTGCCGTTGATGCTGTAGGAACCCAGGTACTTGTCGAGCTCTGCCACCAGGGCGTCGTAGCCGTAGTTCCTGTAGGTGTAGGCGCCGCGGACTACGAATGGAGCGCCGGCGTAGAACATTTCGTACTGCTGGTGGCGGCCGGCGAATTCGGAGCCGATGATGTCCCAGGCCAACTTGAACAGCTTCACGCGCTCTTCGCTGGTAACACCGGGGGACTGCACGTAGCGTTCCATGTCCGGGCGGGTCACACTGCTGGTCATGTCGGCGATGCTGGACGGCAGTTGCAGCACGCCACCACCAACGAGGTCGCGAAGGATCGAAATCACGCGCGGGTACGTCTCGGATTGAAGACCCATGGCTCCGTAAAGGGCGCTCTTTCCGGGAACCATCATGCCGGCGTCGTCCTTGGTTGCCGTGTATTCGGCGGCGAGAACTGCCGATTCGACGGACTGGACGATGGCGGCGAGTTCGCCGAGCTTTTCCTGCACGCCGGGGATCTTGTCCGTGCCGTTCACCTGGGTGACCTTGCGGGCGACAGAAGCAATGAACTTCAGCTTGGTGGAGAACCGGATCTGGGCCTGCCAGTTTCCCAACGCGTGGGCACCGGTATCGAAGAACTGGCGGCGGAGGGTATCGATGTTCCGGTTGATGAAGACGCGGTCCCAGGGGATGAGCACGTCATCGAACACCACCAGGGCATCCGGCTCGTCGTAGTGGCTGGTCAGCGGGTAGTCGAAGTCGCTGGTTGCGGCGGGCGCGAACGGACGGCGGCAGTACAGCTTCAATCCGTCGGTGGCCACCGGGATGGCGAAGCTCACGGCAAAATCGACGTCGTCCGGTCCGAGTGGCTTGATGCAGGTGACGAAGACTTCGTCGGCAATCGCCGCGCCCGTGGCGAGCATCTGCGATCCGCGGACAATGATGCCCTCCTCGGTTTCACGCACGACGCCGACCTGCAGGTACTCGCCTTCCCAACCTGATGCTGTGGTTGCCCGGGAGACCTGCGGCGGAATGATCGCGTAGGAAAGGTACAGGTTTTCGGACAGGATCTTCTTGTAGTACCGCCCCATGTTGCCGGCGAAGTCACGTTCTTCATTTTTGAAGACATCGGCGTGGGAGCCGAAAGCGGCGAAGAACGTACCCACGTGGTCGGGGCTGCGGCCAACCCAGCCGTGGGTGTGCTTGGCCCACTTTTCAATGGCCTGGCGCCGGAGGACGAGTTCTTCCTGCGTGCGGGGAGCGGCGAACGTGCGGTTGGCGGGTCCGTCGATTTCTTCGGAGTGGAACTGCATGCCGTTGCTGGGATCGGCTGCGATGTCGAACAGCTCAGCCATGGTCTGGGCGACCTTCGCGAACGCCGGGTGTTCCAGGACGTTGCCCACTACCTCGCCATCGAGGATCACCGACCGGCCATCGTTCAGGGACTTCAGGTATTGCTTTCCGGTTCTCATCGAAGTGAGCCTTTCTTGATTTTGTAGTTGTGTTCGATTCTCGTCCCATCGGGGAACGAGAGCTCTACTTTCCAGGAAGTTCCGTCGACAAATTTTCCGTCCAGCAGCGGCAGGGTGCCGCCCAGGCACATGAAGTCGGCGTCGCCGACGTCGGTGCGTGCCAGGAGCTTTTCGACGACGTCGGCAGGCTTGCGCAGGCCGGCCAGCGACCCTTCCTGGTACAGGTTTCCGTCCACCCACGAGCGTGCGGTGCACTGGTCAAGGTCCAGGTCTTCGAGCGACTCGACTTCGATGACCTCGGTTGCGACTGGCTTGGGGCATGCCCTTTTGGAATCGCCGATGTCCTGGGCTTCGATGTCCCTGTCCGTGTGGTCGGACCCGATGCCGAGGTAATACTTGCCGTCGTGGCGGATGTAGAGAGGTTCTATCTCTCCGGAGGTCAGGTTAGTGCTGGTGTCGTGTTCGCCTGATGTATCGAACAGGTCCGAGTCCATCCGGTAGAACATGGGCACTTCCGGCGGTGGAGCTACGCCGATGGCTGCCAGCTCATCGATGTGGTGCTGTACGGCCTTCGGATCGCGGCCCGTGTAGCCGGCCACTACTGCGTGGAAGTCCGAGACCGTGATTGTCTTGTCCGTGCCCACCACCCTGAAGGTGAGTGGGACTTGCCTTGTGGTTTCCATACCGTCTCCTTGAATGATGTCTGAATCGTCTTGTGGGTCAAACGGCAAGAGCGTCGTACGCCGCGAGCCGATCGCCAATGACGGGAAATTCGGTGCGTACTGCTTTGACCTGATCGGGATCGATGTCCACCATGAGCACCGATTCCCCGGCCCCGGCCTCGGCGAGGACATTCCCTGCGGGATCGACCACCCGGCTGTGTCCTCCGAGCTCCACACCTTCCTGGCTGCCGGCGGCGTTGCAGGCAATCACGAAGATCTGGTGCTCCAGTGCCCGGGCCGTTGTGAGCAGCCGCCAGTGTTCGCGACGCGCTGCCGGCCAGGCTGCCGGGACGATGACGATTTCCGCGCCCCGGGTGCTCAGCTCCATCCACAGACCTGGGAACCGAAGGTCATAGCAGGTGATCCCGGCCGTTGCTCCGAACGGCAACTCCACCACCGGCAGTGAGGATCCCGCCGTGAGGAGGCTGGCTTCCTTGGACTTGTAACCAAAGACGTGGATCTTCCGGTACGTATGGAGGACTTGACCGTCCGGTCCCAGCAGGATGGACGTGTTGCTGAGTTGGCCGTCCGCGCCTGCTTCAATGACGCTTCCGACGTGGAGGTACACACCCAGATCCGCCGCCACGCGTGAGCACATGGACACCGTGGGACCGCTGAGGGTTTCGGCAAGGGCCTGGTACTCGTCGAAGTGGAAGTATCCGGCGCTCCACAACTCCGGCAAGACGATCAACTCGGCACCGTTGATGCCGCGAAGAATCGCTTCCACGCGATCGATCCGTTCCTCGCGGGTTTCCGAATCCGGGCTGGCCACCTGGACGAGTGCGACTTTCATTTCTGCTCCTCGTCCAGGTCGCTGAGCCGCAGGCCCTTGGTTTCCTTGGCGAACATGACCGAGACCATGGAGATCAGGCCCATCGCGGCGAGGTAGATGCCGATCGCGTATCCGGTGCCGAAGGCGCTGTAGAGTGCCAGGGCGATGATGGGGGACAGTGAGCCAGCGATCAGTGAGGCGAGGTTGTAGGCCACGGAGGTGCCGCTGTACCGGACATCCGTGGGGAAGAGTTCGGAGAAGAACGCGCCTATCACGGAGCTGTAGGCGGCGAAGATCAACAAGCCTCCGACCGCGGCTGCAATAATGCCCCACACCTGGCCCGTGTTCAGCAGGGCGAAGAACGCGAACGCCCAGATCACGGTGGCAATCGAAGCACCGATCATGATGGGCTTCCGGCCGATTTTGTCCGCGTAAAGGGCAAGGATGGGAATGGCGACGACGGCGACACCTTGACCGATCATGACGGCGGTGAGGCCGGTCTGCCGCTGCAAGCCCATGATTTGGGTGACGTAAGTGATGATGAACAGCGAGTAGATGTAGAAGCCTGCGTTCTCGCCCATGCGGCTTCCGGTGGCGATGAGCAGTTGGCGCCAGTTGCGGCGGAACAAAATGGCCAGGGGCAGTTTCCGTTCCTTGGTTGCTTCGGCCTCGCGCTTCAGCTGTGCTTCCTTGAACAGCGGGGTCTCCTGGACATAGAGACGCAGGACGAGGCCAATGATCACCAGCAGGGCGGAGAGCCCGAAGGCGACGCGCCAGCCCCAGGCAACGAACTCACTCTCGGGCATGGTGGCAGCGAGGATTGCAAGAACGCCGGCAGCCATGAGGTTGCCCAAGGGCGGGCCCATATTGGGCCAGGATGCCCAGAATGCCCGCCGTGCACTGTCATTGCTGTGTTCGGAGACGAGGAGAACGGCCCCGCCCCATTCGCCGCCCAGTGCGAATCCCTGGATCAGACGCAGCAACAAAAGCAGCAACGGTGCTGCGATGCCGATGGTCGCATAAGAAGGGATGAACGCAATAAGCGTGGTGGCGACGCCCATGAGCATGAGGCTGGCTACCAGGGTGGCGCGACGGCCGTGCTTATCGCCCAAGTGCCCCAGGACGATGGCGCCCAGCGGACGTGCAAGGAAGCCGGCGGCAAATGTTCCGAGCGCCAGCATGGTGCCCACGAGCGGGTCACTGGTAGGGAAAAAGAGCTTGTTGAAAACCAGTGCGGCGGCGGTGCCGTAGAGAAAGAAGTCGTACCATTCGACGGCCGTGCCGGCCAGGCTCGAAGCGGCGACCACCGGCAGGCTGGAGTGCTTCTGCTGCCTCAGTTCTGCTTTCTTCAAATCGGTCATTGTGGGGATCCTTTTGCGGTTGGGAGGGGCCGGGCCGTGAAGCGAGGCCTATCCCAGGAAATTGAGGGGTTCCAAATGCGTGAGCGGAGTCACTGAATAACACTGTAGACTAGTTGTATACAACCCGTCTACATGTGATGAAGAAGTTTTTTCACGAGTGTCCGGGTTGGTCCTGAATGCAACTCGTATACTGGGCTTCGCGAGAAAGGCTCTCCATGATCCAGATGACTCCCACTGCTCAATCACAGCCCGAAGTGGCCTACCAGTGGATGAAAAGCTATATCGCTGCCCTGCCGCGGGACGAGGAGGCCTTCCTCAACGAGGCGGTCCTCGCCAAATCCACCGGTACCTCGCGCACCCCGGTCCGCGAGGCCCTGCTGCGCCTCGAGGCCGAGGGCTTCGTCAAGCGGATTCCACACAAAGGCGCCTACGTTCCGCCGATCTCGGACCCTGATGTCCGCGCGATCCTGCAGTCACGGTCCGTAGTAGAAAAGTGGGCCGTCTCAGCCTTGGACAGCATGCTGGATGGGCAGATCGACGCGTTCCAACGCATCATCGACCAGCAGCACGAGGCGAAGGACGACCCCGCCAGGTTCATCGAGTTGGACACCGAATTCCATACGGTCATGGTCCGCGCAGGAGGAAATCCAATCCTTGCTGATTTCTACGCCTCGCTTCGGCAGCGGCAACTCAGGATTGGCGTCCGGGCAGTGACCCAGGGGACGGACCGTGCGGGCGATGTGCTCCGCGAGCATCAGCTGATTGTCGATGCCCTGCGCAGCCGGAGCCTGGACGCGGCACACCAAGCCATCGATGCCCATCTGGATTCAACCCGGCTGGCCGTCATCGGTTACTAGCCACGCAATTAGTCTTCGCTGTGCAGTTCGCGTTGCCTTGCGCTCAGCAGCTCAAGCTCGGGGCGGGCAGCCACGAACCGTTCAACGGCGTCGAGCACTTCCTTGAGGTGCGCGCGGTCGGGTGCCACCAGCGCCGCACCCAGCAAACTCCGGCGATGCTGGTCCTGCAGGCCAGTCTCGGCAGCGGACACTTCGAAGCGGCGTTTGATTTCGGCAAGGAGGGGCCGCACCAGCGAACGCTTCTCCTTCAGGCTATGGACATCGCCCAGGAGCACATCGAATTCAATCCAACCGATCCACATGGTCCATTATGAGCCGTCGCCGCCCTGCAATCCTGAGCCAATCTTGAGGAAACGCCGCACCGGGATTGATCCAGCGCGATCAAACTGGAAACACAGCAGGGCCGGAAGCAGCTAAGGGGGCGGGCGGCATGAGCAGTAACCATACCTGGCGCGCGCTCGCGGGCGTGACCGCGGTCGCTCTTTCCCTGATGGCGGCGCCTGCCGCAGCACTTGCCGCATTCTCTGCTACCGAGAATGCCAATCCTCAGTACTCGGCCATGCGTCTCCTGGCACCGACCAGCGCGGACGTGGTCATGACGTGCTCGGCGAATGGTGCCAAGGTTGTTGTGGACGTGAATTCCTTCGCGGAGGTCCCCGGCGCGAACTATCACGAGGTCAAGCTCTACAACCCCTCCGGGAGCTTGGAGTTCACGGGCGACCTTGGCAAGAATGCCGGAAAGTCCTATAGGTCAGGAATTCAGCCTGTGGGCACCTGGACCTACGAAATCCGCGGGTATTACAAGGTTCCCGGCACCACCAACACATGGAAAGGCTCCGCTTTGACAGGAACCCTGACATGTTAGAGATTGGCGTGGGACCAAGTGGCAGGAGCGAACAATGGTGCTCGACTCGTTTTCGGTAAGGGTTGCCCTCGGAGTGGTCACGTTGACCCTCTTAGTGCTGTTCTTCTCCTCATACCGCCGCACGCGGTCACCATACGCAGGCTGGTGGAGCCTGGCCTTGCTGCAGTTCATGCTCGGAAACACGGCGTTCCTCCTGAACGGCACACCGGCCCAGCACTGGGCAAACCCGTTCGGCAACGTCCTGGTGGTGGCCGGAGCGTTCAGCGTCTGGGCCGGCGCCCGTACCCTGAGGGACCTCAAGGCAGCTCCATGGCAGCTCGCCGTGGCTCCTGTCATCACGGCAGTCGCCTCCGTACTGGAGAGCCCCGGCTCCAATGTCTGGTCCGGAGGTTTCGTTTATCTGGCCATGATGACTTTTGGTATCGCACTGGCTGCCCGCGACTTGTGGTTCATCAAGGCAGTGCATTCACAAGTTCACAAAGCCCTCTCCCTGGCTGCCGGACTCTTGGCCATCTACTACCTGGGCCGTTGGGTGGTCTATGCATTGGAAGGCCCTGGCAGCGAAGCATTCCGTACTTATTTTGGTCCGGCGCCCTCGGGCCTGGTGTCCCTGGTGCTGCTCGTCACGGTCTCCTTCAGCATGACCACGCTGAGCAGCGACCAACTGATCAAGGGCCTGAGGGAGCGGGCCACGAAGGACCACCTGACAGGTCTGCTCAACCGCGGAGCCTTTCTGGACCTGGCATCCACCGAACTCAAACGACTTCACGCCAACGAGTCCGGTGCTGCAATAGTCCTGGCTGACCTGGACCACTTCAAGCTGGTCAACGATGCACACGGCCACCGGGCAGGGGACGTGGCCCTAAAGGCTTTCGCCGAGGCCTGCATGTCATCGGTCAGGTCAACGGACCTCATCGGCCGGTACGGCGGGGAAGAGTTCATTCTTTTCCTCCCGGGCGCCACGCAGGAAAGGGCCGAAAGCATCGCCACCGAGATAAGCCGCCGCATGGCTTCCACGGAGGTTCCGGAAGGCGTGTCCTTCCCCACCGTCAGTTATGGAGTCACATCGAGCACCACCACCGCCTCAGACCTCACTTTGATGATCGAAGTGGCGGACGCAGCCCTGTACAGCGCCAAAGCACAGGGAAGAAACCGGATTGTAGGAGCCGACCGCCTCCAGGCGGCCACGATCGCTGACGAGGCACAATCATGAGCATTAATGAACTGACCACCAAGATCCAGATCCAGCACACCCAGGAGCTGAGCGCCTTCCGGCAAGACATCACCAGTGCTCCGTACCAGGCTGGAACACCAGCAGCCTTGAACGTGGCACGGCGTTCTGTTCGGATGCAGCCGGTCCAGTCCGTAGGGGACGACAGCGCAAACCTGACCATTGTGGCCGACGTCGAGGGCCTGGCTTGGTTCACTGCCGATAGGGGACTCCTGGGCAGTTGCATTACGGTCTCCATCGCAGGCCATCGTCGAAACACCGGAACGCGCGTACCCCTGCCGCTGGCTGAATGCGATGCGTGGATCGAAGCCATCCTGGGTGGCTCCTGGATTACGCACGTGTACCGGGCGGGGACTCCCATTGAGGGGGACGGCAGGCTCGATGTCGCCTCTTACCGGCTCTTCCTCGACGAACGCCGCAACCCCGTCGCCAAACCGAAAGCCGTAGCCGACTGTACCCTGCGGCTCATGGAAGCCTCGTGAACGCAACCCAGCCAAGCCGGTCCTTTCCCCCGGACATTGACGCCCGGATCGGGAAGCTGGAACGGCACATCAGGGCGTTGATGGAGGAGCTCCACGATGCGCGCCACGAACAGCGCCGGGAAGTCTTCACGGATACGCTGACCGGGCTCGGCAACCGCGTGGCTTTGGTGGATGCGTTCATCGAAGCACAAGAAGCCGCAGCTGACGGCGCCGCGCCAGCCGCTTTGCTCCTGCTAACCCTGGACGGATTCAAGGGACTCAAGAAGTCCGCCGGCTATGCTTCGGCGGACCAGATTCTGGTCACGGTCGCGATGCGGATCCGCTCGGCGGTAAGGGAGAACGACGTCGTCACCCGCCTGGGCGGCGACGAATTCGCCGTGCTGTTGCCCGCCACGCCCCAAAACCGGGCCGCCGCCGTCGGGAACCGCATCCTTGCGGCGCTGGAACCCAATATCGACCTCGGCAACAGCAGCGTCCGCTGTGGTGCCAGTATGGGACTGCGGATCGCCGAGCCACACCACAGTGTGGAGGACCTCCTCCAAGAGGCGGATATGGCGATGGAGGAGTCCAAGAGCGAGGGGCGCAACAAGCTCAAGGTGTTCGATCCCTCCACCCTCCACGCCCGGCAACTTCAGCGCCAGATCGTGGGGGAGCTCCGCGAAGCAATCCGCACGGACCAGCTGATCCTCTTCTACCAGCCGATCGTTGAGTTGGCCACCGGACGGATTGAGGGCAGCGAGGCTTTGGTCCGCTGGAACCACCCCGTGCGTGGGCTCATCATGCCGGACCACTTCATCCCCGTGGCAGAGGCCACCGGATTGATCGCGGAGTTGGGCCGCTGGGTCCTCCGGGCGGCCGTGGAGCAACTGCGTCAGTGGCGGGACAACCCGGACACGGCACAACACCGTTTTACGATGCGAATCAACGTCTCCGCTGCCGACCTTCAAAGCCTTGAGTTCGTGGATGATGTGCGGGAAGCGCTGGGCAAAGCGGGGCTTCCTCCGGAATCATTGGTTTTGGAGCTCACGGAGAGCGCCATCATCCAAAACGACGAACTGGACCGTTACACCTTGGCGAGCCTACACCGCTTGGGTGTTGGGCTGGAGATCGACGACTTCGGCACCGGCTACTCGTCCATGGGATATCTCCGAAAACTTCCGGTGGACCGCGTGAAAGTGGACCGGCAGTTCGTCCAAGGGCTCGGTCAGGATTCGACGCAACTTGGCTTCCTCGCTGCGATCCTACAGGTTATCCGCTCGTGCGGCCTTGAGGGCATCTGGGAGGGAGTCGAAACGGCGGAACAGGCCGAAGCGCTGCGAAGCATCGGTTGCTCGAGTGGACAGGGCTATTACTTCGGCCGGCCCTTGCCCGGACCGGAATTCACGGCCCAGCTGTCCCGGCAACAGACCTGGCCCGCTTAAACAGCAACGCAGGGTCACGTAAGTGACCCTGCGTTGCTTAAGTGGGGAGGCTTAGCCGAAGTACTTCGGCAGGGTTGCCTCGTGTGCTTCACGGAGAGCGTCCAAGGTCAGCTCGTCCACGCCGTTGATCTCCAGCTTTCCACCGGCAGCGTCAACGACGCCGATCCGGAGGTGGGCGAAGCCGCGGGCGGTGCACATGTCCTTGAAGCGGACTTCCTCCGAACGCGGCACGGACACGATTGCACGGGCCTGTGACTCGGAGAAGAGGGCCGTGAACAGGTCCACGCCGTCGCGCTCCATGAGTTCCTCAAGGGCGATCCGGGCGCCGACGCCGTAGCGCAGCGAGGACTCAACCAGTGCGGCCGCGAGGCCACCCTCGGAGAGGTCGTGTGCTGCGTCCACCATGCCATCGCGGGAAGCGTTGATCAGGATCTCGCCCAGGGCACGCTCGGCTGCGAGGTCAACCTTCGGCGGCAGGCCACCGAGGTGTCCGCGGAGGTTGGACCATTCCGAACCGTCCAGCTCTGCTGCGGTGGTGCCGAGCAGGTAGATGGCCTGGCCGTCCTCGCGCCAGCCCGACGGCGTGCGGCGGGCGACGTCGTCGAGCTTGCCCAGGACTGCCACCACGGGGGAGGGGTGGATCGGCGTGGTGCCGGTCTGGTTGTACAGGGAGACGTTGCCGCCGGTGACCGGGATGCCGAGCTCCATGCAGGCATCGGAGAGGCCGCGGATGGCCTCGGCGAGCTGCCACATGACGTCCGGGTCCTCGGGGGAACCGAAGTTCAGGCAGTCGCTGACGGCCATCGGAACAGCGCCGGAGGTGGCGACGTTGCGGTAAGCCTCAGCCAGAGCCAGCTGTGCACCCTGGTACGGCTCAAGGTAGGTGTAGCGGCCGTTGGCGTCGGTGGCCAGGGCAACGCCCAAGCCGGTTTCCTCGTCAACGCGGACCACGCCGGCGTCGTCCGGGAAGGCCATGGCAGTGTTGCCCCCAACGTAGCGGTCGTACTGGTTGGTGATCCAGGACTTGCTGCACATGTTGGGCGAGGCCACCAGCTCGGTGACGGCTGCAGCCAACTCCGAGGGAGCGGACGGACGGCCGGCATCCTCAACGGAACCCGTGAAGGAGTTCGCCTGGACCGAGTCCTGCCACTCAGGGCGCGCGAACGGACGGTCGTAGACCGGGCCGTCGTGCGCAACGGTGCGGGGATCGACGTCGACGATTACTTCGCCTTCCCAGGTGATGATGAGGCGACCGGTGTCGGTGACCTCACCCAACCAGGAGTACTCCACGGCCCACTTGTCCATGACAGCTTCGAACGCTTCGATGTTCTCCGGGGTGACCACGGCCATCATGCGTTCCTGCGACTCGGACATGAGGATCTCGCCCGGGGTTAGCGTGGGATCGCGCAGCAGGACGGAAGTCAGCTCAACCTGCATGCCGCCGTCGCCGTTGGAAGCGAGCTCGGACGTGGCACAGGAAATACCTGCGGCACCGAGGTCCTGGATGCCTTCAACCAGCGAACCCTTGAAAAGCTCAAGGCAGCACTCGATGAGGACCTTCTCAGCGAAGGGGTCGCCCACCTGGACGGCCGGACGCTTGGAAGGCTTGGTGTCGTCGAAGGACTCCGAGGCGAGCACCGAAGCACCACCAATGCCGTCGCCACCGGTGCGTGCACCGAACAGGACAACCTTGTTGCCCTTGCCGGAAGCGTTGGCCAGGCGGATGTCCTCGTGGCGCATGACGCCCACGGCCAGGGCGTTCACCAGCGGGTTGCCCTGGTAGACGGAGTCGAACACCATCTCGCCACCGATGTTCGGCAGGCCAAGGCAGTTGCCGTAGCCACCGATGCCGGCAACAGCACCGTGCATGACGCGGGCGGTATCCGGGTGGTCGATCGCGCCGAAGCGCAGCGGGTCCATCACGGCCACGGGGCGGGCGCCCATGGAGATGATGTCGCGGACGATGCCGCCGATGCCGGTAGCGGCACCCTGGTACGGCTCAACGAACGACGGCGAGTTGTGGGACTCGATCTTGAACGTCACGGCCCAGCCGTCGCCCAGGTTGGTTACACCGGCGTTCTCGCCGATGCCCACCAGCATGTCCTTCTTCATTTCCTCGGTGACCTTCTCGCCGAACTGGCGGAGGTGGTTCTTGGAGGACTTGTAGGAGCAGTGCTCGCTCCACATGACCGAGTACATGGCCAGTTCGGCGCCGGTGGGGCGGCGGCCAAGGACCTTGACGATTTCGTCGAATTCGTTCTGCTTCAAGCCGAGCTCGGCCCACGGGAGTTCCGTGTCCGGGGTCTTGGCAGCGTGCTCAACGGTATCGATGTTGAACTTCTTGGTGGTTTCCGTGGTCACTTGTCGCCTCCCACAATCTTGTTCAATACGGAGGTGAAGAAACCGAGGCCGTCGGTGTCGGAGCCGCCGATCCCATCCAGCGACTCGGGGCCGAATCCGACCTCAACCGCGTGTTCGGGGTGCGGCATGAGGCCAACCACGTTGCCGGCGGCGTTGGAGATGCCTGCGATGTCGCGGCGGGAGCCGTTCGGGTTGAAGCCCACGTAGCGGAACACCACGCGGCCTTCAGCCTCAAGGGCATCCAGCGTTTTCTCGTCCGCGATGTACTGGCCGTCCTGGTTCTTCAGCGGCACAGTGATTTCCTGGCCGTCCTGGTAGTCCAGGGTCCATGCAGTGTTGGAGTTCTCCACGCGCAGGACCTGGTCCCGGCAGATGAACTTCAGGTGGTCGTTCTTGATCATGGAACCGGGCAGCAAGTGCGATTCGGTCAGGATCTGGAAGCCGTTGCAGATACCCAAAACCGGGAGCTTTGCGTCAGAGTTGGCGGCGTCGATGATCTTGGACATCAGCGGCGCGAAACGCGAAATGGCACCTGCGCGCAAGTAGTCACCGTAGGAGAACCCGCCGGGGATGATCACGGCGTCAACGTCGCCAAGGTGGTCGTCAGCGTGCCACAGGGAAACCGCCGTGCCACCTGCAAGGCGTACTGCACGGGCGGCGTCGCGGTCGTCAAGGGTACCGGGGAAGGTGACGACGCCGATCTTGGCGCCGGCGAGGCCACGAGCACCATAAGCGTCAGCGGCGACGGCCACGGCCTCGCCAATCAGGGGAAGCGAAGTCATATCAGGCCTCGACGACCTCGACGTTGACGACATCCTCGATCACCGGGTTGGACAGGAGGGTCTCAGCGGCCTCACGGGCCTGGGCCAGGATAGCGTCGGTCACCTCGCCGTCAACCGTCAGTTCGAAACGCTTGCCCTGGCGGACTGCGCTGAAGCTGTTGAAGCCGAGGCGGGGCAGTGCACCCACGATGGCTTTCCCCTGGGGGTCCAGAATCTCGGGCTTGGGCATGACGTCAACGACGATCCGGGGCATCCGGTAACTCCTGTGCGTGAGTTGGGTGAACCTTAAATAAGGCTGCCGCGGAGGTTGCCGTCTCACGCCGTTCAACTGAGTTCATACAGCGTGGGGGCGCTCCGCGAGCTTGCACACCTATCTTACCGGGACGGGCGCGCATACCCTATTCAGGCGGAATCCGCGAGGACCCCCCGCCGATCCCCGCCAAATTGGGGCCAATGAATGTCCGACGGCGGCTCTCGCCGGGCGTGGCGCCCGTCACTAGGATTGACGCATGGCGGAGAAACCAAGGTCGATGGTGCTGGGCGTTGTTGCGGCAGCTGTTTTTGCGGGTCTGGGACGAATGGTCATCCAGAAAATCAAGGCCGACAGGGCGGCGAGGGAGCATCACGTGACAGCCCCTTTGGATAAGGAAACGCGAGCCAGGATCAGCGAGGCCCTCCGCGTTCCAAACAAGGCTGAAAACAAATAGCGGCACAAATAGTGGCGGTATTAGCGCATGTACAAATGCGCTATTCCAGCGGGTTAAATCCGGCAAAGGCGGCGTAGTTTGGGGACTACACGTGGGGCCAGGCCCCCGTTGGATCCGGATCCAACCAGGAGGAACAATGACCGAACACATTGCCGAAGTATCCGCCTGTAGCGTTGGCAGCTGCGGCTTCAACCATGACGGATGCACTGCTTTTGGAATCACCATTGGTGGAAGCCAGGACCACGCTTCCTGCGCCACGTTCATCGACACCAACGCCATGGGTGGCCTTCCCAAGGTCCTTGCCCACGTGGGTGCTTGCCAACGGTCCGAATGCATTCACAACAACAACCTCATGTGCGAGGCCCACGACGTCAAGGTTGGTCCCGGCCGCGAGGCTGCAGACTGCCTGACCTACGAGCACGCCTGACTTTTACTCTCGCGAAAGTGGGTCCGTCTTCCCGGGCGGGCCCACTTTTTCGTGTCCGATGAAGGCACTACCCGGCAACCTGGTTGGTCAAGGCGCGGCCCTCTTGAAGCGCCGAGAGGTTTGCCAGCACCAGTTGGCTTGAGCCCTTTGGGCGGTTGCCTGCCACATGAGGCGTGATGATCAAGTTCGGGGCGCTCCAGAGCTTGGAATCCGAAGGCAGCGGCTCCACCTGTGTCACGTCCAGTGCAGCCGCCCGGAGGCGACCTTCCTGCAGGGCCGCGACGAGGGCATCCTCATCGACGGTGGCCCCGCGGCCCACGTTCACGAAAATTGCGGACTCTGGCAGCGCACGCAGGAGCTCGTCATTCAGGGCGTTGTAGGTGTCAGGGGTGGCGGGAAGGATGGATACCAGGACGTCCGTGGTTCGCAGGACGTCGGGAAGTTCCTCTGCCGCAGCGACAGGGAAGCCGTAGCGCTCACCCCGTGAACCCGCAACGCCAGTGACGTTTGCGCCCAGGGCGGCAAGCAGGGGAGCGAGTCGTCCTGCGATGGAGCCGAATCCCCAAATGGTGACGTTCGCGCCGTCGAGCGTGTACAGCTGCTCCGTGTCCGGACTGGACTGCGCTGCGTTGTAGGCGCGGTCCCACGTCGCGGACTTCTGGGCATCCAGCAGCTGATCGAGCCGACGCACCGCTGCGAGGATGAGGGCAAGGGCATGCTCCGCCACGGGGCCGTCGTGAAGTGAACGACCCGAAGTGATGGCCACATTGCCGGCAAATCCTGCTGCCAGCACGGAATCCGGCCCCGCAGCGAGGGTCTGGACGAGTTTGAGCCGGGCCAAGCGCTGGGCTGCGTCGGCCAGGTTCGCCGAGGTGTTCTGCCAAACAACCAGGACTTCGGCGTCGAGGTGCTCGTCCGGAATGGGCTGGTCGACTTGGTAGACGTGCACGCGGTGGGCGGAGCCAGGAAGGTCCAGGGTCACGGTATTGGGGACGAGGATTTTCACTGCAGCTCCATCGCTAGAAGGTAATGCCGGTACGTTCACGAGGTTAGCCCGACATGGGGCCACGAGGCTTCTCCAGCTTCATCCCTAGCAATGTGACAGGCAGCACTCTATGGTTGTAGGACGTTCGACGTAGCACGTAACACAAGGCATTCGAAAGGACACAAAATTGCTTGCACGCATCGCAGCCACTGGAGCCCTTAGCCTGGCCCTCCTGGCCAGCCTCGGTCTTCCGGCCACGGCAGCCCCGATTCCTCCAAACAACCCCACGGCCGCCCCTGGAAGTTTCGCCGAAGCAAATATCGCCGCTGATCGCACGTCCGCCAACTTCTTCTACCGGATCCCGGCACTGGCATACCTGGGCAATAACGTTGTCCTGGCTGCATGGGATGGCCGGCCCGGCTCGGCCGCCGATGCTCCCAACCCGAACTCAATCGTGCAACGCCGCAGCACGGATGGCGGCCAGACCTGGGGCCCTGTGCAGGTCATTGCCGCCGGACACGTCGCCGACGCCAGCGGGCCCAAGTACGGCTACAGCGACCCCTCATACATCTATGACGCCGAGGCGGGCAAAGTCTTTGCCTTCTTCGTGTACTCCAAGGACCAAGGCTTCGGCGGCAGCCAGTTCGGCAACGACGACGCAGACCGGACCGTGATCTCCTCGGCCGTCATCGAGTCCTCCGATGGCGGCGTTACGTGGAGTCAGCCACGGCTCATCACCAACGTCACCAAGCCCGGGACCAGCAAGACCAACCCCGTGGCTGGCGATGTCCGCTCCAACTTCGCCTCTTCCGGCGAAGGCATCCAGCTTAAGTACGGTCCGCACAAGGGCAGGCTCATCCAGCAGTACGCCGGTGATGTCCGCCAGGCCGATGGCACCAACAAGATCCAGGCCTACAGCGTCTACTCAGACGATCATGGCGTGACCTGGCACAAGGGTGCCAACGTCGGCGACCGCATGGATGAGAACAAGACCGTTGAACTCTCCGATGGCAGGGTCCTGCTGAACTCCCGCGACAACGCAAACCAGGGCTACCGTAAGGTAGCGATCTCCACGGACGGTGGTGCCACTTACGGTCCGGTCACCCAGGACACCGAGCTGCCGGATCCCGCTAACAACGGTGCCATTGCCCGGATGTTCCCGAATGCGGAGCAGGGTTCCGCGGACGCCAGGAAGCTGATCTTCACCAACGCAAACTCCAAGACCGGCCGCGAGAACGTCTCCGCCCGGGTATCGTGCGACGACGGCGCCACCTGGCCGGGCGTCCGAACCATTCGTTCCGGCTTCTCGGCCTACTCCACGGTGACCCGCATGGAGGACGGCAAGTTCGGTGTCCTTTACGAGGGCAACTACACGGACAACATGCCCTTCGCGAAGTTTGACGACGCCTGGCTGAACTACGTCTGCGCACCGCTTTCCGTCCCTGCCGTTACCACCGCTCCCGGTGCAACCCAGCAAGTCGCCGTGACGGTGACCAACCAGGAGGCCACCACGATCTCCGGCGCCAACGCCACCGTCTACACGCCGAGCGGCTGGTCGGCCACCTCGGTGCCGGTTCCCGACGTCGCGCGTGGTGCCTCGGTAACCGTCAACGTTTCGCTGACCGCTCCCGCGAACGCCAGTGGTCCGCAGAACCTTAACGCAGCATTCGCGACGGCGGATGGCCGGGTTTCGCAGTTCACGTTCACGGCGACGGTCCCGGTAGCCCCGCAAGTGGGGCTCACCATCACAGGCTCTGCCCCTGCTCGTGACGTTGTGGCCAGCCCGTATCAGGCTGGGGAGGCCCTTAGTTACTCCTTCAACGTCAAGAGCACGTCCAACGTCACTGCCAACGCCGTTCCAGTATCCGGGACCTTCGACTCCGGTTTCCTACCGCCGACTGCACCTAACTGCCGGTTCAACAACCTGGCCGCCGGCGCCAGCTACAACTGCACTACCGCGAAGCATGTGCTGACTGCCGCGGACATCGAGCGCGGCTACTTCGTGCCCGAGGCGAGCTTCAGCATCACAGCCAGCTCGACGCCGTCGCTCACCAAAACGGTTCCGTTCACCGGCGCTGCCGTGGCCCTGCGCGACGGCCTGGTGGCGGCCGACATCAGCGGGGCACGTGCCGACGTCGGGCGTGATCTCGCGGCCCAGCCCTACGCGGCAGGCGACCTTTTCCCGTACACATTCACGGTGAAGAACACGAGTCCGCTCGTGGAGAAGGTAGTGCCCACTGCCGGCAACTTCAGCCCCTTGGTCCCTGAGGGGCCGGGCAACTGCCGCTACCTCACCCTGCCGGCCGGCCAGAGCTACCAGTGCGCCACACCGCGCCATGCCGTGACTGCCGGGGAAGCCGAGCAGGGTTTCTTCGTTCCAAGCACCAGCTGGGAAGTCAGCTCGGCGGGCCAGAGCACGAGGAACTACGGGATCGACGGCGGCGAGGTGGACTTGAAAGTCCGGGAACCGAAGCTTGAAGGAACGGTCTCCGCGGTCTGGGAAGACGCCGACGGTGACCGCTTCGCCAGCGCAGGCGATCCTGTTACGTACACCTACACCGTGGGCAACGCCGGCAATGTGGCGCTGACGGGGCTTGAGGCGACAGGCTCTGGAATCACTGAAACTGCCCTGGCTATTGGCGGCACGGCGACCGCCACGCGGGTCCATGTGCTCACTGCAGAGGACGTCGTGGCCGGAAGCCTCGCCGCCGTCAGTTTCGATGCGACGGCGCACAACGGCACCAAAGAAGTGGCGGCCACTGCCGAAGGCGAGGCGTTGGCCCTTAGAGTCCAGCCCGCAAAACCGGATACCGAGCCCGCTCTGACTGTCCAGGACTTCGATGGCCAAACGCCGTCGTTTGATCTGGGCACGGGGGAGAAGTATCGCAATGGCCAGAAAGTGACTTTGAAGGGCTTGGAATACGGGCAGTGGTACTACGTTTATCTGAACAAGGACAGTTACCGTCTGGGATGGATCTTTCCCACCACGGATAACACCGTGGAATTCATTCTTCCATCGGACGTAAAGAATGGCCGGGACGATGTTGTGGTCCTGGATAAGGACGGCGCGCAGGTCTCGTTTGATCGCCTGCAGGTGACGCCAAAGGGCTAGCACAACGCTTGGGCAAAACAGCGGACCGCAGAAAGTTTCCTGCGGTCCGCTGTTTGCCGTCATATGACCTAAATTTGATGCGGCGACAAGACAAATTTCATGAAGTGTGCTGTATGTCATATTTTGCTCTCAGTCTGTACTCTGTGACTCGACTGGTTGCGCATTTTTGACAAGACCTGTCACGAACGCAGCGATTCAAATGTTGACAGGCCTTGGCGATGGAGCCCGGGCCTCACTCAGTGAAAGGTGCTATCACTCGTGAAATCACAAGGAAAGAGCTTCGTCAGAAGCGGGGGGCTTCGAAAGGCAGCGGCTCTCGCCGTGGGCTTGCCGTTGCTGCTCTCTTCCGTGGCGTTGCCGGCCCAGGCAGCTCCCTCGCCGGAGACCGTGTCCGGGAATCTGGCAGGCGTGGCCAAGAAGAACCTTGACCCCAGCGCCTACAAGGATGGCCGCTACATGGTTGTCCTGGCAGAAAAGCCTGCGGCAATTTACGACGGCGGTACCCCTGGTCTTGCGCCCACCAAGCCGGAAGAGGGCAAGAAGCTCGATTCCGGCAGCGTCGAGGTGAAGGAATACCAAGAACACTTGCAACAGGCGCAGCAAGAAGTTGCGCAGCAGGAAAACGTCACCATTGAGCGCGACTTCACCACCGCCGTCAACGGCTTCAGCGCCAACCTGACGGCAGACCAGGCCATCAATCTGGCCAAAGACCCGAAGGTCCTCATGGTAGCGCCGGACACGCAGTACGCACCGGACTACTCCACCACTGATTTCCTGAAACTCAGCGGCCCCAATGGCACTTGGGCCACACAATACGGAGGCCAGGAGAACGCCGGCAAGGGCACCGTTGTTGGCGTTATCGACACCGGCTACACCCCCTCTAATCCGTTTTTTGCAGGCGAACCGGTCGGTCCCCTGGTCGGCAGCCCCCAGGTTGGCGTCCCTTATAAGACCGCTGACGGCAAAATCGCCATGCTGAAGGCAGATGGCGACACCTTCATCGGCGAGTGCCAGCCCGGTACGGACACAGGCGGCGACTACGACGGCAGCGCCTGCAACTCCAAGGTGCTCAGCACCCACTACTTCGCGGACGCCTTCCTGCAAACTGTTGCGCCGGAAAACCGCGCCCCCGAGGAAGTCATCTCGCCCGTTGATGTGGATAGCCACGGCACCCACACCGCAAGCACCGCGGCCGGCAACGGCAATGTGGACGCCGTAGTGGACGGCCGCAGCTTCGGTATCACCAGCGGCATCGCTCCGGCCGCCAAGCTCTCCATCTACAAGGTCTGCTGGGAAGACACAGATCCCACAACGGGTGGCTGCTACGGCTCGGCTTCGGTAGACGCCATTGAGCAGGCCATCCTGGACGGCGTGGATGTCCTGAATTACTCCATTTCCGGTTCCAGCACATCCACCACCGATCCCGTATCGCTGGCGTTCCTGTCTGCTGCGTCGGCCGGGATTTTCGTGGCAACCTCTGCCGGAAACTCCGGGCCAACGGCCAGCACCGTGAACCACGGAGCACCTTGGTTGACTACAGTGGCCGCCACCTCTTTCTCGCAGGAACTTCAGGGCACCGTTGAATTCTCCGATGGCAGCAAGTTCCGCGGAGCGAGCATCATGAACCACGAGGTGAGCGGGGCCGGCGTCGTGCTTTCCACCAACGCTGCAAGCGGTGAAGGTGACGCGGCTCTGTGTGCTCCCGGGTCCCTTGATCCCGCCAAGATCGTGGGCAAGGTTGTGGTGTGCAACCGTGGCGTGGTTGACCGCACGGCCAAGAGCGCGGAGGTCCTTCGAGGCGGTGGCGTGGGAATGATCCTGGTCAACCTGACGGAATCGTCGCTGGACACGGACAAGCACGCTGTTCCCACCGTCCACGTGAACCCTCCGGCCACGCAGGCCATCAAGGACAAGGTCGCGGCCAACCCGGCCATCACCGTGTCCCTGCTGAACCACGACACCACGGGCCTGCCCCTGGAGGCGCAGCCGCAGATCGCCGGATTCTCGTCCCGCGGTCCGTTGCTGGCAACGGATTCAGACCTTCTGAAGCCCGACGTGTCAGCACCCGGCGTCGCAATCCTCGCAGGCGTTTCACCCATCGGAACCGGTGGCGACAACTTTGGCTTCCTGTCCGGAACGTCCATGGCGTCACCGCACGTGGCCGGGTTCGGGGCACTGATCCTGGGCAAGAACCCGCTGTGGTCCCCGGCAACGGTGAAGTCCGCCATGATGACCACCGCTGGCCCGGTCAAGCTGGCCAACGGCGCCATCAACAAGGACGTCTTCGCTACCGGAGCAGGGCAGGTGGACCCGGCAAAGGTCCTCAGCCCGGGCCTGGTGTACGACGCCACCACCGAGGACTATCTGAAATTCGTTCAGGGCACGGGGATGGACCTCGGCATTGAGGGACTGGGCACCACGCAGCCGCGGGACATGAACGTCCCCTCGTTTGCACTGGGTAACCTGGCCGGCAAGATCGAGGTCACCCGGACGGTTACAGCGTTGACGCCGGGCCTTTACCGAGCCTCGGTCAACGTTCCCGGCGTCAACGTCAAGGTCACGCCGTCCGTGCTGAACTTTGGCGTTGTGGGCGAAAAGAAGACCTTCAAGGTGCAGTTCGAAAACAACAACGCTGCCCTGGGTAAGTTCGCCATGGGTTCGCTGAGTTGGCAGGGAGCCAACAAGACCGTCACCTCCCCGATTGCTGTCCGTCCGCAGTCCGTGATCGCGGATAAGGCCATGGCGTTCGCGGGAACGGGTCCCAACGGCTCAGCGGCCATCAACATCGTCTCCGGTACCAACGCACCTGTGGGAGTCACGGTAGATGGCCTGTCCAAGGCGGATTCCTCTGCCGTGGAACTGGTCCCCGGTCCCTTTGCCGGCGAGACCAACGCCTCGAACTTCGTCAAGAAGGTCACGGTGGGTGAGAACAGCGCGTTGGCCAAGTTCTCGGTCATTTCCTCCGACGAAGCGGCGGACTTCGACATGTTGGTCCTTACTCCGGCGGGGCAGCAGCTCCCGTCCGCGACGGCCTCGGCCAGCGAATCCGTGACGGTGCCCAACCCGGCACCGGGCGACTACTACGTTTTCGCCAACCTCTATGCCAGCCCCAACAACCAGCCCACCAAGGCAACAGTTGATGCGGCGGTCCTGGGTGCCAACGAGGGCAACGCCACGGTGACGCCCAACCCGATCAGCCTCGCCAACGGCAAGACCGGGACCATCTCGCTGAACTGGACCAACCTGACGCCAGGCTCGTACATCGGGCGTCTGACGTTCGACGGCACCAGCCAGCCCAGCTTCGTCACGGTAGTGGTGAGCCAAAGCGGTGCCGCCATTGTTCCGGATAACGAGAACCCGACGAAGGAAAAGCAGGACAAGAAGGTCCGCGCAGACGAGCCGACGCAAAGCAACAACGCGAGCTAGCTTGTTGAAATGAGAGCAGTGGCCGGTGGATGATCCCGCCGGCCACTGCTGTTTTCGCCCTGGGGTGAGGGCCTAGATGGCGCCGGTGGATCCTTCTGTGCCGCCCAGGAGCGGTGCCATGCTGCGCCAGCGTGCGATTTCGCAACCATCGGTCCGGCTCAGCTGGCTGTGGACCCTCCGCCCACGGAACCAACCTGTCACAACGGCCACCTGGGGGCCGCCGTACTGTTGCGTGCAGATCCTGTCCGGACGTGGAACCGGGAAGAACACTTCCTCGCCAAACTGCTCGACGGCGGCAAGGGCTGCGCCTGCGTCCGGTAGGTTCGACTCGATGGCGTCCGGCTCCGAAGAGAGTATTCCTTTTGCGGAGCGCAGGTAGAACTCTGTGGGTGTGGCGCCAGGTGCCTCAGTCAGCGTGACCGTGAGGTGGACGTCGTACCCGCTGTTGTCGGGGGAAACCATGGTTACCTTTCGCTGGTGGCGGCGGGTGCTTGGGCAAGGAGTCCCGGGAGACGGTCCGGCTTCTCTACAGAAGCGGTTCGATTGCCTGAAGCACGCGGGCCCGCAGCGCCTGGGATTCGGCAGCAAAAGCCCGCTGGTACTCAACGTACTCGGCCTTGCCCTGCGGTGTCTCGATCCTGATGGGCGGGTAGCCCCATTCTTCGAGGTCATAAGGGGAGGCCTGCATGTCCATGATGCGGATCCGCCACGACAGTTCGAAGCAGTCCATCACCAGCTCGCTGGGCAGCGCAGGCGTCAGTTTGTAGGCCCACTTGTACAGGTCCATGTTGGCGTGCAGGCAGCCCGGTTGTTCCATGGTGCGCTGGTTCTCGCGTGTGGGCGTGAGCTCGTTGAGCGGGATGGCGTCCGGTGTGTAGAAGCGGAAGGCATCGAAGTGGGAACAACGGATGCGGTTCTCCTCCACCACGGTGTCAGTGCCCTCGCCGCCCAGGCGCAGTTGCAGGTACTCGTGCCGAAGTTCGAATTTCTCCTGCCGGTACACCATGGCCCACTCATGGAGGCCGAAGCAGCCGAACTGCGCGGGACGCTTCGCGGTGCCGGTGAGGATGATACCGGCGAAACTGACAGCCTCGGCGCGCTGGGCCATGAAACTGTCCCGGTCAAAGGTGACCGCGGGCGTACCTGGCGGCAGTCCGACTGCTGCAAGGTGGCCGTCGTCGAGCAAGCGGTAGAACTTCCAGTTGGCGCGCTCAAGGACGCGCTCGCCGCTCAGCACTACGCCATCGCCGGGATGCCAGCGCAGCAGTTGGCCAGGCTTCTGGGTGTAATACGTGAAGAGGAAGTCCTCCACGGGGTGTTTCTGTCCGGCCGACCGGCGTGCCAAATATGGGTCCGCGTAGCGCGCGACGCGTGCATGATGTGCTGCCTCCATCCCGAGCCACTGCTCTTGGGGGAGGTGCTGTGGCCTAGGCTGCTCCACCGCTGGAGCCGATGATCGCGCTGGCCGCATCCCACAAGGCGATCTGGCAACCGTCGGTGCGGCTGTAGGAGGCATCGACTTCCACGCCGTCAACGGCGCCAGTCACCTTGGCTGTTTGCGGGCCGCCGTACTGCTGCGTGCAGGCTTGATCGGTTTTGATCGGGGCAGGGTTCAGGAGCGACGGATTGTCCTTGAGGGCCTTGCAGGCCGCGTCTGCGGTTGGGTGCTTGCTTTCGGCTGCCGGGGAGCCGTTTATGCAGACCAGCGTATAGTTCTGCGGTGCTGCCTCGGCTGACTGCAGCACCGTGATGGACAGTTCGGCGTTGCCTTGTCCCGGTGTGGGCGTCATTCCGGGCAAGCTGGGGTCAGGCGTCGTATCGTCAGGGCCGAGGGTTGTGGGCACCTCGGTGGGCGCGGGGTTGGATTGCGTGCCGCTCGGGGAGGCGGTGCTTGGACTGACGGACGACGGCGACACGGAGGTAGCGCTGCTCGACCCGCCCGGGGCGGGGGTACCCGAGCAGCCGGCGAGTCCGGCGAGGACCAGAACAGCCAGTAGGGGGCGGGCAGCCAGTAGGGGCCAGACGGTCTGTGGGGCCCGGGCAGTCTGTGGGGCCCGGTCGAAGCGGCGCGAGCGCATGGAATCTCCTTGGTTGCTGCCATTTTACGCCGATTGGTGCAGGAAGCTGGTGGGGAATGCGGGGGTAGCCACGCGGCCCGGCGCCCGTACGGGTGACATTTCCCATGCCATCGGCTCTGTCCTCAGCGAAGCCGGGTATCCCATCAACACCCAGTTCGGCGGCCATGGCATCGGATCCACCATGCACCAAGACCCGCACATAGTGAACACCGGACGGCCAGGGCGTGGGTACACGTTGCGCCCCGGGCTGTTGTACGCTGCGTTGACCCCTACCTCAGGAGCCGCTGCGCTGGGTGGCGGCGATGAGGCCTGTCATTGCCTGATGGAGTTCGGCCACCTCCTCGCGACTGAGCTGCAGGCGCTCCCGGATGGTGCCAGGAACCGCGGTTGCCTGCTCCCTCAGCGCTGCTCCCTGTTCCGTTAGCTTGACTGCAAGCGCGCGCTCATTGCCCGCCACGCGCTCGCGGGTAATGAGCTTGGCTTCTTCAAGTCTGCGGAGGAGTGGGGACAGGGTGGCGGGCTCGTGAAGGAGGGTATCGCTGATGTCTTTAAGTGTCCGGGGACTCCGCTCCCAGAGCGCCAGCATCACGAGGTATTGCGGATGGGTCAGTCCGAGCTGTTCCAGGATGGGCTTATAGATGCCCACAACACTCCGCGAGGCAACGGTTAACGCGAAGCACAGTTGACGCTCCAAGAGGAGGTCGTCAGTTTCCTGGGTGGTCTCGATGGCATGAGTCATGGTTGTCTTCCCGCCGGATTAGTTAGTGTACTAATTATTAGCGTACTATGAACATGTTGCACCGTCTAAAAGAGGAGTCGATCCGGGTGGCAAAGGAATCCTTTACCCAGAAGTTCATGCGCGCCACGGGAAAGCTGAGGGTTATCTTTGGCCCCGCGCACAGCAGCTCCATCGATCACGAAATGACAGAAGCCAACCGCAGGCTCCTCGCCCAGCGGCAGGCTGAGACGCAACAGTGGGAAACGCTGCGCCGCCCCGATGGCAGCACGTATGTGGTTCCCCGCAATCCGGACGATAAGTCGCTGCGCTAAGCCTTTCTCCGCACCCCGCTCCTAGCCAATGATGGGGCGTTCTTCCGGGAGCTGGTAGAGCCGTGGGCGGGAGGACAAAGCGAGGGCTGATCCGACCGTAATAGTGCCGATTCGGCCGGTGAACATGAGGACCATCAGAACCCATTGGGCGTTGGCCGGCAGGTCATAGGTGATCCCGGTACTGACACCAACAGTGGCGAACGCGGAAATGGATTCGAACAGGACCTTCTCAAGGCCAAAGTCCGTGAACATCAGCAGCAGCAGGGTTCCTCCCACCACTGCGCCGACCCCGAGCAGTGCCACCGAGAGAGCCTGCCGCTGCACTGGGGAGCTGATCGAGCGATGAGCAATCGTGACATGCTCCCGGCCCCTGATCTCGTTCCAGATGGCGAATCCAAGCACCAGGAATGTGGTGATTTTGATTCCCCCGGCGGTGCCGGCGCTGCCACCTCCAATGAACATGAGGATGTTGGTGATCATCAGGGTTTCGGGAGAAGCGGCGCCGTAATCGACGCTGTTAAATCCCGCCGTGCGGGGAAATACACTCCCGGCAAGCGTCGCCAGGAGTTTTCCGCCCAGGGACATTTGGCCAAGTGTCTGGTCGCGGTTCCATTCAAAAGCAGCGAAGAGGGCGCCGCCCACTCCCAGGAGGAGCAACGTGCCGAAGACGGTCAGCCGTAGATGGACTGTCCAGTCCTTGATCCTCACCCCGCCCCTGAGCAGGGCGATCAGGACCGGGAATCCGAGGCCTCCGGTAATGACGGCCAAGCAAATGGGGACGATGATCCAGGGGTCGCCAGCGAAACCAATCAGGTTGTCGCTGTAGAGGGCGAAGCCGGCGTTATTGAACGCAGAAACAGCATGGAACGTCCCGTGCCATAGGGCAGTGCCGGGGTTGTCGTCGTAGGCCAACCAGAAGCGAATGGTCAGTACGGCTGCTGTGGCGGATTCGAAAAGTATCATGATCCGGGCGACGCGGAAGAGGACGGAGCGGACGTCCCCGAAGTTCAGCGTGTGAGTTTCAGACTGCGCTACAAGCTGGCCACGCAGCCCAATGCTCTTTCGCACCAGCAGGGCGAGCAAGGTGGCCAGGGTCATGATCCCGAATCCTCCCACCTGGATCAGGCAAAGGATCACCGCGTGCCCGAAGGGTGTCCAATAGGTAGGAGTGTCCACTGTGATCAGGCCGGTGACGCAGACGGCAGACACGGACGTGAACAGCGCCGGAAGTCCAGAATCTGCGTCTACGTCCGTACGTGACATGGGCAGCATCAGGAGACCTGCGCCAACAAAGATGACCACGATGAACGCCAGTGGTACGGAGCGCACAGGATGCAGCAGCCCGCGCTGCAGCCTGTTGCCTTGGCCTGTGATCCACGTTTTCACTCGTCCATTACTGAGGTCGACCATGCTGCCCAGTTGTCCGGAGGCACCACCACGCATGGGGACGGATCTGTGTGGTGCCCGCATGGGATGGTCCTTTCCGCCCGTAGGCCAACGTGGGCTCCGGTCTGGGGTGTCGCCCAGTCGGTTGGTTGACCCAGTCAGTTGGTTGGCCGCCGGGAACACCACGGAGCGTAGCATCGGATAATTGCCATCAGCCTCGGTTGCGGGCAGTCTTTATGAATCCTTAACGCCCTGTTGTCCGCGCGCCTTTTCCCGCCGGCGGGCGTAAAATTGGCGTACTGGTACGGCATGCGCCGTCCTGCCGCTTTTCTCTCTCCCGTCGAAAGGAGGTGGAAGAACATGGGACGCAAGTTGGAAAGCTTTCAGCACGTGACCGAGCGGCTGCAGTCCGTATTCGGACCAGCAACCCATGGGGACACGGACGCCCCCGTCGTGCACAAACACGACGACTTCGAAACGGCTTCCGAGGAAGACTTGAAGCATTTCGACGTTGAGACCGATTCCGAAGGTCATCACTACGCTGTCCGGAACGACGATCCCGGGCCAACTTCAACTGACTACAGCGTGTGACCGCCAAAAACAGGCATCCGATACCGAAGGACCGGACCGCGAACTCCGGTCCTTCATTACGTGGAGTACGCCTCGCGCAGCATGCATCCCTCCCTTGACCCCGGCCCGCCGTGCCACTGTTGAGTGACTCATAAGCATGCTTATTATATGAAGTGGACGAATATGTGAAGTACACGCATGCGTCCTGGGAAATCAATCTGGAAATAAAGGGGCTGTCAATGAGTGCTCAAGATGATGCCGCAATGGCCCAGGGAGGCTCTGGACGGGCGCATTACCCGCAGCGACGGGTGGCACCGGGCAGTTCCCGTCCCACGCGTACGGCAGCAATCTGGGTTGCCGTAGCTGTGGGCCTGGTGGTTTTGGTCCTGTTGATCGTGTTCTTCGTGCAAAACCAGGACATGGTTACCGTCCGGTTCTTCGGCTTGGAGGGGGTCCTGGCCCTCGGCACCACGCTGTTCATCGCAGCCGTTGGAGGAGGCGTGCTGGTGGCGCTGGCAGGCGGTGCGCGGATTCTGCAACTCAGAGGGGGCAACCATCGGCGGCGGAAGAGGATCACTGGACAGGAGAAGGGCTATGACGGACACGCCGCTGGATGACGAGCAGGCGCCGGACCGGCCTGATCCGGAGGATGGCAGGGAGGCTGCCGGTCTCCTTGGTGACGCCCTTTCCCCGGTGGTCGCCCCTGAATACACGGACGAGGAGCGACTCTCCGAGCCCGATAAGTCCGAGCCGAATAAGTCTGGGGCCGATCAGCAGTACACGGCGGAAGAGGCCGGGAACTAGTTAAGTGCGGAAGGACCGGAGCGTGTTGCTCCGGTCCTTCCGCAATTAATCCCGACGGCGGCACTCCCTGACGATTTATGTTCCGCCGGGGTGGTGGTCGTCTTAGCCTTCGCAGTCAGTGCAGTAGGCGACGCCATCCTTTTCGCGGGCAATCTGCGAACGGTGGCGGACCAGGAAGCATGAGTTACAAGTGAACTCGTCGTTAGCCTGGGGGATGACCTGGATGATGAGTTCTTCGGCGACGATTTCGCCGCCGGGACCGTTGGCGTCCAGGCCGTCGGTTTCGTCGAGTTCAAGAACCACGCTCTTGGCCGTGGGGGCACTGGCGGATTGGAGCGCCTGGAGGGACTGCTCCTGGTTCTCTTTCACATCGGTACGGAGTTCGTCGTAGTCGGCTGCCACTTTTTTGATGCCTCTTCGTGTTAGGGGGTTACCGGGTATGCAACGTACAGCATGCCATGAAAATTCCATACCATACCCCAGATGCGGCGCTTGTGGCGAAAACCACGTGGGTGGCGGCCCAAAAAAGGCCGCCACCTCGCGCCAATTGCCCTCTATTATTACCTCAGGTCGATGTCCAGAGTCTGGAAACTGTCCGCAACATGGCGACCCACCAGCAGGCGGAACCTTCCGGGCTCAAACTTCCAGCCGCCGTCGTAATGCGCAAAAGCCTTTGCCGGGATGCGGACTTCAACGCTGTCGGTGCCGGCCGGCGCAAGGTGCGCTCCGGCGAAACCGGCCAACCAACGGACCGGGCGGTCGACGACGGAATCGGCACGCTCAAGGTAGACCTGAACCACTTCGCGTCCGGTGCGGGTACCGGTGTTCCGGACCGGGACGTGCACTACCGCGTCATTGCCAGCCGTGACCGACTGTGGTGCGTGTGCGGCGCCGAACTCGAACGTCGTGTACCCGAGCCCGAAGCCGAAAGGCAGCGCCGGAGCCGCGCCGCCAGCCGCTTGCTGCTTGAGCCACGCACGGTAGCCAACGTGAATTCCCTCGGAATAGACCACCTTGCCGTTCACGGGAGTCGTGTTGAGGACGGGGACATCTTCCAGGGCCGCTGGCCATGTTGTTGGCAGGCGACCCCCGGGTTCCTCGGCGCCGAGCAGGATGTCTGCGATTGCGGTGCCGAACTCCTGTCCACCGAACCAGCCCAGCAGCACGGCGTCTACCTTCCGGAACCACGGCATCACCACAGGCGAACCCGAGTTCACAACTACCACAGTGCGTGGATTGGCCGCGGCCACAGCCTCCACGAGCTGGTTCTGGAAGCCGGGGAGGTCCAGGTCTTTACGGTCAAAGCCCTCGGATTCGATGGCCGCACTGGTTCCGACTACTACCACTGCAACATCGGAGTTACGGGCGGCTTCCACGGCGGCATCGATCTCCGCCTGAGGATCGGCCACTACTGTTTCTTCGCCCAGCAGGATGGCCGTGAACGGGATGACCTGTTGCTTGGGCAGGCGGTATTCGGCCTGAATGCGCACAACCTGGCCAGCCGTGGTCTCGATGGCGTGAACAGTCTTGGGAGGATCGAACAGCGCGGCACCCAAGACGTCGGTGTCGTCCTGGATTTCGTCGTTGAAGACCTCCGCTCCGTCCAATGAGAAGCGGATTTGCCCCACGGTGCCCACTCCGAGGTGGTGGACACCGGCTACTTCGGCAGTCCAATCGGTTTCCATCCGGATGATGGCGGCGTCGTCGGGGATGCCAATACCGAACCAGACCAGGTGTGAAGCCAGGCGGTCTTCGCCGGAGATCTCCGAGCCGTCCTCCGCCAGGAAAGTGACCCGGATTCCAGGCACATCGGAGACGGGGTTCTGCAGCGAAGTCCGGGGGAACGCCTGGAGGCCCTCGGCCACCTTCGCGCCACGCGCATAGGTGACTCTGACGCCGTCGGGCAGTGCTTTCCGCAGCCCCTCCAAGGGCGAGACGGTGTACTTGGGCATCACAGTGGCGCTCCCGCCGCCTTGGGTGCGGGCCTCTTCAGCGTTGTGGCCGATCACGGCCACGCTCGTCAGCGTCGAGGCATCCAGTGGAAGGATGCTTCCCTCGTTGCGAACCAGCACGGCGCCGCGGACGGCGACTTCACGCGCGACGGCGGCACCGTCCAGTTTCGCGGGGAGCTCGGCGACGGCGGGCTCGAAGCCTTCGAGTGAGCCGACGCGGGCAGCGAGTCGCAGGATACGGGTGACCTTTTCCAGGATGGCGCCATGGTTGACGCGGCCATCATTGACGGCGGCCAGAAGTTTGGGTCCCCAATGGCCTACGGGACCTGGCATTTCCAGGTCCTGGTGGGCGTTTGCTGCTTCAACGGAACGCACTCCGGTCCAGTCGGATACCACGACGCCGTCGAAGCCCCATTCCGTGGAGAGCGGGGTTTCCAGCAGCTTGTTTTCGCTCGCCGTGGTGCCATTGATGGAGTTATAGGAGCTCATGACCAGCCAAGCCCGGGCTTCGGTAATGGCGTCTTCGAACGCTGCCAAATAGAGCTCACGCAGCGGGCGTTCGTCCACCACGGAGTCTGCAGTGAATCGCTCCGTCTCGGCCTCGTTGGCCAGATAATGCTTGGGAGTAGCCCCGACGCCCATGGACTGCACCCCGGCAACGTAACCGGCGGCCATGGTTGCCGTGAGTCGGGGGTCCTCGCTCATGCACTCGAAATGACGGCCACCCAAGGGTGACCGATGCAGGTTGATGGTGGGGCCGAGTACAGCGTGGACGCCTTTGCGGCGGGCCTCCTGGCCGAGGACCTGGCCGTAGCGGCGAGCGGTTTCTACGCTCCACGTAGCGGACAGGGCGGAGGATGACGGGAGGGAGATCGAGTCGTGGCGTTCGTCGAAGTCTTCGCCGCGGACGCCTGCAGGCCCATCGGACATGACGATGCGGCTGAGGCCGATTTCCGGGATGGCACGGGTGGACCAGACGTCCGCTCCTGTCAGAAGTTGGATCTGCTGCTCCATGGACAGGCTCTGTGCGAGCTCGCGGATGCGTTCTTCGGCACTTGGCACGTTTGTTGCCAGGACTGCCTGCGAGAGTGTGGGGTTCATTTACTTGACTCCTTTGATGCGGATGACCAGGAGGGTGCCGGTAGGTCTCATTGAGAGACTCTAGCGACTAAAATCTAGTGTGACTAGGTTTTTGTGAAAACAAATCAAGTCTTACTCGATTTTGTTCGTGAAATAGACTGACCCAATGTCTACTTCCAAGGCCCGCGGGCAATACGCGAAGGGTGCCGAACGCCGCGAACAGATCATCCAAACGGCTACGGACGTCTTTGCGACGGAAGGATTCGAAGGGACTGCGCTCAAGCGCGTGGCGGAACTCGTTGGGGTGAAGGAAGCCACTCTCTTCCACTATTTCAAGGGCAAGCAGGAGCTCCTCACTGCAGTCCTGGCCGAGCGCGACCGGCGGTCCATGGCGGTGGTTGGCCAGGAGGAAGTGGGGCTTCGCCTGATGCCGCCGATCGCCGAGCGGAACCGCCACGAACCGGGTCTTACCACGCTGTACGCTGTTGCATCGGCCACCGCCAATGATCCCGGACATGACTCCCACGGCTACTTCAAGGAACGGTACGAAAATGTGGTGCGGAACGTCTGTGAGGACATTGTCCGCCGCCAACAGGCCGGTGAAGTCCGGAGCGACGTGGAGGCAGCCATGCTTGCACGGCTGGTGGTTGCGGCGTTCGATGGCCTGCAGTTGCAGTGGCTCTATGACAAAGACGTGGACATGGCCGATGGGCTGAGGCAACTCATCGACGTCCTGCTGGCTCCGGTACAGCGCAGCAAAGGTTAACGCAAGGAAGGACCGGGGCGCTTGCCCCGATCCTTCCTTGGGTAAACCTCGACGGCGGTACTCGCCGCCCGTTTGGGTGCCCTAGCGGCCGGTGCCGCCGTAAACGGTAGCTTCAGCATCGCCGTCGAGCTCGAACGCAGCGTGGATGGCGCGGACGGCGTCGTCCAGCTTGTCAGCGCTGGTGACCACGGAGATGCGGATTTCCGAAGTGGAGATCATGTCGATGTTGATGCCGGCGTCTGAGAGGGCCTTGAAGAACGTGGCCGAAACGCCGGGGTGTGAACGCATGCCGGCGCCAATAAGGGAGAGCTTGCCAACGTGCTCGTTGTATTCGATGCTCTCGAAGCCGATCTGGCCTTCAGCTGCACGCAGGGCGGCCAACGCATCGGCACCTTCGACGATCGGAAGGGTGAACGAGATGTCCGTGCGGCCCGTGCCGTGGGTTGACACGTTCTGGACGATCATGTCGATGTTCGAGTGGGCATCCGCGATCACCTGGAAGATTGCGGCAGCCTTGCCGGGGATATCCGGAACGCCTACAACGGTGACCTTGGCTTCGGACCGGTCGTGTGCAACGCCGGAGATGATTGGCTGCTCCAAGGCAACTCCCTCTTGAATCGTGAACTTTTCATCGGCGCCCGGGATGACCCACGTGCCTTCGTGCTGGCTGAATGAAGAGCGGACGTGCAGCGGCACGCCGAAGCGGCGGGCGTACTCCACGCAACGCAGGTGCAGGATCTTGGCGCCGGAGGCGGCGAGTTCCAGCATTTCCTCGCTGGAGATGCGGTCGATCTTCTGCGCGGAAGACACAACGCGCGGGTCCGCGGTGTAGATACCGTCCACGTCGGTGTAGATCTCGCAGACGTCTGCTTCGAGCGCGGCGGCCAACGCAACGGCGGTGGTGTCCGAGCCGCCGCGGCCAAGCGTTGTGATCTCGTTGGTGCTGCGGCTCATGCCCTGGAAACCGGCCACGATCGCGATGTGTCCCTTGTCCAGGGCAGTGCGGATGCGGTGCGGGTCGACGTCGATAATCCGGGCCTTGCCGTGGATGCCATCGGTAATCATGCCGGCCTGGGAGCCCGTGAAGGACTGGGCGGAGGCGCCAAATTTGTTGATGGCCATGGCAAGCAGTGCCATGGAAATTCGCTCACCGGCGGAAAGGAGCATGTCCATTTCGCGCGCAGGAGCGGAGTCCGTGACCTGGCCTGCGAGGTCCAGGAGTTCGTCTGTGGTGTCTCCCATGGCGGAAACAACAACCACAACCTCGTTGCCGGCCTTCTGCGCATCCACAACACGCTGAGCGACCCGCTTGATGCCATCAGCATCGGCAACCGAGGAACCGCCGAACTTCTGAACGATCAGCTGCTTGGTAATGGCAGCTCCGTCGGAGAGCTCTTCGATCTTCACTTCGGTAGTGGGCATAGTCATGCGCGCACCCTCACTGCATCAATAGGGTTCGAACGCGGCATGCCAAATTCCAAATTGGGCACACCTGCGTAGCTTATTGGGCCAGTTTATCGCCGTGGTGTGTCCCCGCAGGAATTGTGACCACATGGCGGCCAGTCAGGCTGTTTCGGGAGCAGGCCGCCGGGCGTACGATCCCTTCTATGAGCATTGCGTGGTGCCATGGCCTGGGTTCCTGAGGACCCGGACGATCCCGGGCCGGCGCGCAGCGATTCGGACTACGAGGTGATCGGTGGCGGCGTAATCGACGACCGCTTTCCGCGTCGTGACGGGACTGCGGTTAATGAACTCAGGGGGAAGCGCCAACCTGGGATCCCGGACATTCTCGGAGCTGCCCTAGGGGAGGCTTGGGAAGACTGCTACACGTCCTTGCGATCGTGGCGGTTCTGGGTGGCCTGCGCATCGGGGCTCCTTCTCGCCTGGGCGATGGCCTCGGCCGTGGTGGCCTTCGCCGAAGCCAACGGATGGTTTGAATCGAGCCTTCCCAGCGCCACCTACATACTGATGGCCGGATTGATGGCAGCCGTTTCCGCCCTGCTCGGGGCAGTCTGGGGCTTCCGGCATGTCGCTCGAACATTCCTTGGCGCCCTGTTCGCCGGAATCTTCCGCGGGGCGGTCTTCGCAGTGCCATCCGGCATCCTGCTGCTCGTGGTGGGCGCGGGCGTGGGCGGGCCGATCGGGTTGGCGGGTGCCGCCGTCGTGGTTGTCGTCCTAGAGGTTCTGCTGTTTGGACTCATAGGCGCTGGTGCCCGAGCATGCTCGGCCCGAACACCGGCGGGTGTTGCCCTGGCTGCGGCGCTGGTGGCATTCCTGTGCCTGGGCAATGTAGCAGCCACCATCGCGCTGCTCCCCGGGACCGCGGTGATGGACCAAGCTTCAGTGCCCGTCAACGTGGAGCGGGACGACTCCGGAAGGATCACAGCGTACGAGTGCGTTGGGAGTCTGCGGCCCGTCGAGGTGGCCCACACAGAGCGGGTAGCTTGGCTGGCAGCTTCAAACCCGGTCCTGCTCTTCGGCAGTATCGCCGCTGACGCTGTTCCAGGGGAGCACGAACTTGCGTGGGTGCTTGCCGGACTGCAATGGGCTGCCGACGGGCCCAGGTGGGACGTTCCGTGCATTGGCGGCGAATCAAGCGATCAGCTTGCGCCTCCGGTGCCCATAGCCCTCACCGGCCTCGCGATCCAGGCAGCGGTTGCTGCCCTGGTGCTCCTTCCGGGCCGCTGGTTGTCCTCACGCCGACTTACATCAAGGCGTTCCGTCGGCCCTCAAAAGCCCGGCCCAGCGTGATTTCGTCCGCATATTCAAGATCCCCACCCACCGGCAAGCCGGAAGCCAACCGGGTCACGGTGATCCCGATCGACTTGAGCATGCGGGCCAAATAGGTGGCAGTGGCTTCACCCTCAAGGTTGGGATCCGTGGCGATGATGATTTCCTGGATAGCGCCGTCATTGAGGCGTGTGAGGAGTTCACGGATCCGCAACTGCTCGGGGCCGATCCCCGCGATGGGATTGATCGCCCCACCCAGCACGTGATAGCGGCCGCGGAAAGACCGGGTGCGCTCGACGGCGAGAACGTCCTTGGACTCCTCCACCACGCAAATGACCGACGGGTCGCGCCTCGGATCGCGGCAAATGTTGCACATTTCCTGCTCTGTGACGTTGCCGCACACGGAGCAAAACTTGACCCGTTCCTTCACCGTGGTGATGGCCGCGACGAGGCGTTTCATGTCCTCGGGGTCAGCCTCCAGGATGTGGAACGCAAGGCGCTGTGCCGATTTCGGACCCACACCGGGAAGCCGGCCGAGCTCGTCAATCAGCTCTTGAACTGCACCTTCGTACAAAATGTCCTCGTTTGTTTGGTTTCAATGCTGTGATCAGCGGGGTTGCAGGGGAGAACCGTCCAAGGCGCGCTCTTCGATCAGCTTTCCGCCCAGAATACGCTCCACGGCAGCCCGCCCAAAGACCCTCGATTCCTCGATGGTTTCGTCTTCCGGGCTGGGGATGTCCTCCGGTGCTGTCTCTGGCCTGGCTTGGCTACGTACGGGTGCTTGGACTCTGCCGGCTTGGGCTTCGGGGCTGTTGGTCAAGCGCTGGTATAGGCTCTGGCGAGTTGAGGGACCGCTCGACGGCGCGCCCTCCTCAAGCGTGGCGACGGAGCCACCTGTGTGCTGGGTTTCCGTGGCTGTGGTGGGCCACGCCGCAGGCGCCGGGGCGGACGCCTGTGCTTGTACGGTTCCGGGCCAACTCGACGCCGGAGCGACATCCCAGGTCGAAGAGCCGTTTTGCCCGGCGCTGGTCGGGTGGCCGTAACTCGGGCCTGCCGCGGCTGCTGCGTCCGCCGGTGTTTCAAAGGCAGGACCGCCGGCCGCCGGGACCTGCGCCGCCGCCGGTTCGTAGTCGCGGACGTTCGACACACCAGTATCAGCCTCGATGGGAGTCTGTTGCTTGGCGCCGACATTGGATTCGGTGCCGACCACCCACGTACCAGGCGCTTGTTCTACTGCCCTGGACCAGGGGTCGACGGAAGCGGCCGGTTCTGAGGATTTGCCAGCTGTGTTGACTGCCGATGCGGGGGCGTCCTGCCCAGCGGATGGCATCGATGCCGCAGACGGAATCCCCCGCGCCGGGGACGCCGGTGCTGGGGAAGCCGGCGCCGAAGGGGTGTCCGGACCCGACAATGCGGGGGACGGTTCCCAATCCATCGGAGGTTCTTCGTCCAACGGCGGCGCATCTTCGTCGAGCGGAGGACCCCAGTCATCGTCGGCGTAGGAATACTCCCCAGCGGACGTCGTGGGGTCTGCGGGAGCCGCCGGCGCCGTGGGTTCGGCGGGAGCCGCCGGCGCCGAGGGTTCCGCGGGAGCCGGGGCATCCGCAATTGGTGCTACTGCCTCCGGCCTGGCCGGCGCGGGCGTCGCTGCCTCAGGGGCGGCCGGTGCCAAGCCCCAGGCGGAGTCGACCGATGAAACAGCACTTGGCGCCTGGGCTGGCACTCGTTCCTGGGTTGGCGCTGGTACCTCGGCTGGCACTGCGGTTGGGCCCGGCACTGAATCTGGGGCAGCCGACGGCGATGCGGTGCCAGCCGACGCCGGAACCTCCCGGCTAGTAGGTGCTTTTGGGTTTGGCTCAGAGCTCGCTGAGCTGTTGCCGCCAGCCACTGCGACGATCTGGCAGTCGATGCCGATGGTCTTGTGGATTGCCTGGCGAAGGTTCTCGGAGTGATCCGCGCGCCCAAAGGCCCCAGCGAGGCCGGCGGTGGTGAAGGCGAGAGTCAGCACCTGGCCATCGAACTGGGCCACCTGGGCATTCGGTTCCACCAAGGCCCACGTGCTGCGTTTGATCTTGGTCAGCGTCTGCAGGACTTCCGGCCAAGCGCGACGTAGGGCTTCAACGTCTCCGCCAGCGGCTGGCGCTGGTTGGGAGGCAGGGGCAGGCTGCGGTGGAGCGCTGGGCTGGGATGCGGGCGGCTGCGATACGGGAGCGGGCTGCGCAGCGGGCTGTGCTGTTGACTCCGCAGCCGGCCGCTCCTCGGCCAAACGTTGGGCAGCCGGACGGTCCTCAACTGGCCAATCGTTCGTTGAAACGCGGGGGGCGGAGATTGGCTCCCGCGACACGGGCGCTGACGACGTTTCCTGCACAGATGCAGATGCTTGAACTGGACCTGCTGCCGGTGCCTGAACTGGTGCTGCCGCGGGCGCTTGAACTGGACCTGCTGCCGGTGCCTGAGCTGGTGCTGCCGCGGGCGCCTGTGGAGGGGCAGTCTGGGCGCCTGACGCAGCAGCCGGTGAAGAAGGCGGGCCAGAGGCGACAGCCGGGATACCGGCGTCGCCGGCGTAATTCAGGCGACGCTCCACGCGGTCGATCCGGGCCGCAATGCCCCGTTCCGTCTGCTCGGAACCGGGCAGCAGGATGCGCGCGCAAAGAAGTTCCAAGTGCAGGCGAGGCGAGGTGGCTCCGGTCATTTCCGTGAGCGCCGTGTTGGTGACATCCGCCGCGCGGGAAAGCTCCGCGGCACCCAGGTTTGTGGCCTGGTTGCGCATCCGGGCAATCTGGTCCTCAGGCACGCCGCGGAGGATCGCCTGTGCGCTTTCCGGCATCGCCTGGACGATGATGAGGTCGCGGAAACGCTCCAGCAGGTCCTCCACGAACCGCCGGGGATCGTGCCCGGTCTGGATGACGCGGTCAACAGCGCGGAAAACAGTTGCGGAATCGGCCGCTGCCACGGCATCCACGATGTCGTCCAGCAACGAAGCATGGGTGTAGCCGAGAAGTGCGACCGCGAGCTCGTAGTCAAGGCCGTTGGGTCCGGCACCTGCCATGAGCTGGTCCAGCACTGACAGGGTGTCACGGACGGAACCACCGCCAGCACGGATGACGAGCGAAAGCACGCCCGGAGCCACGGGAACGTTCTCCTGATGGCAGAGCAGCTCAAGGTACTTCATGAGTGGCTCGGGCGGCACCAACCGGAAGGGGTAGTGGTGCGTGCGCGAGCGGATGGTGCCGATGACTTTGTCCGGCTCCGTGGTGGCAAAGATGAACTTGATGTGTTCCGGCGGCTCTTCGACGATCTTCAGGAGCGCATTGAAGCCGGCCGACGTGACCATGTGGGCTTCGTCGATGATGAAGATCTTGTAGCGGTCCCGCACCGGGGCGAACGTTGCGCGTTCGCGGAGATCGCGGGCATCGTCCACGCCACCGTGGCTGGCGGCGTCGATCTCGATGACGTCCAGCGAGCCGGAGCCGCCGCGCGCCAGTTCGATGCAGCTGGGGCACTTGCCACAGGGTGTGTCCGTGGGACCCTCGGCGCAGTTCAGGCAACGGGCCAGGATGCGCGCGGAGGTGGTCTTGCCGCAGCCGCGGGGGCCGGAGAAGAGGTAGGCGTGGTTCACGCGGTTCTTCCGCAGCGCCGTCATCAGGGGCTCGGTGACGTGTTCCTGCCCGATAACGTCCGCGAAAGAGTCCGGGCGATACCTTCGATACAGGGCAGTTGTAACAGTCACAGGGGAAACCTACCTATAGGGACTGACATTTAAATAAGAGACCCCTCATGCACCCGCCAGAGCCCATCTACCCTTGCTACCTTCCGGTCCTGGGGGAGTTCAACAGGATGACGCCACATGAGGGGCCGTCGACAAGCTTACCCGAACTTAGTTCGGGGTTCGAATCGGCTGGCGGAGGGTGTGGAAAACCCCGACGGCGGTGGCCGAATGAGCAGGCAGGCGCTATGGCAGGCCGGCGCTACGGTAGATAATCCGGCGCGTCCTCAAGCCCGAAATACCGCTCCAACGTGGTGATTCCGTTGGCCCTCATGTCGGTGGCCAGCTCTACGCCGACAAAACGCAGGTGCCACGGCTCATATGCGTAGCCAGTGATGCTCTGTGCCCCAGCCGGGTACCTGACAATGAACCCGTACTTCCACCCCTCGCTCGCCGCGAAACGGCCAGCAGGAGTGTCGGCGAAGCACGGCTGCAGCGCACACACCCCACTGGCATTTCCGATGTCCATCGCCAAACCGGTCTGGTGCTCGCTGTAGCCGGGACGGGCAGCCAGGGTGTCCGCCGTCGCCTGGCCGTACTGGGCCACATAATCGGCGTAGAGGCTCTGCTGCTCGGCATAGGACCGGTATCCGCTGAGGGGCCGGACGTTGACGCCGGCGGCCTTGGCCGCTTTCGAGAACTTGTTGTAGGCCGTAGCTGCCTCAGTGCGCAGCCGTTCTGCCGAGACGCGGGTCAGCGACGCCGGAACATAGCTCGAAGCGGTAAGCATGCGGTGCTTGTTGACCACTACTTGAAGGCTGTTTGCAGAATTGATGTCGTAATCGACCGCCACTGCAGCCTGGGGAGACAGCAACCCCACAGAAAGCACCGCCCCTGCAATCCCCAACCAGAATTGGCGCAGCTTCATCGAGTCCTCCCAGTCACGTGTGTCCAGTGAAGTGTGTCCAGCGATGGGGTGACTGTACTCCGGGTCCGGAATGCCGACAATCTTGACTTTCAAGGCCGTCGCCTCTTCAGTCCAAGGATGGTTCCCCGGAGTTGGAGAATGTGCTGCTGCGGCGCCGAACATCGAAAACTTCCCACGCCTGGGGTATCAGATCGAACGCGACGTCGCACATGCGCCGCAGTTGTTCCATACCTTCGGCTTGGAACACATCGTCTTCGGCAAGGCTGCTTGCGACGTCGTAACCGCTTCTTTCCGCAGTAGTCCACTCCAGCCCATGGGAGTAGCCGCTGCAGAACTGCCAGGCATAGATCAAGCCCGGAGGCAGGCTGCTGCTCGAGCGCAGCTCCTTGAGGATCGCTGTCTCCGTGCGGTTCTTGGTGGCATACCCCCAGCTTCCATCCCCTTTCCGCCGGAACATCGGAGGCAACCGCAACGCTTCCGCCGATGAATTCAGCGCCCGGCGGAGGCCGTCAAAGTAATCCGCCGCGACATCATGCCTTTCCGGATGGAACTCACCAAGGTAGGCGTCCCAGAACGCCGCGGCGTTGAACACCTCCCGGGACACGAGTACCAGGCCCCGCCGCGCGCGTTCATCGGAGCTCTCCGGCAAAAGCGCCCACAGCACCGTTGCAGTGCACTCCATGATGGTGCGTACCAGCGCATACGGTGCATGGGTCTGCGTACGGAAGTGGATGTTCCCGTCGGGCGCCTCGATGAACAAGAGGCGGCGGAGCGCCTGCAGATTGTCCACGGCGGCCACGAGGGACTGCGTCAGCAGATGGCTGACGCTGCGGGAGGAACTGAAGAGGTCATCCAACTGGTGAAGGGGCGAACCGTCCTCGACGCCGCCAACGTCCATTCGTCGATCGCAGAGTGGCTCCAAGGCCCGGAGGCGTTCAAAGATTCTTTCCGCGGCCCGGCTTTCTTCGTCTGCCCCGTCCAGCGAACCGGCAGAGTCAGGTGGTATTTGCCTTTCGTCCACGCAGTGATCCTAGCTCTCCGGCAGATGCGGCGGGAAAGGTCGCCACCCGTTCACCGGCCACGTCATGAAAGCCGGCTCCTCGTAGGGGTGGGCCGCGCGCAGGGCACGCACAACGTCGTCGAGCACAGCCTCCTCAACCACGCACTCAACCCTTGTTTCAGGCACCTGCTGGGGGCTTCCGACGTCGCCGATGAACGGCTGCGCACCCGGCAGGGGAGTGAAGTGGCCAGTACCGGGCGACGTGAACGAGCAATGCGAGTAGTCGCCGATCCGTCCTGCGCCGGCGTCGCCGATTGCCTTAAGGAGGGCAGGAGCATGGGTCTCGGGCACGTACACAACGAGTGCATGGAGCTGCGTCATAGGAACATCCTGTCAGTAACTTCGGCTGCAAACCGGCCCGCACCATTGCATATCTGCGGGTCACAGCGGACCATGGGTATGTACACCGATTGGGGCAATCTCAAGATTGTGAGCTGCGGGGCCTGGGGGCGAGGGGCCGGACCCGGCAGCTCAACGGTGATACCGCAAGAATGGGCGCGTTGGGGGCGTCCATTTTTCCGTTAAGGCGAACAACGCTTTTTTTGGACGCACGGCGAGGGTGAAATGGCCCGATTACACGATGCCGAAATTCTCAGGTACAGTAGTATCTGCTTTCGATTCGGAAGCAAGGAGAATTCGCCTAGCGGCCTATGGCGCACGCCTGGAACGCGTGTTGGGTTAACGCCCTCGGGGGTTCAAATCCCCCATTCTCCGCGGTTGTGATGTAGCGGGACATCCTTTACGGATGTGTCGGGACATCATTGACACCCCCGGTCTTCGGACCGGGGGTGTTTTGTTTTTTCTGGTAGCCGCGGTCTGGGTTGATTGTGAACTCCGCGAGGACTTCACCGGTTCCGTGTTCGATGGTCAGGACGTGTTCTTCGTGGCCGAGCAGGATCACTCGTTTGTGCTTGTGGAGTCGACCGATGCCCAGGTGGCGGAGGCGTCCGGCGTAGCGGAGTGAGACTTTCCCATCGGCATCGACTCGGTCGGTGCGGGTCCGCCAGTGGTCGCCTTGGATGGCGAGCTTCGGGGCGGCTTTGGGGGCGGCGTTGTAGGCGGTGGCCGGTGTGCGCCGGTTCAGGGCACGGTGCGGGCGTTCGTGGTTGTAGATCTGCCTGAACTTCGCGAGCTGGTCGTTCAGGCCGTCGAGGGTGTGGGCGCGAGGCTGCCCGGCAAGCCATTTTTTCAGGGTCTGGTGGAATCGCTCGATTTTGCCTTGGGTTTGGGGATGGCCTGGGTGGCCGTTCTTCTGCGTGATGCCGAGCGAAGCTATGAGGGTTTCGAAGGCGTTCCGGCCGCCCTTCCCGCCAGCCAGGCGGGTGGTGTAGACCATGCCGTTATCGGTCAGGGTTGAGGCCGGGAGCCCGTGTTCGCTGCCTGCGTCGAGGAACGCGTTGACCACGATGGGGCCGGTAACCCGGCGGTGGGCGGTGCAGTGCAGCAGGTAGCGGGAGTGGTCATCGAGGAAGTTCAGGATCTCGGTGTCGGTTCCGTCGGCCAGGGCCCAGTGGGTGAAGTCGGATTGCCAGGTCTCGTTGGGCTGGTGCGCTTCGAAGCGCCGCAGCGAGGAGCGGGGGCGCTTGTGGGGTTCCGGGGTGACGGTTCCGGCCTGGCGCAGGATTCTATGAATGGTGCTCGAGGCCGGCGGCCTGCACCCTTCCAGTTCAAGATGGCTGGCGATGGTTTCCGCGCCTGCGTCAAGGCCCTCGGCGGCGAGGCGCTGCCGCAGGGCAAGTACGCGGTCCCGGATGGCAGGGCTGGTCGCCTGTGGGCTGCGGCGGGGGCGCCTGGACCGGGGCGAGAGGCCCGCTTCGCCGGCCTCGGCGTGGCGGCGAAGGAGTTCGTGCACCCATTGCCGGCTGACGCCGTAGCGGCGGGCGGTTTCGGTTTTGGACATTCCGCCCTCAAGGACGGCCAGGACGATGACCTTGTTCTTCGACATGGCCCAGCCCATCAGGGCATGTGTCGTCTATGTCCCGCGACATGCCGGCAGTGTCGACGATGTCCCGCCACAGGCACTGTCAAGGATGTCCCGCCACATGTGTAAACGATGTCCTGAAATCACACACCCCATTCTCCGCGGTTGGCCCCGGTCTTCGGACCGGGGCCTTTTGCGTTCCCGGAATCAGGCCCTCCGGGGCGGGCAGCGTTACTGTTGCGCCGCAGCAACGCGCTCCAGGACTTCGCGGCAGGCCAGGATCGCGGGGTGGATCCGGCCGGCCGTCCGCGTGGAGGTGAAGACGGTTCGCTTGGGCAGGCCGGGGAGGTCGAGCAACTGCACTGGCCGTGACATCCCTGTCCAGACAAGGTCCGGCATGAGGGCAACGGCGTTTCCGGATTCGATGAGCCGGATCTGGGCTTGGAGGTCGGCCGTTTCGTATCGAACGTCCGGCTCGAAACCGGCAGATCTGCAGGCTTGCTCAGCCCAGTGCCGGGAGGCGGCGCCGCGGGGTTCCATGACCCAGGGCATGTCAGCGGTATCTTCCAGCGATGAAACGAGCTCCCCGCCCAGCCCTGCCGGGGGAGTGGCCAAGCGGATGGCGTCACTGGTCAGCGTGGCTCGGTCCAGGCCGGGGTGATGCGGGGCCGCATGCCCGGGGTATTGCTCCGCCACCACGATGTCGAAGTCGCGGGCCCACGTTTCGTAGAGGGCGGTCTCCGGTTCCCGCTGGGTCATTTCCACCCGGACCTCTGGATACTCGCTGCGCATGATGGTGAGGAAATCGGGGAGCAGGGCCAGGGCTGCGGACTGGAATACCGCCAATCGCACGGTTCCGGTGACCATGGAGAGCGACGCTGCAAGGTCCGTTTCAGCGCGTTCGAGTGTTTCCAACAGGTCCGCCGTGTGCGCAACGAGGATCTCGGCCTGTGGCGTCAGTTGGACGCGGCGGCCGGCCTTTCGGAGCAGCTCGACGCCTGCTTCCTTCTCCAGAAGCGTCAATTGTTGGGATACCGACGATGGGCTGTACTGCATCGCGTCCGCCACCTCGGCGAGGGTTCCGCGGATCTTCAATTCGTGCAGCAAACGCAGTCTGCGGACGTCCAGCACGGCAGCCTCCAAAGGTTCGGAATGGGTAATCAATATTCGTCAGAAAACATCGCTTTTCCTAACGTGATTGTAGATCCATACTGATGGAAACAAACAAACTTCTCCGCCTCAGAAGGAGCCCCTTATGACCAGCACCCTCCCGGCCGCCGCCCCGCGCACCGAGGATTCAGGGCAGTTCGACGCACTGGCCCAGGAGGCCATTGCATTGGTCCGCCACTGGCTTACCGAAGCCAGCAAGATTCCCGTCGACGTTTCCGCCCAGCGCCTCGCCGGAGTCCTCAAAGACCCAAACGGCCTTGACTTCACGGTCGGATTCGTCGACGGCGTCATCCGCCCTGAGGACTTGTCCGTCGCCGGCCGTAAACTGGCCGAGCTGGCCCCGAAGGTGCCCAAGTTCCTCCCCTGGTACATGCGCAGCGCAGTACGCGTGGGTGGGGTCATGGCTCCGATCCTCCCGCAGGTGGTCATCCCTATCGCCCGCCGCGTGCTCCGCGAGATGGTGGGCCACCTGATTGTGGACGCTACCGACGCCAAGCTTGGCCCGGCCATCGCCAAGATCCGCCAGGACGGTGTGCACCTGAACGTGAACCTCCTGGGCGAGGCAGTCCTGGGCGAGCACGAAGCCCAGCGCCGACTGGATGGCACGCTCAAGCTCCTGGCCCGCGAAGACGTTGACTACGTCTCCATCAAGGAATCCTCCACCGTGGCGCCGCACTCTCCGTGGGCCTTCGACGAAGCCGTGGACCACGTGGTGGAGAAGCTCACTCCGCTGTACCGGCTGGCTGCATCCTTCCCCAAGCCCAAGTTCATCAACCTGGACATGGAGGAATACAAGGATCTCAGCATGACTATTGCGGTGTTCAAGCGGATCCTGGACATGCCGGAATTCAAGAACCTGGAGGCCGGCGTCGTTCTCCAGGCCTACCTCCCTGATGCCCTCGGGGCGATGCAGGAGCTGCAGGAATGGGCATCGGCCCGACGTGCACAGGGCGGCGCACCCATCAAGGTCCGCGTGGTCAAGGGCGCCAACCTTCCCATGGAACACGTGGAAGCTTCCCTTCACGACTGGCCGCTGGCCACCTGGGGTACCAAGCAGGACTCGGACACCAGCTACAAGAACGTCATCAATTACGCCCTCACCCCGGAGCACATCGACGCCGTCCGCATTGGCGTCGCGGGACACAACCTCTTCGATGTCGCCTTTGCGTGGCTGCTCGCCAAGCAGCGGGGTGTCACTGCGGGGATTGAGTTCGAAATGCTCCTGGGCATGGCAACCGGCCAGGCCACGGCCGTCCGTAAGGACGTCGGCAGCCTTCTCCTCTACACACCGGTGGTCCACCCGGGTGAGTTCGACGTCGCCATCGCCTACCTGATCCGCCGCCTCGAAGAAGGGGCCAGCCAGGAAAACTTCATGTCCGCGGTGTTCGAACTGAGTGAAAACGAGGCTTTGTTCAAGCGCGAGCAGCAGCGCTTCCTGAGCTCCCTCGCAGGCATGACGGCCGAGGTTCCCGGGCCCAACCGCAAGCAGGACCGCCGCCTGCCAGCCGAGCCTGCTCCCCTTGAAGGCTTCCGCAATACCCCGGACACGGACCCGGCACTTCCGGCCAACCGTGCGTGGGGCCGCGACATCCTCAAGCGCATCCCGGGCTCCACCGCAGGCAACAGGATCGTCGAGTCCACCAAGGTCTCCGACTCCACTGAACTGGACCGCATCATCGCCACCGCCGTGGATCACGGTAAGGCCTGGGGCGCCCGCCCGGCCGCCGAGCGTGCAGCCATCCTGCACCGCGCCGGCGACGTCCTCGAGGCCCGCCGCGCAGAGCTGCTGGAGGTCATGGCTTCCGAAACCGGCAAGACCATCGACCAAGGCGACCCCGAGGTCAGCGAAGCAATCGACTTCGCGCACTACTACGCCGAGCGCGCCAAGGACCTGGAAACGGTCGACGGCGCCACGTTCGTCCCAGCGAACCTCACCGTGGTGACCCCGCCGTGGAACTTCCCGGTGGCGATCCCCGCGGGCTCGACGCTCGCAGCGCTCGCTTCAGGTTCCGCCGTCGTAATTAAGCCTGCAAAGCAGGCCCGCCGCTCGGGTTCCGTCATGGTGGATGCGCTGTGGGAAGCCGGCGTGCCCCGCGAAGTGCTGGCCCTGGTCCAGCTCGAAGAGCGTGAACTCGGTACCCAGTTGGTTTCGCACCCGAGCGTTGACCGCGTCATTCTCACCGGCGGCTACGAAACCGCTGAGCTGTTCCGTTCCTTCCGCCAGGACCTGCCGCTGCTGGCTGAGACCTCCGGCAAGAACGCCATCATCGTCACCCCGAGTGCTGACCTGGACCTCGCAGCCAAGGACGTCGTGTACTCGGCGTTCGGCCACGCAGGCCAGAAGTGCTCCGCCGCATCCCTGGTGATCCTGGTGGGCTCGGTCGCCAAGAGCGCCCGCTTCCACAACCAGCTGATCGATGCCGCACGCTCACTGACCGTCGGCTACCCGGACAACGCAACCACGCAGATGGGGCCGATCATCGAGCCGGCCAACGGCAAGCTCCTGAACGCCCTGACCACCCTGGGCGACGGCGAAACCTGGGCCATCAAGCCCGAGCGCCTCGACGAAACCGGCCGCTTGTGGTCTCCGGGTATCCGTTCGGGCGTCAAGCGTGGCTCCTACTTCCACCTGACCGAGTTCTTCGGCCCGGTGCTGGGCGTCATGACCGCGGAAACCCTCGAGGAAGCCATCGCCATCCAGAACGAGATCGAGTACGGCCTCACCGCTGGCCTCCACTCCCTGGACTCCGCTGAAATGGGCGTCTGGCTGGACAACATCCAAGCCGGAAACCTGTACGTCAACCGCGGCATCACTGGTGCGATCGTCCAGCGCCAGCCGTTCGGTGGATGGAAGAAGTCCGCTGTGGGCGCCGGAACCAAGGCCGGTGGACCGAACTACCTGATCGGCCTGGGTAGCTGGCTCCCAGCCGAGGCCAAGGCCAAGCGCGGCACCGTACTTCAGGGTGCAGCTGCACAGCTTCTCGCCGCAGCGAAGTCGGCTGATGTCACTGCCGAGGAACTCCAGACCCTCCAGCAGGCACTCTTCAGCGACGCCGCCGCCTGGGAATCCGAGTTCGGCACCAGCAAGGACGTCTCGGCCCTGTCCGCGGAGCGCAACGTGTTCCGCTACCGCCCGATCCCGGTCACAGTCCGCCTGTCCGAAGGTGAACGGCTCGCTGAGCTGCTCCGCGTCGTGGCCGCCGGCGCGGTGGCGGGCTCGGCCGTCAAGGTGAGCTCCGCCGTCGTACTCCCCGACGCTGTGGTGACGGTATTCGCCAACCTGGGCGTCAGCGTCCGGATCGAGGACGACGCCGCGTGGCTGGCCCGTGCGGCCAAGTTCGACGCCGGGCGGATCCGCCTGATCGGTGGCGACTTTGCCGCGCTGAGCGCAGCCATGGGTGGCCGCCCGGATGTTGCTGTCTACCACGGTGCAGTGACGCAGGCTGGCCGCATCGAGATGCTCCCGTTCCTGCGTGAGCAGGCCGTGTCCATTACCGCGCACCGCTTCGGTACGCCGAACCACCTGTCGGACCACCTGATCTAAGGGAAGACCTTCCAGAGCAGCCGGGCAGGACGTCCATAAAGTCGTCCTGCCCGGCTGTGTTTGGTTGGCGCGTCAGCCCTCCAAGACCAGCAACTGGGCCTTGTCCGGCTCCCAGCCAACCCAGAGGTCCTCTGCCGCGGAACGGGTTCCGGACTCTGAGCTCATTTCCCGCAGCATCAATTCGTGGCCTCCTGCGGTGAGCCGGTGCCGGACTGTGGCGCCAAGGTTGGTGGATGACGTAATGACCGCCACGGAGCCGCCACCGGCTGGCGGCGTTGAGCTGAGCTTGAGGTGTTCCGGGCGGATCGATACTGCGTAGTCTGCGCCCATAGCGCCCTGGTCCCTTACGCGGGCCACTCCCAAGCCACCCAAATCCACGGTGGCCTCGTGGCCGTTGCGCTCCAGTACCGTGCACGGAATCAGGTTGGTGTCGCCAAGGAAGCCGGCAACCCAATCGGTCATGGGGTGGTTGTAGACCTCTTCCGGCGGTCCTGATTGGACAATTTGCCCGTCTTTCATCACCACGATCCTGTCCGACATCGCCATTGCTTCTTCTTGGTCGTGGGTAACGAACAGTACGGAGATGCCCAGGCTTTTCTGAAGGGTCTTGATCTCCTCCTGCATTTGTTCGCGGAGCCGCTTGTCCAGCGCTGCCATGGGCTCATCCAGGAGCAGGGCCGCAGGGTTGAACACCAAGGCCCGGGCGAGCGCAACGCGCTGTTGTTGACCTCCGGAGAGCTGGCGGGGCTTGCGATCACCCAAAGCGCCCAGCCCCACACGCTTCAGTGCTTCGTTGGCCCGCTGGCGCCGTTCCGCCGCCGGCACTTTTCTCATGCGGAGCGCGAATTCCACGTTTTCGAGGGCGGTCATATGTGGGAAGAGGGCGTAATTCTGGAAGACGACGCCCAGGTTCCGTTCCCTCGGGGGGAGCGTGTCTACGGGCTGCCCGTCAATGAGGACGAAGCCGGACGTGTGTTCTTCGAACCCGGCCACCATCATCATGGTGGTGGTTTTGCCCGATCCACTGGGTCCGAGGAGAGTGACAAATTCGCCGGGCTGGACTGTCAGGTCCAGCTGATCGACGGCGACGAACTCGCCGTAGCTCTTGCGGACTTGCCGTAACTCAAGAAGTCCCTTTGCTTGCGTGGGTGCCTCGGGAGAGATGGCGGTGGAAGTCATTGATGCGGTCATCATTGTTCCTTTACGTTTGGGCGGATACGGCCAGGGGCACCATCCGGGAGATCGATCGGCGCTTCAGGACGAACATGACTTGCAGGAGTAGCCCGATGGTGGCCACTGTCACCAACAGGGCGGATGAGACAGCGATCTTGGGGGTCAGGTTGAACTGGATGTCGGTGAACATCTTCACTGGCAAGGTGGTGGCGCTGGGGGACTGCATGAACAGGGACATCACGGTTTCATCGATGGATACCGAGAAGGCGAACAACGCACCGGAGACCAGGCCCGGGAGGATGACGGGCAGATACACATGCCGGAACACGGACAGCGTGCCCGCACCGAGGCTTTGGGCCGATCGCACCAGGGCAGGGTTGAGCCCGGCAAGGCTGGCACGTGTTGTGAGGTACACGTAGGGCGTGGCGATGACGGCGTGCGCCAAGCCGATGGGCACGATGCTCCCCACCATGCCAACAGAGATGAAGAACTGATAGAAGGCAAGGGCCAGCACCACGGTGGGCACGATCATCGGAGCGAGTATCAGCCCCATCACAGCGGACTTCCCTGGAAAGCTGCGGCCATGAAGTGCGATGGCCGCCGTAGAACCAATAATTACGCCGATCACCACGGCAATGCCCGCTGACTGGAGGCTGGCCGACAATGCCGAAGTCCATGCGGTGTCGGCGAAGAAGCCGGCCACCGCAGCGAAGGACAAGCCTTCGGGCGGAAACGTGATGTAGCGGCTGTCATTGAGCGCTACGGGAACCACGATGAGGGTCGGAATCACCAGGAACAGGAAGACCGGCAAAGAAAGCAGGGGTATCAAACGGTGTTGTGGATTAGTTGTCTTCATGCTGGCCTCCGGCCTTGAGGACCCGCTGGTAGACCGCCACGAGGATACTGACCAGGGCTGTAAGGATCACGGCAAGGGCCGCGGCGCCTGGGAAGTCTGTCAACTGCCGGGCGTAATAGTCGATCTGGTTGGCGATCATCATGTCGCCGGGCCCACCCATGACCACCGGGGTGATGAAGAAGCCGGTGCTCATGATGAAGACCAGCAGTCCGGCCGCCGAGACACCCGGAGCGCTAAGCGGGAGGGTGATGTGACGGAATACGGATCCTTCCCTGGCGCCGAGCGACCGTGCCGCCAAGCCGAGGCGGTCGTCGATGGACATCAGTGAAGAAAAGATCGGGAAGACCGCGTAGGGCAGCAGGCAGTGAACCATGCCAACGATCACCGCGAACCGGTTATGGAGCAACTCGATGGGCGCGTCCGTCAGGCCAATGCCCTGCAGGAAGGCATTGATGATGCCGTTGTCCTGCAGCAGAACCGCCCAAGCGAAGTTCTTCACCAGGATGCCGGTCCAGAACGGCAACAAGACGACTGCGAAGAGGACTACCCGCAGAATGTTCCCGGAACGCCAGAGGACAAGGGCAATGACATAGCCAAGTCCGACGGTCACCAGGGTGGATGCCAGACTGATGGTAAGCGTGTTCGCTAGCGAACGCAGTACCAGGGGATCCTCAAGTACCCGCTGATAGGCGTTACCGGAAAAGCTTGAGCCAACGAGCTTCCCCAGCGGGGTGAGGAACAGTACGACGTCGAACGCAAGAACAGGCGCCAGCAGAAGCCACCACCCGCTCCTTCTCCGGCGCGGCTTCGCTTCATCCGGCGTCGGAGTCCCGCGGCCTTTCGCCTGGATTCTTTGAGAAGTTATGGTGCTCATGTCAGCTGGCCTGCCACAGCTTGAATTGCTGCTCAGTCTTCTTCAGGTTCTGGGACCACCATTTGTCATCCCGAATGAGGATCTTGTCGGCCAGCAGCGGGCTGGTGGGAAGGGTGTCCGCCACCTCCTTGGGCAGTTTGGACAGCGCAGGTGTGTTCGCCAGGGTCAGGTTGGTGACGGTGTCGAAGGCAGCCCCGGCCTCGGCGTCGTTGGACATGAAGTTCATCAGCTTGAAAGCGGCTTCCTTGTTCTTTGCCCCCTTGGGGACCACAAAATAGTCGCCGGCCAGGACCGCGTTCTCGGCGGAGAAGTTCAGTTTCGCTCCGTCCTTGCGTGCGGCGTTGACCCGGTTGTTGAAGCTCGTTGACAGTGCCACCTCTCCTGACGTGAGCTGCTGGATGGGCTCCTGGTTGGCCGAATGGTAAAGGAGGCGGTCCTTTCCGGGATGGTGGCCGAGGACCCGCAGCGCCCGGTCAACGTCAAGGGGGTAAATCTTGTCGAACGGCACGCCGTCAGCCAACAGGGCGGCTTCCAGCACGGAGCTGTCGGAAAGCTGGTTGTATACGGAGCGCTTGCCGTTGTACTTGTCCTGGTCGAAGAATTGCGCCCAATCCTTAGGCGCCTGCGCATCCGGAATGGCGTTCTGGTCCCAGGCCATGACGAACAGGAAGCTCAGGTACTTGATGCCGTACTCCGCCTTGGCGTAGCCGGGAAGCCCTTTGTCGCTGATGATGTCGTAGTCGAACTTTTCCAGCAGTCCTTCGGCCACGGCCGTTTCGTATTCCGGTGCTGTGATTTCCACCAGGTCCCATTGCACATCGCCGGATTGCACCTGCGCTTTGAGGGAGGCCAGGCTCGTGTTGGCAAGCAGCGTTGGCTGGATGCCCGTCTGTTTCGCAAAGGGATCCAGGATGGTCTGGGTGAACTGATCGTTGTAGGAACCACCGTAGGAAGTGACCGTGACGGTTTTGTTGGCAGCGGCGCTTTCGGCCGGCTTGGAGCTGCAGCCGGATAGTGCCAATCCGGCAAACGGCGTCAGCGCCGCTGCCTTGAGGATCTGCCTGCGGTCAAAAACGGGGGAACGGAAATCTGTCATGGCTCGCATTGCCTCTCATGTACGCCAACGTCCAGGCTCGCTTCAAGGAGACGAGCCATGGGGGAGACGGGCGTGTGCTGGGGTTACATCCTGAAGAAGGCTCTTGAAGCTTGAGGACGGCGGATTGCGCGCACCCTCCAGCAGAGCATTCGAAAGTTGGGTAGTCCGGCCGTCGTTCGGCCATTTGGGGTGCCGTAACTGTAACTGTGAGGTTGCTCACTAGTCAACGGTTGTATTGCATTAAGAAACAATTAGCTCAAGAAGAAGCCCGCACGTGACGTGCGGGCTTCTTTCGGGCTTCTTTCCAAGGTTGGCCTCACACCGCGTATCCCAGTCTTTGCAGGCGCCGTCGCGCTGCGAGTTCGCTGGGCCCGTGTGAGCCCAATGCCAGACGAACCATTCTCAGAACAATGCGGGCGGTGGTGATGGCAGGCAGGGGGACCGGACCCAAGCGGGCGGGTCGCAGACCCAGCATGTCCCGGTACTTGGGTTCAAGGCTCGCGACGGCGGCAGCGAACAGGATCCTGTAGCCCGGCTGGAGCAGCGGGCTAAGGGGTGGGCGGCGGATGAAGGCCACGGTTTCCGCCAGCCGTTCATCCGAGCGCAGGATCCCGGAGGCGTACCAGGCTTCCAGTTCCCCGCGCACCTGGGCTTCGGTGACCGGCGGATCCTCGATGCCCATGAGCCGGCCAGCCTGCGCCCACTCGCGGACGTACGCATCCGCGCCTCCGGGTACCGGGCGGCCCCAGATGCGGTTGGCGGTAAGGAAGGAATCCGCGTAGGTGACATGGACCCAGCGAAGAAGTTCGGGATCGTTGGCTGCGTAATGGCGGTACGTGCCGGTTCCGTCCACATAGCTTCCCCGAACATGCTCGTGGATTTTCCGGACACGGTACGTAGCTGCCTCAGCGGCTTCCTTGGACCCATACGTGACAGTGAAGATCCAACGCACCGTATTGGCCAGCCGTCCCAGTGGATCTTCCTTGAAACCAGAGTGCTCGTAAACACCTGCAAGTGCGCCGGGGTGCAGGGCCTGCATCAGCAGGACCCTGATTCCGGCCACGATCGTCGCCATGGAGCCATGCACCGCCCAGACGGCCGAGCCCGGAAGGTGGTATCCGGCGTCGTTCCCTTCTGCGAGGCGGGGCACCCACTCAGGTGGCGTTCCGGACGTCCCCGTGAACGTGCGTTGCAGGTCGTATCTGTACTCGGTGAGGTAATTCCTCATGCATCCCATGAGACCGCTCTTCGCCGAACCTGTACAGAGCAGGCCGTGAACAGCTCCGGCCCCCATGGCAACGCCATGGGGGCCGGAGGGTTCGCGCGGACTAAACCCGGATCCGGCGCCTTGACGGTGCTGCGGCCACCAGCAGGGCCGCGATGGCGACGGCGGCACTCAGGATCAGGCCCGGACGGTACTGTTCCAGCATGGCTTGGGCGCTGAGCGTTCCTCTGGCCTCTCCGTGCCCACTCACCAAAGCGGTGGTGACTGCCAGGACCAGTGCGGCTCCCACCTGCGTGCTGGTCTGGATCAAACCGGCAGCCAAGCCTTGCTCGGAGTCCTTGATGCCGGTGGTGGCCTGGACGTTGATGGATGGGAAGGCCAGGGCGAAACCAATGCCCAGGAGGATCACCGAGGGCAGGATGTCCAAAGCGTAGTTGGGTGTGGTGCCAACCCGGAGGAAAAGGACATAGCCCAATCCAAGTGCGGTGAGGCCCGTGAGGATCAGCTGGGTGGCGCCGAATTTCTCGATCAGCCGGTCAGCAAAGGGTGCGCTCGTTGCCACCAGTAGTCCGGCTGGCAGCAAGGCCAATGCCATGCCCAAGGGCGTCCAACCGAGAACCGACTGCAGGAACATGGTGACGATGAACTGGAAGCTCAAGTAAGAACCGAAAAGCCCAACGGCGCTGAGGTTGGCCCTGGCCACCCAGCCTTCCTTGAGGATGCCGAAACGGATCAGCGGGTGCTTCACCTTGTTGTCGATCACCGCGAAGGCTGCAAGCACGGCTGCAGAGATTGCGAATCCGGCGATAGTTGCCACAGATCCCCAGCCCTGCTCAGGTGCTGAAACCAACGTGTAGACGAGACCGAGCATGCCCAGCGCGAGGGTCACCGCACCCCAGATGTCATGCCCGCTGTTTTCAGCGGACGGTTTGTCCTTCGGAATGAATTTCATGCCCAGCACGACCACGGCCACCGCGATCGGCACGGACACCAGGAACGTCCACCGCCAGCTCAGGCTGGTCATCAGTCCACCGACCACAAGGCCCAACGAGAAGCCGCTGGCGCCGAACGTGGTGAAGATGGACAACGCCTTGTTGCGCTCGCGGCCCTCGGCAAAGTTGGTAGTGATGATGGAGAAACCTGTGGGCGCGGTGAACGCTGCGGCGAGACCCTTGACGAATCGCGTAGCGATCAGGATTGCGGGATCGTCCACCAGGCCACCCAGCAGTGATGCTGCGGCGAACACGGCCAGGGCTATGAGGAATATACGACGGCGGCCCAACAGGTCCGCGAGCCGGCCGCCCAGGAGCAACAGACTTCCATACCCCAGGACATAGGCAGAAACGATCCACTGGAGGGAATCGGTTCCGAGGTTGAGTTCCTGTCCGATGGAAGGCAGGGCCACGCCAACCATGGAAACGTCCAGCCCATCCAAGGCGAGGACGGTGCACACAACCATCAGCAGCAGCCACTGGGCGCGCGTCCAGCGGACGGCTGAAACCAAGGGTTCGGCGGATCTTTGAAGGGTGGTGGGTGATGTCATGCGTTCAATCTATATGACGCGTCATTCGATGACAAGGAATATGACACGGAATATTATGACGTGGATTCTAACGGTGGAATGGACTAGAATCGGGGCATGGCAACGACGCGTGACCGCCAGCTGGTTGAGCAGTGGCGCAGCATTCAGGACTCCTACTTCCGCACCGCAGGAGCCATTGACCGCGCCCTGGAGGCCAAGTTCGATATCGGCCTGAACGAGTTCGAAATTCTGGACCTCGTGGCCGAAAGCACCGATGCCGCTTGCCGCATGAAGGCCTTGGGGGAGCGCACCCCCATGACTCAAAGCGCCGTGTCCAAGGTGGTGGACAGGCTGGAAAAAGCAGGTCTGGTCTCCCGCCAAACGTGCGCCGATGATCGTCGGTCCTTGTTTCTGGAGCTCACAGACGCCGGCCGCGCCCTGCATGAATCCGCTGCCGTGGAACATCGTGCACTGCTCAAGGAAAACCTCGGCTAAGCGGCCTCCGCGAACCTCAAGATCTCTTGAGCAAAAACTGAGGTAACCCTGCGCTTCATTGCCCTTGGAAACACTTTATTTTCATGGTGATTCCCGCAACAATGGTGCTTGCACGCCAGGCTGGGGTTTGGTGCCGCTGGCTTTGGGGAGTGTTCTTGTGGGCAAGCATAGTGAGTCTGACCGGTTTGTAGACCTGGTGCGCACCGATGGTTTCCGTCGCGTGCTCATCGCCGGAATCCTGGCGGCCGTAGCGTTCATCGCCTTTGGCTTCCAACCCCTGACTTCCGTCTCTACCGGTTCCGTGGATGGTTCTGTGGCGCAAGGCGTCGTTGGACCTATGTCGCTGGGCAGCCTCGTGCCGCCGGAAGCCGAAACCACGGTGATTGACACCATGCCCGAGCCGCCCGCGCAACAGGCCGGCACGCCCATGGTCTACTTCGATCGCGCAATCGTCCGGACCGTGGCCAAGGATGGCTCCGCCGGCCTGACCGTTGCATCTGCGGGACTATCGCGACCACCAACCGGCAGCCTCTACGCGCCGCTGGAAGTCCTCAATCCGAGCTCCCCGTACGGCTACCGCTACAGTCCGCTGACTGGACTTCCCGGCGAGTTCCACTGGGGCCAGGATTACGCCGCAGCATGCGGCACCCGCGTCTACGCCGCAGACGCCGGCGTGGTCAGGGCCGTCGGTTGGCACATCTGGGGTGGCGGCAACCGTGTTGAGATTGAACACGGCAATGGCCTTGTCACCACGTACAACCACCTCCAGGCAATAGGTGTTACGCAGGGCCAGTCCGTGCGCGTCGGGGAAGTCATCGCCCAGGTCGGGACCACAGGGTGGTCCACTGGTTGCCACCTGCACTTTGAGACGATCGTGAACGGCCTGCACACCAACCCCAACGGCTGGACCTACCTGCCCCTCCGGCAGGTTGATCCGCTGCAGAACATCACCATGGTGAACTACCAGCCTGGAGTTGGAACGGGTTCCTCGGCTACGCCCCAGTGGGCCGTGCCCGTGGGAGACAGCAGCAACCGCGCCATCATCGGTGGGGACCACGAGGAGAGTGTTGCTCCTACGGTGACCGTACCTCCGAGCACCTCGGGCACTGGCACCACCACAACGCAGCCCTCTACGCAGACGCCACCCGCAACGTCGACGCCTACGCAGACGGTCACTCCGACTCCGACGCTCACCGCGACCCCAACACCGACGGCGACGGCTACAGCGACGGCCACGGCTACCTCAACAGCGACGGCCACCGCGACGCCAAGCCCGACGGCGACTTCTACACCGACGGCCACGGCTACCTCAACAGCGACGCCTAGCACAACGACTACGGGCACAACGACTACGGGCACAACGAGCACTGGAACCACGAGCACCGGAACCACGACTACTGCGCCCAGCACGTCGACGGTAGCCCCCAACACCGCCACGGCGCCGGTGGCTCAACCAGCGCCCGCTGATCCGGCCCCTGTAGCTGTGGCCCCTGCCCCGGTTGCCCCTGCGCCGGCCGAAGTCGCGCCCGCACCCGTGGCTGTTGCCCCTGCGCCCGTGGTTGCAGCACCTGAACCGGCCCCCACTGCGGTCACTCAATCCGTAGCTCCGGTTGCTCCTGTGCCAGCAGCACCAGTTCCGGCACCCGCCCCAGTCGCCGTGCTTCCGTCGACGCCACCGGCAGTGGTCCTTCCGCCTGGATACATCCTCATTGGCCCGGACATGGTCCAGCGGCCGGACGGCGTGATCGTGCCGTTGTCTACCCTCATCCTTCCCACCTCATAAGCCAGCGTAGGTACTCCTACGTTTCATGGCTTGGGCAGCTCCCGTAAGCTCGATGGCGGCAATCCCGCCAGACGACGTAGTCAGGAAGCGATCACATGAGAACCCTATACAGCATTCCCCTCACCTTCAACGATGGCTCTGAGGCAGACTTCGGACGCTTTGAAGGGAAAGCGGTCCTGGTTGTGAATGTCGCTTCCAAGTGCGGCTACACCCGCCAATATGTGGGCCTTGAGGAGCTCTACGGAAAGTACCGTGAGGACGGCTTGGAAATCCTCGGCGTGCCCTGCAACCAGTTTGGCGGCCAGGAGCCCGGCGCCGACGAGGAAATCGCGGAGTTCTGCGAACGCAACTTTGGCGTCTCTTTCCCGCTCACCAGCAAGGCCAACGTGCTGGGCAAGGAGCAGCACCCGTTGTTCGCCGAGCTGACCCAGGACGAGTCCGGGCAGCCGGTCAAGGTCAAGTGGAACTTCGAGAAGTTCGTCATAAACCGTGACGGCGAGCTGGTTGCAAGGTTTCCCTCAAGCGTGGAACCTGACGCGCAGGAATTGGTTGACGCGCTTGAAAAGGCCTTGTCATAAGCATCAATACCCTCGAAGGGAGAAAGTAATTTTCCAACATTCCGCCGGCAGTTCGCCTGTTGTTGGCTTGTTGTCTGGTTGGATTGGCAGTACTGGAATGACACGGGGGACACCGTCTCCCACCAAACGCTAAGGCAGCTATGGAGCTCATCGAGGCCGAGTACCCCAAACCAGGTCATGTGCTTTTGCACCTGAGTGATCTTCACCTGGTGGCCGGTCCAGGCACGCTCCACGGTTCTGTGGACAGTGCTGCGAGGCTCCAGGAGATCTGCGATCAGATCATTGCCTCCAGGATCAGGCCCGAGGCCATCATTTTCACCGGGGACCTCGCGGACAAAGGCGAGTTCCAAGCCTACAAACGGCTTCGCGAAATGATTGAGCCTGCGTGCAATTCGCTCGGAGCGAAGGCCATTTGGGCCATGGGCAACCACGACAACCGCGCCAATTTCCGCTCCGCGTTCCTGGATGCCTCGGCAGCGAGCCGCCCACAGGACCCCGTGGACCGCAGCTACTTCGTCAACGGGCTCCGTATCATCACCTTGGACACCACCGTCCCAGGACGCCACCACGGCGAGTTGTCCGAATCGCAGCTACAGTGGCTGGCTGCAGAGTTGGCTACTCCCGCTCCCGACGGCACCATCCTCGCCCTGCACCACCCGCCTGTCCCGTGCGTCCAGGACCTCGCAGTGTTGGTGGAGTTGCGCGGCCAAGCCGCACTGGCCGCCGTCGTCCGCAATTCCGACGTCCGCACCATCCTGGCCGGTCACCTGCATTACTCCACGACCGCGGCCTTCGCCGGCGTCCCGGTGTCAGTCGCGTCGGCGACGTGCTATACCCAGGACCTTGGCGTGCGTGCCGGCGGACAGCGGGGGCGGGACGGTGCCCAGTCCTACAACATGGTGCACGTCTACGAGCACACGATCGTGCATTCGGTGGTGCCCATGTCCGGTGGCGAAACTGTTGGCGAGCCTGTGGACGCTGCCGAAGTCCAGCGCCGTCTCACTGAAGCAGGAATCAGGATTCCGAAGCGCTCCCGGATGGAACCAGTGGTGCCGGCCCAGGAACTCGTCTCCCAATCGAACAACAGGGACTGATCCGGTTCCCTATTTCTCCCAGGGCGCTTTGACTGGGAAGTACTTCTCCAGGAAGTCGGTCACGAGCTCCGCGCGTTCGTCCGCTTCAACCTCCGGGAAGCTGCCGTCGTTGAGGCAGAAGAGATCCATGTGCCGTTTGGCCAGCAGCTTTGGAAGGTAGTGGAGTCCAGACCACTGCGTTGTATCGACGTAGCGGACCTTGGCGTTGGTCTGGGTCACGGCCCTGCCGGTGAGCAGCGCGTAGTAGTGGTAGAACGAGTTGGTCACTGAGATGTTGTCCGCAGCGCGGAAGCGGCTGGCCGCCGTCTTGGAGAACTCGGCAGGGAATTCGTGCTCCATCTGGGCCACCACGCTCCGGCGCAGGGGAGCGGCCGTGTGTTCCAGGTGCCTGGTGGTGATCCGTCCGAAGCGTTCCCACAACAGCTTGCGGTTGACGCGCGCCGCGTTCTCGAAGCCACTGCGTTCGGCGTCGTTCTCTCCCAGCCCAATGCGGGTGTCAGCCTCGATGAACTTGGTGATTCCGCCTGGCGTGAAGAACATGTCCGGGCCAACGGGCCGGCCGAAGAACATGTCGTCGTTGGAGTAGAGGAAGTGCTCGGACAGCCCCTCGATGTGGTGGAGCTGGCACTCAACGGCTTGGGAGTTGTGGGTGGGCAATACTGACGGATCGGCGAAGAACTCTTCGCTGCGTACGATCGTCACTGATGGGTGGTCGGCCAACCATGCCGGGGTGGGGGAGTCGGTCGCAATGAAGATCCGGCGGATCCACGGGGCGAACATGTGGACCGAGCGCAGCGCGTATTTCAGCTCGTTGATCTGCCGGAAGCGTGCCTCATGGTCGTCGCCCTCGCCGAGGACAGCCCCAGCTTGCTGGGCGCGCCTCCGGGCGATGTATTCGGGGTCGCTGCCATCCACCCACGAGAAGACGATGTCGATGTCGAAGTCGATGTCGCTGGCGTGGTCCGCGAACATGTTCTCGATGGTTGGCCAGGTGAGGCCATGCCGTTGCACTGTTCCGCGCACAGCGTCCTGGCGCAGCATGGTGCGACGGGTCAGGGAATTCTCCACGGGGAGTTCAAGGTGGTCGCCTTCGAACCTCCACAGCTCGAGCTGGACACCAAGGGCAGGGCCGTACCAGAGCCCGCCGCCGAGCTCCACCCTGGGCCGGTACAGGCGGAAAATCCGTGCCTTCCGGTTGGCGGAGAGTTCACCGTCCGCCACCAAAACCGAGGTTTTCTTCTTGGCGTCGACAGTCATGGAGTAAAACGGCTCATTGCGGAAGGCAGCAACCAGGGCCTCGCGAACGTCCCTGCGCGACTCCCAGTCGACGGCGATGACCGGCCTTTCGTCGTTCCCTCGCACCAGGATGAAGTCCACGCCGGCGGCATCCAAAGCCGCGCGGATGGCAAGGAGGTCCGCAACCATTGCCTGTTGGGGCGTGAGGTCTCCGTTGAGGAGGGCGTACCGCCCGCGGTGGCGGACGACGTCGGACCGGTGCTTCAGGTGGGCAACGACGGCAGGTGAGACCGCCTCGGCGATCGCATCTTCCTCTACGGTGGGGCTGCCGTGGTAAATCGGATCGACCTGTGCTTGAGTGATGGCTTTTCTCCGTACTGTTCTGAGTCTTTTCTGGGGGGAAACGCAGGAATGCTTAGATGGCGAGGGCTTCGCGCCAGCTGCGCAGGAAGGCTCCGCCGGCGTCGTCGTGAATGACGTCGTCCGCCAGCTCGAGGTCGGCGGCGGTAAGAATGGTGTAGGGCTTCACCGGAACGCCGTCTGCGGGCCGGACGTCCACGTGCTTCACATCGTGGTCGTTGTGGTGAAGCCAGTCTGCCATGGCGTAGTCCGTACGGGAATCACCCACGGTCCGCCAGGAGAGCGGCGTGATTCCCTGGGCAGCCAACATTTCCACTGCCCGGCTGGCTCCAAGGTCCTTGCCCAACCGGACGGATTCGATGTCCGTGGAAATGATGGTGGGGTCCAGCCGGTAGTCCACGGTGTCATCGGACTCCGGTGCATGGTGGTCCAGGATCGCTGCGTTCAGGCCGTGGCGGCCCATGATGTCCAGGGCATCGGCGTCGAAGAGTTTTTGCTCGGCCAGATAATCCTCGCTGGCCACCTCGAGGTGCTGCTCAACGGAGACCATGGCGCGCTTGGTCTCATCGAAGAACATGTGCGCGGAGTAATCCTCGGCCACGAGCCTGCGGATGTCATCCCCGTAGGCCTTGGGCACGGCGAGCTCGTGGTCCATGTGGATGGGTCCAGGGCCGGCGGCGGTGTAGCTGAACCAGACTGCGCCCTTTTCGCAGATGGCGTGGATGATGGTGTCGGCCGGCATTCCAGCAGCGATCATCGGCCCCATCACCTGCTCACTGATGAAGGCGTCCGAGCGGCCAGTGTTGAAGATGACGGGGATGCCGGCAGAAGCCAAGGCCACGAGGTCTGCGATGATGTCCGGCTTGACGTCGCGCGTCACAGGGCTGGCGATGGGGCCGTCGACATCAAGCAGCAGCGCGAGGGCCGGAGCCAAGTGGGCAGCGGTCCGGTCAGTACCTTGGAGCGGTTGAGTCATGCCCCTATTCTGTCAGTCTCCGAGGTGTGCATCACAGCTATGACGCCTGACGTCGGATAGTCACCATTTGGCCACAACCTGCGTGTGCCGGGGGTCACAAGTTCCGTTAGCGCAGCAACTTCCATAGGCTTGCAGGGTGATCTTCAAAGCTGTGGGCGAGGGACGCCCGTACCCTGACCATGGATACTCCGCGCCGCGTGACTGGGCCGCCCTTCCGCCGCGACCCGTTCGCCTCGATGAACTCGTCACCACCAAGCGCACCCTGGACCTGGAGGCTTTGTTGGCTGAGGATTCAACGTTTTTTGGGGATTTGTTTCCGCACGTGGTCCAGTACCAGGGCGTCTTGTACCTCGAAGACGGGCTCCACCGGGCGGTCCGCACCGCGCTCCACCAGCGGACGGCCATCCACGCACGCGTGCTGGTGATCGATGGCTAGGCAGAGCAAGCGTCCCAAAGATGTGACGCAGTTGCACGGGCACCATGTGGTGACCGGACCTGAGCTTCGCGCTACGTTCGCCGAGGACGCCCGCGCGCAGCGTGGCCGCTTCCGGCGCCGCGTCTTCCACGCGATCGTCCTGGTCCTGTTGGTGGGGGTCATTGCCGCCGGAGCCGTGGGCGCCTGGGCGATCATGAACGGCGTCATCAGGATTCCGACAGCGATCGCCAGCAAAGCACCCACCAGTCTCTGCCCCACCACCACGTTCGACTACATACCGAACGAAACCGTGAACATCAACGTCTTCAATGCCACGTCCCGTGCAGGGCTGGCAACTACTGTTGCGGAGGAGTTCAAGGCACGGGGGTACAAAGTGCTATCCATAGACAACAGTGATACTGCCTACTCGGGGATCGGCGTGGTGGTCTCTGGAGTCAAAGGCCAAGCAGCTGCGTTCAACGTCCAGCGGAATTTGGCCGGAACGGACTATTTCCAGGACAACCGCGAGGACGAATCAGTGGATGTCGTCCTCACCCGGGGGTACCAGGGCTTGGTGGAAACGCAACTCGTGGACCAGACACCGGGCAAGCTCAGCTGTCCGCGCGAGGACCTGAGGATCGCGGATAACTCCAGGTGGCCCATCATCCCCACCAAGCCCGCGCAGTAGATGAGTCCGGCCCTGGTTGTTAGTAGGCCCGGTAGTTAGCGCGTCAGTGCATCCAGGCGGACGGGCTTGCCCGCTTCATCGAACTTCGCTCCAGCGCCCAGTTGGATGAAGCGCACCGTTTGCGCCGTCTGGGGTTCGACGTCGGAGGCTGGGGCAGGCGGGGGAGTCTCGCCGTCGGGCGTTCGGTTGCGTCGTGCGGCGCTGGCGGACAGCGTGCCGTGAATGAGCCGCGCCATTTGGGCGACGTCGGTTTCCGGGAGGTAGCCCTGCTGGACGCCATCCGTGAGGATGTCCTGGAGGAGGACGTTGAGCTCGCCCACATGGTCTGCAAGTTTCGCGAACGATGCGGGGGAAAGGACGGCGGCCATCGCTGGTCCCGGCGGCAGGTGGCGGCGGCTGAGGTCCTCCACCTGGGCGCGCACGTAGAGGGCCAGTCTGTCCACTGGGTTTTCAAGGGCTGCCAGCGAATCGCGAAGGTCCACGATGAAGCGCTCCGTTTCGTCCAGCGCGTACGCGATGAGCAGCTGCTCCATGTCGGCGTAGTAGTTGTAGACGGCGGTGCGGCCAACGCCTGCGTGGCGTGCGACGTCGGTCATAGTGAGGCCGGGCAGGCCGTGGGTAAAGAGGAGTTCGCCGAAGGCAGTCAGGATACGGCGTTGGGTCTCGGCGCGTTGGGCAGCGTTCGTGGCGGCCGTGATCCTGGGCATATAGACACTTTACAGTGATGTGTCACCAAGTCCTGCCAGTTTGTGTGCGCGTCATAACCTCTGGAGGCCTTCCCGTGGGCGCGGAGCCTACGCAAACTCGCGTAACATCGTGGGAACCGGACACCAATTTCACCCGGGCACTAGTTCAAAGGGGGACTGTTGCGGGCAACGGTCAAGGATGTGGCGCGTCGCGCGGGAGTGTCGCCGAAAACCGTCTCGAACGTCATGAACGGAATCGTGCCAGTAAGCGCTCCAACACGGCTCAGGGTTGAGCAGGCAATGCAGGAGCTCGACTACGTGCCCAATCTTTCCGCGCGCGGACTACGCAACGGCCGTTCCGGCGTGATCGCTTTGGCGCTGCCGGACCTGGCGACCCCCTTCTCTGCTGAAATAGCCCAGAACATTGTCGAAGTGGCCCACGAGCAGGGCTGGAGCGTCCAGATCGAGGAAACAGGTTCCGATCCACAGCGCGAGCATGAGCTGATGACCCGTGCGCGCTCCAACCTCATCGACGGCCTGATTCTTAACCCTGTGGTGCTGGATGAAAGTGCCGTGAAGGTTGGGGTGGCTTTGCCCCCGGTGGTCCTGTTGGGTGAGGTGACGCAGGAGCTTGCAGACAGGGTTTACGTGGACAGTTTCGCGGCGGCACGCGATATGACCTTGGCCCTGGCCAAGCCCGGACGCCGGCGCATCGCCGTGCTGGGCGTCAACCGGGGGAGGCAGTCGGCTACGGCGATCCAGCGGACCCAGGGTTATGAGGCAGCGCTTGGGGAGTTGGGGATCCCGCTGGATGAATCCTTGTTGATCTCCTGCGATCAATGGACTCCTGGCTCCGCCGCCGAGTCCCTGATGCATTACCTGGATTCCAACCCGCTGCCTGAGGCGTTGTTTTGCTTCACGGATTCCCTGGCCATTGGTGCCCTCAATGCACTGTGGAAGAAGGGTGTCCGTGTCCCTGATGAGATCGCGGTGGCCGGCTTCGACGACGTCATGGATGGGCGCTACGCGGTCCCCTCCCTGACCACAGTGTCTTTCGATAAACGAACCATCGCCACCGAAGCGTTGCGCCTCCTCACTGAGCGCATGGCGGACAGGGGCCAGGGACAGCGCGTTGTCACCGTGGACTACAGCATTGTGGAGCGGGGCAGCAGCCGCTGAAGCGGTCTTTCACATTAAACTGTGTGCGCTAACAATTTTCTCTTGCCTCCACTATTACAACGATGTAATGTGAGAGCCGCGTCACCCCCGGGCCACCCTTTACCTGGACGTGGAGACGCATCGGAGCCGGACTTGCACAGCAGTTGTGTCCTATTCAGCGGACCCTTCCAAAGGAGTGACGGGTGAAGCAGTTTGAATCTTTGACCGGGAAACAGTTGTCCCGGAGACAGTTATTGACGGGATCGGCCCTCCTCGGAGGCGGGCTCCTCGCCACGGGCCTCACAGGCTGTGGAGGTGCGGCCCAAGCCACCACGGTTCAGGACATCGATTTCTGGCACCTCTTGTCCGGCGGTGACGGGATCAAGATGCAGGCCATGATCAACAGCGCCAACCAGGCCAACCCTGGTTTCAAGGTGCACCCCACGGTGCTCGCATGGGGTCCGCCGTACTACACCAAGCTCGCCATGGCCTCGGCCGGCGGCCGGCCGCCCGAGGTCGCCATCATGCACGCCAGCAGGGTTCCGGGGTACGCGCCGGGAGGACTCATCGAGCCTTGGGACCTGGACCTCCTCGCCGAAAACGGCGTGACGGCAGAGAACTTCGCCCCGCGGATCTGGGAGAAGAGCCAGCAGAACGGCAAGATCTTCTCCATAGCGCTGGACTCGCATCCATTCGTCATGTTCTACAACACGGACGTCGCCGGCAAGGCGGGGATGCTTGAAAGCAACGGCCAACTCCAGGAGGTCAGTTCCCCCGACGAGTTCAAGGCCATGGCCCTGGAAATGCAGAAAGTCACCAAGGCCCATGGCCTCTCGTTCGGATACCTCGGCCTGGGATCACAGATGTGGCGGCTGTTCTACACGCTCTACAAGCAGCACGGGGCTGAGATCGTCCTGACCCCAGGCCAGCCGATGAAGGCCGACCGGGACGCTGCCATCGAGTCGTTGGAGTTCATGGCATCGCTCTTCGATGACACCATCGCGGCCAAGAGCGGCGACATCAACACCGGCATCGCCGAGTTTGTCCGCGGCGATTCCGGGATGCTCTTCAGCGGCGTTTGGGAGCTTCCCACCATGAAGAAAGCAAAGTTGCCGGTTGACGCGGCCACCATCCCAACGCTCTTCGGAACACCGGCTTCATATGCGGATTCGCATTCATTCGTCCTTCCACGGCAGCTCACCGTTGACGAAGAGAAACGGAAGGATGTCTACAAGTTCGTCAGCGACGTCCTGAAAGGCTCGCTGTCCTGGGCGGAAGCCGGCCACATCCCCGCGTTCCAGGCCGTGGTTCAATCCCAGGCATACCGTGACCTCACGCCGCAGATCCACTACGCCAATGCGGCAGACATCATCGCTTACGATCCCGAAGCCTGGTTCAGCGGCTCCGGCTCGGATTGGCAGACCTACTTCGCCGAGCACATCCAAAACGTGCTGCTGGGGCGGGACAAGGCCGCCGCAGGGTGGGATGGCTTCGCGGCCCGCACCAACAACCTTCTATCCCGGCCGAACCCGGTCTGACCGGCACAGCGCACCGAGCGACAAAGGAGTCCTTCATGAGTTCCTCTACTATGTCCCGGCGGACCAACCAGCCCCGGACAACACCAAAACCAGGCGCCAAAGCCGGGCCATCGCTGCGAAGCAGCAGCGCCAACCTGAGCGGCTGGGGATTCGCGGCCCCGTTCCTGGTGTTCTTCCTCGTTTTCCTCATTTGGCCCCTCATCTCGGGCTTCTATATGAGCCTCACAGGCAAATCCCTGACGGGCGCCAACGAGAGCATCATTGGTTTTGCCAACTACGCCGAGGCTTTTGCCGACGCGGGGATGTGGCGTTCCCTTGGCAACACCCTGTACTTCACGGTGATCAGTACGGTTCCGCTGGTGCTGGTTGCACTGGTGATGGCGGCACTGCTCAACATCGGGCTTCCCGCACAGTGGCTATGGCGGCTTTCCTATTTTGCGCCCTTCCTCTTGGCCTCCACGGTGGTCTCCCTCTTCTTCACCTGGATGTACAACCCGCAGTTGGGCCTGATCAACGACTTCCTGTCCAAGTTGGGCCTGCCAAAGGTTGCCTGGCTGAATGATCCGAATGTGGCCATGTGGGCGATCGTTATCGCGACCCTCTGGTGGACCGTGGGCTTCAATTTCCTCCTGTACCTGGCAGCTATGCAGAACATCCCTGCGCAGCACTACGAGGCCGCGTCGCTGGATGGCGCCGGAGCCTGGCGCCAGTTCTTCTCCATCACGCTCCCGCAGCTGACGCCCACCACAGTAATGATCGTGCTGCTCCAGATCCTGGCCTCCTTGAAGATCTTTGACCAGGTGTACCAAATGACCGCGGGCGGCCCTGGCGGATCCACCCGGCCCGTGGTGCAGTACATCTTCGAAACCGGATTCACCGGCTACCGGCTGGGGTATTCCGCAGCCATCTCCTACATCTTCTTCGGACTGATCGTGCTGGTTTCCATCATGCAGTTCGTCATCACCCGCCGCAGGAGTGCATAACCATGGCAACCACCACCCTCACCCGTCCCACGCCGGGCGCCGCGCCTGCCACTGCCCAGAAGATGCGCCAACCACGGAAGAAACTGACCGTCGGCAGGATCGCAGCAATCGTCGTCGCTGCCTTTATCGCTGTTCTGTGGCTCATTCCATTCGCCTGGGCTACGGTCACCGCTTTCAAGACCGAGACGGATGCGTCGGCTGCCAAGATCAGCTGGGTGCCGCCGTCGGGCTTTACGGTGGAGGCCTTCGCCAAAGTGTTCCAGGACGGCAACATCCCGCTCTGGACGTGGAACTCCCTGTACACCTCGGCAGCCATTACGGCGATCACGTTGGTGATATCCGCACTGGTGGCCTACGCGCTCTCAAGGATCGACTTCAAGGGTAAGAAGGTGCTGATGACGGTGATCATCGCGTCCATCATCATCCCGCCACCCGTGCTGATCATTCCGCTGTTCTACCAAATGCTGGCGCTGCAGATGATCGATACCTCGTGGGCAATCATCCTCCCGCAGGTCATCCACCCCGCCATGGTGTTCGTCCTGAAGAAGTTCTTCGACCAGATCCCGCGTGAACTTGAGGAGGCGGCCGTCATGGACGGTGCCAGCCGGTTGCGGATCTTCATGCAGATCATCCTGCCGTTGTCCCGGCCGATTCTGGCCGCCGTCGCGATCTTCGTGTTCATCGGCGCGTGGAACAACTTCCTGTGGCCGTTCATCTCCACCAATGACGGCAGCCTGCTGACGCTCCCGGTGGGCCTGCAAACCATCAAGAGTGCCTACGGCGTCCAGTACGCGCAGAACATGGCGTCGGCCCTGCTTGCGGCTTTGCCGCTCATCCTCGTCTTCCTGTTCTTCCAGCGCCAGATCATCAAGGGCGTCGCGACGACGGGTCTCGCCGGAACCTGATCCGGCACCTTCCGAACCAACCACCCAGACTCGAACCACAACCAAGGAGATACATGTCCCGCGCACGCGTTACCCTGGATCGCGACTTCACAGTCGGCGAAGTACCCCGCCGCCTCTTCGGCTCCTTCGTGGAGCACATGGGCCGCTGTGTTTACAGCGGCATCTACGAACCCGGCCACCCTGAGGCTGACGAGAACGGCTTCCGACAGGACGTCCTCAAGCTGGTCAAGGAACTCGGCGCCACCGTTATCCGCTACCCCGGCGGCAACTTCGTCTCCGGTTACAACTGGGAAGACGGGATAGGCCCCCGGGAAAACAGGCCTCGCCGCCTGGACGGCGCCTGGCACACGGTGGAAACGAATGCCTTCGGCCTGCACGAGTTCGTGGATTGGTCCAAGCAGGCAGGCACGGAAATCATGGAAGCCATCAACCTCGGCACCAGGGGAGTTGAAGCTGCCCGCGAGATCGTGGAGTACGCCAACCACCCCGGCGGCAGCTATTGGTCCGATCTACGCGCGAAGAACGGGCACAAGGATCCGTTCGATATCAAGCTTTGGTGCCTCGGCAATGAGATGGACGGTCCTTGGCAGATCGGCCACAAGACGGCTGAGGAATATGGGCGTTTGGCGCAGGAAGCCGCGAAGGCAATGCGCTTTGTGGACCCCGACATCGAGCTTGTTGCGTGTGGCAGCTCCAACTCCGGTATGCCAACCTTTGGAGCTTGGGAGCAGACCGTCCTCACCCACGCCTATGACGAGGTGGATTACGTTTCCCTCCACGCCTACTACCAAGAGCACGACGGGGACGTCGGCAGCTTCCTGGCATCCGCCGTCGACACCGATTACTTCATCGAGTCGGTGATTGCTACCGCTGACGCCGTTCGGGCGAAGGGAAAGCACAAGAAGCACATCAACCTGTCCTTCGACGAATGGAACGTTTGGTACCAGCGTGGCCTGGACACTGAGGACCAGCCGCACAACGTGATCAAGGCCGGTTGGCGCGAGCACCCCCGCGTCATCGAGGACAAGTACAACGTCACCGATGCCGTGGTGGTGGGGACGCTGCTCAACTCGCTGCTCCGGCACGGCGACCGCGTCAAGATTGCCAACCAGGCGCAGCTGGTCAACGTCATTGCGCCGATCCTGTCTGAGGAGAACGGGCCGGCGTGGAAGCAAACCATCTTCCACCCGTTCGCCCGGATGGCCGAGCTCGCCAAGGGCCAGATCCTGCGGCTGTCAGTGGACTCGGACAAATACGACAACGAGCGGTTCGGCGGCACGGACCTCGTCGACGTCAGCGCCACGTGGAACGAGGAGACAGGGCGCGTTGCGCTGTTCTTCGCCAACCGCGGGCTGGAAGAAGCTGCCGACGTCGAGGCAGCCCTGCGCGGCTTCGACGCCCGCCAGGTGCTCCGGGCCGAAGTCCTGGAGATCCCGGAAGGCGGCGACAGGTTCACCACCAACACCCAGGACCAGCAGGGCCGCGTCGGCCTGAAACCCTTGGACGGCGTTAAGGCGAGCGGTTCGGAGCTTCGGCTGACGCTGCCCGCCCTGTCATGGGCCGTCGTCGAGCTTGAAGTAGTGAAGGGCTAACCCCCGCTCACCCAACTAAGTCGCAGCAGAGCGCGTTATGAAGGTTCATAACGCGCTCTGCTGCGACTCACTTGGGTTAACGCACGACGGCGGCTGGCTAGCTAGATAGCGCAGCCGTCAGGGCCGCAGGCCTCGGCGTCGGATGCGCCCACGGGGATCAGGGGATTGGTTTCCTGCCACGCCTGGTTCAGGGCCTCGCTGAAGAGTTCCGCCGGCTGGGCGCCGGAGATGCCGTACTTGCGGTCGATCACGAAGAACGGGACGCCTGTGACGCCGATGGCGCGGGCTTCATTGATGTCCTCGTTGACGGCGTCCGAATATTTGTCGGTAGTGAACAGCTCTGCCACTTCGGCGGCCGGGAGCTCCAAGGCGGCACCAAGCTCCGTCAGGTATTCCCGGCTGCCGATGTCCTTGCCGTGCTCAAAGTGATCGCTAAGTAACCGCTCCTTGGCGGCATCCTGGCGGCCATGTGTTGCGGCAAGATGGATGAGGCGGTGCGCTGTAAAGCTGTTGGCAACCACTACGTTGTTGAACTGGTAGTCCAGGCCCTCGCCCTTGGCGGTCTCGGTGACGTGGGCGAACATCTGCTTGACCTGCTCCGGAGCCAGGCCCTTGCGCTTGCTCAAGTAGTCCAGTTCCGTGCCGTCGTAGTGCTCCGGGATCGAAGGATCCAGTTGGTAGCTCTTCCACTGAATCTCCACCGACCCGCGGTGGGGGAACTGTGCCAGGGCAGTCTCAAAGCGGCGCTTGCCGATGTAGCACCACGGACACGCGACGTCGGACCAGATCTCAATCTTCATGCTGTGGTCAACCTTCGGCGGTTCAGGGGCATTCCGGAAAAGTCTGTTATTTTCGTCACCCATTGCCGGGGCGGGCGTGCCCAGCCTAATGTGTGAAGCAGGTTATGCAGTCAGCCGATGGGGCGCTCTTCGTCCCGAAGAATCGCGTGTGTCTGGGGCCGCGATGAACACGAGGTTGAACCCCGTGCGCGGGTTCGCATATTTGTGGAGGCCTACAGCATGCGCGTTGGACTCATCGTTGGCCCATGGTTCCCAGTGCCCCCGGAACGGTACGGCGGCACTGAACGGGTTGTGGATGCCTTGGCAAGGGCTTTGGCCGATGCAGGGCACGAGGTACTCCTGGCCACGGCGGCCGACAGTACCTGCCCCGTGCCACAGCTGCGGGGTTTCGGGCAGAGCGAGCCGGAGGAGTTAGGGCAGACACTCAGCGAGCTGCACCACGTGATCAAGGCATATGCCGGCATGCAGGACGTAGACGTTATCCACGATCACACCCTTGCCGGACCTCTTTACGCCCACCGGCCGCCGAATGTGCCGGTGGTGACCACTGTCCATGGCCCGCTGACACCGCGGTACGCAGGGCTCTACCGGGATATGGCCCGGGACACCGCGATCATCGCCATTTCGCGTGACCAATGCAGCCGCATTTCCGACCTCCCAATATCGGCCGTCATCCATCATGGGCTGGATCTCTCCACGGTTTCTGTCGGCGAGGGTGCCGGCGGTTACGCATGCTTTGTTGGACGCATGTGCCCGGACAAAGGCTTGTTGGAGGCGGTGGCCGTTGCCCGCGAGGCCGGGGTGCCGCTGCGCATCGCTGCCAAGATGCATGCCAAGAGTGAACAGGACTATTACCACGACGTTGTTGAGCCGATCCTTGGTTCACAGGAAGAATTCCTCGGTGAACTCTCGGATCCCGAGAAGTACGAGCTCATGGGGGGAGCCGTGGCCCTGATCAACCCCATCCAGTGGCATGAACCATTCGGACTGGTCATGATCGAGTCCCTGGCTACCGGAACACCAGTACTTTCCACTCCGATGGGTGCCGCCCCCGAAATAGTCCAGCATGGAGTGACGGGATATCTGGCGCAGACCCACGAACTCGCAGGGTTCATGGAGGACGTGCAACGTCTCAACCGTGCGGAGTGCCGGCGTACCGTGGATGAGTATTTCAACGCTTCACGGATGGCAGCGGACCATCTGGAGCTTTACGCCACGGTCATCGAAGAATTCAAGGCCGGAGGCCTTCCCGGCGACGGCAAGTTGCAAGACAATCAGAGGCAAGCCCCCATCAACCTGTGATCGATAAGCAGGACATTTCCCGAGGAAGGCTTCGTGGGCCATGACTGCTTGGAACGCCGACACGGAGGCGGGCGCCTCCGAATTTGGTGCGGTGACCGTCGTCGAAGGATCGTCCTTCTGCATTTCCGCCCACACTGGTGACATCCACGGAGGTGGGGCCCACGGCGCCTACTACCAGGACACCCGGATCGTGTCGCGGTGGGTCCTCCGCGTCAACGGGGCGTTCCGTGAGCCGTTGGTGGCTCGTAATCCAACTGCGTTCCAGGCGGAATTCGTGGGTCGTGCACTCTCAGCAGACGGTAGGTTCGACAGCCCGTTGGTTGTGAGGCATCAGCGGCATGTAGGGCACGGCCTGAGGGACGACATCACTATCCGGAATTACTCCGGGCAGGCATCCACCTGCGATATTGAGCTGCTCATCGACGCGGACCTCGCCGACCTCTTCGACGTCAAAGGTGGCAGGGCGGGCAAGGCCGCATCCGTGGCGAGAACGGTCCACAAGAAGGAACTGCACATCGAGTCGGTTCACGCCAATGGACAACGCCGGGGCGTATCCTTCCGGGCATCCGGAGGGAAACCCACGGAAGATGGGCTGAGCTTCCACATCACCATCCCCGCGCGGAGCCAATGGACCACTAGCGTCATTGCCATCCCGCTGACCAACGGGGAAGGGCCCAACGACCCTTTCACCGAAACCACTCCCTTGCACCACACCGCAGGTGTCCGCCGGCACATGGCCTGGGCGGAGCACGTTCCCCGGATCGCTGTTACGGACAGGAACGTTGAGGAAGTCCTGGAGCGAAGCCAGAGCGATCTTGGCTCGTTGCGGATCTTCGACCATGAGCATCCCGGGCGTGCTGCCGTCGCAGCCGGGGCGCCCTGGTTCATGGCATTGTTTGGGCGCGACTCGATCCTGGCGTCCTATATGTCACTCATGGTGGATCCTGGACTTGCTGCCGGCTCGCTGCAAACACTGGCCGGGCTCCAGGGCAGCAAAGTGGACGCCGATTCCGAGGAGGAACCCGGCCGCATGCCCCACGAGGTAAGGCTGGGAGTCACGGCAGGACTTTCCTTGGGCGGAACCGCCTACTACGGGACCGTGGATGCAACGCCACTCTTCGTCACCCTGCTGGGCGAACTCAGCCGGTGGGGCCTGGGGGCGGACATCATCGATTCCCTGCTTCCCCATGCCGACCGTGCAATTTCCTGGATGGAAAACTATGGCGACCGGGATGGCGACGGGTTCATCGAGTACCAGCGGCCCAATAGCCACGGCCTGATCAATCAAGGGTGGAAGGACTCCTGGGACGGCATCAACTTCGCGGACGGCAAGATGGCTGAAACGCCCATCGCGCTGTGCGAGGTCCAGGCCTACGCCTACGGGGCCTACGTTGGGCGTTCGCTGCTGGCGCGCGCTGCCGGCGATACCGCCGTCGAACGCCGTTGCGCCGACCGGGCCGAAGCGCTGAAGGAAGCGTTCAACGAGACTTTCTGGCTGCCGGACAGGGGCTATTACGCCCTTGCCTTGGATAAGGACAAGAAACCCGTGGATTCCTGTACGTCCAACATGGGCCACTGCTTGTGGACCGGCATCGTGGACGAGGACAAGGCTGCACTTGTGGCGGAGCGGCTGATGTCACCTGAGATGTTCACGGGCTGGGGGATCCGCACTCTGGGTTCGGACATGGGTGCCTACAACCCCGTCAGCTACCACAACGGCTCGGTCTGGCCACACGATACGGCGCTCGTGGCCACCGGACTCATGCGCTACGGCTTCGTGAAGGAAGCCAGCCGGGTGGCGAGCGGATTGTTCGACGCCGCCGAGCACTTTGGCGGTCAGCTCCCGGAACTGTTCTGCGGCTTTGACCGCTCAGACTTCCCGGAGCCGGTGCCCTATCCGACGGCGTGTTCACCCCAGGCGTGGGCGGCCGCGGCGCCGATCCAGCTGGCCCGCATCCTCTTGCGGTTCGACCCCGACTTCACCAGGAAAGTACTCCACCTGGCGCCTATCCTCCCGGACTCGTTTGGGGAGTTCAAGGCCGAAAACGTGCTGCTGGGGCGCTCGCGGGTCACGATCCAGGCGTCCGCGGGACATGGCACTGTGACGGGATTGCCCACTGGCCTGGAGTTGCGCTCCGATCCCCGGCCACCATTGGCTGGGGACTTGTTCGGCTAGGTTCGGCGTTTCCTAGAGCTCGTGCTCCATGACGAAGTCGTGCTCTATGGTGTCGCCGAGTTTGAACGACTTGGTGCCCACCCTTTGGAAGCCGCTCTTCTCGTAGAAACGGATGGCCTTGGCGTTTTCACTGTTCACGCCAAGCCATACTCCCGCCGCGCCCTTTTCCGAAGCGTCCGCGACGGACGCCTTCATGAGGCGGGACGCGGCTCCCTGGCCGTGGTGGTCCGGGTGGACGTAGCACTTGCTGAGTTCCGTGGAGGGGAGTGCCGAGAGCACGGAGGCTACATCCGGGTCGCTTGCCGGCTTGGCAATCAGCATGGTGTACCCGTTGAGCTGCCCGTCGTCGTCGAGCACCAAAATGGTGATGTTTGGATCGGCGAGGTAGTCCACAAAGTTGTCCTCGGCGAGCGTCTTCTCCAGGTGGGCCTGGATGTCCGCCGGTGAGGCGCCGGGCGGGCACGCCAGCGGGAAGGTGACGGCCGCAAGCTCGGCCAGCTTTCCGGCGTCGTCCGTTGTTGCTGTTCGAATGGTCTCGGCCACGTGGTCCCCTCGGTGTTTGTGTATAGCTAATGCCCCTAAGAACGAATCTTAAGGGCATTAGCTGGGCACGAACTCAAGTTTTGCGTTTAGTCTGCTTTCACGGCGAGCACGGGGCAGTCCGCCTCCAACAGGATCCTCTGCGAAACACTGCCCATAATCAGCTTGCCAACCGGGCTGCGACGGCGGAGGCCAATCACAATCAACTCGGCGTTGGTCTCGTCGGCCGCATCCAGTACCTCAGCGGCGGCGTCATGGCCGCGGACCGGCTGCTTGATGACGTGCTGGATGCCTTGAAGGGCCAAGCGTTCCTCGATGGTCTGGATCTCCGGTTCCTGGGCGTACCTGTTATCCACCAAGGCGTCGCCCTTGGAAGAATTGATCACCAAAAGGGTGTCGTTGTTTTTCTTGGCTTCGGCAATGGCTTGGGTCAATGCGGCTTCGCCCTCGGGTGTGGGGACGTATCCCACCACGATGGTCATGGCTTCTCCTTGTTGTGGTGGCTGTTGTGCTGGAGCGGGGTGGTGTTTTCGTCAGCTTGGATGGCGGCGTCCTTCGCCGTGACGGTTTCGCCCGGGTGGGCAGGGACCACGCTGGCTGACACCGGACGGTTGCGGCGGACCAGCTTGAAGATCAGCGGCCAGAGGATGACGATAGCCACGATGATGTAGACGACGACGGCGATTGGCTCGCTCCACAGCCCGGCGGGGTCACCGGCGAACAGTTGGAGAGTCCTGCGTAGCTGGCCTTCGATGCGCGGGCCGAGGATGACGCCCAGAATCAGGGGCAGCACGGGTAGCCCGAAGCGCCGCATCATGAATCCCAAGGCTCCGAGCACCAGGAGGATCACAAGGTCGAACGCCTGCAGGTTTACGGAGTAGGCGCCCAAAGTAGCGAAGAAGAGAATGCCGGCGTAGAGGTACGGCCTCGGAAGCTGCAGCAGTTTTGCCCACAGGGGTGCCAGGGGCAGGTTGATGAGAAGGAGCAGCAGGTTGCCGATGAAGAGGCTCGCGATGAGCGCCCACACCAGGGGACCTTGGCTGGAGAACAGCTGCGGGCCGGGCTGGATGCCGTAGGAGGTGAACGCTGCGAGCATGACGGCGGCGGTGGCGTTGGTAGGCAGGCCGAGGGCAAGCATTGGGGTCAGCGTTCCAGCTGCGGCAGCGTTATTGGCTGCTTCAGGTCCTGCGACGCCTTCGATGGCTCCCTTGCCGAATTCCTCCGGATGTTTTGTCAGCCGCTTCTCGGTGACATAAGAGAGGAATGTGGGGATCTCGGCACCACCGGCGGGAAGTGCCCCAAACGGGAAGCCGAAAGCGGTGCCACGCAACCAGGGTTTCCAGGAGCGGGCCCAGTCCTTCTTGCCCATCCAAGGCCGCCCCACGGGAATGATGTGAAGCGGTGAACGCCGCAGGTGGGCGGCAACCCACAGTGCTTCACCCACGGCGAAGATGGCCACTGCCACCACAACGATGTCCAGGCCGTCGGCCAACATCGGCTGGCCAAATGTCAGGCGGCGCTGGCCAGTCACGGAGTCAATGCCCACCAGGCCGATGGCCAGGCCCAGACCCAGGGAGGCAAAGCCCCTGAGCCTGGATGAACCCAGGACCGCAGTGACGGCCAGCAAGGCGAGGATCATGATGGCAAAATAGCTCGGTGCGCCCAAGCTCACGGCGAACTGCACCACCAGGGGTGCAAAGACAGCCAGCAACGCAGTTCCGATGGTACCTGCCACGAAGGAGCCAATGGCCGCAGTAGCGAGCGCTTGGGCTGCGCGTCCTGCTTTGGCCATCTTGTTGCCCTCGATTGCCGTCACAACCGACGACGATTCTCCAGGTGTATTCAGCAGAATGGACGTTGTGGAACCGCCATACATGCCGCCGTAGTAGATGCCGGCGAACATGATGAAGGCGCTGGTGGGCTCAAGGGCGGCCGTGACGGGAAGCAGCAGCGCCACAGTCATGGCCGGGCCGAGCCCTGGCAGGACGCCAACGGCCGTTCCAAGGAGTACGCCGATCACCGCGTACAAGAGGTTCATGGGGGTCAGGGCGGTGGCGAAACCGTCCATCAAAGAGGACCAGACGTCCATCAGAGGATTCCTTCCAGGAGTCCGGCCGGCAATGCAATGCCAAGGCCGAGGTAGAAGCCGTAGAAGGTGGCCAGGGACAGCGCAACGGAGATGATCCCGTCACGAACGTAGTGCCGGCTGCCAAGTGCCAGCACGCTGCCCCAGAACAGGACAGTCCCGGAAATGACCCAGCCGGCCCAGTCGATGAGCAGGATGTTGAGGATGAACGCTCCTGCCAGCGGGAGCACCGTCTTCCAATCGGCGGGGTGCGCGAGGTCAATGTCCTCGCCGCCTTCCACTTCTCCCTTGCCACCACGCAGAACGTTGATGGCCAGCAAAACAGCGCAGACCACCAGAAGTCCGGCAACGATGAAGGGAACTGCCTTGGGCCCTACGGGGTCCGACTTCGAATACGGGGTTGCCAGGCCATTCGCGTCAAGGAAGACAAGGACGCCCACCGCGCCGAGCAGGAGGGCGACCCCCAGCTCGGCGCGGCCTTTCAGGCCTGTTGCTACAGTGCTCACGCCAAGCCAAGCTTGGTGAGCACGTCCGCCACCCGCTTGTCCTGGTCCGTCAGGAACTTCTGGAACTCGTCACCGGTGATGAAGGCGTCGGTCCAGCTGTGGGTCTTCAGGGCCTCTTTCCAGCCAGCGGATTCGTGCATCTTCTCCAGGGCGGCAATCAGGGACTTCTTGTCGTCCTCGCTGATGCCCGGAGGGGCCACCATGCCGCGCCAGTTGGTGAAGACCAGATCGATCTTGGACTCCTTCAGCGTGGGGGCGTCAACACCGTCCAGGCGCTTCTCGCCACTGGTGGCCAGGACGCGTACTTCACCGGACTTGATCTGCTGCAGGTACTCGCCTGCACCGGAAGCCGCGAAGCCAAGCTTGTTGCCCAGGATGGCCGGCAGGAGATCTCCACCACCGTCGTAAGCGACGTAGTTGACCTTCGTGGCGTCAATGCCCACGGCGCCAGCCAGCTGCATGGGCAGGAGGTGATCAGGGCCACCAGGCGAGGAACCGCCACCCACGGAGATGGAACCGGGATCTGCCTTCCAGGCTTTCACGAGGTCATCGATGGTCTTGTAAGGGGAGTCCTTGCTGACCATGATGGCACCGGGCTCTTCAATGAGCCGTGCCAGCGGGGTGGTCTCGGTCAGCTTCGACTCCGACTTGTTGGTGTAACTGGCACCCACAACACCCAGGCCCATGAGCATGGCGAGGTCCCCGTTGCCCTTTTCGTTGACCACGCGGGCCAGGCCCACTGTGCCACCTGCGCCTGCGAGGTTGAAGACCTCGGTGTTGTTCGCGATCTTCTCGTCGTCGAGGACCTTGGCGGCCGCCCGTGCAGTGGTGTCGTAGCCGCCACCGGGAGTATTGGGAACCATGATGTGAAGGCCGGTGATGGGTCCGGCTGCGGCGCCGGAGCTAGCAGAACCAGTGGAGCTCTTACCTGTGGCGCCGCAGCCGGTAGCCATCAGGGCGATGCCGGCAGCAACGGCGGCGATTCGCAATGCGCGGATCTGGCGCATGGTGTTCCTCTTCTCAGTATGGAAATTCTGTGCAGGGCGGTCAGCATTGTGCCCCTGTGGATTGATGCTAGGTCCCGGCGTGACGGTGATCACTCTTGTGTTCGCAGTGATCTTTAAGTTCATTGCGTTCACGCTTTTGCCTTCGCAAAAGACCCGGCGCAGCTGATCCTCAGCGTGCTTAGGGTATAGTTCCGATACGCCAAGGCGGACTACTTTTGAAGCTGTTAGCGGCCCTTGCAAATTGGAATCACCAAAGGATCCAAACAGTGTCTCGACTGACTCGACGGAGAGGGATGTCCCTGGCCGGGCAGTACCTTGTGCTGCAGTTGTTGATCGTTTTGGCGGTTCTGGTTGCCGTGGTAGCCATCTCCCTGGCCCAATCTGCCGCTGCCTTTGAACGCACTGAAGGACGCCGGGCCTTGTCCGCGGCAGAGGCCTTGGGCAACAACCCGACAGTGCGTGCGCTGTTGCCCACCGCCGAATCACGCAATGGGTCAGCCCTTCCGGCCGTGGCCGAATCCGTTCGGACTGTTTCCGGCTCCTCCCACGTGGCACTGGCAAAGCTTGACGGCACGGTGGTGGCCTCCTCGGATCCCAGCCAGCTGGGCAAGCCACTTCTATTGGGCGACAGCAGGGTGAAGGAAGGCCGGGCCTGGACCGGAGTCCTCGCCGGTAATGAAGGAAAAGTTCTCTCAGCACACGTGCCGGTACTGGACGACTCCGGAACCATGATCGGCATCGCCGCCATCAGCAGGAACTATCCATCCGCCCTTGAACGGCTGGAAGACGTGGTGCCCAACCTCCTCACCTACGTGGGCGTTGCCAGCGTTCTCGGCGTAGCCGGTTCCCTCCTGTTGTCCCGCCGCGTCAAACGGCAAACGCTGGGAATGGAGCCTCGGGAGATCACCGGACTGGTGGAAAACCGTGAAGCGATGCTGCAGGGCCTGAAGGAAGGCGTGGTGGCGCTGGACCCGCACGAGCGGATTACGGTGGCCAATGAGAGCGCCCGACAACTGCTGGGATTGCCCGCAGACTGCGTAGGCCGGAAACTCGGGTCCCTTCACGTGGACAGTGCGCTCAAAGTGGTACTCACCCGGGAACAAACGGACCCCGACCAATTAGTGCTGGTGGGGGACAGGCTGGTGGTCATGAACAGGGTGGCCCTCAGATCCCGTGGGCGCGACATCGGCTCCGTGACAACCCTGAGGGACAGAACCGAATTGTCGTCGCTGGAACGTGAACTCGGTGCCACCCGGACCGTGACCGATACTTTGAGGGCCCAGGCCCATGAGTTCGCCAACCAACTGCACGTCATTTCCGGCCTGATACAGATTGGCGAATACGATTCCGTGGTGCAGTTCGTCAACGGCGCCACCGTGGACCGGACGCGGCTTAACGACGAAGTGACCAGCCGCATCCAGGACCCTGCGCTCGCAGCCCTGCTGATAGCCAAAGCCAGTTTGGCCACCGAGCGCGGGGTGGAGCTGCAACTCGACCCCCAGTCCGCCCTCCCGCGCGTTAACGAGGAACTGTCCCGGGACCTCACCACCGTGGTGGGCAACCTGGTGGATAACGCGTTCGACGCCGTGACTGGCCTCGTTGGGGCGTCGGTGAGTGTGTTGGCGGTCAACTCTGCGGACGGTGTTACAGTCACCGTCCGGGACAACGGTCCAGGAGTGCCCTCCGGCTCCGCTGAGGACATTTTCAGGCAGGGCTTTTCCACGAAGGAGCCGGGTCCCGGCGACGCCCGCGGCTTTGGCCTGGCACTCTCGCGGGTGATATGCCGGCGCAGCGGCGGCGACCTGACAGTGGCCAACGACCATGGGGCCGTTTTCACCGCACGATTCAACAAGCACAATTCGGATTTCAAAGGGGCAGCGTAGCCGTGATCAAAGTACTGATTGTCGATGACGACTTCATGGTGGCCAAGGTCCACGCAGGGTTCATCCAGCGAACGCCGGGGTTCGGTGTGGTGGGGGTGGCCCACACGGGTGCGCAAGCTCTCCTTGAAACGCAACGGCTGCAGCCGGACCTGGTGCTGTTGGACATCCATCTCCCTGACATCAACGGCCTGGACCTGATGCATCAGCTGCGGGACGTGGCCCCGGACCTTGATGTGCTGGTGATCAGCGCAGCGCGTGAAACTGAAACGGTGCGCAAGGCACTACGCGGTGGCATTGTGCACTACCTGATCAAGCCGTTTTCGCAGTCTGATCTTCAGGAGCGTTTGCAGCACTACCTGAATGCCTACCAAGGGCTTGATGCGTCCAAGAGCGAGGCGGAGCAATCCGACGTGAACCGGGTGTTTGGGCTCGGCGTATCCGAGCGGACGTTGCCCAAGGGCTGCAGTGTAGAGACGCTGGAACTGGTGGAAGCTGCCCTGAAATCAGCGCCCGGCGATGTCTCCGCGGCCGAAGTGGCCGAACAATTGGGGACCTCACGCGTCAGCGCGCGCCGATACCTTGAGTACCTCCACGATGAAGGTGCGTTGGAAGTCAGGCTTAAGTACGGCGTCGGGCGTCCCGAAAGAAGGTATGTGCTGAAGGCGCGGTGACGACGGTGTCGAGCACTTGCGCCAAGCCTGGCCGAATAGGCAATTGATAAGCTGGACGCACGTCCAAGATCAGCCTTTCTGACAAGGAGCGTGAGTACTGTGCCAAAGACCGGCAAGAACGATCATGCCCGCAAAGACGAACTCCCATCCACCCTGCAGCGCTCTGAGCAGAAGGCCCAAGACACCTTCGCCAAGACCTACGATTCCGCCATGGAGTCCTACGACAACGATGAGAGCCGTGCGGCCCGCACCGCATATGCGTCGCTGAAGCACAGCTACGAGAAAGTCGGCGACCACTGGGAGGCGAAGGAGGAGCGAGGCCCTTCTGACCAGCACGCGGAAGAGGGCGTTGAATCAACGAAACCCACGGCCGGGGGAGTGGACGCCAATGCCTCCAAGGAGCATCTCTATCAACGTGCCCAGGAACTGGACATTAAGGGCCGTTCGAAAATGAGCAAGGACGAGCTCGTCGAAGCTCTGCAGAAAGCCAACGACGCCGCGACCCGGAAGGCGCGAGGCGGCTAGTCTCTGCCGGATTATTGCCCGTATAACCACCCACGGCCCTCATCAGAGTTTCGGACCGAAACGGTCACCGCACCTCGTCATCCGGCGGCTTTCCACCCTAGGGCGGGTCCCAATTTTCCTGCGATGTCGGTGAGGATCTGCACGTAGTCCTCATGTTCAAAGCTGAACGGCAGTGCGAAAGCTACCTCGTCGACTTCCTGGAATCCAGCATGGGCGTACAGTTGCTCGGCGATTTCAGCGGAGGTCCCGATCACATCCGGGGCGAACAGCATACCCTTCGGCCCTTGGGGCGCCCGCGTGCGGGGAGTGCGTTCATCGACGTAACGCTGGTACTTCTCCCGCTGGGCATTCGAAGCGGAATCTGTTGGGATCACCACCAAGCCCTGTGAAACCCGGGCAGTGTTTCCGGCCGCTGCGGCGGCCTCGCGGTACGCACGAATCTGCGTCTGTTGGACCGTGGCAAAGTCCGGCTTCTGGTCCTTATCCGGGAAAATCACGCTGCTGGACAGAAGATTGAAACCGTTTGCCCCGGCCCAGACGGCAGACTTCATGCTGCCCGCTCCGTACCAAAGGCGGCTTCGCAGCCCGGGAGAGTGTGGCTCCACCCGGTTGGAGAATTCCTCCACAACACCTTGCTTGCCGGAGAACTCCCGGACCTTTTCGCCGGCGACCAGGCGGGCAAACCGCCCTACGCGGGCATAGGAGAAGTCCTCTGTTTCTGAGGAATCCGGGAACAGTTCATGCTTCACTGTGTCGTAGTGCATCGGTTCGCCCACGCTCAGCCCTGGATTGATCCGTCCCCCGGCGAGCAGATCCACGGTGGCAAGGTCCTCCGCCAGACGCAAGGGATTTTCCCAACCCAGCGGGGTTACTGCGGTTCCGAGTTCGATTCTGGACGTGCGCTGGCTGGCGGCGGCCATCACTGCGACGGGGGAGGAGATCCCGAATTGCAAGTGACGGTGCCGCAACCAGGCGCTGTCGAACCCCAATTGCTCACCGAGTTCGATGATCTCCAACGTTGACCGGTGGCCGGCGGCCGGATCCGCGGGGTCGAACAGGCCGATAGTGAGAAATCCAAGCTTGCGGAGGGGGCGTTCGGGGCTGGGCATGGACTTCCTTCGCGATCGATCGGCAGTTACTGCCCAGAATAGGTGCGGGTACCGGGGACGACGGCGGGACGTTACCTTTTGTGATGGATCGGCGGGTTGCCGTTACGCTCGGCAGGCCTGCGGAGACGGATCATGCGGGGCTGGGCGTGGGCGTGATATCCAGACGGAACCGTGCCATCTGGATAAGGATTGCCGGGATTGCGACGGCAATGACGGCAGCCGCGTACCACTGCAAGGTTGGGACCAGCCCCAACACGGGGACAAGCTGGCCGGCGATGATGACGGGTATCCCGAATGCGAGGTAAGCGACCGTGTAGATGCCGGAGAAGACGCTAGCGCGTTGGTGCGGCTGAACGTGCGGGGCTATTAGCCGGAGCTGGCCGCCGAATGACGCGCCGAAGCCGATGCCTCCGAGCGCTGCACCGATCCAGACGGCGGGCAGCCACAGTGCGCTGATTCCGAGAAGGACCGCGATCGTCCCGAGAAGGGTGAGTGATGTTCCAACCAAGGTGCTGCGCCGGGCAGGATGCTGGTTGAAAACGAAGTTTGATATAGCGGCCGCGAACGGGCCGAGGAAAGCCGTGAAGCCGGCCACCAGGCCGCCGTCCAAAGTGAACTGAAGACGAAGCATCACGGGCGAAAGTCCGAGGAAGAAGGCAGGAAACATCCAGCCTGCGATGTGCACGGGTATCCCTGCGGCAAACTCACCGCGGACACTGCCAGGGAGTCCAAGGCGGGGAGTCAGCGACCGGAGCACACCAGGCCGCTTTGCTGCAGTTTCGGCTGTGAGGCTGACGAAGACGATGGCGAGAACCATGACTCCAGCGAGGATGGTGAACACAAGCGTGTTGGCGTCCGGAGTGAACTGAACCGCGGCGCCGGTCAGAAGAGCGCCGACGCCGAGACCTCCTGCGACCGAGGCACCGGCCAGGCCTCCGGCGAGTTTCTTGAGGTGGGCGGGTGCCTGCTCAGCGATGGCAGCGCTGAAGGCACTGGTGGCAAGCCCCGTGGCGAGACCCTGGAGGGCGCGGGCGACGATCACCCAGGTGATTGTCGGGGCGACCAGGAACACAATCATGGAAGCGAGCTCACCGTAAAGGGCGGCAAGCATGACCGGCCGGCGGCCGACATGGTCGGAGAGTGAGCCGCCTATCAGGAGCGCCGCCAACAGGCCGAGGGCGTAGATGGAGAAAGCGATACTGAGCGCGCCGGATGAGAACTGCCACTCATGCTGGCGAAGTGAGAGCAGAGGAGTCGGCGCTCCCGCGGCGAAGAAAAACGCTGCAAAAACCGTGGCGAGGCCGGCAAAAGAGACGGCTGGGGAAATTTTGGGGGACAACACGGGCTCCTTGGACAGAGTGGTCTAAACTCTTTCAGTTAGACAGATCTGTCTAATTAAGTCAATACAGATTTAGACAGATCTGTCTGATAAAATGAGGCATGACCTCCACCCGAGTTCCCGCACGGCAACGCCTCCTCGATGCAGCGGACAGGCTGTTTTACGCAGAGGGAGTCCATACTGTCGGGATCGACAGGGTCATCGAGGAAGCTGGCGTTGCCAAAGGCTCGCTCTTCTACAACTTTTCGGGCAAGGACGAGCTTGTAGCCGCATATCTTGCTGGCTGGGACCAGCGGCGGCGGGATCGGATTGCGCGGCACCAGCAGGGGCTGGATGACCCGGTCGACAAATTGCTGGCAATCTTTGATGCCTTGCAGGAAGCGGTCCTGGCCCCGGGCTACCGGGGTTGCGCGTTCGCTAATGCCAATGCCGAGGCCCTCCCGGGCAGCGTGGAAGCCACTGCGCTGCGCGCGTTCCGCGACTGGCTCGCCGACGTCATCCTGTCGCAGACCGAGGAAGCAGGCTTTCTGGACGCCGCCGATGTGGCCGACCGTCTCCGGTTGCTCTACGACGGAGCAGTCGCCAACTCACAGCTCGACAAGCACCCGGACGCGGTCCGGTTGGCCAGGGAGCTCGCACAAATGGTCCTGGAAACCTCACGCCGGGCCTGAGGGGAAAGGCTGTTGCTGTTTCTTGAGAATGCCCAGCCCCCGAGGTCAGTGGCCGCTATTTCCGGGTGGATGCGTTTACCGCTGCGGTAATCCTGGCCGGGTCGAGGATTCTGTCCAGGGCGAGACGGGCGCTCCCGGTTATGCCGCCGGTTTTTTTGGCCTTCGTCGCTTCGATCTCGAGGCTGTCGGTGGCGAAGGGCTGGCACTCGGTGTAGATCGCTGACTGGACGCCGCTGATGAAAGATTCAGCCTCGCTAAGGGTCCCGCCGAGCACCACGCGTCGAGGATTGAAGAAGTTAACGATTGAGGACAGAACGACCCCTGTGCGGTTGCCCGCTTCACGCAACAGCTGGGTTGCGACGGGATGGCCATTGGCGGCCAAACGGATAAGGTCGGGGGTATCTGTCACGGCCTCGCCCGCTGAGTGCAGGACTTTGACGATCGCTGCCCCGCCGGCGACGGCATCCAAACATCCAGTTCGTCCGCAGGAGCACAGCGTCGCAGGCGCGTCCGGGACGCTGACATGGCTGATGTCTCCAGCCATGCCGCGGTAGCCGTGATGAATACGGCCACCGGCTATGACCCCGCCACCAATGCTGGAGCCAGCCTTGACGAAGATGAAATCGTCGGCGTCTTCTCCACGGATCAGATGCTCGCCCAGAGCCATGAGGTTGGCGTCGTTGTCCACGAAGACCGGCACGCCAAGAATTTCCCTGAGCAGGGCGCCTGGCTCTACGCCATTCCATCCAGGCATCCGGGCGGGAGAGACCATTTTTCCCCCAGGGAAACTGACCGGGCCCGGCAAGCCCATCCCAACGCCAAGCAACCTTAAGCGCTCGGAGCTTGTCTCGACCAGGTTCCGGATCTGCCGTGCTACCTCATTGAGCACGGGGTCGGGACCTTGGGTGATGTCCAACGCGGTATGGCGCTCGGAGATCAGCCGGCCTTGCAGATCGAACAGTCCAAACGAAGCGTGTTTGGCACCGAGGTCCACTCCGGCGACCATCCCGTACGAGGCGTTGATTCCCACCCCACGTGGTCGACGCCCGATCTGGGACTGTCCCGGGCCAGTTTCAACTACGTAGCCGAGCTGGATCAGCTCATTGACCCTGAGGGCCGCCGTGGTGGGTGCTTCCTGACGGTGAACTAACTTCCGCGGATTCAATGACGGTGTCTGATGATGGACACGACACATTTTCCTTCCAGTGGGATGACTCGAAATACCTATGCCGGTCACAGCAGCGACGACCTGTGACCGGCACGGTCACAGGTCGCTCGGTACTGCCAAACGACGGCGTTTTATGCCGTTTGGAGAACGCCCACGGTCAACAGCGCGTTCGCGAAGCGCCGGGAGTCGCCCGTCACGATGCACAAGGCAAGATTCTGTGACCTGGCGAGGTCATAGAATTCGTGTCGGTTAATGAACTCTGTTTCGGTGCCTTCGGGCATTAGGTCATCGATTTCTGTATGAACGAGGCATGGAGTTGCGTCTTCGGAGGGGATGATCCGCGTTAGTTTTTCGATTCGGATGGTGCCTAGGACGGCGCGTAGGACTTGGGGCACCGTTGGAAAGTCTGCCTGCAGGTTCAGGTAGACGGTTTCTGCGTTTGGTCCGACTGCAGTCGCGGCTGAATAGTGTCCGTCTGTGATGAGTACGGTAGCACCGTGGCCGGCTGCCGCCAGGGCGGAGAGGATGCGAGGATGCGTCAGTTGCCCGGTGATCATGCGAAGTACTGGCCGCCGTTGATGTCGACAACTGTACCCGTGACGAAGCGTGCATGCTCGGACGCTAGCCACAACGCCGCACCCGCGACATCTTCGGGAACTCCGGGCCTTCCGAGGGGGATTGTCTCGACTGTGGCGGCTTTGGATTCTGCGGTGGTGAAGGTGTCATGGAAGGGTGTCGCTTCGATGAATCCAGGGGCAAGGGCATTGACGGTGATACCAGATGATGCCAGTTCCTTTGAAAGCCCACGAGTGAAGCCAAAGATCGCAGCTTTGGCCGTGGCGTACGCTGTCGCCCCGGCGTGTCCGCCGTTACGGCCTGCCAACGAGGCGACATTGATGATGCGGCCGCCGCCGTTGATCAGTGGCAGGGCGAAGTGTGTCATCAGGAAGGTGCTGTCCAGGTTAACGGCCAGAACCTGCTTCCAGAGTCTGAAATCCATGTCGCCGATGGCAGAGCGCTGGATGAGCCCGCCGACATTGTTGACGAGAATGTCCAGCCGTCCTAGGTCGCGGCCAAGGGCCTCGATAGCCCTCTGGACTTCGGTTTCGATGGTCGCGTCCAACTGCAGGGAGGTCAACGGGTGCCCGGTGAGGCGTTCCACGTCATCGGCGAAATCCTGGTCGGGTTTGTGGTTGTTGTAGGTGATGGCGATTCTGGCCCCGGCCTTGGCGAGGGCCAGTGCGATGCCTTGACCGATGCCGGTGCCTCCGCCCGTTATTAGAGCGGTCTTTCCGCGCAGTGACTGTTCAAACATCATGAGTTGTTCCTTTCAGGCGAGCCGGTTCTCCGGCCGCACGGCTAATTGGTTTTTGCGAGTTCGGCTGCGGCGACCGCGCTGGGAGCGGCAGTGCCTTCTGGTCGGTTCCGCGCGTAGAGGAATGTGGCGATGGCCGTGATGACCAGACAGCCGGCCAGGAAGAGCAGCCCGGCAAGGTTGCTGTGCGTGGCGTCGTTGAGCAGCCCGACGGCGTAGGGGGCTACGAATCCTCCAACGTTCCCGATGGAGTTGACCAGTGCCAGGCCCGCAGCCGCGGCTGCGCCGCCCAATGCGGCTGATGGCATGGACAGGAGCGGTGCGGTTGCGGAGAAGACGCCCATCGCCGCGATCGTGAGGAATACCAGTGCGGCGACAGGATTGACCGGGAGAAGGAACGCGGCCCCGGTCAGCCCGAATGCTGCAATGAGCATGCTGATGCTGGCGTGGGCTGCGCGTTTGCCGGTCCGGTCCGAGCGGCGGCTCCAGTAGAAGACGAACAAGGCTGCAGCCGCGTAGGGAATGACGACGATGAAGCCCACTTGGGCTGGATCGAGCTTCCCCAGTCCGGCAACCACGGTTGGCAGCCATAGGCCAAAGCCGTAGATGCCGCAGACCATGCCGAAGTTCAGGAACGCGTACACAAGGGCCCGGCGGTCTTTCAGCCCGTCCAGGAAGCTATGCGATCCGCTGCGCTGTTTCTCCGCCAGTTCGTTGGCCATGGTCATGCTCAACCAGTTGCGTTCGTCTGCTTTGAGCCAGCGGGCATCTTCCGGGCGGTCGGTCAGCAGCCGCGGCGCCATGAACCCCAGAATGATGGCGGGGATGCCTTCAATGATGTAAAGCCACTGCCATCCGTGGAGTCCCAGCATCCCGTCCAGATTCAGGAGCAACCCCGAGAGTGGGGCGCCGATGGCATTGGAGATGGGCTGGGCCAGGATGAATAGTCCGAGGACGGTGACCCGCTGAGCCGCGGGGAACCACAGGGTGAGGTAGAAGACGACAGCGGGAAAGAAGCCGGCTTCGGCGGCGCCGAGCAGGAAACGGATGACGTAAAACGTCGTCTCACTGTTGACCAGCGCCATGGCGGTGGCGCAGATGCCCCAGCTGATTAGGATCCGAGCGATCCACTTCCTCGCCCCGAACCTATACATGCCCCCATTACTGGGAACTTCGAACAGTGCATACCCAATAAAGAAAATACCGGCACCAAGACCATACGCGGATGCTGTCAGGCCGATGTCTTCGCTCATTGTCAGTTTCGCAAAACCGACGTTGTTCCGGTCCAAAAATGCGACGAAGTAGAGAAGGCAGATCACGGGGATGATCCTGCGCCGTACCTTTGCCAGGCTCCGGTCCCCAAGCTCCCCGAAGGTGAGCCGGGCCGAGCGCTGCCTAGCTGAAATCAATGTCTTCATCAAGACTCCTTTGGCTTAATTCAAAGCCGCAACGGATCATCACGCGATCCTACGACTAGTCCTATACGCCAATAGTGTGCATCATATGCACATGCTGTGCAAGGGGTGCACCAAATCAGCGCGCTTGTTCTGGCCCATCGTGGCGATTCAGCTTGACCGCCGCTCGAACGGGATCGTACATTTGTACACATCGTGTGCACATGTTGCACCTAGGTTTGTGGAGGAGGCAGTGCGGGATTGTTTGGCCCACAAACCTGTCATCGCCCGCGGCATGGCGGCGAAAAGGGACAGCCCGGGCTGGCGGCACGGTTCAGGCGTTGGCCCGCTGTCTAAACTGGGAAGCCTGATCAGCTGATGAGCCGTAAACCCGACCGACCACCAAAACACAGGATCGAGCAGAAACCATGTCGCAGACGGTAGCCCGGGCAATCCAAATTCTGGAATATTGCAGTGAACACCCGCGGACGCTGAAGGATATTGCCGCAGACCTGGGGGTTCACAGGACAACGGCATCCAGGATCCTGCAGACCATGATCGAAGCGGGGTTTGTGCGAACCGACGAGCGCGGGTATTTCGGCGTCGGGTTCAGGCTCGCCGGCCTGGCACAGTCAGCCTTGGAACAGTTCGATCTCAGGTCAGTCGTTCACCCCCACATTGTCCGACTCAGTGAACACCTTGGCCACACCGTTCAGTTCGCCGTGCCGGAAGCCAACCGCATTGTCTATGTCGATAAAGTCGAACCCGAACAATCCATCAGCTTGAACACAAGAATCGGCGGATTCGTAGTCATACACACAGCCGGGGTCAGTAAGGCCATTCTCGCGTTCATTGATGGTGCCCGTCGTGAGTCCATCCTGGATAACGCCACCTTTGAACAACGGACGCCCAACTCCATCACTTCCAGATCCGAATTTGTGAAGCGTCTTGAAACGGTACGCGCTCGAGGATGGGCAGAGGACGACGGCGAGTTCGACATCGTCTCGAACTGCATAGCGGCACCGGTATGGGATCACGCAGATCGTGTAGCGGGCGCCATTTCAATTACAACGTTCCGGGAGAAGACCGGTCTGGAAGAGCTCCGCCGCAGCGTTCCTGACCTTCTGGCGACGACCATGTCCATTTCGCTCGAGCTCGGCTGGAAGCCTAAAGGCGAGTCCGCACCCTCATGGGCAAAGGCAACTGGCTGACCGAGCAGCACCAAAGACTGTTTTCATACATCTAGCGGGAAGCGCCGCCTCCTACACGCCCGATCGTGGCCTAAACCCCCACCGTCTTCAGGTAACTCCGGATGCCATCAACCACCAGTTGGTGGTCCTCGTCCGACGATAAGCCAGCCACCGTGACAGCCCCGATCACGCCTGCCCCACGGACCCGGATGGGGAACGAACCACCGGCCAGCGTGTAATCCTCCGGAGCGAGCCACCCGCCGCCCAGGGGGTTGCGTTCGGAGAATTGCTCAGTCAGCAGTGCCGTGCTGTGCTCGAACCGCAGCACGGAAGCGGACTTCCGGCGGATCCACTCCTCCTGGTCGGCTGTGGCGCCTGGCAGGACGCAGCGGAAGAGCACGAGGTTGTGCCGGCGGATATCAATGGCCACTCCAAGCTCTGAAGCGATCGCGTGGTTGGCGATCAGTGAGCCGAGCCGCCAGGCGTCGTGGTGGTCAAAACTTGCGAACACCAGCTCTTCTTCCTGCTGGCGCAACTCCACAAGGCGGGCAGATTCAGTCATTTCTTTGCACCTTCTTCTGAAACAACAGCGTCGGCTTTGTAGCTCAGCCCGATCTGTCGGCGGATCTCGTCCATAGCTGCCATGATGGCCACGGTCTCACTCGGCGGCAGGATGCTTCCAGCAGTCTCACCGGCACGGATAAGGCGTTCCATCTCAGCTGCCTGGTATTGCATTCCCCGGCTGTTCACGGGTTGGTCGTACCGCTCAACAACGGTGCCATCAACTCCAAAGACAGTAAATGGAACTGGGTTGTACCAAGTGTGTTCGATGTCGATCCAGCCCTCTGTTCCGATAACCATGGCCCGGTTGGCGCTGGCTGCGTCGAGTTCACAATCCACAATCGCCTGTTGACCATTGGCGTACTCAAAGATGGCTGCGGTCTGCCGGTCAACACCTGTCGCCGTCATGGAGGCACTGGCGCGAATAGTTTCTGGCGTACCCAGGATGTCGAACGCAAAGGAGATCGGGTAGATGCCCAGGTCCAGCAGCGCCCCACCGCCAAGGGCCGGATCGTTCAGCCGGTGCGCAGGATCCTTTGGCAGGCTCTGGTTGTGGCTGGCCACCACCTTCCGGACCTCGCCGATGGCGCCTTCCTGGAGGAGTTCGCGGATGCGGATCATGTGGGGGAGGAATCGCGTCCACATGGCTTCCAAAGCCACCAGACCCTTGGATTCCGCCAGATCCACGATCTCCTGGGCTTCGCGGGTGTTCATGGTGAACGACTTCTCTACCAGCACATGCTTGCCTGCGTTCAGTGCCAGGAGCGCGTTCGCGTGGTGCATGGGGTGCGGGGTGGCGATGTAAATGACGTCCACTTCAGGATCCGCCACCAGGTCTTCGTAGCTTCCATGGGCGGTGTCCACGCCGTATTGCCCAGCAAACGCCTTGCTGGATTCCGGGCTCCGCGAGCCAACGGCCTGAACCGTGAAGCCGTTCTCGTTCAAGTCCTGCGTTTGCAGGCCTGCGATGAATCCAGTGCCAAGGATGCCCCAGCGGATCGGAGAGGGAGAGGTCACGTCGTTACTCCTTCGTTGAGTCTGCGGGTGGGTAGGCCACGAACGCAAAGCGCGTCGAGTCCGGCGACCAGCTGTTGACGTTGAGGGTACCTTGGCCGCCGAAGAGAGGCCATGTATGGAGGGGAGTGGTCCAGTCCTCGGTCGAAACAAGCACGACGGCGACCGGCAAGTCGGCGGGGTGGCCAACAGTGCCGCTGGGGAACCGGATGTACGTGGCGTAGCGGCCATCGGGGGAGAGGTGCGGGAACCAGTCGACGGTGCCGGATGCAAGGACTTGCTCGAAGCCAGTGCCATCCACACGGACACGGGCGAGCTGGGCGTGACCGGCAACTGAACCGAAGGACTCCGTATTCAGGTAGAGCCACTTGCCATCCGGTGAGTAGTCCGGGCCGTCGCAGTGGGCTGAACCGACATCAAAGCGGCCGAGATCAACGCTGGCGGCAGCACCGCCGTCGGACGCTATGGTCATGAGGCGACCTGGCTGCGAAAAGTCACCGGCCTCAATAGCTACGTAGGCAAGCTCCTTGCCGTCGGGGCTGACGCCGTGGAGGAAGTGGAAGGATCCATCGTCCTCGGTGATCCGCGTGGCGGGTCTGCCGTCCAGCAAAGCGCGGTAGATGTGACCGTCGTTGGCGGAGAGGAAGATGCCAGCGCCATCGGGGGCCAGGACGTGGTCGTTATTGAGATCCGGGATGCCGCTGAGCGGGACCTCCGTGGGCTCACCGCCGGTCACGTCCAGCGTCCAGAGCTTCCCATCCCCGTTGAGGACAAGTGCGGCGCCGTCGAGGGTCCAGTTGGGTGCTTCGAACAACAAGCCGTCCGAGCTGTAGAGCAGCTCAGCCTGACAGGTGACCGACGCGATCCACACCTCGCAGCGCTGGCCGGGTTGAAGGGTGCGGATCACGTCGGTTTTGTCCTAGTCCTTGCTGCTGAAGGCTGCGTCGAAGCTGGTTTGGGATGCGGGGAAGTCGAACTTCTTGAGGGCGGCGAGGGCTTCGGGGGCGCCGTGGAGGCGGTCCATGCCGGCGTCTTCCCATTCCACGGAGATGGGTCCGTTGTAGCCGATCGCGGTGAGGGCGCGGAAGGATGATTCCCAGGGCACGTCGCCGCGTCCGGCGGAGACGAAGTCCCAGCCGCGGCGCGGGTCGCCCCACGGCAGGTGGGAGCCCATGACGGTGTTCCGGCCGGTGGGGCGGAGCTTGGTGTCCTTGCAGTCCACGTGGTAGATCCGGTCCTTGAAGTCCCAGATGAAGGACACGGGATCGATGCCCTGCCACATGAAGTGGGAGGGGTCCCAGTTCAGGCCGAACGCTGGCCGGTGGCCGATCGCTTCGAGGGTCCGGACGGTGGTCCAGTAGTCGTAGGCGATCTCACTCGGGTGGACTTCGTGGGCGAAGCGGACGCCTTGTTCGTCGAAGACGTCCAGGATGGGGTTCCACCGGTCGGCGAAGTCCTGGTAGCCGGCGTCGATGACTTTTTCGGGGACGGGCGGGAACATGGCCACGTACTGCCAGATGGAGGAGCCGGTGAACCCGACCACAGTGTCCACGCCCAGGGCTTTGGCGAGGCGGGCGGTGTGTTTCATTTCTTCGGCGGCGCGTTGGCGGACGCCTTCGGGGTCCCCGTCGCCCCACACGCGTGAGCCGACGATCGCTTCGTGGCGGAAGTCGATGGGGTCATCGCAGACGGCCTGGCCTTTGAGGTGGTTGGAGATGGCCCAGACCTTCAGGTTGTACTTTTCCAGGACGGCGAGTTTGGACTCGACGTAGCCGGGTTCGTCCCAGCGCCAGGCGTCCAGGTGGTCTCCGGAGACGGCGATTTCCAGGCCGTCGTAGCCCCAGCCCGAGGCAAGGCGCGCGACTTCCTCGAAAGGGAGGTCGGCCCACTGGCCGGTGAACAGGGTGTACGGGCGGGGCATGTCAGGCTCCTTCAGTCGTGTTCTGGGTGGTGGGTTTCGTGTGCAGTTGGATCAAAGAACTCTTGGCGGCCGCTGACTCTTCGACGGCGGCCAGGATGTGCTGGATCTGGAGCCCGTCTTCGAACGAAGGCGACGGCGGCTCACCTGCGCTGATGGCGGTCAGGAAGTCGCGGATCTGGTGTGTGAAGGTGTGTTCCCAGCCGATGATGTGCCCTTGTGGCCACCACGCCTGCATGTAGGGATGTTCGGGTTCGTTCACGAGGATCCGGCGGAAGCCCTGCTCCCGCACGGGAAGAGTGGCGTCCAGGAAGCCGAGTTCGTTCAGGTTTTCGAGATCGAACAGGATGGTGCCTTTGTCCCCGTAGATTTCTAGCTTGAGGGAGTTCTTCTGGCCTGTGGCTACCCGGCTGACTTCCACCGAGGCGATTGCTCCGGAGGCGAGGGTCAGCGTGGCCCAGGCGGCGTCGTCGACCGTGACATCTTCCAGACCGCTTGCGGGACCTGCGCCGGGGCGGCGGTTCACGAAGGTGTGCAGGCGGCCGGAGACCTCGGTGACGGCGTCGCCGAGGAGGAACTGGACTTGGTCGATGACGTGGGAGGCGATGTCGCCCAGCGCGCCGGAACCGGCGGTTTCCTTCCGCAGACGCCAGGTCATGGGAGATTCGGCGTCGGCGAGCCAGTCCTGCAGGTACGCGGCCCGGACGTGCCGGACGGTGCCGAGCCGGCCCTCCGCGATCAGGTCGCGGGCCAGGGCAACGGCGGGCACGCGGCGGTAGTTGAACCCGATCATGGACTGGACGCCCTTGGCCCGGGCAGCCGCGGCAGCCGCAGTCATGGCTTCGGCCTCGGCGATCGTGTTGGCGAGCGGCTTTTCGACGAGGACGTGCTTGCCGGCCTCGAGCGCGGCGATGGCGATCTCGGCGTGCATCCAGCCCGGCGCGCAGATGTCCACGATGTCGATGTCGTCGCGTTCGATCACGGAGCGCCAGTCCGTGGCAGTCTCGGCCCAGCCGTACTTCGCTGCGGCTTCCGCGACGGCACCGGCGTCCCGGCCCACGAGTACTTTCTGCTCGAAGGCCGGGACGTCAAAGAAGCTGCCCACGTTCCGCCACGCATTCGAATGGGCCTTCCCCATGAAGGCGTAGCCGATGGCGGCAACCCCCAACGGGGACTTATCCTGGCGCGAGGCCAGCGAGGATGCCGGGCGGTCGGACGGCCGGGACGAGTGGGTGGGGGTGGTCATGTTCTTGTTCTCTTTCTATCGCCTTGCGGCTGCTAGAGGGTTGCTGTTTCGGGGGACCAGTCCTCAGGGACGGCCGCCGAGGCAGGGGCGTTGCTGGTGACGTCCACGAATGAGCCCGATTCCACGGACTCCGCGATGGAGACCATGGTGTCCAGCACGTGGTAGGCCAGCTCGCCGGTTGCGCGATGCGGTTCGCCGGAGCGCAGTGCGCGGGCCATGTCCAGCACGCCGAGCCCGCGCCCGTTGGCTGGACCGGTTGCAGGGATGATCTCCGGTTCTTCAACGCCAGGACGCCAGAGCTTGAGGTCGCCGTCGAAGTAGTTCGGGTCCGGCAGCGAGAGCGTGGCCTCGGAGCCGGTGATCTCCACGAAGCCCATCCGCAGGCGCGGAGACTCGAAGCTGAACACGCTGTGCGAGGACTGGCCGCCCTCGAACTGCGCCATCGCGGAGACATGCGTGGGGACCTCGACGGCGAACTCCTCGCCGGCCTTGGGACCGGAACCGATCACGCGGATCGCCTTGGCGGAGGATCCGACGGCGGCCACCTTGCGGACCGAGCCGAAGGTCTGGATCAGTGCGGTGAGGTAATACGGGCCCATGTCGAACAGGGGGCCGGCGCCGTGCTGGAACAGGAAGGCAGGGTTCGGGTGCCAGGACTCCGGGCCCGGGGTCTGGAACGTGGTCATGCCGGTCAGCGGCGTGCCGATATCACCGCGCTCGATGATCCGGCGGGCGGTCTGCAGGCCCGCACCGAGGAACGTGTCCGGGGCGGTGCCCAGGCGGATCCCGGCGGCGTCGGCCGCCTTGAGCAGACCAAGCCCGGATTCACGGTCCAGCGAGAAAGGCTTCTCGGTCCAGACATGCTTGCCCGCGTTGACGGCGGCCGTTGCGACCTCCACGTGCGCCGCCGGGATGGTCAGGTTCACGATGATTTCGACGTCGGGATGGTTCAGTGCCAGCTCGGGCGCACCGAACTCGGGGATGCCGTATTCCTTGGCCCGCGCCTCGGCGGCCTCGACGAAGAGGTCAGCGATCACCAGGACCTTCAGGTCCGGGAAGACCGTGAGGTTGTCCAGGTACTGCTTGCTGATGTTGCCCGCGCCGATGATGGCAACGCCCACCGGGCCTTTGCGGGTTGAGGGAGAGAAGCTCATTCCCCTGCCTCCTGGGAAACAGCGCCCTCGGCTGCCTGTGCGCTGGCCGCGGCGGTCAGGAATGCCAGGCTTTCGGTGATGCCTTCGAAGATGTCACCGGAGTAGTCGTCGAATTCAACGACGCCCACCTCAAGGGACTTGGCAGCAGCGATGACGTCCAGCACCGGGATGGTGCCCTGGCCGGCGGGCTGCTGGGCCTTGGTGTCAGTGTTGCCCGGGCCGTCCTTGATGTGGATGAGCTTCACGCGGTCACCCAAACGGGCCAGGAGTTCCACTGGATCCTGGCCGCCCACAGCAGCCCAGTACGTGTCTACCTCAAGGACGAGTTCCGGATCCAGCAGTCCCACGAAGTACTCCAGCGCGGTCTCGCCCTCGATGGTGGACTCCAGTTCCCACGCGTGGTTGTGGTAACCCACCCGGATACCGTACTCCGCACCCTTCTTGGCCGCAGCATTCAGAGCAGCTGCCGTGTCCTGGATGGTTTCCGCGTCCTGCCAGTGCTCGGCCGGAAGGAAGGGATCGATCACGGTGGTGATGCCCAGTTCCCTGGCTGCCGCGAAGATCTCGTCCTGGTCCTGGCTCAGAAGCGGCGCGTGCCCGGAAGGAGCGGTCAGGCCGTTCTCCTTCAACGCAGCCCCGAGCTCCTTGGCGGTGGCCACGAAGTTGTACGGTTCAACCTGCGTAAAACCGATCTCGGCGACCTTTTTGATGGTTCCAGGCAGGTCCTCCTGGATGGCGTTCCGGAGGGTGTACAGCTGGAGTGAGTACGACATTTGGGTTCCTTTTCGGTGATCGCCCGGATAACGGTGTTGCTTGTACTAGCTGTTGGCTCTACTTAACACTGAACCTACTTAACTGCTCCTGACGAGAGTCCTGCCACCAGATGTTTCTGGACCAGGATGAACCCGATCAAAACGGGAAGGCTGACCACAACCGAAGCAGCCATGAGTTGGTTCCAGAAAACATCCGACTCACTGGCGTAGGCCTTGAGCCCCAAGGACAGTGTTTTTGTGGACTCGTTAGTCAGCACGGATGCGAACAAAACCTCGCCCCATGCGGAGATGAACGAATACACAGCCACCGCGATGATGCCGGGCTTGGCAACAGGGAGGATCACACGGAACAGTGCTCCCATCCTGCCGGTGCCATCAATCATCGAGGCCTCTTCCAGTTCCTTGGGAATCGAGGCGAAGTAACCGCTCAGCATCCAGATGGCGAACGGCAGGGTGAACGTCATGTACGTGATGATCAGCCCGAGGTAGGAGCCCTGCAGTTGCAAGCCGGTCATGTTCCGGATCTGCGTGAAGATCAGGTAGAGCGGCAGGAGGAACAGGATCCCAGGGAACATTTGCGTGGACAGGACAGTCAGGCTGAACGCGCGCTTTCCCTTGAACTGCAGCCGTGCGATGGCGTAGGCGGCCAGGACGGCGACGGTCACTGAGCAGGCTGTCGCGCAGACAGTGATGATGAGGCTGTTCTGGAAGTACTTGGCCAACGGAACCGTGGTCCAGATGTCCACATACGGTGAGGCGGTAATTTCGCGGGGTATCCACTGGAAGAGCCCGGACACATCCTTGAGGGGTTTCAGCGAGGTGGAGACCACCACGAACAGCGGAACCGCCACCCAGAGGGAAAGGATGGTCAGGACCACGTTCCGGAGGATCCTGAAGTTGCGTGTCTCAATCATTGTCGGCCCCCTTGGGCAGCACCATGCGGATGTAGAAGGCGGAGGCAATAAACAGGGCGATCAGCAGCAGCACGCTCATTGCGCCGCCCAGACCGAAGTTCCAACTGCCGAAGGAGTTTTGGTAGATCAGCGGGGAAATGAGGGTGGCTTCCTTGGGAGACGTGGCTCCGAACAGGACGAAGGGAACGTTGAACTGGTTGAAGGTCCAGAGCGACATCACCATGAGCAGCACCCCGTTGGCCGGGCGGACCATGGGCAACGTGATCCGGCGGAACTGCTGCCAAAGCGTGGTGCCATCAATGGCCGCCGCCTCATAGACGTCCGTCGGGACGTTCTGCAAGGCCGCCATCAACATGAGGAAGGCGAACGGCCACAGCTGCCAGACGTTGACTATCACCATGGCTCCGAAGGAATTCTCGCCCAGTAGCCAGAAGGGGCGTTCGTCTCCGAAGAGGTGAAGAGTATCCACCAGGATCTGGTTCACGGCACCGTCGCGCTGGTTGAACATGAATGCCCAGGCAATGGTTCCGACGTATGCAGGGAGTGCGTACGGGACCAGGAAGAACGTACGCAGAAGTGCACGGCCCCTGAAGTTGGAGGACAGGAAAACTGCGCCAGCCATGCCGAGCACCCAGGAGAAGCCGACCACCAGAATGGTGTAGCCCAGCGTGCGGCCAACCGTGCTGAAGAACGCCTGGCCGATGGTGCTTTCAGGGTTAAGCCCGTTGATAAAGTTCTGTAGCCCTACGAACGGTGCGTTGAGCCAGTTGGTGAGGTTGAGCTGCGTTAGGGAGATGAAGGCGATCCAGATGCCCAGGAGCATCGGCCCGATGTGGATCAGGAGTTCAAGGATCGCGGCCGGAAGGATCAAGCCATAGGGGAGGAATGAGCGACGCCGCTTACGTACCGGCGGCGTGGTCTCGGCCTTTGGCTGGCCGGGCTCAGGACTAACGGCAGCGGCGCTGCCGGCAGCGGCGGGTCCGCTGTCCAATGCTGAATGTGACATGGAAACTCCTTTGCCGGAGCGGGGGCACCTTTTAGGGGTGCCCCCACTCACCAGGCCTGTTTACTGGGCCGCAGCCATCTGGTTATTGGCGTCCTTGAGGGCTGCCCGGATGTCGTCCTCGGAAACGGTTCCGGTTGCTGCCTTGGCAAAGAGGTTCTTGATGGCCGTGCCGGTGAGGGTCTCCATCTGGCCCTCCTTGGCGATCAGCGGCATCGGCAGTGAATGGTTGGCCAGGGCGTCGTTCTTGGCCTTGACTTCCTCTGTCTGGAACGCGGCATCGCTCGACGCTGCAGTAACCACCGGCAGCGAGGAATAGGCCTTGTTGAGGGCAATCTGCTCTTCGTCGCTGGTCAGGAACGCGGCCAGCTTGATGGCGTTGGCCTTGTTGTCGCTGTTTTTGAAGACGCTGAGGTTGATGCCGGCCACGTGGCTCTGAGTGCCGCGCTCACCGGTGGCGTCCGCAGTCATCATGGGGATAGGAGCTACGCCCCAGTCCTTGAAGTCGCGGGCTGCGAAGTTCTTGAGCGGGCTCTGGTCGAACATCATGGCCGCCTTGCCGTTGATGAGGTTGTCCACCTTCTGGCTGCCTTGGCTCAGTTCAGCGTCCGACGGCGACATCACCTTCTGCGTGGCCATCAGGTCCACGAATTGCTTGACACCCTCTACCTGGGGATCGCTGTCAAAGGTGGGCTTTCCGTCCTTATCGAACAAGGTGCCGCCGTTTTGGAGGCCGCGAACGAATGCCTGGTGCGAGTTGGCGGATACCGATGCTCCGGCTGCGGTGAAGCCCCACTGATCAGGCTTTCCATCACCGTTGGTGTCCTTGGTGAGCTTCTTGGCATCGGCTACGAATTCGTCCCAGGTTGTGGGTGCCTTTTCGATGCCGGCTTCCTTGAACAGCTTCGTGTTGTAGTACATGTTGTACGCAAGGCCATAGAGAGGTACTGACGTGGGGGTCTTGCCTTCTGCGCCGCCGGTGGACCAGCTGGTCTTCAGGAAGCGGTCCTTGCCTCCAACGGCCTCCAACAGCTCGCCTTCAACAGGTTCAAACGCGCCCGTTTCCTGGAGGGTCACTGCCCAGGTGTTACCAATGTTGAGGACATCGGGGCCGTCGCCACTGGTGACTGCGGTAAGAATGCGGTTGTAGAGGTCGGTCCAGCTGATGACTTCCAGCTGTACCTTCACTCCGGTTTTTTCGGTAAATCGGTCCAGCGTAGGCTTCAGCTTGGCTGCGGTGTCGTCCAGGCTGTTGCCTTGATCGGACGCCCAGTAGGTGATCGTGTCGCTGCTCGCTTGTGGGCTGTTGCTGCCGCCACCGCAGGCGCTGAGACTGAGTGCCAAGGCTGCCGTCGCGGCAACCGCCGATAGGACTTTCAGGGGATTCTTCATGATGCTCCGGTTTTCTCGTCGTCGAGCTGGTGCTGGTTGAAACTAGGCTGAAAGCGTTGCCGCGGTGGGATCCCAGTCCTCGGGAAGTGCAGGGACCTGCGCGGCGGAACTTTCCACATCCACGAAGGCGCGGTTGTCGATTGACTCCGCGATGGAGGCCATGGTGTCCAGGATGTGGAACGCCAGCTCGCCCTGCGCGCGGTGTGGGCGGCCCTCGCGGATGGCGCGGGCCATTTCCAGGACACCTGCACCCCGGCTCGCAGTTGACCCAACGGACGGGACAGTAGTCCAGTCGTCGGAGCCGAGCGCGCAGATCCGGATGTCGCCGTCGAAGTTGTTCGGATCCGGCAACGCGATGGTGGCCTCGGAGCCGGTGATCTCCACGAAACCTGCGCGCTTGAGTGGGGAATCGAAGCTGAAGATGCTCTGCGCGGATTCACCGTTCTCAAATTCCAGGATGGAGCTGACGTGGGTCGGGACTGTGACGTCGAATGTCTCGCCGGCCTTGGGGCCTGAGCCGATCACACGTGTTTCGCGGGACTTGGAGCCGAAAGCGCCCACCTTGCGGACGCTGCCGAAGGTCTGAACAAGCGTGGTCAGGTAGTAAGGGCCGATGTCGAACAGGGGACCGGCGCCGTCCTGGAAGAGGAAAGCGGGATTCGGGTGCCAGGATTCCGGTCCGGGCGACTGCATTAGAGTCAGTGCAGTCAGTGGAGTGCCGATGTCGCCGCGCTCGATCATGCGGCGGGCAGTCTGGAGGCCGGCGCCGAGGAACGTGTCCGGTGCGCAACCCAGCCTGACACCGGCAGCGTCCGCCGCTTTGAGCAAGCCGAGGCCACTTTCGCGATCCAGGGAGAACGGCTTTTCGCTCCAGACATGCTTGCCTGCGTTGACAGCCTGCGTCGCAACTTCCACGTGGGCCGCGGGGATGGTCAGGTTGATGACAATCTCTACGTCGGGATTTCCGAGCACGGTGTCAACACCGCCGTGGTTGGGAATTCCGTATTCAGCGGCCCGGGCAGCTGCGGCTTCTTCGAACAAATCGCCGATGGCGATTACGCGGACATCCGGGAAGCTGGTGAGGTTGTCCAGATACTGCTTGCTGATGACGCCGGCGCCGATGATTCCAATGCCGACCGGGCCTGATCCCACCTGCCCGAAGGCCTGTCCTGCTGCGTGGCTCATACTGATACCTTTCCGGCGCTCAGGTAGTTGTAGCTGTCCTGGACGGCCTCAAACATGTCGCCCTGGAAATCGTCCAGTTCGACGACCCCTGCCTCAAGTGAGCCTGCGGCGTTCAGTACGTCCCAGATGGGCATTTGACCGTCACCAACGGCGAGCTGACTCGACGGATCCGAGGTCACGGGTCCGTCCTTGATGTGGATGAACTTGACCCTGTCGCCCAGCCGGGTAAGCAGCTCTGCCGGATCCTGACCGCCCACCGCGGCCCAATACGTGTCGAGCTCCAGCACGACCTCAGGATCGAGGTGGTCGGCCAGGTGTTCGATCGCGGTTTTGCCGTCGATGACGGACTCAACTTCCCACCAGTGGTTGTGATAGCCAACGCGGACACCGTATTCGGAACCCTTGACGGCTGCAGCGTTGAGCTGTTCGGCGGTGTCCTTGATGTCCTCGATGGTGTTCCAGCGCTCAATCGGAACGTGCGGGTCGATGACGGTGCCGATACCCAGCTGCTGCGCGGCGGCAAAGATTGCGTCCTGGTCATCGCTGAGCAACGGAGCGTGGCCGGACGGAGCGGTGAGGTTGTTCTCCGTCAATGCCCGTTTAAGTTCATCGGCCTTGGCAACGAACCGGTATGGCTCAACCATCGTGAAGCCGATGTCAGCCAAGCGCTGGATGGTTCCAGCCAGATCCTCTTCAAGGGCCTTTCGGACCGTGTAGAGCTGGATCGAATATGACACTGTCTCTCCTCGTCGTTGTGGGTGGACGCAGATTGATGCTGTTGATTTCCGGCATCGAGGGGGTTGATGTGCTGCTCCTCACAACCTAGGGGGACTTTTGCCGAGCGTCAAGCAAAAGTTGGAATATGGCCGACAAACTTCTGATGCATGACACGCATAAGCAATCGTGCTTCACTAATGGCATGACCTCAGAACCCGGACACCAAGGCGGAAAAGACGCCTCCGCACAGGACGCCGGTAACCTTTCGCGTGCCGGGGACCTCTTCCAGCTCCTGCGTGACGGCCAGGCCCGGACCCGCGCCGAGCTCGCGCTGACTACCGGGCTGGCCCGCTCCACCGTCGCCTCGCGCATCGATGCCCTCATCAGTTCCGGACTAGTTGGCCCCGCCGGTGAGGCCACCTCCAGCGGCGGCAGGCCGCCGTCGCGCTTTGCTTTCAACCCCGCCGCGCGCGTGGTGCTGGCCGTCGACGTCGGAGCGACCCACGTGATTGTTGCCGTCACCGATCTTGGCGGCAGCATCCTCGCCGAACGGCGCCTTTCGCAGGAAGTCGCGGACGGTCCGGAGGTGGTGCTGGGCAAGGTCATCAGCGCGGGCCGTGACTTGCTCGCCGAAGCGGGACGGGAACTGGGCGACCTCGCAGGAATTGGCATCGGACTCCCGGGCCCCGTGGAACACGCCACCGGACGCCCGGTCAAGCCGCCGATCATGCCCGGTTGGGACGGATTCGACGTGGTCCCGTACGTCCAGCGCTCACTGCCCGTACCCGTGCTGGTGGACAACGACGTCAACATCATGGCGCTCGGTGAACGGACCGCCTACTGGCCTGACCACGACAACTTCCTCTTCATCAAGGTGGCCACCGGCATCGGCGCAGGCATCATCAGCAGCGGCGAACTGCAGCGCGGCGCCAACGGCACGGCCGGCGACCTCGGCCACGTCCGTGTTCCGCGCGGCGACGACGTCCTCTGCCGTTGTGGCAACCACGGCTGCCTGGAGGCGCTTGCCTCAGGGCCCGCCGTCGCACGCCAACTGCAGGCGCAAGGGCTCCAAGCGACCACCGGAGCGGACGTGCTGCGGCTGGTGGCGGAGGGAAACCTGCAAGCGATCCAAGCTCTGCGGCAAGCGGGGCGGGATGTTGGAGACGTCCTGGCAACCGTAGTCAACCTGCTTAACCCGTCCATGATCATCATCGGCGGCAGTGTGGGCGAGGCAGGCGAACACCTGGTGGCCGGCATCCGCGAAGTGGTCTATCGGCGCTCGCTGCCCTTGGCCACCACGCACCTGCGCATCGGTATTTCCATGGCCGGTGATCGCGCCGCCATCCTGGGCGCCAGCCAAATGGTGACGCAGTACGTACTCTCGCCGGCAGTGATTGAAGCCACGCTCCAAGCAGCGGGATAGACGCCTTTTGTGCCCGGACGGCCGGTGACGGCGTGATAGCAATAAAGGTGATGAAAACGTTTCCCGCCACCCACCAGGGCACACCATGAGCCAGTTCCTCGCCAAAGTTCCTCGCGGCTGGCTGATCCTCGCCTGCATCGGCCTCATCGCCCTGAACATGCGCGGACCCTTTGTGGCCGTTGCACCCGTGGTGGATTCGCTGCAACAGGATCTGGGTTTCTCCCCCGTGGAACTCGGGCTGCTGACCGGCATTCCTGTGCTCTGCTTCTCGCTTGCCTCGCCGCTGGCATCCATGGCTGGCCGCAGGTTGGGTGCCGAATTCGCCGTGATGCTCACACTTTTGGGCGTCCTTGCGGGCGTCGTGATCCGCTCCAGCGGTGGCGGTGTTCCTGTCATGGTGGGCACGGTGCTCATCGGCATAGCCATCACCATCGGCAATATCGCCGTGCCGCTCATCATTCGCCGAGACTTTGCGCCGCGGCGGCAGGCAACGGCAATGGGTGTCTACACGGCGGCGCTGAATATCGGCTCGTTCCTGACCTCGGTGGCCACCGCGCCACTTGCCGATCTTGTTGGTTGGCGGCTTTCCCTCGCGGCGAGTGCGCTGCTGGCCTTGGCAGCCATTCTGTTCTGGGTGCCAACTGTTGGCGCGCGGCGGGCATTTGTGCCGGCCGCGGTTCCGGCGGCTTCTCCTTCCGGACCGGGGAAGGTTGCCGGGGTGGGATGGCTGACTGCCGGCCTGACGCTCGGATTCGCAGGCCAGGCCTTCTCCTACTACGGCGTCACGGCGTGGCTGCCGAGCTTCCTGTCCGATGAGCTTGCCATGGGCACCGCCGAGGCCGGCGCGGGATCCTCCCTGTTCCAGATTTTCGCGATTGTTGGCGGCCTCGGTGTGCCGCTGCTGGCCAGATTCGCCAGTACGACGACGGTCGCGGTCACCTTGAGTGCCCTGTGGCTGACCGTTCCCGTAGGCCTGCTGCTGGCGCCTTCCTGGTGGTGGATGTGGTCCTCGCTGGGCGGAATCGCTCAGGGCGGGGGCATCACGGTCATCTTCATCGCCATCATCAAGTTCGCCCGCGACCAAGCTTCGGCAGGGAAGATGTCCGCCGTGGTCCAGGGCGTTGGGTACTGCTTTGCCGCGTTGGCCCCCACGATCGTTGGCTATGTGCATGGTGTTTCAGAGGGCTGGACAGTGCCGCTGTTGGTGATTCTTGGCTCGGTCACGGCGTTCTGCGTGTGCACGACGCTCTCCGTGCGCTGGGTGGCCCGCCAGCGCTAGGCCAGTGCCGCCGTCGTGCTTACCCAACTGAGTCGCAGTTAAGCGCGTTTTGAGCCGTCTAAACGCGCTTAACTGCGACCCAGTTGGGTACGGAGAAGCACCGTTGCTGGGCTGCCTCCCCGACCATCGGGGTCACTTGTTGCGAAGAGTGTAGGCAGCCCAGCGTCGGGGCTTAGTTTTCCTGGGGCGGCGCCCCGGGCTAGGCGGCGACGAGTTCTTCTTCCGTGGCCTCTTCACGGGCCTCGGTGAGGAAGCGTGCGTACGCCGGGATGGTCAGGAAGGTGGGGAACTCTTCGGTGAGGGTGACCTCTTCGAAGATGCTCTTGGCATCGGCGAAGCGGTCTCCGTCGAAGCGTTCCAGGCGGGCGAATTCCTCGTCCAGCATGTCTTCCACCCATTCGCGGGTGATGATGTCGCCGTGTTCGGTGATGGCGTGGGAGTGGATCCACTGCCAGAGCTGGGAGCGGGAGATCTCGGCGGTGGCGGCGTCTTCCATGAGGTTGTGGATGGCGACGGCACCGTTGCCGCGAAGCCAGGACTCGATGTAGCGGATGCCTACCTCGATGTTCAGGCGCACGCCGGCCTCGGTGATGGTTCCCTCGGTGCTGGCGATGTCGATCAGTGCGCGGTCATCCGGGGTGACGTCCTCGCGGGAGCGGTCCAGCTGGTTGGGACGGTCCCCGAGAACCTCGTCAAAGACGGAGCGGCACACCGGCACCAGATCCGGGTGGGCCACCCACGAGCCGTCAAAGCCATCGTTGGCCTCGCGGGTTTTGTCCGCACGGACCTTCTCGAAGGAAGCCGTGTTGGCTGCCTCGTCCTTGCGGTTGGGAACAGCGGCAGCCATGCCACCGATCGCCATGGCACCGCGGCGGTGGCAGGCCCGGACCAGCTGCTCGGTGTAAGCGCGCATGAACGGCTGGGTCATGGTCACCTGGCCGCGGTCCGGGAGCACGAAGCGCGGTCCACGGGTGCGGAAGTTCTTGATCAGGGAGAAGATGTAGTCCCAGCGGCCGGCGTTCAGGCCTGAGGCGTGGTCCCGCAGTTCGTACAGGATCTCTTCCATCTCGAATGCAGCCGTGATGGTTTCGATCAGCACGGTGGCGCGGATGGTGCCCTGCGGGATGCCGAGCAGGTCCTGGGCCAGGACGAAGATGTCGTTCCACAGGCGGGCTTCGAGGTGGTTCTCGATCTTCGGCAGGTAGAAGTACGGTCCCTTGCCCTGGGCCAGCAGGCGGCGGGCGTTGTGGAAGAAGAACAGGCCGAAGTCTACGATGCCGCCGGCGATCGGCTTGCCGTCGATCAGCATGTGCTTCTCCGGCAGGTGCCAGCCCCGGGGGCGGACCACGATGGTGGGCAGGTCCTCGGCAGCCTTGAGCTTGTACTCCTTGCCCTCCGGGGACGTGAAATCAATGCGGCGCTCCAGTGCGTCTGTCAGGTTCAGCTGGCCCTGGATGACGTTGCGCCACGTGGGCGTGGAGGAGTCTTCCATGTCAGCCAGCCAGACCTTCGCGCCGGAGTTCAAGGCGTTGATGGTCATTTTCTTATCCACCGGGCCCGTGATCTCCACGCGGCGGTCCTCCAGGCCCGGGGCGGGGGGAGCGACGCGCCACGACGGGTCATTCCGGATGGCCTCGGTCTGCGGCAGGAAGCGCGGATCCTGGCCGGAAGAAATCTGCCCACGGCGGGCATGCCGTGCCTGCATCAGCTCCTGACGACGATCAGCCGTAGCCCGGTGCAACTTGCCGATGAATTCCAGAGCGTCCGGCGTGAGGACCTCGTTCTGCCGGCAAATGGGCTGAGCGGTCAAAGTGATGCCATTGATAGTGAAGTTGTCAGTGAAGCTGTTCATTTCAAAAACTCCTAAGAAAAAGTTCGACGGCGGCGCCTCGGTGAGGTGGACACGAGGCCGGAGGTGCGGTGATGCGGCAGCCTGCGTAAAAGGGGCCCTGCGTCCCGGTCCGTCCTCGCTCAGCGAGGTCGAAACCGGGACGTGGGGAATAGCAGGCAGAGCATTGCCGTTCCGCAGGCCGGAGGCGACAATCGCCGTCGTGCCTTCCGGTGAGCGAAGCGAACAGCTCACCTTGGGCGTGTTGGTTAGTGGAACTGGCCTTCTTCGGTGGATCCCACCAGAGCCAGGGTGGATGCGTTCGGGTTGAGCGCAGTGGCGATGTCGTCGAAGTAGCCGGTGCCGACTTCGCGCTGGTGCTTCGTGGCGGTGTAGCCGCGGGACTCGGAGGCGAATTCCTTCTCCTGGAGCTCGACGTAAGCGCTCATGCCTTCACGGGCGTAACCGTGGGCGAGATCGAACATCGAGTAGTTCAGGGCGTGGAAGCCGGCCAGGGTGATGAACTGGAACGTGAAGCCCATGGCACCGAGTTCGCGCTGGAACTTGGCGATGGTGGCGTCGTCCAGGTGCTTGCGCCAGTTGAAGGACGGGGAGCAGTTGTAGGAAAGCATCTGGTCCGGGAACTCGGCCTTAACCGATTCGGCGAACTTGCGGGCAAGCTCCAGGTCCGGAGTGCCGGTCTCCATCCAGATGAGGTCGGAGTACGGGGCGTAGGCCTTGGCACGGGCGATGCACGGTTCGATGCCGTTGCGGACCTTGTAGAAGCCCTCAGCTGTACGTTCTCCTGTGATGAATTCCTGGTCGCGCTCGTCCACGTCGGAGGTGATCAGGGTTGCTGCCTCGGCATCGGTACGGGCGATGACGACCGTCGGGGTACCGGCGACGTCGGCTGCCAGGCGGGCTGCGTTCAGGGTCCGGATGTGCTGCTGGGTAGGGATCAGGACCTTGCCGCCCAGGTGGCCACACTTCTTTTCCGAGGCGAGCTGGTCTTCCCAGTGAACGCCCGAGGCACCTGCGGTGATCATGGATTTCATGAGTTCGTAGGCGTTGAGCGGGCCACCGAATCCGGCCTCGGCGTCGGCAACGATCGGAACCAGCCAGTCCTCAACAGTCTTGACGCCCTCGGCATATTCGATCTGGTCGGCCCGGAGCAGGGCGTTGTTGATGCGGCGGACAACCTGGGGTACCGAGTTGGCCGGGTAGAGGGACTGGTCCGGGTACGTCTGGCCAGAGAGGTTGGCATCAGCTGCCACCTGCCAGCCGGAAAGGTAAATGGCACGGAGCCCGGCCTTGACCTGCTGCACGGCCTGGTTGCCGGTCAGGGCACCGAGGGCGTTGGTGTAGCCGCCGGTGGGGGCTTCCTCGGTGAGTTGCTTCCACAGCTTCTCGGATCCGCGACGGGCCAGGGTGTGCTCTTCGGAGACGCGACCGCGGAGGCGGACGACGTCGGTAGCCGAGTAATCACGGGTGACGCCTTCCCAACGCGGGTTGGCAGACCATTCAAGTTCCAGCGCTGCTGCCTGCTGCTCTGCAGTCTGTGCGGATTCTGCTGGTTCAAACGATGCGGTCATTGCATGTCTCCTAATATCCAAGCGGGGTTCCCCGGGCCGGCCTCCGCTGCGCCTTTGCTGCGTCGGCCGGCTTACCCGGGGTCTGTGTTTCTTTTCGTGAGACTTACTTTTCTGCACTTTCAACAGGCTTTCTAGAGGAAAACTATGGAAAGAAATGCAGTTCTTCGCGTATTCTCAAGAAATGTCGCCTGTGAGCTGGAATCGCGAAGTCGCGTCGCCGTCGTCGTCCCCTGCGTCCCCTGAACTGGACGTCATCAGCCTTGGCCGCCGCGTGCGCCACTTGCGCAAGCAGGCAGGCCTGACGCTCGATGACTTGAGTGCCGCCGTCGGGACCGCGCCCAGTCAGCTGAGCTTGATCGAAAACGGCAAACGCGAGCCCAAACTCGGGTTGCTGCAACAGCTAGCCGCGGCCCTCAACGTGACCATCGATCAGCTGCTCGGTGCCGAGCCGCCGAGCCGCCGCGCGGCCTTGGAGATCGAGCTGGAACGGTACCAGCGCGGACCCCTTTATGAGTCACTGAACCTGCCGAAAATCCGCATCAGCTCGCGGCTTCCGCTGGATGTGCTTGAGTCGCAGGTGGGGCTGCTTCAGGAGCTCGAACGCAAACTTAACGAGCAAGTTGCGACGCCGGAAGAAGCCCGCCGCGCGAACGGCGAGTTGCGTGCCATGATGCGTGAGCGCGGTAACTATTTCCCCGAGTATGAGGCCGAGGCGCAGAAGGTCCTCAAGGGGGTCGGTTACACCACCGGACCACTGAGCCAGCACGTCATTGCGGACATCGCCGAGAACCTCGGCTTCACCCTTCACCACGTGGGTGATTTGCCGCATTCCACGCGCTCCGTGACCGATTTGAAGAACCGCAGAATTTATCTGACGCAGAACCAGCGGCAGGATCATGATCCCCGTTCGGTCCTCCTGCAGGCTTTGGGACACTACGTCCTGGGGCACGAGACTCCGCGGAACTATGGGGATTTCCTGGCGCAGCGAGTGGCCACCAATTACTTCGCTGCTGCGCTCCTGCTGCCGGAGCATGCCACCGTTGAGTTTCTCCAAAAGGCCAAGGCTGCCAAGGAAATCGCCGTGGAGGACATTCGCGACGCCTTCGCTGTGTCCTATGAGACCGCTGCGCACCGCTTCACCAACCTGGCCACCAAGCACCTTGGCATCACCACGCACTTCCAGAAGACCCACCAGTCTGGAATCATCTACAAGGCCTACGAGAACGACGGCGTGACCTTCCCGCAGGACCACACCGGCGCCATCGAGGGCCAACCGTCGTGCAAGGCGTGGACGTCCCGGGCTGTGTTCGACGTGCCGGACAAGTTCAGCGCCTACAGCCAATACACGGACACCCCGTCCGGCACGTACTGGTGCACAGCCCGCACGGAGCGTTCGGCCAGCGGTGAGTTTTCGCTGAGCATCGGCGTGCCGTACCAGCATGTGAAGTGGTTCCGGGGGCGCGAGACGACTGCCCGGGCAACCTCAACCTGCCCGGATCCGAACTGCTGCAAACGGCCACCAGCGTCCCTGGCAAACGAGTGGGCCGGAAACGCGTGGCCCTCCGCCCGCGCCCACTCGCATCTGCTCGCGGCCATGCCGCCGGGCGCGTTCCCTGGCGTGGACGAGACCGAGGTGTACAGCTTCCTGGCGGCCCACTCGGCGCGCTAACCCCACGCTCTATCACTTCCGGGCATCTTTTCCCGATCGCTCTCTCACATTTTGGCTACTTTCGGCCGTCCCTCTATCAGATCGCGTGAATACTGGGTGGGACCGGAGCAGGATGTGAAGACGACACGCGGGCAAAGGGGATGCACCATGATTCGAATCCGGAAAGCGGCAGCGATAGTCGCGGCAGCCGCGTTGGTGAGTGGCTCGGCGATGATCAGCGCCTGCGCACCCCAGCCAGCCGACGTCGGGCTTTTAAAAGCCGACGGCGTCACCCGCGTTTCGGTCCAAACTGCTGACTATCCGGCCCAACTTGAGGCGTTCCGTGCGTCCGCGCGGAAGCTTGGTGCCACGCTGTTGGCCGATGGCGGCGATGCAAGCAGCGGCAACGTCGTGTCCTCGCCAGCCAGTTTGTTGATCGCGCTTGGCATGCTCCGCGCCGGAGCGTCCGGAGCCACGGCGGCGGAGATGGATGCGGTCCTGGGACTGCCCGCCGAGGGGCGCGACGAAGCGATGAACGCGATGCTCGCCTCCCTGGAGAAGTACGACGGCGATCCCGGCTCAGTGGACGAAGAGAACCCCCCGAGCAAACCAGTGATGCACGCGGCCAACGGCTTGTTCATCGACAAGGGCGAGCCCACAGGTCCCGACTACCTGGCCACCCTTGCCAAGCACTACGGCACGGGCGTCTACCCAGTCTCCTTCCAGGACGAGGCCGTGACCAAGCCCGCCATCGATCAATGGGTCAGCAAGAACACCGGTGGCCGGATCAAGGAAGCGCCTGCAAAGTACGACCCCGACAACACACTGAGCCTGCTCAACGCGCTCTACTTCGCTGCAGCTTGGCAAACGCCGTTCGACGCCAACGACACTTCGGATGGGCCCTTCACCAAAGCCGGCGGAGAACAGATTTCCGTTCCCACCATGCACGCTGCCGTCAGCATGGCGTACGCCGAAGGCGCGGGCTGGAAGGCAGTGGACTTGCCTTACGCCGATGGTTTCGTCATGCGGCTGGTACTGCCCGACGGCGGTACCTCGGGTTCAGTGGGTCCGGCGGCGGTTTCTGCTGAGGTGCTGAGTCAGGCAGGCCTCCAGCTGACCGGTGGGGACCACGAAATGGTCCAGATCACGCTGCCGAAGTGGGACCACAAGACCGCCTTCGATCTTCGGAAGGTCTTCGAGACGCTGGGCTTGAAGGAGATGCTCGCTACCGACTCCGACTTCGATGCCATCCAACGTGGGATGTTCCTGACCCAGGCCGCGCAGGCTGCCAACATCACCGTGGCCGAGAAGGGCACTATCGCTGCCGCGGTGACCCAGATGAATGCGGACGCCTCAAGCGCCTTGGTCCCCGAACGTGAGATCACCCTCGACCACCCGTTCCACTACGAAATAGTGCACGTTGACACCGGCCTGCCTTTGTTCACTGGTTGGGTGGCGGACCCCCGTTGAGCTCGGCGGATCGAGTTCGCCGGGAACGATGCGAATCCCCCGGAAGTTTCCCGGTGAGCTAGCACGCTTTCGGCGAATTCGGCACGTACGGCTATCGGACCAGCCGCTGCACCAACACGGCTGCTGCGTCCACAACGTCGTCGGCCTCGCGCTTGGACGAACTCATGGCGACCTCGTGCCCGGCCAGAGTGACGATATCCGTGATCACGGCGACGGTGAGCCTGCCCAAGGCGTCGTCGCTGGCGCCCAGAAGCACAGAGTTCTGCCGGACCCACTCGCGTCCGCGCTCCCGCCTGAGCACTTCGAATCCAGGGGGAGTATCACCCTCGATGAAGACGCGTTCCAAGGCCCGGTGTTTCCAGGTGTAGTCGAAGTAGCTGCGGCTGCCCACGTTGAACAGTGCCAGGGGGTCTTGCTCTCCGGCTTTCTTGGCCTTTGCCACGGCCGCCGCGACGAGCCTCTCATGCTCATTTTGGTAGTCATCCCAGAGCGCGAGGAAGAGTTCGGTCTTGCCACCGAAGTGGTGGTAGAGACTGCCAACGCTTGACCCGGAACGGGCCACGATGTCCGAAATGCTGGCATCGGTGAAGCCGTGCTCACAGAAAACCTCCCTGGAGGCATCAAGGAGGTTTCGCCGGGTGGCGGCTGTTCGAGTCCATTGCCACGCGCCGGCATGGACCGCCGCGTCAGACGTTTTTCGAACCAAAGGTGCTCCTTTCGCTGACACGGAGTTTGGCGGAGTGTCGGACGGGCTTCTTTCTGGAATCGTACCTTCAGAAGATCTGGATCTTCCAGCAATCAACCCCTTGACCATCAAACATCTACAAGAAATAATCCTAGAAGCTTGTTCTAGAAATATGTATTGCGGTATGTATCCGAATGCTGCGATTTTTGACGTCGAACGCCCCGAAACCCGGGTGCCGTTTTCACCGTCGGGCTGCAACTGGTTGAATCGCTATAAGAGAGCGCCAACTGGTCGCACGCCAAACAAAGCCAGAGAGGAACGCGGCCTGATGTCCGTTTCAAGCAAGTCGTCCAGGATCACGTCGAACAGGTGGTTCAAGCCCGCTGTCGTTACCGCCGTGGCATTGGTGGTGGCGCTTGTTTTGGTGCTCGTCGCGCAGTGGCTCAGGTCCTTGCAGCCTGTGCAGCAGTTCCTTGTGGACTACCCCGGACATGCCGCCATTCCCGAAGGAACCCCCACGGGTTTCCCTGCCTGGCTCGGCTGGCAACACTTCCTCAACATGTTCTTCCTTGTCTTGATCATCCGATCCGGCTGGCAGGTCCGGACAACCACGCGTCCCGCCGCGAACTGGACCCGGAACAACAAAGGCTTCATCAAGACCAAGAACCCGCCCACAAAGATCAGCCTTGATCTCTGGTTCCACCTCACTTTGGATGCCCTTTGGGTCCTGAACGGCATCATTTTCATCGTCCTGCTGTTCGCAACCGGCCAATGGCTTCGGATCGTCCCCACCAGTTGGGATGTCATCCCGAACGCCCTTTCCGCCGCCTTGCAGTACGCCTCGCTGAATTGGCCCGTTGAAAATGGCTGGAACAACTACAACAGCCTGCAGTTGCTGACCTACTTCGCAACGGTATTCATTGCCGCCCCGCTGGCCATCATCTCCGGCCTGCGCACATCCAACGCCTGGCCCAAGAAAGCTGCGATCAACAAGTTCTACCCGATCGAGCTCGCCCGCAAGATCCACTTCCCGGTGATGATCTACTTCGTGGCGTTCGTGATCGTCCACGTGACCCTGGTGCTGGCTACCGGTGCGCTGAACAACCTGAATCACATGTACGCCTCCAACAACGATTACAGCTGGTGGGGCTTCGGGATCTTCGCCGCCTCAATCGTCTTTACTGCGGCCGCTTGGTTCCTGGCCCGCCCGCTGTTCCTGCGCCCGATAGCCTCGCTCATGGGCAAGGTCTCGCGCTAGCGGGACCCGCCCTGCCACAGGGCATCAAACGGAGCACCCGAAGCCACACGGTTCGCGATACCGGCCGTCACGAACGTCTTTGCGGTGCGGGCGGCTTCCAACGGCGTGGCACCCTTGGCCAGTTCGGCGGTCACAGCTGCGGCCAGTGAGCAGCCGGCGCCGGACACAGGAACTTCGCCCACCTTCGGAGCGCGCAGGACTTCCAGCGTTTCGCCGTCGTAGTAAACGTCGACGGCGTCCGGGCCTTCCAGTCGGACCCCGCCTTTGGCCAGAACTGCTGCGCCACTGATTTCGTGGATCCGGATCGCAGCGGCCTTGAGGCTTTCCTCATCCGTGATCTGAAGACCGGAGAGCGACTCGGCCTCGAAATGGTTGGGTGTCACGAACGTCGCCAATGGAAGGATCTGGCTCTTGAGCGCCTGGTCCGTGTCCAAAGCGTGGCCAGGCTCCTGTCCTTTGCAGATCAGGACCGGGTCCAGCACCACGTGGGTGAAATAAGCGCCAGCCAACGCCTGCTCAACAGTGCTGATGGTTGCAGGGCTCCCGAGCATGCCGATCTTCACCGTATCCAGAACCGAAGGCGCGCCGGAAGCGGCGCCGTATGCCGCCGTCGTCGCTTCCAATTGGTCAGCGATCACTTGCTGGTCAACAGGGACAAAACGGTGGTTCCAGTTGTCTTGGGGATCAAAGGAAACAATGCACGTGAGGTTCGCGATGCCGAACACTCCCAGTTCCTGGAAAGTCTTGAGGTCGGCCTGCGCGCCGGCGCCGCCGGTCGCTTCGGAGCCGGCGATGGTCAGTGCAATGGCAGGGGCAACGGCTGAAGTCATGCCTTCCATCTTGCCAGCTGCCCGGCGTGCTCCGGTTTTAGCGCTTCGCGCCTACCCGTGCAGAGTCCGGTAGGCAGCCTCGGCCGCCGGGTGAAGGGGCACGCCAGCGGTGTTGATGAGTGTCTCTGGGCTGAGGAACTGAACGCCCGTGCTCGTCTTCGGCACCAGCTCCTGGGCCTGCTCCACAAGCAGTTTCACGGTCTCCGAAACCAGGTGGTCGGCCAAGTCCCTGCGGCAAAGGAGCAGGTTAGCCACGCCCACGGTCCATGTGGCAGCTGCGTCCCCATAGCTCTTGGCGGGGATCAGGACGCGATCATAGAAAACGCCGTATTGTTCGCGCATGGCCTTGATGTGCTCCGATAGGTCGATCAGACGGAGGCCAATTTCATTGGCAGTGGCGGCGATGGCAGCGGTTGGCACGCCGCCGGACCAGAAGAGGGCATCGATGGAGCCGTCGCGCAAGGCTGCCAGCCCTTGGTTCAGCCCGAGATTCACCTGCTTGAGGCCCATGCCGGCCGGGGCTGCGGAGATGATGCGCGGAACGGTCAGCGATGTTCCCGAGCCCACCTCGCCTACACCGGCCGTCTTCCCGGCCAGATCGGAGAAGGAGCGGAGACTGCTGTCCTCCCGCACGATGCAATGAACGTAGTTTTGGTACACCTTTCCGAGCGCCACAAGGTCGCCAGGTTGCCCGCTGGCCGCAGCCTGGGCAGCTGCGTCGGCAAGCGCGACGGCGAACGTCGCCTCGCCGGACAACACCCGCCTGATATTCTCCAGGCTTCCGCCGGTGGTCAGTGGCACGGCGGTTTCGGCCACGCCCTCGCGTTGGAGCAACTCCGCTAACAACGTAGCGAACTCCAGATAAAAACCTCCCGCTTCACCGCCGGCGACCGTTAGTTTTTGCGGCTTCTCCTCAGGGGTGCAGGCGGTGGAAACCGGCAGCAGAACGCCAGCCAAACCAATCGACAGTCCAGCCCTGAGCGCAGCCCGCCTTGGCACCATCCTGCTATTCACCCCGACCACCCTGCGGCTGCTGGAACTCAAGACGTGCCGTCAACCCGTGCGGTTCTCTTCCTTCCAGCACAAGTGCACCGCCATTCGCATGCGCCAAGCGGTCCACGATCGTCATGCCCAATCCATTCCCTGCGATCCTGCTGTGCTGCGGCGCCCGCCAAAACCGCGTTGTGGAGGCGGCACGCTGCTCCGCGGAAAGTCCGGGACCGTCGTCGGAAATCTCGACGGCGAGGCCTCCTTGCGTCCGCTTCGTTGCCACGGTGATCCGGGCGGCAGGGGCGTACTTGATGGCGTTGGCCAGGAGCTCACCCACCATATGCGCCAACTCGTCGGGACTGCAGGCGAGTTCCAGTGGTTGCTCAGGCTGGGCCAGCGTGATCGTGGAACCCGCGCGTTCAGCAGCAGGCAGCGCCCGCTCCACCTCTCCTTGCAGGACCGGGAAGGGGTCAATGACGGCGTGGTGTTTGTGCTCTGTTGCTTGATCTGCGCGGGTAGACCATTCGAAGGCGCGGTGTTCGGCCGTAGCCAGCTTCAGCACGCCGTCGAGAATTGCCTCCACGCGTTCAAGTTCAGCCACCACGCCAGCGGCGGCGGCCTTTTCGGGCTCCGAGGTCAGCGCCAGCTGCAGCAAATCGATCCTGAGCCGCAAAGCGCCCACAGGGTTCCGTAATTGGTGGGAAGTATCGGCGATCAGTTGGCGCTGCGAATCGATGCTCTCCGTGACGGTGTTGGCCATCGCAGTAAATGAGCGGCTCAGCTCCCGCAGCTCTGGCGGGCCGGCATCGGGGAGATGGCTCGTCTTGCCTGTCGCCTCAAGTTCATGGACGGCTTTGCTGAGGCGATGGACCGGCTTCAGGACCCAGCCGGTGAGGCGGGCTGCTGCCAAGAGCAGGAGCGCGCCAAGCGCCACTGCCGCGAGTCCGACCACGAGCCACCGCTCCCTCAATTTCTGCCGGGCCGCCTCGGGATTGACTTCAAGGACGGCCTCCCCAAGCACCTGGCTGGCTGTACCGAAAGACCGCGAGATGACCTCCGTCCCGGATCCGAACGGCCTGAGCGGGCTGAGCGTGGTGTCGCTGAGGTTCAAGCTCGCCCGGTTCAATGCCTCACGGACTTCGGCCCGATCCTCACTGAGGCCGCCTGAGCGCACTGTCTGCGGCTGCAGGCGGATCAGGATACCCTCGCCGTAGAGCTCGGAATAGCGGTCCATTTCGCGTTGCAGCTGGGTGGTGTCATTGTCCAAAGAAGCGTCATTGGCGAGCTGGGCGAAGCGGTTCAATGATGTGACGCGGTTGATCTGGAGTTCCTGGGCGAGCTCCCTGCCGGCCGACGTCAGGATGACGCTGGACACGGTGACCACAATGAGCACTGCGATCACGCTCAGGATGGCCAGTACGCGGATCTTCACGTCTGCTCGACCCTGTAACCGACCCCGCGGACGTTGATGATGAAGCCAGGCAGTTGGAGCTTGGACCGCAGGCCGGTGAGGTGAACGTCCAAGGACCGGGAATTTGCCAGGAAAGCATCACCCCAGAGGGCATCAAGGATCTGTTCCCGGGTCACCACTGATCCCGCGTTCCTTGCCAGGAGGCTGAGAAGTTCGAATTCCGTGGCGGTCAGGGACAATTCCCTTTCGCCAACGGATGCCATCCTGCGGTCGAGGTCTACGCTGACGCTTCCGACTACGATGCTGTGGGGCGCCTCTTGCCCGGCGCGATTGGTGCGGCGTGTCACGGCCTCGATCCTTGCCAGCAACTCCACCAGCTTCACAGGCTTGACCAGGTAGTCATCGGCACCGGAACGAAGACCAAGGACCACACTGCGTTCGTCATCGCGCGCCGTCAGGATCAGGATGGGGACCTGCGTGACCTGGCGCAGTTTCCGCAGGACGTCCAGTCCGTCCAAGTCCGGCAAACCGAGATCGAGCAGAATCACCTCGTGGTGCCGATGCCCTAGGAGTGCGTCCTCGCCACGGGATACCCTCGTGGCTTTGTGACCGGCGGATGCAACGGCAGCGCTCAAAGCGGACGCCATGGCGTCGTCATCCTCGACGATGAGCACGTGCACGGTCTGATCCTTTGGGGCTGGGTGGGCTGGGTGGGCTGGGTTCGCTAGGTGGGGTTCGCTACTAGAGCTTAACGTTGTGAGGCCCGTTCTGCGCCCTTCGGAGTGACCAAAGAGCGCAGAACGGGCCTCACAAGCCCCCCCGATTTATGCGCGGGCGAGATCCTTCTTGTCCTCGTCGGCGTCGCGCGTGTCAGAGCCCTTCGCGGCGAACGCGCTTCCCTGCTCGGCATCCAAGTGCGTGGCCTTTTTGTTCTTCAGCGCGAAGATGTACACCAGCAGCGAGATGAAGATCGCCGCAGTCACGTACGTGAAGAACATGTCCACCTGCCCGGCCTTCTGCAGTGCTGCGCCAATCAATGGAACCGTGCCACCGAACAACGAGTTCGCGATCGCGTATCCCAAGCCAACACCCAACGCACGGATCGACGCCGGGAACAGCTCGGCCTTCACCAGTGCGTTGATCGATGTGTAACCGCCCACCATCAGCAGGCCGCCGAGCATCAGGAGAAACGCGACGAACGGATCCTTGGTTCCGGACAAGGCGGAGAGCAGCGGCCACGTGAACAATACGCCGGTCACGCCGAACCAGATCAACAACGGTTTGCGGCCGATCTTGTCGGAAATCAGGCCATAAACCGGCTGGAGCAGCATGAAGATGAACAAAGCCCAGAAGTTGATGACTGAGGTATCGGTCTTTGCGATGCCGGACGTATCGTTCATGAACTTCAGGATGAAGTTGGTGTACGTGTAGAACGCCACCGTGCCACCGAGCGTAATGCCGATGCAGATGAGCAGCGGCTTCCAGTGCTTTGTGAACAGCAGCTTCATGGTGCCCGGCTGTGCCTCACCCTCAACCTTGACGTGGGCGGCGCGGAGCTGATCGGCGGAAAGGGTTTCTTCCATGGATCGGCGAAGCCAGAGCACAACCAACGCAGCCACGCCACCGATCGCGAAAGGAATTCGCCAGCCCCACGCGGTCAGGTCTTCCTTGTTCATGGTGTTCTGCAGGATCACCAGCACCAGCAACGCCAGCATCTGCCCGCCGATGAGCGTCACATACTGGAAGCTGGAGAAGAAGCCACGGCGCTTGGCAGTCGCGGCCTCGGACATGTAGGTGGCGCTGGTGCCGTATTCCCCGCCCACCGAGAAACCCTGCACAACACGGATGAACACCAGCAGGATCAGTGCCCAGAGCCCGATCACGTCCTGCGTCGGAAGGACTGCGATGGCGAAGGAACCGGCCGACATCATGGTGACACTGAGCGTCAGCGCAGCCTTGCGGCCATTCCGGTCGGCATAGCGGCCGAAGAACCAGCTGCCGATCGGACGCATGAGGAACGACGTCGAGAAGACAGCCATCGCCTCAAGTCCTGCCTGCAGATCGTCTGAGGAGTTGAAGAAGTGCGATTGGAAATACGCCGCGAAAACTGTGTAGACGTAGAGATCAAACCACTCCACGAGGTTGCCCGCGGAGCCCTTAAGAATGTTGCTCACGGCTTTGCGTGTCTGTGCGGCCTCGCTGAGGGGCGCAGCTTGTTGGGTGCTCATCAATGAACCTTCCTGGACGGCCTGCGACAGCAGCCGTGTCTTGCATGAGTTCGTTCTGTCCATGAAGCTCGTGCTCATGGCGTCCTTGCGCATGGCTCTTCGTCGACTAAGAAAGGTCCTCCATGGGTGAAGAGGACATATTCCAAACTATTGGTGATGCACGGCACAACCAACGCCGGAACCGATTTCCTAACACTTCCTTAGGTTTTCAAAAGGCCTGAACGCACGACGGCGGTATCCGGCAGCCGCCTCAAAGGAACCTTCTGTGCAGGCCCACCGACACAAACCGGTTGTTCTCTCACGTCCTGCGGGTTTTTGGCGGTTGTTCTCTCACGTCCTGCGGGTTTTTGGCGGTTGTTCTCTCACGTCCTGCGGGTTTTTGGCGGTTGTTCTCTCACGTCCTGCCCCTTGCTGCGGACAAGATCGGGCCACGGGATTACTGTTCAGGCATGGGTACTTGGACCGCGATAGGAAGCGTGTTCGGCAACCTGCCCCTTCCTCCGGGACAGGTGACCGGTTTGATTGCCGACGTGCTCCTGAAACGACGGTGCCCTTGGCCACTGCCAGGATCTGAAGCACTTCAAAAGATCGCAGGTACTGGCCTGCTGGTGATCGGTGGAGGGCTGAACGCTTGGGCTCTGGCTGAGCGGGCCCGCCGTTCGGCCCGCCGCTTCGAGTTGGAGCGGCCGGAGGAACTGGTGACCAGCGGCCCGTACGCACTAACCCGTCACCCGATGTACGTGGGGTGGTGGCTCATCCACATGGGTGGAGCGATCCTCTCCGGTTCATCGTGGGTGCTCGCGACTTTGCCGATTGGAATACTCATGGAACACAAGGGCGTGCTCCGCGAAGAAGACGAACTGTCGGAATATTTCGGTGGGTACGCCGAGTACGCGACGAGGACTCCCCGCTACCTCGGATTCCGTCGTCGCCACCCGGAGAACCGCTGACATCATCGTGTGATGTGAACGAGCGTTCTCCCAAAAGGGGGATTAGCTGAGAGAGGATCGGTGGAAGCGGGTCAGGATGTGAGAGAGGATCGGTGGGGTGGGACAATGATGCTGGTGTTGGGCCAGCGCCCCACCAACCACAGTGCTAATACAGCCGGGTGCCGGAACCAACAGCGCCCGCGCGAACCACTACGAATGGATGACCCATGCCCTCGCCTTCCGGCTCCAGCACCTTGAGCAAGCCCGCACCCCGCTTCGCCTCGATCGGATCCCCGTACTTTGGCATCATGCTCGCCATCATGGCCGTGGTGCTGATCCTCTCCAACATCGGCGCATCAAAGGGCGTTGTGCTTGGCCCGATCATCACTGATGGCGGATTCTTCCTGTTCCCGCTTGCCTACATCCTGGGCGACGTCATGAGTGAGGTCTACGGCTTCAAAGTGGCGCGCAAGGCCATCGTTACCTCGTTCGCGCTCTCAGTCTTCGCCTCGCTCTGTTACTGGGTGATCATCGCGCTTCCCGGTTTCACGGACGAGTACGGAACCGCCAAGCAGGCAGCTATCGAGGGCGCCCTGGGACCGGTCCCTCAGATCGTCCTCGCTTCACTTCTGGCCTTCCTCGCCGGCCAGACCATCAATTCTTGGATCCTGGTAAAAATGAAGGAGCGCACGGGCGAAAAGACACTGTGGGCCCGGCTCATGGGTTCGTCCGTTGTGGGTGAATTCGTGGACACGCTGATTTTCTGCAGCATCGCAGCCTCGGTCATTGGCATCACGGACTTCGGCATGTTCGCCAACTATGTCCTGGTGGGCTTCGTCTACAAGACCGCCGTGGAGTTCCTCTTTGTACCGATCACAGTCCTGGTAGTTGGCTATATCAAGAAGCGCGAGCCGAGCTACGGACCAGTCGCAGCCTAGGCCCGGGCCGAGTTCGCCGGAACCGCGTGAGTTCGCCGGAAGTTTCCGCACGCTCACGCACGCCTCCGGCGAACTCAACGCGGGAGTTACGAGACGAAGGAGTTACGAGTAGTACCGCCCCAGCGTCTCCGCCTTGAACTCGAAGAAATCCCCGGACTCGATGGCCAGCCGGGCGTCGTCCACCATCTTCACCACGAAACGTTCGTTGTGGATCGAAATGAGCGTTGCCGAGAGCATTTCCTTGGCCTTGTAGAGGTGGTGGATGTAAGCGCGGGAGTAGTTCTGGCAGGCGTAGCAGTCACAATCCTCCTGCAGCGGCCCGAAATCGGCCTTGTACCGGGCCCCGGATAAGTTGAAGCGCCCAAAAGGAGTGTAGAACGCGGAATTCCGGGCCACACGCGTGGGTGAGACGCAGTCGAACGTGTCAGCGCCGTTCTCGATTGCCGTGAAGATGTCGTCCGGCTCGGAAATGCCCAGCAGGTGCCGTGGCTTGTTCTCAGGAAGTTCCTCGTTGCACCACCGCACAATGGTGCCCAGGTTCTCCTTCTCCAACGCACCGCCGATTCCGTACCCGTCAAATGGCATGGCGCCGAGGTCCCGGCACGCTTTGCGCCGCAGGTCCTCGTACTGGGCACCCTGGATCACACCGAACAGAGCCTGGTACGGCTTCCCCACCCGGGAAACCGTCAAACGGGCATGCTCCTCCAAGCACCGCAACGCCCAGAGCCGGGTCCGCTCCAGTGACTCCTCCTGGTACACCCGGGAGTTCTGCAGGGTTGTCAGTTCGTCAAACGCGAACATGATGTCCGCGCCGATTTGGTGCTGGACTTGCATGGAAATCTCGGGGGAGAAGCGGTGCCGGTCGCCGTTGAGGTGCGACTTGAACCACACGCCGTCGTCATCGATATGCGCCAGCCGCTCCTTGCCAGGCGCCACCGCGTCGTCGGGCCCGGAAGTGTCAACATTCTTCATGTCGATGACTTTCTTGAAGCCCGAGCCCAGGCTCATCACCTGGAATCCGCCTGAATCCGTGAACGTCGGCCCGGACCAGTTCATGAAAGCGCCCAGCCCGCCGGCGGCGTCGAGGATCTCGGGGCCCGGCTGCAGGTACAGATGGTAGGCGTTGGCCAGCACGGCCTGCGCGCCGAGTGCCGCTATAGACTCAGGCAGCACAGCCTTGACGGTGGCTTTCGTCCCGACGGCGATGAACGCGGGCGTCTGGATGGTTCCGTGCGGCGTGGTGATGGTTCCGGTCCGGCCCAGGAAAGAGCCGCCGTTGGCCGCAACCAAGGCGTCCGACGGCGAACACGTTTCAGTCAGTCGCTGGCCAACCGAGAAAGAGAAACCGGCTTGCGGTGAAGAAAGATCCGGCAAGGCAGGGGCGGGCGTGGACGGAGGCGGCGAGGGCAGGAAAGCGGAAGCTGGCACGCTAACAAGTGTGCCAGCTTTACCGCGGGTAACCTGTGGAACCCGGCCTAGGAGCTGTAGTTCTCATCCTTCCACTTGTCCCAGGAGGACCTGATGTCCGCCAAGGTGTGAGCCCCCAAATCGTACGTGGAGGCAATCACCATGGAACCGCCGTCGGGCCTTTTCTCGGGGATCGGCAGTTGCTCTGCAACGATCAGGAGACCATCGCCATGCTCTGCGTAGCTGTGCACTGTGAGGCCAACCTGGTGGCGGCTCTTGAACCACACTCGGCCGGAGATTTTTTCGCCGGTTTCAAGCGTGAGGGAGTAGTCGTCGCCGACGGGCGGGAGATCGCCCAGCCCCAGCTTTTTGATGGCCGGACCACCACTTCCTGGAAGGGACACGAAGTGGGTTCGCCGTTGACCATGCGGGTGTCTCTCAAGGGCGAAACGGAGTTGTTGCAGGAACGTGAGCCAGCCCTGGGTGATGTCCTCGTCCCATTCCGCCCACTCGGAGTCGTGGTCCAGCGCTGCGCGCGTGACCTTCACTTCGGTGCCGCCGGAAACAGGGTGGAGCTCAAACTCGTCCCCGCCATGCACAGTCAGCTTGGTGTGATCCGGATTTTCCACCACATCTGGATGGAAGTAGATCTGTTTGATTTCGTCGGCGAGGTCATCGGCTTCCCATCCGTGCCATTGAGCCACCAGCGAGGGTTCGCGCAGCATTGTCCAAACCTGCTGCGCGTCGGCATTAACCACAACGCTCAGATTGTTCGTCATGGCCCCGAATCTACCGCCGTTCGCCTCCGTAGAACAGGTCTTGAAGTTTAGAAGTGCCGGGACTAGGCCCCTTGGCGCATGAAGGCAGGGGTTGCCGGGGAGCCGCTCACTCAGGCCCTCACGGCGTCCAGTTCGATGCCGATGCGCCGGCCCAGTTCCGCTTCTCCCAGTGTCTCGGAGCCACCGTGGGCGCGGAGGAACAGCAGCGACTCGAGGCGGAGGAACCGCCATTCGCGCTCGGCTTCATGATTGCCGTTGTCGATCGCGCGGAAGATTTCCTTGTCGTACAGATTCGGTTCGTTAAGTGCGCGCTGGCGGACCTTGGCGGCGATGCGGGCCTTGAAGGGGTCTGTTTCCTCCGACTCGTGCGCGCGCAGCAATTTCTCGTACACGGCAGCTCGTTCAGTTTGTCCGCCCTCCCGGCAAATGAAGCTCGACAGCGCCAGTGCGCGTTCTATCGACGCCCAGCGGTCCGGGTTGCCGTCAAAGGGCAGCACGTTCAGGAGATCCGCGACCGCAAGGGCGTTGTCCGGATCGCGCAGGATGATGCAGAGGTCGAACGCCAGGTTACTGAGGTCCCGGAGGCAGCTGCCGGATTTGGTGTTGATGCCTTTTGCCAGCCTTTCGGCGAGCACCTGAACGCCGTTCTTGCCCTTGTGATTGGCGACGGCGGCCTGCACCACGGCTTCAGGCGTCCCGTTCGGCTCGGGGATCAGCGCGAGTTCTTCGGGGACCGGCGTGGTGACGGCTGGTGGCGTTTCCGGGCGCGGGGGGACGACGACGTCGGAGCCCGCCGCTACTTCCATGTCGTCTTCATTGGAGGTGCTGGAGCCCGGCCCGCCATCGGAGCCGACGTTACCGGCGGGGGTTCCGTCCCCCACCGGCACACTGGAGCCGACGGCGATCCGCACCGTGCCGCCGTCGACCGTTGTGACCAGCAGCAGGGCGGCAACGCCGTAGTCATCGTTCTGGACTTCTATGCTGCTGATTTCCTCGGCGGGCCCGTCTCCGGGCAGGAACACAAAGTCTCCGGGTTGCAGGTCCCCAGCCTGCTTTTCGCGGTATTGCTGTGAGGCTGGGCTGTGAGTCATCGGAAGTCCTTTGGTTCTCTTGCGGTCCGCCGTCCAGTCTACAAACTCCAGCCGCCGCTGGAGGCGGGACCCGCTAAAGGACGATGCCCGGCTAAAGGACGATGCCCGAGAAAGCCAGCGCCTGGCGCACCAGGTTCCCGCGGCCGCCTTCGAACTCCTGCTGCACATCGTCGCTGAGGACTTCCTGCGGCGTCATCCACGTGAGTTCCAGGGCGTCCTGGCGCGGTTCGCATTCGCCCGTGACAGGGATGATGAACACAAGCGACACCGCATGCTGGCGGTCGTCAGTGAATCCGGTCTGGGAGGGCGCGGGGAAGTATTCGGCCACGGTGAAGGGAACGGGGCTAATGGGCAGTTGCGGGAAAGCGAGGGGTCCGAGGTCCTTTTCCATGTGCCGCAGCAGGGCTGCGCGGATGGTCTCGCGGTAGAGCACTCGGCCGGAAACGAGGTAGCGCACCATGTTGCCGTCAGCGTCGCCCTGCAGGAGGGAACCGACCTCATTGACGTATCCGAGTGGATCCAAGCGGACGGGGACTGCCTCCACGTAGACCATGGGAAGGCGGCCGCGGGCTTCGAAGAGGTCTTCGTCAGAAAGCCAGCCTGGATACGGGTCGGGTGTACGTACGCTCATGGTTAAGTTCTACCGCATCCCCGGCGCTGGCACCCGCTGCGGCCCGGCCAGCACCGTGGCGTTTCAGCGCAATGATCTACTCAAGCGGTTCGCCGAAGGTGATCCGGGACCTGCATGCTGCCGCAGTCCAACGGAACATCTACGGTAGAACCGGTCCCGCGATCCGTTCCATGGTGAGGCACGACGCCCCGCGCGGGAGGCCGGGGGAGATCGGCTCACCATCAATAAGTTCACTTTGCGGTGCGTGCGGTCCAGCCGGCAAAGGTCAGACAGACGTAGCGCTCCATCAGGATTGCAGCCTACGCGGAAGTGCCCCCGCCATCGGTGGGGGCCCTTCCTGTTTCAGATGAGTGGCTGCCATTTAAGGCTACCGGTGCTCCGTATTACTGAGGTATGTTCACGTCGGCCGGATGGTCTCCAGCCTTCTTGTCATCGTAGGCAGCGCCGCCGAGGCCGCACAGTTGCGCAGCGGTGAGTCCTGCCGGTGCCGCCCCGAGCGAGGTGAGCGGGACGCCGTCGACGGTCACGTCGCTGGGGTACAGCGAGTTGTCCGCGGACTTGCAAACCAGCACGATGATCTTGAAATCACGGGGATCCGTGAACGTCAGGCTGATGGTTGCTCCCGCCGTGACGGTGGCTCGCTGATCGGCTGCAGTGTCGTAGCCTGCGGGCGTCGTCGTTTCAACCACCCAGTACTCGCCGGCAAGAATGTTTGTGAACGAGCAATCGCCGCTGGCATTCGTGGTGCAGGTGAGTCCTGTCGTGGTGTCCTCCACGCCACGCGGTGCTGCAAGCGGTGCGGCGTTATTGAACAACGTGAAGACGGCACCGGCCAGGGATGCTCCACTGCCTGTTCCGTCGTCCCGCTTGTGGACGTTGATCGCGCCCTTCGCAGTGTTCGTGTAGGTGCAATCAACTGTGCCTTGGAATCCCAAGATAATGTCAACGGTTGCGCCATTTGGAGTCGCTGACGTGCCTGTTCCGGTCACAGTGCATTGCAGGTTCGTGAGCGTCCAACCTGAGGGCAGTGTGCTTTCAGTGACACTGTAGGTTCCCGCGGGTACGGAGGTGCCGTAATCCTGGGTTCCGCCATTGGCCAGGTTGAAGCTAGCAGGTGTCAGTCCGCCGGTGGTGCTGTAGCCGAAGGTTGCGTCCCCGCCTACCGTGACCTTATGGATCTTTATGGAACCGCACTTGCTGAAGTTCAGCGGCACAGGAGCAATAAAGTCCTTCAAAGCGGCAGTGAACGAGTCCGAGGACCGGCTCTTCAAATACGCGCCACTGAAGGTCTCACAGGAGCCAGCCGGAATGATGCCGGCATCGGTCAGGTTGATTGCCGCTTCGCCAAACGTGCGGGCACTGAGGGTCCGTGGTGCGTTCGGGGCGATGGGGTCCACTACTGAACCTGTAGTTGGGTTGTTCGCCGGATCGTTTATGGATCCCTCGAAGTTGCCAGCCAGGGGCTGTACTGGTCCCCAGCAAGGCGTGCTGTTGGCTGAATCGCACAGCTCCTTTCCACCGCTGGTAACCCACCGGTGGAAGCCCAGCGTGGGATTTGTACCACCTTGGGAGAGATCGTATTTGATCAGGACGTCGCCCTCGCTGCGGACTGGGGTCACGCCGTTGGCTGACACCGCAGTGCTCTTGTTGAACTCGAAGTCCATATTCGTGGTGCCTGTCGGCTCCTGGACGCGCTCCCAGGCTAAGTAGGCGTAGTCCTTATTATTGGATTCGGTCTTCAAGTAGGCATAAAAGCGGAGCAGGTCACTCTTATTGTTCGGGATGGAACCCGTGACCACGGACGGGACGGCGGTGTCTTCCTTAGTGCCTTGGCCAAATGAGTTGTCACTCTGGCCTGTGGCCAGGTCGATTCCACAACCAGAGATGGGAGCAACGCAACTGATGGGAGCGTTGGCCCAATCCTGTGTCTCATCATTGAGGACGAGGTTGCCGTCGGCCGCATCAAACGGGCTTCCGGTAAGGTTGGCTTGGGCAGCGGTGGCCGAGAGGACTAAAGCCAGACAGGCTGCGGCCGCACCAATCGAGGTAAGTTTCTTGTTTCTCATTGGGGTGCCTGATTTCAATTTACACACGAAATCCATACGGCCCGGACGGGGATATCCGGCGCCGCGACATTCCCCCCCACTGGTCCAACTGATGGCTGGCGTCTGAATAACGAACCACTCTGAGACTTGAGTGGCAGTAGCTGCCCGGGTTGCTCCGAAACAGCAACGATGCGCGGACAGCCCATGTGGGGCGGAGGCCCCTTGTACATGAGTTACCTACGGACCAATAAGAACCCGGCCGTTATCACCGGGAACACGATGATCGTAGGCCCAGACGGCAGCCAAATCAACGTTTCGCGGGAGAACTTGTCCGTTCCACAACGATCGACGCCGGCGCTGACCCACCCGCGGCATCCGGGTTGGCGATGTACAGGACGTCCTCGCTGATCCGCGCTTCGATCCCCGCCCCGGTGAGCCGACGCAACAGGGGCTCAAGATCGGCGTCGTACTCAAAAGCGAGGTCACCGGACTCTGCAGCCGCGCCGTGGACCACGCGCAGGATACCGCCGTTTTTGGCGGTAAACGTTGCGGATTCGTCATCCGACGTCCGCGGACGGGCTCCGATGTTGCGGAGCTCCTGTGCGGAATCGTCGACGCCGGGACTCACCCAGGTGGCCACCACGGCGAGAGCCGGATCGGCTTTGTCCGACGTCGCCCAAGTGCCGTCCCCGGCGCGCTGGGCGGGGTCAGCCAGGAACGTGAAGCCATCCCGGGCAGTGATCTGCACGGTCTGGCCGTGTGAGGCCTCGGTGACCTCTGCGATGGTTCCGTCGTCCTGCGTGCGCCGGGCGAACTCTTCCAACGCGCCAACCTCGACGCCAAAGATCGTGACGCCGTCCTGCGGTGCGCCGCTCATCGCCGGCGTGTGTTCCACCCGGTGCAACGCTAGCCGACCCGAGCCGGCGTCGAACTCCAACCACTCGTTATCCTTGACGGTGTTGACCATGCCCAGTGCCTCCAGCAGTTCAGTCCACTGATGCGGGCGGGAGGTGAAGTGGATGGGGCGGGCTCGCAACATGGGTCCTCCTGGGCTGGCTTCACTGGCACTCCGGCTTCTGTCCTCCAGCCTATGCCGTCCGGTTTGCCGCAGAATGAACCCATGCCCATTGAGCTCGAAGAATTGATCGTCAAGGACGCGGCCGAATGGCGGGCGTGGCTTGAAGAACACGCTGCCGACAGTCCTGGTGTGTGGCTGGTCCTGCACAAAAAGGGCGGGAACGTCACGGAGTTGGACTACGACGCCGCATTGGACGAGGCGCTGTGTTTCGGCTGGATCGATGGCCAATCCAAGAGCCGTGACGCCGAAAGCTACTTCCAGCGCATGACCCCACGGGGTCGCCGGAGCATCTGGTCAGCGCGGAACGTTGGGCATATTGCCCGCTTGGACCAGGAAGGCAAGATGACAGCAGCCGGGTGGGCCGCCGTCGACGCCGCCAAAGCCGATGGGCGCTGGGAAGCTGCGTACGCCGGACCCGCCGATTCGGTGGTTCCCAATGATCTCGCAGCTGCCATCGCCGCTGTTCCGGAGGCGCAAGCCATGTTCGACGTCCTGACGTCCCAGAACCGCTTCGCACTCATCCATCGGACCAACCTTGTCAAAAGGGCGGACACACGGGAGAAGAAAATCGCTGGTTTTGTGGAGATGCTCGCACGGCACGAGGCACCGTACCCGCAGAAGAAGCGCCCGGCTTCCGGACCCCAGTAGTCAGCCGGGCACCAGTATTCAGCCCTCGATGGGGAACGCCACGCCCTCGCCCACCACGCGAAGGCTGAGCTCAGTGCCGGGCTTGGTGATGGAAGCATTCCAGTGCCGGATAGTAATGATCTCGCCTCCGCCGGGGTAACGGTGGCCATGTCCGGAGAGAACACCGTCTGCCGCGGTGTATGCCGCGAGCCTTATCCGAACAGTTGTTTCGGGCCCGAAGTAGTCAGTATCCACAACCACCCCGCGGATGGGGCCGTCCGGGGCGATGCGGATCTGTTCGGGGCGGAGCATGAGCTGCACCTTTCCCTGTGCCGGTGGTCGTCGTACCGGGATCCCGCCGAGGGAGCACGTGGCCAAGGACCCTTCCATCCAGGCGTCCAGGATCACGGCGTCGCCGAGGAACTCCGCTGTTGCCCGGTCCGCCGGGCGCGTGTAGACCACAAAAGGGTTGCCAATTTGTGCCAGCTTGCCTCCGCGCATGATGGCTACTTGATCGGCAAAGGAGAGGGCTTCGGCTTGGTCGTGCGTTACCAGGATGGTTGTGACGCCTGCCGCATTGAGCACCTTGGCCACTGCCCGGCGGGTAGCTACGCGGAGCCCGGCGTCGAGTGCGGAGAACGGCTCATCCAACAACATGAGTTCGGGTTCGCGGGCCAGGGCACGCGCCAGGGCAACGCGCTGTTGTTGACCGCCTGACAACTGGTGCGGCCGTCGCTTCGCCATGGACCCATCCAGCGACACCATTTCGAGTAGTTCCTTGACGCGGGACGCTACAGCCCGCCGGCCGCCGTCGAGCTTTCCGGAATCCAACCCAAAGGCGACGTTCTGCCCTACCGTCAAGTGCGGGAAAAGGGCACCGTCCTGGGCAACGTATCCCACCTGCCGTTTGTGCGCAGGAATCCACACACCATCGCCCGCAACCGTTGAGCCATTCAGGGAAATCGTGCCGGTGTCTGGATGCTCGAAGCCGGCGATCAAGCGAAGCAGTGTGGTTTTGCCCGAGCCTGAAGGGCCAACAATGGCCGTGGTTCCGCCCTTGGCTACGGAAAGATTGACGCCCTTCAGCACAGCCTGGGAACCAAAATTCTTTGTGACCTCGGCGATGTCCAAGTGCGTGTTGGTCGTGGGCACAATGGATGGCGCGACACGGGGTGACGGGAGCCTGGATGGGGATTGTTCGGTCACTGTCCGGCAACTTTCTTGGACTGTTGGAAAAGAAGATAGGTCATGGGGGCGGAAAGCACGATCATCAACAGTGCATAGGGTGCAGCGCCTGAGTAGTCGATCTCGCTGCTCTTGCTCCAGAACTCCGTTGCCAGCGTGCGGGTTCCATTGGGCGAAAGAAGAAGAGTGGCCGTGAGCTCGTTGACGATGGCCAGGAAGACAAGTGCAGCGCCGCCTGCCGCAGCAGGTGCGGTGAGCCGCAAAGTCACCCTGAAGAAGGACACCAGCGGAGCCTTGCCCAGGGATTGAGCGGCTTCATCGAGCTCCTTGGGTGCCTGGGCCAGGCCGGAGCGGATGTTAACCAGCGCGCGGGGGAGGAAGAGGAGCACATAGGCGGCGACCAGCACGCCGGCAGTTTGGTAGATGCCGGGAACGGCGCGGATGCTGACGGTGACGAAGGCAAGGCCCACCACGATTCCCGGCAGGGAGCTGGTCACGTAGTTGGACAGTTCAAGCATCTTGCTGAACCAGCTGGGATGCCGGACCGCCAAGTAGGCCATGGGAAAAGCCACGATGGTGGTAACAGCGGCGCCGACGGCCCCGTACAGGAGGGTCTGCAGCAGGGCGGGCATGAACTCGTCGGCGGCCCATACCTCGGTGCCTCCGGCCACAAGCCATCGCAGGACGAACCAGACAGGAAGCCCAAACGCCAACGTTGTCAGGGTCAGCAGGGCGAGCTGGGCCGGAGCCTGGTATCCGCGCAAGTGCACCCGGATTGCTTTGGCTTGGGCACCAGAGCCAATCCGTGCATAACGGGCTGTGCCGCGGCTCTTCACCTCCGCGAGAAGGAGAAGCAAGCACAGGAATACCAGGACACTGGCCAGCATGTTTCCGGCGGCACCGTTAAACGTCGACTGGAATTGGACCATGATCGCCGTCGTGAAGGTATCAAAACGGATCATCGCGAAAGCGCCATACTCCGCAAGGAGGTGCAACGCCACCAGCAACGCACCGCCAGTCATGGCGATACGAAGCTGCGGCAGCACCACCCGGAAGAATGCAGCCCACGGACCCAAGCCAAGTGACGCGGCAGATTGTTCGATGGCCGGATCCAACCTGCCCAGCGTGGCGGCCGCGGGAATGTAGACCAACGGGAAATAGGAGAGGGTGGCGATGAGCACACCTGACCAGATCCCCTGCAGGGAAGGCACAGCCGAGACCCACGCGTAGCTGTTGACGAAGGCAGGGATGGCAAGGGGAGCGGCCAGTGCCACAGCCCACCAGCGGTTCCCGCGCAGCTTGGTGCGCTCCACCAACCAGGCGCCACCCACCCCAAGAATGAGGCACAACGGCACCGTCAGGACCATCAACATAATGGTGTTCAACAGCAGTTCGCCAACGCGCGGGCGCACGATAAGTTCGACGGCGGTGTCCCAGCCTGTCGCTGCCGTCATGAAGATGACGTAGCCCAAAGGCATAAGGGAAAACAGCGCGATCAGGACCGCCAGCAAGGACACCGTGGAAACGCCGAATGGCGGGCGAGGGCGTTTGCCCTTGCCCGCCGTCGTCGTGCTCCCTGGCGACTGTGAAACGTTGGGAGCCGATAGATCAGTGGTCACAGAATTACAGGAGTCCTGCCTTGGTCATCAGATCGGTGACCTTGGTGGAGTTCAGCTTGGCCGGGTCAACGGTGGGCGCCTGCAGGTCCTTGATCGGGACAAGCTTGTCATTGGCGTCCACCTGCGAGGCGATGGCGTACTCGAACGAGGTACCGGTCTTGAGGACTTCCTGGCCCTTCTTGCCAGTAATGAACTTCAGGAACGCCTGGGCGTCCGCTGCCTTCTTGGAGGACTTCAGGACGCCGCCGCCGGAGACGGACAGGAACGCGCCCGGATCCTGGTTCTTGAAGAAGTATGGCGTGACGTTCTTGGAGTTCTCGCCGGTCTTGGCTTGATCGCCATAGTAGTAATAGTGGTAGATCAGAGCGGCGTCCACTTCACCGGCGTTGACGGCCTTCATGGCCGTGCTGTTGCCCTTGTAGGCCTTGAAGTTTTCCTTCATGCCCTTGAGCCATTCTTCGGTGACGGCTTCACCCTTGAGTTCGAGCAGGGCTGCGACGATCGCCTGGAAGTCAGCACCCGACGGTGAAGCGGCCCACTTGCCCTTCCACTCAGGGTTCGCCAAGTCAAGCATGGACTTGGGCAGCTTGTCTTCGCTGATCTTGTTCTTGTCGTACACCAGGACGGTGGAGCGGGCCGCGATGCCGGTCCACTTGCCCGTGGACGGACGGAATTCGGCGGGGACCTGGTCCAACGTGGCTTTGTCTACGTCGGCAAAGAGTCCGGCGTTCTCCACCTGCGCCATTGCGGGGGAGTTCTCCGTGAGGAAGACGTCTGCCGGCGAAGCAGCACCCTCCTGGACGATCTGGTTGGACAGTTCGGTGTCCGAGCCCTGGCGCATGGTGACTTTGATGCCGGTTTCCTTGGTGAAGGAATCCACCCATTCCTTGGTCAGGCTCTCGTGCTGCGCGTTGTACACCGTGATGCCTTCGCCAGAGGCAGCGTCTGATGGCGACCCGGAGGCGGCGGGGGCGCCGGCGTTGGATCCACAGGCGGTGAGGCCAAGGGCGGCGGAGGCGAGCAGGGCAATTCCCGCCAGCGCGTTTTTGGAGAGCTTCATGAAGGCTTCTTTCTGCGAACAAAGACACCGAGTGCCAAGTTTGGGGCTTGGTCCGTGTGAGCGGGAAGGTTTGGAGAGCCCGCTGAGAAAAGCGTAGGTTAGGCAAACCTATGCTTCCAAAGCTTGGGGCCCTTATGTGATAAGGATCACAAGAATTACGGAACTGTTGCGTGCCGTAATTGTGCAGGCCTAGGTCGCCAGTGTCGCTGCGGCTTCCAGCGCCATCCACGCTTGCAGTTGGGTGGAAAGCTCGACGACGGTCCCCGTCGGATACGTCTCAGTGGCCGGACGCAGTGGGCTGGGGGAGAAAACGACGCTTGGTCTTTGGGGGTCACCGTCGGCCTTCCAGCGGCCATCCCAGAAGGCCTTGGCTGTGCTGACTACCAGGACCTCAGCTGTTTCGCGGGTGGCTTCCGGCAGACGCTGATCCTTGGCCGCGAGGGCCAGGTAGCGGATCAGGATGCCTGTGAAGAGTCCGCCGTCCCCGGTTCCATCCCCGTGGATTACCTGCGTGCCGGGTACGGTGAGCTCCCTCGCAATGGCTTCCACCAATTGGGCGGCGCGGTCCAGGTTCTCCTCTCCGCCAAGCTCCAGTAGCGCGCCCAGGATCGGCCCTTGGTTGTAGGTGTAGACCGCATCCTCAAGGACGATTTCCCCATTCCGTATGCGTAGGCCGTCCAGGTAAAGGCCGCGTTGCGGGTGCAGCAGCTTGCTGTTCAGCCAGTTCACCAACGCTTGAGCCCGCTCGCGGTGATCTGTTCTTGCGAAGTAGAGCGCCGCCGGCGCCGTTGCGGGAGTGTTCTTGAAATCCCGCTTGGTGCTCCAGAACGTTCCGCCGCCCAGATCGTCCGTGGAAGCCGAATCGAATTGCAGGGTGAGGCTTTTCTGGACGTAGGCATTTCGGCGCCGTCCTGGCTTCCGTGTCTCCTTGGCCAGTTGTTCCAACCGGAGGGTGGACAGTGCCAGCCACGCCATATCGTCGTAGTAGTCATTGACGAACCTGAAGAAGTTCCGGAGCCGGATGGTGGTGACAAGCCGGGAAGCGAGCCGTCCCGCGCTCGGGCGGGAGTCGCCGTCGAACTTTGTCCGGGTAGCGAGTTCGCGGCGGCCGGTGTCCACCAGGCAGTCCACGTAGTGCGCCTGCCACCAGTAGTGCCACGGGCCAAAAACGCTGCGGAAGCCCCGCGAGGGGATGCAGACGATGCCGATGTGCGTCCCCGGAAGGAAGAACAGCCGCCGGCCGAAAGCGCGCGTCACAGACCGTGCTGCTTCATCTGCCCGCATCGCCCAGACGGCCGCCTCTGTGGCAGGTTGTTGCTGGCCGGCGGGGGTGCTTTCGGTGGGCATGGAATCAGCCTATCGGGCGGCCGGGGTGCGTTGGATCACAATTCCAGTTAACATGCATTAACGGATTTGAGTCTGCATCAAGGAGGATGGATGGACATCAACGGCACGGTTGCGCTGGTCACCGGCGGGGCGTCAGGCTTGGGCGCGGCAACCGCCAAGCGCTTGTTCGACGGCGGAGCGTCGGTGGTGCTGGTGGACCTGCCGCAATCTGCCGGGGAGGGTTTCGCGGCGGAGCTGAACTCTGCTGGCTCGGATGCGGCTGGTTCTGCCAGCGGGCACTCGGGTCCACGCGCCGTCTTTGTCCCTGCAGACGTAACGAATGAGGCCCAAGTACAGGCCGCCGTCGACGCCGCAGCTTCACTGGGAACCCTGCGCATTGTGGTCAACTGTGCCGGCGTCGCCACGCCAGGCAAGGTCCTGGGCCGCGACGGTGTCCTCCCGCTCGAGACGTTCAACAAAGTCATCCAGATCAATCTCGTTGGAACTTTCAATGTCATCCGCCTGGCAGCAGCGGCCATGGTGGAAAGCGAGCCGGTTTCCACGGAATTGGGCGGACCCGAGCGCGGAGTCATTATCAACACGGCGTCCGTCGCCGCCTTCGAGGGCCAGATCGGCCAGCCAGCATATGCCGCATCAAAAGGCGCTGTTGCGGCGATGACCTTGCCCCTGGCCCGCGAGTTCGCCCGCTCCCTGATCCGCGTTGACACCATTGCACCCGGCATCTTCGAAACCCCCATGATGGCCGGATTGCCACAAGCGGCGCAGGAATCCCTCGGGCAGCAGGTACCCCACCCCGCCCGGCTGGGCCGCGCGGCCGAATACGCCAACCTTGCAGCACACATCGTCGAAAATGCCATGCTGAACGGCGAGACGATCCGGCTGGACGGCGCCATCCGCATGGGCCTCAAATGATGGGCGACTACAGCGGCGCCCCGATTCCCGCGGGATTGGTGGGTCAAGTACCAGCGTCTGTGGCTGACCTGCCTACGGCTGATTTCTTCGACTTTGAATCACTCCTGAGCGTCCAGGAACAGCGAAAGCTCAACGAGCTCCGCTCCTTCCTTGCCTCCGAGATTGCCCCCTATGCAGGGCAGTGGTGGGACAAGGCCGAGTTCCCGGAACACATCCTGCCCAAGCTGGCGGCACTCCGGCTCAGCGCCCCGGCGCAGCGTGGTTACACACACTTGTTCGCCGGATTGGTCATAGCCGAGATGACGCGCGTGGACACCTCCATCGCGACGTTCTTCATGGTCCACCACGATCTCTTCGTTGAGTCGCTCTACGACTTTGGCAGCGACGCCCAGCAGGACAAATACCTCGACGACGCCTCGAACCTCCGCACCACAGGCGCCTTCGCGCTCACCGAACCAGAGCATGGGTCCGACGTCGCGGGCGGCATGCAGACAACAGCCCGGCGCGTGGAAAGAGCGGAGTCCGACGGCGGTGACTACTGGGTGATCAACGGCGCCAAACGCTGGATCGGCAATGGGACGTTCTGCGACTACATGCTGGTGTGGGCCAAGGACGAAAGCGACGGCGCTGTCCGGGCATTCATCGTGGACGCCTCCTTGCCGGGCATCACCCGGAGCCGGATCGAGAACAAGATCGCGCTGCGGACTGTGCAGAACGCCGATATTCTTTTCGAAAACGTCCACGTGGCGGAAGCGGACCGTTTCGCCGGCATCAGCAGTTTCGCGGATACCAACCACCTCCTGCGTGGCTCACGGATCATGGTCGCCTGGCAGGCGGTCGGCCAACAATTGGCGGCCTTCGATATTGCCCGGCAGTATGCCGTGGAGCGGATGCAGTTCGGTAAACCCCTCGCCAGGTTCCAGCTGATCCAGCAGCACCTGGTGGACATGCTCGGTAACGCCGTGGCAAGCATGGGGATGATGGTGCGGATCGCCCAATTGCAGGAGGACATTTCCCGCGACGCGCAGGGCGCCCGCCATGGCGGCGCCGACATGGCCCAGGTGGCTCTCGCAAAGGCCTATTGCAGTGCAAGGATGCGTGAAACCGTGGCCTTGGGACGCTCCATCCTGGGCGGAAACGGCATCGTCACCGACTACAAAATCGCGAAGATCTTCGCCGACGCCGAGGCCATCTTCACCTATGAGGGCTCATACGAGATCAACTCACTGATCGTGGGCCGTGCAGTAACGGGGGTCTCTGCTATCGTCTAGCCGGCCACTGCCCTGGCTCTGCGTCGCTTACTCCTGAGGGATCTTTTCGCCAGCCTCAACGCGGACATCGATGGAATTTCCGCGCACGGGCATCGGGCAGGTGCCATATGGAGTAAAGGCGCTGGGGTAATTGATGGCGCGGTTGAAGTCGATGACCACGGATCCATCAGGCCGGGGGCGGGGGATGAAAACCTTCCGCCATTCATCCGTGGTGTCGCCGTTGGTCTCATCGTGGAAGGTCACATTCAAGGCACCGAGTTTCTCTTCCTCGGCGTGGAGGCGAACCTCATGGGGAACGCCAGGAACCCGGAACACCACCTCTCCGACCGAACGATGGATGCCGTCCACCAAGGGGTTGGCCGTTCCGATGGGTACATCCACGGGCTCGTCATAGGGCTCGAAGCGGCCTTGGATCACCCATTCCGGGTTGTAGTCGTAGATGGGGACCCCGGCGAAATCCGTAAAAACGGGCGAACCCGCATCACGGGTCCGGATGGCGTACTTGTCCGCCCGCATCGCAAGTTCCACCACCACCTGCTTGCCGTCGTGGCCACCGAACTGCACCCACATCAGGGACTCTTCATCCTGCAGGTTTGCGGTCACTGTGCCATCAACCCTGTCGCCCGTCTCAACGAAAGTCAGGCCGTCCTCGATGGTGGCCGTAAGGGTTGCAGTCGTGCCGTCCGAAGACCACAGCCCGGGGACAAATTCGACTTCCGAAGGCTCCGTCTCAAGCCATTGAAAGGACGTCAGGGTCAGCCAGCCATGGTCCGTGGCCAGTGCTGCATTCCGGGCCGTGCGGAACCGCTCCCAACGGGCAAGCTGGGCGTCTGTTGCAGTGGTGGGCGAGCTCATGGTTCTCCTCGGCTGATGTGAGCCACGGTTGGCGGCGTTGCAATCTCCTCAACTATGCGCTGCCGCTGTGCATTCCCGGAAGCGGGCATTCGGGGGAGCGGGCGTCCCCGAAGCGGGCGTTTGGGGAGACGGGCGTTGGGGGCAACGATGGGCCGTGCACCCCGTGCACGGCCCATCGGTCGGTTGGTCAGTGCTGTCGACCTGCCGAACGCCGGGCACCCAGGAAAGCGAGCAACGATCCCAGAGCCAACAGCGCGGCGGCTGCGAAGATGAACACCGGGCTTTGAGCGCCAGTGGAAGCCAGGGGTTCTGGCACGGCAACTTCTGCGGGCTGAGTGGGCTCGCCAGTCGCTATAGGCGGCGCGGTGGTTGCGCTAGGGCTGGCGGTGCTTGGGGTGGGTGTGGGTGTTGCGGGGGTGGTGCTTGGGGTGGGTGTTGGGGTGGTGGTGCTTGGGGTGGGTGTGGGTGTGGGTGTTGCGGTGGTGGGGCTGGGTGTGGGTGTGGGTGTTGCGGTGGTGGGGCTGGGTGTGGGTGTGGGTGTTGCGGTGGTGGGGCTGGGTGTGGGTGTGGGTGTTGCGGTGGTGGTGCTTGGGGTGGGTGTGGGTGTTGCGGTGGTGGTGCTTGGGGTGGGTGTGGGTGTTGGGCTTGCTGTTCCGTCGCCCGTTCCGTCAGCGCGGGTCCGCCGGGTCTCGGCACTGACGGGAGTCTCCTCGCCTGCAATGGTGACGGTTCCGCTGTTGTTGTAGACGTCCTGCTTCTTGTCGGTCACTTTAGTGACGACGAACAGCTCCACTCGTTCACCCTTGGGCAGGTCAGTCCAGCGGACCGTTGCTTCCTGGGGACTGCAGTCGACACTGGCCGGGTATTGCTCGTTGTCCATTGGATCAATGATGTTCCCGGAACTGCTGACAACCTTGCCCACCCGTGGAGTTATGTGGCTGCAATCGATCTCCATGCCAGCGGCGGGAGTGTCCGTCACAACGACATCGTTTGATTCTGAAGGCATGGGAGGCATGTAGAAGATGGATTCAAGTTCAGTTTGTGCGGCGTCGGCCCACCACATTGATTTGCCTGCCGAAGTCGGAGGAGCGGGGTCGCAGTCCTTGGTGCACGGACCGTCGACAACCACGGGCACGCGGACCACCGTGGAGCCCACAGTGAAAGTCAGTTCCGTAGTTCCGCCGGTGCCTGGCTGCGCAGCGTATTGAGTGGTGAAGTTGCACGTCCCACCCACATCATTGGGATGGGTCGCCACGAAGGCGGTCAACGTGAACACCACTTGTCCGGCGTCGTTCGCTGCGGCTTTGGCGACCGTTTCGCCGTCGGCGTTGTCGAGATCAAACGACGCCGCGCCAAACCAGCGAAGCTGTTCTGGCAGTTGGAGATTGAAGGTATCGCCGGGTTGCGAGTTATCCGGGACGGACCACTGACAGGCCAGATCTACTTGGTCCCACTGGTCTGTAACCACTGAATCCGTGCTGATGGTTACCACTGCGCCCGGGATGACGGCAGCGTTGGCTGGCGCTGCCGACCAAGCGAGTCCCAAGGCTGTCATGACAACAGCCAGTAGTGCAGCCACCAGGGAGGCGGACTTTAGATGGAGCTGATTCTTCATTTGTTGGATGGTCCTTCGAATCCGGAAGCGTGTCTCGTCGCATGGTGAGTGGCGGCTCTACGCTGTTCGTGACGGCACCAACAGGCGTCACTCATATTGCTTCGGGAATGTGCTCCTGCGGTGCTGGTTCGGAGGGGGCACTTGCCAACGGGAAGAACTGTATGCGCGCCGGTCCCAGCGCTCCTTCGCCCAGCCTTTCCATGGCTGTCCTGCACTCCATGAGGCGTGCAACGTTGTTCTCTGAGAGGGGTAACAGCACGTGGACTGCAGAGTTCTGGTACATGGCCGTAGCCCCCGTTCCGTGTAACTCGCTTTGAACAATTTCTCCAAGTCGCGCCAGCAGGGTCCAGCGATGGCTGCGGCTCTCACGGGGTTGGGGCAGCGACAGGATTGCAAGGGCATAGGGGTGGGCGCATGCCGGCCCAAAAATGGAGAGTTCGTGGATGCGTCGCTGGAAATAGGCTTGTGTGGCTAATCCCGTATAAACATCCGTGCACGAAATCGGGGGTGCGGATTCGGCGGCTTCTGCCCAACCTTCAGCCAAGGATTGGAGAGCCTCGATGTCCATGTTCTGGTCTGCGGCAAGGAAGAGGGCGCGGAAGTCCGTCATGGTTTCACTGATGCCGACGCCGTTCCGGGCTCGCGCAGCGCCCAAGGACCTTGCCGATGGAGCTGGGACACTGGCCCGCGTAGCCAGGGAAGTTACCACCGTCCGGACCTCTGGCAGGAACCAATCGGCCCGGAACCGCCAACCATTTTCATAGCTGGTGGTCTGCCATCTGCGCATCAACAGGTGTCGGGAAAATGTACACTCAGCCACTGATTTTGTCCGGAACGATGTCATATCCGACTAGTGCGTCGGGACAAGGAATCATGACGAAACGGCAGGAGGTTCTCTTTGGTAAAGACTGTGTACAAAATCGCGTCATGACTTGCGGTTGATGCCCACTGCCTATATATGGGCACGATTTTATACGTTGTGGGGGTGCCATAGATGGCATCCGGGACAGGTACTGACAACGCTTCAAGCGCGGGCGTTGAGAGCGACGGGCATCTTATCGGGTTGGTGCGTGGCGGTGACATGTCCGCATTCGACGAATTGTATGAACGCCATGTGTCCGTCGCGTCCACCGTGGCCCGTCGCAACGTGGACAATCCAAGTGATGCCGAGGATATTGTGGCCGAGGCTTTCCAAGCCGTGTTGCAGAGCCTGGTTGCCGGCCGGGGTCCAGACAACTTCTTCAGGGCTTATCTGCTGTCCACGGTTACCCGGCTGTCACATCATCGGAACCGGAAGGCGGGCAGGGCGCTGCCCAGCGGGGACGACGCCGTCCTTGACCGCACGCTGGCGGATCCCGATGCAGTACTGAAAGCCTTCGAATCGCATACGGTGGCAAAGGCATTCCGTGCCCTCCCGGAACGGTGGCAGGCGGTGCTTTGGTATCTGGACGTGGAACGAATGAAGCCGGCTGCTGTGGCACCACTCCTGGGTCTCTCCGCCAATGCTGTCTCAGCCCTTGCGCTCCGCGCGCGGGAAGGTTTGAGGAGGCAATACCTCCAGGCCCACGTCGCGGAAGAACTGGACAGCGGCTGCGCCGGATTCGCTTCAAAACTCGGCACTTTCATTCGCGGGGGACTTTCGAGGGTGGCTGAACGCAAGATGCGTCATCACCTCAACGGTTGCTCCAGGTGCACCGGTGCACTCGCCGAGCTGAAGGACGTCCAAGGAACCATGAGGGCCGTGCTTCTCCCGCTGGTGACCGGCATATCCCTCGCGACCCTGACCGGTAAGGGTGCCGGACTGGGTGTTTTGGGAGGGCTGGTGCCCATCAAGGCAGCCATTGCGGTGCCAGCCATTGGGCAACCAGCGGTGATGGCCATGGTTGCAGTAGCAGGCTTGGGCCTGGTTCTGGGGGCGGTTGGAATCGTTGGTCGCCTGACACCGGATGCTCCAATGGAGCAGTTGGCCGTTGAGACAACCTCCTCCCGTCAGGAGTCTTTCGTCGGGACCCTGCCCCCGACCCCTGCCCCGACCCCGACATCGAAACCGAGTCCGCCATTGCCCGTGTCGCCGACGGCGGTTGAGCCGCCGCCGTCGAACGCTGCGCCCGAACCACCGGTCGCCGCGCCGGCGGAATCCCAGCCGTCGGCGCAACAGCTTACTCCCTCGCATATCCCGGTCACACCAGCCGCGACAGCACTTCCGGCGTCGCTTGTGGCAGTGACAGCCTCGGTGCGGATACCAAAGGACCATGGCTCCGGCATGACGGCGATGGAGGTGGACTTTGGGATCCGTGACTCACAGTCCTTAGGACCGGCCAAAGCCGTGTTCTCGGTGGAAATGGATGCTCGGATCCAGGAGAGTTCGCTGCTTGCTCCGGAGGGGTGGTCGTGCTCCATGGAGGGGCAAACAAACGTCACATGCATCACGGGTTCGGCCCGGCCAGGCGATCTCCATTTTGAAGTTTCCGCCCAGTCCAAGCGTCAAAAGGGCGCAGGTGTCCTCACATATTCCTTGAGTGGAAGCGGTCTTGAAACGGGTGAGTTTGTCCACAACTACTGATCACGATTCCCTGCGAAAGACAGCGTCACGAAGCTATTGCACCGGCCACTAACCAAGCGGCGGTGGCCCGGAGGCGGGAGCCGCACATTTATCTGTGCAATTTAGGGGAATTATGAAAGCAACGTTGTTGGCCGTTGCTGGCTTGCTGGGCGCCTTGACGGCGGTTTGGGCTTTGGTCCCGATCGGTCAAAAATGGTTCGTTCGCAGGTTCAGCTCGCCGCACGGCCTCCGATGGGCCGTGACAAGTTTGGGCACCATGTTGCTGCTGTCACTGGTGGGATACGCAATCGGGCCGACGTACCGCCCGTGGCTTGAGATTGTAGGCCTGCTCGCGGGAGCAGGGTTGATTGTGGGCTTTCTCGTCGCGCCCGCTTTCCGGATTCACCATGGGGTGGCTTCGCAGCCTCGGAGGGTGCTGGCTATTGGAGCGCACCCAGACGACCTCGAATTGGCTTGCGGTGCCACTCTCGCCAAATTGGCCGACGCCGGCCATGAAGTCCGAACCATGGTGATGAGCTCCGGCGGAAAGGGAGGAGACAGCTCCGTCCGTGTGACCGAAGCTGCATCAGGCTCGGACTTCATGGGCGCATCCGAGGTGCAGGTCCACGACTTTACGGATACCAGCCTGGCGGAGCACGGGGATGAAATGGTCCAGGCGATTGAGGCCTTCATGGAGGAATTTCGACCTGACGTTGTCATTACCCATTCCCGTAACGACTACCACCAGGACCATCAGGCCGTACACAGTGCCACCATGCGGGCAGCCCGCCAGCATTCCTCCATCCTGTGCTTCGAGAGTCCTTCATCCACGCGGCAGTTCGACCCCAGCGTCTTCGTGGATATCGCCGGCTACGTGGACGTGAAGATTCACGCCGTCGCCATGCACCGGAACCAAAAAGGCAAGCCATATATGAGTGCAGAAAGAGTGCGCAGCCTCGCAGCGTTCAGGGGCTCGCAAGTGAAAACCACGTATGCAGAGGGCTTCGAGCCAGTTCGATTGCTCGGCTCCGCCGTAGGGGAGTTCTGATGGTTCGGGTACTCGTGACAGGCGTTGGCGGACCGGCTGGCTCCTCATTGGCGCGCCAGCTAAGGGAACTGGGACATTGGGTTCTGGGCGTTGATATGCGGCCGGTCCATGCTTCTGTGGCGGATACGGTCTCATTGGTATCGGCCTCCAGTTCTCCTGGCTACCTGCAGGAACTGGGGGGACTGGTGGGCACCCATGGAATCGAGCTCGTGGTACCCACGGTTAGCGATGAACTGGTCCTCGTTTCGGAAGGCCGGCATGGCTTCGCTCCTGGTGCCGAAGTCCTCATTGCCGACCCCGCTCCCGTTCGAATCGCGAATGACAAATTCCTCACCATGAGGTGCCTTGCAAACGCTGGCGTCGCTGTCCCCGACTTCGGGTTGTCGAGCGATTTCACCTCTGTCAACCAGGCAATGGCCCGGCTCGGGGGATCGCTGGTGGTCAAGCCAAGGATTTCCCGCGGCGGACGCGGGGTCCAGGTTTTGGAAAGAACTGTCGACGGCGGCCGGAACGCCGCGCACGTCTGGTCTTCCTTGGACGATTCGTGGATTGTGCAACGGTTCGCACCAGGTACGGAGTATGCACCCGTGGTCCTCCGCCATAGCCCTGAGTCGGGTCAGGACGACATTGTGGTGGTGCTGGAGAAGACGGAACTCAAAGAGGGGCGGGTCGGTAATGCCCTGTCTGTCAGGAGGATAGAGGGGGCTGAGAGTGCGGACGTGGCGCAATTGGCTGATTCAGCCGTGGCCGCACTCGGCTTGACAGGACCGATCGACATCGATGTACGCCGCTTGCAGGGCGGACGCCCAGTGGTACTGGAAATCAACGCGAGGTTTGGTGCAAACAGTGCGTTCGCCCCCGAACTCCTGGAGAGTGTCCTCAGACGATACGTCGGCGGTCGATTGACCGGATGGCATGCGTGACACCTCTTGATGCTGCACTGGCGTTTGTCCAGGTTGGAGGAGTCCTGATTCTCAGCTTCGGCGTGGTCAAAATCGTCTATGTTCCACTGGCTTTGTATTTCAACCGGCTTTACCGTTCCAACTCTGCCAAGCATCGCTATTCCATCATTACTGATCGGCCCCTGGTGTCTGTGATCGTGCCTGGCTACAACGAGGCCGTGGTGATCACCAGCTGCGTCGAGTCGATTCTGGCCAGCCGTTATCTACGCCTGGAAGTGATTCTGGTGGACGACGGCTCCACTGATTCCACCGCCAGCATCATGGCCGGGCTTGCAGATCAATATGATCGGGTCCGTTTTCTCTCACAAGCCAACGCGGGGAAGGGAGCTGCGCTTAACTACGGTATCGCTGCCTCCCACGGCGACATCCTGATGTTCGTTGATGCCGACGGAATTTTCGCACCCGACACTCTGATGCGCATGCTCGATGGCTTTGATCACACCAAAGTGGGAGCGGTGTGCGGCGACGACCGGCCGGTTAACCTGAATCGGGTTCAGACCATGATGCTTGCTGTCCTAAGCCACGTCGGGACAGGCCTGGTCCGCCGGGCCTTGTCCCTCTTGCATTGCCTGCCTATCGTCTCGGGAAACATAGGTGCCTTCCGCCGCGACGTGGTCCAGCAGGTTGGCGGTTTCCACGAGGACACACTCGGCGAGGATCTTGAGCTTACGTGGCGTGTCTATAAGGCTGGCTACAGGGTTAGGTTCCAGCCCTCGGCCCTGGTTTATGCCGAGTCGCCGTCAACGATGGGCGGATTGTGGCGGCAGCGGGTTCGGTGGTCCCGGGGCTTGCTGCAGACGCTCCGGATGCATATGGGAATGCTTGGGCGGCGGCGTTACGGGCTGTTTGGCATGTTCCTGTTGTTCAACGCCATCACCATGGTGGTGATCCCAGTGCTGCAACTTGCCATTTTGGCGGTGTTGCCATTCCTCTATCTTGCCGGTTCGGGTCCCGTACCAGGTGAAGTCCTCGCCATTCTTGGTTGGTTGGGGTTGTTCGTGTCCCTGGCGCTGATCGTCTTCTCCATCGGACTCAACCGGTCCTGGAAGGACCTTCGCTTTCTGTGGACGCTGCCCCTGTGGCCCCTGTATTCGGTATTCGTTGGCCTGGCCTTAGCCAGTGCAATCATCAAGGAGATCCGCGGCAGCCCTGCCTTGTGGAACAAGTTGCAACGGACCGGCGTCATCTCCGTAACTGCCACAGAGGCCGGCCCCCGCTACGAGGCAGGGGTATGAAGGCTTTTGGACCCACGCTCTTGGTTGCCAGGCTCAGTGCTGCCCTGGTGGGCTCGGTTCTCCTTGGTGTTGCATTGACGGGTATCACTGCGTGCGCAGGGGACCCGCAGGCTCGTCCCGAGGACCGCATGGTAAATCTTGGCTTCGAGGACGTCGTCAACGAGGACCGCTCACACCTTGTGGACTTGGCGGAACGATTGGATGCTGTAGACGCCACTGCCGTATCGATCTCCGTGGGACGCACAGATTGGACGGCCTTTCCCTGGTCCGGCCAAACCAATGCGACCTCTTATGAGGTTTCCCGCACTGGCCGGGACTTCGTGGGGGAGTCGATCTCAGCATTGGGGGTGGCGAAAAGCGGTATGGAACGTGATGTGATCCTCACGATCGATGTCCTTTTGGACCGTGCGCTGAGTGACGACCCCTCCCTGGCAGGACGAAATACTGCTGGCGAGCCGTCCAAAGCCTTTGCCAGTGTGTCGTCCCTGCGGCATGGCAGGGCCGGTGTTCGCTTGGCTTCCTTGGCAGCCGCCGTCGCGAAGAAGTACCGGCCCACAGCGGTGAACCTTACGGAATTGATGTTCGACGATTTCACTTTTGGCAGCGAAGACTTTGATGACTTCAAAGCCACTACCGGGGAAAATGACTGGCCCAGGAACCATGAAGGCGGGATCGACCAGTCGGATGCCCGGATCAGCACATGGCGGAGCGAAGCCATGGCTGACATCGTGCGCAAGGTGAGGGCCGCCGTCGAACCATATAGTGTCCGGTTGGAGATGGACGTGCGCTCGCCGCGGGATTCACCATCGGCGGACCGTGCTGACAGCGGCCATGACTACGACCTCTTGCTCAAGCAGCTCGATCGGCTCCACGTTTGGGAGTACGTAGGACTCAATGCCGAGCGCTCGCCGCAGACGAAGGACCTCGCTGAAGCCCTGACCCGCCGCGCAGGCTCCCGCATGTCATTGTCTATCGGGCTTTGGTCCGATGACGGCACGATCTCCGATGAAAGGTTCAAAACCGCCTTGGATGATGCTGTTCGGGGCGGTGCCACATCCGTGTCCGTGACACCCGCAAGCCTCATGGGCGCCGGGCATTGGGAGGTCTTGCGGAAAGCCTGGGCACGGTAATTACGGGATGTCCGGTGCTCATCCCGAGGCGTACCCTGAGCGCATGGGCATGGAATCCGTGATGGCGGCAGTAGTAAGCCTGGCACTCATTGTTGGGTCGGTTTGGGCTGGCACGCGGATGGTGCAGAAAGGTGTTTCCGCGAAGGGGGCAACGGGCACGCTCGGGAGTGTCCTCTCCACGATCGAGCCAGCCACAGGTGCGCCGACCAAAATGGAGGCGGCGGCAGCCCGCGAGGAAATGCGGCAGCGAAGGCACGAGAAATTGGTAGCCGGCCCTGGCACCGCAGAGGCCGGGCTTTTCGCCGGGAAGGTGGTCCTGCCGCCGTCGACGAGCAAAGCTGCTAAGCAGCACTCCGGTGACGCCAAAATCTGACACGTATTCCCGCAGTGGACTCCTGTACAGGTAAGATCCCGTAGGAAACATTAGTAATCCGGCTCACAGTATCCAGCGCAGTGTACGAGCCAAACCAGATCCCGAAGGTAAGTATCAATGGTTCACACTGCCCATCAAGACACCGATCTCGCTGCAGAACTGCGGGCCGATGTGCGCCGCGTTTCCACCCTGTTGGGTGAGTCCCTGGTACGACAACACGGCCCGGAATTGCTGCAGCTCGTGGAGCAGGTCCGCTTGCTGACCAAGGAATCCAAAGAGGCCGCGCGGGGCGGCGCCGACGCCACCGGCCCTTGGAGCGCGCACGACGTCGTTGCCCAGGTCCGCGAGTTGCTCGCGTCCCTGCCTCTGGACCAGGCGACGGACTTGGTTCGTGCCTTCGCGTTCTATTTCCACCTCAGCAATGCGGCCGAACAGGTCCATCGCGTCCGTGGGCTGCGGACCCGGCAGGAAAAGGACGGCTGGCTGGCGAAGGCTGTCACGGAGATCGCGGGCCAGGCCGGCCCGCAGGTCCTTCAGGACGTGGTGAACGAACTTGATGTTCGGCCCATTTTTACGGCGCACCCCACGGAAGCCTCCCGTCGCTCAGTACTGGACAAGGTCCGCAAACTTTCCGACGTATTGGCCCAGCCCACTGAAGAGGGAACGTCTGCCCGACGCCGCCAGGATCGCCAGCTTTCGGAAATCATCGACCAAATGTGGCAGACCGACGAGCTCCGCCAGGTCCGGCCAACACCGGTGGATGAAGCGCGTAATGCGATCTACTACCTGAACAGCATCCTCACCGATGCCATGCCGGAAATGCTGACGGACCTTTCCGAACTCCTGGCCGAGCACGGCGTGGTTCTGCCCGCTGGCAGCGCGCCGCTGCGTTTCGGTTCGTGGATCGGTGGCGACCGCGATGGAAACCCCAACGTCACTGCGGCCGTTACGCGCGAAATTCTGCAGCTGCAGAACCAGAACGCTGTGCGGATCAGTATTGCGTTGATCGACGAGCTGATTTCGGTCCTGTCCAACTCCACTGCCTTGTTCGGGGCTGACCAGGAGCTGTTGGATTCGATCGATGTGGACCTCAAGAACCTCCCTGGTTTGGACAAGCGCATCCTGGAGCTAAATGCCCAAGAGCCTTATCGACTCAAGCTCACGTGTATCAAAGCCAAACTCATCAACACTGGCCGCCGCGTTTCTTCCTCGACGTACCATGAGCCCGGCAGGGACTACGCCACGACAACGGAGCTGCTGGCCGAGTTCGGCTTGCTCGAAGAGTCGCTCCGGAACCACGCTGCAGGCCTTGTTGCCGATGGCGCGTTGGCCCGTGTTCGCCGTGCGATCGCAGCCTTCGGCCTTCATTTGGCAACCCTGGACATCCGTGAACATGCGGATTACCACCACGACGCCGTCGGACAGCTCGTGGACCGTCTCGGTACCGAGAAACCGTACAGTTCCCTGACCCGCGAAGAACGTTTGGAATTCCTCGGTGCCGAGCTGGCATCCCGCCGCCCGCTCTCGGGCCACCCGATCAAGCTCGAAGGCACAGCTGACGGCACGTACGATGTCTTCCGAAGCATCCGCCAGGCTTTGCACACTTACGGTCCGGATGTTGTGGAAACTTACATCATCTCCATGACGCGCGGTGCCGATGACGTCCTGGCCGCCGCTGTTCTGGCACGCGAGGCTGGTTTGATTGACCTCTTCGGTGCCAAGCCGCACGCCAAGATCGGCTTTGCCCCACTGTTGGAAACCGTGGAGGAACTGCGCGCATCCGCTGAGATTGTGGATCAGTTGCTCTCCGATCCGTCCTACCGTGAGCTCGTCCGTCTCCGCGGGGACGTCCAGGAAATCATGCTCGGGTACTCCGATTCCAACAAGGAGTCCGGCGTCATGACCAGCCAGTGGGAGATCCACAAGACCCAGCGGAAGCTGCGCGACGTGGCTGCCAAGCACGGCGTCAGGGTCCGCTTGTTCCATGGCCGCGGCGGCTCCGTGGGCCGTGGCGGTGGTCCGACGTACGACGCCATCATGGCCCAGCCCAATGGTGTCCTTGAGGGCGAAATTAAGTTCACCGAGCAGGGCGAGGTCATCTCGGACAAGTACTCGCTCCCCGAGCTTGCCCGCGAGAACCTTGAGCTTTCCCTGGCAGCTGTCATGCAGGGTTCTGCCTTGCACCGGACTCCGCGTACCTCCGAAGACGAGCGCGAGCGCTACGCGAACGTCATGGAAACAATTTCCGATGCCGCCTTTGCACGCTACCGGGCTTTGATCGACGACGCCGATCTTCCGGCCTATTTCCTGGCGTCCACACCTGTGGAGCAGCTGGGTTCCTTGAACATCGGATCACGCCCCTCCAAGCGGCCCGATTCCGGAGCAGGACTGGGCGGCCTCCGTGCGATCCCGTGGGTGTTCGGTTGGACGCAGTCCCGCCAGATCGTTCCCGGTTGGTTTGGCGTAGGCTCTGGCCTGAAGGCAGCACGCGAAGCCGGTGACGCCGATCAGCTGATGGAAATGATGGACCGCTGGCACTTCTTCCGTTCGGTGATTTCCAACGTCGAAATGACCTTGGCCAAGACCGACATGGAAATCGCGGGGCACTACGTTTCCTCGTTGGTCCCGGAGGAATTGCACCGCCTGTTCCACATGATCCGGGACGAGTATGAGCTCACCGTGGCGGAAATCGAACGCCTCACTGGAGAGATTGAACTTCTGGACGCCCAGCCCACGCTGAAGCGGTCCCTGGAAATCCGTGACCAGTATCTGGATCCCATCAGCTACCTCCAGGTGGAGCTGCTCCGACGCGTCCGCGAGGAATCGGTATCCGGTGCGGAGATCGATGAGCGGCTCCAGCGCGCCATGCTGATCACCGTCAACGGAGTGGCCGCCGGCCTGCGCAACACAGGCTAGACGTTCTCTCACATCCTGCCGCTTCTGACGGATCGCTCTCTCACATCCTGCCGGTTTTTTCGGATCGCTCTCTCACCCCAATGAACTGTCGATGGGGCGGGGGAGCGTTTCGGCTTAAGGCACCTTCGCATGAGCGTTAGGGTTGTTGGATGCCGTCGTTCCAGACCAAGTTGAAGATCACTGGCCTCAAGCCTGGCAACCCTCCCGAGTCGGTCATGGCGGCGGCCATCGAGGCGTTGGAAACCCGCCATCATGTCGAGTCGAACCAGCTCGATATCGTGGGCGGCGTCCCGCAGCTTAGCCTCCGTTTCATGGTGGATGCGCGGGACTACATCGGTGAGAACGACGAAGCCCGGACGTCGGCGGCCATGATGCGCGACGCCGTCGAACGCGTTGCGCTGACAGGGAGCCTTTACGTGTTGCGCCGCAGCCGCGGACGCTGGGCGCCGATCTAGGCAGGCGTCACTCCGGCTGGGGCACGTCTCCGTCGAACGGTTCATCAACTGGGGAGCGGCTCCCGCGCCGCCGTGTGACGATCAATCCGACCACCACGCCGATGACCAAGCCGACCCCCACTCCAATCAGTGAGCTGGCCCAGAACGGCAGTTTGGTTGCGGAGCCCGTGAAGTAGCCCAGGCCCACCTGCCACACCGCCCACAGCACTGCGCCCAATCCGGCGCAGAGGCTGAAGCCGCGGGCGGAGACGTTGGCGATTCCAGCTGCGGACGAGGTTGCGAGCCTGCCGCCAGGGACGAACCGGGCGCCGATAATGGCGCCGTACGTGGAGGATCGGCCGGCCTTGGCGATAGCCTCGTGGATTCCACGGTGGACTTTCCGGCCCCATCCCCAGCGATCCAGTACATGGCTCACCCGCCGCTTGAACAGCACGTAGACTGCCATGTCTCCGAGCCAGGACGCGAAGGCTGCGAGGAGGAGGATGAGCCAGAAATTGGCGTGGCCGTCGGCCGCCAGCGCTCCGCCGGTGATGACCACCATTTCGGACGGGATCGGCGGGAAAATGGCATCGCCGAGCACGATGGGAACGATCCACAAGTAAATTGCGGATCCCCACGTCTCGGGGGCGATGAAGTCCATTGGCACAAGGTACCGCACTTGCCGCCGTGGCCGCTCGGCGGGAGACTGGCGCAATGCAGATCGAAATCATGCACGGGGACATCACCACGCGCGACGTCGATGCGATCGTCAACGCCGCCAACTCGGCCCTGCTCGGTGGAGGGGGAGTGGACGGCGCAATCCACAGGGCCGCCGGGCCCGAACTGCTTGAAGCCTGTCGCGAGGTCCGCCGCACCAAACTTCCGGACGGGCTGCCGGTTGGCGCCGCCGTCGTGACTCCCGGATTCAGGCTCCCGTCGCGCTGGGTGATTCACACCGTGGGTCCCAACCGGCACGCTGGGCAAACCGATCCTGAGCTGCTCGCTTCTTGTTTCCGTGAAAGTCTAAGAGCAGCCGTGGAGGTGGGTGCACGGTCAATCGCCTTTCCCGCGCTCAGCGCCGGGATCTACGGATGGGACGCGCGTCAGGTCGCCGAGGTAGCGTTCGACGCCGTGCGGTCGTTTTCGCCGTCGTCGTCAGGAAGTGCAGCCTCAGCCAGCGTGCTGGAGTTAGTGGAGTTCGTGCTGTTTTCGGAAGAAACGACGGCGGTCTTCCGCGCTGCGTTCGAGTCCTGACGTTTGCGTCGCCGCACCACGAAGAACATCGCGGTCACGAGCGCCAGGAACGGCAGGCCGAAGAACAGGGTCATGTTGAAAGCCTCAGTGGCCAAGGTGCTGATCAGGATCGCGAGCATCAGTGCGGCGCCAAGGATGGTGCCTCCGGGGTAGAACCTGGTCTTGAAGGTGAGTTCCGTTCCTGACCGTTTCACGCTGCGGCGGAAGAACCAGTGCGTCACGAAGATCATGAACCAGGTGAACATCGCCCCAAACATGGAAATGGCCATCATGAACGTAAACGCTGTCTCAGGGAACATCGCATAGACGATTGTGGCGATCGCGATTCCGGTGGTAGAGAGGACCAAGGCGTTCACGGGCGAACCATTGGCGCGCAGCTTTCCGAACAGGGCCGGTGCGTCCCCGCTGCGTGAGAGGCTGAAGATCATTCGGGTGGAGATGTACAACTGGCTGTTCATGGCGGAGAGCGCAGCGATGATCACCACAAACGTCAGCAGGCTGTCCGCGAAGGGAATGCCGAGGCTTTGCATGACCGTGACGAACGGACTTCCGCCGGCCAGGATCTGGCCCATCGGCGCGATGGCCATAATGAGGGCGAGCGTGACGATGTAGAACAGGAGCAACCGGGCGATGGTGGTGCGGAAGGCCTTCTTGACCGCTGTAGCGGGATCCTTTGCCTCGCCAGCCGCCACAGCGATCATCTCGATACTGAGATAGCTGAAGATCGATACGATCACCGCGAACCAAGTGCCGGACAAGCCGTTGGGGAAGAATCCACCGTCGGCAGCGTAGTTTTGGAAGCCCGTGCCCTCCTTCCGGCTGCCGAACACGATGTAGGCACCCAGAACGATGAAGGCCACAATTGCGAACACTTTGATGCTCGAGAACCAGTATTCGAGTGTCCCAAAGGCCTTGACGTTCATGGCGTTGACTGCGATCAGCACCGCCGAGAAGAAGACGACCCATAGCAGTGCCGGAACATCCGGGAACCACAGCTTCATGTATTCGCCAATGGCCGTGACCTCCGTTCCCACTGCAAGGACGATGCACGACCAATACATGTACTTGACCAGGAATCCGGCCAGCGGACTGACGTAGTGTTCGGCGTAGGCTCCAAACGATCCGGATGTAGCGTGGGCAACCGTCATCTCTGACAGGCTTCCCATCAGCAACAGGGCAATCAAGCCGCCGATCGCGTAGCTGATGATGACGCTGGGGCCCGCCAGACCGATGGCAAACTTGCTCCCGAGAAACAGCCCTGTCCCGATGGCACCGCCCAGCGCGATCATGGTCATTTGGCGCGAAGTGAGCTGGCGTTTGAGCCCGCCCTCACGCGCTTGGATCTTGTCGAAACTGGCCATAACGACCTCCTAGTCGATTCTGCAAATCCCTTCAAGATAGAATTGAGATCAGATGGACAGCAACGATTCTGAATCATTGCAAATATTCTGGAGGCTTTTTCATGGCGGATTCACTTTCTACGCGTACCTTGGACAAGCATTCGAATCGGGTTCGACTGGACGACACGGACCGCCTGATCCTCAAGGAACTCATGGCAGATGCCAGGATCCCCAACAACGTGCTCGCCGCAAAAGCCGGGATCGCGCCCTCCACGTGCTTGGGCCGTGTCCGTGCGTTGCGGGACGCCGGGATTATCCGGGGCTTCCACGCATCCGTGGATCTGGAGGCCTTGGGGTTGCTGGTTTACGCGCTCATCTCCGTGCGCGTGAACTCGCAGGCCCGCAACAAGATGTTGGCAATCGGGCAGCGGCTAAGGGCGCTGCCGAACGTCCAGAGCGTTTTCCTGCTTGCTGGCGACCAGGACTTCCTTATGCACGTAGCCTGCGGGACGCCCAAGGAATTGCGGGATTTCATTGCCCTGCATTTGGCGTCGGATCCCGCCATTGCCAACACACAGACAAACTTGGTCTTCGATCACCTGACACCGGGGGACTAACGCCCTTCAACTGACGCCCCGGGGACCGGGCCTAGGCTGCTTCCGGCGTGGCCCCGCGGGGCACTTCGATGGCGTGACCATGCCGGAGGAACTTACCTGTGCGGTAGTACCAGTAGGGCCAGGCGGCCCACGCCGCAGCACCAGCAGCGATCCCAGCACCCATGATGGTGTAGCGCAGCCACTCCGGGCCCGGAATCAGGAATCCCAAGCCGGCAACGGGCAGCCCGACAAGCAAAGCACCACCGATGAACCGGCCCAGCCGCGCCAGTCCGGTCGGGTACCCCTCGACATCCAGGAGCTTGTTGTTCGCAACCAGGAACCAGACTCCCTGGGTGATGATCGCGGCCACCGATACTGCCGTTGACGGCTCGAAGGCCAGGATCTTGAACACCAGCAGCGCGGAACTTGTTGCCCCCGCAGCGCAGGCGCCGGCCGTGATCCATTTCAACGGCTGATTCCACGGAGTTGCCGGAAGACGTTTGTGCACTTGAAGGATCACCGGGATGGCCAGGAGATTGAACGCTGCTCCAGTGGCATCGTTGATGGTCCCGAAAACGTAGGGGCCACCCTTGGGTACTTCGACCGCATACATGGCGCCAAGCGTCAGTACCCCGGCCACGCCGACAGTCGCGGCAGAATAGGCGAAGACCGAGACGGTCCTGTCGCCTGGCATTTCAGTGATGTGCTCCATCGCAACTCCCGGATCCTGCCCAGCAGAATCATGCTAGACCCGCGCTGCGTTGGATGGAACCTCGTCCGGTAACACGCTCCGGAGCGGGCTCAGCCGCGTGCTTCGCTGAGCTCCAGCTGGCTGCGGTATTCCACGCGCTCCTTGGTGATGGGATCCACGAAGGTGATGCCGCGGGCCAGCAATTGAAGAGGCTTGGTGTAGTCATCCGGGGCTTTGTCGAGGAGGTCCGGATAAAAGGCGTCGTTGACAATACCCAGACCGAGCGAGGCCATGTGGACCCGGAGCTGGTGAGTTTTGCCGGTATGAGGTTCAAGCCGGTACAGCGCGCGTCGAGAAGTAGCCGTGTGGTCGGTGGGGTCACCGGCGTCGAACGCCCTGACTCTTTCGATACGCGTTTCCGCATTCGGTTCGCCATCGATGACCTCGGCGAGGAGATAGCTGCGGGACTTGGTCATGCGGTTGCGGACCACCACGGGGAATTCGACGGCGGGATAGCCTGCAGCGGGGGTCGCGGCAGACACGCATTCGTATTCCTTCTGGACTTGGCGCTTCTCGAAGAGGACCTGGTATCTGCCGCGGGTGTCCGGGTTGGTGGAGAGCAGCAAAATACCGGCCGTCATGCGGTCGAGGCGGTGCATGGGGATGAGGTCCGGAAGATTCAGCAGGTTACGCAGACGGACAAGCGCGGACTCTTGGATGTACGTGCCCCCCGGCGTGGTGGGCAGGAAATGCGGTTTGTCGACCACGAGGATGTGCTCGTCCTGGTGGAGGATATTGATTTCCACGGGCAGGCGGGTCTCTGGGGGGAGCGTGCGGTAGTACCAGATGAAGGTGTGGTCCTCGAGCTTGGTGCCCCTGTTCAGGCGCACCCCGCCTTCGCCCACGATTTCGCCGGCATCGAAACGGTCCTCGATGCCCTGGGGGTCGATGTGTCCCCAGCGGTGCATCATGTAGTCCATCGCGGTGTCCCAAGGCCCCTCGTCCGGGAGGCGCAAGCGGGTCGCGTTTACGCCGTCGCGCACGGGAAGGGGGGATTGCATCACCGGTTAATTCTACTGTGGCCTCTGGTTCTCCCGTTGTGGGGCCCGCTTTACGCGCCTCCGCGGGGTTGAAGGGCGCAAACCAGGCCCCGCAACGCAGGGACCAACCGACGACAAAAAAGTTCTTGACAATAAAAATTGTCGGTTGGCATACTGGAAGCATGTTGGACATCGAAGTGATTGAGGATGCAGCCGCGGCAGAGGCCTCGTTGGACCCGATCCGTACGCGCCTGCTGCGTGAGCTTGCCGAGCCGGGCTCGGCCACTCAACTGGCCGCCAAGGTGGGGCTGCCCCGGCAGAAGGTCAACTATCACCTCAAAGCCCTTGAGCGGCATGGTTTGGTGGAACTTGTGGAAGAGCGCCGGAAAGGCAACGTCACCGAGCGCGTTTTCCAGGCGACGGCGGCCTCGTACCTGATCTCGCCTGTCGCCTTGGCTTCCGTGGCGCCGGATCCGCGGCATTTCGCCGACAGGTTCTCCGCCTTCTGGCTCTTGGCGCTGGCGTCCCGCACTGTGCAGGAAATGGGGAAGCTCATTGCCGGTGCGGCCGCAGCCAAGAAGAAGCTCGCAAGCTTCGCGATCGACGGCGAAATTACCTTCCGCTCAGCCGCAGAACGTGCCGCCTTCGCGGAAGAGCTTGGGGTGGCGGTGACCCAACTTGTCGATAAGTACCACGACGGCGGTGCTACCGCAGTGGCGAGCGGCGCACGCAAGCACCGGCTCGTCGTCGTACTTCACCCCGCACTTAAAGTCCCGTCAACGGAAAAAGCAGCAGAAAAGGAACACGGCAATGACTGACAACCGGAAATTTGAGATCGTGGCGGACACCGAACTGCCGGGCACTCCTGAGCGGGTGTGGCAAGCGGTCACCAAGGATACGGCGGCCTGGATGTTCCCCACGGACCAGTGGCCCGACGTGAAGACTGTAGAGGAATACCCCAGCCACCTTGTGTCGCGGATGGATGGTCCCGATGGCTGGTTCAACCAGTTGGAGCACGTCCTTGAGCCTGTAGAAGGTGGCCGCGCCAAGCTCCATTACGTCCACAGCGGCATCTTCGCCGACAACTGGGACGAGCAGTACGACGGCGCCAGCAAGCACACCGAGTTTTACCTGCACACGCTGGGCCAGTACCTGCAGCATTTCGATGGTCAGCCTGTGGTCTTCACGGATATCCAAGCGCCCGCTTCGTCGCAGATCCCCGACGGGTTTGTGCAGTTGAAAAAGGCTTTGGGTGTGGAAGGAGTAGCGGCCGGCACGCCCTTCGAGGTGGACGTCGACGGCGTGGGCCGGCTGAGCGGCGAGGTGGACTTCTCCAACGAGAACTTCCTGGGCTTGCGCACCTCCAATGCGCTGTTCCGATTCTTCGGCAGGAACGCATTTGGTGCACCGGTGGGCATGACCGTGCATGAATTCGGTGGCTCGGGGGACTCTGGGAAGACGGCGCAGGCGTGGGGTGCGTTCCTGGAGAAGGTGTACGCGTAGGGTCACCTTCCGGGGCGCCCCCAAGTAGGGGACAGCAAACGTCCTATTGAGCGGGTATTGGGACATCTGCTGTCCCCTGGGTTGGGGCCCTAGGGGGCCCAGGCCCGGGCAACTGCCAGAAGGGATGCTTCATAGATCCCGGCCCAGTCCGTTTCGGGTTCGTTCATCCCGGCCAACTCCAGGCTGACGAGCCCGTGGACCTGCCCCCAAATGGCCATTGCGACAATCGAGGGGTCATCGGAACGGATCCTCCCGGCCTCCTGGGCTGCGGCTACTGCCTCCAGCAAGGGGCGCATCGAGGCTGAGGCGACTTCCGGCGTCGGGCTGCAATCCACGTAAGCGGCCAAGGCGCCGCTGAACATGAGCCGGTAAAGGGCCGGATGCTCCAAAGCCCAGACGCGGTAGGCCCGGCCCAGGCCCAGGAGTCCGTCTGCGGCCGCGTCCTGCTGCGACTCTCCGAAGGAACGGAAGCCGTCGTCGACGGCGGCCGTCAATAGTTGCGCCTTTCCGCCGAAGAGCGAGTAGATCGCCGAGGTGGAGGTGTCTGCAGCCGCGGCAACATCGCGCAGGGTGACCCGGGCGGGGCCTTCCCGGTCTACGAGTTCGGCCGTTACTTCCAGCAGCCGCTGCTGTACGTGCTGATCATGAACGATGGGTCTTGCCATGTCTCCAAGTGTTTCATAACATTGTTTCATAACAACGTTACGAAACCGGAAGTCCGCAACGTTTCTGGTTCCCAAACCCAAGGAGTGTCATGGCACAAGAGGTCTTTCCGGGGCGCTTTACGGCGGATATCGGGCGCGAAACAGTGACCGTCTTCCTGATCGGAATGCGCGCCAACCGGTGGTGGAAGATGGGCAAGGTAGGGCGGGTGGCATCAGCCATGCCCACGATGATGCGGCATCTTGCCGCCAATCCCGAGGCGGGGTTGCTTGGCAGCGAGCAATGGTTTGGGCGCACCACCATCCTGCTCAGTTATTGGGAAAGTCCTGAGCATCTGAGGCGCTTCGCCGCGGACCGCGATTCGCCACATCTGGGTCCGTGGCGGAAGTTCATGAAGGAAATTGCAGGCGGCGGCGACGTCGGGGTGTGGCACGAGACGTACCAGGTACCGGCGTCGGGCATTGAAGTGGTGTACAACGGGATGCCGCTTTTTGGCTTGGCAAAGGCAACTTCCCATGTTCCCGTCGGCCCGGGCAGCAACACGGCGAAGCAACGCATGAGTTCGGCCGCGGGGGTCGCCCCCAAGTAGGTCGCAGTTAGGCGATTGCGACGGCGGCCGGCCGCTCGGTCTTGAGGGTCCGGCGGAGTTGGGGCGAGGCGTCGAGCTTCTGCTGGGCGGCATGCAGTGCACCGACGGCGAATTCGAGCTGCGCGGGTGGCAGCGTGTAAGGGACGCGCAGGTAATGCTCGAAAGCTCCGCCGACTCCGAAGCGCGGTCCGGCCGCCAGCCGTAGCCCGAAATCCGGCGCCAGCACTGTGAGGGCGGTGCTGCAGGCGCTGGGTAGGCGGCACCAAACGGTGAGGCCGCCGCGGGGCCGTTCCACTTCCCATTGCGGCAGGTGTTCAGCAAGCAAGGCCAGTAGCGATTCCCGATTGTGCCGCAGCTGGTCCAGTCGTGCATCGAGCGGTTCCGCGAATGACCTGACCAACCGCGCGGCGGCCAACTGCTCGACCACTGGTCCGCCCAGGTCCATGGTGGTCCTCGTCGCCACGAACCGGGTGATCATCTCCTCCTCCGCCCGGATCCAGCCCGTCCTGAGTCCGGCCCAATGGGATTTGCTGAGCGAACCGATCGCAACCACGCTGGGATTGAAGGCGGACATCGGCGACGTCCGGACGCCATCGAGGTTCAACCCGCGCAACGTCTCGTCCACCACCAGGACCGTCCCGGCAGCAACGGCCGCCCTCGCCAAGCGGCGGCGCTGCAAATCCGACATGATGCGCCCGGTCGGGTTGTGGAAATCGGGCACAAGGTAGGCCATCGCTGGGCGCTGATGGTTCATCGTGGACACCATCGCATCAACGTCCCAAGCAGGTGAGGCGTGCGGCGGTAACGCCACGGGCAGCACTTTGCAGCCGGCCACCCGGATGGCGTCCAGGGCATTTGGGTACGTGGGGTGTTCCACCAGAACCTTGTCCTGCTTTCCCACGAGTGTATGGAGAACGATGTTGAGAGCGTGCTGTGCGCCGGACGTCACCAGGATCTGATCCGCGGTAGTGGGCACTCCTTCCGCGGCATACTTCTCGGCGATCGCCTGACGCAACGCCTGAACTCCAAGGGCGTCGTACCCGAAACCGGGGAGCAACGCAGGCAACTCGGTGAGGGCGTCAGCGAATGCCCGGTGAACAACTTCGCCGGCGGCCGGAAGCGACGCGTAGGCCAGGTCAAGGAGTCCCTCCGGGGCGGCAAGGCCCGGAATGCTCACCGGTGCGTTGCGGTGGGGGATGCTCGTCCTGCCGCGGCTGCCTTGGCCTGTGGTGAGGAAACCTTGCTCGCGCAGGCTCGCATAGGCCGCGGTGACAGTGGTGCGGCTTAGGCCGAGCGTCTGCGCAAGCGCACGCTCGCTGGGGAGTGCGACGTCAAGTGGGATGCGCCCATCCATCACCAGCAAACGCACGACGTCGGCCAGCTCACGGTAGGCGGGCAGGGCGCCGTTGCTCCAAGAGCCCAGGAGGCGGACCAGTGCAGTGGGATTCAGTGAGCCGGGCATGAGACCAGTATTCCAAACTGGCTATGGAATGCAAGGCCAGTTTTCCGCGACCATGGTTTCATGATGACCCGAAGAATCACACAACTCCTGATCGGCCTGGCGATGTACGGCATCTCCCTGGCCATGTTTATCCGCGCCGGGCTTGGCCTGGATCCCTGGGACGTCTTCCACCAGGGTGTTTCGGAAAAGACTGGATTCAGCATTGGGGTTGTGGTGATCGCAGTCAGCTTCCTTGTGCTCCTCCTCTGGATCCCGCTGCGGCAAATGCCGGGGGTCGGAACGCTGGCGAACGCGGTGCTTGTGGGTGTATTTGCTGACCTGGGCTTGTGGCTCATCCCGGAGTTCTCACATCTGGGCGGGCAAATTGCCATGCTGGCCGGTGCGGTGATCCTCAACGGAATCGCCTCGGCTTGCTACATCGGAGCGCGCCTCGGTCCCGGAGCCCGTGATGGCTTGATGACCGGACTGGTTCGCCGAACAGGCTGGTCCGTCCGCCTGGTCCGGACGGGAATTGAAGTAGTGGTCCTCGCCGTTGGCTTCCTGCTGGGTGGCTCCGTCGGTGTAGGCACGGTGGTCTACGCGCTCGCAATCGGCCCGATCGTGCAGGTTCTCCTGCCGAAGTTCATGGTCCCGGAGCCAGTCCAGGTCTCGGAAAAGGCCAGGGGCGCGGAGCCAGTCCAGGTCTCGGAAAAGGCCAGGGGCGCGGAGCCAGGCAGGGTCCCGGAAACGGCCAACGCGACGGCCCCCACGGAAGCCGTGGACGCCGCGCCGGCCGCCTGACCGTCAGCCTACCTGGCGGGTTCCTGGCCCTGTGGAACTGGTTGGCATCGGGGACAAAAGTAGATATCCCGCTCCTCGGTTCCATCCGGCGCTGCGAGGACGTCTCGACGAACAGGCGTTCCGCAGCGACGGCACGGCTGGCGGGCCCTGCCGTAGACCCAGTAGCCGGGCCTCATCGCCCGAGGGCCCAAGGTGGTCCGCAGGCCCGGACCCAGGTTCTCGCCCAGGAGCCGCTTCGCATCGTTGACGGTCTTGGCGAGGTCCGGTACTGAGCCGACAGACAACGCGGGGTGGATCCCGGAAAGGAAGCACGCTTCGCAACGGTAGATGTTGCCGATCCCGGCCAGCTTCCGCTGATCGAGCAGGGCGTAGCCGATGGGAACGTCAGGTTCAGCTTGGAGCCGGCGGAGGGCTTCTTCTTCATCCCAGTCAGGGCCGAGTAGATCAGGCCCCAGATGGCCGACGATCCGATCTTCCTCGCTGGTTGGCACCACCTCGAGAATGCCCAGCGAGAACCCGACCGCATCAGCGGAAGCTGTTCGCAGCACGCAACGTGCAGTGTGGCCTGGTTTGGTCCAGCGACCTCCCGGTGGGTAGACCATCCAGCTGCCTTCCATCTTGAGGTGGGAGTGGATGGTCAGCTCACGGGGTTTTCGGCTTGCGCCGGATTCCTGGTCCGCAGGTCCCACCAAGCGCATGAGCAGGTGTTTGCCACGGGGAATCACCTCGGTCATTGTCCAGCCCGCGAGGTTGAGCGTGGCGAAGCGCGGCACGCGGAAGTCTGAAGCGGTGATGACGTGCCCGGCCAAGGCCGCGTTAAGGCGCGAAGCTGCACGCCATATGGAATCTCCCTCAGGCACGGATCCGCAGCCCCTTCGGCGTTGAGTAGGCCCCGGCAGCCGCAAGCGCAACGGCAATCGGCGTACCCAGGAGGTCATGACCATTGACCTTCTCCATGAAGAGCTTGTCCACTGCTCCCCGACGCACCACATCCACCAACGCTTCGGCAGCGACCGCCAGGACGGCGTCGTCGTGGGTGAAGGTGAGGAGGGTCTTACCGCCGCGCTCAACATAAAGGACCAGCGCGCCGTCGACCATCACTACCAGCGCGCCTGCCTTCCGCCCCGGGCGGTGTCCGGAGCCGGCGTCGACGGACAGCGCAGGCCAAGGCAACGCGGCGCCGTAAGGGTTGGCCGGGTCCGTGGCTGCAAGTGCCAGGGCGGCCGGTTCTGCCTTGGAGATGCGCGCATCTTCGGTGAAGGAACGCAGCCTGTCCACAGTGGCGGGGACGGCAAATTGGGCGGCCCCCAGATGTTCGATGAAGTAGCCGCGGCGGCAACGCCCGGCTTCCTCAAGCCGTGCCAGAACTTTATACATGAGCCCGAAACCGCCGATGATGTTCTCGGCCATGACCGATCCGCGGGTGACTACGCCGTACCGATCCAGCAGCAGTTCGGCGGTGCCGCGTGCATGGATGGTCGGGTCAAGTTCGGGCGAAGGCAGTGCAGACCATCGTCCCACTGCCGAGGGCGGGGCGGGAGCTGTGCCGGACACGGAACCATATCGCCCGCCCGTAAGCCCAGGGGATCCCAGCAGGCCTGTACCGTGGGAGCGCCCCAACCTGCTCATTCTCGGGGCACGGGCGCGTGGTGCCTTGGCCACCTGCCGGTGCGCTGTGTGCCCACCGGCAATCATGGCCCGTACGGGAGCGAAAGTGTCGCCCGTGACGCGGCCGGCCCACACCAAATCCCAGAGTGCCGAGACCACGGCATCATCGCTCAGCACGGAGTCCATTCCGCCTGCCACTTCAGTGAGTTGGCGGAAGAAGTAGCCGCCACCTGCACTCAAGTAGTCCAGGAGCCGCTGTTGGGCATCCCCGGGTTCGAAGTCCGGAGCCGGATTTAGGGTCAGCTCGGCGGAGTCAGCCACGTGGAGGCTGATCCAGCCGTCGTTTCCGGGCAGGGCGCCAGCTCCGGACCACAGCAGCTCACCCGCCGCCATGAGTTCGTCCAACATGGCTGGCTTGTAGTCGGCCACGCGGCTCGCGAGCACCAAGGGCTCCCACGCGGAGGCGGGGATGGGCACGCCAGAGAGTTGGTCTACCGCCGTGATGATGCCATCGAGTCCACGCAACGCCTGGCTTCGGGATTTCCCAGGCGCCGTCACGTTCTGCCAGGCGGGCAGGAACCGCCCGTAGGCGGCAGTGTCCACGGGCTCAACCTCTGCACGCAAGGCAGCCAGTGAACGACGCCGAAGCTTCCGCAGGACCTCGGCATCACACCATTCGCTGGACGGCGGCGCGTCTGCGGACATGAGCTCGGAGTCGGTGGCCTCCTGGGTGGTGCTCTCAGTCGCCACCGCGTGAGGCCGGAACTCACCCTCCACAACGCGGCCGTCGGCAGCGAGCCGCTTCAGCGCAGTATTGACGACGGCCACACCAAGTCCCAGCCTTGATGCAGCCTCGGCCGCCGTAAAAGGTCCGTGGGTGCGCGCATACCGCGAGACGAGATCGCCCAGGGGATCGTGAACAGGCTCAATGAAGGCGAGCGGCACGCCCATAGGCAGGGGAACACCAATGGCGTCCCGCAGCCGGGCGGCATCTTCCACTGCCGCGAAACGCTCGACGCCGCCGATTGTCACCTTGAGTGCACGGTTGGCTTTCTGGAGTGCTGCGAGGTGGGACCCGGCGTCCGGCCCTTCTTCAAGACGCTCCGCTACTTCTTCGGTGCTGAGCGGGCCCAGGAGGCGGAGGAGGTCAGCAACGCCTTCCATCCCGCGCACGCGACGGTCCGGGACCAGCCGCTGCAGCTCCCGTTCCGTGGCATCGATGACTGCGGCGTCCAGGAGTTCGCGCAGCTCCACCCTGCCCAAAAGCTCGTTGAGCAGCGTGGAATCCAAGGCGAGGGCGGCTGCCCTGCGCTCCGCCAAAGGGGAATCGCCCTCGTAAAGGAATTGGGCCACATAGCCAAACAGCAGGGACTTCGCGAATGGCGACGGCTGCTGGGTGGTGGTCTCTACGATGCGCAGTTCGCGGCGCTCAACCGATGCCGCGATGTCTTTAAGGGCGGGCAGATCGTAGACATCCTGAAGGCATTCGCGGACGGTTTCCAGCACGATAGGGAAGGACGGGTACTTCCGGGCGACGTCCAATAATTGGGCAGAGCGTTGGCGTTGCTGCCATAGGGGTTGGCGCTTGGCGGGGTTTTGGCGGGGCAGTAACAGGGCGCGGGCGGCGCACTCACGGAACCTGGAGGCGAACAGTGCGCTGCCCCCAACCTCGGCGGTGACGATCTGTTCGAGTTCCTCGGGATCGAAGAGGAACAGCTCGGCGCCGGGTGGCTCGTCCTCCATCATGGGTACGCGAAGAACGATGCCGTCATCCGCTGCCATCGCTGAACCATCCAGGCCGTAGCGCTGCTGAAGGCGTTGTCCAACGGCCAGTGCCCAAGGTGCGTGGACGGGCATGCCGAAGGGGCTATGGAGCACAACCCGCCAGTCCCCGAGCTCATCGTGGAAACGTTCCACAACCAATGTTCGATCGCTGGGAACGATGTTTGTAGCCTGCTTCTGTTCCTCCAGATATTGCAGCAGGTTGGCGGCCGCAAAGGAATCGAGCCCGCTGGCTTGGCAGCGCTCCATGGCCGGCGCAGGATCGGCCGCCGAGAGTTCTCGAATAAAGGCGCCCAAAGCGCGGCCCAGATCCACGGGGCGGCCAAGCGAATCGCCCTTCCAGAAGGGAAGCTTCCCTGGTTGGCCGAAAGCGGGGGAGACCAGGACGCGATCGTGGGTGATGTCTTCGATTTTCCAGCTGGTGGCACCGAGGGCAAAAATGTCGCCTACCCGCGATTCATAGACCATTTCTTCGTCGAGTTCACCAACGCGGCGTCCGCCTTTCGCGGCCCGGGCCGAGGCGCTGGGAGCATCGCCGTCCGCGTTGGCTGCGGATGAGGACCCTTCAACCTCGGTGCCGATGATGTACACGCCGAAGAGGCCGCGGTCCGGAATGGTGCCACCAGAGGTGACGGCAAGGCGCTGGGCCCCCGGCCTGCCCTCAATGGTGCCTGCATGCCTGTCCCAGATGATGCGTGGCCGGAGTTCTGCGAATTCGTCGGACGGGTAGCGTCCCGCAAGAAGGTCCAATGTGGCCTCGAACGCGGACCGGGGCAGGCTGGCGAACGGCGCCGATCGGCGGACGGTGCTGAACCATTCCTCGACGTCGATACTGCCCAGCGCCGCGGCGGCGACGGTTTGCTGGGCCAGGATGTCCAACGGATTGGTGGGGATGCTGAGGCGTTCGATTTGGCCGCTCAGCATCCGTTCGACGGTGACGCTGGTGTGCAGGAGGTCAGCCCGGTGCTTGGGGAACAGCACGCCTTCGGAGATCTCGCCCACCTGGTGGCCGGCACGACCTACACGCTGCAGGCCGCTGGCCACCGACGGCGGTGACTCAACCTGGATGACCAGGTCCACGGCTCCCATGTCGATGCCAAGTTCCAGTGACGACGTAGCCACCACGCAGCGCAGCCTGCCCGACTTAAGGTCATCCTCGATCATGGCCCGCTGGTCCTTGGAGACCGAACCGTGATGGGCACGCGCCAACACAGGATCTGCTCCGCTGGTGCTGCCGGCCTGGGCCATCATGTGCGCGGGAGTAGCGGTGGAGACGGGCACGGCCGCCGCAGCCTTAGTGGCTGGCCCTGTTCCCCAGCTTCCCGGATCCTCTGCCTCCCTGGTGCCAGACCACTCATCGCCGCCCGCCGCCATCATTTGCCGCTCCGCATGGATCTCGTTAAGTCTGGCGGTCAGGCGTTCGGCCAAGCGGCGCGAGTTGGCGAAGACGATAGTGGACTGCTTGGAAAGGACAAGATCGACGATCTGTTCCTCAACATGTGGCCAGATGGACGCTTGCGGCTGGAGCCCGGAGGCAGGGCCGGAGTCAAACGCGCCCGCAGCCCCTTGGAGGTCCGACATGTCCTCCACAGGCACAGTGACTGTGAGATTCCAGTTCTTCTTGGACGGCGGAGCCACAATCTCAACAGGGGCCTGGCCGGCCAGGAACTGGGCCACAAGTTCACGCGGCTGCACCGTAGCCGAGAGGCCGATCCGCTGTGCGGGCTTGGGTAGAAGGGCATCGAGCCTTTCCAGGGACACGGCAAGGTGGGCGCCCCGCTTGGTTCCCGCGACAGCATGCACTTCGTCAATGATGACGGTTTCGACTTCGCTGAGCGTCTCCCGTGCACGGGACGTCAGCATGAGGAACAGGGACTCCGGCGTTGTAATCAGAATGTCCGGTGGGTTCGATAGCAGCGAGCGGCGATCTGCCGCCGTCGTATCTCCTGAACGTACGCCGACTGTCACAAGAGGTGCCGGGAGCCCTAAACGCTTGGCGGTTTGCGTGATCCCGATGAGCGGTGAGCGCAGGTTCCGCTCCACGTCCACGCCCAGTGCTTTGAGAGGCGATATGTAGAGGACACGGGTCTTGGTCTTGGGACGTTTGGCACGGCCTTTTCCATCGGGCACGGATTCCAATCCCGGCAACGTATTCGACGGCCTGGAATGCAACCGGTCCAAGGCCCAAAGGAAAGCGGCGAGGGTCTTGCCGGAACCAGTGGGTGCCACCACGAGGGCATGAGAGCCGGAAGAGATAGCGTTCCACGCACCATCCTGGGCGGGTGTGGGCGCGGAAAAAGCGCCGAGGAACCATTCCCTGGTTGCCTGGCTGAAACGGCCGATGGCGCCCATGGACGCCTGCTGCTCCTGCATTCCTCCATCATGCCCCACGGCTCAGACAGAATAAGCCCGAGCCGTGGGCTGATGCTTAGACGGCCTGGAAGGCAGTGATGGTCAGGAGTTTGATGCCGGTGTTGCTGCAGGCATCGTGCGGCTCAGCGACGAACAGCGAAGCGGTGTCGTTGGGCGGGTAGATGCGGTAACCGGCGGCAGGAACCTTGGTGCAATCGCCGTAGTTTCCAGCCTGGGTGTAACGCAGTTCAGCCCACGCCGATTTGCCCGGAGCAAGCTCAACCTTGGTGACCGGCGTGGTGGTTTCGCGGGTAGCAGGCTCGCCGATAGGGGCACCGTTGGCGTCGGCCGTCAGGGAAACGCCAGCGAAACCCTCCAAGGTGCAAGGCGTGGTTCCGGAGTTCGTCAGGATCAGTTTCTCGTAGATGCTTCCAGCAGCACCGCCGCCAGTGGCATCCGTGGCGGCCGTCAGGGAACCGGCCTTGCAGAGACCTTCGGCGGCAGGTGCTGCGGACGTAACTGTTCCGGACGGTGAAGGCGAGTTGCTCGCACTGGGGGAGGCCGACGTCGGAGAAGCCGAAGATGAGGTGGGCGGGGCACTGCTGCTTCCCGCCGGGCTTGGGCTTGGTCCGCAAGCAGCAAGGAGCAGCAGCGAGGCTGCCGCGGTCGTCGTCACGAGTCCGGTTTTGATGCGCTGAGTCCACATGGGCACCAGCCTTGCGCCGGGTGTGGCGGGAGTCAATCGAGCCACGGCGGGGAAAGGGGATTGGCGTCCGGATCGTGATCTTTCCGGACGCCAACCCACTAAAGGCCTGCCAGTTACTTGGCGTCGACCTTGGCTACTGCCGTCTTTGCTGACCGGCTGCGGAAGAATGCGGCGCCGCCCAGAACCAAACCAGCGATACCGGCGATCAGGCCTGCCCAGCTGCGGGCCTGTGATCCGTCGTCAGTCACAGCTGAGGCCTGCTCCGTGGACACGGTGCTTGCAGCATGGTGGTCACCTGGGGCTTCGGCCGGTGTGATGGTGACGGACGGAGCCGGCGCCTTCAGTTCGTGGGCGTCCTGTCCCTCCTTCGGGATTTCGGACCAGTCAGTCTGGCCCTGCTCGCAAGTCTGCAGCGTGGGGAAATAGAGCGTCTTGCCCGCTGCGTCGGGCAGCTTGACCGAGAGAACCAAAGCATCACGAAGATGCGGGTCCAACGGTGCTTTGGCTGTGTAGACGATCTGGCTGGTCCGCTTAGTGATGGTGGTGCCATCGTCCAGCTTCTTCGGCTCGGCCAAGGTCTCCGTGACCTTCTCGACCGTCCAGTTTGGATTGACCGTGGGCTGGGCATCGGTCAGTTCCTCGGGCAACGAGATGGCGACTTTTGTAGTGCCGAACGTGTCGCAGCCGTGGGGGATGCCGAACGTCAACAGGGCGTACGAGTTCGCCGCGGTCTTGTTCGGATCGGCCGATACATGTGCGGATGCTCCGGCGAGGCCGGCCATCATCAGGACAGCGGTTCCGCTGGCGGCAGCGGTCGCGAACAGGGTACGGCGCAGGGTGGACTTCTTCATGGGATTGCCTTTCGGGGGCGCCGGAGTCGGCGCCGGGTACGGGTTTGTGGCCCGTCACCAAAGGCTTCTGCGTGATGCGTTGCGCTGGTGCCGGGCGGAATCAGGGAAGAACGACGGCGGCGGGCGGGCCGCGGCGGCTGTCTTGCCTCAGGTTCCGCCAAGGGCGGGGCAGGAAAACGCCGGGTGCGCCAACGGCGATACGTGAGGCACCGGCGTCGGGCCTGAACAACAGTGTGGGTAACGCAACCAAAGGACGCAGCCAAGCCGCCAACTGCCACAGGGCGACCTCGCCCTTGGCCAGGATCACGGCAGAACCGATCGTCGCAAGAATGTGCCCAGCCAACATCGCAGTGCCTACGGTGGTGCCGAGCTCATGGACGTGGGGCGTCGCTGTGTAAAGCAATGGATTCAGGGGTTCGGCAGAGAGGTGGTGCGCGGTCCCTTGAGCAGTGGTGGTTACCGGACCCAAGGCCGTGAACGCTTCGTGGAGCGCGAGCTGGCTGGTTCCAAGCAAAGCGGTCATGGCAGTGAAGTTCAGCTTGAAGCGCGTGGCCAGCGTCGCAGCCAATGCCGTCAACGCGACGAGTGCCAACAGGACCGGAGCAGTGGGAAGTTCCCCGCCGCCGATCACGTGGGCGCCAGCTGCAAGAAGCACGATAACGAGCGAGATCGCGCCGGACCGCAACGCATGGAAGGGTGCCCGGAACGGCGATGAGCGCACGGAGTCCTCCCTCGATTGCCTGGTTGGATGCTGCCTGTTGTCAGCGCCTTGATTCTATCGGGAGTTCGGAGCCGGACTGGCCTCGGATGGGTGCGTATGTGGATAACTTGTGCGCCGGTGGGGTTCCTGGCGCTTTAGGTGCGGACAAAGGTTGGTCCGGGCGGTTCCGGTATGCGGCTGAGGTCCGCACCGGGACGACGACGGCGGAGCTCAAGTTTCAGGCTTTCCTCGCCACGCGCCATGGCCCAGTGGTGGTTGGCCGAGAACGCAGGTTTCAGGAGCCAGCTCAGCCTGCGAAGGAGCGGCTTGGCGGCACTGACCCGCCAGTCGTAGGTGATGACGACTTCAGGGCCGTCGGTTTCGAATGTCCAGCGGCCCGTGCCGTTGAGGTCTCCCTCGGCTTTGAGCGCAAAGCCGTGCAGGGTGACGGGTTCGGTAACGGTGAGCCGCCAACGCAGGGTGTAGGGCAGCCAGCCCTTGGTGTGGAGGTCGAAGGACGAGCCCACGCCGTCCGCGTTGCCTTGCGCCACAGGTGTCACGTTGAGGTACACCGAGGGCCACCACTGCTTGAGGGTGCCCGCGTTACCGAGGACTTCCACCACTTCCTCGCGCGTTCCGGCCACTCTCCAGACCGTAAGGAACTCGTAGTCGGTGCTTTTGCTGGTTCGCTGTGTTGACCTGGCCATTGGTGCCTCCGCGGTCCGCCTGGTTAGGAGGATGTCTCATGGCATCCGGACTCAATGTACCGCCGGGACCATGCCTGGTTCTACGAAAGCCACCGCCAGTTGGACCTGTAAGAGCATTCCGTAAAGCACACCGGTGACGGCCTGCTCCAGATCCGCGTCGGAAAAATGATGGTTGGAGATTTACCTCCCAGTTCCAGCGTGTCCATGAGCGACTCAGAGCCATGAAATGGGACGAATTCTTCCAGGCCCACGACGGCATGGATTTCACGCCATGCCAAGGAATGACAGTACTAAGATGCTTTGCATTAAGAAAATGGGTTCTTGACCTTTAAGCGCTAAGGAGATAGAACTGACGCAGTGCCATGATCTTCACCACATCCGGCACCTCGCCAGGCCGCACCTGTTGGGCAGAGTTATGGGCGAAGTGAGCTTGCTCGTTGGTGTGTGAAGTAGTTGCCTGGCCGAGCCTGCAATCACGGAGGCTCGCCTATGGCCCTGGCCTGTTGAACCGCCGGTGACCGGCGGATGCCCCCCTTCGACACTGGATTCGAAGCCCTCCCAACCTTAAGGATGTCCCGATGGACATGAAGACCGAACTCAAGAAGCAGGAAGAGACAAGACCAAATTGGTGGGTACTTTTCCTCACTTGTGCGGCTGTAGTGCTCGATGGCTACGACACGGTCGCATTGGGCGTATCCATACCGACAATTGCGAAAGACTGGGCGGTTCAACCCTCGTTTTTCACTCCTGCCCTCTCGCTGACCAGCGCCGGAGTGGCCCTGGGATATCTCGCTGTGGGACGCCTCGTGGCAAAGCTGGGCACAAGGAACGTCATCTTTTCTGCCGTTGTGGTCTTCACTCTTGCTTCAGTGATGACAGCGTGGTCGACTTCGATTGTGGAACTCACGATTCTGCGGTTCATAACGGGCCTAGGGTTGGGCGCCGTTCTTCCTGCCGCCGTATCCCATGCAACCGCAGTCAATCCCGCACGTTTGCGTCAATCTATCGCAGTGGTCGTAATGACAGGCATCTCATTCGGGGCACTCATTGCAGGGCTTACCGGCAGCGCTATCGTGGGGGCTTTTGGGTGGGAATGGGTGTTCATTTTGGGTGCTATCGCCTCCGGTATTCTTCTGCCATTCTTGTGGTTCGGGCTCTCGGGAAGCCAAAGGCCAGACACGCTCAACAAAGCGCTCGAAGCTAAGCACCATGCCTCGGTTGCGCGCCTGTTCGATGCCCCCGTTCGAAGCAGAACTCTTCTCCTATGGGCCTTTTCCTTTCTCATATTCGCCGTGTTCTACGTGTTCTCGTCATGGTTGCCGACCTTGCTCACCAGCTACGGCTTCAGTGCCGGTCTAGCACCAATGGGGTCAGCGGCTCTAGGCATCGGAAGCATCGTGGGCGCTGGCGTGCTAATTATCGGATCACGTCGATTCCGCATGACGTCCGTGCTGGCTGGAACCACGTCAGTAGCCATTATGTTTCTTGTTACTTCTGCGTTTCTCGGCCCCGACAAAACTCTGCTGCTGCTCGTCTTTGGTGGAGTCGGCCTGGGACTCCAGGCTGGGATGATCGGCGCTACCGCGCTGGCAGTCGCACTGTATCCGCAAGCAACAGTGACCGCCGGCGTCGGGTGGGCAGCTTCGCTGGGGCGACTCGGCTCCGTGGTTGGACCGATCTTCGGCGGGATCCTTATTGGATTCGGCGTAGATACCAGCTTCATAGTTCTTTCAGTGTGCGTGCCTGTAATGGTTGCTCTTGGGTTCGTCTTGGTTGTAGGGCGTATCTCTGCAGCAAGGGCCGCTGCCGCTACTCCGAGGCCAAGACACCCGGAGAAATCGTCCCTAACTTCGCATGGGTAGGCGCATCCTGCAATGCCGCGTTGCCACCGCACTCATCTGCGACATATAGGCGATATCGAGAGCCATTCGAACCGAAATTGGCAAAATCCTGCCTCACCGGTACCCTCCATTTATCGGTGGGAGGATCGTCCCTCCGGCGACGGCGGCGTCCAGCTTGGTTCGGTCCAGCCTCCAAACCACCGTGTCACCTGAAGTGGGTCCGGTAAATGTGAAAACCGGTTGTGCATTGTCTTGCAGCCAGTCCAGGAGTTCCGGAGCAGCGAAGCCATAGCCCTCACTCAATGGCCTGCCCTGGGTCAGGACATACTCAGCGCCTCCATCCCTTAGGGACCGCAACGAGGGAAGTACCTCCCAACCTTCGTGTGGCAATAGCGCGAATTCACCCGTTACTGAGGTCAAACCCACCTTTGAGGATCCGGGAAGTTCGGCATTGATCCAATCTCGTGCGCGGACAAGGCCGTCATCCACCACTGACCTTTCCTGAACACCCAAAACAAGACTCAGAACTGCCACGATTGCCACCGCAGCGGCCGTGGCCTTGCGAAGTCGGGGCCGCCACGAAATCAACATCGCGACGGCTACCGGTGTTGAAACCAGGGCTGCAAGCACTACGCAGTAGCCAAATTGTTCTTCCGCCGCCCCGAAGAATACAGAGTAGATGCCTACGAAACCTGTAAAAAGCGAGAACAAGCCAATGACGCGCCGATGCGCCAGTTGTGAGGTGGCGGCCACCGCACCAGCCAGAATCGATAGACCCAAAAGCAGATAACTGGTGCCGAACCGGCCAGCCATGTCTATGAGTCGTTCTACCAGGTTTACGCCCGGAACAGAATTGAAGCCGGTCATTTGAACGACTCCCATCATTCTAAGGACGCCCACCGATTTTTGTTCTACGAATTGCGGCAGAAGCCCGTTAGCGGCGATCACACCCAGATAGATCAAATAGGGAACGAGGGAAACGACGAGGATTCGCAGAGTTGTCAGCAGGGGAACGGTTCTGCGCCAGAACGTGGCGGCCAAGAGCGGGACGACCGTGAAGACGACGGTCATATCTTTGGTGAGGATCGCCAGCCCGAAGACCGTCCCGGCGCTTAATTCAAGCCACAATCGCGCGCGGTCCCACTTACGGTTTATCAGAAGCAGGACCAGCAGCCATCCCGACAATACCGCGAAGCCGGCTGGAGTCTCCATCATCAGACGCCCGTCCATGCGGAGGACAAATGGATCGCTCGCCTGGATGACGGCAGCCACCGCAGCGGGCCCTATTCCGACCAGACGGCGTACCAACAGAAAGCAGACAACCACTGTCAAGGCTCCGAGGACCGTGTTGACCCAACGCAATTGCAAAGCCAGGTCCATAGGATGGCCCTCGAGACCCAGCACACGTATTACCAGCGCGTTTAGAGCGTAAGAAGCCGGCGGATGCAGGAAAAATGGGTTGCCGAGGATTGATGGCATTTTTCCATCGGCGATTTCTCTAGCCAAGTCCGCGTAGGTAACCTCGTCGATAAATACATCGTTTGCCCGTTGAACGCCGAACACTCGGAATACCAGGCCAAGTAGTCCTACAGACACCGCGATCCACCATGAATGTTGAAGTCGCCGCGGAGATGTGCTGGCCGGCTTCCGCACTCGAAAATGTGGTGGCGATGCTTCGGTTTGTTCCAGCGAGTCCATGGCTCTCCTCAGGGTTGTTTCATGCACTTCGTGCACGATTCCCAAAGGTAATGGACTTTTCGTGGTTCAAAGAATTTGGGCTACTCGCGCTGGTATTGGGTATCGAGCGTCACCTAGCACTTAGTCTCAATTTGATTAAGTCTACTGTTTTCCGCGTCACGAAATTAAGATTTTTGTTTACGCGCTGGAATTGCCTAAGGTGACGGGTTCTGATTTATTGGCGAACCGCCGCGAAAGGGCCCGTTGCCAACGACGGAGTGAGGCTGCGCCACCGTCGTTAATCGCCTGACGGTCCGCGGTCAATTTCCGCGGTCAAATACAGGACATGGGTCGGGTGAAAATGGATGGTTCTTCCTTCACGCAGGTAGTCAGTGTCGGCGTCCGGACAGTCGGCATCCTTCGTCTCGGCCCGTAGGTACTTGGGGGCGGGGAAGGGGCACTGACCAAGTTCGGCTTCGCTTGCCAATTTCTTACGACGGAGCCCAGTGCTGGCAAAGCAAAAGGCCCCGCCTCCCTTGTAAACAAAGGGAACCAGGGCCTTTCAACGTGGCGGTGACGGTGGGATTTGAACCCACGTTGGCTTTTACACCAAACAACATTTCGAGTGTTGCACCTTCGGCCGCTCGGACACGTCACCAACTGAAATAGGGTACCGGAGTCGGGGCCTGTTCCCCAAAACGAGCCCCAAAGCGAGCCGCGAACGAGCCCCAACGAGCCCCCAACCAACCACGAGGGAATCGCCGGTAAGGGACGCCAGCTTCCACCTGCACCAGCCCAGCGATAGATTCATAAGCATCATGACTATCTCGCGCGATCAAGAACACGAGGCCCATGCCTATTGGGTCACTGAGTCGGGGCACGGTGAGTTGCGCCCCGAGGCCATCCCAACCCCAGGTCCCAAAGAAGCGCTCGTCAGGACTCTCTACTCAGGCGTCAGCCGCGGCACGGAGCGCGTAGTCCATGAAGGGCGCGTCCCAGAGCGCGTGGCTGATTTGATGCATGCCCCACATCAGGAAGGCGACTTCCCGGGCCCGGTCAAGTACGGCTACTTGTCGGTTGGCGTCGTAGAAGAAGGCCCCGAGGACTGGACCGGCAAGACCGTCTTCAGCTTGCACCCGCACCAGGATTTCTACGTAGTCCCTACGAACCAGCTCACAGCCATCCCGGAGGACGTGCCTGCCCGCCGCGCCGTGCTCACGGGCATTGTGGAGGTGGCCATCAATGCCCTTTGGGAAGCCGGGCCGAGGCTGGGAGATCGTGTCGCCGTCGTCGGTGGTGGCCTGGTGGGCGGCGTCCTGGCGACGCTCCTACGGAAGTATCCGCTGGGGCGCCTGCAACTAGTGGACTCAGACCCGGCCAAGCGAGTCCTCGCGGAAAAGCTCAACATCGACTTCGCCCTCCCGGACGAGGCAGAGAACGATTGCGACATCGTTTTCCACTGCTCCGCATCCAACGCGGGCCTCAAACTGAGCCTCCAACTTGCGGGCGATGATTCCGACGTGATCGAGCTTTCGTGGTTCGCCGACAAGGAAGTCACGCTGCCACTCGGGGAAGATTTCCACGCCCGGCGGCTCACCATCCGCTCCAGCCAAGTTGGGGCAGTGGCGCTGCCCAGGCGGCACAGGAGAACCAACGCCCAGCGCCTCCAACTCGCGGCAGCAACCCTGAAAGATCCGCTGTTCGATACGTTCCTCAGTAGCGAATGCCAATTTCAGAACCTACCCACCACACTCGTTAAGTTGTTGGAAAAGCCAGGCGGCTTCTGCCACGTGGTCGCCTATCCAAAGCCGGAGGAGTAAGACATGTTCAGCCTGACCGTCCGACGCCATTTCATGATTGCCCACAGCCTTCCCCGCGAAGCGTTCGGCCCAGCCCAGGGCCTCCACGGTGCCACGTTCGTCGCCGAGGTGACCTTCCGGCGCCCCGACCTCAACGAGGACGCCATCGTCCTCGATATCGGCGCTGCAGGCGGCATTCTTGAGGAAATTCTCGAAGACCTGAACTACAAGAACCTCGACGAACACCCCGCGTTCAAGGGCAAGTTGTCCACCACGGAGGCGCTGGCGAAGCACATCGCTGAGGCCGTCGCCGGCAACATCGCGAGCACTCCCGACGGCAGGGCCCTCACAGGTATCGACGTCCTCCTCCGTGAGAACCCGGATGCGTGGGCAGGGTATTCACTTGACCTGACGCGCAGCTAATCTGTCGTGGAGGCGATCCGCTTCCTGGTGCCGGGAAACGTCCGGCACGGCTCTGGCGGGAACAAGTACAACGCCATGCTCGCCGAGCACCTGACGGCCCTGGGCGTCGGAATAGAGACAGTCATCGTCGACGGCGGCTGGCCGGTTGGGAGCCCGGCGGACCGGCAGCGGTTCGCCGAAATGCTCGACGGCGGCACCGCAGTGATTGCCGACGGATTGGTTGCGAGCGGGGCGCCGGATGAGGTCGCCGGCGCGGTGAGTGCAGGAACCAGGCTGTGGATCCTCTCCCACATGGCGCTCGCAGACCACCCGGACCTTGAATCCAGGGCCTTGGGCGCGGCCACAGGAGTGATCTGCCCGAGCGCCCATGCTGCTGCGGCACTGGAAAAAAGGCATGGCCTCAAAAACGTGGTGGTTGCCCATCCCGGAGTTGAAGCGGCTGCGATGGCAAAGGGCTCGGAAACCCCGCACATCATCGCCCTCGCCGCGTTGCTGCCCAACAAGAGCCAAACAGAAATCGTGGAAGCCCTTGCCACGCTGAAGGACCTCCCATGGACGGCTGCCCTGATCGGCACCGAACACGCTGACCCGGCCTACGCCGCGGAGGTGAGAGCCTCCGTCGAGCGTTACGGACTCCAAAATCGCATCACCATGACTGGGGAGCTCGCCGGCGACGCGTTGGAGGACCAGTGGCACAAAGCGCATCTCAGCGTCCTGGTTTCGAAGTCTGAGGCGTTCGGGCTGGTGGTGACGGAGTCGTTGGCCCACGGCGTACCGGTCCTTGTCCGGCAGGGGACCGGCGCCGTGGAGGCCCTCGGACACACCGGAGCCGGGGCGGCGCTAGACCTTACGGGCCCCAACAACCTCGCCGGAACCATCCGGCGCTGGCTCAGCGACCACGAACTCCAAAGGAGCTGGCGCACTGCGGCACTCCATGCCCGGGCCAACCTTCCCGGCTGGGACACCACTGCAGCGACAGTTCTGAAAGCCCTTGGCTGGGGCGAGGGTGCAGAATAGGGCCATGACGCCCAAAGTCCAGACCATACCGGCCGCATCAACCCTCACTCCGGAACGCCTCCGGGCCTGGGCATGGCACAAACAGGGCCTCGACGGGTCACTGGCCGGAAAGGCCTCCGAGGAAGTCCTGGACCATGCCGGATGGGCACGTTCGGTGGGCGGCGCCAACCCGTACCTGACGCTGTTTGCGCGGGCGGGGATCAGCCGCGAACAGGTGGACCGCGACGTCAAAGAACTGCGGATTCACGAACTCCCCACTGCACGTGCCTGCACCTACGTCCTGGGCCAAGCCGACTTTGCATGGGGCCTGCAGGTAGGCAGGGATGCCGCCATCGCCCCGTTCAAAGTGCTGGCCAGGATGGGTGTTGACCGCGGCGAGATCACGTTGCTGGAAGACGAGATTGAGCACGCCCTCAAAGAATCCGGCGATCCCCTGGACCCCAAACAGCTCAAGGATCTACTGGGTGATTCCGTCCGGAGCCTCGGGGAGGAAGGCAAGAAGAAGGGCGCCGCCACCACGCTGCCCACGGCCCTGGGACTTCTTCAGGCCGACGGCCGCATCCGCCGCGTCCCCATCAACGGCCGCCTCGATCAGCAGCGCTACGCCTACACGAATTGGGGCCTGCCGCCCAGCAAACTCGACGACGACGGCGCCCGCCGCCTCCTGCTCGAACGCTACTTACGCTGGACTGGCGGTGCGACGTTCAAGCAGAGCCAGTGGTTCACCGCGTTCACCGTGGCCCAGAGCAAAGCGGCGCTCGCCGCCGTCGGCGCCATGGAGGTGCCAACGGCGAGTGGCGATGTGCTGTGGATGCTGCCTGACGACGTCGAACGTTTGGCCGACTTCGAAGAGCCTGGAGACGAGCAGATCCACTTGTTGGCTGGCACGGACTCACTGGTCCTCCACAGGCGGAATTCGGCTGACATGTTCGCTGAGGAGGACAAAGGAAAGAAGGTCCTGGACACCACCCTTGCCCTTCAGGCCGACCTCCCGGATCATCCGATCCTGGACCGGGGCAGGATCATCGGCCTGTGGCAGTACGATCCCGCCAACGAACGCATTGCCGCATGGACCTTCGCGGCGCCCACTGCCGCGGTCAGTCGTCGAATCGGCGAAATCGAGGCCTGGATCCGGGACGAACTTGGCGACTTCAGGTCGTTCAGCCTGGACTCGCCGGCGTCCCGCCAGCTACGGATCGATGCCCTCAACGAGGCCGCTGGTCTCTAGGGCACTTGGCCATCCAAGGCACTCAGCCAGAACCAAAGGCACTCAGCCAGAACCATACGGCCGGGTGATCGCTTCGAGAAAGTGGCCGTCCGGGTCACAGAAGTAGATCCCGCGGCCGCCGTCGTTGTGGTTGATTTGCTGGGCTCGGGAGCGTGCGGGATCGGCCCAATAGGGGATGTGTTCGGCGGTAATCCTGAGGAAAATCGCATCGAACTCCTCCTCGCTGACAAGGAAGGCATAGTGTTGCGGCGCGATATCTCCGGCGGCCTCGAGGAAGTCCAGCGTGACGCCGTTCTCCAAGGGAACAGTGACGAAGGACCACATGGGCTGCGGCGCGGGAAGCCCAAGAATGCGGGCCAGGAACGCAGCGGACGCGTGCTTGTCCGTGGCGTAGACGATGGTGTGGTTGAAAGCGACTGTCATGGCTTGCTCCCTTATTGGCAGCTCAAGCGGGCGAGCGGTGCTCCGCTGCTGGTACCCGGTGCGTAGCGAAGAAGTCCCGGAGGAGGGCCGCGCATTCTTCCTCGCGTACTCCGGCATAGACCTCCACCCAGTGGTTGAGGCGGCGCTCGCGGAGGATGTCGAACACAGAACCTGCTGCGCCGGCTTTCTCATCCCAAGCGCCGAAGACGACCCGGGGGATACGGGCCAGCACAACTGCTCCGGCACACATGGCACACGGTTCCAAGGTGACCACGAGCGTGCAGTCCTCAAGCCGCCAGCCATCGCCACCTTCGCCCAACTCGAGGGCATGGCGTTGCAGGGCTGCGGCAGCTTCCCTGATGGCGACGATCTCTGCGTGGGCGGTCGGATCCCCGTGCGCTTCCCGCTCGTTGCGACCAGTACCCAGCACACCGCCGTCGGGTCCTAAGACGACGGCGCCGATCGGCACGTCGTCCGTCTCCAACGCCAGCCGGGCCTCGTCCAAGGCAAGGCCCATCCAGGCCATGTGTTCTGCGTGATACGGCTCGTTGGCGCTCATATCTCAATGATAGTTTTGGACGCATGCGCACACTCGTCGTGGACCACCCGCTGGTCGCTCACAAGCTCACCGTTCTGCGGGATAAGAACACTCCTTCACCGGTCTTCCGGCAGTTGACTGAAGAACTCGTAACCCTGTTGGCCTATGAAGCCACCCGAGAGGTCAAGACGCAGCCCGTCGAGATCGAGACGCCTGTCACCAAGACCGTGGGCACGGCGTTCACCAAGCCCACTCCACTGGTGGTTCCCATCCTGCGCGCAGGCCTGGGCATGCTTGAAGGCATGACCAAGCTCGTTCCCACAGCCGAGGTCGGCTTTCTGGGCATGGCCCGGGACGAAGAAACACTGGACATCATCACCTACGCCGAGCGCCTCCCCGAGAACCTCACCGGCCGGCAGATCTTCGTGCTGGACCCCATGCTGGCCACCGGCGGCACGCTGCGCGAAGCCATCAAGTTCCTGTTCAAGCGCGGCGCATCGGACGTTACCTGCATCTGCCTGCTGGCAGCTCCGGAGGGCCTGGCCAAGCTGGAAGAGGAACTCAAAGACGCCAACGTGAAGGTGGTCCTCGCTTCGATCGACGAGAAGCTCAACGAGAAGTCCTACATCGTGCCGGGCCTCGGCGACGCCGGCGACCGCCTGTACGGTGTGGCCGGCTGACGCTCCCTTTTCTGCCTCGACGCTCCTGCCCAGTTAGCTAAGCCCGGTCCCGGAAAATCCGTGTTGGATCGCCGGATTTCCGGGACTGCCCGGTGCCGAAAACTCCTGCTACCGGTGGCAACTGGGCAGGAATGTCAGTTCTCCCGGGAACGATTGCCCCCTACCGGTTTCGTGGGTCCCCGGATAGCCTGTGGCGCATGGACTGGAAACTTGAACTGGTGTTTGTCCCTGTGTCCGATGTGGATCGCGCGAAGGATTTTTACGTCAACAAAGTTGGTTTCAACCCCGATTTCGATGAGCGTCCCATGGACGGCATCCGCTTTGTGCAGTTGACCCCGCCGGGTTCGGCCTGTTCCATCGCGATCGGCGAGGGGCTCAGCGATGCCCCTCCTGGAACAGCGCCATCCCTGCAAATGGTGGTGAGCGATATCAACAAGGCGCACGAGCAGCTCAAGGCGAACGGCGTCGAGGTCAGCGATATTGACGTCCAGGACTGGGGACAGTTCGTCCATTTTGCGGACCCCGACGGCAATAAATGGGCGGTGCAATACATTCCGCATCGGCCCAACGGCTAAGTCACAGTTCGCCCCTACCCTTGCATGGTGCGGCAGGATGGAGCCATGAGCCATCCTGCCGAACCGACTATGCCTGCCGAACGAGCCGAGCGGGCGCCAACCCTGACCGTCCGTGCTGTCCTCTTCGACATGGACGGAACACTGGTGGACTCTACAGCGATCGTGGAGCAGGTGTGGCTGGAGTTCGCCGAACGATACGGCCTTGATTACAACGAGATCCTGCGGACGTCCCACGGCGTGCAAGCGGGCGATACTGTGCGCCGCTATGCGCCGGCAGGTGCTGATTTTGAAGCTCTGACGGCCGAGCTGGGCGAAATGGAACGCACCAGAATCGATGGCGTGGTTGCCCTCCCGGGTGCCGAAGCCCTGCTTGCTGCGTTGCCTGACGACGCCATCGCGCTGGTCACGTCTGCCGACCGCATCCTTGCCGACATCCGCATGCAGGCTGCCGGACTTTCGATGCCGGCGACCGCGGTCACCGCCGAGGCTGTCACGCGCGGCAAGCCGCACCCGGAGGGCTACCTCAAAGCCGCGGCTCTGCTGGGCGCGGACCCGGCCGACGTCGTGGTTTTCGAAGATGCCCCCGCAGGCATCGCGGCGGCCCGTGCGGCCGGGATGCGGACCGTAGTGGTAGGCGACGCCGGTGGCGAGCTTGGGCCCGGCATGTGGCGTATCCCGGACTACTCCGCAGTCACCGTCACTGCTGTGAAGGACGACGACGGCGGTCACCTCATCAGCTTCACGCTATAGCTCTGGTTAGCCTCTTTAGCCCCGGCAGGCCCCGACTGTTCCAACCGGTGAACCGGGAGTAGGCTGTGCGCATGTCTGCGTTGCCGGAGGCGTATGGTGCTGCACTGGAACGGGCCATGGCCCACGCTACCCACTGGCTAGCATCCGTACCCGAGCGGGCAGTCCGTCCTGAATTCGACGCCGATCAAGTCGCCGCGACCCTTCTTCCGCGCCTCCCCGATGGTCCTACGGACGCGGCGGACGTAGTTGATGAACTCGCCGCGCTGGCCGAACCGGGATTGATGGCGATCCAGTCGGGACGGTTCTACGGCTGGGTCATGGGCGGAACCCTGCCAGCTGCCATGGCCGCTGATTGGCTGGTCACCGCGTGGGACCAGAACGCCGGACTTCGATTTGCGACGCCAGCCGCCGCTGCCATTGAGGAGTCGGCTGCAGCGTGGCTGCTGGACCTGTTGCACCTTCCCGAAGGGTCCGACGTCGGATTCACCACGGGGGCGACCACCGCCAACTTCGCGGGGCTGGCTGCCGGGCGGCAATACCTGATGGATGAAGCCGGGTGGGACCTCGCGGACCTGGGCTTGACGGGGGCGCCGCGGATCACCACGTTTGCTGGCCGGGAAAGGCACGCGGCAGTGGACCTTGCCCTGCGGTATCTGGGGCTGGGAGCCTGCGTTCCCGTGGACACGGACGATCAAGGCAGGATCCTGCCGGAGGCCCTCGCGGACGCCATGGACGAGCAACCCGGACGTTCCCTCGTGTGCCTGCAGGCCGGCAACCTGCATTCAGGTGCGTTCGATCCGATGTCTGAAGCAATCGCGGTAGCCCATGACCGCGAGGCCTGGGTCCACGTGGATGGGGCGTTTGGGTTGTGGGCCGCGGTCAGCCCACACCTGCGGGAGCGGTTGGCCGGAGTGGAGGCGGCCGATTCATGGGCCACCGATGCCCACAAGACGCTGAACGTTCCGTACGACTGTGGCTTGGCCATTGTCTCCCGACCGGAAGCTCTGAGACGCGCCTTCAGCATCCATACGAGCTACCTCATTGCAACGGAGACCGGACTGGGCGATCCGTTCGACAAGGTCCCGGAATTGTCCCGCCGTGCCCGCGGTATTCCGGTCTGGGCGGCCCTCCGGCAGTTGGGCCGCTCAGGAACAATCGAGATGGTGGAAGGACTGGCCGCCAACGCCCGCGCCTTGGCTGAGGGTCTGTCCGGCATTCCGGGAGTGGAGATCCTCAACGAGGTCGTATTCACCCAAGTCTCCGTCAGCTTCGGCAGCGATGAGCGTACCCGCCGCATCACGCAGCGTCTCATGGCCGAGGGCGCAGTGTGGATGTCAGGTTCCGCCTGGAGAGGCCGGGACATCCTGCGGATCTCCGTGAGCAACTGGTCCACGGATGCCGACGACGTCGCCCGGTCGGTGGACGCTGTGCGGCGTGCGGTGAAGGCGGAACCGGAAGGATAGCCCCTACTTCCGCACCAACTGGACCATGGTGAAACCACCGGGCGCAACGGTCACGCGGCCGGAACGGTCCTCTCCAATGCTTGCCTGGGCCGGGCGAATAGCCTTACCGGACGCGTCGTAGGCCTGTTGTCGGAGCGTAAAGCCGCGGGGCACATCTACCTTGCGCACCCTGGTGTCTGCGGCGGCGCTTATGTACAGCGTGGAGGTTCCCGCGGCTCCAGTGACGGAGACGGCAGAGATGATGGGCTGGATGAGCAGGGCATCGATGACGACAGTACCTGTACTCTTGCCGAGGAAGTTGCCTGCTCCCGCCGGCAGTGCACGTTCCAGCGAGAGTGGGGACAGCTTGCCCGCTGCTTCCGTGATGCCCTGCGCGCCGGCCTCGCCGTTGGCAGTAGTGCCCAGCAGCGTCCGATTGGCAGACCAACCCGTAGTCCCCGAAGGCGTGATGCCCTGATTGACGATCGGGTAGACGGCCCGCTCCTGGTCCGCAGCCGGTAACTGGAAGCCCAGCGACGCCCCAGCCTCCAGCGTTACGTAGGCACCGCCGGAATAGTTGGCTTCGCCCGTCCATGCGGAGGTGGGCTTGACCACTGAACCTGAGCCACCGATTGTGCCGGATTCGGCTTCGACGACGCTTAGCCCGTTGGTGCTGACAGTCTTGTTGATGCCGAGTGCCTTCGCCTTCAGCGCCGGATCGGCGTCCAGGGCAAGCATGGTGAGCAGGGCGTGGATAGTGGATTCAGCGCCCGAGTTCGGGTTGACGCGGCCGTCGCGTTCAATGCCGTCGACGGCGGTACCGGTGGCCGGGTTGTAGGCGGGAGCGTTGCTGCGGTTGGCTCCGAAGAACCAGCCGGCGGTGATCGCTGCCACCTCCAGCAGCCCGGGTGCGTTGCCTGCCTTGGCTGTTGCCACGAGGCTTTGCACGCGGGAATCCACGCCATAAGCGATCTGTGCTTCGCCCGGCGTCGGACTCCAAGCGTTGTCCGGGCCACCGGCGACTAGCAGCTGCGGGGTGAACTGTGCGGCATCCCGAACGGCAGACGTCAGTAGGTCGTCCCGGTCGAGGACCGGCGAGGCAGTGGCGACGGCGGCCGGCGCCATGCCGCCCCAGGCGTGCCAGAGCGTCTGGGACTTGTTCCACGGCATGATCGCACCGAATGGCCATTGGCCCACAGAGCCTGAAGACATCCCAGCGATGCCTTCAGTTAGCTGGGTCAGTGCAGTATTGGCAAGCATGTCATCCGGCACGGCTTTTGCATATGCGGCGAGCCCCAACACGGCCTCCGCCGAAGCGTCTGCGCCACCGGCGATCAACCAGGCCGGGACCCTGGTGCCGTCGGCCACGTCGTAGCTGCCGTATTTGGCCAAGGATTGCTTTTTTAGGGACTCGACGGCCAAATGCAGCCGATCCTGCAAGAAAGAAGCGAACTGGGGGTCGGCGGTCTTGAAGGCTGCATACCCCTCGCCGAGGGCCCAGACAGTACGGGCGAGCCAGTATGACTCGGCGGAATCGGAAGGATCCGGCAACTCAATGGGCGAGGCGCTGGGGGTCAGTGTTCCGTCCGGCTGTTGCCACAGCACTACGTTTCCCGCGTGGGGGCCGGTGGTGGTTTGCAGAAAAGTCAAAGAACGCAGTGTTTGGAAAGCATGTTCTCGGCTCGCTTCCCGTCCGGTCTGCTGCCAATGGCGCAGGTAGACCACGGCGGTCCGGGCGATGTCGTCCGCGTTATACGCGCCTTGGCTCCAGTGTCCGGTGGCCGGGTCCAGGGATCCGCCACCAACGCGCCGGAAGCTCCCGTCCGCGTTCTTGTCCGCATAGGTCCAGGGGGCCTGCGCGCTCGGCTGCGCCTCCAGTTCGTAGGTAGTGTGCCCTTCCAGGGCCGCGAGCGGAACCGTTTCCAGCAGGAAATCCAGATGGGACAGGTTGGTAAGCGGCTCAGTCACTGTCGCGTCCGATGTTGCCGTCGGTGCAACAAGGGGCGCCTCTACCGGCGCAGCGGCGGCAGGTCCGGTCCCGACACCCACCACGAGCAATGACATCGCCGCAGCGAGAGCCGCGGGCTTGGCGAGCAGCTTCGAACGGACAGGTGTTTTGGTCATGTCTTCTCCTGGTTTGGGTAGGGTGGGGGCGATCATGGCCGAGGCTTGATGCCCCGGCCACGGCACCGTCAGACTCGATCGAGCCTGGCGACGCCAATCTTTGAATCAGCCATGCCGTAGAACACAAACAGCTGGTCGCCAATCTTTTCGATCGCGGTGGGGAAGACTACGTTGGGCACGATGCCGGAGATTTCGTCCTCGGTTTCGGGGGCAAGGAGCGGCTTGTCGCTGCGGGCGATGACGAGGGAGGGATCATCGGCATCCAGGATCATGGCCGCTGCGGAATAGTTGACGTTTTGCTGTTGTCCAAAAGCCGAGGCAACGATCTTGCCGGTCACTCCATGGTGGATGAGCAACCAGCCCTCTTCCACGCGGATTGGCGCCGGCCCGCCGCCGATCTTGAGCTCCTCGAAGGGATACTCACTCAGGGCAACAAGCTTGTGCTTGCCCATGTGGACCAGGTTCCTGAGGTCTTTCTGGACGTCTTCCACAGCCACATACGAGATCCAGATTCCGGGCCGCTTGTCCGTGAGTCCGGCGGGCACATGCTCGCCTTCGCCTTCCCGGATCCAGCCGAGGTCCCACATTGGCCGGTGCAGCATGGCATAGGACGCCACGCCGTCGGGGTCGTTGACCGGCTCAGGGAAGAACACGGCGTCCTTGTTCGGGAACAGGTTCAGGTCCATGGACAGCTCGGCTTTGTACTCGAAGAAACACGGACCCATGCGTTCCCAGTTGCGCAGGTCCTCGGAATGGGCGAACGCCAGGCGGGGACCCAAAGGCCCGTAGGCCACGTATGTCATCAAGTGCTTGCCCAGCGAGGGCACCCACGTTGTGCGGGGGTCCTCTGTGCCTGCGTTGTTCAGGCCCCGTTCCCATCCTTCGTCGGGGGCCATCACGACGCCCTGGCGTTCGACGCCGGTGGGGACGCCGTCGTCGCCAATGACCACTTTGGCGAGGCCCACACGGGAGACATTTCCCTTCGCGACCAAGCGGGGTAGAAGGTAAAGCTCGCCGTCCGGGCCGCGGCCACTGGCAGGGTTGAGCACCCCCTCCGCTTCGAAATCATTGCCGTCCTCCGGCGTCATGATGACGCCGGCACGAGTGAGGGCGAACGGGACAGTTGGCAGTGCTGATTGAGTGGAAGTCATAAGAAGTTAGCCCTTTACGCTTGAACCGATGTTGCTGGAAATGAATTGGCGTTGGAAGAAAATGAAAAGCGCGATGGCAGGGGCCGCGAGGACGCAGGCACCGGCCAGGATGGCGCCGAACGGGTTTGAAGCTGTCGCGGCGATGTTGGAGATGTAGTTGGCCAGGGAAACGGCCAGTGGCTGGATAGCCTGGTCCTTTGTCACCAGGAATGGCCACAGGAACTCGTTCCACGGACCGATGAACGTCAAGAGGACCGCTGTGACGATTGCCGGCCGGACAAGCGGAATGGCGATCTGCCACAGGATCCTAAGCTCAGACGCGCCGTCGATCCTCGCTGCTTCAAACAGCGTTGACGGCAACTGCATGAAGTACTGGCGGAACACGAATACGGCAGTTGAGTTGATGGCGAACGGCAGGATCATGCCCAAATAGCTGTCAGCCAGCCCGTAATCGCGCACGATCATGACGTACAGCGGGATCAGCAGCAGCTGGAACGGGACCATCTGCACCAGGAGCATCATTGCGAACACCACACCGCGACCCCGGAACTGCATCTGCGCGAGCGCATAGCCAACCAGCAACCCAAACACCACGGTGAAGAAAATGACGCCGCCCGTGAAGATGCCGGAATTGGCCAATCCACGCAGCAGATCGATTGACCCGTTGATGCTGCTGTAGTTCTCGACTGTGAGGTTTGCCGGATTGGGGAATGCGCCGGCCACAGAAGTATCCGGCGAGCCCTGCAACGAGCCAATGAGCATGTAGTAGAAGGGAAAGAGGAATACGAAGGCGCCGATGGCCAGAAGCACAAAGCTTCCCACGCCGAGGTTCCGGTGCTTTTCCACAGAGGAGTTTTCCGGAGCGACGTTTTCCGGAACTGACACTGACGGACCAAGCCGCCGGCCGTCGTCGTCGTTTGTTCGGTTGCTGGCGCTGACTACCGACATGTCAGGCCTCCTTCCCGCCCACAAGGCGTTTCTGGATCAGGGCAATCAGCAACACACCGATCACCAACACCACCCCCAGCGCAGCGGCGACATCCGGATTGCCCTGCAGGATGCCCTTTTGGTACATGAGGAACACCGGCGAGGTGGATGCGCCATCCGGCCCGCCGCCACCGGTGAGGAGGTACGGCTCAGTGAAGAGGTTTGCGCCAGTAATAGTGGCCAAAAGGGTGACGAGCACGCTGGCCGCGCGCACGCCCGGAACAGTGACGTTCCAGAACTGAACCCACTTGTTGGCACCATCCACAGAGGCGGACTCGTACAGTTCATCCGGGATGTTCTGGAGCGCGGCGAGGTAGAGCAGGATGAAGAAGCCCAGCTGTTTCCACGTCACGTACAGCGCCACGGTGGGCATCGCGAGCCAGGAGTTGACCAACCACGACGGGTTCGGAGCCAGCGGTCCCATGAGGGAGTTCACCAGGCCGTTCTGCTGAAACAGGAAGAGCCAGACTCCGACAACGGCTACGCTCGCCGTGACGTATGGGACGTAGTAGCTGACCCTGAAGAAAGTCTTCAGCCTGGTGACCCGGTTCAAGGCGTTGGCCAGCACGAGGGATAAGCCCACGGTGAGTGGAACGTTGATGGCCAGGAACACTCCGATGTTGGCGAACGATCGCTGGACAGCGGGGTCGGACAAGATGGTGACGTAGTTCTCCAAGCCCACAAAGGGACGTTCCACGGGTACACCGGGGGCCGTGAAGAAGAAATCGTGGAAGGAAATGTAGACGGCGTACCCCAAGGGGTAAGCCAGTACCGCCAGGATGAAGATGACGTATGGTGCGCTGAACAACAATCCCAGCGGCTGAGGGCCAAAGATGCACTTTGGCCTCAGCCGCCGGAAGACTGTTCTCCCGTCGGCTTTCCGTGTTGCGGATGTGCTTTCGGAGGAGGCGAGTGGCATGGGGGCCACGGCTACTTTTGGGCTGCCAGTTGGTTGATCTTCTCTGCCGCGCCCTTGAACGAGGTGTCAATGCTCTCGTTGCCGAAGATCACTGACTTGGCGTAGGCGGTGCGGAAGGTGGACCAGATTTCTACCGAGTTGGCCACGTTGGGGACCTCCACGGTGTGCGCGGCCTGCTCGGCAAACCGCTCATAGGCAGGGTTTTTCGCGAAGTAGTCAGGGTAGGTTGCCGTCAAGTCCTTGCGCATGGGCATCTGACCGCTAACGGCCAGCAGCTTGCCGTCCTGTTCCTGGCTGGTGGCGAATTTCATGACCTCCCAGGCCGTGCCTTGGTTCTTGCAGGCTGAGTACATTGCCACATTCTTGGCGTCGGAGAAAGTGTAACCGTCAGCCTGGGCCTTGGAACCTGGGATTGGTGCGGTACCCCAGTTGACCTTGCCTTTGTAGTAGTTGATGGCCCAGGGCCCTGCCATGGCGATGGCCGCTTTACCCTCGCCGAAGGAATCACCTTGGTAGACCTCGCTTGAGGCCAGTTTTTCCTTATAGAGGGTCTCAAACATGCCGGCAACCTGCTTACCTGATTCGTTGTCGAAGGTGGCTTTACCGTCCTTCACCAATGGGGTGCCCCCGGAATTGGCGGCGTAGAACGGGTAGAAATCGAACCAGGATTGGAAGAAGTCGCTTGCCGGGGACGGCCAGACGGCATTGGCTACTGATCCGGACTTGACCAGAGTGCGGGCGGTGTCCAGGAACTCGTCCTGTGTGGCCAGCTTAGGGTTTTCCGGGTCCAGCCCGGCCTTCTGGAAAATGTCCTTGTTATAGAAGAGGACCACGGGGTTGGACTTCCACGGCAACTGGTACATCTTGCCATCGGTTGACTTGTATTGCTCTGCCAGGTCTCCTATGCGCTCCTTGATGTACTGCGCGGCGTCGGGGAACTTGTCCAGTGCCACCAGTCCGCCTTGTTTCTGGAATTGCGGCACTGCCACCGGGGCGGTGTTGAAGACCAGGCACGGCGCATTGCCCGCTGTGATGGCCGCTCCGATGACTTCCTCGGAGGACTTTCCGGCCGGGATTTCCTGGGCGTCGATTTTTTCGTCGGGGTGGGCGGAATTCCACGACTCCACCATGGCCTTGCCCCACTTCACCTCGAACTCGTTGTTTGAGTACCAGATCTTGATGGGGCCTTTGGCCGCGGTTGCAGCGTCAGCGGTGGTGGTGGTGCTGCCGCTTCCTCCGCCGCCGCAAGCCGCCAGCGTGGCACCCAATACTGCCATCGCAGCCATGGACACGATTCGTGTCGAAGTAAGTCCGTGCTTCATTGCAACTCCTCATTGAAGGTAATTGATGCGTGGTGGAGCGTTGGTACTTGTGATGGTCCGTTGCGGCGGTCATGACGGCGGTCATGGCGCAGGACACGGGAATGCATGGCCACGCGCTGTCACCCATGGGTGGCAGCAGCGAGGCGCGTTACAGCGGCATTGCTGGAACTTCTTTGTTGATCCGGCTGGCCTGGCCTGGTCGGTCAGTCAGTCAGCCGGGCTGACTGGGCCGGTAGAGCCACGGATAAGCAGCCGTGGGGCTTGCAAGAGAATGTCTTCGGCGGGGGTTCCGTTGAGCCGATTGAGCAGCAGCTGTGCTGCCGTCTGCCCCCACAAAAGCGGATCGGTCGAGATGGTGGTCAGCGGGGGGTTCAAGTACTGCGTGATCTCGGTGTTGTCGTAGCCAGTGACGGACAAGTCTTCCGGCACATTGAATCCTCGCGTTTGGGCAAGTGATTGTCCGGCGATGGCCATGAGGTCGTTGGCGTAAACGATGGCCGTGGGCCGGTTCGGGCGGCTGAGTAAAGATTCTGTGGCGGCTGCTCCGCCTGCTGCCGTGAAATCGGCCTCGATAAACAGGTCCGTTCCGAGTCCAGCTGATTCGAGCGTTCGTGCCCACGCGCCGTGGCGGCTTCGGCTGTGGACGTAGGGCTGGGGCCCGCCCACGTGGGCGATTCGAGTATGTCCCAGAGAGATCAGGTGCTTGACGGCGGACGTGATGCCATCGGTATCGTCCATGCAGACCGCGGGGAAAGGTGAGCGCGTGTCCGGCCGATTGAGTGTGACAGCGGGCAGTTCCAGCTCGCCGAGCAGGGCGATGCGGGAATCGTTGTTCCGCATGTCGGTGAGGATGACGCCGTCCACGCGACCATCCTCTACGAGCTTTCTGTAGCTTTTCTCTTCTGCCTCGGGGCCGGAAGCGATGGACAGGACCAACGTGTATTCATGCCGGACCAGGGTGGTTTCGATGCCAGCTATGAAGGCCGGAAAGAAGGGGTCCGTGCTGAGCAGTTTCGCATCACGTGCCACCACGAGTCCCAAGGCATAAGCCTTGGAGGAGGACAGTCCCTTGGCCCGGAGACTTGGTTTCCAGCCCAGTTCCTTGGCAACTTGGAGGATCCGCGTCCGCGTGCCTTCGCTGACGCCCGGCTGGCCATTCAGCGCGTAGGAAACAGCACCCTTGCTCACGCCTGCTGCATTCGCGACGTCGTTGATGGTAACGGCCATGACTCCCCAATTTACGAGCAGTGATCCCGATCACTTGACCGGTTCAGTTGTTGGTAAGTAAACCGGTTCAGTTGACCTATGTCAAGCAGGATGAGGCGGGGCTTATTGCACGCTGGTGCGACGTGTCACTTCGGAACGGGGCAACGACGCGGGCAAGGGCCACGCTCCAGTGTTGCCCGGAGTTCCGCGATGGGGATGCGCCCCGTCACGAGATCGCGCGCCAGGCGCGCGATACCCCGCAGGTCAGCCGCAGCGGTCCGTACGACGTCGATATTTGGGTCGGGATTGTCGGTCCAGTCGACGGGGACTTCGTGAATGCGCAGGCCGCAGCGCTCAGCGATAACCAGGAGTTCGGTATCGAAAAACCACGAGTCGTCCCTAACGTGCGGCAGGATCCGATGGGCTACATCCGCGCGGATGGCTTTGAAACCGCACTGGGCGTCGGAGAATCGGGCGCCCAAGACCAGATGCAGCAGGATGTTGTAGCCGCGGGAAACCAAGGTGCTTCGGCGACCACCAATCGCATTGGAAGTCCGGGCTAGCCGTGTGCCAATGGCAAGATCCGAATGGCCGGAAATTACTGGTGCCAGCAGGGGAGCCACCGCGGCAAGGTCGATGGACATGCCGGCTTCGACGTAGGCCAGCACAGGTGAGGGTGAATGGAGCCAGACATGGCGGATCGCATTTCCCCGCCCTCGTTCCTGGAAGCGCAGGACCTTCAGGCTCGGGAGTTCGCGGGCCAGCCGTTCGGCAATTCTCAATGTGGTGTCAGTACTGGCGTTGTCGGCCACAGTGATCTGGAAGCTGTAAGGCAACGAGTCCACGAGATGCGCGTGCAGCCGGCGCAGGCTCCACTCGATGTGGCCTTCCTCGTTGAAGACGGGAACCGCGACGTCAAGGACGGGAACTGTTCCCCGGATGTTCACGGGAGACCGCCGCGACCGCTGTTGAGGCACGGCTGAAGCACCACAGTGCCCAGCGTGTGCAGCGTGCTGCACTGCGTTGCCCGCTGGATCTATGAGCGTCATGCATCCAGCATGCGGCCAGGGATTATGAGGGCCATAGGCAGCCGCTGTGATGTGACTGTGAAACGTGGAAAGCCTTGAAACGTGGAAAGCCTTCAAACGGGGAAACGGCCTGAACCGCGAAAACCGCCCCGGTTCCTGCCGGTCGCTTCAATAAACACTGCGAACGGCGGAAACGGGGCGGCAATCAGGCCCTGCACGATTGAGCCCGCTGGGGTGGGCTCAAGCCTGCTTCAGGGTTTGGCTTAGTACCAGTTGTTGGCCAAGTGGAAGGCAAGGGCGGCCGAGGGGGAGCCGTAGCGTTCCTTGATGTAGTTCAGGCCCCACTTGATCTGGGTCTGGTAGTTGGTCTCCCAGTCAGCGCCGGCAGTCGCCATCTTGGAAGCCGGCAATGACTGCACGATTCCGTAGGCGCCACTGGAGGCGTTGGTCGCGGTGGTCCGCCAGTTGGATTCCTTCTCCCACAGCGTGTTCAGCGCAGTCATTTCGCCCGGACCCCAGCCGTAGTTGGCGAGGATGCTGGCGGCGTACGCCTTGGCAGCTGCGGGATCGTCCACTGCCTTGGGGGCAGCTGCGGCGGCTGCGGCTGCAGCAGCGGCGGCATCTGCAGCCTGCTTGGCGGCTGCGTCAGCGGCAGCCTTCTCGGCGGCGGCTTGTGCGGCCGCTGCCTGGTCCGCGGCAGCCTTCTCAGCGGCGGCCTTCTCGGCGGCGGCTTGTGCGGCCGCTGCCTGGTCTGCGGCGGCCCTATCGGCGGCGCCCTTCTTGGCGGCAGCATCCAAGGAAGCTGAGATTTCCGCTGATTTGTTGCTGACCTGGGCGGTAGCCTGCGTCTCGGACGCCTGGCTCGTTTCCGGGAGGTTGAACGCAGCGTTTGCGGCCTGGCCGAGCGAGGCGACGCCCAAGGCGGCGGCAACGACTCCTGCAACAACGGACATCCGCTGCCCGGTCTTGCCACGGCGTGCAGCGTTCTTCAGAACGGTTTGCGACTTGGTCAGGGGAGCATTGTGTTCGTCACGGTGACGCGCGGAAGGGCGCGTCTGATCGTTGAATTCAGACATGTGTGATTACCTCTCAGCGCCTGCGGAGTTAGCTGTCGGGTTCGGATGAGGTCATCCGGCCGCGCGCGTAGCTGCGGCTTCACCCCAAGGGCAAGGAAAATACTGTGCCCGGAGACTCTGGGTCCCCCGTCTCTGCCTCGAATGAGAACGGAACTCCGGGAAGTGGCAGAGCTCGGCGCATCCCGGGTGTGGGGCCAGTTAGGGGCGACCCACCCTTTCGACGGTACAGGAGGTTTCGGCTTAAGTCACATTTAGGTAACAGAGATCACGATCACGGCGCGTCATGTTGCCCGATTCGTTATGCGCGTTCGTTTGAAACTGAGGGAAGCCGGAGGGCGAACTCAGTGCGTCCCGGCTTGGACGTAACTTCCACGCTTCCGCCGTGCGCTTGAACGATCGATTCGACAATGGACAAGCCCAATCCGGAGGTCCCCTCAGAGCCCGATCTTGCGGCGTCAGCCCGGGCAAATCGCGAGAAAATACGGCCTTGGAATTCGGGCGGAATGCCAGGCCCATCGTCAGTGACGGTGACCACCGCACTACCGTCAGCAGAGAGCATGACGCCTGTGACTACCGTGGTGCCGGGATCTGTGTGCTTGCGTGCGTTGGACAGCAGATTGGCCAACACTTGATGCAGTTGGGTTGCGTCACCGCGCACCGTAATCGGTTCGTCAGGGAGCTGGAGCTTCCAGATATGGTCCGGTGCCATCACCTTTTCGTCGCTGACGGTCTCGATCACCAGCTGCGTCAGGTCCACATCCGTGACCTTCAACGGCTGGCCTTCGTCCAGGCGCGCCAACAGAAGCAGGTCCTCCACTAGCGTGGTCATCCGTTCCGATTGGCTCTGGACGCGTGCCAAGGATTTTCGTCCATCGTCGGTGAAGTTCTCGGTCATGCGTAGCAACTCTGTGTAGCCGCGGATGGCGGTCAGTGGCGTCCGGAGTTCGTGGGACGCGTCGGCCACAAATTGTCGGACCTTGGTTTCGCTTTCCTGCCGGGCTGCCAGCGCCCTGGCAACGTTGTTGAGCATTTGGTTCAAAGCGTGGCCAACGCTGCCCACTTCCGTTCCCGGATGGGAGGCCGACGGCGGTACGCGCACCGCAAGTGCCACGTCACCGGCGTCGAGGGGCAGCCGCGAGACTTTCGTCGCGACTTCCGAAAGCTGCTCCAGGGGCCGCATGGTCCTACGGATAATGACGGTACCCGCGAGTCCGATCAGTACCAGGCCGCCAAGAGAAACAAACACCATGGTCCATACCAGCGATGCCTCGGCGTTTTGCTTGTCAGCCAACGGCAGTCCCGTCACGATCACGTCGCCGTAGGCGGTCTCAACGGCCACCAGCCGGTAGTCGCCATTGGACAATGAGCGGTCCACAGGCAGATTGCCGCGGGGGAGTGACAGCAGGACCTGCTTGTCTTCGGCCGAGAGTGCGGCGCGCCGTCCGTTGGCATCTATGAGGCCCGAGTTGATGACGGTGGAACCATCGATCCTCGCGTTGAGGGTCCCGGCACCTTGGCCGCGGGCCTCCAGGGGATCTGGCCGGCCGCTTGAAGGAAAGTTCGACGGCGGCCTGCCGAAGTCATTCGCGCGGCTGGACGCCTGCTCCAACTGCTTATCGAGTTGCTTGTTGAAGTACATGTCCATGGAGGCATAGCTGACCACCCCGACTGCACCACAAATCGCCACCAGCAATGCCATTGCCACCAGGACCAGTCGCGTGCGCAGATGCCAGGTAGAGGGATTGAACCAGCTCCGCTGGGTCTTGCGGGCTACTCCTGAAAGGGTGGACAAGGTTCAGTCCGCAGGCTTGATGACGTAGCCGGCCCCGCGGATGGTGTGGATCATCGGGGGGTGGTTGGCTTCGATTTTCTTGCGCAGGTAGGAAATGTACAGTTCCACGATGTTGGCCTGCCCGCCGAAGTCGTAGTCCCAGACGCGGTCCAGGATCTGTGCCTTGCTGACCACGCGCTTGGGGTTCTCCATGAGGTAACGAAGCAGCTCAAACTGCGTTGCCGTGAGCTGGATGTCCTCGCCGGCGCGGGAAACTTCGCGTGTATCCACGTTCAGGGTGAGATCGCCCACCACCAGTTCGGCGGTGTCCATGGCGGCTACGCCTGATCGTTGGACGAGCCTGTGCAGGCGCAGGAGGACCTCCTCCATGCTGAAGGGCTTGGTGACGTAGTCGTCGCCGCCGGCGGCAAGGCCTACGATGCGGTCCTGGACAGCATCCTTGGCTGTGAGGAACAGCGCAGGTACTTCGGGCGCGAAGGCGCGTATCCGGTTGAGGACCTCCACACCGTCAAATCCCGGAAGCATGACATCCAGCACCAGCACGTCAGGGCGGAAGTCCTTGGCAATCTTCACGGCTTCTGGTCCGTCGGCAGCTACCGCCACGGACCAGCCTGCCATGCGCAAACCCATGCTCATGAGTTCGGCAAGGCTGGGTTCGTCGTCCACTACCAGGGCTCGGATTGGGGAGCCGTCCGGGTGGGAGAGCTGGGGAAGGTTGTTGGTCATGGAGTGCGAGGAGGCCATGTGACAACTCTCCATTCTGCTGGTTTGCCGAGGCTTTGGCAGTCCTGTGAGGACGCTGTGAGATCAACACTAGCTACGTGGGAGTTAGGTGGCAGGAGTTCGTGGACCCTGGGCAGGCCCATACAGACTGTTTCTACGGCTTGTAGCAGATTTTGGAGCAAAAATTCGAGATCGGACCGGCTTGCGATTGGACAGCAAGTGTTTCAGATCTTGAGATTCCGTCCTTCTGTGCCGAATGGGAATCGGGGAGGACATCATGCCTTATCGGCCGAAGAAAATTCACCATATACCGAATATTTCTCGTCGAGACCGAATGAAATGACGTTCATTTTCAACGAGGGAAGAATTGTGATCTGCGGCACAATAGACCCTCTTGTCTCAAAATGTGGACGGTTTGGCGCTTTGTTACTTGCGTGTTGCCATTGTTACGTTGCACACTTCCAATGTGAACAAGAACTCAACAGCACCTGCAGCCGCAGCAATCTGGTCCAGCACACCCGCTGGCGACGAGACCCGCTGTTGTCGAATGCAAGCCTAACTTTCCACCCCAAAGAAGTTTCAGGCATTCGCCCCCTAGCCCAGCGTTGGGCGCCCTTCCCCAAACTCATTGCGGGGACAACCAGCATTCGAAGCCGCGATGACGGCTATTCACTTTTGAGGTAATCACTCCATGTCAGTTGCATCCGGTTACGTCCACATCTCAGTCCGAAACGCCAACAAGGCCGCTTCAAACGCAGGGCTCCGCCCCGGCTTCGGCAACCGTCCCGGGTACGCCCCCGCCACCCAGGGCAACGGCCAGCAGGCCCCCGGCTACGTGCCCCAGGGTTACAACCCCAACTCCTACGGCCAGTTGCGGGCAGTTCCCACCAACGAGCCAGCACCCATGACGGCGCCCACTCCCGTCATTGCGCAGTCTGACCGCCTCCGCCCCGTCGCCAACGACAACGTGGCCCGCGGCTTCGTGCTCTACATGGGCATCGACGAAGAGACAGCAGCAGCGGCTGGTACGTCCATCGCCAAGCTTGCCCAGGAAATCCGGGCCTATGCCCAGTCCCTCGTCACCGGCGCAGAGAGCTACGCTGCAGTCGCCGTTGCACCGGCCGGGGCACCCGGGTCCGCACTCGACGTCGTGCGTTCCACCTTCGGTGACCCCACGGTCGCAGCCCGCCAGCGCACCGAGGCTGCGCGCCCGGCACCGCAGCAGGAAGCCCGCCCCTCCGGCGTGCTGATCGACCTCGCCCGCCGCGAAGTCCACCTCGACGGTGAGTCGCTGAACCTGACGTTCAAGGAATTCGAGCTCCTCAACTACCTCGTCGAAAACGGTACCCGCACGGTTGGCCGCGACGAGCTGCTTGAGGGCCTGTGGCGCAACGCCGAAGAAGTGCCCAACGAGCGCACCATCGACGTCCACATCCGCCGCCTCCGCTCCAAGCTGGGCCGCCTTGCCAACACCGTGCGCACCGTACGTGGCCAGGGCTACCGCTTCTACGAGCACCCTGAGGTCATCGTCTGGGCCGCTCCGGAATACTCGATCTAAGCTACTGCTGCAGCAGAAAGGCGGCATATCCCTCTGCGCCTGCGCTCGTGCCTCCCCTCCGCCTCCCTGCCCTCGCAAGCTCGGTCAGGGAACCCGGGCGGAGTGGGCCCAGCAACAACGGCGCTATCGGGACATGCCGCCTTTCTGCTTTTGTAGTGCTCCCGTGAGTATTGGCCTCCGCCGCGGAGAGGGTTTGCCGCTATAGGGTTGGTTCATGAGTGACCATCACATCAGGCGCCTTGTGATCATGCGGCATGCCAAAGCGGATTGGCCCATGGGGGTTCCGGACCATGAACGTCCCCTCGAGGAACGCGGACACCGTGAGGCCCCACTGGCCGGAAGATGGTTGCTCAAGCATGGCGTCGTTCCAGACTTCATTCTGTGCTCGTCTGCGCTGAGGACCCGCCAAACCTGCACGTGGGTGTGCGATGAGTTGGGAGACAAGGCGCCGACGCCCAAGCTCGAGGACGGCCTGTACGCCGCCTCGGCAAACCGGATGTTGACCGTGATCAACCACGTCCCGGACACTGTCACCACCTTGATGGTTATCTCGCACATGCCTGGCGTCCAGGACCTGGCCATGCACCTCGCTTCGCGCGATTCGGACCATGATGCCTATATGGATGCCGCCACACGGTTCCCAACCAGTGCTTTGACAGTGATGGAGACTGACAAGCCATGGGCGGAGCTGGATGGGCAGGACGCCCGTCTGACGCACTTTAAAGTGCCGCGCAAGTAGCTACGCCCGTTGCTCAGCCCCTGACGGGCAGTTCGTGCTCGGCCGCCACTTCGCGCAGCAGGCGGACTGCATGCCGGATATTGGGGCTGGCGGTCATGGTTTTTCTGTACACGATTCCCACCGCTCGCTGCTGGATGGGGTTGACGACCGGCACGGCAACGACGCCCGGTGGCAGGGGCGGCCTGCCCAGCCGAGGCACCAGCGCTACGGCCACGGCCTGCTCCACCATGGCGATATGGGTGGAGAAGTCGGGATCGTAGACACGGATATCTGGGACCCGCCCCAGCCCGGCGAAGATCTGCAGGAGGGCTTCGTTGCAGATGGCGCCAGCCGGTGTACTGACCCAAATTTCGTCCAGCAGGTCTTCACGCTCGACGACGGTCCGTCCAGCAAGTTCGTGGCTGCTGTTAACGAGGACGTCGGCCTGGTCCAGGCACAGGTCTTCATGCACCAGATTCTCAGGAATGACAAGCGGCACGGAGTTCCAGTTGTGCACTACGGCAAGCTCAGCCTCGCCTGATGCAACCCGCTGCACGGCTTCACGCGGGTCCTCCGCCAGCACGCTGATTTCAAGTTCTGAATCCGTGGTGCCAATACGTCCGAGCATGGGCCCCACCAAACCGCGGCAGGCCGTTGAGAATGCCACGAGCCGCAGGAGCCCGGAAGGCTTGGCGGGATCGGCGAGGAGTGTTGCCTGCAGCTCCTCGAGTTCGCCCATGATCCGCCGTCCGTAGCCGGCGAGGGCAAGGCCCCTTTCGGTAAGGAGTACGCCGCGGCCGTTGCGTTCCAGCACGGTCACCCCGGTTTGCTTCTCCAACTTCTTGATCTGCTGTGAAACCGCCGATGGACTGTAGCCCATCACATCGGAGGCAGCCACTACCGATCCGTGCTGTTCCACGGCTACCAGGGCCCGCAAGGCTGAAATATCGATCATGAAGTAAATCTACTTGGTTTCATGCTGAATTCAACGCTGGTGCTTAAACCATTCAGGTGCCAGAGTGTTTCTCGTGAACTTCCGCCACTCTGCCCTCGCCGTCCTTGTCGCCGTCCTGTGGGGCGTGAACTTTGTCGCCATAGACCTGGGGCTCCACCCCAACGGTCGCGATGTCCCGCCCCTGCTTTTCGTCGCCTTCCGATTCCTGCTCGTGGTGTTTCCGTTCATCCTCTTCATCCGCAAACCGGACGTGAGTTGGAAGGCGATTATCGGCGTCGGGCTTTTCATGAGCGCCGGTCAGTTCGGATTGCTGTACCTGGGCATGGCGCTGGGTATGCCGGCGGGCCTGGCCTCCCTTGTCTTGCAGGCGCAGGTGCTGTTCACAGTGCTGATCGCAGCGCGGTTCCTGGGCGAGAGGCCCAATCGCAGGCAAATGCTCGGGGTTGTGCTGGGCCTGGCGGGTCTCGGCGTGGTTGCTGTTGGGCGCAGTGCCGTGGCGCCCGTCCTGCCCCTCATGATCGTGCTGGCCGCAGCGTTGTCCTGGGCGATCGGAAACGTGGTGGCGCGCCACTCGAAAGCGACGTCGGGGCTGGGCCTGGTGGTCTGGTCCGGGGCCGTGGTGCCGCTTCCTTTGGCGGGATTGTCACTTGTGGTGGACGGTCCGGGCGCCATGTGGGCGACCATCACAGACCTCCAACCAGCTACGATCCTGAGCGCAATCTACACGGCGGTTTTCGCCTCGCTTATTGGGTACGGCATCTGGAACCGGCTGCTGACGCTCTACCCGAGTTCCGACGTCGTGCCTTTTACGCTGCTGGTTCCGGTGGTCGGCATGACGGCGGCCTGGCTGGTCCTGAACGAAATCCCTACGGTGGCCGAAATCATGGGAGGGCTGATCCTGCTCCTCGGAGTGGCGACTGCCGTGCTCGGCGCCTCGCGAAAACGCACGGAAACTCCCGTTGTGAGGCCCGCTCTGCGCGTCTAATCGCTCGCGAAGCACGCAGTGCAGGCCCCGCAACGCAGGCGTTAGCGCCTCGGGGTGGGTTTGCGTTGGGGTGAAACGCTCGACGCCGGGCGCTTGGCAGCTGTTGCAGGCCGAGGGGTGGATGCTCGTTTAGTTGGTGTTGCGGCCCGTGTAGCCGTGGTCCGCTGAGCCGTGGTCCGCTGAGCGGTGGTTCGCTGAGCCGTGGCCCGCTGAGGGGTGGTCCGCTGAGCCGTGGCCCGCTTAGCCGCTGGGACGGGTTGCCGCGCCCGGGCGGAACCCCACGAAGGCCAGACCGCCCCCAGGAACAGGACCAGCAAGGTTCCGCAGCCAGCCACGGCGGCCAAGTAGAAGTAGATGTCGGAGTCCTCGGTGCTTACCGCACTTCCCATGGCGTTGGCGTCCTGGTTGAACGCCAGCCCCCACATGCGAAGGAACGCGATGCTGAAGCCGATGAACAGGCTGGTGCCGGCGGCGCCAAGGAGAACCACAAGGTATCGCCGCCGGTTGAAGACCTGCACGATCGAGGCCAAGTAGCACGTCAGCACCGCTCCCAGGAACAGGTACAGGACCAGTTCTTCGAGGACCACAGCGGCGAGCACCAAGAGCCCGAGAGACACAAAGGCGGCCACTACCGCAAGCTTTCCGCTGTTCCCCATGTGACGCATGAGGTTAATCATCGCCGACCAGCGGGCCGCGCCACGCCGTCGTAGATTGCAGTTGGATACCGTTCCCGGGAAAGCGCTACTTGATGACGTACCCGTGCATGATGGTCATGACGGCGGCCACGCTCTGTTCGCGGGTGCGCTCCGGGTTATAGGTCTGCCGGTCGAGTCCCACCACGAAGATTGCCCCGAAGATCGCAGCTTCCAGGCTGCCCCGGGCGATGGACTCGTCCACCTTGTACCCGGAAGCAACGCGCTCCACCGCCGAGCCGATCACGGCCAGGAGTTCACCGCGTAGCTCCGCGAACACGGCACTCCACTCGCCCGGAGTCCGCCAATTCTCGCTGACCCACAGCCGCGCGAAAGACGGGTACTCGTCCATGAACTCCATGGCCTGCCCCACCATGTTCTTCATGGACTCCAGGGGATCGCTGCTCTGCCCTTCGATTGCTTGGAGACGTACCAGCATAATGTCTACGCCGTGCCGCAGCAGCTGCGCGATCAGGTCCGATTTACTGCCGAAGTTGTAATAGACCGTTCCCTTGGACACTCCTGCCGCGGCCGCGATCTCATCCACGGTCACGCCAGCGGCGCCGCGTTCGCCGATCAATTCCATGGACGCTTCGAAGAGGCGCTGTTTGGTGGCGTTGGTGCGTCCCGGCCGGAGCTTCTTCTCGGCAGGGCCCTGGCCCGCCGGCTCGGTGGTAGTCATACTGCGATCTCCGGCTTCAACGTCTTGAGGGTCCACATCTTGTGTTTGCGGACAGCGAGCGTGGACAGTGCCGCTCCCAGCAAAGTGTATCCAAGCAGGCCCAGGACCGTCGGCCAGATCATGCTGAGTTCGCCGCCGTAGATGAGGTGCCGCATCCCCGTGACCACGTAACCCATGGGCAAGACTTCATGGACCACGTGAAGTGGCATGGGAGTGGTCTGCCAAGGGAACGTGCCGCCGGAAGAGACCAGCTGCAGGACCAGCAGGATCAGCACCACGAACTTGCCCGGGGTTCCCATCAGCGCCACGATGCCTTGGATGATCGCACTGAATGCCATCACCGCGGCCAGCATGAACAGCCACATGCCTATGGGGTGGGCGGCGTTCAGGCCAAGGCCCAGGTTCACCACGAGGGTGAGGATGGTGGCCTGCAGGACTGAGACGACGAAGAAGGGAAGCCAGCCTCCCACCGCGATTTTCCAAGCGGGGGCGTTGGATGCCAGCGCCCGTTGGGTGATGGGACGCATGGCCTGCACCAGCATGAAAACGCCGATCCACAAGGCCAATGTCAGGAAGAAGGGTGCCAGCCCGGCGCCGTAAGAACCTGCCTTGGCCTGCGATACGTTGTCCACCGCCACGGGATCGGCGATCACCTTGGACACACTGCTTTTCTGTTCGTCGTTCGGGTTTGGGATGTCTCCGGCACCCTTGGCAAGTTCCGTGGCCAGGGTATGTGAGCCATCGGAGGCCTTCACCGCACCGCTGGCAAGCTCCCCGGCGCCGTCGTTGAGTTGGTGGGCGCCGTCGTCGAGCTTCACTGCGCCATCCAAGGCGGTCTGCTGGCCGGCGGCGAGGGTGGAAGCGCCAGTGCTGAGCTGCCCGGCTCCTGCCGCAGCCTGCGAAATGGCGTCGGTGAGAGTAGGCGTTGCGGCGGCGAGCTTCGAAGCCCCGGCGCTCACGGCCGCTGAACCATCGGAGAGCTGCTGGATTTTGGCGGCATCGCCCGCGATCTTGGCCTTTGCGTCGGTAACCGGGCCGGAGGTTGCAGTGGAGTCGAAATCGGCAAGGATCTTGTCCGATTGCTCCTGGGTGAGCACGCCAGCGCTCACCAGCCGCGCATTGGACTCGACAACGCGATTGCGAAGGCCTTTGTCTGCGGCATCGAGCTGCCCGACGACGTCCTGGACTTTCGCGTTCAGCTCCGCGTTCCCGGCCGCTACTTGCGCTGCACCGTCGGCAAGCCTTTGCGAATCCGCAGGGAGGGTCGCAGTTTTGTTTTTCAGCTCGGTGAGGCCCGAACTCAACTGGCCGGCGCCGCTGTTGAGTTGGACAGCGCCGTCGCGCAGTTTGGTCTGCCCGGCGACAAGCTGGTCTGCCCCCGTGACCAGCTGGGTGGTGCCGTCATGCAGCGTTGCTGCGCCGTCACTGAGCTGCCCCACGCCTGTAGCTAGTTCGGATGCTCCATCCGCAGCCTTCACGATGGAGGCGTGGATGGTGCCGAAGCCGGTGAGGAGTTGGTTGGCTGTTTCCTCGCCCACTTCCTTGGCGACCGTTGAGTGCACGGCCGTGGTGAGTTTGTCCACGATGGTGCTCAGGAGGTAGTTGTTGGCGTCGTTGGTGGTGACATGGAGCATTGCCTGGTTGGCGGCATCGAAGCTGCCGGGGGAGACCAGGTTGGCGGAGAAATCCTTGGGGATCCGCAGCGCGAAAGCGTACTCGCCCGTCCGAACACCCGCGTCCGCGGCTTCGGCGCTGGAAACTTGTTTCCAGTTGAAGACGTGGCCGTCCACCAGGCTGTCGGCAACCTTCTTGCCAGCCTGCAGTTCGGTGCCATCTTTTGGGGTTGCCCCAGTGTCCTCTACTACCAATGCGGCGTCGATCTGGTTCAGGTTGCCGTAAGGATCCCAGTTGGCATAGAGATATACGGCGCCGTAGAGCAACGGCACCATCGTCAAGGCCAGGATGGTCAGCTTGGGCAGGAGCCCGCCGGTCATGCGTTTGAGTTCGGAGCGGGCGAGCCGCAGAACAGTCACTTTGCAGTCCTTTGAAGTACCGGGGTTTCTTGGGGTTGTTCTTGTTTGGTTGCGGCGGGTTGTTCGGTGTCCGTGTGCGTTTCGGGTTCTGGCTCCCGTTCCGTTTCCGGTTCGGGCGGGTGCAGGATTGAGTTACCGATCACCGCAGCAGGGCCGGTCCAGTTCTCCGGAAGGGCAGCGACGACGGCGACGACGGCAAGCGGCCGCCCGGCGTCGGACGCCAATGCCTCAAGTCGCGGCAGCCATGCTCCGGGATCGGCGCTGTGGCGATCGGGGGAGTCAACCACGAGGAGGTCGGTGGCCGGATCCGCCAAAGCAAGGGCAGTCAGCAGTTCCAGCCGGCGGCTGGCGGGAAGCTGTTCAATCCAGAGGCCGGCGATGTCCTCGAAGCTGTTGATCTTCAGCCACGGCTTGCTGAGCAGGGCACCACGGTAGCGGCGCGGAATGAGGGAGAGGTCCTCGGTGACGAGGTCACGGACGCTCAGGTGCTGCTCGGGCTCGTTGACCCCGGGCGAATCAACCAAGGCGCTGGCGAGCCGGATCTTTTTGGTCTTGGTGTTGTTGTCCCAACTGAGGACGCCGCTGCTGGGCTTCATGCGGCCGCTGAGTCCCAAGGCCAACGCGGTCCGCTGATCCTGGCCTTCGCCGGACACGAGCAGGAGTTCGCCGCGGCGTGCTTGGAGTGACGTTGCCGGAAGGAGATCGTCCCGGCGGCCGTTGATCTGGAGTTGCTGTACGGACAGCACAATGAAGCCTTTCGCAGAAATGGTGTCTGCTGAAAGTCTAACTGAACTGACTGGTCAGTTCAAATAGGGGCTAGAGTCCGTACTTCTCCAAGAGCCGCAACCACACTTCACTGATGGTGGGGTACGAAGGAACCGCGTGCCACAGCCTGTCCAATGGGACCTCGCCAACGATCGCGATCGTGGCCGAATGGAGCAGTTCAGCTACCCCTGGGCCAACGAATGTAGCGCCGAGGATGACTTTCCGGTCCTCATCCACCACGATCTGAGCCCACCCCTTGTAGCCGGGGGAATAGAGCTGCGACCCGGAAACGTCGATGGGCAATTCCACGCCCGTGACGTGCCTGCCTTGGAGTAGGGCCTGCTCAAGGCTCGGACCCACCGATGCTACTTCCGGGTCCGTGAAGACGACGCTTGGAATCGCGTGCTCGTTGGCGGTGTGGGCCCATGCACTCCAAGGGCGGGGTGTGCCCTGGAGCTTGCCGTTGGCTCGAGCGACGATTGCATCGCCGGTGGCCCGCGCTTCATACTTTCCCTGATGCGTGAGCAACACTTTGCCCGCGGCATCACCTGCGGCGTACAGCCACAGCCCGCTGGTGCCATCGCTGGCCGGGCCCTCGACCAATCCGCTGGCGTCGGTAGTGAGCCGCAGCGGTTTTCCGTTCTGCGGTTCTACCCCCACATTTTCCAGGCCCAGATTGGCCAACGCTGGATGCCTGCCGGACGCGACAAGGAGTTTGTCGGCCATGATGACCTCGCCGTTGAGCGTGACCGCCACTGACCCGTCGTCGTCTTCTTCGACTTTTTCGACATCAGAATGGAGGTGGACGGTGACGCCATCGGCTCGCAGCCCGGCCAGGACCAGATTGGCAGCCTCCTCGGTGTAGCTGCTCAACAGGCGGCCACGTGCGATGAGCGTAACCACTGAACCGAGGCGGGCAAAAGCCTGGGCCAACTCCACGCCGGCCACACCACCTCCGAGCACCGTGAAACGCTTGGGGATGGTTTTCGCCGCGGTCGCGCCGCGGGTGGTCCAGAACGGCACGTCCCTCAAGCCTTCGATATCCGGGATGGTGGGGGTTGAGCCTGTGGCCACAACCACTGCATGATGCGCCTTGAGGGCGTAGCTGTTGCCATCGATACCGTCCACCTGGACCTCGCGCGGACCTGTGATGCGGCCTCGCCCACGGATCAACTCGATGCCCGCATTATCAAGCCACTCGACCTGGCTCCCGTCCTGCCAATTGTTCGTAAACCAGTCCCGGTGCTTCAGTGCTGCCTCGGCATCAACCAATCCCGTGACGGCTTCCGAAGCCCCGGGAATTCCTTGCGCCGCGTGGAGCACGCTGCCTGGTCGAAGGAGAGCTTTGGAAGGGATGCACGCCCAGTACGAGCATTCGCCGCCCACCAGTTCACTTTCCACAATCACTGCCGTCAGTCCGCCACGAGCCACTCTGTCCGCGACGTTTTCCCCGACGGCGCCCGCGCCGATCACAATTACGTCGAATTCACGGGAGCTTTCGGCAGTCATGGGAGAAGCCTACAACCGCTGCCCGGACGTTGTGAGGCCTGTTTTGCATGCTCAAGAGGGCCTATGGGGACGGAAGGGGGGCCCTCATTTTGCTTGTCCATATATTGATATCTATATCTCAACATATGGATTTCAGAACTAGGCTGCTGCTCATGAGCACTGACTTGAAGCCATTTGTGGATTGGGCCTGGTGCGCCCGCAACCAGGGAAAGTTCATTCTCGTGGATACGCGCTGGTACCTGGATGGATCATCCGGGAAGGATGCCTACCATGCTGGCCATATCCCAGGCGCCATCTTCATGGACATGGATAGATGGCTTTCCGGGCCAGCTTCCCAAGAGGCTGGGAGGAACCCGCTACCTGATCCTGAGGTGTTTGCCCAAGGGATGCGGGAAGCCGGCATCAACGATTCCGACACCGTGGTGGCCTATGACGACGCCGGTGGAGTCATCGCGGCCCGGCTGGTGTGGATGCTCCGATCGACAGGCAACAATGCAGCCATCCTGGACGGGGGTATGGGGAGCTATCCGGGAGACCTCACTGTGGAGGGCACGGAACGCCGGAGGGGCAGTTTCTCGGCCCGAGTGTGGCACCTGCTGGCAGACATCTCGGAGGCTTCCTCTGAAAACTACATCACTGTGGATGCCAGGAATCGCGACCGCTTCGAGGGCCGCCAAGACCCCATAGATCCCCGACCTGGCCACATACCCGGTGCCGTGAATGTCCCATGCCGCGGGAATCTCGACTCCACGGGACACCTGCTCCCGGAGCCGCAAATTCGTGCGAACTTCGAGCGTGCAGGAGTGGTGTCTGCATCGAACACCATTACCTATTGCGGATCCGGAGTGACCGCCTGCCACAACCTCCTGATGATGGAGCAATTGGCAATGGGCAAGGGGAGGCTATTCGTCGGCGGGTGGTCCCAGTACGGGCATGCGACGGACAGACCGGTCGAGACGGAGAGCTAACCCCTGCAACACAGGTGCTACCTGTGCATCGCGCCCTTGAACCAACCCGTAATCGTGGCCGGGTGTGTGATGCCGGTGCCTACAACTACGGCGAACGCACCGGCATCGAGGGCCTGACGTGCCTGGGTCGGGGTGTGGATCCGGCCTTCCGCGAGCAGCGGCTTGCCCAGTCCCGCGGAAGCGATCTGCTCCAAGAGAACCAGGTCCGGGCCGTCGGACTTCGGGCGCTCGCCGGTGTAACCGGCCAACGTGGTACCGATCAGGTCCGCGCCGGCTTCAACGGCTGCAACAGCATCGTCAAACGAACCGCAATCGGCCATGACCAGCGCATGGGATTCCGCATGAATACCGGCAACGGTCGCTTGAAGGGACAATCCGTCAGGGCGGACCCGCCGGGTCCCGTCGATCGCCACAACATGCGCACCGGCACCAGCCACGGCAAGCGCGTGCCGGAGCGTAGGGGTGATGAAGACGCCATCGTGCCCGTCCTTCCAGAGCCCGATGACGGGGACTTCGACGGCGGTGCGCGTGGATTGCACGTCGGCCAACCCTTGGACGCGGACCCCCGCGGCGCCGCCGATGACCGCTGAAGCCGCCAATTGCCCAGTGGTTCGCGGGTCACGCATCGGCTCGCCCGGGTACGCCTGGCAAGAGACGATCAGCTGGGAACGGAGGGCTTCGAGGCCTTCAGTGGTGAGGATCATGATGTCTTTCTCTGCTAAAGAACAAGTTTCGCGGCACCAACGATGGCCGCGGTGTTGCCGAGGGTCGCCCGCACTACCGGGACGTCGTCCAACGGTGCCAGCAATTCCTGGCGCAGGGCCGTCTCCATGGGTTTCCACCAAAGCTCGCCGGCATCGGCCAGCCCGCCGGATATCACCACGGTTTCGGGGTCGAGAATGTTAATGAGCCCACCTACGGCTTGTCCGGCCGCCGTGGCCCCGATGCCGATGGCACGCAAAGCGGCAGCACCGCCGTCGTGAGTTCCTGAAGCGGCCAGCGCAAACACGCCCCGCGTGTCCGCTGCCTCACGCGAAGAACCACCAAAGCGCAGGAACGATTCGTAAATGGCGGGCCCCGAGGAGATGGCCTCGATGTGTCCTGATCCACCGCACACGCAAGGCAACGGAACGCCGTCAAACACAGCCAGCGGCGACGCGACGTGACCTACATGCCCGCCAACAAAGCGGTGTCCCAGGACAGGAGCGCCGTTCAGCACAAAGCTCCCGCCAACTCCGGTTCCGAAGGCGACCATGAGCGAGCTCGAGGAACCGGCAGCCGCACCAAGCCAGGCCTCACCGAGGGCGTGGGCGTGGACGTCGTTAACGGCACGCACCACCGGGACAGCAAGCCGTGAGGACAGCCCGGTAACAAGGGAAGTCCCGGCCCAGCCAAGAATCGCGTCGGTCGCCGACACCACAGACCCGGCAACAGCATCGATGACCCCTGCGGAGCCGACGCCGACGCCGGACACGGAAAGTCCGGCGTCGGCAGCGCGCTCCACCAAGCCCGTGATCAGCGCTGCGGTGGCGTCGAGGATCGCCTCGCCACCGTCCCTGTTCAACGTCGGAATGGTCTCCGACATGAGCACTTCACCAAGCTCGGAAACAACCCCGGCGGCGGTTTTGGTGCCGCCGAGATCAACACCGATCACGTGGGTCGCTTGGGCTAGGGGAGCGGTCACGATAGCTTAGACCAGCCCGTTCCGCTCCAGGATTTCGCGAATCAACGCGGTCTCCGATTCATTCAAAGACAGCATGGGCTCGCTCATGGTGTTCGACTCGATGACTCCCATGACCTGCAGTGCGGTCTTGAAGGCACCCAGCCCAGCGGCACCACCGGAGACGCGGCCGTTGGGGGTGTAGACGATCTCGAAGACGTCGGCCAGGCGGTCCTGCTCCCTTGCCGCGAGAGCCCAGTCTCCGGCCTGCGCGGCGTCGAAAAGGCGTCGGTAACCGGCCGGGTCAACGTTGCCAAGACCCGGAACGACGCCCTGCGCGCCGCCAAGGAGGGCGCCATCCACCACAACTTCGTGACCCGTGAAAATGTCGAAGTTGGGAATGTCCTTGGCTGCCAAAAGCAGCTGGCGGAAGGAGACGTCGTCGCCCGAGGAGTCCTTGACGCCGGCGATAACACCGTCGCGGCCAAGCCGGACCAGCAGGTCCGTGGGCAGCTTGAAGTGGGTGCGGACCGGGACGTCGTAAGCGAAGATCGGCTTGTCGATGGCGGCGTGGATGCTGCGGAAGTGCGTTTCGGTCTCCGCGGCGTTGCCGATTGCGTAGTACATGGACGTGACTACGATCGCGTCGGCACCAAGATCCACCACTTTGCGCGCTTCCTCGATCACGCGGTTGGTGGTCTGCTCGTTTGCGCCCACGATCAGCGGGACGGCTCCGGCGTTGGCGTCGGCGATGGTGGAGACCACCAGTTCACGCTCGGCGTTGGTGAGGTAGGGGACTTCGCCGGAGGAGCCCAGGACGAAAAGGCCGGACACACCGCCGTCGATCAGGTGCTTGGTGACGTTTTTCAGCGACGTAGTATCGATGCTGCCGTCGGCGTGGCGCGGGGTGATGACCGGGGGAATGACGCCCTGGAACTGAGTGGACACAGAAATCTCCGTTGTTTGTAACTTGTGAAAGGAAAAGCTAGATGTGAAGCAGGCTCGGCGCGGCGCCCAGCAGCTTCTTGGTGTAGTCGTTGCTGGGGTTGTCGAAGACCTGTGCGGCTGTGCCCTGCTCGACGATTTTGCCGAAGTACATGACGCAGATGCGGTCCGATACATAGCGGACGGTCTGGATATCGTGCGAGATGAACACCATGCCGAGGTTCAGCTGGGTCTTCAGGTCGGACAGCAGGTTCAGGACCTGCGCGCGGACCGAAACGTCCAGGGCCGACGTCGGCTCGTCCGCCACGATGATGTCCGGATCCAACGCCAGGGCGCGGGCGATCGCCACACGCTGGCGCTGGCCGCCGGAAACTTGCGACGGCGTCACCTCGGCTGCCGATTGCGGCAAGCCGACCAGCGCCAACAGTTCCTTGACCTTGGCTGCGCGGCTGGCCGCGTTGCCGATTCCGTGGATCTGAAGCGGATCGGTCAGGATGTCCTGAATGGTCATGCGCGGGTTGAGCGCCGTCGCAGGATCCTGGAAGACCACGGAAACGGAGCGGCCAAACTGCTTGCGCATGGATGCGTTCCGCTTGATGGCCGGCTTGCCGTGGAACAGCACCTCGCCCGACGTCGGCGGCTGGAGTCCCACGAGCACGGACGCGAGCGTGGACTTGCCGCAGCCGGACTCACCCACGATGCCCACGGTTTCGCCACGGCTGATGCTGAAGTCAACGCCGTCGACGGCTTTGACGATGTTCGGCCGGAACAGGCCGCCCGTCCGTGCATGGTGGTAGACCTTGACGTCCTTGAGTTCGATGACCGGCTTGGAGCCTTGTTGAATTGACTCGCTCATTTCGCGTCCTCCTTCAGGTGGCTCGCCCAGTAGTGGTCGGCGTCGTCCCCGTTCGCGGTTGGAACAGTGGTGAGGACCAGCTTCTGGTGGGGATCGGCGTCGGCACGCAATGAACGTGCTGCGAACCGGTCACCCGTGGCGAAATCCCGCGGGGACGGGACTGTGCCGGGGATCTGGTGCAGGCGGACGGCGTCGGCCTCGATGGAGAGGACCGCGCCGAGCAAGCCCCGCGTGTACTCGTGCTTGGGGTTCTGCAGGAGCTCCGATGCCCGTGCGGACTCAACCACTTGGCCGGCGTACATGACCGTGATGCGGTGGGCCAGCGAGGCCACCAAAGCGAGGTCGTGGCTAACAAACACCATGGCGAATCCGAGCTGTTCGCGCAGCTCGTTCAGGAGATCAACAACTTGCTTTTGGACGGTGACGTCCAAAGCGGTGGTGGGTTCGTCGGCCACAACGATCTTCGGTGAACGGGACAGGGCCATGGCGATCAGCACGCGCTGGCGCTGTCCGCCGGAGAGCTCGTGCGGGTAGCTAGCCAAGGTCCGGACGGGGTCCAGTTTCACCATTTCCAGCAGTTCCGCCGGGGTCTTTCGCCCGCCGCGCTTGGTGAGCTGCTCCATCTGGTCCTTGATCTTCATGGACGGATTCAGGGAGCTCAAGGCGTCCTGGTAGACCATGGCGATTTGTTCGCCGCGGAGGCCTTCGTAGGCTTTGACCTTGCTGTGCTTGGTCTCTGGGTCCAGCAGTTCCTTGCCGTCGAACTTGATGGATCCGGTGACTTGGGCCGTCTTGGGCAGCAGTCCCATCACCGCCAACGAGGTGATGGATTTACCGCAACCGGATTCGCCCACCAGACCCATGGTTTCGCCTTCGCGGACCGTGAAGGAGACGTTGTCCACGATCGCGATGTCGCCGAAGCGGCCCGGGAAGCGGATGGACAGGTTCTTCACTTCGAGGACGTTGCGGGCGGTTGCCGCGACCTGGGGGAGGCGGTCCGTGCGCTTGGCTTCGATGGCTGCGAGCAGTTCCAATTCCTTGTCCAGCAGGAGGTGCGGGTTGGTGGCTGCGACCCTCACATCGGTGAGGAGGGCTGACTTGCCGAAATCATCGGTGCCGGCGTCTCCGGAAGCCGCGCGGACGCCGTCGAGCTCGTGTTCTTCAACCACGGAGGGCTGGGCGACCGACGTCGCAACCTCGGAATCAACAGCTATAGCCGCGGCAGAGCCGTCGTCGTCCTTTACCACAGGAGCACGGCGCAGCTTCGGGTTCACCATGGCGTCGGTGAGGCCCTCGGCCAGGATGTTCAGGGACAGCACGGTCAGCAGGATGGTCACACCCGCGAAAGTGGTGGCCCACCAGCCGCCGGACAGGACCAGGTTGCGGCCGTAGGAAATCACGTTGCCCCACGACGGCGCAGGATCCTGGACGCCGGCGCCCAGGAAGGACAGCGATGCCTCGAGGATGATGGCGTCGGCCACCATGACCGTGGCGAACACCAGCACCGGAGCGGCGGTATTGCGGACGATGTGCTTGACCAGGATGTAGAAACGGCCTGCACCGATCACGCGCTCGGCACGGACATAGTCTTCGCCGTACTGGGCCAGCACGTTGGCGCGGACCACGCGTGCCAGTTGGGGAGTGTAGATGATGGCGATCGCGATGATGATCGTCGGAACCGAGTTGCCGAAAGCGGCCAACAACACAGCAGCCAGCGCGATACCGGGGAATGCCATGAGTATGTCCATGAGCCGCATGATGATCTCATTGACGGACTTGCTGGACGTCGCGGCGAAGGAACCGAGGAGTGCACCGGCGAGGATTGCCAGGCCAACTGCGCCAAGGCCGATCAGCAGCGATGACTGGGCACCGAAGAGGAGCCGCGAGAAGATGTCACGGCCCAGACGGTCCGTGCCGAAGAAGTGTTCGGTGCCCGGCGGGGTGGCCGGGATGAACGTCTCCAGAGGATCGTGCGGTGCAATGACCGGCGCGAAGACGGCTGCCAGGACAATCATGATGAGGAAGAGCAGGGCGATGCGGGAGCCCCAGGGCAGGGCCTTGAAGCGTATGCCCGGGGCGCTTAGCCGTTCTGCGAGCTTGCTGCGCATGAGCTATACCGTCCTGATTCGGGGGTTGATGAGCAGGTAGAGAAGGTCCACCACGATGTTCACCAGGACAAAGGTGACCGAGATGGTGAGCACCACGCCCTGAACCAGGTTGACGTCCAGGTTGGTGATGCCGTTGAGGATCAGCTGGCCCATGCCGGGCAGGGCGAAGATCATTTCAATCACGACGGCGCCACCCAGCAAGTAGCCGACGCGTAGTCCCAGCACGGTCACCGGGGTGACGAGCGCGTTGCGGAGGACGTTCTTGGAGACGACCTCGCGGTAGGGAACGCCGTTGCCGATGGCGGTGCGGACGTAGTCGCGGTCAAGCTCTTCCACCATGGAGGTACGCACCACGCGGATCAACGAGGCCGAGACGGGGATGCCGAGCGCGAGTGCCGGAAGGGCCATCGAGTTGAGCCAACCGCCAAAGCCTGATTCCGGCGTCGCAATTCCGCCTGAGGGGAACATTGGGTTGGCGCCCAGGGCGAACCACTGGATGAGCAGGATGCCGAGCCAGAACGACGGCGTGGCGATCGCGGCGATCGAGAAGACGCGGACCAACTGGTCCTGCCACTTGTCGCGGTAGAGGGCACCGAGGATGCCGAACGCGAGCGAAAGGACAATCGCGATGAGGACGCCCAGGAAGGTGAGCTGCAGCGTCAGCGGGAACGCCGAGCCGATCATGGAAGCCACCGACTTGGCCGGCGGGGTAGTGACGCCGAGGTCCAACTGCAGGAGCTTGCCGAGGAATCGGAAGTACTGCAGAACCAGGGGGTCGTTGAGGCCATTTTCCTGGCGGTATTGCTGCTTCGCTTCTTCGCTGGCGCCGTCACCGAGGGCGGAACTGGCCTGGTCGCCGGGAGCGGCCTGCAGGACGAGGAAGACGAGCAACGTAATGCCCAGGATCATCAATGGCAATGCTGCAAGTCTGCGGCCAAGCAAACGCAATATCGTGACCAATTTGTTCTCCGGTTAGTTGGGGGTGCTGCTTGTTGTGGGGCCTGCTCTGCGTGCTATTTGCGAATCTTGGGGCGCAGAGCAGGCCTCGCAACGGCTGGGAGTCGCCTAGGCGGTACGTCCGACGTCGATGAACGACAATCCGGTGGTAGGCAGGGGCTGGAAGCCGTTGAGCTTTTTCTCGTCCCAGGCGCTGGGAAGCTGGCGGTGGAGGATCGGGTACAGGGGGACCTCGTCCGAAACCATGTTCACGATTTCGGCGACGATCTTCTTTGCGTCGTCTCCGGAAGCTTGCGATCCCTTGTTCATGAGTTCCTGCAGCTTGCTGCGCTCAGGAGTGGTCCAGAAGGCGCGCTTCTCCATCCACGTGGCACCCGAGTAGAACCAGCTCAGGAGCAGGTCCGCATCGTTACCGAACACGGATGGATCACCGGGGGCAGCAACCACGGTGTAATCGCCCTTGCCCACGCGGTCGCTGTAAAGGGCGCCGGACTGCAGGCTCTTGACGGTGACCTTGACGCCCGGGATCTTGTTCCACGACTCAAGGATCAGCGGTGCAACGTCTTTCACCCAGGCAGTGTCCGTGGTGAGCAGTTCGAACTCGAGGTTGGTGACTCCCGCCTGCTTCAGCAGGTCCCCGGCCTTGGAAGTGTCAAAACCGTAGACGTTCTTGGCCTTGACGTAGTCCGGGTGGCCTTCCTGGAAATAGGAGCTGGCAGCCTTCGCGTTGCCGAAGAGGGCCTTCTTAATGATGGCTTCCTTGTCCAGGCCGTAGTGCAGGGCTTGGCGGACCAGCTTTTTGTCGAACGGTGCCTTGGCGCAGTTGAACATGAGGAACAGCAGGCCGAAGGACTGGACGGACTCCACCTTCACCTTGGACTTGAGGCCATCGACGTCCAGGTACGGAACGTCTTCAATGGCCTGCACACGACCGGACTGGACGGCGGTGACGCGGGCCGCGGCGTCCGAAAGCAACAGCCACGTCATGCCCTTGGCCAGCGCGGGCTTGGGGCCGTTGTAATCGGCGAAGGCTTCAAAGACGATCTTGTCGTCCTTGACTGCCGAGACGAGCTTGTAGGGACCGGAGCCGATTGGCTTGGCGTCGAAGGCCTTCAGGTCGGTCGCTAGTGCCTTGGGAACAATCTTGACCACCGAGATGCGGGGTCCGAAGCCCGGGAAGGCGTACTTAAGGGTGAACTCGACGGTCTTCGCGTCGAGCGGCTTGACGTCTTGGATGAAGGGGATGAACTGGGAAAACAGGGACTTGTTCGCCGGATCCATGACACGTGTAAAGGAGAAAGCGACGTCCTCGGTGGTGACGGGGGAGCCGTCGTGGAACTTGGCACCATCACGGATGGTCACCTGGTACGTGGTGTCGTTGATCTTCTTGGGATCCGTTGCGGCCAGTGCGTTGTAGGGCTGTCGGGTTGCCGGGTGCAGCTCGATGAGGCCTTCAAAGATGTGCAGGTTGGCTGCCATCGGCGTGGCGCCCGAGGAGCTCAGCGGGTCGAAGCCCGTGGAGAGAGCGTAGGAGATGCCTGCCTCGATAATGAGGTCCTTGTTCACGGCTGCCGTGTTCGCCGTGTTCCCTGTTGTGGTGCTGGCAGCGCCGCCGCACGCAGAGAGGGTTGCCGTGAAGGCGGCTGCTGCACCAACTGCGCCGCTTAGCTTCAGGAAGTTCCGGCGGCTGGCGTCGTTGACCAGCGGCAGGCTGTTGATCGTCTTGCTCATAAGGTGCCTCACCATTCGAGTTTCGTGGGTTATCGGATGTAGGACGTCCGATGCTCGTATTGAAACTGTAAGGGCGGTCACAAGGGGACGTCAAGTGAGAAATGGATCACGGTGAGGCTGCTTGGGAGGCCGGAGCGTGAAGAGTTCACGGCCATCCAGGCGCCAGGAGGCGGAATTCGCAACGAATTTCCGAGACATACTTATCAAGGAGGTGGGACATCCGATATTGTATGTTGCGAGTCACTCATTCTGTGGTGGGCACTAAGCTCGCCTCAATATTAACACCGCACTCCGTCCGCATCCGAGGTTCACAGGCTTCTGCGGGAAGAGTGCATTGGCAAGGAGAGCGCCATGACAACTTCCGGTGTCGTACCGCAAGCGCGGTTCAGTGCACAGGCCCGGCTGCGTGCATTGCAGTCGGACATTATGGAGCTCATCCTTGAGCGCGAGCTCGAGGCGGGGGATCCGTTGCCCACGGAGAGCGAGCTTTCAGTCGCCCTCGGTGTTGGGCGCAATACGTTGCGCGAGTCCCTGAAAGTGCTGCAGGCCCTGGGCGTGATCGAGATCCGCCACGGCTTCGGGATGTTCGTGGCGCCCAGCAACTTTGATGCTTTGGCTGATGGCCTGACATTCCGCGGCCGCCTTTCGCTCCGCCACCAGGGACTCGAAGCTTTGCAGCTGGTGGACGTGCGGCAGGCGTTGGAGTCCGGGCTGATCGGATCCTCCATTGATGTCATGACCAAAGAGCAATTGGCATCCATAGAGGAATCTGTGAAGCAAATGGAGGAGCTCGCGGCCGCCGGAGAGAACTTCGTCGCCGCTGACGCCGAGTTCCACCGCCGGCTCTTCGAGCCCCTCAACAACGATCTTCTGATCAACCTGATGGGGGTCTTCTGGAAGGTCTACCGGAAGATCCACGTAGAGATCGGCGCCGGCAACGAGGACCTGGCCAAGACAGCTGCCATCCATCGGAACATCTACGCTGCGGTTGCAGCGGGAGACAAGGTGCTCGCGGCCGAGCTGCTCAACCGCCACTTCGACGGCATCCGGCGCCGCATCACCGAGGCCGTTGGGGAGTAAGCGCCCCCACTCACGGCAAGGGCCGCCGTCGTACTTTTTCAGAAAGTACGACGGCGGCCCTTGCGTTTCTGCGCTCGGATCGCCCAACTGGGGGACAGTAGGTGTCGCTAAAACAAAAGACCCGCACCGGCTAACCGGTGCGGGTCTTGATCTGTGCGCCCAAAGGGATTCGAACCCCTGACCTTCTGTTCCGTAGACAGACGCTCTATCCAGCTGAGCTATGGGCGCATTTCGCGTGATTCTCGGCGGTCTGTTTCTCTGACCCCCTCGAACCTCAATAAACTTTACAGAAGTTCATGTGAAGTTCCAAATCGAAAAGCTGTAATCTACGCAACTAGACCGGTCTATGTGACCTTACTCACTTAAATCACCCTCCCATGAAACGGAAGTGTTGATTTCTAGCGGTTTTTCCTTTCGGGGCTTGCGGTCGTCCGATGTCTGACAGGGGATTGGTCTGGTCCGGGACCCCTATCGTTTAGGACACACCACTGAACCCGAGGAAGGGAACCGCAATGGGCGATCTGGCGCGACTGCCGCTGCTTGAGAAGGCACCTACTACGCATGCACGCCTGCTGGCCTGGGTTGAGGAAGTTGCCGAGCTGACTCAGCCGGACCGCATCCACTGGGTTGATGGCAGCGAAGCAGAAAACAAGAAGCTGACCGACGAACTGGTCGAGGCCGGCACCCTGAAGAGGCTGAACCCGGAAACATTCCCGAATTCCTTCGCGGCGTTCTCCGACCCCGCCGACGTTGCCCGCGTGGAAGAGCAGACCTTCATCTGCTCCGAGAATGAGCGCGACGCAGGGTTCACGAACAACTGGATGGCTCCGGCCGAGATGAAGCAGAAGCTGCGCGGACTGTTCGCCGGCTCCATGCGCGGCCGCACCATGTACGTCATCCCGTTCGTCATGGGCCACCTGGATGCTGAGGACCCGAAGTTCGGCGTCGAGATCACTGACTCCGCCTACGTCGTTGCCTCCATGCGCATCATGGCCCGCATTGGCACGGACGTCCTGGACCGCATTACCCAGACCGATGCATTCTTTGTTCCGGCCCTCCACTCGCTTGGCGCTCCGCTGGAACCCGGCCAGGCCGACGTCGCGTGGCCGTGCAACACCGACAAATGGATCGTCCACTTCCCCGAAGAGCGTTCCATCTGGTCCTTCGGTTCCGGCTACGGCGGAAACGCGCTGTTGGGCAAGAAGTGCTACGCGCTGCGCATCGCCTCCGTGATGGCCCGCGATGAGGGTTGGCTTGCCGAGCACATGCTCATCCTCAAGCTGACCTCCCCGGAGCAGAAGACCTACTACATCTCCGCTGCCTTCCCCTCGGCTTGCGGCAAGACCAACCTCGCGCTGCTGGACCCCACCATCAAGGGATGGAAAGTCGAAACCCTTGGCGACGACATCACCTGGATGCGTTTCGGCAAGGAAGGCGAGCTCCGCGCCGTCAACCCGGAAGCTGGCCTGTTCGGCGTCGCTCCGGGCACCGGCTGGGGCACCAACCCCAACGCCATGCGCGCCATCGCCAAGGGCAACAGCATCTTCACCAACGTTGCCCTGACCGATGACGGTGGCGTGTGGTGGGAAGGTATGACCGAGGAAACTCCGGCGCACCTGACCGACTGGCGCGGAAACTCCTGGACTCCGGACTCCGACGCCCCCGCCGCGCACCCGAACTCCCGCTTCTGCACGCCGATCGACCAGATCGACATGCTGGCTGAGGAATACTTCAGCCCGGAAGGCGTGGAGCTGTCCGCGATCCTCTTCGGCGGCCGCCGCAAGACCACCATCCCGCTGGTCACCGAGGCCCGCGACTGGTCAAACGGCATCTTCATGGGCTCCACTCTGTCTTCGGAGACCACGGCTGCAGCTGCCGGCGCCGTCGGCGTTGTTCGCCGCGACCCCATGGCCATGCTGCCGTTCATTGGCTACGACGCAGGTGACTACCTGAACCACTGGGTCAACCTGTCCGCCAAGGCAAACCCGGAGCGCTTGCCCAAGATCTTCCTGGTCAACTGGTTCCGTCGCACGGCCGAGGGCGGCTTCGCCTGGCCTGGCTTCGGGGACAACGCCCGTGTGCTCAAGTGGGCAATCGAACGCCTCGAAGGCAAGGCCGACGCCGTGGAAACCCCCATTGGCTTCGTCCCAACCGGCGAGTCGATCGACCTTGAGGGCTTGGACATGACTCCGGCCGAGGTCGAGTCTGCCGTGCGTGTTGACGCCGATGAGTGGGCAACCGAGCTGGCATCCATCGAGGAATGGTTCGCCAACTTCGGCGGATCCCTCCCGGCGGCACTGCAGTCCGAGCTGGATGGACTCAAGTCCCGCCTGGGCTAGACCTCTTAAGACAATGGCGTCTTAAGTGAACGACGACGGCCCGTCACCTTTCGCTGGAAAGGTGACGGGCCGCCGTCGTGCTTTGAGGGCTTCTTGCGTTAGTTCGCCAGCCAGACGTCCGGACCGAAGACCTCGTAGTGGATTCGGGTTGCCGGGATACCGGCGTCGATGGCTTCGTCGCGGATTTTCTTCATGAACGGCAGCGGGCCGCACAAGTAGAGCGAAGCATCTGCCGGCAGGTCGACTTCCCGCAGGGACATGAAGCCTTCGTTGGTGCCCTGCGCTTTGTTGCCGGGCTGCGGGGACTCCAGCCAGAGCTGCAGCTCCGCGTCAATGCTTGCCGCGTCTGCAGTCATTTGGCCGCTCAGGGCCCAACTGTCCATGGAGCGTTCGGCGTGAAGGACAAGAACCTGGCGATCTGTTCCGGCCTCAGCCAGGGAGCGAAGAATCGACGCCGTCGGCGTGCATCCGATGCCCGCTGATGCGAGCACAACCGGTCCTTCGCCGTCCTTGAGGGTGATCTCGCCATAGGGGTTGGAGATTTCCAGGACATCGCCAGGTTCGACTCCGGTATGCAGGGCGGTTGACACCTCGCCACCGTCGTTGAGCTTAGTGGTGAAGATCCGGCTGGTTCCAGCGTCGCCTGACAGTGAATACTGCCGCACCTGGCGCAGGCCGTCCGGGAGCGCGACCTTGACGCTGACGTACTGGCCGGGCAGGGCCGCTGTAACAGGAGTATCATCGGCGGGTTCCAAGGTGAACGTCATAGCGTCCTTGCCCGCCGGCATTTTCGCGACCACGCGCCAAGGCATCCACATTTTGTTGTTCGCCTGGGAAGCATAGAGGTCCTTTTCGAGCTTGATCAGGGCGTCTGCCATAAGCCAGTAAACCTCCGTCCATGCCTCGGCGATTTCCTGTGTGATGACGTCCGCCAGGTCAGCGGCGATTGCTGCGAAGAGGTGCTCGTAAACCACGCCGTACTGCTCTTCAGCAATGCCCAGTGAGGCGTGCTTGTGGGCGATCCGGGCCAGGACCTTTTCCGGGAGTGTGCCCGGGTTGTTCACAAGATGGCTCGCAAAGGCTGCAATGCTCCCGGCGAGTGCCTGTTGTTGGTCGCCAGAACGCTGGTTGGAGCGGCTGAAAAGGCCGTCCAGCAACTCGGGGTGTGCTGCAAAGAGGCGCTTGTAGAAATCGGCGGTGATGTCACTAATACGCGACCCGACCAGCGGAAGAGTGGCTTCAATGATGGGGCGGGATTTTTCCGAGAGCATGGTTCTCCTGGGGGTAGGGGCCCGGCTTGGTCGATCGGACCGTCACAATACAAGTATTTGAAATGCCTGTATTTACACCTCAATTTCTACTCCTTGTAGAAAAGATGTGCAAATCGGAGTGCCAGCCTATAGGCAGGTGGTCAGGGCAGGGTTGCGGGGGTCCTGAACTCGGGCCGGAGGCCGATCGTTTGGAAGACCGGATTCATTTGCCGGGCATGCGGCAGGGAGGAGATGACGACGGTGTCGAGCTCGCGATAGAACGCTTCGCGGGCGCGGTTCATGGCGTGGCGGAGACCGCACTCTGTGATGAGGGGGCAGTCGCGGTTGGGAGACTGGCATTCGGCTGGGTCCTGCCGACTGTCCAGGTGGCGAAGGAGTTGGCCAACAGTTGCTTGGCGCCCAGCTTCGTTCAGGCGCGAGCCACCAAGTCGGCCTCGTTCCACATCAATCAATCCAAGGCTACGCAATCGGACCATGGCCTTACTGACATGGTTATACGGAGTCCCTACAGCGTCGGCAACAGCCTGGGTTGTCAGCAACGTACCCTCAGGGGCGGAAGCCAACACCATGACGGCGCGGAGGCTCACATCTGCGAACGCGTTGATTTTCATGGCATCAGCTTACGCAGTCAGGTCTAGTCCACCCAGAGCGAGGGCTCATGGGTGTCAGGCTCCAGGGAGCCGAAGGCGAAGCCATCGGCTGTTTGGGCGTAGGGGATTACTGCTGCCATGACCCCGCCATCCCGGTGCTCGGCGGTGCCATGGATGCCGTCAGAGCCATGCTCGGGCAGTGCGACATCACTTGCGATGGCCACGGCCCGATAATCGTTCCGGCCCTGACGGAGCAATTCATGAACGTCCGTCAACATTGTCCCGGCATCAATGTGACCATCCTCGTCCGGTTCGCCTGGAGAAACCATGACAATCCGCACCTCACCCTCGTGCGAGAGCGTGATCCCGAAGGGAAGGAAGCCGCCATTCTGCAGTATGTGCTCCTGGGCAGTTCCCAAGGCCGTACCCAGAATCTCCCGGAGTTCACGCTCTTGGACAGTCCCGGTTGAAGCGGCATCATCGATGGGCTGCTCGCTCATGTTCGCCTGTCCTTATGCCCGGACGAGTGCCAGGACGCGGTCGCGGATTTTTTCCATGGTGGGGAGGTCCTTGGCTTCGGCGTTCAGGCGGAGGAAGGGCTCGGTGTTGGAGGGGCGCAGGTTGAACCACCAGCTCCCATCCGTGGCGGTGAAGGTGCTGCCGTCCATGTGGTCTATCTCGACATCATCGGCCTGGAAATCGAGGCGGACCCGCTCGACGGCGCCTGCTTTGTCTTCGATCTCGGAGTTGATTTCCCCAGAGGAAACGTAGGGCTCGTACTCGCGGCCGAGCTCGGACAAGGGACCATCTTGCTCACCGAGTGCTGCCAGGACGTGCATCGCGGCGAGCATGCCGGTGTCCGCGTTCCAGAAATCACGGAAATAGAAGTGGGCGGAGTGCTCCCCGCCGAACACGGCACCTTCTTCGGCCATGACAGCTTTGATGAAGGAATGACCGACCCGGGTCCGGACGGCCCGGCCGCCGTCCTTGGCCACGAGCTCGGGAACGGCCTTGGACGTGAGCAGGTTGTGGATGATCACCGGGGTCTGTTCACCTGCGGCCCGGGCGCGGGCGATCTCGCGGCGTGCGACCATGCCGGTGATCGCCGAAGGGGAGACGGGCTCGCCCTTTTCGTCGATCACGAAGCAGCGGTCGGCGTCGCCGTCGAAAGCCAGGCCGATGTCCGCGCCGTGCTTGATGACGGCGGCTTGGAGGTCGCGGAGGTTTTCCGGTTCCAGCGGGTTGGCCGGGTGGTTCGGGAACGAGCCGTCCAGTTCGAAGTAAAGCGGGATGATCTCGAACGGCAATGCTGGGAGGAGTTTGTTGCCAAGCACTGCCGGGGTGGTCAGCCCGGCCATACCGTTGCCGGCATCCACGACGATCTTCAACGGACGGGAACCAGAGAGGTCCACCAGCTGGCGCAGGTATTCGGAGTAGTCCTTCAACACGTCCCGGACGCCGATCTGCCCGCGCACCGCTGCGGCGGGGATGTTGCGTTCGTTCAGGTACTGCTCGGCGAGGGCCTGGATTTCCTTCAGGCCGCTCTCGGAGGAAATGGGTTGCGCCCCGGCCTTGGCCATTTTGATGCCGTTGTACTCGGCCGGGTTGTGGCTGGCGGTGAACGTGGCACCGGCTGCGTTCAGGGCACCGCAGGCGTAGTAAAGCTCGTCGGTGGAGATCAGGTCCAGCAACTGGACGTTGGCGCCCCGGGTGGCAGCACCGTTTGCGAAGGCCTGGCTGAATTCCGGCGAGGACGGGCGCATGTCCCCGCCAACAAGGACGGTTTCACCCTCAAGGCCCAAGACGTCGATGAAGGCAGCACCGACTGCCTCGACGATTTCGGCCGTGATGGATTCCCCCACGATGCCCCGGACGTCGTACGCCTTGAAGGATGCCGAGAGGTCGAAGTTCTTGTTCTGCTCGCTAGTCACGGGCTCAATCCTACTGTGGCGACGCAATTGAGCATGAACCGGGGTACCTGCTATGTGGAAAGCCAGTCCTATGGAAAGCCGCTATCCACATAGCCGGGGCACCGGGTTCTGGCTGTCAGGGGCTGCTGGAATACTGGGTCCATGGCCAACAATCCCCTAAATGCCGTCGTTTCCGTGGAATCCCCTACCCGTCAGCAGGCTTTGGCTTGTCTTCGCGAGCTTGTGGGGCACCCTGAAGCTGACTTCCATGACGGCCAGTTCGAGGCCATTGAGGCCTTGGTGGACGCTGGCCGCCGTGCGCTGGTGGTCCAACGCACTGGTTGGGGAAAATCAGCCGTCTACTTCGTCTCTTCCTTGTTGCTGCGCCGCAGGGGTGCCGGGCCCACGCTGATCGTGTCTCCACTTCTCGCGCTCATGCGGGACCAAGTGGCGGCAGCCGCACGGGCCGGAGTCCGTGCAGTAGCCATCAACTCTGCCAACGCACTTGAGTGGGACACTGTCCTGGCCCAATTGGCAGCTGACGAGGTTGACGTTCTCCTGGTATCGCCCGAGCGCCTCACCAATCCCTCGTTCAGGGAGAACCAGTTGCCCGAGCTGATCCGGAGGACCGGGTTGCTCGTCATCGACGAAGCCCACTGTATTTCGGATTGGGGTCACGACTTCAGGCCCGATTACCGGCGAATCGCGGATCTCATTGCGCAGCTGCCTGAATCCGTTCCAGTCCTGGCCACCACGGCTACTGCAAACTCACGCGTGGTTCACGATATCGAGGAACAACTCGGCGCCGGAGTCCTGACCATCAGGGGCGCACTTGGCCGTGAGTCGCTCCGGCTCGGCGTTCTCAATCTCGCAGACTCACGTGATCGCCTGGGTTGGTTGCTGACGCACCTGGCTGACCTGCCCGGCAGCGGGATCATTTACACACTGACTGTTTCAGCCGCAGAGGACACCGCCCGGCTTCTTTCCGAGGCTGGACACAACGTGTTGTCCTACACCGGCCGGACGGATCCGGCCGATCGCGAGCGGGCAGAACAACTCCTCAAGGACAACCAGGTCAAGGCGCTTGTGGCCACCTCCGCGTTGGGGATGGGATTCGATAAACCGGATCTCGGCTTCGTCATCCACCTCGGAGCGCCGTCCTCGCCGGTTGCCTATTACCAGCAGGTTGGCCGGGCTGGCCGAGGCGCAGCCAACGCGGACGTCCTGTTGCTTCCTGGCTCCGAAGACCGCGAAATATGGCAATACTTTGCCACCGCATCCATGCCTTCAGCCGAAAAAGCCGACGCCGTGCTGAGGGTGCTTGGTGAGGCCAACACGGCCACGTCCACCGTGGCGCTGGAGGCTCGCGTGGACCTTCGCCGTACGCCCCTGGAACTCCTCCTTAAGGTTTTGGCAGTTGACGGTGCAGTTGAACGCGTAGGTGGCGGTTGGCGGGCCACAGGACGGCCATGGACCTACGATGCCGAGCGCTATGCGCGAATCGCGGAGGCCCGGGTGGATGAGCAGGACTCCATGGTGATCTACCAGGACACCGCAGGTTGTCGCATGGAGTACATCACCTCCGTGCTCGATGACGAGTCCGCAGCCCCGTGCGGCCGTTGTGACAATTGCGCGGGACGCTGGTTCCCGGTGGACATTGCAGCTGCTGCGGTCGATGCAGCAGGCCAGACGCTCCGACGAGCCGGAATCGCGGTGGAGCCGCGGCTTCAGTGGCCCAGCGGGATGGAAAGGCTGGGCGTGGGGGTCAAGGGCAAGATCAAGCCGCATGAAAGCATCGCTGAAGGCCGCGTCCTGGCCAGGCTGACGGACCTTGGGTGGGGTGGCGCGCTCCGCGAGCTCTTCGGTGCCGGGGCCCCCGATCGTGCAGTGGACCCCGCGATGCTGCAGGCCTGCGTCCAGGTGCTGCGCGAATGGTCGGGGGCAGACGGCGGAGCAGCCTGGAGTGGGGTGGGTCGCCCGGCGGCAGTTGTCAGCATTCCCTCGAGGAGCAAGCCGCAACTTGTGGACTCCCTGGCGCAAGGAATCGCGGGCATAGGGCGGATGCCGTACCTGGGTCAGTTGCAGCCAGAGAATGGAGGTCCCACAGGATCCCGTGGCGGCAACAGCGCTTACAGGCTCGCAGGAGTGTGGGACCGCCTAGCCGTTGGCCCGGAGCTCGCGCAGGCGCTCGGAGGTATTGTCGGGCAGCCAGTGCTCTTGGTGGACGACCTCATCGACAGCCGGTGGACATTGACCATCGCTGCGAGGGCTCTCAGACTTTCCGGCGTGGGTGCGGTGCTACCGCTCGCCCTGGCTCAAGCGGGGTAGGGCTCAAGCGGGGTAGGGCGTCACGTGTAAGTGCTGAAAAGCGTCATGTTGTGAACGCTGCCAGTTTGCCTCTATAGGATCGAGCAAAACACACCCGCTGCCTGTCGCGGGCCACCCAGCCGAAAACCTGGACCGGAGCCATGAGCACAAACCCGAGCAACACGGACGTCGAAGCGGCCAACGAAACCAGTTGGCGCCCGCGATTGGCCTTGTTGGTGGCGGCAACATTCTTCATGGAGTTTCTCGACGGGACCATCCTCACCACGGCCATTCCCAGCATCGCATCAGATTTCCGGGCGGCACCGGCTGACATCAACATCACCATGACTGCGTATTTAGTGACGGTTGCAATGGGCATCCCGTTGAGCAGTTGGCTTGCCGAGCGGTTCGGCGCGCGCAGGATCTTCTGTCTGGCCATATCTGTGTTCACCGTTGCTTCCCTCCTCTGCGCAGTCAGCACCGACTTGACCATGCTGACGTTCAGCCGGGTGGCGCAGGGGATGGGCGGGGCCATGATGGTTCCTGTGGGCACGCTGGTGGTATTGCGGGGCACCCCCAAATCTGAACTTCTCCGTGCCACTGCCTACTTGGTGTGGCCCGGCCTCCTTGCTCCGGTTTTGGCTCCAATGGTGGGCGGAGCCCTCACAACTTTCCTGTCGTGGCACTGGATCTTCATCATCAACGTCCCACTCGGCCTGGCCGCCTTCATCGCCGCGCTCAGGTTGGTGCCGCAGACACATTTTGATGCCCAACGCCGCCTTGACTGGTTTGGCCTGCTGCTGACTACTGTCGGCGTGGGGTCCCTTGTAGTGGGTCTGGAAACGTTGGGTGGACATGCATCCAATGTGCTGGCCGTCGTGGTGGTCATCGCGGGGGTCATGTCTCTGGCAGGTGCCGTCTGGTGGATGAGCAAAGCAAGTGTTCCGCTGTTCAACCTCAGCGTGTTCGGCACCAGGACTTTCAGGGCGACATCCACGGGCGGTTTCATTTACCGGCTGACCATCAGTTCGGTCCCGTTCCTGCTGCCTTTGATGTTCCAGGATGGATTTGGCTGGGATCCCCTGAAAGCCGGAGTCATGGTGGCTGCGGTTTTCGTGGGCAACATCGGGATCAAGCCAGCCACCACGCCCCTGATAAGGCGCTTTGGGTTCAAACCGGTTCTGGTCTTTGCATCGTTCGCGTCAGCCGTGACGTTTGCCTTGTGTGCGTTGCTGGATGCCCAAACACCCGAGCCCATTATTTTCGCGTTGTTGCTGTTCAGCGGGGCCTTCCGATCCATAGGCTTCTCCGCCTATGCTTCCGTGCAGTATGCCGACATTGGGCCGGAACAGTTGCCCTCGGCCAACGCGATCTCGGCGACGCTCGTCCAGTTGGCGGCTGCGGCAGGGATCGCCGTGGGTGCTTTGTTCCTGAGGCTGTTCGAGGCAACGGACGTGCTTGGGGCGGACCAGGTGTCGGCCTATAAGGGGGCCTTCATAGCCATGGCTGTGCTGATGCTGGCCAGCACTGTGGACAGCCTGGCCCTTCACCGGCATGCTGGCGCCGAAGTCAGCCACGGAGCGAAGCACAGCTAAGCCCAGCGCGGCGGAAGGGCTGGGTTAAACGCAAAAGGTCCCGGTTCGAAAACCGGGACCAAATCGCGGAGACGGGGGGATTTGAACCCCCGGTGGAGTTGTGCCCCACACTTCATTAGCAGTGAAGCCCATTCGGCCGCTCTGGCACGTCTCCATTTGCTATTGCTAGCCCACCAAGGATACGCAGAACGTGCCGTCCAGTGCAAAACCGCCGCCGATGAGGAACGACCGTCAGTTGCTCCCGGCCAACGCGCGCCAGAGAAAGTGGTTGCTTCTCGCTTGGAGCGCGGCGGCCTGTCGGTTGTCCGAGGCGCCCGCGTGCCCGCCTTCGAGTGCTTCGTGGAACCAGACATTCGGGATACCCATCGCCTGCATCCGGGCTGCCATCTTTCGGGCTTGAACGGGGCCTACCCGATCATCCGAGGTCGCGGTCCAGATGAACGTTTCGGGGTACTCGACGCCGTCGTGAAGCAGGTGATAGGGCGAGAACGTACGGATGAAATCCCACTGCTCAGGCACATCGGGGTCTCCGTACTCCGCGATCCATGAATATCCGGCAGAGAGCTTGGTATAGCGGCGCATGTCCAGCAACGGCACGCCGCAGGACACCGCACCGAACAGCTCGGGGTACTGGGTCAGCATGTTGCCCACCAACAGGCCGCCGTTGGACCCGCCCACGCAGCCGAGCCGACGGCGGCTGGTCACGCCGCGGGAAATCAGATCCTGCGCCACGGCAGCGAAGTCTTCGTAGGCCCGGTGCCGCTTTTCCTGCAACGCTGCCCTGTGCCACGAGGGTCCGTATTCGCCGCCACCGCGGATGTTCGCAACGACGTACACGCCCCCGCGTGCGTGTGAGCCGGACCCGTCTGCCAAGGCAGCGGCGGAAGTGCGACGCTCCAGCCAAGCCCTGCCAATGGTGCCGCTGTAGGCAGGCGTGCGGGAAACTTCGAAGCCTCCATAGCCGGAAAGCTGAGTGGGATTTTGTCCGTCCAGGACCAGGTCCTTGGATGCCACCTGGAAGTAGGGGACTTTCGTCCCATCCGCCGAGACAGCGAAATGCTGCTGGACCTCATAGTCGCCGTCATTGAAGAACGACGGCGATCGCTTCACCACGGCGTGCTGGCTGGTGACCCCGGCAGCCGGTCCGGTAACGGATGAAGCCGCCGGCCCTGCAGTGAGGGTCCCTCGGGTGAGGGTAGTGGGCGTGGTGAAGCCGGTGGCGATCAACCAGTAGTCATTTCCCGCGCCGGAGTCGGAATCGTCTTCATCGTCCACGGCGTACGCATTGACGTCGTGAAGCGGCGGACAGGCGTCCAGGACGGTGGCAACCCAGCCGCCGTCGGAATCCACGCGGGAAGGGTCCAGCACCCTGATCTCGGAAGAGACGTCGCGCAGCAGGTTAAGCAGCAGATAGTCCTTGGTCCAACTCCATGACTGCAGGGAAGTGTGGTGGTCAGGGGCAAACAGCACCACGAACTGCCGCGATCCGGCCAAATAGCCCTCGAAGTCAGCGGCCAGCAAGGAACCGGAGGGGTAGGTAGCACCGGACACGTCCCAGTCCTTCTGCGGGCGGAACATCAACCATTCGCGGTGCGCGCTGATGTTCACATCGGTGGGAACATCGATGGCAACCCATGAGTCCTCGCGCAACAGCCACGTAGTGCGGTTATAGAAGTCGATGTAGTCGACGGCGAAGGTCCGTTCGAAGCCCGGGGTCGAGTCATGTGCCACCATGGCCAGCATGTGGTCTTCAGGGATGTCGAAGATCCGCTCGGCCTGGGCAAGGGACTGGCCGCGACGCAGCTTCACGCCGGTTCGGGCGTACGACGAGGTAGTTGCAGGCAACCCCTCTGCCGTACTGGACACCAGCAGCGTGTCCGCGTCCAGCCAACTCACGTTGCCTTTTGCCGTGGGCACATCGAATCCGCCAGCGGCAGGGTCAACAAAGGTGCGGGATTCGACGTCGAACTCGCGGTGGCGGTTGGCGTCGCCGCCGTCGGGGGATAGCGAAACCATGGCCAAGCGGTACTCGTCGCCGTCCAACGGACGGAGGAACCCAGCCCCATGGAACACCCACTCGACGCCTTCTGCGGCGGCCAGGGCATCGATGTCCAGCAGCACGTCCCATTCGGGAGCCTCGGAAACGTAACTTTCCCAGGTAGTACGGCGCCAAAGGCCCTTGGGGTGCTCCTGGTCCTTCCAGAAGTTGTAGTAGAAATCGCCGCGTTTGTTCACCATGGCGATCCGGTCAGTTGAATCCAGGACCTCCAGGATGCCGGCTTCAACCGCTGCGTAGTCTGCGTCCTCCAGCAAATCTTCGGTTCGCGCGTTCTGTTCGCGGACCCAGGCAAGCTGTTCTTCGCCGTGAATGTCCTCCAACCACACGTTCTCATCCGTGGGTTCGGGCGCGATTGCCGCAGCGTGGCGAGGCCCGGACTTGGTCCCCAGATCAGTGTCGTTGTCAGGGAGGGGCGTCTGATCAGCTTCTGTGGTGGTCATCGCCCCATCCAAGCAACACTTTTCAACGGGAAGCAAGTCACAGGAAGTTAGGCTTGAGCGTGGCTAAATCGCAAATCAACCGTGTTGCCCTGATTGGGGCCGGCCCCCGGGGCACAAGTGTCCTTGAGCGGTTGCTCGCGAATTGGGTTGCGGGGGCCACGAACCGGGCGAACCAGAGCGATACTGGGCAGCGCCCACTGCACATCCACGTTGTGGATCCTTTCCCCGCAGCATCCGGCCATGTGTGGCAGCCGGAGCAGTCCAGGCTGTACTTGATGAACACCCAGGCCTTCTATCCCACTCTCATTCCTGAAGACCCCAAGCTCGCTCCGCCCCTGGCAGGCGGTTCCTTCGACCAGTGGCGCGCGGCCCGGCGTCGTGATGGGCAGGGCCTGAACGACGCCGAAAAGGCGGAGTTGGCTACACTCGAGTCCCACGATTTTCCCAGCCGGGCGCTCTACGGACGGTACCTGCGGCAGACTTTGGCGGAACTGCTGAAGCGGATGCCCGACGGCGTGGAGGTAACCTTCCATGAGACGTCCGCCGTGGCGGCGCGCCCGGTTCCGGTCAACTCGACCGCCACGATGCGGCAAGCGTTCGACGTCGAACTGGCCGACGGTACTACACTCACCGTCGGCTCGGTGGTCCTCGCGTTGGGACACATCGAGTCACGTTTGAATCCGGAGCAGCGTTCGTTCCAACGGGCCGCCGATGAGCACGGCCTCCTCTACTTCCCGCCTGCACCACCGGCCGACGTCGACTGGCAGCGGGTGCCGGACAACGAGCCTGTCCTGGTGCGTGGCATGGGACTGAATTTCTTTGACGTCATGGGCCAGCTGACCGAGGGGCGCGGAGGCAAGTTCGTTGAAGCGGGCGTACCGGGAGCCGGAGTTCTCGAGTACCGGCCGTCGGGCAGGGAACCCCGGATTATCGCAGCGTCCCGGCGCGGCACACCGTACCGGGCCAAGGCTGGGTTGGTGGGGTATTACCCCCGCAGCGTCACCATGCGCTACCTGACTGAAGCGGCGGTGGACCGGTTCAGGGCAGCCGGTATCCAGCCCGGATTCGACCACGATCTTTGGCCGCTCCTGCACCGCGACGCCTTGTGGGCCTATTACTCCACCCTTGCCAGGTCGCAGCCTGCCGCCATCCGCGATGCGGCGCAGTTCCTCGCGGACCTTGAGGATGCGTTGCAGCCCCACGCGCACACCACCGCCAACTGGGAAAGCGACGTTGCCGCCTTGGTGGACAAGCACGTGGTTGCCTCCCGTCGACTGAATGTCCGCGGACTCGCTGCGCCGTTGGCCGGGCGCACTTTCGCGTCCCGCAAGGAGCTGGATCTGGCAGTAACCGCCTACCTTGACGACGACGCACGACGCTCAGCCCTGGGCGAGGCGGATCCCGTGAAAATGGCCATCGGCGCCCTCCACACGGGCAGGGCGATCCTCAAGTCCGTTGTGGCAGACGGGGGAATCACGGACGAATCGTGGGTGGCTGAACTGCGTGGATGGTTCGAATCGTTCGTTGAGCGCCTTGCAAGCGGAGCCCCGGCACTGCGTTCGGAGCAGTTGGCAGCTTTGGCGCGTGCCGGCGTCGTTGGTTTCGTTGGCCCCGACCCGAAGTTCAGCGTGGATAGAAGCGCTAAGGTTTTCCGTGCGGTTTCGCCCTGGGTCCACGACGGGCCCGCCGAGGCACCTACTTTGATTGAAGCGATGTCGCCGGCCAACCGGGTGGGCATTAATATTTCCCCGCTACTGGAGCAGCTCATGGCCGACGGCCTTGTGCGGACCAAAATCATGATGAGTGCCGAGGGCACGCCGGTACAAACAACGGGCTTGGATGTGGAACCGCACCCGTACAGACCTGTAGCTTCCAACGGCTCGGTGACTGAAGGCATGTATGTTTTGGGCCTCCAACTATCGGCGACCCAGTGGGGAACAGCCATTGCTGCAGAGGCGCGTCCTGCGACGGGGAAGGCGTATGCCAGCGGCCAGCGAACCCTGCGGGATGCCGACGAAATCGCTCGAAGTATTCTGGGCAGCTAGTTGCCTTCGGTTGCGATGAGTCCAACGCTTCGCTAGTGTGTGAGCTGCATCACCGGCAAGGTGGTGCGCGCTTTTGATCTGCGGCGGGAGAGTCCTGCCGGTACATCCCGTCAGGCGCCGTAGGAGCAAACCCTCCCCAGGAATCTCTCAGGCCCATGTACCGCCGCGGCGAGGCAACTCTGGAAAGCAGTCCGTCATCCGGGCTCACCGAAGGTGCAAGCAGGCCATCCCTGCGGAAACTCTCAGGTCCACCTACAGAGCGGGGAGGAACCCGAATCATCGTGGCACCCTGTGCCGCCTGAACAATGGAGTTCCTCTTGACGATTCAGCGCCCATCATCCGCCGCCTCCGGTCCAGCAGACTCGCCACATCTCGAACGCCAACTCAGTAACCGCCACATCCAGCTGATCGCCATCGGCGGTGCGATTGGCACCGGCCTGTTCATGGGCTCTGGAAAGACGATTTCTGCTGCCGGTCCCTCCGTGATTTTCGTGTACATGATCATCGGCTTCATGCTGTTCTTCGTCATGCGGGCCATGGGCGAGTTGCTCCTGAGCAACCTGAATTACAAATCCTTCAGCGACTTCGCAGCGGACCTGCTGGGTCCTTGGGCCGGGTTCTTCACCGGCTGGACCTACTGGTTCTGTTGGGTCATTACGGGCATCGCGGATGTGATCGCGATCGCCGGGTACTCCAAGGAGCTCTGGCCTTCCCTTCCGCTCTGGGTACCCGGATTGATCACCATCGGCATCCTGCTGCTCCTTAACCTGGCTACGGTGAAGGCGTTCGGCGAGACCGAGTTCTGGTTCGCCCTCATCAAGATCGTCGCCATCGCAGCCCTCATCATCGTCGGCCTGTTCATGATTTTCAGCGGCTTCCAGTACGACGCCGGACCGGCCAGTTTCACCAACCTGTGGAGCCACGGTGGCTTCTTCCCGAACGAATTCATGGGCTTCGTTGCCGGTTTCCAGATCGCCGTGTTCGCGTTCGTGGGCATTGAACTGGTAGGCACCACGGCCGCCGAGGCCAAGGACCCGGAGAAGAACCTGCCCAAGGCCATCAACTCGATTCCGATCCGCGTGCTGCTGTTCTACGTTGGCGCGCTCATCATCCTGATGTCCGTCACTCCGTGGACCCAGTTCGCCGCCGGCCACAGCCCGTTCATTGCCATGTTCTCCCTGGCTGGCCTGGGAGCCGCGGCGACCATCGTCAACCTCGTGGTTCTGAGCTCCGCTATGTCTTCGGCCAACTCGGGTATCTATTCCACGTCCCGCATGGTCTACGGGCTGGCCCAGGAAGGCGACGCACCCGCCGTTTTCGGGGCATTGTCCGGACGCAAAGTACCCCGCAACGCACTGTTCCTTTCCTGCGTTCTCCTGCTGTCCGGCGTCGTCCTCATGTATGCCGGCCAGGACATCGGCAAGGCGTTTGACATGGTGACCACTGTGTCCGCGGTCTGCTTCGTCTTCGTATGGTCGATCATCCTTGCCAGTTACCTGGCCTTCCGGAAGCGTCGGGCGCACCTGCACGATGCCTCCGCGTTCAAGATGCCCGGTGGCATAGCCATGGTGTGGGTGGTCTTCGCATTCTTTGCGTTCGTGCTCTGGACCTTGACCACACAGCCGGACACTTTTGCGGCGCTGCTGGCCACGCCGGTGTGGTTCCTGATCCTGGGTGTCGCTTGGTTCGTCCTGCGTCGCCGCCCGGCGCACCTGGCCCGCTACGCAGCGTTCCAGGCCGAGTTGGAGCAGGATTCCAGGCGCACGGCGGAGCCTGAGCTCGCCAAGAAATAACTGATAACCAGAAGGCAGGCCCCTCACGACGTGTCATCCGTGAGGGGCCTGCTTCATTCGGTCATGGCAAAGGGGTGCCTAGCCCCTCAGGCACTTCTGATATTCCAGCCAGGCAAAGGCATACCGGAGCCAGCCGACGATGTCGTACCACTTGTCGGGCTTGACCGGCGGAATGCATTGCGGCGGGTTCGTGCCGCTCCCGGCGACCGTCACCAGGGCCTTCACTACGGTCCCGGATTCGACGGCGGTGATCGGGTTGCCGTCGCGGTCGTTGTAGTAAACGCAGCCGTTGAGTTGATCTCCAGTGGTGGGGAAGTAGTTCAGCACATTGAAGGAAGCCAGCTTGAGGTTGCCGCCAACGTCGCGGGACCCTCCGGCCGTGACCCCGTGACCCCGTGAAGCTGGCAGGCTGGACCGCTTCCGCGTTGGCCGGGCTGAGCGGTTCAAGGGTTTAGCTGGTCTGGTCCAGGTTCTGGATCACCTTGAAAACGGCACCCGTAGGGTCCGACAGTGTGGCCAACCGCCCGAAGGGAGTGTCTTCTGCCGCTTCCATGACGGTTGCGCCCAGAGCCAAGGCTTGTTCCACTGTGGCGTCCGTGTTGTCCACCGCAAAGTACACGCTCCACATGGAGGGAACCTGCTCCGGGAGGAAACCGCCGGCGTCCATGATGCCGGCCTTGGCATTATCACCAGCGCCAAGGGTGGTGTACCGGAATTCCGGAGTATCGCTCATGACGGCGGTTTCCCACCCGAAGACGTTTTGGTAGAAGGTGACTGCAGACTCATAGTCCTTGGAGAGTAGCTCGTGCCACGCCGGGGCGCCGGACTCTGCGGCCAGTTCAAAACCCTTCATTTCACCGAACTGCCAGGCACCGATTGCGGCTCCTGACGAGTCGCCATACATTGCCATGACTCCTTGTTCAGGGACATCCATCGGTTCCATATAGACCTGGCCGCCGTGGGCGGCAGCGGCCTCCGTGGTGGCTTTGATGTCGTCGGTGCGCAGGTACGTTGACCAGACATCGGGCATGGCACCCATGTCCGGCTGCTTCTGCATGATTCCCGCAACCATGCGTCCGTCTTTGGACGCTGTGATGTAGCCGCCGTACTTCTCCTGGTCGCCCGTCTCGTATGTCCAGCCAAAGAGTGCGTTGTAGAAGGACTTGGCTTTTTCAGTATCGGATGTCATCAGATCAATCCAGCACGGTGCGCCGGGGGTGATGTCAGGCGTAGGCATTAATGAGGCTCCTGTGTTTGCTCCGCAGCGAAAGCTACGGCTGTTTGTCAGCGGTTGTGAGGACAAGCAGAACACTATGCGGGGGCTATGACAGTTTCAATGATCTTCTGGGTGTCAGTTCTCAGATCCGGATTAGGGCCCAAACGCCAAGCCGGTCTTTAGCCAAAGTTGCCCCGGTTTAAGCCAAAAATGCCCCGGGTCCGTGAACCCGGGGCATCTGCTGGCGGAAGGTAAGGGATTTGAACCCTTGGTACGGGGTTACCGCACACTGGTTTTCAAGACCAGCTCCTTAGGCCGCTCGGACAACCTTCCCTGCCTAGTAGTGTTTCATAGGGAGTTGGCTGTTCCAAAACATCACGTTCTCCAGTCCCTGCCCCGGGCCTGGATGTACAAGCAAGAAACCGGGAGTTCGTCATGAAAGCCGTCTATATTTCTGAACCAGGCGGACCCGAAGTCCTCGAAGTGCGCGACGTACCGGCCCCGGTGCCGGGCGAGGGCGAGGTACTGATCGACGTCGTGGCCGCGGGCCTGAACCGCGCGGACGTCCAGCAGCGCCGCGGCTTCTACCCACCACCGCCTGGCGCTTCGGAGATTCCAGGGCTGGAGGTCTCCGGCCGGATCGCGGCTTTCGGACCCGGTGTCACCAAAGCCTTCTCGGTGGGCGACAAAGTAGTAGCGCTGCTGTCGGGCGGGGGTTATGCCCAGCAGGTCGCCGTGCCCGCAGAACAGGTACTTCGACTTCCCGAAGGTGTGGACCTTGTCACCGCTGCAGCACTGCCCGAGGTGGCGGCAACCGTGTATTCGAACCTCATCATGACTGCCCAGCTCCAACCGGGGGAGACCGTGCTCATCCACGGCGCCACCGGCGGCATCGGCACCATGGCCATCCAGCTTGCAAAGGCATACGGTGCCAAGGTTGCCACTACCGCAGGCTCTGACGAAAAAGTCGGCACCGCCAAGGCCTTCCTCGGTGCCGACATCGCCATTAACTACACCGAGGAAGACTTCCCTGAAAGCCTCAAGGCACAAAACGGCGGCAAAGGCGCAGACGTGATCCTCGACGTCGTCGGCGCCAAGTACCTGCAACAGAACATCGAAGCGCTCGCCGACTACGGCCGGCTTATTGTCATCGGCCTGCAGGGCGGGACGAAAGCGGAGATAAATCTGGGCCAGCTCCTGAGCAAGCGGGCCGCCGTCATCGGCACAGCCCTCCGGCCGCGCCCGGTGGCCGAAAAGGGAATCATCATGTCCGCCGTACGGGAAGTCGTCTGGCCGATGCTCGCCGATGGCCGCATCAAGCCCCTGGTTGCGAAATCATTTCCTCTGGACCGTGTCCGCGAGGCACACGAATACTTTGATTCCGGCGAGCACGTAGGCAAGGTCCTGTTGCTCCTCTGACCCGTCGCCACAGCCCGTTCCACGCAGGACGTCCGTACAAGCAGCCAATTCCCAAGAAGCAAGGAGCCTCATGTCCATCCGGCACAGCCTGCTGGCCCTGCTTCAGGACCAGCCACGGTATGGCTATGAGCTGCGCGTGGAATTCGAGGACCGTACGGGTGCTGCCTGGCCGCTGAATATCGGTCAGGTGTACACAACCCTGGACCGGCTTGAGCGGGACGGCCTTGTCAGCAAAGACGGCGACGACGGCGGCGGCCACGTCGTTTACAGCATCACCGACGCCGGGGTTGCCGAAGTTGCGGCCTGGTTTGAAGGGGCGGTGGACCGCGACAACCCGCCGCGGAATGAGATTGCCATCAAGCTTGCGCTGGCCGTGACGCTGCCCGGGGTGGACGCCTCGGCGGTGATCCAGTCCCAGCGCGAGGTTTCGGTTCGGGCCCTGCACGAACATACGCAAGCACGGAAAGCTGTCTCAGCCAACCAGCGGTCCTCTGATACCGCATGGCTCTTGGTGCTCGATTCCCTGATCTTTCAAGCCGAGGCGGAAGTGCGCTGGCTGGATCTTTGCGAGGCACGGATGATCCAGTCGCAGGGCAACAGAGGGCTGAATTAGTACGCCCACCGCAGGGGAACTACCGTTCACCGCAAGCTCGCTGGGGTTCAGGTGTCGCCACCACCTCCGGCATGTCCTCATTGTTAGCGTGCCCTGACTGTTCAGCGCACCCGCGGCCACCACCGCAGCAGTTCTCAAGGAGGAGACACGGGCATGACCCCTGACCACACAGAAGCTGACCAAACAGAAGCTGACCAAACAGAAGAAGTGAAGGGGCTCGATCCTGCGCTGCCCCCAACGGCCGTGGATGAAGCCGTGCTGGAAGCTGAGGACCGCAGGTGGACTCCGGCGAGGATCGGAATCTGGGTGGCGATTTCCCTGCTGGGGGCCGTGGCCTGGTTCATGCTGGCATTGGTCCGCGGCGAGACCGTCAACGCTATCTGGTTTGTTTTCGCGGCGGTCTGTACGTACCTGATCGGCTACCGCTTCTATTCGAAGGTCATTGAGCGGTATCTCCTTAAGCCCAATGACCGCCGCGCCACTCCGGCCGAATACAAGGCTGACGGCAAGGACTACGTTCGCACTGACCGCAACGTCCTGTTCGGCCACCACTTCGCCGCCATTGCAGGTGCTGGACCCTTGGTTGGCCCGATCATTGCAGCCCAGATGGGCTATCTCCCCGGCACTATCTGGATCATCATCGGCGTCGTTCTTGCCGGTGCTGTGCAGGATTACTTGGTCATGTTCTTTTCCATGCGCCGTGGTGGCCGCTCACTGGGCCAGATGGCTCGTGAGGAACTCGGCGTCATTGGCGGCACAGCGGCGCTCGTGGCAACGCTGCTCATCATGATCATCATCGTGGCCATTCTTGCCCTCGTGGTGGTCAACGCCCTGGGCGAAAGCCCATGGGGCGTGTTCTCGGTGGGCATGACGATTCCCATCGCACTCTTTATGGGCGTCTACCTCCGCTACCTTCGTCCTGGCAAGGTCATGGAAGTGTCCATTATCGGCTTCATTTTGTTGATGGCAGCGATCATTGGTGGCGGGGCCGTAGCCGGCACGGAATGGGGCGCGGCCCTGTTCCATCTGGACAAGGTCACCATCGCCTGGGGCATCATCGTCTACGGTTTCATCGCGGCCATCCTGCCCGTGTGGTTGCTCCTTGCGCCGCGCGATTACCTGTCCACATTCATGAAGATCGGCGTAATCGTGATGCTCGCCGTCGCCATCATCGTGGTCCGCCCGGAAATCAGCGTTCCGGCGTTCAGTGAGTTCGCGGGCCGTGAGAACGGCCCCGTCTTCTCAGGATCGCTCTTCCCGTTCCTCTTCGTCACCATCGCGTGTGGGGCGTTGTCCGGCTTCCATGCGCTCATCTCGTCCGGGACCACGCCCAAACTGATCGAGAAGGAACGCCAGACGCGGTTCATCGGCTACGGCGGGATGTTGATGGAATCCTTCGTGGCAATCATGGCGCTGGTGGCTGCCATCTCGATTGATCGCGGCATCTACTTCGCCATGAACGCACCTCTGGCACTTACCGGTGGCACCGTTGAATCGGCCGCGCAGTGGGTAAACAGCCTTGGCTTGGCCAATGTCAATATCACTCCGGACCTTTTGGCGCAGACTGCCAAGGACGTGGGGGAAGAGAGCATCATCTCGCGCTCGGGTGGAGCCCCCACGTTGGCGGTAGGCCTCGCCCACATCATGCAGCAGTTCATTGGAGGGCCCGCAATGATGGCCTTCTGGTACCACTTCGCCATCATGTTCGAGGCACTCTTCATCCTCACGGCAGTGGACGCAGGAACCCGCGTTGCCCGCTTCATGCTTCAGGACTCCATCGGCAACTTCGCCCCCAGGTTCAAGGACGCCGCATGGCGCCCGGGCGCTTGGCTGTGCACGGCCATCATGGTGGGAGCCTGGGGCGCGGTACTTTTGCTGGGCGTCACGGATCCCCTTGGCGGTATCAATACGTTCTTCCCTCTGTTCGGCATCGCGAACCAGCTCCTGGCAGCCATTGCCTTGGCGGTGTGCATGGCCATCGCGGCCAAGCGCGGGGCCTTCCGTTATTTGTGGATAGTGGCAGTCCCCCTGGCCTTCGCCGCCGTCGTCACCATCACGGCCAGCTTTCACAAGATCTTCTCTCCGGTTCCAGCAGTGGGCTACTTTGCCAACAACCAGGCATTTGCTAAAGCCCTGGCAGATGGCAAAACGGAGTTCGGGACTGCCAAGACGGCCGCAGCCATGGAAGCGGTGGTCCGCAATACGGCGATTCAAGGCGTGCTTTCGGTCATCTTTGTCGCATTGAGCATCGTTGTGATCATCACGGCCGTAGTGGCAACCGTCAGGGCCTTCCGTGCTGGTGGCGGGAAGGACCACGAAGACCCGGCTGTGCCATCCAAGGTGTTTGCCCCTGCCGGACTCTTCCCGACGCCTGCCGAGAAGGAGTTGCTCGCCGAGTGGAATGCCTTGCCGGCCGGGCAAAGGACACAAAGGGCAGGGCATCACTAATGCATGCCGTCGTGAGGGGTTTCCGAGGTTTCGCCGCGTACATGGGCTCGCTCATGGGCGCAGACGCTTACCGGAAGTACCTTGAGCACTTCACGTCCACGGGCCACTCTGGTCCCGCCATGACAGAACGTGAGTTCTGGCGGGACCGGATGGACCGGCAGGACAGCAATCCACAGGGCCGCTGCTGCTGACGTGCAGTTTCGCTACGAACGAAGTCCAAATTCCGGTTCTGGACATTGGTTCCCGTAGCCCACATGAGAGTATGAACGGATGAGCGATCTGAACGACATTCAGCCCACGGATGAGGCTTCGGACGACACCCCCGTGGAAGGAACCACCCTGGACGAGGACACAGTCGCGCCCAGCGAACCGCAGCCCGGCGAAGGGGTGCCTGCCAAGGATTCCAAGCCCAGGGGCGCCAGCGTACAGGAACTTGTTGACGAGCCAGCCAAGGTGATGAGGATCGGCACCATGATCCGCCAGCTCCTTGAAGAGGTGAAAAGTGCCCCGCTGGACGATGCTGCCAGGGGCCGGCTGGCAGAGATTCACGAGCGCTCCATCAAGGAACTTGAGGACGGACTTGCTCCGGAGCTCATCGAAGAGCTGGAACGCATCAGCCTTCCCTTTCCGGATAAGAAGGCGCCGACGGACGCAGAACTTCGTATCGCCCAGGCCCAGCTTGTCGGCTGGTTGGAGGGGCTTTTCCACGGCATCCAGGCTGCGATTGCGGCACAGCAGGCCGCAAAGGCGCAGATGCAACTCCGTCAGCTTCCGCCGGGAACTGTCATTGCGCCCGGCGTTATCATCGGCGAAAACGGTCAACCCCAGAGGGCAACCGCACCGGGTGCCCCCGGCGCGGCCGCCCAAGGCCGGCCCGAAGAGCCGGATCACGGCCCCGGCCAGTACCTCTGAGCTTGACCGTGGGTTTCTTTGGGGCCGTCCGGCAAGGACGGAAGGACGATCTTGAACTCGGCAAGGGGCTCTGGCGGCGCGCCCATGATCGCTTTCACCGCGGGTTGGACCGGTACCACCAGGTTCTTGAGGGCGTCGACGACGAGCAGCTTTACAACGAACTTGTAGAGATCGCGAACGAACTGGCCGAGTTGTCGCCACGTGTGAGGATCATCTGCGTTGAAGCCCAAAGGCGCGCGCCAAGCGACGGCCTGGACGTTCCTGGTTCACTCGCCGGTGTCCACCGCGCCCTTTCCAAAGCTGGTAACTCATTGGCCACCACAGCTGAGGCAGCGGCCATGCTGCGGCTGGCGGTGGGCCCCGTCCCCGTGGGCGCATTGTCCGTTCGGCGTCGGGCGGAATCGGTTTTCGAGCAGGTTGCCGACGCCGAACGTCAGCTGCGGGACTAGCGCATCCAACATGGGAAGCGTGTGCAACTACAGGCGCGCGCCTCTATTTCCACATTGCAAGAAGTTAAGCGGATAGCTGATCTCTGTAATATTTGGTGCCTCAGGCAACTCAGTGCTGGCAGGATGGCACTCATGACTTCGTCACCAACACTTACTTTTAACGACGGCAACACCATTCCCCAGCTCGGCTACGGGGTGTGGCAAGTTGAAGACGATGTAGCCGAAAAAGTTGTGCGCCAGGCGTTCGAAGCCGGATTCCGCCACATCGACACCGCAAAGATTTACGGGAATGAGTCCGGCGTAGGCCGCGCAATTGCTTCCTCGGGCCTTTCTGCCGAAGAAATCTTCATCACCACCAAGCTGTGGAACGCCGACCAAGGCTATGAAACCACGCTTGAAGCTTTCGAGGCTTCCATGGACCGACTCGGCCTGGAGACCTTGGACCTCTACCTGATCCACTGGCAGCAGCCCCAGCAGGACAAGTTCGTGGACACCTGGAAGGCCCTGATCGAGCTGAAGAAACGCGGCCGGGTCAAGTCGATCGGTGTTTCAAACTTCACCAAGGAAGGCCTGCAGCGCATCATCGATGAGACCGGCGTTGTCCCGGCCATCAACCAGGTGGAGCTGCACCCGTTCTTCAACCAGGCTGACTTGCGCGAGTTCAACGCGTCCAAGGGCATTCTGACCCAGGCCTGGTCCCCGCTGGGACAGGGCGGGGAGCTGCTTGAGAACACCACGGTGGCCGAGATTGCCGCCAAGCATGGTGCCACCCCAGCGCAGGTTGTCATTGCCTGGCACCTTGCTATCGGCAACGTCGTGATCCCCAAGTCCGTGACCGAGTCCCGCATCCAGGAGAACTTCGCGGCGCTGAACGTCACGCTGGACGCGGCCGACATCGAGGCCATCAACGCCCTCGACCGCGGCGCCGAAGGCCGTATCGGTCCGGACCCGGCGGTATCCGACTTCGCCTAAACCCGAAGCCCGGCCCGGTGCCCGGCCCAACCCGGGGACAGATAACGGACTTCTGACGGCTCAGAGCGACGTTGTCTGTCCCCCCAGTTGGGGCCGGGCACCTGCAGTTAACGCACGACGGCGGTACTCGTCACCGGGGCGCAGCACCCCGAAGTCCGTGGTGAAATTGAGCGACGCAACGGACGGAGTTCGCATGGTGGTGCTTGACGCATTGGAACGGCAGATTGTCGCTGCCCTCCAACTGGATCCGCGCTGTCCTTGGCGCAAGATGGCCGCTGTGCTCGGTGAAGCTGAGCGGACAGTGGCCCGCCGGGGATCCCAGCTCTTGGAATCCGGGGCCGTCGCCGTGGTGGGGATACGCCCCAGGCCGACTGCAGTCCTCGTGGAGATGCGCTGCACTCCGGGAACAGTGCGTGCCGCTGCACAAGCACTCGCGCAGCGCACCGACACCACGTTCGTCTACACCACCACGGGCACCGGCGATTGCGTTGCCGAAATCCTCACCGAACCAAACCACATGGGCGATGTCCTCTCCGATGAGTTGCCCTCAACCATCGGGCTGCGCGACTCCACCAGCTACCCCGTATTGCGCTACTTCCGGACCATCCGGGGCTGGCGGCCCGAGATCCTGACCGCGGACAGGGCTGAAGCGCTTCGCTCGAGTTTGACGTCCGACTCAGGCATCCTGGAGCCCCGGCGGGAACTGAACCGCCAGGACACTGAACTGGTGGACGCGTTGTGTGCGGATGGCCGAATGAGTTTCGAGGCACTCGGGCGGCGGGTCGGCGTCTCCGAGGCTACTGCCAGGCGCCGCAGCGAATGGCTCCTGGCCAACAACCAGGTCCAACTCCGAGCGGTCGTTGAACCCGCGTCCTTTGGACTGGCCGTAGAGGCGTTGCTCTGGATCCGCGCTTCGCCGCAACACGTTGAGCAGCTCGGCAAAGGCCTGGCGGAGCTTCCGGTGGTTCGCTACGCAGCCGCGATCGCAGGCGACTACCAGCTCGTTGCGGATGTGACCGTGGGCGACATGTCCTCCCTCTACCGCTTCATCACGGGCTCGGATTGGGCGCAGTACGCTGCAGGCGTCGACGTCTCCATCCTGCTCGACGCCCGGAAGCGCGGCGGACGGCTCATGCGGCCGTCGTCGTAAGCGTTGCTTCGCCCGCTGGTGTGTCGGCCCCGGCCGCAATGACTGGAGCGACGGCGGCGTATCCGGTCTGCTGCTCGAAGGCGCGGCCCCACCGGAGAAGCTGCATGTCCGTGTAGTGGTTGCTGGCGAGCTGGAGGCCGATGGGCAGGCCGGCGGAGCTGAATCCGGCGGGCATGCTGAGCACGGGCAACCCCGTGGCGGACAATAGGCAAGCGGAGCGCATCCAGTCCAAGTAGGTTTCGGAGGCCGTGCCGGCTACGTCCAAGGGGTACCGCAGCGTTGCGTCGAAAGGCAGGACTTGGGCGCAGGGGCTGGCGAAGAGGTCGTAGCGCCCGAAGAACTCCTGCACGCTCTTTTCAAGCCGGGTCCGGGCCGCCGCGGTCTCGATGAGATCCCGGGCGGTCAAACCCAGGCCCTTGTTCACATTCCAATGAACTTCGGGCTTGATGAGGTCCCCGGCGCGTTCCAGGATCGGCCCGAGGCCGGCGGCGAAGTCCATGGCCCGCGTGTTGCCGAAGACCAAGTCCGCCTCGCTGAAATCCGGCGCGGCCTCTTCCACCACCGCTCCAAGGCTCTCGAAGACTGCCAGCTGCCGCTCTAGGTGCTCCAGGATCTCGGGCTCCACGGGTACCCCAATGCCGAAGTCCCGTGACCAGCCAATGCGCACCCCGCGCATGTCGGTCTCCAGTCCGGCCCGGAATACCTGCGGATCAAGACCTGCCGGATGTGGAACGCGAGGGTCTTTGCCGGCTGTGACGGACATGAACAAGGCGATGTCCTCAACGCTCCTGGCCATGGGCCCGGTCCGCCCCAGCCACGCATAGGCGTTGACGTCGGATGGCATGGGGATGACCGCCGTCGACGGCCGGAAGCCGACCACATTGCAGAAGGAGGCCGGGATGCGAAGCGAGCCGCCCATGTCGCTGCCGTCGCCGATGCTCTGGACGCGGGACGCGACGACGGCGGCAACCCCACCGCTGCTCCCGCCCGCGCTCAGGGTGGGCGCGTAGGGGTTGGTGGTGGTGCCGAAGAGCTCGTTGAAGGTGTGTGAACCCGCTCCGAACTCGGGAACATTGGATTTTCCGGTGCTGACCACCCCGGCCGCTTTCAAGCGTGCAACGATCAGGTCGTCGGCGTCGGGAATGAAGTCGCGCAACGCAAGCGACCCCTGGGTGGTGCGCATCCCGGCGGTGTTGTTGGTGTCCTTGTGCGTCATGGGCAGGCCGTGGAGGGGCGGGAGTTCCGCACCGGATGCGGTGAGCTGGTCGGCGCGGTGCGCCAGGTCCTGCGCACCTTCCGGGTCGAGGGTGACCACGGCGTTGATGATTGGGTTTACCTGGGCGATCCGCTCCAGATGCGCGGCCAGGGCCTCGCGTGCCGAGACCTTCTTCTCCCGGATGGCCGCGGTGAGTTCGACGGCGGACAGCTCGCCAATGGTGTCAGGCATGGTGCTCCTTTGCTGGGTGTTCTCTGCCTGAAAGTGTGCCCCGTCACATCAGGCCGCGGAAGTCTGTGCTTGTAAGGAGTCCGGTTTGACTATTTCGGCCAATCCAGTGGCTGATTCCGTCAGCTATTGCGTGTGATCCGGCTCATAGTGGAAGGTGTTGCTAACCCACTGGCCGATCTGGTCGTTGGGGAAGGATTTGCCCTTAGCGCAGTACGTACCGGACAAGGACGTCGACCGCGGACTGGCGCCGGGCACCAACCGGAGGTTCCCCATGTATCAACCCCTGGCACTTCAATCCCTCGCACTCCAACCGTTCGCCGCGAACGGCTCAACCGACATCCTGTCCATCGCGAACAACCCAGTCCTGTGGATCTGCGTTGCCGGCGTCTTCGGCGTCATCATCATCCAGTCCCTCATTTTTATGAAGGCGGCCCGCCGTGCAGCTCCCTCAGTGGACATGAGCGCACAGGACATCAAGACGTCATTACGCTCCGGAGCCGTTTCGGCGATCGGACCTTCACTCGCCGTTTCACTCGTAGCCATTGCCCTGTTGGGACTCTTTGGTGCGCCGGCTGTCCTGTCCAGGATTGGCCTGATCGGCTCGGCCGCCTACGACGTATCCGCAGCCGGCATCGCCGCAGGTTCAATGGGAGCAAAACTCGGCGATGCCAGCTATACGCAGAGCGTCTTCGCGGTCGCGTTCTTCGCCATGAGCATCGGCGGCGCGATGTGGATGCTTGCCACCCTGATCTTGACCCCGCTGCTCCGCAAGGGCGACGCCAAGATCCGATCCGTGAACCCGGCGGCCATGGCGATCGTCCCGGCAGCCGCCCTGATCGGCGCGTTCTCCTGCCTGGGACTCACCGAGCTGCCGAAATCCGGGGTCCACGTCCTGTCCTTCGTCGTCTCGGCGGCGGTCATGGGTATTTGCCTGCTGCTGGCCAAGAAGCTCGGCAAGAGCTGGCTGCGCGAATGGGGACTGGGATTCTCAATCGTCATCGGCTTGGGCGCTGCCTACCTCGCCGTCGGTCCGGCCGTCGGCGCCTGACCCAACTCCGGCCTGCAGCCCCTGACCTTTGAGCACGAAAGGAACACCCCTCATGTCTTCCATTACCTCCGCTCCTGCCACCACCAATACCGCCATGGCGGACTTCAACCGCACCACGTCCCGCTGGGGACAGATCACCATGATCGGTGGATTACTGATCTCCATCGCCGGGCCCCTGTATCTGGTCTTTGCCAGCGGCCTCGACATCGGCCCTGCCCAACTCTGGATTGCCTTCGCTGCCGTCGCCGCAACCTTCGGCATCATCTGGATCGTTGAGCCGCTCACGTACTTCCCGATCCTCGGGCCGGCCGCCATGTACCAGGCCTTCATGATCGGCAACATCTCCAACAAGCTCCTGCCGGCGGCCTTGATCGCCCAAACCAACATCGGCGCAAAGCCGGGCAGCAAGCGCGCGGAGCTTGCCGCCGTCGTCGCTATCTGCGGTGCTGCCGCAGTCCACCTGATCTCCCTCGCGATCTTCGTCGGGCTGCTGGGCAGCTGGCTGATCAGCGTCATTCCGCCGTCTGTACTGCTCGTGACCCGGTTGTACGTGCTGCCCACCGTCCTGGGGGCCGTCCTGGTCCAGGCCATCGTGTCCATGAAGCAGCCACGCACCACGGTGTTCGCGCTGCTGGTCTCGGCAGTCGTGGTGTTCGTGGTCCTGCCGTTTGTGCCTTCGCTCGCCATGGTGTCCACGGCCATCGCAGTGCTGGGCACGATCTTGCTGGCTTGGTTCTTCCGCGGAAAGCAGGTCATGGAGGCCAAGCCGATCCACATCGAGTAGCGGCCAGGCCCGAAGCAACTCCCGACTGACAAACAAGGACGACAGGACCATGACCCAAACAGCTACCGCACTTCAGCTCGACAGCGAACAGACAACCAAGCTTCACACCCTGTACCGGCACCTGCACGCCCACCCGGAGCTTTCCATGCAGGAGTTCGCCACCGCCACGCTCATCGAGGAACAGTTGGACGGCCTCGGCATTGAGCATTTCCGTTGCGGAGGTACGGGCGTGGTGGGCATCCTTCGGAACGGTGAGGGTCCCGTGGTGGCCTTCCGCGCGGATACCGATGGCTTGCCCATCGAGGAAGCAACGGGCCTGGAATACTCCAGTACGGATACTGGAACGCTGCCTGACGGCTCAACGGTGCCGGTGATGCACGGTTGCGGCCACGATACCCACGTGGCCAGCCTTCTGGGCGCCGCTGAGGTCTTGGCCGGAAACCTCGACGCCTGGTCCGGAACGTTGGTGCTGATCTTCCAGCCGGGCGAGGAGACCGCGGCCGGTGCGCTCGCCATGCTCGAAGACGGACTGTGGGACAGAGCGCCACGTCCTGAAGTGGTCTTTGGCCAGCACGTCATGCCGCGCCCTGTTGGTACGGTCTCCATTTCCAGCGGCCCCGTGGCAGCCATGGCAGATTCGCTGAAGGTTACCGTCCACGGACAGCAATCACACGGCTCGCAGCCGCAGGATTCCATCGACCCCATCGTTATGGCCGCGCACATGGTCACCCGGTTGCAAGGGATCGTGTCCCGTGAGCTGGACCCCCGGAAGTCCGCCGTCGTGACCGTGGGGACGTTCCACGCGGGCCTCAAGGAGAACATCATTCCGGCTTCCGCGGAATTCACCCTGAACATCCGCACTTTCAACGAGGACGTCCGCGGACAGGTCCTTGCGGCCGTCCGCCGCATTATCGACGCCGAGGCTGCCGCCTCCGGCGCCCCGAAGCCTGTGATCGAGGAGATGTACCGCTTCCCGCAGTGCTTCAACGATCCCGACGCCGTTCCTGCAGTGATCGAGGCACTGCGCGCCGGGTTGGGGGCTGAATCGGTGGAAATCACCCCGCCGATGATGGGCAGCGAAGACTTCGGACACCTGGGAACAGCGATCGGTGTGCCGTCCGTGTTCTGGATGTTCGGCGGTACTCCTGCAGCCGGGCACGACGGTCCCGGGCCCATCCCCGTGAACCACTCGCCATTCTTCGCCCCCGAGCTGGAAGGCTCCCTGGCCGGAGGCGTCTCGGCCGCCGTCGCCGTGCTGATGTCCCGGCTGGGCAACTGACATATTCAAGGACATTCCCATGACTTCAGCTCTGACCGGTTCTCTAACCCAACCACAAAGCTCTACAGAGGTACCGCCATCGATAAGCCCGTCTCTGCAAGGAACCCAAGGCCCGCTCACAGGCAGGCTCGTGGTGGATCTCAGCCGGGCGCTTGCCGGCCCGCACGCCGCCATGATGATGGGCGATCTTGGAGCGCGGGTCATCAAAATTGAAAACCCCGTCACGGGAGACGATACCCGCGGGTGGGGTCCACCGTTCGTGGGTCCCGAGGACGATCCGCAAGCTACGTACTTCCTTTCCTGCAACCGCAATAAGGAATCCCTCACGCTGGACCTCAAGAGCGACGATGGCCGCACCGTCCTCCGCCAACTGCTGGAGCGCGCCGACGTCGTAGTGGAAAACTTCCGGCCCGGTGTCCTGGAACGGCTCGGCTTCAGCACCGACGCCATGCACCTCATCAACCCGCGCCTGGTGATCCTGTCCATTACCGGGTTCGGGCACGACGGTCCGGAATCACACCGAAGCGGCTATGACCAGATCCTGCAGGGCGAAGCCGGGCTCATGTCCCTCACGGGTTCCGGTCCCAATGATCCGCAGCGGGTGGGTGTGCCGATCGCCGATCTCCTGTCCGGGATGTACGGCGCGTATGGCGTGGTGGCTGCTTTGCTGGAACGGGAACATACGGGCCGGGGCCAAGTCGTGCGGACTTCCCTGCTTGCCTCCCTTGTGGGTGTTCATGCCTTCCAAGGCACCAAGGTCACGGTCGCCGGTGAAGCCCCGGAGGCGCAGGGAAATCATCACCCGTCCATTGCGCCGTACGGGCTCTTCCGATGCAGGGGTGGCAGCGTCCAGATCAGCGTCGGGAGCGAGAAACTGTGGGCCGCGTTTGCTGTGGCCTTTGGAATCGACGCCTCTGAACCGGGTCTTGCAAGCAATGCGGAACGGGTCCGGAACCGCTCCCACGTCATCGACATCGTGGAGGCCGCCTTCGCCGATTACGACGCCGAGCCGCTCCTCGCCAAGCTCAGCGACGCTGGCATTCCAGCCGGGAAAGTGCGGACCCTCAAGGAAGTCTTCGAGTGGCCGCAGCTTGCCTCGCAAGGACTGCTTGTGGACGTCGATCACCCCGTTCTGGGGCCCGTCACTTTGCCGGGGCCGCCGCTGCGCTTTTTCGACAACATTGACGGTACGGAGTCCACTCGCAGCGCCCACACCGCGCCGCCACTGCTCAACCAGCACGGCGACGGCATCCGCGAATGGCTGGCCGCCGGGGAGGTGGGCTGAATGGCGTCAACTGCCACCCGCCGTCGGCTTGCAGTCCGTGAACTGCTGGAAACCATGCTCGACGCCGGGACGTTCGTTTCGTGGGATCGTCCGGTTAGTGGCGCGGCGGGTTCTCCGGGTGCAGCTGGCGCTGTGACCGCTGGCTACGCTGCCGACCTGGAAGCGGCGCGCGAGAAGTCCGGCAGCGATGAGTCCGTCCTCACGGGGGAAGGCCGGATACGCAACCACCGCGTGGTGATAGTCGCGTCCGATTTCGCCTTCCTGGCCGGCTCGATCGGGCGGGACGCGGCACAAAGGCTCGTAGCCGCCGTCGAACGTGCCACGGACCTGGGCCTCCCGCTCGTGGCCATGCCGGCGTCGGGCGGAACTCGTATGCAAGAGGGGACCAGTGCGTTCCTGACCATGGTGGAAATTGTGGCCGCCGTCCAGGCGCATCGATCAGCTGGCTTGCCGTATCTGGTGTACCTGAGGCATCCGACCACCGGGGGTGTCATGGCGTCGTGGGGTTCGTTGGGGCACGTCACCGCGGCCGAGCCGGGTGCCCTCTTGGGATTCCTGGGCCCGAGGGTTTTCGAGGCTTTGCAGAGCGAAACGTTCCCCTCCGGCGTGCAGACCGCGGAAAACCTTTTCGATCATGGCCTGGTGGATGCCGTGGTACCTCCGGAAGCTCTGGGGGATTACTTCGGGCGTGTGCTGGACCTGCTGCGGCCGGCCCGTGCGCGCGAGGCTATGGAGTCGCGGCCGGCGTCCGCGGATCTTTCCGGATCCCGCCCAGCGGACGCAGGCGCCTGGCAGTCCGTGCAGCGCTCGAGGGATCCGTTGCGACCCTCCACAGTGGAGCTCTTGAAGGAAGCCGCAGGCAGCGTGGTGCTGCTGCGCGGCGCGGGTGATGGCTCCAAGGACCTGGGCATGCTCGTGGCGCTCGCGCGGTTCGGCGCCACGTCCTGCGTGGTAGTGGGGCATCAACGTTCTTCTCCTACTGAAGACAGCCCCATCGCCATGGGGCCGGCCTCGCTGCGGGACGCCCGACGCGGGATGCGCCTGGCCAAGGAACTGCGGCTCCCGCTTGTCACAGTGATCGACACCCCCGGCGCGGCGCTCTCGAAGGAAGCCGAAGAGGGTGGGCTGGCCACCGAAATCGCCCGGTCCCTCTATGACCTGCTGGGCCTCGGAACGCCAACGTTATCGGTCATGATGGGCCAAGGTACCGGGGGAGGGGCACTGGCACTGCTGCCCGCCGACCGGACCATCGCCGCCCGGAACGCCTGGCTCGCACCGCTGCCGCCGGAGGGTGCCAGCGCCATTGTGCACCGGAGCGTTTCGCACGCACCGGCACTCGCGGAGAGCCAGGGCATCGCGGCCGCCGCGCTCGCAGCAAGCGGAGTGGTGGACGTGGTGGTGGAGGAGAATCCCGATGCGGCGGAAGAACCCGTTGACTTCTGCCGCCGCATCGGTGACGCGATCGCCGTCGAGCTCCAAGGCCTTGCCCGGCGGGGTGCCCCCGGGCTCCAGCAGCGACGCGCAAAGTATCGCGCACTGGTGTCGTAGCCGGGCCGGAGCCCTGCCCGTTCCACGGCCAACGGGCAGGGCCTCAACCTATCCTCGCGTTCTGGGTCAGCAGGCCGGCCGGTTGAGTACGTCGCTGGACACCCGCTGCTTGAGCAGCGAGCCACCCGGGCCGGTCAGCAACTTCCGGTCTTCCACCATGACGGTCCCGCGCAGTACTGTCATGCTTGGCCACGCCGCTACGCGGTAGCCCTCCCATGGCGTGTAGTCCGCCTCGTGGAGGTCCGAGGCGGTGATCCGGCGGTCCACGCTGGTGTCCAGAACTGCCAGGTCCGCGTCGCTGCCAATGGCGATGACGCCCTTCTGTGGGTAGAGGCCGAGGATCTTCGCGGCATTGGCACTGGTGATGTCAACGAAACGCGTCAGGTCCAGTCCACGCTTTGAGACGCCCTCGGTGTAGGCCACCGCCATGCGCATCTCCACGCCAGCGTGACCGCCGGTTGCGTCCATAATTGTCTTTCCACGCGTCTTGACGTCAAGGTCTGTGCAGACTCCGTCAGTAGCAAGCGTGCTGAGCGAGCCCTCCAGCAGCGACTCCCACATCGAATCCCGGTCTGTCTCAGACTTCAACGATGGATAGGTGTGGTAAATGGCGCCATTCTTCTGCCGGTAATCGTCGGCGGTGAAATACGCGTAGTGGGGAAGGATTTCTCCATAAACCGCCTGGCCGCGTCCGCGGGCCTCGCGGATTGCATCTACACCCTCGCGTGCGCTGACGTGCATCAAATAGATGGGAGCCCCAACATGGTGGGCCAGCGTGATGGCGCGCTGGAAGGAGAGCTTCTCGGACAAATTGTTGTGGGCATGGTGCATATACTCGATGCCGGTCTTGCCTTCGCGCTGCAACTTCTTGTACGAGTACATAACGATGTCATCGTCCTCGGCGTGCACGGCGAGCATTGCTCCGGCAGCTGCCGTCTGTTCCATCAGCCCCCACATGTTGCCCAGATCAGTTTTCTGTTTGGGCCGCGTCGGCGTGGTATTCGTCATCCACACCTTGTAACTGCCGTGGCCCCCAGCCACTGCGTCGGGGATCTGCTCCAGGACCTCGAAGGGGATTTCAGGCTCCTTGAACGTCCCATGCAACGCGTAATCGGTGTAGGTGGAGCCGGCCCACTCGGCGGACTTCCGGGCGAACGACTCAGATAATTCGTCGCCGGGCTTCCAGTGGGCGAAGTCCACCAGCGTGGTTGTGCCGCCATATATGGCGCCCTCACTCACGCGGTCGGGGCCGAAGCACATGATGCCGCTTTCCGCGGCGGTGGGAAGGACCGAGTTGGTGTGTACATGCGGATCGACGCCGCCGGGCACCACCAGTTGACCCTTGAGGTCCACCACGCGCCGGGCTTCATCGGGCGTGCCAAGTCCGGTGGCGCGCAAGGACACGATCTTGCCCTGGGCTATTCCGATGTCAAGGCGTTCGGCGCCTGAGGGCGTGACGACCAATCCATTGGTCAGGAGGAGATCAAACATCGTCAGACCTACGCATTCGTAGTGTCGGTAGTTTCCAAGGAAAACGGTTCAGTGTTGAAATAGCGGGACGCCAGAGTGACCTTGGCCGATACCCGGGCGTTGACCAGTTGTGAAACGGATACGTCCGCGGCTGCGCTCAGCAGCATCGCGGTCTTCTCGCGCGTCCATTGCCTGTCGGCTTGGAGCAGTTCCAGCATGTCGTCCAAGGCGAGCCTTGCCGCCTCATCCAGGGTGTCGCCGTCGCCGATTGTGATGACCGAACCGCCGCTGAGGACCACTGGCCGCTGAATGCCGGCGCCCTCTGCAACTGGAATTGTGGACCGTGGAACAACTGTGCAGGAGAGCCGCACGCTGCCTTCGACCTCCACTGCGGTCAGTGAGCACTCGCCATCGCCCTGCGCCGCGTGCAGGTCACCGGCGTACAACATTGCCTCGGCTACTTGGACAGGGATTACGACGGCAGAACCTGCAGTTACGTCCTTGCAGTCCATATTGCCGCCGTGGATTCCTACCGTGCTGGAGTTCGGACCGACGCCCACAGGCGCCACTCCGATTTTTCCCACCATTGGACGGACAGGAATGGCGGTGTCCTCGTCAAACACAACATGCCCGTCCACGATTTCCACCACGTGACCAGCCCGGCCCAAGCCGTCGGTGAATCCGCCCCTTCCTGGCAGGGTGACCATCGCGCCGCGAGGGTCAATCCTGATCTCGTGGATGTCTATCCGCAGGACATCGCCCGCGTTCACTCCCCGGACGGCGACCGGACCGGTGACGGGGATGGACAGTTTCTCGTACTCCCCGGTCTCCTCGAAGAGGCCTCCGGTGAGCAGGCTGCGCGCATCCAGCCAGAAATGCTCGCCCTGATCGACGGTAAGTTCTGGTTTGGCTCCGGACTCGAAGGATAGTGAGGCGTTGCCAAATCCGACGCGCGGCACTTCTTGCAGCGTCTGTGTTTCGTTCATTGGTGCCTCCATTCAGGACGGGTAGACGGGAATGGCCCAGTTCTGGTCTTGGGCGACCTGTCCGATCACGGCCCGCCTGTAGAGGTCCTGGAGGCTGCGGGTGAGGTCCCCGGCTGTTCCGTTGCCGATAGTGGTGCGGTCAACCGAGGCAACGTGGTTTACCTCGGCGGCACTGCCGCAGACAAACACTTCGTCAGCTGAGTACAGTTCGGTGCGGTCGATGGGCCGGACGTCGACGTCGAGGCCGAGTTCAGTCCGGGCGAGGTGCAGAACGCTGTCCCGCGTGATTCCCTCAAGGATGCTGTCGGTGACGGGAGGAGTGCACAGCCTCCCTTGGCGGACCATGAAGACGTTGTAACCGGCGCCTTCGGCCACATGTCCACTTTCGGTAAGAAGCAGCGCCGCGTCATAGCCGTTTCGCTTGGCTTCCAACAGGGCCAGCCTCCCGTTCTGGTAATTGGCAATTGACTTGACCCTGGGCGGCATGGACCGATCAGAGAGGCGGGCCCAGCTGCTGATCTGCACATCCAGGCCGGTAGCGCCGAAGTAATTGCCCATGGGAATTGCTGCCATAAAGACGGTGGAGGGACCCGTGTCCTCAGGTTTGCCATCTTTGGAGTCAACGAATACCTGCGCCCGCATGTGCAGATTGCTCCGCAGGTTGTTGGCGCGGATGAGTCCAAGCAGCTGATCGCCGAGTTGATTGATGTCCTGTGGGCCGTCAATTTCCACCACCCGCATGGAATCGATCAGTCGTTTCATATGGTCGGCCACCCTGAAGGCGTACAGCTGCTGATCGTCCTCGCTCCAATACGCGCGGAAGCCCTCAAATACTCCGACGCCATACTTCAGGGATGTGCTCAGCACATGGAGGCGGGCATCGGCATAGTCCACCAGCTCACCGTCGTGCAGGAGGTACTTCACTGGCTGGCCCGGAGGTGGCTGGCGGGTGTCAACTGCGGATGCTGCTTCTTGAAAATCGTCCATGGTGGGTTCCGTTTCCTCTTTTATCCGTGCTGGCGGCGTCGACAGCAGCCAGCTTCATCTCAAGCGGCACTTGCTCACTATATTGAAGTTAGTTGGCAATGGTGTCAATGGTCCAGGGTTGTCGCGTGGCCGCTTTACCGTGTTCAAGTGGCCGCAGAGCGGCGGTCGTGGCACAATCCGCGCTGCAGCTCTCCATCTGCGTCAATCCGGCGATTTTTCCAAAAAAGAGTGCAATTCGTCACACTTGGCGCTACAGTCAAATTCAATAAAGTGATGAGACTTTGATATGAGGCCCTCGCCCGTCAAGGTCCGAACAGGAGCTGAACATGTACCAGCCACCGGTCCGCAGTCAGGACGATCTTCAATACATTGCGAGTGGGCTCAACGCCAGCGCACGCAACTACTCCCTCTCAAACACCCGCGGACTTCGTGAGGAGGCTCCATGAGCATTCAAGGCCTTCCGCGTACCTCGCCCGGCCTCCGCGTCACCGGGTGGGCCCGCCGAGGCCAGAGCCTCTTGATGAACAGGTCCAGCACGATCATGGTCGCCGTCGCGGTGACCATCATTGTGGGATTGCCGCTCATGGCCATGGTGGCTCCGCTGCCGCATGACCCGCTGCGTCCGGATACCGACGCAATCGGTATTGCACCCAACGGGACCCATTGGTTCGGAACTGATGGAAACGGGATGGACATTTTCTCCCGTACCATCGAGGCCGCGAAGCTGGACCTTCCCGTTGCCCTCGCCGCCACGGCACTCTCGCTGGTGGTTGGCGTCCCTTTGGGCCTGTTCGCAACAAGCGGCAAGCTCGGCGATGCCATCATGCGGGTCATTGACGCATTTGCAGCGCTTCCGATCATCGTGATCGCTGTAGTCTCCATCAAGCTGATGGGTGGTGGGGCAACGGACGTGGTCCTTGCGATCGCCATCGTGGCCGCGCCCAGGTTTGTGCGCCTTTCCCGCGCTGCGGCCCTGGCGCTTCGCTCCGCGCGCTACGTGGAGGCTGCGGCGGCGATTGGTTGTTCACCCATCCGCATCGCCTTCAACCACGTCTTCCGCAACGCTTACGGCGTGGTTTTAGTGCAAGCAACGCTTACCGCAGCCAATGCGCTCGGAACCATTGCTGCACTGAACTTCCTTGGCGTAGGCGTGAAGCCTCCTACACCTACGTGGGGGGCAATGATCAACGACGGCGTCAGCATGCTGATTCGTGGGGAATGGTGGGCTGCTGCCTTTCCCACGCTTGCCATGCTCCTGGCGATTGGTTCCCTGAACGTGATCGCCGGGGGAATCGAAACCAAGATCGAGCGAGTGGAAAGGGCACGATGATGACAGGACTTCACGTACAGGACCTCGTCACCGAGTTCCACTCCCGCGGAGGTGTAACGCGGGCCCTGCACGGTATCTCCTTCGATGTCGGCGCCAACGAAGTCGTGGGCATCGTGGGCGAGTCGGGATCAGGGAAGTCCACTGTGGTGCGCTCGGTGATCAAGCTGCTGATGCCTCCCGGGCGTGTCATGGAAGGTACTGCCGAATTCCACGGCCAGGATCTGATCCGTTTGCCGGAGCGGCAAATCCGCCATATCCGTGGCAAAGAGATCGGCTTCGTGGCGCAGAACCCCTTCAGCGCATTGAACCCGGTGGTCCGCATCGAGAAGCAGTTCGCCAACATCGCCAAAGCGCACGGGCTTAGGGCGGACGCCGAATTACGTGGCCGGGCGCTCGACTTATTGGCCTCCTCCGGTGTCAACCAACCCGAACGTGTAATGCGTGGCTATGCGCACGAACTCAGCGGCGGAATGGCACAGCGCGTCGTCATCGCCATGGCGCTGTACCTCAACCCACGGTTGGTTATTGCGGATGAACCGACCACGGCCCTGGACCTCACCGTGCAGCGCCAGGTACTGGACACGCTCACCCGGTTGACGAAGGGGAGTGGCCGGTCGATGTTGATCGTCACCCATGACCTTGGAGTGGTGGCCAACTACTGCGATCGCGTCCTGGTGATGTACCGCGGCCGGATTGTTGAACATGGGCCCGTGTCCGAGGTTTTTGTCCGCCCAAAGGATCCCTACACCGTGTCCTTGCTCGACTCCGTGGTGCAGCCGAAAGCCGCTGTGCCCCGCAAGGTAGAGCCGGAAGCCGAGACGCCTGCCGGTATGCAGCCCAAGACTTCCGACAAAACGAATCCCACCGTTCTCTCTCCATCCAGGAGCGCCTAACCATGCCCATCATCGAACTGAAGGATGTCAGGAAAACGTTCCGAAGCCCGCAGGGGCAACTCGTCACTGCGGTGGACGGAGTCTCACTTGCCGTGGAACGGGGCGAAACCTTGGGAATCATTGGGGAGAGTGGTTCCGGCAAGTCCACGCTGGGCCGCCTTATTCTCAGGCTCATTGAAGCTGATTCGGGCACGATCCTCCTGGAAGGCGAGGACATCCGGGACTTGTCGAAAGCACAGCTGCGGAAACGACGCCGGCGCTGGCAGATTGTGTTCCAGGAGCCTTTCGCGTCGCTGAACCCGCGTTTGACGATCCGCCAGATCGTCGAAGAGCCGCTGATCGTTGCGAAGACATATGGCTCCCGGGCTGAACGTCTGCGCCGCGTCACGGAAACGCTCGAAGAGGTGGGGTTGTCGCCGGACTTCCTGGGCAGGCGTCCCGCAAACCTCAGTGGTGGGCAACAGCAACGCGTGGGCATCGCCCGCTGCCTCGTGACTGACCCGACGCTGGTGGTCCTGGATGAACCGACGTCCTCGCTGGACCTGACGATCCGGGCATCCATCCTGCGCATGCTGGCCAAGCTACAGGTGGCCAGGGGGCTGACCTACGTCTTCGTTTCCCACGACATCGACACAGTCCGTCACTTTTGTACCAGCGTGGCTGTCATGCATCGCGGACGGTTCGTAGAAACGGGTTCCACGGATGACGTTCTTTCCAATCCCCAGGAGCCTTACACCCAGGCCCTGATGTCGGCGGCGATGCCTCCCATTCCGTACACCCCAGGAGCCAAGGAGGCCATGGCATGATCCGCTACATCCTCTCCCGTATTGCTATTGCGCTTCTGCTCCTGTTGGGGCTCATTACGCTGAGCTTTGGCTTGGTTTCCCTGCTCCCCGGTAATCCGGCTGTGGCGCTTTTGGGCGAGTACGCGACTGAAGCGGATATCGCCCGGATCAATAGCCAGCTTGGTCTGGACAAGCCTTTTTGGGAACGCTACTTCGATTACATCGGCCGGACGCTGAACGGGGATCTGGGAAATTCGTTCTTCACGGGAAGCTCCGTTTCCAGCGAGATCTGGACGCGGTTGCCCAACACGCTTGTCTATCTTGTGCCAGGGCTGATTCTGGCCCTGCTCATTGGAATGGGAATGGGCACCCTTGCGGCGTACCGATACGGCCGCGCAGCAGACAAGGCATTCACTGCAGGGGTCTCTGTCCTCATGGCCATGCCGGAGTTTGTCCTGGCGCTCCTTCTCCTCTTTATCTTCTATCAGCAACTCCATCTGGCCCCCGCACCCTTGGGCATGCTGTCCAGCTCCGATATCCCTCCACCTAAAGTCACGGGATCCCTGGCGCTGGATGCGATGCTCGCCGGGCAGTGGGGGACGATGCAGTCCATCCTCAGCAGGGCAGTGCTACCGATCATTACCATGGGCTTGTTTTTTGCGGCTCCCTTTGGAAAGACCGTCAGGACCGGTCTACTCCAAGTGCTTAACTCACCGCAGATCGAATTTGCGAGGGCATGCGGATTGAGGCCGCTACAGGTATTCCGCTACGCCCTCAGCGACGTGAGGGGAGCCTTGATGACCTACATGGTGCTGTTGTTCGCGGCCGCATTGAGCGGTGCGGCAATTGTGGAAAGTGTCTTCTCCTGGCCAGGCGTTGGTGGCTGGTCATTGGACGGGGTGCTTAAGGGCGATGTACCCGTCATCCAGGGGTTCGTGCTGATCATGGGTGCCACGAGCCTCCTTGGCTACGTGCTGTTGGACACCCTCATTACGCTGCTGGATCCCAGGACGCGCAACAACGTCATCAGTGGGGTAAAGCGTACCTCGAAGCTGGGTCCTGCCGCAGAGCCGGCTGTAGAGCCTGCCGTGCAGCAGGGCTAGCAGCCCGAAGAAAGTCCTTGACAAACCCTCCAGATTCAATAGATTGAAGATATGTTCACTTCATTGCATGCAGACAAGTTGACGGTCCTCGGCGGAAACATCCCGCTCGACGGCCGCGTGAGCTGGGTTCCGCAAGGTGCAACTGGCTTCCAGCCGTCGAACGCCTACCTCTTGACCGAAGGAACCTCCAACCTTCTGGTTGATTCAGGTTTGGCTGTCCACAGCGAGGAGATCCTTGACGACCTGGCGGAGCTCATTGGTGAAGGCGGGGGAGTATCCATCTTCTTCACCCGAAGCGAGATGGACTGTGTGTCCAACCTCGAACCGATCGCCGGGCGATTCGACATCGAGCGGCTCTTCACTGGCGGGGTGATCAACCCCTTCGACGCGTTCGATGACCTGAGCAGGATGGCACTGCGGGGGAGGCGCCACCAAATCGACGCGCACAGGACCGAAGAGGGTGACTCCCTGGCCAGGGCTGCCGAGATCGAGATAGCACCCGGTCGCGTGCTCCAGGTGGAATCGCCCCTTCTGCGCCTCCTTCCCACCTTCTGGGGCTGGGACAAGGAAACGGGCACGCTGTTCACCTCGGATACCTTCACGCATGGCGTGATGGACCGGCCCGACGGACAGCGCATTATCGACTCCACAGTGGAGGACACCACCACGGTGGAACAGGTGGCCGGGCACTTGTATGCGAAGTACGAGTGGATCCCGCGCTCTACGTGCGAGCCCCTGAGGGAATGGCTCCAGGACAAGTTCGACACCTTGGACCCAGAGATCATCGCACCTTCCCGCGGCTGCGTTCTCAAGGGACGCGACGTCGTACGGCGGCACCTCGGTTTCATGCTCGACGCGCTCACCCCGCAGTTGGTTTAGGAGAGAATCATGGAAGAACAACTCGTAGAAACGATGAGCAGCGACCTCCCACGCAGCGTCGCGAAGGGCGTCACGTGGATGAGTTCCTGCCTCCCGTTCCACCTGGCCGACCGCGTGATCCACGGCCATAACTCCACCTACCTGGTCCAGGGTGAACACTCGTCCATCCTGGTCGATACCGGTAACCCGTCCAGCTGGCCGATCATTTCAAGCACTCTGGATGAGCTGCTGGATGGACGCGAGCTGACCTACGTCTTCCCCACGCACCCTGAGCTTCCGCACACCGGAAACCTGCCAAGGCTCGTGGAGAAGTATCCGAACATCCAGGTGGTGGGCGACACCCGCGACTACCACTTGTTTTACCCTCAGATCGTTCCGAATCTCCACGCAAAGGTGCCCGGGGACAAGGTGGATCTTGGTGGGCAGGAGTTTGTGGTGGTGGAAGCCCTCATCCGGGACTTGCCCAACACCCAATGGGGATTCGCGCCTGGAGCCGGCGTGCTCTTCACCGCCGACGGCTTCTGTTACATGCACCGGCCCGAACTCGACGACGAAGACCCGGTACACCTCCCGGGCGAATGCGGTTTGACCACCGGCGAACTGCAGGTTCCCATCGCCGTCGAGAACGCGGCCTTCTTCACCGGAAGTGCCCTCTATTGGGCACGCTTCGCAAACGACGCAGACGCAGTATATGACCGCGTCCTTCACCTTATTGATGAACTCGGCGTCACATCCGTGGCCCCAACCCACGGCAATTTCATTAGCAACATCCGCGACGTGGAGCCCATCATCCGGGCCGGCCACAAGCGGGCATACCGCTACGAGACTGCACAGCCGTAGCTTTCCCCCAATAAACGGAGCCACCTTCATGAAAAGTCTGCGTTTGCTCACCGGAGGCGCTGCAATAGCCCTCACCACAACCCTTGTTGCCTGCGGGGGTCCAGCCCCACAATCTACAGCTACCAAATCCATCGAAAGCGTTGTTGTTGCTGTGGGCGCACTGCCTGACAGCCTGACGCCGGCGCCTTGGGGAGGCAGCGCCTCGCACGTAGTGCTCAGTGGGCTCGGCTCGCAACTCCTCGAATACAAAGTTGGAACAAATGACGGCAAGTCGTGCCCAGCGCCGTCCACAGAGGTGTCCGGCCGCTTGGCCGAAAGCGCCAAACCAAGCCCGGACGGAACGGGCGTGATTGTCACTCTTCGCAAGCTCACCAGTCAGTTTGGCAACACATTGTCGGCCGAGGACGTCCGATGGAGCTTCGATATCGGCATGAAGCGTCAGCCGGTTATGAAGGGGACGCTGAAGAGCAGCGGCTTCAACGTTGACAACCTGGTCAAGGTGATAGACGAGCACACTTTGCAACTGAACACCACCGGAATTACCTCCTACACAGAAGAATCATTGCAAAACAACCTCTTCTACATCCACGACAGCACCGAGGCAAAGAAGCATGCCACGGCGGATGACCCCACCGCCAACGCCTGGCTTTCCAAGAACCTCGCCGACTACAGCGGCTGGAAGCTGGAAGAGTTTACTCCCGGCGCTTCCCTGACGGTGACGGCGGATCCTCAGTGGGAGGGCACTCGCGGCACGGTTAAGCGCGTGTCCGTCAAGGCTGTCCAGAGCACCGCTACCCGCAGCCAGCTGGTGGAAACCGGCGAAGTCCAGGTGGCCAATGGCTTTGAATACGACCAGTACAAGTCACTGGAGAAGTCTCCTGGCGTGACTGTCCTGAACTGCCCGAGCCAGACCCGCGACACCATGATGATCAACACGAAGACCGGTCCACTTGCCGATCCCAAGGTTCGGCACGCAGTCTCCATGGCCATCGACCGCGAGGCGCTGATCAAGGGTGCGTACGCTGGCTTCGGTGAACCCGCAGGTTCGATCTTCCCCAATGTCGATGACTCTGCGATCTACAAGTTCAACAAGGACGAGGCCAAGAAGCTGCTCAACGAGGCCGGATATGGCAGTGGTTTCCCGATGACCCTTAGCTACAGCGTTACGCGTCCGGGGCCCGTAGCCGCCAAGTCGGCGGTCCTGATCCAGTCCATGCTCAAGGAAGTCGGCATCGACGTCCAGCTGCAGAATGTGGCCAGCTCCACCGACTTCTCCACCGCGCTGATCGACGGCCGCTACCAGGCGGTGCTGTACTCGGAGCCGATCGTCATTGCCGATCCCGCCTTCTACAGCTACGCGTTCTACGGCACGGGCGCTCCCAGCAACAGTACCGGGTGGTCCAACCCCGAATTCGATAAGGCACGCAGCGAACTCGCGGCCACACCGGACCAGGAAACGGACAAGCGCAATGCCCTTCTCAAGAAGATGGCCGGGCTGGTGGACGAGGGCGCAGCCATTCTGTCGCTCGTTGAAACCAGGGGAGTGCTGGTCACCAGGGACGGCCTCTCGGGTGCGGTTCCACTGACCAATGGCCAGATCCACTTCAATTCCCTCGGCCGCTAGGCCGCCAGTAACCACGCGTGATGCCGGCCGGTCGCCCTCGAAACCCGGCCGGCATCACTTCACAGAAGGAAGACTTCCGATGATTGAAATCTGCGGAAAGCAGGTCCGCGACACCCTGCAGGAGTTACTGGACCCAGCCACCACGGCCCTTGTCGTTATCGACATGCAGGAAGGAGCGGTGTACGCCGGCGGCGCCATCGGCGATTCCGGCCACGACCTAAGCATGATGCCCGCCGTCGCCAAGCGCTGCGGCAGGGCGATTGAGTCTGCGCGGAAGAACGGCGTGCCGATCTTCCACATTCGGGTCGAAAACCTTCCCGACGGCGCCAGCTCGCCTGCCGCTTGGCTGCGGGCTTTGTACACGGCTGCCAACGGGCGGCCGATCGATCTTGGCAGGCTCAGCCTCAGGGGTGATCCGGCCACGGAATTTTGCGCCGCGTGCATGCCCGAAGACGGCGAAGTCATCATCACAAAGCGCCGCCCCAGCGCATTCGTAGGCACGGAATTGGCGCTCCTGCTACGGAGCCAGGGCATCGAATCAGTCGCTTTGGTAGGCGTCTCTACGGGCGGTTGCGTCGAGGCAACGCTGCGGGACGCGGTTCATAACGACTTCTACGCAGTCCTGATCGAGGACGCCGTGGGCGCCTACGACACCGTGGTCCACGACGCTGCGCTGACTGTCATGAGGGCCCGCCACGATGTCTGCACGCTGGACCAGGCCATTGAGGTGTGGGATTCGGCCAGCGCCAGCGCCGGCTCCTGATTCGACTGACGAGAACCACAGAGAGGAGAAGCCGTTGAATCCACGCACAGCCCAACGGGCGGCGGTCACCGGCGCCCACAGCCTCATTGGAGACCGTGTTCATCGTTTGGGAGCAAATATCGTCCTGGATGAAAACGTCAGTTGGTGCCCTCCCGGCACCCGGACCACCCAGCCTGTCAATTGCTACCTCATTAAGGGAGACAACGGCTCGGTGCTGGTGGATACGGGTATCCGGCTTCATGAGGCCGACATCATCCGGCAGTTGGACTCACTCCTGGAACAGGGGGAACCGCTCGTTGTGGTGCTGACACGAACGGAAATGGAGTGTTGCCTGAACCTTCCGGCCATCGAAGCACGGTTCAACGTCGAATCGGTCTGGTACACCGGCGGAATTACGGTGCCGAGGATGGCTGCCTCACCGCAGCGCATCATGGTCAATCCTGGAACGTCGCGTGAAGTGGAGGTTATGGACGGCCTGACCTTGGAGTTCGTATCGCCGTTGATGCGGCTGCTGCCAACACTGTGGATCTTCGATCCAGTCTCCAAGGTGCTCCTGACCTCGGACGCATTCACCCATCGCTACCCAGGCAGCTCCACTGCCGCGGCGGGACTGCAAAAATTCCAGTGGTTTGGCCGGGCTGATACGCGCGGCATCGCAAGGGATGTTGAAGAAACAGTCCTCCGGCGGGAGGTTGAGGCAATCGGACCCGGGTACGGCGAGCCAATCGTTGGCGTGGGCGAATCTGCTGCCGAGGCCGCCGCCCTGGCCGAGGCCATCAGGAAGGTGGGTATCCAGTGAGTGCCGAGGTTTCAGGCGGTGAGCCCGCCAACGGTCGCGTCATCGCAGAAGGTGTGCATTGGCTGGGCGGTTGCCTGTCCGCCAACGCCGAGGGACAGGAAGTCCACTACCACGTCTCGTCATACCTGGTGGTGGGCTCCGAAGCCTCGATCCTGGTGGACACGGGAGATCCCGCGCACAGGGATACGGTGCTGGCGGAACTGGAGAATGCGCTTGGAAGCCGATCGCTTGATTACGTGTTTCCAACGCATCCGGAAATCCCGCATGCTGGCAATCTTCCGGTTCTGCTGGAGCGTTATCCGTCGGCCGTCGTTGTGGGCGACGTTCGTGACTATGGGCTTCATTTCCCCGAGTATGCCGATCGTCTGCAAGCCAAGCGTGCTGGGGAGTCGGTTGACCTGGGGGACAGGGAGTTCCATTTCCTTCCGGCTTACATTCGTGACCTGGAAAACACTCTCTGGGGCTACGACTCCGGTGCGGGGATCATGTTCGTTTCCGATGGCTTTTCCTACATCCACGACATACCGGGACCGGATGAGGACGACGAACCCGTGCATCTGCCCGGGCAGTGCCGTTTGCTCTCCTCTGAGATGCCGGAACCGCCGTCCGTGGAACAGGCGGCGTATGGCACGGGCCGTGCCCTCTACTGGACCAAATTCGTTGATGTCGGCAGTGCGTTCCGAAGCATCGAGGAATCCTTGGAAAACTACCCAGCCAGGTTGATAGGGCCTGCCCACGGAAACGTCATTGACGACGTCCAGGGCATGCTCAAGACATCACTGGCTGCCCACCGCAAGGTTTACGAAGGGCGGCGGGTCTGAATGAACTCCCGTCACCATGAACAGCAAGGAGCGAGTCAATGCGGGACCTGATTGGATATGGGGAGAATCCCCCGATTGTCACCTGGCCCCACGGCGCCAAGGTTGCCGTCTCCTTGGTGCTGAACTACGAGGAAGGCGCTGAAAGTTCGATCGAAGCCGGCGATGAGCGGGACGAGGATGTTTCGATCTTTGGCGGGTGGTCCGCTGATCCCACGCGGCGCAGCCTCATGAAGGAGTCCTTCTTCGAATACGGCAGCCGCGTTGGCATCTGGCGGTACCTGGGCCTGTTGCGGGAGTACAACGTTCCAGCAACCGTCATGGCTTGCGGGGCTGCCCTTGAACGGAATCCGGATGCGGCCGTTGCTATTGTCCGGGACGGTCATGAGATCTGCGCACACGGCTACAAGTGGCGCGGAACCGTGGGTATGGAACCCGAGGAAGAACGGCAGGAAATCCGGAAGTCGTTGGCCGCCGTCGAGGCCGTGTCCGGAGTGCGGCCGGTGGGCTGGTATGTCCGCGAGGGCATCACCGAGAACACGCGAACCATCCTGGCCGAGGAAGGCGTTCTTTACGATTCCAATTCCTATGCAGACGATCTTCCCTACTATGTGAAGGCCGGCACGCACAATCACCTGGTGGTGCCATATTCGGGTGACACGAACGATGCCCGCTTTTGGGGCAACGGTAGCCTCGGCACTGCGGAGGACTTCTTCAACGTGTTGAAGGACTCACTGGACTGCCTGCTGATTGAGGGCGAAACGGTTCCCAAGATGATGTCTGTCGGGCTGCATTTGAGGATCGGCGGCCGGCCCAGCGTTGCCTACGGCGTGCGCCGTTTTCTGGAGTACGCGCTCGCCAAAGAGGGCGTCTGGTTCGCCACGCGCGAGGAAATCGCACGGTGGTGGATGGAGCACCCGCCTGTTGAGGCCAATGCCACGCCGGTCGGCGCTGCTTTCGAAGGGGCGGCCTGATGGGAACAAGAGACGGCGAAACAGCCACGGTAACCATCGATCGGCTCGTGCACAACGTACACGAGCAAGGCTTTACTGCACTGGACAAGGTAGGACTGAACGGGCAGCGCGACCAAGGCCTGGTCAGCACGCTCATCTCCCGGGACCTCAGCGGTTCAGATGATTTGTGCGTCAGCTGGGGCCGGATCCTTCCCGGTCAGCACCACCTGTGCCACCATCACCCGGACGCGTCAGAGTTCTATGTTGTCATCAGCGGGACCCCGATTGTCCATCTTGGCGACCTTACGTACCGGGCAAAACCGGGGGATGGCATTTACATCCCCCGCGGCACTACCCACGGACTCACCAACGACGGCTCGGAAAATGTGGATCTCGTAGTTGGTGTGAGCAAGCCTGCTGACTGGCAATTCGTCCCGGATGAGTGAAGTCTCCAACGGGCGCTCAAGGCCAGATCCATTCGTCATTATCACCTTCAGGAGGACCCACACGTGACCCAGGAACAGTCTCCGATCCTGAAACGCAGCGTTGGCATCATTACCGCCGACCCCACTCCTACCCTGCTGGCCCTCCTCGCCCACGCCGAGGTGGACTTCCTAGTTCTGGACGCTGAGCAGACAGGGATTTCCATCCGCCAGTGCGGCGATGTAGTGCAGCGCCTGGCTGGCACCGCGGTGCGCGTGGCAGTGCGGGTTCCGGACCTGGAACCGAACACACTGGTGGCTTTCGCGAACACTGGGGTTGGCGAGATCGTCCTTCCGCAGGTGCGCACGGTGGACCAACTCGAACGGGCCTACGAGGCCACGAGGTACGCCCCCCTGGGATCGCGCCCTCACCAAGTGAACCCCGCTTCGTCCTTTGGCATGGACTATTCCTTCTCTCCGTTGCTGACCGTGTTGTTCGAGACGGCGGAAGCTGTGGAGCGCGTCAAGGAGTTCGTTGACAGTGAAGCATTTGGCGGAGGCTGGGTGGGCCCGACGGACCTCGCCGCAGACCTCCGTCGACATGGAGAAGAGCGTCCGGAAGCGTTGCAGGAGGCCATCCAACGTGTGGTGGATATTGTCGCAGGTGCCGGTTGCAGCATCGGGTTGCCAGCGCCCGCCATGGCTGAAGCGGCCACTGTTTTCCGCCGTGGAGCTGACCGATGCGCCGTGTATTGGGAGAAAGAGGTTGCCTCCATGTTGACCGGTTACGCCGGGTTGCGGGCGGCGTGAGCAACCTGGCCAAGGGGGCATCCGTCGTCGAATCCGGTGTCTTCAAAAAGGCAACCAACCGAAATCATCTTCGATATACTGACGCAAAACCGAGGACTAATGAAGGAGTCGTCGTGGACGGTACGGACACAGCACAGGGCGAAGTAGCCGAGTCCCTGGAACGCGACTTCTGGATTGCACATCTCGGGGCCATGATCAAGCAGCAGCGCCTCGGCCGCTTCACCGTGGAGGAACTTGCCGAACGCGCCGGCGTCAGCGCGGGACTCATCAGCCAGATCGAGCGCGGAATCGGCAACCCTTCGTTCGCAACGCTGCTTCGCTTGGCCAATTCACTGGACCTTCCGCTGGCAAGCATGTTCATGGACCCCAATGAGGGCCAGGACCACATGCTGGTACGCCGGGCCGACCGGCGACGCATCGAAATTCCTTCCCAAGGCATCATCATGGAACTGATCGTTCCGGATTCGGAGCGCAAGCTGGGCGTCATCAGCATGACCATTCCAGCCAACTTCGAGGGCGCGCACGTTCCGCACTCCCACGAGGGCGAGGAATGTGTCATCCTGCAGGCCGGCACCCTGGTAGCGACCGTCGGTGGCCAGGATTTCGTGCTGGAAGCCGGCGACAGCCTAACGTACGACGCTTCCTTGCCGCACTGGTGGAGCAACCAAACGAATTCCGCCGCAGTCATGCTCGCCATCTCCACGCCGCCCTCTCTCGGCAAAGCGCACTAACCGTGGGCGCTCCCGGCCCGGAGACCAGGCTTGGCATCCTGGTCCCGTCGAGCAATTCGAATGCGGAAACCCTCACAGCATCGATCCTTGCGGAACAGCGCGACCTTGGGGTGCACTACAGTCGCTTCCGTCTGCCTCCAAGGCTTGATGATCCAGTTGACCTGGGCGTCCTCGGAGAGGCTCCTTCACTGTTGAATGACGCCGAGCTGCAAGCCATCGCCTTCCACGGCACATCCGGTTCCTGGACGGGCATCGCAGGCGATCAGGGACTTTGTGCCGGGCTTGAGTCGGTGTGCGGTGCGCCCGCAACCACTGCATCCGTGGCCGTCGTCGAGGCCCTCTCAGCCTTGAAGGCGACGCGCGTCGGGCTCGTTTTTCCGGGGCCCGGCACTATTGCATCCCTGATTCAGGGGGAGTACGCCGCCCACGGCATTGACGTCACAGATATCTCGGTTCCGGAGGTTGTAATGACCAACCCGGAAATAGCCCGGCTGGACCAGTCCGGCGTCGAGGGGCTGATGAGGCCCGCCTTCACTGCGGACATAGATGCCGTGGTGTGTATCGGAACCAACCTTCGCTCGGGCTATTTCGTGGCCGGCCTTGAGCAGGAATTCGGCATTCCCGTAGTGGACAGTGCCATCGCGACTATTTGGCACCTGCTCCGCATTGCCGGGGTCGCTCGGCCGATCCCGGGATGGGGAGCGCTGCTGGCCTTGGAGTAGAAGCGGGTGGCCCTACGACGCCGGAGACCCACCCGCCGTAGTCTGCTCCGCCGTCGTAATGTGCAGCCAGGCATTGACGATGTCCTCGCGCGTTGCGAACCAGACATCTTTGTGGCGCGCGTGGGCTATGAACCGCTCGAGCGCCACTGCGTACGCTGGCCGTCCAATAAGCCGGGGGTGTAGTCCGACGCTCATCACGGAGGGGCCGCCGCGGGGATCTTCGAGCAGCATGTCCAAGGCGGCGGTGAGGTGGTTGCCGAACGCTGTGGCGGTTGGGAATTGCTTGAACAGCCCGGAATCGTTGGTATCGCCTGCGTACGGCAGGACGGGAAGGCGCGGGTTTCCCTGGCCACTGCCCCAATGAGGCAGGTCGTCATTGAAACTGTTCGATTCGTAGGAGAACCCGTTGGTGGCGAGCACCTGGCGGGTCCCCGGCTTGAGTCCATCGCGCGAGTACCAACTCGTGGGGACGTGGCCTGTGCTCTCCTTGATCGCATCCCTGGATGCGACAATCAGGCGCTGCTCCGCGTCGTCGTCGAGTTCCGTGTGGGTGTCCCACTGGTGCCCGTGATCTGCGATCTCATGTCCGTCGCGGACCAACGCGGCAGCAATTGGAGGGTTGAGCTGCAGCGCTACGGCACAGCAGAATGCGGTGGCCTGGACGCCGTGCTTGCGCAGGATCCTCAGCAAGCGCCAGATGCCGGCCCTGGAGCCGTATTCGAACGCCGATTCCAGGGTGACGTTCCGTACTGCTGCTGGCTGGGCGGGAATCCAGTGTGCCGCCAGGTCGTCGGCCTTGTCGCCGCGGGCGATGCTGCGCTCAGCGCCCTCTTCCACATTGATCACCAAGGAAACCGCCACCCTGGCATTGCCCGGCCAGCGGAACTCTGGCGGCGTTTCGCCATATCCGACGAAATCCCGCTGCGTGGGTGGTTGTGCCATTGGCTTCTCCATTTCGGGGGTTCCTGCGCCGCAGCGTTACGGCTATAGTGAAGCAAACTTCGATATGATGAAACTAGCCGAGAGGGGCCTGAATGTCTACGCTCATCCGCGGAGGCACCGTCATTACGGCGTCGGGCGATACAGCCATCGACGGCGGCGCGGTAGTCATCCGCGATGGCCGCATTGCGGATGTGCTCCACCGATGGGATGCAGGTCAGCCGTTTGACGGCGAAGTGATTGAGGCGTCCGGCTGCGTCGTCATGCCAGGACTGATCAATATCCACACCCACGGAGTGACCCCGGGCCCGCTGTTCCCGAGTGCGGCACCGGCGCTGCCCGCCGAGCGATGGATGGCGAACCTGGACAGGCACCTTCTGGCGGGAACCACCACAGTCCTCAGCCTCTGTGGTTTCGCCTCCATGGACGATGTCCGCGAAGCAGACAAAAGGCACGCCGTGCACGTCCGTGGTGCAACGACGCATCTACCCCATTGCTTGCGGGCCGCAGCTCTGGCGGACGGCCGGGGTCTTACAGTCGAGGCGGGCGAACTCACCGTTGAGGCGATGCTCGACGACGGCGCTGTCGCCATCGGTGAGTTGGGCGGTGGACAAACCCTGGGCGGCGGAGGGCAGGACCTCGTATACATCCCTGCGGCCATCCAAAAAACCTCCGGCATTCGAGTCACTATTGATCAAGCCCGCCGCATCAAGGAAGCAGTCCTGGGCAGGTTCATCGACGTCCGCGCATTCGATCCGGCAGCCCTTGCGGAGGCGGCCCAGGACGCTGGCCTGGCCGACGCCTTCACGGCTACCCAGTTGGCGAAGCTCGTCAGGGACACCGTGATGCCGTCGTTTGTCCCGGCCATCGAAGGAATCAGGGAGGGCGTCCGTGCAGCGTCGAAGTTTGGCGTGCCAGCCATCGTGCACAGCGCATCCGCGACCTCCAGCGTCTTAAGGGAACTGATGCCCGAGCTTGATGGAACGGGAGCCACGATCATTGCGGCGCACGCTAACCACCCTTCCCACACGCCGGCAGAGGCCTACGAACTGGCTGTCCTGGGCAGAAGAATGGGTTGGCCGGCCGAGGCTTCAGTGTTTGATCTGCTGCACCGCCAGCGAACGGTGACGACGCGCGAGCACTGGGACTTGCTGCTTCAGGAACCCGGACTGATATCAGTCCTCGGGACCGACTATGGACACGACGGGGATCATGACGAGCTAATCTCTGCCGTCCAGGACATCGCGGCGCACGGACACCGATCCTTGGCAGGTGCCGTGGCGATGGCAACCTCTGCCGTAGCTGATCTGGTTCCGGGCATCGCACCCGGAAGCGGGCGGCTCGAGGCTGGGCGAGTCGGGGATCTAGTGGTCGCCAACGCCGAGGATTTCAGGGATGTGCGTTTTGTTCTGGCAGACGGCGTCTGCGTGGTTCGCGATGGACGGCTCACCCCGGAGGCGCACCGATGAGTCAACCATCCAACAAGGCGCTGCCGTTGAGCAGTCACCAACTGGCAATCGTCCGTGAGCTGGTTGGAGCTTCGATTGCCCAGCAGGACCTTCCCGCGCTGGAGAGTGCCTACCGCGACTTCCGGACTGGGATGTATTCCCTGAAGGCTGCCTTTGAACAGCAAATCCTTCTGGAAAAGGAGACCGACGCAAAACGGGAGGTGAATCCTTGACGGAAGCGTGGGAACTGGGCATCGCGGAAGCAGCCGTACTCATCCGGCGCCGCCACCTGTCCGCTGTTGAACTGCTCGACTCTGTTCTGGATCGTGCCCGGGCCACAGAGGAGTATGCCCAGGCGTGGGCGCATATCGACGAACGCGGCGCACGTGAAGCGGCCCGCATCGCCGATGACCTGGCCGTCGGGGGCCAATTCGCAGGCAGCCTTCACGGGATCCCCATCGGAGTGAAGGATGTCATAGACGTCCAGGGGATGCCGACGGAAGCCGGCTCCGAAAGCCTCCGTGGGAATATCGCGCTGGACGACGCCGGAGTGGTACGCCGACTCCGTGAAAGCGGTGCCGTTATTCTCGGAAAGCTTCAAACACACGAGTTCGCCTTCGGACAGGGAACTCCGCCGTCGCGAAACCCGTGGGATCCTGACAGGTACGCAGGAGGCTCATCCGTTGGATCGGGTGTTGCCGTCGCTGTGGGATCAATTCCCGGGGCGCTGGGCACTGATACCGGTGGCTCCGTCCGGAACCCGGCCGCCATCAACGGGCTGGTGGGGCTCAAGCCAAGCTACGGCGTCGCTTCTTCCTCCGGCGTCCTTCACGTAAGCCACACCATGGACCACGTGGGACCCATTGCCCGGAGCGTCGAAGACTGCGCGGCACTTCTGGACGGCATGGTGGATCCACAGGGGATGGCACTGCTTGGGGGGCCCGTGTCAGCCCAAATGCGTGACGCCCCTGTTCCGGTCAGGCTTGGGGTCGATCGCAGAATGTGGTCGGAATGGGGAGTTACCGCGGATGTCAGGGAAGCTGTGGAAGGAGCTTTGCGCGTACTCACGGACCTTAAGTTCGAGATCGTGGAACTTCCGCTACCCGAACTTGACCTTGCCCTGCACGCTAGCGTGGCAATCTCACTGTCCGAAGCTTCCCACCATCACCGCGCCCGGCTGGGAAGCGCTGCCGAACGATATTTGCCGGCAACCCGCATCATGATCGAGACGGGTGCGCTGGCTTCGGAGGAGGACCTTCAACTGGCGTGGCAGGTAAGGGAGCACCTCCGGTGGTTCTTGCCGCGCGCCATGGCACAAGCTGGAGTGCACGGACTCGTGTCGCCTACGCTGCCGGCGATTGCCCCGTTCGCCCGCACTATGTCCTCTGAACTCACCGGTTCCCCCGGAGAGGATTCCCTTTCGGCTGCCCTTCGCATGCTTTCAGCTGCGAACCTGACCGGAATGCCCGGGGTGAGTGTTCCCTGTGGCTTCGCAAGCGGGCAGCCCGTGGGCCTGCACATCATGGGACCGGAACACACCGATGCCACAGTGCTGGCCATCGCCCACGCCTATGAGCGCGCCACGCAATGGAAGGGGTTCGTGCCGGTGCATATGCTGCCGCAAACTGTGGGGTAGGCGAGGTATCTGACTCCCAGGGAACGGGAGGAAAACACGAGAACCCCCGGAAATCCGTGATTTCCGGGGGTTCTCTGCTGAGCTTCCTATCAGAATCGAACTGATGACCTTTTCATTACGAGTGAAACGCTCTACCGACTGAGCTAAGGAAGCACCGCGTTCATCACCGGTTTCCCGGGCGATCACGCAAGACATAACTGTAATAGAGGCACCGCGCCCGGGTCAAAACGAGGGCGGTGGCGGCCGTTGCGGGGATGTTCACCTGCACGTCGGGCCGGGTTCAATCGGCCTTTTCCCGGCCGCCGGAGGCTGGGAAATCAACGGTGGCGGGTTACATCCGGCCCCGCAAAACCAGCCGAAGGAGCCGCGCAAATGACCGGGGACACAATGACCAGGGATAACAACAACACTCCCACCCGGCTGCGGCTGGCCGTGGTGGACATGGTGGGGACCACCATCACAGACGATGGGCGCACGGAGCGTGCCTTGTCCCGGGCCTTGGTGGAGCATGGCGTAGAACCCGGCAGCAGCCGCTTTGAGAGCATGCTCGGCTACGCACGTGACACCATGGGATTCTCCAAAATGGCCGTCTTCGGGGACCTTTTTGGTGACCCTGGTGTTGCAGAGAGCGCGAACAAGGTCTTCGAGAAGGCTTACGACGAGTTGATTGAGGACGGCGGTATCCGCGCGATTCCCGGCGCGGAGGATGCCATCATCTGGATGCGGGAGTGCGGAATGCAGGTCTGTCTTGCCACGGGCTTCGGCCGCCACACGCAGAACATGGTGCTCGAATCACTGGGCTGGATGGGCTTGGCGGACCTCAGCTTGTGCCCTGCGGATGCTGGACGGGGACGGCCCTACCCGGACATGATCCTGACAGCGTTGCTCGCCTTGGACTTGGATGATGTTCGTGAGGTGGCCGTCATCGGCGACACCAGCTCAGACATGCTCTCGGGCGTCCGTTCGGGCGCGTCGCTCATTGCCGGCGTCCTCACTGGCTCGCACTCTGAGGCGACGCTGCGCGCAGCGGGCGCCACCGTCGTCGTGGATTCCATCAAGCAGCTCCCGCTCTTGTTGGAGAAACGCGAAGCCAGGCACGTTTAGCACGCTTAGGTCAGGGGAGCCCTAGCACTGGAGCCCGTCCTGCGGCAGCTTGCCGTCAACAAAGTAATCGTCGACGGCGGTGCTGACGCACGAGTTCGAGCGTCCGTAGGCTGTGTGCCCCTCACCTTCCCATGTGACCAGGGCTGCGTTTTCAAGCTGCTTGCGCAGCGACTGTGCCCATTCGAGGGGCGTGGCCGGGTCTCCGGTTGTGCCGATCACGACGATAGGGGAGGAGCCGCTGTATTCCACAGGGGCAGGAGTGCGTGTGTTCTTGTAGGGCCAGTCCTTGCAGGTGACTCCACCGTAGGCGAAGTAGGAGCCGAATGTTGGGGATTCCTGCTTGAGCCGGGCTTCCTCCGCCCGCATTCCGGGCGTGTCCGTGACCATCGGGTAGTCGAGGCAGTTGATGGCTTGGAACGCGAAGGCGGAGTTGGAACTGTACGTACCATTGGCCTCGCGGTCTGCGCCGAGATCGGCAATGCGCAGCATCTGTGACACGTCGCCGGAGAATGCACTGTCCAAGGCCTGGGTCAATGCTGGCCAGCTTTGGTCGTCATAGAGGGGAAGGAAGAGCCCGTTCACAAACTCGGTCCCGGTAACCAGCCTCCCGTCCTTGGCGGTTTGGGGATTCTGGTCCACTGCCTTGATGAGATCCCTGATTTCCTGGATTCCGTTATCAACGGAGCCGCTGAGGGGGCATTCCTTTTGCCGAAGACAGTCGTCCACGTAGGTGCGGAGGGCCTTTTCAAAAGCCCTCGCCTGGCCAGCGGTCAGTTCCTCGTTGCTGATGGAGGGATCCACGGCACCATCCAAGACCAGATGGCCGACGTTGCCGGGGAACAGGGCCGCGTAGGTTGAGCCCAGGAAAGTACCGTAGGAGTAGCCAAGGTAATTGAGCTTGGCATCGTTGACCACGGCGCGCAGGATGTCCAAGTCCTTGGCAGCACTGACGGTATCAATGTGTTCCAGCACGGGGCCGGTCTTCTCGACGCACTTCTGAGCCAGAGACTTATTGAAAGCCAGTGCGGCCGCCAATCCCTGGTCCGTTTCCTTCCGGAATACTTTTTCGCGCGCGGCATCCCGTTCGGCATCCGACATGCAGGTGACCGGAGCGGACCGCTTCACGCCGCGGGGGTCGAACCCCACCATGTCGAAGTTGGCGAGCAGCTTTTCGGTGAAGTGCGTGTTTCCAGCGTCCTTGACGAAGTCAACGCCGGAGCCGCCCGGACCTCCGGGATTGACCAGGATGGAGCCCTGCTTGGTGCCCGTGCTCCGCAATTTGATGGCGGACAGCGTGATCTCGGCGGAGTCCGGATTGCCGTAGTCCAGGGGAACCTTTATCTCACCGCACTGGAACCCGTCCTCGCACGAGCTCCATTTCACCGTCTGTGAGTAGTACTTTTCGAGACCTTTAGGCGCCGAGGCCGCGATGGACGGGTCAACAGTGCTGGTGCTCGGCTTCGCTGTGGGTGTTGGCAGGAAGGGCAACGAGCATGCACTGAGCACCAGCAGGGAGGCAAGGGCCAGACAGAGGGCCGCAAAACCCCGCCGCCGGGCACCTCCATCCGCAGCAGGCTGGACAGACCGGTCCCTTGAAAGGGCACCGGCGGGCCGGCGAAGTGCGGACTTCATGCATTCTCCTATTGCTGGATGAGGCTCGTCGCCATGGACTCGACCGCCAACAGCGGCGCGACGTTGGTGGTGGTAATGCGGACACGGGCCTTGTTAATGGCGTCCATGCGGGCGAGGGTGGTCTCCGGGGCTGAGCGGGCGGCGTATTCTTCAAGTTCGCTCTTGAGCTCAACGTTGACCAACTCCACCGCGTTCCCCAATTGGATGATCAACACATCCCGGTAGAAGGACAACAGATCCGTCAGCGTGCGGTCCAGCGAGTCCGTGATGGAGCGCTTCGCGCGGCGTTTTTGGTCGTCTTCAAGCTGCCTCACCTGGCTCCGCATGGACGGCGGGAGTGTGCCTGACTCAGGTGCGCCAAGGCTGGCCAGCAATGCAATTTTTTCAGCCGCATCACGTTCGTCGTTGGAGCTGTTGGCCTCGTCCGTGGCGATCTTGACCAGCTTTTCGGCCATCATCACCGCAGCAGTAACGCCGCGGAGGCCCAGCGGGATGCGGACCGTCTCCAAACGTCGTTCCCGGGCATCGGCGTCGCGGGCAAGCCGACGGGCGATTCCGATGTGGCTTTGAGCCGCCCGCGCGGCGCGATCGGCCAGTTGGGGCTCCACGCCGTCACGCCTGACCAGCAGCGCTGCGACATCGGACGCAGGCGGGAGCCGGAGACTGACAGGACGGCAGCGCGAACGGATCGTTACCAGCACATCTGCCGGCGACGGTGCGCACAACATCCAAATGGTGCGGGGTGTCGGTTCTTCGATCGCCTTCAACAGGACGTTGGTTGTTCGCTCTGCCATGCGGTCCGCGTCTTCAACGATGATGATCCGCCAGCGTCCCGTGGCAGGCCGGTCACCGGCCTTGGACACCAGGTCCCGGGCTTCGTCGATGGTAATGGTGACCTTTTCGGTCCGCACGAACGTCACATCCGAGTGCGTCTCGCCAAGGATGGTGTGGCACGCGGCGCACTCGCCGCACCCACGTAAGGAAACGTCATCCTGCTCGCAGTTCAAGGCAGCGGCGAAAGCCTTGGCAGCATTGGAACGGCCCGATCCCGGAGGGCCGGTGAAAAGCCAGGCATGGGTGAGGCCGGTGTCGCCCTGCGCTGCCTGCTTGAGCTGGGCAACCACTGGCGCCTGGCCCTGGAGGTCGTCCCAAACGCTCACAGGTGGTTTCCCGAAATACGCTCGCCCAGCCCGCGCTCAGCCAGCAGTGATTCCACGCGCTCCAGGATCTGCGCGGCCAACGCCTCAATCCCGGACCTGGCCGACAGTACGAGGTAACTCGAGGGAGCGGCCGCCGCCAGGTCGAGGAAGGCGTGGCGGATGGTGGAATGGAAGGCATCAGGTTCGGATTCCAAGCGGTCCTCAGCCGCCGCTCCGGCGATGCGGCGTTGACGCCCGTCCGAGGGCTCGACGTCGAGAAGCACAGTCAGGTCCGGATGCAAGCCTTCCGTGGCCCATTCGTTAAGGGAAAGGACACCCTCAGCACCCAACCCCCGGCCGGCTCCCTGGTACGCGACTGAGGAGTCAATGTAGCGGTCGGTGATGACAACCTGCCCCGCCGCAAGTGCCGGGCGGATCACCTGGCTGGCGTGCGCTGCCCGGGCCGCGGCGAACATCAGGGCCTCTGTACGGGCATCGATGGTGCCATGGCCATGATCCAGCACCAGGGAGCGCAATTTTTCGCCGATGGGAGTCCCGCCGGGCTCGCGCGTACGCAGCACGGACAGGCCCCGCGAGCCGAGGGCATCACAGAGCAGGGCAGCCTGGGTGGACTTGCCCGCTCCATCTCCGCCCTCGAAAGCAATAAAAAGGCCGGCGCTCTGAATACTCACTTGTCTAGCCTACCGATCACGGGCAAACCGTAACGGCTTTCATCCACAGGCTGACCCGCGGCTACGCTGAAACCATGAGCCTTTCCGATCAGCGCGCCGCCGATTTGTCCCCGGAAACCGTTGTGGTGGCTGCCGGCCGCCCCGAGCGCAAACACGATGAACCGGTGAATCCGCCGATCGTCCTTTCCTCCACATATTTTGGAACTGGTTCTCTTGGCGACGGCGATCGCGGCTATGGTCGCTACGCCAACCCCACCTGGGACCCGTTCGAAGACGCCCTGGGCAAACTGGAAGGCGCAGCGCTGCCCGGTCTGCTCTATGCCTCGGGGCTTGCCGCCGTCAGCTCAGCCCTCTCCTTGGTACCGGCCGGTGGCGTTGTTGTCATGCCATCACACAGCTACTCGGGATCGTTGGTCATGGCGACGGAACTCGCGGAGAAGGGCTTCCTGGAGCTCCGCATCGTGGACATTACGGACACGGACGCGGTGAAGGCGTTGATCAGCCCGGAAGAGGGCAAAGCCGCGGACCTGCTCTGGCTTGAGAGCCCCACCAACCCCATGCTCGGCATCGCCGATGTCCGCGCGCTCACGGACGCCGCCCACGCGGTGGGCGCAATCGTGGTCACCGACAATACTTTCTCCACACCCTTGGTGCAGCAGCCCCTGGGCCTGGGTTCCGACGTCGTGCTCCACTCGGTGACCAAATACCTTGCCGGCCATTCCGACGTCGTACTTGGCGCCCTGGTGACCTCCAATCCGGAACTGCGCGCCACGCTCCTGCACCACCGCATCATCCACGGCGGCATCGCCGGACCGTTCGAAGCGTGGCTGGCGCTGCGCGGACTGCGCACCCTCGCGTTGCGGATCGAGCGTTCCCAGGCCTCGGCCGCTACCCTCGCCGAACGGCTCCGCAGCCATCCCCGCGTCGAGACCATCCGCTACCCGGGCCTCGTGACCGATCCGGGACATGAGCGCGCGAAGGCGCAGATGAAGGGATTCGGTTCCATCCTCTGCATCCAGATCGCCGGTGACGAGTCCCGCAGCGGCGCTGACGCCGCGGACGAACTGGTCCGCGCGCTGCAGCTCTGGCTCCCAGCGACATCTTTGGGCGGCGTTGAGTCGCTGATCGAACGCCGACGGCGGCACGCGGCCGAGCCCACCAGCGTCCCGGAAAACCTGGTCCGTTTGAGCGTGGGCATCGAGAACGTGGAAGACCTCTGGTCCGACCTTGAACAAGCACTGAAGTCGCTGGACGGTTAGGCTAAGGGGCGTGGACGGAAAATTCTTGATCGCGATTGTCACCAACGCGGTCTACTTCATCCTTGGCTTGGTGGCCGTTGTCCTTGAACTGTGGGCGTTTGTGGATTGCTTGCGCCACCGGCCAACCCTGTTCGTCGCTGCCTCCAAGCGCACCAAGACTTTCTGGCTGGCGCTCACGGGCGTTGCTTTCGCAATCGGCGCGTTGACCCTGTTGAGTGGTGGAAGCGGCCTTGGCCTGTTCGGCATCGCCGCAGTGACGGCGTCCTGCGTCTACCTCGCGGACGTTCGCCCGGCAGTCCGCGAAGCGGGCAGCGGCGGCAACCGCAACGTGGGTCCTTACGGTCCCTGGTAGAGGACGCTACTTCGGCGCAACAGCGTCCCAGGCCACCGTCACTTCACCCAGGCGCCACCGCGCGGGGCCATCCTGAAGCGGCCACCCGGCGTCGCGCAGTAAGCGGCACATTCCCGTCCAGCGCTGCCGGTTGCCGAACGACGCCAGCGGCGCGGCCTCCAGCCAAGCCTTGTCCATGGCCTGCAGGAATATGTGGATGGGTTCTCCGGGCACATTCCGGTGGATCAAGGCTTTTGGCAGCCGCTCGGCCACTTCCGAGGGCAGCTCGAAACTGCCGAACCGCACAGAGAAACTGAGGCTCAGGGGCCGGTCCCGATCCAAGGCCACCCACGTGACACACCGGCCGATTTCATCGCAGGTGCCGTCAATGAACAGGCCTCCCGAAGCCAGGCGCGACTGCACCAGCGCCCAGATCCCAGCCACGTCCGCCTCTTCGTACTGGCGGAGTACGTTGAAGGCCCGCACAAGAATGGGGTTGCCAGGAACAGGCACTTCGAAACCGCCCACGTGGAAGCTAAGTCCGGGACGTTCCAGCGACTTCGCCGTGCGAACCCTTTCAGGCTCAATCTCGATCCCGCAGACGCGAACATCCGCACGGACGGCCTGGAGCCGCTCAAACAGTTCGACGGCGGTAGCCGGCGAGGAGCCATAGCCCAGGTCCACAACCAAAGGGTCGACGGCGGCGCGGAGCCGCCACGCCTGCGGGCCGGAGAGCCACCGATCCAGGCGGCGCATACGGTTGGGATTCGTGGTGCCCCGCGTGACGTTGCCAACGGGTTTGCCACTTCGATTGCGGGAAGTACTCACCCGTTCCGCTTTTTGCACCACGGCCACCACTTTATCGGGGGCTCTGTTGAGAAACGTAATGCCCGGCAAGGCACAGGACCCCTCGGCTAGGATGAAAACCATGACTTACAAGCTGATTCTGCTGCGCCACGGCCACAGCGACTGGAACGCCAAGAACCTGTTCACCGGTTGGGTGGACGTTGACCTGAACGACCAAGGCCGCGCGGAAGCAGTGCGCGGTGGGGAACTCCTGGTTGAGAACAATATCCTCCCGGACATCCTGTACACCTCGCTCCTGAAGCGGGCCATCAACACCGCCAACATTGCGCTGGACAAGGCCGACCGAGGCTGGATCCCGGTTAAGCGCGACTGGCGCCTCAACGAGCGCCACTACGGTGCGCTGCAGGGCAAGGACAAGGCCCAGACCCTCGCCGAGTTCGGCGAAGAGCAGTTCATGGAATGGCGCCGCAGCTACGACACCCCGCCGCCGCCCCTGTCCGACGACAGCGAATTCTCGCAAGCACATGACGTCCGCTACAAGGACCTCGGCGACGCCCTTCCGCGGACCGAATGCCTCAAGGACGTCCTGGTCCGCCTCCTCCCGTACTGGGAATCGGACATCAAGGAAGACCTCAAGGCCGGAAAGACCGTCCTGGTTACTGCGCACGGCAACTCCCTGCGCGCGCTCGTCAAGCACCTTGACGGCATCAGCGATGAGGCCATTGCAGGGCTGAACATTCCCACCGGCATCCCGCTGGTCTATGAACTGGACGAGGACTTCCAGCCCATCAACCCGGGCGGCACCTACCTCGACCCCGAGGCTGCAGCAGATGCGATTCTTGCGGTAGCCAACCAGGGCAAGAAGTAGGGCTTCGCGGTTCTACGCCGGGTGCTCGGTCGTTCCTCCCTTAGACGCAGTTCGCCCGCGGCACCAGCTACGGAGCAGATTAAAACGATGGCCGGTCACCTCAGGTGACCGGCCGCCGTCGTCATGCGGGAGTAATGCGGGAATTGGCTAGAAGCCCTCAGGCTGCCATTCGCCCGTCACCAAGTAGGTGACCTTGCGGGCAACGGAGACGCCGTGGTCGGCGAAGCGCTCGAAGTAGCGGCTGGCCAAAGCCACATCAACGGTGGTGGAAGCAGTTTCGTTCCAGTCCGGGGACGCAATGGCCTTGAAGACGCTCAGGTGGAGATCGTCTACGGCGATGTTGATCTTGAGGATGTCCCTGGCCACCTCAAGGTTGCGGGTCTCCAGGAGCTCGATCACCTTGGCAGTGATATCGATGTCGTGCTGGGCCATCGCCTTGAACGTCTGGGTCATTGACGCCGGGATGACGGTGGCCGGGTAGCGCAGGCGGGCCAGCTGCGCTACGTGGCGGGCGAGGTCGCCCATGCGCTCCAGCGATGCACTCATACGGAGCGAACCAACAATCATGCGCAGGTCGCTGGCAACGGGACCCTGCAGGGCCAGGATGTCGATGGCACGTTCGTCGAGGCTGTTCTGCAGGAAGTCGATGCGGGCGTCTGCCGCGATGACGTCCTGGGCAAGATCGACGTCGGCGCCTTCGAAGGCCGTGGTGGCCTTCGTGATTGCTTCGTGAACCAGTTTGGAAATCTCGACGAGGTCGTCACCGACCTGGGTGAGCTCCTCCTGAAAAACCTTGCGCACTAAGGCGTCCTTTCCTTGGAAATCCCGTCCCCGGGTGGGGTGCGGATTTCAAAACCATTGGCAGTCCAACCAGTAACTGTGTCAGGAGCCAGTGAACGGTTGCGCACCTTTAGATGAACGTTAGTTGAACCGCCCCGGTTTAGCACCGGATCAATACTTTGGCGTGATTCCAGAGCATAAGCTGGTCACGTGGATCCGTTGCTCATTGGTGTCGTTGCAGGCTTGGTTGGCCTGTCGCTGGGCGTCTTTGGCATGCTCGCATTCAGGATCAGCGAGCGGCAACGCAGGATCGTGGACCTGGATGTTACCGAACCCCTGCTTCCGGAAGGTGCAGCGGAGGTGCTTGCCGTCGTCGGCCGCGCTTTTGTAGTGGTTGATGCGATCGATGGCGTGGTCCGTGCGAGCCCGGCGGCGTACGCCTACGGCCTGGTGCGCGGTCACACGGTAGTCCACAAGCAGCTCCTGGACATGACCGCAAAGGTGCGCCGCGATGGCGTGATCCTGGAGCAGCAGTACGAACTTCCCCGGGGCCCGCTTGGCAAGGGCACAATCGTGGTCCAGGTGCGGGCAGCCATGCTCGGTTGGGAGTACATCCTGCTGCTGGCCGACGACCGTACCGAGATCACCCGCACCGAGGAGATCCGCAACGACTTCGTGGCCAATGTTTCCCATGAACTCAAGACGCCGGTAGGCGCCATTTCACTCCTGGCCGAGGCGCTGGAAGCGTCACCCGATGACGAGGAAGCGGTACGCCGCTTCGCCAAACGCATGCATAAGGAATCAGGGCGCCTCGCAGCGCTGGTCCAGGACATCATTGAGCTTTCCCGCCTTCAAGGCGCCAACGTTGCCCAGCAGGGCCACGCTGTGGACATCAACACCGTCATTACCGAGGCCGTGGACCGCTCCCAGCTGCCAGCGGAGAGCAAGAACATCCAGATCGTGGTGGGCGGCCATTCGGATTCCCTGGTGTTCGGAGACAGGGACCTTCTGGTCACCGCCCTGCGCAACCTGATCGACAACGCCATCCGCTACTCGCCTGAGAACACCCGGGTAGGCGTCGGGGTCCGGACCCGGGAGGGCGTCGTCGCCATTTCAGTGACGGACCAGGGCGAGGGCCTGAGCCCCGAGGACCAGGAACGCGTCTTCGAGCGCTTCTACCGGGTGGATGCTGCGCGCTCCAGGCACACTGGCGGCACCGGCCTGGGCCTCAGCATCGTCAAGCACGTGGTGTCCAACCACGGTGGCGAGGTGACCGTGTGGTCCCAGCCAGGCCAGGGCTCCACCTTCACCATCCGCCTGCCGGAGATGGAAGGCCAGGACGACGACGCCGGCCTCCCGGCCTCCGCTGCCACCGCGGCTCTGTCCCCTGAACTTCCAGCGGCGGGAATTGCCGCCCTCGAAACCCATCACACGATTCAGCAACCTCATCACGCGAATCAACAAGGGGGCGCCAGCGGCGCCCAAGAGCAAGGAGCCAGCGCTTGAGCCGGATTTTGATAGTGGAGGACGAAGAGTCCTTCAGCGACCCCCTGTCCTACCTTTTGGGCAAAGAGGGTTTCGACGTCGAGGTAGTGGACAACGGCACCGACGCCTTGGTGGAATTCGACCGGAATGGTGCCGACCTCGTCCTGTTGGACCTTCAGCTGCCAGGAACGCCAGGCACGGAAGTGTGCCGTCAACTTCGCCAGCGTTCCAGCGTGCCGGTGATCATGCTGACCGCCAAGGACTCGGAGATCGACAAGGTGGTTGGCTTGGAGCTGGGTGCCGACGATTACGTGACCAAGCCGTACTCCTCACGCGAACTCGTTGCGCGGGTGCGGGCAGTGCTTCGGAGGCAGGGTGAACCAGAAGAGCTGATCACATCCACCGTGCAGGCCGGGCCCGTCCGGATGGATATTGAGCGCCATGTGGTGAGCGTTAATGGTGAGCAAGTATCGCTGCCCTTGAAGGAATTTGAACTCCTTGAAATGCTGCTCCGCAATTCAGGACGTGTGCTGACCCGGGGGCAGCTGATCGACCGCGTGTGGGGTTCGGACTACGTGGGTGATACCAAGACGCTGGATGTCCACGTAAAGAGGCTGCGCAGCAAGATCGAGCCTGATCCGTCCGTTCCAAGATATTTGGTGACGGTGCGTGGACTGGGCTACAAGTTCGAGCCGTAAAACTTCAGTCAACAGATTGCGCAACAACGAAGGAAGGGTTCCGCCGCGGCGGAACCCTTCCTTCGTTGTTGTCTTGCTTGCAGCTTGCGGCCTGCTAGTGGCCGGCAGCTGCAGATTCGGTGTGCGTCGGCGTTGCCGTGGAAGAAGAAGACGGCGTTGCCGATGCGCTCGAGGAGGGGAGGTACTTCTTGTACTCCGGCAGCGTGCCGTCAACCACGGGAACGTTGATCGTTGCGGAGTCCGAACCGCTGCGAATGGTGACCGGGCTCAGTCCGCCGGGCCTGGTGCCTGCGGTGCTAAGAACCGCGGCGTCGGCTTCGTCGTTCAGGTACGTCTCCGAGTTGGCCTTGACCGGGATTTCCGTCTGGGCGCCATTTGCACCACTGATGGTCAGGGTGGCATCCGAGTTGGACTTGTTGAACACTGCGCCGATCACGCGGCCGGGCTGGTTCTCGCCTGAAGCGACGATCAGCATGTTGCGCAGCTGCAGCTGGCCGAGATCCGCTTTGACCCCGTCCGATGCTGAGTACTGGTGGGAAGTCTGCTGGGCGTTGACGAAGCCGCAGCCGGTCACGGACAGAAGGCCGACGCCGATTGCAGCCGCCGCAATTGCCAGCTTGCCGCGCTGGACAGGGTTCATCGCAGTAATGCGCACGACACCTACTCCTCAAGAGTCATTGGAAACTTTTCAGGCATAGCCTATCGGCAAACCGGCCGAAACAAGGATTCGGGAAGGCATTGTGGCGTACGCGACCGGGAAGATCCGGCGCGCTCCTTGCCTCCCTGATGCATCTTTCCGGGCTCACGTCAAGGGGTAGCGTGGGCTCGTTTGGGGGCTGTTTCCCTTTATTGGCGCGGCTGGGCGGGCCGTCCGGTGCCAGTCGTATGCCTTAATCGTGATAGACTAGTCTGCGGGAAAGGGGAAAGTCCACATGGTTTTTGAGGTCGGCGAGACAGTAGTTTACCCTCACCACGGTGCAGCAAAAATTGAGGAAATCAAGATGCGCACCATCAAGGGCGAAGAGAAGATGTATCTCAAGCTCAAGGTGGCTCAGGGTGATCTGACCATTGAAGTTCCAGCAGAGAACGTTGACCTTGTTGGGGTCCGGGACGTAGTGGGCAAGGAAGGCTTGGAGCACGTATTTGACGTTCTCCGCGCCGAGTTCACCGAAGAGCCTACCAACTGGTCGCGTCGTTACAAGGCAAACCTGGAGAAGCTTGCTTCGGGCGATGTCATCAAGGTGGCGGAGGTCGTTCGCGATCTTTGGCGCCGTGATCACGATCGCGGCCTTTCCGCAGGTGAGAAGCGAATGCTGGCCAAGGCGCGGCAGATTCTGATTTCAGAACTGGCCCTGGCTGAGAAGACAGACGAAGAGAAGGCAGCAAGCGTTCTTGACGAGGTCTTGGCTTCCTAAGAATTGATCCCCGGTGGTGCGCAAGCGCCGCCGGGTTTCTTTTTGCCACAAAACTGACGGAGATACTTGATAGTCAAGTATCATGCGGCATTTTCAAGTACTTTCCCAGTAACCTTGGGCGCATGAGTATTCCTTCGAAGCGCTCGGTCACGGCCGTCGTCGTCGTCGCAGCCGGCTCGGGCGAGCGCCTCGGCTACGGCATGCCCAAAGCGAAAGTTCCGCTGGGTGGCGAAACCATCCTGATGCACGCCCTCCGAGGCGTCGTGGCGGCCGACGTCGCACGCCAGATCTGCATCGCAGTGCCCAAGGGGGATACGGAACTCCGCCAACTGATTGCCGGGTTCACTGTTGAACTGGTGGACGGGGGCCCCGAAGTGACGGTCGTCGACGGCGGCTCCTCCCGGGCGGATTCCGTCCGCGCTGCCTTGACTGCGTTGGAGGACGGTACCGAATTCGTGCTCGTCCACGACGCCGCCCGCGCCCTGACCCCTGAACGCGTATTCCAGCGCGTAGCCGATGCCTTGGCCTCCGGCGCCCAGGCCGTCATTCCTGCCATGCCCGTGGTGGACACGATCAAGACCGTGGCCCAGACAACTGCATCGGAGTCCTCTATCGCTCCGGAAGTTGTCACCGGAACTGCGCCCCGGGAACAGCTGAGGGCAGTCCAGACGCCCCAGGGTTTCGAACTGGCCACGCTACGCCGCGCGCACGAGGCCGCGGAGCTCTTTGATGACAAACAGGCTGCGGCGGTCACTGACGACGCCATGTTGGTTGAGCTCCTCGGCGTTCCTGTCCACGCCGTCCGGGGGGCCAGCCAATCGCTGAAGATCACCACGCCGCTTGATCTCATCATCGCCGAGGGCCTCCTGGAGGGCCCGCTCGGAATGCGCTGGGTGGAAGGCTGATGGGCCCACAGCAAGCCGTGCGTGCGGCTACCAACATAGCCCTGCCCCGTACAGGGATCGGCATCGACGTGCACGCGTTCGCGCCCGAGGACGATCCCCAGCCGCTGTGGTTGGGTGGTCTCTTTTGGGAAGGCGAGCAAGGGCTGTCGGGACATTCCGACGGCGATTGCGTCGCCCACGCGGCGGCCGATGCCCTGTTTTCAGCCTGCGGAATCGGTGACCTTGGTACCCACTTCGGCACGGACCGCCCCGAGTTCGCCGGTGCCTCCGGGATAAAGCTGCTCAGCGAGGCTGCACGGATCGTCAGGGCCGCAGGGTTCGAGATCGGCAATGTCGCCGTGCAGTTCGTAGCCAACCGGCCCAAGTTCGGCCCCCGCCGTGAAGAATCCCAACGGGTCCTGAGCGAAGCCGCGAACGCACCCGTCAGCGTCACGGCAACCACCAGCGACGGCTTGGGATTTACAGGCCGTGGCGAGGGCATTTCTGCTGTTGCTACGGCACTCGTTTACACGGTCACGGCATCCGAGCCGGGTCCCGCGAAAGGTGGGCCACATGGTTAAGCCGGGTTCCGGCGTCGTGCGTTCCGCCGCGTTGTTGTCAGTGACTGTGGCTGGTGCGCTCCTGCTCGGTGGGTGCGCGGGGACGCCGAAGATGGACGTGAAGGCCAGTTGCGAGTTCTTGAACAACGACACTTTCAAGCCCGACGGCAACCAGCAGCAGCAGTCCAAACAGATCGCTGCCCACTACCACGAGATCGCGGACAAACTGGCTCCGGAAATCGGCGATCCCATCAAGGAGATGGCCGCCATCATGGACAAGGCCGCTGCTTCCTCTCTCGGGGCAGCCACGCAGGAGCAGCAACAGCAGCTGACAGTGCACTTCAACAAAATCGGCGAGTACTGCAAGTAGGCAAGTCATGCCGCGTCATCGGCTAATCTGGAGCGGTGACCCTGCGCTTCTATGACACCGCCTCCGCCGAAGTCCGCGACTTCGTTCCCCTCGAACATGGCAAGGCCAGCGTGTACTACTGCGGGGCTACCGTTCAGGGGATGCCGCACGTAGGGCACGTCAGGTCCGCAATTGCATTTGACCAACTGACGCGTTGGCTCGAATTCCGTGGCCTCCGCGTCACTGTGGTCCGCAACGTCACTGACATCGACGACAAAATCCTGGCCAAGTCCGAGCAATCCTTTGGCCCCGACTGGGCCGAGGAGCCCACCGCGCGGCAAAACGAGGAGTGGTGGGCTCTGGCTTACCGCTACGAGCAGGAATTCGAGAACGCTTACGAGTCCCTCGGTGTCCAACGGCCAACGTACGAGCCCCGTGCCACTGGGCATATCCCGGAAATGCACGCCCTGATCCAACGGCTGATCGATCGCGGCCACGCCTACCCCGCGCTGGACAACTCCGGTGACGTCTATTTCGACGTCCGGTCCTGGAGCAAGTACGGTTCGCTGACGCGGCAGAACATTGACGACATGCAGGGCGCCCCGGACGCTGACCCTCGCGGCAAGCGGGATCCGCGCGACTTCGCGCTGTGGAAGGGCTACAAGGAAGGCGAACCCGAGTCCGCCAGTTGGGCATCGCCGTGGGGCGCCGGACGACCCGGATGGCACCTCGAATGCTCCGCCATGGTCACCAAATACCTGGGCACGCGCTTTGACATCCACGGTGGAGGATTGGACCTGCGCTTCCCGCACCACGAAAACGAGATGGCCCAGTCACAGGCTGCAGGCGATGAATTCGCCAATTTCTGGATGCACAACGGCATGGTCACGTACGAGGGCGAAAAGATGTCCAAGTCCATCGGAAACACGGTGAGTCCCGCCGAAATGCTCGACCTCGCCTCACCCCGCGTGGTGCGCTACTACCTGGGCCAGGCTCACTACCGGTCCGTGCTGGACTACCGGCCCACGTCCCTTCAGGAAGCCGCCGCTGCCGTGGAACGGATAGATGGTTTTATCGCCAAGGCGGCTGCCAAGGTCAGGCACGACATGGGCGGTCCGAAGGCGTACGCCGTGGCTCCGCAGGCAAACATGCCGGCCGCCTTCGCTGCCGCCATGGACGACGACCTCAACGTTCCGCAAGCACTTGGCGTACTCCACGAGACCGTCCGTGCGGGCAATACCGCGCTGGCCGCCGGGGATCTAGATGCCGTGAAGGCGGCCCTTTACAGCGTCAACGCCATGACGTCCGTCCTCGGCCTGGATTCCGTCAAGCGGCCGGAGGCTGTGCAGGGCCGTGAACACGCCGCCCTGGAAGTCCTTGTGGAAGCGCAGCTCGAAGCCCGGGCAGCCGCAAGGGCCAACAAGGACTGGGCTGCGTCTGACGCCATCCGGGATACCCTCGCGGCCGCCGGTGTCGTCGTCGAAGATGGTGCGGAGGGCGCTACCTGGAGCCTGAAACGCGACTGATAAACCGCCGCCACGGCCGAATTGCATTGGGTCAGTAGACTGGAATGCAGACTCATTAATTTCAAGCAAGGTGGACAGAATGGCCAACCACGGTCGCCCGGGTGCAATCCGCAAGAGCAAGAAGGGCCCCTCCACGGGTACCGGAGGCCACGGTCGCAAGGCCCTCGAAGGCAAGGGGCCCACCCCTAAGGCCGAGGACCGGACCTACCACAAGGCATACAAGAACAAGCAGCTTTCCGAACGTTCCGCTGCTAAGCGCGGTCCGGCACGTCCGGGTACCGGCGCCCGCTCCGGCCCGAAGGGGCGCGCAACCGAAGAACTGGTCACCGGCCGCAACTCGGTTGTAGAAGCGCTGCGCGCCGGCATCCCTGCCAAGGCCCTGCACGTTGCTATCCGCATTGAAATGGACGACCGCGTCAAGGAGTCCCTCAAGCTTGCAGCCGAGCGCGGCATCCCGCTTCTCGAAACCGGCAAGCCCGAACTGGACCGCATGACCGAGGACGCTGTCCACCAAGGCCTGGTCCTGCAGATCCCGCCGTACGAGTATGAGGACGCATACGACCTCGCCGAGACCACCATCGCCAAGTGGAAGAAGGGGCACATCTCCAACGCCCCGATCTTCGTTGCACTCGACGGCATCACCGATCCCCGCAACCTCGGCGCGATCATCCGCTCCGTCTCAGCCTTCAGCGGCCACGGTGTCATCGTCCCCGAGCGCCGTTCCGTCGGTGTCACGGCTTCCGCCTGGAAGACCAGCGCAGGGGCCGCAGTCCGCGTACCCGTGGCCCGCGCGTCGAACCTGAACAACGCGCTCAAGCAGTTCAAGAACATGGGCATCTACGTCCTTGGCCTGGACGGCGACGGCGACGTCTCGCTGCCCGATCTCACCGTGGCAACAGAGCCTGTCTGCATCGTGGTCGGCTCCGAAGGCAAGGGCCTCAGCCGCCTCGTGCGCGAAAACTGCGACCAGATCGTCTCGATTCCGATTGACTCCGCCATGGAGTCGCTCAACGCATCCATGGCAGTTGGTATCTCGCTGTACGAGGTGTCCAGGCAGCGGGCGGCCAAGTAGTCCACGCCAAGGCGCAAGGGGTGAGCAGCGGTCGCGACGGCCGCCCTCCGCGTGCTGCTCCTTCGTCGCTTTGACGCACGCTTCCGGGCGCCGGACCGCGACAACTACGGATGCTCTCTCACTTCCTGCGGGTTTTTTACGGATGCTCTCTCATATCCTGACCGTTTGCGGCAGGCGCTCTCTCACGTCATGCACGTGGGGGAGCGTTTGCTGTTTTCCAGAGAATGTGGACGACGGCGGCACCTGGCCCGGGCGGTCCGTTCGCCTTTGGGCAGGGATGTGAGCGAGCATCGGCCAGAAGGTATCCGGATGTGAGAGAAGATCCGCCCAAAACCCGCAGGAAGTGAGCGAGCATCGGACGGGCGGGTTAGAAGTCGCGGCGGTTGGCCAGGACCGGGAGCTTTTGGCGGGCTTCGTTCACCACTGCGGGGTCGAGGTCGGCGAAGAGAAGGCCGGGTTCGCCGTCGAGTGCCTCCACGACCTGCCCAAAGGGGGACACGACGGCTGAGTACCCCACGCCCGTGGGCGCGGTGCCTTTCGCTTCGATGCCCTGGGTAGCAGGATCTCCTTGGCCGCAGGCAAGCACGAACGTGGTGGTATCCACCGCGCGGGCGCGGGCCAGGAGCTGCCATTGTTCAGCCTTGCCCGGTCCGGCGCCCCACGACGCCGCTACGATGTTGACCACGGCTCCACGCAGCGCGTTGGCCGTGAACAGTGCCGGGAAACGGATGTCGTAGCAGGTGGCCAAACCAAAGGTGACACCGCCGACGTCGAACGTCACTGGGTCTGTTCCCGCCTCAACCGTGTCTGACTCGGCGAACCCGAAGGCATCGAAAAGGTGGATCTTGTCGTAGCTGGTCTCAACGCCGGGGCCTGTGACCATGAGCGTGTTCCGGACGCGGCGCGTGCCGGAATCCGAAACACCGCCGGGCGTGAACATTCCTGCGACGATCACCAGCTGCAATTCCCTTGCGAGCTCGCGCACGCGGCTCGCCCACGGGCCGTCGAGCGGCTCAGCGATGTCCAGCAGGGAGTTGCCGAACGCGCGCATCATTGCCTCCGGGAAAACAACAAGTTCCGCACCGGCGTCCTTGGCGCGGCGGGCGTAGTCTTCCAGGAGCCGCAGGTTGTCAGCCAGGTCCCGGCCGGTGATGACTTGAGCGAGTGCAACGCGCACGATTGAACCTCCAGTTCTGTCAGTCCCAGTATGGCAAGGCTGCCGGAAAACACAGCCACAGCGACACATTCGCGGGAGCGGATAGGGGCGTGGTGTTGCCCCGGCAAAACGTTCCAGCACGTGAGCGCCCCGGAACGACGGCCGTAGCCTGTGCCCACCGGAAAATCGATGTGGTGGGCGCCGTCACATGGGCGGCCAACTCAGCACTCACTCTGTATGGAACTAAACTTGCAAGCAATGGTTATGCCTATTTTGGACCCAGCAGCCGCCTTGGATGCATCGCGCCCCAGGCCCCTCGGACTGAGCGAGCCCCAGCCCGATCTGTTCGATGCCGTCACCCAGCAGACAAACAACGTCAACGTTGCAGTGTTTGCACCGGACCTGGAACGCGTTGAAGTCGCCTACCAGGCGCCAGGTGATGGTTGGCGGGTCCACACGCTCCCCAATCTGGAGGACGGCGTGCATTTTGGCATCGTCAGCGGTATGCCGCCGGGCACGCGATACGGTTTCCGTGCGGCACCGTCAGGGGGCGGGCTGCCGATGTCAGTACCGGCCCTGGACTTTGACGACGACGGCGAACAGTCACTGTTGCTCGATCCCTACGGTCGCGCCGTGGATCAGCGGGGCGAGTTCCTCACGAGTGTCCACATGGCAACAGACTTCGACTGGGGCGACGACGCACCGCCGCGGACCCCTATGCGTACGTCAGTGATCTACGAGGCCCACGTCCGTGGGCAGACGATGCTTCACCCGGACATCCCGGAGCACCTCCGCGGGACGTATGCCGGAATGGCGCACCCGGTGATGATCCAGCATCTGACGGAGCTTGGAATCACTGCTGTGGAACTCCTGCCCATCCACTTCCACCTGGACGAGTCCCACCTGCAGGACCTGGGCATGACGAATTACTGGGGGTACAACACTGCTGCGTTCTTTGCCCCTCATGCCGACTACGCCACTGAGGCTGCGCGGAACGCCGGGCCCCACGCTGTGCAGGATGAGCTCAAGGGCATGATTAAGCTGCTCCATGCCGCCGGCATCGAGGTCATCCTGGACGTCGTTTACAACCACACGGCCGAAGCCGGACCGGACGGACCTGCACTGAGTTTCCGCGGCCTTGCGGAGGACCGCTACTACCGCCACGATGCGCATGGGCGCTATCTGGATACCACCGGGTGCGGCAACACCTTGGACTTCAGCGATCCTGTGGTGGTGGACCTGACCTTGGATTCCCTTCGCTATTGGGTCAACGAGTTCCATGTGGACGGTTTCCGGTTCGATCTTGCCGTGACGCTGTGTCGCGACGCCGGCAACCAGTTCGATCCGCGGCACCCCTTCCTGCGGGCCATCGAGGAAGACCCTGTCCTCTCGGTCGTGAAGCTCATCTCCGAACCATGGGATGTTGGCTACGGCGGCTGGCAGACCGGCCGCTTCCCGCCTGGATGGTCGGACTGGAACGATCACTTCCGCGACGGCGTCCGCCGGTTCTGGTTGTCTGACCGGGCTGCGATGGAGGCCGGGGGCCAAGGCGGCTCCATTGCGTCGTTGGCAGAGATCATGGCCGGTTCGGCCAACCTGTTCGCATCCTCGGGACGCACACGCCTGGCGTCGGTCAACTTCGTCACAGCACACGACGGTTTCACGCTCAAGGACCTTGTCAGCTACGACCGTAAGCACAACGAGGCCAACGGCGAGCAGAACCGTGATGGGCACGGCGACAACCGCAGTTACAACCACGGTTTCGAGGGCCGCAGCGAAGACGAGGCGATTGTGGCCGCCCGTGCGCTGTCCATCCGGAACCTCATGGCCACGTTGCTGTTGTCCATCGGTGTCCCCATGATCACAGCCGGTGACGAGCTCGGCCGCACGCAGCAGGGCAACAACAACGCTTACTGTCAGGACAACCCCACGGCATGGCTGGACTGGAGCCGGACGTCGGAAGCCAACGCCATGTTCCGGACCACTCAGGAGCTTGTGAAGCTTCGCCGCTGGTTCCTGCGCCACCAGCCCGAGAACTTCCCCGCGAAGGCCAACGACGCGAGCCTGCAGTGGTTCGATGACAAGGGCAAGCGTATGACTCCGGCGCGCTGGAACGATCCCAGCGTGCGCTCGGTTCAGCTGCTGATGGGCGCGGAAGACAGTGAAGTTCGCGGGCTGATCGTGGTGAACGGCAGCAACCAGGACATGAAAATGGTGCTGCCCGAGATCCTGAGCGAAACGGGAATCGGCAAGCGCATGTTCGAACTCCGTTTCACAACCTCGGTGCTGCATGAACGCCGGAAGGGTGCGCTGGTGGCCTCGGGCGAGCGGGATATCCTGCAAGCCAACACCATCAACATTTATCGCACGTAGGAGCCCCTGCATGAAACGGAGCAGCAGCAAACTGCTGGCCTTCGCAGCTCTGGTGATTGCCGTCGTCGCCCTCGTGGTCGCAATGGTGGGCGGCGGCCCGCTGACCGCCCCTCAGGAAACGTCAAGCGCTCAAACCACGACGGCGGAGCCTGGCTCCGCGTCAACGCCGCCGTCCGTGGCAAACCCCTCTGCGCTGCCCACCATCAACGCCTCGCAGCTACCCAAGGAAGCGCAACAGACGCTTGCCCTGATTGCGAAGGGCGGTCCGTACCCCTATGACCGGGACGGCGTGACCTTCAGCAACTTTGAGGGCCTCCTGCCCAAGAAGTCAGGCGGATTTTACAAGGAATACACCGTCCCAACGCCAGGCGAGTCAGACCGCGGCGCCCGCCGGATCATTGTTGGCAAGGACACTGCCAAGTACTACACCGCTGACCATTACGATTCGTTCAAGTTCATCGTCGAAGGCAAGTAGGAGCCCATGAAGATCTATTCCGCAGACACCTGGACGCTCGAAGAACTTCAGGAGCAGGTGGCAGACGCGGGGCGCAGGGCCGTCCTCGTCCCGCCGGCCACAACAAAAAAGGCTGTCCTGGAGGTCTTTGGCCAGGTCCTGGACTTCCCGGAGTACTACGGCGTGAACCTGGACGCCCTCAACGACTCCCTGCATGACTTCGCTGATGCCCTGTCGGACGACGACGGCACTCCCGTCACGATGATCTGGCAGGTCCCTGCGGCCTACCGGACGGACCGTTCCTTCGGCGTAGTCTGCGAAATCCTGCAGGACGCAGAAAAATACGCCGGCCGGGATTTGGCGGTCATCGCCGTCTTCGAGAACTAGTCGCGGGTAAAGACGTTTCTGGCCCGCTATTCCGTTGTTGAGCAACAACGGAATAGCGGGCCAGGAACGAGTTACGGACTACGCGTTCGCGATCAATCCAAGCTCAGCCTTCGAAGCCAGCGCAGAGTGCTTCGGGAACACCCGGACGGTGTATCCGAAGGACCCGGAGCGGTTGATGACCAGGTCGCCATGGAAGAGATGGCGTCCGCCGCCGAGGTTCTCCAAGGAGGCCAGTTCGGCTACGACGATGTCCTCAAGCTCATCGGACTCCTCGGCGCGCCCGAAGGCCACTTCCACGGAGACGTCGTCAGGGGTCAGGTTGTGGAGTGCTACGTACGCGTTGACCTGCAGGGTGTCGCCAACCTGGGGTTCTTCGGATACTCCAACGGAATCGACGTGTTCCACGACGACGTCGGGCCAGGCGCTGCGGACCTTGGAGGTCCAGGCCGCGAGTTCCTTGGCTTCCTTGAAGGATTCCGCAGTGGCCCGGCGCCCGGCTACCGCCGCGGGGCAGTACAGGTTGTTGACGTAGTCGTGGAGCATGCGTTCGGCTGAGACTGCCGGGCCCAGGTTTGCCAGGGTGTGCTTGATCATGGACACCCAGTGCGTGGGCACGGTCTCGCGGGTGGATTCGGAGGGGCCTGCAGCGCCTGCGCCCTGGGCGACGGTGGTCCCGTAGAAGCGCGGTGCCACTTGGGTTTCCAGCAGCTCGTAGAGTGCGGAAGCCTCGATGTCGTCGCGTTCATCGGCGGATGCGCCGTTGTTGGCCGTGGGGATCGCCCAGCCGTTTTCGCCGTCGTACATTTCGTCCCACCAACCGTCCAGGACGGAGAGGTTGAGCGAGCCGTTGATGGCCGCCTTCATGCCTGAGGTGCCGCAGGCCTCCAGCGGACGCAGGGGGTTGTTGAGCCAGACGTCGCAGCCGGGGAAAAGTGTGCGGGCCATGGCGATGTCGTAGTTCGGCAGGAACACGATCCTGTGGCGCACCGCGGGGTCGTCAGTGAACCGGACAAGGTCCTGGATCATTTTCTTCCCGGCGTCGTCTGCGGGGTGCGATTTTCCTGCGATGACCAGCTGGATGGGGTGTTTGGGGTGCAGCAGGAGGGCCTTCAAACGCGCGGGGTCGCGCAGCATCAGCGTGAGCCTCTTGTAGGTGGGCACCCTTCGGGCGAAGCCGATAGTCAGCACGTCCGGATCCAGTACGCTGTCCGTCCATCCAAGCTCGGCGTCGGCGGCGCCGCGTGTCTTCCACGAGGCGCGCAGCCTGCGTCGAACGTCTTCCACGAGCTGGGCGCGTAGTTCCCTGCGGAGCCCCCAGACGTCCTCGTCACTGACGTTGTATGCGAGGTCCCAACGGCCAAGGGCCTCGGCTTCCGCACCGAACTGCTGCCGGGCCAAAGACGATATCCGCGGGTCCACCCAGGTGGGAACGTGGACGCCGTTGGTCACGGACGTGATGGGGATTTCGGAATGGTCGAATCCGGGCCAGAGGCCGGAGAACATTTCCCGCGACACCACGCCATGCAGCTTGGCCACGCCGTTGGCGCGCTGCGCGAGGCGCAGGCCCATGACGGCCATGTTGAAGACGGAGGGGTTGCCGCCGTCGAAGTTTTCCCGGCCGATTTCCAGGATCCGGTCCACAGGCACAGCAGGGGCGAGCCCGGCTTCGAAGAAATGCTTGATCTGGACGGTCTCGAATCGGTCGATGCCTGCCGGGACAGGGGTGTGCGTGGTGAAGACGGTGGATGCACGTCCCGCAGCGAGGGCCTCGTCCCAGGTGAGGGGATCGTTGGCGTCGGACATGGCTTCCTGGATACGTTCGATTCCCAGGAATCCTGCGTGGCCCTCGTTCGTGTGGAAGACCTCCGGCGCGGGAGTGCCCGTCAGTTCCTGGTACACGCGCAGGGCTTTGACACCGCCCATGCCCAGCAGAAGTTCCTGCTGGAGGCGGTGATCGCCGCCACCGCCGTAGAGGCGGTCGGTGATTCCTCGGGCGGCTTCATCATTGGAGGGGACGTTGGAGTCCAGCAGCAGCAGCGGAACGCGCCCGACGTCGGCACGCCACACGTGCGCGTGAAGCTCCCGGCCGTTGGGCAGCGGAAGCGAAATGTGCACCGGCTTGCCGGGAACGCCGTCCTTGGAAGGCTGGCGGAGAAGCGTCAGCGGCAAGCCGTCCGGGTCCAGTACCGGGTACGTTTCCTGCTGCCAGGCGTCCCGGGACAGTGACTGCTTGAAGTAACCGGCCTGGTAAAGGAGCCCGACGCCGATCAGCGGCACACCGAGGTCCGATGCGGCTTTGAGGTGGTCGCCAGCGAGGATGCCCAAGCCACCGGAGTACTGGGGGAGAACCTCGGTAATGCCGAACTCCGGCGAGAAGTAGGCGATGCAGGCAGGGGCCTCTTCACCCAGGCCCTGGTACCAGCGCGGCTCGCTGAGGTAACGGTCCAGATCCGCTGCAGCTTCCTGTACGCGGTTGACTACCTCGCCGTTGTTGGCCAGGTCCTGCAACTGCTCCCTGCTGATGGATCCCAGGAGGGCGATGGGGTCGCGCTGCGCGGCCTCCCAGAGAGCCGGGTTAAGGCTCGCAAAAAGTTCCCTGGTGGGCCGGTGCCAGGACCAGCGCAAGTTGGTCGCCAAGCGGGCCAGTGGCCGGATGGGCTCAGGGAGGACGGTACGGACTGTAAACCTTCGAATTGCCTTCACGAGCGCCACACTAACTGACTCACATGGCAGTCGGAACTGCTTTGGGTTTCTTTTAGGTAAAAGTCATCTTGCGTCGCCAAGATGGCTCGTGTGCTTAGCATTCTTGGATATTTGTCGCTAACGTCGTGGTTGTGACGAATACCTCGCGAACCATGACCGCTTTGAAATCCAAGACGAAAACGGACATCACCGCCGGACTTCGCTTCGGCCGGTTCCCCATCACGGCCGTCCAGCCGGTGGTTGAGGGTGGCCGGTTCCCGGCGAAAGCCCTTCCGGGTGAGGACCTCGCCATCGGCGCGACGGTTTTTCGTGAAGGACATGATCAACTCGGTGTTTCCGCTGTCCTGCTCGATCCCAGGGGCAAGGAGCGCCAGCGGGTCCGCATGGCACCGGCCAAGGATGAGCGCTGGAAGGGCCTGGACCGCTGGGAAGGTTTGCTCTCGCCGTCCGGGACCGGCGCGTGGTCTTTCGTCATTGAGGCATGGCATGACCGCTACGGAACGTGGCACCACAATGCTGAAGTGAAGGTGGGTGCCGGCATTGACGTCGAGTTGATGCTCGCCGAGGGCGCTGCCCTTCTTTCGGAGGCAGCAGACGACGACGCCGGCCGCACCGCCGCAGAGAAGCGCACCCTCCGTGCTGCTTCAGTCGTCCTGGCAGACACCACCAAATCTGCCGAGGAACGCCTTGGCGCCGGTTTCAGCCCACAGGTGCTGGCCGCCGTCGGACGCGTTCCGATCCGTGAATTGGTGACCGTTTCCGAGCAGTTCCCGCTGCAGGTGGAACGGGACCTCGCCGGTCGTGGTTCCTGGTACGAGTTCTTTCCCCGCTCCGAGGGCGCGGTTTTGGATCACGCCACAGGTGTTTGGACCTCGGGCAACTTCCGCACCGCAGCAAAGCGCTTGGAGGCGGTTGCGGAGATGGGCTTCGACGTCATCTACCTGCCACCTATCCATCCGATTGGTTTCCAGCACCGTAAGGGCCGGAACAACACGCTGACACCGGGCCCACAGGATCCGGGTTCGCCGTGGGCTATTGGTTCCAAAGACGGTGGCCACGATGCCATCCACCCTGACTTGGGCACCTTTGATGATTTTGACGCTTTTGTGGCCCACGCCCGCGAGCTCGGTCTCGAGGTCGCGCTGGACCTGGCGTTGCAGGCAGCCCCTGACCACCCCTGGGTGACGTCCAACCCGGAATGGTTCACCACGCGTGTTGACGGGTCCATTGCGTATGCAGAAAACCCGCCAAAGAAATACCAGGACATTTACCCCCTGAACTTCGATAACGATCCGGCAGGCCTTTCCAAGGAAATCCTGAGGATCGTTCAGTTGTGGATCAACCATGGCGTGAAGATTTTCCGCGTGGACAATCCACACACAAAGCCTGTCTGGTTCTGGGAATGGTTGATTGGAAAGATCAACAAAAAGAACCCCGAGGTAGTTTTCCTGGCGGAGGCGTTCACTCGTCCACCCATGATGCACGCATTGGGCCGTGCAGGGTTCCAGCAGTCGTACACCTACTTCACCTGGCGGAACACCAAGACGGAACTGGAACAGTACTTCCACGAGGTCAGCCACGAGAGCGCGGCTTTCTTCCGGCCCAACTTCTTTGTGAACACGCCGGACATCCTCACGGAGTACCTCCAGTTCGGCGGCCCCGCGGCCTTCCGGATCCGTGCTGTCCTTGCTGCGACGGCAAGCCCGCTCTGGGGTGTGTACGCCGGCTACGAGCTGTATGAACATGTGGCACGGCCGGGTGCGGAAGAGTACATCGACAATGAAAAGTACGAGTACAAGGCCAGGGACTGGGAAGGTGCAGCCGCCTCCGGCCGGACGTTGGCGCCGTACATCACCAGGCTTAACACAATCCGCAAGGACCACCTGGCCCTGGGCGACCTGCAGAACCTGACTTTGCACAGCAGCACCGATGACGCAACGATCGTGTACTCCAAGCACAAGACGTTGCCGGACGGCACCAAGGACACCTTGATCATCGTGGTCAATGTGGATCCGCACAGCGCCCGCGAAAGCACGGTCTCCCTGGACTTGGCGGCCCTGCAGCTGGACCCGGCAGACTTCAACGAGGACGGCCGGTTCCTGGTGGATGACTTGATCAGCGGTCAAAGCTGGTGGTGGGGCGAGCACAACTACGTCAGGCTCGACGCACACGTTGAGCCCGCACACATCCTGAGCATCCGGAGGCAGCCTTAGTGAGTTTTTCTCCGCAAAACCCCAGCCAGTACTTCACTCCGAAGAACACCTTCGAGCTGAATGCTCCCGGTCTCCAGCATGATCCGCACTGGTACCGGAAGGCAGTCTTCTACGAGGTACTGGTGCGGGCCTTTGCGGATGCCAACGGGGATGGCTCCGGTGACTTCCACGGCTTGATCGAGAAACTGGACTATCTTCAATGGCTGGGCGTTGACTGCCTCTGGTTGCCGCCGTTCTTCCATTCCCCGTTGCGTGATGGCGGCTATGACATCGCCGACTACACCTCGGTGTTGGATGAGTTCGGCACCATCAGTGATTTCAAACGCCTCGTGGCAGAGGCGCATGCCCGCGGCGTCCGGGTGATTATCGACCTTCCGCTGAACCACACCTCGGACCAACACCCGTGGTTCCAGGAGTCCCGGAAGGACCCCACCGGGCCCTATGGCGATTTCTACGTCTGGAGCGATACTGACGAGAAATACCAGGATGCGCGCATCATCTTTGTGGACACGGAAGAATCCAACTGGACCTTCGACCCCATCCGGCGCCAGTTTTTCTGGCACCGCTTCTTCAGCCACCAGCCGGACCTGAACTTCGAGAACCCCAAAGTCGTTGAGGCCCTCTACGACGTCATCCGGTTCTGGCTCGACCAGGGAATCGATGGCTTCCGCGCCGACGCCGTTCCATACCTCTTTGAGGAAGAAGGCACCAACTGCGAGAACCTGCCAGCTACCCATGCGTTCCTTCAGGACCTGCGCAGGATGGTGGATGCCAACTACCCCGGACGCGTGATCATCGCCGAGGCCAACCAGCCGCCTCATGAGGTGGTGGAGTACTTCGGCACCGAAGAAGCCCCCGAATGCCACATGGCCTTCCACTTCCCGATCATGCCCCGGCTCTACTACGCCCTGCGGGACCAGAAGGCGGCTCCGATCATCCAGACCCTGCGGGAGACTCCGGATATTCCCAAGGGAGCCCAGTGGGGTACGTTCCTGAGGAACCACGATGAACTCACCTTGGAGATGGTCAGCGCGGACGATCGTGCCGCCATGCTTGGCTGGTACGCACCGGATCCCCGGATGCGTGCCAACATCGGTATCCGCCGGAGGCTGGCGCCACTGCTTGACAATTCCCGCTCTGAGATTGAGCTCATCAACGCGCTGTTGCTTTCCCTGCCGGGCAGCCCTTTCCTCTATTACGGGGACGAGATTGGCATGGGGGACAACATTTGGCTCGATGACCGCGACGCCGTCCGCACTCCGATGCAATGGAACCCGGACAGGAACGCGGGTTTCTCAGGCGCGGATCCGGGCAAGCTGTACCTGCCGGTGATCCAGTCCCTCGTCTACAACTACAGCATGGCCAACGTCGAAGCAGAGGCCGCGCACTCAGGTTCACTGTTGCGATGGACCCGGCAGATCCTGAGCGTGCGCAAGAACCACCCTGTGTTCGGCCTGGGAAGCTTCCGCCACGTGGAAGCTGACCACGAGGTTGTACTGGCCTACGTGAGGGAACTGCCGGCGGGCAACCCTGAAGGCGAGGACGCGGAGACCATTCTGTGCGTCTTCAACCTGTCCCAGCATCCCGTGGCCGCCAGTCTGGATCTGCCGGAGTACGCTGGCAGGGGCTTCCGCGATATTTTCGGTGGCCAAACCTTCCCGGCTGTCGGAGACAATGGCCAACTGACGGTCATGCTGGGCAGCCACAGCTTTTATTGGCTGCGGCTGCGCTCGGCGTTTTCAAACCCCTCATCGCCATTTACGCAGGCGATCCCCGTGGTGTCGACCAAAGGATGAGATGAAAAAGGGAACACTTAACCCCTCGATCGAAAGTCTTCTCCGGAGCTGGCTTCCCACTAAACGCTGGTTCCCGGTGAAGAGCCCCGACTTTGCGCTGGAGCGTGTTGGCGGCTTCGACCTCCCATTCCCGGGAGGTAGCGCCGGATTGCAGGTTGAACTGCTCGCCGTGACGTATCGGACGGCCGACGGCGGTCCCCGGACTGACATTGTCCAGGTGCCGTTGAGTTTCAGAAGCCAGCCGTTGCCAGATGCTCCCACCGCCTTGCTGGGGGAAGTCGCGGACCCGGAACGCGGGCTGCGACTGGTGTACGACGCCGTTTACGACAGCGACTTCATTACGGCGTGGCTGGATCTCATGCGGCGGGAGGACATCGTGGGCGACGGCCTTGCGGCCGGCCATCTCACGCGGGGCCGCGTTGCGTTTCCGGAAAAGCCCGCCTCCGTCCGGGTGGTCTCCGGCGAACAGTCCAATACATCCGTCATCATTGACGACGGCGTTTCGACGGCGATCGTGAAGATCTTCCGCGTGTTGGCGGCCGGCAAGAATCCCGAAGTGGAGCTGGGCGCCGCGCTGACGGCGGCAGGGACCACCGAGGTCCCGGCAACGCTCGGTTGGATTACGGGTTCCTGGGACAGCAAAGGACCCAGCGGATCGGCCACTGGCGAGCTTACCGTTGCCCACGAATTCCTGCTGGGAGGACTGGATGCCTGGCGGCTGGCTGTCGAAGCCGCCGCGGCAGGTGCCGATTTCACCCACGAGGCCCATGAACTCGGTGCCGCCACAGCGACGGTCCACGCCAGGCTCGCGGAAACTTTTGGCACACATGACGGCCAGGCGCAGGGCGCCGAAATCATTGCGACCCTGGCCCGGCGTGTCCGCCAGTCATGGGCGGAAGCGGCCTCCGCCGTCGGGCCTTATGAAGGCAACCTCGAAGAGCTGCTTGCCGCGCTGCATCCCCGCGATGTGGGCCAGCTGCAGCGCGTCCACGGCGATCTCCACCTTGGCCAAATCCTCAAGGTTCCCGGAAAGGATGGCGCGCCTGGCAGGTGGGCCATCCTCGACTTCGAAGGCGAGCCCCTCCGGACAATTGACGAGCGCAATACCCCCGATCTCCCATTGCGGGACGTTGTGGGCATGCTCCGCTCCTTCGACTATGCGGCAGGAGCCGCTGTCCGTGAGAACGCGGAAGCCAAAGTGCCCGCATCCTGGGTGGATGACTGCGCCACCGCGTTCCTGGCGGGATACAGCGAAGTCATGCCGGGAACCATTGACCGCCGCTCGCCGCTCTTTGTGGCATTGTGGCTGGACAAGGCCTTATATGAGGTGGTCTACGAGTTGCGGAACCGGCCGGACTGGCTGTCCATACCGGTCAACGCATCGCGGCAAATCCTCGACAACACGAGCCGCGGCAAGCACGCCGCGGCTACAGCGGAAGGTAATGAAATGACAGGCTCTGCACGCACCGAACGGCCCCGAGTTCCCCTGCATGTGGACTCCGAGACCTTGGCCCGCGTGGCAGCTGGAGCCCACCACGCACCACACTCCGTGCTGGGTGCGCATCTGGACGATCACGGCCACGTCACCATCCGGACCGTGAAGCACCTCGCAAAGTCGGTGACGGTGGTGACGGAGGCCGGACGCACTGCCATGGAGCACGAAGCCAACGGCATTTGGGCCGCTGTCCTGGATCCGCTGCAACACGGCCATGTGCCGGACTACCGCCTGGAAGTGGTGTACGACGCCGAACCCGTCACCATTGATGACCCCTACCACTACCTGCCTACCGTGGGTGAAGTGGACCTGCACCTGATCGGCGAGGGCCGGCATGAGCGCCTCTGGGATGTCCTCGGCGCCCATGTCCAGCACTACCGCTCTTCGTTGAGTGAAGTTGACGGTGTTTCCTTTGCTGTGTGGGCCCCGAACGCCCAGGCCGTCCGGGTCAAGGGGGATTTCAACGGCTGGGATGGCCGTAGCCATGCAATGCGTTCCCTGGGGTCCTCCGGTGTCTGGGAAGTCTTCATTCCCGGGGTTGTAGCAGGGGCGTGCTACAAATACGAGATCCTGAGCAAGTCCGGGCATTGGCTCGAAAAAGCGGATCCTTTGGCCTTCGGTACGGAAGTTCCGCCGCTGACGGCCTCCCGGGTGGTCGACTCCAGTTACCGGTTCAAGGACGCGGAGTGGATGACCGCGCGTGCCGAAAAGGATCCGCACAACTCGCCCATGAGCGTCTATGAGGTCCACTTGGGATCCTGGCGCCTTGGCCTGGGTTACAAGGAACTGGCCAAGGAACTGGTTGACTACGTGAAATGGCTCGGTTTCACGCACGTGGAATTCATGCCGGTGGCAGAGCACCCCTTCGGGGGATCCTGGGGCTACCAGGTCACGTCCTACTTTGCCCCTACCTCCAGGTTCGGGCACCCCGATGAGTTCCGTTTCCTGGTGGACTCCCTGCACCAGGCGGGGATCGGCGTCCTCCTGGACTGGGTCCCGGCTCACTTCCCCAAGGATTCATGGGCACTTGCCCGTTTTGACGGCGAGGCATTGTACGAACACTCAGATCCCAACCTGGGGGAACACCCGGACTGGGGCACCCTGATCTTCGACTTCGGACGCACAGAGGTGCGGAACTTCCTGGTTGCCAACGCGCTCTATTGGCTCGAAGAATTCCACATAGACGGACTCCGCGTGGACGCCGTGGCTTCCATGATCTACCTGGACTACTCGCGCGAGGAAGGACAGTGGCAACCCAACAAGTTCGGTGGCCGCGAGAACCTCGAAGCAATTTCCTTCATGCAGGAGGTGAACGCGACCGTTTACAAGACGCACCCCGGCGCTGTCACCATTGCAGAGGAATCCACCGCGTTCCCAGGTGTCACAGCCCCCACCAATCATGGCGGGCTGGGCTTTGGCCTGAAGTGGAACATGGGATGGATGCACGATTCGCTGAAGTACATCTCTGAAGACCCCATCAACCGCAAGTGGCACCACGGCACCATCACGTTCTCCATGGTCTATGCGTTCTCGGAGAACTTCCTCCTGCCCATCAGCCACGACGAAGTAGTCCATGGCAAGGGATCGATGCTTCGCAAGATGCCGGGTGACCGTTGGCAGCAACTGGCAAACCTCCGCGCTTTCTTCGCCTACCAGTGGGCACACCCCGGCAAGCAGCTCATTTTCATGGGCACCGAATTTGGCCAGGAAGCCGAGTGGTCGGAGCAGTACGGGCTCGACTGGTTCCTGGCTGACATCCCGGCGCATCGTGGGCTTCAACTCCTGGTCCGCGACCTCAATGGCCTATACAAATCAACGCCTGCGCTGCATGTCCGTGACAACGAGCCCGGCGGCTTCCAGTGGATCAACGGTGGAGATGCCGACCACAACGTGCTGACCTTCATTCGTTGGGACCACGACGGCAAGCCTTTGGTGTGCGCAGTCAACTTCTCCGGTGGCCCCCACAACGATTACGTCCTGGGAGTGCCGGAAGCAGGGGAGTGGGTTGAAGTCCTGAACACCGATTCTGAAACCTACGGTGGTTCGGGCGTCATCAATGCTGGAACACTGAAGGCTGCGTCACCGGGCACTGACGGCCAGCCGGCAGCGTTGACCGTGACACTTCCACCGCTGGGAGCCTCGTGGTTCGCGTTGGCTGAGTAGTTCCTTGGATCAGGGAGGGTCTGGAGCTTGCCGCTCCGGGCCCTCCTTCCCTGTGTTTCAGGGGTTTCTGAGGTGGTGAGGGAGACCTCTACCGACGGGCTTTGCCATCTCGCTGGAGTAGGGGTATAGTTAGTACCCGCGCTGGTCCCCGAGTGGAGATCGCCAAGCCGACAAGATACCGCAACGAAAAATCAAGTCATGCTTGCCGATTTGACTCCGAGAGGTCCAGCGGGTAAGTTTGAAAAGTTGCTCCGGAGCGATCCAGCGAAGGCTGGTGGTACAGCTTTGGAATAGTGACCTGTTGTTTGAGAACTCAATAGTGTGCCAAGTTTGTTGATGCCGATTGTTTTATTGATTGGTTGAAATTATGGCCGGATTGCTGCGCACCCCCGTGTGTGGTGGTCTGGTTTTCAGCTGGTTTCGAATTTTGTGCAGCCATGGTCCGTCGTTATTTCCGGTGGGTGTGGTTGTGTCTGTTTGATTTTTTGTTTTCAACGGAGAGTTTGATCCTGGCTCAGGATGAACGCTGGCGGCGTGCTTAACACATGCAAGTCGAACGATGATCTCCAGCTTGCTGGGGGGATTAGTGGCGAACGGGTGAGTAACACGTGAGTAACCTGCCCTTGACTCTGGGATAAGCCTGGGAAACTGGGTCTAATACCGGATATGACTCCTCATCGCATGGTGGGGGGTGGAAAGCTTTTGTGGTTTTGGATGGACTCGCGGCCTATCAGCTTGTTGGTGGGGTAATGGCCTACCAAGGCGACGACGGGTAGCCGGCCTGAGAGGGTGACCGGCCACACTGGGACTGAGACACGGCCCAGACTCCTACGGGAGGCAGCAGTGGGGAATATTGCACAATGGGCGAAAGCCTGATGCAGCGACGCCGCGTGAGGGATGACGGCCTTCGGGTTGTAAACCTCTTTCAGTAGGGAAGAAGCGAAAGTGACGGTACCTGCAGAAGAAGCGCCGGCTAACTACGTGCCAGCAGCCGCGGTAATACGTAGGGCGCAAGCGTTATCCGGAATTATTGGGCGTAAAGAGCTCGTAGGCGGTTTGTCGCGTCTGCTGTGAAAGACCGGGGCTCAACTCCGGTTCTGCAGTGGGTACGGGCAGACTAGAGTGCAGTAGGGGAGACTGGAATTCCTGGTGTAGCGGTGAAATGCGCAGATATCAGGAGGAACACCGATGGCGAAGGCAGGTCTCTGGGCTGTAACTGACGCTGAGGAGCGAAAGCATGGGGAGCGAACAGGATTAGATACCCTGGTAGTCCATGCCGTAAACGTTGGGCACTAGGTGTGGGGGACATTCCACGTTTTCCGCGCCGTAGCTAACGCATTAAGTGCCCCGCCTGGGGAGTACGGCCGCAAGGCTAAAACTCAAAGGAATTGACGGGGGCCCGCACAAGCGGCGGAGCATGCGGATTAATTCGATGCAACGCGAAGAACCTTACCAAGGCTTGACATGAACCGGAAAGACCTGGAAACAGGTGCCCCGCTTGCGGTCGGTTTACAGGTGGTGCATGGTTGTCGTCAGCTCGTGTCGTGAGATGTTGGGTTAAGTCCCGCAACGAGCGCAACCCTCGTTCTATGTTGCCAGCGGTTCGGCCGGGGACTCATAGGAGACTGCCGGGGTCAACTCGGAGGAAGGTGGGGACGACGTCAAATCATCATGCCCCTTATGTCTTGGGCTTCACGCATGCTACAATGGCCGGTACAAAGGGTTGCGATACTGTGAGGTGGAGCTAATCCCAAAAAGCCGGTCTCAGTTCGGATTGGGGTCTGCAACTCGACCCCATGAAGTCGGAGTCGCTAGTAATCGCAGATCAGCAACGCTGCGGTGAATACGTTCCCGGGCCTTGTACACACCGCCCGTCAAGTCACGAAAGTTGGTAACACCCGAAGCCGGTGGCCTAACCCTTGTGGGGGGAGCCGTCGAAGGTGGGACCGGCGATTGGGACTAAGTCGTAACAAGGTAGCCGTACCGGAAGGTGCGGCTGGATCACCTCCTTTCTAAGGAGCTGCTAACAACTGCTGGTGTCCGTGTATGCGGGTGCGTGGTGGTTGTCAGTGTTGCCCATTGCGCAGGCGTCTGTTCTGCGGTGGGTGCTCATGGGTGGAATATCAACGAATCAAAGTTTTTTGGCATGGCCTTTACCGGTTGTGTCCTGGTGCCAGTACGGCAACGCCTTTTCTGCTTTTGTGGTGGTGGGGTGTTGTCAGGAACGTGCCGGGGCGTGGATTGTGTGGGTTGTGTTTGGCGCACTGTTGGGTCCTGAGGCAACAGGACCTTTTTGCAGCAATGCAGGGGGGCACAGTTCTGGTGTTTCTTCTTGTTCCTGCTTCCGGTATTGCCGGTCACTGTTATCAGCCCCGTGTTGTGGGTTGTGGTGTCCGGGGGTCTGGTTGATGGGGTTGTTGTTTGAGAACTACATAGTGGACGCGAGCATCTAGGACACACACACGTGTGTGTGTGTTCTTACAGCAATTTCTTATGAATGAACCTTGGGCCCAAGTGGCGCATGGTTCTCTCGAGTAAGTTTATTGATCTTGTGTGGTCAAGTTTTTAAGGGCACACGGTGGATGCCTTGGCATTAGGAGCCGAAGAAGGACGTAGGAATCTGCGATAAGCCTGGGGGAGTTGATAACCGAGCGTTGATCCCAGGATGTCCGAATGGGGAAACCCCGCACAACGCTGCAAGGTGATTGTGTGACCCGCATCTGAACACATAGGGTGCGTGGGGGGAACGCGGGGAAGTGAAACATCTCAGTACCCGCAGGAAGAGAAAACAAGAGTGATTCCGTTAGTAGTGGCGAGCGAACGCGGATCAGGCTAAACCGTTTCCATGTGTGATAGCCGGCGGGCGTTGCATGGGCGGGGTTGTGGGACTTTCCGTACTGGTTCTGCCGGACTGGTGGGGTGTGTAGTGCAGGCATAGGTGAACGGTCTTGAAAGGCCGGCCAGAGAGGGTGTGAGCCCCGTAACCGTAATGTTGTGTACCGCCTGGAGAGGATCCCAAGTAGCACGGGGCCCGAGAAATCCCGTGCGAATCTGTCAGGACCACCTGATAAGCCTAAATACTTCCTAATGACCGATAGCGGACCAGTACCGTGAGGGAAAGGTGAAAAGTACCCCGGGAGGGGAGTGAAACAGTACCTGAAACCGTGTGCTTACAATCCGTCGGAGCCAGTCTGATTCTGGTGACGGCGTGCCTTTTGAAGAATGAGCCTGCGAGTTAGTGTTACGTCGCGAGGTTAACCCGTGTGGGGTAGCCGTAGCGAAAGCGAGTCTGAACAGGGCGAGTGTAGTGGCGTGATCTAGACCCGAAGCGGAGTGATCTACCCATGGCCAGGTTGAAGCGACGGTAAGACGTCGTGGAGGACCGAACCCACTTCAGTTGAAAATGGAGGGGATGAGCTGTGGGTAGGGGTGAAAGGCCAATCAAACTCCGTGATAGCTGGTTCTCCCCGAAATGCATTTAGGTGCAGCGTTGCGTGTTTCTTGCCGGAGGTAGAGCTACTGGATGGCCGATGGGCCCTACAAGGTTACTGACGTCAGCCAAACTCCGAATGCCGGTAAGTGAGAGCGCAGCAGTGAGACTGTGGGGGATAAGCTTCATAGTCGAGAGGGAAACAGCCCAGACCACCAACTAAGGCCCCTAAGCGTGTGCTAAGTGGGAAAGGATGTGGAGTTGCGAAGACAACCAGGAGGTTGGCTTAGAAGCAGCCATCCTTGAAAGAGTGCGTAATAGCTCACTGGTCAAGTGATTCCGCGCCGACAATGTAGCGGGGCTCAAGTACACCGCCGAAGTTGTGGATTTCACACATTGCCCTAGCCTTCGTGGTTCAGGGGTGTGGAGTGGTAGGGGAGCGTCGTGTGGGCAGTGAAGTCGCGGTGGAAACCAGCGGTGGAGCCTACACGAGTGAGAATGCAGGCATGAGTAGCGAAAGACGGGTGAGAAACCCGTCCGCCGAATGATCAAGGGTTCCAGGGTCAAGCTAATCTGCCCTGGGTAAGTCGGGACCTAAGGCGAGGCCGACAGGCGTAGTCGATGGACAACGGGTTGATATTCCCGTACCGGCGAAAAACCGCCCATGCCAAGCGGGGGATACTAACCGCCCGGAGCCTGCCCTATCACCCTTGTGGTGTGTGGGTTTTGGCCGAGCGCGGGACCTGATCCCGGGAGGTAAGCGTATTAACAGGTGTGACGCAGGAAGGTAGCCGGGCCGGGCGATGGTTGCCCCGGTCCAAGGATGTAGGGTCAGGGATAGGCAAATCCGTTCCTGTGTGTTTCGAGCACGATCCTGAGATCTGATGGGACTCCCGTAAGGGGGGATCCGGTGATCCTATGCTGCCAAGAAAAGCATCGACGCGAGGTTTTAGCCGCCCGTACCCCAAACCGACACAGGTGATCAGGTAGAGAATACCAAGGCGATCGAGAGAATTATGGTTAAGGAACTCGGCAAAATGCCCCCGTAACTTCGGGAGAAGGGGGGCCTGCCCCGTGATACAGACTTGCTCTGTGGAGCGGGTGTGGGCCGCAGAGACCAGGGGGAAGCGACTGTTTACTAAAAACACAGGTCCGTGCGAAGTCGCAAGACGATGTATACGGACTGACTCCTGCCCGGTGCTGGAAGGTTAAGAGGACCGGTTAGCCACCTTGTGTGGCGAAGCTGAGAATTTAAGCCCCAGTAAACGGCGGTGGTAACTATAACCATCCTAAGGTAGCGAAATTCCTTGTCGGGTAAGTTCCGACCTGCACGAATGGAGTAACGACTTCCCCGCTGTCTCAACCATAAACTCGGCGAAATTGCAGTACGAGTAAAGATGCTCGTTACGCGCAGCAGGACGGAAAGACCCCGAGACCTTTACTATAGTTTGGTATTGGTGTTCGGAGTGGCTTGTGTAGGATAGGTGGGAGACGTTGAAACCCGGACGCCAGTTCGGGTGGAGTCATCGTTGAAATACCACTCTGGTCACTTTGGACATCTAACTTCGGCCCGTGATCCGGGTCAGGGACAGTGCCTGATGGGTAGTTTAACTGGGGCGGTTGCCTCCTAAAAAGTAACGGAGGCGCCCAAAGGTTCCCTCAGCCTGGTTGGCAATCAGGTGTCGAGTGTAAGTGCACAAGGGAGCTTGACTGTGAGAGAGACATCTCAAGCAGGGACGAAAGTCGGGACTAGTGATCCGGCGGTACATTGTGGAATGGCCGTCGCTCAACGGATAAAAGGTACCTCGGGGATAACAGGCTGATCTTGCCCAAGAGTCCATATCGACGGCATGGTTTGGCACCTCGATGTCGGCTCGTCGCATCCTGGGGCTGGAGTAGGTCCCAAGGGTTGGGCTGTTCGCCCATTAAAGCGGTACGCGAGCTGGGTTTAGAACGTCGTGAGACAGTTCGGTCCCTATCCGCTGCGCGCGCAGGAAATTTGAGAAGGGCTGTCCTTAGTACGAGAGGACCGGGACGGACGAACCTCTGGTGTGTCAGTTGTACTGCCAAGTGCACCGCTGATTAGCTACGTTCGGATGGGATAACCGCTGAAAGCATCTAAGCGGGAAGCTCGCTTCAAGATGAGATTTCCATACACAATTTGTGTGAGAGGCCCCCAGCCAGACCACTGGGTTGATAGGCCGGATGTGGAAGCGAGGACCAAAGACTCGTGAAGCTGACCGGTACTAATAGGCCAACAACTTACACCACACACAAACACTGCACGCGTCCACTATGTGGTTCCCGAACAACAACACCGTTGCTCCCAGGAACAAACACAACTAAATAACAACACCACAATGTTGTAACCACAAAACTTCCCACCCCCACCGGACCACAACCGGCCAAGCGGGGGGACGGGTAACAAGGTTACGGCGGTCATAGCGTGGGGGAAACGCCCGGTCCCATTCCGAACCCGGAAGCTAAGACCCACAGCGCCGATGGTACTGCACCCGGGAGGGTGTGGGAGAGTAGGACACCGCCGGACACACATTAGGTCGAGACCCCCCAACCCACACCAGGTCGGGGGGTCTCCCACATTTAAACCAGGCAAGCCCCGACCCTCACGGCCGGGGCTTGCCCCATTTAACAAGTGTTAACCCACGTTCCAGAACCCGCTGAGTTCCTCCACGAGTGCCCTTCCTTGGTCGTAACCGACCTGGGCGGCCGACGGACGCAACGACAGGTCCATCGCGTTGGCGCCGAACATGTGCTCGGAGGCGCTGTCCGGGAAAACCGCCTGAACGTGGCTACCGCCGGCGCGTAACGCGTCCACCTGTGTTGCCAAGTGCATGCCCCATTCCAAGGGAGTCCGCGTTCTGCCGCCGAATGGCGACAGCACCAGTACCCGTGCGTACCCGGCTGCCAGGTCTGCATTCTCAGCGTTGGATCGGTAGCCGCCGTCAATGTATCGGTCGTCGCCGATGCCGTAGGCAAAGCCACTCGCGCAGCTGGCGGCCACAGCGTCCACCAGTTCCACTCCACTGTGCCGGTCGAAAACGACGGGCTCTCCCGTGCGGGCGTCCACCGCCGTGATGAGGACCGTTCGTTGCGGCCACTGCGGGCTTGGCAGCCGGGAGGCCACGGTGGCACGCCACTGCGCTTGCCTTGACTCGTCTGCAGATGCATCCAACTCCAACGCAGCAGCACCCATTCTGCGACGCATATCGGCGGCGTCGGTAGAGGCGGCAATGATCTTGCTTGTTCTCTCCAAATGGTTCACCACCTGCTTCAACGGATTGGCCTGCCTCAATGTCTCGGCGTGCCTGAGTGGATTGACTTGGGACTGTGGCTGTCGCTGTGGCTGAGGCGGCGCCTCAAGGATGGCGGCAAACATTTCTATAGGGCTCGCCCCAGCCAACTGTGCCGCGGCCGTGGACCCTGCTGACGTGCCCACGGTCAGATCGGCCGTGGTCACATTCATGCCAGCATCGAACATTCCGGCGATGACGCCGATCAGCCATGCATTGCCCGTGGATCCACCGCCACCAAGCACCAACGCCCGTCCGGTTGTACGCCCCGCAGGGTTGGTGGGTTTCTCCTGAGGCTGGTCCTGAGCGGACCCCGTGAGATGGGAAGTGACGTGCAGGGTTGAAAAAGGTGTTGTATTCATGGGAGTCGCCTTTCGCGAATTGCCACTGGGGCGCTCCCGCTGGCGACTAAGTGAGTCGCGAGATCGTGTACTGCGGGGAAGCACCCATTGCGGATACTGCGTTCATGGGTCTCACCTCCTGCTGATAGATCACGATCAACGGGACTCTAGCACCGCACGAAGAGGCTGCGCAACCAAACCCTTTGGGTGAACGTGGATGTGGCCAGGAAGGTGTGTTCCCGCACCGGTAGAGTTGGTGGTCATGGACAGTATTTTCAGCCATCCCGAGCCGGACTCTGAGCCCTCGTCGCCGGACAGCAACGAACTTGACCCGCTCGTTGTGACAGTTGTGGTGCCCACCAACGTTTCGCATGCCTTCATGGGCTTTACGGACCATCCCCATCTTTGGTGGCCCCTCGAAGACGAGAGCGTGTTTGGTGCGGGCTCGCACGTGGAGTTCGAGGAGAACCTGATTCTGGAGACGGCCGAGGACGGCCGCACATCGGTCTGGGGGACCATCGATGACTGGCAGCCGCCTTTGTCCTTCCACGCGAGCTGGTATCCGGCGAGCACGCCTCTCTGGTCCACCGAGCTGAGGGTTTCGTTCCGGGCGGTAGAGGGTGGTACGGAATTGCGGTTGGTTCACGACGGTTGGGAAGGCGCGGAGGATCCTGCTGCAAGCCGGGCATCGTATGCGGAAGGTTGGCCTCGTGTCCTGGAACGCTATGTACGGTTCATGGGCGGGACCGTTGCCTAGGGTCAGGCGACTTCGTGCTGAAGACTGGTGTCTGTTGAGGAAAGTCCGGCTGGAAATGCTGTCGGACACGCCCATGGCTTATGTCGAAAGCTTGGAGGCGGCGCATCGGCAAACGGATGCGCAATGGCAGGAACGTGCTGCGGCTATGGCCGGCGATTCCAGTGTGACCTTGGTGGCTGACGGTGGCGTGGACGGAAGCCGGTTCTGTGGGCTGATGAGGGTTGTCCTGAAGCATCCCCAAGACCCGCGGAAGCCACTTCAGGCCATGCTGATAAGTGTCTATGTTGCCCCCGAACATCGAGGTTTGGGGTTGGCGGATGAACTCCTCCACCAAGCCTGCGAGGCTGCCCGGATCGACTTGCGCGCAAAGGTCCTGGAGTTGGGCGTCCACGAGGACAATACCAGGGCGTTGGCTTTCTACCGGCGGCACGGTTTCAACACCACAGGCGACAGCCGACCATATCCCCAGGACACGTCGAAGCGGGAACTAGTCATGGAAAAGGCCCTGCAGCAGTAGCCGTTGGCTTAGGGAGCAGCCGTGGGCTACGCGGCGTCGTTCCTGGGCACGGCAGTGCTGGAACGAACCACCAGTTTGGTGGGGTGTTCAGTATCGGCAGGTTCAAGAACCAGGCCATTGTTGATGGCGCCCAGCAGGGTTCGCACGGCCAGTGCTCCTTGCCCTTTCGCGTCCTGATCGATCGTGGTGAGGCCCATGACCTTACCGAGGTCGTGTCCGTCGATGCCGATGACCGAGAGGTCCTCTGGAATCCGCAGGCCGAAGTCGCGCGCCGCAAGAATGGTCCCGATGGCCATCTCGTCTGACGCCGCAAACACGGCTGTTGGTCGCTCCGGTGCGCCCCCCAGCAATTGCCGGGCAGCAGCGTAAGCACCTTCGATGGTGAAGTCCGCGGAAACGATCCATTCAGGCCGAACCTGGCAACCGGCGTCGTTCATCGCCTTTTCGAAACCACCGCGGCGCGTGCCGGGCAGTTTGAAGTCCTGTTCATATGCTTCCTCGCCGGTCATGTGGGCGATCTTGGTGTGGCCCAGGCCGATTAGGTGGTTTGTGGCTTGCAGTGCGATTGCGGAATCGTCGATCCGGATGGTCGAGGCTCCCGGTAGGGGGCCGCCGATGCCAACGATCGGACGATGGACTGCAAGGAGCTGCTGCATCTCCTTTTCGCTGAGCTCCAAGGAGACCGCAATGACCGCGTCCACGCGCTTGCGCAGGAGGAAGTCGTTGAATACCCTGTGCCGGTGCTGTGGGTCCTCGCCGATGTTGTAGAGGGTGAGGTCGTATCCGGCACTCAGTAGCGCAGCGGAGGCGCCCTCGATCACCGCCGAATAGAACCATCGGTGGACCGAGGGCACCACCAGGCCAACGTTGTGGGTACGGCCGGAGGCCAGGCTTGAGGCGTGATAGGAGAGCACGAAGCCGAGCTCGGCCGCAGCTGCACGTGCCCGTTCGCGACTGGCCGGGGAGACGTTGCCTTTGCCACTGAGCGCGCGTGAAACCGTGGCAACAGAAAGTCCCGATCGCTCGGCTACGTCCTTGATGCCGGTCATGCTGCTCCTCGGTGGGAAAGTTAGCTCGATGTGAGCCAAATGCTCTCCCCCGAGCTTAGTAGATCCGCGCCAAGTGGATTGGTGCCAGCCGCCCCTGAACTGCGAAGGATGACCTCGCCCTCGGGAAGCGGCAAGGGCTCGCTACCCACGTTCATGATCACCAGGGTGTCGCCGTTGATGTAGGCGAGCGAGGAATCAGTGCAGTAGTCCTCCACCCACGCCAGGGAACCCTGGCCCAGCCGACGTTCGGAGCGTTGGGCAAGCATTTCCCGGTAAAGATTAAGGTGCGACGCCGGATCCTCCAGCTGCTTATCCCTCGCCAATGCCGCCCAGGACTCTGGTTGCGGCAGCCAAGGATCCTGGCCATCGCCGAAACCGGCATGCAATTCCGAAGACCGCCACGGCAACGGCACGCGGCAGCCGTCGCGGCCTATCCTTTCTCCGCCGGTCCTGGCGAACGTGGGGTCCTGGCGCATGCTCCCGGGAATGTTTGTGGAGTCAGGTAGCCCAAGCTCTTCCCCTTGGTAGAGGTAGGCGCCGCCAGGGAGGCCAATCATGAACATGGTGGCCGCGGCAGCCCGCCGTCGTCCGAGTTCTTCATTGGGCTGTTCGTCGTCGGGACCGATGCCGTCGCCATCGCGGGGACCGGATCCCTCGTAACCGAATCGGGTGGCGTGCCGGACGACGTCGTGGTTGGACAGCACCCACGTGCTGGGGGCGCCGACAGCGTCCAGCGAGACCAGGGAATCGGTGATGATGTGACGGAGGCGGTTCACGTCCAGGCCGGCGTGCAGATACGGGAAATTGAAGGCTTGGTGCATTTCGTCGGGCCGGACCCACTGTGCCAGCCGGGGAAGGGGATCGACATTGGCTTCCGCACAGAGGATCCGGTCGGGGCCATATTCCTCCAGGATGGAGCGCCAACGCCGGTAGATATCGTGCAGGGCAGGTTGGCCGAACATGGGAGCCTCGTGGCCGGGAAAACCGTCTGAGCTGTTGCCATCCGCGCGCCCGCCCCAGTTGGGCAGGCCGGCTGCCTTGACCAGTGCGTGGGCAACGTCAACCCGGAAACCGGAAATTCCGCGGTCCAGCCAGAAGCGGAGGACCCGCTCAAACTCGGCGTGCACGGCGTGGTTGTCCCAGTTGAAATCCGGCTGCGATGAATCAAAGAGGTGCAGGTACCACTGTCCGGGCCGGCCGTCCGGTTCCACGATGCGGGTCCACGCGGGGCCGCCGAAATGGGATTGCCAGTTGTTGGGAGGTTCGTTTCCGTCAGGTCCTTGGCCGTCCCGGAAGATAAACATGTCCCGCTCGCGGCTGTTGGCCGGAGCCGCGAGTGCGGCTTGGAAGGCGGCGTGTTGGTCCGAGCAGTGGTTGGGAACAAGATCTGCAATCACCCGCAGGCGAAGCCGGTTGGCTTCGTAGATCAGGGCGTCGAAGTCCGCGAGGCTGCCGAACAGCGGATCGACATCGCAATAGTCGCTGACGTCATAACCTGCGTCCCGCTGCGGTGAGCGGTAGAACGGCGAGAGCCAGACGGCATCAACGCCCAGTTCGGCGAGCTGGGCGAGTTCGTGGGTGATGCCCGCGAGGTCGCCGATTCCGTCGCCATTGAGGTCCCGGAAGGAGCGCGGATAAATCTGGTAAATGACTGCGGAGCGCCACCAGCCGTGCGCCGGGGAGGCATCGTGGACGGGCGTCAATGTAGCGAAAGCTGCAGAGGGCGCGGACGCCTCAACTGGGAGCAATGAATCAACAGACATGAACAAATCGTAGAAGACCTTGTGCAGAATTGGAAACGCTTTCAATCAAAATGACCCTCCAATGGCAGCTCTGCGGAGTGTCGGGGTTTACCAACTTCCGATTAGGGATGTACTCTGTGGAAGCGCTTGCAGTTGTGAGCCGCATCACCGACGCTGCCGCTGGGCCTAGTGCCCCGCCGTCGAAGCACATAAGGAAAGGGACACCAATGAAGGTGCACAACACCCTCGCGACGCAGACCACCCGCCGCGTCTTCGCTACCGGCGCGATCTCCGTGGTCGCGGCCTTGGCCCTGAGCGCCTGTGGCGGCAGTGCCTCCACAGCTCCCAGCTCGGAAGCCGCAAAGCCGGACCTCAAGGCAGCCGGCGCCGGGACCATCACCATGTGGGTGGACGCCGAACGGTCGCCGGCTCTGAAAGACATCACCGAAAAGTTCAAGTCGGACACCGGTATCGAAGTCAAGCTCGTAGTGAAGGACTTCGCTGCCGTCCGCGATGACTTCATCACACAGGTTCCTACTGGCCAAGGCCCCGACCTGATCGTTGGACCCCACGACTGGATTGGAAAGTTTGTCCAAAACGGTGTGATCGCACCTGTGGAACTTGGCGACAAAGCCGGCCAGTTCCAGGATTCATCGATCAAGGCCATGACCTACAACGGGGCTGTCTACGGTGTCCCGTACGCCATCGAAAACATTGCCCTCCTGCGCAACACCAGCATCGTGGACAGCAAGGCGAGCACCCTGGATGAGGTAGTGGCCAACGGCAAGAAGGCAGTTGCAGAGGGCAAAGCCACTTTCCCGTTCCTGGTGGGCATGGATCCCAAGCAGGGCGATCCGTACCACCTGTACCCGTTGCAGTCCTCCATGGGTTCGCAGGTTTTCGGTAAGAACGCCGACGGTGGCTACGATGCCAAGCAGCTTCTCATTGGTGACGCCGCCGGCGTCGAATTCGCCAAGAAGCTGGCCGTCTGGGGCGACGCCGGCGAGAAAATCATCAACTCCAACATTACGGGCGACATCGCCAAGGAGAAGTTCCTTGCCGGCGAATCCCCGTACTTCCTGACGGGCCCGTGGAACGTACCGGATGTTCAGAAGAAGGGCATCAAGTTCGCAGTTGACGAGTTGCCCACGGCCGGTGGCGAAGCTGCCCAGCCCTTCATCGGCGTCAATGGGTTCTTCATCAGCGCCAAGAGCGCCAATGCTCTGGCCACCAATGAGTTCGTCACCAATTACCTCACCTCCGAGTCCGCCCAGGATTCCATGTACACGGCAGGCGGCCGCCCGCCGGCACTCAAGGCATCCTTTGAGAAGGCAGCCAGCGACCCCGTCGTGGAGGCCTTCGGCAAGATCGGTGCCACCGGCGTGCCCATGCCGGCCATCCCCGAAATGAGCGCCGTCTGGGCTGACTGGGGCGCCACGGAACTGGCCATCATCAAGGGGCAGGGCGATCCCGCTGAAGCGTGGACCAAGATGGCAGCGAGCATCAAGTCCAAGATCGGCGGCTGACGCCCAGACCGGTGACTCCACAGGTCTGATCGGGGCCGGACGGTACTCACGCCGTCCGGCCCGTGCCAGTCGCAACCTGCTTATTCCAAGGATCCAAAATGCCAAAGCCAGATGTCCACGAACTGCAAGCCAGCACAACCAGTACGACGCCGGCGCAGCCGCCTCGCGCTGCTGCCCACCAGAACGCTTTCCACCGGAATCTACGGAACAGCCGCCGGGGCCCCGATTCCATCAAGGGCACCGTTCTCAAGATCGTCCTGCTGGGTCTGGTGGATGCCCTTGCCGTGTACGTGCTGATGATGCTGTTCCTGAGCCAATCATGGGCCGCGCTGGCTGTGTCCTCCCTGGTGGTCCTGGCCATTAACTGGATCTATTTGCGCAAGGGCGGCCTTCCGGCGAAGTATCTGGCTCCGGGTGTGCTGTTCCTGCTGGTGTTTCAGGTCCTGGTTGTGTTTTTCAGCGGCTACATCGCCTTCACCAATTACGGCGACGGGCACAACAGCACCAAGGAGGACGCAATCGCGGCCATCCAGCTGACGGCACAGAAGCGCGTCCCGGATTCACCCGCATACAAGGCAGCCGTGCTGACCAAGGGCGATACGTTCTACCTGTTGTTTACTGACCCGTCCGGCAAAGCCCAGATTGGCAGCACGGGGGAGCCACTCACCGAGGTCTCTGGTGCTGGAAAGGATTCCGCAGGCAAGGCCAACTCCTTGCCTGGCTACGAAACACTGAAGTTCCAGGAGATCGTGGCCAACCAGCAGGAAATCCTGAAGATTACCGTTCCCGTTTCAGAGGACCCCGCTGATGGGACCCTGCGCACCGCGGATGGCAGCACTGCCTACCAGTTCAAGCCAGCGCTGAGCTACGACGCCGCCACCGATACCTTCAATGACAGCGAGACCGGCAAGGCCTACCGCGACAATGGCAAGGGCGCCTTCGCGGACGCCAACGGAGAGACGTTGGCCACCGGCTGGAAGATCGACGTCGGCATGGATAACTTCGCCCGGGCCTTCACCGATCCGAGCCTCCGGGGTCCCCTGCTGGGCGTGATCCTTTGGACGTTCACCTTCTCCGTAGCGTCCGTTGCCCTGACTTTCGCCGTGGGGCTTTTCCTCGCCATCACCTTCAACCGCGAGGACCTCCGCGGCAAAAAGGTTTACCGCATCCTGATGATTTTGCCCTACGCCTTCCCGGCATTCCTGTCTGGATTGGTGTGGTCCGGCATCCTCAACCCCGAGTTCGGCTGGCTCAACCAGACCCTGCTGGGCGGGGCGAACATTGGCTGGCTCACGGACCCTGTCCTGGCCAAGATCAGCGTGCTGGTGGTCAATGTGTGGCTCGGATTCCCCTACATGTTCCTCGTTTGCACCGGGGCACTCCAATCCTTGCCAACAGAAATTGATGAGGCTGCCCGCATGGACGGAGCGTCCCCATGGCGAGTGTTCCGCTCCATCAAACTGCCGCTGCTGCTGGTCTCCGTGGCGCCACTGCTGATCTCCTCCTTTGCGTTCAACTTCAACAACTTCAATGTCATCTACATGTTGACCGGTGGCGGGCCGCGCTTTGCAGACACCGACCGCGATATCGGAGCCACAGACATCCTGATCACGCTGGTCTACAAGGTGGCGTTCGGCCAAGGCACAGGGCGCGACTACGGACTGGCCAGCGCGCTCGCCATCATCATCTTCATCATCGTGGCCACGATTTCGGCCATCAGCTTCAAGCAGACCAAAGCACTCGAGGACGTGAACTAATGAGCGAGGCACAGGTACGCACCCTCCCCACCACCGAAAAGGCGCACGACGGCGGTCCCGCACCGTTGGTGCCAGAGCGGCGTCCCTTCGGGGTTTGGTTCAAAGACAAAGGCTGGAGGCACGCCGTCGGCATAGTCACCACCATCTTCGCCGTGTTCCCGCTGCTCTATGTTTTGTCGGCAGCATTGGACTCCAACGGCACCTTGGTAGGCTCCAACGGTCTGTTCTCCAGGTTCGATACCGGCAACTTCACGGCGCTCTTCAGCGATCCGAGCCGTCCCTTCGGCCGCTGGTTCCTCAATACCTTGGTGGTGGGGCTGGTGACGTCCGCCGCCACAGTCTTCCTGGGGGCGATGGCCGCCTACGCGTTCTCCCGCATGCGCTTCAAGGGCCGACGGGTAGGACTGTTGACCCTTCTCCTGCTGCAGATGTTCCCGCAACTGCTGGCCGTCGTCGCGATCTTCCTCCTGCTCAGCGGAATCTCGCAGGTCATCCCGGCCCTGGGACTTGGCAGCCAGCTGGGGCTCATCATGGTGTACCTCGGCGGCGCGCTGGGCGTGAACACGTACCTTATGTACGGCTTCTTCAACACGGTCCCGCAGTCGCTGGACGAAGCGGCAAAGATCGATGGCGCCAGCCACGTCCAGATCTTCTTCGGCATCATCCTGCGGCTGGTCACTCCCATTCTGGCGGTTGTTGGGCTGCTGGCATTCATCGGTATCTCAAGTGAATTCGTGATCGCGAGCGTTGTCCTGACCGATCCCGATACTCAGACACTCGCCGTCGGGCTCTATTCCTACGTGGCACAGCAGCGTTCCGAGAATTGGGGCGTCTTCGCAGCCGGCGCTGTTATCGCCGCTATCCCGGTCATGGCGCTGTTCCTCTTCCTGCAGAAGTACATCGTCAGCGGCCTTACGGCTGGCTCAGTGAAAGGATGACCATGTCACTTGCCGTTCCACATCACGACGGATCCGCTCTTCATGTTTCGGGTCATGCTCCCGGACGGATTTCATTGGGCGATGTTGTTCGGCTCCGTCTGCGGGTTCCGCAGGAGTGGGGTCCCGCGTCCCGCGTTTGGGTCCGTTCGGTGCAGGACGGGGAGCCACGGTACGACGCCGCGATCAGGCTCGGCAGCATCGATGGCTGGGACTGGTGGGAAGCGGCGATGCTCGTGGCCAATCCTGTGGCCAAATACCGCTTCCTGCTCGAAATCGAAGCAAACAGCCGTGTCGGAACCAGGCCCGGTGCTCCCATCAGCAGCGCAAGTGGGCGGCACTACTGGAACCTCAACGCCCAAGGGCTTTTCAACAGGGACGTAGCCGATTCAGCGGACTTCCGCCTCACCACATTTGCCCCGGCACCGCAGTGGCTGCATCAGGCCACCATGTACCAGGTGTTTCCGGACCGCTTCGCCCGCTCTGCCCAAGCCGATGCGCACCCCCTCCCGGACTGGGCTGTGGGCAGCGCGTGGGACGAGCCAGTGGTGGCTACCGGACGGGAAACGCCCATCCAGTTCTACGGTGGCGACCTGCCGGGAATCACGGAGAAGCTGGACCATCTCCAGGAACTGGGCATCGATGTTCTCTACCTGACACCATTCTTTCCGGCCCGTTCCAACCACCGCTACGATGCCTCCACCTTCGACTCCGTGGACCCCCTCCTTGGCGGGAACCAAGCGCTGGTGGAGCTGGTGGACGCGGCGCATTCCCGGGGCATTCGTGTCATGGGTGACCTCACCGCCAATCACACTGGGGACGCGCACGACTGGTTCGTGAAGGCGCTCGCCGATCCCGGCTCAGAGGAAGCAGGCTACTACTACTTCAGCGAGGACCATTCGACGTACGAGTCGTGGTGGGGTGTGCCGTCGCTGCCGAAACTTAACTGGTCTTCGGACGCCCTTCGGCGGCGTTTCGTGACGGACAACGATTCGGTGGTTGCCCGCTGGCTCCAGCCGCCCTTCAACCTGGATGGGTGGAGGATAGACGTCGGCAATATGACCGGACGCCTTGGCTCCGTGGACCTGAATCACGAGGTTGCGCGGCTCATCGCGGAGCGGGTCCGCGAGATCAACCCGAATGCCGCCTTGTTGGCCGAGTCCACCTCCGACGCCGCGCCGGATTTCACGGGTGAGCACTGGCACGGTGCCATGACGTACTCCAACCTCACCCGGCCCCTGTGGTCCTGGCTTGCGGGGGATGTACCGCACGTAAACTTCTTCGGATCGCCCCAAGCGGGACCCAACAAGATCGAGGCCGAAGACTTCCTGGCCACGCATCAGGACCTCTCGGCGGGATTTAGCTGGGGTGTGCGAAATAACAACATGAATGCGCTCAATACGCATGACACCGCACGCGCAGCAACGGTAATGATCGACGGCGGCCAGAAAGTAGGCGCTGTGCTCACCTTCACCCTCCCCGGCATCCCTGTCTTGTTCGCGGGCGACGAGTTCGGCCTTGAAGGTTTCAATGGCGAGGACTCCAGGACGCCCATGCCATGGGGCTGGCAGGAGGGAAAATCCGGCCGCCACCCCGTCAAGGATCTGCGTCCCTTCTACTCTGGCCTGGGGCGGCTCAGGAGTGAGCTGCCCGCATTAAGCGAAGGCGGCGTGCGCTGGATCCACGCTGAAGGTGACGCTCTGGTCTTCGTGCGGGAGACGGCCGATTCCGCAGTGCTGGTCATTGCAGCCCGCGACTCAGCTCAGGTCCTCGTGGACAACGCAGTGCTTTCCACGGTGCAACTCGAATCGCTCTCCGAAGCGCCCGTGCACGCCTCTGGGAACATCTCGATGAGTCGGGGGATTAACGGCACTGTGCTGCTGCGCGCCGACGGAATTTCAACTGGCCTGTGGGTCCTGCCCGGAACCAATGTTCCCACTGTGGTGGGCGGGGCTGACTAGACTGGGGGCACTGAAAACGCTGCGAAGACTGCCGATTTGGCGTGTCCGCGGCGCTCATGTGTGAAGGGACCACCTTGTCGGACGAAACGGCTATGGCCGGAACAACAGAGGAAAGCATCAAGGGCCGCGCAGTCGGCCACCCGGAAGCCGGCCCGCAATCGGATACGGGCTACACCGAGCAGCAACGCGCGTTCCTGCAGGACCTGGCCGCCGGTCTTCGGCACGACCAGGTCGCGCAGGATGAAGCCACCCGCACGGTCTATTCCGCAGACCAGGGGCCATTGCTGGAACGGCACTTGCCACTCGCTGTCGTGTGGGCCGAATCCGTGGGGGACGTCCAAAACATCGTTCGGAGTTGCGCTGCCCACCAGGTGCCGATCGTCGCCCGTGGTGCCGGAACGGGTGTTTCGGGAGGCGCGCACGCCACCCAAGGCTGCATCGTACTCAGCCTGGAACGCATGAACCGCATCCTGGACCTCAACCCCGACGACGAGACCGCCGTCGTCGAACCCGGCGTCATCAACGCCGAACTGAACGCCGCAGCCGCCGAGCACGGCCTCATGTATGCGCCGGATCCGGCGAGCTACAAGATGTCCACCATCGGCGGCAACGTAGCCACGAACGCCGGGGGACTGCGCTGTGCAAAGTACGGGGTGACACGGGATTCTGTGCTGGCCTTGGACGTTGTCCTCGCCGACGGTTCACTGCTGCACACCGGGCACCAGACCTTCAAGGGAGTGGCTGGCTATGACCTGACGGCGCTCCTGGTGGGCTCCGAGGGGACACTCGGAATCGTGGTTGGCGTGACGGTCCGTCTGAAGTACCTTCCGCGCGAAGTGCAGACCATCGCAGCGTTCTACCCCGATTTCCGCAGTGCCGCTGCTGGAGTGCTGGCGGTCGGCAAAGCCCGTGTCCAACCCGCCATCATGGAGCTCCTGGACAACGGAACACTCGTACAGCTTGATGAGATGAACGGCTCGGACCTCCAAACGCGCGGCAAGTCTTTGCTGTTGATCCAGACGGACGGTTATGGAGCTGCGGCGGAGGCCGACGTAGTCCGCCGGGTGCTCGCCGAGGGCGGTGCCACGGTCACCATGGAAGCCAGCGAAGAGGCGGAGATGCTGGTGGAACTGCGGCGAAACAGCAGAGGCGTGGAAGTCGATGACGAATTTCGCGTAGGCGAGGACATTGCCGTTCCGCGCTCCCGTCTGGTGGACTTCGTCGCCGAACTTGAGTCCATGGCTGCCCGGTTCCAGGTCCTGCTCAAGGTAGTGGCCCACGCCGGGGACGGGAACCTCCACCCCACGTTTTGGATGGACCGCGTAGACCCTGCCACAGACGCCGACGCCTTGGTACGCCTCAACGCGGCCTTGGACGAATCGATCCGTGTTGGCCTGGAGATGGGTGGAACGATTACCGGCGAGCACGGAGTGGGCCAGTACAAGCTCCGATGGCTTGGCCTTGAGCAACCTGAGCCAGTGCGTGAACTGCAGCGGCGGATCAAGGAGTTGTTCGATCCGGCGGGGATCCTGAACCCCGGGAAGGCTATCTAGCTCATTTGGTATTCCAGCTTGCGTGGCATCTTTGGTGATGCTTGTTGAAACCCTAAAGCTGTAAGGATTTACTTTCCGTCATTCTCCTCATACTCTTACTTGGTATACCAAAAGATTATGAGGAGAATGACGTGCGCGAGAAACGGCTGGGCGGAGCGGGCCCAGGTCCCAGGCTGAAGGCGGGCTTGATACTGCTCGCACTGGTGATGGTGTCCATCAACCTCCGGCCCGCTATCACCACCATCGCCGGCGTCATGAATCAACTCCACGGTGCGTTCAGCCTGGACTCCGGACTCCTCCCGCTTCTGGGTACCTTGCCCGTACTCGCTTTCGGCATTTCCGGGCCGATCGGACCGTGGCTGGCGCGGCGGCTTGGAATCGGGCGTGCCGTGGCACTGGCCTTGTTGGTGCTGGCCGCAGCCCTCATCCTTAGGGTTGCGGTTCCTGCGCTCCTGCTCCCGGGCACTTTCCTGGCCGGAATGGCGATTATGACGGCCAGTGTCTTGGTTCCCCAGATCGTCAAAGCCAACCATGGCACCGGCTGGTGGACGGGGCTCTGCACCATGGGGTTCGGACTCGGAGCAGCGCTCGGAGCCGGTCTGGTGCAGCCGCTCGAGCAGGCCTTCGGAGGCAGCCTCGCCTGGGCGTTGGCGGTTTGGGCCGTTCCAGCGCTGTTGGGAGCATGCCTCATCCAAGGCTCCGGAGAAAGCCCGACGTCGGCAGCCACCACCGTGGGCAAAGGCACCCCGGCAGCGGGCGAGGCTGCAGCGCTGACGTGCGACGCGCCGTCGTCGGCTGTTCCCGTTGACGTAGTGCCCAGGAAGCCGCTGCGGAAGCAGCGCACAGCATGGGCCGTGACGGCGTTCTTTGGACTCCAGGCCATGCTCTACTTCGCCATCACGTCGTGGCTGGCCGTCTACCTCGTGTCCAAGGGGCTCTCATCTGCGGACGCTGCTGCGTTGCTGGCATGGTTCAGCCTTGCAGGACTACCCGCCAGCTTGCTGGCGCCGGTGCTTGCCAGCCGTCCGGCCGTCCTGCGGATCATGGCCCCAGGACTCGGATTATCGGTGGCGCTCGCACTCCTGGGGGTCCTCATGGCGCCCGCTGGCATACAGTTCCTCATGGTGGGGATGCTTGGGGTTGTCCAGAGCGCCGGGTTCGGATTGGCCATGGCGTTGGTGGTGCTCCGCTCCGCCGGGCCGCAGACGGCGGGCCGGCTCTCCGCCATGAGCCAAGGACTCGGTTTCGCGCTTGCCTCGCTGGGTCCGCTGGTCGCGGGGTTGCTGCACACGTGGACCGGTGGCTGGGAAGTAACGTTCTGGGCGCTCGCGGCTGAGGCTGTGGTGCTGGCTGCTGCAGGCTTCCTGGCGATCCGTGGCCCCGTGGTCGACGTTGAGCCGGTAAGCCGAAATTCATCCTCCAACGGACTGTTCACCCTCGTAGGCGGGGGTGAATAGTCCGTTGGACGGTGTTCGATGACACTGTCGGCGGGCTATTCCCCGGCGTATCCTCGGCGGTATGACGAACTCACCAGCTGAAACGAATCAGCCAAACACGCCGGCTACGGAAATCCTGGAGACAAACGAATGCTGGGAGCTCCTTCGCGGAGTCTCCGTGGGTCGGCTAGCGGTGTGGGTGGACAACCACCCGGACATCTTCCCCGTGAACTACAAAGTGGACCATGGAACGATGGTTTTCCGCACGGGCGAGGGAACCAAGCTTCATGCTGCCCTGGGTGACGCGCCTGTGGCCATCGAAGCCGACGGCGTCAACGCGGAAACGGGAGTTGCCTGGAGCGTAGTGGTCAAGGGGCAGGCATCCGCCGTGAAACTGACGCAGGACGTGCTGGATACCATCGGCCTGCTGCTGTTTCCATGGGAGGCAGGGCAAAAGGACCAGTTCATCCGAATTGTCCCGTCGAACGTTTCCGGCCGTCGGTTCAAGGTGACGCCGCCGGTGACGTGGTGGACCCCACTGGATGAGGCGCCCACCGCCAGGGGCGAGTAGCGCTTAACGCCGAAACCCGCTCTTGTCCGTCACTCAGTCCACTGTGTGGTCATGAGTGCGAACAAGAGCGGGTTTCGTAGTCCTAGACCAGTTCCAGCTGGTCTGCCACCACCTTGCCGGCGTGGATCACCGTACGGTCCTTGCCGCGGTCCATGACCGTGGACGCCACTGTTTCGCCGTCCACCAAGAGCAACTCGGCTGGATCTCCGACGTCGACGCCGGGCCGGTGGGCCGTGTCCTTCAGCCGCGTAGCGCCCGGGTCAAGGATGCTCGCGCCGCCGATCGTGGCAATGGCCAGGCAGTGCTCGATTAGCTCGTCCTTGCGGAAGCCATGGGTGAAGGCAAGCTGCCACGTCCGGTCCAGCATGTCCGTGTTGCCGTAGGGGGACCAGTAGTCGCGCTGTCCGTCCTCGCCCAGGCCGAGCCGCACGCCGGCTTCGGTGAGGAGCGGAATAGGTAACTGACCGGCGGCAGCAGGCGCAACCGAGGCCATGGAAACATCCAGCTCGGCAAAGGCGTCGATGAGCCTGCGGGTGGTTGCCTCGTTCACGCTGCCCAATTGATATGCGTGGGACATGGTGACCTTGCCCTGCATGCCCAGTGCCCGGGTGCGTTCCAGCACGAGGTCGGTGCTGAAGACGCCCAATTCGCCGGGCTCATGCAAGTGGATATCGATGGGAACCTGGTACTTCTCGGCCAGGCCGAACACGATGTCCAGGTGCTTCGCCGGATCCCGGTCCAACATGCAGGGATCGATGCCGCCCATGACATTGGCGCCGGCTTTCAATGCTTCTTCCATGAGCTCTACCGTGCCCTCCTCAAGCAACAATCCAGCCTGCGGGAAGGCGATGATGTCCACGGAAGCCCGGCCGGCGAACTTTTCCTTGGCGGCGGCAACGGCGTCGAAACGCTCCAGGCGGCAGTCCACGTCAACCTGCGCATAGGAACGAACACGCGTAGTTCCCCGCGCGATCATCCGGCCCAGGGTCTCGTTGACGCGGTCCTGCAGCGGGACCTCGGCATTGCGCCAGTTCTGCCGATCGTTCATCATCATGGTCCACACACCCGGACCGCCGGTGTGCTCCCGGAAGGGAAGGCCAATCCGGGTGGAGTCCAAGTGCACGTGGACATCGGAGAATGACGGCAGCAGGAGGCGTCCGCGTCCTTCCACCACAGTGGTGCCCGCGGGAACGGTTCCCGCGGGGTCGTGGGGCTCGACGGCGGTGATCTTGGCGCCAGCTTCACCGGCGCTAACGGTGACGTCGCTGAGCGTCTTTCCCCAAGGGCGGACGGCGCGGATCAGGGTGTTCAATGTTTTGCTCCTTTGCTAGTGAATCTTTTGCCTACGTCTATTGCACGCCAGCCAGGACTGCCGCGGCCATACCTGTGTGGTGGCAGGCAGGCGCGGCGGCCATGGCCGGTGTTGGAATCTCGTTGATGCACCGTTGGCGTTGTTCCTCGGGAAGCGTGCCGATCAACGGGCAGCGGGTCCGGAAGACACAGCCGCTGGGCGGATTGGCCGGCGACGGAAGGTCTCCGCGGAGACGGATCTTCACTTGCTCGCGGGCGGCCCGTGGGTCCGGAAGGGGCACCGCCGAGAGCAGGGCCTTCGTGTAGGGGTGCAGCGGGTTCTGGAAGAGCTCATCGCGAGGCCCCTGTTCCACGATCTTGCCCAGGTACATCACTGCAACTTCGTGGGAAATGTGCCGGACCACGGAGAGGTCGTGGGCGATGAAGATGTAGGAAACGCCGGTGTCGCGTTGGATTTGCTGCAGGAGGTTCACTACCTGCGCCTGCACGGAAACGTCCAGCGCGGAGACGGGCTCGTCGCACACGATCACGGAAGGGTTCAGCGAGATGGCCCGGGCGATGCCCACGCGCTGCCGCTGCCCACCCGAGAATTCATGCGGGAAACGGTTGTAGTGCTCCGGCTTGAGTCCCACCTGGTCCAAGAGTTCCTTCACCCGGTTCTTGAGTCCGCCTTGCGGATTGATCTTCTGCGCCACCATGGGAGCCGCGATTGCGGTACCCACGGTTTGGCGGGGGTTCAGGGAAGCGAAGGGGTCCTGGAAGATCATCTGGACTTTGCGCCGGAAGTTATACAGATCCCGTCCACGCAGCTCGCTGATGTCGACGCCATCGACCACTATCCGCCCGCCCGTGGGGTCCATGAGCCGCGCCACCATGCGCCCGGTGGTGGACTTACCGCAGCCCGACTCACCCACGAGCCCCAAAGTCTGGCCTCGAGCGAGACTGAAGGAGACGCCGTCGACCGCTTTGACCGATCGCTTAGCGGCACCCGGAAGGAGGCCGCCCTTGAGCGGGAAGTGCTTCTGGAGGTTCTCCACCTGGAGAATTGGCTGATGTTCCATGGCGGGTCCTAACGCGAATTCCGGATGGTGATGATCTGCGGGCCGCTCAAATGGCAGCGCTTGCCGTGCCCATCTTCAACCTTCAGTTCGGGCCGCTGCTTTGCGCACAGGCCGTCGGCGACGAGTTCGGCGTACTGGCACCGGGCGCTGAAGATGCAGCCCTTGGGCAGGTCAAGGAGCGACGGCGGCTGGCCGGGTATGGGGTTCAGCTGGCTCGCAGCGCTGTTCAGTGTGGGCATCGAGTTCAGCAGGCCCAAAGTGTATGGGTGCTGGGTGTCGTAGAAGATCTCGTCAACGGGACCGGATTCGACGCACTGCCCGCCGTACATGACCAGAACGTCGTTGCAGACCTCGGCCACCACGCCAAGATCGTGCGTGATGAGGATGAGCGCCGAGTTGGTTTCCTCCTGGAGCTCGGACATGAGGTCCAGGATCTGCGCCTGAACAGTGACATCCAGCGCTGTGGTGGGTTCATCGGCGATCAACAGCTCGGGCTCGCAGATCAGCGCCATGGCGATCATGGCACGCTGGCGCATGCCACCGGAGAAATGGTGGGGGTACTCGTCGAAGCGCTGCTCGGGACTGGGGATACCCACCCTTCCCAGCATGTCGACGGCGGCAGTCCGGGCCTGCTTCTTGCTCGCCTTGTTGTGGACCAGGTACGCCTCGGCGATCTGGTGGCCCACGGTGTAGAAGGGGTGTAGGGCGGAGAGAGGATCCTGGAAGATCATGCCGATGTTGCGGCCACGGAGTTGCCGCATGGCTGACTCGGGGAGGGCCACCAGATCCCTGCCTTGGAACATGGCTTGCCCGGTGACCAGCGCGGAAGTGCCCTTGAGGAGGCCCATGAGGGCCTGGCTGGTCACGGACTTCCCTGAGCCGGATTCGCCTACGATGCCCAGGGTCTGTCCGCGCTCGAGCGTGAAGTCCATGCCGTTGACCGCAGAAACCAGGCCGTCGTCAGTAGGGAATTTCACGGTGAGGTCGCGGACCTCCAAGAAGGGTGCGGTGGCCGTGGCGCCCGTGGGGCGGGCAGGCGATGACGTCAGTGGCGTGTATGTCATTGGAGCCTCACTCGGGGATCGATGGCGGCGTATGCGAGGTCCACCAGAACATTGGCGACGATGACGAAGAAGGCGGCCAGCATGGTAATGGCCATGGTGACGGGAAGATCGCCTGAGATGGCCGCATGCACGGCAGTGAATCCCAGGCCCGGGACGGAGAAGATCTGTTCGGTGAGGACAGCCCCGCCCAGCAACAGCCCGATGTCCATGCCCAGCATGGTGACCACGGGTGTAATTCCCGCCCGGACTCCGTGTTTGAAGGTGACGGTCCGGGGTGCCAGGCCCTTTGCCCGTGCAGTCCGGATGAAGTCCTCGCCGAACGTTTCGATCATGTTGGTGCGGGTGACGCGGATGTAGGAAGCACTGAACAGGACTGCCAGAGCGATCCAAGGAAGGATGTAGTTCGCAACCCAGGCCCCTGGACCCTGCGGACCAAATGGACTGTTGATCTCGTTTGTCGTGAACGGCAGCAAATGCAGTTGGTTGACGAACAACAGCAGCAGGAACAGGCCGGTGACGGGGATGGGCAGGGAGACGCCTACGGAGGCGGCGCCGACGATGAATTTGTCAACGGGCGAACCCTTGCGCAGGGCGGCTAGAAGGCCCAGCCCGACGCCGGTGATGGTCCACAGGATCAGGGCCCCAATGGCCATGGAAAAGGTGTAGGGAAGTGAGCGGGCAATGATGCCAGCCACGTTCTCGTTGGTCTGGAAGGACTTGCCCAGGCAAGGCCATTCGCAAAGGGTCTGTGCTCCGGGCGCACCAATCATGCGGGGCGAGAAAAGGCCGCGCATGTAGTCGATGTACTGGATAAAGAAAGGCTGGTCCATACCGAGGGCAACGCGGGCTTCAGCCACGCGCTCCGGCGTGCATTCCTGTCCGCAGGCGGCCGCGGCAGGATCTGAGGGACCAAGTTGGAACAGTGTGAACGTGATGAAACTGACGGCGGCAAGCAGCAGGACCAACGATCCGGTCCTGCGAAGAATGAAAGTCATCATTGTGGTGGTTGCGGGCCGCCCGCCGGGGCAGGCGGCCCGCTTCTCCTTCTGGACGAAGCCGGATTAGTGCTCGACGCCGACGATCGAGAGGTCGATCCCGCCGAAGAAGTAGCCCACCTGTGCATTACGGACGTTTGAGCCCACCACGCTGTTGGTGTGGCTGCGGATGAGCGGGACGATGGGGTACGTCTTCAGGGCCGCGCCGAAGGCCTCGGACCACTTCTTGCCGAGTTCCTCGGAGGTGCCTTCCGAATTGCGGAGATCGAACATGGCCTTGGAAACCTGGGGATCGAAGTAGCGGGACGTGTTGGAGAAGCCATAGCTCGTGCCGTCGTTGTTCGGACCCAGGATCGGATCAGCCGACGTGCGTACGGACGCCGGATCAGCACCACCACACCAGCCTGAACGGCCCATGTCTGGAAGCTGCTCGCTGGCAAGGACCGAATAGTAGTTCGGAGCGGGGATGGCTACCAGCTCAACATCGATGCCCAGGGCTTTCAGGTTCTGCTGGACCACGGTGCCGGTGTTCTTGAAAGCGTCACGGTTGTTGGCATATCCGTACGTCAGGGTCTTGGGGTAGTCCTTGCCTTCCAGGAGCTTCTTGGCCTCCTCCAGTTTCGGTTTGCCCGCCGGATCCAGTTCCAGCTCGGTCTCAACGTAGCCGCGCATCTTGGAATTGAGCGGGCTCTGGGTGATCTCGCCGAAGCGTCGTCCACCGTACTGGACCAGGATGGACTGGCGGTCCAAGGCCAGGGCGATGGCCTTGCGAACGTCGGGGTCCTTGATCTTTTCCGTGTTCAGGCTCAGGACGTCGTTGCAGCCAAGGAGCCCGGACGCCACACGGTCCTTGACCTTCGCGTCTGCCAGCTTGGCGGAGTCGGAGGTCTGCAACGCACCGTTGGAATCGAGGGTGATGGCGTTCGGATCAGAGTCAGCGAGCAACTGCTGGCTGATGGTGGCCTGCGAGGTGGAGAGGGAGAAACTGAACGTGTCCGGCAGCGCAGTGCGGTTGGAGTCCGTAGCGGGGTCCCAGTGCGGATTGCGGACCAACTTCAATGACTTGCCACGGTTGTAGGACTCCACCATGTACGGGCCGGAGGAGACCGGGTGGTTGGTGTAGTCCAGCTTGGTGTCCTTGGCCTTGGGGACCGGCGCGGTATTGGAACGGGAGGCCAGGGCCGGGAACTCGGCGAAAGGCTTCTTCAAGTGGAAGACGATCGTGCGGTCATCGGGCGTTTCAACGGCCTTGAGCACAGCGGCAGGATCCTTGTAAGGCCCTTTGTACCCGCCGGCGTCGAGCGCCGCATTCAACTCTTGCGGCGCCTGGGTGAAGACGTCCTGGGCGAAGGTGCGCTCCACTCCGTACTTGATGTCGGCGGAGGTAATGGGAGTCCCGTCCTCAAACTTCACGCCTTCCTTGAGCGTGAACGTCCAGCTGAGGCCATCATCGGATGGCTTGCCGGTGTCCGTGGCGAGGTCCGGGACCACCGTTGGCGGCTGGCCTGCTGTTTCCTTGGCCATGGTCAGCGTGCGGTAGTACAACTGGCCGACATTGGCGGTCTGGACGTAGTTGCTGTTGCCCGGGTCGAGGGTTTGGAAGTCGGAGGACATCAGGACATCGATGTTGCCGCCCTTGGCGTTGAAACCGGACTTCACCACCACTGGTGCCAACTCGGTAACGGACTCGGCCTGCTTGGAACTATTGGGCGTACTTTGCCCTGCACTGCAGCCGGTGGCGGCCACGGCGATCAGCACGGAAAGCGCCAGTGCTCTCGTGGGGGTTTTCATGGTGCTCCTTTTCAGGGGTGGGTGAAACTGGGGTGAAGGTGGGTCAGTGGCGGGAAGCTTTGGGGTCCAGGGCGTCCCGGACGGCGTCGCCCAGGAGGTTGAACGCCAGGACGGTGACGATGAGCATGACGCCAGGCACGGCCAGGAACCACGGGTCGCTGAGGTACCAGTTGCCGGACTGTGCGGCGTTCAGCATCTGGCCCCACGACGGTGTGGGGTCCTTGACGCCGACGCCCAGGAAGGAGAGGGCCGCTTCTGCGGAGATGTTGGTGGGGATCAACATGGTGGCGTACACCAGGACGACTCCCATGACGTTGGGGATGATCTGGCGGAACAGGACACTCAGGTGGGAGGCGCCGAAGGAACGGGCGGCTTCCACGAATTCGCGTTCCCGGAGGCTCAACACCTGGCCACGGACGATGCGGGCCAGGTATGCCCAGCCGAAGAATCCGAGGATGATCACCAGCGAGGCCATGGGCAGGAAGCTACCTTCACCCAGCGGTGTGTCCCGGAGGCGTGACTGCAGGATCGGCGTCAGCGAGAGCACGAGTAGGAGGTGCGGGAAGGCGAGGAACAGATCCATGATGCGGCTGATGATGGCGTCGGTCTTGCCACCGAAGTAGCCTGCGGCAGCGCCCAGTACTGTTCCTAGAACTACGGAAACGGCAGTGGACAGCAGGGCGATGGTGAGGGAGACCTGCCCACCGTATGCAAGCCTGGCGAAGAGATCGCGGCCAAGGCCGGGTTCGACGCCCAACCAGTGCCCGGCCGATGGATACATGTAGCCGGGGAGCGGCAGGCCAGGCGTCTGGAAGTCGTCCAGTACCTCCGGGCTGGTGTTGGACGTGAAGGGGTCATTGCCGGACAGCGCGCTGAGTACTGGGGCCAGGATGGCGAACAGCATGATGGCCACCACTACGCACAGGCTGAGGAGGGCAATCTTGCTGCGCCGGATCCTCATCCAGGCGGTAGCGAGCAGTGAGCGCGCCTCGGCAGGTGCCACTGCCTTGTCCTCCGGCGACGCTGCCGGAAGCTGCGGCGGACTGCCGGTATTCGGTTCGATGGACTGTAGCTGGGTCAACGGTTGTGCTCGTTTCATGATCCAGGGAGCTGGCTCCGCGAGTTCTTGTATACCAAAATAGATTAGATGAGTATTCATGCGATGTAAATCACAAATAATGTACTGTTTGGAATACCAGATAGATGTTTTGATCGAGCAAAGGAGGCGCCGTGCCCACAAAGGCAACTGCCCGCTACATCTTGGGGCACCACAAAGGACAGCACGTGCTGCTGGAGGATGCCTGCGTGGTCTACAGCGGCGACACCATTGACTACGTCGGGCACAACTACACAGGTCCCGTAGACGAGGAACACAACCTCGGTGACGCACTGCTGATGCCTGGCCTAATCGACCTCGATGCCCTCACGGACATCGACCACCTCATCCTGGACAGCTGGGCCGGCCCGGAGCAGGCAAAGGGACACCAGTGGTCCGACGACTACTTCCGCAACCGCCGGGCCGACGTCTTTACCGCTGAGGAACGCCAGCAGCTTCGCGAATACGCCCTCATCCAACTGATCCTGCACGGCGTCACCACTTATATGCCTATCGCATCCGAGGTCCATTCCGAATGGGCAGAGCCTTTCGAGGAACTTGTGGGCATGGCCGATACCAGCCGGCGGCTGGGATTGCGCGGCTACCTTGGGCCCGCATACCGCTCCGGCGTGAACGTCGTGTTGGACAATGGCGAACGCTCGGTAATGTTCGACGACGGCCGCGGCCGCGAGGGGCTGGCGGACGCCTTGCGCTTCATCGACCACGCGAAGGACCTGGGCGATCCCCTGGTCGCAGGCGTACTGCTCCCGTGCCGCATCGAGACCCTTGACATCGAACTGCTCAAAGCCACGGCGGCGGCTTCGGAAGAGCGTGACGTCCTGGTTCGCCTGCACTCGCTTCAGGGACTCGTGGAACGGGAGCTCATCCTCGAATGGCATGGAGTCACGCCCCTTGAACTCCTGGACCAAGTGGGCATGCTCACCCAACGCCTACTGATCCCGCATGCCACCTATACGGACCGCAATCCCGCCGTGTTCGGAGAGGACCGAGGCGACCTGGCCCGGCTGGCAGGCAGCGGCGCCAGCGTCATCCACTGCCCGCTGACGTCCATGCGCTACGGCAGCACCCTGGATTCCTTCAACGCATATAGGGCAGCGGGCATCAATATAGCCCTGGGCACCGACTCCTTCCCGCCGGACCTGATCCGGGGCATCGATGCTGGCGTGCAGCTCGCCAAGATCCTGGCCGGCAGCAACGACGCCGGAGACCTCGCCGGATACTTCGACGCCGCCACGCTTGGAGGTGCCCGAGCACTGCGCCGACCGGATCTTGGCCGGTTGGAGCCCGGCGCCAAAGCGGACATGGTGGCCTTCTCCTTGGGAGACATCCGCGACGGTGTTCACGAGGACCCCTTAAGGACACTCACCCTCAACGGGACAGCGCGCCAGGCAGTGCTCTCAGTGGTGGCCGGCCGGACCATCATGGCCGACGGTCTCATAGAGGGAGTGGACCTGAATTACTGGCGGGCGAAGGCCCAGGAACTCTTCGCCAAGATGCGCAACGCCTACGCGCTCAGGGATGCCCTGAACCGCCCCTCCGACGAGCTGTTTCCACCCGTGTATGCTCGGTTGGAACGCTGACCGGCGCCGGCCGGCGAATGGAGCGGACGCTGGCATGAAGGGAAGTTTGACAGTGGCTGAGGCGATGCCGGAAACCGGAAATGGCCGCGATGACGAGGCCCGCGCGGAGCACGTCTACCAACTGGTGTTGGAGGGGATCGTCACGGGCACCTTCGCCCAAGGTGCGCGTTTGCGCGAACGGGAACTGTCCGAGATGTACAGCGTCTCCAGAATCCCGGTCCGCGAAGCCATCCAACGCCTGGAGAAGGACGGCTTCGTGGACACCTTCCCGCGCCGCGGCGCGGTAGTCCGCCAACTCACGCTGACGGACGTCAACGAGCTCTTCGACGTACGCCTTTGCCTGGAAACGTTCGCCGCAAGGATGGCTGCCACCCGTGTTGCAGAGGGCCATTCCGGTGGCCGGCTCGTGGAACTGATGGAAGCCTCCAATGCTGCCATCGACGAGGACCGCGCGGACGACGTCGCCCTGATCAGTGCTGAGCTCCACGCCGAGATCGTGCGCCTTTCCGGCAACAGGCTGTTGATCGAGTCCGTGAAGCCCCTCTTCGGCCGCATGCGCTGGATCTTCGGGTTGGCACACAACCGCAGCAACGAACTCCAGCGGGACGAGCACACGGAACTGTGCAATGCGATTCTGAAAGGCCGTCCGGACCTGGCGTACTCGCTGGCGTACACGCACATTGAACTTGGCCGGGAACCTGTCCTTGCAGGCCTCGCGGAGACCCTGGAACCCTGAGTTAGTCGTCCGCGTCCGGGTACTCGTCCACTTCGTCGTACCGGCCGGACTCCTCCACCTCGACCTCAAGGATCTTGAGCATCTCGGTGTCCGGGTTCAACATGATGGCAGCCTCGTCCCTGCGGTGCTGCAGAACAGTGTCCAGGTACGACTGCACGGTCTCAGCCAGCGGGATGTAGCGATCCTGCTTCTGGCTCATGTACCAGCGGTGCTCCAGGACCTCATGCACTACTTCAGCCGGCTCCAGCTTGCCGGCGAGGTGCCTGGGGATGGAACGCACGATCGGCTCGAAGATCTGGCTGACCCAGGCGTGGGCGCTGATTTCCTCGTCCAGGTCGGGGTTGTTGTCAGCCCGGAACTGGTCCATGTCGTTCAGCAGCCTGCGGGCCTGGTTCTCCTGGGCGTCCAGGCCGGTAAGCCGCAGCAAGCGCCGCTGGTGATGGCCGGCGTCGACGACTTTTGGCTGCAGCTGGATGGTGGAGCCATCCGCTGTGGTCTTGATGGCGTATTCCTCGACGTCGAAGCCGAGCTCATTGAGCCTGCGGATGCGTGCTCCCACGCGCCAGCGCTCGCCGAGTTCGAAGGACTCCTTCTCCGTCAGCTCCGCCCACAGCCGGCGATAGCTGTCCATGATGAGCTCACTGGTGGCTACGGGGTCCACCTTCTCCTCGATGAGTCCGCCATCCAGGAGGTCCATCAGCTCACCGGCGATATTGACGCGGGCAATCTCGAGATCGTACTCGCGCTGGCCCATGGAAAGGTCCGGGTACAGCTCGCCGGTTTCGGCGTCCACGAGGTAAGCGGCAAACGCGCCGGCGTCGCGGCGGAACAGCGTGTTGGAGAGCGAGACGTCCCCCCAGTAGAAGCCAATGAGGTGCAACCGGACCAGCAACAGCGCCTGGGCGTCGATGAGTCGCGTCAGGGTGTCCTTGCGCAGCATCTGCGAGAACAGCGCACGGTACGGCATGGAGAACTTCAGGTGCCGCGTGACCAGCACCGGGTTCAGCGGTTTGCCGTCCGCGGTGGTGCGCCCGGTGATGACAGCAACCGGCTCCACGCAGGGAACGTCCAGCCGGGCCAGCTTCCGGAGCATGTGGTACTCGTGGCGGGCCACGTGCTCGGACGTTTCCTTGATGGCGATGACCGAGCCACCCAAGTGGGCGAAACGCACGATGTGCCGGGAGATACCGCGGGGGAGGGCCGCGAGGTTTTCCGCCGGCCAATCTTCAAGTGCAATATGCCACGGCAGGTCCAGCAGCTCGGGATCCGCCGCCGCAGCGGTGATGTTAAGGGATCCAATAACGCTGGCCGGCGGTGCAGTGTCCTGTGCGCTGGCCGCTTCAGTCCGGGGGAGCTTGCCGATCTGCCCGTAGTCGGTCGGTTCGTCGTGCCACTGGGCTTCGTTTTGCTCGCTCATGCCTCAATTGTTCCGTACTCGCCGGTGTTGGCGTTCATTGCTGCTGGGAAGGGAAACTCAGGCACCGCGGACCACTCGACGTCGGGCGCTGCCTGGAACGTGACGCCCTGCCTTGCGAGGCGCTCACCCAAGGCACCGAGCCGACGTCGGAAATCACCAAGGTCCCGGGCGTCCTGGCCGGACCATGCGACTTCCGCCAGCGAAATTGCCCGCGGGTACATGAGCCAGTAGGCCTGCTGGTTGTTGCGGACGGTCTCTGTCCACAACGGACCTTCGACGCCCAGGATCCTGTTGTCTTCCAGGCCGCCTTGGGCAGGATTCCAGTCGTAGTACTCGGACCAGGTGAACGGCCCGCCATCCACCCACTCAAGGCCAATGGGACTCGTTGTCTCGTACTTCTGGTCCAGGTAAGTGTTTGCGGCGGGGGACATGATGACCTTTGACCCGCGGTCTTGGGCCTGCTGGATCACCGGGGCGAAATCGCCGTGCCAATACTGCACCACGGCGCCGTCAGGGAGTTCGACGTCGGCGTATTCGTTCCAGCCCACCACTCTCTTGCCGGTCTCGGCGGCGATGCGGGCGAACTCCTGCACCATGGCCACGTAGTTGTCGTGTCCTGTCACCAGGGCTTCATCCCCGCCGATGTGCAGGTACGGTCCAGGCGTGATGGCGGCGACCTGGCCCAGCACTTCACGCACGAACTCATACGTGACAGGAAGCCCCGCGTCCAAGGTTGAGTAGCCAACCTCGCCGGTGGTGTTCATGGGTTTGGCCTGGCCATCAGGGTTCAGCTGGGGGATAGCGGCCAGGGCGGCGTTGACGTGGCCCGGGAGGTCAATCTCCGGTACAACAAGAACGTTCTTGGTGGCGGCATAGGCCACGATGTCCGTGAAATCCTGCTGCGTGTAGTAGCCCGTAAGGCCCGGTGCGAGTCCCACTCCGGGGTGGTTGACAGCTCCTTGGCCACCGATTTCAGTGAGCTTGCCATAGTCCAGGCCCGATGGATTGTTTTCCGGCGCGTGGATTTCGATGCGCCAAGCCTGGTCATCCGTCAGGTGCAAATGGAGGGCATTGAGCTTGAACTGGGCCATGACATCGATCTGCTCCTTCACCTCTTCCACCGTGAAGAAGTTGCGGGCGACGTCGAGCATGAGGCCGCGATAGGCGAAGCGTGGTGCGTCCTTAATTTCGACGGCGGGAATCACCCAGGTGCCGGCAATCCGGTTCGTCGAATCGTCTGCGCCGGTGCGGGAGCTTTCAATGGCTGGCGGGAACAGCTGGCGGAGTGTTTGGACTGCATTGAAGAGGCCGGCAGCAGTTGTCGCAATGAGGCGTACACCGGCGCTGGTGACAGTCAGCTGGTAGGCTTCCGGGCCGCCGTCGAGCGTTTCAACGAAATCCAGGGCGATGTCGCCCGCACTGACCTGTTCGACGATGGGAACAGCGAAACCGGTGCCGCGGCGAAGCAGCGCGGCCAGCTGCTCCGCGACCGGGACGGCTGCCTGGCTTGCCGCGACCCGGGTAGTAGGGGCAAGCGTGAAAGCCCCACTTTCTGTGGCCGCGACGTGCCATGGCAGGGGGATCAAGTTATCCGTCGTGTTCATACCGTTCTTTCTGCGGAAAGGTTAACGCGAGAGCGGCCCGACCGGGAAGGGTCGGGCCGCTGTCACAATGCGGATACTTCTGGTGGCTGGGCCCACGCCGGCAGGGTTCCCTGGCCGAAGCGGAGCGAGGTTAGGGTGCCGGTGGGGATTAGTCGCCCAGGCGCAGGCCCGTCTTGGTGTCGAACAGGTGCACGTGGCCGGACTGCGGACGAACGAAGATGGACTCGCCCTTCATCGGGGGGCGGCGGCCGTCAACGCGGGCAACGATGTCGTGGCTCTTGCCATCCAGGATGGTGTGGCCGTAGACGTAGGCATCGGCGCCGAGTTCTTCGACGACGTCAACCTCAACCTGCAGGCCTTCGCCGTTGCCGACCGTCTCAAGGTCTTCCGGACGCGAACCAACGGTGACCGTCTGTCCGTGTGCTTCTTCCAGTACGTCGCGCTTGACCGGGTAAACCGTGCCACCGAACTGGACGCCGCCGTCAACAACCGGCAGTTCCAGCAGGTTCATGGCGGGAGAGCCGATGAAGCCTGCAACGAAGACGTTCTGCGGGCGGTCGTACAGGTTGCGCGGGGTGTCCACCTGCTGGAGCAGGCCGTCCTTCAGGACTGCAACGCGGTCACCCATGGTCATGGCCTCGACCTGGTCGTGCGTCACGTAAACCGTGGTGACGCCGAGGCGGCGGGTCAGGGATGCGATCTGCGTACGGGTCTGGACACGGAGCTTGGCGTCAAGGTTGGACAGGGGTTCGTCCATGAGGAAGACCTGCGGGTTACGGACGATTGCACGGCCCATGGCAACACGCTGGCGCTGACCACCGGAGAGTGCCTTCGGCTTGCGGTCCAGGTACTGCTCAAGGTCAAGAAGCTTGGCGGCTTCGCGAACACGCTCGGCGCGCTCTTCCTTGGAGACGCCGGCGATCTTCAGTGCGAAGCCCATGTTGTCCGCAACAGTCATGTGCGGGTAAAGAGCGTAGTTCTGGAAGACCATTGCGATGTCGCGGTCCTTCGGCGGAACATCCGTGACGTCGCGGTCACCGATCAGAATGCGGCCGGCGTTCACGTCCTCAAGACCTGCGAGCATGCGCAGGGAGGTGGACTTACCGCAACCGGAGGGTCCAACGAGGACCAGGAATTCGCCATCGGCGATGTCGATGTTGAGCTTATCGACGGCGGGCTTATCTGTGCCCGGGTACAGACGCGTAGCGTTATCAAAAGTAACTGTAGCCACAGTTATCAATCCCTTCACCGGCAGGTACGTGCCGGACGATCCGTTGTGAATGGTTCATTTTCTTCAGTTGAACTCCCCGGCCATTGGCCGGGGAGGATCGTGTGACGTCGCACGGTACTGTGCGTCACATCACAACCAAGAGTATGTCAGACTTTTGGACTTACTACCCAAATGTTACGAAGGTCACATGTGATGCTGCTCGCGGCCTACGTTTCAGCAGTGACCCGGCGCCGCTCCCGCAGGAGGGCTTCCAACAGCTCGGCCACGTGCACCGGAGCTTCCACGCGGTACTGGGCCTGCGTGAAATCAAGGCCCACCTTGATGCCGACGTCATCCGCCATGAGCCTGCCCAAGGCATCTTCATCGGTGACGTCGTCGCCGGCGAACAGGATGGCCGTGGCCCCGGTGGCCTGACGAAGGAATTCCACGGCTTCGCCCTTGGAAGCATGGACCACTGACGTCTCCAGCACGCGCTTGCCGGTCTTCAGGAAGACGCCCGGATGGTCCCGCAGAACCCTCATGGCGGCCTCCACGGCGTCTTCGGCAACGTCGTCTTCTGCGAGCCTCGTATGGAGGACCACTCCGGCTGGCTTGTCTTCGAGCAACGTCCCCGGCGCGATGTTGACGATCCCAGCCAGGACCTCACGTACTGAGGCCAGCCGCGCACGCTGTTCCTCATCCAACTGCAGGCCAAGGGACCCCTCGCCAAGCCATACCTCGGCCCCGTGGCTGCCAATGAGCAACGTGTTGACAGGTGGCGAGGCGACCTGGCGCAAACTGTCCAGGGCGCGTCCCGAGATGAGTGCCGTCGTCGTGCGCGGCAGCTCGGCAAGGGCTTCCAAAGCGGCAGCCGATCGCGGCAACGGCCTGGCATCCGCCGCATGGTCCACGATCGGGGAGAGAGTGCCGTCGAAGTCCAAGGCCACCAGGAGATGCTCGGTGCCTGCAATGCGCCGGATGGCGTCCAACAGCTCCGGGGACAAAGACAGGGGAGTCTGCTCAGCTGTCATCGCGGACTACCTTCTCCTCGAGGGCGGCCAGGAACTCCGCTGACCAATGATCGACGTCGTGGTCCAGGATCTGCTTCCGCATCAGCTTCATGCGGCGGCGGGCTTCCTTGGGGGAGAGGTTGACCGCCCGCAGAATGGCGGACTTGAGGCCGTCGATGTCATGAGGGTTAATCAGGAGCGCCTGCTTCAGTTGGTCGGCGGCGCCCGCGAATTCGCTCAACACCAGCGCGCCGTCGTCCTCGGATCGGGCCGTGACATATTCCTTGGCCACCAGGTTCATGCCATCGCGCAGCGCCGTAACCAGCATGACGTCAGCGGCGAGATAGAGCGCCACCATCTCCTCGACCGGGTAGCTGTGGTGCAGATAGCGGACGGCAGTGTTCTGGATGGTGTCGTAGGTGCCATTGATGTGGCCTACGGTCCCTTCGATTTCTTCGCGCAGAAGGCGGTACTGCTCCACGCGTTCGCGGCTGGGGCTGGCTACCTGGATCAGGGTGGCGTCCTCCACCTTGATGCTGCCCTCGCGCAGGAGTTCCTCGAACGCCTTGAGTCGGTGGCCGATGCCCTTGGTGTAGTCGAGCCGGTCCACGCCAAGCAGGATGGTCTTCGGATTGCCCAGGTCCTTGCGGATCTGCTTGGCCCTCTCGATGATGTCCGGCCTGCCGGCCAACTCCCGGATTTGGTCGACGTCGATGGAAATAGGGAAGGCCTGCGCCCGGGCGATATGGGTGACCTCGCCGTCCGGGCCCTTTACATGCACTTGCTGCTGCTTGACGCTGGCGCCCAGGAAGCGGCGGGCAGAGCGCATGAAGTTGCCGGCATCGCTGGGACGCTGGAAGCCCAGCAAGTCCGCACCCAGCAGGCCATCAATGATCTCGCGGCGCCACGGCAGCTGCGCGAAGATCTCCGGAGGCGGGAAGGGAATGTGGTTGAAGAAGCCGATTTTCAGGTCCGGCCGCGCCTCGCGGAGCATGCGGGGAACCAACTGGAGCTGGTAGTCCTGGACCCAAACAGTGGCGCCTTCCGCGGCATGGCGGATGACGGCGTCGGCGAACTTCTTATTGACCTGGCGGTATGAATCCCACCACGTACGGTGGAATTCCGGCGGGGCGATGACATCGTGATACAGCGGCCAGATGGTCGCGTTGGAGAAGCCCTCGTAATACAGCTCGACGTCCTGGCTGCTCAACTGGACCGGGACAAGGTCCATGGCCTCGTGGCTGAAAGGGCGGACAGTCTCATCCGGGGCGCCATGCCAACCCACCCACGCGCCGTCGGACTTTGTCATCATCGGTGCAAGCGCGGTAACCAGGCCGCCGGGTGAGCGTCGCCAGCCCCCGCCGCCATCGCCGTCGCCATCGCTGCTGCAGCGATCGACGGGCAGGCGGTTGGACACCACCATGAAGTCGAACTTGCTCGCCGTTGGCTTCTTGGTGGGAGAGGCCCTAACGCCATCTTCCGTCTTGAGTTTTTCGCTTGCCAAATCCTGCATTACTGCTCCCTGGGGTTGCTGTGACTCACCTCCCAGCCTACCGGCGGAATCATAGACAGCAGTTGATCGTTCAACGACCGGGCAGGCATGTCAGCGGCAGAGCTCCTAGTTGGCTCCCGTAAACTGGCCCCGTTGCCCCAAGCTATGCACTACGACGTCGAGTAATCCGAGGAACTGATGAGCCCCGCAAACGAACCCCGCCTATCCAAGGCTGAACGCACCGCCCAGGCACGGGAGAAGGCGCGCGAAATCCGCGAAGCGCAGCTGAAAAAGGACAAGCGCAACAAGCTCCTGATCGGTTGGGGCATTGTGGTGGCGGTCGTGGCTATCCTCGCCGTCATCGCGCTGGTAGTGACCACCAGCATCCAGCAAAGCGCGCCGATTGCCGATCAAGGCCCTACTCCCGCGAACGGCAACGTGCACGGCGGCGTAACATTGCTGGCCAACACCGACGTCGTGAAGTCCGATGCCTCGTCCGTGAACGTGGCAGACGTCCCTTCGGCTCCGGCAACCAAGCCCGCAACCGTCACCGTTCCCGGCGGTGAGCCCGAGGCCGGCAAGCCCGTCAAGGTGATCGCTTACATCGACTTCATCTGCCCGGTCTGCAAGCGGTTTGAGACGACCTACGGGGAGTCGCTCACCAAGCTGCGCAACGAAGGCAAGATCTCCCTCGAGTACCGTCCCCTTGGCTTCCTGGACCAGCAGTCCACCACCAACTACTCCTCACGCGCAGCAAATGCCGCTGCGTGCGTGGTGAACTCTTCGCCGGAAAAGTACGCCGATTTCTTCAACCTCCTTTTCGAACGCCAGCCAGCTGAAGGCAGCGCCGGTATCTCGGACAACGACCTCAAGTCCATGGCCAAGGAAGTGGGCTCAGCGAGCATCGACTCTTGCGTGGACAGCAAGCAGTACCGGCCCTATGTAAAGGTCGCTACGCAAGAAGCAGCAGCCATCGGCATCACCGGCACCCCCACCGTGTTCGTCGACGGGAAGCAGTGGGACGGATCCACCGATCTGAACGCTGAGATCCAGACCGCGGTTGACGCCAAGGGCTAGTTTCCAGGAATTTACGACGGCGGCTGGTCACCTTGGGTTTATGCCCCGGGTGGGTAGCCGCCTTCGTGATTTCCGTGAGGGGGAGGGTCTGGGCTAACCTTATCTAGCGTCGTTTTCGGCGCATGCCTCCTTAGCTCAGTTGGCCAGAGCACCGCTCTTGTAAAGCGGGGGTCGTCGGTTCGAATCCGACAGGGGGCTCTTAGCTTGGCTTTGAGCTGCGGGTATATTGCCGCTGGCCCTTTCGGCGCCGGCCATCACCGCAGTCTATGACCAGGAACGCCCGTCGGGGCTCCACCGGTGATGGTCTTCTGCGGAACCGTCGAACACCGGCTCAATGAACCTGAGCACACGCTCAACCTGCGCGTCAAGGTTCTGCTCGCACATATCTTCCACTTTGAGCTTCCTGCGCCATGCAGCCCATTTCGCTTGCCCGGTCGCCCCGTAGCTGGCCATAAGGGCTCGGAGCGGACCGAGTTCGATACCGCGGTGCCTGGCCACTTGTACCGTTGCTTGTCTGACGTCTGCGGCATCGAACTCGAATCGGTCGGACAGGAGTGCCACGTCCAGCAGGTCCCGCCACCGGGTGCTCGTGGTGCCGCGCTGGAGCATGGTGACGGTCTTCTCGGCAATCACCGTCACCAAGGGATGACCTTTCATCTTCACAGTTCCGCCGAGCAGCGACGGTAGTTCGATCTGCTCCGGCTCGGGCCAGATCGGGTCACCGGTACTGATGTCGAGCTTGATGGCAATTCTCGCCCGGCCCAGGACCGCGGGCAGTGAGACCCGCAGGCCGCTGTACTCGTCTTCGTCGCGGATCTGTTCGATCTGCATGAACGCATGGTCGAAGACCAGGCCGTCGTCGACGACGACGTCGCACATCATTTTCACCACTTCGGTGACGTGATCGACGTCGAGTCGGAAATCGAGTGCCTGCATGTCAATGTCACGGGTCGGGCGGCGCAGCGCGTGGGCGGACAGCAGGACGCCACCTTTGAGGCAGAAGTCATCCGCAAACGGTGTGTCTGCCAGACGCGCCAGGAAGCGCTCCAGCCCGTAAAGCGTGAAGATCTCGTCAGAGGGTCGCCTACGCTCTCGTGCGACTTTCTGCAGCCGGAGGTAAATGGACCGGCTGCCTGCCGTCACAGGAGGACCTCCATTGCCTGGCGGAGTGGCCGCTTGGAACGAGGGACCGACGAGGCGATATCCATGAGGCGTGCGGGTTGTGACTCTGGGCGCTTGAGCCAGTTACGAAGCGCTTCGATTCCGGTTTCGTAGCCGGCGCTTGCGCGAAGGCGAAAGGCGTCGACGATCGAGCGTTCAGGCGAGTAGATACCGATTCTCGCCTCATCTTCCCCTTCGACCGCGATGCTTGAACGGCCGACGTCGAAGGTCGCCTTGTCGAAGATATGCCAGGTGACTTGGGCCGAGAGTTGCGGAGGGGTCTTGCCGCGGGGCAAGGCCAAATCGATGCTGGACGGGATTTCGTCGATGAGCCCATGCCGGGCGAGGGCGCTGGTCAGGCAGATCGTGGCCAGGGGAGCCTTTCGGGATGCTTCAAGCAGATCGATATCGGCCTCAATGCCCGTTCCGGCGATGTACAGCCCGGAGCCGATCCTCTCAACCAGGCCCGCGTCGCGCATTCGGTACAGGCTCGCGTGAGAGACCCCGTGCTTTGCGGCCTCGGAGATGCTGAAGAGGCCGCGCGGAAGGCGCTCGACTAGGTGACTTTGGCGCTTCATGTTCATATTCTACGACAGATAACTCTATCTGTCGTGGAAAATGACCACGCGAACGATGACGGCCAAGATGATGATCGTGACTGCGGCGGCCGCAATGATTAAGCGTCCCTGTCCTCAGGGACTTCCTCCTGCGGCACTGGTGTTCTGCCTTGACGTTCACGCTGGCCCTGCCGAAGCGCCAGCAGCGGAAACAGGAGCACAGAGAGCATGCCGGCCCCAACGAGTGCTGACGAGATTCCGCTTGAAATGAACCCCTGATCCCTGCCAATGGCTGTGACGGCAACGATAATCGGCAGGCCGGTGGCCCCGAAAAGCATGATCGCCCGTTTCTCGGCGAAAGTGGACCTCGGTGGGGCAGCAAGCATCGACGGCAGGCCCCGGACGATCAGCAGGAGGAGCACGAACAGCGGGACCATTGCCAGGGCTGTCGGGCTGGACGTGAGTGCGCCGAGATCAAAATCGATGCCGGTATCGATGAAGAAGATGGGCACCAGAAAGCCGAACGCGACGGCGTCGAGTTTGGTCTCGATCACCTTACGGTCCCGTTCGGGAGCACGCTCTATGGCCACCTTCCAGAGAACGCCCGCGGCGAATGCACCCAGTAACATGTCCAGTCCCAGGACCATGCTCAGCACTACGAGCACGGTGAGGATGAACATGATGGAGCGGACGGCGAACTGCCCGCTGGTGTGGAGGGTCCTCGTGACCTGCGAGTGGAACAGCGTGTGCCTTGCCCTGGAGGCCAGGAAGATCGCAATGCCGGTCAGGAAGACGAATCCGAGAAGCACCGCCGTTGCCGGACCCAGCTGCCTGCCGCTGAAGAACAGCGAGATTGCAATCAGCGGACCAAACTCGCCAGCTGCACCCAATGCAGTGACGGCGGTACCCATCGGGGATTTTGATTCACCGGCATCGCGAAGAATGGGCAGCAATGTTCCCAATGCTGTGGAACACAGCGCCACACCGATGATGACGGCGGCCTCCGGCGTGGGGGACAGGAGAAAGCCCGCGCCAACGCCCGCTGCCAACGAGATCACCCAGCCCGCTGATGCGCGGATGGCGGGACGGCCCCGGATATCGGAAAAATCGATCTCGTTGCCGGCCACGAAGAAGAGGATCGCCAGCCCGAAATCAGCCAGGGTATCCGTGAACTGCGTGGATTGGATCCATCCCAACACGCTGGGACCCAGCAGGATTCCGAGGACGATCTCGAACACCACCAGCGGCACCTTGACCGCCCGGTCAAGGAAGCGGACAGCAAGGGGCGCCGCCACGGCCAGTAAGGCGATCAAAACAAGGGATGTAGACAAGCCCTGCATCAGCGGTACCTCCGGTACCTTACCCGCTTCGAAGGAAAAGTATTCCAAAGCTACCGCCAGCCTTGGGATGACGCCATGAGTCCAGGCCTTCGGTAGGCCTCCAGAGTTATCCACAAGCAGGAAGAAGCGCACGACGCCGGGTCCCACCTCGCGTTAGTCTGGTTACCTCGGCTGAAGCAAGCGGCCGCAACACCCACTGTGCGGAGCCGTTTTCCGATGTCCGATGATCCAGCCCTGGGCGCCCTTGCGGCGTCTTCCTTTTCCCTGCCAAAGCTCCGCGAGGGCCAGCTCGCAGCCATGAACGCGCTCGCGGGTGGCCGCGACGTCCTGGCCGTCATGCCCACTGGGTACGGTAAATCAGCCACCTACCAAGTGGCAGCCAAGTACCTTTACAACCAAACGGGACGCCCCGCCGTCGTGGTTTCTCCGTTGATCGCCCTGCAGGAAGACCAGCTGGACGGACTGAACGGGCAGCTGGGTGACGGCGTGGCCGTCGCGATCAATTCCTCCCATAGTGACTCGGAAGTGGAGGACGCCTGGGAAGCAGCCGAGTCCGGCAAAGCGACTTTCGTGTTTCTGGCCCCCGAACAGTTGGCCAAAAAGGAGACCGTGGACCGCATAGCCAAGTTGCACATCACCCTGTTCGTGGTTGATGAGGCCCACTGCGTCTCCTCATGGGGTCATGACTTCCGCCCCGATTACCTTGATCTGGGAAATGTCCGTGAAAGATTGGGAAACCCTCCGGTGGCAGCCCTTACCGCCACGGCCTCACCTCCGGTGCGCGATGAGATTCTGGAACGGCTGGGCATGAAGGATCCGCTGGTCCTGGTCCGTGGCTTTGACCGGCCCAACATAAGCCTTGACGTGGTCCGCCACCAAGAGGACAAAGGTAAGCGAAAAGCCGTCCTGGAGCAGGTTGCTGCGCTGGCCAAGGGAGGAGAACGGGGGCTCCTGTACGCCGCCACCCGCAAGGACACGGAAAAGTACGCCACCAAACTCGTAAAGGAAGGGCTCCGCGCCGAGGCCTACCACGCGGGCCGGTCGGATGCTGACCGGGAGCGCATCCATGAGCAGTTTCTGGACGATGAGCTCGACGTCGTGGTTGCCACAACCGCTTTCGGCATGGGAATCAACAAACCCAATGTGCGGTTCGTCGTCCATGCCGACATTCCGGAATCACTGGATGCCTATTACCAGGAAATCGGCCGTTCCGGACGGGACGGGAAACCGGCCGGCGCCATACTGCACTACCGCGAGGAGGATCTTGGCCTTCGGAAGTTCTTCGGCACGCATTCACCTGACCCGGATTCGCTCCTGGCAGTCCTGAAGATCCTGAAAGCCGCAGGCGCTCCTGCCCCCAAGGGCGCGCTCGCGGAGTTGACGGGATTCCCTGTCCGTCGCCTCACTGGGCTCGTCAACCAGCTGGAGGAAGCAGGCGCCGTCACCACGGGTAAGCGCGGCATCCGCCTGGCGTCCAAAGCCAAGCTGCCGGCCCTGGTGGCCCGCGCCGTCGAACTGGCCGAAGCCCGCCAGCGCGTTGACCAGTCCCGGCTCACGATGATGCGCGCATACGCGGAGACGGATGGCTGCCGTCGGCAGTTCCTGCTGGGCTACTTCGGTGAAGAACTTTCCAAGCCGTGCGGCAATTGTGATGCATGCGCCGATGCTTCCAAAGCCAGCGATGCTTTTCACAGCGCAGATGAAGAGCGTGACGCAGATGAACAGCGTGCTGGAGAAAGCGATCCATTCCCGGTGCAGTCCGCCGTGATGCACAAGGAATGGGGTCCGGGCCTGGTGATGAGGCATGAGGACGATGTCATCACCGTCCTGTTCGAACAGGAGGGGTACAAGACGCTCTCCCGCAGTGCAGTTGTGGAGCATGAACTCCTGAAACCCGCATAGGTACTTGCCCGCGGAATGGCTCAGGTGTTCAGTTCCAGCATCAGGGCGGGCAATTCGTCGGCGAGTTCGCGGGCAAGGAACCCGAGCGGGCCCAGCTTGCTGGCCAAGCGGTCCGCTGCGGCGGCGTGGAGGTGTGTTCCCCAGCAGGCAGCCTGTGCGCCGCTGGTTCCACGCGCCCGGAGACCGGTGATGGCACCGGCCAGTACGTCTCCGCTGCCCGACGTACCCAGGCCTCCGTACCCGGTGGTGATCTTCCATAGTTTCGGTTCCTCAGGTGCTTCCCCAGGTGGCCGTGCGATCACGCCCTGGCAGCTCACCACTGCGCCGTATTGTTCGGACAGGGCGGCTACGTCTGTTTCCAAGTGGTTTGCGTCCCGTCCCAGCAGGATTGCTGCCTCGGAAACCCACTCCCTCCCCTGGTCCTTGCCAAATGCAGAACACTACCCACTGCGTACCCATGGGGACCAAAGACTAAACGCACGACGGCGACCTTCCGTGCAGCGCTGGCGGCCACCCGGCGTCGAATCTTATCGACAGGTGAAGACTGTCAAGCCCTGTTGCCCGGACTCACGGTGAAGTAAGTTGCTCGCATGGAGGACACATACCAAGTCATCGTGGTGGGTGCCGGCTTTGCAGGCGTTGCGGCAGCCAAAAAACTAGGCCGGAAGGGCGTACGCGTCCTGTTGATCGACTCGAACAACTACCACCAGTTCCAGCCGCTCCTTTATCAATTGGCTACTTCCCAGATCGGGGTTTCAGCCATTACGCGCCCGCTGCGCTCCGTTTTTCGCCGCTACAAGACCGTCAAAGTCCTGACGGCGAGTGTTGCCTCCATTGATGCTTCGCAACGGTCAGTCACCACCTCCGATGGCGTGAGTTTGCGGGCGGAGATCCTGGTCATCGCGGTAGGTGCCGTTCCCAACTTCTTCAACACCCCAGGTGCCGAGCAACATGCTTTCCCGCTGTACTCCGTTACGGACGCCACCAGGCTAGGCACCGCCATTACGCGGCTGCTTGATCAGGCAGATAGAACCTCTGACGGTCTTGTGGATGTCGTCGTGGTCGGAGGAGGTCCCACTGGTGTGGAGACGGCCGGAGCCATGGCTGAAAACGTCAAATATATGGTGCGCAAATACTTCTCGGCCGAGCTTGCTGCCCGGTGCCGCGTGCACTTGGTGGACATGGTTCCCAGCGTGTTGAACATGTTTTCCACGAAGTCCCAGCGGTACGCCACCGAACGTCTTCGGAAGGTGGGCGTCCAGTTGCATATGGGGGTGGGCGTTACCGAGGTACGCAGCGATGGCGTGGCGTTGGCTGATGGGAGCTTCGTCCCCGCGCAGATCGTTGTTTGGGCCGGCGGGTTGAAAGCCGGAGACCTCATCAGCACTTCGGGGCTGACGCAGGGCAAAGGTGGGCGTGTGGATGTTCGTCCAGACCTGACCGCCCCGGATGTGGATGGTGTGTACGTCATCGGCGATGCTGCCAACATCACCGATTCCACTGGCGCGAAGTTGCCCCAGCTCGGCTCCGTGGCCCAACAGGCCGGAAAATGGGCAGCCGCCAACATCCTCGCGCAGCTTACGGGAGGTAGCCCTACTCCCTTCCGCTACGTCGACAAGGGCTATATGGCGATGGTCGGACGCGGTGCTGCCGTGGCAGAACTTGGTCGCAAACGAATCCAGTTGCAGGGCCTTTTCGCCTTCTTGTCCTGGCTCTTGGTTCACTTGGCGCTGTTGTCCGGGGTCCAGCAGAAAGTCCGTGCACTGTTTTCCTGGCTCAACGGATACCTCCTTCACAGCCCCGCGCAGGTTGTGGTCAGCGGCCCAACCGAGAAGGAGCTTGCCGGGCCGATTCCTCCCGAGCTCCCTCCGGCCCCATCAACGGATGCAGGCCTGGAAACGAAGAACTAGCTCGAGTTGCTGCAGCGCCCTGCGCTCCCGTTCGTTTAGATGCATGGTTGTCCCTCCCATGTAGCGCTAAGGCTCCTCGGTGCGATCGGTGAGCCAACCGGTTCCTTCAAGGAATTCCAGCGGCACAATAAGCTAAGCATGCTTACTAAATGCTCCGCAAGGGAAATTTCCGGACCCTCATTCCGGCCAGCGTCGACTTGGTGGACTGACTACGATGGCAAGTAGGAACCCCAAACAAGGAGCACAATGTCACTGAAAGACCGCCTCAAAGCAGACGTCGTTGGCCACATGAAGGCGGGCAACAAGACAGCGCTCACCACCGTGCGGAACGTCCTGGGTGAGATCAGCACCCGCGAAAAGTCGGGCAAAACGCCCATCGAGTTGGACGATGCGCAGGTTACTTCACTGCTCCAAAAGGAAGCTGCAAAACGTCGGGATACCGCGCGCATCTACACCGAAGCCGGGGAAACAGACAGGGCAGCCGCCGAAGTTGCGGAGGCTGAGATTATTGAGGCGTACCTCCCCAAGCCGCTAAGCCGCGAAGAAGTGGAAGGCATCGTCGACGAAGCCATCGCCGACTTGAAAGCCGACGGGCAGGAACTCTCAATGCGTTCCATCGGCGCCGTCATGAAGCCGGTCACGGCCAAGGTTGCAGGACGCTTCGACGGCAAGACCGTCAGCGAGATCGTGCGAAGTCGCCTGGGCTAAGACCCGCCCGCTGGTTCGCCCTTGGCGAGTCAGCCGATCCCAAGCAGCCACCGCAAAGTCTCGGCATTGCGCACGGCGTTACCTCCGCCGTCGTTGTTGAAATAGGCGTACACGTCCTTGCCCATGCTGCTCCACTCACGGATCCGATCCGCCCACCAGCGAAGATCCTCCTCCGAATACGAGCCGCCATAGAGGTGCTCGGTATCCGGCCCGTGCAGCCGGACGTAAACGAATGGTGCGGTGGCGCGGAGGATGCACGGCAGGTTGGCGCCGCTCATGATGCAGTAGGCGGACTCGTGGCGTTCAAGCAACGCGTATACGTCAGGGTGGTCCCAGCTATCGTGCCGGAACTCCACCGCCACGCGAATCCAGTGGGGTAGGGCTGCGAGGAAGTAATCGAGGCGGGCATCATCGCGGGCAAAACCAGGAGGAAGCTGGACAAGCAGCACAGCCCTTTTGTCGCCCAGTTCATGCCAGCAACGGGTGATCCGTTCCACCCAAACTTCCGGGCTGTAAAGCTTCTTCCCGTGCGTGAGGCCTCTGGGCGCCTTGACCGACATCGCAAATCCTGGAGGCAGGCGGTCATGCCAGCTCTTGAATGCCGTGTCCCGGGGCCAGCGGTAAAAACTCGCGTTGAGCTCTACCGTGTCGAAGCGCGCAACGTAGTGGGCCAGGCGCTTGGATGTTGGTAGACCCGGCGGGTAGAGCGCGTTCTCCCAATGGTCGTAGCTCCAGCCCGAGGTACCGATGCGGATAGTCACGGTGTGGATGGTAGTCCTCGTGAACGCGATTAACAGCTCATGTCACGCGTCAGCTCGGGCGTCCGGAGGCCACGACCAATGCTCGGATGCTCTTCTGCTCAGGACTGGATGCCCGCCCTGGCGATCAATGCCTGGAGATCTTCGGCGACCTTGGCCACCTCGCGCTGCCTTGCGTTCCGCGTCGACTGTGCGTCGTGGGTGGATGATCGCATTACGCGGGGAGAAATGCGTGTCCGGGCGTTGGGACGGAATGCGCCATCGCGTCCAATCCTGGGTTCACGTACGGGTGCGTCGACGGTGACGCGGCCCTGGAGGGGGTCGTGGAAAAGTGGGAGATTCATGGTCCATTCCGGGATAACAGGATGTGAACTTTGATCCTGACATGCACGACTCCAGCCCGGTATGGACAGGTGCCTACCAGCACCGCGAGAGACTGTGCACATGTCCATGCCACGCCGGGGTGCTACCTGCCGGCGGGCTCCGCAGTCGTCTTCCTGACGATCAACCGCGGCGGAACGAGGATGTGTTCCGACTCGCTGCGGCCCTCGATCCGGGAGAGCAGCAGTTCCGCCGCCTGGCGGCCCATTTGCACGCCGGATTGATCGACTGTAGTCAGGCCTATGGGCGGGAGCGACGCGGCCGGCACATTGTCGTAGCCCACCAAGGAGATGTCCCCGGGGATATTGATCCCAGCGTCGAACAGGCTTGTGAAGGCTCCGAGGGCGGCGACGTCCGCGCCGCCGTGGAGCGCAGTGGGGCGCTCGGCAATTCGTCGGTTTGCTATTGACCGCCCCGCCTCCAAGCCACTTTCGTAGCCCCATCGGCCAGGAACGTGGTCAATGTAGTCCTCAAGGCCATGCTTTTTCATCGCGAGGTCGTAGCCGTGGCGGCGGACGGTTTGTGGCATTCCCGGCTCGCTCTCCGGCTGGGTGTTGGCCAGCATGGAAATCCGTTCGTGGCCCAGCGAGACGAGGTGATCCACGATGATTGCGCTGCCCGCGATGTCGTCGCTTGCCACGGTGTCGAAGTACTTTGCGGGTCCATGGCGGCCGAGGACTACGACGGGGATGGTACGGCCGAGACGCTCCAGTTCCTCATTGGGTCCGAAGGGTGCGATCAGCAGCAAACCATCCATGCGGCGGTCCACCATGGCTTCGATGAGCTTCTTTTGGGCGTCAAGGCCATGCCGCGCCTGGCCGATGAGAACTTGGTACCCAAGTTCCTCGGCGACGTCGCGGACGCCCTCAACCAGGACGGAAAAGAACGTATTGGAGAGGTCCACCAAGAAGACGCCCAAAGTGTAGCTGTTGCCGCGCATGCCCCGGGCAAGAGCTAGCGGCCGGTAGTTCAGGAGGGCCATGGTCTCCTCTACCTTGGCCCGCATGGCGGGGCTGACACCGTACGCGTTGCGCAGGACCTTGGACACGGCGGCCCGCGAAACGCCGGCTTGCTCAGCAACGTCGCTGATGGTTGCGCGTTTCAGCTGCTCGGTCATTTGGCTTCCCTCCATTGCCTTCTTCCGTAATTGTAGATTGATCTACGAAAAACTCTTGGCAAGGGCTGTGACATGACTTACAGTAGACAAACGTAGACCGATCTACACAAATACACACAGGGCCGGATGCGAGATGTGCAGGTCCGCTTTGAAACGTTCCACAAGCTAAGGGGCTTGTGGCTTTACGAGGAGGTAAAGATGGCCGCAATGAGCAAGCAGCGCTGGGCCGCTCTGGCTGGGGGAGTGACAGTCTTGGCGCTGGCTCTGACCGGTTGCAGTGCGGGCAGCAGCGGTGGCGGAAGCGAGAAAACCATCACCTGGCTGGTGGACAACGCTGAGAACACCGTGTCGGCGGCGGAGAAGGTCGCGGAAGAATTCACGGCCGCAAACCCCGGCATCAAGGTGGAGATTGAAACCCGTCCGCAGGGCGGTGACGGCGACAACATCGTCAAGACCCGGCTGTCCACAGGAGACATGGCCGACGTCTTCAACTACAACACGGGCTCGCTTCTGCAGCAGATCAACCCTGGGCAGAACCTGCAGCCCATCACCAATGAGTCTTACCTCTCCAACGTCACGGAATCCTTCAAACCTGTGGTGACATCCGGTAGCGACGTTTATGGCGTTCCGTTCAGCACTGGCATGGCTGGCGCCGTTCTCTACAATAAGAAGGTCTACGAGAAGCTGGGCCTGTCCGTTCCCAAGACCTGGGACCAATTCATGGAGAACAGCCGGAAGATCAAGGCCGCCGGAATCGCGCCGATCATCCAGTCCTACCAGACCACTTGGACTTCCCAGCTCTTCGTCCTGGGCGACTTCGCCAACGTTGTCACTGCGGAACCCAACTTCCCCGCGGACTACACCGCCAACAAGGCCAAGTACGCCACGAATCCTGCCGCGATCAAGGGCTTCGAACACCTTGAAGAGGCAGGCAAGGCCGGACTGTTCAACGACGACTTCGCCTCCACCACGTACCAGCAAGCGCAGGAAAAGCTGGTCAACGGCGAGGGAGCGCAGTACCCCATCCTGAGCTTCGCGTTGGCCAACATCAAGGTGACGTATCCGGAGAAGCTGAACGACCTCGGGCTGTTCCCGCTTCCGGGCGATGACGCGTCCAAGAACAAGCTGACCGTGTGGATGCCTGGTGGCACGTACATTCCCAAGTCCACCAAGAACCTGGAAGAAGCCAAGAAGCTCCAGGCGTTCATCGCCAGCAAGGCAGGATGCGACGCCCAGACCGCAGCGGTGGGGGCAGCCGGCCCGTACCTCGTGAAGGACTGTGAGTTGCCCTCGGACGTTCCGAACGCAGTGAAGGACATGCTCCCGTTCTTCGAAGACCAGGCCAAGAACAGCCCCGCCCTGGAATTCCTTTCCCCTGTCAAGGGTCCTGCCCTTGAGCAGATCACGGTCGAAGTTGGCTCGGGTATCCGCTCCGCCAAGGACGGCGCCGCCCTCTACGACGAGGACGTCAAAAAGCAGGCCAAGCAGCTGAACCTGCCCGGCTGGAACTGACCTCCGAAACCTACAAGCCGTTCGGGCCTTCCCGGCCCGGACGGCCCTTGGAGAGATTCTCATGACACTGAACACAGCACCAACCACGACGGCGGTGCGGCCGGTACCGCGGGCCGCGCAGTCCAAGCGCCGCAAAGGGAAGTCGCCCTACCCGTACTGGTTCTACCTCCCCGCAGCGGTGGTTTACACCGCCCTGTTCCTGGTCCCCACGTTCGCTTCGTTCTTCTTCAGCTTCACTCGCTGGAACCTGACGGAATTCACGTGGATCGGCCTGGACAACTTCATTCAGTTCTTCCAGGAACCGGCCCTCCTCAAGGGCCTCACCAACACGTTCATCTACGGCGTGGTGACGTCCACGCTGAAAGTAGTCCTGGGCATGCTCCTGGCAGTCCTGCTGACTTCCCAGATCATCGCCCGCGGCTACCTTCGCTCCGTGATGTTCTTCCCTGTGTTGCTGAGCAGCATCGGCGTCGGCATTGTCTTTACCACGCTGATGGATCCGTCCAAGGGCATGATCAATGAGGGCCTGGCTGCCATCGGCATCGAAGGTCCGGGATGGCTTACGGACCCTGCGTGGGCTCTGCTGTCCGTCGCTCTGGTGGACGTCTGGAAAGGCGTGGGCCTGGCTACCGTGATTTACATCGCCGGCATTGTGTCCATCCCGCAGGAGTACTTCGAAGCCGCCAAGATGGACGGCGCCAGTTCGTTCAAGAGCTTCTTCAATATCACCCTGCCGCTGGCCCGGCCGGCAACTGCCACGGTCATCATCCTGTCCCTCATCGGCGGCCTTCGTTCCTTCGACCTGATCTGGGCCATGACCAAAGGCGGTCCGGGGTTCACGTCGGACGTCATCGCCTCGGTTATCTACAAGCAGTACCAAGCAGGCTTCTACGGCCTGTCCACCGCTGGGAACGTGGTCCTCTTCCTGATTGTCACGGCCATCATCCTGCCCCTGTCCATGTTCTTGAACCGCAAGGAGGTTGAACAGTGACCGCCACCCTCAAGCGCTATGGCATCGGCGTCCTGGCCATCGCCGTCAGCGTCGTCGTCTTCATCATTCCCTTGCTTTTCATGGTCCTCACGGCCGTCAAAGACCGAAGGGAAGCGGCAAAACTTGATTTCGCCTGGCCCACCAGCTTCCAGTTCGTGGAGAACTTCACGCAGGTCCTGTCCGCCCGGAAGTTCATGCTGGTCACCGCCTTCATCAACAGCACCATCCTCACAGTGGTGAGCGTGACCATCCTGGTGGTCCTCGCCGCCATGGTGGCCTGGGTGCTTCAGCGCCGCAAGTCCCGCTGGAACGGCGTGGCCAACTTCCTGATCCTCTCCGGACTGATCATCCCTCCAGCCATCGTGCCCACTATCTGGGTGTTGCAAAGCATGGGGCTGTTCAAGACGCTTCCGGGCCTGATCCTCATTGAAGTGGCATTCGGGCTGTCCTTCTGCGTGATGCTGTTCCGGGCGTTCATCGCCTCCATACCCAAGGAATTGGATGAGGCCGCCGTGATTGATGGCTGCGGACCGGTCCGGTTGTTCTTCAGGGTCATCTTCCCGCTGCTTCGCTCGGTGATCGTCACAGTGATCGTGGTCCAGTCGGTCCACATCTTCAACGATTTCCAGAACCCGCTGTATTTCCTGCCGGGCGACGCGAACGCAACGGTGCAATTGACGCTGTTCAACTTCCAGAGCCAGTTCACCACCAACTACAACCTGCTCTTCATGAACATCCTGCTCATCACAGTGCCGCCGTTCGTCATGTACCTGTTCTTCAATCGGCAGATTGTGGCTGGCATGACGGCGGGTGCCGTCAAAGGCTGAGCACGGCCAAGCACTGAGTGCGCCCCATAAAGCTGACCCACCACACCCGGCCTAACAGCCAAAGGAGACTTTCCCTATGCCTGCCACTGTGCATCCGGCAACTTTCGAACACCTGCCCTACGCCTTCGGAATCGGCGTCGCGACGCCGCGCATCTCGTGGAAGACAACTGCCGAACCTGCCTGGACGCAAGAGGCGTACCAGTTGTCCGTGACCACCGCTGATGGACAATGGACCAGCGAACGCATCGATTCCACGGACTCCGTATTGGTTCCGTGGGAGGCGGCTCCTCTCACCTCCGCCCAACGCGCAGAGGTGAGTGTCCGGGTTTGGGGCGCGGGGGATGAGGCGCCGAGCGAATGGAGCCAGCCATCCGGCGTCGAAACCGGTCTTTTGGAGCCTGTCGACTGGACGGCGACCGCCATCACCCCAGCCTGGGACGAAGATCCGGATTCGGACAGGCGGCCTCCGCTGCTGCGGCGCGGTTTCACTCTTGACCGTCCGGTCGCTTCCGCGAGGCTGTACGTCACCGCGCACGGTCTCTATGAGATGGAGATCAACGGCGAGCGGGTGGGCGACGACACTCTATCGCCGGGGTGGACGGTGTACGGCAAGCGCCTGCGCTACTACACCTACGACGTCACGGGGCACCTGTCCGACGGCGACAACGCCATGGGCGCGCTGCTCGCGGACGGTTGGTACAGGGGCCGCATAGGTTTCAAGGGCGGTCACGCGAACCTTTATGGGGACAAGATTGCGCTGCTGGCGCAGCTTCACGTCACGCACGACGACGGTTCAGTCACCGTCGTCGGAACGGACGGGAGCTGGAAGGCCGGCTTCGGACCGATCCTGTTGTCCAGCTTGTACAAGGGCGAGAAGTACGATGCCCGCGAGCTGCCAAACGGCTGGAGCAGCCCCGGCTTTGATGACCAAGGCTGGGGGCCCGTGACCGGCGTCGAACGCGAAACCAGCACGCTGGTGGCGCCGGAAGGCCCGCCAGTCCGCTGCACCGATGAGGTACGGCCAGTGAGCGTCTGGACGTCCCCGCTGGGCAAGACCTTGATCGACTTCGGGCAGAACCTGGTGGGTCGCCTCCGGATCGCGGTGCGTGGCGAGGCTGGGTCCACCGTTACGCTCCGCCACGCGGAGGTCTTGCAGGACGGCGAGCTGTATACCCGTCCGCTTCGGGGTGCGGACGCCACGGACCAGTACACCTTGGCCGGGACGGGCGAGGAAACGTGGGAGCCGAGGTTCACCATCCACGGCTTCCGCTACGCAGAGATCACCGGTTGGACCGGCGGGGACATCGCCCAGAACGTTGTAGCACGGGTGTACCACACAGACATGGAACGCACCGGCTGGTTCGAGTCCTCCAACCCGGACCTGAACCGCCTCCATGACAACGTCCTGTGGAGCATGAAGGGCAACTTCGTGGACATCCCCACGGACTGTCCCCAGCGCGACGAGCGCCTCGGCTGGACGGGGGACATCCAGGTCTTCGCCCCCACAGCGAGCTTTCTCTACGACTGCTCCGGAATGCTGTCATCCTGGCTCAAGGATGTAGCCGCAGAACAGCTTCCCGATGGCACGGTCCCCTGGTACGTTCCCGTCATTCCCGGCGGAAATTACTGGACACCGATTCGCCCCGGTGCGGTGTGGGGAGATGTTGCCGTGCTGACGCCGTGGACCCTCCACGAGCGCTTCAACGACCCAAGCATCCTGGCCAGCCAGTACGAAAGCGCCAAGGGTTGGGTGGACCTGCTGGACCGCCTTGCCGGTGAGAGCCGCCTTTGGAACGGCAGCTTCCAACTGGGCGACTGGCTGGACCCCACAGCCCCGCCTGAGGATCCCACACAGGCAATGACCGATCCTCACCTCGTGGCCACGGCCTATTTCGCTTGGTCCGCGCGCCACCTCGCCAAGTCGGCTGCCGTGCTGGGCAAGTCCGACGACGAACTGCACTACCTCACGCTGTCCCGGGCAGTCACTGAGGCGTTCGCCCGCGAGTACATCCACGCTGACGGGACCATGACCAGTGACGCGCAGACTGCGTACGCGCTTGCCATTGTCTTTGATCTCTTCCCCGATGCTGCTTCCAAAGCGCGGGCCGGTTCACGATTGGCTGAGCTTGTGCGGGCGAACGGGAACCGCATCGGCACCGGCTTTGCCGGCACACCCGTGGTGTCGGATGCCCTGACTATTGCGGGCGAGGTGGATACCGCTTACGACCTCCTCCTTGAGAAGGAGTGCCCGTCATGGCTCTACGCCGTGGGCAAGGGCGGAACCACCATCTGGGAACGCTGGGATTCCATGCTCCCGGACGGTTCCATCAACCCCGGCGAGATGACGTCGTTCAACCACTACGCCCTCGGAGCTGTGGCTGACTGGATGCACCGCGTTGTTGCCGGTTTGGCTCCGCTCGAGCCGGGCTACCGGAAGATCCTGGTGCGTCCGCAGCCTGGCGGCGGCCTCAGTTGGGCGTCGGCGCGGCACGAGACGCCCTACGGCACCGCATCGGTGCAGTGGCGGATGGACGACGGCGGCTTCACCGCCGTCGTCGAAATTCCCACCGGGACGACGGCGCGTGTCGAGTTGCCGGGGCAGGAACCTGTGGAGGTCAACTCGGGCCGCCACGAGTTCGCGGTGCAGCACGTTTCATAGCGCTTACCCCAAGTAGGTCGCAGTTGTTGTCGTTTTGAGAGCTCAGAACGACAACAACTGCGACCCACTTTTTTGTGCCTAGCCCCAGAGAGCCTTCCTGAGCAGCGCCTTGAGTTGCGTCGCCTCAGTGTCGCTCAGCGAAGACAGCTGTACTTGCTCGCACGCGTCCAGGGCCGAGCGTGCCTTCGTGTGGATACGCCGGCCTTCAGCTGTGGAGACGATGATCTTGGCGCGCCTGTCCTGCTTGCCCTGTGCGCGTTCCACCAGGCCGCGGTGCTCAAGGTCGTCCACCAGGCTGACTACTTGGCTGGGGTCGAGGCTGAGGAAGTCGGCGAGTTCGCGCTGGGTGGGTTCCAGGCCGCTGCAAGCCAGCGTCAACACTGAGAACGACCTCTCGCGCAACCCATAGTCCGCCAATGCCTTGTTGTTCAGGACCGAGCCAGTGGCGTGCAGCTTGGCCAGCAACAAGCCGACGTCGTTGCCGATTTTGGCGGCCGCGAGGCGCGGGGTCTCAACTTCGGTGCTTTGCGGGCCCATGACAACTCCAATAGTAAACAAAAACAATCGTTGACTTTTTCAATGATCCGTATTCTCATTGATCATGACAAGGATCTCACGACGCAGTGGGATCGGCCCCACCGGCTCCGGCTGGTGACTGCATGCGAAGGAGCACGCCATGAGCTTGAACGGCAAGGTTGCAATTGTTACTGGGAGCGGACAGGGTCTTGGCCTCGCGTACGCGAGGGAACTCGCCCGCCAGGGTGCCGCCGTCGTTGTTAATGACGTCAATGCCGAGACCGCGGCGCAGGCCGTCGCAAAGATTGAGGCCGACGGCGGCCGGGCCACCGCTGTTGTGGTTCCGGTGGGAACCACCGACGCCGCCAAAGCGCTCGTGGCAGGTGCCGTTGAGGCATTCGGCGGCTTGGACATTCTGGTCACCAACGCCGGGATCCTGCGTGATAAGAGCCTGCTGAAGATGACCGACGAGGATTTCGACCTGGTGATCAACGTCCACCTGAAGGGGACTTTCACCTGCGTCCGTGAGGCGTTCGCGTACTTCAAGGAAAACAACATCCCGGGCCGCATCATCACCATCGGTTCTCCGACGGGCCAGCGCGGCACCTTTGGCCAGACCAACTACGCCGCTGCCAAGGCCGGGATCGTGGGCATGGTCCGCACATGGGCGCTGGAAATGAAGAAGTCTGGCGTCACCGTCAACACCGTGATCCCGGTGGCTGCCACTGCCATGACCAAGACCGTCCCCTACTTCCAGAAGGCCGTGGAAGCTGAGGAACGCGGCGAGGCCATGCCGTCCTTCTTCCGTCATGACCTCGGTTTCGGCACGGCCGACGACGTCGCTGGACTGATTGCCTTCCTCGCCTCTGATGAGGCTGCGGGCATCACCGGCCAGGCGATCGGCGCCGGCGGTGACCGGCTTCAGGTCTGGACGCACCCGACGGCGGCAACCACCGAATACCGCGACGGCGGCTGGAGCTACGAGGCCCTGCGCGAAAACGCCGGCTCGCTCTTCGGTGCGGACGCGTTGCAGAGCTATGGCGAGCAATTCCTGCCGTTGCCCGAGGGACTGCAGCCTGAACCGGCGGCTGTATCTTCCCAGGCCCGCTGATCATGGCCACCCGTTACGAACTCGGCATCGACGCCGCCAAGCTCGATGCGATCGACATGCACGTCCACCTCGAAGTGGACAGCTGCGGCCATGGCTCCCTTCCGGACGCCCTCACTGAGGCCTCCGCCAAGTACTTCAAGGCCGAGGACCGTACGCCGTCACTGGACAGGATCGCCGAGGTGTACCGCGAACTGAACATGGCCGCCGTCGTCTTTACTGTCGACGCACGAACGCAGCTCAAGCACGAACCCAACAGCATCCCCGAACTGATCGAGGGAGCCGCCCGGAACAACGACGTGCTGATCCCGTTCGGCAGCGTGGACCCCCGCACGGGGGAGGACGCAATCGCCGGGGCCAAGCATCAGGCTATTGAACTCGGCGCCCGCGGTTTCAAATTCCACCCCTCACTGCAGGGTTTTGACCCGTCCAACGAGCAGTTCTACCCGCTCTGGGAAACGCTGCAGGAGTTGGGGTTGCCGTGTATTTTCCACACGGGCCAGAACGGCATGGGCGCCGGGCTTCCCGGCGGGTACGGGATCAAGCTGGCGTACTCAAACCCGCTGCTGCTGGACGCTGTCGCGGCGGATTTCCCGGGCTTGCAGATCATCATGGCCCACCCATCGGTGCCCTGGCAGGACGAGGCCAACTCGATCGCGACGCACAAGTCCAACGTGTTCATCGATCTGTCCGGGTGGTCGCCGAAGTACTTCCCGGAGTCGCTGGTTCGTTTGTCCAACAGCGTGCTGCAGGACAAGGTGCTGTTCGGCACGGACTTCCCGCTCATCACCCCGCAGAAATGGCTGGGTGCTTTCGCGGACCTGCCCGTGAAGGACGAGGTCCGGCCGAAGATCCTCAAGGAGAACGCCGTCCGGCTGCTCGGTTTGGGCGGTTGAGATGAGTACTACTGTCGTGGAACAGCGCCTCTACTCCGCCGCGGACTGGTACGACGCCGAATCCCTCCTCACGGATGATGAGCGCCACGTCTTGGCCCGGCTCCGGGACTTCCTTTCGCAGGATGCCCAACCGTTGCTGGCCGATTATTGGGAGCGGGGCGAGTTCCCGGAGCAGTTGGCGCAGCCCTTGATCGATCTCAACCTCATGGAACCGTTCGAGGCGCCCGCCCGGGGAATTTACCAAGGCTTCCGGACCTTCGAACTTGCCCGCACGGATGCTTCCCTGGCCACCTGGTACACGGCCCAAGCCGGCCTGTTCCGCACAGCCATCCGTGTTGGCGCCTCCGAAGAGCAGCAGCGCGAGTGGATGCCCAAAGTCATTGACTTTTCGCTCAAGGGCGTCTTCTCGCTGACGGAGCCGGAGCACGGTTCGGACATCGCCGGCGGGCTCTCCACCACCGCGCGTTTCGAAGCGGACGTCGACGGCGGAGCAGGCCCGGACGGCGGCAGCTGGGTTTTGGACGGCGCCAAGCGTTGGATCGGTGGCGCGTCCACAGCTGACGTGCTGGCTGTCTTCGCCCGGGACGTCGCCGACGGGCAGGTCAAAGCGTTCCTCGTTGACCGCTCGGCCCCCGGCGTCACGCTGGAGAAGATCCATGGCAAGACCTCGCTGAGGATGATGCAGAACGCCCACATCACCCTGGAAAACGTCCGGGTTCCAGAGGCCATGCGCCTACACAACGTGAACTCGTTCAAAGATGTGGCTGCCATGCTCCGGGCGATGCGTTCGGATGTTGCATGGATCGCCACCGGCATCCAAGCCGGAGCGTTCGAAGCAGCGTTGACCTACGTCAACGAACGCCAACAGTTCGGGCGCACACTGGGCTCGTTCCAGTTGGTGCAGGAGAAGTTGGCCCGCATGCTCGGAAACATCACGGCTTCGCTCTCGCTCGTGGTCCGGCTTACGGAGCAACAGGCTCGTGGGATTTACCGGGATCAGGATTCAGCATTGGCCAAGATGCAGACCAGTTTGTTCATGCGCGAGACCGTCGCTCTCGCCCGCGAAGTGGTCGGCGGCAACGGCATCACGCTCGCTTCCGACGTCGCCCGGTTCCACGCCGACGCCGAAGCCGTCTATTCCTACGAAGGCACCCACGAAATCAACGCCCTCATCATAGGCCGCGCCCTCACGGGCGAGGGCGCTTTCACCCGCTAAGCAACACTTTTTTCAACCAACATTCAACAGGAGGCAACGATGCCCAATCTCGTCGTCGATTTCGACACCCTGCTCACCATGACCGGCAAGGACCTCGGCACCACCGACTACCGCGAAATCACCCAGCAACAGATCAACCTGTTCGCGGACGCCACGGACGATCAGCAGTGGATCCACGTTGATCCTGAGCGCGCCAAGGACGGCCCGTTCGGTGCTCCCATCGCCCACGGTTTCCTGACGCTTTCCCTGATCATTCCGTTCTGGGGCGAGCTGTTCGACGTCGACGGCGTTACCACCAAAGTGAACTACGGCCTGGACAAGGTCCGCTTCACCTCCCCGGTCAAGGTGGGCTCCAAGGTGCGCATGCAGGGCAGCATCGCCGAGGTCACCGAGGTCAAGGGCGGAGCCCAGATCAAGGTCAACGCCACCATCGAGATCGAAGGCCAGGAACGCCCCGCCGTCGTGGCCGAATTCCTCGCCCGTTTCTACAAGTAAGAAGCGTTTCTACAAGTAAAGATCCCACCCCTTTTCCCTCTTCTCCCAAGGAACAGCCATGTCAGGACACACTGCGCTCGCACAGTCGAGCACGGCCGCTAAGCGCAAAGAGGCGCGCACGGTCATCATGTCCAGCTATCTGGGCAGCACCATCGAGTTCTACGACTTCCTGCTGTACGCAACGGCCGCCGCGGTTGCCTTCCCCAAGGTGTTCTTCGCCGGTACTGACGAGTGGGTCGGCGTGGTCGCAGCGTATGCCACCTTCGCGGCGGGCTATGTTGCCCGGCCTTTGGGCGGCATCATCTTCGGGCACTTCGGTGACCGCATCGGCCGTAAGGGCATGCTGATCGTCTCCATGGCGATGATGGGCATCGCCTCCACGTTGATTGGACTGATTCCTGGCGCCAACGTCATCGGACCTTGGGGTGCCGTGATTCTGGTGGTCCTGCGTGTATGCCAGGGCATCGCCGTCGGCGGTGAATGGGGTGGGGCCGCCCTCATGGCTTTGGAGCATTCGGATCCCAAGAGGCGCGGGTTTGCGGCGTCGTTCGTGAACGCCGGTGCCCCAACGGGCGCAGTTCTGGGCACCATGGTCATGGGCATCTTCTCTGCCCTTCCCCAGGACGCGTTCCTGGCCTGGGGTTGGCGTGTGCCGTTCCTGCTGTCCTTCGTGCTCCTGATTGTGGGCATGTTCGTTCGCCTGCGGGTCTCGGAAAGCCCGATCTTCGCCGAGGCAGTAGCCAAGGAAGGTGCCCAAACCACCAAGCGCAAGATCCCGCTGATTGAAGTGCTGCGCCACCCCAAGGCACTGATCATGATCATGTTCGCAGGTGCCGCAGGCTTCGGCCTTCAAGTTGTGCTGCCAACGTTCTCCGTGACCTACGCAGTCTCCAAGGGTGCACCGCAACAGGGCGTGCTCTATGCATTCGCGGGAGCCTCCGCCATCTCCATCGTGTTCGTTCTTCTTGGCGGCAGGCTATCCGACCGATTCGGACGCCGGCCCGTCATGGTTGCGGGCCTCGCGTTGTTCATCGCATACCTGTTCCCCATGTTCGGGATGCTTGGTTCCGGGAATGTCGGCCTGATCTTCCTGGCCTTCACTGTGGCGCTCGTCCTGCACTCGTCCCTGTACGGACCACTGGCAGCGTTTGTGTCGGAGCAGTTTGGGACCACGAACCGCTACACCGGCGCCGCCGTCGGATACCAGTTGGCCACGCTGATAGGTGCCGGCTTCACCCCCGGCATCATCGCGGGCCTGTACAAGGATTCCGGCCAGAGCATCGTCCCCGTGGTGGTGTTCCTTTCCGTCATGGCACTCGTCTCGATTGTGTTCATCCTGCTGACGCGGGAGTCTAAGAATAACGACCTCACTTCGGTCAGTTAGGAGTACCGCAAACATGGACAACAACGGAGTTGGTTCCTGGCTGCACCGTCGCCGCACCAAGTCGGGACCCAAGACGGCCCTCATATCCGGGGCACGCACGCTGAGCTACGGCGAACTCGCCGAGCGGACAGACCGGCTGGCAAACGCCCTCAAGGACAGGGGAGTAGTCAAGGGGGACAGGGTTGCCTATTTGGGCGAGAATCATCCTTCCTTCGTGGAGACCTTCTTCGCCTGCGGGCTGCTCGGCGCGATCTTCGTCCCGCTGAACACGCGGCTCGCCGCCCCCGAATTGCAGTTCCAGCTGCAGGACTCCGGGTCACGGCTCCTGATCAACGCCGAGGCCCTTGAGACCCTGGCGGCCTGTTCCGTGGAAGAAACCCCGGTGACCCATCGCCTGGTGGTGGCGACCGACGGCGCCACGGAAGGTTCCGCAGCTAAGCTGCCATCCGGCGTCGAACGCTATGACGAGGTGCTTCAAGCGGCAGTCTCGACGCCGCTGGATCAGGCTGTCAGCCTGGACGACGGCGCCATGATCCTCTACACCTCAGGCACCACCGGCAAGCCCAAGGGCGCTCTGCTGACGCACGGAAACATCACCTGGAACTGCATCAACACCGTTGTGGACATGGACCTGAACCGGAACGACGTCGCCCTGATGATCTCGCCGCTGTTCCACGTGGCCTCCCTGGACATGGGTTTGCTGCCCATGCTGCTCAAGGGCGCCACGGTGGTGCTGGAAACCAAGTTCGAGGCTGGCAGGGTGCTGGAACTCATCGGCCAGCACCAGGTCACCACCCTCAACGGAGTCCCCACCACGTTCCAGATGCTGTGCGACCATCCTGAATGGTCGACGGCGGACCTCAGTTCCCTGGACAAGCTCACGTGTGGTGGTTCGGCGGTTCCGCGGCGTGTCCTGGATGCCTACGAGGAGCGCGGCATTGGCTTCACGAGTTGTTACGGCATGACTGAGACGGCGCCCGGAGCCACCATGCTTCCTGTCTCAAGGTCCAAGGACAAGGCTGGATCTGCAGGCTTGCCACAGTTTTTCACAGACGTCCGCATCGCCGATCCCCTCGGCGGGCCCACGCCTGCCGGGCAGGTTGGTGAGATCCAGATCTCCGGGCCCAACGTGATCAAGCAATACTGGAACCGCCCTGACGCCACGGCGGAAAGCTACGCCGACGCCGACTGGTTCCGGTCCGGCGACATGGGCTTCCAAGACGACGACGGATTCCTGTTCGTTTCGGACCGCATCAAGGACATGATCATTTCAGGTGGCGAGAACATCTACCCGGCGGAAGTGGAAGCCGCGATTGCCGAGCTCGACGCCGTGGGTAGCGTTGCCGTGATCGGCATCGAGGACCCCAAATGGGGTGAGGTGCCGCGTGCCATCGTCACCTTGCGGGAGGGTGCCTCGCTCAGCGAAGAGCAGCTGCGCTCGCATCTGGAAGGGCGGCTTGCGCGCTACAAGATCCCCAAATCCGTGGTGTTCGTTGACGAGATGCCGCGAACGGCCAGCGGGAAGATCCGCAAAGTGGAGCTCCGCAAGCAGTTCGCGTCCTGACCCTCGTTACGTTTTTCGTAGCCCGTTTCCTGGTTCGTTCTCTCACATCCCGCGGTGTTTGGCCTGACGCTCTTTCACGTCCTGTCCGGGCTTGGCGGAAATCGAGGTCTTCACGGTTGCCTGGCGCTTGGTGCTTTGGCTGTCATTTTTGCTCCGGAATCCAGTAGGGTGCATCTACTCCTGCGCCAGTGAGGTCGTCACAGCGCACCAATTGAGTGCCGATTCGCTCGAGCAGGCAGTTGATATGGCTGGTGGTGTCCCCTTCGGGGACGTCGGCCGTTGCCGGGGCGCCGGGCAGCAGTGCGACGAGGATGAGGAAGAGTGCGACGCCGGTACGCCGTACAGGGCTTGTGGGTGTGTGCATGGCTGGGTTCCTTTTGACGGTTCTTGTGTGTGACAACTTCACTCTGCGTCGCGCAGGATCCCACGGCATCCGGAAGACCTCCTTAATAGCGACCCAAATGACCCTTAGATCTATCCGCCGGTCATGCGGGGTGCGAAGCTGGAACGATGGCGATACAGGCCGACTCCAAAGTCCCCGGACTCGTGGGCCGGGTCGACGAACTGGCGGAACTCAAGGGGATGGTGGATGCTGTCCGAGCGGGAGCATCGAGGACGCTCATTCTGTCCGGCGACGCCGGTGTAGGCAAGACAGCCTTGGTTGGACGGGCCTGTGCCATGGCTGGCGAGAACGTGCTCGTTCTCAGCGGCGCCGCCCTGCCCTTGAGCTCCGTGGTGGTGCCCTATCAGGCCCTGCTTGCGGCGTTCCACGGCGTGACCCACCCTGAGATGCCAGCACCCTTCACCACTCACGGAACGGCTGAAACCCGCGTGGACAGTCCGATCTTCGTCGACGAGTGGCTCACCGCGTTGAGCAGCAAGCAGCCGGTGCTTCTGGTAATCGACGATCTCCAATGGACCGACCCAGGCACACTGGACATCCTGATGTTTCTCATTGCGGGGCCTGCCGAACGTTCTCTGGGCATCATTGCCACTGTCCGGTCCAACGATGCCATTGAAAGCCGCCCTCTTGAGCGGTGGATGACGGACATCCGCCGGCTCCCAAGGGTGAAACTCATGACACTGCGGCCCTTGGACAGGCCGGCGACGGCTACACAGATGGCTGCGTTGCTGGGTGCGCCACCATCGCAGCCGCTGGTCACAGAGGTCTTCGAGCGCTCTGCCGGGAATCCCTATTTCACGAGCCTCCTGGTCGAAGGCCTCGGCTCCCGTACGCACGGTCCAGGGCCGGGTCTTCCACCTGATTTGAAGGCTGCTGTGCTCAGATCATGGAGAGGTCTGCCCGAAGCAGCCCAACAGTTGACCCGGGTACTGGCTGTTGCCGGACGAGCTGTGGACGCCAATGAGCTACGCACTGTTACCCAGGGGTCCATCGCCGGGGACGTAATGATGCCCATGATTCACGAGGCGGCGGCTGCGGGCATCCTGGACTTGTTGCCTGACGGCACCTATTGGTTCCACCACCCTTTGATTGCCGAGATGCTCGAAAAGGGCATGGACCGCTGGGAGAGGCTCCGTTGGCACTCCGCCTTTGCGGATGCCTATGAGGATTCGTTGTTGCAGAATTCCGTGCGCAGCTCCCGGACGGTCGCTTTGCTGGCAGAACATCACTATCACGCCGAACGCTGGGAGCCTGCATATCGTTGGGCGTTGCTGGCAGCCAGCAGAAGTGTGCATGACGGAAGTGGGGAAGACGCACTCAGAATGCTACAGCGAGCAGTCTTCCTTCGAGACAGGGTGTCCGCAGCGGCGGAAGGTCCCCGTGAACTGTGGGCCCAGGTCCGGGGCGCAGCGTTCCGCGCTGGAAACCATGCAGCGGAACTTCAGGCCGTGGAGTCTCTTCTTTCGCTCACTGACGCATCGGTAGAGCCACTGGAGACGGCAGTTTTGCTGGTCAGACGGATGCACCTCCGCATGTCAACCGGATTGGCATTCTTCGACGTGGCGGACATGGAAAAGGCTGTGCAGCTTTCTTCGGCCGATCCTGAAAGCTGGCAGCATGCCCTGGCCTTGGCTGAGCACGCGCACGCCGCCTTATGGCTGGATCGCGATGGCGGAGCCATGGAGGCAGCGAAGGCACTGGCCGTGGCCCGGCTGACAGGCAACCCAGTAGCTATGTCCTACGCCCTCACGGTGGCCGCAATGGTGGAGGTCTTTGCCAAACACCAAGTTGAAGCCTTCAACCTGGCCGCGGCTGCGGCGGCGGAAGCGCTCCAAGCCCAGGACTACTGGGGGTACCTCCACGCGGTGGCCTGGCTTGCGAACTCCCAGGAAAGCTGGATCAGCGAACAATACGCGGTGGTCCTCCGCCACGCCCGGGAGGAGCTGGCCCGCCATGGGGCTCCCCATGCGTACGCATCCAAGATCGCAGCCGATGAAGCCGCCAGCTTCCTGGCCATCGGTTCCTGGCAAGAGGCCCAGACCGCGCTGCGATTAGCAATAAGCCTTGACCCGGGACCCATGGGAGATGTGAGCGCAAGGCTAACGGCGGCAAGGCTGGATGCATTGCAGGGGAGGACGCAGGATGCCTTTGCCCATTTGGCATGCGCCGAAGACGTGAACGGCCACAGCGACGCCTACGTCAACCTCAATTTCGCAGCAATCCGTTCGGAGCTCAACGCCATGGCCGGCCGTCCGGAGGCCTCGCTTGAGGCTGCGATGACTGGTGCGCTGCGTCCCGGCCCGCCACCAACAATGTGTGAGTGGTTGCTGCCCCTTGCCGCCAGGGCACTCGCAGATCTCGCCCAGAGAGCTAAAGACGATGGCAGGTCCATGGCTGGCATCTTGACTGAAGTAGACCAACTGGAGGAGCGCTTTCCGAGTGTTTTCAACGAGCCCGGAGAGCAATCCGAGCTGTATCAACACCAAGTGCTGGCCTTCGGACGACTTTATGCGGCGGAACTGGGCCGAGCTCGCGCAGAAAAAGCGAACGCGGTGGCATGGCTTCACGCAGCGGACGCGTGCAGGGATGCTTCTTTGGCGTGGGAACATGCCTACTCATGCCAGCGGGCGGCCGAAGCGCTTCTCATGCATGGTCACGGCGGGAGGGCCCAAGCCTCACAGATCCTCCGCAGGGGACTCCAGCTGGCCATGGACTTGCAGGCCGTTCCCGTGCAATTGGCGTTGGAACAACTCGCAGTCCAAGCAAAGATTTCGCTGGCCCCGGTCACCAGTCGGGCAATCCTCACGAGCGGAATTCCCTACGGACTCACAGCTCGCGAAGCCACCATTCTGGATCACGTCGTCGCGGGGAGAACTTACAAGGAAATCGCCGGGTTGCTGTTCATCAGCGAGAAAACAGTGAGTTCGCACATTTCCAACCTGCTAAGGAAGACGGGTACGGCCAACAGGTTCGATCTTGCCAGGATGGTTCTCACCAGGACTGACGGCCGGGCTATTTGAGGAAATCGTAAGAAGATACGGGCCGTCAGCTGTCGACATATTCCGTCAACGGACTAAATCCCGGTTAATTTTGTCCATCGATCTGCATAAACTCCTCGGAGAGCACTACGATGAGCAACGACTCTTCACTGAGTTTGGTCTTATTGCATCATTCACACCTAAACCCCGGGGGAACACCTTGAGCTACCAGCAACAGCCGCAACACACCCAACCGTATGCTGCACAGACCGGCGAACCGCCGCTGTGGGCTCCCTACTATGGCGCACCCATTGGCGCCGCTGTAAAGCGTTTCTTCACGAAGTACACGGTCTTCACCGGCCGTGCGAGCCGCAGCGAATACTGGTGGTGGGCACTGGTTGCTGCCGTCATCGGTTTTGTCCTCCAGCTCCTCACAACCATCCTTGGTGCAGCTGGCGCGACGGTCTCGGCAAATGGAACTGCAGTACCCGGGCCTGGCGCAATCGTAGGGTTTATCCTCCTGGGCATCTTCGGCCTGGCAACGGTCATTCCTTCCATTGCGCTGATCGTCCGCCGTCTGCACGATGGCAACTTCAGCGGTTGGCTCGCCCTGGTCGGTCTCGTTCCGTTCCTTGGTGGCCTGGCCCTGCTGGTCCTGATGCTCCTGCCGTCCAACCCGGCCGGCCAGCGCTTCGATCAGCCCAGCGCTGTCTAGCAATTCACCCAATACCTCAAAGGGGCGGCACGCCAAGTGCCGCCCCTTTGACGTGCCCGGGGCACTCCGTGGAATGCTGGGGAGTGATGCGGACCAATCCCCAACGACGAGGAGTGCCCATGTCTGCTGAAATCGAACCGTCTGGCGATATCAAACCGAAAAACATCAAACGTTGCGCGGTCATTGGCGGCGGGATCATCGGCGTGGCTGTGGCCCGGGAACTATCCAACAAACTCGACGGCGTCCAGGTCACCGTTTATGAAAAGGAAGACCGGCTCGCCAAGCACCAGACCGGCCACAACTCCGGTGTGGTCCATGCCGGGCTCTACTATGAGCCCGGCGGACTGAAAGCCACGCTGTGCCGCAGGGGAGTGGAACTGCTTCAGGAATTCTGCGCCACCAAGGACCTGCCGTACGAGGCCTGCGGCAAGTTGGTGATCGCCCAGACCCCCGAAGAATCGAAGCGACTGGAGAACATCTTCGCGCGCGCCACGGCCAATGGAGTGCCCGGGGCGCGAATGCTGCGCGGTGACGAGATACCCGAGGTGGAGCCGAACGCCGTCGGGCTTTCTGCTTTGCACTCGCCGGAAACGGCGATCGTGGACTACGCGGCCATTACCAATGCGCTCGCCGACGACGTCCGTGACGCAGGCGGGCAGATTCGGCTTGGATCGGAAGTGACCTCGCTGGAACAGCAGGGGAGTGGCGTCATAGTCCGCACGAAGGATGGGAGCGAACACTACGATCTCGTGGTGGCGTGCGCCGGGCTTCAATCGGACCGTTTGGCGAAAGCCACCGGCGAGCCCGCAACGCCGCGCATCGTTCCCTTCTTTGGGCAATACTTCCTCCTCGGAAAGGAAACCCGCGAAAAGGTCAGAGGCTTGATTTATCCCGTTCCGGACCCCAAGCATCCCTTCCTTGGCGTGCACCTGACCAAAAGAATCGACGGCGAAATGATGCTGGGCCCCAATGCATTCATCTCCTTCGGCCGCGAGGCCTATTCCTGGAAGGCCGTGGATGTGCGCGACATCCTCAGTTACGCGCTGTTTCCTGGGTTCTGGAATTTTGCCCGTCAGAATGTGCCATCGGCGGTCCGTGAATTCCAGACCGTTGTCAGTACGAAGAAGTTCATCAAGGAGGCGACGCGCTTTGTTCCGTCGTTGGAGGGGGCCACTATTCTTCCCGGCACACGCGGCGTCCGCGCCCAGGCCATGAACGCTGACGGTTCCTTGGTGGATGATTTTGTGATTTCACGACGCCGGGACACGGTTTTGGTACGGAACGCACCGTCACCGGGGGCGACGTCGTCGATGGCCATTGCGGAGTACATCGTGCAGCAGGCACTCAAGAACTGACCGGCCACGATTTAGACAGCACGCGACGATTTAACAAGTCCGTGACGCTGGCGAAACCGTCCCCGAACCGGCGCTGGATACCGTTGCCGCATGATCGGATCCTTCCTAGCCGGAATCGGTGCCCACATTGGCTCGTGGATTGAGGCTGCGTACGTTCTGGACTGCGCTGACCCGGAGGCAGGATATGCGCAGGACTGGACGTGGTTGCCGGCGCTTAGCGGGGTCACGGTTGCCAGTGCGCAGGCCATCCAATCCCACTCCAAAATGGTTCACCGTAACCCATAAAGGTTGGCTTGAAAGCTGCTGAATGTTGTTTTGGGCACACTTTTCGTCCAACGCGGATGCTATGCCCTAAACTGCTTCACTGAGGTGCCTGAAATGGCACTATGCAGCAACGAAAGCGAACCCAATGGCTACTGATTACGACGCGCCCCGCAAGACAGAAGAAGAGTCTCCCGCTGACTCGCTTGAGGCCCTTCAGGCGTCCCGCGGCACTGGTGCCCAGACTGCAGTCATCGACATCGACGAAAACGATACTGCGGAAGGTATCGACCTCCCGGGCGCCGATCTTTCCGGTGAAGAACTGACCGTTGTGGTGGTCCCCGAGCAGTCTGACGAATTCACGTGTTCTTCCTGCTTCCTGGTCCGGCACCGGTCCCAGGTTGCCTTGGAAAAGAACGGCCTTAAGTACTGCAAGGACTGCGAGGGCTGATCCCAGGCACCGCAAATGTTCGAGCCCCGTCAGGCCGGAGAATGGTCGGATGGGGCTTTTGCGTGCCCGCAGCCCTTTGTAACGCCCAGGTTTCGTTATCTTCGATTACAAACCAAGGCATGAAGACCCTCAATACGGTCCCTAAGAGGGCAGAAGAATGCGCCTCGATGACTTTCCTGTGACCACCCCGGAGTCGTTTTAACGGTTGTGCGCCGAAGAGGCCACAACCCATCCAAACCACCGAACACACTCCTACTGTTGAAGTATCAACTTCGCCTGAAGGGGGCACAAAAAATGAGGAAATTTGGAGCGGGTTTGGCAGCAGTCCTTGCGGCTGCCGGATTCGGTCTGGTGGCACCGGGGCCGGCCTCGGCTTCACCATATTGCGGAATCATGTGGGGCTCGCTGGCAAAGGCGGACGCCGACATGAGCTCCGCCAACGTCACCAACGTCCGTACGGGCCAACAGACCTGTTACGACCGCCTGGTGATCGATATGGCCGGCAAGGTGGCAGGCTATTCAGTGCAGTATGTTCCTGTGGTGATCCAGGACGGATCTGGCTTCGAGATCCCGCTGCTCGGAGACGCGGACCTGCAGGTGACGGTCACGGCTCCGTCGTACAACCAGAACGGCCAACTGACGTACGCTCCGGCTGCGAAGGCCGAGTTGTCCAACGTGTCCGGCTATCAGACGTTCCGTCAGGTTGCCTACGCCGGCAGCTTTGAGGGTTATACGAGCATCGGCCTGGGTGTCCGTGCGCGGCTTCCGTTCCGTGTCTTTACATTGGACGGGCCCGACGGCGGTTCCCGCCTTGTGGTGGACGTCGCCCACCGTTGGTAGTGCTCACCCAGAACGCCGAAGAGCGGCCAGTTCGCCGGAACTATCCGGCGAACTGGCCGCTCTTCTGCGTTGTCGCAGCTCTTCAGCTACTCGGGCACCACCAGGGCAGGGGTGTCCTTGCGGATGGTCTCACCGCGGAAGAAACCGGGACGGACGCGGGACATGATCAGCATGAACACGGCACCCAAAGCAAGGATTCCGATGCCGAGCACAAACACGAGCCCCACTCCGAAGATTTCCGAGCCACTTCCAAACTCCGGGGCCCAGCTATCCACTGCGGTCTGCAGGAAGACGACGAACAGCCCGACGCCACCCAGCAGTGGGCAGAGGAGCCGCAGGAAGAAATTGCGGGCACTGGAGAACACGCTGTTCCGGAAGTACCAAACACAGGCGATCGCCGTGAGTCCGTAGTAGAAGCAGATCATCAGGCCCAGGGCCAGGATGGTGTCGTTGAGGACGTTCTCGCTGATCACGTGCATGATTGCGTAGAAGCCCGCGGACAGGACGCCCGCCGCAATGGTGGCGAAGCCCGGCGTCGAGAACTTCTTGCTCATGTGGCTGAAGCGGTTAGGCAGGGCGCCGTAATGCGCCATGGCCAGCAGGCTGCGCGACGGCGAGGTGAACGTCGACTGCAGGGAAGCCGCCGAGCTGGAGAGCACGGCCAGGGACATCAGGATCGCGAACGGACCCATGACCGGAGACGCGAGGGCCGTGAAGACGTTGGCGTGGTTTTCCTCGTTGTTCAGGCCGATTCCCGTGTCTCCGACGCCTGCGAACATCATGGTGGCGATGGTGACGAGGAGGTAAATGCCGAGCACGATGACGGCGGTCAGGGTGCCAGCGAGTCCCGCGGTCTTCTTTCCGTTGGCGGTTTCCTCGTTCACGGTGAGGCAGACGTCCCAGCCCCAGTAGACGAAGATCGAGAGGGAGATGCCGGCTGCGATCTGGCCGAAGGTTTCAATCTTGGTGACGTCGAACCAGTCCCAGCTGAACGGAACGGCGGTCTCGGAGGTGGACCAGTTGGCGAACGCCATGGCAACAAACAGGCCAAGCACCAGCAGCTGGAAACCGACCAAGCCGTACTGCACGATCTTGGTGGTGTGCAGGCCACGGTAACTCACCCAAACGGCCAATGCTACAAAGACGAAGCAGGTGGCAACATTGAGTACCTTGTTCGAGGCGAGGTCGGCGAGCTCGGGCGAGCCCGTAACCTGCGCCAGGAACAGGTAGAAGAAGTCCACGGCGACGCCCGCCAGGTTGGACAGGACGATGATGTTGGCCGCGAGCAGGCCCCAGCCGCCCATCCAGCCCACCCAGGGGCCGAAGGCTTTGGTGACCCACGTGAAGGTGGTGCCGCTGTCCGGGGAATCTGCATTGAGCTCCCGGTACGCCAGTGACACCAGGATCATCGGGATGAACCCGATAAGGAAGATCACGGGCAGTTGCAGCCCGGCTTCGTTGACGGTTGGACCAAGCGCGCTGGTAAGCGTATACGCCGGAGCGATGGTTGAAATGCCAAGAACGACGACGGCGAGGAGCCCCAACTGCCCCGTCTTCAGTCCCTTGCCGCTAATGTCGTGCGACGTGCCGGCCGGGCTGGTGCCTGCGGCCGTGCTACGGATTGTCTGGCTCATGAAGGGCCCTTTCTAGATGGCCGTAGGCTGCTGCTGCGTAATGCAGTGGATGCCGCCGCCCCGGGCAAAGAGTTCGCGCGCGTCAACACTGACTACGCGGCGTCCGGGGTAGGCGTCGGCGAGGATGCGGAGTGCTTTCTCGTCCATGGGGTCATTGAAACTGCACGCGATGACCCCTCCGTTGACCACGAGGTGGTTGATGTAGCTGTAGTCCACATAACCTTCGTCGTCGGTAAGGGCTTCCGGGGCGGGAACTTCGATGATGTTCCAGTCCCGGCCTGCTGCGTCATGGGTGGTGCGGAGGAAGTCGATGATTTCCCGGGAGACGGTGTAGTCCGGGTGTTCCGGGTTCTGCTGGGAGTGGACCAACAGCGTGCCGGGGCTCGGGATCGCAGCCACAATATCGACGTGGCCGCGCGTGCCGAACTTCTCGGAGTCGCGGGTGAGGCCACGTGGCAGCCACACCACATGCGTGGCGCCGATCGTGCGGGCAAGTTCCCCTTCGACGTCGGCTTTGGTAAGGCCCGGATTGCGGCCTTGGTCAAGCTGTACGGTCTCGGTGACCAGGACGGTGCCTTCGCCATCAACCTGGATGCCGCCGCCCTCGTTCACGATGCCTGACGGGATGTGGTGGGCATCGGCGCGACCGCTGACCTCTGCCGCGATGAGGGAGTCCTTGTCCCAAGCAGCCCAATCCTGGCCGCCCCAGCCGTTGAAGATCCAGTCCACGCCACCCAGCTGCTTGTTGGCATCGAGCACGAACGACGGCCCGATGTCCCGCATCCAGGCGTCGTTGAGCTCTGCGGTGAGTACCTCGACGCGAGGGTCCAGGTAGCGCGCGGCGGTATCGACGTCGTCGGGGTGAACCACCATGGTGACCGGTTCAAACTCGAGGATGGCATTGGCGACCGCAGCCCACGTGGACCGTGCTGCGTGCGCCTCTTCCTCGGTGTCACCCAAGGTGTAGCCGCCAGTGGGGAAGGCCATCCAGACGCGATCCTGCGGGGCAGTCTCGGATGGCATGCGCCAGGCGCTCATGCGGACACAGCCTGGTATGGCGCGGCCTCGGCCGCGGAGCCGAGCGGGGCGTTGGGGTTTACAGGTTCGGTGAGGCGGCCGTACGTCTCCGGACGGCGGGTTGCCAGGAACGGGAAGAGCGTGAGCCAGTCCTTGCGCTGGTCCAGGTCAAGGTCTGCCACCAGCACGGTTGATTCGTCGCGCGGTGCCTGGACCAGGATGCGGCCGTAGGGATCGGCGATGAAGGATGAACCGTAGAAGTTCAGCGTGCCCTCGCTGCCGTAGCGGTTGGGGGCAATCATGAACAGGCCGTTGGCGATGCCGTTGCCCACGATGACCTGCTGCCAGAGCGGCTGGGTGTCGAAGTCCGGGTGGTCCGGCTCCGAGCCAATCGCGGTGGGGTAGACCAGGATCTCTGCTCCGCCCAGGGAGTACATACGGGCGAGCTCGGGGAACCATTCGTCCCAGCAAGTGGGCATGCCCAGGCGTGCGCCCCCGAGTTCGGCAGGAGCGTGTACTGCATAGGCGTCCTCGGCGGCCGGGCCTTTGCGGAAGAACTTGTCCTCGTAGTACCCGGCTGTGACGGGGATGTGGAGTTTATGGGTGCGTGCGACGAGTTCGCCAGCGGGGGAGACCAGGATGGCGGTGTTCAGTCCCAAGCCATCATCGGTGCCGTCCGGGTTTTCTGCACGCTGGTAGAGAGATGCGTGGACAGAGACGCCGTACGTCCTGGCAGCCTTGGCAGCGAACGTGAAGGTGGGACCAGTCAGCAGGTCCTCGGTGATGTCCGAGGGGCGGATACCAGCGGCCGGGTTGTTCTCCGGACGGGTGTCTGCCGGGTAGCGGGAGAGCGTCAGCTCAGGCAGGAAAACAACACTGGCTCCCAGCTTGGCTGCGCGTTCGATTCCCTCGTTCAGTTCGGCATGCAGGACTGCTTCGTCAGCGTGCCAACGGTGCTGAACGACGCCGACCCGCAGCGGGGTGCGGGTGGACGGTTCGGTGCGGGCCAGGGAAGTCGGGGCTTCGAGGCGGGTAATTTCAATCATGGTGGCATGTACTCCGGTGAGACGACAGTCACTAAATGAATAGCGTTCATTTAGTATGGCGGTAGTCACGGCTGGATGCAAGGGGGTACCAAATAGCAGTCGACTTCCGGCCCGTGTGCGAGGACGATTAAAGGACAACCACAAAGGAGGTTGGGTATGTGCTACTCGTACTATGAGGGTTATGAGAGGCGCACGAAGAAGGACTCCGCGCGCACGCCAGAGATGCACAAGCCTGAGACAAGCAAGGATCAGGCACCTGAGGCCCCTGCCGAGAAGCGTCCGCAGACAGAAGGAACCTTGTGGACTTTCCTGGCCCGCCGTCGCAGGGAATTTGAGGTTTCAGAACCGAAGATCGACCGCATCCGCGAGAAGGTCTAGGCATCGGTCTAGCAGGGACCCCGCTTAACGGGCATTTCACCACCGCGCGCAGCGGTGAATTGTCCGTTAGGCGGGGCTTCCTGCTGCCTACTTCGGAGCGTCCAGGAATTCGCGGGCCGCAGTGACCAGTGCTTCCGTGCCAAGGGCTAGCGTCGGCTGGATGATGGGGGCGAAATACGGTGAATGGTTGGACGGCACGTCGTCCGGGAGTCGGCCGGTTTTGGCCCAGTCCTTGAAATGCGCCGCATCGATCCCGCCGAGGAACCAGAAGACCAGGGGCGCGCCCGCGGCTGTGGCAAGCTCACCGACGTCCTCGCTGCCGGATACGGGACCCGGGTCGATGACCTTGTTTTCGCCAAACTTTGCCCGGAACGCGGATCCAACCCGTCCCGCGGCTGATTCATCATTGACCGTCAGCGGGAAGCGCTCCTCATAGTGGAAGTCGGGTTCCTTGAGGGAGCCTGAGGCGGCAGCTTCGCTTCGAACGATGCGCTCGATCGAGTTCAGGACTTTCTCCCGCGTGGGCTCGCTGAAGGACCGGATGCTGAGGCCAAGGGTTGCGGTCTCGGGAATGATGTTGTTCTTTGTTCCCGAATGGATTTGCCCAACGGTGACTACCGCAGAATCGCTGGCGGCGAGTTCGCGGGACACCACTCCCTGCAGGCGCATGGTGGTTGCCGCCGCCATGAGCACTGGATCAATGGTGGTTTCAGGCCGGGAACCGTGGCCGCCGCGCCCATGCAAAGTCACGTTCAGGGAGTCGGCGGAGGCCATGGCGACGCCGGGACGCACGCCGAACCATCCCGCGGGAAAGGGGGCCACGTGCTGGCCCAGGACCACGTCCGGTTTGGGGACCAGGTCAAAGAGTCCGTTGGCAACCATGGCCTGCGCCCCGCCGCCCCATTCTTCGGCGGGCTGGAACACCGCCACCAGGGTTCCCTGCCAATCTTCGCGCCCTGTGGCCAGCGTTTCCACTGCTCCGAGCAGGCAGCTGACGTGGACATCGTGACCACAAGCGTGCATCACGGGCACTTCGCGGCCTTCGTGGTCGACGCCGACTGCCGTGCTGGCGTAGTGCAATCCCGTGGCTTCCTTGACCGGCAACGCGTCCATGTCGGCACGCAGCATGACGACGGGGCCGGGACCGTTGTCAAGGACCCCCACGACCCCCGTCTTCCCGACGTTGCGGTGTACCAGCAGTCCCAAGTCCTCAAGGTGTCCGCTGATGATCCCGGCTGTCCTGACCTCTTGGAAGGAAAGCTCAGGGTTGGCGTGGAGGTCACGGTAGAGCTCTTCAAGGTCAATGCTCATGAGGGATCATCCTTACCATGCGACGTCGAGGGTGTGGCCAGTGTATCGATCCCGGCATCGGCGGGGTTGGCGCGCAGCCTTGCGCTACGAGGCAAACTTGGTGGCATGGAATCTTCCCAAGAGGTCACTACACATCGCTCCACGGTTGAAGATTGGACCAGGGCATTGGCTGAGTCCAGCGGGTCGCCGGGGGGAGGCGCGGGAACCGGCGTGATGCTGGCCATTGCCGCGTCCCTCACCTCAATGGTGGCTGGCTACACGGACGCTGAAGACTCCGAACAGCTGGAAAGCATCCATGCCAGAGCCCGGGCCCTGCGCAAAACGGCGCTGCAATTGGCCGATGATGATGCCGCGGCTTCCAAGGCTTTCGGGGCCGCGTTCCGGCTGGATCCGGGCCCGGAACGCGAAGACGCGATTCACCGGGCATCCGTCGATGCCGCAAAAGCGTCTGCCGTGCTGGGCGGACGGGCCATCGACGCCATCGAGGACCTGGGATGGCTGGCAACAAACGGCAATCCTGCGCTCATAGCCGACGTGGTGGTTGCCTTCGGAGCCCTCAGGGCCGCGATAGCAGGGGCCCGCACCAATGTCAGTTTCGATCTCGCTTCCCTCACCTCAGCAGGTGCCGCGCTGGAGGAGGTCCGGGAGCAGCATCGCGAATTGTGGGACACCGTCAGCCGGCTGAGTGATGCCTTGGAACGGATCGACCGGCTGGCGGCGGGCGTGGACAAGAAAGCTGCTCCAACGGAGGGCTTGTGAGGGCTCGTCTGCGTGGCATTTACCCCGTCAGGCGCGAAGGCAGCCTACTGCGCCTTAGGCACCCTGCGGAGTACGACGGCGGCAAGCACTGCCGCTCCGGCCATTAGTACCAGCCCAATCGCCGCAGTGATGTGGACGCCGGACTCGAAGGCTATCCGGGCGGCGGCTGTCAGAGCATCCGATAGCGGAGCGGGTAGTGCAGCGGCGGCATCCACGGCGCCAGCCAGGGTTTCACCCGATTTCCCGGCCGCCTGCGTGGACACGCCGTCCGGGATGACGAGGTTGTGCTGGTAGGAGGCCGTGAGGATGGAGCCCAGCACGGCGGTTCCCAGGAGCGAACCCAGTTCGTAGCCGGTTTCGGAGATTGCGGAAGCCGCTCCGGATTTGTCGGCCGGCACTGAGCCGAGGATGAGGTCGTTGGAGATGGTCTCTGCTGCGCCCACACCAACGGCCAGGATCGTCAAAGCTGACAGGAGGAATACAGGTCCGCTGCCGTGGTCACCCACAGCCACCACCAGGTAGCCCGTGGCGCTGAGGGTAAGTCCGCCAGCCACCACGAATCCGGGTCGGACGCGCTTTACCAGCGGGACCACCAACAGGCCTGCGATGATGGTTGCCAGGAGCGCTGGAATCATTGCGATGCCCGCTTCCATGGGTGATTGGCCCTCGACCAACTGCAGGTGCTGGGCGAAGAAGTAGATGAAGCCCGTCATGGAAAACAGGGACAGGACGTTGGCCACGATCGCCGTGCTGAACACTTTGTTGCCGAACAGGCGGACATCCAGCATCGGGCTCTCGATCCGCTGCTGGCGACGGACAAACAGGGTGCCCATCACCAGGCCGAAGACCATGAACGCCGCAGCCGTTGCTCCGAACCCATGAACCGCAAATTCCTTGATGCCGTAGACAAACGGGGCCATGGCGAACATGGACAGGGCAATGCTCGGCACGTCCACCCGGCCCGGATTGGCGTCCTTGGATTCCGGAATCAGGACGCGGCCGACTGCCAGGAGCGGCAGGAGCAGGAATGTCGCCACCAGGAAGACGGCACCCCACCAGAAGTGCTCAACCAGCCAGCCACCAAAGATCGGGCCAAGGGCGGCGCCGCCCGAGAAACCGGCAGCCCACACTGCAATCGCAAGCCGACGACGGTTCGGGTCGACGAAGATGTTCCGGATCAGGGACAGCGTTGAGGGCATGAGCATGGCGCCAAAGACGCCAAGTGCGGCGCGTCCGGCAATCAGCCACTCTGCGGACGGCGCGAAAGCCGTAGCAGCCGAAACCGCCGCGAAGCCTGTGCTGCCGATCAGCAGCAGCCGCCGTCGTCCGATCCTGTCACCCAGGTTGCCCATGGAAACCAGCAATGCCGCCAACACCAGCGGGTACGCGTCAATGATCCACAGGAGTTGCACGCCGCCCACATCCAGGGAGCGGGCAATTTCGGGCAGGGCGAACGTGAGCGCGGTGTTGTCGACGGCCACCAGCAGCACCGGGAACATCAGGAGTGCCAGGGCCGTCCAATCGCGCCACGGTGCGCCTCCATCCATGACGGGACGGGCGGATCGGGGAGCAGGGGTCGAGGACGGCGTGAACATGACACTTACTGTACCGTCCAGACGGTATAGTTTCAAATTAAGCGCCAACAATCCCGTAGGGAATGATGTATACATGCCACGAAAACCAGTTGCCCGGGATGCAGTCCTGGATGCCTACGAAGCCCTCCTCATCGAGGTGGGGGAGCGGGCCGCCACCCTCGATGCCGTTGCCAAGCGGGCGGGCGTCTCCAAGGGTGGGCTGCTTTATCACTTCCCCAATAAGGAATCGCTGATCAGCGCCCTGCTTGAGCGCCTGGACCAGTTGGCTCAGGAAGACATCGAACACATGAAGGCTGCGCCGGATGGCTCGGCCGCGTACTTCATCCGTACCTCCCTGTGGGCAGGAACCCCCATGGATAGGGCTTTCGTCGCTGCCACAAGACTGGCCGAAGTGGCCCATGAAGAGACCCGCCGCAAGTTCGCCGGTATTCAACAACAGTGGCTGGACGTCCTGGCTGAGGACGTTGGCCCGGAGGTAGCGAAAGCCGTCAGCTACATGGGCGACGGCCTGTATTTCAACGCCATGTTCGAGGGCGGCCAGGAAAGCGGCAACGCCGGGCGGGAGGCCGACGTCGAGATCCTGCTGGGCGTGCTGGACCGGCTCCGCAAGTAGCGGGCCATCCATTTGCGGCGACGCCCACAACGTAGGACAATTGAGCCTTGTGGTGCGTCTTCACAAGGGGCACGCAAAAAATTGAATATGCCTTTGATCTGCGGCGGGAGAGTCCTGCAAGCAAGTGATGCGGGCGCCGTAGGAGCAAACCCTCCCCAGGAATCTCTCAGGCCCACGCACCGCCGCGGCGAGGCAACTCTGGAAAGTAGCAGGCTAATCTCGGACGCCATCGGCGTGCGGGCAGCTGTGCTCACCGACGGTGCAAGCGATGTGTCATGCAAACATGGCAGCGCGGAAACTCTCAGGTCCAATACAGAGCGGGGAGGAACCCGAGCCACTGTGGCGTACCCAAACGCCGCCCAAGTAATGGAGTTCCTTCGTGACGGTTAGTTCTGCCTCCACCACCTTCGTCGATCGGCATATTGGCGCCCGCCGCCAAGCTGACATCGAGACCATGCTCAAGTCGGTCGGCTACGACACCGTCGACTCACTGGTAGACACCGCGGTTCCCAACGACATCCGCCAGGACGTTGCCCTTACCCTCCAGAACGCGCTGAGCGAAGTCGAGGTCCTGGCTGAGCTGCGCAAGCTTGCCTCGAAGAACAAGACGGCCGTCCAGATGATCGGGCAGGGCTACTACGACACCGTCACGCCACCGGTCATCCGCCGCAACATCCTTGAGTCCCCGGCCTGGTACACCGCGTACACGCCCTACCAGCCGGAAATCTCCCAGGGCCGCCTTGAAGCGCTCCTGAACTTCCAGACCATGGTGCAGGACCTGGTGGGACTCCCGATCGCCAACGCTTCGCTTCTGGACGAAGCCACTGCAGTGGCAGAAGCCGTCCTGATGATGCGCCGCGCCAACAAGAATAAGGCCGCCCACGACGGCAAGACCGTCCTTGACGCCGACTGCCTGCCGCAGACCATCGCGATCGTGAAGGGCCGTGCCGAGGCGCTCGGCTTCGAGGTTGAGGTCGCTGACCTTTCCAAGGGCCTGCCCGACGGCGACATCAACGGCGTCGTCCTGCAGCAGCCCGGTGTTTCCGGCCGCGTCTTCGACCACTCCTCCGTGATCGCCGAGGCCAAGGAACGCGGTGCACTGGTCACTGTGGCAGCAGACCTCCTCTCGCTGACCCTCATCACGCCCCCGGGCGAGCAAGGCGCCGATATCGCCGTCGGCTCCGCCCAGCGCTTGGGCGTGCCGCTCTTCTTCGGCGGCCCGCACGCCGCCTACATGGCTGTCCAGAAGGGCCTTGAGCGTTCCATGCCCGGCCGTCTGGTGGGCGTTTCCAAGGACGACGCCGGTGTCCCCGCCTACCGCTTGGCGCTGCAGACCCGCGAGCAGCACATCCGCCGCGAAAAGGCGACGTCCAACATCTGTACCGCGCAGGCACTGCTTGCCATCGTGGCCTCGATGTACGCCGTCTACCACGGCCCCGAAGGCCTCAAGGCCATCGCCGAAACCGCACACGGCCATGCCCGCACGCTGGCCGCTTCCCTAAAGGCCGCCGGCGTCGAGGTCCTGCACGGTTCCTTCTTCGACACCATCACCGTTCGCGTCCCCGGCAAGGCAGGCGACGTCGTCGCTGCCGCCGAGGCCAAGGGCATCAACCTGCGTGGCATTGACGCTGATCTGGTGGGCATCTCTGTTGACGAAACCACTACCTCAGAGATTGTCAGCCGTCTCCTGGAAGTCTTCGACGCTTCGGTGCTTGAATCAGCCGAAGGTTTCGCGCTGGAATCTTCCGTTGAGCGTACGAGCGATTTCATGCAGCACCCCGTCTTCAACACGCACCGTTCCGAAACTCAGCTGCTCCGCTACATCCGTAAGCTCTCGGATCGGGACCTCGCGCTGGACCGCACCATGATCCCCCTCGGATCCTGCACCATGAAGTTGAACGCCACGGCCGAGATGGAAGCCATTTCCTGGCCCGAGTTCGCCTCCATCCACCCGTTCGCACCGGACTCCCAGACCGCGGGCTGGCGTGAATTGATCGCTGATCTTGAGTCGCAGTTGACCGAGATCACGGGTTACGACCAAGTCTCCATCCAGCCGAACGCCGGTTCCCAGGGCGAGCTTGCCGGCCTGCTCGCGATCCGCGGCTACCATCATTCCCGCGGCGACCAGCAGCGTAACGTTTGCCTCATTCCGGCCTCGGCCCACGGCACCAACGCGGCCTCGGCCGTGCTGGCCGGCATGAAGGTCGTGGTGGTGGCGACGGCTGCTGACGGCACTATCGACCACGATGACCTCAAGGCCAAGATCGAGGCCAACAGGGACGTCCTCTCGGCGATCATGATCACCTACCCGTCGACGCATGGTGTATACGACGCCGACGTCCGCGAAGTCTGCGATGCGGTCCACGAGGCCGGCGGACAGGTTTACATCGACGGTGCAAACCTCAACGCGCTGGTTGGGCTCGCCCAGCCGGGCAAGTTTGGCGGCGACGTCTCGCACCTGAACCTGCACAAGACTTTCTGCATCCCGCACGGCGGTGGCGGACCGGGTGTTGGCCCGGTCGCGGCCAAGGCACACCTGGCGCCGTTCATGCCTGGTGACGCTGCGTCGTGGACCGAAGGCAACGACGTCCCGATTTCGGCCTCCCGTTTCGGTTCGGCCGGTGTGCTCCCGATTTCCTGGGCTTACGTGAAGCTCATGGGCGGCCAGGGGCTCACGGAAGCCACCAAGTCCGCGCTGCTGGCTGCGAACTACATCGCTTCCCGCCTCAACGAGCACTTCCCGGTTCTCTACACCGGCGAGGGCGGACTTGTTGCCCACGAATGCATCCTGGACCTCCGCGAACTGACGGCCAAGACCGGCGTCACCGCTGAAGATGTTGCCAAGCGCCTGATCGACTTCGGCTTCCACGCACCCACACTCGCGTTCCCGGTTGCCGGCACGCTCATGGTGGAGCCCACCGAGTCCGAGGACCTCGTCGAGATCGACCGCTTCATCGAAGCCATGATCACTATCCGCAAGGAAATCGACCAGGTTGCCCACGGCGATTTCACTGTTGAGAACTCGCCGCTGCGGAAGGCACCGCACACGGCTGCCGCCGTCGTAAGTTCTGACTGGGACCGCGCGTACCCGCGCGAGCAGGCCGCGTTCCCCGTCCACCACCTCAAGCAGGACAAGTACTTCCCGCCTGTCGGTCGCATTGACGGCGCAGCCGGAGACCGCAACCTGGTTTGCTCCTGCCCGCCGATCGAAGACTTCGAGAACTAGGACGGTCCCGAAATGACTGAGAACTACACCGCGCTCTACGAAGAGCACAAGAAGCTCGGCGCGTCCTTCACCGACTTCGGTGGCTGGCAGATGCCGCTCAAGTATTCCTCCGAGTTGGCAGAGCACCACGCCGTCCGCACGTCCGCCGGTCTCTTCGACCTCTCCCACATGGGTGAAGTCTGGGTCAGCGGCCCCGACGCTGCTGCGTTCCTGGACTACGCCCTGGTGGGCAAAATCTCCGCCATGGCCGAGGGGAAGGCCAAGTACTCGCTGATCTGCCAGGAAGACGGCGGCATCATCGACGACCTCATCACCTACCGCCGCCCATCTACCGAAGAAGGCGCAGACAAGTTCCTCGTTGTGCCGAACGCGGGTAACGCGAAGGTAGTGGCTGACGCTCTGTTGGAGCGTGCCGCGAACTTCGACGTCACCGTCCAGGACGCCTCCGCCGAGACCTCCCTCATCGCGGTCCAGGGTCCTCGTGCGGAAGCCATCCTCCTCCGTTTGGTCCCCGCCGACCAGCACGGGCTGGTCACCGAACTGAAGTACTACGCGGCTGTTGAGGTCCCGTTCACGTTCGACGGCGGTACTCAGGAACTGCTGCTCGCCCGCACCGGATACACGGGCGAAGACGGCTTCGAGATCTTCATCGCCAACGAGTCCGCTGCTGCATTGTGGCAGGCCATCGCCGACGCCGCGGAAGAAGGCGAGCTCACTCCCGCTGGCCTCGCTTCCCGCGACTCCTTGCGCCTCGAAGCCGGCATGCCACTCTATGGCAACGAACTCTCCCGAGAAGGAAACCCGTTCGCCGCAGGGCTCGGACCCGTCGTGGCGCTTTCGAAGGAAGGCGACTTCGTCGGCAAGGAAGCACTCGCGGCACTTAAGGCAGACGGTGCAGGCTCCACCAGCGGACGCAAGCTCGTGGGCCTCAAAGGCCTCGGACGCCGTGCCGGTCGCGGCCACTACCCGGTCCTCAAGGACGGTTCAGTAGTTGGCGAAGTCACCTCCGGCCAGCCCAGCCCAACGTTGGGCTACCCGGTAGCGTTGGCGTACGTCGACGTTGAGCACACGGAGCTCGGCACAGCGCTGGATATTGACCTGCGGGGTAAGAGCGAGCCGTTCGAGGTTGTCGCGCTGCCGTTCTACAAGCGCCAAAAGTAAGTTGCGGGTCCTTTGGGACCGACATCCTCCGCGGGCTCGGTCGCATGTGCGCCCGCTGAGCGGACGCGATGCTCCCTTGGACGCATCTGCCGGAGGCCGGGCCCGCAGGGGCCGCGCACCTCACCAGGACGCGCGGCCACTCTGGCGCCCCTCGAACTGCTGAATGCTGGGGGAGTTGCAACCTGCCGGGGGTGATCCGATGCAGCATCCACCCAGCCATAGTTTTTGATCAACCACAGTAAGGAAAACAGAATGCCCAAAGTAGCGCCCGAACTTCAGTACTCCGACGAGCACGAGTGGGTCTCCCGCGGCGAGGGGAACCTGGTGTCTGTTGGCATCTCCGAGGTTGCCACCGACGCGCTGGGCGACATCGTGTACGTCGACCTGCCCGAGGTTGGTTCCACTGTGACCGCCGGTGAGACCTGTGGCGAAGTTGAATCCACCAAGTCAGTTTCGGACCTGTACTCGCCCGTCACCGGTGAGGTCACCGAGATCAACGACGCCGTTGTCGGTGATCCGGCCCTCATCAACAACGATCCTTACGGCGCCGGCTGGCTCTTCAAGGTTGCGGCTGAGTCCGACGGCCCGCTGCTTTCGGCCGAGGAGTACGCCTCCAAGAACGGCGGGGACCTCTCCTAACTCCCTTCGACCGAGTCCGATTCGGGGTTTCGCTGCCGCGGGTGCCGTTCGCACGGCATGCTGTGCAGCAAGACCCCGTATTGGGCGCCGGTATGGCCCTCGCCGGCGGTCCCTTTGGGCTGGCGTCCGGAAGCGGGCGTCCAAGGGAGCTTCGCGTCCGCCCAGCGGGCGCTTCAGCGACCGAGCCCGCGGAGGACGTCGACCCAACGGGCCCGAACGCTCGCAGGCAGCACCGGCCCACAAGGCGTAGCGTGGGATTGTAGAACTGAATAGTATTGCGACGCCGGGTTGCCGCCTTTGGGGGCCATCCGGCGTCGTGCTTCGGTCGACCTTCGCCACAAGCGGGGGAGGCCATCCGCCAGGACCATCTGGCGGACCGTTTTCAAGCTTTGTTAAGGGATCCCGACCATGGCTGTTGGTGTTTTCGATTTGTTCACTGTGGGTATTGGCCCGTCGAGTTCGCATACTGTGGGGCCGATGCGTGCTGCTGCGGTGTTCGCTGGCGAGCTCAAGGACGCCGGTGTCCTGGGCTCGGTCGCGTCGTTGCGGGTTGATTTGTATGGTTCGTTGGCCGCGACGGGCCGTGGGCACGGGACCATGACTGCGACCCTGTTGGGCCTTGAGGGTTACCACCCGGAGTTGATCCTGCCTGATGAGGTGGACGAGCGGCTCGCGACGATCGCTGAGACAGGTGTCCTGAACCTGGCTGGTGCCTCAGGAGAAGGCGTGGAGCTGCCGTATGCGGTGGAGGATATGGTGTTGCATCCGTTGACGGTGTTGCCGCGGCATACGAACGGGCTGAAGTTCGCTGTCTCTGATGCTGAGGGGAACACCTTGCGGGAGGCGACGTTCTTCTCTGTCGGTGGTGGGTTCATTGTCCGTGAGGGTGAGGAGGACGCGGCGCGGGCGGAGTTGGAGGAGACGAAGGCGGAGTTGCCGTTGCCGTTCCGTACGGCTGCTGAGTTGCTGGGCCGGTGTGCGTCGAAGGGTTTGGGGATCAGCGACATCATGTTCATCAATGAGCGGGCGTCCCGGTCGGAGGAGGAGATCCGGGAGGGGTTGTTGCATATCTGGCATGTGATGGAGGCGTGTGTTGAGGCGAGCCTGAAGCGTGAGGGTGTGTTGCCCGGGGGTTTGAGGGTCCGTCGTCGTGCTCCTGACTGGCTGGAGCGGTTGTTGAAGGAGGACAAGGACCGCAACGATCCGAAGTATTGGCAGGAGTGGGTGAACCTGATCGCGTTGGCGGTCAATGAGGAGAACGCCACTGGTGGGCGGGTGGTCACGGCGCCGACGAATGGTGCGGCGGGGATTATCCCGGCGGTGTTGTATTACGCGTTGCATTATGCCCCGGGCATGGACAAGGCTACCCAGGCTGATAAGGACGATGTGGTGGTGAAGTTCCTGCTGGCTGCGGGTGCGGTGGGTGTGTTGTACAAGGAGCAGGCGTCGATTTCCGGTGCGGAGGTCGGGTGCCAGGGCGAGGTGGGTTCGGCGTCGTCGATGGCTGCTGCGGGGTTGGCCGAGGTGATGGGTGGTACGCCGGGGCAGGTGGAGAACGCGGCGGAGATCGCGATGGAACACAACCTGGGGTTGACGTGTGATCCGATCGGTGGGTTGGTGCAGATTCCGTGTATTGAGCGGAACGCGATCGCGGCGGCGAAGGCGATCAACGCGGCGAAGATGGCGCTCTGGGGGGATGGGACGCACCGGGTGTCGCTGGATGAGGTGATCGTGACCATGCGTGAGACGGGCAAGGACATGTCCTCCAAGTACAAGGAAACCGCGATGGGCGGCTTGGCCGTGAACGTCGTCGAATGCTGAGTCTGTTCGCTGTCGGTCCCTAGTGCCATGCTGTATCCATGAGCGGGGGATACGACAAAGATTTTCTGCGGGCACGCGTTGAACTGCCCAGTCCGTCGGCAACGACGATTCTTTTGGACTACACACACTTTTCCGTGCGCTTCCGGGCTTCCCGGAAGCTCGCGGCGATTGTGGGTGTCAACATCAGCGGCGGGGAACTGAGCCCACTAGCCCGGGAAGGGACCTGGCATTTCGATGACAGGATCCCCAAAGAACAGCAGGCTGGCCCGGACGTCTACAAAAACAACGCGTTCGATCGCGGGCACTTGGTGCGTCGCCTGGATCCTGTCTGGGGCGACCCGGCCACGGCCAAGAAAGCCAACCAGGACACGTTCGCCTTTACCAATGCCGCACCACAAGTGGACGACTTCAACCAAGGCAAGGAACTGTGGGTAGGGCTCGAGGATCACGTCCTGGGCCACGCGGATGCACACGACGCCAAGCTCACCGTGTTCACCGGGCCCGTTCTTCTCGATGACGACCTCCCGTACAGGGGAGTACAGGTTCCGCGGAAATTCTGGAAAATCGCCGTGTGGACCAACGACGCCAAGCTGGCCGCCGCCGGGTTTGTCCTGGACCAATCGCCATTGCTGGGCAAAGTTGAACTGAAGAAAGCGATCGACCAACGGCTCCTGGAAGGCGAACCGCCGCCCCTGGGGCCGTTCCGGACCTTCCAAGTCCCCATCGGGCAGATCGCTGACCTTACAGGCCTGAGCCTCACCAGGCTGGCCAACGCGGATCGCCTGGTGAGCGGCCAGCGGGAACTCGGCAAGGAACCCAAGGCCATCAAGTTGGAGAGCGCTGACCAGATACGGCTGTAGGGGCGGGGCAGGGCAGGGCGGCGACTCGCTGGTGGGCACGCAAACCCCCTTTATAGGTGTCGAGGCCACGAGCTTCGTGACGCCGAAACGTCACAATTTCTCACAAATCTCTAAATATTTCTACTTTGAATATGAGAATCACCATCCCATTTGACGTTCAATCTTCAGATCGGTATTTTCGGTTCTGCTGGGGGGCGCCGTTGTCGATCGATTGGACAATGAACTTAGTCACCAGAATTCGATTCTAGAGAAATGGAATGGTGATATGAGGAGCATTGTCAAATTTCTGGCCGCAGCGGCCGTGGTAGTTCTCGTCTCAATCGGAGTGGGTGTTGGCTCCGCAAACGCTTGGGCCGATCAGACCTGCGCAAACGGTAAGGTTTGTTTGTTCCAGAGTTCAGTGTGGAACGGAACGAAATACTCTAACAACTATGCGGCAACTTACGTCGGTGACGCTGCCAACGATCCGACGTCAAACATCGTGGGATACACCACGAATCCAGCCTATAGGTACGTCATGTTCTACGAGCACCTGAACTTCGGTGGCAACTCTTTTTACATGAAGGAGGGGCAAGCAATTAGTTATCTGGCCGACATTGCCTATCCGGGTGGCGGTAACTGGGACAACCGCATCTCAAGTCATGACGAAGCATACTGATTCGGCCTAACACAACGTACACATCGAAGCGTACAGAACAGTTGAGGGATGCAAAATGGCGCGGTATCAACTGGGTGTGCTCGTGTTGGTAGTTGCATTGGCCGGATGCAGCGTCAATTCGCAGCATGACGGAGTGGATACCGCTTCCCTGCCCTCCGTGGATCGTGCAAAGTATTCCGGTGTCCACGCAAAACTTGATCCGGCGACTGCGAGCATTTCTTTGCCCATGGATGCTTATGAAGCGACGCCCGACGAATCAATGGTCATAACGGCAGCGAACATGTTTGTCATCGAAGAATGCATGAAGAAGGCTGGAGTCCCCATGCCGGAGAAGCACGGTGACCTTACAGTTAAAGCCGATCAGTCATATGGGGTTTGGGTTCCAGAACTTGCGGCAAATTACGGGTATGACAAGCCAATCATCCGTACGGTACCCGGCATTTATGATTCCAAAACGCGGGAATCAGCGGACGCAAACGTGAAGAAGTACTTTGAATGCGATAACTCCACAGTGGCCAGTCAGATACCTCCATTCCGTAGCAGAATCGCGGGCCAAGACTCACTGCTAACAAACATTAGCAATGACTCGAATGCATTATCTGAGCGGGATCCTGAGTGGAGCGAAGCTCGGAATGACTGGATTGCTTGCCTCAAAGAAGCCGGAATCTCAATGCGACAGGATTCTCCCGATGCCTGGGTGCCCTCATACCCTTCGGACAAGCAAGGCGAAATCAGGACAGCCGTACAAGATGCGAACTGCAAGCAGGAAACAAACGTGATGCAACGCATCATGGATATCCGAGCGCAGTACCAATCAGCCCTAATCGCCACCAATCAGGCCGCCATGAACCGGCTCGCGGAAGAGAAAACTGAGGCCCTGGCCAACGCGAGGACGATTCTGCGGCAACACGGCAAGGGCGGCGCTTGAGGCCCTTGGATCGAGACACGGTGGTTCAGGACGCGATAGTCAAGGTCCCGCGGGTTCCGCGGTTCCGGCGGATCATTGGCTTTTTGGCCATAGTGATGGCGGCAATGGCCGGTTCCTTTCTTGCCGGAAGCTACGTAAGGTCGCCCCAGTCGGCAGCCCTCGACTCCATTAACACCCCCATCCCAGTGACCGCCACAGTGGAGCGTAGAAGTTTGGCAAGCACACTCATCGTCCCGGGGAACTTGACCTCGGGAACGTCGGTTGGGCTCGCAGCATCAGTACCCCCAGGCACTGAACGCGCCGTCATCACGCGCGTGCTGGTTGCCGTTGGCGACAGCGTAAAGCCTGGAACGATCATTGCGACTGTGTCGGGGCGTCCTCTCATTGTCATATCGACTTCCGTGCCGCTGTATCGGGACCTGAAAGATGGTGACAACGGTCAAGACGCCTTGGCCTTGCAGAATTGGCTTGTGTCCATAGGGTATCGGCCCAGCAAAACCGGAGTATTTGATCAGTCCACCCAGGAAGCCGTGGCAGCCTTGTACCGTGACGTTGGTGAGTCAGCACCAAGGTCTGCCGACAAGAAGGTCATGGTCCGGTGGAGGGAGTTTGTTCAAATTCCTGGTGATGAGGGGTCGGTGACGAGCATCCCCGCCTCAGGAACAGTGCTGACGGACGAACTCTTGGTAGCTACGGTGCAAACCGCCCCGGACGTCGTTGTGGGACGGGCGTCCATTACGCAGGCGGAAGCTCTCACGGTTGGCCAGACCGTCCTGCTTGAAGCCGGAGGGTACAACGCCAAGGGCATCATTGAGAACATCGGGGTTTTTGACCAAGGCAATCCGGAAAAGGGGACGCTCCCCGGAATGGACATAATCGCCTCTGTTCCGGACGACCCCAACAAACCAAAGCCCGGTCAGCCTGTCTCGATAAACGTGAAGGAGGCTCCACAAGAGACATTGGCTGTTCCCCTGACCGCCATCAAACAGGATGATGCCGGTACATACGTGACTGTCCCACGTCCCAAATCGGACACCGGTGAAGGCACATCGGCAGGACGAGTTAATGTGACGGTGACGGGGCAGCGCGATGGCTGGGCTGCTTTGGCCGAGACATCGGAGCTGGAGCCTGGAACGTTCGTCGACGTATCGTGAACATGGCAAAGCCCCGAGGGATTCCCCTGCTCCGGTTGGAAGGTATCGGGCGCTCCTATGGAGGAGCGGATGTGCCCACCGCTGCCCTCCAAGACGTCAATCTTGAGATTTGTGAGGGTGATTTTGTTGCGATCATCGGCCCCTCAGGATCAGGCAAGTCAACGCTCCTGAACATTCTTGGACTGTTGGACCGTGCATCAGAGGGCACATACTTCATCAACGGTGCCGATGTGTCACGGATGGCAGAGAAGCAACGCGACTTGTTGCGATCCCGGATGTTTGGGTTTGTCTTCCAAGCCTCACATGTGATGTTGGATGAATCATCAGCACGGAATGCGGCGCTCGGCCTCCGTGTCCAAGGTGTCCGGCACGTTGAGCGGGAGTTGCAGGTGACCCAGGCCCTGGGTCGGGTTGGGTTGCTGCACAGGACGGACGTGCCCGGCAAGAACCTCTCTGGAGGGGAGAGGCAACGTCTTGCCTTAGCGCGGGCCCTCGCGACCAAGCCCAGGATCCTGTTTGCAGACGAGCCGACGGGAAACCTGGACAGTGTCAATACCCAGAGTGTCATCGCAGATCTCAGAGCCTTGAATCAGACCGGCGTGACCGTCGTCGTCATAACGCATGATCCGATCGTCGCCGCCGCTGCAAACCGCCAGGTCGTTATCAACGACGGACGGTTGGAACAGCCCGATGCACGGAGTTCCCAGGGCCCGGCTCGTCATGAGCCAAGGGGTGGGCGCCCGGATTCAGCTGAAATTCTCTCCGGCGCCCATTTTGGGCGACGGGTCAATCTATTGGCGGATGACGTCTATGATGCATTGGCGTCCCTTACCTCCAGGACAGGTAAGGCACTGCTGCTCATTCTGGCGTTCATGCTGGGATCGGGTGGACTGGTTGCCTCGGTAGGGCTTAGCCAAAGCGCCTCCGCGCAGGTTTCCGAGCGCTTGGCCGAAGCCGCGTTGGATGAACTGCAGGCATCGAGGAGTCCCTCGGGGGCCCAACCCGGGAACCCTGACCTCGCAGGTTTGCGAGCTCAGCAGAAGAAAATAGCGGCTCTTCACGGAGTCGTCGCGGTTGGTTTGCGCGTTGAGATGGCGACTTCCGAATTTCGACCCACACGCTTTCGGCCAACCATGGGGATCCAGGAGGACGACTTCGCAGGATCACTCTTGGCCGCGGATTCCACGTTTCTGGAACTTAGCCAAGCCGTAGTTGAGCCAGCCTCTGCGCTATCTCTTTTGGACGAGTCCTTTGGAAAACCAGTGGCAATAGTGGGGCATGAGACTGCCACGCGTTTGGGGATTCCTTCTGCGGGTCCAGGCCAGAAGATTTGGATCGGTGGGCAGCCAGTTCCAGTCGTGGGCATACTCCACCAAACCGGAAGGAACCCGGTTCTTGCGGACAGCATCATCCTGGGGATGGGGGCCTACCCATCCGCTGCTTCCGACAATCCTGTGTTTGTGGTCCGCACCCTCCCTGGATTTCCAGCGCCACTGGCGGATGTGATCCCCTTAGCCCTCGACGCAGCCCACCCCGAGCACTTCACAGTCAATACGGTGGCCGATCTGCGTTCGCTCCGAAGAGGAGTCAACAATGATTTGGGCGTATTGATAAGTGTCATCTCCTGGGTGTTGCTGGCTCTTGCCTGCCTGAGCGCAGCTACGTCCATGTATTTGACCGTGCAAACACGGAGACCGGAGATCGCTCTCCGTAGAGCCCTCGGTACGAGCCGCATGAGCATCGGCCGGATGTTTATCCTTGAGGGCTTGCTTGTGGGATTGGGCGGCGGCTTGGCTGGGGGAGCGGTGGGGGTGCTGGCCGTTGTGGCGTTTTGCCTGAGCCAGGAGTGGACTCCGGTGCTGGGGCCTGAATCAGTGTGGACCGGAGTCATTGCCGGGGCAGCTACTGGTGTTCTTTCTGCGTTGTATCCCGCTATTGCGGCGTCCAGAGCGGATCCGGCCCAGGCTATTCGCGCCTAGTTCCAATTGCCAACCGCTGGCGAGTCGGGCTATTTTTCCCGGCCCGATAGACTTGGGGCTGCATGTCCGCATGCGCACCCAGCTTTTGAACACTGCACCAAACCCCTGAGATTGGACACGGCCACCTTGCGAGAATTTACCGCCCGCTTTGCCACCGCCGAGGAAATCGATAACTGGGACAAGCACGTCACAGCCAACCCCAATGGCGGCAACATGCTGCAGTCGGACGCCTATGCGGCAGTCAAGGATGGCAACGGCTGGTTGGTTCGCCGCCTGGTTCTGGAGACCTCCGAATATTCCAGCTACAACTTGCTTCTTGAGAAGAAGTTCCCCATCCTGGGCCGGCTGTGGTACCTGATCAAGGGTCCGGACGCCGCCTCTGTGGATGACATCAACCCCATGCTGACCGCAATCGCTGCGCTGGCACGTGAACAGAAGATGAACGTCTTCACCATCAAGATTGAGCCCGACGTCGTGGAGTCGCCTGAGGTAGCGGCTCAACTCAAAGCAGCGGGTTTGGTCAAGGCGCCAAATATCCAGTCCAACGACTCAACAGCGCTGCTGGATATCTCGGCCCCTGCCAATGAGGTGCTGCGGAGCATTTCATCGCGTGCACGCAATGCTGTCCGCAGGGCAGAACGTGAAGGATGCGAAGTTATCCCAGCTGAGCCCGGCGAGAAGACCTACCGCAAGCTCTACGCACTGATGCAGGACACCGTGAACGCCAAGGGCGCGATGCCGCTGCGGAGCTATGACTACTACTCCCGTTTCTGGCACGAGTTCTGCAGCCGTGGGCAGGGACACTTCTTCTTTGTCTACGAGGACGGCGCACCCAGCGTCGGCGCTTTCGTCATCAACTATGGCTCCAAGGCCACATACAAGGATGGCGGCTCCACGCAGAACCGTAAGCAATACGGTGACTCGCATTTGGTCCAGTGGGCGGCCATCCAGCGGATGCAGGAGTTGGGCTGTGTTGAGTACGATTTCTGTGGAACGCCACCTGCCGCCCGGATCAAGGACAAGACCCACCCGTTGTTCGGCATGGGCTTGTTCAAGACGAGTTTCACCAAGACCGTTACGGACTTCGTGGGCTGCTACGACCTTGTCCTGGGGTCCATCCGCCACAAGCTCTGGCTCAAGGGTGCGGAGCGTATCTTCCGCCGGTTGGAGACTATGCGCACCGGCGGACAGTTCTACTGAGAATCCGCACCACCCCAAACTTCAAGGCCCGCCCCGGCCACCAACGGGTGCAAATCTATCTAGGTGAGGTAATTTCTTTTGACTCCGATTGAGGCTGGAACCGACATGGAATTCGTGATTCTCAGTGACGCTGATTTCGAGACATTCGCCAAGGGACACCCGCACGGCAGCTTCATCCAGTCCATGGAGCTGACGCGATTCCAGCGTGCCCGTGGGCAGGAAGTGGAGCTCTTTGGCGTGACCCGCGGTGGCACCCTGATCGCCGCCGGAAAGCTCGTTTACACCGCAAACCGCTTTGGCTACAAGGCCTGCGACTGCGCAAAGGGACCCCTGATGGACTACAGGGATCCCGCCGTGGTGCAGTTCGTCGTCGAGCAGTTGAAGAAGCGCGCGGCCTCGAAGAAGGCTGCTGAGCTGCGCATCTCACCCAACGTCAAGTACATCGCCCGGGACGAGGACGGGGCGGAGCACCCGGAGGTGGAGGACAACCGTCCACTGCTGAAGGAACTGGCGGGACTTGGCTTCAAACACCAGGGCTTTGACATGAATTTCGCGAACATTAACTGGATGTTCGTCAAGAAGCTGGACGGGATCGCTGATTCCGAAGAGCTCATCATGGGCATGAACTACCGCACGCGCAAGGCCATCCGGAAAGCCGAAAAGAATGGCGTTTACCTGGAACAGGCCACGCTGGAAACCTTGGACGATTTCTACAACGCGCTGAGCACCGCTGGTGATGAAAAGGGATTTACGTACCGCGAGCGTGAGTACTACGAGCAACTACTCCGCAACACCTCGGATGAGTTCACCAAGCTCATGATGGCCAAGATCAACATCCCCGAATACAGGGCCTCGATCACGGAGCGCCTGGATGCCGAATCCAAGACGCTCGCGGACCTCAAGCGAGAGGTGGAGGAAACCGGGAGCAAGAAGAAGGCCAACCGCGTCAAGGTTGTCCAGGATCTCGTGGATAGTTACGAGCGGAGCCTCAAGGACATCGAACGCTTCCCCGACTCCGTGGGCGTGGCTACCGTAGCGGCGATCCACTTCGCTTGCTCCGGCGATGAAGTCGTATGCGTCATCGGCGGCACCGTCCAGGATTACATCTACTTCAACGGTGCTACGTCCCTGTATTGGGGCATGATGTTGCACGCGCTGAACAACGGCTACTCGCGCTACAACTTCTACGGCACGTTTGGTATCCAGGGCCAGGACGAGACCGGCCACGGCGGCTACGAATTCAAGAAGGGCTTTGGCGGCGAGGTAGTCCAACTGGTGGGAGACTTCGTGGCGCCGGTGAATCCGGTAATCTTCACCGCTTACCAGGCGGTCAGGAAGCTTGCAGGTGCCGCCAAGACGGTACTGGCAAAATTGCCGGAGCGCGGAAACCTGCTGAGGAAATTCCGGGGGAAGAACTAATCAAAGAAAGCCAAGGGAGGAACACTGCGTGACTGATCGCCCTGAGGGCTCCGGCGGCAGGCCTCACACTGACGGCTTGCCCAAGACCCAGCCGATGCGGCCATCGCAAATCCGGCAGAACGCCAATGCCAAGCGCATGCTGATGCGCTTGGTGCAAGGCGATAGCCCGCCCACCGCCCCCATGAACATCGTGGACCGGCTCGCGGGTAGTCCCTACGCCAACCCGACCATCCAAGTTCTCGGCGTAGACGCCTCAGCGCGTAAGACCATCGACTTCGCCTTGCATCTGGCCGAAGTCATGTTCCGCTACGGCGCAGGGGCCCTTGAAGTTGAGACAAGCATGATTGCCGTGACCGCGGCCCTTGGCTTGAAGAACGTTGAAGTGGACATCACCAACCAGTCGGTGGCCATCAATTATGCGCCGAAGGACCAGACACCGATCACGCTGTTACGGGTGGTCCGCTCGTGGACGAATAACTACGCGGGCCTCGCCCAAGTGCATCAACTGGTTACGGACATTGTGGCCGGGGGAGTGGGCCGCGACGAAGCAGTTCGTCGATTGAATGACATCGTCCGCAGCGCCAAGCCGTTCCCTCGGTGGATGGTCACTGTGGCGTTCGCTGTGTTCGCCGCGGTGTTCGTGGGCGTCCTGGGCGGTGGTCCTGGCGCGTCAGCCCTGGCCTTTGGCTCCAACTTGCTGATCAGTTTGGTTGCACGGCAACTGAGCCGGTGGCGCACTCCGGACTTCTTCATCACCATGGCGTGCTCGTTCCTGGTCACGTTCATCGCCCTGATGCTGCGTTGGGCCGGTGCTGACATTGCTCCGTCCATTGTGGTTGCGGGCGGAATCCTCTTGTTGCTTCCGACGGGCAGGCTTGTGTCTTCCGTGCAGGACGCGATTAACGGCTTCCCCGTAACGGCTGCCGGACGGTTCCTCTCCACGCTGCTCACCTTCGGCGCGATCGTCGCTGGCATCGCCGTTGCCGTCGTGGTCGGGACCCTCATGGGCAGCGAAGTCCTGGACGTCACCAAAACATTCCCGGATGCGTATCCTTTGTGGGGCCAAACCATTCTGATTGCCATCGCGGTAGTTGCTATCGGCGTCACCGAACAGACCCAGATGCGACTGTTACTCCCGACGGCGGCAGTCGGCCTGGTTGGCTTCTTCGTCTTGTGGGGGGCTACTACCGCCGGCTTTGGGGACCGCTTATCGCCGGCAGTTTCGGCGGTGGCAATCGGCCTCCTCGCTCGGGTAGTGGCGCTGAAGCTTGGTGCTCCCCAACTGGTGGTTGCCGTTCCGGCCGCGCTCATCCTGCTACCGGGCCTGACCATATTCCGTTCAATGTATGTATTGACCATCGAGGAAGCGGACATTCTCCAGGGTGCCGGGGGCATGCTCAACGCAGGCGCGATTGTCCTGGGAGTGGCAGCAGGAATCGTGCTCGGCGACAACCTCGCGAGGCCACTGACCAAGGGACTGTCCAGTAACGAGCGACGCCGGGTGAGGCGCCGCTAGATCTGCCCGCCGCTAGATCTGCCCTACGGGGAGCTTCTTCTCGGCCTGGAAAACTTCCTCAACCCGGCCCTGTGCCCAGTACCCGGACAGTGAAACCTGCGAACGCTCCAGGCCCCGCTGGCCGAAGAAGATCTCCCGCAGGCCCTTCATGTAGCCCCGTTCGCCATGCGCAAAGACGTCTACGCGGCCGGGGAGCCACTGCAGTTCGCGAAGTGCCTCAAGCAGCAGCTCGCTTGATCCGGCTGGTACTCCGTTGCGCTGCAGCCAATGGAGTTCCACGCCGGCAGGAGCAGAAATAGGCAGGATGTCCTCCGCGCTGTCCACCTCGAGGAACGCATGTCCACGGGCATCCGTGGCGAGCGACTCTACGCAGGCTGCGATGGCTGGAATCGCGGCGTCGTCGCCGGCGAACAGGTGCCAATCGGCGTCGGGCGCGGGGTTGTAGGCACCGCCGGGGCCGGTAAAAATCAGCGGGTCGCCGGGTTCCGCCGCAGCTGCCCAGGGCCCGGCCAGGCCTTCGTCGCCATGGACGACGAAGTCGATCGCCAGCTCCTGCGTTTCAAGGTTCACCCAGCGGATGGTGTACGTCCGTGTGTGGGGCCATTGCCCGCGAGGCATGGTTTCGCGGATGGCCCACAGGTCCAGGGGAAGTTGGTAGTCAACACCCTGCTGGGGGAACACGATTTTGACGTACCGGTCCACATAGTCGTTGTTCGCGTAGTCGCTGAACCCTGGGCCACCGGCGACGATCCGCACCATGTGGGGTGAGAGCCATTCTTTGCGCAGGACAGTCAGGTTGACCTGCGGGCGCGTGTTCCGGGTAGCGGACGAAGTAACGGGTAGGGCAGCCATGTAGGCAAGCCTAAGCTAATTCGTCGGGTGCCACCTCGGTATGAGTCGAAGGTTACAAGATGGGTAGTTCCCAATTGACGGGCTCTGCGCCCTGTGCCGACAACAGTTGGTTGGTTCGGCTGAACGGCTTGGAACCAAAGAAACCACGGGATGCCGAAAGGGGACTAGGGTGCACCGAAGTGATTGCCGGTGTGCCATCCAGCAGCGGCGTGACCGCTTCGGCGTCCTTCCCCCACAGAATCGCTACCAGGGGGCTCCGGCGTCCTGCACCGTCGGTGCGATGGGCTACCGCCCTGACGGCCGCCGTCGTGATTGCCTCCCAGCCTTTGCCCCTGTGTGATCCGGCGCTTCCTGCCGCGACGCTCAGGACGCGGTTCAGCAGCAGGACGCCTTGATCCGTCCATGCTGTGAGGTCGCCATGGATACGTGGGGGGAGCCCGAGGTCGTCCTGGAGTTCACGATAGATATTCGCCAGGCTCCGGGGGATGGGCCGCGTGTGCCGTGAAACGGCAAAGGAAAGCCCGACGGCGTGTCCCGGCGTTGGGTAGGGATCCTGGCCGAGGATCAGTACTTTGACGTCAGCCAGTGGTCGTCGGAAAGCCCGGAGGAGGTCCGTAGCTGCAGGAAGGACTTGGATGCCTTGGTCAGACTGAGCTGCAACAAATGCCAGGGCTTCACGGAGTTGTCCTTCCACGGGCCGTAACGCGTCCGCCCAATCCTCGGCCATCAACTCTTCCAAGGGCAGGTCAACAAGCTCGTCGAAGCCCGGATCGGCCACGCCGGCAGGTTCCAGGTCAAACAGTGCATCTTCGCCAGTCACCTAGTTATTGTCTCCTCCATGGCATCGGCGGTGCGAATGACAGCGTTGTTATTCGCCCGTAACATGGGGGTAGGACATTTTCCCCCAACCAGCGTCAAGGAGTGTGCCGTGGCAGAACCCGCGCCGGAACCAATGGCGCCGCAGGCTACCGGTTTGGCCCTTGAAGACCTGGCGGCCGGGACCCGCAGCGACTCACCTTTGAGCGACCGTGACCAACAAATGTTGGCTTTGGAGCGGCAATGGTGGAAGTATGCAGGCGCCAAGGAACAGGCCATCCGGGAGATGTTCGATCTCTCCGCCACACACTATTACCAGATCCTGAACGCACTTATCGATACCGAGGATGCGTTGGCCCACGATCCCATGCTTGTGAAGAGATTGCGTAGACTACGTACGTCGCGCCAACGTGCGCGGACAGCGCGGCGCTTGGGGTCCGACGCGTAAATCGCCAGGCTGATCGTCAGCAGCAACCAGCAAGGACAACGCTTCACCATGACCAAATTTGCCAAGGATGAATTCGACCGGGTCCCACAGAACAGCTCCCGGCAGGGCGTGCATCGCGACGCCCAGGAGACAGTCCGTCCCAATTTATGGCCGGTCCTGACCGTTGGAGCCGTGGCCCTGGTGCTGGGACTCGTGGCTTTCCTGATACTTCCGCGGCTTGGCTTGGTGGCCCCTGGCGCGTCCACAAGCGTTTCGACGCCGGCGCCCCAGCAGAGCGAAACCTCCCCTTCTGCTGCACCGACCGAATCAAGCAACGCTCCCATCGCTTCCGGTGAGCCGAGCCCGGGGACGACGCCTTCAGCCGAACCTTCCGGAACCCCTTCCTCTGCGCCGGTGGACAAGACGGTGGCTGTGGCCGTTTACAACGGCACGGCTACGGCTGGACTCGCCAGCCGCGTCGCGGGCCTCGTACAAGGCGATGGCTGGGCGTTGGGAACCGTGGGGAACTGGGGCGGCCTCCCGCAGCAGTCCTCCGTGGTCTTCTACAACGTTCCAGGGCAGAAGGCCAACGCAGAGGCGCTGGGGAAGCTCCTCGGTATCACCGCGGTTGTTGAATCGACTGAAATACAGCAGCCGCTGGTAGTTGTTGTGGGACCTGGCTACCAGTAATTCCGCTGACTTCCGGCTGTTTTTCAGTGGGTTTCAGGCCCGAAAGCCGCAACTCGGTTAAGCCTCAATAACAAAAGTCATGGTGGGACCCTGCACAGCAGCGCTTGGATAGTGACTGTGGTTACAGTGGATTGATTCCGGTCCGGAGATCCCGGCAACCGGTCTTGGCTACTGCGAAAGTGTGGGCATCATGGCTTTGGGAACCGTCAAATGGTTCAACGCCGAAAAAGGGTACGGCTTCATCACTGTGGATGACTCCGGGGACGACGTCTTCGTGCACTGGTCTGCCATTCAAATGGAAGGCTTCCGAGCCCTGGAAGAAGGCCAGCGGGTGGAGTTTGAATTGGGCGAAGGCCAGAAGGGTCCGCAGGCTGAAAGCGTCCGCGTCGCATAGTTCCTACGCCGGTCACGTCAGCTAACGGCTGAAACCCCTTTGTTTATAGCTCAAAGTGGCGCCTCTGCTTGCACTCTCCCCGGTCGAGTGCTAATTATTGATTTAGCACTCCTACGCTTCGACTGCTAACTCCGGCCCGGCTTAAGCCGGCGGCGGACGGCTCTCGGAACGGAGGAGGATCAAGAAACACCTTGGTGGGGTGAGGTCCGGAGCGCGGGGCATACAGAGGCCGCAAGCAAAGGACCGTCCGTCGCGGGCACCCTATCTGACAGGTTCCTTCTTAACGACTGTCCCGAAAGGACTACCGCCGTTATGGCCAAGATCATTGCATTTGATGAAGAGGCACGCCGCGGCCTCGAGCGGGGCCTGAACATCCTCGCCGACGCCGTCAAGGTCACCCTCGGCCCGCGTGGACGCAACGTCGTCCTCGAAAAGAAGTGGGGCGCCCCCACGATCACCAACGATGGCGTTTCCATCGCCAAGGAGATCGAGCTGGACGATCCTTACGAGAAGATCGGTGCAGAACTGGTCAAGGAAGTTGCCAAGAAGACGGATGACGTCGCTGGCGACGGTACCACCACCGCTACGGTTCTCGCCCAGGCACTGGTCAAGGAAGGCCTGCGCAACGTTGCCGCCGGCGCCGACCCCCTGTCCCTGAAGCGCGGCATCGAGAAGGCCGTTGAGGCCGTCATCACCGAGCTGCTCGCCTCCGCCAAGGAGATCGAGACCAAGGAAGAGATCGCAGCCACGGCTTCCATCTCCGCCGGTGACCCGGAAATCGGCAGCCTGATCGCCGAAGCCCTGGACAAGGTGGGCAAGGAAGGCGTTATCACGGTCGAGGAATCCAACACCTTTGGCCTGGAGCTCGAACTCACCGAAGGCATGCGCTTCGACAAGGGTTACATCTCCGCTTACTTCGTCACCGACGCTGAGCGCCAGGAAACGGTCCTTGAGGACCCGTACATCCTGATCGTCAACTCCAAGATCTCCAACGTGAAGGAACTCGTCACGGTTCTGGAGAAGGTCATGCAGTCCAACAAGCCGCTGCTGATCATCGCCGAAGACATCGAGGGCGAGGCCCTGGCCACCCTGATCGTCAACAAGATCCGTGGCACCTTCAAGTCTGTGGCCGTCAAGGCTCCGGGCTTCGGTGACCGCCGCAAGGCACAGCTCGCCGACATCGCCATCCTCACCGGTGGCCAGGTCATCTCGGAAGAGGTTGGCCTCAAGCTGGAGAACGCTGGCCTGGAGCTCCTCGGTACCGCCCGCAAGGTTGTTGTTACCAAGGACGAGACCACCATCGTTGAAGGTGCCGGCGACGCCGACCAGATCGCTGGCCGTGTTGCCCAGATCCGTGCCGAGATCGAGAACTCCGATTCCGACTACGACCGCGAGAAGCTGCAGGAACGCCTGGCCAAGCTGGCCGGCGGCGTTGCAGTCATCAAGGCCGGTGCCGCAACCGAAGTTGAGCTCAAGGAACGCAAGCACCGCATTGAGGACGCTGTCCGCAACGCAAAGGCTGCCGTTGAAGAAGGCATCGTTGCTGGTGGTGGCGTTGCCCTCATCCAGGCCGGTGCCAAGGCCTTCGCCAACCTCACCCTGCAGGGTGACGAGGCAACAGGTGCCAACATCGTCAAGGTTGCCATCGACGCTCCGCTCAAGCAGATCGCTTTCAACGCTGGCCTCGAGCCGGGCGTTGTTGTCGACAAGGTTCGCGGCCTGCCTTCCGGCCACGGCCTGAACGCTGCCACGGGTGTTTACGAAGACCTGCTGGCTGCCGGCGTCAACGACCCCGTAAAGGTCACCCGCTCGGCCCTCCAGAACGCTGCTTCCATCGCTGGTCTCTTCCTGACCACCGAGGCCGTAGTTGCCGACAAGCCTGAGAAGAACGCTCCGGCTGCCGGTGGCGACGACATGGGCGGCATGGGCGGCTTCTAAGCCTCCTGCGCTAAGCCACGCTACACAGCAAACGACGGCGGTCCACACCTTCGGGTGGGGGCCGCCGTCGGCGTTAAGAACCAAGTAGGGGACAGATCGGGCTCTTATGAGGGCCCGTAGCGACAGGTGCTGTCCCCCAGTTGGGTGTTATCAGGCTTTCAGTGTCTGTGTGGTCTGGCAGGATTGAATGCATGACGATTATTGCTGCCGCCGATGGCTCTGCCCTCGGCAATCCTGGGCCGGCCGGATGGGCCTGGTACGTTGATGACTCCTGTTGGCGCGCAGGGGGCTGGCCACACGGCACCAACAACATGGGCGAGCTGATGGCCGTCCTGGACCTGTTCCGCTCCACGGCCCACGTGCCCGACGAAGAACTGCTGATCCTGTGCGACAGCCAATACGTCATCAACTGCATCACTAAGTGGATGCCAGGGTGGAAGCGGAAGGGGTGGCGCAAGGCTGACGGCAAGCCCGTCCTGAACGTGGACCTGCTCAAGGACATCGACCAAGCAATCGTGGGGCGCAAATACACGTTTGAATGGGTTAAGGGCCATGCCGGCCACGACCTCAATGAGGCAGCAGACGAGCGCGCACGCGCGGTGGCCACCGCCTTCCAGCAGGGTACGGCAGCCCCAAGCGGACCGGGCTTTGCGGGGGCAGGTCCAGTCTTGGCCCAGCCTGTTCCTGCCACAGCGGCCAGGGCCGTGCGCAGCTTCCAACCCCACTCGGAACCCACGCTGTTTGGAGAGTCGGGCATCTTCGGCCAGCCGGACCTTTTCAGTGAACTGGACGAGGACGCTTCCACCCAGGAACTGCCTGCGGAGGAAATCGTGGTTGCCTTGGAGCGCGAGCTCCTGCGCCCCGATGTACGCACGGACATCGGCAGGATCGGAGTATTGCTTCATCCTGACTTTGCCGAGATTGGCAGTTCTGGTCGCTTCTGGACCCGTGATGCCATGATGGTCGCCCTTGAGGAGGATCCCGGCGAGCCTATTGAACTGGAAGTCCTTAGCGCCGACCGCCTGAATGAGAACACTATCTTGCTCAACTACCGAAGTTTCGCGCACTCCGGTTCGGCCCTCCGCAGTTCCGTTTGGCTGCTGGACCGAGGACAGTGGCGGCTCCGATTCCACCAAGGCACCCCTGAAACTGACCTCGCATGAACCACAGTGCCCTGGGAAGTACGAGGTAGGTGAAAAGCCTTGACCCGGCCGGCCTTGATGACCTGCGGGGCGGCTGCACAGGGGGAAGACAGCCGGCCCCGCAGGAGCTTTAGGTGAAGCTGGACCTCGTGTGTAGCTGGAGCACGGAATCCCTAGTAGGCGAAGCGTTGGGTGTTGCCCTGCTCCACTTCGAGGTAGCTCGCTGCGGCCGAGGCTAAAGCCATGTTGATGGAAGCCAGCGAGGCCTCGACCTTGTTTTGCGTCAAGGACCATTCAAGGACAAGAGACTGGAAGTTGGTGGCAGCTGAGCCTTTCCAGGTGGCCTGAAGCTCATCCAGTCCGTGTTTCATGGACAGTACGTCCGTGCTGATGCGATCAACGGTTGCTTTGACGTTGGACGACTTGAGCTGAAGGAGCTCAGTGTCGACGGAAATGACGCTCATGGGTGATGCCTTTCGACGATGATGTTCCGCTGCTCGCGGCGGTGTGCGTGGCCACAACATCGAGCCTAGGCAGCCGCCTGTGGCCGGGGAACAACCATTCGTCGCTATGTGGATAACAGCAATACTGGGGCACCAGCGCTACTTGGATAACAGCTCGGCGGGTTCCTCGTGGAACGGAAGGCTGACCACCAAAGTTGCGCCGCCGCCGTCGGTCTCCTTTACACGGACGCTGCCCCCGTGGGAGCCAACAATGGCAGCCACAATTGCCAGACCCAGGCCACTGCCGCCGGTCTCTCGGGTGCGCGAGGTATCGGCACGGTAGAAGCGTTCAAAGATCTTGTTGGTCTCCGCCTCCGGAATGCCGGCGCCGTGATCGCGGATTTCGATGACCGAAAATGCGCCTTCAGGAGTGGTCCGGACACCAACTGCGAGTTCTATGGGGCTGCCGTCGGGCGTGTACCGCAGCGCGTTGCCAACCAAGTTGCCTAAAACCTGCCGGAGCTTGGCCTCGTCCCCTTGGACGGGCGCTGGAGTGGGGGTTGTTCCGTCAAGTCCGATCAGCGTAATTGTCCGGTCGCCGGATGAGGCTTTGGTATCCACCACGGCGTCGTAGGCCAACAACTGGAGGTCCACCGGTTTGAGCTGCAACGGCCGTTGCTCGTCCAGCCGGGCCAACAGCAGCAGGTCCTCCACCATGGAACCCATCCGCTTGGCTTCGCTTTCGATTCTGCCCATGGCCGTGGCGACGTCTTCGGGGGTTGCCAGCGCGCCGTGGCGGTAAAGCTCCGAGAAACCTCGAATGGTGACCAAAGGAGTCCGGAGCTCGTGGGAGGCATCCGCAGCGAAGCGGCGCATCCGCGCTTCCGACGCGGCGCGCGCCGCGAAGGAAGCCTCAATGTGGGCCAACATAGCGTTCAACGAACCGCCAAGCCTGCCCACTTCTGTGTTGGGGTTGTCGATTTCCACGCGTCGGGAGAGATCGCCCGCCGCGATGGCTGCAGCAGTCTTCTCCACGCGCGCCAAGGGCCTGAAGGATCGTGCCACGGTCCATGTAGCGATGAAGAACGCCAGCACCAAGGTCAGCAGGCCAACGCCCACCACTACCAGGACGGCGTGTTCCATTACTTTGTCTACAGGCGTCAGGGGCAGGCCGATAATCACCACGCCGTTCTGCCCGTTGGCGACGACGCCCACGGCTACGACGCGCCAGTTGCTGCCAGCTGTGCCATTGACTTGGAATGGGGCGTTCCCGCGGACTTTCGCCTCCGCCGGCGTGATGTTCGCGATCGCAGGGCGGTCACTCTGCAGGCCGCCGAATTGGTATGGCGACAGCCCCGGAACGTACAGGGTGAGCGAGTAGTCGGTGGGCACGGCGGGATTCGGCTCGGACAGCTTGTCGAATGACTGCTGGTCCTGGGCCAGCGCGACGGCGGCCTTGAGTTTATCGTCCACCTGACCCTGCAGGTAGCTCTTGACGAGCGTCAAAGTGCCGGCCCCCGTCGCCGCCAGCGCAAGGAGGAGCAGTCCCATGATGATGGCGACGAGCTGCGACCTCAGGGACGCCGATTTCCAGCGTTGCAGCAAGGTCAGCGCTTCTCTGCCGTTCGCAGCACGTAGCCCACTCCGCGCTTGGTTTGGATGAGGGCTGCGGCATCGGGGTCGATGTCCACCTTGCGGCGAAGGTAGGAGATGTAGGACTCCACGATCGAGGCGTCACCGTTGAAGTCGTATTCCCAGACGTGGTCCAGGATCTGTGCCTTGGAGAGAACACGGTTGGGGTTCAGCATGAGGTATCGCAGGAGCTTGAACTCGGTGGGGGAGAGTTCAATCACGGTGCCACCGCGGCGGACCTCGTGGGCGTCGTCGTCGAGTTCGAGGTCGTCTACGCGGATCACGGCGTCGTCGTCTTCCAGCGGCTGCGTGCGGCGGAGTACGGCGCGGATGCGGGCCACCACTTCGTCCAGGCTGAAAGGCTTGGTGACGTAATCGTCCCCACCCACTGTTAGGCCCGTGACCTTGTCCTCGGTGTCATCCTTCGCTGTGAGGAACAAGACGGGGAAGTGTTTGCCTGCAGCGCGGAGCCGGCGCGTGACTGTGAAGCCGTCCATGTCCGGCAGCATCACGTCCAGGACAGCCAGGTCAGGGGCATGGAGATCGGCCGCGGCGAGGGCTTCGCGACCATTGGATGCGGCAACGACCTCGAAACCTGCAAACCGCAGGGACGTGGAGAGAAGCTCGCGGATGTTGGGTTCGTCGTCGACGACAAGGAGCTTGGCTTCGGGGCCGTTCTTTTTCATGACATCCATGATGCTCCCAGTTTCTGTGAGTTATCTGGATGCTTGGTGTGAGCGGACTGCGTGCCCCCTACGCTCCCAGCGCGAGCCCGGCGCCGAGGGCCGCCATGGTTACGGCAATGCCTCCGTCCAGGAAGCGCCACGACGCTGGTCGGGCAAAGAAGCCCCTCAGGAAGCGGGCTCCGAAGCCGAGCGAGCAAAACCACAGCATGCTTCCCAGCATCGCCCCGGCGCCGAACCACCACTGCAACGAGGTCCCCTGCGCACTCGCCAGCGAACCCAGCAGGGCGATGTCGAGGTATACATGGGGGTTGAGCCAGGTCAGGGCCAGCACGGTGGTCACGGCGGCCGCGAGGCCGCGCTTCGCGCCGCCGTCGTTCGCTGTCCCCGCTGCGGTCAAGGCTTGCGGACGTAAGGCCCGGCGCGCCGCCATGATGCCGTAAACGACAAGGAACGCTGCGCCGATGTATCGAAGGACGACGACGGCGAGCGGCGCCGCCGTGATCAGCGCTCCAGTGCCGAGTACCCCGGCTGCGATCAGGATCGCGTCGGACAACGCGCAGACCGCGACGATGGCGCCGATATGTTGGCCAAGGATTCCTTGCCGAAGCACGAAGGCGTTTTGCGCGCCGATGGCAACGATAAGGGCCAGGCCGGTGGCCAGGCCGAGGCCTGCGGACGTAAGGATGTCAGTAGAAGTCACATATCGACGCTAAGTTCATGAGCTTCCTTAGACCAGCTAAAGATTCTGTTGCCCCGTAAGATTTCCTTATGTCGCAATTTCCGTCAGAGCAACTCCTGACCTTCGCCACCGTGCTTTCGGAAGGCACGTTGGACGCCGCAGCCCGCATGCTGCACATCACGCCGTCGGCCGTGTCCCAGCGATTGAAGGCCCTGGAGCAATCTGCGGGCCGGGTCCTGCTGCAGCGCAGCAACCCCGTCCAGGCCACCGAGGCCGGCGAAGTGGTCCTCCGGCTTGCCCGCCAGCTAGCCCAACTGGAAGCCGACGCTGGAAGGGAGCTGGGGCTCAGTGCCGAGGGAGCACAGTTGGCGGTGCCAATTGTGGTGAACGCCGACTCGCTGGCGGTGTGGTTCCTGCAGGCACTTGCCCGAGTGCCCAGCGATCTCAACGTCACGTTCGATCTCCACCGCGACGACGAACAACACTCCACGTCCATGCTGCGTTCGGGGACTGTCATGGCTGCAGTGGCAGCCACGCCGGAGCCGGTGCAAGGCTGCCGCGTGGAGAGCCTCGGAGTGATGCGCTACCGGGCCGTGGCAGCGCCTGCGTTTGTGGACCGTTGGTTCGCAGACGGGGTGGACGGTTCCACGCTAAACGCGGCCCCAACAGTGGATTTTGACCGAAAGGACACCTACCAGTGGGCCTTCGTGGAATCGTGGCCGGCTGGGCCGGATGGTTCAAAAGCCCAGGAAAAGGGGCCGCGGCACTACGTTCCAGCCTCACAGGATTTCGGCGATGCCATTCGCCTGGGCCTCGGCTGGGGATTGATTCCGGAAGTTCAATGCGGGCCGGAGATTGCCGAAGGGCACTTGATTGAACTTGCCCCCGAGCGTCCTTTCGATGTTCCGCTCTACTGGCAGCGCTGGAAGACGGCGTCAAAAGTGCTCGACGTCCTTAGCGCCACAGTCCGGGAAGTCTCCGCCGAGTATCTTCGGACACCTTGAACGCCCTGTGGAACCCATTTCGGTTGCATTCACGTGGATCGGACATCAAGGAAAGTGGAAGCCGGTGCGAATCCTTGCGAAGCCACTGGGCCGGGGCAAAGATCCGAAGGCCAAGATCCGAAGGCTAAAGATCCGAACACGCCTACGGATGCGCCTAAAAATGTCAGTGCCCCATTCCACACTGGAAACATGGCAAAAGAATCAGCCCCCATCAGCATTCATCACCAGGAACAAACCGCGGACGTCGAGTTCCACGTGACGTACCTGGACACGGACTCGGGTCACATCCGGCGCGAGGAATTTCCGGACCTGGCCTCAGCCGAGCGCTTTGCCAGTGCCCAACTCCATGACTCCGATTGCTGGGCAGTGGTGGATGAGGTTGCTGTCCAGCACGCCACCCGGATGGTGGCCTAAGCCCACGGTCCTATTCAGGCCGGTTGTGGGAATGGCCTCCGTGTACGAAGTCAGATGACACTCCTTCGTACTTCAACAGCATCATCATTCCCTCTGCAGCGTGTTCCAGGTTGTGGCAGTGATCCATCCATATGCCCGGGTTGTCCGCCTTCAACAGGACCTCCCATACATCGCCCGGGAGCACGTCCACGGTGTCCAGGACCAGCGGCGATCCTCTCGGAGCTACCCCGTTCCTGCTGAGAACTTGAACGTGGTGTCCATGGGGATGCATGGGATGCGGCTCTGCGGTGCGGTTTACTATCGTCATTTTCAACGTCTCCCCTTTGGCCACCTCAATGGATGGCACCAGGGGATAGGCAGCGCCGTTCACGGTAAAGGCGTAGCGGGGAACTCCGTCAACAAAGCGGAATTGCCGGTCCAGTACCAGCACTTCCTCCCGGGCATTTTCTGCGGCTGCCGGTATTCCGGCCACGGGTTCGCCGTAGTCCAACAGGTCCAGGACGGGCGTCGTGGCGAAGACGCCCGGCTGGGCCTTCTCCGGAACGGCGGCCGCTTTCGCTGCGACGTCCACGGCATTTGCTGCAGGATCGGCATTTTCGGCAGCACGGCTGGACGGGGCAAACACGACGACGGCGCTGGCCGCGGAGTCAGAGCGGAGCGTCACCACGGATTCGGGCATCGTGAACGCGATGTCCATCCTGGCTCCTGCTCCAAGTCGCAACAGCTTCCCGGTCACCTCCTGGGGCTGGTTCACGTCCGTTCCATCCACTGCCGCAACCTTGAACGCTGTTCCGTCCAGAAGGTAGCGCTGCGGCAGGGAATCAGTGTTGATGAGGCGTACCCGAACGCTTGAGCCCGGGATGGCCCCATGCGCACTGCTACGGTCTGAGGAGCCCAGCAACCCCAGACCGCCGAGGTCGTGCCCCGCCACCACAATGTCCGTATCAGCGCGGGGCTGTGTGGGGTGGTGTACGACGAATGTGCCGTAGAGGCCCTTGCGGACACCTTCGGCTGAGTCCTGGTGCGTGTGGTACCAGTACGTGCCTGCTTGGGCGGCAATGAACCGGTAGGTCATGGACTGCCCCGGCATGACGGCGTCCTGTGTTGCCCCAGCCACACCGTCCATGGCGTTGGGGACGTCGTAGCCGTGCCAATGCAGGGTGACGCCAGCCATAACGTCCCGGTTCTTAAGCTCAACTTCCATGGCCTCGCCCAGTTGAGCCTCAATCGCGGGCCCGGGTAGGCTGCCAAATGTCCATGCCTCGGTGGACTCCCCGGACGGCAGGGTTACGTGTTCCGTGCGGGCGGTGAGTTCATAATGCCGGACCACGGCATTGTCAGGAATGTCGCCCACCAGGCTGGTTACCGGGGTTGGGTCCACCACGGTTGCAGCGGTGGCACCATTGTGATGGCCGACGGCGGCCGCAATCACCGCGCCATCGGCGGACCGGCTACCCAGCCAGGCAAAGACTCCCGAGCCCAAAGCGGTGCAGGCCATGAGTCCGGCAACTGCGGCAGCCGCCGTCGTGCGCCTGCGAACCGCGCCGCCGCGGCCGGGAGCGACGCTGCCGCGGGAAGCAGCGGGCGGACGCCCGAACACAGGGAACAGCGCCAGCCTGGCAATCATCACAGTCCCGGCCACCAGGAACAAGAGAACAGCCAGGGTCCACGGGGCAGGGAACGGTCCGAGAACGAAGGCGATGGCAAGTGATGCAACAGCCGCGGCCGCGGCTGAAACCGTGGCGAGTACGGCCCATTCATGACTCCGGGCGGCGGGGGCCCGGTCAGCACCCCGGGGTAGATCCGATCCAAGTGTTGAGCCGGTGTTCCGCCTCCTCAGCAAGTACGGAACACCGGCCATCGCGGCCCAAGCCGCGGGGATGGCGGTCAAAGGCAGGCTGATGGTTGTGCGTTCGCTGGCAAACCACCAACTGCCCGCCACCAAAGCGGGGAGCAAGGCATAGCGTGCTGCCGTCATCACAACGGCCATGCCCAGGACAAGTAGCGCCAAGTCCATGCCGCGTGGCTTGGCTGGCCTCCTGTCAGCTGTTGAAGAAATGACCATCCAGGCCGCGGCAATCCAAGCACCGGCCGCGAGAATGGCCAGCACCAGGTCCAAGGCCAGTAGCTGTGAGATATTCACAGCCGCCGCTGGTCAAGCTGCGGTGGACGAGGCGGAAGCATCCGATGCTGCTGCCTTGGGTGGAAGGGGCTGGGGATTGAGAGCAAGTGCGCGGGCACGTTTGAACAACCAGTAGGACATGAAGATGATCAGCAGGCCCGTGATGGGGTGAATGGAAGCCACCCACGAGCCGGAGGGCGTGATGAAGTCCTCCGATGAGCCAGTGAGCATGCCGCCGATGATAAAGATGAACAGCTGCACCCATGTCATAAGGAAGATTCCGGCGGCGAGCCAGATGGTCCGGGATCCGGCCTTGGCAATAGCCGCAACGATCACAGCCAGCAACGCCGAATAACGCAGCACATATTGGCCGTTCATTACGTGATAAACGCCCGCTTCGTGCTGGGCTTCAATAGTGTTTTGAAAATGGAAGTAGCCGGCGAAAAAGAGCTGGGCAAGTCCTGATAGCAGGATAATCGCCGACAGGACCAGGAGGGTTTTACGCATAAGGAGTCCTCTGGTAAGAAATCACAGATTCTTCAAGGCCTTCGAATCGTCGGCACCCTGGCTGCGGGCTTCCCCCAATACCGACGACTGGCCGCCAGGCTGCCTGGACCAAGGGCAACCCTAAAGGGCGGAGAGCTTCACTTGGAATCCTAAAATTGCTGGAGATAAATAGCAATGCCCTGACGATTATTCGTCTGCGGGAGCGTCTTTACCCACGTCCTTGGCGTCCATGATCCGGTAGGCATAGCCCTGTTCAGCCAGGAACCGCTGGCGCTTGGCCGCGAAGTCCTGGTCCAAGGTGTCGCGGGCCACAAGGGAGTAGAAACGGGCTGAACGGCCGTCTTGCTTGGGCCTAAGCAGGCGGCCCAGGCGTTGCGCCTCCTCCTGCCGGGATCCGAAGGAACCCGAAACCTGGATGGCGACTGAAGCCTCGGGAAGGTCGATGGAGAAGTTGGCCACTTTGGACACCACGAGGGTCTGGATCTCGCCCTTACGGAAGGCATCAAAGAGTTTCTGCCGGGCTTTCACTGTGGTTTCCCCTTTGATCAGGGGAGCATCCAGCCGCTCTGCGATCTCGTCCAGTTGGTCAATGTACTGGCCGATGACCAGTAGTTGCTCACCCTTGTGCGCCGCCACGAGCTGCTCTACCAGTTGGGTTTTCGTCTCGGAGGTTGCACACAGCCGGTATTTGTCAGCGTCATCAGCCATGGCATAAGCCACGCGCTCGTCGCGGGGTAGATCCACGCGGACCTCCACGCAGTCCGCGGGTGCGATGTAGCCTTGCGCTTCTATGTCCTTCCATGGAGCGTCGTAACGTTTGGGTCCGATCAAGCTGAAGACTTCGCCTTCCCGGCCATCCTCCCGCACCAGCGTGGCCGTCAGGCCGAGCCTCCGCCGGGCCTGGAGGTCCGCAGTCATGCGGAAGATCGGGGCGGGCAGCAAGTGCACCTCGTCATAGATGATCAGGCCCCAGTCGTGGCCGTCCACCAGTTCAAGGTGCGGGTAAAGTCCTCCGCGTTTGGTGGTGAGCACCTGGTAGGTGGCGATGGTGACGGGCCGGACTTCCTTGACCGCACCGGAATATTCGCCGATCTCATCTTCAGTCAGGGACGTCCGCTTGAGCAGTTCGTCCTTCCACTGGCGTGCCGAAACCGTGTTGGTCACCAGGATCAGTGTTGTAGTGGAGGATGTGGCCATGGCGGCCGCGCCCACCAGGGTCTTTCCCGCACCACACGGAAGAACGACGACGCCGCTGCCGCCGGCCCAGAAGTTCTCCGTGGCCAGCTTCTGGTAGGGGCGCAGCTGCCAGCCTGTTTCGTCGAGCATGATCAGGTGGGGCTGCCCGTTGACGTACCCGGCAAGGTCCTCAGCCGGCCACCCCAACTTGAGGAGCAGCTGCTTGAGCTGGCCTCGCTGCGAGGAATGAACCACCACAGTCTCACCATCGATCCTGGGCCCAAGCAGTGGGGCGATCTTCTTGGCGCGGATGACTTCCTCGAGCACGGGGTAGTCGTCGGTACGCATCACCAAACCGTGCTGTGGATCCTTTTCGAGGCGAAGCCTGCCGTAGCGGGACATGGTCTCTTCGATATCGATCAATAATGCATGGGGCACCGGGAAACGGGAGTACTTCAGCAGCGTATCCAACACCTGCTCGGCGTCGAGACCTGCGGCACGGGCGTTCCAGAGCCCAAGAGGCGTCAGCCGGTAGCTGTGCATGTGCTCCGGCGCCCGCTCAAGTTCAGCAAATGCCGCAATGGCATGCCTGGCCTCGGTAGCGAGCTCGTGGTCGACTTCCAAGAGAATGGTTTTGTCGCTTTGTACGATCAGGGGACCGTCGGTCACTCTCGAATCCTCACTTGCGCAGTTTCCAAACGCGTCGTTTCCAAGCGCGATGTTTCCAGGCGCGCCGTGCCTACTGGTGCAGTTCTCATGTGTGCCGGTTTCACGTCTGCCGGTCTACGGCAGGTTCCACATCGATGATCCGATGGATGGACAGCACGCGTTCCGTTTCCTTACCGGGGTCGAAGACCCTGACGCGGCCACCGGAGACGGAGACGGGCACCACGGTTTCGGTGTTCGCATTCCCCAGGCTGTCCACCACGTTCATGGTGACCGCCTGTTTGAGCCGGATGGCCTTCTGCAGCGTTTCCAGGCCAAGCTGCGTGGATGCTTCGCCCGCCGCATCAGCCGGGACGCCACGATGCTGCCGCAGGACTGAAAGTTGAGCCTCGACGTCGTCGTCCGGTGGTGCCGTTCGCGGCGCCGTATAGACCGGACGCGCGCTGCCGGGCACTGCCGTTGTGCGTTTGAAGCGAACGACGGCGGGCTCCGCGTCCTGCACGGCAGGCGAAAGTCCCAGCTCGCGCAGTACACGCGCCGTCTCGCGGGGGCTGGCAGAGGACGTCAGTACTGTGGGGGCGATCCGCACCAAGCTCAGTGCTGACGTCCGGGCCTCCTGCAACAAATCAGCGATGGCGGATTCGTCGTCGCTCTGGATGAAGCTGGCACTGGAACCGATGCGCAAACGCCCATGCCGGGACGCCGTGTCCTGCACAAGGTAAGCGAGCGGTTGCGGCACATCCGTGGCTGAGTGCTCACGGAGGAAGGCCAAGAGCGATTCCGCATCCTGGCCGGCGTCGAGCGCCCTGCGGATGGTCTCCGTGGAAAAACGGTAGATCGACGCCGGGCCCTGGCCCTCGGCGTCGGCCATGAGCAGCAGCGTTGCGCTGAGTTCGGGAGCGAGATAACCGGGCGCTACGGCAGTGAGGTCCGCTTGAAGGAGGATGTGGTTGACTGCCGCCGGCAGGTGCTCACCGAGGAGGGTCAGGGCCTCCTCCGGATGGCCGAGCGCGACAGCCGAACCCAGTTGCGTGAAGGCCCCGGACCCCATCAAGCCAAGCAGCGTGGCTTCCTCGAGGATCCCCCGGACCAGCGAACTGAACCGGCGGGACATGCGCGGCTGCGTCCATTCCGCACGTTGCAGCACGGCACGCGCGTCCAGGACCGGCGCCTTGCCATCGGGAGCGGCCGCCTCCACCGTCAATTCATTCAGGATTTCCAGGATCCTGCGACGGACCACTGGGGCGTCCGGCCTTTGAGCCTCCGCTGACAATGCATTAATGGTGCTGCCCGCCGAACCCTGATGGGATGGCGAGCCAGGGGTCGATCCCGGGAGTGGCTGCCCCACCATCGACGGTGCGCGCTCGCTGGCCAACCATGCGTTCACCAGCCACAGCCACTGTTCCTGCCGTGGCAAAGAGAGCCATTCCAGGGAGGGCGGTTGGATCCACGTGGAACTGTCCACGTCCAGCCGTACCAGGCCGGCCAGCGCGCAGAACTCCAACAGGATGGCAGTTTCGTGGACGCCGCACCGGATGGACTCGGCAAGGCGCCGCAGCTCACGCACGCCCACGCCGCCGCTCCGAAGGGTTGCCAGTGGCTGCTCGCGCACTGCAAACAGTATGTCGCCGGTTAGCCGCAGGGTCTCGGCGATGGCGCCCATCGCCGCGTTGCGCCTCAGGGCAGCACTTGTGTGGCCGAGTTCCGGAACCGGAGGGCTCAGGGTGAAGTCGTCCACGATCGCGCCACCGCGCAGGGCGATCCCAACGCTGTGCGGCAATTCGACGTGGCCGGCATCCAAGGGGACCAGCAGGCCGCGCGCCAGGAGCCAGTCGATAGGCCCGACGTCGGCGCTTTCGTGGGTCACGGAGGCCCGCCGTTGAGCTTGGGGCACAGCGCCCATGGCCCAACTGCCGAACTTGTCCAGCAGGCCGACAGTCCTTGTGGGTGCCGTCGCCAGGATGGCGCGTACATTCTCTGGACTTGAGGTCCAGCGCTGCAGGGACAAGGCAGCATCCATGGGCGTGCTTGCGGGGTGGATATCCAGGCCGTATTGGTGGAGCTCGGCTACGAGCTGAACCACGCGTTGGGCGAAAGCCGGCTGCAGCCTGACCAACTCGGTGTAGCTTCGGCCCAGGCCAGCCGGATAGATGCCGATCACGTCCTTCAGGCTTCCTACTGGAAGGTAGAACCGTTGCCTGGAATTGGATTGTGAATTTGACGCTGCAGGGGGATCGGCCCGGTGGACCAGGGCCAACTCCTGAAGTTTGGCGAGGATCGGTTCCAGCGCTGACAGGGTGGAACCCGCAATGACTTTCTTGAGGCCGGCGGCGGAAACACTGTGGCCAGTATCGGCGTTGGTACACAAATGGAGTGTTTCCAACACCTGCATTTCAGGTTTCGTCAGGCGCTCCAACGCCCGTTGCACGCTGACACGTGCGCTGGCCCGGGCCGCCAGTGCGGCGAAGTCCGGCGCCATGGGGGAAATCAGGTCAGGCCGCGCGGCAAACAAGGCCCGCAGCGAATTGTCGCTGCGCGCTTCCAGTTCCTTGCTGAGCGCGCGAATAAGGGACATCAATCCAACGTTACCGCCACCGGGCCGCTGATGTGTGGGCAGGGCAAAGCCGCCCCGGTTGATTCGCTTGTGACGGGCGCTTGATTCACTACTGCCGGCGCCGTTGACGAACGGCATCCAGCACCAGGACCACAGCGAGCATAAAGGCAACCGGCAGCCCATAAAGCGCCGTGGATGTGATCCACACGGGTGCCACTCCACCATTGAAGGCGATAGCCATAACTGCGCCGACGGCGGCCAAGGAAACGACGGCGATCACGGCGGCAACAATCATGAGGGGGCGGCGGTAACCCGGGGAAGTCATGCGCCTAACGCTAGCAGCCGGGCAACATGACGTAGGCCCATGGGCTATTGGCTCGCTTATGTCTCAGGAACGGTGCAGCAACGGCGCAGCAAAGGCGCCGCAAAGCGGGAATAGGTGGTCCGGCAGGATAACCTTGAACTAACAGACCAACACGGACCGTGCTGTCTCCCTCGATCCCGCAGATCCCTGTGGATGCGGTGGCGGCGCGACGTGTCTCCAAAGCAAGAACGAAGAAGGTTGATTACGTGCCCACCGGCAAGGTCAAGTGGTATGACAAGGAAAAAGGCTTCGGATTCCTCGCGGCTGAAGACGGCCAGGAAGTATTCCTGCCCAAGACGTCGCTGCCCGCAGGCGTAACCGAGCTCAAAGCCGGTACCCGCGTGGAGTTTGGCGTGGCCGATGGCCGTCGCGGTGCCCAGGCATTGGGCCTGCGGGTCCTGGACAAGACGCCCTCCATCGCCAAGGCCAAGCGCATGAACGCCAAGGACCTGGCGCCTTTGGTACAGGACCTCGTGACCGTGCTGGATAACTTGTCCGGTACTTTGTCGTCCGGTAAGTACCCGGAAGGCAACAAGGCCAAGGCCATCGGCATGGCGCTGCGCAAGGTTGCCGACGAGCTGGAAGCCTAGGAACCGCCATGACATCGGAATCCGCACAGGATACAAAGTCCGGAAGGGACGCGCAGGCCAGCCCTGGGGCCGTCACTGCCGCCGACATTCCTGTCATCGGGGATACCCCTGCGCGGAAGCCGGTCCCAGCGAAGCCGCGGGCCGGCATCCCCGTGTGGCGCACCGGCAAGCCGGATGCGTTCCTGGCCGCCGCCGTCGACGTGGCAAGGGAAGCGGTGGAGACCATCGCGAACCCCGGCGAGGTTGGTGCCCACATCGGCGCAAAGTCCGAGGGCGATCGCGTAGTCACGCACCTTTTCGAGTCGAAGCTTGCAGGGTACGGCGGGTGGCAGTGGTACGCCGTGATCACCCGCAATTCCCGGTCAAAGATCGTAACGGTCAGCGAGCTCGGCCTCCTGCCCTCAGAGGACTCCATCCTGGCCCCGGAATGGGTGCCATGGGCAAAGCGTGTCCGCCCGGAGGACGAGACACCCTTGGTGGAGGAGACGGTAGAGGAGGTGTCGGAGGAAGCCGTTCAGGCTGAAGAAGACGACGCCGCCGAAGCATCGGATGCCGCTGAATCCGATGAAGACGATGACGCAGTTGAAGCCGACGTTGCTGCCGATGACTCTCCCGAATCTGCTAACCCAGGCGAGTAACGGCCAGTCGATTAACGGCAGCGGCGCCGTCCGGGAATAACCCAGACGACGCCGGCACCTGCCCTTGCGCGGAAAACCGCGGCAGTTACGTCGTACGTTCTACTTCTTCAGTTCGCTCACGACGTAGTCGATGCTGGCGAGCAGGGCTGAGACGTCGTCAGGTTCGATTGCCACGAAGGTGGCGATGCGGAGCTGGTTACGTCCGAGCTTGCGGTAGGGCTCAGTGTCCACCACGCCGTTGGCGCGCAGGATCTTGGCAATCGCCGCTGCGTCAATGGAGTCATCGAAGTCGATGGTGGCGATGACGTTGGAGCGCTCCTCAGCCTTGGCGACGAACGGTGTGGCGTACTCGGAGGCCTCGGCCCAGGAGTAGATGCGGCTGGCCGAGTCCGCCGTGCGCTTGCTGGCGAAGTCCATTCCACCGTTGCTGTTGAGCCACTGCACTTGCGCATCCAACGTCAGCAGCGTGGACAGCGAAGGCGTGTTGTACGTCTGGTTCAGCTTGGAGTTCTCGATTGCGGTCTGCAGGTCCAGGAAGTCCGGGATCCAGCGATCGCTTGCCTTGATGCGCGCGGCGCGCTCCAGGGCTGCGGGGGAGAACAGGCCCAGCCACAGGCCGCCATCAGAGGCGAAGTTCTTCTGCGGGGCGAAGTAGTAGACATCCGATTCGGCGACGTCCACGTCCAGCCCGCCAGCGGCTGAGGTGGCGTCCACCAGGACGAGCGAACCGGCGTCGGCGCCTTCTACACGCTTGACCGGGGCGGCAACACCCGTGGAAGTCTCGTTCTGGGGCCACGCGTAGACGTCAACGCCGGCCTCGGCCTGGGGGGACGGCCGCGTGCCGGGCTCGGACTTGATGATGGAGGATGCATCGAGGAAGGGGGCCTTGTTGGTGGCCGCCGCAAACTTGGAACCGAACTCGCCGAAGGAAAGGTGCTGGGCCTTTTTCTCAACCAGGCCGAAAGTCGCTACGTCCCAGAAAGCGGTGGAGCCGCCGACGCCGAGGACAACCTCGTAGCCCTCAGGTGCGCGGAAGAACTGGCTGAGTCCTTCGCGGACCGAGCCCACCAGGTTCTTGACGGGCGCCTGACGGTGGGATGTGCCAAGAATGGTGGTCGATGCGGCGGACAAGGCCTGGACCTGTTCCGGGCGGACCTTGGAGGGTCCTGCGCCGAAGCGTCCGTCCTTGGGCAGCAGGTCGGCGGGAATAGTGATGCTGTTGTCGCTCACGTGTGGCTCCAATGGGTATCGGTTAGAGAGGGGAGGTGGCAGGTGGCATCGGCTGCCCCTTCGACTCCATCATTCTGCCTGACCGGGCCCGCGCTCAGGAATCTGCGGTTGTCATAGTCCGCCACGTGGAATGCCTGAACGACTACGGGCATTCGTGCCCGCGGAAACATTATCCAGAGTAATTCCAAATAAGCTAGGCTAGGGTTGGCGTTCCTGAGGTGTCGATTGCACACCGTCCACCTTGGCTGGGACGCGGTACGGTGGAGATTACGCAACAAATGCGTTCGAGGAGAGCTGAGCTGGATGACGGATCTGATCGATACCACTGAGATGTATCTTCGGACCATTTTGGAGCTTGAAGAAGAGAACATCGTGGCTCTTCGCGCACGTATTGCCGAGCGTTTGCGCCATTCGGGACCCACAGTTTCCCAGACCATCGGACGCATGGAGCGCGACGGCCTGGTGATTGTGTCCAACGACCGTCACCTGGAGCTGACCGAGGTCGGACGCAAGCGGGCCACTGAAGTCATGCGAAAGCACCGCCTTGCCGAGAGGCTTCTGGCGGACGTCATTGGTCTCGACTGGGCGTATGTCCATGACGAGGCATGTCGCTGGGAGCACGTCATGAGCGAACGTGTGGAGCGGCGGTTGTATGAGTTGTTGGAACATCCCACCGAGTCGCCGTATGGCAACCCCATCCCGGGTCTGGAGGCACTTGGCGGCCTCGCCGGCCAGCCCCTTGCACGCCTGGACGTCAACCTGCTGCACGCGATGGACGGGTACGCCGCCGATTCACGCGTAGTCGTCAGCCGACTCGCTGAGCCCATCCAGGTTGAGCCGGAACTCCTCACCCAGCTTGATGAAGGCGGGATTCGTCCCGGCGCCACCGTCTCCTTGGAGAGGGTGGGGGAGTACATCTCTGTTCGCGTTCCCGGCATTGAAGGAGCGCTTGAGCTGCCTCCCGAGGTAGCCGCGCACGTCTTCGTCGCCGTTAGCTGACTTTCCGGCGTGTCAGATCTCACGTTGGGGTCTTTGGCGCGCGTGTGACCTGCGGGTTTCCGCGATTGATGGTATGGAGCCACGCCACAACACGGTGTTTCGAAAGATAACGAATTTATTACTGCGGACTTTAATCGCCTATAGTTATCTACTAGCGCCGATACCAAAGCGTTACCTGATCTGGAGCCGAGCTCTGCCAGCGGATCAGGTGTGTCATCAACTACTGGCAGAGGCGGGGGAACCACAAGCGGCTGCCTAAAGAAGCAGCCTTGGGGTGAAGTCCGCAGCAGAAGTGCCTACTAACGCAAGTCCTCCTTGGGATACCTGTGTGCCGTTTGCGCTTCGTGCGGACCGGGTCTTTGAACTCTCTGACCCGAATCCGACAGCTAACTTCGCAGGCTTTCTAGAGAGGAACAGAGTTTGACATCGCAGAACGTCAGGGGTCGCCGCCGCGCGTCCGGCCCCGCTGCTGAGCTGCGGCCAGCCCGCGCCGCAATGGAGATCCGGCCACGCGACACCCCGCGTCAGGTGCGCCGCCGCAAGAGCCCATTGCGCCAGGTAGCCGACTTCGCCGCAGCCAGTGGTGTCGGGCAGAAAGCCGGAGTTGCGCTTGCCGCCACCGGACTTGCCCTGACTGTAGGTCTGCCGGCCACAAGCCCCGTCATGGCCACATCCGAGTCCGGTCAGACTGAGGCGGCCCTGACCGTGCCCGGTGGCAGCCAGCCCGAGGTTTCTGCGGCAGCGTCTGCCAAAATCGATTTCAGCCGCGCAGCGGTCGCCACCGCAGCCGATCCTGACGGCAAGCTCAAGCAGCTGCTGAGCGCGCAGTCTGCGGGCAGCATCCAGCGCGCCTCCTCACTTGGCACCTTGGGCAGTCCACTGGACAAGTTGGTCACGGCGTCGCCCTTTGGCTATCGCGTCAGCCCGCTCACCGGCGGCACGGGTGACTTCCACCGTGGCCAGGACTTCGTGGCCCAGTGCGGTACCGCTGTTCACGCCGCAGCCGCAGGCAAGGTCACGTTCGCGGGCTGGCATGAGTATGGCGGAGGCAACCGCGTAGTGGTTGATCACGGCAACGGCCTCGAGACCACGTACAACCACCTGTCGTCCTTCAACGTCAAGGTGGGCCAGACCGTCAACCGTGGCGATACCGTCGCGCTCAGCGGCACCACGGGCGCATCCACCGGCTGCCACCTCCATTTTGAGGTCCAGGTAAATGGCGAGGTCGTAGATCCCATGGGTTGGCTCTGAGCTAGTTGATGGTGCTCTCTCGCATTGATGACACGCCCCGTGACCTGAATGTGACATTCACGAATATCTGTTGTACCGTCTAAAGCGCATCGGCTTTTTAGGGGGCCGATGCACTTGGGTGGATTGCCTAGCTCTGCCACCACTCAAGGTCCGTTCGCAAAAATCGTCTGGCAGGGGCGGGGGAACCAATTTTGGTCTTCGAATCAGAAGGCCTTGGGGTTAAGTCGCAAAAGCTTCCCGGAAGCCGCGCGGCCGGATGACTCCCATCCGAATCCGACAGCTCACCTCGCAGGCATTGGGAGAGGCTACCTTCGTGTCATCACGCACTACCCCTGCGCGCCATCGCGCCGAATTGGTTCGTACGAACCCGTTGAACAACCTTTCCAAGGCTGTCTCAACCAATGCAGGCACCGTAGGCCGCCAAGCCGCCGTTCTGGCCGCAGCCTCTGGACTCGTTCTCAGCGTCGGACTCCCGGCCCAGGCCGCAGATACCGACGTTTCCAAGTCGGAAAGCTCCAGCACCCAGCAGTTGGTAGCCACCGCAGTTGTCACCGCCGAGCCCACCGCAACCGTTTCCTTCGAGAGCCCGGTAGTGGCCACCAAGGAAGCCCCCAAGGTTCAGCGGGCCTCCCAGCGCACGCAGACTAGCGATAGCCAGGCGAACGGCGCACTCTCTGCCCTGTCCTCCACGGCCAAGGATTCCGCTTCCAGCGCGGCAGCCTCCGGACTCGCAGCCATTGCCTACACCGGCATCGGCCACCCCTACGTTTGGGGCGGCACTTCCCCCAATGGTTGGGACTGCTCCGGATTCACCCAGTGGGTTTACGCCCAGGCCGGCATCAGCATCCCCCGCGTCAATGCCTGGACGGTCATGACGCCCACCAGCACGCCAGCTCCCGGCGACCTCGTCATGCAGAACGGCGGAGCCCATGTTGGCATCTACGTCGGCAACGGCATGATGATCAGCGCGCTGAACCCCAGCCAGGGCACCCTGCTGCACTCCGTGGCCTCCACCGGCACATCCTCGTTCTTCACCCTCCGCTAGGAAAATCCCATTCGGGGTAAGCCAGCATGCCCCCCATGTGCTGGCCGCCCATAACCCGCGTGCGACCCCAGCGTGCGCGGATACGAAAAGAGAGTAATCATGACCAGTGCAAACAAGGTTGCACGGCATCGAGCTGAGGCCCCCAAGACCAGCTCACTTGCCGTCATCGCAAAGGCTGTCAGCGACAACGCCGGTGGCGTTGGCCGTCAGGCAGCAGTGATCGCAGCTGCATCGGGCCTTGTCCTGACCAGCGGCGTGGCTGCAAATGCTGCGGACACCAATGTCCAGCGCGAATCTACATCCGCGTCCGCCCTTGACGTGCAGACGGTTGCCCAGGCCACCATTGCTGCCGACTCGAGCGTTGCCATCTCCTACGAGCGCCCCGTGGTCACCACGGTGGAAGCACCCGCTCCTGTGGTCGAGAAGGCCCCGGCCAAGGAATCTGCGCCGGCTGCTGGCGGCAACGCCACTCTGGCAGTCAACACTGCCCCCGCAGCCAAGGCGCCCGCGGCCTCCAGTGGTCTCGGTGCAGCTATTGCCGCAGCGGCCTACGCACAGCTTGGCGTCACGCAGGACTGCACCATGCTGGTGACCAACTCGCTGGCCGCCGTCGGCATTCACTTCCACGACTGGCCGGCCGGCTACCTCTCCCTCGGCCGCACGGTCAGTGCAGCTGAAGCCCAGCCCGGCGACCTCGCCTACTACGCCAACGGTGGCTACGGCGGAATGGCGCATATCGCTGTTTACGTCGGCAACGGCATGGCAGTCCACGGTGGATGGAACGGATCCACTACGGCACTGTTCAGCGTGAACGTTGGCTCCGGCCCCGTTTTCATCCGCGTCAACGGCTGATCAAACACTCCACGGAACACCCCGCAAGGCTTAGGCCAGCGGGGTGTTCTGCTTTAACCACCGTCGGTTAGCCTCAAAAAGGTGTCCCGTGCATGAACTTTTGCCAACACCACGGCCGAAACGGCAGAAAAATTCGTTGATACGGCATATAAGTGCTTACCCTTGTGTTGTCGATCCACAGCCCGTACAAGCAGAGGGCAGCCGGCCCTCGTGCCCCTGACGGGTGCGGCCGTGAAGAGGTACGTGCATGCGCACACTCGTTCTGAATGCTGGATATGAACCGCTGGCGGTAGTAACCTTCCGCCGGGCGCTGGTCCTTGTGCTGACTGGAAAAGCTAGCGTAGTGGCCGAAGGCGACGAGCCTGTCGTCGGGCCACAGGAGATTCTCGGAAGACCTTCCGTGATCCTTCTCAATCGCTACATCCGTCCCCGGTACAACAGGATCACCGCGGTGAGCCGACGCGGCGTCCTTCGCCGCGACAGCCATCGCTGCGCCTATTGCGGGAAAACAGCGCACACCATAGACCACGTCCACCCCAAATCCAGGGGCGGCGCGGATTCCTGGGAAAACCTGGTTGCGGCGTGCTTGAAATGCAACAACGCCAAGAGTGACCACACGCTCGCCGAGATGGGTTGGAAACTGCGTTTCACGCCCGGTGTGCCCACAGGAACCATGTGGCAGATCAAAGAACTCGAAAAACCTGCGCCGGACTGGGACCCGTTCCTCTTGCCGGAATCCGCCGCCTGATCGATTTCTGTTGTCCTCCCGCCGTCCGGGTACTCTGGGCGGATGGAGTTCAACGCCGTGATCCTGGCGGGTGGCAGGGCCACCCGCCTCGGTGGCGTGCCCAAGCCCGGATTAACGTTCGACGGCGCCAGCCTCCTTTCGCATGCCCTGCAGGCGGCGCAGGGTGCTTCCGCCGTGGTGGTGGTTGGTCCAGACACTCCCGGTATCGGCGTCCTGCCTGAGGGAGTTCTTACCGCCCGGGAGGAACCGGCCTTCGCAGGCCCTGCCGCCGCGATGGCTGCCGGCCTGGCGGCCATCCACCAGGCAGGAGGGCAAGCGCCGTGGACACTCGTCCTGGCATGCGACATGCCGCACGCTTCCCGGGGCATCGTGCCCCTCTGGGAAGCATTGCGGCAGCATCCGGAGGTGGAAGGCGCCATGGCAGTCTCAGCCGATGGCCGGCAACAGCCTCTCCTGGGGGTGTACAGCACCCGGGCTTTGGAAAGGGAAATTGCCGTAGCTTCGGAAGCTTCGGGGTTAACGAACTCTCCAGTGTTCCGGCTGCTTGCTAGGCTGAACCTGCTGGCCGTTAGCGTCCCCGAAGGGTCCACGGATGATGTGGACACGTGGGAGGACGCAGCGGCCCTGGGCATATACAACGAGCAGGAGGCGGACGTGAAGAGCCAGGAAGAGACGCTCGAGGAATGGTGCCGCACACTGTTGCAGGCCTTTGAGCTCGAGGGCGTTGAAGTGGACATCAATGAAGTCCTTGCGGTGGCGGGTGTTGCCGCCCACTCCGTGGTGCGGCCTGCAGCGCCCCTGACGACGTTCATTGCCGGTTATGCGGCTGGAATGGCCAGGGGGATCGGACAGGCCGCGGACGACACCGCCATGAGCGCTGCCCTTGATCTGGCCCGCCAGGTTGCCAAGCAATACCTGGAGCCCGGGACAGAGGCAGAATGACCGAGGCCCCCGGACAGGGCCACCACGCGGCACATACATGGCATGAGGCCCGGCAGCGCGCTTTCGACGTCGCTGCTCTTATCCCGGCAAGTCCGGTACCACTGAAGGCGGCCTTGGGACGGACGCTTGCCTCGGACGCACTCGCCATACAGGACATGCCACACTATGCGTCCTCCGCCATGGACGGCTGGGCCGTCAATGGAACCGGTCCATGGATTCTCATCGAGCCAGGCCACAGGCTTGCTCCCCATCAGGCGAGCCCCATCGTCACTGGCGGACTCATTCCACCAGGTGCCAAAGCGGTTCTGCGCACTGAGAGCGGCGTCATCACTACGGACGACGACGACCTTCCGGTCCTTGCGCTCGGCGGGGCAGCCAAGCCCGGGGAGCCACGCAACGGCCAGCACATCCGCAAGGCTGCAGAAGAAGCAGCTGAAGGGGATGTGCTGCTTAAAGCCGGGACCATCCTGAATCCTGCGCACATTGCCTTGGCTGCCCTGGCCGGCCTTGATGAGCTGGAAGTGCTGGGCAAGCCCTTGGTGCGGTTCCTTTTGACGGGGTCGGAGGTGGTGACCCAGGGGGTTCCCGAGCCGGGCAAGGTCCGTGACACCTTTGGGCCTCAGCTCGGAGCCGTCGTCGAGCTCCTGGGTGGCATCGCAGGGGAGCAACTCAAGGTGGGAGACAACTACGACGACTGGCTGGCCGCCTTGCAGGACACCGAGCCTGAACCCACAGAACCATTCGCCGCAGCAGAGCCGCCGGCCGACGTCGTTATTACTACGGGCGGGACCGGACGCTCGGGGACGGACCATTTCAGGAGGGCCGTGGCTGAACTGGGCGGCAGGCTGGTGATCGACGGCATTGCCATGCGCCCAGGGCACCCGGCGGTGTTGGCAGAACTTCCGGACGGACGGTTTGTCCTGGGCCTGCCCGGGAATCCGCTGGCAGCCATGATGGCGCTGTTCACCGTCGGCGGCCCGCTGCTGGCCGCGCTCGGGCACGGGAAGCTGGAAGAAGTTGGCGAGGTTCCCAGCGGTGCAATGATCGACGCCGATCCTGGACGTACGCGCCTGATGCCCTTCAAGCTGGTCTATGGATTGGCATCGCCCGCGCAGCACACGGGGCCCGGGATGATGCGTGGGCTGGCAGGAGCAGATGGCGTCATGGTGGTGCCACCACACGGCGTCCAGATGGGCGAGTTGGTCCCGGCGTTTCCTTTGCCGTGGGGTAAACCATTGCCCACGCCCAAAGGGGCTGAGGGAAAACCACGAAAGGCGCCGGCGCGGCAACAAAAGAAGGCCCCTTCGGGTCCCGTTGACTGGAGTGCGCTGGAGGCCTGAGGCTCCCCGGCTGGACGCAGGTGGTAACTGGGTGCCCCGGCTTGCAATGATGGACTCATGAATAGGCATGCTCCCGAACAGGACATCAATGAAGATGACCTGCAAATCCACCCGCCCAAGCGAGCCGCGGCAGGCCTCAAGGCTGTCACTGTCGCCCTTGAAAGGGGCTACGCCCAGGCGGGAGTAGCCCGCACGGTCCGTTCGATGCTCCGGGTCAACCAGCACGATGGCTTTGATTGCCCTGGCTGCGCCTGGCCGGAATCCATCACGGGACGGCGCAGTCCCGCGGAATTCTGCGAGAACGGCGCCAAGGCAATTGCTGAGGAAAGCACCACGCGGACGGTGGGGGCGGAATTCTGGGCACAACATTCCATCGCCGATCTTGAGGACAAGACCGAATACTGGTTGGGGAGCCAAGGGCGGATCTCCGAGCCCGTAGTCCTCAAGCCCGGGGATACGCACTATTCCTCTATCAACTGGACCGACGCCTTCGCCTTGATCGGGGAGCATGTCAATGCCACCACGCCCGATCGTTGCGTGTTCTACACCTCCGGCCGGACGGCCAACGAGACCGCCTTCATGTACCAATTGTTCGCCCGCAGCCTCGGCACCAACAACCTGCCGGATTGCTCCAACATGTGCCACGAATCATCGGGCAGTGCGCTGAACCCGACCATCGGGATCGGCAAGGGAACGGTTTCGCTGGAAGACATCCACCACGCCGAACTGGTGCTCGTGGTGGGCCAGAATCCAGGAACCAATCACCCCCGCATGCTGTCCGCTTTGCGTGACTGCAAGAACAACGGCGGAAAGATCGTCGCCGTAAACCCGCTTCCGGAAGCCGGGCTGCTGAACTTCAAGGACCCCCAGTCCCTCAACGGCGTGATCGGCGGCGGGACCACCATCGCGGACGAGTTCCTCAAGATCAAAGTAGGTGGGGACCTCGCGCTGTTCCAGGCGCTGGGCCACCTGCTCCTGGAGGAGGAGAAACGGAACCCGGGGACGGTGGTCGATAAGTCGTTCATCGGCAAGCAGACCGAAGGTTTCGAAGCGTACGCCCAGGCACGCTCCCAGCTGGACTGGGACGAAACCGAGCGGGCAACAGGCTTGGCACGCGAGGAAATCGTTACTGTGGCAGGGCTGATGGCCAAGTCCAAGGCAACCATCATTTGCTGGGCACTTGGCTTGACTCAACAGCCGCACTCCGTGGACACGTTGAAGGAGATCATCAACCTGCTCCTGCTCCAAGGCAACTTCGGCAAGCGGGGAGCCGGCGCATGCCCCGTGCGTGGCCACTCGAACGTCCAGGGTGATCGCACCATGGGTATCTGGGAGAAGCCACGCGAACCCTTCCTTACCGCGCTGGACAAGGAGTTTGGATTCCGGATGCCTCGCGAGCATGGATATGACTCCGTGGAGACCCAGCACGCCTTGGAAAAGGGGGAGGTGGATGTCTTTGTGTCCATGGGCGGAAACTTCGCTGCGGCCGGTTCTGACACTGCGGCCTTGGAAGCCGGCCTCAAGACCGCTGGCCTGACTGTGCATATCTCCACCAAACCCAACCGTGCCCACGTGGTGCACGGGAAGACATCCCTGATCCTGCCCACGCTTGGACGCACGGACACCGACGACAAACACCCCAAGGGCAAGCAGTTCCTCTCGGTGGAGGACTCAATGTCGGTCATCCATAAGACTCAGGGCAGGCTGAGCCCCGTCTCCGAGCACTTGCTGAGCGAACCCGTGATCGTTGCCCGCATGGCCCAGGCAGTCCTGGGCGATGACCACAGCGTGGACTGGCGGGCAATGGCAGAGGACTATGACGTGATCCGGGACCACATCTCTCGGGTTATCCCGGGGTTCGAGGACTTCAATGCCAGGGTCCGCACCAAGAACGGTTTTGTCCTGCCGAACCCGCCGCGGGACACGCGTACCTTCGCAACGGACATCGGCAAGGCACGATTCTCCGTAAGCCCGCTGGAGTACCTCGAAGCGCCGGAGGGCCACTTGATCCTGCAGACGGTGCGCAGCCACGACCAATACAACACGACGTTCTATGGCCTTGATGACCGCTACCGCGGAGTCTCCGATGCCCGCAGGGTGATCCTGGTCCATGAGGAAGACCTGGCTGGCCTCGGCTTCAAGGACCGTGACCTGGTGGATGTCATTTCCACGTTTGCCGGTAGCGAGCGGCGGGCCAATAAGTTCCGGCTGATCGCATACCCCACGGCAAAGGGCTGCGCTGCCGCATACTTCCCGGAAGCCAACGCCCTGGTGCACCGTGAGCTGGTGGCCCGTGAATCCAACACGCCCGGCTATAAGGCGATGACGGTGCGGTTCGTAAAACACCCCGAGGAGAGCGGATCCTGACATGGGACGCGTGACCCAGCGCCGGAAGCTGCACAAGTTCGTCCTGGACGGATCGCCCCAGGCCCTGGAACACCCTGTCCGGTACAAGGAAGACGTCCTCGCGGTGGAGGAACCCCTTGAGATCCGACTCGGCGATATGTCGTTCTCGGTGACGATGAGGACCCCCGGAGACGACTTCGATCTGGTGGCGGGTTTCCTTGTCTCGGAGGGCATCATCTGGGAGCCGGGGCAACTGGTCTCGGAGCGCTTCTGCGCGGGGGAGGACGAGAATGGCGTACAGACCTTCAACGTGGTGGATGCCCAGCTGCGTCCCGACGTCGAGCGTCCGGAGACAGGCCGTAACGTCTACACCTCAAGCTCCTGCGGCATTTGCGGCACCGACTCGATCGACGCCGTCAGGAAGTCCTCGCGGCACAGTCCCGCGGACGACGACGTCACCGTCCCCGTGAGGGCGCTGGCCGAGCTCCCGGATAGGTTGCGCGAGGCCCAGGCGGTCTTCGCCAAGACGGGCGGCGTCCACGCCGCGGGCCTTTTCAGGATTCACGACGACGGTACTTCCGAGCTGCTGTGCCTGCGGGAAGACGTGGGTCGCCATAACGCTGTGGACAAAGTGGTTGGCTGGGCTTTGCGGGCCGGCAAGCTTCCGCTGGCGGGAACGGTTCTTCAGGTATCCGGGCGGGCATCTTTCGAGCTTGTCCAGAAAGCTGCCATGGCGGGAATTCCCGTCCTTGCAGCCGTCAGCGCCCCGTCCAGCCTCGCTGCCGAGCTCGCCGACGAAACAGGCATCACGCTGGTGGGCTTCAGCCGCGGAGCGAGCCTGAACGTGTACGCAGGGAGGGACAGGATCGCAGGGGAACAGGCTGGCTAAGCGCCCATTCGCTGCGGATAGTCCTCGATCACTTGGCTATTGAGCTGGAACGACGTAGATTTTATCCATCGATTGGAATCGCTGTGTCCTCGAATAATGTCGTCCATGAAGTGCCGGCTGGCCCGCCGGCCATGACGCTTTGCCACCAGCCAATGCCGAAGGGGATTTAATTGCACGACGACCGCCGGATCACTGAACAGCGTCTCGATCGATTCGTTCGGGAACGCCTTCTTCCGGCCATCTATGGCAGGTCCGTTCCACTGCAGCTCAGCAGCTGGGACGCGCCTGGGGAACCCGTGCCCGCAGCCGAGGCCATCCGCCAGCTGTTTACGCCCCAGGAGCCGGGCGCGCCTTGGGGCAAGCCGTGGAGCACTAAATGGCTCCGGCTGCAGGGCGAAGTTCCAGAAGGCTGGGGTTCTGCCGAGGGGACGGCGGTGGAAATCATCGTGGACCTGGGCTTCAACAGCGACGTTCCGGGGTTCCAATGTGAAGGCACCGCCTGGCGCGCCGATGCCGGCATCATCAAGGCGATATCACCGCGCAACTACCATGTTCCGCTGAAGCTGCTCGGTGGCGGATTGTCCGTGGATTTCTATGTGGAGGCTGCGGCCAATCCGGACGTGGCGCAAGGTTGGTCATTCGTGCCCACTCCGTTGGGGGACAAGGCGACGTCGGGAGAGGAACCCCGGTATCGTCTGGGCAGGATTGCCATTGCCGAACTCAACGAAACGGTGTGGGAACTCAACCAGGACGTGTGGACCCTGAGCGGGCTCATGCACGAACTCCCCATGGAGCTGCCGCGGCGCCACGAAATCCTGCGTGCCCTGGAGCGGATGCTGGACGTCATGGATCCGGACGACGTCGCGGGAACGGCTGCTGCCGGCCGCGAGGCACTGGCCGAAGTACTTAGCCGGCCCGCCTACGCTTCGGCCCACCAACTCCTGGCAACCGGCCATGCGCACATCGACTCCGCATGGTTGTGGCCTGTTCGTGAAACCATCCGCAAGTGTGCGCGAACCTTCTCCAACGTCGTGGCCCTCATGGACGAGGACCCTGACTTCGTCTTCTCATGTTCCTCGGCCCAGCAAATGGCCTGGATCAAGGAATTCTTCCCTGAGCTCTTTGTCCGCATCCGGGAAAAGGTCAGGGCGGGGCAGTTCGTGCCCGTTGGTGGCATGTGGGTTGAATCTGATACCAACATGCCCGGCGGCGAGGCCATGGCGCGCCAGTTCGTGGAAGGCAAGAGTTTCTTCCTGAAGGAATTCGACGTTGAATGCCAGGAGGCCTGGCTGCCCGATTCCTTTGGCTACTCGGGAGCACTGCCACAGATCGTCAAATCGGCAGGTTTGCGATGGTTCCTTACGCAGAAGATTTCCTGGAACAAGGTGAACCTGATGCCGCACCACACCTTCAGCTGGGAAGGCATTGACGGCACCCGGTTGTTCACCCACTTCCCGCCCGTGGACACGTACAACGCGGAGCTCCACGCCCGCGAGCTTGCGCATGCGGAGCGCAACTACCGTGAGCACGGCCGCGGAACCATGTCACTTGTTCCCTTCGGCTATGGCGATGGCGGTGGCGGTCCAACGCGTGAGATGGTGGCCGCCGCACGCCGCACCGCAGATCTTGAAGGTTCGCCCAAGGTCCGTATGGGTACGGCCAAGGACTTCTTCACCGCGGCCGAAGCCGAGTACCGCAACCTCCCGGTCTGGGTGGGCGAGATGTACCTGGAGATGCACCGTGGAACGTACACCAGCCAGGCGAAGACCAAGCGCGGCAACCGGCGCAGCGAGCACCTCCTGCGTGAAGCAGAACTGTGGTGCTCCACCGCGGCCGTACGCCTGGGCGATTCCTACGCCTATCCGGAGGTGGAGCTCAAGCGCCTCTGGCGGCTGGTCCTCCTGCAGCAATTCCACGACATCCTGCCGGGCAGTTCCATCGCATGGGTCCACCAGGACGCCGAGCGGAACTATGACGCTATCGCCCACGATCTCGAGGCCATCATCGCCGGGGCCACCCAGGCACTCGTCGGCCACGGAGACAGGCAGTTCCTGCTCAATGCCGCCCCGCACAAGCGTAGCGGCGTGCCCGCACTCGCCGCCGCGGAAGCCGTGAAGCCGGAGGCAGTTGTTGACGCCAGCGAAAAGGATGGCGGTTACATCCTGGACAATGGAATCATCCGGGCTGCCGTGGACCGTGATGGCTTGTTGACCTCACTCACTGACCATGCCACTGGCCGTGAGGCGATGGCACCCGGCGAGCCCGGCAACCTGCTTGAGCTGTTCAGGGATACTCCGAACGAATGGGACGCCTGGGATATCGAGGAGTTCTACCGGCGCAACGTCACCAAGGTGACCCAAGCCGAAGCGATCCACCTTGAGCGCACGGCGGCAGGCGCCGTTGTGGTGGTCAAGCGTTCGATTGGTGCCTCCACCATTACGCAGCGGATAACGCTCGACGCCGGCGCGGAGTCGCTGGGGATCGCCACCACAGTTGACTGGCAGGAACGCGAAAAGATGCTGAAGATCGCCTTCCCGCTGGACGTCTGGGCTGACCGTTCGGCGTCGGAGACGCAGTTCGGCCATGTGTTCCGGCCCACCCACACCAACACGTCATGGGACGCCGCCAAGTTCGAGATCTGCGCCCATCGCTGGATCCACGTTGCCGAGCCCGGCTATGGCGTGGCCGTCAGCAACTCCTCCAGCTACGGACACGACGTCACCAGGGCGATCCGCGGCGATGGCGGAACGACGACGACCATCCGCGTCTCGCTGTTGCGCTCCGCCAGGTTCCCGGACCCTGAAGCCGACCGAGGCGAACACACACTTGAACTGTCCATCAGGCCTGGAGCGGAAATCGGGGATGCCGTGGAGGAGGGCTACCGCACCAACCTGAAGCCGCGCTACGTCAGCGGCGGCAGGCCAGTGGAACCCCTGCTGGCCGTTTCCAACCCTGCCTTGGTGGTGGAAGCCGTGAAACTGGCGGAGGATGGTTCCGGAGACGTCATTGTGCGCCTTTATGAATCTCTTGGACAACGCTCAGCCGGTGTTGTAAGGGCAAACTTTGACGCGCATGGCGTCCTGGCGACGGACCTGCTGGAACGGCCGGTAGAGGCCCCTGGAGTGGTTGTGGGGCACGACTGTGCGGAGCTGGTCCTGCGCCCGTTCCAGCTGGTCACGTTGCGCTTCGCCCGCTAAAGAACGCAAGCCCGCGCCAAGAGCCCTCAGACGTCGTGTTGCAGCCGCTTCACGAACAGCTTGGTCCGTTCCTGCCTGGGTGCGCGCAGCACCTCGGCAGCAGGACCCCGTTCCACTACCACTCCGCCGTCCATGAAGATGACCTCATCCGCCACATGCTGGGCGAAGGCCAACTCATGGGTCACGATCACCATGGTCCAGCCCTCTTCGGCGAGTTCCTTGATGACGCCCAGGACGTCTCCAACGAGTTCGGGATCCAGGGCCGAGGTGGGCTCGTCGAACAAGAGGAGCTGGGGCTTGAGCGCCAGGGCACGGACGATGCCCACGCGCTGCTGCTGTCCGCCTGAGAGCTCGAACGGGTAGGCGTCCCGTTTGTCAGCCAGGCCCACGCGCTCCAGCAAACGTTCGGCTTCGGCGATGGCCTCTGCTTTGGGGCGCTTCTGGACCTGGACCGGACCTTCAATGATGTTCTTCAGTACGGTCATATGCGGGAACAAGTTGTAGTGCTGGAAAACCATGGCACTGCGGTCCCGGAGCGCTGCGAGATCTTTCTTGCCCACTTTGGCGCCGAAATCGATCGAGAGCCCATCTCCGTCACGGCCGGTTCCCCCAAAGGTCACGGTACCGGCGTCGGGGATTTCAAGGCCGTTGAGCGAGCGCAAAACCGTGGTCTTGCCCGAACCCGAAGGCCCGATCAGGGCCACCACCTGCCCGCGCAGGATGTTGATGTCGATGTCGCGCAGCACCACGTTGCTGCCGAAGGCCTTCGCGAGGTTCCGGGCTTTGAGCACCGACGTGACGCGGGGCTCGTTCGGTTGAGGTGCATTAGTGGGCGACATAGCGGTCCAATCTCCTCTCCACGGCGGATTGCGCGGTGGAAAGGACCAGGCAGATGACCCAATAGACCAGGGCTGCCTGCAGGTACAGGGCCATGAACTCCTGGCTGAACGCAGCGATCTGCTGCGCGTTGCGGAAGAGCTCAGTGACCAGGATGAGGGAAGCGAGCGAGGTGTCCTTAACCAGGGAAATGAAGGTGTTGGACAACGGTGGAACGGACACGCGGGCCGCTTGCGGAAGGATGATGCGCACCAGGGTTTGGGCGTGGGACATGCCGATTGTATGGCCGGCTTCCCACTGTCCCTTGGGCACGGAAAGAATCGCCGCCCGGATGATCTCCGCGGCGTAGCCACCCACGTTCAACGAGAACGCGATGATGGCGCTCGGCCACGGATCCAGCCGGATGCCAATGCTGGGCAGGCCGAAGAAAATCACGAAAAGCTGCACCAGCAGGGGAGTGCCACGGATAACCGAAACGTAGAAGCGGCCAATGCCTGATATCAGCCAATTGGAACTCAGCCGCAGCAGCGCCACCACCAAGGCCAGCACCAGGCCAAAAGCAAAGGAAGCCAGGGTGAGGGGGATGGTGCCCGTTACTGCACCTGTGATGATCGGCCCGAAGGAACTCCAAATGAGGTCCCAGTTCATTTATTTGGTGACATCCGCGCCGAAGTACTTTTCGGAGATCTTAGTCAGGGTTCCATCTGCCCGGAGGTCATCAAGGGCCTTGTCTACAGCCTTGGTCAGTTCTATTGAACCCTTTCGGAACACCAGGGCGCTCTCGGTCTTGTCCGGCGCTTCGGCGGCCACCTTCAAACCGGAATCCGGGGTGGTTTTCGCGTAGTCCAGGTAGGTGAGTTTGTCGTTCACCGTTGCGTCCACGCGTCCCTGTTGTACGAGGGTGGCGGACTGGGCCCAGCCTTCAACTGCCTGAACGTTGGCGCCGGCCTCCACGGCCATTTTGTAGAAGTTGCTGGTCAGTGACTGCGCTGTGGTCTTGCCCTTGAGGTCAGCGAAGCTGTTGATGCTGGAATTGTCCTTCTTGGTCACCACAACCCCGGTAGAGACTGTGTAGGGCTTGGAGAACTCGTACTTGGCTTTGCGCTCGGTATTGATGGAGATCTGGTTGGCGATGGTATCGAACCGCTTGGCGTCCAGGCCAGCAAAAATGCCGTCGAACTGCGTTTCTTGGAAGCTCGCCTTCACGCCCAGCTTTTCAGCCACGGCTTTGGCAATCTCAACGTCGTAGCCGGTCAATTCACCAGCGCCCTCGGCGTGGAAGCTGAACGGGCGGTAGGTTCCTTCCGTTGCGATGACGAGTTCGCCTTTGGATTTCACATCGGACAAGGATGTATCGCCACCGGACTGGGCTGGAGTGGAACCGCCACCGCAGGCAGAGAGTGCAAGGGCGGCGGCGGCCAGGGTAGCGGCGAAAAGAGAACGGCGGGAGCGAAGGCTGGTCATGGAGCCATCTTAGCCACGGGCCACTGCGGATTCCCGGCAGGGATGGCTTGGAGGCCTGAAGAAAGGGTGGTTAAAAAGGCTGAGTGGGGGCGGTCCCCAACAGCCCGCCACCACTCATCCCCCCAATTGTGATCACGTGGGCGCCACATTCACCGGAAACCCGTTCTCTGATCCCGGTGCCAGGCTGCAGCCGCATTCACACATTCATGATTGTGCCACGATCTAATGGTTTTGTGAAAGTCTTACGCCGCACGTCTTGCTTTGCGTCTGGCAAATGCCTTGGAAAACCAGATGCCAGCGAGCCCAATGGCGGTGGCCAGCACTGCGGAGTAGTTAATCAGGGAACGCAGCCACAGGTGCACCAGCGGGATCAGCGGGAAGAGTTGGGACACCAACAGCAACGCCAGGCCAATAAACAGGAGGGCTGACGCGGCACGGAGCAAGGCGGGGAAGCGGCCTACGATGGTGCGCCAGATCGCTGGCAGCAAACAGGCTGATACATATCCAGGGTAGAAGCGGCCCAGGGCCGCGTAGGCCTCCATGGATGGTCCCCAGGTAAGCCCTGTCATTCCCACCGTGGAACCGCGGGTGTCCGTGATGACAAAGAAGAACGTGGTCAATGCCACCGTGATTCCCAGGACTGCCAGCCCCCAAGGGCCGCGAATGGCCCGTTCAGCTGACTTTGAAGCGAAGCCCATGGCAATCTTGATGCCCATCAGCAGGAACGTACCGTACAGCAGGAACCGCAGGATCAGGTTGGTTACGTTCACTCCGCCCAGCAGGGCATCGATGGCAAGGTACGGCCCTTCGATGCTGAGGAGGATATCCAGGGTGATCAGCGCGAAAATGTAGAAAACCACCCGGTTCTCACCCCGCAACAGGCTCGGAATCCGAGCAATGGTGATCGCCAGGCACACCAGCAAGGTTGCCCAAGGCAGGACAGCCGTCATCCGAGGTTCTCCCAAATTCGTTCAATTCGTTCATGGTCTTGTTCTTGACGGCGCAAGGTCTTGCCCAGCGCCTGGAGCCGTTCGCCTGCCAGGGTCACCAGCTCGCCCAGCGTCATCCGGTCGAGTGCCTCCTGGCGTCCGTTGGGCGACCAGCCAGCCTCGGCTTCGGTGATCAATCCGCCGGCCACAAGCCCTCCGGCGGGTCCGACGCCGGCAGCCCGCGACGTAGCGATGGCCAGTTCGGGAGGAAGCCTGTTGGCTGTCAGATGGGCAGAGAAGTTCTGTGGTGCGATCCCGGTCGCTTCGCTGACCCGGTGCCGCAACTCGCCGTCGTCGATTGCATCCACCCAGTTCCGCACCGCGGTGGGGTGCGGTGTTGGCGATAGACCCGTGACGGAGACGGACCCCGGTTCGCTGCGTTCCACCACGGCGCGCAGCACATCCATGGTGGCAATCTGGCTCACCAGTTCACCAGGCGTGGGTGGAACGGCACCGCCCCGAAGGTCCGCGTAGAGATCAAATGTGGCCAAGGCTTGCACGGGATTGATGTGATAGCCGCGGCTGATGCTGACCAGCGTGGACTCGGCCACCTTGCCGCGGACCAACTGTTGGGCCAGTGTTGTCCGCTTTATCCCGGAAATCCTGCAGACGTCCGCGGTGCTGGCATTGGGCGCAACGCCGTGAAGCCAGCGTTGGAATGCCTTGGACGGTAAGGGCATAAGGGGCTTTCTGGGATATTTCAAACGGGCAAGTCCGGGCTGGCCCGAAAAGGAGCCGGAGGGAAGGTACGGATCGATTTTACGCCGACGCCACATTGAATTATGCTTGATGCTTGAACCCGTTGGTCCGTACACCCCCCAAGTCCGGACCAGCGGGTTTTTCCATGCCCTTGGGAATCACGGGCATGGAAGCCGCGTTTGATAGATGAAACCCACGCTTGTTTGCCGTGCTGGTGATGTAGACGCGAGCGCCGTGTTGGCGCTGCGAGAGGAATAGAGAATGACTGCAACCCTGGTGGCCAAGGATCTTGCCGGTGGCCACGGCCACCGCACGCTCTTTTCAAAGCTCTCCCTCACCGTTGCTCCGGGTGATGTGGTGGGCGTCGTCGGAGCGAACGGTGCTGGCAAATCCACGCTCCTGCGCATCCTGGCAGGCGTGGACCAGCCGCAGGAGGGGACCGTTAACCTGGCTCCGTCGGACGCCTTTGTGGGCTGGCTGCCCCAGGAACATGAGCGCACCGCAGGCGAAACCATTGCGGCCTACATTGCGCGCCGCACGGGCTGTGCCCAGGCCACTGCCGAGATGGAAGCCACTGCCGAAGCCCTCGCTTCAGGCGCTCCCGGAACGGATGATGCCTACTCCCTGGCCTTCGACCGCTGGATGGCATCCGGTGCAGCAGACCTGGAAGACCGGATCCCGGCTGTGTTGGCGGATCTTGGCCTGGAGCTTGGTACCGACGCCCTCATGACAGGCCTCTCCGGCGGGCAGGCTGCCCGCGTTGCTTTGGCTGCGCTGCTGCTTAGCCGCTTCGATGTTGTCCTTCTCGATGAACCCACCAATGACCTGGACCTCGATGGCCTGGCCCGGTTGGAGGCCTTTGTGCAGGGCCTGCGCGGTGGAGTGGTTTTGGTTTCCCACGACCGCGAGTTCCTGGCCCGGTGCGTCACCACCATTGTGGAACTGGACCTGGCCCAGAATTCCGTGGCTGTCTACGACGGCGGCTACGAAGCGTTCCTCGAAGAGCGTGCAGTCGCCAAGCGCCACGCCCGCGAACGCTACGAAGAGTTTGCCAATACCAAGGCTGATCTTGTGTCCCGCGCACGCACGCAGCGTGAGTGGAGCTCCCAGGGCGTCCGCAACGCAATGAAGAAGAACCCGGACAACGACAAAATCCGTAGGGCCGCGAGTACCGAGTCGTCCGAAAAGCAGGCGCAGAAGGTCCGCCAGATGGAATCGCGCATCGCCCGCCTCACCGAGGTGGAGGAGCCGCGCAAGGAATGGCAGCTGCAGTTCAGCATCGGCCAGGCACCGCGCTCAAGTGCCGTGGTGGCCACGCTGCGTGATGTGGTGGTCCGCCAGGGCGACTTCACGCTGGGACCGGTCAACCTCCAACTGAACGGCGGGGAGCGCATCGGCATCACCGGGCCCAACGGCGCCGGCAAGTCCACTCTCTTGCGTTTGCTGCTGGGCACCCGGAAACCGGACGACGGCGAGGCCTCCATGGGCGCTTCTGTCGCCATCGGCGAAATCGACCAGGCCCGCGGACTGCTTGACGGTGGACGGCAGCTCGGCGAAGCCGTCGAAGCCGTGCTGGTGGACTGGAACAGCGCCGACGTCCGCACGCTCCTTGCCAAGTTCGGCCTCAAGGCAGACCACACTTCGCGGACAGTCGATTCGTTGTCCCCCGGGGAGCGTACGCGCGCCGCGCTGGCCCTCCTGCAGGCCCGGGGCGTGAACCTGCTGGTGCTGGACGAACCCACCAACCACCTTGACCTCCCTGCGATCGAGCAACTTGAAGAAGCGCTGGAAAGCTACGAAGGCGCCCTCCTGCTGGTCACCCATGACCGGCGTTTGCTGGAGAACGTTCGGCTCGATTCGCGATGGCATCTGGAGAACGGCCGTATCCAGGAGCTTCACCACACCCTCGGCCAGGAGAACTAACCATGAGCATGGACCGCGTGGCCTGGAGCTCGCTTTACAACATCACCACAGCCAAGAGCGGCTCGCAGCCGTTCTCCAAGGAAACGCTGAAACGCGTGTTGGGCTTTGCCGCACCGCACAAGGGCAAGCTCATAGCCTTCGTGATTGCTTCGATCGCGGGTGCCTTCCTGGCCGTCGCCACGCCAGTGCTTGCCGGGCAAGTGGTTGACGCCATCATTGCCAACGCAGGTGTGGGCACGGTGATCTGGCTGGCCGTGCTCATCGCGATCGTGGCTGTCGGTGAAGCCGGAGTCGGCCTGCTGACCCGATGGCTGTCCTCCACCATTGGCGAAGGCGTCATCGTGGACCTCCGTACGCGCGTGTTCGACCATGTGCAGCGTATGCCCATCGCTTTCTTCACCCGGACACGGACCGGCGCTCTGGTCAGCCGCTTGAACAATGACGTCATCGGGGCGCAGTCAGCGTTCGCCGGCACCTTGTCCGGTGTGGTCAGCAACGTCGTGGCGCTCGCCTTGACCCTTGTGGTCATGCTCAACACGTCCTGGCTGGTCACTGTCCTGGCCATGGTGTTGCTGCCGATCTTCCTGATACCCGCCCGGCGCATGGGTTCCAAGCTGGCAGACCTTCGGCGTGAGGCCGCGGCGCACAACGCTGCCATGGGTACGCAGATGACCGAAAGGTTCTCCGCTCCCGGCGCCACACTGGTGAAACTTTTCGGCCGTCCGGACGAGGAATCCCGCGAGTTCGCTGACAGGGCCGGCCGGGTCCGTGATATCGGCATCCGCACGGCCATGCTGCAGTTCACCTTTGTCACGGCACTGACTTTGGTATCGGCCCTTGCGCTGGCCCTTGTTTACGGATTGGGCGGCTGGCTGGCCCTCGGCGGACAACTGGCGCCAGGCGATGTTGTGGTCCTGGCCCTCCTGCTGACCCGCCTCTATGCTCCGCTGACAGCGCTCTCCAACGCGAGGGTGGAGATCATGAGCGCACTTGTCAGCTTCGAGAGGGTCTTTGAGATCCTGGACCTGCAACCCCTCATCCAGGAAAAGCCGGACGCCGTAGCTGTTCCGGCCGGACCCGTAGCCGTGGAATTCGCTGACGTCCGCTTTTCCTACCCTTCGGCGGACAAAGTGTCCTTGGCATCCTTGGAAGACGTGTCCACTTTGGACACGCGTGGCGGCGAGGAAGTCCTGCACGGTGTCAGCTTCCGGGTTGAGCCGGGCCAGACGGTTGCCTTGGTGGGCTCGTCCGGCGCGGGTAAGTCCACGGTGGCCCAACTGCTGTCCCGACTGTACGACGTCGATTCCGGGACCGTGCGCCTTGGCGGCAACGGATCCGGCACCGGCGTGGACGTCCGGGATCTCCGCTTTGACTCCCTGCGGGACACCCTGGGAATGGTGACCCAGGACGGCCACCTCTTCCACGAAACCATTGCCTCCAACCTGCGCCTGGCCCGGCCGGATGCCACCGAAGAAGACATGTGGGAGGTGCTCAGGCGTGCACGCCTGGAACCGATGATCCGGTCGCTGCCGGATGGCCTCGAAACCGTGGTGGGTGAGCGCGGCTACCGGCTCTCCGGTGGAGAAAGGCAACGCCTCACCATCGCCCGCCTCCTCATCAAGCAGCCGCGGGTCGTGATTCTTGATGAAGCAACCGCCGCGCTGGACTCCACCAACGAAGCCGCCGTCCAGGCGGCCTTGGGGGAGGCACTCGAGGGGCGTACCGCCGTCGTGATCGCCCACAGGTTGTCCACCATCCGTGCCGCAGACGTGATCCTGGTGGTAGAGGACGGCAGGATCGTGGAGCGTGGCACGCACACTGAGCTCCTTGTTGCCGACGGCCGGTATGCCGAGTTGTACCGGACCCAGTTCGCGGAAGCTACGGCAGTGGCTGAGGAAGCTGTTCCTGAGCTGTAGCGCTATGGGTGAGCACTGGGATGACGTGGTCTGTGAGGAGCGGTGCGAGGTCGCTGGGCAAGGGCGCCGCAAGGTCCAGCCACCGGATCTCGGCGATCTCGGCCGAAGGGTGCGCTTCCCAGGTTCCCGGAGCCGTGAAGACCGTGGCCTCGATGTTGGTCGCAGCCTCGTTGGCAGCGACGGCGAGCCAGGCGCCCAGCGGTTCGAGGTCTTCCGGAGCTACCTCGATGCCTACTTCCTCGAACAATTCGCGGGCGGCAGCTTCGGCAGCGGTTTCGCCGGCCTCGGGCTTGCCACCGGGATGCATGAACTTGTCCGTGCCGCGCTTGCGGACGGTCAGAAGTTGACCCTGGTTGTTGTAGACGCAGACAGCGCTCACCACGATCACGTCAGTAGCGCTCACGATTGCCTCCCGGCATTGATTCGGACCAGATGCGATCCCAGCAGCAGATCCTTTGCGGGGCCGCGCACATCCCACGTGAAACTGAACGCATCCGGCCCCTCCCAGGTGTAGTTCACGTAATAGTCATCGGGGTCGCACCAGTGTTTGTCCTGGTTGGCCTGCTCAGCGAAGCTCATCACATGGAATGGCCTGCCGTCGGGGAACAAAACGTCCATGGATTCCGGTTCAGGGCGTGGCTTGAGGACGTACTCGCGGAACGCCGGGCCGGAATGAGTTGGCCAGTGCATGGTTCCGTCCTCGCGGTAGTGAAGACCGCCGTCGGGCAGTTCCGTGTAACGCACGACGCCGGTAAAGGTTCCGCGGGTGCCGGTGGCCCGGTCCAGGAGAGTCCGCTCCACATTCCACTTGCCGGCCAAATAGGCGCGCAAGTCCTGGATGGGCTGCTGGAGGTTCAAGTGCCCTCGATTGGAATCGAACCAACGACACCGGCTTTAGGAGAGCCGTGCTCTATCCACTGAGCTACGAGGGCCTGCGTGTCCATAGCCCGGAGTACCGTTACGGAGCTCCATGGCCCGGACACGACTACAAGCATACAAGCTGACGGGGCGGTGCCTGAACACGGCTAGGCTGGCGGTCATGAGAGGGCATGCGACAGCACCGGCAGCGACCGGCACGTTCCTTCCGGATGTCAGCGCTACACGGGCAAACATAGGCGGCTGGGCGCAGCTAAGCGTGGTCCAGTATTTCGTCGCCGAGGCTGCCGTCATCGAGGCGTGGGCTGGTCCGGAACCCTACAACAGAGCTACCGGGTTCATCAGCGACCTCGGCGCAATATCGTGCGGCGTCTACGAAGACCGGGCCGTGTGCTCCCCTTTACATGTGCTGATGAACGCCTCTTTTGTTGTCCAGGGCCTGGCATTGATCCTTGGCGCGGCGCTCCTGACCGCCGGTCTTTTGTGTGTGGCAGCGCGCCCGGGCGTGCGTGCCCAGCGCTTCCGCGCCGCCACGGCCCAGGAGGAACCAACGACACGGCTCCTGGCCAAGCCGTGGATCATGGCCGTGGCCATTCGAATACTTACGGGTGTTTCCGGCGCCGGGACTGTGATCGTTGGACTGGTCCCCGAGGATGTGGGCTCCCCATGGCATTTTGCCGGGGCCCTGATGTTCTTTGTTGGCGGTGGCTTCGCGCTGCTTCTGCTCGGCATCCTATGGTTCCGGCAGACCCCCATGAGTTGGTTCATCGCCGCTTGCGGCTCCCTGTGTATCGGCGCACTCATCGTTGGCGGGATCACGGGAATGGAGGTTCCTCATCCGGGAACCCTGGAACGGCTCATGGGCTACCCCGTGACCATCGGCCTGGCGGCTGCGGGGCTGGTCATCGCCCAGCGGGTGCGGACGGAACGGAAAGCCGCGAGGTTGAGGGTTCAGTGACGGGCCAGCCCCAGCCGCTCTGGCCCGTGTCCCAAGGGTAGGTCTATTCTTGCGCTATGACGACGGCGGGTGGTCCGCGTAGCAGGGACCGCGGGCTTTTGCCTGACCTCGCAGGGCGACGCGAGCTTGTTGGGGGCTGGGCAGCGATCACGCTCATCCACTATTTCGTGGTGGAAGCCACTGCGATGGCTGTATGGCGGGGCAATCCCGGCTATGACAGGCGTGCCCACGTCATCAGCGACCTCGGAGCTGCACACTGCGGTCCATTCAACGGTTACGAGGTGTGCTCCCCGCTTAATTGGCTGATGAATGCCTCGTTCGTGCTCCAAGGAGCTGCCATGGTGCTCGGGGCGGTGCTGTTGAGCTCGGCAGTCCTCTCCGTCGCGGCCGAACCGGGCGTACGGGTCATCCGGCCAAGGATGGCATCACCCGCCGCGCCAGCCGAGGCCTTTCCCTGGATTGCCGCCGGGGCTGTGAGAGTGCTGATCCTCGTGGCGGGCATAGGACAGGCAATGGTTGGCTTGATCCCCGAAGACACTGACCTCGCGCTGCATCTGACCGGTGCCGGGCTGTATTTCATCGCCGGGCCGTTGTCCTTGGTAATACTGGGCCTAGTGTGGCGGGGCCATACCCAGATGTCGTGGATGGTGCTCTTGTTCGGCGCAGTTTCCCTTGGAGCAACCATCTACGTCCTTGCCGTGCAGCTGCGCGTCGAGGAACCGGGCGCCATCGAGCGGACCATGGCCTATCCGATCATCCTCGGATTGTCGTTGGTGGGCCTGGTGGTGGCGCACCGGGTAACCAAGGAGCGCAAGGCCGTCAGGGCTGTTTTACGTTCTTCCGTCCCAGGAACACCGCCGCCCCACCGCACAGCAGGCTGATGAGGAACAGAACCCACGACGCAATGGTGACGGCGGAAGCCAAGGCAACCGAACCGGCGTCGGGAGTTTCCGCAGCCAACATGGAATCGATGGCGACGTTGGACCACAAGCGCGCCACGGCGAACAGCAGGGGAGCAGCCCACATTGCCCATCGCCACGACTTGCGCGCAACGTTGGTGCCGATCAGCAGGAGCCAGCTGAAGCCGAAGATCAGCGGAAAGAGTGTGCCGGCGGTCTTGTGGACGTAGTTCAACTGGCCCCGGGCGGACTCGTCCATGGCGGCGCGAAGCTGGGCAACGTAGTCCTGGGAGAACCCACCGATCAGCGAGTCAGGCATAGCCAGGCCGCCCGAAAGCTGCGTCATTTGGTTCAGCGTCAGCAAGTGCAGGTACCAGAACAGGAAGAGGCTGGCCACAACGCCTGCGATGACAATCAGCTTGGAGTTGCCTTGCGCCTTTTCAGGGGTCCGCTGCGTGGTGGGATTGATCACGGGTGGGAGGGTGTGGTTGGGCACCACTGCCTTGGCTCCGTGCTTCTTGATGCGCTGCGCTGGTGTCTTGGCCATGTCATTCATTATCCCGCCACATAAGCTGGGACCATGACCACCGGCAGGCACACCGCAACTGAACTTGATCCATCACTGGATGATTACCAATTGGCCAGCGCACTGGTCCGCGAGGCAGGCCAGCTGGCGCTGCTCATGCGCATGGGCGGGCTGCAGGGCACGCGCAAGACGTCGGTGTCCGACGTCGTCACGGCGGCCGATCATGCGGCCGAAGCTTACGTATTGGAACAGTTGCGGCGCTGCCGCCCGGAGGACGGCATCCTGGGCGAGGAGGGCACCTCTGTTGGCGGTACCAGTGGCCGGACGTGGGTGATCGATCCGGTTGATGGAACGTACAACTTCCTGCACGGCTCCACGTATTGGTGCTCGGCGATCGCGCTGAAGCGGAACGACGTCGACCATGGGGGAAATCCAGTTGTTGATCCATCGGTTGTGCTCGGGGCCATCTACCAGCCCGAGTTGGACAAGCTTTGGCTCGGCGGCGAAGAGCACCCTGCCACGCTGAATGGGGAACGGATCAGTGCACCCGGCGACGCCACGGTAGGTGAACTGTGCGCTGCCACCTACATCCACCCCACCTGGTTGGCAGACCCCCGTACGGCAATGCCCTGGCACGCTGCGGCTGTCTCGGCCGCGTCGCTGCGAATGTTCGGTTCAGGCTCGTGTGATCTTGGCCGGGTGGCCGACGGCGAGCTTGGCTGCTGGTTCCAGCACAGCTGCCCGGAATGGGACTGGCTCCCAGGCAAGGCGATTGTCCGCGCTGCCGGCGGGGACACCGCCGTCGTGCAGGTCAACGGACTTAACTGGTTCATTGCAGGAGGCCCGACGGCGGTCCGCGAGTTGGGCGCCGCCCTCACTTCTGTTCCGCAGTTTGCGTAGTGTTTGAGCCCCCGGGCAGCGCCCGTTTGGGGTTGGCCTTTGAGTGTCGGAGGCACCGCCTAGACTGGTAGACACCATGGATATGTTGTTCGACCCCTACGCAGACGGCCCCTTCAACGCAGGCTCCAAAGCCGCCATCAAGGCTGCCCCGGAGCTTTCGCACGCAGGCGGCGGGGCTGCCCGCGCCCGGTTCGGTGAGGGCAGTGGCGGGTCCAGCGGTGGAACAAACGAACGTCCCGCTTCCGGTGGTTGGGGTAACCAGGAGGCCGGTAGGCTGCCGTCCGCCGACGCACTGCTCCAAGGCTTGAATCCCCAGCAGGAAGAAGCCGTGAAGCACGCCGGCAGTCCATTGCTGATCGTTGCTGGTGCCGGATCAGGCAAGACCCGTGTGCTGAGTAACCGGATCGCCTATCTCATCGCCACCAAACGGGCCCACCACGGCGAAATCCTGGCCATCACCTTCACCAACAAGGCCGCCGCAGAAATGCGTGAGCGCATCGAAGCCTTGGTGGGGGGCCGGGCCAAGGCCATGTGGATCTCCACTTTCCACTCCTCCTGTGTGCGCATCCTGCGCCGCGAGGCCGCCAACGTGGGCCTGAACTCCAACTTCTCCATCTACGACTCCGCGGATTCCCTGCGCCTGATCACGCTTGTGGCAAAGAACCTGGACCTCGACCCCAAGAAGTTTGCCCCCAAGGCCATCCAGCACAAGATCTCAGCGCTAAAGAACGAGCTCATCGATGCCGATTCCTACGCGTCGTCGGCCAACTACAACGATCCTTTTGAGATGGCGGTGGCAGACGTCTTCAAGGGCTACACCCAGCGGCTCCGCCAGGCCAACGCGATGGACTTTGATGACCTCATCGCGGAGACCGTCTACATGTTCCGGGCGTTCCCGGCACTCGCCGAGTCCTACAGACGCCGGTTCCGGCATGTGCTGGTGGACGAATACCAGGACACCAACCACGCCCAGTACGCGCTGGTGAGGGAAATCGTTGGCCTTGGCACTGATACCGACGTCGAGCCCAGCGAACTCACCGTGGTGGGAGACTCCGATCAGTCCATCTACGCTTTCCGTGGTGCGGACATCCGCAACATTGTGGAGTTTGAAGCCGACTATCCCAATGCGCGCACCATCAAGCTCGAGCAAAACTACCGCTCCACGCAGAACATCCTCACGGCCGCCAACTCCGTGATTTCCCGCAACCCCAACCGCCAGGAAAAGCGGCTGTGGACGGCAGAGGGAGATGGCGAGAAGATCGTCGGCTACGTGGGAGAGAACGAGCACGACGAAGCCCAGTTCATCGCCAAGGAAATCGACCGCCTTCAGGACGAGGAAGGGCTGCGTCCTGGCGATGTCGCCATTTTCTACCGGACCAACGCCCAGTCGCGCTCCATTGAAGACGTGCTGGTCCGGGTGGGCCTGCCCTACAAAGTGGTCGGCGGCACGCGGTTCTACGAACGCAAGGAAATCAAAGACGCCCTGGCGTACCTGCGTGTTTTGGTGAACCCGGATGACGACGTCAACCTCCGCCGTGTCCTCAACGAACCCAAACGCGGGATTGGCGACCGCGCCGAGGGCGCAGTTGCTGCATTGGCTGAACGCGAGCGGACGTCCTTTATGGCTGCCGCCCGCCGTGCCGACCAAGCTCCCGGCATGGCTACGCGGTCCGTCAACGCAGTCCTGGGCTTTGTGAAGCTTTTGGATGACCTGGCTGAGGTTGCCACAGGTTCTGGCGCCGCCGCGGCTCTGGAAGCCGTGCTCGAGCAGACCGGATACCTCGCCGGTCTGCGTGCCAGCAATGATCCACAGGACGAGTCCCGTGTGGAGAACCTGGCTGAATTGGTGGCCGTGGTCCGCGAGTACGAACGCGATAACCCGGACGGTTCACTGGGTGAGTTCCTGGAACAGGTTTCCCTGGTGGCAGATGCTGACCAAATTCCTGATGCTCCAGGAGCAGATATCGACGCCGCCGTGGCCGAAGCCAAGCGCATGGGTGTTGTCACGCTCATGACGTTGCACACCGCCAAAGGCCTGGAGTTCCCGGTGGTCTTCCTCACTGGCATGGAGCACGGGATCTTCCCACACCAGCGCTCCGCCACGGATCCCAAAGAGCTCGCCGAAGAACGCCGCCTTGCCTACGTGGGCCTTACCCGCGCACGCAAGCGCCTCTACGTCACGCGCTCGGAGGTCCGCAGTATGTGGGGCCAGAGCCAGTACAACCCCGCCAGCCAGTTCCTGGAGGAGATCCCCTCCGAACTCGTGGACTGGAAGCGTGAAGGCATGAGCCGGCAAGCGGCAGGCGGTGGTTGGGGGAGCGCTCCCATAGGCTCCAACCGCTACGGCGGCTCTTTCTGGGGAGCGGGCACGTCCCGCGGTGTTGCCGCCAGCCCAACCGCCGGATTCGACGCCGACGTCCCGGCCGCCGTCGCACGCACCAGGGTGCAGCCGCAAAAGGAAGTCATTTCAGTGGTGGTGGGGGACAAGGTCAACCACACGAGTTTCGGCAACGGCGTGGTGCTGGGGGTCGAAGGTTCGGGCGACAAGACCGTTGCGAAGGTGAAGTTCGACGTCGGTGAGAAGCGGCTGCTGTTGCGGTACGCGCCGCTGACCAAACTGGATGCCTGAGGCCCCACGGCATAATTGGTGGCATGCGACGGACTGTATTGGGGATTCTGGCTGCCTTGCTCATGATGGTGGCCACGGGCTGCTCCTTCGCCACCAAGGACCCTGATTACGTTCCGCCGGCTCCATTGGCTCCGCTGGAACAGCTCAAACAGGTTCCGGTAACAGAGCAGACCACCTTGTCCGCCGGCGAGGACGTCACCGCGTTTGTGACGCAGGACCGCAACATCGTGTGTGCCATGACGTCCTCCAGGGGCGGCCACCTCAACGTGCCTTATGAGGTGAACTCCTATTCTGATGCGGCCAACAACAAGTTCGCCGTGGTGCCTGTGGTCCATTGCGAATTGGCGAAGTATGCCAAGACGGAGGTCGATGACGTTGCCGACGACTGCGGTGGCACAGGCCTTGGCTACCTTGGCGGGACGGTGCTTCTTTCTCCCGATAAGGCGGTCTATGGCTCGTGTCGTTCCGGCGTAACACAAATGGAGTCCGAGTTCGGGCCCAAAGGGAGCCGCAGTGGCCCCATCTCCAAGCTGCGCGAGCTGGCCGACGGCCAGAACATCGAGCGCAACGGCCTGCGCTGCTCGGCCTATAACGGCGGCGTTGCCTGCGGAAACGTCTCTGGTGGCGTGGCATTCTTTGTCAGCCAGGCGGGCTACCAGTTGATTTCCGACGGCGGCAACAGGGTCCGTGGGAACCTCGAAGGAGCGGGCTGATCACCTCGGTGCAGCCCAAAATCCGCGTCATTATGCGGTTTTTCTACATGCGATAGAAGTGTAAGGTTACTCACTTAACCGGTAGTGTGTAGCTGGCGGGACTCCTCAAAGGGCTAAAGTTCCGAGAGGACCTTACGCAATGTGACCGGCTTCAATCCCGGTTGTTTACCGCGTACTTTCCGCAGCTGGCTATCGCGGTCATCGCGGTTCCCGGCTGAACAGAAACTACTTCGACGTAGAAGGACACTAAACCGTGGACCTGTTTGAATATCAGGCGCGCGATATGTTCGAAGCGCACGGTGTACCCGTGCTCGCCGGCATCGTGGCGCACACTCCTGAAGAAGCAAAGGCAGCTGCCGAGAAGATCGGCGGCGTTACTGTCGTAAAGGCACAGGTTAAGGTTGGTGGCCGCGGCAAGGCTGGCGGCGTCAAGGTTGCCAAGACTGCCGAAGAGGCGCTTGAGCACTCCACCAACATCCTGGGCATGGACATCAAGGGCCACACCGTAAACAAGGTGATGATCGCCCAGGGTGCGGACATCGCCGAGGAATTCTACTTCTCGGTCCTTCTGGACCGCGCCAACCGCAACTACCTGGCCATGTGCTCGGTTGAAGGCGGCATGGAAATTGAGCAGCTGGCTGTTGAGCGTCCCGAGGCCCTGGCCAAGATCGCCATCGATCCCGCTGTAGGCATTGACCAGGCCAAGGCTGACGAGATCGTCGCAGCCGCAGGTTTCGCTGAAGAACTGCGCGGCAAAGTGGCCGACGTCATTCTGAAGCTCTGGGACGTCTTCAAGAAGGAAGACGCAACCCTGGTTGAGGTCAACCCGCTTGTCCGCACCGGCGCAGGCGAGATCATCGCCCTCGACGGCAAGGTCACCCTCGACGAAAACGCCGACTTCCGCCACGTGCACCACGCACTGCTCGAGGACAAGGAGTCAGCTGACCCGCTCGAGGCCAAGGCAAAGGCTCAGGACCTCAACTACGTCAAGCTGGACGGCGAAGTAGGCATCATCGGCAACGGCGCCGGTCTTGTGATGTCCACCCTCGACGTCGTTGCTTACGCTGGTGAAAACCACGGCAACGTCAAGCCCGCCAACTTCCTGGACATCGGTGGTGGAGCTTCCGCCGAGGTCATGGCCAACGGTTTGGACGTCATCCTGGGCGACTCCCAGGTCAAGAGCGTGTTCGTCAACGTCTTCGGCGGCATCACCGCTTGTGACGCTGTGGCAAAGGGCATCGTGGGTGCACTTGCCGAGCTGGGATCCGCTGCGAACAAGCCGCTGGTCGTTCGCCTCGACGGCAACAACGTTGAGGAAGGCCGCCGCATCCTGACCGAGGCCAACCACCCGCTGGTTACCCTGGCCGCCACCATGGACGAGGGCGCCGACAAGGCCGCCGAGCTCGCCAACGCAGCTAAGTAAAGGGACGCGACAATGTCTATCTACCTCAACAAAGACTCCAAGGTCATCGTTCAGGGCATCACCGGCGGCGAGGGCACCAAGCACACCGCACTGATGCTCAAGGCCGGCACCAACATTGTTGGTGGCGTCAACGCCCGCAAGGCCGGCAGCACGGTCCTGCACGGAGACAAGGAAATCACCGTCTTCGGCACCGTCAAGGAAGCCATCGCTGAAACCGGCGCAGACGTCTCCATCGTCTTCGTTCCGCCGGCATTCACCAAGGACGCCGTGGTTGAAGCCATCGAAGCCGGCATCGGCCTCGTTGTAGTCATCACTGAAGGCGTTCCGGTTCAGGACTCCGCCGAATTCTGGGCACTCGCCCAGTCCAAGGTTGACGCTGACGGCAAGCAGATCACCCGCATCATTGGGCCGAACTGCCCCGGTATCATCACCCCGGGCGAAGCCCTCGTTGGCATCACCCCGGCAAACATCACGGGCAAGGGCCCCATCGGCCTCGTGTCCAAGTCCGGTACCTTGACGTACCAGATGATGTACGAACTCCGCGACCTCGGGTTCTCCACCGCCATCGGCATTGGTGGCGACCCCATCATCGGCACCACGCACATCGACGCCCTGGCCGCGTTCGAGGCCGACCCGGAGACCAAAGCGATCGTCATGATCGGCGAAATCGGTGGCGACGCTGAAGAGCGCGCGGCTGACTTCATCAAGGCCAACGTCACCAAGCCGGTTGTTGGCTACGTCGCAGGCTTCACGGCTCCTGAGGGCAAGACCATGGGCCACGCCGGCGCCATCGTCTCCGGTTCCGCTGGTACCGCACAGGCCAAGAAGGAAGCCCTCGAAGCTGCAGGCGTGAAGGTCGGCAAGACGCCGTCCGAGACCGCCAGGCTGCTGCGCGAGGTTTACGCAACTCTCTAGGCTTACGGCCGTAAGGCAGAACACGCACGCCGGCGGCCCGGTGCCTTCCCATGGAAGGTGCCGGGCCGCCGTCGTTCTTTAAGCCAGTCCTGAGTGACGCGCATTTTCGTTGGGGACGCGAATGTTCGTTGGTGACACCCGGATGTGGGTGTCCTGGGTCGGGTCGGGTGTCGCGTACGTGTTTGGGTGTCTGATTCGCGACGGCGGCCCGGTGCCTTCCCATGGAAGGTGCCGGGCCGCCGTCGTACTTTTGATCCCGCAGCACGCGCCGAAGGCCCGTTCGGAATGTCCCGGACGGGCCTTTGCTGTACGCACGGTCCACATATTTGTTAGTATGTCAGGACAAACTATTTCTAAGGACTGTGCACATGCCACTTGTAAGAATCGACGTCAACCAAGGCCACTCGGCGGAAGAGCTGGAAGCTATCAGCCGCACGATCCATCGGGCGATCGTGTCTGAGTATGAAATCCCGGAGCGCGACTACTTCCACATACTCACCGAACACCCGCAGGGTCAGATCGTGGCCCAGGATGCCGGGTTGGGCTTTGAGCGGAGCTCCGGGGTGGTCATGATCCAGATCTTCACCCAGGCCGGCCGCACCCAGATGGCCAAGAGTTCTCTCTTCGAAGCGATTGCCGGAGGGCTCGGCGAGCTTGGAATCAAAGGAGAGGACGTCTTCATTGGCTACGTGGAGAACTCGCCTGGCGACTGGTCCTTCGGCTTTGGGCGCAGTCAATACGTCAGTGGAGAATTGGCCATTCCGCGCAGGTAGATCCAGTCGGTGTCATGTTGTAAATATGTCAGTACAAACCTTTGACAGGACATGAAAACTGGTGCAAAGTAGTCATGTGGCCCCGCTCACTGAGGGGTGGCAAGGCATTGGGGCCCAGCGCTCAAAGGTTCAGAGTTCACAAGAGAAAGGTCAACGATCACCGTGACCCACGAACTGCTTACGATCGGGCGCATCAGCGTTGATATCTACCCGAACGACATCGGAGTGGACCTGGAGGACGTGACGTCCTTCGGCAAATACCTGGGAGGCTCGCCCTCCAACGTGGCCGTCGCTGCAGCACGCCACGGCCGCCGCACGGGAGTCATTACCCGCACCGGCGACGACGCGTTCGGAAACTACCTGCACCGGGAACTGCACAAGTTCAACGTTGACGATTCGTTTGTCTCCCCGGTCCAGGAGTACCCGACCGCAGTGACCTTCTGTGCCATCAAGCCACCGGAAGATTTCCCGCTCTACTTCTACGGCCGTTTCCCCACGGCCCCGGACCTGCAGATCAAAGCAGAAGAACTGGACCTGGACGCGATCCGGGATGCCGGCATCTTTTGGTCCACGGTGACCGGCCTCTGCCAGGAACCCAGCCGCAGCGCGCACCTCACCGCTCACGAATCCCGGCCGCGGACTGGCCTCAAGGAAGGTCAGTTCACCATCCTGGACCTCGACTACCGCCCCATGTTCTGGTCCTCGGAAGAGGAAGCCCGTGCAGAAGTTGCCAAGATCCTCCCGCACGTCACAGTCGCGATCGGCAACGACAAGGAATGCGCGGTAGCAGTAGGGGAGGGGACGCCAGACGAACAGGCAGACCGCCTGCTGGCAGCCGGCGTCGAGATCGCCGTCGTGAAGCTTGGTCCGGAAGGCGTCATGGCCAAGACCCGCACCGAGCGCGTCGTTTCGGCTCCCGTCCCGGTTGAAACCGTCAACGGCCTGGGTGCCGGCGATTCCTTTGGCGGCGCTTTCTGCCACGGCTTGTTGTCCGGTTGGCCGCTGTCCCAGGTGCTGGACTACGCAAACGCTTCGGGTGCCATCGTCGCCTCGCGCCTTTCTTGCGCGGACGCGATGCCGACGCCGGATGAGGTCACCTCGCTGCTCGCGGAACGCGGCCGGCCCGTCCCGGGAGCTTCCTCCGTTGCGGCCTCAGCGCCGGCAGCACCTACGTTCGCAGAAGGAGCAGTCCGTTGAGCCTGAACGATGATCCCCGCCGTTATGAGCACTTGAGCCGCATCCGGCTCGAGGACCCCGAGGCCGTCGCTCGCGCGGCCGCCACCCGGCGTCGCCATCCAGGTTTGAAGCACGGCGTCCAGAATTTCATCGTTGCGGCAGACCACCCTGCCCGTGGCGCCCTGTCGGTCGGTGCTGAGCCGATGGCGATGGCCGATCGCCGCGACCTTCTGGACCGGCTGCAAATCGCCCTCGCCAATCCCGCGGTGGATGGCATCCTCGCCTCACCGGACATCATGGACGATCTCCTGCTGCTCGGCGCTTTGGACGGCAAACTCATCTTCGGTTCCATGAACCGCGGTGGCCTCGCCGGCCTGGTCAATGAGTTCGATGACCGTTTCACCGGCCACACAGCAGCCGCATTGGAGGCACTCGGCGCTGATGGAGGCAAGATGCTCACGCGTATTTGCCTGGGCGACCCGGACACGGTGGCCACTCTTGAGGCAACCGCCAAGGCCATCGATTCATTGGCTGAGCGCAAGCTCATCGCCATGGTGGAGCCGTTCTTGTCTGTGCGGGACGCCCATGGCAAAGTCCGCAACGACCTCCGCGCGGACGCTGTCATCAAGTCTGTTGGCATCGCCGAGGGCCTTGGTTCCACCAGCGCCTACACCTGGATGAAACTGCCGGTGGTGGCGGACATGGAGCGAGTCATGGCTTCAACTACGCTTCCCACGGTGCTCTTGGGAGGTGACCCTGACGGCTCCCAGGACGAGGTCTTCGCGAGTTGGCAGGCTGCCCTCGCGCTCCCCGGCGTCCGCGGCCTCACAGTTGGCAGGACGCTTCTTTACCCGCACGACGGCGATGTGGCAGGTGCCGTAGCCACCGCCGCCTCGCTGCTGAACAGCACTGAGCCCCTGACGGCTGCTGCCGAGCAAACCTCGTCAGACCGTATTCCAGTAAAAGTATCGGAGTAGCCCCGCTATGCGGACCACAACAGGAACAGCAACCAGTCGGATGACCGTGGCGCAGGCCGTGGTCGAGTTTCTTTCCAAGCAGTACACCGTGGATTCCATCGACGGCCACGAGTACCGTGAGCGCCTGATCCCGGGCATGTTCGGTATCTTCGGGCACGGCAACGTTGCTGGCGTTGGCCAGGCGCTGAAGCAGTACCAGGCCGCGGACCCCAGCATCATGCCGTACTACCAGGGCCGCAACGAACAAGCCCAGGCACACCAGGCCGTTGGCTACGCACGGCACACGCGTCGCCGCCAGACGTTCGCGATCAGCACGTCCATCGGTCCGGGTTCCTCGAACCTGCTGACTGGTGCGGCGTTGGCCACCACCAACCGTCTGCCCGTGCTGTTGCTGCCGAGCGACACGTTCGCCACCCGCGCGGCGGATCCTGTGCTGCAGCAGTTGGAGCTGCCGTACGCGTACGACATCACGGTCAACGATGCCTTCCGTCCGCTGTCCAAGTTCTTTGACCGTGTGTCCCGGCCGGAGCAGTTGTTCTCCGCGTTCCACCACGGCCTGCGGGTCCTGACGGACCCTGCCGAGACCGGGGCGGTGACCATCTCCCTGCCGCAGGATGTACAGGCCGAGGCTTTTGACGTTCCCGAAGAATTCCTCGCAGAGCGCGAATGGAGGATCCGCCGTCCCGAGGCCGAGGACGATGACATCCGCCGTGCCGTCGAGGCTATCCGGGCGGCAAAGCGTCCGCTGATCATCGCTGGCGGCGGCGTCCTCTACGCCTACGCCAACGATGAACTCGCGAAGTTCGCTGAGCTGACGGGCATTCCCGTGGGCAATACGCAGGCGGGCGTCGGCGTCCTGCCGTGGGACCACAAATTCTCCCTGGGCGCCATCGGTTCAACCGGCACGACGGCGGCCAACGCCATCGCTGCCGAGGCGGACCTCATCATCGGCATTGGCACGCGCTACGAAGACTTCACCACCGCGTCCCGGACGGCGTTCCAGAACCCGGACGTGAAGTTCGTGAACATCAACGTCGCTCCGATCGATGCGTACAAGCACGGCACCACACTGCCGATCGTCGCTGACGCCCGGAAGGCACTGGCGAAGCTGAACCAGGCGCTCGGCGGCTACCGCGTGGGTGCTGACCTGGAAGAGAAGGTCGCAGCCGAGAAGAAGCGCTGGAACGCGATCGTGGACGAGGCCTTCGACACCCGGTACACGCCGCTGCCCGCGCAGAACGAGATCATCGGCGCCACGAACAAGGCCATGGACGACCAGGATGTTGTCATCTGCGCCGCGGGCTCCCTCCCGGGTGACCTGCACAAGATGTGGCGCGTCCGCGACCCGTTTGGCTACCACGTGGAATACGCGTACTCCTGCATGGGCTACGAGATTCCCGGTGGCTTGGGCGTGAAGCGCGCAGCTCTGGCCGAAGCCGCTGCCGGTGGTCCCAACCGGGATGTCGTGGTCATGGTGGGGGATGGCTCCTACCTGATGATGCACACCGAACTGGTCACCGCCGTCGCCGAACGCATCAAGTTGATCGTGGTCCTGATCCAGAACCACGGCTACGCCTCCATTGGTTCGCTGTCCGAGTCGCTCGGTTCGCAGCGTTTCGGGACACAGTACCGCGTCCTGGACAAGGAACAGCACAGTTTCGACGCCGGTGAGCACCTGCCGATCGATCTTGCCACCAATGCCGAGTCACTCGGCGCGAAGGTCATCCGGATCGAACCGGGCGAGAACGTCATCGAGGCCCTCGGCGCCGCGGTCAAGGAAGCCAAGGCGGCCCCGGAAACCGGCCCGATCGTCATCCACGTCGAGTCCGATCCTCTGCTCGACGCGCCCAGCTCCGAGTCCTGGTGGGACGTCCCCGTCTCCCAGGTCGCCGAACTGGAATCCACCCAGCAGGCCTACAAGACCTACACGCAGCACAAGAACCGCCAGCGCAAGCTGCTCGGCTAATTTCCCTCAAGCTACCGACAAGGAAGTCAACACATGTCGACGACGACCACTCTGACCACAATTAACCACTTCATCAACGGCGCCGAAACGTCCGGTGAAGGTGACCGGACCCAGCCCGTCTACAACCCCGCAACCGGGCAGGTCACGGCTGAGCTGCGCCTGGCCAACGAAGCCGATCTGGACGCCACGGTCGCGGCGGCGAAGAGGGCCGCGGAGTCCTGGGGTGACATTTCCCTGGCCAAGCGCACCGCGGTGCTGTTCAAGTTCCGCGAACTCGTCGCCGCGCACGTGGACGAACTCGCCGAGCTGATCACGGCCGAGCACGGCAAGGTCCTCTCGGACGCGAAGGGCGAGATCGGCCGCGGCCTGGAAGTCATCGAGTTCGCCTGCGGCATCCCGCAGCTGCTCAAGGGCGACTATTCGGACCAGGTCTCCACCGGTATCGATGTCTTCTCCTTCCGCGAACCCCTGGGCGTCGTCGCCGGCATCACGCCGTTCAACTTCCCTGTCATGGTGCCGCTGTGGATGGCCCCGATGGCGATCGCCACCGGAAACGCGTTCATCCTCAAGCCCTCCGAACGGGACCCGTCCGCGCCGATGCTGCTGGCCAAGCTGTGGAAGCAGGCCGGCCTGCCCGATGGTGTGTTCCAGGTCCTGCACGGCGGCAAGGAAACCGTTGACGGGCTCCTGACCCACCCGGACGTGGACGGCATTAGTTTTGTTGGGTCCACCCCGATCGCCCAGTACGTCCACGAGACCGCCACCCGGCACGGCAAAAGGGTCCAGGCCCTGGGCGGGGCGAAGAACCACGCGATCGTGATGCCCGACGCCGACCTGGACAACGCCGCGGACCACCTCGCGGCCGCCGCGTTCGGTTCCGCCGGGGAACGCTGCATGGCCATCTCCGTCGCCGTCGCCGTCGGGGACGCCGCGGAGTTGATCGTGAAAAAAGTTCAAGAACGCGCCCTGGCCGTGAAAGTCGCCAACGGCACCGAACCCGACGCCGAAATGGGCCCGGTCATCACCCCGGCCTCCAAGGAACGCATCCTGCGGATCGTTACCGAAGCCGAAACCGCCGGCGCGGCCATGGTCGTGGACGGCCGCGATCTCGTGGTCCCCGGCCACGAAGACGGGTTCTGGGTCGGCCCCACCGTGATCGACCACGTGGGCACCGAAATGAGCGCCTACACCGAGGAAATCTTCGGCCCCGTCCTGGTCGTGGTCCGCGTCGCCGACCTCGAAGAAGGCATCGCGCTGATCAACGCCAACCCCTACGGCAACGGCACCGCGATCTTCACCTCCAACGGCGCCGCAGCAAGGAAGTTCCAGCGCTCCGTGACCGTGGGCATGGTGGGCATTAACGTGCCCCTGCCCGTCCCGGTCGCCTACCACTCCTTCGGCGGCTGGAAGAACTCCCTCTTCGGCGACAAACACATCTACGGCCCCGAAGGCGTCTCCTTCTACACCCGCGGCAAAGTCATCACCTCCCGCTGGCCAGAACCCACCCACGCCTCCGGCGCCTCCTACAACTTCCCCTCCAACTAACAGCCCTCCCCGAAGAAAGACACCGCTGTCATGACTGATGTCGAGAACAAGCTCATCATTGGCACCGCCCCGGACTCCTGGGGTGTGTGGTTCGCCGATGACCCCCAGCAGACTCCGTGGGAACGGTTCCTGGATGAGGTTGCTGAATCCGGCTACAAATGGATCGAACTGGGTCCCTACGGCTACCTGCCGAACGATCCCACCCGTTTGGCAGAAGAGCTCAAGCAGCGCGACCTCCAGGTCACTGCCGGCACGGTCTTCACGGCGTTCCACCGCGGTGCCAAGCAGTACGACGAAGCGTGGGAGCCCGCACGCAAGGTTGCCGAACTCACTGCAGCCATGGGTGGCGAGCACATCGTGGTCATTCCCGCGATGTGGCGCGACGACGTCACTGGCGAGGCCGTGGAAAACGGCGAACTGACCGACGAGCAGTGGGCGGACCTCTTCGCCGGACACAACCGCATGGGCAAGGTCCTCCTCGAAGACTTCGGCCTGCACCAGCAGTTCCACTCACACGCCGACTCGCACGTCGGCGCGCAGAAGGACATCGAGACCCTGCTGGGTGCCACGGATCCCCAGTACTTGAGCCTTTGCCTGGACACCGGTCACGCGGAATACTGCGGCGCCTCCAGCCTGGAACTCATCAAGAACTACCCGGACCGCATCGGCTACCTGCACTTGAAGCAGATCAACCCGGAGGTCCTCGCCGAGGTCAACGAGAAAAACATGACCTGGGCAGCCGCCAACCTCGCCGGCGTCATGACCGAGCCGCCGAACGGCCTCCCGGACCTGCGCGCCGTCATCGAAGCAGTTGAGGGCCTCAACCGGCCGATCTTCGGCATCGTGGAACAAGACATGTACCCGGTAGCGTTCGATGTGCCGATGCCCATCGCCAAGCGAACCCGGAACTACCTCCTTTCCTGCGGATCCCGCACACGGGTCCAGTAACAAAACCGAACCTCACAAAGGACAGAAACAGTGACAAAGACTCTCCGTGTCGCAGTCATCGGCGCAGGCCGCATGGGTGCGGACCACATCAAGCGGCTCAGCACGCGCATCCACGGCGCTGAAGTAGCCGCCGTCGTCGACGTCGACCTTGCCCGGGCGGAAGCCGCCATCGAGGGTATCGACGGCGCTGTGGCGCTGGCCAGTGCCGATGAGGCGCTCAACAACGGTGACGTCAACGCAGTGCTGATCGCCACCCCTGGTTTCCTGCACGAGGAAATCCTCTACAAGGCACTGGAGAAGGACTTCCCGATTCTCTGCGAGAAGCCGCTGACCCCTGACGCTGACAGTGCTTGGAAGGTTGTCCAGGCAGAGGTCGCATTGGGCCACCAGCGCATCCAGGTGGGTTTCATGCGACGCTTTGATGCCGAATACGCGGCGCTGGGTTCGATCATCCGCAACAGCGAATTGGGGGAGCTGTTGATGTTGCACCACCAGCACCGCAACCCCACCACGCCGGAGGGCTTCACCAACGAGATGCTGATCAACGACTCCGTGGTTCACGAGTTCGACGCCATCCGCTACTTCACGGGTGAGGAAATTACGTCAGTTCAGGTACGTCTGGGTAAGCCGACGCGCAACGCCCCGAATGGCCAGCACGACCCCCAGCATGTGCTGCTCGAGACCGAATCCGGCGTGTTGGCCGACGTCGAGATCTACGTCAACGCAAAGTTCGGCTACCAGGTTGCCACGCAGGCGTCCTTTGAGGACGGCATCGTGAGCATCGGCGGGGACAGCGGCCCTTACATCCAGTCGGCCGGCAAATGGGGCGGCAGCGTCACCCCGGGCTTCGAGGAGCGCTTCGGAGCAGCGTATGACGTCGAGGTGCAGGCTTGGGTGGACGCCGCCCTCCGCGGCGAAATCGGCGGCCCCACCGCTTGGGACGGCTACGCCACGGCCGCTTGCTGCGAGGCTGGCGTCGAAGCTCAGAAGTCGGGCGAGAAGGTCAAGGTCCAGCTGAACACCAAGCCGGATCTCTACAAGTAGGGAACTCAGATGAAGATTGCCCTTGATCCCACACCGTTCCATCACACGCACAGCCTTCTGGAGTTCCCGCGCGTTGCGGCCGATCTAGGCTACAAGTACCTGCAGATAACCCCGCATGCGGACCTCATCCCGTTCTTCAACCACCCCAAGGCCGATGACGAGCTCGTGGGCAAGCTGAAAGCAGCGTGTAGGGATGCCGGCGTCGAGATCGCCTCCGTCCTGCCCGTGCTGCGTTGGTCGGGCCCGGACGAGGACGCCCGCGAGGCTGCGGTCCGCTACTGGAAGCGCGCCATCCAGATCGCCGTGGACCTTGGCGTCCAGACCATGAACACAGAGTTCAGTGGGCGTCCGGAGAAGGCCGAGGAGTCCGAACGCGCGTTCTACCGCTCCATGGAGGAGCTCCTGCCGATCATTGAGCGCGAAGACATGGATGTGCTCATTGATCCCCATCCAGACGACTTCGTGGAAGACGGCCTCGCAGCGCTGCGCGTGATCCGGGGCGTCAACTCCCCGAACATCGGCATGGTCTACGTTGCCTCACACACGTTCCACATGGGCAACAAGCCGTTGGAGATCATGCGTGCAGCTGGCGACAAGCTGCGTTTGGTTCACGTGTCTGACACCATGAACCACCACGCCTCCCACGGCCTCCGGTACATCACCAACCCGCCCGGCAACGCTGTCCGCGTCCACCAGCACCTCAAAATCGGCGACGGCGATGTGAACTGGGACGAATTCTTCGGCGGCTTGAAGGAGATCGGCTTCCTGGACAAGGAGAACACGGTTATGGTCTCGTCGGTGTTCGCAGAGGACGAGAACGCCGAGGATGTTTCCCGCTACCAGCTCAAGACGATGAACGACTACATCGCCGGGACAAAATAAGTAGTTTCCCTAAAGCCAAGGCCCCTAAGAACATTTCTTAGGGGCCTTGGCTGTACACAAACTCGCTTGGTTGTGCTTCGGATAGTTACGCGCCGAACGGGAGCCGGGGGTCGATGTCCTGGCCTTCCCATGTCTGGCGGATCCAGCCGTGGTGGGGGTCGTCGCTGATGAGCCAGTCACGAACCCGGCCGGGGCCAGCCATGACGTTGAGGTAGTAGAGGTCGTAGCCCGGGGCTGCCATGGCTGGTCCGTGCCAGCCGTAGGGAACCAGGACTACATCGCCGGTGCGGACTTCTGCGGAGACGTCGATGGGCCGGTCGTCGGAGGCGTAGACGCGGGCGTAGCCGATTGCGTCTGAGTCCGCGGGGGCCGGGGAGTCAGGAGCGACGCGTGTTTCGAAGTAGTAGATCTCCTCGAGGTGCGTCTCGCCTTCCTTCTCCTCATCGTGCTTGTGGGGAGGGTAGGAGGACCAGTTGCCGGCAGGAGTGATGACTTCGCAAACGATGAAGCGGTCAGCCTCAAGCGCCGCCGGTGTGCCGAAATTGTGTACCTGACGGGAGCAGTTGCCTGCGCCTCGCAGCTCTACGGGGGTCTCGGCCGCCGTGATCAGGCGCGTGGGGTACTCAGCCTTGGCAGGTGCGGTCGCAACTGCAACCCGGCCGCCGTCGTTCGAGCTGATGGTGACCGTTTTATCGATACCCGTGTACAGGACGTCACTGGGCCCGTGGAAAACCGACTGCCGGCCCGCGAGGCTGTACCCGCCGTCGTCGACCGTGACGGTGAAGGAGCCGCTCAGCGGCACCACGATGCGCTCTTCGGCAGCGGCAGGAAGTTCGACGGCGGCACCCGCAGCGAGCGTCGCAACCTTCAGTCCCGTATGGGCCCAGCCATCAACGGCCAGGGTGGAATCGGAGGTTCCGAGCGATACGTCCCATTTGCCGTCCGTTGCAGTTCCCAGTGGGTAGACCCAATTGGCCATAAGTATGTGTCCTTGCGTTAGCGCTGTACGAGTGTCATTTCGAAGCTGTAGGAATCTGCCCGGTAGACGTGGTGGCCCGTTTCAACCATGCGTCCGGTATCGTCCACCGCGGTGCGTTCCATGGTGACAAGGGCTGATCCGACCTCGGCTTCGAGGAGTGGGGCCTGGTAGTCGTTGGCGATCATGGCGCCGATGCGCTGGGATGCCAACCGGAAATTCACGCCGCCGCGACGAAGGATGGCGTAGAGCCCTTCGCTTGCGAGCTGGGCTTCGTCCATGCTGGTGATGTCGTCACGGACCCAGTTCTCCATGAGTGCCAGGGGCTTGCCGCCGACTTTGCGGAGACGGGTGAAGTGGTAGACCTTTGACCCGGGCGGAAGCTGGAGCGCGGTGAGCGTTGCTGCGTCGGCCTCCACGTGGGAGAAGCTGAGCACATCCGTGGTGGGCTTCTTGCCGTTGTTGCTGAGGTCGTCGTACAGGCTGGAGAGCTCCAGGGGCCGCCGCACCTGGCTGGAAACAACCTGTGTGCCAACGCCACGTTTACGGACAAGGAGGCCGGAGCGGACCAGCTCGTCCATTGCCTTTCGCATGGTGGGGCGGGACAGGTTGAGCTGTGCGGCAAGGTCGATTTCGTTGTCCAAGCGGCTGCCCGGTTCCAGAACGCCGCTATGGATGGCAGCTTCGATCCCCTGGACCACTTGGTGATAGAGCGGCACCGGGGACGAACGGTCGATGCTGAGGCTGAGTTGGTTCGCCACGGGTATCTCCTAGCCTGCGGAAGGCCGGCCGGGGGAGCAGGATGCTCCTCCTCGGCCGGATGGATGAGTTTGTCCCGTCATGTTCTCTTGATAGGACATACTGCCTTTTTCTGATAATAGCAGCCAGCCCGGGCTGGTCAAGGAAGCGGCGGCAAGCCGGGCTGGGGCGTCATCTACTCGAGGAACTTACGTTAAAACATCCTAATGTCAGGACAAAGTATTGACAAAGTGTGAGGCGAGTCACCATGATCGAGGTAGCAGGCGATCCGGCACGAGTCTCCGGACGCCCGAAGCTGACATCAAAGGAGATAACGGTGGCAAAATTCTCGTGGCGCAAAGCGGCAGTCGTCGCAGCAGTGGTTCCGTTGGTAGCCCTGAGCGCCTGTTCGAGCCAGGGCGGCAAGCCGGCAGATTCCGGTGGAGGTGCTGGCGCCGGACAGGTAGCCAGCACGGAACGCATGAAAGTTGCCCTGATTACGCACGCGGCGGCTGGGGACACCTTCTGGGACATTGTCCGCAAGGGCGCAGAGGAAGCATCAAGCAAGGACAACGTAGAGCTCCTGTACACCAGCGATCCCGAAGCCGGGCGCCAGGCGCAGCTTGTTCAGCAGGCCATCGACCAGAAAGTTGACGGCATTGCTGTCACGGTGGCGACTCCGGATGCGTTGAAGGATGTACTGAAGAAGGCCACCGCTGCGGGCATCCCCGTGGTCAGCCTCAACGCCGGCGAATCCGTTTCCAGCCAGCTGGGCGCCTTCACGCACTTTGGCTCCAACGAACAGCTCGCTGGCGAGGCCGTCGGCACCCGGCTCGCGTCAGAAGGCTACAAGCACCCCGTTTGCGTCATTCAGCAGCAAGGCCACGTGGGCCTGGAAGCGCGCTGCGCCGGCGTAAAGGCCAAGGTTCCGGCAACGGAAATCCTCTACGTTGACGGCAAGGACATGACCGCCGTCCAGTCAACGGCCACAGCGAAACTCCAGGCGTCCAAAGATGCCGATGTGATCATCGGTCTCGGCGCCCCTATCACCCTCACCCTGCTCAAGTCCGTTGCCGACGCCGGCAGTTCGTCCAAGGTAGCCAGCTTCGACCTCAATGCCGAACTTGCCCAGAAGATCGTAGACGGCCAAGTAATCTTCACCGTTGACCAGCAGCCATGGCTTCAGGGCTACATGTCAGTAGACGCACTTTGGCAGGTAAAGCGCGGCGGCTTCAAGATCGGCGGCGGCCAGCCTGTCCTGACCGGACCAACCATCGTGGACAAGACCAACGCCTCAGATGTCCTCAAGTTCGCCCAGCAGGGCGTCCGCTAGATCCAGGCATCCGGCTGCGCGGCGGGGAACCGCCGCGCAGCCTGACCAACAAGGAGTCATTCCTATGGCAAATACAACAACTCTGCCGCCGGCGGGGGCCTCGGCCCCTGGCGACGAACGGGTCGGACGCCGTAGTCCGGTCCAAAAGTTCCTGGCCAGGCCCGAGGTCGGTGCGCTGGTCGGTGCGGTAGTCCTTTTCATTTTCTTCGCCTCCGTTTCCCAGACGTTCACGCAACCGAACGCGCTGGCCACCGTGCTCTACGGTTCATCGACCATTGGCATCATGGCAGTGGGGGTTTCCCTGTTGATGATCGGTGGCGAGTTCGATCTTTCCACGGGTGTTGCCGTGATCTCGTCGGCCCTGACCGCCTCGCTTTTCAGCTGGAACTTCTCGCTGAATGCATGGGTTGGTGTCGCCCTCGCCCTGGTGGTCTCGTTGGGCATCGGGTTCATCAACGGCTGGATCCTGGTCAAGACCAAACTTCCGAGCTTCATCGTCACACTGGCGACCTTCCTCATGTTGACGGGCCTCAATCTCGCACTGACCCGTCTTATCGGCGGCAGCGTATCCTCGCCGTCGATCTCCAAGCTGGACGGCTTCGAATCAGCACGAGCTGTGTTTGCATCCTCCATCAGCATCGGCGGAGTGGAAGTCAAGATCACAGTGTTCTTCTGGATCGTCCTTGTAGCAGTGGCCTCGTGGATCCTGCTGCGCACCCGCGTTGGCAACTGGATCTTCGCAGTGGGCGGCGACGCCAATGCTGCCCGCGCAGTTGGCGTCCCCGTGACCAAGACCAAGATCGGCCTCTTCATGGCGGTTGGTTTCTGCGGCTGGATCCTGGGCATGCACAATCTCTTTGCCTTCGATGCCGTGCAGTCCGGTGAAGGCGTTGGCAACGAGTTCCTCTACATCATTGCTGCCGTCATCGGTGGCTGCCTCCTGACAGGCGGCTACGGCTCGGCAGTGGGCGGCGCTATCGGTGCCTTCATCTTTGGCATGGCCAACAAGGGCATCGTTTACGCACAATGGAATCCAGACTGGTTCAAGTTCTTCCTGGGCTTGATGCTCCTGCTGGCCACCATCGTGAACCTGATCGTCAAGCGCCGGGCAGAGCTGAAGTAAGGGGCCGGAACAATGAACGCACAACAGATCGACCAGCAGACACTGCTGAAAGACGAGAAGGACCCGTTGACGCACACACCAGTGCACCTGCTGTCACTCGATGGCATAGGCAAGCACTACGGCAACATCATCGCCCTGCGCGATGTAACCATGGCCGTGGACAATGGTCGGGTCACCTGCGTCCTGGGCGACAATGGCGCCGGCAAGTCCACGCTCATCAAGATCATCGCGGGCCTGCACCAGCACGACGAAGGCACCTTGCACGTGATGGGCGATGCCAGGAAGTTCAATTCACCACGGGACGCCCTCGACGCCGGTATCGCCACCGTGTACCAAGACCTGGCCGTGGTTCCCTTGATGCCCATCTGGCGTAACTTCTTCCTTGGCTCGGAGCTGACCAGTGGGTTCGGGCCGTTCAAGAGCATGGATGTCCAGAAAATGAAGGACATCACCAAGAAGGAACTTGCTGACATGGGCATCGACTTGCGCGATGTTGAACAGCCCATAGGCCAGCTTTCCGGCGGCGAGCGCCAGTGTGTGGCCATCGCCCGGGCCGTGTACTTCGGTGCGAAGGTGCTGATCCTGGACGAGCCCACAGCTGCGCTTGGCGTGAAGCAGTCCGGCGTTGTGCTTCGGTACATCCTGCAGGCCCGCGACCGTGGCCTTGGGGTCATCTTCATCACCCACAACCCGCACCACGCCTTCCCCGTGGGTGACCGCTTCCTGCTGCTCAAGCGCGGCAAGTCGATCGGCTACTACGACAAGAAGGACATCACCTTGGATGAGCTGACGGCACAGATGGCCGGCGGCGCAGAACTTGCGGAACTAGCCCATGAGCTTGAACAGCTCGGCGGACACACCGAGGCCCTTAAGGAAGTCAAGGCCGAGGTAGCGGACGTGGCTGATGCTGCACCGGAAAGCGCGAAGCGGCACTAGCTTTTCCGTGGTGGACCTGCCCGGAGCATCTGTTGGCTCCGGGCAGAGCCGTGTTCGGTTCCCCTAGCGAATGGCCGACGTCGTGCCGCGGAGTACCAGCGTCGGCTCGATGAGCTTCCGCACCGGTTCCAGCGTCGGATCGTCGATTCTGGCCAGTAGCCTTTGCGCAGCGTCCACGCCCACAACGTCGCTTCGGTTATCGATGGACGTGAGGTCCAGGAAGCGCGACTTGGCCAACGGGGAGTTGTCATACCCGATCACGGAAATATCGTGGGGGACTGAAAGCCCACGGGCTTTGATGGCGGCGAAAGCGCCCAGCGCCATGGTGTCGTTGGCGGCGAAGACCGCTGTGGTGTCCGGGTGGTGGTCCAGAAGCCAACAAGCGGCGCCGTATCCGTCTTCTTCTGATGTTCCCGCAGACTCGCTGATCACGACTTCGACGCCGGCTGCCTCGAGGGCGCGCCGGTAACCGGCGCGCCGGTGTGCTGACGCGCCGTCGGACCCGGAAAGGTGGCCGATGCGGCTGTGGCCCAACCCCAGCAGATGGTTGGCCGCCATGGTGCCCCCGTTGTCGTCGTCGTTGGTTATCAGGTCCGCACCTGTCGGGACGCCTTTCCGCCATCCGGCAACCACAGTGGGCACCCACGTCTTGGTGAGCATGGACTCGCTGGGCTCCGCGGCGAGGACCAAGGCATCCACGTGCATGGCCAGGAGGCCGTCCGTGGCTTCCTTGATGCGGTTCTCGCCAGGCCTGGAGTCCGCGAGCATGACCTGGTAGCCAAGATCCGAAAGGACAGATTCCATGCCCCGGAGGAGATCGACGAACCAGAGGTTCCGGTAATCGTCGATCACCAGGCCGATGCTCTTGGTGCGGTTGCTGGCGAGGGTTGTGGCGGCGCGGCTGGGCCGGTAGCCCAGATCGTGGATTGCCTTTTGGACGGCGTCCCGACGCTTTTCACTGATCCTTCCCGGGTCCTTGAGGAACAAGGAAACCAACGACGGCGAGACTCCGGCCTGGGTGGCGACGTCGTAGAGGGTGGGGCGTCGGGTCTGTGCGCTGTTCAACGGAATCGGTGTGCCTTTCTTGTCTGTCCTTGAGGATAGTCGGTTATTGATTGACAGGACATATAGACATAGTTACGATCAAACCCAGCGTAAAAATTGTAGCGCTACAAAAAGCCGTCCAGCGCCCCGCGCGGCGGCGAAATTTCGAAGGAGAAATCAATGGCTGAAAGCCTCGGCGTCGCCGTCATCGGTGCAGGCATGGCCGGCAAGGCCCACGCTGCCGCGTACCGCACGGCATCTGCCCTCTACAGCCCCGTGCTGCCCCCGGTTCGCCTGGTCTCGATCGGGGACGTCAACGCCGAATTCGGTTCCCTGGCTGCCCGCCGTTTCGGGTACGAGCGCAACGACACGTCATGGCAGGCAATCGCCGAAGCCGACGACATCGACGTCGTCAGCGTGGTCATCGCCAACTCCTTGCACCGTGAAGTAGTGGAAGGCCTGCTCGCTGCCGGCAAGCACGTGCTCTGCGAGAAGCCGCTGAGCGACACCCTGGAAGACGCCCGCGCCATGGCCGATGCCGCGCGTGCCGCCGAGGCCCGCGGAACACTGGCCCGCATCGGATTCACTTTCCGCCGGACGCCCGGCATCGCGTACATCCGGGACCTGATCCGCAACGGCGCCCTTGGCAACGTCCTGCACTTCAGCGGCCGGTACTGGACCGATTACGGATTCAGCCCCGCAGCTCCCATGAGCTGGCGCTACAAGGGCGGCCCCGGCTCCGGTGCCCTGGCCGACGTCGGAAGCCACCTGACGTATGTCTCCGAATTCCTCTGCGGCGACATCAAGTCCATCAGCGGTGGCCGCCTCACGACCGCCATCGACAAGCGGCCGCTGCCGCTCGGCGCCGTGATCGGACACGACCACGCTGCAGTCAGCGATACCTTCGAAGCCGTTGAGAACGACGACTACGCAGCCTTCAACGCTGAGTTCGCGAACGGCGCAGGCAGCTTCGAAGTCTCACGCGTTGCAGCCGGTCACGCCAACAGCCTCCAGTTCGAGGTGTTCTGCGAGAACGGTGCCGCCAAGTTCGACCAGCGCCGGCCGTCCGAAATCCAGCTGTTCCTCAACGATGGCTCCGGTAACCAGAACGGCTACCGCCAGGTCATCCTCGGCCCGGAGCACCCGTATATCGCTGGCGGCCTCGCCATGGATGCCCCGGAAGTTGGTTTCGGCCAGAACGACGCGTTCGGCTACCAGGCGCGTGCATTCCTCGAGGAGGTTGCAGGCCTCGGCGAAGAAGAATCCCTGCCCCGCTGCGCCACCTTTGACGAAGGTGTCCGCAATATGGACCTCCTGGGTGCCGTCACCGAGTCCGCACTTAACAACGGAAAGAAGATCACGCTATGAAGCTTGGCGTCTACAACGCGATCCTGCACGACCGTCCGCTTCCCGAGGCGCTGAAGGTCATTGCCGATCTGGGCCTCACGGGCATCGAGATCAACACCGGCGGGTTCCTGCCTGCCGTGCACGTCCCCACGTTTGACCAGATCCTGGAAAGCGACGCAGCGCGCGACGACTACCTGGCGATCTTCGAAGGTACCGGCGTTTCCATCGCGGGACTGAACTGCAACGGCAACCCGCTGCATCCGAAGCACGAGATTGGCGAGAAGCACGCAGAAGACATCCGCCGCTCCATTCGACTCGCCCACCGCCTCGGCCAGAACCGCGTGGTCACCATGTCCGGCCTGCCCGGCGGCGAGCCCGGCGCCACCACCGTCAACTGGGTGGTCAACGCGTGGAACTCAGCAGCGCTGGACGTCCTGGATTACCAGTGGGATGTGGCCGCTGCGTTCTGGAGAGAAATGGACCGCCTCGCTGCTGACCTTGGCGTCAAGGTGGCCCTTGAACTGCACCCTCAGAACCTCGTCTTCAACACGGCCGATGTCTACAAACTCATCGAACTCACCGGAGCCACCCATGTTGGTGTCGAGCTGGACGCTTCCCACCTGTTCTGGCAGCAGATGGACCCCGTTGCTGTGGTCCGCGAACTCGGCCCCCTGGTGTTCCAGGCAGCTGCGAAGGACGTCCGTGTGAACAAGGACAACGCTGCGCTGTACGGAGTACTGGACAACAGCTTCCGCCGACTCTCACCCGACGAGCCCCGTACCAACCTCGGTGGCGACGAGTGGGCCAACGAATGGCCCAGGAACTCGGCCTGGGACTTCGTTGCACTTGGCCGCGGACATGACACAGCGTTTTGGACCGAGTTCCTCCGTGCCCTTTACGAGGTTGACCCCAACATGCTGGTCAACATCGAACACGAGGACGTTTCCCTTGGCCGCATCGAAGGGCTTGAAGTTGCGGCAAAGGTCCTTAAGGATGCCGATGCGGCACTGGAAGCGTCACTTGACGTTCCCGCCGTGCCTACCATTTGACAGGACAAACTGACAAGGTTTACTGTCGCCTCAAGACTCCCTGTGAGGAATCACCTTCTGCTGCATTGACGGAGACAGAGAATGATGAAGCAAGTAACCCTGGGCCTGGTAGGTGTTGGCCGAATCGGTGTGATGCACGCTAAGAACATCAGCGTGCTCAACCAAGTCCTGAACCCGGAGGGCGTCCAGGTTCAGCTAAAGCTGACGGACGTGGCGGAGGAACACGCCCGGTCCGTGGCCTCCGAATGTGGAGCGGAATTCTTTGGTTCGGTGGCCGGGCTCATCTCCTCGGGAGTGGATGGGCTGGTCATCGCAACCGGCACGGCGACACACCCGGACCTCATCCGCGCCGGCGTAGATGCTGGAATTCCCGTGTTCTGCGAGAAACCCGTGGCCGTGAGTGTTGCGGAGTCACTGCCGGTCCTGGAGTACATCCGCGAGAGGGCCGGAACCGTGCAGATCGGCCACCAACGCCGATTCGATGCCGGCTACCTGGAAGCCAAACGCGCTTACGAAGCCGGGGAGTTGGGCTGGATCCACTCCGTCCGTGCCCTCACATGCGACATGACCCCGCCGCCCGTTCAGTTCCTGGCAACCTCCGGCGGGCTGTTCCGGGATTGCTCCGTCCACGACTTCGACATCCTCCGCTGGCTCACCGGCAAGGAAATCGTGGAGGTTTATGCCAGAGGTTCCAACAATGGGGACCCGGCAATCGGTGAGGTGGGCGACGTCGATACCGCCCTGGCGGTAGTAACGTTCGACGACGGCACGGTGGGTACGGTGTCGGCCAGCCGTTACAACGGGGCCGGGCATGATGTGCGGCTGGAACTCCAGGGCTCGGACGGCTCGATTGCGGTTGGCATGGATGAACACATGGCTGTCCGGTCGGCTGAGCCAGGGGTCACGTTCCCGTACGGAATCTCCCATAAGACTTTTGCCGAGCGCTTCGACCAGGCCTACCGCTCTGAGATGGCTGCGTTTGTTGAGCTGGTCCTGGGGGAGCGCAAGAATCCGTGCACGCCCGGGGACGCCGTTGCTGCTTCCAAGGTTGCTGACGCCGCCCAGGAGTCCCTCGAAACCGGCGTCCCGGTCCGCGTCGCCCCCTGATCCTCTCCCACATCCTGCGGCTTTTTTCCCGATCCTCTCTCACGTCCTGTGGCTTTTTTCCCGATCCTCTCTCACATCCTTGGGGATTGGCGGCGTTCCTCTCTCCCTTGCGTCAGGAAAGCCACGACGTCGGCACCTGACTTGGGTGCCGACGTAGGGACCTACCGCGCGTGGGATGTGAGAGAGGATCGGTGAAAGAGCGCCTCGATGTGAGAGAGGATCGGTGAAAGAGCGCCTCGATGTGAGAGAGGATCGGTGAAAGAGCGCCTCGATGTGAGAGAGGATCGGACGTAGCTGACGCGGGCCGGATGAGTCTGGGGGAAAACTCCGACCCGCGCCAGGTCTATGGGGGCTGATCAGGCGATGACCTTCATGGCCTGCCAACCCGTGCCGAGGCTAACCGGCGGAACGTTGCCAAGCGTTCCGCTTCCCGATCCGGGATAGAGCCACAAAGTGTCTCCGATGCGGCCTACGACGTCGTTCTTACCGTCGCCGTCAAGGTCCCGTGGCCCGGCCATCGCAGTGCGGGTTCCCCATCCAGTCCCGATCTGCGTCCATTGCAGCCAGCCCCCGGAACCATTGCCCGGATATAGCCATAATGCGCCTGTATCAGTACGCCGCGCCAGTACATCTGCCTTGCCGTCACTGTTGAAATCACCAGTGCTGAAGATGGCGTTCATGACGCCCCAACCCCAGCCGACTGTGTAGGGAGTCCGCTGCCCTCCGGCACCATTTCCTTCATACAAGCGGAGGTCGCCGTTGCTGCGACGTCCCATGAAATCGGGAATGCCGTCACCGCTGAAATCCCCTGGGGAGAACAGCTGTGTCATGGTGCTCCAACCGGTGCTGACCTGTTTGCGTGCGCCGAAGCTGCCTGCGCCGTCACCGGGATAGAACCACAGAATGTCGCCGGACCGTGCCAGGAGGTCGGGCTTCCCGTCGCTGTTGAAGTCGCCCGGAGTGATGGTGTCCGTGTTGGATGACCATGCTGGGGCCGGCAAGGCGAGCTGCCGAGGCGAGAGCCCGCCTGCGCCGTTACCGGGATACAGGTACAGGTTGCCGGCGGTATCGGCCGCCAGAACGTCAGCGCGGCCGTCGCCGTTGAAGTCATGGGCCGACGGCGGTCCGGCAACGGGAACGGTGTACGTCTGTGTACCCACAGCGGAAGTGTTGCCTGCAGTATCCACGCCTATGTATTTCAGCGTCAGGGTGGAGTTGCCCATCACGATCGGGCTGGAGTACTTGATGTTGGAAGCAGATTCCGTGGCCGTGGGGGTGCTGCCGTTGGTGGTGTAGTAGATAGCGGCCCCTGGCTCGTTCGCGGTCAGCGTGATCGTGGCGCCGCTGGCCAGTGCCCGCCCGGTGGGAGTGGCAGTCACAACGGGAGCCGTCGTGTCCGGGGGAACCGTGTAGGTCTGTGTTGCGACATCGGAGGTATTACCAGCCGTATCCTTCGCGAAGTACTTCAGGGTCATGGGGCCCGGCCCATTGAAGGTTATTGGCGCGGTATATACCAGGCCGGCAGTGAGGGGATCCGTGCCGTCCGTGGTGTAGCGGATTTCGGCTGGCTCGTTGGCGGACAAGGTGATGGTGGTACCTGCTGCGTAGGCGCCGCCGACAGGGTTGGCTGTCACCACAGGCTTGGTGATATCAGGGCCTGTTGAGTACGTCTGCGTGGCCACGGCAGACGAATTGTTGGCACCGTCAACGGCGAAGTACTTCAGGGTCATCGGTCCGTTCAGCGGGATGGGGCTGGCGTACTTGCTGCTTGCCGTCGTGGGCGTGCTGCCGTCCGTGGTGTAGTAGATCGTCGCTGTCTCATTGGCTGTGAGTGTGATGGTCTGGCCCACAGCGTAGGTTCCACCCGGAGGCGTCGCGGTCACCACGGGGGCCACGTTGTCCGCTCCGAGATAGGCCTCAAACTCGGCCAAACCGGCGTTGGTGGTAGTGCCACTGACTGAGGTGATGTTGAACCGCACCGAGCTCACGGTCTTGGACGGGAAATTGATTGTGAGCCCGGAACCGTTATTGGGAAGCGCCGGGACCGTCACCGTGCTTCCATCCGAGAACAACAGGTTTCCTCCGGTGACCTGGTCAGAAAGGAGCGGCCGGTCGAACAAGGTCACGGAGTTGATGGTCCTTGTGGGGGAGAAGTTGTATTGAATCCAGCTGCCTGCCTTTTCAGCGGCTGTCACCCACTCACGGTTTGCGTCCATGGGAGTGCCCCACGCGTACCCATCCCGGGCTTTCTCAGGACTCTGGGCTGTTGCTTTCTGGGATGACGCCGTGACAGTGGTTCCAGCGGATTTCGCGGCGTTGCCCACCCACTCAATGGCCGTGATGTACTGCCGTTTCAGCCACTCGTCATAGGGGGAATCCGGGCATCCTTCGCCTGGACTGCTGCAGATGTACATGTCGAAATCCGCGAACCGCACGAACGTGTCCACTTTCGTGGTGAGTTCAGCGCCGGTCACGTTCTGGGGGTACTCGTCAATCACGTAGGCGTCGTAGGCCAGTGAAGTGTGGGGTGCGGTGTAGCTGCGCGTTGCCAACTGTGCGAATTTGGCGGTTGCCCAATGGTCGCTGTGGTCATAGGGGCTGTTGAAGTTTCCGGTCCAATCCTGTGTACGGAACGTGGTTGGTTGGAAGTTGGCCACCAGCCGGTTCAACGCGGTCTGGAACTGCGATTTGGTAAATGTGGCTGCGTTGTCCACGGGCCTGATGGAGGAAAGCCGTCCGTCCCAAAGTTTGAGGATGCTCTGGTCGTTGTACGCCGCGCTGCCGTCTCCATTCGGGAAACCATCAGGAAGGCGCATGAACACTACCGAGATGTTGGGTGCGCCATTGAGAGTTTGCATGGTCAGCGGCCGGTTTGGAACGCCTGCGTCCGTTGTAGTCCACGAATCAGACACGCCTGCCATCTTGGAGTAGCTGGCCCTGATTCCGGCTTCCAGGCTCTTCCAATACACGGCACCCTCGCCGGCCTCGCCCGCAGTTGTGAACACCGTCTGGACGCAGCGTTTGGCCTGGATGTCCCTCATGAAGTCCGGGCTGAGGAAAAGCAGGTCATCGTCCGTGTGAGCCACGATCTGCATGGCACCGCCGGTTCCGGCGCATGGCGGTACGGCTGCCGCTGCAGGGGCAGCCGAATATGCGACCAGTCCCGCGAAGGCCAGCAGCGGACCAAGGATCAGGCTTACAAGCCGCGTGCTGAAGAAATGGGATTGCCGATTCGGACGGCTGCCACGATGGACGTATTTTGGACGGTCCACAACCATGCTCCTTTGAGCAGATGTTGGGCCCCCCAGCCGGCAAACTTACAACGCCCACAGGACGTCATTCAATGGAGTTATGCGCTGGCCGAGCTTTCAGCAGAGCTGAAAGCGATGCAGTGAGCGCTACTGTACTCCTCCAGGCCGGGCCTGGGTAGGGTTCCGGCACACTTCCACGAACGCTTTGAAGGGCGCCAGCCGCACGCTATCGGGAAGCTGGGAAGCCTCCGGATGCCACTGCACTGAAGCAACCCAGCGGGAAGGGTCCTCGAGCGCTTCCACAGTGCCGTCGTCGGCGATGGCCGTCACCACCAGACCTTCGCCCACCCTGGCCACGGCCTGGTGATGCCCTGAGGCGATCTTGATGGACGTCCCTTCCGGCGAGCCATAAAGGGCGGCGGTCTTCGATCCGGGGGTCAGCACTACGTCATGCCAGGCCCACTCTTTGGCTGTGGGGTCGTCGGGATCCAGTCCGTTGTGGTTGACGATGGACGGTGCCATGTCCTGGATCAACGTCCCCCCGTAGAGCACATTCAACAATTGATGGCCGCGGCAGATCCCCAGCAGCGGAAGCCCGGCGTCGATCGTGGCCCGGGCGACGTCAATGTCCAGATGGTCCTGTTCCGGATTCACGTCATACACCGAATCCTCCGGGTCCTGACCGTAAAGACGCGGTTCCAGGTCCCCGCCACCGGGCAACAGCACGCCGTCGAGCGTTTTCATGACCGAGGCCAGGCGCCCTGCGCTGTCGGCCGAAACGGGAGTCAGCAGCACCGGCTGCGCACCGGCTTCACGGAGCAAATCCACAATGAAGGTGAAGAGTTGGTTGGCTTCGCCCACCCGGGCGTCGGAATTGTCTGAGCTGCTGAGGCGGACCGGAACTCCGATACGTGGCCGGGCGCCAGCGGCGTCATCTGAAGTCTTCATGCTTCATCATGCAACGGAATGTCGCCTTGCACGTAACGGGACTCAAGCCGTTCGGCACTACTACGCTGATGCCATGAATCCATCCGGTGCCTTGAACCCGAGTCCGCGGACCCTCGACGTCGAAAGCATTGTCCATTTCGACAAATTGGTTACGTCCGGGGCAGGGTCCATGCACGGCTGGCACGCGCAGTCCTTGGACCTGCGCGGCCGCTCGCGGGAACTGAAAATGATGGACCCGCAGGGCGCGATCTTCCTCGGATGCACTTTCGACGACGGCATTGAGGAGAGCCTGCGAAGCCGGGGCGCACTCATCTTTCCCAAGATGCGCGGCGTGCCCTTCAACCCCTATCGTGGCGCCCTCTACACGGCAAGGGAACTCTATGAGGACATTTCCGCCACTGAGTATGAAGCCACGCTGGACGCGAGGATTTATGAGTGGAGCATTCTTCCGGGAAAGCATGCAAGCCTCGACGCAACGCTCGCCGCGGCACTCCACGACCACGCAATTGGCGACGCCCTGGATGAACTGCTGGGCAACGGGGAACTATCAGGCACCAAGCTCGTGGGCGTGATGGGTGGACACGCCGCTCAACGCGGAACCAGGGAATTCGCCGACGCCGCGCGGCTGGGCAGGTTGCTCGCGCAAGCCGGATTCACGGTAGCTACCGGCGGTGGTCCCGGCGCAATGGAAGCGGCCAACATGGGCGCCTACCTCAGTGGACTGCCCGACGCCGATTCCACCGCGGCGCTGCAAGTGCTAGCTTCCGTTCCTGGGTTCAGGCCCTCGGTGACGGCTTGGGCGCGGCAAGCAGCCGCCGTCGTCGAAAGTTATCCGGAAGGCACCGCGACGCTGGGAATACCCACCTGGTTCTACGGTCACGAGCCACCAAACCTGTTCTCCACGCACATCGCCAAGTATTTCGCCAACGCGATCCGCGAAGCGATTCTCCTGGAGCTGTGCAACGGCGGGATCGTGTTCCTGCCGGGTTCGGCCGGAACCGTACAGGAGATCTTCCAGGACGCCTGCGAAAACTACTACGGTGCCCCCGAAACCATCACTCCCATGGTCCTGGTGGGCCGGGCCCATTGGGAACGGACGTACCCGGCATGGCCCATGCTGCGGAGCCTCGCCGCCGGGAGGCCCATGGCGGACAGAATCTTCCTGGTGGACACGGTGGAGGACGCGCTCGCAGTCGTGGCCAGCTAGAAGTCCTTGCTGCAGGGGCCTGAGCCAAGCTGGGCAAGGCCCGTCTTGTCTCCGGCGGCGTACTGGCGAACCCACGAGGCTTGGTCGTACATCAGCTGGCGGGGGTCATCAACATGGTCCAGGCCAAGCACATGCCCGAGTTCGTGCATGATCACGGCCGTGCCCACTTCCTTGCCCTGGGGCGAGTCCATGATCCCGGCGAACTGCGGCGCATCCAACGACACCGAGCCAGTCACATAGGCCTTGTAACCGTTGCTCAGGCCGATAGAGGAGCTTCCACCCAGCCCCACAGTTTGGCCGGTCAGCCGGGGCACCTGCTCCGGGGTGGTCCAGGCAATGAGCACCGGGGCCCAGCGGTCGCCGTAGGTGGTGGGCTGGTAGCCGGCCCTGTTGGTGGTGGGGATCTCGGACGTCGGGCCGTCATAGATGAACTTGAGGCCGGAGGCCAGGCTGGCCTGTCGAACGGCGTCTTCCACCATGGAATACCAGCCGGTCGGGGCCAGATCTGCGTTCACGACGTAGTGGATCGGCCTGCAGGGGGAGTAGGCGAGGGGGGTTCCGTCCTCCTTGACGGCCAGGAATTTATAGGAAGTGCTGGTCCGCTGCAACGGCGCCGGCGTGCCCAGGGGTGCATCGGCTTCTTCAAAGCCGGGAAGTGGATCCTGGCGTTGGCCAAAGGGAACCAGCCCTGGCCGCGGCGCTTGGCTTTGCGTAGCGGAATCGGACCAGAACCGTTGCAGTTCGCCACTGAAGTATGCACCGGCACAGACTAAACCGAGAATGCCTAGCAGGAGCAGGATGGCGGCGATACTGCTGTGCTTGATGGGTTGCTTGGCGGGTGGTTGATAAGGCGGCGGGGGATAGGGGTCTGGCCATGGTGGCGACCCATAAGGTTCCATCGGACCCCCTCACGGGACGGCCCAATCGGACGGTGTGCGCCGTCGTCGGCCGCTTCCGTCAGGATAGAACCCATGGCGCCGCGAGTCCATGGCGATTTGCGGGCCGGCTGCGCAGCTTCAGATGTCCTTGCGGCAGGGAGCGGAGGCCAGCAGGTGAAGGCCGTTCAGGTCGCCTGCAGCCAACCCGTCCGGGGCGCCAATCTCCGGGTACATCAGTTGAACAGGATCATCAACGTGGTCCAAACCCATGACATGCCCCAGCTCATGCTGCATGACCGCCAGAACGTAGTCAGAACCGCCTTCCTCGGCAAGGAGCTCCGCCACTTGCGGGGTGTCGAGCTCCAGGCTGCCGGTGATGTAGCTCTTGGGGCCGTTGTTGAGGGAGTACATGGTGCTGCCGCCCGTACCGATGACGTTGTCAGCCAGCGCCGGAGCTGCCTCGGGAGTGGTCCATGAAATCAGCAGCGGAGCCCACCGGTCGCCGTACTTGGATGGTTGGTACGGTTCGCGCTTCCCGGTTGGCAACTCGTCTGTGCTGCCATCGTTGACGAACTGGATTCCGGACGCTGCGGAGATATTGGCGATTGCGGTGCTGAGCAGCCTGTCCGTACCCTCAGGCGCGGTGGCGCCATTCACCACGTAGTGCAAGGGGCGGCACGGTGAGTACCCAACCGGAGTGCCGTCGTCGTTGGTTGCCAGGAACTTGTACGAATCGCTGGCGTGTTCTGGAGCCAGCGGCGAGGCCAGCGGGGCGTCTGCCTCTTCCACTCCCGGAGGCGGTGCGTCCAGGGCCCGGGGCGGGGCCTGCTGGCTTGGCTCACTCTTGGGCGAATTGGGCAGGGCAATGCCCGGAAGCAGGCTGGTGATGCGAGGATCGCCGTGGAGGAGGCCGCTGACGAACACAGCCACCACGGCGGCGAGGACAGCCATGAGTAGGCCGCGAAGAATCTGGAGGGTTGTGCCGGCACGACGGTGTTTTGGCGCGCGCAACGGCGACTGCTCCGAATCCACGGTTCTCCATTCCTCACGCCCCGGTCACGCGGGGCCGCGCGGAGGACGAACCAACATTACCGCCTAGACGATCATCGTTCCGAACGCGAGGCCAAGCCCATAGGTGGCGGCCGCAGCGCCCAAGCCGATCGCCAACTGCCGGAAGCCACGGCTCAGCGGTGAGGTTCCGGACAGTAGCCCGACGACGGCGCCAGTCGCCAGGAGCGCGATCCCCACCAGTACGCCGGCTACTACCAGTGCCGCCACGCCCGTCATGCCAAAAATGAACGGAAGGATCGGCACGATGGCACCGGAAGCGAAGAAGCAGAAGCTGGACATCGCAGCCCCCCAGGCAGACCCCACGGTTTCATGGTCGTCGGCGGGCTGCTCCTTCTCGGGTTGCAAGGAGAGGCTGGGATCGCAGTCGCAGCTGAAGAGTCCCATGCGTTCGGCGGCCCGGTGTTCGGCGGCCTCGCGGGTCATGCCGCGAGCCAGGTACACCAGCACGAGCTCGTTGTGCTCAATATCCAAGGACGGGGCGGCGGTGAGGGTTGCCTGCGTGGGCAGTGTGGCGCTTAGCAACTCCCGTTGCGACCGGACTGAAACGTACTCGCCGGCACCCATGGAAAGGGCGCCGGCCAGCAATCCCGCCACGCCGCTCATGAGTACAACCGGGCTTGGAACGCCCGTTGCGGCCATACCCATGACCAGTGAAAGGTTGCTCACCAGGCCATCGTTGGCACCAAAAACAGCGGCACGGAAGGTACCGGAGAGCCTGTTGCGGCCACGGGTGGCAAGGCCCCGGACAACTTCTTCGTGGATTTGCTCGTCGGCAACCATGGCCGGAGTCGCAGCGGGTTCGGCCCCGTAAGGAGAGCGGCCTTCGGCGCGCTGCGCCAACGCGAGCACGAATACGGAGCCGAAGTGCCGGGCCAGGAAGCCCAGTATCTGGCTGCGGGTGGAAGCTCCCTTCGGCATTCCGGCGTGTTCTCCGAGGAGCTTGAGCCAGTGTGCCTCGTGTCTTCCCTCTGCCTCGGCCAAGGCGAGCAGGATCTGGCGTTCTTCGCCGTCGCGACGCTGGGCGAGCTCCCGGTAGACAGCGGCTTCGGCACGCTCGTCAGCCAGGTATTGACGCCACCGCCTGATGTCCGAGGACGTGGGCCGGCCTGATTGGGGTGGTGTTCCGGATCCGGGGGCGGGGTCCGGAGCGGGGCTCGACGGACCGTGGGATTCCTGGTGCTTTTGCACTTTCTCTCCTGTGCTGGGTGGGGTAGTTGCGGCCCCATTGCACGCCCACTGTACCGCTTATTGGCGCGGATTTTTGGCCGGTATTCCTTAGTTGGAATGTTCGGCGTGCCTTAATTTCCGGGGTGGAAACACTCTGCTTCGAGCCCTCCTTGGTCCCGTGCCGGCCCTTGCCTTGACCGCCTGCGGGCACAGTGCTCAGATGGATAGACAGGGGCGGGGGCCCTCCCCGCACTCGGTCAGCGGGCTGCCTGCCAGCCCACCAGACGGAGGTTGCAGCATGGATACCACCGAACCGCACGCCAACCACCCGGTACGGGAGACCATCGAGTCGGACCCCGCTTATGACTACAGCGACGACCAGGAAGTCGACGAACCCTGGGTGGAGGAAATCGACGTCCCGGAAGACGACGAGCGCGTTGTCCCCCTTGACGAAACCGAAGAGTTCCGCGGGGAAGAAGACGAAGAACCCTAGGCAGGGCCTTCTTCACCAAACGTGAAATGACGCTCGAGCCCTGCTGAACACCCGAGCGCTGCAACAGTCACGGTCAGCGTCCTGGACGATTCGCACCAACGCGAAGGGCGCACGGCCTGGGCCAGCGCCTGCGCAATCAAGCGCGGCTCGGGGTGTCGGAACCGGTGCAGCCCGCCGTTCAGTACCAGCGTCACAGTCCCCAGGACAAGGTCGACGCCGGGAATCACCCGCACGGTCCGCGCTTTGGTTTCGGTGGGGATGCCCTGGATGGGGGCGGTAACGCCTTGGCTTGGGGTGGTAACGCCTTGGTACGGCAAGGACTGTTCCTTTGGGGGAGTGCTCTTGCCCGCTCGGTTGTCTCTGGTCCGGGGCGGGCCGCTTCCTCATCCGAACCACCCTTGAACATGGGGTTGGTGTGTGGCCAGTCGGAGCTTGGCGCCACCTCTCTTGAAGCATGCACCACTGTACTGGAGGAGTGCCGAGTGGAGAAGTAGCGTCCTTGGTTACCCCCCCTTGTTACGGGGCCTGCTTGTTGTGGGGCCTGCTCTGCGCCTTTTGTGGCCTGGATAGCGCGCAGAGTGGGCCTCGCAACGGGTCCCCGACAGCACAACGGTCCCCGGACAGAGCAACGGCGGCGCTGCCCCGAAAAGGGGCGGCGCCGCCGTCGAACATTGCTCAGTTCAGTTCGTGCCTGATGCCTGAGGTCTGGTGCCTGAAGCCTGGTGCCTGAAGCCTGGTGCCTTGTGGCCCTGGGCCGCTAGCTGTACTGAGTCAGGACGTTGGTTACATCGTGAATAGGTGAAGACCTCTTAGGTTGGTGGTTACCACACACAGCCAACGACTAAGAGGTCTTCATGTCCCACCGTAATGCCCGCTTGACCCCGACCGGTAGGCGGATCCTTATCGAGCGCGTCCTCGCCGGCCGTCCCGTGGCCCATGTGGCCAAAGAAATGGGCATCTCAAGGACCTGCGCGCACCGCTGGATCAGCCGGTACCGCACCCATGGCTGGGCCGGCCTCGAGGACCGCAGCTCCCGCCCAAGGTCGTGCCCACACGCGACTTCTGCTGCGCTGGTTGCCGATGTCCTGACCCAGCGCGTGAAGCACCGCGAAGGGCCAGCGGGCCTGGCAGCCCGGTGCGGGACGAGCGCCCGGACGGTCTCCCGGATTCTGACCCGCGCGGGTATGCCCCGGCTGTGGGACCTGGACCCGGTGACCGGGGAACGGATCCGGGCATCCCGTGCCACGGACCGCCGGTACGAGCGCGACGCTCCCGGAGACATGATCCACATCGACGTCAAGAAACTAGGCCGGATTCCCGACGGCGGAGGCTGGCGGGCAGACCCGAACCAATCCGCCCGCAACCACTCAACAGGCCATACAAGGGTCGGTTTCGACTACGTCCACGTGGCCGTCGATGACCACACTCGTCTGGCCTACGCCGAGGTCCTGCCCGACGAGAAAGGCCCGACCTGCGCAGGGTTCCTCACCCGGGCCGCAGCGGCCATGGCAGCCAACGGCGCGCCAGTCAGACGGGTCATGACCGACAACGCCTTTGCCTACCGGTTATCGAAAGATTTCCAGGACGCACTCGCTGCACTGGGCGCCAAGCACGTCCTGATCAAACCCCGCCATCCCTGGCAGAACGGCAAAGCAGAACGCTTCAACCGCACCCTTCAAGAAGGCTGGGCCTACCGGCAACCATTCACTTCCAACCAGGCCCGGACAGACGCCCTGCAGCCATGGCTAGACTTCTACAACAACCACCGGCCGCACGGCAGCCTCGGAGGCAAACCACCCATCAGCAGGTGCAAACAACCTACTGACTGAGTACAGCTAGCTGGCGGTGTGGCTGCTGACCGGGTGGGCTTCCAGGGGCAATTCCTCCGAGACGGCACCGGCCACCCGCTTGTCCCAAGCAGCCCGGACTTCTGGTGCAGTGGGAGGCGTGAGGAGCGAAATCACGACGTATGCCACGAACGAGGCCGCCAGGCCGTAGTAGATAGGTTCGTTGGCGTAGACGCCATCCGCGCTCGGAATGACTCCAATGGCGAACAGAATCAGCAAGGTCAGGGTCAGGACCGAGCCCACTGCCATGGACCATGCAGCAGCGATACCGGTTCCGCGCTTCCACACGAGGCCTCCGAGAATCGCGACCAGGAGGCCGCCCACGAGGATGTCGTAGGCAATGGTGAGGGCAACAACTACGTCCTGCGCAGCCATGGAGATCAGGACAGCAACGATGCCCAGGCCAAGAACCCAGTAACGGTTGGCCTTGACGTCGTGCTCGGGGTTTTCCGTGTCGTCCGTGTTGATGGTCTTGCCGAACCAGCTGGCCACGAAGGGAACAACATCTGCGCGTGCCACCGTGGCGGCGGCAATAAGGGCGCCGGAAGCGGTGGACATCATGGCTGCAACAGCGGCCGCCATGACAAGGCCGCCGATGCCGATGGGCAGAATGTGGGTTGCCACCTCGGCGTAGACCACGTCCTTGCCAAGGTTGGCGACATCGATGTTGGGCAGTGCTACCCGGGCGGCAAGGCCGATCAGGGCGCCAGCCACGCCGTACAGGATGCAGTAAACGCCGGCCGTTGCTCCGCCCCAGCGTGCGACCTTGGCAGTCTTGGCGGTGAAGACGCGCTGCCAGATGTCCTGGCCGATCAGAAGTCCCAGTGTGTACACAACGAAGTACGTGATGATGGTCTGGACGCCGATTCCGTCGATCTGGAAGAAGCTCGCATCGACGCGCTCACGGATGCCGTCGAGTCCTCCGGCTGCGTTCATGACGAACGGAAGCATCAGGAAGAAGATGCCCACGGTCTTGATGATGAACTGGACCTGGTCGGCCAGGGTGATGGACCACATGCCACCGATGGTCGAGTAGACAAGCACGATTGCACCGCCGACGGCGATCGCCATCCAGCGTTCCCAGTCGAAGAGGACGACGAAGATGGTTGCGTATGCACCGGTGGACGTGGCGCACAGCATGAGGGTGTAAGCCAGCATCACAATTCCGGATGTCTGTGTGGCCTTGCTGCCGTAGCGAAGGCTCAACATTTGCGAGACCGTGTAGATCTTCAGGCGCTGGATGGTGCCGGCGAAAAGCAGGCTCAGGAGGAGGACGCCGGCGCCGATCGCGACTACGAGCCACATGCCTGAAATGCCGAACTTGTAGCCCAGGCCCACGCCGCCGACGGTGGATGCGCCACCAAGGACAACTGCGGCCATGGTGCCTGTGTAAAGGAAGGGACCCAGGCGGCGGCCGGCCACCAGGAAGTCGCTGTTGTTCTTGGTGCGGGACTTGCCCCACCAGCCGAATGCCAGCATGGCAAGCAGGTACACCACCACAATGGCGATGTTTATGAACGAAGAGTCCATGAGTGGCTCCTTGGAGCTGATGCACGAAGGTTGGGGTTTTCGACGATACGCCTGGGAAGCGTCGAAGTCTCCGTGCTGATGATTGGAGATTGGTTTTGGTGTTGTGTGCCTCACAGACAACACTTGTTGCCTATGAGGATATGTTGTGATCGGAGTAACAGTCAAGGGGCTTTGGTCATCGTGGGGCTGTTGGTGGCTCCCACAGCCCGTGCTGCCGCTACTATTGCTGCAATGACAGGGCCCAATGACAGGCCTGAAAGGTTCGTGAATGAAGGCTCTCCCCGTTGAACCAAGCAACGTTCCCGTTGCTATCGGTTCCAGAATCCGCGCAGCCCGCCAGGCGCAGCGCCTCACCATCGAGCAAGTGGCGGACGCTACTGGGCTGACCAAGGGTTTCCTCAGCCGCGTCGAGAGGGACCTGACATCACCGTCGGTCGCTTCGCTCGTAACCCTTTGCCAGGTCCTGTCCGTCTCGGTGGGTGACTTGTTTGCCGCCCCGGAAACCCACCTGACCAGGCGTGACGACGGTCCGCGGATTTCCCTGGGTGGCCAGGGCATCGTGGAGCGCCTATTGACTGCCCGGTCAGAACGTCGCCTGCAGATCCTCCAGGCCACCATCGAGCCTCGGGGCCGTGGTGAGAACGAGCTCTATGCGGTGGACTGCGATGTTGACGTTCTCCATGTGGTCAAGGGGCGCATCAAGCTCATCCTGACCAACGAGGAGTACGACCTCGAAGAAGGGGACACCCTCTCCTTCCCGGGCCGCGAACCCCACACGTGGATCAATCCCACGGACGAAACCGTCGAGGTGCTCTGGGTTCTGGTGCCCGCAGCGAGTCGGTAGCCCCCGCGAGAGGGGTCAGCCCACGTGGACCCAGGGGCGCCGGGTGATGTCCGGCTCAGCCTCACGCAGTACCTCGCGGGTCACGGGCGCGATCTCGCCCTCGCCGAAGAACAGGAACTTGCTGAGGTTGGAAATCGGGTTGCCCTCGGTCCAGCGGAAGTAGATGTGCGGCATGAAACCGGTCACGTCGCGGATGTGCAGCAGGACGGCGGCCAAGGTGTTGGGCACGTTGTTGCTGTGGACTTCCAGGATCTTGAAGCCATGCCGTTTCTTGCCCACTACCTGAAGCTCCTGCTCGAAGTCTGAGCTGTCGTCCACGATGATCTCGATGAACACCGCATCGCAATCCACCGGCAGGTGGTTGGCCTGCTGCGCGTGCTGGAGCTTCTCCCGGTAGCGTCCGGCGCTAAGGTGCTTGGGCTCATGCGCGATGATCCGGACAGGTCCTTCGGCGTGATTTGCCGTGAATTCGAGTGCAGCCTGGTCCATCTTGATATGCGTGGCACGGAGTTCGAAGGCACGTCGGATGCGGGAAATGAAGCTCACCGCCATGATTCCCAGGATGAACAGTGCGGCGATCTTCAGGCCGTCAGGGCGCTCGATCGAGTTGACCACGGTGGTGTAGATGAAAACCAGGGAAACCACTCCGAAGCCGATGAACTGTGCCCGCTGCTTCTTTCGCCGGGCAGAGAGTGTCACAGCGATGGAGGCGGACGTGATCAAGACGAGTACGCCCGTGGCATAGGCGCCACCCTGGGCGTTGACGTCGGCTTGGAAAATAATCGTGACGATGAAGGCGATGACGGTGAACACCAGGACGAGCGGCCGCAGTGCACGGACCCAGGCAGGAGCCATGCCATAGCGCGGTAGGTACCTTGGGACCAGGTTCAGCAGCCCCGCCATGGCCGAGGCTCCGGCGAACCACAGGATAGCGATGGTGCTGACGTCGTACACCGTGCCAAATCCGTCTCCCAGGAACTTGTGGGCGAGGAAAGCGAGGGCGCGTCCATCAGCCTTGCCGCCTGGTTGGAATTCCGAGGCTGGGATCAGCATGACGGTGGTGAAGCTGGACGTGATGAGGAATGAGCTCATGATGATGGCCGCGGTGGTCAGGAGCTTGTGGGCTCCCTTGATCCGCCCCGCTGGATTGGCCTCGGTGTCCGATGCATATCCCTTGATCTGGGGCATGACTGCGACGCCGGTCTCGAATCCCGAAAGGCCAAGGGCCAACCTCGGGAACACCAGAAGTGCAAGGGCAATCATCAGGATGGGATCGCCGTGGGATGTGTTCAGCGCAGTCCACCAATCAGAAATGACCCGGGACTCCGTGAACACATGGCCGATAGAGACGACGACCACCACGAGATTGAGCACGAGGAATGCGGCAACCAGCACGACGGCCACGTTGATGGCTTCCTTGAATCCGCGCAGGAAGACGATGCCGAGTCCTGCAATCAGGGCCAGCGTGATGATCACATGCTGGCCTTCCAGGAAGTGCGGAGCGAAGGGGTTCTCGATCAGGTGGGCCGTGGCATCCGCGGCGGAGAGGGTGATGGTGATCATGAAGTCCGTGGCTGCAAACCCGAGGAGCGCCAGGACGAACAACTTGCCGCCCCATCGGGGAAGGAGGCGCTCCAGCATGGCAATGGAACCTTCGCCACGAGGACTTTCCCTGGCAACGCGCCGATACACGGGTAATGCGCCTGCCAAGGTGACGAAGACCAGGAGCAGCGTGGCCAACGGCGACAGTAATCCGGCAGCCAGCGCCGCGATTGCAGGCTGGTAGCCCAGTGTTGAGAAGTAGTCCAGGCCCGTCAGGCACATGACCTTCCACCACGCCTGGGGTTTGTGGGCTTCCGCTGGCCGTCCGTGGGGACCTTGCCGTTTGCCCGAGGTGTCCGGCATTCCTTCCAGCAGCCACGATTTGAGGTGGAATGCCTTTTTGGGCCGGTCGGTAGGGTCGGCCGGCGGCCTCGTCAGGGTGGTCACGGTTTCCTTTCGTGCAGCAGGGTGCTGCCCACGCAAGGAGCGTATGGCCGCCTTCCACGCCCCGACCCCCGTTTTTATGGAATCTTTACGCCCGATGTGACAGGCATCTCACCTCCGCCTGCCGCCGCACTGTGCTTTTGTCTGCCACCGCAGAAAACGAAAGGTTGTAAACAAGTGATGCTTATTAGGAAACTTTGAGTGTATGATGGGTGTCACAGTTACTGATTCATCTCGACCTATCCACTAAGGAGTGGCGCATTTTGGAAGAGCTCCGCATTGAGGCCAACGGGAACCTCGGTCCCATCGATTCGTCCCGCATCCCGCGCTACGCCGGTGCCGCCACCTACGCCCGCCTGCCCCGCTTGGACCAGGTGTCCAAAGCTGACGTCACGGTGGTCGGCGTACCTTTCGACTCCGGCGTTTCCTACCGTCCCGGCGCCCGCTTCGGCGCGAACCATGTCCGTGAGGCCAGCCGCCTCCTGCGCCCGTACAATCCTGCCTGGGACGTCAGCCCGTTCGAGAACATCCAGGTGGCCGATGCCGGTGATATGGCGGTAAACCCGTTCAACATCAACGAGGCCATCGAGACCATCCAGCAGAACGCGCTGGACCTCACGGCCAACGGCAGCAAGCTCGTCACACTCGGTGGCGACCACACCATCGCACTGCCCTTGCTCAGGGCAGCCGCAGAGCGCGCGGGGGAACCCGTAGCCATGCTGCACTTCGACGCCCACCTGGACACCTGGGACACCTACTTCGGCGCTGAATACACACACGGAACGCCATTCCGCCGCGCGGTCGAGGAAGGCATCCTGGACACGGAGGCCATCAGCCACGTGGGTACCCGCGGTCCGCTGTACGGCAAGAAGGACCTCGACGACGACCACCGCTTCGGGTTCGGAATCGTCACCTCCGCCGACGTCTACTACCAGGGCGTCCTTGAGACAGTGGCCAAGATCCGCGACCGCATCGGAAAACGTCCGCTGTACATTTCCGTGGACATTGACGTCCTGGATCCGGCACACGCTCCCGGCACCGGCACGCCTGAGGCCGGCGGCATCACCAGTCGCGAACTCCTCGAAATCATCCGTGGCTTCCGCGGCATGAACCTCGTGGGTGCGGACATCGTCGAAGTTGCTCCGGCATATGACCACGCTGAGATCACGGGCGTCGCCGGCAGCCACGTTGCCTATGAACTGGTGACCCTCATGGCGGACAACGCCGTGGAGGGCGACCGTCTCGGTGCACCGAACGGCTACGCACAGCAGGCCCTCGGTGCCCGCATTGCAGAACTCGCCCAGGCAACCGGCGCCGCGGGAGAGGCGCGATGATCGACTTCGATCCTGGCACGGCAGCCCCAACCAAGGGGACCAACCAGCGCAACGGCGGGGACCTCGTCGTCGAGACCCTTGAAGCTCTCGGCGCCAAGACCGTCTTTGGTATCCCTGGCCAGCACGCCCTTGGCTTGTTTGATGCCATGGGTCGCGGCAACCTGCACTTCGTCTCCTCCCGTGTGGAGAACAACTCCGCCTTCGCAGCTGACGGCTACTCCCGGGCCACCGGTGAGGTCGGGGTGCTGTTCCTGTCCACCGGTCCGGGCGCACTGACGTCCCTGGCCGGCTTGCAGGAGGCCTATGCCACCGGCGTTCCGATGGTTGTCGTCGCCAGCCAGATTCCGCTCGAAGGCTTGGGCGCTCGCCGCAAGGGCATGCTGCACCAGCTCGATGACCAGAAGGCCTCAGCCGCGAACGTCACCAAGAGCCAGCGCCTGATCCAGCACGCATCAGGTATCCCGTCGGCCATCCAGGACGCCTGGACGGAGGCGATTTCCTCCCCGCAGGGCCCGGTCTGGATCGAAATCCCGCAGAACGTCCTGCTGGATCCCATCATGGTCCCGCCGGTGGAGGACGCCCTGGCCGAGGCAGCGGACAACCCGCCGCGCGTGGAGCTGATCCGGGAGGCCGTGAAATGGCTTTCGACGGCGGAACGTCCGGCGATCATCGCAGGTGGCGGTACGCGTCGTGGCCGGGCCGAGAAGTCGCTGCTTTCGATTGCCGAGCAGCTGCGCGCTCCGGTCATCTGCACTCCTGGCGGCAACGGCGCGTTCCCGTGGAACCATGAGTTGTCCCTGCAGTCCTGGATCGAAGACCGGTACATGACGGATCTCCTGGAGGACGCCGATGTGCTCATCGTCATCGGTTCCTCCCTTGGTGAAGTGACCTCCAATTACTTCACGTTCGAGCCCCGGGGCCGGATTATCCAGATCGACGCCGAACCCCGCGTCCTTGAGTCCAACCGGCCCGGCTTGGGCATCCGTGCCGACGCCGGCCAGGCACTCGCAGCTTTGGACGAAGCTCTGGCAGCAGCCGGCGCCTCTGACTCGGCCACGCGATCCTGGCACGGCACCAGCCCGGAAGACCTGGTCAAGGAGTCCCTGGCCAAGGTCAAGGCACGCCTTGAGTCCCAGGATTTGGCCAAGGAACTGAAGTTCATGTCGGATATCCGCGAAGCGGTTCCCGCTGACATGCAGACCTTCTGGGACATGACCATCGCCGCGTACTGGGGATGGAGTTGCTGGGACGCCCGCGAGGGTCAATTCCACTCAGCCCAAGGTGCCGGCGGCCTCGGCTACGGCTTCCCGGCAGCCATTGGCGGTGCTGTGGGCCTGGAAACCACCGGCAAGCCCGGACGTGTCCTGGCAGTGTCAGGGGACGGCTCGTCCATGTACTCCATCTCGGAGTTGGCCACGGCAAGGCAGCACAACATCCCGGTCACGTGGCTGATTGTGGACGACGGCGGCTACGGCATCCTGCGCGAATACATGGTGGGAGCCTTCGGCAAGGCTACGGCTACAGAACTTGCCCGCCCGGACTTCGTCAAGCTCGCTGAATCCTTCGGCGTCCCGGCCCGCCGGGTTGCCCCGGAGGAAGTGGGGGACGCGCTCAAGGCGTCCTTCGAAGCGGATGGCCCCAACGTCGTCGTGGTTGAGACGCTGCTGAAGATGTTCGGCCCCACCCACCTGGACGACTAAACAGCCCAAACAGTCAGCCCCCGCACGGAACACCGTGCGGGGGCTGGCTGCTTTATGCAATTAGTCGAGTTCGCGTTGGGTGCCCTCGGGGGTCAGTTTCACCGCTACTACTGCGGCCAGCATCGCGGCGATCCAGAACACCGCGATGAGCCACAGACCACCACCGGCCGCGAGGCTCAGGCCCGCAACGATCATGGGGGTAAAGCCGGCACCAACCATGGATGCCCCTTGATATGCCAGCGAAGCGCCGGTGTAGCGGTTGCGGGTGGGAAATTGTTCGGCCACGTAGGCGGCGATCGGACCGTAAAGGAAGCCTTGCACCAGGCCGTTGCCCAGCACGATCGCCAGGGCAAATGCCCACAGTTCGCCGTTGTTGATGAGCAGAAGGATGGGGTAAGCAAGGACGGCACCCAGGAGGGATGCGCCGATGAGGACCCGACGTCGGCCGATCCTGTCGCTGAGGCGGGCCGAGTAGAAGCAGATGATCAACGTCAGCAATGCCGCGAACGCCTTGATGTTCAGCACACCGTTCTTGTCCGCACCGTTTTCCACGGCAACCGATACGCCCCATACGGTGGTCATGGATTGGCATACGTAGAAAGCTGTGGTGGCGAGCAGGCCGAGCAACACAGCGCGGCGGTTGTTTTTGAGGACGTCCAACAGGGGCACCCGCCGTTTGGCTCCTTCTGCTTCAAGTTTCTGGAAAGCGGGCGTTTCGGAAACTTTGAGGCGAATGACCATCCCCACCGCGATCAGAGCAGCACTGAGCAGGAACGGAACACGCCAACCCCAGGCCAGGAAATCGTTACCGGACAGGGCTGCGAACAATGACAGCGCGAGGGTGCCCAGGATGGCTCCGGCCGGTCCGCCGGCGTTGGCGAAAGCCGCCGCGAAGCCACGGTGTTTCTTGGGTGCGTGCTCTATGGCCATCAGGGCAGCGCCTCCCCATTCGCCACCGACCGCCACGCCTTGGACCAGTCGGAGGACCACCAATGCAATAGGGGCGGCGATCCCGATCTGGGCCGTGGTGGGCAACAAGCCGATCATCGTGGTTCCGAAACCCATGATGAGCATGGACAGGACCAGCATTTTCTTGCGGCCCAGCCTGTCCCCGAAGTGTCCGAAGATCAGGCCGCCAAGGGGGCGCGCAACATAGCCGACGGCGAGTGTTACGAAAGAAGCGAAAAGGGCGAATCCGGGGCCAAGATTTGCGAAGAAGACCTTGTTGAAAACGAGGCTGGCGGCAGTGGCGTAGAGCATGAAGTCGTAGTATTCGATGGCACTGCCGATGAAGCTGGATGCCAGGATGCGGCGCATGTCCTTGGACTTCATGGAGTGTTCAGGCACGCTGCGGGATGCTTCTTGCAGGGTGTCCTGGGATGGTGCTGAGCTCATGTGGTTCCTCAGTTCCGGGGATGGGGTTTCGCGCATCAGCGCTGGCGCGCGAACGGAATGACGTCGAGATCGTTGGGAACGGTGAATTTTCCGTTGAAGTGCTCTTCTGCTTCGAGCCACACGGATGTGGATGCGTGCCCGGGCACAAGGTGATGCAGGGCAAGGTGCCCGGCGCCGGCGGCATCAGCCAGCTTCGCTGCCTCCCGGACACTGGTGTGGGACTTGTAGTGGTGGTCGCGGGCGGCGCGGCTGCCGTCGTCGGTCTTATCTGCGTACAGCGATTCCACCCAGTCGAAGTCGATGGCCTCGTGCAGCAACAAGTCCGTTCCTTGGGCCAGGGTGATCATGTTTTCCGTGTACGCAGTGTCGCCGGAGATGGTCACGGAACCTTCAGCGGTATCGAAGCGGAAGGCAAAGGCGGGAGCAACTGGAGGGTGTTCCACGAGGATGGCCGTCACTGTCACCAGCTCGTCACGGTAGATCTCGAACGGTGCCATGTCCGGCGTCGGGTTGTTGTTGGGGTGGTAGCCGGCTTGTGCGGGGATCCGGATGTCTTCGGCTTTGAAGATATCCAGGGGGCTGGGCCGCAGGCTGTCCAGGATGCGGTCATTGAGGTCCGTGGCGTGGGCAGCCATTAGTTGCTCGAACATCTGCCGGGTGCCCGGCGTCGGGTTCTCCGGCGCCAAGGGAAGAGGATTGACGACGGCGCGTGGCGACACCGGGGGTAGCTCACCACGATTGCCGGGTCCAATGATCTTCACCGGGTTGTCAGCGCGGTCCGCGAGGGCGTACAGGCCAAAGATGCCGAGTCCGGCCAGATCATAGACGTGGTCCGAGTGCAGATGGGTGATGAAGAGCGCCCTCAAATCCTTGAGCTCCAAACCTGACTGGCTGAGCCGGCGTCCGGCGCCTTGCCCGAAGTCCACCAGGTAGAAGGCCTTGCCAACCACCACCGCGGTGGCGATTCCGGTTCGCTCACCGGAGTCCGCAGCCGCCCACCATCTGGGCCCGCCCGCGGTGCCCAATGTGATCACGTGTGGTTTCAGGGATGACGTCAGTGTCATGGGGTCTCCTTTGACTTTGGCTTTTCTCAAGTGTGGCCCGGCTCACTTCACTTGTATAATCAATCAATTCAAAGAAGTTCATAAGGAGAATTGATGACCGAGTTCACGCTGCGCCAACTCGAGTATTTTGTGGCGGTGCTCGATCACGGCTCCCTGACTAAGGCTGCGAGCGAAAGCAATATCTCGCAGGCTGCTGCCTCCATGGCGATAGCTCAGTTGGAGAAAAGCCTCGGCCTGGACCTGCTCATTCGGACCCGGGCGAAAAGGGTGGAGCCCACGCTGGCGGGACTTGAACTTGGCGTCCGTGCCCGGCGAATCCTGAGGGAAACGGCGGATCTGCGGGCCGGTGCGCTCATGGGGTCCCACGAAGAGATGCGTGGCCGGGTGTCCATCGGCTGCATGGTGGCCATCTCTCCACGAGTGATACCGGAGCTCATCGGCTATTTCGCGGAGAAGTGGCCGGAGGTGGAGCTCGACTTTGTGGAGGGCGCCGCCGAGGACCTACAAAAGGCGGTCGGGGAGGGGGAACTGGACCTCGCCTTTGTTTACTCCCTGCAGGTGGTGCCGGGCGTCGACGTCGTCAAGATCGTGGAGTCACGGCCGCAGTTCATGGTGGCTGCAAGCCATCCCTTGGCGGCAAGGGCGTCGTTACGCTTCGCCGACCTTGCCAGTGAGGATGTCATCCTCTTCAACGTGCCGCCCAGCGCTGAACGCGTCACGGCCATGTTCCTGGCGGCCGGGATCGAACCTAAGGTTCGCTGGAAAAGCGTGGTAGCGCAAACCATTCGCGGAGTGGTGGCCAGTGGCAGGGCCATCTCCGTGACGCACGCGTGGCCGGGGGTGGCTCCGGTTTATGCAGATGCCAAAGTCGCCTTGGTGCCCATCGCGGACGATCTTCCGGAAAGTTGGCTTGTTGCCGCTGTTCCGCCGGGCATCAAGCGCCCCCGCCGGGTGGACGAGGTGATAGCGGCGGCGACTCAGCTGGCTCGATAGGTTCACCCCTTGCCTCTTCTTTAGTTTCCCAAAGCAATCAATCTGAGTTATAGTTGCTTTAGGCAAGCAAAAAAGGGGTGTTTTCCATGTCCGTCGGTTCTGCCACAGCAACCGATCTTGTGCATCAAATCTTCGATCTCCAGCGCACGCTGCGCTGTGTGGTGACCGCCCATATGGCCCGCGTTCCCGACGTCGGGATGGCGGTCCAAGGCGTCATGCGCTTTATCGGCGAGGGGGAGACCCGGGCCACCGCCCTGGCTGCCCGCCTGGGCGTCAGTGCGCCGGTCCTCAGCCGGCACATCGCCGAGCTCGAGGAAGTTGGCTTCGTCGCCAGACGGCCCGATCCGGCGGACGGCCGGGCCCAGCTCCTCGCTTTGACGGAGGAAGGCGCGGCGAAGCTGCGCGACTTCGAAGAACAACGCAGCGTGAGGCTGCGCGATTACCTGGCCGATTGGAGCGAGGCCGACGCCCTCGAGGCCTCCCAGGTCATCAACAAACTCACGGCGTCCCTCAAGGACTCCATCCGGGCAACGGCGGCCGGCTCCACTTCAACCACCCACACAGCTTAGGAGCCACGCATGGCCACACCAGTTCAGAACGCCGCAGCAGTGGACAGGACCGCATCCGGAAACCCAGCCCCGATGACCCACCGGCAAATCATGGAAGCCCTCACAGGCCTCCTCGCTGCTTTCTTTACGGCGATCCTCAGCAGCACCATTGTCGCCAACGCGCTGCCAACCATCATGTCCGAACTCAAAGGCACGCAAACCGATTTCGCCTGGGTCATCACCGCCGCGTTGCTGGCGAACGCTGCCACCACGCCCATCTGGGGCAAGCTCGCGGACCTCTTCGACAAGAAGCTCCTGGTCCAGCTGAGCATCATCATCTTCGTGGCGGGCTCCGTCATGGCGGGCCTGTCCGAGACGATCCCGCTGCTGCTCACCGCGCGCGTTATCCAGGGTGTTGCCATGGGTGGCCTCACCGCCCTGGCGCAGGCAATCATCGGCTCCATGATCCCGCCCCGCGACCGCGGCAAATACTCCGGCTACATGGGCGCCGTCATGGCCGTTGGAACCGCCGGCGGGCCGCTGCTGGGTGGCTTCATCGTTGACAGCCCACTCGGCTGGCGCTGGACGTTCTTCGTCTGCGTGCCGCTCGCCGTGATCGCGCTCATCCTGCTTCAGGTGACCCTGAAGATCCAGCACATCAAGCGCCCTGCCAAGATCGATTGGCTCGGCTCCATCCTGCTGACCTCCGGCGTAAGCCTGCTCCTGATCTGGGTTTCCTTTGCCGGCAACCCGAACTACTACGACTGGTTCTCCTGGCAGTCAGCCCTCATGGTGGGTGGTGGCGTAGCGCTGCTGGCCCTCCTGGTGCTGGTGGAAACCAAGGTCGCCCAGCCCATCATTCCGCTCAAGATCATCTCCGAGCGCACCACGGCATTGGCCATCATCGCCTCGATCGCGGTTGGCATCGCAATGTTCGGCTCGTCCACGTTTCTTGGCCAATACTTCCAGGTGGCCCGTGGAGCCACGCCCACCGAGGCCGGTCTGCTGACACTGCCGATGATCGCTGGCAACCTCATTGGTTCTGTGGCATCGGGCATCCTGATCAGCCGCTTTGGCAAATGGAAGCGGTTCCTGATCGCAGGTTCTGTGCTCCTGATCGGTGGCCTCGCTTTCGCCGGGACCATGGACCACACCACTGAACTGTGGATCGTGGCGATCTACACCGGGGTGTTCGGGCTTGGCTTGGGCATGCTCATGCAGAACCTGGTGCTGGCGGTGCAGAACACGGTTCAGGCCAAGGACATCGGAACCGCGAGTGCTTCCGTCGCGTTCTTCCGCTCGGTGGGTGGCGCAATCGGTGTCTCCGTCCTCGGTGCCATCATGTCCAACCATGTGAAGGACCTCGCTGTTCAGGGAATGGCTGCCGCGGGAATCCCGGTCCAGGGCGGCTCATCCGGAGCCAGCATGGACCTGGCCGACATGCCCGCCCCCATCGCTGAAATCATGCGCGCTGCCTATGGCGACGCCACGGCCCAGATCTTCCTGATCTCCGCCATCATCAGCGTGGTGGCGCTCCTGGCTGTGCTGTTCATCAAGGAACGCCCGCTACGGCGCACCGTTGACGCAGCGCCGGAGACCGAACTCGTGGCGACGGCGTCCGCAGATGCTGCCATGTCCTTGGATGCGGCCTCCCTGGATGCGGCGTCGTTGGATGCAGGAAAAACGGACGACGGCGGCAGCCGCTTGGGTGCCGATCGCTCCGTCCCCGGGGCCAGCCGCCAGGTTCCGCCCTCGGACTCCGGCTCCGATCTCGACCTTGAATTCGCACGGATTCTTACCCAGGAACGCCCGCACGCCACGGTTGACATTAAGGAAGTCCAGGAGCAATTGTCCCGTACCCAATACGTCCTGGCCGAACAGCAATTGCAGCTCAGCCGCGCCAATGTGGAACTGCAGGCACGATTGCGGGAGCAGCAAACCATCGCGGCGCAGCAGGCCAACACCGCAGAGGAACTCGCCGCGATCCGCAAGGAACTCAAGCGCGAACGCAGGCAGCAGGAGCGGATGGCGCTGCTGCTTCTCCAAGGCGTTGAAGCCCGTCCGGACCACGGCAAGCACGCGGGGTAGGTCAAGGAACAGCAAAGCGCCGGCTGGGAATCCAGCCGGCGCTTTGCTGTGCTCTGTTCTTGCCCCAGCGGGAGCATATCCGGCACGGGAAATACTCCGCTGGGATGATCTTTTCCCAAGGTTGTTTCGCCAAGGCAACGGATTTCGTAGAGTAGGGAGGCTAATACTGTCAGCCCCTGCTGCAAGACTTCTTTTACTTCATTCACGCACTCTTTCTAAGGACCCGTGGGCATGCTTGTCACCCTTATACGGCGCTACTCCAAGCCGTATTTGCCGCAGATAGTGGCCGTCCTCATATTCCAGTTGGCGTCCACCATTGCCACGCTCTACCTCCCAAGCCTCAACGCCAAAATCATTGACGAGGGAGTCTCCCGCGGCGATACCGACTTCATTTGGCGGACCGGCGCGCTCATGCTCGCCGTCGCACTCGGCCAGGTGCTTACCGCCGTCACGGCTGTGTACTTCGGTGCGCGGACAGCAATGGCGATCGGCCGGGACATCCGGCGCAGCGTCTACCGCCAAGTGAGCAGCTTTTCCGCCCAGGACGTGAACCGTTTTGGTGCTCCTACGCTGATCACGCGCGGCACCAATGATGTCCAGCAGGTTCAGATGCTGGTTCTGATGGGCCTGAACTTCATGGTCTCCACCCCCATCATGTGCGTGGGCGGCATCATCATGGCACTACGCGAGGACCTCAGCTTGTCCTGGCTGGTCTGGGTTTCCGTGCCCATCCTCGTGGCAGTCGTTGGCTACCTCGTGGTTCGCTTGATGCCGCTGTTTCGTTCAATGCAGGCCAAGATCGATGCCATCAATGGCGTGCTGCGCGAGCAAATCATTGGTATCCGGGTTGTTCGCGCTTTTGTGCGGGAGCCTTTCGAAGCCAAGCGTTTCGGTGATGCCAACCAGGAGCTCACCGCGGTCTCCGTGAAGATCGGCAATCTCTTTGTCCTGATGTTCCCCGCCATCGGCATGATCCTGCACCTCTCTACCGCGGCGGTGCTGTGGTTCGGCGGTCAGCGCGTGGATTCCGGCGACATGCAGGTGGGGTCCCTCACGGCTTTCCTTCAGTACCTCCTCCAGATCCTCATGGCAGTCATGATGGGTACCTTCATGGCCATGATGATTCCCCGCGCTTCCGTCTGTGCAGACCGTATTGGCGAGGTACTGGACGTGGAGCCTTCCATCCACAATCCGGCTTCCCCCGTGGTCCCGGCCCAAAAGAAGGGACACGTGGAGTTCCGCGATGTCACCTTCAAGTACCCCGGGGCCGAGGCGCCGGTGCTGAGCAATATTTCCTTCACAGCTGAGCCCGGCAAGACCCTCGCGATCATCGGGTCCACAGGCGCAGGAAAGACCACTCTCGTTTCCCTGCTGCCGCGGCTTTACGATGTCGCCTCAGGTGACGTCCTCCTCGACGGCGTTCCTGTCACCGAACTGGACGCATCGGAGATCACCAGCCGAGTCTCAGCCGTGCCGCAGAAACCGTATCTTTTCTCCGGGACCATCGAGCACAACCTCCGCTTTGGCAAGCCGGAGGCCACTGACGAGGAACTATGGGAGGCGCTGGAGACCGCGCAGGCCAAGGGTTTCGTTGAGGAGAAGTCGTCAGGCCTGAACCGGCGGATCGCCCAGGGTGGCACCAATGTGTCCGGGGGCCAGCGTCAGCGCCTTTCCATTGCAAGGGCCCTGGTGACCAAGCCGAATGTCTACCTGTTTGACGATTCCTTCTCCGCACTGGACGTCGCTACCGACGCCAGGCTCCGTAAGGCCTTGAAGGCCAAGACGCAGGACGCCACAGTGATCATCGTCGCGCAGCGGGTCTCGACCATTGCCGATGCGGACGAGATCCTGGTTTTGGATAACGGCCGGATCGTGGATCGCGGAACGCACGACGAACTGCTGGAAACCTCGCCTACGTACCAGGAAATTGTTGAATCCCAGCTGAGCGTAGAGGAAGTCGCATGAGCGAGCAGAACCAGCAGAAGAAGCGTGGCTGGGCTGCCAAGGCAGAGGCCGCGAAGAATGCCAAGGCCACGGCCGAAGATGAAGTGGCAACCGAGGCGCTTGACGACGACTTCGTAGAGGAGGAGTACGTCCCTTCGGAAGCCGATGGCGGCATGTTCGGCGATGTTCCGGCAAAGAAAGCGAAGGAGTTCTGGCCGTCGGCCAAGCGGCTCATGGGCTTGCTGAAGCCCGAGAGTGTTGGCGTCTACGTCGTAATCGGCCTTGTGGTGGTCTCGGTAGTCCTGAATGTGATTGCGCCCAAGGTTCTGGGCAGCGCAATGGACGTGATATTCGGCGGCGTCATGGGCAAGCAGCTCCCTCCCGGCGTCTCCCAGGAACAGTTCGTCGAGCTCATGCGCCAGCAAGGCCAAGAGAACTTTGCGGACATGGTCTCCAAGATGGAACTCACCAACGGGATCAATTTCCCCAAGCTGACGTTCCTCATTTCGATCGTGCTCCTGATGTACTTTGTGGCCAACATCTTCCTGTGGGCGCAAGGCTGGCTGCTCAACAGGATCGTCATGCGCGTCATCAAGCAGCTCCGCAATGACGTCCAGGCAAAGCTCAACAGGCTCCCGCTCAACTACTTCGACACGCGCCAGCGCGGCGACATCCTCTCCCGTGTGACCAACGACGTCGACAATGTCCAGCAGGGATTGCAGCAGGCGTTCGCACAGTTGGTCAGCTCGGTGCTTACCGTGCTGGGCATCACGGTGATGATGTTCATCGTGTCCTGGGAGCTGGCACTTATCGCACTGATAGCACTGCCACTTTCCGGTGTCATGGCCGGCGTCATTGGTGCAAGGAGCCAGAAGCTCTTTGCTGCACAGTGGAAGAACACCGGCTCGCTGAACGGCCAGATCGAGGAATCGTTCTCGGGGCATGACCTGGTCAAGGTGTTCGGCCGCGACGCCGACATGCTGGTGCGTTTCGATGAGCGCAACGAGGCCCTGTACAAGGCTTCGTTCGGTGCCCAGTTTGTTTCGGGTGTAATTTTCCCGGCAATGAACTTCGTGTCCTACCTGTCCTACGTCGGCATTGCGGTGGTGGGCGGCCTGCGGGTTGCCTCAGGTTCCATGAGCCTTGGCGACGCCACGGCCTTCATCCAGTACTCGCGTGAATTCACCCAGCCGCTCGGACAGATCGCGGGCATGGCCAACATGTTGCAGTCCGGTGTCGCCTCGGCCGAGCGAGTCTTCGAATTCCTTGACGCAGACGAAGAAGTTGAAGAGACCAGCACCCGCCACCTGCCGGCCAAGACAGATGGCCACGTGGAATTCGAGCATGTCTCGTTCAGCTATGTGGAGGACAAGCCCCTCATCGAAGACCTGTCCTTCAGCGCGGAGCCTGGCCACACAGTGGCCATCGTGGGGCCCACCGGTGCTGGAAAGACCACCTTGGTGAACCTGGTAATGCGCTTCTACGAGCTCAATGCCGGTCGAATCACTTTGGACGGCGTGGACATCAAGGATCTCAGCCGCTCCGAGCTGCGGTCCAAAGTGGGCATGGTGTTGCAGGATGCGTGGCTGTTCGGCGGGACCATCTACGACAACATCAAGTACGGCAACCTGGACGCCACCGAGGCACAAATCATGGAAGCGGCCAAGGCGACCTACGTGGACCGCTTCGTGCGGGCACTGCCGGATGGCTACCAAACGATCATCGACGAAGAAGGCAACAACGTCAGTGCCGGTGAGAAGCAGCTCATCACCATCGCACGTGCGTTTGTCTCCGATCCTTCGCTGTTGATCCTTGATGAAGCCACCAGCTCGGTGGACACCCGTACGGAATTGTTGCTGCAGAAGGCCATGGCCGCCCTCCGCACGGACCGGACCAGCTTTGTGATCGCCCACCGTCTGTCGACCATCCGCGACGCCGATACCATCCTGGTGATGGAGAACGGGCAGATCGTTGAGCAGGGCAACCACAACCAGTTGCTGGTGCTGCAAGGCGCTTACTACCGTCTCTACATGTCCCAGTTTGCCGGTGAGGAAGAGACGGCCGTGGATGATTCGACGGCGGTGCACAGCTGAGCGTGGATTCCCTGAAGACTGCGGTTCAAGCCCAGGATTCCGTGGCACCCCAGCGCATCGAGGTACTTGTACCTATGCGCTGGGGTGACATGGATGCATATGGGCATATCAACAATGTGCAGATCGTGCGCATGCTGGAGGAAGCCCGAATCGCGGCTTTCGGACCCCCACGGGGTGCCGGCCTTCCGGGCGTGGAACCGCCGGCAGCCCTGTTCAATGATGTCGAAGAGGGCACCATGACCTTGGTTGTGGAGCACAAAGTCCGGTACGTCCGGACTTTGGAATACCGCAATATTCCGGCGGTTGTGCAGATTTGGGTCGGCGCCATCAAGGGGGCCAGCTTTGATCTTCACTACGTCATCAAGGACCCCGTCACAAAAGAAGACTGTGTCAAGGCAACTACGCACCTGGCATTCGTGGCAGAAGCTACCGGCAGGGTCCTCAGGCTCACACCGGACCAGAAGGAAAAGTTGGAGCGTTACCGCGCGTAGAGTTTCACCATGAAACTTGAAATCGCCGTGGTGAGCGCGGCGGGTGCCGGTACCGCAGCATCCGAAGGTGCCGACCGGATTGAGCTCTGCAGCAGCCTGGAACTTGGGGGCATCACGCCAAGCCAGGGACTGATGGAAGCCAGCGTTGAACACGTCGCGGGACGCCTGCAGATCCACCCATTGATACGATGCCGCCCCGGCGATTTCCACTACTCCGCCTCGGATGTGGACACCATGGTGCACGAAGTACGCCATCTGCTGGCTCAGGGCGCCCACGGCGTAGTGGTGGGCGCCCTGACCGCAGAGGGCGACGTCGATGTTCACGCGATACGACGCCTGCTGGATTCTGCCCGGCAGGCCAGCCCGGAAGCGCAGTTGACCTTCCATCGCGCGATCGATCAATCACGGGACCCCATGGCCACCCTTGACGAATTGCTGGAACTCGGCTTCACCCGGGTACTCACGTCAGGCCATGAGCCCACCGCAGGTGAAGGCCTTGCCACACTTTCCGAGATGGTGGAGCGGGCCGGGGGAGCCATCGAAATCATGGCCGGAGGCGGACTTACGCTTGGCGACATCCCGGCGATGCACGCTGCCGGCCTGTCTGCCGTTCATTTGTCCGCCAAGAGAACCGTCTCAACGCTGGGGGAGCGGACCATATCCCTTGGCGCGCAGGATGATGCCGACCCCACGGCGTATACCGTCACCGACAGGGACACGGTCCGGATGCTCAGGGCGGAGATCAATGCGCTGGAACTCGGTGCTCCTCCGGAATAGCTTCCACTGCCGAGGTCAGCCTCCCCACATGGCCTGGTTCAACGGAGTTACCCTCAGGCTTTCCAGCCGTGCGGTTCCTCCTTCGGAGAAAACCGAGATGTTGGTGGCACCAGCGGCTGGAAAGACCTGGTCTGTGATGGTCGTCAGGCCGTCCTGGGCGAAGAGCTCCACGGATGCACGGTCCACGTAAAGGCGCAGGCGGAGCCGGCCATTCATCAACTCGACCCGCGGATCCTCCACTGAACTGAAGGCTGGATGGAATCCCTCGTTGCCGGAGTTGGTCCTGTCGATGGAGAGCCGTTTAGTGGCCGGAGCATAGCCGATCCGGGTGGCTTCGGTTCCGTTGCCAAGGACTTTCAGGCCAAACGCCGCCGCGGTCCCCGGTGAGAACTCGGCGTCAACCTGCACCACGTCACCTGTGATGGGAAGCGTGGTTGTTCCCGGCGCGATGTCCTGGGCCGACGCCGTGTACGCCGCTGCGGTGTTCTTCAATGCATCGGCCTGGGACACCACCTGCTGCCGCAGCCGCGGGCCCATGGACGTCTGGGTAAGAACGACTTCGCGGGGTAATGCCATGGTCCCGCGCCATGTCGTGGAGGGAGTGTCCTGGCCGTAGTCCCAATTGTTCATCCATCCCAGCATGATGCGCTTGCCGTCGGGAGCATTGTTGAAGGACACCGTCGCGTAGTAGTCCCTGCCCCAGTCCAGCCAATCGTGCTGTTCCAGATGGGAGGCATACGAGGAAACGAACTCGTCGGCCAGGATGTGTCCCCAGCCGCCGCGGTTGTTGTCCACGATTTTGATGGTGGCCTGGCTGCCCTTGTAGGCGCTGACGTCCCAGGCTTTCCAGTCCAGATGTTCGGAGTCGTTACCGGTGGCGGTGCGGACTGTCTGCCCATTGACCACAAGGTTCACTGTGGTTTCAGAGCTCCTGGGCTTCGCCTGCTCCGAGCCCAGCACCATGTGGTCAAGTGTCAGATGGCCCCAGGGCCCCGTTGCGTTATCAACAACTCGGATGCGGGCGATCTGGCCGTACCAAGGGGAAACGTCCCAATTCTGCCAGTTCAGGTCCCCTGAATTCGTGCCGGTTGCCGTGCGCACCGGCACGCCGCCAACCAGCAGCTCAACCTGGAGTTCCCCGCCAGTGCGGCTGCCGCCGCCCAATAGGAATCCGATGTTGGTGTTGGTCAGGTAAAACTCGGGAGACGTGATGGTACCAACGTTGTTGTCCTGGTACGGGCCGCCTTCGAAGGTGTTGATCCGTTTCCCGATGGCGAATTCACCGCCCGACGTCGAGGGGTTCAGGGCCGCCTGGAAGTCCCCGGTGAGTTGCCAGCCGGCTTGGGTCAGCGTTCCGGAATAGTCGAAGCCGTCGAACAGCAGATAGCCCGGAGGGGGCTGGTTTCCCGATTGCTGGCCGGATTCCTGCGGGTGCTTTCCGCCGCCTGCGAGGAAGTTGAGGTAGTCCTTGTCCAGAGTGAAAGGTGCTGATTCCATGGTGCCAACGGGAGCATCTCCGCCGTTGAAGCCGTTAACCAGCCCGGCTCCGATGTTGCCGGTAACCGCCATTTGTCCTGGGAGAGTCCCGGATGCGGGAACGCTTCCCCAAGGCCCGGAACTGTTTGACGGATCGTTCTGGACGTTCCAGCCGCTGTAGTTGCCGCCGTTGAATCCCGCAAGGACGTTTCCGGGTGGAAGTTGGCTGGCGGGATCGATATTTTCGGCGGTGAATGAAGTGCCGTTGAAGGTTCCAACGAAATACTGTCCGCCGCTGCCCCCTGCCACCGCTCCAGGGTTGATGTTCACGCTGAGGACCCACTTGACGTTATTTGGGTCTCCGTCGACGGCGAGGGGGAAAAGGTCAGGGCATTCCCACTGCCCTCCGGTCGCATTTGCCGGACCGAAGTCGTCCAAGTAATTCCATTGCTTCAAGTCGTTGCTCTTATAGAAGAGGACGCGGTGCTCGTCAGCTTCAACAGCCGCCATCACCCAGTAGTCCGGACCGGTCGGGGCGTCGTACCAAAAGACCTTGGGGTCGCGGAAGCTGGAGGTGTTCCTGCTGAGGACCGGGTTGTTCCCGTACTTGGTCCAAGTCTGCCCGTCGTCGGTACTGAACGCCAGCGACTGTGCCTGTTTACCGGCCTGGGTGGGGTGGGCCGCTGTGTAATTGCTCGTGTAGATGGCCACCAACGGCGGATTTTGGAGAGTCCCGAGTCCGCTGGTGTTCTGGGTGTCCACCACTACTGAGCCGGAGAAGATTTCCTCGATGACCTGGCCGGATCCGTTGAATCCCCGCGGAATGGCGAGTGGCTGTTCCTCCCAATGGATCAGGTCGGTGGAGGAAGCGTGGCCCCAGCTCATGTCCCCCCATCGTGTTCCGTTGGGGTTGTACTGGTAATACATGTGGTATTTCCCGTTGTGGAAGACCAGCCCGTTGGGATCGTTCATCCAGTTCGCTTCGGGCGTGTAGTGCAGGTACGGCCGGTATTGCTGGGTGGCCGGGTCCGGGTCGGTGGCCTGGGCGGTGGTAGCAACTGCGGATGAGGCAGCGGTGAGTGCCACGGCTACCCCAATCGACATTAAGGCTTTGGGGCGTCTTGTCATCGTTGACAGACCTTTCGTCAAGGACTTGCGTTGCGGATGACGACGGCGGACCCGCCCTGGGGCGACGTCCGCCGTCGTAATTCATGGTGTGCCGTTACGGCGTGGCCCTGAACGCGTAGTTGGACGCGTACCTCACCACCTGGTTGCTATCGCCGCTATCGAGCACCTTGGAGCCCGAGGTTGAAGCATCCAGGACTACGGTGTGCACTGCGATGGCTGAGACGGTGTTGTTGGTGGCGATGTAGTTGTTGTTTCCGGAAGCCACCAGGATGATGGTGGGCGTCTGCCCGGACGGCGTGACCGATCCCGATGCGACGTCGTAGCTGAAATGGTTTCCAACAACGGTGTTGTTGCTGCCCGCTATGTGCACCAGTCCGAAGAGATCGTCCAAACCGTTGTTGTACGGTTTGAGGGGATCGAATGGTTCCATCTGGCGCAGGAAGTGATTGGCCCCAACGAGATTTTCCGTGCAGCTTCCTTCAAAATTCACCATGCCGGGGTAGAAGGCATGGAAACGGTTGGACGTTATGGAGGACCGCGTGCAGTTCTTGAAATGCACGCTGCTCTTGCCCCTGGGGAAGACGTTGTTGCCCGTGACTAGCAAGCCCATGTGTCCCTCGGCGAAAATCGAGAATCCCACGTAGCCGGCGCCAATGAGGTTGTCGGTCACTTTTGAGGCCTGGCCCGATCCTGTCAGTTCCACGCATGATCCACATTCAGCAAGGAAGTTGCTGCTGACGCTTAAGGCGTCCGTATCCCTCACCACAAGCCCATGCTCGAGGTAGACCATTCCCATGCGTTCCACACGGCAGGAATCGTTGGCAGAATCGAAGCGGATGCCTGTTTTGCCGTTGGTGTAATCGTTCTCGTTGGAGCCGAACGAGACGCCGTCAAGGCAGAAGTTCTCGAACACCACTGAGCTGAGCCGTGGATCGCCGGTGCGGTAGACCCGGAAGGCGTCCGTGTTCCCGTCTGTGTTTTCCACCCTGACGCGGCTGGCGCCGGGGTTGATCTCGTGCCAGCCCGAGGTGTTGCCGGCGTTGTAGCGGATGCTCAACGAGGTGAAGCCATGTCCCGATCCACGGATGGTCAGGAAGCTGATGTCCACATTGACGCGGGTCTTGAGGGAGTAGTCTCCCGGGGGTATATAGATAACGGCACCTGGCTTGGACGCCTGGCTGGTCTGCTGGCTCTTGATGTCGGCGATGATGCTGTTGATGATGAGCCCGATGTCGTTGTACGGGGTAGCGGACGGATTCCCTGGCACGCTCCAGGTGGTGACGTCATAGACGGTGGTCAAAGCTGGTTCTCCTCACATCGTTGGGGGACTGAACTGTGTTGCTTCTCTTCAAGTGCGTCCGGAACCGCCGGCGCCGTGCTCTGCATGCTCGCTCGTGCCTCGCTTAGACGCATGCTGCCGCACGCCTCCGGCGGTTGTGGGTGGTTCTACAGACGGGTGCTCTATGGACGGTTGCTTTACAGGACGCCGATCAAGTGCCGGTGCCCCTGCGGCTGGGGACCGGCGTCGGGCGTTGCGGCCACCTGTCCAGGTGCTGCAGTGGCACTGCCACCGGCTGCCGCCACAGTGAAGGCGACCGCCGCCGACGCCGTGAGGGCGCGGAGCACACTCCGGCGGCTGATGTCCGGGATGGGTTTCATACGTTCTCCTTTGAATGGGGGTCCCCAACCAGGCCGCAATGGCGGCGGATGGGAAAGGGCCTGACTAAGGGTGGAAATCGGCGGACGGGATGCACTGTCAGCCGGAAGAGCAGGCCTCAGCCGCAAAATCAGCCGTGAGCCAGAAACAGGCACAGCGGGGTGCCAAAAGCTGCGACATCAGCCAAAATATGCCAAAACGGTTTATCTGCCTGCGACGATGACTTTAGGGCTGGGCCGCCCGGTACGTCAAGGCCCAAAAACATCCACAATGTGACGCTTGACATACTCGGGAAATCGGGCCTATGGTGTTGCCAAGTCGTTTTGGCAAAACGATTCTTCACCCCGCACACAATCTTTCAATCCCGTTCCAAGAGAAAGTCGACAGCGATGTCCACTCGAAAGACCATCTCCAGGCTCGTCACACTCGGCGGCCTCTGCACTGCCGTCGCACTCGCAGCTACCGGTTGCGGTGCCGGGGGCCCCGCACCGACATCCGGTAGCGGTTCCAGCACAGTCAACGTCCTGGTGGAAGCCGGCGGCCACGCCGAGCTCACAGGCGTTGCCCAGCAGTGCAAGAAAGACACCGGCCTCGACGTCAACTTCGTCGAATTGCCCTATGACGGCATGTTCAACCGGCTCTCCAGCGAGTTCTCCTCCGGCAACGTTTCCTTCGACGTCGCGGCATTGGACTCCGTGTGGCTCCCCAGCTTCAAGGATGCAGTCCAGCCAATCGATGAACTGTTCACCGATGAAGCCAAGAAAGACATTTTCCCCGCCCTCGTCAAGGAAGCCAACGTTGACGGCCACTTCATCGGTATGCCTGCCTGGACCAACGCAGAGATCATCCTGTACCGCAAGGACCTCTTCGAGGACGCCAAGAACAAGGCAGATTTCAAGGCAAAGTACGGCTATGAACTGGCAGCTCCCACTACGTGGAAGCAGTACCAGGACATCTCCGAGTTCTTCACCAAGGACGGCATGTACGGCACGGACGTGAAGGGCGCCGTAGAAACAGAATGGCTTGCCCACGTCCTGCAGGCCGGCTCGCCGATGGTCCTTGACGCGAACAACAACGTGGTGATCGACAACGCTGCGCACAAGGAAGCACTCGACTTCTACGTCAGCCTCACCAAGTCCGCCCCTCCGGGCGCTGCACAGGTTGACTGGGCAGCGGCTCAGAACCTGTTCAACCAGGGCAAGACCGCCATGACCCGCTTCTGGGCCCACGCTTACCGGCAGATCCCCAAGGACTCTCCCGTGGCAGGCAAGGTGGGAGCTGCAGCAATGATTGGCGGCAGCGCCGGCGTCGCGGGTGTTCCTGGCCCGTGGTACCTGTCCGTGCCCAAGGCGACCAAGAACGCTGATGCCGCCAAGAAGTTCATCAAGTGCGCGTACGACCACAACAGCATGGGTGTGGAATCCAGCCTCGGCCTCGCCTCGCGCATCTCAGCGTTTGAGAAGTACCAAAACCAGCCAGGCTACGAGAGCTTCAAGCCGCTGATCGAAACGCTGAACGGCAAGGCAACCGCAACACGTCCGGCAACAGCCAAGTGGCAGCAGATTGTGGACACCGTGCTGGTGCCTCTCCTGCAGAAGGCAGTGGCAGGCGGCGATTCTGCCACCCTCCTGGCTGACGCCAAGAAGCAGATCCAGGACCTCCTCAAGTAAAGACTCCGCGGCCGGCACCAGCCGACTCAGCCGGTGCCGGCCGCGGCCCCAACAAACAGAAGAGAAAATCGTGCGTATCTCCGATCGCCGCTTCGCCCTATACCTGATGACCCCAGCGGCGCTGTTCCTGGCCGTGTTTGTGGCTTACCCGCTGTTCCGCCTCGTCGCAGACAGCTTCTTCAAGATCTCGCCCATCGCGGGCGGTCCCCGTGACTTCGTCGGTTTCCAAAACTATGCGGCCGCGTTCGCCTCCGAAGCCTTCATGGGTGCCGGCTGGCGGACCCTCGCTTACACCGTGGTGGTGGTAACGCTCGAGTTCGCGCTCGGACTTGGGATGGCCCTCCTGTTCACCACGCTGGGACGCAAGTCCCAGATTTGGCGAACGGTCTTCCTTTACCCGCTGATGATTGCGCCGATCGTGGCCGGCCTGCTCTGGAAGTTCCTGATGATCGATAACTTCGGCCTCATCGGGACCATCCTGCACCAAGCGGGCATCCTCTCCAACCCCAACCAGATCGGCTGGCTCTCGGACCCGAACATCGTGCTGTTCTCGGTGGCTGTCCCGGATATCTGGCTCACGACGTCCTTCATGTGCCTGGTCTTGTTCGCCGGTCTCCAAAACATTCCCGGCGACCTCATCGAGGCAGCACGCCTGGACGGCGCCAAGGCACCGGCGCTCCTGTTCCAGATCATCCTTCCGCTCCTACGCCCGGTGATCGCCGTGGCACTGGTGGTCCGCGGAATCGATGCCGCCAGGGCCTTTGACACCATCCTCATCCAAACCAACGGCGGCCCCCAGTCGGCATCCGAAACCATGAGCCTGCTGATCTACCGGACCATGATCCGCTTCGGCGATCCCGGCCTGGCCAGCGCCATGGGCACCATCTACCTGCTGGCGATGCTCGCCGTCGCATTCTTCGCGGTGGCCACCATCTGGCGGCCAGGAAAGGACAACTGATGCGCGTCGCCGAACGAACAAAGCCCGACGGCGGGAAGGCGCCTGCCATGACTGCCAGGAGTTCCGCTTCAACGCCCACGCATGGTGCCCCGCGCAAGCGCCGCGGCGTCAACCGCGAAGGCCTGGAGGCCGGTCGCCGCAGCACAAGGACCATCCTGTGGATCCTGCTGGCCGCAGCCATGGTGCTGTACGGCTTCCCGTTCCTGTACCTGCTGTTTACCTCCTTCAAGACCCCCATCGATACCATCGCGGTTCCACCCACCATCCTCCCCAAGGAATGGACGCTTGAGAATTACGTGAACGCCTTGGGCCGCAGCGGTGTGCTGGCTTCATTCATCAACAGCATCCAGACCGCCATCATCAGCACCCTGCTGTCCTTGGTGCTGGCTGTCCCGGCGGCGTATGGCATCACGCGCTACAAGACTCCGAGCGGCCGGGTGTTCATCATGGCCGCACTGGTCACCCGCATGGTGCCTCCGGTAGCTATCGGCATTCCGCTGGCATCCATGATGGCTTCGGCAGGTTTGGCGGACACGCCGATCGCACTGTCCATTGCCCACACCACCATTTCGCTGCCGTTGTCCATCTGGTTGATGTCCAGCTTCTTTGAGGCTGTTCCCCGCGACTTGGAAGAGGCGGCAACCGTGGATGGCTGCAGCAGGCTGGGTGCGCTCTGGCGGGTGGTCATCCCGGTGGTTTCCGGAGGCATCGCCGTGACCGCGATCTTTGCTTTCCTGGCCTCCTGGAACGAGTTCCTCTTTGCGCTCCTCATGACCGCCATCCGCTCCCAGACCACTCCGGTGGTGATCGCGAACTTCCAGACCCAATTCGGCCTGGACTGGGGATCCATGACGGCGCTTGCCGCCGTGTACTCGATCCCGGTCATCCTTCTCACCCTTCTCTTGCAGCGCAAGATCGTCGCAGGCATGACGCTCGGCGCCGTCAAAGGCTGAGGCCGTCAAGGGCTGGGAAACCACAACACAAAAGGGCAGAAGCTATGTCAAGCAACAACTACTACGACGTGACCACGTGGCCGGTCGGCAATCCGACCGAGGACGTCGGTGAAGTCATTAACAGCATCATCGCTGACGTCAAGGAGCGGCAGACGGCCACGGATGCGAACGATGGCGGAAAGCCGGGAGCGGTGATCTACATTCCGCCGGGGGACTACCACCTCCGGACGCAGGTGGTGATCGACGTCAGTTTCCTCAGGATCCAAGGCTCTGGCCATGGCTTTACGTCCTCAAGCATCCGTTTCAACGTTCCCGAAGACGAATGGCCCGACTTGCATGAGCTGTGGCCGGGAGGGAGCCGCATTATCGTCGACCTTCCCGTCGGCGGGGACGGGGAGGAATCCAAGGGAGCCGCCTTCTACATCGAGCGAAATGGGAGCCCGCGGATCAGTTCGGTGGAGTTCTCCAACTTCTGCATCGACGGATTGCACTTCACCCCGGACGGCTCGGGGCTGCCAGCGGAAAACAGCTACGTCAACGGCAAGACCGGTATCTATGTGGCGAGCGCGAATGACTCATTCCGCGTAACCGGCATGGGGTTCATCTACCTTGAGAACGCCCTCACCATCCACAACGCGGATGCCCTCTCCATTCACGATAACTTCATCGCTGAATGCGGAAGCTGCATTGGGCTGCGCGGCTGGGGACAGGCATCAAAGATCACTGACAACTTGATCGGAGCAGGCTTCAAGGGTCACTCGATCTACGCCGAGAACCATGGCGGGCTCCTGATCACCGCGAACAACGTCTTTCCCCGTGGTGCCAGCAGCATCCACCTCAAAGGCGTCACCCGTTCAAGCGTCACCAACAACCGTTTGCATTCGTTCTACCCCGGGATGGTGGTTCTTGCAGCAAACAGTTCCGAGAACCTCGTGGCCACCAATCACTTCCTGCGTGACCATGAGCCCTGGACACCCTTCCTGGGAGTCGATAACGGGCTGGACGATCTTTACGGGCTTCTCTGTGTGAGCGGGAGCAACAACTCTGTGGTGGGCAACCACTTCTCCGAGGTCATCGACGCACAGAGCGTCCGTCCCGCAGGAGCGACGCCGGTCATCATCCGGTTGCTGGAGGGGGCTGGGAACTTCGTTTCCAACAACCACGTGGTGGCGTTGGACGTCCACGCCACGTCCAGTGACTCCTGCTTCTCGGCGCAGGTGGACGCGCTGCTGACCACGGGGGCTTCTGATGGACTCGCAGTTACCGCCGTCCTGGTCGAGCCCGAATCAGCCCGGAATACGATCCTCGATTCCGGAAGCGAGGCCCAAGTCATCGCTGATAGGGCTGTTAACGCCTTGAGGGCCACGCCCACGGTCGGTTTCCAGGCGGCACATGTTAGTTCGAGCGCAGGATCAGCACCAACATCATGAGGACGTGGGGGACCAATGACCAATAGATCAGTGGGTATCAAGGATGTGGCGGCCGCGGCCGGGGTTTCGGTCACCACCGTATCCCATGTCCTCAACGACGTCGCCTACGCCCGGGTGGGCGCAAGAACGAGGGAACGGGTCCAGGAGGCCGCCCATCGCCTGGGATACGGCCCGAACCGGCTTGCCCAGGCCTTGAGGACCCAACGTTCGGGGATGATCGGGTTCATCAGCGAGGAAATCGCTACTACGCCGCACGCAGGCAGGATCATCCTGGGTTCCGAGGAAACTGCCAAGCGTCGGGGCTACAACATCATGATCATCAACTCCACCAGCACCAGCTCCCAGGATTCCAAGGAAAGCCAGGTGGCGGACCTGCTGGACCGGCAGGTGGACGGCATCCTGTACGCCACGATGTACCACCGGAGGCTTGTTGTCCCCAAGAACCTTGCCGGACTGCCGGCCGTCCTGGTGGACTCCGAAGACATCAGCCATACTGTTTCCTCAGTCATCCCCGACGAAGTGGGCGGCGCAAGGTCGGCCGTGCAGACCCTGATCGATGCCGGGCACACGCGGATCGGCATGCTCAACAACACCGACGACGTTCCCGCGACCCACTCCCGGCTGAGGGCTTTCAAGGAAACGCTGGCAGATGCCGGGCTGACGTTCCACGAAGAACTGGTCCAATCCGAGCATTCGGAAATGCCCGGTGGCTACCAGGCGGCACTGCGCCTGCTGAAACCCGAGAGCCGGCCCACGGCTGTGTTCTGCTACAACGACCGCATGGCCATGGGTGCGTACCGGGCCGCTGCGGAACTTGGCCTGAGGATTCCGGACGACATTTCCTTGGTCGGTTTCGACAACCAGGAACTCATCGCTGAAAACCTTTACCCCGCACTGACAACCGTCGCGTTGCCGCATTACGAAATGGGCGCCTGGGCAACGGAAAACCTGATTGATGCCATCGAAGGGAAAACCGACCTGCAGTTGTTCGCCACCCACCCCACCGTTCTTCCTTGCCCCATGGTTCTTCGCGATTCCGTCGCCTCCCTCCCGAAAGACCTCCGATGACTGAAACAACAACGCACCGTTCCGGCCCCGACGAAGAGGCCGCCTCCGCGATGCGCCCGATACTTCACTACACGGCCAAGGACACCTGGCTGAACGACCCCAACGGACTCGTGTGGTACCAAGGCCTGTACCATCTCTTCTACCAAAACAACCCCTTCGACAACGTCTGGGGCAACATGTCCTGGGGGCATGCCACCTCATCTGACCTCCTGCACTGGACCGAGCAGCCGGTTGCCATCGCCTGCGACGAGCAAGAAGACGTGTTTTCCGGGAGCATCGTGGTGGACCACGGAAATACATCGGGATTCGGCACAACGGAAGATCCGGCTTTGGTGGCCATCTACACGAGCGCCTTCAAGGAAGGCACGGCATACCAGGGGACACAGGCCCAGTCCCTCGCGTTCTCCACGGATGCCGGCATGACATGGAGCAAATATGCGGGCAACCCCGTGCTTGCCCGCGGTTCGGCCCATTTCCGTGATCCAAAGGTGTTCCGCTACGAGGGATCGGCCGGTTCCTGCTGGATCATGGTTGCCGTTGAGGCCCAGCATCAGCAGGTTGTCCTATACCGCTCGGACAACCTCAAGGATTGGGAATACCTAAGTACTTTTGGCCCTGCAAACTCGTCCGAAGGCGAATGGGAATGCCCTGATCTGTTCCCGCTCCCCGTCGACGGGGATCCGGACAACGTGAAGTGGGTCATGGTGGTTAATGTCAATCCTGGCTCCGTGGCCGGTGGCTCGGGCGGGCAATACTTCGTCGGTCACTTCGATGGGGCGCAGTTCACTGCCGATCGTGATTCGCTCGTTTCACCGGCCGCCGACGGGACCACGGATCTCAGGCGGTGCCTGTGGCTCGATTGGGGACGCGACTACTATGCCGCAGTCTCCTTCAGCAACGCCCCGGAGAACCGCCGCATCATGATTGGCTGGATGAACAACTGGGACTATGCCAACTCCTTGCCCACGTCTCCGTGGCGCTCGGGAATGTCGCTTGCCCGCGAGGTGGAACTCGCGACTGTGGACGGTTTACCGCGCCTGGTGCAGCGCCCGGTGCTGCCGCTGGACTCCGGGGAACCGGCCAGGGTTCTTCAGGATGTGGAACTTCACGATTCCGGGGTGCAGCTGCCCGACGCCATGGACGGATCAGCCCAGCTGATAGAGGCAGAGATCCTGCCAGGCACGGCTCGGACGGTTGCGTTCAGGCTTCTCGCCGCCTCGGACGGGAGCGCCGCGACGGTTCTCAGCTTTGATGCCGTCACGAGCCAGCTCACCTTGGATCGTCGCAACTCGGGAAACACAAGCTTCCACGAAAAGTTCGCGTCGGCAGAGTCGGCACCGGTGAAGCTCGACGACGGGGTGCTGAGGCTTCGCGTCATCGTGGACCAATCGGTGGAGGCCTTCGCCCAAGGCGGCAGCGTTGTCCTAAGCGATCTTGTCTTTCCCCTGTCCGGAAGCCTGGGCACCGAACTGCGCGCGGAAGGCGGCACGGCCATGCTGCGGAAACTGGTTGTGCGGAACCTGGAGGTCACCGACGTGCACTAACGACGCGGTCCCCGGGGCATGTGCTCTTTTCGAATGGCAGTGATCGCGCATCGCAATGACCCTTTACAGGGGCAGCCCAGCAGCCAATGATTGAAGGATTCACCACATCGGTGAAAAGCCCCCAAGCTACCTTCAGGAGCCCCAGCGATGCCGCTGCCCCAGCCGGTTTCTCCGGCTATCACCTCACCTCCAACCACCCCTCTCAGCAGCCCATCCACTCCAGGCCACCCGGAGGTGGACTGTGGCATCGGCACCTGGGACAAACTGCTCTATGGGAACCACCGGTTCGTCGTGGAAGTTCTCCATGGAAGTGCGCGCAATGCACAGCGCGTGTTCATACCTTGGCGGCGCCAGGACGCGGATCCGGCAGCCGTGGAGGTCATCGTGGTCTCCGCTTCATCCGGAAACAGGGTCCGGAACGTCATAGTCGAAGAGGCCACCAAGGAGTTTGGCAGCATCGTCTTCGAAGCAATCGACGGCCAAGGAATCTACTACGTCTATTACTTGCCGTACGCGATGCTGGGCAAAGCCCACTATCCACAGGCGGAGTACCTCCCGCATCGGCCCGCCGCGGAACCCGGGTGGGCCGCCGGCGTCGTGGGCTCGTTGGGGGCGGCAACCGTCCAAACAGGGAACAAGGGAGACGCGCTGCCTGCCGCCAGGGTGCTTCGGTATGAAGCCGCCAGTGAGCGGGACTCGTTCGCACCAATGAACTTCACTGCCCGTAAGGATGAGCTGGAGGCGCTGCACGCCAGGCATGCCGGGACGGCCTTCCTTCTCTTTCCTGAAGACCGGCTGAACCCAATTTCCATGCGGGAGGCAATCCCGGCGCACTGGTCCATCGATGGTCCGTCCCCTACTTTCCGCGGCAGCGCACAACCGGGCGAGGACTATGTGGTGCAGCTTGGCATGTACGCCCTGGATGACCTGGGTGGCATCACTGTGGGCGTGCAAGCGCCGGCGGGCGGCCACTGCATCAACACCAGCGGCCTGGATCGCCTCGGCCAACCGTTGCGAAAGGCCCTGCAAGTTCCCGCAGGCAAAGTGCAGGCGCTGTTCGTGATCCTGCCCATTCCGGCGGAAGCCGCTGGCAGCACCTTCGCCGCCACCATCACCGTCACAGCGACTGGTGCGCAGGCCCAGACAGTGGACGTGGTACTGGACGTCGAGCCCAACGAATCGGCGGATCCAGACATCCTCACTGGCGGCTTTGGCGATCCACGGTACCTGAGGCGACTCGCTTGGCTCGATTCGGCGATGGCCCAGGATACGGAACTCGTGGCGCCCTTCACTGCGGTGACCCTGGATGAAGCCACCCGGACCTTGGGCATCCTCGGCAGGGAGCTGAAACTGGCGCCTTCAGGGCTTCCGGAGCAGGTGACGTCCACGTTCACGGCGGACGTCACCGCAACTGATGGTCCCGGCGTCGATGTTCTCGTGACCCCAACAACCCTGGAAGTGGATGGAATCGACTGGGAGTATTCGCTGCTGGAATTCTTGGTGGAAGGTCCGGCACGCATTTCGTGGCGGTGCACGTGGAACGGTTACCGGGGCCTGAATCGCGGGAGGGCTGCAGTATCGCTGGAGCTTTACGGCGTTCTCGACGCCGATGGGGCGGTTTCGTACTCCCTGCGGCTGGCGCCAAAGGAGGCCTTTGACGTGTCCGACGTCGGGTTGCAGCTTATGTTCCATGAGGCGGCGGTTCCGTTCGCCATGGGTTTGGGCGTTCCGGGTGGGCGCCGACCGGAGTCCCTGGACTGGGCGTGGGAGGTGGCGACGAAGAACCAGGACGCACTCTGGCTCGGAGGCGTGAACGCTGGAATCCAGCTGGCGCTGAGGGACGCCAACTACCAACGGCCCCTCAACACGAACTTCTACCGGGAAAAGCCTCTCGTGGAGCCGGTGTCCTGGGCCAACCGGGACTGGGCCAACGGGCAAGGGGGGAGCGGGAACGGAAGCGAGGTTCGGGGCAGAGTCACACTGCGTACTGTGGGGCACAAAGTCTGCCTTCGTGCCTCGAGTGGCGCCCGGATGTTAAGTCCAGGGGAAGACCTCGACTTCAACTTCCGGCTGTTGCTGACCCCTTTCAAGCCGATCGAACCCGGGGAACATCTGGCCAAGCGATACTTTCACGCGCCGGCCGAGCCGGAAGCCATCAAAGAGTCCGGAGCCACAGTGGTCAATGTGCACCATGCCACCTCCCCGGCACCGTACATCAACGACCCCCTGCTCACCGCGAACGCCCTGCGGGACTACGTGGCCGCCTGTCATCGGAACGGCTTGAAAGCCAAGGTCTACAACACGGTCCGTGAACTCACGTTCCATAGCCCCGAACTCCTGCCGCTGTTGCAGCTGGATCACGAAGTCTTCAGCGACGGTCCAGGCGCAGGACACATGTGGCTGCAGGAACATGCCGGGGACGGATATGTCTCGGCGTGGTTCGCTCCGAATGTGGATGACATCGCCGTGGTGACCACGGGCGGCTCAAGGTGGGAAAACTTCTACGTGCGCAGCCTGGCGGAACTATCCAAGGGCGACGACGGAATCGACGGAATCTACCTGGACGACATCGCCTTTGACCGCCATGCGATGCTGCGTGTCCGGAAGGTCCTTGAACGGGCGTGCCGATCCAGGGGGCTGGAAGGCCCTGAAATCGACCTCCACTCTGCCAACCAGTTCACCGCACATGACGGATACGCATCCTCGGCCAATCTGTACATGGAGCAGTTGCCGTATGTGGATCGGCTCTGGCTGGGGGAGTACTTCGACTACAACACCACCGATCCCTACTACTGGCTGGTGGAATTGTCCGGCATTCCGTTTGGCCTCATGGGCGAGATGCTCCAGGACGGCGGAAATCCGTGGCGCGGCATGGTGTTCGGCATGACGGGCAGGGCACCGGCCGTGGACAATGGACCGCTCTGGAAATTCTGGGCGGAGAACGGGCTGGAACGTGGACGGATGGTGGGGCATTGGGATCCAGATGCTCCGGTGCACACCAGCCACCCCGGCATCCTGGCTACTACGTGGTTCACGGAGAGGGGCATAGTCATAGCGCTGGCCTCCTGGGCCGAGGAGACTGTGGCTGTGACCTTGAATTTCCGTGCTGGAGAAACCTACCCCGCCGATAGCAACATGGAAGCGCCCGCTATCCAAGGCTTCCAATCCGCCATGAGCTACAAGCCAGGCGACCACATCACCGTTGCGCCGCAACGTGGCGCGCTCCTCACGATCGGATACTGACATGTCTGCCATTTCAACGTCCAACCTCGCCGTCACCACCATTTCCCTGACCATGGCGGATATCGGTCCCCTCAACCCCTTGCCGGTAGTGGCCGCGGAACTCGATCAGCCGTACACCGTGGGTGAGGGAGTGCCGGAAGAACTCCAAGCGGCGGCCAGGTACGGAGTGGTGTCCAACGTATACCCCTATCTCATGCAGGACGGTTATAGCCGGGAGGCGGCACCCAAGGAGCTGCCCGCCGTCGTGCTTGAGAACAGCAAACTCAGGGCGACCGTCATACCGTCCTTGGGCGGCCGTATCTGGGAGTTGTTCGACAAAGTGACGGGCAAGCAGCTCCTCCACACCCACGGCGCGCCCCAGCTGGCCAACATCGCGCTGCGAAAGGCCTGGTTCGCGGGCGGCCTGGAGTGGAACATCGGCACGCGAGGGCACTCACCCACCAGTTGCGATCCACTGCACACTGCAATCGTCCATACCGTGGACGGTAAGCACATCCTGAGGGTGTGGGAGTTCGAGCGGCTGCGGGAAGTGGTCTTCCAGGTGGACATATGGTTGCCTGCAGAATCGGAGGTGCTCTTCGCAGCAGTGCGCATCCGCAACCCCAACGACCACGACGTTCCGATGTATTGGTGGAGCAACGCGGCTATTCCGGAGACCGACCGCACGCGCGTGATCGCCCCCGCCGACGAAGCTTTTGGCAGCGACTACGCCACGGACATCACCCGTGTCCGGCCCACGGACCACAACGGCTACGACGGCACGTGGTTGGTCAACAGCCCGCATGCCGCGGATTTCTTCTTTGACATCGATCCTTCCGAACGGCGCTGGGTTGTGGCTGCGGACGACGACGGCGACGGGCTGGCGATGTTGTCCACCAGTCGGCTTCGGGGAAAGAAGCTTTTTGTCTGGGGACAGGGCCAGGGAGGCAAGCGGTGGCAGGAGTGGTTGAGCCCGGGCGCAGGTCCCTACGCCGAGATCCAGGCCGGGTTGGCGCAAACCCAGTTCGAGCACCTGATCATGCCGGCGGGTGCGCAGTGGTCCTGGGTGGAGGCCTATGGCAACGGGCGTCTGGACCCGGGCACCTCCCACGGAGCGGACTGGGATGCCGCCGTGATCCACGCCGGCCAGCGCCTGGAAGAGCTGCTGCCCCACGAAGACCTGGAGGCCATGCTGCCCGCCGCCATCAGCGATGCCGACGTCCCGCCGTCCACAATGCTGCTCCACGGCAGCGGTTGGGGTGTGGTGGAACGGGCGCGGCGCCGTAGGACAGGCAAGCGTTGGATCGATGAGAGCGGCACGCCGTTCGTGGCGGAAAGCGTGACGGCGGAGCAGGAGCCGTGGCTGGAACTGTTGAAGGGAAAAGCGTTCGACGGCGCGCCCAGCTTTGTTGCCGGAACTGACTGGGAGGAGCTGCTTGAGGGACAGGAGAGTCCTGAGGCCCGCTTCCATGTGGCCACGATGAGGCATGCCCGGCAAGAACTGGAAGGAGCCAAGGAAGCATATCGCGAGGTGCTTGCTGCAGGGGGCGTCCGGCCGGAGACCATGGCGCTCGCGCATCGGGGACTGGGGTTGGCACTCCTGGCCGAGGGTGCGGATGATGAGGGCACGGATCATGAGGCAACGGTTCATGAGGGGCTTGAGCAACTGGGGAACGGAGTTCAAGCGGACCCGTCCAACACCGCATTGCTTACCGAGGCTGTGACACTCAGCATCCGCCACGAGGACCCATCCCAGGCACTGGAACTGGTGGAGTCGGCACCCAAGGAGGGTGCCGCCGTCGGGCGTTTGAGGTTCCTCAGGGCATTGGCACTTGCCCGGCTCGGCAAGGCGGGCGAGGCTGCTGCCATCCTGCGGGCAGGGGTGGAGATACCGGACCTCCGCGAAGGGGAAGATGCGATAGCGGCGCTCTGGGAAGAAGTCTGTCCGGGCGAAGCTGTGCCCTTCAACTACCAATTCGGAATGCACTAGGCATTTGGACGGCGCTGGGGCCGGCGATCTGTTGGAGCAGGTTTTCGGACCTCACCCCCTCGGGCAGGACGACCGGCCCATCCGCATGACTTGTGGCAAAACCCATCGCGGCGGCCAGCTAGCAGGACCCCAGGAGGACGCATCCCTTCTCCCTCTGCTTGCGGGCTAGGTTGGCCACGCTCATGGAGTTGGGGTGGGCGTGGGCGTGGCCGTGATGGTTGGGGTCGGCGTGGCCGTGATGGTTGTGGTGGGGGCAGCGGTGGTTGTTGGCGTCGTTGTGGACGTTGCGGTGGGAACCGTGGTGGTTGTTGGACTGAACGTCGGCGTGGATTCCGATGTGGGCGTGGGGGTAGCGGTTGGTGTTGGGGTTGGTGTTGGTGTTGGTGTTGGTGTTGGGGTGGCGGTTGGTGTTGGGGTCGGCGTGGGGGTAGCGGTCGGCGTGGGGGTAGCGGTTGGTGTTGGGGTGGCGGTTGGGGTGGCGGTTGGTGTTAGGGAAGCGGTCGGAGTCGGCGTGGGCGTAGCCGTTGGAGTTGGAGCGGGCGTAGCAGTTGGAGTGGCAGCCGGCTCAGCGGTCGGAGTCGCCGGCTCGCCAAGCGATTGGCCGAGCGACCACTGCGGTACCTCGCCAATCGGCGTCGTTCCTGTTGGCGAGAAGCTCGTTAGTTGGAGGAAAGCAACCGACGATTCATGATCCAGGGGAATCAGGCTCCACGATGACGGGTTCGCCAGGACGCCATTCGCAATCGTTTCAAAGTGAAGGTGGCATCCCGTCGACCAACCGGTGGAGCCGACCAAGCCGATGACTTCTCCGGCCTCCACTACCTGCCCTTTGCGCACGGCACCGGCCTGGAGGTGGTTGTACGTAGTGATCAGCCCGTTGCCGTGATCGATTTCAATCCGGTTGCCTCCGCCCCAGGCATGCCAGCCCACCGCGCGCACGTAGCCGTCATCGGCAGCATGAACCGGTGTGCCACAGGCCGCGGCGAAGTCCTGCCCTGTATGAAATTCACCGGGGGATCCAGTGATCGGACTGGTGCGCGGCCCGAAAGGTGAACTTGGATGCAGGTTCAGGAGCGGGGACATCAAAGTGCCCGTTGCTGGCCGTGCATGACCAAGGGCAGCGCTACCAACTGATGGTTGCCACCAACCGCCGCCGCTGTAACAAGTGCTGGCTGCCGGAAGAACCTGGGAGCTCAGGAAACCCACGATCTCCTGGGCCAATCCCCGGTACTTGGTGTAGTGGTCTGGATCTTGATTCCGCTGTACTTGGTGGATTGCCAAACTGGAGGGCAGAAGCTGCCAGTCCTTGATGCCCTTCAGGGCGAGAAAGAAACTGGTTGCGCTAACGAACGGATCCATGCGGTCGGCATAGGAGCCCCATGCCCCGTTGGCGCGCTGCTGGAACAGCCCGCGGGAGTCCGGCCCGGCGGCGTCGCCGAAGTCCTTGCTCTCAAGAGACGATTCTCCAAGCGCGGCTTGGACGCCAAGGATTTGGGCATCAAGTGGCAGCCCCAGTTTGTCCGCCGCCACCATGATGGTCGAAGCGTTGCGGAGTTGGAGGTCTGACGGGACGCCGCCCGTGGATACTACTCCGAAGCCCGGAACAGTTTGTTGACACAGCGCCGCACCCAAGGGGTTCGTGGGAGCAGATTGAGGCGCCGCTGAAGAGGGGGTTGCCTGAATCGTAGGGTCATTTGTGGAACGGTTGGCTCCAGAAGGCTCGTCCGTCGATGAGCTTGCGGGTATCTGCTGGATGGCTGAGGGCGCCGTGGTGGCTGCTCCAGACTGGAAGCAGCCAAGCAGGACCGCCGCCGCAACCACCGCCAGTGGAAACCGGGCGTGCCTACGGAGCCGCGTTGGGCCTTTGTCAGAAGGTTTGTTGTTCACAAGTCCCGGCCCCGGACGCGGGCCGGGGCCCGGTGAAAAGCGTTGGAGGTCCACACCATTGTCTGGATCCGATCACTGCATATTACGGGTACTGCAGGTCTATGGGAATGACAGGCTCACGTCAAGCCATGTGTGCGCAAACATCGCAACTCAATCAGAGTCAGGCGTGTCCAAATCCAGATGCTTGGCTAAGTCAAACAAGGTAAGTTGGCATGGTGACCCCCTCCGTGAAGCCTGCCATTGACCGCGCCCCCGGGATCTCCAAGGAGATCGAGGACGCAGCTTGGTATGTGCTGGGCCCGGCACTTCAAGGGAAACCTTCAGCCCTGGATGGACGCACGCTGACATGGACGGCAGACGCCGCCGGGGAGCTGCTCGAACGTCTGGAGCGCGGGGTGGAAGACTCCAAAGCGCCCATGATGACCAACCTCCGGCAAAACCTTGACGGCGCGTCCCGGGAAGCCAAGCTGCTGGCCGTTGAACTACTCTTCCTGCAGTCGCTGCCATTGGCCCATGAGGTCAAGTCCCTCAGGGTCAAGCGAGCACGTGTCGCCGAGGCGGCATCGTGGGTGGAACCTCCCATCGAGTTGCCGGAACAGCTCTACGAGGGCATGACGGACCACGGCGTGATCCGCGACCGGACCGCGGAGTTCAACTGGACCATTTGGGACCACCTGAAGTGGCTGTGCCGTTTCGTGGCCCATGTGGACAGCCAAAGCACGGAAACCATCAACCAGGCGCTGGCCGACCCCTTAAAGTTCCACGAACTTGCTGTTGGAACACCGGAGGACCAGCCAGCCCTGCGCCGCAGCATTGAGTATTTGGTGTGGCCCAGCTACTTCGAGCCCGTGGTGGCTGACGTGGAGCGCCGGGAGATTCGTGACGCTTTCGCCTCGCTCGTTGGGGGTGCCGAGGGCGATACCGAGGAAGACATCACCGCGGACGTCCACCGGATCCGGCTGCACCTGGACGAACAAGCGGGCCAGCGCATCGACTGGTACGCCCGGCAGTTGGTCAGCCAATGGCGGAAGGTGGGAGACCCCGGCCGCCGGTCCTGGCTGTTGCGGACGCATCACGACAACGCTGATCTGCTGGCCGCCTGGGTGGCTGAAGAGACGGCCACACTGGATGTTGAGCACCTCCGCTCGCTTTCTGCGGGAGTAACCGCAGGCGTGGTCCAGCATGCCGTGGACGAGGATTACAAGCACCTGGGCTATGTGGAGCGCGAGGACACCAAGACGGCGGTCTTCGCCTTCCTGACGGTGATGAAGCCGGGGGACCTCACCCTCTACCAGCACGCCGGACGCGTCCGGGTTGGCGTGGTCCTCGGCGAGCCCGAGCACCATGAGGACAACCGGCGCATCCGCCGCAAGGTCCGGTGGTTCGATGACAGTTACGCCATCACGGAACTCCCACGCCACGCGCAGCGGCAACTGTCAACGCCCGGCATCATCGTGGATGTCACCAGGGTTATTCAGGCCCTGCAGGAACTCCTCCCGGTAGAAGCCGAAACCGATGGCGAGGATGAAGCGCCGCCCACCGCCGTCGTCGAGGTTGTCCAGCAAGGTTTCCGGCCCCTGACGGAAGGGTTCGCGGCGTCCCTTCACATGGACCTCGAGCCCTTGAAGGAGATCGCAGAACTGCTCGAAGAGAACCGCCAACTGGTTCTTTATGGCCCGCCGGGTACCGGCAAAACGTACCTTGCCAAGCACCTCGCTGCCGAGCTCGCAGGCGACAGCACTGATGAACGCGTGAAGCTGGTGCAGTTCCACCCGTCGTACGCGTACGAGGATTTCTTTGAAGGTTACCGGCCGGACAAGACCGACGACGGCCAGGTCTCCTTTAAGCTCGTCGCCGGGCCCCTGCGTCGGCTCGCTGAGGAAGCTGCCAAACCGGAGAACGCACACAAGCCGTACTTCCTGATCATCGACGAAATGAACCGTGCCAACCTGGCCAAGGTGTTCGGCGAGCTGTACTTCCTGCTCGAATATCGTGACGATCGCATCTACCTGCAGTACAGCCCGAACGAGCCTTTCAGCTTGCCGGACAACCTCTACATCATCGGCACCATGAACACAGCTGACCGTTCCATCGCCATGATGGACGCCGCCATCCGGCGTCGTTTCGCGTTCATCGAGCTGCATCCCAAGGTGGAACCGGTCAGGGGCTCGCTGCGGCGCTTCCTTGAAGCCCGGGGCTTGGACACGCTCAATGCGGATCTCCTGGACGCCCTCAATGACGCCATCGATGATTGGGACCGGGACTTGATGATTGGGCCGTCGTACTTCATGAAGAACGCTGCCCAGAACCCCACAGGGCTTCGCAGGATCTGGAAGTACGAGCTCATGCCGTTGTTGGAGGAGCACTACCACGGGCAACTGAACCGCGCGCAGCTTGAGGAACGCTTCGGCCTGGACCAATTGCTGGGACGACTTGCTGCCCGCTAAGGCCGTCCCGCCGCGGCCGCGACGGCCACCAGCCAGCGCGGGCCCAGCAAAGACGGGCCAAACCAGCACGGGGTCGGCCAACACAAGCCCGGCCAACACAGGTCCGCGGCACATCGTCATGGACGAACTCTCACGCGGAGTAGTGGACAAGCTGGACCCCCCAACTGCTGCGTTCATCAACGCCAGCGGACTGGCCAAGGCGTCACCGATGGGCATGGGCCTCTACAGGATCGAACCCGTCGGCAAAGTCGGCTCGGTAAGGACTTCCACAGTCCAGCTCGAGGTCCGCCCCAAGGACCGGCTTGGCCTGAGTCGCTTGCTTTTCCTCCTCAGCTACGCGGGCGATCAAGGCTTCCGCGACCACTCCGTGGAAGCAGTTGAGCACCCTGATCTCTGGAGTGCCCTGGCCGAATCGCTGGCCCAGCTGGCTGACCGTGCGCTGAGCCGAGGCGTCCTTCAGGGCTACCTCACCATCGATGAATCGCTCCGGACCGTGAAAGGCCGCATCCGCATCTCGGACCAGATCTCCCGCAGGCCCGGGATGATGGTGCCGTTGGAAGTGTCCTACGACGAATTCACCGAGGACATCGCTGAGAACCGCATCCTCCGCGCTGCCTTGGAACGCATGGGGAAGGTGCCCGGCGTCCGGGCCGATGTCCTGAGCCGCTTGCGCCAGCTCAAGGGAAAGCTCGACGCCGTCACGCGCCTTCAGTCCGGAGCCCCGCTGCCGCCGTGGCGGGCCAACCGAATGAATCTCAGGTACCACTCGGTGCTGCGGCTCTCGGAGGTTATCCTGCGCAATGCCTCGGCTGAGGCCGGGGAAGGGAAGCAGCAGACGGCTTCCTTTGTGGTGGACATGGCACAGGTCTTCGAGGAGTTCGTGGGCTCGGCTCTTCGCCATGCGATGGGTGCGTACCCGGGGGAGATGCGGCTTCAATATGGAGCGCTGCTCAATGAGGCTGTCCGGGACACGGACCGCCTGACGGTTCGCCCCGATGCCGTCCACTTCCTGGGCGGGAGGCCCGTGGTGGTGTACGACTCCAAGTACACCGCGGCAGGCGACGCCGGCGCTTCATTGAACGCTGACCATTATCAGTTGCTGGCGTACTGCACAGCACTGCGGGTCCCCACGGCATGGCTTGTTTACGCCGGTCCAGGGGAGATGAAGCTGCGCAGGATCCTCAACACGGACATCGACATCGTGGAGTATCCGTTGGACCTGTCCCTGCCGCCGTCGGAAATCCTCGCGGCGGTGGCCGACCTCGCCGAACAATCGTGGGGCGAGGTGGTGCGTCAGGCTGTGGCGGGACGGTCGGCGTCGGACTAGCCTGAGAGCTACGTCCGTTTGGAAATTTTCGAGGGAGGCATCATGGCTCGCAGGAAATCGTGGCGCGATATGAGCAAAGGCCAACGCATCATGCTCATCATCAGCGGAGCCGTAAATATGGCCCTGCTCGGTGCGGCGCAACGGAGCATCGGCAAGACCCCCGATTCCAGGATCAGGGGCAAGAAGGCTGTCTGGCGCGCTGTCTCGTTCATCAACTTCTTCGGGCCGGTGAGCTACTTCCTCTTTGGCCGCCGTCGTGATGCCGCAGTGGCGGGAATGCCGGCAACCAAGCGGTAGCGCTCAGGCGGGCATCTTCACTGTGAAGGTTGTGCCCCGGCCCGGTTCGCTCTGCAGCGTGATAGTGCCGCCGTGCGCTTCGACGATCGCTTTGCTGATGGGCAGTCCAAGCCCGACGCCGGGAATGGTGCTGTTGCGTACGCCGCCAGCTCGGAAGAACTTGGTAAAGGCCTCTGCCTGCTCTTCTTCAGTCATGCCCATGCCGGTGTCGGATACACGGCAGAACACAAAATCCTGGTCCTCCCACGCGGCTACCTCCACGTCTGCGCCTTCGGGGGAGTACTTGATGGCGTTTGATACCAGGTTGTCCAGGACCTGGGCTATTCGTGAGGAGTCCACGTGGGCTTCCAAGGAGTCCGGGACGTCCATGGACAACCGAATGCCAGCTTTCGCAGCCCGGGGACCGGCGGAGCTGACGCTTCCCCGAACCAGCTCCGCCACGTCCACGGTGTGGGGCTGAATGATCATGTGCCCTGAACGTACGGCCAACAAGTCGGACACCAGGGTAAGCAGCCTTTCGGCGTTCCGCCGAACGATATCGAGTTGCCTCCGGGAGGAGGCGTCCAGGGCGCGGGGATCATCCAGCAGAAGCTCCACATAGCCAAGTATGGACGTCAGCGGCGTCCGGAATTCGTGGGAGACGTTGGCGACGAAGTCGTCCTTGGCGGCCAGGGCGTTCACCAAGTCCGTGACGTCGCTGAAAACAACAACTGAGCCGGCGAAGTTCCCGGCGTCGTCCACCATGGGGCGGGCGCTTGTGGTGAAGGCGCGCTGGTCTGCGCCGGAGCCAAGCCACACCAGCTGGTCCGTGAATCTTTCCCCCAGGACCGCACGCCTGACTGGACGGCGGTCAGCGGGCAGCGGGGTTGCCTTGTCCTTATCGAAGACGAGCAGTTCGGATTCGTTGGGATCGTCATTGCCTGGAGGTGTTGCCAGGGAGTGGGTCTGGCGCTGGCGGCGGTTCATGAGGATGTCATGACCTTCGCCGTCCACTGCCACCACACCCAGCGGCAAGGCTTCCATGACCGTGTTGAGCAGCCGCTCCTGCTTGGTGGTGACGTCCAGGGCTTTCTTTAGCTCGTCATCTTTTTGCTCCAACGCCCGCTGCTGGCGCACCATGCTCAGGGTCAGCACGCTCACCGAAACTCCGATGCCAAGGATCAGGATCGGGAACAGCAGGGGCTTTGTGAGGTCCTGCTCTGTCAAAGCCCCCTTGACGAACAAAGGTGTCCAAACGATGCAGAGCGGACCCACGAATGACAAAGCAATGGCCAGTCTTGGGTACAGGCCGGACGCGCACAGCCAAATGACGGGAAGAACCACCAGCACACTGAGCCCCGTGAGCGCTTCCTGCCCTCCCTCCCTTCCGAAGGAAATCGAGACCATGTCCAGGATGGGTATCACCAGGAAGCTGGGAAAAGGCAGCCGGTGCCAGGGCACAATGATGCACACCGCCAACAGGAATGCCTGGCTCAGCAGGAAGACGAGGAATAAGGGATTCTCGAGAGTGGCCGGGAAAAACAGCCACACCAGAATCGCCGAAATGCACACGCAGACGGAAAGCGGCAATTGGCTTAGTACCACCCTCATGCGCAGCGTGTGTTCGTGGAAAGAGCGCTGAAAAACAAGGAGTTTCTTCTTCTGGCCAAGATCCCAGGTGGTTGGGTGGGTCATGACACAACCACCGGGAATGCAGAAGAAGTTCGGTTCATGAGATCAGCCTAACCATAATGGTTATACTTCGAAGGGTTATCGAAGGGGCTGAGGGGCAGCGATGAGTGAAGTACGTGTGGGGCTGGTCATTGAAGATGACCAGGATATTCGCGAATTGGTGCGCGTGGTCCTTTCCCAAGCGGGGTTTGACGTCCACGTTGCGTCCACTGGATCCGCCGGCGTCACGTCAGCCCGCGAACTGAATCCAGACGTTATTACCCTGGACCTGGGCCTCCCGGACATCGATGGTTTCGAGGTGGCCCGCCAGATCCGGAAATCCTCGGACGCTTACATCATCATGCTCACGGCCCGTGCTGAGGAGCTGGATACCCTCATGGGCCTGGAGGCCGGGGGCGATGATTACCTCACCAAGCCGTTCCGGCCCCGCGAACTCCGGGCCCGCGTCGAGGCCATGATGAGAAGGCCCCGCGCGTCGTCGGAGTCCAAGGCCGCCGTGGAAGAAACAGATCCGGAAATGACCCACAACGGCCTCGCCGTTTCGGTCGGTTCCCGCACAGCAGTCTTGAACGGCAAGGAGCTGAGGCTAACACGCACCGAGTTCGACCTCCTGCTTGCGCTCCTGGAGACCGGCAGGATTGTGCGGACCAAGGCCGATCTGGCGCGGCGTCTCCGCAATGAACCCTACGACGTCGGCAGCTACGTCAGCGACGCCGATGAACGCGCCGTTGAGGTGCATATGGGCAACCTGCGCAAGAAACTTGGCGACAGCATCCAGAACCCGCGCTGGCTCGAGACTGTGCGCGGCGTTGGGTACCGGCTGGCGCCACTGGCCCAGGGCAACTAACGCTGCGCCGGCCCATCTAAGTAGCACTTGATGCCGTTTTGAGGGCTCAGAACGGCATCAAGTGCTACTTAGTTGGATCAGCCCACCACGCGTCCGCTCCGCGGCTCATGTAGAGAGCATTGACTCATGACCCGCTGACCCGCGCGAGGGCGATATCGCCGGCGGCTCGGGAATCACTAACAATTGGGGCAAAATGCTCGGCCGGGTATTCCGATCGAGCATTTTTGCTTGCTGGCAGGGAAGCGCCCGAGAGGTGCGATATGCCGACGTCGCTCATGGAGCGGTGCTGATCATGCCATAGCCCCCAGCAGCACGCCGTCGAAATATGCAAACCATTGTTACTTCTGTCACTCTCTGATAGGTTCAGCTGCTGTGGAAACGATGATGTTTAACCCCGGTAGCAATGTTCAACTCGAGATTCTCGCGTCCGGCCCTCCGGGCGGGATCCGACCCCGTTCTGCTTTTCTCTTTGTGCATGGCCTCGGCCATGACGCCACCTGCTGGCGCAACTGGATGCACGCAGCTTCCGAGGATGGCTATGCGGCGTACGCGGTCTCGCTCCGGGGTCACGGCGGCAGCGGAGGAAGGCTCCGCTCGGCGCGGCTGAAGGATTATGTTGAAGACGTCCTTCGAGCGGTCGAGACTGTCGATGCTGATGAGCTCGTCTTGGTTGGTCACTCGCTCGGTGGCCTGGTGGTGCAGCGGGTGTTGGCGCTGCAGCCGGCGAAGGTGACTGCGGGCGTGCTTGTTGGCTCCATCACTTCCGGCCCGGCCTTCGGAACGGTCTTGTCGGTGCTGAGAAGCCATCCCTGGCAAGCGATGCGGTTTCTCGCGGGTCGAAGCATTCGGCTGCCGCCGGACATGTTGTTCGAGCGAATGGGCACTGAAGAGGCGGGGGAGATTTCCCGATCCCTTTGCGGCGAGTCGCCCTGGGTCCAGTACCAGCTGCTTTTCCACCTTCCGGCGAGGATGAAGTCTGAATATCCACTTCTGTCCGTCTACAGCAAGCACGACCGAATGGTGCCAGTGCGGTCAGCGCGCGCAACCGCACGGCGCTACGGCGCCGATGTGCGGGAACTCGCCGGGATCGGACATGACATGATGCTCGACGGCGGCTGGGAAGAGTCCTGGAGCGTGATTAGTGACTGGCTGAAGGCGCTGCGGGTCGAGGCGATCTCCCGGACGGCAAGGCCAGCGGATTGAGTGCCGAAAAGCCATTGCTTGAAAGAGCTGTATAGCCTAGGCTTCTTTCAATCGCAGAGTTCACCTTGTGTCCCCGATCACACTTGAGGGTTCGGTTGCCATGAGCAAGGCGCAAGTGAACAACCTAGACGGCAATCGCCCATGGAAGACTGCGTGCCCCGATCCACGAGCACTACGAGCTTCGCATCAGCTCACGCACGCCAACGACGGCGTGCATTAGAAAGGCGAACAACATGGCAATTGCCAACGAGGCGTCAAAGACGACCGGCCTCCGGACCCCGGGATCCTCCCGCTTGACCGTTCAGGAAATACTCAATGAAGCGCCGCTTGGCAACAGGAGGCGCGTAATCATCCTTCTCGGGTTCCTGACCATGACCCTGGAAGGAGTTGAAATCGGCCTGTGGGGATTCATTTACCCACAAATAGTCACCCAGTGGGGTACCTCGCTGGCCATTGTTACCACCATGGTGACGCTGGGAGTTGTGGGGCTTACTGTCGGTTCCATGGTTGCCGGCCCGCTATCGGACCAGATCGGCCGAAGGCTCCCGATTATCGTAGGCACGGCAGGATTCGGGCTGGCCACCTTAGGCGGCGCGCTGGCACAAAACGACCTGATGTTGGGAATCTTCCGGGTGGTGGCATGCCTGTTCCTCGGAGCTGTCATGCCCCTGGTCATCACGCTCGTAGCCGAGTTCGCGCCTGAAAAGCGGAAGGCCGCCATTGTGGCCATCACGTTCACCGGTTTCCCGCTGGGGACAGTCATCACCGGCTTCCTGGCATCCACCATTCTTCCCACCCTGGGCTGGCAGTGGCTGCTCGGAACCGGAACAGTCCTGGCATTGATTCTCCTGCCCGCACTGGTGTGGGGCCTTCCGGAATCAACGGTGTTTATGATTCGAAGGGGAGGCCGGACAGAAAACGTGACGAAGGTACTGAGTGCCATCATCCCGGGTTTTGACATGAACACAGTGGATCTGACGGGCGCACCGCAGGCTGGCGCCGCCAAGCCGGTTGGAGGTGTCAGGGCGGTACTGTCCAAGAAACTTATGGTGGTATCGCTGCTCATCTGGCTTTGCTACTTCATCTGCGCCGCAGTGGTTTATATGTTCCTGAACTACCTGCCGCTGATCGTCAAGCAACTTAATATCGATGCTGCGGGCACAGGCAATGTGGTGTCGATGTTCGGCATCGGCGGTGTGATCGGAGCCTTGGCTATCGGTTTTGCCATGGAAAAGCTGGGCAAATACCTATCCCTCGGTGCCGCCTTCATGCTGGCCGCCGGAGCGGCCTGGATCCTGGCATCAGTCAACCTGACCTTGCCCCTGCTGCTGGTTCTGGGCTTCACCATCGGCGTTGTGCTGGTGGGTGCCAACAGCGGTATGAACGCACTGAGCACGTCGGTTTTCCCCACTGAAGCCCGCGCAACCGGCGTGTCATGGATGCACAGCTTCGGCAAGGCCGGCTCCATCGTCAGCGGTCTGCTGGGTGGCGTGATGCTGGGCGCAGGATGGGGCGTGGACCAGATCTTCTTCGCCCTGGCCATTCCGCTCCTGGCGGGAGCTGCGGCCGTGGGTGCAGTCAGGGCGATGACCACACGCCGTTCACGTTCCGATTCATAAGGCGGCCCTCATCTACGGCCCTGATCGCCACAGGGTCACCGGACGCCAGCGATAAAGAGTCCCAATTCGAGCCACCTTGCTCCTGCTCCGGAGCAAGGTGGCCCGACTGTTTGCGGCGTCACCCGGAAGACGGGTTCGGTGACCTCCGGACGGGGACTGTCACGCCTCCAGGCGTAGTTCGCGGGCAGCGCCTCCGGCACGTGCCGACGGGAGAGCGAATCGCGTCCCGCACCAAAAGCTGCCCGGGGCTCGATTAGCCCGTGCCGTAGTCATGCCCCGCTGACGAGTGCACTTAACGCGGAAAGGACCTCCGGGTGGAGCTGGACTCTCTACAAGTCCCGCTCCACCCGAAGGTCCTTCCTTGTCGCCCCTGCACACGGCAACCGTTTCCCACAACTCAAGCGCCCGACGTCGAACATCCACTTGGGCGCATCCGCGCGGACTTGCTGTGGTCACGGCCGCGCGGAAGCGTCAGCGCGGCTTCTTGGCTGGCGAACCGTAAATGAGCGTCCGTATTCCGGTACCAAGGACAAAAGCCGTGGCAAGGCCCAAGAGGGTCCAGGAGATGAGTTCCGAGCCGGCGACGTCGACGGTCCTGAGCCACCGGATGCCGTAGTTCGCCGACGTTGACACCGGGAAGGTGAAGATCCAGAACGTCAGCGAAAACGGCAGTCTGGCGTACTGGGGAATCAGAACCACCTGCATCAGAATCATCATGAGGAGGATTCCCGTGAGTCCTGCCTGGATGATTCCGGAACCCTCCGGGCGAATGACTATCCAGGCAACGCAGGCCGTTGCGGGGGCGGCCACATACCCGGCCAAGACGGGCTTCAAATCGTCCGGCATCTCAATCCCCGCCATGAAGCGCACCGTCACCACCGTTCCGATCACCAGCCAGAAAAAAGCACCGGTTCCCCACGCGGCGATCGCCGCTTGGGGCCAACCCATGGTGGAGAAGCCGATGCTGGCGATGAAGGGACCTGCGGCAACGGGAAGCAGGTAACCAGGGTGGACCCATTCCAGGGTTACTCCTCCGGTCACCCAGTGGACCAGAAGCCTTGCTCCGAGGAGCGTGAGAGCGATGACGAAGAACAGGCACAGCACGGACCAGAACACCTTGTTGTATTCGATGTAGTGACTGCTCAGGAGGATGCCCACCAAGGGAATGAAGGACGCTGACGGACCGTTTCCGGGGTGCCTCAGTTCTTTGTCGAAGTGTCCCTCGGACCCGTATCGGAAACTTTTTGCCAGGTACCGGATAAGCAGGACGGACCAGATAGCGGCACTGATCCCGTAAAAGACCTCCGCTGGCCACGCGGGGGCATGAAGTGGCAGGCGGGCTGCCTGCCAGGTGCCTCCCAGCCCCGTGATGCCCAGGGGAATGGCAAACAGGTTGAAGGGGTGCGACGGAGGCTTTGGTGGTGATTCAGTGACGAGATCGGGCGACCGCGCTTCCGAAGCCGTCGCAACCGCCCCATCGCGGGCACCGGTGCTGGTCAACTGAGCAATTTCATGGCCGCACCCCACAACGCACCCGGGTTTATGCGGTCAGGATGAAGCGCAAGCATTGCGGAGAAGAACTCCTCCGGCGTTGGTTCCTCGGCCAGGAGCTTTGATGCGTCCAAAAGGTACTTGCGGGTCTCTTGGATCTGACCGGGCAGATCCGGCAATGCGGGATTCTTGTGCCCGGCCACAACGAACTTCGGCTCAAGGTTCTCCGCGATGTCAATCGCCCGCAGCCAGGCTTCGAGACCCCCGTCCTGGGACTCAGTCAGGTAGGGGTGGACTCCGTTATAGACGGCGTCCCCGGCTACCAGGAGACCGACGGAGGGAACGAACAGCATGGTGGTGTTGTCAGTGTCGGTATGGCCCACTTCAATGATCTGCAGTTCATGACCCTCAAGTTCAAACGACCCATTGTCCACTGGCTGGGTCACTGTTGTGGTGGGCGGAATCTGGTCCGGGAAGATCGAGTCCCAGAAGGAGGAACGGAACTCCGGAGAGCCGTGCATGGCCATTTCCTGGAGCGTGCCCGGGGTTGCCAGTACTGTAACCCCCGGAAACCGCTCGGCCAGGGGACCAGCGCCGAACCAGTGGTCGCCGTGGCCGTGGGTGATGTAGATGTGGCTAAGTGTCTTCCCTGATGCTTCAATCCAGTCCCCGACCCTCGTTGTCTGGTCAACCGTCATGGGCGGGTCAACCAGCACCGCGTTTTCCTGTCCGGAGATCAGCGTGGAGGACAGCGGGGACCAGATGCGGGGGTCACCGTTGGGAAGTGTCCCTCGTCCTGTTTGAGGCAGGGTGCCGGAGACAAATACGTCGTAAACCAGCTCGGTTGTAGGTGCCATAATATGCGTCACTTTCCCTGAAGTTTGTGGTGGTTTAGAGGTGCAGCAAAAACCAATCGAGAGCGGCAGAGCTTGATTCTTCGAAGTTTTCTACATACGGCTCGAAGTGGCCCCCTGGAAGCATCACGAGCGATTTGGGCTCCTGGGCCTGTTCGTAGGCCTCGAGGGCCAGGTCCGTGCCGGTCAGTTCATCGTCAGCGGCCACGATGAAGAGCAGCGGCTTGGGGGACACCCTTGAGGCCCAGACTCCCGGTTCGTAGAGGCGCGCTGCCCGGGTGGATTGCAAGGTGACGGTGTTGTCCCAGCCGTACTCTTCCGGGCCGGGTTGCGTGTAGAAGCGCAGAGCTGAGGGAAGCCGGTATGCGGCAGGCTGGTTTGGATCACTGCTTACCACTGCGATCATCTTTGGCGCCTCGCCGGCGGCCTGGCCTCGTTCGTCGTCGACGAAGGACTGTTCCAGGGCAATCCTCGCGTCACCCACGGCGCGGCGGGAACCGGCCACATGGCCGTTGATGGCAGGCACCTGGGACACGACAGCTTTGAGCCGCTCTTCCGTAGCTCCCAAAACCAAGGCGTGCCCGCCGGAGTAGCTGGACCCCCACAGGCCTATCCGCGAGGGGTCCACTTCAGGCCTGCCTTCGAGGTAGGTCACAGCCCGGCGCCAGTCCTTGATCTGCTGCCAGGGATTGATGTCATGGCGGAGTTCTCCCTCGCTCGCGCCGAAATTGCGGTGGTCGTGGACCAGGACCACGAATCCGTTGGCGGCAAAGCGGGAGGCGTAAGCGGCGAGGCCGTGAGCGCGGGTTCCCGCATAGCCGTGTGCCATGGTAATGGCCGGATGAGGTCCTGGCCCATCCGGGATGTAGAGCCAAGCGCGGAGCGTGATGCCCCCGTCGGCCGCGAATTCAACATCCAGTCGTTCTGCCATGAGTCTCTCTTTTCTTTCCAGCGCCCCTGGACGGGCAGGGTGAAGCCGCGGGAGCAACGCCGCGCGCCGCGGGGAATTTGTGAGGTGTGGGTAAGGGGGTAAAGATGTGAAATAAGCGTACAGCTTTAGGCTCTGTCCCGCAAAGACTTTTTGGCGTATGCTCCTTTCACGGCCGCGAGCCGGCCACCCATTCCAGATTTCCTTCCCCGATGCACGACGAAAGGCAGAAGCATGGCAAGCAGCTTCATCTACGACGGGATCCGTACCCCCTTTGGAAAATTCGGCAAATCATTGGCCGGCGTTCGTCCTGACGATTTGGCCTCCCATGTCGTCCGCGAAGTGGTGGACAGGCAGCCCGGGCTGGAAGCGGACAGGATTGACGAGGTGATCTTGGGCAACGCCAATGGTGCTGGAGAGGATAACCGCAATGTGGCACGCATGGCCGCGCTGCTCGCCGGGCTTCCGACCTCGGTGCCTGGCGTCACGGTCAATCGACTGTGCGGCTCCGGACTTGAGGCTGCGATCCAGGCAAGCCGTGCTGTGGAAATCGGGGATGCGGAGCTGATTGTTGCCGGGGGCGTTGAATCGATGAGCAGGGCGCCCTGGATCCTGGCAAAACCCGAGCGGGCGTATCCGGCCGGCCCTGAAACCCTGCACAGTTCGACGCTGGGCTGGCGAATGGTCAACCCCCGGATGAACGAGGCCTGGACCATCTCCAATGGCGAGACGGCTGAAATCCTGGCCGACAAGTTTGGCATATCAAGGACCGAGCAAGACCAGTTTGCCGTGAGAAGCCACAGCTTGGCTGCCAAGGCCTGGTCCGAGGGCATCTACGACGACGAAGTCGTGCCCCATCCGGATTCGGCGCTCCACACCGATGAGGGCGTGCGACCCGGCACCTCCGAGGTGGCCTTGGCTGGCCTGGAGCCGGCATTCCGTGACGGTGGCTCGGTAACGGCGGGCAATTCCTCTCCGCTCAATGATGGGGCAGCGGCTATGCTCATCGGCCGTGAGGGTGCCCTGGAAACAGAACCTCTGGCTCGCATCGTTTCACGCGGAGTGGCTGGCAACGATCCAAATATTTTCGGCATTGCGCCGGTAGAGGCTGCCAATCAGGCGTTGGCGCGGGCAGGGAAAACCTGGGCAGACGTGGACGTCGTGGAGCTCAACGAAGCGTTCGCCGCCCAAAGCCTGGCGTGCCTGCGGCTTTGGCCCGACCTGGACCCGGAGAAAGTGAATATCCATGGTGGAGCGTTGGCGCTGGGCCACCCGCTGGGGGCGTCCGGCTCCCGCATTCTTATCCACCTGGCGCGCGAGCTGAAGCGCCGTGGAGGCGGTGTTGGCGTTGCTGCCATCTGCATCGGTGTAGGGCAGGGGCTTGCTGTCGTTCTGGAGAGATAGCTGCCGTCCCCGCTCCCGCGCGGTTGCACCACTTAAGGCGTTTTGAAATTCTGAATCAACACTCTTGTCCGAAATAGGTAAAACGGATACGCTTACTTCAGCTGACTTTCACTAAGCTCCAAAACTTCCCATCACCGCAGGCCGCGCCGATGCAGCCTCAGGTCGCGTTTCTTCTACAGGAACGCCCCCACACTGACAAGGAAAGATACAGGCTCTCCATGATCATCAATAGTGCGGATCTCAACGCCGTCGACTCCTACAAACTCCTCATCGGAAGCATCATTCCCAGGGCTATCGCATGGGTGAGCACCGTCTCGCCCGACGGAGTGGCCAATCTTGCGCCCATTTCCTTCTTCACGGCGGTGGGGCGAAAGCCGCCCATGGTGTCGATCTCGCTGCAGCCGCGCTCAGACGGGAAGACCCTCAAGGACACGTTCGTCAACATTCGCGAAACGGGAAACTTTGTGGTCAACGTGGCGACGCTTCCACAGGCACACGCCCTGCACTCCTCGGCCTTCGAATTTCCCTCGGGTATCGACGAGTTTGAGGCCGTGGGTCTTGAAAAAGAGGCTTCACAAGCCGTGTCTGCGCCCAGGATCAAAGACGCCCCCATCGCAATGGAATGCATCGTTAACCGCATCATCCCTGTCGGCGAGATGAACGATCACGTGGTCTGGGGCGAAGTTGTCCGTTTCCATGTCAAGGACGAGCTTTACCTGGAACGAGGCCGGATTGATACGGCAGCAGTTACTGCCGTCGGGCGGTTGGCGGCTGAGTACACCCTGGTTGAAAACGTGTTCACCACGCCCCTCGAGGATGAACTCCTGAAGTCCAAGCACAATCAACGCATGGCACGGCTGGACGGTCAGCCGAATGACTGGTCACCCATCAATACAGCAGCCTGGTCCCCATCCGGCTCGACCCTCACCAAGGAGCAGTAGATGAGCACTGTAATGGAGCAGTTGCAGAAGCAGGACCCCTCGTTGACAACCACTGGCAGCGGCGACGTGGCCGTGCTTTTCATCCACGGATTCCTGGATGATCAGAGTGTCTGGGACGACGTCGTCTCTGAACTCGCCACCGCAAACGCCCAGTTTCTGAGGTTGGACCTGGCAGGGATGGGGGACCGGAGCGGGGACGAAGGCCCGTACAGCCTGGAGCGATACGCCGACGACGTCGCTCGGGTCGTGGCGGGTCTGGACAGGCCCGTCGTGGTCGTGGCGCAAAGCATGGGAACGTTGGTGGCTGAACTTGTTGCTGTCCGCCATCCAGGCAAGGTGGTGGGTGCTGTATTTGTTACCCCGGTGCCTTTGGCGGGGACCCACCTTCCTGAGGAAGCTGTTGGCCCTTTCCGGCATGTGGGCGGGGATGCAGAAGCCCAACGAGGGATCCGGAAGTACCTTGGCGGCGGGTTGAACGAGTTCGGGTTGGACAAGCTCACCTATATAGGGGGCCGCATCCGTCCAGAAGTCGTTACCCATCTCGTCGACTGCTGGAACGAAGGGATTCCGAACGCCCCTGCGGAGAGTGAATTTAGCTCACCAGTGTTAATAATCCGCGGTGACGCAGACCCGTTCGCCACCGCCGAGCTGGTCTCTTCAGCTGTCGCCCCGCGATTCCGACACGTCAAGGAGGAAGTGCTCAGTGGGGCGGGCCACTGGCCTCACGTCGAGCAGCCTCGGAACGTGGCAGGACTCATCGGGCGATTCCTCAAAGAAGTTTCTGAAGCCTCTGCCACTACGTCTGGCGGAGCAGACGCCCAGGGATGGATAAATGCCTTTGCCAGCAAATCCGCGGACGACTTCGGCGAGGCCTTCCACCGCGACGTTGTCCTTGAGGCCTCCGTCATCCGGTCGCCGATCACCGGCCGGGAGAACGTGAAAGCGGTAATGAGCGCAGCCAGCTCTATTTACGAATCGCTTGAGTTCACCCATCAAACCGTCAATGGGCCGCGCACCTACCTTGAATGGCAGGCCACCGCGTTCAGCGGTCTCAAAATCTATGGAGTCACTATCCTCACCAAGGACGAAGCCGGCCAGATCGTCTCGGCCGCCATCCACCATCGCCCGCTTGACGCAGCGCTCCGGTTTTCGGCTGAACTGGGGAAACGCCTCGGAAAGTCCGTGGGCGATGAATCCCGTTTCTACTCCGCCGACTGATTCCTTCGGATTCAGCTGGTTCGCAACTACTTCCTAGCGAAAGGGCTTATGCCAATGACCCACCTTACGTTCACGGTCCACGACCAGATTGCCACCATCATCCTGGACAATCCACCCCAGAACCGAATCGACCTCCAGATGGCGGACGAGCTTTCCGAAGCCATAACCGCGATAGGCAGGAGCGACGCCCGTGTGGTCATCATTCGGGCTGAAGGTGCGGACTTCAGCTTCGGAGGCGACATCATGACGTGGCCGGGCGCGGAAACGCGGGAGTTGCGTGCCTTGTTTGAGCGGTACATGTCAGTCTTCAACCAGTTGGAGCTGCTGCCGATGCCGGTGATTGCCGAAGTCCAGGGTCTTTGCTTTGGAGGAGGGTTTGAACTCGCCCTGCGGGCTGACCTCATTTTCGCAGCAGAATCAGCCGAGTTCGGGCATCCCGAACAAACTCTTGGCATCGTTACCCTCTTGGGTGGCATCTACCGGGTTGCCGAAAGGGCAGGCAAGAGCCGGGCAGCAGAATGGGCTATGACTTCGGAGAAAGTATCCGCTTCTGAAATGGACCGTGCAGGAGTCGTGAACCGCGTCGTTTCCGAGGACAAGCTCACGGAAGAAGTCTTGGCGTTTGCCCAGCGCATCGCCACCGGAGCTACACAGGCATACGCTGCGCATAAGGCACTCCTGAGAACCTGGTCGTTGGGCGGCGTCGCTGCGGCAGACCAAGCGATGTTCGATATCGCCATGCCGTTGTTTGAACGCGAAGACACCCAAACCGGGCTGAAATCGGCCGTGGAGGCACTGGAAGCGGGAAGGCCGCGCCCCGTGTTGGAATTTCAAGGGCGCTAATCGCACTTAACATGGTGGATGGCCAAGGGTGCCCTGAAAGTTGGCGAGAGGGGATGCAGTGAGCGACTGGAACGCGACGCAACGCTATGACATGGAATGTGCTCCTGGAGGGCTCGGTTTTGTGCATGACCTGCTCAACACGAAATCCGCTGGAAAGCCGCGAAGGACCGATTTGTTGCTTGATCTCGGGCTTGCCCAGGATTGGCTGGATGCTGGACTGAAACAGTGGGCACTGGCCACCGGCCGGCGTTATGTCGAAGTCAAACTTACGGAACGCGACCTGGAACACCTGCGGTACTTTCGTGATGAACTTGCAGGCACCCTAAACGCCGGAGGCGACCCGGACGCCGTCGTTGGTTCCGACATCGACGCTTTGCCCACAGTCTGGACGACCGCCACATCCTTGAGGCTCAAATCGAATGGCGAGATCCAAGCTGAACCGCAGGGAGCCGGAGCCGGGCATATTGAATCCCTGGCCATGACGGAGATTTTCCAGGCGCAACTGGCAGGGACCTGGCATCGGCTCAAACTGTGCCGCAGCGAAAAATGCAGGGTTGCGTTCTTTGATCGCTCACGCAACAACAGCGGCGTGTGGCATGACGTAAAAATCTGCGGAAACCCGGCGAATCTCCGGGCGCACCGGGCCCGAAAACTTGAATCAAGGCTCGTGAATTGACTCCCATTTCTGTTCGTTCGTGAACAGTGGGCAGAAGGGGTCTTTTCGCTCACCGGGCTATTAACCCCACTAAGGACCTCAATGCAAGCTTTACCTCCTGACAATTCCGCCCGAATCACTGAGTACGCGCATTCTGACAGACTGGTTACAGCCGAATGGCTTGTACGGCACATGGCTGATGACAGACTGGTCATCGTGGAGTCTGACGAGGATCCGCTTCTTTATGAACTGGGCCACATTCCGTCGGCCGTCAAAATTGATTGGCATACAGATCTGAACGATCCTGTTATCCGCGACTATTTGACAGGGTGGGAATTTGCCAATCTTATGGCGTCCAAGGGTATTTCTCGGGACAGCACCGTTGTCATTTATGGTGACAAGCACAACTGGTGGGCTGCCTATACCCTCTGGGTGTTCCGGCTCTTTGGCCATCCTGACGTCCGCTTGCTCGACGGCGGGCGGGAAACGTGGATCTCTGAAGGGCGTCCCCTCGAGACGTCGCTGCCGCCCGCCAGGACCGCAACGTCCTATCCGGTAGTCACGCGCGATGACTCGTCCATCCGGGCGTTCAAGGATGACGTCCAGGAACACCTCGGCCTATCCCTCATCGACATCCGCAGCCCTGAGGAGTACACGGGTGAGCGGACTTCAATTCCCGACTACCCGCAGGAGGGGGTCCTCCGTGGAGGGCATATCCCTGGGGCGCGCAATGTCCCGTGGGCGCGGGCTGTTTCGGATAATGGAACGTTCAGGCCGCGAAGGGAACTGGAGGAGATCTACTTCCATGAAATTGGCCTCAAGGTGGACGATGAAGTTATTACCTACTGCCGGATTGGTGAGCGTTCAAGCCATTCCTGGTTTGCCCTGACTTTCCTGTTGGGTATGGACCGGGTGAGGAACTACGACGGTTCCTGGACAGAATGGGGCAATGCAGTCCGGGCTCCCATAGCGGTAGGTAATTGAAGCGAACAAGAGGAGCATTAGTGAGCGAGCGTAAACGAGTCGTAGCCTGGGACGATCCGGCCATTGGCGCGGCTGCCATGCCCGGCATGAGCGGCTTGGAATACCTGCACGCAATGATGGGCAAAAAACTGCCACCCCCACCGATGGGCGAATTACTGAACATGACCCTGGTGGATGCGGCACCGGGCACTGCCACCTTTACCTGTGATCCCGACGAGTCCCATTACAACCCAATCGGCTCGGTTCACGGCGGGCTCCTATGCACCCTGCTCGATTCCGCCCTTGGTTGCGCCGTGCAGACGACCCTTCCCAAAGGCCAGGGTTACACCTCCATAGAGATTAAGGTGAACTACCTTCGCTCAGTGCTTGCTGACAGCGGCCCATTGACCTGTGTAGGCGTTGTATCGAAGCCCGGCAATCGCGTTGCCTTCGCGGACGCGACTGTCACCGACGCCAGAGGCAAGCTCGTAGCTACCGCCACAGGCTCCTTACTCGTCTTCACGATCGACTGATGTTGGATGAACATGTCAAGCCCGGCGGGGCTCTCCATGCCCGTTCGCTGGCTTCTGCCCTCTGAGTGAGCCGGTCGGAGATCGACCGCGAAGAGTAGACGTCCGTTGCCGAAAAGAGTCATAGTCCGGGAACGTGCACGTAGACCGCTTTACCGATTAGCCGGCGCCGTTGTCGCCTTGATGAGTCCTGGCGACAAAGTGCTCAACCCGGCGGTCCGGCACCAGCCAGATCAGCGCCACGACGGTGAAGATGGCGATCCCGAAAAGGGGCTGGATCGGTGTGACTGCGATGCCGACAGCATAGATCACGGGGGAGGCTTTGCCTTTCCAGTCACGGCCGAGAGCCCGGGCCAGGGCCCCGTCCCTGCCTTGGGCGGCGATCAGCCGACGTTCCAGGATGTAGTATGCGATCGCAGCACACAGCAGGTTGATTCCATACAACAGGACGGGGACCTGCACGAAGCCGGACTCATCCATCCACCGTGTCGTGAAGGGGAAGAGCGACAGCCAGAACAGCAGGTGCAAATTGGCCCAGAGGATCCCGCCGTTCACTCGCCCGGCCAGGTGGATCATGTGGTGGTGGTTGTTCCAGTAGATCCCGACATACACGAAGCTCAGAAGGTAGCTGAAAAGGGTCGGCAGAACTGCGGCAACACCCTCCCATGTTGGCGCTTCCGGGGTGTGCAGCTCCAGGACCATGATGGTGATGATGATGGCCAGTACGCCGTCACTGAACGCCTCGAGCCGGTTCTTGTTCACCGCCCCCGGTCCCGTCGCACGTGGCACTGCTTTCGGGTCACCCTGTCATCAGCCATAGTCGGCTCCTCTGAAGGTCTGCACTGTAGGGGGCGACACGCACCCGGTGGATAGAGTACACCCGTCTCTTTGGCGGGATGCGAAGGTAACGCCGTCGAGGGGGCGTGACAGCGTACGTGGACATTGAAGACGCCGCTTCACGTCGTTGATCGGTACGGCTTCCAAACCCGCGATGTTGGCTAGTTGGACTCGGCGTTGGCCAGACCGACTACAAGACCCGCACCGGGGCCGCGGTCACCACAGGATGATCGCGGCCCACGTCCTCGAAGATATCCGCCTCGAAGAACTCCGCGTTCGCCCTGACGTAGTCTGCCCACTCGTCAGGCACGTCCTCCGCGTAGTAGATCGCCTCTACGGGGCACACGGGATCGCATGCCCCGCAGTCAACGCACTCGGACGGATGGATGTAGAGCGAGCGTTCGCCCTCGTAGATGCAATCCACCGGGCATTCGTCAATGCACGCCTTGTCCTTCACATCCACGCAGGGCTGTGCGATCACGTAGCTCATGGCGTACTAAACACCGGTGTAGACGGTCTTGCCCCAGGTGTAGAAGTCCAGGGCGGACCTGCCTTGCTCGCGGAAGGTGTTGGTGGAGGAATCCTTCACGCCGCCGAAGGGGACGTTCAGGTCCAGCCCGGCAGTGGGCCGGTTGATCTTCACCACGCCAGCTTGCGCCCTGGCAGCGAAGTCCGTGGCGAGGGCCAGCGAGTCCGTGCAGATGCCGGCCGTGAGCCCGTAGCGGGAGTCATTGATGGCGGCGAGGCCGGTTTCATAGTCGGCCACTTCGAGAACGGCCACTACTGGACCGAAGATCTCTTCCGTTACGGCGGCGTCGTCGAACGGCAGCCCGGCGAGAATCGCCGCCGGGAAGAACAGCGCCCCGCTGGGGTCGCCGTCGTACTGTCCGTGCAGAAGTGTGGCCCCGCGTTCGACGGCGGTACGCACCGCTGCCTGGTCCTGCTCGAATTGCTGCCTGCTCACTACAGCGCCCATCCGGGCGTCGCCATCAAGTCCGTCACCGCTCGTGTAGTCGGCGGCCTCCTGCACCAAGGCCTCGAGGAAGGCGGAGCGGATGCCGGGCGTCACGTAGACGCGGGACGTTGCTGTGCACGCCTGTCCCGTCAGGCCGAATGCGCCTGCCGCTACTACCTTTGCAGCTTTGCGGGGATCGGCGTCATCCAGCACCAGCACACCGTTTTTGCCGCCCATTTCGAGCTGTACCCGGGCGCGCCGGGCATTGAGGATCTCCTGCAGCCCAAGGCCAACATTGGTGGAACCCGTGAACGACAAGCCGGCAATGCGGGGGTCCCGGGCCAGCGCGTCACCCACCACGCGGCCCTTCCCGTGCACCACGTTGAACACGCCGGAGGGCAGTCCGGCGTCCTGCAGGGCACGTGCCAGATGGGTGGTGGACAACGGAGTGAGCTCGGCGGGTTTGATCACCACGGCGTTGCCGCTGATCAGGGCAGGCGCGGTTTTCCATGCCGGAATGGCGATGGGAAAGTTCCACGGGGTAATGAGTCCCACCACGCCCAACGGTTCGCGACGCGTCGTGATGGTGGTGTCTGGCAGGCCGCTTGGCAACACTTCGCCGGTTGCTGCCCAGCCCAGCGAGCCGAAGAAGCGCAGCACGTCAGAGGCACGCTTGACCTCACCCTTTGCCTCCGCCAGCGTCTTTCCTTCCTCACGGACCAGGTCTTCGGCGATGGCGTGTTGGCGCTCGTTGAGCAGGTTTCCGGCCGCGATGAGGATGGCGCCCCGGGCTGGTGCTGGCAGGGCCGCCCATGACGGTTGGGCTGCGACGGCCGCGGTGATGGCGGCGTCCACGTCCTGGGCGCTGCCGCTGGGTGAGAGGGCTGCGAGTTCGCCTGGCCGGGCCGGATTCATTCGCTGTGTGTCCGCGTCTCCGAGCCATTGGCCATTGATGAGGTGCTGGGCGGTCATCGTCTGCGGGTCGGTGATCGCCTGCGGGTCAACTGCTGTGGAAGTCATGATGTTCCTTAGGATTTCGGGAGGGAGGGGTGGCTAGAGGCTACGGATGAGGCCGCCGTCGCACCTCAGCGCGACGCCGGTGATGTACGACGCCGGCGCGCTGCACAGGAAGGCGGCAGCCGCACCGAACTCAGCAGGTTCTCCATAGCGTCGGGCGGGGATGGTCTTGCGGGATTCGAGCTGGATGTCTTCCAGCGTGGTACCGCGTCGCTTGGCGGCGGCGTGGTCAAGTTGGGTGACCCGGTCGGTGGCGATGCGGCCTGGCAGAAGAAGGTTAACGGTGACCTCGTCCAAGGCAACTTCGGCAGCGAGGGTCTTGAGGTATCCGGCCAGGGCAGCCCGTCCGGTGTTGGAGACGGCGAGGTTGGGAAGCGGGGCTGTCACGCCGCTGGATCCGATAGCCAGGATCCGGCCCCATCGCCGTTCCCGCATACCCGGAAGTACCTGGGAAACCAAGGCGTGCTGCGGTTTGACCAGGAGATCAAACGCCGCTGCCATGTCATCGGAGCTCAGCGTGGCTGCGGCACCGGGTTTGGGGCCTGGGCCGTTGAGGACCAGGATATCGATGGGTCCCAAGTCCGCGACCGTCTGTTCGACTGCCGATTCGATGCCCTCGGGCGTGGTCAGGTCCGCCTCGATCGCCACGGCGTCAAAGCCCTTGGTCACGATGCCGGAAGCACCGGAAACACGGTTCCCGGAAGCACCGGCAGTACCAGTTCCGTACGCGGCCTGCAGTTCAGCGACGATCTCCTTTGCGCGGTCCCGACGACGGCCCACGATCGCCACGCGCACGCCTTCAGCAGCGAGGGCACGGGCCACGGCCAGGCCAAGCCCACCGGTGGAAGCGGCGACCAAGGCTGTCTTGCCCGCAATTCGTAGATCCATCAGAAGCTCCTTACCGGCAATGTGGCATTTTCAAGTGCAGCAGCTGCCTCACGAAGATGTGTGCCCATGCTCCCGCGCAGGACTTCGGGGAAGCCCGCTGCAGGGGCACGAACGCCAGAGTCCTTGATGAGTCCCCGTTCGCGCAGGCACTCCTTGCGAATAGCCAGCGCCACTTTCGCCTGCTGCTCAAAGTTGATCAGCGGCAGATAGGGGAGCAGTTCGCGCTGGGCTGCTTCATAGCCATCCTGCTGCCATGCCCGCACACACGCTATGAGGACTTCAGGGTAGGAGAAACCCGTCATTGCGCCTGCTGCGCCAGCCATCAGTTCGTCCAGGAGTCCCTGCCCGCCGAGGCCACCAAAGACTGAAATCCCGACGCCGGCACGCAGCTCCGCGATCGCGACGCTGGTGGGCGGTGCTTCGGCCTTGACCGCAATGACGAAATCACAAGAAGCCATCACCTTGATCAGTGCGGATGTGGGGATACTAACGCCACTCGCCAACGGATAGTCCTGCAGGACCACCTTGGCGCCGGTAGCCCGGTGGATGGCATCCAAGTGCGCAGTCACCGTCTCGGGCTTGGCAGAGTTAGCCTGCACCATCACAGCTGCCAGGCGTTCTCCGGCAACGTCCTGAGCTGCCCGGACTTCCTCGATGGCGGGCCGGGTGGCCAGGGCGGTCACGCCCACCACCAATGGCAGCGCGGTGCATTCGACGGCGGTTTCCAGCACTTGCCGGCGTTCCTCAGCCGTCAGTGCGGCTGCTTCGCCGAAGACTCCCAGTACGGTGAGTCCCGTGGCGCCGATGGCCTCGTAATGCTCCACGAGCTCGGACAAACTGTCCAGGTCCACGTCCAGCGTGCTGCCTTGGAATGGCGTGGCGACAACGCCCCACACTCCTGGAGCCAAAGATTCACGGTGCTGTACTGCGTAGTTTAGGAATTCGGGATTTAGGGATTCGGGCGCGACTGATGGCGGCATCGGTATCTCCTCTACTTCGTTCTAAATGGTTTCTGTAGGCAGGGCAGGTCAGTGGTCGTGCCGGTTCACTGAGCCGTTCAACGCCCCGGCCAGACTGGGGGGCGCTTTTCCTGGAAAGCACGCACTCCCTCTGCGGAGTCTTCACTGTCCAGCGCCCCCATAAGAGCCGGAAGTCGCAGGCCGCGGGCTTCCCTGGCCGTCAGGTGGGAGGTCTGCGTCACCATCTGCTTCACCGCGCGGACTGAGGTGGGGGCGCAGGCAACGATCTGGTCCACCCAGCGCTGCACAGCGGCGTCGAGCTCTTCGGCAGGAACAACTTCGTTGACCAGCCCCATGGACTGCATCTCGGCAGCGTCTGCCTTGCGGCCTGTCAGGAGCATCCCCATGGCCTGCGTATAGGGGATCCGCCGCACCAACTGGTGGATGCCGCCGTCGAGCGCCAATCGCCCAACGCGAGGTTCCGTCAAGCCGAACTTTGCGGTGTCGGCGGCCACCACAATGTCGGCACCCAGCACCATTTCCATCCCGCCGCCCAAGGCGTAGCCGTTGACCCGGGCTATCACGGGGATGTCCAAACTGGTGCGCAGGCTCAGGCCACCGAAGCCGTTGGGGTCCAGGCCGGCCCAATATTCCAATCCGGTCTTGTCCACGGCGGACGCCGACATGTCAGCACCAACGCAGAAGGCACGGGACCCGGCACCGGTGATGACAACCGCACGTACGGACGGATCCTGCTCAAGCTGGGCCCAGATCTCGTTTAGCCGTGCATGGGTGGTGCCATCCACGGCGTTGAGGACGTGTTGACGATCGATGACCACAGTTGCCACGTGGTTCTCGATGGTCAGCGTCACAACATCCACCGGCGCCTCCACCGAGGCTTGGACAGCTGTGGCCGTCACCGCAAGACCCCCAGCTGCTGCAGGCGCTCGATCGTCTCGTGGTCGAAGCCGTTCTCCAGCAGGACCTCCACATTGTGCTCCCCGAGGCGCGGTGCGGCGCGGCGGATGGTGGGCGGAGTGGCGGAGAGCCGGATGGGAGCGTTCAGCATACGGACAGTGCCGACGCCGGGGTGCTCTGCTTCCACGATCATCCCGTTGGCCTCTGTTTGCGCGTCCGCCAAGGCCTGTTCGAGGGTGTGCACGGGGGCATTCAGCAGCCCCTGCTCCTCAAGCTGCTGTGTCCAATACTCAGTGGTATTGGTGGCGATGCGCTCGCGGAAGATGGCCTGCAGTCCGGGCTTGTTCTTGAATTGCTGCTCAAGGTTGGAGAATTCGGGCCGCCGGGTGAGGTCCTCGTCCAAGCCAAGGGCTTCAGAAATCCTGGCCAGGGGATCGGGCGTGAAACCACCCACCATGCATACGGCGCCGTCGGTGGTTTCGAAGACACCGCTCAGCGGCATGGCGCCCCAGTTGACCTCGTAGCCGCGGTTGAGCTGCATGCACGCTTCCTGCATCTGCAGGTGCAGCATGGAGTCGTACATAGTCACTTCCACCTTCTGGCCCACTCCTGACGCTTCGCGCGTGCGCAGTGCCAGAAGGATGCCCTGCATGAGGTGCATGCCGGTGATGTAGTCGCACAGGGTGGTGGGGTAGATGGAGGGCTTGGCGTCATCGGATTCGCGGCGCCACATCACTCCCGAATACGCTTGCGCGATCGCGTCCTGGCCACCTTTATGGGCGTAGGGCCCCTCGGGGCCGAAACCCGTGCCCGAGGCCCAGATGATTCCCGGGTTCGCAGCTTTCAGGTCCTCGTAGCCGAAGCCCATCCGTTCCATGACTCCGGAGCGGAAGTTGCTGACCACTACGTCTGCATCAGCTATGAGCCGGTGCAGCACCTCACGCCCTTCGTCGGTGCGGGTGTCCACGGAGACGCTGCGCTTGTTCCGGTTGATGGACAGGAAGATCGGGTTGTCCTGGCCATCTTGATCCGGGAAGGAATTGCGCGAAATATCGCCTGCGCCAGGACGTTCCACCTTGATGATGTCTGCCCCATAATCGCCCAGCAGTTGGGTGCAGGACGGACCCATGAACACCTGGGTGAAGTCCACGATTTTGATGCCGTCAAGCGGCAGCGGGGTAACTGCCGCAGCAGCTGAGGCGCCGGCGGCAGCGGCGGCAGGGGCCGTCGTCGTGCTTTCAGTCTGGTCGAGGAGAACGGTGCTCATGCCGGCACCGCCTCGTTGGAGTCCACGGTAGCGTTCGACGACGGGACGTCGCCTGGGTCAGCACCATGCCGGCGCATGCCCTGCTGGATATCCAGCGCGGAGACGTCGCGGACCAACACGTTGTTCTCCACGGCGAGGGCGGCCGCAACGCCGACGGCCTGTCCCATTGCCATGCAGGGCGGGATTTCGCGCGACATTTTCTGTGCCTCGGGGGTGGCGGAGTAGTGGCGGCCGGCGACCAGGAGCTGGTCCACTTCCTTGGGGAGCAGCGAGCGGTACGGGTAGTAGTAGTCACGGCCGCGGGCAACGGTGTCCGCGAAGTGGCGCCGCTGGGTGACGTCGTCCTTGGTCATGACGTACTCGCCTTGCAGGAGCCGGGTCTGGCGGACTCCCATCTGGGAGGCTACGTCCAGCATGTAGCAGTTTTCGAAGCCAGGCAGGTTGGCGCGGACGTATTCTACGGCCTCGGAGATGCGGTCACGGGCGGCGAACTCAGCAGCAGTCATGTCCGCCGGGTCAACGCCGTCGAATCCGCTCATGTGCGGGGCGTTGCACCAGACCACGCCGTCGATGGGTGTCTTGAGCCACCAGAGTTCCCAGGCGCCGCCGAGGAGGCGCTTGATCTTGCGGTTGATGGCGCGCGCTTCCTTCGGGTTGGCTTGTTCGAAGGCTTCGGCTGCCTTGGTGTTCACATTGCCCAATCGGAAAACGAGCGTGGTGAGGTAGTTGTCCTTGGCGTAGCTGGCGCCGGCGCGGGAGGCGACGTCGATGTCGCCGGTGGTGTCGATCACGACGTCGGCCATGAACGCCTGCGGGCCGAGTTTCGTTTCGCAGATGACGCCCTTGATCACGCCGTTGTCCACAATGGGACGGGAGAACCAGGAGTGCAGGCGGAGGTCCACGCCGGCCTCTCGGACGAGGTCGTTGGAGACGCGCTTCCAACCGTCGGGATCGAAAGCCGCGGCGTAGCAGATGGGCTTGGGGTTGGTGTGCGAGTGGAAATCGAAGGTGCCGTAGCGGCCCCACTTGTTCCAGAGTTCCTCGGAAGTCTTGCGGTCATCGGCGGGCGGGACGATTGCCAGGCCAAGCTTTTGCAAGCGCTCCACGTACTCGGAGACGATGCCGGTGACGGTGATTTCCTGGCCATTGATCATGTCATCGAGAACCAGGACCATACCGCCGGAAGCGAGTCCGCCCAAGGATGAGTAGCGTTCCAGGAGCGTGACTTTGGCTCCTGAGCGGGCGGCGGTAACCGCTGCGGCGACGCCTGCGGGACCACCTCCGACTACCAGGACGTCGGATCGTGAGATGACGGGGGCGGTGAGGTCCGCCGTCGTAGTGCTGAGTTCAAGGGTGTTCATGGGAGGTTCCTTACTTTCCGACGAAGATGCCGTTGGAGCGGCGTGCGGCGAGGTAGAAAACGATGCTGAGGATGGAGAGGACGGCCACGTAGACCGGGAAGATCCAGGTGAGGTTCAGGGACTGGAACCAGACCAAAAGGTAGGAGGCGGTGCCACCGAAGAGTGCCACGCCGATGCCATAGCCCAAGGCGACGCCGGTGCCGCGGATGTTCTTGGGCATCAGGGATGAGCTGACCACGTTGTAAAGGGTCATGTTCAGGACCAGGACGATTGAGCCGCCCAGGAGGACTGCGGCGAATCCGCCAATTCCGGGCTGAACGTACATCAGCATGAGGAACACGGACGGGATGGCGAGGATGCGGGTCACCAGGAACCACTTGGACATCGCCTTGCCGTCGGCCAACTTGCCGATGATCCAGCTGCCAACCACCAGGATGGCGCCCAGGATGGTGGTGAGGGCAAACACCGCGGTGGGGTCTTCCTTGAAACCGCTGCGGGCTGCGCTGGGAAGGCCAACGTTCCAGGCGTAGTTGTAGGCCTGTGCTGCACCCACCACGAAGATGATGGCAAGGACGGAGAGCCAGTGCCTACGGACTCCGGACCACACGGCACGCGGCGTGTTCGTGGCCATTTCCTCGGCCTTGAGGGTTTCCGGCAGGGAACGGCGCAGGTAGAGCACCACGAAACCGAAGGCTGCGCCGATGATGAACGGTACGCGCCAGCCCCAATCGGCCATGGCTGCGCCGCCGAGGACAAGGCTGCAAAGGAAGCTCACCAGCGAGGCCAGCAGGATGCCGATGTTCACGTAGAAGGACATGATGCCGGCGACGTAGCCTTCGCGGCCTTCCGGGGCAAGCTCCACAGCGTGGGAGGTGGAGAGCGGGGCTTCGATTCCTGTGGAGATACCTTGCAGGACGCGGCACACCAGCAGGATGACGCCGGCCCAGGCGCCGATGGTGGCGTAGTTGGGTGTGATGGCAATGATCAGCGTGGTGCCGGCCATGAGCATGATGGACAAGAGCATGACCCGACGCCGGCCGATCCGGTCTGCGAGCGTCCCCAGCAGTATGCCGCCCAAGGGGCGGAAGGCGAACCCGACGGCGAACACGGCCAGCGCGTTCAGGGTGGCGGAGAGTGGCTCTGTGTTGGGGAAGAAGTTCGGTCCGATGAAGGCTGACAGGAGGCCGAAGACCATCCAGTCGTACCATTCAAGGGCGTTGCCGAGGCCAAGGCCCAACAGTCCTTTGCGGACCTGGGGAGTGAACTTTGGGTTCTTTGTGGGGGAGGAGTGGCTGGTGCTTGGTGACGGGACGGCGTTGTCCGTCGTTTGGGTGTTGAGCATGGAAGTGTCCTTACGCTGACGCCACGGAGGGCGTGGGAGGGTATGACGCAGGAACGCCTGTTGGAGGAGGCGTGTTGTGCGAAAGTGGCAAGGATTGTCTGCGGCCACGGTTCGTGTCCGGACAGTTAAGGGAAAACGCTGGCGCCGTTGAGGGGCAGCAGTGTTACCACGCGTGTGGTGCGTTGACCCAGATGGCTACGCATACCTCTTCGTAGCTGTTCTTGTACCAGTGGGGGATTTCTGAGGAGTAGGTGATCGAGTCGCCCTCTTCCAGGCTGTAGCAGACGCCGTCGAGATAGACGTCCTTACGGCCGGAAATGATGTAGCAGAACTCTTCACCGCTGTGGGTAAAAGGGGTTGCGCTGGTGTCGTGCCCTGGGGGCGTGCTGATCCACTGCGCTTCGATGCTTCCGTCGCGGTTGGGAGTCAGCAGTTCGTGTACGGCTTCGCCCACGGATTCACGGGTGACGTTCTTCAGGTTGCGTCGTTCGGATCTGCGGACCACGGGTGAGGTGGATTGGTCCTGGCCAATGAAGAATCTCCCTACGGGGATATCCAGGCCGTGGGCCAATTGGGCGAGGGTGGTAAAGGAAGGGTTGGCCATTCCGCGTTCGATTTGGCTGACGATCGCCTGGCTGAGGCCCGTGATGTCCGAGAGTTGGGCGAGGGTCATGCCCTTTGCCTTGCGCATGGTGCGCACCTTGTTCCCCACAGTTGCCAGCAGTTCGCTGGTGGCTGGCGGTGCAGGAGTCTCGGTAGTCATTGCCGCATCCTTCGTTGGTGAGCTAACTCACACAACTATAGTGAAGATTTTTAGCGAGTCAACGGTTTTCTTTATTTTCGTGAAGATCTTTACGAAAGTGGTGTTTGGAGTTCGCAGATCGTTCCGAAGACGAATGCCTCGATCAAGTTCACTTGGGGCCTAAGTTCCTGAAGGTGGCTGGCGTTGGGGAGGAGCCTGATGCTGATCTCCAATTCAGTGGCCAAGCGGCGCATGCAGATGGCGCCCACCATCTCGCTGGATGTCTTCAGGCTTAGCACCGCGTCCATGGCATCTTCCATGTCCAGGTTGTTCAGCGCGTGATGCAGGCGGCCAACCCGCCACGGCAGGAGGTCTATGTAGCTGCGGACGAACCTGTTGACGATGGATTGGTCTCCGCCAAGTTCTGCCTGGAGTTCGGTGAGGACCGTGGGATCAACCAGTGAGTCTGTGCACTCGTCATACTCAGACACCAAACCCCTCCCGCCTCCGAGCAATAGATTCACGATTCAACAGTAGGTCTCGGGGAACATTTGGAACGCCCGGAATCGAAAGCTTGATCCAATCTTGAGCGGACTCAGAGGGAGTCTTGATCAGAGGCCCCGAAAGTAAGTAAAGGAAATGGAGTAATCGCCGAGAGCGGGGGATCAGGGCGTGGGCACAGAAACGGGAATCAGCATGAACGGTGGTGTTCGGCCCTCGGTGGGTCTCATGGTCATCATCGTGTTTTGCCTGACGGTGCTGCTTGGTATTGGCGGATCGTCAGCATATGCGTTGTGGGAGCAGGGCTCCCGTACCGCCACTGATCAGTCGGCGGAATCTTCGGGATTCAAGGCGCCATAGGGCGTTCCGCCCTCCAAAAACACTGTCAGCCGTTCTTCGAGGACTGAGCTGTTCCGCAGCTCGCACTCCCACACGGTCAGCACGTCCCAACCATCGGCGCGCAGTTGTTCCCTCTGGGCCAGATCGCGTTCACGGGTCCGGGTGCGCTTGGCCTCCCAGAACTCCGCATTGGCAGCGGGAGAGTGCAGTCCTACCTTGCAGTCATGGAAGTGCCAGAAGCAGCCGTTGACGAAAATGACCTTATGGCGGCTGGAGAACACCAAATCAGGGCGACCCGGCAGCTTGGTCCCGCCAGCCTGCCCGTGCAGCCGATAACGGTAGCCCTTGGCATGCAGGAGTTTGCGCACCAGTAACTCGGGCTTGGTGTTCTTGCCCCGGATCCTGGACATGTTTCGGCTGCGCTGCTCCGGCGTCAGCAAGTCCCGGCTCTCGCCCATAAAGTCCAGCCTACCCAGGCATCACTGTCACTGTCCGGGGAGCCTGGAACGATAGCAAACGGAGCCATTCGGGGTTTGGGTCGCGGAGTCGGGCGCCCTTGAGGGCCGCAGTAGTTTCCTGAACCACGACGGCGGCCTCCAGTTCGGCGAGTTTCGCACCAAGGCAGCGGTGGATTCCTGAGCCAAAGGCCAGGCCGTAGGGCGTGGGTCCTTGGTGTTCGGCGCTTTCCCCGGCTGCCCACGGAAAGCCGTGGTTCCCCGTCAACTCCACCAGGATTTCTTCCCCGGCAAGCACTGGCTCGCCGTTGAGCTCCGTATCGCGGGTGGCCACCCTGCGCCATGTAGGCACGGAAGACTCAGTGGCCAGCACATGCCGGACAATGTCCCGGGACTTGGCACTGGAGGATGCCTCGTCCCAGGTGATTCCCCGGGAGCCTTCGGCCAGCCGGAAGAGCGTGGTGCTGATGAGCTGCGTGGTGGTCTCCTGGCCTGCGATGAGCAGGAAGTAGCCCAGTGAACAGATCTCCGGCGTGCTGAGGCCGTGGTCTGCGAGTGCCCTGAAGAGGTTGGATGTACCCTCGAGTGCAGGCGCGGCCACGGCTTCCAGGACCAGCTCGCGCAGCCAGGTGTAGAAGTCCGCCGCCGTGTGGGCCAGTTCCAGCTGACGTTCAGGATCCGGCCAGCCCCAGAAAAGCTCAAGCGAGTCCAGGCTCCATGCCTTCAACTGGGGAAGGTCCCGGACGGGTAGGCCCAGCATTTCGAGCATGACGACTGCCGGGGGATAGGCGGCCACTGCCTGCACCAAATCAACGTTTCCTGCAGAGTCCAGGAGCCGGGCTGCGGCGGCGGCTGACTCCCGGGAGAGCTGCCGGATGCGCGGTTCCATGGCAGCAACTTTGGCGGGAGTGAAGAAGCCCGCCACCACTTTGCGGATAGCGGCGTGTGATGGGGAGTGGTTGCTGGCCAGGACCGGTGGAAGGGCGAACCGTGCCTTCTGCAGGATGCGGAGGGCCTGGCCGCTCAGCGGTGTCACGGCCAGCAGCGCGTTGGCTGGGCTGAAGTCGCCAGGGCGGTGAAGGACCTCGCGGACGGTGTCCGGATCGCGTAACACCTTGTACGGGCATGTGGTCACGGTGCTCATGCCGGCACCCCCACAAGCCACGAGGCCGCCTGTTCGCGAAACACCTCGGGGGCCAACCCTGCGGCTTCGTGCCGGATGGCACCCAGCAGCGGCACCGGCCAGTCCGAGATGGTGGCGCGGTTGCTGCGCTCCACAGCCCCGGGGACGGCGGGCCAACTCCCAAGCACCACTCCCACTACCGGCAAGCCCCGTCGGTCCAGGGCCTCCAGCGTCAGCGCCGTGTGGTTCAAGGTGCCCAGCGATGGCCGCGCCACCACGGCGAACCCAGCCGAATCGCCCAGGAGTGTGCCCAGGTCAGCCAGCGTCCCGCCGTCGTGGTCCAACTCAACCAGCACCCCGCCTGCACCTTCCACGAGAACATGGTCATGGGTGTTGGCCAGTGCGCGGATTCGCTCGGCATGCGAAGCAAGCTGCGGCAGCACCACTTCGTCACAGGCAGCAGCGGGGACGGGAGCCAACGGCTGTTCCAGGACGACGCCGGCCTCGGCCGTGAGTGGGCCGGCAAGCCGCACCACTTCCGCGCAGTCCGAATCGCCGTCGACGTTGCCGCTTTGGCAGGGCTTGTAGACGGCCACCGAGCAGCCGCGTTGCGTGAGCGCTGCGGCGAGTGCCGCCGTCGTGATGGTCTTCCCGACGCCGGTATCAGTACCGGTCACCAGGATGATGCGTGGAAGTTTCATGAGGTTCGCTCCAGGATGTCGCGCAGCACTGCGCAGGCGTGGTCGAGGTCATTGGGGGTGAGGTTTGCCCGGGCCGTCAGGCGCAGGCGGGAGATGCCGTCGGGCACTGAAGGTGGACGGAAACACCCCACCTGGACGCCGGCAGCCAAGGCGGCTTGGCTCGCAGCCAAGGCCGCTTCCGCCGAGGCCATGGGGATGGATTGCACTGCTCCGGCAGAGCGCTCGACGGCGGCTGGGCGTTCCAGCGCGGGTGGCAGTTGGGCGGCGAGGGCGGCTGCGTTGTGGTGGACAGCCGCGGCGCGCCAAGGTTCCTGCCGGATGATTCCGACGGCGGCCATCGCAGCAGCCGCGGCGGGCGGGGCCAACGCGGTGTCGAAAATGAAGCTTCGCGAACGGTTCACGAGGTGCTCGCGCAGCAGCTTGGAACCGAGCACCGCACCGCCCTGACTGCCCAATGCTTTGGACAAGGTGGCCGTGCGGACGACGCCGGGATGGTCCGCCAGGCTGGTGCCCGCCACAGCGCCGCGCCCTTGAAAGGCGCCAAGGCCGGCAACACCCAGGCTGTGGGCCTCGTCGATCAGCAGCACGGCATCGTTTTCTTCGGCCAGGCTGAACAACTCCGCCAAGGGAGCAGCGTCCCCGCCCACGCTGTAGATGGACTCCACCACCACCAAGGCCCGTGGTTGTGTCCGCCCATACAGGAGCCGTGCCGCGTCCGCTGCATCATTGTGCTTGAATTCCCGCACTTCAGAGCGGCTCAGCCTAAAACCATCGATCAACGAGGCATGGCAGTACTCGTCCGCCACAATCAGTGTTCCGGGACCACCCAGGGCCGTGGTGACACCCAGATTAGCCAGGTAGCCGGAGGAGAACACCAACGCAGCCTCTGCTCCGGTCAGCGCAGCCAGCTGGTCCTCCAACTCGAGATGCAGTTCCGTGGTGCCTGTCACCAGCCGGGACGATGCAGCTCCAGTGCCCCACCGCCTGATCGCGTCAGTGGCGGCTTCCGCCAGGCGCGGGTCCGTGGACAGGCCAAGGTAGTCGTTGCTGGCGAGGTCGATCATCCGGCGCTGTCCGCCGCTGTCACTGCCGTGGGCGCCCTGCGGGCCACGCACTGACGGCTTCCTAACCAGCCCCCGGCGCTCGCGGACCCCGGCCTGTTGTTCCAGCCAGGCGGTCATGGAGACGCTCATGCTCTGGCCTCCAGCCTGTCTGCGGCGGCGGAAACTGCAGCCACCATGCCCGCGGTGATGGTCCTGATCTGGGAGGCTGAGCTGATGTACGGCGGCATCGTATAGACAAGGTTGCGGAACGGGCGGACCCACACGCCGTGCTCCACGGCAGCCCGGGTCACTGCGGCGACGTCCACCGCGTCCGCCAACTCAATGACGCCCACGGCGCCGATAGTCCGGACGTCCCTCACGCCGTCGAGCACCAACGCCGGGGCCAGTCCCTCCCCGAGTCCTGCGCCCAGGCGCTCAACGTCCGCACGCCAATCTCCGTCCCGCAGCAGCCCCAGGCTCGCATTGGCAACGGCGCAGGCGAGCGGATTTCCCATGAAGGTGGGGCCATGAAGGAGCGCACCGGCAGCACCGCCGGAGACCACCCGGGCAACCTCACCCGTGCACAAAGTTGCCGCCAGCGTCATGTACCCACCCGTGAGGGCCTTGCCCACACACAGGATGTCCGGGACGGTGCCGGAATGAGTCGCCGCGAACAACGCGCCCGTTCGGCCAAAGCCCGTGGCGATCTCGTCCAGAATGAGCAGCAGCCCATACTCATCAGCCACCTCACGGAGGATCCGCACACACTCGGCGGGGTAGATGAACATGCCTCCGGCCCCCTGCAGGACAGGCTCCACGATGATCGCCGCCAGCTCATTGGAATGCTCGCGGGCCAGCGCCTCCACTGACGTCCGCCAGTCACTGATGCTTGTTGGCGTGGCCGTCGCCGCGGCTGGAGGACGCGGCGCGAACACATTGCCCGCCAACAGGCCAGGGAAGGCTGAGTGCATTCCGTCAACGGGATCACAAACGCCCATCGCCGCGAAGGTGTCGCCGTGATACCCGCCGCGGACAGTCAGGAAACGTTGCCGCTGCGGGCGCCCCGACGCCGTCTGGAACTGCACAGCCAGCTTCAGGGCCACCTCCACCGAGATGGAACCCGAATCTGCCAGGAACACGCGCTCCAGCTGTCGGCCGGACTCCCCTGGTGCCATAGCCAGCAGGTTCTCAGCAAGATCCACAGCGGGCTGATGCGTCAATCCGCCGAACATCACATGGCTGAAGGAGCCCAGCTGGCGCTGAACCGAAGCATCCAGCACAGGATGGCGGTATCCATGGATCACCGACCACCACGACGACATCGCATCCAGCACCTCATGAATGCGGCCGTCCTCGTCCCGCAAGCGCAGCGCCACGCCGTCGGCCGCCTCAACTTCCCAAAGCGGGAGTGTCCCGGAAGCCGGAGCGTAAGGATGCCACAGGCTCGCCCGGTCCCGTTCGATCAGGGAACTCATCGGGACACCAGTCCGTGGCGCGAGCACTCGGCCGACCATCCCAACGGCGTCACCTGTACCTTCATGCGGCGGCGGCACTGCGCGCAATAGCGGGGCGGCTCCATCGCCAACCGTTGCTGGCAGCCCTGGTGAGCGTCCGACGTCGGGCGCTCGCCTTGGGTGCCGGCAAGCGCGCCCCCGCAGTGCCCGCAGTATTCCGCCGTCGTGGCGCCTACAGCGGTCATAGCGACTTCTGGAGTTCCTTGATGGGCATGTTGAGCTCCACCAGGAGGTTGAGGTCGGCGGTGGCGGGTCGGCCCAGGGTGGTGAGGTAGTTGCCGACGATCACGGCGTTGATGCCACCGAGCAGGCCTTCGCGGGTGCCGAGATCGCCGAGGGTCAGTTCGCGGCCGCCAGCGTAACGGAGCACCGTGCGCGGCATGGCCAAGCGGAACGCGGCGATGGCACGGAGGGCGTCTTTGCCGTCCATGATTCCCTGGTTTTCCAGCGGCGTGCCGGGGCGGGGGTTGAGGAAGTTCAGCGGGACCTCGTGCGGTTCCAGCGCCGCGAGCTGCGCGGCGAGTTCAGCACGCTGCTCCACGGTTTCGCCCATGCCGATCAGGGCACCGCAGCACAATTCCATGCCGGCGGCCTTGACCATGTTGCACGTGTCCAGCCGTTCCTCGTAGCTATGCGTGGTCACTACTTCGGGGAAGTAGCTGCGGGCGGTTTCGAGGTTGTGGTTGTAGCGGTGGACGCCCCATTCGGCCAGCTGGTCAACCTGGCGCTGCGTGAGCATGCCGAGGGAACACGCGATATTGATCTCAACTTCCTCGTTGATACGGTCGATCGCGAACTTGATCTGGTTCATGAGCTTGATGTCGGGGCCACGGACAGCTGCGACGATGCAGAACTCGGTGGCACCGGTGGCGGCCGTTTCCTTGGCGGCCTTCACGAGTTCCGGGATGTCCAGCCACACGCCGCGGACCGGGGAATCGAACAGGCCTGATTGGCTGCAGAAATGGCAATCTTCGGGGCAGCCACCGGTCTTGATGGAGATGATGCCCTCCACTTCGACGTCCTCGCCGCAGTGCTTGAGGCGGACCTCGTGGGCGAGCTGGAGGGCAGCGGGGATGGCCTCGTCCGGAAGTTGGAGGATCTCCACAAGCTGGGCTTCATTGAGGCCTTCACCTCGCTCAAGGACCTGCTCGCGTGCGGTGTCCAGGATGGCGTAGCCAGTGGCTTCTTGGGTTGCTTGGGTCGTCATGGACTTGACGGTATCCGGGGGTGCGCATCGCGATTTTGTGGGGTCCGCACAAAGTGGCGTCACGGATTTTGGAACACCCTTATGGGTTGCGACGGATACGGCTGGTGCAGAAGTTACAGCTGTGAAACATCGTTGTGACTGATTTGACCCGCTGCGTGACTAGCGTCGTTGGCGAAGCACCGACCACGAATTGCGAGAGTGAGCACGGATGAGCGACGTTCTGACAGACACCCAAAGAACTACGACGGCGGGGAACGCCGATGCGATGAGCGCAGCGAAGGAGAGTCTGGAAGATTACACACTTCGGTTCGCGCCTCGCTCCTACCGGAAATGGAGCGCCGGTGTGGTGGCGACCAGTGCCCTTGGCGGGATCGCCTACCTGGCTGACTTCTCCATCGGCGCGAACATCGGCATCGCCTACGGCACGGTGAATGCCATCTTCGGCATCATCGTGGCCGCAGTGATCATCTTCGCCACGGGCTTTCCGCTCGCTTACTACGCTGCCCGGTACAACATCGACCTCGACCTCATCACCCGCGGGTCCGGCTTTGGCTACTACGGGTCAGTGGTCACGAACATCATTTTCGCGACCTTCACTTTCATCTTCTTTGCCCTCGAAGGTTCCATCATGGCCCAGGGTCTTCAATTGGGGCTCGGCGTCCCGCAGTGGATTGGGTATGCCGTGTCCACCATCATCATCATTCCGCTGGTGATTTATGGGATGAAGACGCTGGCTACTTTGCAAGTGTGGACCACGCCGTTGTGGTTGCTGCTCATGGTGGTTCCGGTTGGTTATCTGCTGCTGTCACACCCGGAAAGCATCGACGCCTTCTTTGCTTACACCGGTGCTTCGGGCGAGGGCGGCACCAATCTCGCCTCCGTGATGCTGGCTGCCGGAGTCTGCCTCTCGCTGATGGCCCAGATCGCAGAGCAGATCGATTACCTGCGCTTCATGCCACCCAAGACCGCGGAGAACAAGGGTGCTTGGTGGCGTGCTGTAATTCTTGCAGGACCAGGCTGGGTTATTTTTGGTGCCATCAAGCAGGTTGTGGGCATGTTCATTGCCATTTACTTGATCGCCAGGCTCGATCCCGCCGCGTCCGTGCACGCCAACGAACCCGTCCACCAGTTCCTGGGTGTGTACCAGGAGATGATGCCGGCCTGGCTCGCGATGTCCCTGGCTGTTGTGTTGGTGGTTATTTCGCAGATCAAGATCAACGTCACCAACGCCTATTCCGGCTCGCTTGCCTGGACCAATTCGTTTACCCGCATCACCAAGACCTACCCGGGCCGCATGGTGTTCGTGGTGGTCAACCTGGTGATCGCATTGGTCCTCATGGAGTCGAACATGTTCGAGTTCCTCAACACCATCCTTGGCTTCTACGCCAACTGCGCCATGGCCTGGGTGGTCACCGTTGCCTCCGATATTGCGATCAACAAGTACCTGTTGAAGATCTCGCCCAAGGTTCCTGAGTTCCGCCGGGGCATGCTCTACGCCGTCAACCCGGTCGGTTTCGTTTCCATGCTGGTGTCCGCAGGGATGTCCATCGCGGTCTTTTTTGGGGCTTTCGGTGCCGGAGTTCAGCCGTATTCGCCAATTTTCGCCGTCGTCCTTGCTTTGGTGCTTCCCCCGGTTCTGGCTTTGGCGACGCGTGGCCGCTACTACCTCCGCCGCACCGACGACGGGATTGACCTGCCCATGTTCGACGCCGATGGAAACCCCAGCGATGAGAAGCTTCTCTGCCACGTCACTGGCCTTGAGTTCGAACGCCCGGACATGCTCCGGTCAGGCCAGGACGGTCCCGACGGCGAACCCCGCTTCATCTCCTCCCTTGCCTTGTCCACGGATAAGTCAGGAGCACTGGTGCTGCCCGCCCAGAAGTAGCCGCGCCCACCCAACTAGGTCGCACTTAAGCGCGTTCTGAGCTCTCAAAACGCGCTTAAGTGCGACCTACTTGGGCTGACGCTGGGCGCGAATAGTCAGGATGCTTAGAATTAGGCATGGCACAGGATGAGCGGAACGAAGAAACCGGGCAGCCCAAGCAAAAAGAGGAATCCGAGCAGGCCGAGTCAACAACGGATCTCGACGAAGACATCGTGATGGCTTTGGAGAACCACGTCCTTAACCCGGCGGAGGATCCTGAAGACGCATCAGATCCACGGACGATGTATCCGTCCGGGGAGTTCGAACCGCAAACCCAGGACTACCCGGGCTGGACCGAGGCAATGAACCCGCGCCCGGACCATGGAGAGCAAAGCTACGTGGGCCATCACCGCATGATGGGTTTCCGGACCCTGATTACAGGCGGAGACAGCGGAATTGGAAGAGCCGTAGCCATTGCGTTCGCCCGTGAAGGTGCTGATGTGGCGTTTACGTATTTGCCCGAAGAGGAGCAGGACGCCGAATTGACGGTCCAGTTGATCGAAGCCGCGGGCAGCCGTGCACTGGCGCTTCCGGGGGATCTGCGGGACGAGGAATTCTGCCAGGAAGTCATCGCCCAAACCCTGGAAGAGTTCGGTGGCCTGAACGTCCTGGTGAATAACGCGGGGTTCCAAATGACCACCAGCCAGGGGATCGAAGACCTCAGCAGCGAGCAGTTCGACCGGACTTTCAAGAGCAACGTCTACGCCCTCTTCTGGCTTACCAAAGCGGCCTTGTCCCACTTGCACCCCGGGGCCTCGATCATCAACACCTCATCGATCCAGGGCTACCATCCGAGTCCCTCGCTCATCGACTATGCCGCCACCAAGGCGGCCATCAACAGCATGACGTTCTCGTTGGCAGAATCCCTGGGATCCAAGGGGATCCGGGTCAATGCCGTAGCTCCCGGTCCGGTGTGGACCCCTTTGCAACCACCAACCCAGCCCGAGGAGAAGATCGTGAAGTTCGGCCAGGACACGCCTCTGGGACGGGCAGGCCAGCCTGCTGAACTTGCCGCCACGTACGTTCTCCTTGCTACGGAGGAGTCCAGCTACATCTCCGGATCAGTCATCGGGGTGACCGGCGGAAAGCACCTCGCCTAAGCCGCTGCGGCCAGTTCATCCACCGATCAGGGCTTGAGGACCACTTTGATGCAGCCGTCCTGCTTCTTCTGGAATTTCTCGTAGAGGGCAGGCGCCTCATCCAGGCCACCTGTGTGGGTGACCAGGTGCATGACTCCCAGCGGATCGGCGTCGTCCTCTACCAAGGGGAGCAGTTGGTCAGTCCAGCTGCGTACGTTGCATTGCCCCATGCGGAGCTGGATCTGCTTGTCGAACATTGTCATGAGCGGTATCGGATCGGCTTGGCCGCCGTAAACGCCGCTGAGTGAAACAGTCCCACCACGCCGCACCAGGTCCACCGCCGTGTGGAGGGCGGCAAGGCGGTCCACGCTCATGGTCTCCATGGCCACCTGCGCCGGCTTGTCGGGGAGGAGGGAGACCGCCCGGTGCAGGAATGATGCCACCGGTGACCCGTGGGCTTCCATGCCTACGGCATCCACCACTCCGTCCGGACCGCGACCCAGGGTCTCCTCGCGGATCTGGGCGGCGACGTCCGAGCTGTAGTCCATGGTCTCTACTCCGTGTTCTTCCGCCATGGCCCGGCGCTCAGGAACCGGGTCCACGCCAATGACGCGGAAACCTTTGTGGATGCCAACTCTGGAGGCGAACTGGCCCACAGGACCGAGTCCGAGCACCGCCAACGTGCCGCCCTCGGGGACGTTGGCGTATTCCACGGCCTGCCAGGCAGTGGGCAGGATGTCGGAGAGGAACAGGTAGCGTTCATCAGGCAGGTTTGAATCCACCTTGATGGGGCCGTAGTCACCGAAAGGCACACGCAGGTACTGTGCCTGGCCACCCGGGACGGAGCCGTAGAGTTCGGAGTATCCAAAGAGTGCAGCCCCTGAGCCCTTGGCTTTGACCTGCGTTGTTTCGCACTGCGACTGCAGGCCTTGGTTGCACATGTAGCACCGGCCGCAGGAGATGTTGAAAGGCACAACAACGCGGTCGCCCTTTTGGAGCCTGTGGACCTCCGAACCTACTTCTTCAACGATTCCCATGGGCTCGTGGCCTATGACGTCACCCTTGTGCATGTAGGGGCCCAGGATTTCGTAGAGGTGCAGGTCCGAGCCGCATATAGCCGTGGATGTTATTCGGACAATTATGTCCGTTGGTTCCTGGATGACGGGATCGGGGACGTCTATGACGGCCAACGAGCGCCTGCCCTGCCATGTCACTGCTTTCACAATCGCACTCCTTGCTCTTGGCTGGAGGTGTCCCGCGCTGCATGAGACCCTTCCAGCGAAGCAGAGTTGGCACCAGCACACAAGGACTCCGGTGGCCTCGACAGGCCCGGACGCCAGGCCTACATTGAGCTATGAGTGAAGAACCAAGAGAACCGGACAAAGCACCCGCTGACGCCGAACAACCTCCGGTGAGTGCCGACGTCGGGCATTCCGGCAGCAGCCCCGGCACGGGGGATTTCAGCACGGAAGTAGACCCAACGTTTATCCCTGATGAGAGCGGCGAGACGCCGGATGAGAAGCGCGCCAGGGAACACCCTGAGGCCACTGGAAGCTAGCTTTCCAAGCAACGACGACGGCGGCCCTGCGGACGATGCCGACAGCCACCTGTTGCCATCACATAGTAAGTAGCCTGATTACCAGTGTTAAGCTGAGGTACAAGGTTTTCCCGGGCAAGGGTGCCCGGGGAATAAGGGGATTGAACGAACGAGGAAATGGGTACAGCTTCAGTACCGGGCAGGGCATGGGCTACGGACGGCGCCCAATAACAAGCCGTCCACGAGGGAGGCAATTCACATGGACACAGGGCAATTGGTATTGATCATCGTGTTGGCCGTGGTCGTAGTCGCTGCTGTGATCATCGCGGTAGTCGTAGGACGCAAGAAGAAGACCGAACTCAACCGCCGCCGGGCGGGGGAACTGCGGGAAAAGGCCGACCAGGAAGCTGTGGGTGCGCACCAAGCTAAAGCACAGTCTGCCCAGGCCGAGGCCGCTGCGGTTCAGGCGGAAGTCGAGGCCAATCGGCTCCGGCGCGAAGCACAGCGCCACGCGGAGAAAGCAAATGAAGCGAGCGGACGCGTCGAGGAGAATCTGCGACATGCCGACAAAGTCGACCCGGACGTCAAGACGGACCGCGATCGGGAAAACGACGCAGACCGGAATCGTTCGGATGACGTCCGTGCGCAGGACGCGGGTGGGGAACGCATGACCCGGGATCGTTCCGCGGGCGACGGGGTAGTAAGGGAAGAGCCCTTGCGGGACTCTGCGACACGGGACGTACGTCCTCGCGATGGCTCTCCGCGGGAAGGCGACAGGAACGTGTAAGTACAGGGGATAGGGAGGCAGGAAGTGAGCATCGTGGTGAGACGGACCGGCCAGGCGCTGCGTGCAGCGGATTCGAAGCACAACCGGCATGCAGTGGACGTTGTCTTGGGCCATTTGGGTGAGATCGGTCCGGCCGTTGCGGCCTTGCGCCGCGAATCGTCGCGGCTCGCTGAATGGGGCGAGGAGTTGGCCCGTGTCCGGCTGCGGGGCGGCAGTGTGTTCGCTGCCGGGAGTGATGGCTCTGCTCACGAAGCACAGAGGTTCGCTACCGAGCTTGCCGCCCACGATGCCAACGATGGCTCGCCCGGCGATGGCGCGGTCTTCAAGGCCATATCGGTCAACAAGGAGGCCGGCAGCGGGGCCGATGGAAGCATCAGCGGCCAGATTCCGCAGTTGGTGCGACGCGGAGACATTGTGGTGTTGCTGGCCGCCAAGGGGATCACGGACGATCTCCGGGATGCGGCTGCCGCCGCAAAATCCGCGGGAGCGCGGGTGTGGGCCCTGACCGGCAAGGAATCCAAGGACCTCGCCCAGGCTGTCAATGAAGCCATCTGCATTGACACGGATCCACCTCATGCCGAAGAAGCCCATCTTGTTGCGGTGCTAGCCCTGTGCGAGTGCTTCGACGAGGCAATGCGGGAGATCAGGGCACGGTGAGGTGTGATCTGACCCTCAATCGGAATAGTTGCAGACGCTGCACAGTTGCCAAGGAGTGAACCTCATTCATTCTGAAAGGAACTGCGCATGCTGTTTTCCCCTCTGGCCCTCGGCGAGCTCGAACTTCCCAACCGACTGGTGATGGCGCCGCTGACCCGTCTTCGCGCCGGCGTCCAGGGCGTGCCGGGTTCTTTGATCGCGGAGCACTACCGTCAGCGCGCTTCCCTCGGGCTGATTGTCAGCGAGGGTACATACCCGACGCCTGCAGGCCAGTCCTACCCCGGGCAACCCGGGCTGGTCACAGAGGCGCAGATTGCGGGTTGGAAGAAGGTGACGGACGCCGTTCACGCGGAAGGCGGACGTATCTTCGCGCAGATCATGCACGGTGGGCGTGTTTCACACGCCGACATCACCGGTGGTCACGAGATCGTCGGCCCCAGCGCCGTGGCCATTGAAGGGGACGTCCGCACGCCCCATGGCAAGCAGCCTTACCCGGTGCCCCGCGAACTCCGCACTGACGAGCTGCCGTCCGTCATTCAGGAGATCGTCACTGCCTCCAAGAACGCGATCGAGGCAGGATTCGATGGCGTCGAACTGCACTCCGCCAACGGTTACCTGCTGCACGAATTCCTGGCGCCCAACTCGAACGTTCGCACGGACAGCTACGGTGGCTCCCCGGAGAACCGCGCCCGCTTCGTGATCGAGACGGTCAATGCCGTGGTGGAAGCGCTCGGCGCCAACCGCGTGGGCATCCGGATCTCCCCCGAACACAATGTGCAGGGCATCGCGGAGACGGATGCCGCAGTCGTACGCGCAACCTACGAGGTCCTCGTGGACACCATCGCCCCGCTCAACCTCGCGTACCTGAGCATCCTGCACCACGAGCCCAAGGGTGCGCTGGTCCAGGATCTTCGCGAGCGTTTCAACGGCACTTTCCTGGTCAACACCGGCTTCAGCGAGATCACTACCCGCGATGAAGCTTTCGCCATCATCGAAGAAGGTCTCGCCGACGCCGTTGTGGTTGGCCGCCCAGCCATCGCAAATCCGGACCTTGCCCGCCGCTGGCGTGAAAGCCTGCCGCTGAACGAACCGGACGCTTCGACGTTCTACGCGGACGGCGCCGAGGGTTACACGGACTACCCGTTCTACGCGAACTAAAGAGCAGCACCTCAAGCAAGGCGCGCGACGTCGGCACTCACCTGAGTGCCGACGTCGTGCTGCTTCCTATAGGATTTGTGGCATGTCTGAACCTTCGCCGGCTCTTGCCCGCCCCGGCTTTCCCGTCAGCCGCCAAGTGCTGGCCGACCACGTGTATGAAGCCCTCCTCGAGTGGCTCATGGATGGTCGACTCGAACCCGGGGCCGCAGTGAGCATCGACGGTATGGCACGGGAATTGGACGTTTCTCCCACTCCGGTGCGTGAAGCGTTGGCGCGCCTGGAGCACACGGGCATGGTGCGGCGCGTGGCGTTGAAGGGCTACCGAGTGGCCCCCGTGTTTACGCGCGAGGATTTCGCTGAACTCATGGAGGCGCGGCTGTCCATCGAGCCCGTGAATGCCCGCCTCGCCTGCTCGCGCATGACTTCGGAAGGCTTGGACGCGCTGAGGCAAGCGGTCGAGGACCTCAAGACTGCCCCGCGCGGTGGCACGTTCGCTGAGTACCGCAGCTACCTTGAGGCTGACGAGCGTTTTCACCAACTGATCGCAGCCCAAGCCAAGAACCAGTTCCTGCTCACGGCATACAACACGCTGGGCGGGCAGATCCAGCGCTTCCGGTTGTTTGGGGGAGTGGGCATCACGGATGCGGAGCAGGCTATCGCTGAGCACCAGGCCGTGCTGGACGCGATGACCAGTGGAGATCCCGAGAAAGCCGCGGAGGCAATGGTCGATCACGTGGAAAAGGTGCGGGGTCGCGCTATGGCTGACGCGCCGGAAGACTGACAACCGCTGCTTAAACGAAGGCTCGTCGCTGATGCGGCGGGCCTTTTTCCTGCCCGCAGTGAGCCCCTTCACAGTCATATGTAAGACATATAGGATCTAGGAAGTTTCACTCAAAGGGTTGACAGCTTCATCCGGTTCGTAAATCCTATAGGAAACAGGATTCCACGAAGGAGTGATCATCATGGCGTATACCGCCGAGAATTGGCCCATCACCGCGGCCCTCCTGCAGTTCCCCGGCACCGACGCTGCGGGACAGCACATCAACGACGCCGATGCTTCCGTTTGGGCTTCGGTCCTCCAGGAAGTCAAGGACGCGGGTTTCGCCAACGCGGACTTGACCGACAGTTGGGTCCGTCCCGGCGACCTCAGCAAGGGGCGCCTGGCCGAGTTCAAGCAGACCGCTGACGAAGTGGGCATCGGCGTGCCGGTCATCTCGGCCATCCGCCGCAGCGTCATCCACACCCAGGACTGGGCAGACAACCTCGCGTACAGCCACCGAACCATCGACGCCGCCGCCGAGCTCGGTTGCGAAGTTGTCTCGTTCGGCCTCCACCAGGCCATCACCCCGGAGCAGCAGAAGCAGCTGTGGTTCTGGACCGTCGAGGGCTACAAGGACCCCGTGGGGGACAAGGAAGCGTGGGGCAACGCAGTGTCCCGCATCCGTGAACTCGGCAAGCACGCAGCGGACGCCGGCATCCTCCTCTCCCTGGAAATGTACGAGGACACCTACCTCGGCACCGCAGACTCGTCCGTTCGGCTGGTGCAAGACATTGGCCTGGACAACGTCGGCCTCAACCCGGACCTGGGCAACCTCATCCGCCTGCATCGGCCCATCGAGGACTGGCGCGAGATGGTGGCCAAGACGCTGCCCTACTCCAACTACTGGCACATGAAGAACTACATCCGCGATGAAGACGTTGCCCGCGACAGCTACATCACCATGCCGGCTCCGATGGAAAGCGGGCTCATCAATTACCGCGAAGCCTTCAAAGTGGCACTGTCCGTCGGCTTCCAAGGCATCCTCTGCACCGAGCACTACGGCGGCGACGGCCTCAGCGTCACGGCCAGCAACCAGGACTACCTGCGCCGCCATGTCCTCCCGAAGACGGACGGCTACGCGCTCGGCCAGAGCCAAGTTGCGCAGGGGCGCCAGCAGCCCGCAGCCGAATTCGCAGGAGTCTAGGAAATGACCCAGATTTTCGACAACCCGGCAGACTTTGCCGATGAAGCCCTGGACGGTTTCGTGGCTGCCAACCGCGGCTACGTCGCACGCGTCGATGGTGGCGTGGTCCGCTCCACGGAGGTCCCGTCAGGCCAGGTAGCGCTGGTGGTGGGTGGCGGATCAGGACACTACCCGGCATTCGCTGGGCTGGTGGGCCCCGGACTGGCAACGGGCTCCGCTTGCGGGAACATGTTCGCCTCCCCGGCGGCCGGTCAGGTGTACCGCGTAGCGAAGGCGGCCAACGCCGGTGGCGGCGTGCTGCTGAGCTACGGCAACTATGCCGGCGACGTCCTGCATTTCGGGCAGGCCCAGCTCCGGCTCAACGCCGAGGGCATCGAAACCCGAACAGTCACCGTCACCGATGACATCGCCAGCGCCCCGATCGACCAACTCGAAAAGCGACGTGGAATTGCCGGGGACCTCACCGTTTTCAAGATTGCGGGCGCCGCCGCAGAAGCGGGACTGAACCTTGACGACGTCGAGCGTTTGGCCATCAAGACCAACTACCGCACGCGTTCCCTCGGTGTGGCCTTCGACGGCTGCACGCTTCCCGGCGCCAAGGATCCGCTGTTCCATGTCCCGGCCGGCCAGATGTCGCTTGGCCTGGGGATTCACGGCGAGCCTGGTATCTCCGAGCACCCGATGCCCACTGCTTCTGAGCTGGCAGAACTCCTCGTTTCCAAGCTCCTGGCGGACAAGCCCGACGACGCCGGGGACCGCGTGGTGGCCATCGTCAACGGCTTGGGCACCGTGAAGTACGACGAACTATTCCTGCTGTTCGGCAAGGTGGAGAAGCTGCTCACCGCCGCCGGCCTCACGGTTGTTGAACCCGAGTGCGGCGAGCTGGTGACCAGCCTGGACATGTCCGGACTCTCGCTGACGCTGCTGTGGCTGGATGAGGAACTGGAACAGTATTGGGCTGCGCCCGCGGATACTCCCGCTTTCCGTAAAGGCAGCATGGCACCGCGCACACCTCGCGCTGAGGCAACAGTCGACGACGCCGAAACGGCTGCCGTCGAACAGTCCACCGTGGCTGCCGCCGAACTCGGGCGGCAGGCCGCTGCCATCCTCGTCCAGGTGCGGGAGGTCGTCGTCGAGCATGAAGAGGAGCTCGGCAAGCTGGATGCGATCGCCGGCGATGGCGACCACGGCATCGGCATGCGTCGTGGCGTGGACGCCGCAGCCGCCGCGGGAGGGGCAGCGTCCGGTTCCTCCGTATCGCGGGTCCTTGCAGCGGCGGGCGAGGCCTGGAGCGAACGCGCCGGCGGAACATCCGGAGCACTGTGGGGCTCGGCCGTGATCGCGGCAGGGCAGGCGCTCGGCAACCGCGAATCGTATTCGTCCAGGGACGCGGCCGCAGCCGTCAAAGCCTTCGCGGACGCCATCACCGAACTCGGCAAGGCCGACCCCGGGGACAAGACCATGGTGGACGCGCTCCTCCCGTTCCGGGACGCGTTCCTGACAGAGCTCGACGGAGGTGCTCCGGTTGACCGGGCGCTGGCAGTTGCCGCTGCGGCCGCTGAGTCCGCTGCCGCAAAGACCGCAGATCTGCGTCCGCTCAAGGGCCGGGCCCGACCCCTTGCGGAGAAGAGCCTTGGACACCCGGATCCCGGAGCAGTGTCCTTTGGCCTGATCACCGCCAGGATTTCGCAATTCATCGATTCACAACTGGCCACCGCTGCGTCAGCGGCAACGGCCGGAAACGGAGCCTGAGCATGAGCAACACCCAAGGCTGGCGCATCGTCGTCGGCAATGATGAAGCCGGAGTCGAATACAAGCAGGCCCTTGTGGCACTGCTGGATGCCGACCCGCGTGTCGCGTCCGTGACTGACGTCGGCGTTGGCTTCAACGACTCCACCGCCTATCCGCACGTCGCCGTCGAGGCCGCCCGCAAAGTGGCCGATGGTGAGTTTGACCGTGCGCTCCTGATCTGCGGCACCGGCCTTGGCGTGGCCATCGCGGCCAACAAGGTCCCCGGCATCCGAGCCGTCACGGCCCACGACAGCTACTCCGTGGAACGCTCCGTGCTGAGCAACAATGCCCAGGTCCTCACACTCGGCCAACGGGTGATTGGCTTGGAACTGGCCAAAAAGCTCGTAGGGGAGTGGCTCAACCACCGCTTCGACGAAACCTCATCCTCCGCCGCCAAGGTGGACGCTATCTGCTCGTACGAGCCCGACTACACGAAGGCAGTTTGATCATGACCATTTCTGAAGCAGCCGAAGGTTCCGCCAACAACGCAGCCCGGAAGATCGCCGTCGTCGGTTCCGGTTACATGGGCGGTGGGATCGCCCAGGTCCTGGCGCTCGGCGGGGCGCGCGTGGCTTTGGCCGACGTCTCCGCTGAGGTCGCGCAGAAGAACTACGACCGCCTCCTGGTTGAGTCTGACCAGTTCATTGCCGATGGCCTGTTCCCTGAAGGTTCCACGGAGATCCTCAAGCAGAACCTGTGGGCTGCCAAGGACATCGAGGAAGCTGTTGCCGACGCCGATTTCATTGAGGAATGCGTCCCCGAGGTTCTGGAAATCAAACATCAGACGCTCGCCCGGATCAGCGCTGCGGCCCGTCCGGATGCCCTGATCGGCTCCAACACGTCCACGATTTCCATTGCTTCACTTGCCGAAGCCGTGACCAATCCGGAACGGTTCCTGGGCGTCCACTTCTCCAACCCGTCGCCTTTCATCCCGGGTGTCGAGGTCATTCCCCATGCCGGTACTGCTGCAGCAACGGTGTCCGCATCGCGTGACCTCGTACACGCGGCCGGCAAGCAGACCGCCGTCGTGAAGGACGTCACCGGTTTCGTACTCAACCGCCTGCAGTACGCGCTGTTCCACGAGGCGGCACAGCTGGTGGAGCAGGGCATCGCAACAGCGGACGACGTCGACACCCTTGTCCGCACGACGTTCGGCTTCCGCTTGCCGTTCTTTGGTCCGTTCGCCATCGCGGATATGGCCGGTTTGGACGTCTACAACTTCTGCTACAAGTCGCTGCAGACCGGTTTCCCGGAACGCTTCGCGACGCCGAAGATCCTCTCGGACCTCGTCGAAGCAGGCAAGCTCGGCACCAAGACCGGCGCAGGTTTCCTCAACGTCCCCGCCGAACGTACTCCGGAACTCATCGCCTACCGCAACAAGGCCTACGTCGCCATGCAGAAGCTCATTGAAGAGCTCGGCCCGGCCCCCATCAACTAACCCTCTTTTCAGGAGAAAACACATGACTTTCCCCGCTGAACGCACCGCAATCGTCACAGGCGCCGTTTCCGAGCGCGGCATCGGCCGTGCCACCGTCAACTACCTGGCCGCCCAAGGCTGGAACATCGGCATCATCGACCTCGACGACGCCGCCTGCAAGCTCGCAGCCAAGGAAATCGCCGCGGAATATGGCGTCAAGGCACACGGTGTCGGCGCCAACGTGGCAAGCGAAGCCGAGGTCCGGGCGGCCATCGACGAGCTCGAAGCCGAGCTGCCCCAGATCGTCGCCCTGGCGAATGTTGCCGGTGTGAGCTCGCCTATCGGCTACCTCGAACTCGAGCCGGCCGAGTGGGACCGCGTCCTGAACATCAACCTCAACGGGGTCCACTACGCCACCCGGCGCGTGGCGGAGTCCATGGTCAAGAACCGGATCGGCCGGATCGTCAACATCTCCTCAGTCTCGGCCCAGCGCGGCGGCGGCACGTTCTCCAAAACGCCGTACTCGGTGGCCAAGGCAGGCGTGATCGGCCTGACCCGCGCCACGGCCCGCGAACTTGGCGAATACGACATCACGGTCAACGCGATCTCGCCCGGCCCTATCGACACCGACATCATGGGCGGCACCCTGAGCCAGGAGCGCAAGGACGAGCTGACCAAGGACCTCGTGGTGAACCGGGTGGGCTCCACCCGTGACATCGCCGCCGCCATCGCCTTCCTCATCAGCGAGGACGCCGGATACATCTCCGGCCAGACGCTGAATGTGGATGGCGGACTGTACATGCACTAGGTCGCCGGCAATGAAGACTTTGACGAGATGAAGGCCTGGACCAGAGAACGCAAAATCTACCTTGCCCTGGGCATCCTTGCCTGCGCCGTGGGCATGGTGCTCATTTTCTTCCCGCGCTGATGGCGCGCTGACTTAGCCATCACAACCCCAACTGATTGCTCAAAGAGGAGTTTCAATGTCTGTTGCCTCGACTTCCACCAAGGAGTTGCTGGATTCGCCGATTCTGAAGTCGGCCATATCCAAGGCTTCGCTGCGGCTCATGCCCATGCTCGTCATCCTGTATGTGGTGGCATTCCTTGACCGCACCAACGTGGGTTTTGCCGAAGCTGCCCTTGGGGTGGACAAAGGCATCACAGCGGGCGCTTACGCGCTGGGTGCCGGTATCTTCTTCATCGGCTACGCACTGTTCGAGATTCCCAGCAACCTGCTGCTCACCAAGTTCGGAGCCAAGGTCTGGCTCGCCCGGATCGCCATCACCTGGGGCATAGTGTCGGCGTGTTTCGCCTTTGTACAGGGCGAAACGTCGTTCATCATCCTCCGCTTCCTGCTGGGCGTTACCGAGGCAGGGCTCTTCCCGGGCGTCATCATGTTCCTCGCCGCCTGGTTCCCCAACAAAGTCCGCGTCAAGATGTTTGCCATCTTCTACTTGGCCCAGCCTTTCTCTCAGATGATGGGCGCGCCGCTTTCCGGCTGGCTCATCAACATTGGCGACCAAGTACCGGGCGTCGCTGGTTGGCAGGTCATGTTCTTCGTCGAAGGCATGTTGGCTGTCCTGGCGGGCATCGCAGCGTACTTCTTCCTCATCAACAGCCCGCAGGACGCGAAATTCCTGAGCAAGGAAGAGAAAGCCTCGCTCATCGACGTCATGGCGCTGGAGGACACCGTCAAGGAAGAATCAGGTCCGCGCGGCGTCCTTGCGTCCATGCGCAACGGCCGTGTCTGGTACTTCACGGCCATCTACTTCTGCCTGCAGGTTGCCGTCTACGGTGTCACGTTCTATCTTCCCCAGCAGGTATCTCAGCTCACCGGCCAAAAAGTGGGGCTCGCCGTCGGACTCCTTGCTGCTATTCCGTGGTTCTTCGGGATCTTTGCCTGCTATTTCGTTGGCAAAGCGGCAAACACGGTGGAACGTCGCCGCCGTTGGGGCACCGCCCTGTTCATCTCAACCGGCCTGTGCATCTTTGGTTCAGCTTGGGCCGGGGCCAACCACCTGCCGGCGCTCGGCATCATCTTCATCACCCTGGCGGTGTCCAGCTTCCTGTCGACAGGTCCCATCTGCTGGTCATATCCGACGGCGTTCCTCACGGGCACAGCCGCAGCTGCGGGTATCGGGTTGATCAACTCGCTTGGCAACCTTGGCGGTTTTGTGGCGCCGATCCTGCGCACCACTGTCAACCAAGTGACAGCCTCGGACACGGGAACAATGGGGGTTTACGCCCTGGGTGTCCTGCCGTTCCTGGCTGCCTTGATGATGTTCGGCACCCGGGCCTTCAGCAACAAAGCCGACGAGTTGCTGGGCAAGTAGGCGTGAGCGCTGCTGTCACTGCCGAGACCTTGTACGCCGACATCCTATACATCGGCGTCAGTACCAAGATGTACATGGGCTATTCACAGAGCCTGGAGTGGTTGGAGCAGTTGGTTGCAGAAGTGGACGCCCGTCCGGCCTTGGAGGCCGGGCGGGTGGTCCCGTTCGTGATCCCGTCGTTCCCCGTTCTGCCCGCGGCTTCGGGAATTATTGAGGGCTCGCCATTGGTTCTCGGAGCCCAGAACTGCGGCTGGTCGGACGGCGCATGGACGGGCGAAGTCTCACCATCGATGCTTGCGGAGCTGGGCGTTGGCCTGGTGGAGATCGGCCACGCCGAACGCCGGCGGCACTTCGGTGAGGACGACGCTGTCATCGCACTGAAGGTGCGTGCCGCCGTCGACGTCGGACTCACGCCGCTGTTGTGTGTGGGGGAGGCTGTGGTGGGTGAACCTGGAACTGCCGCCGATGCCGTGTTCGGGCAGGTTAAGGCAGCGCTGTCCGGGGACTGGTCGGTGGCTTCCCGCATGGTGATCGCGTACGAACCCGTGTGGGCAATCGGTGCTGCGGAACCAGCAGCGGCTGTGTATGTCTCCGAGGTGGTGCGTGAGCTGCGCGCTTTGCTCGGCGAGCAAGGGCTGGGCGAGATGCCGATCATCTATGGCGGCTCGGCGAAACCGGGCCTGCTGCCGCAGCTGGACGGTGTCTCCGGACTCTTCCTGGGCCGCTTCGCGCACGACGCCACCAACTTCGGCCGCGTGTTGGACGAGGCCCTAGCCGTCGCAACTACTGTTCCTTCCCAACTAAGGGACAGATAGCGCTCCTCTGAGCCCTCACTGGAGCGTTATCTGTCCCCCAGTTGGGCGGGGAGGCGGGTGGTTCAGGACGCACCTAGGCACCCGCGCGCTGGCAGAGGGCAATAAAGCCGCCAAGGTTTTCCAGGCCCTCCGGATGCGTAGGCAGGTAGTTGGTCAGTTCGGGCGAACGCACGACGACGGCGCGCCACTGCCCGCGCGACACCGCCACGTTGATTCGGTTCCGCAACAGCAGGAACTCCATGCCACGCGGCACTTCGCCCGCTGCGGACGCAGCCATGGACACAATGACCACAGGCGCTTCCTGACCTTGGAACTTGTCTACGGTACCTACCCGCACTTTTGCCAACCCCGCTGCCCGGAGCTCGTGCTTGATGAGTTGCACTTGGGCGTTGTAGGCCGCGACCACGAGGATGTCGGCTTCTTCAAGAGGCCGGCTGCCTGGCGATTCAGACGGGTCAGTCCACGGCAGGCCCACGTGCGCCTGTACCTGGCGGACAACCTCGGCGGCTTCCTCGGGCGAGCTTGTGGAGTTGCCGGTGTGGGGGAAGTATACGCAAGCAATCCCGGGCTCCGCATGGCCTAGATGGCGCACGGAGGCCGCGGGTGCTGCTTCCAAGCGGCCGTCATAAGAGAGCTCCGAAACCGCATCGCACAGGGCAGGGTGCATGCGCCAGGACAGGGCCAGGAAGTATCCAAGTTCCGGTGGCAAGGTGTTGTATCCATCGGACAGCCAACCGAGTGCTGACTCATCTACCGGCTCCGGGTGCTTGCCCTGCGTGACCTGAGGCAGTTGCTGCGGGTCTCCCAGAAGCAGGAGCCGCTTGGCGGCCCGGCTGACGGCCATAGCGTTGGCCAAGGAGAACTGGCCGGCTTCGTCGATGACCAACAAGTCCAGCGAACCTGGCGGAATCGAACTTCCCACCATGGTCCAGGCTGTCCCGCCAATCAGGGCTCCGCCGGGCTTGGACAATGCGTCCTCCACGTCAGCTTTGGCGCATTGCGACCACGGCACATGGTCGCCGTGCTTGACCTCCTTGGCCACCCGTTGAGGATCGACGCCCGCCTTCTCCACGGCAGCACAGAGCATGTGTTCCACTACGGCGTGGGACTGCGCCACAACCCCGACCTTCCATCCCTGCTCCACCAGACGGGCCAGGACGTGGGCACCGACGAAAGTTTTTCCGCTGCCAGGAGGTCCCTGGACCGCCAAATAGGAGTTGTCCAGATCCTTCACCGCAGCAGTGATGGCGTCGATGTAGCCATCAGGACCCCGGCCGACGGCGGGCAGAGCTTCCAGGCTACGCAGTTTTGGGGGCTTCCTGCGCAACAGGTCCAATGCGGGATCCTGAGGCCATTCCGGCAGCGAATCCCTGAGCCTGTTGGCCAACTCTGCAAGCGCTGCCCTCTGCCCTTTGGTGGCAATGGGGGCGTCTGGAGTCAGTGCCATCGGTACCTGGCTGAACTCGGTTGAGTCTTTGCGAAGACTCTCGGCCATGGTGACCGACTCGAAATCTCCATCTTCGCCGACTTCGATGATCTTAGTGTTGCTCCAACCCGCCCGGCCGAGCACCGATTCGTTGGCAGCCAAAGCCTCCGGCAGCGGAGATTCGTACATCCGGAAATAGGTCCTGCCCGGTTCCAATCCTGCTCCGTCGCCGGAACGGCCGAGCAGTTTCACGATCCGGACAGGGTTACTGCGAGGGGTTGGTTTCGCCCACTCCTGCTGCACCACAGCCCGCTCCACCGTGAAAATATCACGCCCGTCCTCCCACTGGGACACTGGCTTCTCCAAGCGGTCGAAATGCCCCCACCAATATTGCTTGTCCTCACGCCGGTGATATCCAACGCCTGCTGCCACCATCGCTATTGCCCGGGAATCGGGGGACAGCCGTTGCTCCTCCGGCAGCGCAGCGACGTAGTCCAGCAGGGCGCTTTCTTCCGGAGCAGCCTCGTATTTGGGCGGTTCGGCGCGCTGGGAGGCGTCGGCGGCATCCCCCGAATCAACCAAGCCCCCCGGCACGATGGATCGCTCGGCGGCGCGGGCCAGGAGCCAGTTGCGCAGTTCCAACGTCGAGAGGCAGTCGTACTCGTTGTAGTCCCTGATGCTCTCCAGGATGGCGGCGGCTTGGCCGGCGTTGCCCGTGTCCCGCGCAGTGCAGTAGTCCGCGTAGGCAACAACGGAGGCTCCGGCGTCGGTGACATCGCCGGAACGCAGGTGCTGGCCCATGTAGAGGGGCTCGAGTTTCTTGATGCTGTACGAGTTCTCGGATACGCGGATGCTGTGCCGGACGGTGTCGTAGAGGTCCACCAGGACACCTTGGCGCAGGAGGTCATCGACGGCGGTCTCGCCCATCACGTGCGTCAGCGACAGGTTGCGGAGCGCCGTCTTCTCGTAAGCCGCGTAGTGGTAGATGTGCATGCCGGGGTAGCTGGCGCGGCGTTTGGCGACGTACTCCAGGAAGTCCACGAATGCCTGCCCTTCTTCAGCCCTCGAATGCGCCCAGAACGGGCGGAAGACGGGCTCAGCGCCAGGCTCCAATGGGTTTTCGATGACTCCGAAAAGGTACTCGAGACCCCATTTGCCGGTGGCTGGGTCCTGCCACAGGGGATCGCCCTCGAAGTCGAAGAAGATGTCCCCAGGGTCCGGCGTGGGGAGCCTGCCGAGGGTGTTCTCCGGCAGCACCTTGTAGCTCACTGCTTTGGCTTCCCCGGCTTTGTCGGTGTACTTGACCGTGCCGTCGGGGGTTCCCGTCCCCGTCTGGAGCTGGGCTTGCTCGCGAAGGCGCAGCAGCGTTGGGTCTCCGACCGCAGGCAATGCAGCCAGTTGGTCGATGGTGGTGATTCCAGCGTCCATCAGCTTCTTACGCTTGCTGATCCGCATACCGGCAACCATCAGGAGGTCCCGGTGCAGTTGTACTTGCTCGGCGCAATAGTCGCAGCGGCCGCACGCGGAGAAACGGGAGTCGCCCCACTCGATGGGTCCTGAAGCAGCCATATGGGCGGCGGTCATGCGGAGGAAACGTTCCCGGCGTTCCTTAAAGACCGGCAGAATTTCCGCGAGCGGGTGATCGCTGTGCACCCGGTTGCCCAGGACCAACGTGACTGTGGGATCCGGTGTTATCCCGGCCTGAAGGAGCTGATCGCCGTAGGCTGCCAGCTGCAAAAGCGCTGTGACTTTGGCGTGGCGTGCCAGCTTGGTGTCGAAGACTGCGTACTGGCCCGCGGAACGCTTCACCAGGAAGTCGGAGCGGCCGTGGAATTGGCCATCGAAGAACGCGGCCTGGAACACGATATCCGCTCCGGAGCGCAAGGCGTGGATGGATTCTGCGTGCTTGGCCAAAAGGGTGGAGCGGTCCATGTCGGAGGCGGGGACGACGTCGTAAACGCCCTTTCCCGTGGCAGGGTCCCACAGCCCGAACTCATCCACGAACTCGTCCAGGACCCGGTGCTCGTGGACATCGCCAAGCTTGGCGGTGCGCTCCAGCATGGCATCGGCCGCGAAGTCGGGCTTGGGGGAGCGGCCCAGCTTTTCGTCGAGTTTCCGGAGCAGCTGGTACTCGCAGGTGGCAGCGATGACAAGATCGCTGGCCGAGAACACCAAATCCTGCGGCGCGCCAGCTATCTCCGAATCGAGAAAGAACACCGTAACCTACTCCCTGTTGCCGGATGAACCACTGCGAAGTGGACCATGAAGCCAAGCTATCAGCGGCCCCCGACAATTTAGACTGCACCCATGACTGAATCAGCACGTACCACCGCCGATCCCGCTTTCGAAGCCGCCTACGAGGCCGCGCAAAAGAGTCTCAGCGAGGGCGGCATTCCTATTGGCGCCGCGTTGGCCCGAGGTGGGAAGGTCATCGCGAGTGGGCACAATGAACGGGTCCAGCACGGAGACCCCATAGCCCACGGCGAGATGTCTGCGCTTCGGGCTGCCGGACGCCAAAAGAGCTACCGGGACACCACCCTCTACACCACGCTGGCGCCGTGTGCGATGTGCACGGGAACCATCATCCAATTCAAGATTCCGCGCGTCGTGGTGGGCGAAGCGGAGACGTTTCCGGGCGAATTCGACCTCCTGCGTTCGCGTGGCGTTGACGTGGTTGTCCTCGATGACCCCCGCTGCGTGGACATGATGCGCGCCTTCCAGGAGGAACACCCTGAACTGTGGGCCGAGGACATCGCCGAATAGCTGCAACGACTTAAAGGAGCGACGGCGGCACCCACCTTTTCGAGCGATGGAGCGTGCCGCCGTCGCCGGCTGCGGAGGAGCCACATGCCAAACGGTCATCCGACGACTATTTGGCAGGCTTCCTCGGAGCCGACCGGCGGGAACGGGCCGCCGGAGTTGATGGAATCAGTTCCTTGACCTGGGCCAGGACTGTGGGGTTGACGCCGCGGGAGCCCAGGTCCTTGGCGAGGGTCTCCACCTCTGACTTTGCGGCTGCTGTGTCGTTCGCCTTCACATGCAGTTCGGTCCGCAGTTCCACGAGCTTCCGGTACGCCAGATTGTTCGCCGCACCACTGGCCTTCTGGTAGCTCGCGAGCCCGGCATCGGTCAGCGCCAGTGCCCGCTCAGGGTCGGCGCTATGGTGCTTCACCATTTTGTCTTCCTTGCGGCGATAGAAGTCATCTCCCACGGATTGCGCGACGGCGGTAGCCGCCTTGACGCCTAAAGGCTCGCCGCCGAACCGCTCGGCTGCCTCCGTAAGGGCGTCCAGGCCCTTGCTCAGATGGGGCGACATCGAACCTTCAAACGCCAGGGTGAGACCGACTTCCCGGGTAAAGAACTCGGGTGCGAACCGATCTTCCTCCCGTGTGACCGGGAAGCCGACCCGCAAGGGCAAGGTGTTGGACGCCTGGACTATGCCGTCTGTCGAATAGATGGCGCGGACCAAGTACTGCCCGGGCTCGTCAAAAGCGAAGCCTTGCACTCCATATGCCAACTGGACCAGTTGGCTGTAGCGGTCGCTGTCATCACTCGTGGCCGCTGCGGCAGGTTCCAGGGTCACCGGTTCCGGAAGGCCATAGAAGCAGACCACGGATTCGTGCAGAACCACGGTTCCGTTGGGCTTCTGCACGTAGACGGTGGTGTTTCCGAACCTGGGATCCAGGCGGCCATCCACCACCACTGGCACATCGCTGGTGTTCCGCAAGCGGAATTCAATGGACACAGGCTCCATGTAGTCGAAGTGGCTCTTGGCTGAGAGCGTCAGTTCAATATCGCTGCCCGGTCCGGAGACGGTCATGGCGCCGGCAGGGGATTCCAGATGCCCACCGGAAGCCCACGGATCTCCACCCATAATTACGGATGCACGGTCGCCATGGCGCATGTGGAGCAGTTCGTCGTCGTCGAACCGGAACCGGAAGTTGCCCCAGAAGGTATCGGTGCCGTTGCGCTGATCGTATTTCCAGTCGTAGTTCATCCAGGACAGGGAATCCGGCCTGGCCTTATCCCACGCATGCAGGAAGTTGAAAGCGTGCCCTGCCTCGTGGACCCATGTGTACAGGAAGTGGCGCATCGCCCAGGCCTGATCCTGGGTGGTGGGGTTGGATACGAGGTTGGTGAACCAGGAGTGGTTGCGGAACACCGCAAAACCCTGGCGGTCCGGACCGCGACCGGCGCCGCCAAAGCCTGCAGCGGCGTCGAACATAATGCCACCAACTCCGGCGGTGTCGAAGAGGCCGGCCTGCACGCCCCACAAGTTCCAGGCAGGCCATCCGGCGTTGAACTTGCCGAACGAGGTCTCCATGGCATCGTGAAGTTCGCCGACGTTCCAGGAAGCGAAGCCGGCAGCACTGTCATCGATCACGGTGTGGATGGGATCGACGGTGACGGCGACGCCCGCGTCGCGGTACGAGGACTCTATGGTGATGGTCCGGTTGGCGAGGTCCGCAGGGCGGTTGTTGTGTGAGTGGCTGTTGTATACGGGAGCTTTGGGCTCGATGTCCACCGAAGTGCAGTAGTCGAGTTCGAGGTTTATATCGCGGAAACAGTCTGAGCGGTAGGCGCACGCGTATGGCTGCCCGGCAACGCCGCCTGCCGTGAACGTGGCAACCGCGCCGGTTATCGCTCCATGGGCCCATGACACGACGATTTCCACCGTGGTGACGGGATGGGTGCCTTTCCAATAGCGGACCGTTCCAGTAATGCGTGCGTCCGCGTGGGTCATGGTGACTACGGGCGCGTCCACGATCCACGACTCCACATAGGTCTTCACGAGTTGGTTTACGCCACCAGTTTTGACCCAACGGGTGCTGTAGAGATCGCCGCTGACTTTGTTCAGCACCGGGGATTCCACGGCCTTCCGCGGATCGACGTCCAAACGGAGGTCCAGTGCGCTGCCCACAGGGCCATTGCCTGCCTGGTTGCCCTCATAGCGGCCACTGACGGGAGCGGAGCGCCAGCATCTCCACCAATCTTCCGACGGCCACGACAACGGATTGGGTTGAGGCCCGGGAGAGGGCGGGAACGGGATTTCACTGGGATTGCCGGGGACAGGGTTGTAGTGGGTGCTGGGGACGTTGGGGGTGTCCATGTGAGGATCTTTCTCGCTCTGCAAGCAGTCAATATGCGTTCGCCCATCACTGGATGAACCAGCTGGACGGCATGACGGTTCAGGGCGGGGCGATGCATGCGGGGAGTCCCAAAGGGGGTGAGAGTGGCCAAGCCCAGAAGCCGTGTGTAACCCAGAAAGAGAATACTCCACCGAATGGACTATATCTAGGGTGCTGCCATAATTTTCCGTTCGGTAACCTGCCGGATCGCCTAGTCAGCCGGAGTAGCCAAGCGTAGGCTGGCATCATCGGCGTCGGAGCCGAAGGACCCCGCGTCGGTGAACCCCATTCGATGAAGGAGGACCCATGAGTGTCGTACGTGAATTCATGACGACGGATGCCCAATGCATCGCCGAGGACAAAACTCTCGAAGATGCCGCCAGGCTCATGAGGGATCTGGACTGCGGTTCACTTCCCATCTGCGGCAATGACGGCAAGCTCACCGGCTTCATCACCGACCGCGACATCGTGGTCAAGTGTCTGGCCGAGGGAAAGGACGCCCGTGAAGTCCGGGCAAGCGACCTCGCTACCGGTAAGCCGTACTGGGTTGACGCGGATGCCAACGTTGACGAAGCCATCGCCATGATGGAAGAGCATCAGGTTCGCCGTCTTCCCGTCATCAAGGATCACAAGCTGGTAGGCATCATCAGCCAGGGAGATATTGCCCGCAACCACTACGCAGAACAGCGCGTCGGCGAAATGGTGGAGCACATCTCCGCCAAGGAGCATATGTCCCACTAGCAGCAAACCGGCTCTTACTGATCCTGCAGGAAGTAATCCAGCCGCCGCGAAGCGCTCCCCGTTAGAGGAACGCCTCGCGGCCCGTTCCTTCGCGCAGGACGAGTTCGTCATTTTCTATCGAGACGATCAGGCTCCGGGGTTTACCCGCGAGCTTTTTCGTTGCGCTGAGCTTCCTGCTGCGGACTTCAACACCCACCGTGGCGCCTTTCGCCGGCAGTTCCACCGTGATTTCGTCGGCCATTCCCAACAGCATCTTGGTGGACACATCCCGTTCGGACACAGCTTCCTTGCCGTTGACGGTCACGCTCACGTCATCGGAAACAAACCCGTCCTGAAGGATGATGAGCAGTTCCTGCATGGTCCAACTACAGCACTAACAGCGCTCCGGGCATAGGCCTTCCGGAACCCGGACCTGAAAACTGTCGGTCATGTGAGGCAAACTGTCAGGGTGACTCAATCTCTCCAACACCAGTCTGCCGACTCCGCCATCCATGACCTCATCGCCAAAGAACTCGGGGTCAAGGCCTGGCAAGTCAAAGCCGCGGTGGAACTGCTCGACGCCGGATCCACCGTGCCCTTCATCGCCCGCTACCGTAAGGAAGTCACCGGGACGCTCGATGACACTCAATTGCGCGATCTCGAGGAACGCCTTCGGTACCTGCGTGAGTTGGAAGAGCGGCGGAAGACCGTTCTTGAGGCGATTGCAGCGCAGGGAAAGCTGACGCCGGAACTGGAGGCCGCCGTCGTCGGTGCCGATACCAAGGCGCGGCTGGAGGACATCTACCTACCCTTCAAATCGAAGCGCCGCACCAAGGCCCAGATTGCCCGCGAAGCCGGGTTGGAGCCCCTGGCCGATGCCCTGCTCGCGAACCCACAACTGGATCCGGAAACCGAGGCCGCCAAGTACCTCAACTCCGAGCACTCCATTGAGGACCCAGCCGCCGCGCTCGCAGGCGCCCGCGCGATTTTGGTGGAGCGCGTTGCCCAGGACCCTGACCTCGCGGAGGACCTGCGCGAGCGGCTCTGGAAGCAGGGTCGCATGGTCTCACGCGTCAAGAAGGGTATGGAGGCCGAAGGCCAGAAATTCAAGGACTACTTCGAATTCACGCAGGTGCCCTCCGGCATGCCATCGCACCGGGTGCTCGCGCTTCTGCGCGGTGAGAAGGACGGCGTACTTGAGTTGGACCTCGCCGAAGCAGACCCCGCCGACGACGACGCCCTGGCCGCCGCACGCAGCCGCTATGAGAACGCTGTGGCCAAGCGCCTTGGGGTCGCCAACCACGGCCGTCCCGCCGATCTGTGGCTCACCCAGACGGCCCAGCTCGCCTGGCGCGGGCGCATCCTGGACCGCCTTACCACGGACCTTCGCGCGCGTATGTTTGCTGATGCTGAGGATGAAGCAGTGCGCGTTTTCGCTGCAAACCTTCGCGACGTGCTGCTGGCTGCACCGGCCGGAAATCGGTCCACGCTCGGCCTGGACCCGGGACTCCGCACCGGCGTAAAGGTCGCAGTGGTGGACGGCACCGGCAAGGTTGTTGCCACGGACACCATCTATCCGCATGCGCCTGTGAAGAAGTGGGATGAAGCCTTGGCCACGCTGGGTCGCCTCGCCAAGCAGTACAACGTGGAACTCGTTGCTATTGGCAACGGCACAGCGTCCCGGGAGACGGACAAGCTGGCCACCGAGCTCATCAAGTCCCTTGAGGCCGCAGGTTCCAAGGGGGTCCAGAAGCTCGTGGTTTCCGAGGCCGGGGCTTCAGTGTACTCGGCGTCGGCCCTGGCAGCGTCCGAACTCCCGGGCATGGACGTATCGCTCCGCGGTGCTGTCTCCATTGCCCGGCGCCTGCAGGATCCCCTGGCCGAACTTGTGAAGATCGAACCCAAATCGATCGGCGTGGGCCAGTACCAGCACGATGTCACGGCTGCCAAGCTGGACCGCTCCTTGGATGCCGTGGTTGAAGACTGTGTGAACGCCGTGGGCGTGGACGTCAACACGGCTTCGCCTGCCCTGTTGAGCCGGGTGGCTGGCGTGGGACCTTTGCTGAGCGAAAACATTGTTGCGTACCGCAATGAGAATGGCCCGTTCGCCAAGCGCAGCGATCTCAAGAAGGTACCCCGGCTGGGAGCGAAAGCCTTCGAACAGTGCGCTGGCTTCCTTCGGATCACTGGGGGAGCGGAGCCGTTGGATGCTTCCAGCGTTCACCCCGAGGCGTACTCGGTGGCCCGTAAGATCCTGGTGGCGGCAGGCGGCGGACCAGCTACAGCGTTGGATCCGCAGGCATTTGTGGATGGCACTTTCGGCTTGCCGACCGTCAAGGACATCATGTCCGAGCTTGAGAAGCCGGGCCGCGACCCCCGTCCGGCGTTCCAAGCGGCATCGTTCTCCGAGGGCATTGAAAAGATCTCCGACCTCAAGCCCGGAATGATCCTGGAAGGCACCGTCACCAACGTAGCCGCGTTCGGTGCTTTCGTGGACGTCGGAGTGCACCAGGATGGATTGGTCCATGTGTCAGCCCTGTCCAACAAGTTCGTCTCCGACCCCCGTGAGATTGTGAAGTCAGGCCAGGTGGTCAAGGTGAAGGTGCTCGAAGCCGATCCCGAGCGAAAGCGCATCTCGCTGACGTTGAGGCTCGACGACGAACCCGGTACGCCGGGCGGCCGCAGTTCCGGTGGACGCAACTCAGGCAGCGGTAACTCGGGCGCACGCGATGCTGGAGGGCAGCGATCAGGTGGCCAGCCGGGCCAGCGCGGCGGTGGCCAGGCGGGGCGGCAGGGTGACCGGCGTCAGGGCAAGCCACAGCAGACCCAGGCTCCCGCCAATACAGCCATGGCGGAGGCTCTTCGTCGGGCAGGGCTCGGGAAGTAGCCAAACCCCGCGCTACGACGGCACGGACGAGCCATCCGGAACGGACGTGCCGCCGTCGGGCTCCTTCTCCTTTTGCCACGGCCAGCGGCCGGTGATCTCCAGCTCAAGCGAGAAGCTCAGGAATGTGCGGATCAGCACGATGATCGCCAGGACGCCCACGCTCTCAAACGTGGGCGTCACGGCAACGGTCCGGATGATGTCGGCTGCCACAAGGAGCTCAAGACCCAGGAGGATGGAGCGTCCCAGCAGTTGCCGGTAGGCACGGTACGGCGAAAACGGGGCTAGGCCGCGGGCGCGGTTCGGTTGGTAGCCGCGCAAAGCGAGTGGGATCGAGACCAAGGCCCCGATCACCATGACTGCCACGCCGGCGAAGTCCATGTACCGGCCCACCACTTCGATGATGTGCTGGAAATCCATTGCCCTCCCTCGCCCTTACTTGCCCGGCTACTTGACGGGCGCGGGGATCGGGAAGAACACCCGGGGATCCTGGAGGAGCGCCGGGTAATCGAAATCGGAGCGCTTGACCACGTCAGTTACTTCGAAGTTGCGGGCGAACTTGCCCTCAACCGTGATGGGCCGTCCATGAATCAATCCGACAGCGAAGGTCTGGCCACCGTCGAACGGGACGGCGATCTCGGTCTTGCCGGGAAGCGTGTTGAAGGCAGCTTCCTGGGCCTGGCGTTTCCGGGTGGGCTTCTTCTCGAGCACCTTGGCCGGGCGCTTTTTGGGGCCCTTAAGCTGGCGGCGGGACTTCTCTTCCGCGTACACGAATTGGTACTCATCGGTATCGGAAACAGCAGCCCCCTGCTTGGCCTTGCCGTGCGGGGGCATGCTCACCGTGGTGAGCTGTTCCGGCCGGATGTCCTCCACATTGGCGCGCAGGATCCAGAGACGGTCGTCTTCCGGGTCTTCAGGGTGGAATTCGTGCATGGGCTCGGGCCACACGTATTCGAGCTTTTCTTCGACGCCCGGGAAGATCCGCCCGTAGAACTTGGGGTCTTTACCGATGAGCTTGGAGCGATGGCTGAGGTGCAGGTCCTCGTAGCCCAGCCACGGCGGCATGATGATCCGGGAGGCGTAATCAGGGTGTGCAGCCTGCGGCGCGAACTCCGCGATGTTGCCACGGGTGTTGTCCGGGTGGCCGCGCTGGATCCATTCGTCGGCCATTGCCAGGCCGTACATGGTGAGCGCCGGGACGTGGCCCATCCACATACGGACGGCCGGGTGCTGCTGCCAACCGTACTCCGGAATGACCAGTGCGCGGAGGACCTGGAGGGCTTCGACGCGCTGTTTGCCGAGCCTTGAGGTGTCGAGCGCCGCGGCGCTCTCACGGAAATCGGCGAAAGGGAGGAAAGTCTGCATCCTTTCAGTTTGGGGGTCCCGCGGCGAAGAACCAAGTTGAGTGCTCCGGGACACGTACACGGATGGGGCCTAGAGTTGTCGAGTGGAAACTTTTGGCGAGAAAACGACGACGGCGCCCCCGGTTGCCGAACTGCACCTGCACATCGAAGGGACTCTCCAGCCAGAGCTGATCTTTGCCCTGGCCGAACGCAACGGTATCGAACTACCGTATGAAGACATCGAAGAACTGCGTGAGAAGTACGAATTCTCGGACCTGCAGTCCTTCCTTGACCTTTACTACGCCAACATGGCCGTCCTGCAGACCGAGCAGGATTTCACTGACATGACCCGCGCTTATCTTCAGCGCGCAGCTGCCGGGGGAGTGCGCCACGCGGAAATCATGATGGATCCGCAGGCGCACGTATCCAGGGGAGTAGCGCTTGAGACTGTAGTCAACGGCATGGCCAACGCCTTGGCGACGTCGGAGGAGGACTTCGGTGTTTCGACACTCCTGATTGCCGCGTTCCTCAGGGACATGTCCGAGGACTCCGCACTCGAGGTACTGGACCAGCTCCTGGCGATGCACGCCCCCATCGTCGGCATCGGGCTGGACTCGGCAGAGGTGGGCAATCCGCCGTCGAAGTTTGAGCGACTGTACCAGCGCGCCGCCGACGCCGGGTTGCGGAGAATCGCGCACGCGGGCGAGGAAGGACCGGCGTCCTACATCACCGAGGCCCTGGACGTGCTGCATGTGGAGAGGATCGATCACGGAATCCGCTGCATGGAGGACACGGACGTTGTGCAGCGGCTCGTCGCCGAGCAAGTGCCCTTGACGGTTTGCCCACTGTCCAACGTTCGCTTGCGCGCGGTGGACAAGCTCGCAGATCACCCGCTGCCGGACATGCTCGCGATCGGCTTGAACGTTTGCGTGAACTCGGACGACCCCGCCTACTTTGGCGGCTATGTGGACGACAACTTCGAGCAGTTGGCCAAGGTCCTTGAATTCTCGGTGCCGGAGCAGGCCACGTTGGCGGCAAACTCGATCCGGTCCTCGTTCGCGAGCGACGCCCGGAAAGCAGTATTACTGGACGAAGTCACGGAGTGGGTCAAGGCGTCCGTTCCAGGGCACTAAACCCTAAATTTGGTGGTCCAGCCGAGACCCGTCGATCACTTCCGGCCGCCGGGATGTCACACTCGGTCACGACACACGGTGTTTACCAATATCAGTCGCGCGAATTAACAATTCATTGGCAAACTGCAAGGGATTATCCACCGTAGAAGGAGAAGCATGGGCGCGAACACCGCCGAGAACACCAACCTTCGTCTGAAGGCCGTACTGGACATCCTTGCTGAGGGCGTATGGTCTGGAGCCACGCTGAACGCAGGGGAAGTCCTGGCAGAGGCCATTGGACGCGTTCCTTTCAACGACCATGAGGCTGAACTTCTCAGTGGGGGCATTCCCCGCGGCCACAAAACCCTGACGTCGGCTTCGGCCAAGCTGGTCAAGGCCGGCTGGCTGGTCAAGGGGCGTTCGGGCTGGACCATCCCGGAAGACGGCTTGCGTGCGACTGTCGCCTTCCCTGACGTTTCGGCTTTCGCGGAGGCCCTCGACGCCGGAACGCCGGTACCAGCCGACGTTCCCGTGCCTACGGCCCCTCCCGCCAAGGCCAAGACGAAGCGTGCGGCTACGTCAAAGAAGGCTGCTGCTCCGAAGGCTGCCGCCAGTAAAGCTGCCACGGCCAAAGCTGCCACCACCAAGGCTGCCGCTACCTCCAAGGCTGCGCCTGCCGCGAAGAAGGCTCCCACGCGTAAGGCACCTGCCAAGGCAGCGGCGGCTCCCGCCGTCGAGACCCTGCCGCAGCCGGACGCCGTCGCTATTGCCGGTGACTTCAACAAGATCCTTGGCGCTCCGGAAGACTGGGCTCCCCAGTACGACGAAGCCCAGATGGAGTTCAACCCCCTGGTCCAGGTATGGACGCTGACCGCCGACCTGCCGGCTGGTTTCTATACCTACAAGATCGCGCTGAACCGCGCTTGGGACGAGAACTATGGTGCGTTCGGGGTCCGGGATGGCGCCAACCACGAGCTAAACCACGACGGCGGCACTGTCACCTTCACGTACAGCCACGCGACGCACGATATCGTGACGGCCTAGTTCCAGGTTCCTCCAAGTCCCAACTCCAAATTTGCTCCAAGTTGGAGTTGGGACTTGGAGCAAACGGACGTCCTGACGCAGGGAGATTCCGGGGGTTACATTAGGTCCATGGCTGAGTCCCCAGAAACGCACGCTGGTCCTGCCAACGAGGCTGTCAGGCTCACGGCTCGCGTGAGCGGCGTGGTTCAAGGCGTCGGATTCCGGTACTGGACGGCGCGAAAAGCGGACGAACTCCTTCTAACCGGCACGGTCCGCAACCGTTACGACGGTTCTGTGGAACTCGTGGCCGAAGGGTCCACGGCGCACGTTGGCCGTTTCCTGGACTGGCTGAACTCACCACGGGCTCCAGGCAGGGTGGAGAATGTGGAATCAGACGTTTCCTCGGCGACGGGGGAGTTCAAGGAGTTCCGGATCGTGGGTTAGTTGGTTCAGCGGGCCTGCCGCGTCGCCTCGATGTAGTGCGCCAACGGCTTCAACGCAGGCTGTGACGAAGCATCCCGGACAGCGTCCGCACCTACGGCGTTTGCTGCAGCCAGGGCATGGCTGTGTTCAAGTCCGGCCCTCAGGGCTAGAACCAACGCCGCGCAGAATGCATCTCCAGCTCCGATGGTGTTGGCGATATCCGTGACCCGAACGGCAGGAGCTTCGGCCACGCGTTCGCCGTGCTCGAAGATCGCCGAGCCCTCGCCGCCATACGTCACGGCAACCAGTGGTGCGTTCTTGAGTTCGGGGATGAGTGCGTACTCGGTTTCATTGACGATCACCAGGTCGCAACGCTTCAGGAGCTCCGGAAGGATGGGGGCGGCCGGTGCAGCGTTGAGGGCGAAGAATCCCTTGGTGCGACGAGCCGTTTCCAGCACCACTTCCTGGTCCACTTCGAGCTGGCACAAGACGGCTTCTTCCTCGGCAAAGGGCACGCCAACCACGGACACTTCACTGTTGGCGCCCGGGCACACAACTATCTGGTTCTCGCCATCGCTGTCCACCAGGACCAGTGCCGTGCCCGTCGCAGCATCCACCTGCGCGATGTCATCGACGTCGACGCCGGCACCCGCCATTGCGTCGAGGAGGCTTCGGCCAGCTTGGTCCCGGCCTACTGCCCCCACCATGCGAGAGGCTCCTGCGAGCCGGGCTGCAGCCACGGCCTGGTTGGCGCCCTTGCCGCCGGGCTGTTGGCGGAGGACGGCGCCGCCAACGGTTTCGCCGGGCGTCGGGAGGCGGCTGGCGGTTGCCGTGATGTCGAGGTTGATGCTGCCTACAACGGTGAGCGCGGTGCTCGCGGCCGGCAAAATGGGCGCAGAAGACTGAGGGGAGGAGCTCATGGAAGGACCTTTTCGGGAGGATTCAGGAGGACTGGATAACGGAGAGGTGACCGGCTTTGGCAGCCACGAGGCATTTTGCAAGGTAGAACGGGGAGCCCTTGCGGCGGACGTATTGGGTGAGGACCAGAACCGGCTCGGATGGTCGAAGATCCAGCAACTTAGCGCGGCTGGGACCCGCGGTGCTTAGGCTGATTTCGCATTCACCAGGTCCAAGTGACGCCCCCGGAAGCCCGCTGAGGACCTCCAAAAGGGTTGCAGCTGAAAGGGTGGGCGCTTCCGCTGCTTCGGCGAGGGCCTCGGCCTCGGGGATTCCTTGTGCGACGTTTTCCTGCAGGTGGGCCACGGGCTCGCCATTGCGGATCAGCACGCTTTCCCAAAACCAACAGTCTTCGTCGGGCTGGACACCAATTCCGGGTGCCACGAATTCCGAGGCCGGCTGCTTGATGGCAGCAACGCGCTTGACCTGGATGTCCTGGTCCGGGCCACCGAGGAGTTGATCGAACGGGCGGATGTGTTCGATGCCGATCCGGGGCAGGGAATCGGCAACGAAACGGCCCACACCGCGGCGGGCCCGGGTGAGTCCGTCTTCCTCCAGCAGCATCAGCGCTTCCCGGATCACGGTGCGGCTGACGTCCATCATGACGCCCAACTCGGTCTCGGTAGGCAGTAGCGAGCCGGGAGGGAGGAGCTTGGTCCTGATTGCCTCGGCGATGCGTGAGTAAGCCGCAACGCGCAAAGGCTGGCCGGGTTGGGGCGCAATGGGTCGGGACAGGAACTGGACGGCGTTGTCGGTCAAGGGTGCCTCACTTGAGATTGGTTACGGCCACTGTACCCGAAAAATGTGATAGGTTGCACAAGCTCGTAATACATGCTTGTATAACAACTCACATCTCGTGGCGCCGCCTGCGCCCTCGGACAAAGGAGTTTGATGTGAATATCCCCAACACCGCGGTGGAAGCGCAGTCTTCAGTAGCCGCAGAAGCGACGCCGGATACGCGGCCCGGAGGCCGTGCTGCTGTCCTGCTGATCACCACGCTGGTCCTGGCCGTGCTGTCTTTCCAGCTCAATGCCAGCATGATCACCCCGGCCCTCCCGCACATCGGCTCGTTCTTCGGCGAGACGCCCGAGGCTGTGGCACAGGTGCAGTCCATGTTTTTCTTGGCGGGCGCTATCTCGGGCCCGGTGATCGGACGCTGGAGCGACTTCATCGGGCGCCGGACGGCACTGCTCTTGGTCCTGGCCATTATGGGTGCAGGAACCGTGCTGTGCATTTTCGCTCCGAACCTGCCGCTGTTGGTCACTGGTCGCTTCATGCAGGGTGTTTCCAGTGCCATCTTCGCCCTCTCCTACATCGTGCTCAACGAATACCTGCCGGCCCGGCTCTTCGGCACGTCCATCGGCATCATCGCTGCCATCAACGGCGGTGTGGGTGGTGTTGACGGCTACTTCGGTGGACTCATGGCTGAGACGCTCGGCTTCCAGTCGATCTTCGTTGCCGTCCTCGCTTTGGCCGCGATCGCCGTCGTCTGCGTCATCAAAGTTGTCCCGGGCGGGAAATCCGCTGTGGCTCCGGGACGCATGGACTGGTGGGGCGCCGGCTCGCTGTCCGTGTTCCTCGTATTCATTACGTACTTCGTATCCACGGGGTCCTCCGCAGGCTGGACCTCACCCTCCGCACTTGCCCTGCTGGCTGGAAGCATCGCGTCCTTCACGGCTTTCTGGCTCATCGAGAAGAAGCGCGCCACGCCCCTGGTTGCGGTCCACCACCTCCGTTCGCGCCAGGTATGGCCGGTCATCGCCACCACTGTGCTGACGCTCGCGGGAATCTTCGCCATCATCAACTTCACCGTGGTGCTGCTCAGCCAGGACAAGGAGAACGGCTTCGGCTTGTCGGCCTCGGTCGCGGCGCTGCTCTTCCTGACCCCGGCAGCACTGATCGGCGTGTTCGCGGCCCCTCTTGCAGGTTGGATTGCCGACCGCCGTGGCTGGATCAAGACCGTCCGCGTCGGCACGGCCACGAGCCTGGCCTGCGCCATTGCCGCTGCCTTGTTCGCCGACAACCAAGTAGCAGTCCTCATCGCCATCGCAGCCCTGGGCATCTTCTACAACGGCTTCTTCCTCACCGCCATCAACGGCCTGTCCGTCCTGCTCTCGCCCAAGGAAGCACCCGCCGCACTGCCGGGAATCAACGGCGCCTCGTTCGGCATCGGGGCGAGCCTCGGCGTCGTCGTTGTTGCCCCGTTCGCCGGTCAGGGCACCGCAGCCGGGTACTCGGCGGCGCTCTGGATTTCGGTGTCCATCACCGTCCTCGCCTTCATTGTCAGCCTGTTCATCACAGCTCCAAAGGGCGAAAAAATCTAAAGCCCGACGGCGGCACGCGGCGCGCGCGCCCGCCCCACTCCTCTTCACAACACTCCGCCAGATCCTGAAACGAGAGACCATGAATCAGCGCACAGCAGCCCCCTTCTACCTCGACTGCGATACGGGAATCGATGATGCCCTCGCCCTCGCCTACCTGCTCGCAACGCCGAGAGCAGAACTCGTTGGCATCGGCACCGTGAGCGGCAACATCAGTGCCGCAGGTGGCGCCCGGAACACCCTTGACCTGCTGAAGCTGGCCGGGCATCCGGACATCCCCGTGGCGATCGGCGCGCACGATCCGCAGGTCGGGACATTCCACGGCGGGGCGCCTCATGTGCATGGCGACAATGGAATCGGCGGGGTGGACCTGGTTCCGTCGGATCGCGAGCCGATCCAGGCCTCGGCTGCGGAACTCCTGGTCCAGCTGGCTCACCAGCATGCTGGGGAACTGCGCGTTGTGGCTATCGGTCCGCTGACCAATATCGCCCAAGCCCTCCGGCTGGAGCCCAAGTTGCCGGAACTCATAGCCGAAATCACCATCATGGGCGGCGCAGCCCTGGCCCCGGGAAATATCACGCCGGTGGCAGAGGCCAACATCGCCAACGACCCCGAGGCTGCGGCGGAAGTACTCGCGGCCGATTGGAACGTGACGCTGGTACCGCTGGACGTCACCATGACCAACGTCCTGGAAGAAACCCACCGCCAGGAGCTACTGGCATCCGAGCACCCTGTTTCGCGGGCGCTCGGCGACATGCTTGGCTACTACTTCGGCTTCTACGTCGACATTTTCGGACGGGCCTGCTCCGCGATGCACGATCCTCTCGCCGCAGCCATTGCCGTCAGGGGAGTGGAGCTGGCCGTGGCGCCGACCGTTCGCGTGGAGGTAGATACAACCAACGGTCCCAGCCGTGGCCAGACCGTGTGCGATCTCCGTGGACAGTACCTGGGTTTCCCCGACCAGCGCGGTGCGCGTTGCCGGGTGGTGCTGGAAATTGGCGAAGATTTCGCTCCGCACCTACTGGGAACCATGCAGGCAGCATGGCTCTCCGAAGAACAGCTGGCTACTCCCGTCGCCTGACTAACAGAAGACTGAAGCAGCGACGACGACGGCGGCAGCGGCCCGCCGTCGTCGTGGGTTAACCGTCGCCTTGGGTTAGGGCGCCTAGGCGTACATGAGTGAGCCGGGCGTTGTCAGCGTTTCGCCCGTTTCGAGCCACGTCTTGAGGCCTGAGAGGATCATGGGCCAGCCGCCGTACAGCTGCTCGTTGGCGCCTTCGCGGAGCTGATCGTGCGTGACGGTGAGATGGCACGAATCGCCCACGGGCTCGATTTCCCAGGTGATCCGCGATGTTCCTTCCGCTTTGACGTCCTCGCCCCACAACGCCCGCATGGTCTGGACGAGCCGGCGCGGCGGATCGACTTCGATGTTCTCGCCCTCGCCCAATGGCTCATCTGCCTTGACGTTGTGCATTTCAAAGCGGCCGCCAGGAGTCCAGTCCGCCGTGAACGTATTCCCGAACTGGTACTTGCTGCGGATTTCGCTGTTGGTGATGGCGTCCCAGAGCCGTTCCGGAGTGGTTTTGATGTAAATCTCAAAGATCTTTTCCATGGGGCTTTCCAATCTGGATTTGAGGTCGCTGAGTGCAGCGGCCCATGGTTCTGCGTATTTGCTCACCCAGCGATCGTGGATGAGCCGGATGGGGACGGGGTTCAGGAAATGCAACTTTTCACGTCCCCGACGGCGCGTGACCAACAGTCCGGCATCCTCCAACAGTTTGAGGTGCTTGGCTATGCCGAAGCGGGTCATCTCGAACCGGGCTCCGAGTGCGGAGGCGGATTGCCCGTCCTCGCGGAAGAGTTCGTCGAGCAGTTCCCGCCGGGTGGGGTCTGCCAGTGCCTTAAACACGGCGTCCATGTGTTCAGAATAGGTGACCATTTGGTCACGTGTCAACGTCCCACACATGCAGTTCGCTCGGCGCCCTTGGTAGGCGGTCGGGGTACGAGCATCTGCATCCTGTGCTGGGGCACTGAGTGCTGGGATAAAGAGTTTGTTCCAAATCCGATAGTTTCTGAATTTGGTCGGAAACAAATCTTTGCGCCAGTTCAATTTCGCGCGCCTTTACCGGTTGAATAGGCTCGGAAAGTTCAGCATTGTTCGCCTAGGGCCCGCAATAGCAGCGTCAAAGTTACTTTCCAGTTTCCCTGAGCGAGCTGTTGTTATTGCGTAAACTTTACGATAGTTTCTCCCTGTGATGTGTGTCGCACTGTAGTTCCCAGAGCGACCTAGGCCGAGCGAAGGACAAAGATGACCATCGATCCTGAGGACATACGGGCTGCTGAAAAGCGGATGGACCAACTGCATCGACAACTTGGCGGCATCGCCTATGGCGGTGATTACAACCCGGAGCAATGGCCGCGCGAGGTCTGGCTTGAGGATGCAAAGCTCATGCAGCAGGCCGGGGTGAATTTGGTGACGCTTGCTGTTTTCTCGTGGAGCCGCTTGGAAACCAGCGACGGCGTCTTCGACTTCGGGTGGCTGGATGACGTCATGGACCTGATGCACGCCCATGGCATCGGCGTGGACCTCGCGACACCGGACGCCGTGCCCCCGGCGTGGCTCGTGGAGCAGCACCCGGACATCATGCCGGAACGCCCCGACGGAAGTACGTTCGGCTTCGGGTCCCGCCAACACTTTGACGTCTCCCATCCGGTGTATCGAGCCAGGTCACTGGCACTCGCCGACAAGATGGGGGAGCACTACGCAAAGCATCCCGCGCTGCGGATGTGGCATGTAGGAAACGAATACGGGCCAACCTCGTACGGGCCGTGGGCTGAGAAAGGGTTCCGCAAGTGGCTGCAGGGAAAGTACTCCTCGCTCGATGAACTCAACGAGGCATGGAGCACCACCGTGTGGGGCCAGATCTACTCGGACTGGAGCCAGGTCAGGGTTCCCGCGCAGCCACGCACGTGGTCAAACCCGTCACGGCGCCTGGACTTCCACCGCTTCACTTCCGACAGCATGCTGGAGCACTTCAAGGCAGAGCGCGACATCCTGCGCCGCCACTCACCGGACCTGCCGATCGTCACCAACTTCATGCGTTTCTACAAGACCGACGACTACTGGGCATGGGCTGCAGAAGAAGATGCGGCAGCACTGGACATCTATCCCGATCCCCGCGAAGACGACGCCCACGTGGCTGCGGCGCTGAATTTCGACCTCATGCGCTCACTCCGCCACGGCCAGCCCTGGATGGTGATGGAGCAGGCAACAGGTGCAGTCAGCCAATGGTCCGTCAATGTCTCCAAACTGCCGGGCAAGATGAGGTTGGGCTCGTACCAAGCCATAGCGCAGGGAGCGGATTCCATCCTTTTCTTCCAATGGCGGCAGGCGAAGGGTGGCACCGAGCGCTACCACTCCGCCATGGTGAACCACGCAGGCCCGAACACCCGGATCTTCCGCGAGGTCTGCGAGCTCGGCCAGGAACTGAAATCTCTGGCCGATCTCACAGGCACGCGATCCACAGCCAAGGTTGCCATCGTTTTCGATTGGGACTGCTGGTGGGCACTGGAGTTGGGCAACTCGCCGCGCTCTGACCTGAACTACACCCAGGAAGTGTTGTGCTTCTACCGCCCGCTGTTCGAGGCCAACATCACGGTGGACTTCGTTAATGCCGACAGCGACCTGTCCGCGTACAGCCTGGTGATCATGCCAGCCTCGTACTTGCTCACCGACGCCGCGGCCCAAAGGTTCGAAAACTACGTGTCCGACGGCGGCCGTCTGATGGTCTCGTATCTCTCCGGCATCGTGGACCAGAACAACACCATCCGCCTGGGTGGCTACCCGGGCGCCCTCCGCAACGTGCTGGGTGCCTGGAGTGAAGAGATGCACCCGCTTGCTGGCGTGGGCGAGCAAGTTAAGCTCTCCACGGCCGACGGCGGTACCTCCTCGGCCAGTTACTGGACAGAGCACTTGCACACCGAGACAGCAGAGGTCCTGGCCGGCTACTCTTCAGGGCGCCTCGCGGGAGTCCCCGCCATTACCCGCAACAGTTTCGGTGAAGGCAGTGCGGTTTACCTTTCGGCCCGGGTCGAGGACGGATTGCTCAAGCAATTGCTCGACGACGAACTTCAACACGCAGGCGTGGAACCGATACTGAAGGCACCTACGGGAGTCCAGGTCCGGCGTCGTGCTGGCTTGGGTCCTGGCGGCGGCAGTCCTGACGCCGGCGGTTCCGGCGACGCCGCCAAAAGCTTCCTGCTGGTTCTCAACCACAATGACGCGCCTGCCGGCGTAAACGTCCTCGACGGGGGAATAGACCGCATCAGCGGACAGTCGATTCACGGGGAAGTGGAACTTCCAGCAAACGGCGTACTTGTCCTTGAAGAAGTCTTGGTCCCTGAAGACTCTGCAGCTAAGGCGGCAACACCATGGCACTGAGGCTCGACGCTCCGCCCGAGGTTGTCCCGGGCACTGAGCCAAGCAAACAGAAAAAGCGGCGCGTCAAGCCCGGAAGCTGGAAGCTGGCGCTCAAACGGGACTGGCGCCTGTACACACTGTTAGCGCTACCAATGGCATACCTCCTCATCTTCAGGTACCTGCCGATGGCCGGGAACGTGATTGCCTTCCGCCAATTTCAGCCGGGCGGCAGCATCTTCGGTGAGAAGTGGGTGGGCTTCAAATACATCACCCTCTTCATCAATGACCCCAGCTTCTGGCAGGCCTTCCAGAACACCATCATTCTGGGTGTACTGACGCTGCTGTTCTGCTTCCCGATGCCCATCATCTTCGCTTTGATGCTCAACGAGCTCCGGTCCCAGAAGTTCAAAAAGTTTGTGCAGACCGTGGCATACCTGCCGCACTTCATGTCCGTGGTGATCATCGCCGGCATGATCCTGCAAAACTTCTCCATGAACGGCACGGTGAACCAGATCGCGGAATCGTTGTTCGGCAACACCGTGAACTTCACGCAGGATCCAGGCTGGTTCCGGCCGATGTACATCAGCTCAGAGGTGTGGCAGACCATGGGCTGGGGAGCGATCCTCTATTTGGCGGCGCTCACCAGGGTGGATGAATCACTGTACGAAGCCGCAAGGATCGATGGAGCCAATAGGTGGCAACAGACCTGGCACGTGACGCTTCCCGCCATCCGTCCGACCATCATCACGCTGTTGATCCTCAACATTGGCACGTTCATGGCAGTGGGCTTCGAGAAGATCCTGCTCATCTATAACCCGCTCAACTACGCAAGTTCAGATGTCATCTCCACCTACCTGTACCGGGTAGGCCTGGAATCCAGCAACTTCAGCTATGCGGCGGCGATCGGAATGTTTGAATCCGTCATCGGCCTCACGCTGATCCTCTCAGCGAACGCGATATCCAAGCGCCTCGCAGGAACGAGCCTGTGGTGAACAAGACAGCGATTAAAAGTGCTCCTGCTCTGCGCGCCGCTACGGGGAACGGCGTTCTCCTGAAGGACATGAGAGTGTCCACCGGAATGCGGGTCTTCAGGGCGTTCAACCTGGTGTTCCTGCTGTTCGTAGTATTCCTGACGGTTTATCCATTCTTGAACATCATTGCTCAGTCGTTCTCCAGCGAGGGGTTCATCAACGCAGGGCAGGTCAACCTGTTCCCGATGGGCTTCAACACAGAAACGTACAAGCTGATCCTGGCCGACTCCACGTTCTGGACCAACTACGGAAATACGTTGCTGTACACAGTGGTGGCTACGGCGATTTCGATGGTGCTGACCACCTCGTTCGCCTACGCCATTGCCAAGAAAGACCTCAAGGGCCGCAGCGTCTTCATTGGACTCGCCGTATTCACCATGTTCTTCAACGGCGGGTTGATCCCCAACTACGTGCTCATCAGTTCCCTGGGGATGCGGGATTCCATCTGGGCCGTGGTCTTGCCCAATGCCATTAGCGTGTTCAACCTGCTCATCATGAAGTCCTTCTTCGAAAACATGCCGCGTGAACTGGAGGAAGCCGCATCGATCGACGGTCTCACGCAATACGGCATCCTCTTCAGGGTGGTGCTCCCGCTGAGCAAGGCAATCGTAGCCACCATGGTGCTGTTTTACGCGGTAGCAAACTGGAACTCGTGGTTCCAGGCCTTCCTGTACCTGGATAACCCAGACCTGTTTCCGGTCACTATCTACCTGCGCAACATGATCGCCGGAGTCACTACTGCGGGCTCCGCCGGCGGCACCGCGGAAAACGTTGGCCAAATCGCCGCCAACATCCAGTCGGTCACCATCGTCCTGACAGTCATCCCCATCCTCTGTGTCTACCCCTTCGTCCAGAAGTACTTCTTCTCGGGCGTGATGCTCGGTTCCGTCAAGGAATAACCCCTTATGAAAGGACACCCAATGATCGCCAAACGAGAGTTCCGTAGAAGAGACTTCCTAGGCCTCGCGTCCGTTGTCACCATCGGGCTGATGATGACAAGTTGCGACTCTGAGGCCACTGAGAAGGTGGACACCTCGAAATCCCGCAATGGTGCGATGGACAGCTTCAAGGTAGGTGACACGTTCAAGGCGACGACGCCCTTGACGTTCACCTTCCTGTTCTCCGACCAGCCTACTTATCCGTACAAGAAGGACTGGCTGCTCTTTACCAAGATGGCCAGGGACAATAACGTCACCTTGGAACCAACCATCGTTCCAAACAGCGATTACGAGCAGAAACGGAGCCTTCTCATCAGTTCCGGCAGCGCCCCGGAGATCATCGCCAAAACCTATCCGGGACAGGAAGCCGCGTTTGTATCCGCCGGGGCGGTGCTGCCAGTGAGCGACTATGTGGAACTCATGCCTCACTTCCAGGAGAAGGTCAAGAAATGGAAGCTCGAGCCAGAGATCGAAGCACTCACGCAGGAAGACGGCAAGTACTACGTTCTTCCGGGTCTGCACGAGGAACTGTGGCCCGATTACTCGCTGTGCTTCCGCAAGGACGTCCTGAAGAAGGAAGGCCTGGCCGAGCCCACAACATGGGACGAGTTCCGTGAAGTGCTGCGGTCGCTCAAAAAGGCGTATCCCGACGTCGTACCTTTCTCTGACAGGTTCAAGGGCGACAGCGTGCTGAACATCGCGGCACCAACGTTTGGCACTGTGGCAGGCTGGGGCCTGGTGGACGGGCTCCTGTTCGATCAGGACAAGAAGGAGTTCGGCTTTGCGGCAGGCTCAGAGAAGTTCAAGGACCTGGTGACCTACTTCAACTCGCTGGTCTCCGAAGGTCTGATGGATCCTGAGAGCTTCACCCAAACCGACGACTCCGCCATCCAGAAGTTTGTCTCCGGCAAGTCGTTCGTGATCAGCGCCAATTCGCAGAACGTCATCACGTACCGCACATCCATGGAACAATCCCTGGGCAAGGGCAACTTCGAGATCGGCAAGATCACGGTTCCCGGTGGACCCGCAGGCGACGTCATCGGTGGCACCCGGCTGGAGAATGGCATCATGTTGAATTCGTCCGTCAAGGACAAGGACAGCTTTGTGGCACTTATCCAGTACATCGACTGGTTGTTCTACAGCGACGCGGGCCAGGAATTCAGCAAATGGGGCGTAGAGGGCACAACCTTTACCAAGGAGGGCGGCAAGCGGAAGCTGGCGGCCGACATCAACTTTCAAGGTCTCAATCCCTCCGGCACCAAGGACCTGCGGGTGGACTACGGATTCTCAGGCGGAAACTTCGCTTACGGCGGCGCTACGGAACTCCTGCAATCCACGTTCAACGACGAGGAGCTGGCGTTCCAGGAGGCCATGAAGTCCAAGAAGCCCCGCCCGGTTGCTCCACCGGTACCCTTCAACGACGTCGATCGCGAGCAAGCTACCCTGGCACTCACCCCATTGAAAGACCACGTCAAGCAGAACACCCTCAAGTTCATCACCGGGCAGCGTGGTGTCAGCGAGTTTGGCGCCTACGTCAAGGAGCTGGACAGCAAGGGGCAGAGCAAGTACGTCGAGCTCGCGAACAAGGCATACAAGGCCTACGCGGATAAGAAGTAGTTCTGATGGCAGCCACGAAAGCAGAGTTTGGATCCGGGACGTTGTTCAAGGCAGCTGGAACGGTGTACGGCATCATGGTTGGCGATGCATTGCTGGTGCTCGCCAACGCACTGCTTGTGCTCATACCGGTGCTGGTTGGCGTCGTTGGGCCGTTGGCATTGATTCCGTTGGCATTGATTCCGCTGGTCCTTGTGGGGCCCTCATTCGTGGCTGCCTGCTACGCGTTCAACCGGCTGTTGGCAGGCGAGGACACCGGAGTTTTTCATGACTTCATGAAGTCGTACCGCAGCAATTTTGGCCAGGCCGTGGTGGTTTTGCTGCCGTACCTCGTGGTTCTTGTGGCCATTGCTTTCAACCTGAGTGTCCTGCCAGGTTCTTTGAACGCCGCGTTGTTGGGTTCAGGCGGAGGAATCGATCCTGTCCAAATCGCAGCACGAATTGGACTGGTGGGGCTCGGGCTCATGGTCTCCGCCGCAGCCGTCAACGCTATGCTCCTCCTCTCCCGCTTCACGTTCCGGACGCAGGACATTTACCGGTTGTCTGTATACACCATGGGCGCGCAGAGGCGCATATCGCTGGGGAACGCAGGGATAATTTTCGTTGCAGGCTTCGTGCTGATGGCTACCACAACCTGGCTGATCCTGTTCGTGGCGGGAGCGTTGGTGTATCTGATCTGTCTGAACTCCCGACCACTGCTGAAGTTTGTGGAGGGCAAGTTCACGTCAGCTGTTTAGGCAGCATTCAATATCCAACCACTATCCACTATCCCTTTCTTTGACGTTGCCCTTCTTTGACGTGCTCTTCTTTGTGGCGCCTTTATGTTCTGAGGGGTGTGTGGTGGTGGTTGCGGCGTGGTGTTTGGTGGGGGTCGATGTGTGGTGGTGGGGTGAACCAGGGCACGCCGGTGTTGGTGGTGATGGTCCAGTGTTCTTTGTGGATGAGGTGGTGGTGGTGGCTGCAGAGCAGGGTGCCGTTTTCGGTTCCTGTGGTGCCGCCGTGTGACCAGTAGGTGATGTGGTGGGCTTCGCACCAGGGTGCTGGCATGGTGCAGTCGGGGAAGGCGCAGCCTTGGTCCCGGGCGGTGATGGCTTTGCGGATGTGGGGTGGGAAGATCCGGGTGGTTCGGCCGATGTCCAGGACCCTCGATTCGGTGCCGAGCAGGACCGGGATGATGTCGGCGTCGCAGGCGATTTTGCGGATGGTGTTGGGGTGGATCGGGCCGCTGAATGTGGCGGCGCCGGAGCTGGGCCGGGTTCGTTGCGGGCCGGGTTGATTCGTGGGGGTGTTGGCCGGGCGGGTTCGGGTGTTGGTTGCGCGGTTGGGGGTGTTGGCCGTGTTCGTGAGTTCCTGGAGGAGGTCGTGGTGGTTGATGGTGACCATGACCTGGGGCCGGAGTCCGCCGTTGGCTGGCAGCTTGCCGGTGGTCAGGGCGACACCGCAGGCTCCGACGAGGCCGTCGAGGAGTTTCTGCGCGCGGGAGCGGCGGTCCAGGTCCGGGCTGGCTGATCCGTTCCGGCCACGACGCTGACCGGCAGGCTCACCAGCTTGGCCGCCACTGTTCGTACCCGGCCCGCCCGTGCCCGGCCCGCCCGTGTCCGCTTCGTTCGTGTCCGGCCCGCCCGTGTCCGGCCCGCCCGTGTCCGGCCCGCCCGTGTCCGGCCCGCCCGTCGTGTGGTTGTCCCCGGGGGTGTCGCCGTTGCCGGTGTCGCCGTTGCCGGTGGTGAGGCGGGGGTTGGTGGCGGTGTTCATGGCGGTGGTGAGTGTTTCGTATTGTTCGGTGGTGGCGAAGATTTCCAGGTGGTGCAGTCCGTGGCGGGGTTTGCGGATGAAGGTGCCTTGGAGTTGGCGGAGGGTTTCTTCGCTGGGTTCGGGCCCGTCCTGGTCGATCGAGTCGGTCCAGCGTTTGGCTATTTTGAGGACGAAGTCGGGATCGGATTCACGGGCGGTGGTGGTCAGGGCTTGTTCCATTCCGGCGAGGGTGTCCTCGTCGGTGAGGAGCTGTACTTTGTCCAGGGCGGCGCTGATGATGGTCGCTGAGCGGGTGGGTATCTGCGTGGATTCGAGGGCCTTGGCAAGGATTTCGCGGCGGGGCGGGATGTGTTGTCCGGCGATGCCGACGCGGGGGAGCGCTTGGGCTGCGAGGGCGAGCCGGCGCCTGGCTTCGCCGATGCCGATCCTCAGGCGGGCGCGCAGGAATTCCGCGGCGTTGCGGTACCCATCATCCACCACCGCGGCAGCATCCGCCGACCCAACAGCAGCAGGCCCAACAACGGCAGGCCCAACAACGGCGGGCCCAACAACAGCGGCAGGCCCAACAGCGGCGGGCCCAACAGCGGCGGGCCCAACAGCGGCGGAGTCCGGACCCGAGGTTGCGGTCCCGGCCCCGGCCCCGGGTTCGCGTTCAAGTTCGGTTGTGGTTTCGGTCCAGCCTGTCCGCCATCTGGTGCCCGCGGCGGAGGAGTGTGCCTGCTGGGCTTCCTGCCGGGTCCGTTCCACCGCCTGGGCCGCGACCACCTGAAGGTACTCCACGGTCCGGGCGATCTCCTCCACCCGCCCGGCGAAGTGTGATGCCTCAACAAACCCGAACAGCCGGGCTTCAGTGGCGGCCATCCCGCGTGGGCCATCCAAAGCAGAGACCAGGGTTTCCATGGCGCCGGCTAGCGAAGGCGGGGTGGGCTCTGAGTGCACGTGTCCATGGCCGGTGCCTGGTTGGGCCGGACTGGCGGTGGCATCCAGGGTTTCATCCGGGCCGGGAGGGGAATGCGGTGCACTCCTTATCGAATCGAGCCCGCGAAGCAGCTCAGCGCGCCTGGGATTATCCGCTCGTGTCAGCATCGACGTCGAACTCTTGGATGCCATGGCAAGCCGGGTAGGCGCTCCCATGCTCCGCATCCTGGCCCGGGAGAGGGCACCACCGTCACCGGAGGCTACCGCCCCACGTGCCGCGAACTGCCCAACCCTTTCCATGAATCAACCCTCCCACCAGGGTCTGACATTTTTAGCGTCCCCGCGTAAAACCGAAAAATTGCTACTATCTGGTCACTTGCTCACGGAGGATGTCCGCATGGCCGCAGTGCTGCGCGAGCTCCCGCAGCATGTGCAGATACACCCAGCGGAGGGGGAGCGGGCCTCGTCGATTTCCGAGCACGAGGTCGTCCAGCCCCACATTCGAGGCGGCCCGCCGCGAGGCCTCGCACGCTTGGCGATGTGCCTGCTGAATGCTTGCGATGGAGTCAGTGTCCTCGAGAATAAAAGACTCGTCAGGCGTGGCTGGGATGCCGATCTCGCTCCGGGACCGGCATGAGATGGCTTCATCGAACCAAACCTTTTCCACGAATGTGGCGTGTTTTACCAATCCCAGCAGCGTTGTTCGCGAAGGGACCAACGAGCGGCGCGCTTGCTCTTCAGTCAGCCCGTCCAGAGACTCGGAGAGTGCTCGCCGATGCTCATCAAGGAATGCATCGAACTGGGCCCGGGCGTCTTGGTTGATGACGTCGTCAGCGAAGGTCGGCGGGAAGTCGCTCATCCGAAAACCACCGTGCCGTCGTCGTCGATCCTCCAACCTGGGTTGTGCGCGATCTCCCAGACAATGCCGTTCGGATCCTTGACGTGGCCGTGGAAAATGCCCCCAAAAGCGCTGGACTGGGCGGGCTTCAGCACGGTTGCGCCTGCAGATACCAGTTGCTCGATGGTGCTGGATACCTCGGCAGCGCTATCGACATTATGCGAAAGGGTCACGCCGCTGACGCTGCTCGTAGGAACGCCGCTGGCCAGGTCTTGGTCGAACTTTTCAGCATCGAAGAGTCCGAGCATCAAACCCGGCCCGACCTGGAAGAAGATAATCTCCCCGGGCACGTCCATGAGCGGATCCCAACCGAGTCCGTCCTTATAGAACGAACGGGCATGGTCGAGATCCGCCGTGGCAAACGTGATGAAGTGCAGTCGCTGGTCCATACGGGACATCGTAGCCACAGGGTACGACGGCGGAACTTAGCTCAAGTGCTGACGGGCGCCATTGAGGTGGGAAGCCGGGGCAGCGAACAGGGCAGAGACGTGGTCCCCAAGCTCGTTGACGTGGGTGTAGCCCGGGAACTTTCGGTGCGGAGCAGCTTCCCGCATGGCGTCGTCCAGCAGAGCCTTGACCACGAACACCACAGCAGCCGACGTCTGTTCCTTGGGCTCAGTCTTGTGGCCGGACTGGGCAGCCTCGAAGCCATCTGCGACGCCGAGAACCCAGGCTTCCGAGGCGGCCTTGATTGCAGCGTAGCTGGCACCGGATGCTGTGGGCTTGGCTGCGGCGACAGCCGAAACGATGGCCAGGCGCCCACGCGGTGATGCCTCCAGATCGGAGTAGAACGCACGAGAGGTGTTGCGAAGGGTCGTCATGATGCTGGTGTGCAGGACATCCCAGTCCTCGTCCTTCTGGCCGACGATTCCCTCGCCGCCACGCCAGCCGCCGACGAGGTGAACCAGCCCATCCACGGCTCCGAACTCGCTCCGGATTGAACCTGCCAGGGCCTCCACCGATTCGGGATCCGCAAGGTTGCAGGTGTAGGGCACCACGCCGTCGTGGGAGGCTGCGAGTGCTTCGAGGCGGGCGGCGTCCAGATCGACGGCGGCGACGCGCGCCCCCAGCGCAACCAGCGAGCCGACAACAGCTTGACCCGCGGCGCTGGTGGAACCCGCAACGACGACGTTGAGGGGCTGAGTGGATGGGGCGCCGGATGCCACGTCGTTGTGGTCATTCGTGATTGGCAATGTGTGTCCTTCCGAAGGGAAAAGTTGGTCAGAAGGAGCCTACCGAGGATCCAGACTGGCTTATCAATAAATGGGCGTAGGATAAGAATCTCTCATGCTCACGCAGGTCTGGCTCAGCCTGAGCCCACGGACGGGATGGGCCTGGAAGTGGGAGGATGAATCTGTGGAACCCCTCTTCGACTTCCTTGGCAGTTACTGGTGGCTCATTTTCCCTATCGGCGGGATGGCTGGCGGGTGGGCAAGGTCGTGGTCCAAAGCCAGCGAAGAGCGCCATCGCCGCAAAGTTGAGTTGTACAAGCTGAAGAACCAGCTTGCGGTGCACGAGCAAGCCAACCAGGCCGAGGTGGTCTCGCTGATGGCTACGCAAGATGCAGTGAACCACAAGTGGCTGGACTACGAACTGGACGTTGGAAAGCTCATTGACTATCCGCTGATGACTGACGTCCGCGAACCTCTGACTGTCGCATTCCTCCGAGCCAAAAAGGAAGCGGATGGACTTCGGCCAGCCGCTCCGCAGGACATGACGACGCCGGCCCGGCTGGCTGAGTATCGTGCCGCTGTCCACAGCTTCGAACTCGCTTTCGATGTGGCCGAACGCGAAGCGAGACGCATCAAGGACTCCAACTTCACCGGGCCCGAACGTCAACGACTGGCAACGGCGAGGAAGCTGCTGCGTATTGCAGAAGACTCCGCAGCTACCCCGGCCGAACGGCAGACGGCGTACAAGCGTGCGCGCAAGGAACTCGACGGCCTGATCGTCCTTCCGGAAGCGACCGTTGCCGCGCTCGAAGGCAGAATCGCTGGAATGCTCGGCGTGCGACAAGACCCTGACACCGACGCGCGCATCGCTTGACGCCCAGGGCCAGGGTCCGGAAGCCATAGGGCTACGCCAATGCCCGCACCTGAACCGGCGTCAGCATCTCGCGCTCAAACCCCACCACACGCCGCGGCCCGTGCAGGATCACCTCATGGGTCTGCACATCACAGGTACTCGACGTAGAAACATGCAGTTTCACCAAGCCAGGTGTCACCACGCGCTGGAGGTCCAGCCCCGTGAAGGACGTGCGGTCCGCGTGGACCACAAAATCCACGACGGCGGACGCGCCGGCTTCCAGCTCCACGCGGGCGTAGCCGATGAGCTCGCGCATGGGACGAACCACCTCGCCTACAGGGTCCTCCAGGTACAGCTGCACCACTTCGGCGCCGCCCACGCCGCCGACATTGCGCACCGTACAACTGACGGTGACCGAGTCCGACGTCGACATTGCGGGAGAGCTGCACTGGTGGTCTGAGAGCTCAAAGCTGGTATAGGACAGGCCGTGTCCGAACCCGAAAAGCGGCGACGGGTTCAGTGCGCTCACTTCAGTAGGTCCTGCCAACCGTGAGTGAAGGTAGGTTCCGGGTTGGCCGCCGGGGGAGCGCGGCACGGAGACCGGCAGCTTTCCGGAGGGATTGACGACGCCAGTCAGCACGTCCCAAAGTGCCTCGCCGCCCTCTTCGCCCGGGAAGAAACCTTGAACGATCGCATCGGCCCGGTCTACGAAGTCACCCAATGCATAGGGTCGCCCGCTCAGTACCACTACGACAACGCGCGTCCCGGCCTCGGAAGAAGCTGTGAGGATCCGGTCCAGCATGTGGTGCTGGTCCCCGGGAAGGCGGAGATCGGCGGCGTCGTTTCCTTCGCCTGAGGTGCCCCGGCCGAACAGTCCAGCGTTGTCGCCAACAACCACAACGCAGGTATCACTGGAGGCAGCGACGTCGCACGCTGCGGAAATCTCGGCCTCCGAGGCTGATTCGCAATTCCCCGTCACGGACCTCGTCACGGACTGGAAACGGGAGGAAGCCACACCCGCAACTGTAGGCACGTAAATTCCCATCGGCACATCCGGGTGGGATGCACCCACATGCGCATCAAAGGAGTAGCAGCCGAGCATCGCGAAGGGGTCGTCAGCCAGCGGTCCAACAACGCCGATGGTTCCGGAGCCCGAAAGTGGCAAAGCCGGCGCCCCTGAAAACGGTCGATTGCTCAGCAACACCAACGACTGTGCTGCGAGCTGACGGGCCAACGCCCGGTCCTCGGCAGGATCCAGTTCAAGAGGGCCGGAAAGGGCAGCTGGCGCTACAGAGAAATCAGGCGACAAAAGACCAAGCTCGGCCTTCTGGGTAAGAACCCGTCTCAGTGCCGAGTCAACCACGGATTCGTCCACGGCACCCTCACGGACCCGCTCCGCCAGCGGCTCACCGAAGCAGTTGACGGTGGGAAGCTCAACGTCGACGCCGGCCCGCAGCGCCAGCACCGCGGCGTCACCGGAATCGGCGGCCACACCGTGCGTGACGTCCAGGAACGCAACACCAAAGTAGTCGGCCACCACCGTGCCGGCGAAGCCCCACTCCTCACGGAGCAGCCCGGTGAGTAGGTCGCGGTTCGCGGCGGCTGGTACGCCGTCGACGTCGGTATAGGCGTGCATCACGGAACGCGCGCCGCCGTGCCGGATCGCCATTTCAAACGGCGGCAGCATGACGTCGGCGAGTTCGCGGGGGCCCATGGAAACGGGGGCGTGGTTGCGGCCTGCCTGGGAGGCGGAGTAGCCGACGAAGTGCTTGAGGGTGGCGACAATTCCGGTGGATTCGAGCCCCTGGACGTAGGCGGTGGCTACCGTGCCCACCAGGTAGGGGTCCTCACCGATGGTTTCCTCCACCCGGCCCCATCGGAAATCCCGGACGACGTCGAGCACGGGAGCCAGGCCCTGATGGACGCCCAGGTTACGCATCGACGAGCCGATCCTGACCGCCATCTCCCGTACCAAAGCGGGGTTGAACGTGGCACCCCAAGCCAGGGGGACCGGGAAAGCCGTTGCCTTCCACGCCGCCAAACCGGCCAGGCATTCCTCATGCACCTGCGCCGGAATTCCGAACCGGGACGCTGCCATGATCTGCTCCTGCGCGGCCGCAAGGCGCCGGGCGCCCTCGGATGGCTCCACCGGGACGGTGCCGTACATGCGCGTTATCTGGCCCAACCCATGGGAGATGACCTCGTCCCAGGAGCGCGTATCGCCCGCCATCTGGCTCTGGAGGGGTGCCACGGAATCGCCGTCGCTGGAGGCGTTGACCCACACGCCCACCAGTTGGGCGAGCTTTTCTTCCAAGGTCATTTCCCGGATGAGGTGTTCTACCGCGGCCGGGATGGGGACGCGGGCAAGTGCTTGCTGTTCAGCGGCGCCGCTGCTCACAGGTTTCTCCTTGGGTTGATGGGCGATTTTTAGAAACTATCAGAAACTTACAATTAGTTTCTAGGGCCAAAATGTGTTGATTTACGAGCAGATTCTTCATAGCGTTGACGCATCACGGTGCCAACGCGGGCAGTTGGCATGGTTGATAATCAGAAACTTTCGGACACTATTCGAGTAAAAACCCGTTGGAGAAACCTCATATGCAGACGTACAGAGTGGCCATCGTTGGAACGGGCGGGATCGCTGCCGTGCACGCGTCCAACCTGGCCCGCACCGACAACAGGGCAGAGTTGGTGGCTGCGTGCGACGTCGACGACGCACGGCTGCAGGCTTTTGCCGATGAACACGCAATCGCTGGCCGATACCAAAGCCTTACCACGTTGCTTGCCGAAGCCAAGCCGGACATCGTGCACCTTTGCACTCCGCCGATGATGCACATCGATCATGCCATCGAGTGCCTCGAAGCGGGTGTGCATGTCCTGTCCGAGAAACCACCAGCGCTCAGCCTCGCGGACTTCGACCGCCTCAACGACGCCCAAACCAAGGGCGGCGCGCAGTTCTCCTGCGTCTTCCAGCACCGCTTTGGCGATGCATCGGCGGCAGCACGTTCCTTGATCGGCGGAAGCGACTTCGGACGTGCCCTCGTTGCCCGCTGCGACACGCTCTGGTACAGGCCGGATGAGTATTTCGACCTCCCGTGGCGGGGCACCTGGAAGGCGGAAGGCGGTGGTCCAACCATGGGCCACGGCATCCACCAGTTCGATCTCCTCCTTCACCTGCTCGGCCCTTGGGAAGAAGTCACGGCCATCGCCTCCCGGCAAGCCCGGGCAACGTCCACCGAGGATTTCTCGGCCGCCTTGGTGCGCTTCGAAAATGGTGCCGCGGCCACAGTCATCAACTCCCTGCTCTCGCCCCGCGAAACCTCGGAGATCCGCGTCGACTGCGAGTTCGCCACCATCGAGCTCAGCCACCTGTATGGCTACGGCACCAAGGACTGGACCATCACGGCGGCACCTGGCCATGAGGACCATGTGGCGGGTGCTTGGTCTGCTGAACCTTTGGAGCGGGGGAGCGGCCACTCGGCACAGTTCCTGGCGATGTATGACGCGCTCGACGCCGGACTCCCGCTCCCAGCCGGAGCGGACTCAGCGAGGCAAACACTTGAGTTCGCTGCCGCAATCTACGCCTCCGCCTTCACAGGGAAGCCGGTTCGCCGCGGGGAAATCGTTCCTGGCCACGCTTTCTACGCAGGCATGGATGGGGAGGGCCGCGGGACGCGCGTCCTGGCTTCCACTGCCCGCTCCTGAACCACCACCGACTCAACGGAGAATCAATGACCACGTCAGCCCAAACCGCCCAGAGCACCGCCCTCAGCTATTTCGACGACGGCCGTTCCCTGACTTTCAAGGCCGGTGGCCAGAACATTGCAACATATACGTACCGCCCCACCGACGAACAGTATGAAAGCCCCCGCCCCTTCTTCCACCCGCTCACCACCTTGGGCGGCGACGAAGTTACTATCTCCCGCCCGTGGGACCACGTCTGGCATAAAGGACTTTCCTGGGCGCTGCCAAATATGGGGGAGCACAACTTCTGGGGTGGCGCGACGTACACACGCGAGACCGGCTACGCGAACCTGGACAACAACGGCGCCATGAACCATGAGGCCTTCAGTTACATCGAGGAATCTGCGTCTACGATTTCCGCCGCTGAGTCCCTGCTCTGGACGGCGCAGCCAACCGGGCCCGGTCAACAGGGTTTGCCCCTCGTCAGGGAGCAGCGCCGCTTTGCCATCCAACTGCTGCCAGCTGGAAACTCGTGGGCACTCCTTTTCGAAACCGGGATGAGCAACGTCTCCGGCGCTGAGATCGGCATCGGAAGCCCTACTACGGAAGGTCGGGACAACGCAGGGTATGGCGGCCTGTTCTGGCGCGGTCCCCGGTCCTTCACCGGCGGCGAGTTCCGCTCCTCAGCGGGGACTGGTGCGGACGAGTTCATGGGCACGCGGTCACCATGGATTGCTTTCACCGGCCAGCACGACGTCACTTGCCGGAAGTCGAGCATCATGTTCGTGGAGGACCAGGCCAACGTGGGTGCACCCAACCAATGGTTTGCCCGCTCGTCGATGTTCGCCTGCCTGGGGTCCGCGCCGTTCTTCAGCGAAGTAGTCCCGCTAAAGGTCGGGGAACCGCTCAAGTACCGGTACGCCGTCGTGATTGCTGACGGTTCCCTTGAGGATGACCAAGCCGCTGCGCTCGCGGACGCTGCCACGGCCGCATTGGATGGTTGGGCCTAATGTGCACTTCATTCCCGGGCGCAACTGCCGTGTCCGAAGTCAGCATCTACAACTGGCCAAGTGAGGACGGTGAGGCCGGCGGGTCACCGCACCTGCACACGGCATCGGCGGAGGCGTACGTCGTCCTGGAAGGAACCGGCCGACTGGAGACGCTGGACTCGCGTGGCTTCACTACTACGGATCTGGCACCAGGCACGGTGGTCTGGTTCACGCCTGGAACTGTCCACCGCGCGATCAACGATTCCCTGGACCTCAAGGTGCTGATCGTCATGCAGAACGCCGGTCTTCCCGAGAACGGCGACGCAGTGATGACCTTCCCGCTGGAGCACCTGGTTGACGTCGAGACCTACTCGCGCGCCGCTGTGCTTCCGTCCAAGGACGCTGACGGCGGTGACCCGGCTGCGGAGGCGGCTGCGCGGCGTCGTCGGGACCTGGCTTTGGAGGGGTATCTGGAGCTGAAGGAGGCCGTGATGAAGTCCGGCGTTTCGGCGTTGGCCGAGTTTCATGCCGCCGCTGTCCGATTGGTGAGTGACCGGGCCGGAACGTGGCGCGGCTATTTGGCCGAAGGGGCGGCGCGGCAGGCCGAGCTCACCCAGGGCAATTTGGACTCTCTCGAGTCGATGGAAAGTTTCTACTTGCAGGACTCGAGGACTACGATGGGCGAACGGAAAACCCGCAGGATTTATGGCATGTGCGGCCGAATCCAGACATGGGAACTTTCCGAAACTATTGCCGCTGGGGGGTGATCCCCGGCCGAAAGGGGTGCGTTCCATGGTGACCAAGCAGGACTCTGGGCGGGCGACGATCAGCGAGATCGCCCGCGAAGCCGGAGTGTCCGTGCCCACGGTTTCCAAGGTCCTTAATGGCCACGCCCATGTGGCAGCGGCTACGCGCGCCCGGGTAGAAGAAATCATCGCCAAGCGCGACTATGCCCGCAGGCCGGCAAAGCGCAGCAAGAAGGCTGGGCTCGTTGACCTCGTGTTCCCGGGGCTGGCCTCGGAATGGGCATGCGAAATCATTGAAGGCGTTGAGCGCGTGGCCCAGGAAGCCGGGTATGGCACCGTGGTCAGCAGCCTGTCCCTGGACGGATCGCGGATTCGCCCGTGGCTGGCGAACCTCGCCGAGCGGAAGTCCGACGGCGTGTTGCTCGCCGTGTACGAACTGGACTCCAAGCAGATCCAACGCATAAAGGCCCTCGGAATCCCGGTGATCCTGATCGACCCCGTAGGCCAGCCGGGGCCGGACCTCATGACCGTGGGCGCTGCGAACTGGGATGGCGCCTTCTCAGCTACCGAGCATCTTTTGAAACTCGGTCATAAGCGCATTGGCATGATCGGCGGCCGCGAGGACCTGCAGTGCAGTGGCGCCCGTGAAGACGGATACCTGGCTGCCCTGCGCCGGGGTGGTGTTGAAGCTGATTCTTCGTTGATGGTGCCGGGCGATTTCTCCACGGAATCCGGCGCCCGTGGGACCGAGGCTCTCCTGGCCTTGGATGACAGGCCCACCGCCATCTTCACGGGCAATGATGCACAAGCCCTCGGTGCCTACCGTGCTGCTCGTTCTGCGGGGCTGCGGATCCCGGAGGACCTCTCAATCATCGGCTTCGACGATATCCCTGCCGCTGAATGGATCGAACCAGGCCTCACTACGGTCCGCCAGCCCGTGGTCCAGATGGCTGAGACGGCAATGCGCGCGCTACTCCGGCATCTCGAAGGCGACGAGGAGTTGCCGCAGCGGATCGAGCTCGGAACGGAGCTTGTGGTGCGGGGCTCGACGGCGGCGCCACGCCCTTAAGGGTGCGGCTGGAGCTTAGCCCCGGCCCATGCTCGTCGACGGGTCTTGGTCGCCTTCGGAGGGGTCTGCCCGGAGTTCGTCCGGGGTTCCATCCGGCAGGCCTGCCGGTCCGGGGACGTCGCCCGAAGGGGCCTGAACGTTGTCGTCCGTTTCCATGCCTTGGCCAGTAGCGGCGTCGGGTCCTGGCTCGTTCTGGCGTTCGCCGGAGTCACTCGCAGCTGTGTCGCTCGTAGCTGCATTGTGACGCGGGGTTGTCGGGTTGCCCTGGTCAGGCGACTCGGAGTCCATCGCGTTTGAACCTTCGCTGATGGAGGAGTGGACTTGGATGTCGTCATCCTTCGCGCCGGGCTCGGGCACATGTTGATCGTCCACTGGATCCGAGGTGCCGGCCAGGTCTTCCATCGCGTTTTCGGCGGCTTTGCGGATGCTGTCTTCAACGCCCATCAGATGTCTCCTTTGCACGAATGGGTCCGGTGCTCGGACTCGAATAATATAGTAAGCCTACTTACTTTCTGTTCGATGTAACACCCTGCCCGGATTGACAAAGTGACCCAATCAGGTTCGTCAATCTGCAGGTCAACGCATGGAGTGCCGCACTTTGTACCGTTGATCGTTGGAGGATATGGTGTCTTCAGACCGTTTTGCAGAGGGCGGCGATATTCGCTCCTTTGCTGTCTGCTGGGGACGCTTTTCAGTCAGTAGGAACGTGCCACATGGTCAACCCCCGCCCCGAGCAGGAAGCTCTCCAGAACGGATATTTTCTGGATCTCGTCCTGGGCAGCGAAGACGTCGAGGCTTTTCTCGGCGATCTCGCTTCTTTCTCGGCAGAGAGCCTCTCACACCGCAAGTCCCCTGTTTATTGCGGCATCACAGTCCTTCGGCGCAAGAAGTCAGCCACGGCTGCCAGCAGTGACGACCGTGCCCGCGTCATGGACGAACTCCAAAACACCTTTGAGGGACCGTGTCTTACGGCCATGGACAAGCTGACGTCTGTGTTGGTCCCGGACCTTCTCCGCGAACACCGTTGGCCGGAATATGTCGAGGCCGCTTCCCATCAGGGGCTTCGGTCCATCCTGAGCGTGCCGCTGCTGGTCGAGGGGGATACCCGTGCTGCTCTCAATCTATACTCCGAGCGGACCCACGCGTTCAGCCACGATGACGTAGAACGTGCCGAGGTGTTTGCTTCGCATGCTTCCAAGTCCTTGCGGCTCGCGTTGAAGATCGCCCAACTCAGCGATGCACGGAACGATCTCGCCGCTGCGATGCAGTCGCGCACGGTGATCGACCTGGCCGTGGGCGCCATCATGGCGCAGAACCACTGCAGCCAGGAGGAAGCATTCACCATCCTGCGTACGGCGTCCAGCAATCGAAACATCAAACTGCGGCATTTGGCCCAGTCGATCATCGCCGCAGTGTCCTCGGGGAAGGTTACAACCCACTTCGAGGAGTAGGGCTGGGATTCTGCAGGATCGTTCCCTCGACCAATAGGAATGGACAAACTGCGGGCCTTCGACCGTCCGCCCCGCGAACTCGTTTCGTAACCCGAAGCAACCATGCAGCAGACTTGGGTGGGTGACGACCAATAGACCCCGGCCCGGACTCGCGATCGCTGCGCTGAGCCTCGGGACGGCGCTGAATCCGCTGAACTCGTCCATGATCGCCGTAGCATTAGTGGTGCTGCGCGAGGATTTCGCACTCGACGTCGCCACCGTTACCTGGGTGATCACGTCGTTTTACCTCGCATCCGCTGCCGGCCAGCCGCTCATGGGTAGGCTCGCCGACCGCTTCGGCCCCCGCCGCTTGTTCACCTTCGGCATGGCCTTGGTGGCGGTCACCTGCGCCATCGCACCGTTCCTACCCAGCTTCGCGTTGGTGTGCGTGGCCCGCGCGCTGATGGCTGTAGGGACCGCCACGGCCTACCCCTCGGCCGTCGTGATGGTCACTGAACTGAGCAAGCTCGCTAATATGCCGTCCACGCGGCCACTGGGCCGGATCCAGATGGCAAACACGTCGGCTGCTGCCGTGGGTCCCGTGGTCGGCGGCTTGTTGGTGAGCTTGGTCGGTTGGCAGGCGTTGTTCGCGATCAACGTGCCTATAGCGCTGCTGGCGCTCATTGTGGTGCACAAGGCCGCGCCAGCTGATTCCGGCCGCGAAACGGGCAAGCTCTCGGCGCTGATCCGCGACTCCGACATCCCCGGCATCCTCTCTTTCGTCACTTCGCTCATGCTCGCGATGATGGCGCTGCTCAACGTGTTGCCGGGTTACCGCTGGTGGCTCCTGGGTGCCGCGACAGTGATCGGCGCGCTTTTCGCCTGGCGTGAGCTGCGCTTCCGGCCGCCGTTCCTGGATCTCCGGCTGCTGGGCACGAACCGGCCGCTGCTGCTGGTCTATTTGCTCTTCGTCGTCTTCAGCGGCGTCTACTACTTTGCATTCTTCGGACTGCCGCAGTTGCTGCAGGAGGCAGGTCATTACGACGCCGGTGTGGTGGGCCTGCTGATGCTGCCCCTTGCGGCGTTGTCGGTTGTGGTGACGCCACTGACCGTTCGGCTGATTGAGCGGTTCGGCGTGCGTTCCGTCCTGATCACCGGCGTGCTGATTCTGACTGTTGCCGCAGTGGGCCTTGGCGCCCTGACATTGTCTCTGTGGGCGCCCTTGGTGTTCCTGCTGACTGCATTGATGGGCATCCCTTACGGGATGGTGAGCACGGCTTCGAACCAGGGGCTCTACGTTTCTGCACGCCCGGAGGAACGAGGAGTAGCTGCGGGAATTTTCCAGACCTGCCGCTACCTCGGCGCGATCACTGCAACTGTGCTGATTGGCGTGCTGTATGGCTCCGGTGTGAACCAAGCCAACTGGGGACTCATGGTGCTGGTGATGCTCGGCCTGAACGTGCTGGTGTTGGTGCTCGCCGTGATGTGGCGGCGGCCCTCCGTGGACACGCGCTGAAGGCCAGACAACTAAAATCCTGACTTCCGCGACACGTTCCGGCCTTCACTCCTACTCACCACTGCAATAGATAGGCCCCAAATTGCAGGAGAAGTAGATGCTTGGACTCGAAAAAACCCCGGAAATCCTTACTGGCTCGCCCGTGCCGGAACTGTGGCTGGTGCTGGTTGCCATCGCCGTTCTTGTGACTGTCGTGGTTCTCGCCGCTGTGCTGGTTTCCCGCTCGGTGTTGCCGCTTTCTGCCCTGTTGCACCGACGACGCCGGGGAAGGGGACCGCGGCATAGTCGCTCCAACAAGTTCACGAGGCGGGAATGTAGCATTCGAAGGACCGGTCCCGCACGTGCCCGCCGCTGATGGCAGCGGGCACGCACGGATTCTTAGAAAGTGGAATGCGATGACAACCAGCGCAGATGGAACCGCCACCACCGTCAGCAAGACGTTCAGCCGTACCACGAAGGTGGCCACGACGATTGACGCCGATCCGGCCACAGTCTGGCGCGTCCTGACCACCGCCGCCGACTACCCCCGATGGAACTCAACCATCGTTTCTTTGAAGGGCGAGATCAAACCAGGGTCAACCATCCAGCTGGTGTCAACACTGGATCCCAGCCGAACGTTCAAACTCAAGATCAAGGAGTTCGAACCCACCAGCCGCCTCGCCTGGGGCGATCCATTGGGCACCCGCGTCTACACCCTCACGGAAACCAATGGCGGGCAGACCATCTTCGAGATGAATGAACGCATCGGCGGGCCGATCTTTCCGCTGTTCGCGGGCAAGATCCCGTCCTTCGACGCGAGCTTCGAACAGTTCGCGGCCGACCTGAAAGCGGCTGCCGAGGCATCCAGCTAGAAACTCTCGACGACGGCGGCGGCAGTGGTGAGGATGACCAGCTGCTGGGTGGCCCTGGTCATCGCGACGTAGCGGTCCACGGCTCCTTCGATGCCCGTCCCGAATTCCTCCGGATCAACCAGGACCACAAGATCGAACTCGAGGCCCTTGGATAGTTCCGGGGCCAGCCAACGGAGGCGGGGCGACGCTGGGAGCGAGCCGCGTCCGCCGTCGTTCTTGCTGATAACGCAAGCGATACCTTCGGCGTGCGCCTCAAGCCACGTGGTGAGGATCGAGTCCAGGTCCGAAACGGATCCGTGGATGACCGGGAGGCCGCTGCTACGGATGGATGTGGGGACGTTGGCGTCGGGGAGGGCTGCCTTGATGACCGGTTCGGCTTCCGTCATGACCTCCTCCGGTGTGCGGTAGTTGATGCTGAGATGGGTCAGGTTCACGTGGCTCAGCCCTATGCGCTCCAGTCGTTCCTGCCAGGACTCGGTGAATCCGTGCCTGGCTTGCGCGCGGTCGCCGACGATGGTCAAGCTCCGGGACGGGCAGCGTTGCAGGAGCATCTGCCACTGGGCGTCGGTCAGTTCCTGCGCCTCGTCGACCACTACGTGTGCGAAGGGGCCTGCGAGCTGGTCCGGGTCCGCGCTGAGCATGGATTCGTCCATGAGCTTCTCCTGCATGTCCTCGCCGCGCAGCATGGACATGACCAGCATTTCGGAATCATCCGCGGCAACGAGGTCTTCCACCACCCGGTCCATGAGCTCACGCTCCGCAGCGGCTTCAGCCTTCTGCCGACGCCTGCGCTTGGACGCTTCAGCATCGCCGAGCCGTTGCCGGGCTGCGTCCAGAAGGGGCAAATCCGAATCGGTCCAGGCGTTGGGCGTGGCCCGCTGAAGCTTCGCCACTTCATCAGCGCTTAGCCAAGGGGCGCACAAACGCAGGTAGGCTGGCACCCGCCATAGATCGGCCACGAGGTCCGTGTAATGAAGCAGCGGCCATGCCCGGCTGAATGCTTCCACTAGGTCCGGATTCTGCGCGAAGGACCGGCGAAGCAAGTCCTCCGGAACCTCGTCTGTATCGAACTTGTCCACCAGGATGGTGAGCAGTTCCTCCCAGACTTCGTCCCGCGCCTCATTGTGTGGAGTGCCGGGCGTTGGTGCGTCGAAGGCCTCGGCCCACTCGTCGGCACTGAGCCAGACATCCGCCCAGGGCGTCTCGACTTCCAAGCCCTCCCTGGGCGATGACTCGTAGAACCTGACAGCCGGCTCGATTGCTTTCACCAGGTCTGCCGAGGATTTGAGCCGGGCAACCTCGGGGTCGGCCTCAAGGGCGGCGTCGGCTCCCTCAGGCACGAGATCCCGCAGTGTGCAGGTCTGCACACCCTCTTCGCCGAGGCTGGGGAGCACATCTGCAACGTAGGCCAGAAACGGCCGGTGCGGGCCGACGAACAAGACGCCGCCCCTGCGGTGACCGAGCCGTGGGTCCGAGTAAAGGAGATACGCGGCGCGGTGCAAGGCGACCACAGTCTTGCCTGTACCTGGACCGCCGTCGACCACCAAAGCACCCCGGGAAGATGCACGGATGATGGCGTCCTGGTCCGCCTGGATAGTCCCCAGCACGTCCCGCATCCGCGCCGAGCGGCTGGTACCCAGGCTGGCGATGAAGGCTGAAAGGTCCTCAAGGGCAGCCGTGCCGCCGGGCAGTTCTGCGGAGGCTGGGTCTTGGGCGAAAGCTTCATCCCAGTAGTCAGTGATCCGGCCCCGGGTCCAGCGATAACGACGGCGGGCCGCCAGGCCCATGGGGTTGGCATGGGTGGCTCCGAAGAACGGCTCGGCCGCGGGGGAGCGCCAGTCGACAAGCAGCCTCCGGCCGTCGCTGTCCGTGAGGCCGAGTCGCCCAATGTAGAGCGGCTCCGTGTCGCTGGCGGGGACGACGCGACCGAGGCAAAGGTCCAGCCCGAAGCGACGCAGTGCACGCAGCCGACCGGTCAGCCGGCGGGTTTCGACGTCCTTCTCCACAGCCTCCTGGCCAAAGCGGCTTGGGGCTTTGCGAATGGCTTCGAGCTGATCGGACAGCTCGGAGATGGTTTGCTGAAGGCTTTCTGCGATGGCTGCGAAGTGCTGCTCGTCGGCAGCGATCAGGGCTGGATCTGCTTTGGGTGCGAGGTGCTCGGGAAGGTTGAACGCGCTGGTTGTGAGAGGCACGCTGTCAGCTCCTTTCTGGGCTGGTGGCGCCGGAACCGCGCGTCTGGAACAGCGCGTACTCCCGGCGTCGGCTCTCAATTTTGCAGCAACCCCCGGGCCTTGCGGCAAGCCCCCCACTGCCGTATAGATTGAAAGTGAGGAGACACAACGTGTCTCCTTTTTCGTCCCGTTTTGCTGGGAAGCCACGGCACTCTCTTGACTTAAGAACTGAGTGCACTCAGAATTGAGCTTACTCAGTTATTTCGTCAGGAGAGCAACCGTGAAAGCCTTCGTCCTCAACAAGTACAAAGAACGCCTGCAAGAGGTTGACGTTCCCGAGCCAGTGGTCGGCGCGCATGACGTGCTGGTGCAGGTAAAGGCATCCAGCATGAACCAGCTGGACGAGAAGATCCGCCAGGGGCAGTTCAAACAGGTCCTCCCGTACAGGCTGCCGCTGATCCTAGGCAATGACCTCGCCGGAGTCGTAGTGAGCGTCGGTGCGAAAGTACAGTCCTTCAAGCCAGGGGATGAGGTGTTCGCCCGTCCGCACCAGGATCGCATCGGTACGTTTGCGGAGCGGATCGCTGTGGCCGAGACAGACCTTGCCATCAAGCCGGCGTCGATCAGCATGGAGGAAGCGGGATCCCTGCCACTGGTTGCCTTGACCGCCTGGCAGGCACTCGTTGAACGCGGCAAGGTTGGCCCGGGTCAGAAGGTCCTGATTCACGCGGGAGCTGGCGGAGTGGGCTCCATCGCGATCCAGCTCGCCAAGTATCTTGGGGCCACCGTTGCCACGACCGTCAGCGCAGGGAACGCGGACTTTGTTCGCGGGCTCGGGGCGGACGTGGTCATTGATTACCGGACGGAGGACTTTGCGGAGATCCTCCATGGCTACGATCTGGTTCTCGACAGCCTTGGCGGCGAGAATCTGGAGCGATCCCTGAAGGTCCTCAAGCCGGGCGGTAAGGCCATCGGCATTTCAGGCCCGCCGGATCCTGCCTTTGCCCAAGAGCTCGGAGCAAACGCCGTGATGAAGGGCGCTGTGGCGCTGATTAGTGGTGGCATCCGGCGTAAAGCGCGTCGTCTCGGCGTCACCTATGAGTTTCTCTTCATGCGCGCCAACGGCAGCCAGCTCCGCGAGATTGCCGCGCTCATCGACGCCGGGGAGATCCGCCCCGTGGTGGGCCGAGTAGTCCCGTTCGACCAGACTCCGGACGTCCTTGCCGAAATGGAAAAGGGCGGCGTTCGTGGCAAGACAGTCGTCAGCCACTAAGCAATCAACTACTACCAATCACACCCTCAGGAACAAACATCATGAGCAATGTCATCACCGCCTACAAGGACGCACCAGTCAGCACCGTTACCGCTGGCGGCGTCTCCTACAGCTACCGCGAGTTGGGCCCCAAGGGCGGGATCCCCGTCATTTTCCTGGTCCACCTCGCCGCGACAATGGACAACTGGGACCCGCGCATCATCGACCCCATCGCCGAGAAGCACCACGTGATCACCTTTAGCAACCGTGGTGTCGGTGCCACAACCGGCGACGTTCCGGGCACGATCGAGGAGATGGCTGAGGACGCCGCGACCTTCATCAAGGCGCTCGGGTACCAGAAAGTAGACCTCTTTGGATTCTCGCTTGGAGGCATGATTGCCCAGGCTTTGGTGGTCAAATACCCGGAGCTCGTGCGGAAGCTCGTCCTCGCGGGCACAGGTCCTGCGGGCGGGAAGGACATCGACAAGGTGGCTCGCGTCACCTACTACGACGTTTTGAGGGCCACCCTGACCCGGCAGGACCCAAAGGAATTCCTGTTCTTCAACCGCAATGCCGCCGGCAAGCCTGCCGGGAGGGCATTTATCCAGCGGCTCAAGGAGCGAACCACCAACCTGGACGCGCCCATTAAGACCAAGGCCTTCCAGATGCAGCTGAAGGCCATCAAGAAGTGGGGTCGCACGGAACCGGCCAACCTGGGCGCAATCACCCAGCCGACACTCATCGCCAACGGCGACAACGACCGCATGGTGCCGTCCAGGCTTTCCAGCGACATGCACCGCCGGATTCCGGGCAGCGAACTGATCATCTACCCCGATTCAGGACACGGCGGCATCTTCCAGTACCACCAGGAGTTCGTCCCCGTCGCCCTCGAATTCCTGGGCCGCTGATACGGTAGCTGAATGCAGGCTGTGCCCCCGACCCTTGGCCGACGTGAACGGAATAAGCAGGAGAAGCTTGACCGCATCACCGCTGCCGCCCGAGAGCTCTTCACTCAGTACGGCGTAGACGAGGTCACCACCCAGCAGGTGGCTGAGAAGGCCGACGTCGGATCGGGAACCTTGTTCTTGTACGCCAAGACCAAGGCGGAGCTGCTTCTCCTGGTCCACAACGTCAAATACGCCGAAGCGCTTAGCTCGGGCGTCGCCGCCGCAGAGCGGGAAGAAACCGTCCTTGACGGGATCATGGCGATCATCCGCCCCATCGTGAAGTGCAATCGTGTACAGATCGAGAACGGCCGGACGTACCTCAAAGAGATCGTCTTCGGTGACCCCGCCGAACCCCACCACGCGGAGGCCCTTGCGCTGACCATCCGCACGGAGGCCGCCATCGCAGAGGTCCTGGCCCGTGATAAGCAGCTGGGTGCCCGGGACCCAGCGAAACTTTCCCATGTCATTTCCGCGATTATGTTCATCAGCATGACCTCGTCTGCCAATAGCGGTCTCACCGACGAGCAAGTTGGAGACGAGATCCGCGATCAGATCAGTGTGGTTTTGGCCACGGGGAGCTAGCCGCTACAGACGCGGCCTTTAGTGTGAGGGCCCGTGCTGACCACCTTCTAGACACGGCCCCGGCTGTCGGCCCGAACAGGGCCGACAGCCCCTTGCTGCCGTGCTCCTCTGGTTCATCCACCATAAATGTGAAATGTTCACACCATGACCGACGATTATTTGACCGAACTTCGGGCGCAGGCAGACCAAGGCAGCCAGGACGCCATAGACCAGCTTGTGGAATTGGCCGCTGGGCGGGGCGACCTTGAGGAACTGCGTCGTTTTGCCGCGCAGGGGAGTACCGACGCCGTGGACCTCCTCATTGAGCTTGCCTCAGAACGTGGCGACGTGGAGGAACTTCGACGACTCGCGGACGGCGGAAGCCGGACAGCAGCCGAGGTTCTCGCCGAACTGGAAGAAGAATACGGCCCGGAATGAAGCCCTTAGCGTCAGACTTCCTTGTGGTTAGAGCCGAGGCAATTTGCGGTCAACGCGGTACGCCGAAAAGACAAGGACGCTCAATCCAACGAGTACCGCACCGTAGTAGTACAGGACGCCGGGAAACCCAAGGTGCACGCCTAGGACTCCGCTGAGAAACAGCTGAGCGGCGATACCGACCAGAAGGAAAATGGCGGCCACGCGTCCAATCTTCGTGCCTTTGGACAGGCCGGTGCCGCGGGGAATGCCCGCCACGAAGTCGGGCACACTGAATTGATTGCCGAGGCTCGAACTCTTTTCATTGGCTTCTTTGAGGAGCCCGGGAATCATGTTTTCAGCGACTCCACGCCGCCTCAATGCATACACAAGATCTTGTTGTGTGCTGGTTTCCATCGACTTACTCCATCCCCGCGTAATGCGGTTAGACAACATCCTTGGTTCGGTTTCTCCAGATCCCGATGACACAAGGAATAAGAATCCATATGACAGCTGAAGACGCGGCAGCTGCAGCGTTGCCGCCTTCAGTCAGAACGTTGGTGAACGTGGCTGATTGAAGAAATGGCGTGGCATCGCCAGCGACCAGGCCAATCAACGAGTCGAACACAAAAGACTGAAACAGCACAAAGACAATCGCGAGTGGCGTCGAGAGGAGCGCGGACGCCACCGCAGCGCCTGACATGACGCCAACCAGAGTGGCACAAACCAGTAGCCAGACGCTCCTGCTCAGGCTTCCAAACATGATGTCCGAGCTCGTGAAAACGGAGAATCCTGCCGACACGGCGAATGCCACAGCACAAATCACCAGCATGGTGGCGAGGCCAAAGATTGCCACAGCGATGTACTTTGCGAGAAGCAGCACTCCCCGCCTTGGCTGTAACACGAAGAACTTCACGTTGTCCCGGTGCTGCCAGTCGGACGTAATCGCGAGAATGGAAATAATTGGCGCGCCTATGCCAGCGGGCAACGCCAACGCTGCAAGCATCATGGACATGTCAATCGGCTCATTGCGGCTTGCTGAGACGGCCACGAACGCGACGATCATCAGGATACCGAGAAGCGTCATGCTAAAGAGAAGCCATCGTGAGCTGCGGGTATTGATGAGTTTCCGCATTTCGACGTAGACGGCAACGCCGATGGGGTTCGATACCGGACTGCTGATGCCGCTCATTTCCCTTCCTCCGTCCTGGAGACCGCTGCAAACTCCGGGGAGGTCAGTTCACTGTAGTAACTTTCCAATGATTCCACCGGCTTTCTGTGCAGTAGGCTCACTTGGATGCCATTCCTCCAAAGAATTTCACCGACGTGCTCCGGTGACGACATGACCGAAATTCGCTCATTGACGGAATGAGGGGCGTCGGCCATTGCGATTCCCTCGGCCTGCAGGACGCGCCTGATTTCAGACCTGTGAGGGCCATCGACTTCAGTGACTTCCGTCCCTCCCAGGTCTCCTATGGAGGAGTTGGAGATCACGCGGCCGCGGTCAATGATGACTACGCGATCTACGTAGGACTCAAGCTCATTCAGCAAGTGGCTTGAGATGAGAACTGCACCACCGTCTGCGGCAAATCGCCGGATGGATGCCTTAAGCCAGCTCATTCCCTCGACGTCCAACCCGTTGGCTGGTTCGTCCAGGACGAGGTACTTGGGATCTCCGAGAAGTGCGATGGCCAAACTAAGGCGTTGGCGCATGCCCAGGGACAGGGACCGAACTTTTCGACGACCCGCGCTGGCCAGGCCGACCGACTCAAGAACGGTATCCACCCTGTGCATGGGAAGCCCCATCATTGCGGCGGTCAAAATGACTGTTTCGCGGGCCGACCTGCCGGGATGGTGCGCCGAAGGATCAAGCAGGAAGCCTATCTGTTCCCCCGGGTTGAGCAGTTCGTGGAAGGGCGAGCCAGCAATCGTAATGGAGCCGGTGTCCGGCCGGGTCAGCCCCGCGATCATTCTGAGCGTGGTGGATTTCCCGGACCCGTTTGGCCCGATGAACCCCGTGATTGTCCCTGGAGCGCAGCTAAAGCTCAAATCGTGGACGGCCTTTATGTTTCCGAAAGACTTCGAGATGTTATCCAGTCTCAGGGTCATAATTTCACGCTAGTCCGTTCTGAGACAATTCTCTTGGTTATTGTTCGTGAACACATTATAAACACCAGTAAAAATAGTGCCAAGTCAATCGGAATATACATCCAGGCTTGGTGGTCATTGTGCAAGGGGGCGGCGACGGAAGCCGCCGTGATATTGGACAGCAGGTGATAAACGAATGCTGGCCATATTGATCGGAAGTGAACTGCCAGTAAGACGGCCAGAACTGCGAAGAGAAAGCGATCCACGTACATGACTGCAAGCGGTGATAGATGAAGCGATGCAAACGTGAGTGAAAACACTATTGTGATGCCGATTTGCGTAGTGCGCGAGGCTGCCATTCCGTAGATAAGGACCAATGGGAGGCCGCGGAATATTACTTCCTCCATCAGGACCGCAGCCGGACCAGCGGCCGCCGTCAGGAAGTCACTACCCCCCTGAATACCTATCCAAACGATCGCGATCGTGGAGCCGGCAACCAGTGCGGCGCACCGCTTGGCATGCAATAGGCCACCGATGGTCATTGGCTGGCCTGCGTCGAGCAAATTGACCTTGAAGCGTGCGGCAGAGAGTGCGATAGCGGCACAGCCGCAGATGATCAGCGAAAGCGTGGTGATGAGTCGCGGATCAACGTTAGCGGCAGCGAGCGCTTCATAAGAGAGTCCTAAAGCCAAAACAACAGCGACATTGAGCAGAACCGCCAAGGTGATTCCGTGAGCGAGAAGGCGCTTGATCTCTTTCCCCATTCTAAGATCTGGTTGCCTGGTGGCTGGGTGTCGTTCAGGCACCCAGCCACCCGATCGTGCTCTTACCAGCCGAAGAAGTACCGGCGCAGTTCAATGAAGAAGTCCCAGAGGGCTCCACCGATGAACCAGTTGATGGTATTGCGAATCCATCCTGCCAGGCCGTTCCACCAGTTCAGGAAAGCACCCCAGCCCCACTTTACTGCGTTGACCATCGCGTTCCAGACCCATGGGGCTGCCCACCGGATCCAGTCCAGGACCGGCCTGATATTGATCCGTTTTTGCGCATCTGTGGCAGTGGTGCTCACCGTAGCTTCCGTCGGCGCCGAGAGCGTTGCTGACAGAAGCCCCTGGGTGCTGGACGGTGCAGTGGATGCGGCCGAGATGCTAACTGGAGATGAGGCTGCTGTGGTTGTGGACATACTCCGGACGGCGCCGGGTGCCGATAGGAGTATTACTCCTGCGAGAGTCGCAGCTACCCCTCTTTTACTCCAATTGAGCACGATACCGCGCGTATCCCGTGAATTCATGAAGTCCCCCTTTCAATACACCCACTGTGAGTGCATTGCTAACTTAGGGGGTCGATTTGTAGTTAGTCAAATCAATTTAGTTTTAGTGTCCATAGGCAACATGTCGTTGATATCTGGGATTGAAGCAAGGTTCCAATAGCACAAATAAAGGCAATTAGCTTGTCAACAACGAATGGTTACGGATCGCGTTCGCTTTACATCCGGCATTCAGTTGTTGTCAATTCGAGTCTTGCATCTCAAATGCCGCCTTGGCTTTTCCAACTTCATGAATTTCGGGTGGTTGTGTCTAACTAACGCTGACCAGGACTTGGTCGATGCGCGCCAGGAGGCCCGGCCAGCCGTTGCCCATACCTTCAATGGCTTGCCGTCCCATGGGGGTGTCAAGGTTGAAGCCGGCGTGCTCGAAGTGAAGGACGGTGCCGGTTTCGGTGGACTCCAAAGCCCAGGTAATGGCTGTGTCCAGGACGCCCTCGGCGAACATGAAGGTGATCGCGGAACCGGGCTCGACGGTGAGGACTTCGCATTGCTGCTGGCCCCAGCCACCCATGTCCATGGTGAAGCGGTGGCCCACCACGGGTGCGATGTCTCCGGCAGCCCACCAGCGGGCGAGCAGTTCTGGTGTAGTTAGCGCAGCCCATACTGCGTCCTTGGGGTGCGGGAAGGTGCGCTCGAGTCTGATGGCGTTTTCGGTCATGGAGTGTTTTCCTCATCCAATAGTTCGGCCAGGGCGTCGAGCCGCTGGTTCCAATATTGCTCGTAGTGCTTCAGCCAGTTGCTGGCTTCCCGCAGGCCCTCGGCCTCAAGGTGATAGATCCTGTTTCGGCCCTGCCGTTCCTCCCGGACCAAGCCGGCTTCCCGCAGGACCGCCAAATGCTCGGACGCTGTAGAACGGCTGAGGTCCAGGCGGCCCGTGAGATCGCCCGCCGTCAATGGACCCTCACGGAGGCTATCGAGGATGGTACGCCGCGAAGGGTTCGCGAGGGCGCCGAAGACGTCGGGAAGCAGTCGATGATGATATGTCGGAAATTTCCGAAATGACAACCCGGACGGTCCTTGTCGCCAGCCTGGGATGGGCCGGCCCGCTATCGTGAGGGACGCAAGGAGGTCTGGCGGGATCGGCTCTCAGGATGGGACGCTGGCGTGGACTTGCCGGCCCGTCGGCGAATGACTATTTCGGCTACCGCGAGGTTGATAACCCAAGAGGCCCCCATGAGTACCGCCCGGGTCGCCTCGTCCGTAGGGCCGACAAGAAGCATCCAGGGCAAGAAAACGAGGGCCTGTGTTCCTGTGCCGAGACCGATTGCGTAGCCTCGGGTCATCCACGCACTGTGCGCCACGAAGTCCCTACGGCGAACCGCTAGAAATCCGAGGATGATGCTTACCGCCATGGCGCATCCGAAGATGAAGCGGAGTATCAGGAGGGCCTCGCCATCGCCCTCCGGAAGCGCGTAGAACACGGACATCCATAGGCCGGAGAGTGCGGCAAGGAGGCCGGCTGGAACGAGAATGCGGCCCGCCATCCGGTGCCACTTGCGCCGAGCGTTGCGAAGCGAGGGGACAAACTGGAGGGCCCCGAGCAGGCAGTAGACGGTAACGCTGACAATGTGGGTGACCACTGGTATGGGTGAGTCGAAGAATCTCTCGTTCTGTGGCGTCACGGCCCCGCCGCCCGTCAGTTCGGTGAGGCGGACTGCCCCGGCAATCACCGGGATGAGGCTGAGGAAGATCAATGCGGCGGGGACGGGCCACTGCGCCCGGCGAAAGCGGCTTCGGGACGCGGCGATGGAGTTTTCTGGTCTCATGTTCTGGCCCTTTGGCTCGTCGGTGTACGGCGTACACCTCGATGAGGAAAAGCGTAGGTGTACGCTGTACACACTGTCAATACTTGGCGGAACCGATCCAGGATGGAGGGCCGTACTCATGACCCAACAAACAGACACGCGGCGCTCACCCCTGAACCGGGAGCGCGTGCTTCGTGCCGCCGTCGAACTTGCAGACGAGGCTGGCATTGACGCGCTCAGCATGCGACGACTCGCTCAGGACCTCGGCGTCGTACCAATGGCGCTTTACAAACACGTGGCCAACAAGGAGGAACTCCTCGACCAGATGGTGGACACCATTGTGCGGGAGATCGACCCCCCGGTCCGCGATGCAGATTGGAAGAGTGCTGTCCGGCTGAGAGTGCTCTCTGCGCGACGGGCACTCATGGTGCATCCGTGGGCTCGTTCTGTGATCGAGACCAGAACAAACACAACATCGGCTGTGCTGGAGTACATGGACACCCTTGCCGGGCTGTTTCTGGCTGGCGGGCTTACCCCCGACCTCACCCATCACGTCATGCACGCTTTGGGCAGCCGCATGTGGGGATTCACCCAGGAAGTGTTTGACGACTCAGAAGGACGGGAGCCATCCGAGATCACCCCTGACGCGCAGACAGCGATGATTCAGCACATGGCCGAGAGCCATCCCCACTTACTGAAGATCGCCCTGGCCGCAGCCCACGACGACGCGTCAGTAGTAGGCCACGGTTGCGACGACCAGTTTGAGTTTGAGTTCGCCCTGGATCTCCTTCTCGACGGCGTTGAACGGCTTCATGAGCGCAGCTGGAGGTCCGGCGGATAAAACAGATCAGACCAGCGCCGTCATGACGTTCCAACCTTCTCCGATCTGTTTGCGCGGCTCCAGATGACGGCTTCCAATCCCGGGATAGAGCCAGAGGATGCCATTGGTATCCCGTGCGATGATCTGCGCATACCCCTCGTAATTGTTGTCGAAATTGCCGGTGGCAATGATCGCCGTCATGGTGTTCCAGCCTTCGCCGACTTGCATCCGCGGTAGCCACCCGCCAGTGCCGTTTCCGGGGTAGAGCCAAAGGCGGCCGCTGGTGTCCCGTGCAAGGAGGTCCATTTTCCGGTCCTCATTGAAATCACCGCGACCAATAAGGGCCGTCATCACGTTCCAGCCTTCACCGATTTGGAACCGGGGGAGCCAACCGCCTCGATGGTCTCCTGGATACAACCAGAGGCGGCCCTCCGCGTCACGGGCCATGAGATCTGCCATGTAGTCGCCGTTGAAGTCCCCAGGCCCCACCAAAGCAGTCATAACGTTCCAGCCCACACCTACGTGCATGCGGGGCTTGAGACTTCCGCCTCCCGTGCCAGGGTAGAGCCACAAATCGCCGTTTGTGTCCCTGGCGAGGAGGTCGTCCGTGAACTCGCTTTGGAACTTGCCCGGACCAACGATTGCGGTCATGACGTTCCAGCCCTCGCCCATCTTGAAACGGGGCTTCTTCCAGCCGCCAAGGCCGTCACCTGGATACACCCAGAGATCACCTGCTGTGTCACGGGCAAGAACGTCGTGAAAGTAGCTGGTATTGATGCTGACGTAATCCCAGTTGTTGCTGGGGACGCTGGAAGCGCGGGTGGTGGGTTGGTCTGCTTGTGCCGGAACCACCGCGATGCCTAAGAAAAAGACTGCAACCATGGCCGCAGCTGCGCCAAGGAAATGCGGGCGTCTCCGGCTTCGAACCCTCCGCAGTGCATGAGAAGTGCGCCGTCCATGAGTAGTCGACCTTGATCGGAACATCACTGTTACCCCCATTAGCAACATAGCCATCACACGATGGATCGGAGCTTAGCTGGATCGCCAAAGTTTTGTTAGGGGCTGGGGGAAAGCCCTGTCATCCTATAGACATTCAGGTTTCACCGGTCGGGACGGAATCGAGGAGCCATGAGGCGGGTTCGCTACTTCACAGCGGCAGCAGCGGTTGCCGTCCTGTTGCTCTCCGGCTGCACGGCAACAGCGGACCCAAACGCCCCGCCGTCGAACTCGTCCGCTACCTCCGGAGCCCCTACGGGATCGGCGTCTGCCTCATCCACCGGCTCGCCAGCCGCAACGCCTCCGGCGGCCTTGGCCAAACTCCCCAGGATTCCCTGGGATGGTGGTCCCGATTTCTATAAGAAGTTCAGCAAAGCCGACGCCGCAGGGTGGGACGACCCGGGATTCTTCCCCATCGGAGTTTGGTACGCATCAGCGAATGGCGAGCAGATGCAGTTCGACAAGGCGCATGGCATCAACTTCTACGTCCAATTGAACCCGGACACTGACTATTCGCTCTTCGACCAGCACGGCATGTTCTCGCTCATGAAAGTGAAGAACGCACCGAACGACTGGGCGCAGCTCCCGGGCAACTTCATCGACGATGAGGTGGATGGCAGGTTTGGCTGGGATGAGGGCGTAGCCCACATGAAGCGTACGGTCGAAGAGCTGAAGGCCAAAGAGGAGGGCCGCTTTACCTACGCCAACTGGACTCCATCGCTCATCAGCTACGACGCGCCAATGGACATCACTACGCGCTATTGGGAGACCGTGGACGTGTCCTCGACGTCCAACTATTACTACGCCGGTGCCTGCCGCGATTGGCGGCTCCGCACACCCCAGGGATACAACCCGACGACGACGGCCACCTGCCAGACGTCGTCCGCGTACGCGAAGGCCATGCAGGTGATGCAGGAGGTCAACGCCGCGAGAGGTGTGTACTCGCCCATCTGGATGGTCCCGACCGTGCTGAGCCCCGAAGGTGAGCATGACTTATCCGACCAGATGACACCGGACAGGGTGAAGGCCCAAGTGTGGGCGATGCTCATTCACGAGTCGCGCGGGATTGTGTGGTTCACGCAGTCACCTGGGGGTGGCGACGATAACCCCTGCATGTCTGGGAATGCGCTGGCTGATGTCCGCATCCACAACAGCGCCTGCTCCCGGGATCAGGTGCAGGCAATGGGCGAGGTCAACGCGGAAGTGAAGGCTCTGGCGCCGGTTCTGAACACGCAAAGCTATGTGTGGAACTTCGGTGAGGGGCTGGACACGATGCTGAAGGCCTACAACGGGGCCGCGTACATTTTCGCTATGACGCAGGATGCACAGACTGGGCAGCGGACCTTCACCCTGCCTGCGGGAGTCACTGCCAAGACGATTGAAGTGGTGAACGAGAACCGCACCATCGCCGTCAAGGACGGGAAGTTCACGGATGACTTCCCCGTTGAATCCACCCACCACGTTTACAAGGTGAGGCTGTAGGGCGCTGCGTTCGCGTGTTCAGTCCTGTGCATTTCGTTGCCCTCCGCAGTGCAACCGCAAGAAACTCCTTGAGGAAACCCACTCAATGAGGAGCCTCACTTGCATCCACAAACCTTGGCCAGGCGTCTGGCCGCAACCGCCGCATCCGCAGCGCTCATAGGGGCGACGCTGGTAGCTGCCGGAGTCGCAGCCAGCCCCGCAGCAACCGCCGCTGAACTGCCCCCGCCGCCCACCGGCGTCGTATATGCCAGCGACGTTCCCTGGGCCAGCATGACCAACGGTTGGGGACCGGCTGAACTGGACATGAGCAACGGCGGCCAGGCGCTGGGGGATGCGAACCGCAGGCCGCTGACTATCGGCGGCACGGTGTACGCGAAGGGGCTCGGGACCCATGCGGCGTCGTCCATCACATACAACCTTGGCGGGCAGTGCCGGCAGTTCCTCGCCCAGGTAGGTGTGGACGATACGCAAGGGGACCGCGGCCGGGTGGACTTCAAGGTCCTGGTGGATGGCGTGGAGCGCTTCGCGGGGGAGCGGAAGGGCACCGACGGGGCCCTGCCCGTCAACGTGGATCTCAGGGGCGGGACCACGCTGCAGCTCAAGGTGGACGCCGGGCCGGAAGGGAACGGCAACGATCACGCCGACTGGGCCGATGCCAGGATCAACTGCTCGGACGAGTTCCTCGCTGCACCACTGCGTCTCGAGGCCTCAGGTGAGACCAACCTCGGTGCGCTTGTTCCGGGGACCCCGGCGACCGTCGTCGTGCGTGATTTGCAGCCGCTGGGCGCAGTGGCCCTGACGCTGGGTGGCGCGAAGGTGACCAGTGGTGCCGCTGACCAGAGCGGTGTAGCAACGCTGACGTTCGTGGTGCCGGTGAATACCAAAGGCGGTGCCACGGAGCTGGGCGTCAGCGGACCGGGGCCGTTCGGGACGCCATCCGTCGGCAGGACCCCGGCAAGTATTGTGACGATCAGCAGCACCAAATTCTTCGTGGACTGCTCGGCCAGTGCGCCGGGAGACGGCACTGAGCAAAGTCCGTTCAACTCGACTGCCCAAGTCAATGCCCATGGCGCGTTCGCCGCGGGTGAGTCCATCCTGTTCCGCGCCGGAACCGCGTGCGACGGCGCGCTGACGCCGGGCGGTACTGGCGTCGCGGACCACCCGATTACGGTCGCGAGCTATGGCGACGGCGACAAGCCCACCATCAACGGCGGCGGCGCTGTAGCTGCCGTGCAGATCACCAATGCCAGCCACTGGACCGTGAGCCGGCTGCACGTGATCAACCCGTCGGCGGAGCTGGGACGCCGCGTGGGCATCCTGTTCAACACCACCACGACGTTCGCGCAAGCAGGGGTGGTGATCACGGATAACCACGTGGAGGACGTGGCTGGCTGGTCGAACAAGACCGGGCCCCGCAGTGCCGAGTTCCCGCTGTCCGCCGGGATCATGGTCCAGGTGCAGGGCGGTTCGGGGGCCTACAACGGCATCACGATCACGGGTAACGAGGTCAACGACGCCGGTGCTGGCGGCATCAAGCTGGCTGGCGATACCTCGCTGTATCACCGCAACGTGTACATCGGGCACAACTCGATTCATGAGGTTGGCGGCGACGCGATCGTGGTGCATAACTCGGACGCGCCGCTGGTGGAGCACAACAGCGGGCTGAACCTGGGGATGGGCAAATACCCGTTCATCGCGGGCAACTTCGCCGGAATGTGGCCGTACAACTCCCGCAACACCCTGTTCCAGCACAACGTGGTGGGCAACAGCGTCACGTCCACGTACGACTCCACCGCCTGGGATTGCGACATCAACGTGGTGGGCACCTGCACCTTCCAGTACAACTACTCGTACGGGAACGCGGGCGGCTTCTACCTCAACTGCATCTCCAACTGCGCGGGCGGCGCCACCTCGGCCAACGTCATCCTCCGCTACAACATCGCCCAGGACGACTGCCGAATGGGCGGCAGCAGCAGCGGCACCGGCAAGCACTACATCTACAACAACACCTTCTACTGCCCGTCGCGCACGTTCCTGGACGACATGACCGGCCCGCGCGAGGTCCGCAACAACCTCTTCGTGGCACCGGGCGGTGGTTTGAAAACCGCGTCGGCTGTGTATGCGAACAACGCGTACTTTGGCGGCATGTTGCCGCCCGCAGGCGAGACGGGGTCCGTGGTGGGTGATCCGCGGTTGGTTGCTGGCGGCAGTGGGCAGACTTCCCTGGATGTGCCGGGGTACCGGCTGTTGTCCGGGTCGCCTTTGCTTGGGGCCGGCGTTGTTGTAGCCGACGACGGCGGCAAGGACTTCTTCGGGAACCCCACCTCGGGTGCCGCTTCCGTTCCGAATATTGGCGCATACCAGGGGCCGGGCGTTGCTGCTTCCGCTTTGCCTTTGGGGGCGCTGGTGAACCAGACGTCGGTAGCGAGTGCGGCGAATCCTCGGAATGGGGCTGTGACGGCGGATCGGCGGACGTTCTCGGAGGAGGCGTTGGCTGCGGCTGGGCTTGTCTCTGGTGCGAAGTATTCGGCGTTTGGTGTGCAGTCGGTTTGGCATCCTGCGGCTGTGGGGACGCCGGACACTTTGAAGGCTGCGGGGCAGGAGGTTCGTATTTCCGGCCGCGGGCGGACTTTGCTGGTGACGGGGTTCTCCACCGGTGGTGTCTCGTCCGGAATCGCGACCCTGCATTTCACGAATGGCCAGAGCAGGCAGGTCACTCTTAACCTGCCGAACTGGCTTGCTGGGGTCGCTACGGATACGAGTGTTGTGGTGGCTTCGTCGGCATATCACCAGCGGCACACGCAGGCTTACAACGGTGGGCCTTCGACCGTGGTGCGTGTTGATGAGCCGGCTCGGGTGTTCGCGACGAAGATCGACATTCCTCCGGCGTTCGAGCTGGCGAGTGTGACGCTGCCTCAGGGGAGTGCGTTGGTGGACGAGGGGCTGAACATCATGGATATCGCTGTGGGGAATTTGCCGGTGGGGCTGGGGTAACCTTGGCGGTTCGGTGAGGTAGGGCTCGTGTGGGATCCGCTGGGGAAGCGGGTCCCACACTGCTTTGCTGCTTAGCTCGGTTCGCCGTCGTTGTTCGTCAGCAAAAACTTCCGCAGGAGGTTCGCCAGCTGCGTCCGCTCGGATTTTGTGAGGCCCTCGAGCATCTTCTGCTGATTCTCCACGTGGTGCTCAACAACTTCGTCTACCAGGGCAAGCCCCTCGGGCGTGAGGCTGATCAGCAGTTGCCTGCGGTTCTCGGGGTTGGTCTCCCGATGAACCAACCCGCGGGACACAAGCCGATCCACGCGGTTGGTCATGGCCGCGGAGCCGATCATCGTCAGGCTGGCCAGACGCCCGGGTGTTAGCGGAGCTTCCTCCGCCGACCGCCGCAGCGTAGCCAGGACATCAAACTCCCATGGCTCCAGCCCAAACTGGTTCATGAACTTCTGAACGTCGAGAGCAGCCAAGCGACTGGCCCTGTTGAGTCGGCCAAGAACACCCATGGAGCCGACGTCCAGGTCGGGGCGCTCCTTGTTCCACTGCTCAAGAATCATGTCTACTGCGTCGCGGTCCATCGTCCTCCAAGGCTTGACCTCAAACAGTACAGCACCTACATTGTCTTACGTCAAATAGTTCGACATCAAAATGTATGGAAGTGAACAATGGCCGGGACTGTAGCGACTGTCAGCAGCAATTCGGGAGGGCCTGGCCTATCTAAGGCATCCCCTCGCGACCTCTTCATCACCGCACTCGCGCCGATGGTCTGGGGTTCCACGTATCTGGTGACCACCGAGTTCCTTCCAGCTGATCGACCCCTTCTGGCAGCCACGATCCGGGCTCTACCGGCTGGGATCGTTCTGATGCTAGTTACCCGAACCTGGCCGCGGGGGAATTGGTGGTTCAAGGCCGCTGCGTTGGGGGCACTCAACATTGGGCTGTTCTTCTTCCTCCTGTTCTTCACCGCGTACCAACTGCCCGGAGGCGTCGCAGCGCTGGTCGGGTCCGTCCAGCCCCTGTTCGTGCTGTTCCTTGGCGTGCTGCTTCTCGGGGAGAAGATCCGCGCGGCGCACATCGTCGCCTGTGCCGTTGGAGCGGCAGGTGTTGGCTTGCTCGTTCTGCGGTCCGACGCAACGTTAACGATCATCGGCGTCGTAGCTGGGATGGCTGGGGCGCTGAGCATGGCCGCCGGCATAGTCCTCACCAAACGCTGGGGAAGGCCCGACGGCGTGGGCCTGCTCGGCTTCACTGGGATGCAGCTGGCCATGGGCGGAGTCATGCTCCTGCCCGTGACGTTGGTTGTCGAAGGACTGCCTGGGTCCGTTTCTCTGCCAAACCTTGCGGGCTTCGCTTACCTCAGCGTCATCGGTGCATTGGCCGCCTACGCCGTGTGGTTCCGAGGCATCCAACGCCTGCCCACGATGGTGGTGTCGTTCCTGGGGTTCCTGAGCCCGCTTGTTGCCACTGTGCTGGGGTTTGTGTTCCTGGGGGAGTCGTTGTCGGGGTGGCAGCTGGTCGGGGCGGTGCTGGTGCTGGTCTCGGTGTTCTTGGTGCAGCGGCCAAGGGATGGTGAGCATCTGGAACATCCGCGAAAGGCGGAAGCGCCCACGTGACAGATGAGCGAGATGTTCGACGGCGCCACGCGTACTTTGGCGGTATGTTGCCGCCAGCTGGCGAGATGGGTTCGATGCTCGGCGACCCTCGGTTGGTTGCTGGCGGCAGCGGCACCCGCAAGCACTGCATCTACAACAACACCTTCTGCTGCCCGTCGCGCACCTTCCTGGACGACATGACCAGCCCGCACGAGGTCCGCAACAACCTCTTCGTCGCATCGGGCGGCAGCCCTCAAGACCGTGTCGGCTTCTTATGGGAACAACGCGTACCTTGGCGGTATCTTGCCTTCCACCGGCGAGACAGGTTCCGTTCTCGCCGGGACGGGCATCGCTCCAGCCTCGCAAGTTGGTCTGCGTTTGCATCACAACAGATGCAAAGGGAGGACAAGATACTTCCACCATGAATATCAGGAGTCCGCGTAAGTAGCTCCAGGGGTTCTCAGACTTACGCTCCCACAAGTTGCATAAGCTGGCCATAGTCTGCAACCACGTCGTACCTAACGTCTTCAGTGTTCCTTGTGTTTACAGATGCAAAGAACTTGCGGGCGCAGTCGATTTTTGCATTCTCGACGCCCTTGAGCTGAAGGGTTGAAAGTGATCCCTTGGTCTCGGCGACGAAGTAGACGTGCTTCACGTTGCCCTCGGTGAACGCGATCGCCCAGTCGGGGTTGTAGTCACCGACTGGGGTCGGGATGAAGAAGCCGCGCGGGAGCTTGGCGTAGACCGCGACCTCTTTGCTGATGTCGAGGTCGGCTACGAAGGCCCGCTCAATCTCGGAGTCGGTGATGACGTAGTCGTAGATGTGTTTCGTCAGCTTGTTGCCCGCGTGCGCGAGATCCTGCTTCGTTTGGTTCTCTGTGAAGATCGCGGAGTGGAACCGGTCCTCCAGCGCGTCATACGTCAGGTGTTCAACGATGACGGTTGCTTTCTGCTCGTTGATGAGCCGGGCCGCTTCGGTGATGAACTGCTCGGGATTCAGCCTGAACTTGGCGAAGGTCCCGGGGGCGACACCGCGCAGGATAGCGGCGACGGTCCGCCGGGTGAGCTGCGTTTTTCCGGTGATCTCGCCCAGCAGGTCGTACCTCACCTTTGAGCCTGCACTTCTCGTTTCGGTGTGGGTCTCGGTGCTCGAGACGGCAAAACCAGCGCCGCTCGTGAGGTCGTCAGCCTCCATCGACTCGCGTTGCTGTCCGGCCTGGACGACGTACTGAACGGTAGCCACATTCAGGTGCTTGTCCAGTTCAGTAGTGCACTTGCGGATCAGCTCAGCCGAATCGAACTCGACCTGGTAGACAGCCCTGTGGTTGATCCGGCTCCAGAGTGATTGGAACTCCTTCTTGGCGAAGTTGTCGTTAAGCGGAATCTTCTTCGGTTTTCGGTCATCGGTAGGAATAGGCACGTCGAGGTAGAGCATGTCCACGAGGGGCCAGACAAAGTCGATAACGGAACGCAGCACCTCAGAAGTCGGCTGTACGAGACTACCGGCTGCTTTGCAGTCCTTGTATTTATCAGTGACGAGACCGTCCTCGTTGACGTAGCCGTTCTGAACGAGGTGGAAGTAGATTGCGGTGGCTAGCTTTTCCTCAACAACGGAGTCGCCGGACGGTGTGTGGATGGTTTTCCCGGTAAAGAACTTAACACTGGCTTTGCGCGGACGGGCGGCGAGGGACTCGGAGATTTCCCTCTGAAGCCCTGCGACGAAGTCGGTGTAGGACTCGTCGGTAACGACAGTCAGATCGTTGATGTCGTGCACGGTGACCGGGTTGTCCATCCTCTCGCCGTGTTGGTTAACAGCAAGCCGGAGGCCGCGGCCGATCTCCTGGCGGCGGGAGACAGTGTTGTCGCTCTTCTTGAGTAGGCCCATGACGAAGACGTTGGGGTTGTCCCATCCTTCACGCAGCGCGGAGTGGGAGAAGATGAACCTCACCGGCTCGGCAAACGACAGTAGCCGTTCCTTATCTTTGAGGATTAGGTCGTAAGCGTCTGTATCGATTGATTGGCCTGTATCGTCTCCGCGGCCGGAAACTTTGCCGTCTACTAGGCGCTTGGTCTTTTTATCGATGGAGAAGTACCCCTCATGCACCGCACCGACCTCGTCACGGCGCAGGTACTGCTGGTATGCCTCGGCGGCTGCGTCGAGCGCCAGCTCGCCCAACACTTCATCCCGGATGGCCGTGTACTCCTCCTCGAAGAGGCGGGCGTAGTCGCCGCGGGTGTCTTCGCGGTCGTAGTCACGGTACTTGGCGACCTCGTCGATGAAGAACAGAGAGAGCACCTTGATGCTCTGGCTAAACAGCTCACGCTCTTTGTCCAGGTGGGCGCGGATGACCTCGCGAATCTGGATGCGGCGCTTCGTCTCTTCTGTGACGTCTCGGTCGGCAAGCTGCCCAGCGATAACGACGTCGCCGTTGCTCAGTTCGATCACGTCGCGGTTCGCGTCGATCTCGGTGATGAACAGGCCTTTGTAGGCCTCGATACCGTTCGAGACGTCGTGAAGGTTGGCGCCAACATCAAGGCGTTTGACTTGCCGCTTAATAGGCCCGCTTTTCGTCTGCACTTCGATCTCGGCCCGTGCACGGGGCTTGGCACCTTTGGAGATCTCGATTGCGTCCAAGTACAGATAGGCTGTCGAACCGGCCAGGCCCTTGACGGTGATGCCACGGACGGCGATCTTTTTGACCAGCTTCTGGTTGTAGGCGTCAAGCGCATCGAGCCGGTGTACCTTGTTGTGCTCGACCTTGTGGGTTGCCGAATAGCGCAGCAGCATGAGTGCATTGAACTCGGAGAGTGCTTTGAGGGACTTTTCGGCACCGATTTTCTGAGGCTCGTCGATGATTACGATTGGCCGGTTTGCCTTGATGACGTCGATGGGGCGGCGGGATTGGAAGTCGTCGAGCTCATCGTAGATGCGGCGGTTGTCCTTCCCTGTGGCGTTGAATGCTTGGATGTTGATGATCATCACCTGCACACCCGCATCGGAGCTGAACCGTTCCAGCTCGTGCAGCTGTGAGGAGTTGTAGATAAACGAGCGCGGCTTCGTTCCATAGGACTGCTGGAAGTGCTCGGCTGTCACGTCGAGGGATTTTTTCACGCCCTCGCGAATCGCAATTGATGGGACCACAATGATGTATTTTGACCATCCGTACCGCTTATGCAGTTCCATTATCGTCTTGATGTAGACGTAGGTCTTGCCGGTGCCTGTCTCCATTTCGACGTCAAGGTTGGGGGCACCCGGCGCCGCCTTGCTGTCGATGAGTTTCGTCGACAGGGGCAGGTTTCGGGATCGCTGCACCTTGTGAACGTTCTCCAGCAGCTGGGCGCCTGTCAGCGCAATCTCGGCGTTGCGCAGTCCCGAGTCGGGAGCCTCATCTGTTTCGAACAGGGCCGGGTTCGACACGGGCGTTACCTTGCCAGGGTCAATCCTGTAGGAGATGCCGTCGTACTTGGGTTGCCCCTCGAAAACCTCTACGACGGAGTCAACGGCGTCGGTCTGGTACTGCTGAACTTTGAATTGAAGTTTCATCCCAATCAGATCGCTTTCACGTCAGTCGCAGGCGACAATTCACGGAACAGTTGCTCAGCGTTGATCCGAGCGTCGTCGGACGCAAATCCGGAGTCCAGGAACACAGCGCGTAACGGCTCACGTTCGGCGATGTTGCGGACAAGTTCAGAGCTAACTTCGGAGTCGAAGCACGCGATCAGCGCGCCATCCTCAACGAAGAAGACCTCGCGCCCTTGAATTATTTCCACAGTGATGGGCATGGTCAGTTCGAGCGCCCAGTCGAGCAGCACTTGGAACAACAGATCCTCTCCGCTGCGATCGGGCTTCACGCTGCACTCCAACTGGTCCAAGGTAAGCTGATCGGCCTCATCAGGAGACCGAAGAACGTCAGCCATGTTGGTCGTGTCCACGCGGAAAAGACGGTAGCCCACGTCTGGGACCTGAACTTGCCCAGAAAATTCGGTAGCGACGTTTTTCAGGCGTTCGAGGCTCATGCCGAGGATCGAGTCGAACGTTGGTTCAGGCGTCGTTAGCGGCTCGTGGATTTGCGCGCAGATGAATCGCCGGTTCCCGCCGTCTGCAGCGTTTTGGGCCAGGACAGCATGCGGCGTTGTACCACTTCCGCTGAAGAAGTCGAGAACGATGTCTTCGGAGTCCACTGACGTGGCGAGCTGAAGAATACGTTGGATCAGTTGGACGGGCTTCACCGAATTCAACACGTTCTCCGTGTGTTCAAACGGTACATACTTGAGCAGGGTCTTCTTCGCGTCCTGGGTGTGGCCGACCTCAGAGTAAGGCCAGAAAGTTTGCGGGGTACGCCCGCCGGTCATCTCCGAGAGAAACCGCTTGAGCCGCGGCATGTTGTCGCCATTTTCTCCCCACCAGATGCGACCGTCGGTGTCGAGTTCTTTGAACTTCTGTTCTGAGATACCCCAGTACCGCCCACGTGGCGGTCCACTTACCACGCGCCCGCTCGGGGTTGTGATTGGATACAGTCCAGCGCCGTAGGCATTGCGCGCAGCAAGATCTGAAGATGTCCAAGGGCCTCTTGGATCGTTATCAGGGTTCTTGTAGCGCGCATCCATCTCTGCTGTCCTCGGTAGTCCATTGGGCACCCATTGAGACTTGTCTCGCGCGAACACGAGGATGTAGTCATGGTCCTCGGAAAACCACTGAGCGGAGTTCTTGGGCGAGAAGACCTTCTGCCAAATAACCTGGGCGACGAAGTTCTGTGCCCCGAACACCTCGGCGCACAGCTTGCGAAGATTGTCTACCTCGTGATCGTCGATCGAAATGAAGATGACACCGTCATCGCGAAGCAGGTTACGTGCCAGCTTCAACCGGGGGTACATCATGCTAAGCCAGTCAGAGTGGTACCTGCCGTCGGTTTCAGTTAGTGCAACCAGCCCACGGCCTTCTTCGTCGGCCTGACCCGATCTAACGAGGAACTCGCGAGAGGTCGCCGCAAAGTCATCGTTGTAGATAAAGTCACGCCCGGTGTTGTACGGGGGATCAATGTAGATCAGCTTGACCTTGCCGAGGTATGACTCCTGAAGAAGCTTCAGTGCATCGAGGTTGTCGCCTTCGATGAAGAGGTTCTTGGTGGTGTCGAAGTTGACGGACTCTTCACGGACTGGACGAAGACTTTTGGCGATGGGAGCGTTGGCTGCGAATGCAGCCGCCCGCTTGCCGGGCCAGTCTAGTTGGTAGCGTTCCTGTCGTCCTTCGATGACGTGGCTGGATAGTTCCTGACGAAGGAGGTCAAAATCGATTGCCTTAGTGGGGTTGCCGTCCGCGTCAAGGGTCTCGGTGACGACGCTGGGGAATAGCCTGGCCACCTTGTCGATGTTGGCGTCGGTCAGGTCGGGCGACGTCATGCGCAGTTTCTCCACGGGGTCTACCTTTGTTGTTTGAGTTCTGCATGCTTCTTTTTGAGGCTGCGATGGATCTCGATCTTGCGGTTGAGTTGGGGTTCGTTTCGGAGCTTGCGTTCCAACGCGGCGATCTCGCGTTCGAGCGCCTGAATGATCGCTAGTCTGGCCGCGACCTCAGTCATTTCTTCCCCTGCCCTCACCGCTACCGGGGTCAGGGGGGCCAGCAGCCCGGCGTAGAGGGCGGGGAGATTGATCGCGGTAGGGAGCGGCTGCCGTTCGGTGTCGGCGTGCTGCCAGTCCGTCCAGTAGTAGGCGCTGAGCTTGGGCGCACCCGTGCCGAGATGTTTGTGCGCGGCCACCATACGCACGTCCGCATCGGCGTCATCTCCTCGGGTGATCTCGAAGATGATGGGGAACGGGATGGCTCTGTCAATGGCCGTTAAGACCGACTCGGAGACATCGTCCACCTTGGCGTCGACCTCGAATACTTGCACCTCCGGTACGGCTCCGCTACCAGGGAGATTAATGGTGGCTTCGGCGAGCTTGTACGCCCATGTGATGCGCTGGACCTCGGAAACGAACTTCTCACGAAGAGCTGCACTGACGGTACCGTGCTCGTAAAACCTCTCTTTGGGCACCCGGCTGCCCAATGCCGCAGCGGCTGGCCACCTGTATAGCAGATCAGTCACGTGAAAACCCCGTTTGGTTGCGGTCAACCACGGCGATGAAGGCGATGAGTTCGAAGTCGTCTAGTCCTGCAATGTTCTGGGTGAGGGCGGTTGTGTGGCCTCCTGTGAAAAGGCTGTCAATGTCGCGCTCCTCGGTGACCTCGATCATCGAATGAATCGCGTCGGTGAGCAGCTCGGAGTACTTGCTCATCTCAGCGCCCTCGGCTGTGGCGGCGTTGAAGACGTGAGCAACGTCGGCGACAGGCTGGTCGTAGGGGCGGCATCCGGCGCGCAGCAGGTCGAGCAAGTGCTTTGCCTCGGTGTGGTCGACGATTACGTTGCCGTCGTCGTCGAGGTAGACGAGGTAGTGCGGATGAAGCCGGTTGCCGCGGTTGATGTTCTCATCGGCGTTCACGTTCCGCAGAGCGAAGACTACCCCAGGCTTCAAACCTTTGTCGGGGTCTGCAGGGATGACGGCATGCAGGCCCTTGGGGGCGGCGGCGAGGTCGCCGCATTCCTTGATGTAGCCAAGGAGGTCCATCCGGAAGTCGTTGAGCCCGAGGTCTGTGATAGAGACGCCGGTACGTACATCCTCGAGTTCAATGACCTCCTCCTGAAGCTTGCGGAGCTGCTCCTTGCGGAATGCGGCGTCGGAGTCTTCCAGGGTGAGGACGTTGTCGTCGGCCGTGCCCGCGACGTCGGCTATAACCATGCGGTTCTCAACGCGTTCCTTGAGGTTGATGTATTCATCGAGCGAGATGTCGGGCCAGAAGTTAACCAGCTGGATGACCTGGTTGATGGAGCCGATGCGATCGATGCGGCCAAAGCGCTGGACGATCCGAACGGGGTTCCAGTGGATGTCGTAGTTGATCAGGTAGTCGCAGTCCTGGAGGTTCTGGCCCTCGCTGATGACGTCAGTGCCAATGAGTACGTCCAGCTCACGGGTCTCTTTCGGCATAATGAGGTGGCGCTGCTTAGAGCGCGGGGAGAACATAGACATCACCTGCTGGAAATCGAACCCCGTGCCCAGCGTCGTCTTCGTATGGTTGCCACCAGTGATGAGAGCCGTCTCGAGTTCCGCCTCGGCAAGAGCAGGTGCGAGTTCACGGTACAGATAGTTGGCTGTATCGGCGAAAGCGGAGAATACGAGCACCTTCCGGTTACCAGGGTTGATCTGGTTGGCCGCCTTAAAGGCTATCAGCTGTTTGAGCCTCTGGAGCTTGAGGTCGTGGTCGGGGGTCACTTTACGCATTTCATCAAGCAGTTCACGCAGCGTCTCGCGGTCATTCCACAAGTCTCGGCGCCAGGATTCGATGTCGAGATCATCGAGGTCGATCTTGATTTTCTCCCCAAAGGAGAGCGCCTCGATGTTCGCATCGTCCTGATCTTCGACGTCGAAGTCGAGGTCAATCAGTTCGGCGCTCAGGTCGCTGGGGAAGGACCCCCGCGAGCTGGTGCGGACTAGGGCACTGTCAACGGCGTCCTCGATCTTGCTGAGCGTCAGGCGGAATGCGTCGACGGAACTTTCCAGGCGCTTGAGGAGGTTGACGGTCATCAGCTTCTTCAGGCCCTGCTCGCGGCCCTGCTGGCCGAGGTTGGAACGGGCGTTACCCGCGGTGACGTTGTATAGGTCCTGGTACTTGCTGATCCGGCTAGGGAACACGTACGCCAGCGGCGTGTAGACCGCCAGCGTGAGCACCTGGAGCTGTTCGAAGATGTCGTTGAAGCTCGGCAACTCCGGCAGATCAGTGAGCGGTTCGCGGATAGACTTTGGGGCCAACCGCTCCGGAAAACCGCCGATCTCGGTGGTGTCGTAAAACGCCTGGATGTGCTTACGGGACCGAGCGATGGTCACTGAGTCGAGCAATTCAAAGAAATCGAAGTCGAGCATCTGGAGGATTCGTTCGGTTGTTCGGTTCTCCGGGTCAAGCTTCGACCACGCGTTGAAAACTCGCTGAGCGTCGCTGAAGACCTTCTCGACCGTAGTGGAGATGTTTAGGTGCTGGGCGAGGTTCTCCGACTCGCCCTCGTATGCCAGCTGAAGCTGATTCTTCAGGTCATTGAACCGGTTGTTCACCGGGGTTGCCGACAGCATCAACACTTTGGTCTTCACACCTTCGCGGATAACTTGGCGCATGAGCCGTTGGTAACGGGACTCTTTCTCCTCGGCATAGTCGGCGTTGCGGAAGTTGTGCGATTCGTCTATGACGACAAGGTCATAGTTGCCCCAGTTGATCCGATCTAGCCTGAGTCCGAGGGACTCGCCCCGTGTGCGGGACAGGTCGGTGTGGGCCAGCACGTCATAGTTGAACCGGTCAGTAGCGAAGATGTTCGTTGTGAGGTTGGCGTTGTAGTTCGTCCAGTTCTCGGCGAGCTTCTTAGGGCACAACACCAGCACCGACTTGTTGCGCAGCTCGTAGTACTTGATCACTGCCAGCGCGGTGAACGTTTTGCCTAAGCCCACACTATCGGCGAGGATGCAGCCGTTGTAGGTCTCCAGCTTGTTGATAATCCCCGCCGCAGCATCTTGTTGAAACTTGTAAAGACTCTGCCAGATCCTCGTGTCCTGGTAACCCGTGCGATCGTTAGGTAGCACGTCTTCACTCAGTTCATCGAGGAATTCCGAGAAAATATTGTACAACATTAGGAAGTAGATCCGCTCCGGAGAGTTCTCTACGTACACACTCTCTATGTGCTTGAATACAGCGTCCGTCACATCGTCCAGCTGCGCTGGGTTGTGCCAGATCTGATCGAACAGTTCGACGTACTGCGTGGTCATCGGCGCTTCGTCGAACTTGGTGACGAAGTTCGAAACCGCGTTGCCGCGTTCATAGCCGAGGTCTGTCGAGGTAAAACCCTGAAGCGGCTGGTACACGGCGTTGCCGTTCGCGATCGCGAACTGCTGCATCGGCGCACCGGTCTTATTCGATCGGAAGCGAACCTTTCGGCGCACCCAATCCGCACATTCCCGCGCGATGGCGCGCTGGGTCATTTGATTACGCAAACGGATCTCGAATTCGGACCCGTAAAGGGTCGATTTACCGTTCACGACCTGGGGGATGAAGAACTGCCGTCGTTCTTTCGCTAATCGATCGGTAACCTGAGACGTTACAAATGTTGGTGAAGTGAAGATGAATTCGAGCTCGGAAACTTGCTCCAGCTCCTTGCGGAGCGCCTCAAACGCGAAGATGGAAAAGGTCGACGCTGCGATGCGCAACTTCGAGCCCGGTTTGATTTCGGCTCTGAGATCCTCGCCGAGCACCGCATTGATGTTGTCGATAATGCGCATCCTGGCGGTCCTTCCTGTCCTCGTCGGCGAGAAGCGGGGGGCCTGAGCCTGGCTCCGAAACGCTGGTCGGGGTCGAGTGTATGAGTGTCAACAGAGCAACACTATCTTGGGTAGTCGAAACAGCCGTCGTGCCTCGCAGATCGGGCGAAGCACAGTGGAACTATTTGGGTCAATGCAACTCTCGTGTGGGTAACGACGGCTCGAGCGAACCGGCTCGTCTCCTGCTCCGCAGATATGACATCTGACGCGACGTCTTAGTGGGGCCTGCAGTGTCCGTCCGATTAGTATGGCGTCATAGGACGATCAGTCTCTCCCCCCATACGTCTCGTTCGCCTCTAGGTTGGGTCATAGGGAGTGAAGAGGGGTGGGCACCGGAAGGTTGCATTCACCCAAGTTGGGGAACAAGGAGTCAAATGGCAAAGTACAAGGTCACTCAGTCGGCTGTTACTCAACTTCTGGAGGACGTCCGGCGAGAGCAGATCGCCATTCCCGAGCTCCAGCGGCCGTTCGTGTGGGACAGCGTAAAAGTTCGTGATCTTGTGGACTCGCTCTACAAGGGTTACCCGGTCGGCTACCTGATTACTTGGCAGTCCGTGGGTGCCTACCTCAAAGGTGGTCAATTGGCCGCCCACCAGCACATCTTGATCGATGGGCAGCAGCGCGTCACGGCGCTCCGTGCTGCCATTGCAGGTCTGAAGGTTGTCAATAAGCGATACAAACCGGTACGCATCGTTATAGCCTTCAACCCGGTCCGGGAAGAGTTCGCAACCCTAACACCTCCCATTGCAAAGAATCCCGAATGGATTCCGGATATCAGCGAGTTGTTTAATGCGACTTCCACGTACACGTTCGTGAAAGCCTACTTCGACGCCAACCCAGAAATCGACCATGCCGCGGTCGAAGCAAGCATTGACCGTCTGCAGGCTATCAAGAACGCACAGATCGGCATCATCTCCCTTGATGACGATCTCGACGTTGAAACAGTTGCTGAGATTTTCATCCGAATCAACTCCAAGGGCGTCCCGCTCAGTAGCGCGGACTTCGCCATGAGTAAAATCGCCACTTATGGAGAACGCGGCCGCAATATCCGCAAGCTGATCGACTACTTCTGCCAGCTTGCGATAGCTCCTCACGCCTACGTCGACATCCAGGACAACGATTCAGACTTCGCAGCAACGCCGTACCTTAAGTCGATCTCTTGGTTAAAGGATGACGCTGACGACCTATACGACCCCCAATACAGCGATATTATCCGCGTCGCAGGGCTACTGGGGTTCAGCCGCGGAAAGGCCTCGTCCATCGTGAGTGAGCTTTCTGGACGCGATCCCGAAACCCGAAAAGTGGACGAATCCCGCATCCCCGTTGCCTATGACAAGCTGGAAGCGGCGCTACTGGAGATCGTGAAAAAGTATCACTTCGAGAACTTCGTCATGGTCATAAAATCTGCGGGCTTCATCGCCTCCAACATGATTGGTTCAAAGAACGCACTAAACTTTGCGTACGCCCTTTACCTCCGTCTGCGCTCCGATGGCACGCTGTCAGAAGGTGAGCGCAAGCGCATCGTCCGGCGCTGGTTCGTCCTGTCTATGCTGACGGGCCGACACTCAGGGAGTTTCGAGTCGATATGGGAGCAGGACATCCGGAGGATCGGCACCCTTGGCGCTGCGGCGTACCTCAAGCAAATTGAGGAGTCAGAGCTGACGGATGGCTTCTGGGAAGTGTCCCTACCCAACGCCTTAGAGACCACTAGCTCGACCAGTCCGTTCTTCCAAACTTTTCTTGCTGCGCAGGTCGCGACCGGTGCTCGTGGCTTTCTATCGAAGAGCATCACGGTTTCAGCCATGCACGAGCAATCAGGGGACATCCACCATGTCGTTCCAAAGGATTATCTTCAAAAGAACGGGTTCCCTGACCGGGGGGACTATAATCAAGTAGCCAACTTCGCACTGACCGAGACCGCCATTAACATCAGCATCGGTAACAAACCACCGGTTGAATACATGGCAGAAATATCCGCACAAATTGCTTCCGGAAAACTTACTCTAGGTGAAATTATAGAGGGTTCTGATCTCAAAAGAAATTTCATCGAGAATGCAATACCAGCAAATCTTTTCGAGGTAACTGCAGGATCATACCCCGAGTTTCTGTCAGTCCGACGTAAGCTCATTGCAGCTTTTATTCGCTCTTATTTCAATCAGCTCTAGGAAAGAGTTTTATAATTCTGTTTCAGGCCTGAATTCCAAACGAAATGACTGGAACCCTTTGCGTTCTCTTAGGTGTGTGGACAAGCTTGCCTTAGACGACTTTGCTCTGCTGAAGGTATTCCCTGTCACAAGGTAACGATGTACCTGATATGCAACTCAGGCCAGTGGAAGCTCCTATCCTCATTCCACATTGAGCCAAATCCTTTGATTTCGACGGCATCAAGCTTTGTTAAGAGACTCCAAGGTGGCCCAAATTGGTTTAGAATACTTCAGCCGGCCGAGAATTTGCATGTACCTGCCAGCCCAGGCTGGTTATGGACCCTACGAGGAGTTAGCGCGTCTAGAGGAAGCCGCGGAGATCTGCTCCTGATAAGCAAGATGTTCGTAGTTCAGGCCGTGTGCGCTCGCCACGGTGAGCTTTCCTGCTGGCTTCCCTAGATTCAATATCGTGCCGTCGGGCCGAACAGTTAGGGCGTGTCCGTCAAAAAGGGCGTGGCAGTTTGGGCAAAGGCACAGGATGTTCTCCAAATTATCCGGGCCGTTGTGGGGGATGCCCAATGGGCGGATATGTGCGCCCTCCGAATATGCCCCGGCGGCCGTGAGGAGTCTGGTTCTGCATATCTGGCAGGTGTTGTCATAGAGGCGTTTGACGGAAGCTGCGACGTCGTAGTTCCGAATGATCCGATTGACGTGTGCGCTGCGTCGAAGCGGCGTTACATCCTCCCCGCGGGTCAAAGCCGTAGCAACTTCATCGGGTATGAGACTGTCGCCGGCAACTGCTCGGAGTTGGTAAATCAGGACTTTCCAGCCGTCACGCATGCCCCAGCCCCAGTTCGTGACCGTGAACAGCCCTAGGTAGACGTATTCATTGTGGGACTTCCTAGCTGTGAGCACGGACTCCTTGGCCAGGACGCGAACAGGCCGGCCAAGTTTGTAATTCTCGACGAGGCCAAGGTTGCCCTTTGCCAGCTTTTGATCGGCAATGTGCCGGCCTGTGTTAGCGTCGCGGCCGCCAAAGCCGGTGTAGGTGATCAGGTCGCCTTGAATCTCGTCATCAGAGTATCCGTCGGAAAGGCAAATGGATTGGGTGCCGTCTGCCTGACCAGCGATGCCTGCCTGCGTGGTCCTGTGAACACCGGCGTCATAGGCCTCCCGCCTATCCTTGAAAACTGTCCCTGGCGGACAATCCGGGATTTCCCCATATATGACCCCCGGCTTGACGCTGTTGCGCCGGATTAGCTCTATGCCGAAGCGCTTCAGTGCCCTTCCAGCCTCTTCTCCGCCTGAGAAAAGCCGGATGGACAGCGTGCCCTTGGCAGGATGCTGTTTTCCGTAGGCAACTGCCAAAAGCGGTTTGGAGTCGATCAGCATGCCGTCGACTTCAGCAAAGTACCGGGCGGACGGTTGTTGCCCGTACTTCGCAAGGAAGGCATCACGTCCAAGAATCCTAAATTCATCGACGGCCCTTGAAATTGCTGATGGATCCGTCAGCTCCGACAATGCCCCCACAGAAGTACCCCCACTGTCCTCGTCCCTTTTGTAGCCGGCTACGGTCCGAGGTCACGAAGCGGCGGATCGTCTGAGTAATGGCATCGGTGCCAACGATCTGCTGTCAAAAATATATGAAGAAGCGCGTCACGTCTCGTTCCTGGTTGACACATATATTGGGGACTTCTGTCTCACATGCAGTTTGGCCGGGTCACAGGCTGAGCTGTCGCCGTTGTAGCGGAACTCGAGTGTGTGAGGTGTCGGGGAGGACGTCCCCTAAGGCGACTGTCGCCGTCGTCGTATTTTCCTGGTGGCGGTTGGCACCCCAGACCGTCGTGGACGTTGTCGCTCGCTGGCAGGAACGGCTGTAGAGCGTCACGCGTCAAGGCCACGTCTCAGCGCTCTTTACGCTCGTCGCGTCACATATTGACTGTGACCCGCCTCACCGTCACAATAAATGAACGTTATTCATTTCCATCTTCCGTTGGCGAGTGTCCTCCATCGAGTGCTCACGAGCCAGGCCAGCACGTCAGGATCGCGGGAACCCCGCAGGTCCAGTCGCAGCTACGAAGTTTCGGCCTCGCCGTAGCTTCGTTAGTAACTCAGCATGACGACTTAGGATCCCCATGACCCCCACGTTTGAAACAGATACACCGGCAGGCGAGAAGCCTGTGGGGCCAACTTCCGCGCAGACCGCAAATCAGGGCTGGCGCCGCGTTCTCGGTGTTCCGTCGCTGGTCCTGGTCTACATGGTGCCGCTGACGATCTTCAGCACCTACGGCATCGTGGTGGAGCTGACGGGCGGGCGCCTCTCGGCCGCGTACGCCGTGACGCTTGTGGTCATGCTGTTCACGGCGCGCTCGTACGGCCGGATGTCGCAGGCGTTTCCGTTTGGCGGATCCGCTTACACGTATGCGACACGGTCATTTGGAGCCGGGCTTGGCTTTATGGCTGGATGGTCGCTTCTGCTGGACTATCTGCTTCTGCCGATGATCAACTACCTGCTCATCGGCATCTACATGGAAGCCGCATTCCCCGCGATCCCTGCGTGGGTGTTCATGATCGTCTCCATCCTGGCCGTGACGGTACTGAACATCCTCGGCATTACCGCGATCGCCAAAGCCAACTTCGTTGTTGTGGGACTGCAGGGGCTCTTCATCGTCCTGTTCGTTGCGCTGGGACTTTCATCCATTACCGGTGCCGGCAACCTCGACTTGATGGCCCCGTTCACCGGCGTCGATGGGGCCGAAGGCGTCTCGCCGATTCTGGCCGGCTCGGCGATTCTGTGCCTCTCGTACCTGGGATTCGACGCGGTTTCCACCTTCGCCGAGGAGACAAAGGACCCGAAGCGCAACCTGCCCAAGGCCATCATGCTCACCACTGTCCTGGCTGGCGTGATCTTCCTTGGGCTCGCGTACATCAGCCACCTGGTACTCCCGGTCAGCACGTTCAATGACGTGGACGCAGCGGCCATCGAGGTCATTGGGGCAGCCGGCGGAAACCTGCTGGTCGCCTTCTTCACCGCCGCATACATTGCAGGAAGCCTTGGATCGGCGCTGACGTCCCAGGCTTCTGTTTCGCGGATCATTCACTCGATGGGCCGTAGCGGAGTTTTCCCCGCTGCGCTGGGCAAACTGCATGCCCGGTTCCGCACGCCCGTGCTTCCGATTCTTTTGACGACAGCCGTTTCCCTGCTGGCTTTCGTGCTGGACCTGCTCACCATTTCGTCGCTGATCAGCTTCGGCGCGCTGGTCGCGTTCTCCGTGGTCAATCTCGCCGTCATCAAGCACTACTTCTTCGATGAGAAGGCGCGTGGTGCGCGGGGCGTGGTTCACAACCTGGTGTTGCCTGGTGTTGGCTTTGTGCTGACCATTTGGTTGTGGACGAGCTTGAGTGGATTGTCGATCGGCTTTGGGCTCGCTTGGGCCGGCGTGGGCTTGGTGTACCTGGCCTTCCTGACCCGCGGGTTCCGGAAGCCGGCGCCGCAGTTGGAGCTCGAGGAAGTTTAGAACCGCTGCTAGCGCCGACGTTTGGTGAGGCCTCAGCGGCACGTGCGTTCGCCGTCGTCGATGTTCTCCGTTGGCCGTTGCTTCGTAAAGCATCCTGTGGAAGCCTCGGAGTGATCCCGTCGCCGGGGTGACGGCGGGCGGACGAGAAGGAGCCCGGCATGGGACTCATCCACATCGACCTGTTCACTACGCTGGACGGCGTGGCGCAAGCGCCGGGCGGACCTGAAGAGGACCCGGCCGGTGGTTTCAAGTTTGGCGGCTGGCAGGCGCCTCTGTTCGATGACGTGGTCGGCGAGCAGGTCGAATCCGGGATGGTGGGGATGGACGCCCTGCTTCTTGGGCGCCGGACGTACGACATCTTTGCCGGGTACTGGCCGCACCAGGACGGGGGCATAGCGCAGCTGTTCAACCGGATTCCGAAGTACGTGGCCTCGCGCCAGACGCTGAACCTTGAGTGGGATGGCTCGTCTCTGCTCGGTCCTGATGTGGTGGCTGCCTTGAACGAACTGCGTGGCAGGCACGAACATATCCACGTCATTGGCAGTCTCGACTTCGTGCAGACGCTGTTCGCTGAGCGGCTCTTCGATCGGCTCACGCTTTGGGTGTATCCGATCCTCCTCGGTGGCGGGAAGAAGGTCTTCGCCGCTGGGGTGGTTCCGACAAACCTACGACTCATCGAGCCGGTGGTCGCCTCGCCGAAGGGTGCCGTGATGCAGCGCTACGCGTTGGTTGACGGGACGCCCGGGGTGGGGGATATGTCGGCGTAAGGAACGTGTTCACCGGTAGCGCTGCTGTCCTCTGATCCGCAGGCTCCACGGCAGCCATCGCAAATGGCGACGCCGGCCGAATTCGAGGCGGTCCACTACGCGCCCCCGGAACTCGTATGACTGCGGCACGGACCCTGCGCCGGTTCAGTCAGACCGTGGTGAGAGTCGACGGATACAACCAATTAGCTTGTCAAGCTCTTGACCGGGGCGGATCCCACCCTTAGAGTTCTGATATATGAGTCATATGTCACATGTTGCCGACCCCGACTCGAGGTTTTGATCTCGATGGGTCGGCGCGAGGGAGCCGGAAAGCAAGGCCTTGCCATATCCGTCTCGAACAGCAGTGATACATGACGACGCCGAAATCGTCTCGCGAGTCCTGCGCGGCCATATCGGCTGGCATCGAGCCAGTCGGCATCGTCCACCGGTCGCTAAGGGCTGCGGCTGTCCGTGCGTCTAGGAAACGGCGCTCTGGTGCCGTCAGCGGTTTGCGCTGAAGCCAGAAGGGAACAAATCTCAATGATCCATCCGACCAGCACGACGGCCTCCGTCGACACCTCCATATCAAAAGAGACCAGCTCCAAGTTCAAACGCCGCTTCATGGTGCGGCTTGTCGCAGTCTTCATCGGCGGGATGTTCCTCGACGGTTACATCCTCGGAATCATCGGCCCCGTCACCGGACCCATGCGGTCAGATCTCCAGCTCGACGCACTATCTCTGGGCATGATCGCGGCAGGCCCGCTGGTTGGCATCTTCGTCGGCTCCCCACTGGCCGGCTGGGCCACTGACAAGTTCGGACGCAAGCCCATGTTCCTCGTGGACATGGGCCTGTTCCTGGCCGCCTCAGCGGCCCAGTTCTTCGTAACCTCCGGGGACGGCGCCGTGATCCAGCTGGCCACCATCCGGTTCTTCATGGGCGTCGCGATCGGCGGCGAATACTCAATCGGTGGGCCATTGCTATCAGAGTTCTCCCCTCCAAAGCTCCGCGGGCGATTGCTCGGGCTGACCCTGTTCGCCTGGTACGTCGGCTTCATGATGGCATTCATCATTGGCACGCTACTGCACGACGCCGGCACTCCATGGCGCCTCGTCATCGGCACGAGCACTATACTCGCCGCCGTCCTGTTCGTCGCCCGCATCGGCCTCCCCGAATCGCCGAGCTGGCTCATCACAAAGGGGCGGCGCGATGAAGCACTGGCGATCGCACGCAAGTACGTCGAATCACCGCAAATGCATGACAGCATCACCGAAGAGATCAACCTGAGGATGGTACAGGAGGCGCAAGCCGCAAAGGACAGAAGCACCATCAAGAACGCTTCCTTCTCAATGCTGTTCTCGAAGCAATACTGGCGAACCACCCTCTTTACCGCAGGCTTCTGGTTCTGCGCGGTCACCCCGTACTTCGCGATTGCGACCTTCGCTGACGAGGTGCTCAACCAATTCGGGTTCGGCGGCGGCTGGGCTGGGGGCGTCGGCCTGTCCGCACTGGCGGCCGCTGGTGTTGTCACCACCGTGCTGCTGATTGACAGGCTCGGCCGGCGGATCCTCACCGTCCCGGGGCAGTGGCTTTGCGCCGGAATTCTGTTGGTCATTGGGGTCTGGGCGGACGCACCGGCCATCCTGGTTCTGGCCCTGTTCCTGGCCTTCTCCTTCTTCAATGCCGGCTACACAACGATGACCCAGGTCTATCCGGCCGAGGTTTTCCCCGGCCACCTGCGCGGCATCGGTATGGGCTTCGCCGCGGCCTTCAGCCGCATCGGCGCTGCACTCGGCACCTTCGCCCTGCCCTGGGCGATCGCCAATATCGGCATGGGCCCAAGCATGGTGGTGGCCGCCGTCGTGGCATTACTCGGTGCGGTCCTCTCGCAATGGCTCGCGCCTGAGACGAAGGGGCGCACCCTCGCCGAGATCTCAGCAGACTTCTCCCACTGACACCGGGACTACGGTGACTTCGAGTCAGAGCTAAGGCGCTCGGGCGGAAAAGGGGCGTCAGTGGTTGGAGGCCCGCCAGCCGATCCGGTCCGTGCTCCACTCCGGAGCCGAGAAGCTCATTGACGGCAACGTCCATGACGGTGTCGCCGACTTGCTGGGCGAGGTCGATCGTGACGTCGTCGAGCTCCGGGCATTGATTGGCGACAGCGTCAGCAACCTCACCGGCGTCTCTTCGCGGGCAATGCTGGAGGCGCTGGTTGGCGGTGAGCGCGACCCAGAAGTGCTGGCGGAATACGCGCAGAAAAGCATGCGGTCAACATCTTCCCCACCTCGGCGCATCTGGCCTCATGGGCCAGTGTCTGCCCCGGCTCGAATGAGTCCGCCGGAGACATCAAATCCACCAGAACCAGACCGGGCAATAGCTACCTGAAGGCTGCCCTGGGCACGACAGCGCTGATCCTGAACAAGGCCAGAAACCGAGCCGTCCGCCAGCTCAAGACCCTCGGCTACGAAGTCAGCCTCACGCCAGCCGGTGCATATCCACCCTTAACCCTCATGGGATTCCGACGTCTTATCGAACCGGGTAGCCGGGCTCTTCCGCGGCTTCAAGCACGTCCAGTGGCCACTGGGTCAGAAACGACCACGGCAGGTTCTCCTTACTGAGAAAGTTCACCCGCCCCCAAGGTGAAAGGGCGTTCGGACGGCCTGGGTAGAGATCGCGGATCGCTGAACGCTCGAGCTGCCAGGGGCCCAAAATCCCGCGCGAGCCAACAGAATCTCATACAGAATTCCACGTGTGTCGTGATCTCGCAGTGCTCAATTGGCTGCCGATGGTCAAATTGGCTGGGGGAGTCTGCATTCCACGCCCAGGCGTTCTGGTAGTTCCGAGAGATATTGTGCCGTCCCCCTCCATGTCTTCCCGGCGGGTATCCCCGCTTAATCTGGCCAAAAGACGAATACCCACGCCTGGTGTGTGGGCGATGTCGAGTGCATCCTCTTTTAGGTGATGGATTTCACTGCTCGGCATTAGGAGGAGCATCTGCGACAGCCGCTTGAGGTTGTTCAACAAATGCTTTCACCCGTTCGACATACTGTCGGCAGTGGAGCCTGTAGTGCTTTTCATAGTGATGGAAGTGGCCTGCGGCTTCAGTTGGCAGGCTGAAGTACTGCCCGTGTTCAAGAACCGTTACCCCGTCCGCTTCGCCTCGCAAGAAAGTCCGCCCACGCGCACGTGGATCCTTGTCACCCAGGGTCCGGGTAATAGCCAGTTCCAGCGGAATCTCTTCCACGACTTCTATGGCCGAAACATGCTCTAGTCCATCGCGCATCGAGATGAACACCTGGATCTCACCGGCTCCCTCCTCGCCAGGAGCTCGGAAGCCTCGCACAACATCCGGGGAAACCAGGACGCTGTTCTCCGCTGGCTTGATGAAGTCCCAGACCCGCTGTCTTGACGCATTGATAATGGCAGAAGCAGATACATAGTGCACGGTAGCTTCAGCCGCTGGCGGCGTGACCTTCTGGCGTTCGAACCAAGGACTCATGGCCAGAGTGTTTCATCGCCGGTGCTGACCGGCAAGCCGCAGTTCCGCAGTGGTCCCTCCCGGACTACGTCTTTTTGGGTGTTCCACTTCTAAGGAAGTGGGACGCGTTGGCATAACCAGAACTGCGGGCGCGTCGTCCCTTTGGTGTCATCTTTGGCGAGCGTTTCGCAGGGGCGTGCGAAATGTAACGTATGTGGTACGTTCCGTGACGCAGCGACCGGCCCGGTCATCAAGGCTTCCCTTAGTTGCCGCGACGGAATAAGCCAGCCCAAGGCTCACTGCTAGGTGCGCCGCTCATCCCCGTCCAGGTACTCGCTCATGGTGAAACACTTTGAAGCTCTGCGGGGAAATGTCGCGTACGACCAAGCATCCCCTGTAAGCCGAGTCTCGGCTTCGCCAATTCGAGCGACGCGGTTGAGACGGGTCGGATGCGATCCGGATTCTGCGACGCTTGACCCTTGGACGAGGCCGTCCACAGCTACCAAGCATCGAAGACGTCTTGAGCTGTCCTTAGCTACAATTTTCGGGCCCTCCAGAATGACGAGCTGTGCACCGGGGCGCGCGAAGGGCCTTGCGAGGTCCGGGACGAGGAACCCGACTTTGTAAAGGCGCTCATTTGACGCACCAGCGACCTCGACTTCCTCAAGGTGGATGCATAGCATATCGTCAGCCGTTGCCGGCACCCAGGTTGCACCTCGCTTCTCCCCCCCCGGGAAGACGCATGTAGCGGCATAAACTGTCGCCGTCTGGGGTGCAGTTTTGCGCCGGCTCTCCTCAAGAGTCAGCCATTACGTCGCAACCAAGAGCGGTCAATTGCATCGTCACGACACCGAAAAGTGCTTGAGGGTCTTTGGCCACAAAATTACAAATTCGTCGGCCTCGATGGGCCTGTACGCTGCCCGGGCATCTGTCCACCGTGGCTGAGAACTCAACGCCGTCATCACATCCGCAAACGCCTCCACCGGCCGTTCTGTGTGAACGAAGATGTTCATCTCGCCTGATCCAAAATCGTGCCCGTCCACCACTCCGTGCGATTCCGGGAGTTCCTCCAGAAGCAGGTCTTCCATCGCGATAAGTTCGTCGTAGTCAACCTCAGAGCGACCTGGCCATTGCAAAACGAGGATGTAATTCATAACTTCCTACCAAGATGAAATGCTGCAAAAATACTCAGAGCAAGGCTCCGAGTGGAAGCCATTGAAACAAGGACTCTTCAAGTCCCCAACACAGCTCGACGAGCTTTTTCCCATTTTCCGTGATGAGGTGCAAGATATGGCGTTGCGCAGAGGCTACTGAGGTGTCAGGCGGGGTCAGAACCGTCAATCGCCAAGGAGACGCACGGTGAAGGATCCTTCACCGGGCGCTGTTTCAGCGGTCATACCTCTTCGGAGTGCCAGTAGGAAAGCGCGGCAAATGCGGCGCCTCCGAGAATTCCGGTGGCAGCAGCCGTCACCCAGCGATCCGCATGCAGTACCAAGGGAAGAACACTGAAGAAGGCAAAGGTCGCGACGGATGTAGATACCAGTGCTACACCACCTGTGAACATCGCACGCCTCGATCGGGATGACGATTCTGGCACTACGCGCTCAAAGACATCGACGATTCCGGCAACGAGAAGTCCGAGAGCTGCTGTGGCTAGCGTGATGAAGAACAAGGCGAACAGAGCCCATAGGAGCTCCCCAAGCTTTATTGGCCTACCCCACCCCAAACTGAAGAAATAGACGGCCGATCCAGCCACCCCCAGGATGACGCCTAGCAAAAGCAAACGGGGTTTCAACTCACCGCGGCGCCACCACCCAGGGCGTGCAGGTTTTCCAACCATCGTCGAGCGCTGCCTTCCGGAGATTCTTGATAATCAGTCCAACGCCATCGCCGGCTAATTGGGAGCAATGCTATCGGACTACCTGCGGTAGCAGGAGCTCCCGCACGACTGCCCGTTAAGGGATCCCGCAACGCAGTCCACGGATAACAGCACCGGCACCGCCCGGGTCACCACCACCACCTATGCCCCGGCCACCGGCGCAGTTACGACGGTGACGAGCAAGAACGCTGCGCTGTGGACCACAGTCACGACCCTGGATTCGATCCGCGGGAACACCCTGAAAACCGTGGACCAGAACGGTCACGAAACCAGCGCCAAATACGACCCGTCCGGACGCGAAACCGGGTCCTGGGATATCCGCCGCCCACAGGCGAGCTATCCGATCCCGACGGTGGCCACGAGCTACAACGTCTCAGCGACGAGCCCGTCCTGGGTGAAGAAAACGGTCCTGAGCGGCCACCAGGACCAGACCACCAGCTACACCATCTATGACGGCATGGGCCGTGTCCGGCAAACCCAGGCGCAGTCACCTGGCGGCGGGACGATCGTCACCGACACAACCTACAACTCCGCCGGGCAAAAAGACCTCGAACGCAACGCCTACTACGTCTTCTCCGACCCGGACGGTGTTCTGGTCACGCCGACTATCGCGGTGCCCTCATCGACCCTGTATGAATACGAGGCCGGAGGCCGGGTCTCGGCTGTCCGGGCCATGGCCTGGGACAACGACGAAATCTCCAAAACCACCTACGCCTACACCGGGGTGGACACCACCACCGTGACCGTCACCGACGACACGGGCTTCACCAAGTCCCCGGTCACCACGCTCGTGAACACCGACGGCAAAATCCAAAGCCGGAAGTTGTATTACGGCACCACCGCGACCGGTTCAGCCGATGTCAGCTCCTACATCTACGACGCCCTCGGGCAGCTCACCCGCATGGGCGACGGCTACAACCTGTGGACCTGGGCTTACGACCCCGCAGGGCGGCAGATCGGCAGCGAAGACCCCGACACCGGTACAGGCACCATCGTCTACGATGCTGCGGGCCGGGTCGCGTCCCGGACCGATGAGTTGAACACGGTCACGAAGTACACCTACGACGTCCTTGACCGTGTCACCAAGCAGACTGTCACCGCCGCTGGCGGCACCGAGAAGACCCTGATCACCAACACTTACGACGGGTCCGGCACCTTGGGTGTGCTCTCCAGTTCCACCAGGAACAACGGCGCCGCCTTCGACCAGCCCGTCACGACCACGTTCACCGGGTTCGACCTGGCCTACACCCCGGGAACCACCACCACCACGCTCCCGGCCGGGCTGACCAACTTCAACGGCACCTACACGTTCACGAACACCACCACGTACACCGGCAAAACCGACGTCGCAGGAACCCCTGCCATCGCCGGCCTGCCGGCCGAAACTGTCGGTTACGGCTGGGACGAGTTCGACAACCCCGGAGAAGTCATCGGGTCCGGGAATATGTACGCCGGCAGCGGCATGTACAACCACCTGAACCAGCTGACCAAATACACCCAAAAGGACAACAACTTCTCCTCCGGCGCCAACACTGCCGGCAGCATCGATGTGACCTTCACCTGGGATGCAACGACCGGGCGTTTGGACAATTCCCAGGCAACCAACTACCTCGGCATCACCCCCCAGGACCTGGGAACCACCAGCTACGCCTACGACCCGGCAGGGCGGATCACCTCACGCCAGCAGGCCTACACCGCACGCCCATCATCACCGACCGACAACCAGTGCTACGCCTACGACCACGCCGACCGGATCAAAGCCGTCTGGACACCCGCCACCACCGCCTGCGGTACAGCACCGTCCACCAGTGCCACGAGCGTTGCTGGTCTCGGCGGGCCCGCACCCTACGCCCAGACCTACACCTACACCGGTGCCGGTGACCGGTCCCAGGTCAAACGCTTCGGATCCAACGGCGCCCTCGCCGTCACCGAAACCTACGCCTACCCCACACCCGGGACCGTAGGACCCCACCGGGTCCAGTCCGTCACCTCCGTCGCCGGGTCCACCACCACGCCACAGCCCTTCACCTGGGACACGGCAGGGCGGATGACGGGCCGTGCAGGACAAACCATCACCTATACCCTTGACGGGAAGGTAGATACCACTACCGGTACCAGCACCGTCCCGGCCAACCCGAACCCCAACGCGACAGCCGGAACACCACCAGCACCCACCACGGGTGCCGGGAGCACCGGTGCCCGGTACTACGACGCCGCCGGGAACCTGGTCGGCATCACCGACGGAACCGGAACCACCATCACCCTGGGCAGCATCACGGCCCACTCCACCCCCGCCGGCGTGAAAACGGCGACCAAGACCTACACCTTTGCTGGTAAAGTCGTGGCCCAACGCACCGCAACCAGTGCGGGCACGAAGGTCGCGTTCATCATCGGCGACAACATCAACACCGCCCAAACCATGGCACTGCCCAACACCACCGTCGGCACCGGGGCGGTCACCCTCGTCCGGCGTACCGACCCCCTCGGCCTCGCCCGCGGAGCCAACAGCACCGGAACCGGCACCGCCGCGTTCACCAACGCCGCGGCCGCCACCTCCGGCACAGGTACCAACGCAGCCAGCGCGTCAGGGTTCAGCGCAGCCAACGGATACATCGCCGGACTCGACGACACCATAAGCTCCCTCACCCACCTCGGAGCCCGCGACATGGACCCAGTCCTCGGTGTTTTCACCGCCCCCGACCCGATCCTTAACACCGAAGACCAACGAGGGTTCACCCCCTACACCTACGCCTTCGGCAACGTCATAAACGCCTCAGACTCCACAGGGCTCAAACCAACCTGCGACTGCGAAGACGACCGTAAGGGGACATACTCCACAGCTGAGTACGCATCGGGACCAAAGTTCTACGGACCTGAAGAAACCGTGCGTTTGGCTACACCGCCCTCGTCGGGCGTCGTGGGGGCTAAGCCCGCAGCTTCGCCGGGCGTCAGCAAGGCGCCATCGGCTCAGTGGTCTTACAAACACTCCTACCTGATCGGATCCTCTAACCTCACGAACGAAGAATTTTTTTCACAGGTCCGAAATCATTTTGGCGATATCTTCCCACCCATCTGGACTCCGTTCGGCGAACAGGGATCCGCGAAGCTGGAGCGCGCGGGCCAGCGCTTGACCACTCGATGGTGGGGCATGGACGGCATTCCCCTACTCGGCGATCTCGGAGGTGACGTTGTGGTCAAAGAAATTCACTCCACCGGTTACACCCTCGAACCCCTAGATGGGCATCCCGCCTACCCCGGATCCGTTAGTTTTGAATTCGACGAAGTGGACAAGATAAAGAGACTGACCGTTATGGGCTCCTCATCGGCTCCGGTTCCCACCGGGGACATACAATCCTATGACTTCGTGAGTCAGTTCTATTGGGGAACGTATCCGTTGAACATAACAAGAGACATCGTCCCGGAAGACTACCCACGCTATGTTGGCCGATAGACTCGCCAGTACGGTTGACGCGACGGATTGAGAGGCGACACTGCCGTGCAGGAAAAAGCAAACGACAACAATTCCACTAAGGCGCGGGCAATGAGACGAATCCGCTGGGTTGCTTGGAATTATGCAGGCATCTCAGCCTTGATCCTGCTCATGACGCCGCTGGTCCGCGACGAATCATTCAGCCTCTTTGCCGCATTGACTGCTGTACCCCTACTTGGCTATGTTTTCGCCACCGTCGGACGCATCAACGTGGAAGATCCGGTCGGGAACCCCGTCTCAGCTGCAATATTCCTCATTCTTAATGCCCTGTGGTGTTTTGTCTTCGTCTGGACGATTCTCCGCATCGCGCTTCAGGTGGGTTGGGCGATGGCTCCGATCCTGAGGTCCTTGAAGCGAAAGTTACGAAGAACTTGACGAGTTCCGGGCGCTTTCACCTCCCCGACCTGATCCTGAACACCGAAGACCAGTGAACCTTCACCCCGACACCTACGCCTTTTGAAACAGGGTGGTGCCGGAGGTGCTTGCCGCAGCACCACGATAATCATCACGATTGTCCCGAACCTTTGTGAAGAAGAAGAAAAGTCCCGATCAATTCCTCCCGGCCCACTTCAGGCCGCTGACTGCAGCCTGAGGGGAGTAGCACTGAAGCACGTATTGCTGCTGCTCGGAGGCCCCGAATTCGTACTGGTCTAACCGCCATCGATGGACTCCCCTGTTGGTGCGGCTGTTCTTCCCGCTGGGGTCAGGCTAGCAAGAGTGCACGAAACTCCACCCAGAGTCACCCGCAAGCTTGGCCTGTTTGTCGCCCGAGCGAGTACGACCGTTTGAGGATCCCCGAAAGGACATCCGCTAAGCGACAGAATCTACAAACAGAAATCTCCCTGGTCTCTTGTTCCGCTCCCTTCAAATTCCAGACAACGATGTGGGAGATTTGTTTCATGGATCAAAGTGGGCGTGAAACGCCCGAGGTAGCGGAGCAGGCTGGCTCGCCGGTCTCGGTGCGCGGGTCCATCTCTTGGAGGAACGAGCGGTGACAAGATACATCGAGCGTCTCCGGAAGCTTCCGATGCCGCTCCGCGTAGGAGCGCTGGCATCCCTTGCAGTGTTCCTGATCGCATTCGCAACCCTGGCCACATCCCACGGCCAAAGGCCTGTCGTCGCATTTTCAATAGGAATACTTGGGCTTGATGGGCTCGTTGGGGGCATGGTCCTGGCGACAAACTATCGTGGTTACGCTGCTGCATATGCGGAGCTATGGTCGGTAGATGAGGCCAGACGTTGGCTGCGTGCTTATATTCGGGTGTACGGCGTGGTCTCTGTGATAGGCGGAATTGTTTTTGTCGCCGTTTCCGTGCTCCTTGAATTAGCGCGCACATCGTGAAGCCGTGCCCGTCTGCGACTACATCAGCCAATTGATGGTCCGACCTCGATCTGGTTTCCAACTGGCGGTCTCTGCTACCTCTGGGACATACCGACCGCAATCCGAAGAGGCACCGATGGAATATGTTTTTAGAGGCGGGCTCGCAATCCCCGGAAGATTCAGGATCATCGGACCCTGGGTCATACTCAGCATGAGCCCCTCGCAGCTTGAGTTCCGGTTGAGGTCCCGGTGGCTCGCACGCTACTTCGGCCCCTGGCGGCTACAGCGTTCCGCCGTCCGCGACATTTATCCAGGCCGACCTCACGTCTTATATTCCTGGACCCGGATCAACTTCCTCGCTGACGACAACATGCCGTGGATGTTCCTGGCCGAATGGCCTGAGGGCGTCCTTGGAGCCGCGAAAGAGCTCGGCTACCCGGCCCGCTTTGACACCCGAATCTGGCCGCCAGCGTCTCCGGGATGACGACGCGCAGGATTCTCGCGGCTTTTCCAGCGTTGATGGTTGCTCCAGCCCGAGGGGACCGGCGGCGCCCCGCCGCACGTCTAAGTCCAGTCTGAAGCGTCCGGTGAAGGATCCCTCAACGGACGCTGCGGTCACCCAGCGCGTTAGGTGATGGAGTCAACAAAACCGGGGGGCAGTCCCGACGCCGTGAAGGACGGGTGCGCCACTATTTAATGGGCGCGCCTGCTCGATTACATTCGTCCCTATTTGACCGTCGACGGTTGGGCCCTCTCCAACGTATGCTCGGGCCAACGACGACTGGTGCTTTCAATAGGAAGCAGCGGTTAAGTTCAAATAGCGATCGGCTGCGCGGCTGCAAGGAGTCTTAGATGCTACCCACGAACAGGTTTTTTGCAGTCGCAAGTCTAATCATGGCCTTGGCAAGTCTCATATATGGAATTTTTGACATCTCACAATCCAATTTCGTCCTGGGCGGTTTAAAGATCGCGTTTGCGATCTTTGCTGCAGCCTTGGGGGTGTACTTCCTTCGCTCGAACCGTGTAAGCGAACGCAACGACGCCGAAAACGAAAGACCCCGTTAGGGAGGGCACGTCTGAGGTGAGCTGGCCGGAAGCCGACTTTATGGCTCCAAGCCTCAGCCTGTTCCGGGCGCTCGGGCAATCACCTCATCCCTTAGCCACATCGCCGTGGAGCATGACCAACGATGCCCCGGAAAGACAACGCACCAGTGGCCCGTAAGCCGGTCCCTTCGCGGTCGGATCTACCGCGCATCGGCGTCCGTGCCGTTAGGGCTAGTAGATTCCCGTAAGACCCGCCCGCAAAAATGCCCGGTGAAGGTGCGGCGGATTCTAGTGATCGACGCAACGTTCGAGTGAGTCCGGCAGTTCAGCCGGCTGCTTTCGAGTGTATCCGGAGGTGGCAGGCGGGGTGCGTTTTTCGGTTTGGAACAGTGCCTTGGGCGTGAGGTAACCGAGGGTCGTACGGGGCCTGGTGTTCAGCTCGTTGCAGACGCTCTTGACGTATTCATGGGTGTGCTTGGAGAGGTCGGTGCCCTTGCGGAAATACTGGCGTGCCAGCCCGTTGAAGTTCTCATTGGCTCCCCGTTGCCAGGGGCTGGAGCGTTCTGCGAAGTAGATTTGGATGCCTGTCGCTGCGGCGAGCTCTTGGTGGCGGGCCATCTCTACGCCCTGGTCCCAGGTGAGAGTCTGCTTCAGGTGCGGTGGGAGTGAAGCGAACGCGGCGGTGATGGCAGCGTTGGTCCGGGCCGCGGTGTGGTCGATTGGCAGGTTGATGATGATGCCGTATTGGGTCTTGCGTTCCCGCAGCGTCACCATGGCTGAGGTCGAGCCGGGCCCGACGATGAGGTCGCCTTCCCAATGGCCAGCTTCGGTCCTGGTCTCAACGACGGGCGGTCGCTGGCTGATCATGGTCATGTTCCGGACCACGGCGCCGTGACCCGAACCGGTCCGCCAGCGGTGTTTGCGGATTTTCCGTCCGGTGCGCAGTCGGGGGCAGTATTTCTTATCCAGACCGCCGTCATCGTTGAAGAGCAATGCCCGGTAGATGGTCTCGGGACTCAGTTGAAGGCGCGGTTCGAAGGGGAATTGCAGTGCAAGCCAGCCGCAGATCTGCTCGGGGGACCAGTGGCGATTGAGCTTGCGCTGCACGATCGCGCGAAGTCGCCGGTTCCGTCTAAGCTTCCGACGCCGTGGCCGGCGCCGCTGCTGGCTGGCCTTGTGATCGGCAGCGTGCGGAGAATACCGGCCGTGGCCGTCGCGGTGACGGTCCAGTTCCCTTTTGATTGTTGAGGGGCAGCGTCCGAGTTCATGCCCGATGCGCCGCAGTGAGCAGCCCAGCCGGAGCAGGTCAGCGATCTGAATGCGCTCCAGTAGGGACAGGTAGCGTCCGGAGCCTTGGACGGGAACCCGCATATGGCTCTGCTCAGCTCGTTGGTTCCTAAGTTTTGTGCCGGCGCGTCTGCTCATACCCAACATCCTGCAGGCCTCCGCGTTGCTGGATCCGGCACTCACCAGGTCCCAGTAGCGTGTCCGTGTCAGATCACGTCGAGCCTTCGCCGGGGAGGCCTTCTGGGCCGCCCGTCCGGCGAACAGCCGGGCGTCCCGGATTCCGGCCTGATGAGCCCGGTCGAGGCGCTCCTTTGCAGCGGCAAGTTCCGTCTTCCATCTCTTGTCCCATGTTGCGGCCGTGCCCGGCAGCAGCCGCAGCTCGTTCCGGACCCTCGCCGGTCCGTTCGATGCCCGCAACAGGGCGAAGCGATTGTAGAGCCAGCGGTATCCGCTGGCCCTGCTGACTCCCGCATCCTGCGTTGCTTTCGCGAGGCTGGCGCCTTCCTGGTATGAGGCCCAGAACGTGACTTCCACGTCCGGGTCGACCTGGAAATGATGGCGTCCGTCGTCCTGCTGGAATTTGCGCTCCCACTCGTTCACTCGAGAAGAGGAGAATCCAAGCCTCGTCTCCGCGGCTTCGGCGCCAAGACCCGAGCCACGCAATTCCAGGAACGCTTCGCACAGCCATCGGTATCCTGTTTCCTTTCCGACACCCGCTGCGCGGGATGACGGTTTGAGACCCTTTCCTTCACGAATCAGAGCAAGAAACCGCGCGCCCTCAGGCGAATCCAAACGTCGATACATAGCCGCAAGTCCCTAATACAGGCGTTGCTTCGACCGACAGAATCCGGGGTGCCCTAAACGCTACACGCTTAAGTGTCCCACTCCCTTGGGAGTGGGACGGCTTGGCCGGGCATTCTCAAAGGATGCAACACGCCTTGGGATTTCGTCCCAGAACTATGCTCACCGGAATGTCCCATCGGATCCGTACAAAGCAATTTTCGGTACATTTGAGGCATGGATATTGGGTACGCCAGGGTCTCCACCGCGAAGCAGGATCTTGATCGTCAGATCGAGGCGTTGAGGTCCGAAGGCATTCCGGATAAATACATCACCTCCCACCCCGACCACCGGAAAGCCTGACAGCCGAAGGTCTATAAGGATCTGTTCCGGAGCACGGCGCTGGCGGCGAGATCGAAGAGTGCCTGTGCGGTTTTGGGGTTGCCGAGCGCAGCCGCGGTGATCCTGTCCAGTTTCGCCACGGCGTCCCGCAGGACCGTTGGCCTGGGCGGGGTGCCGTCACCGATAGGGTGTTCCGGTTCTGGAAGGAAGAGGTGCGCAGATGTGCCCCGGCCGGCCATGTGGCCTGACATCAGGGCGTCGACTGCTTGGGCTACCCCCATGAGCAGGTTTGCCTGTTGCTCCCAAGGCGCGTCTTCGAAGGGTTGCCACCGGGGGAGCCCTCCACGCAAGGGCAGATCGCACTCGCCCCACAGTCGCTCAAGGCCAGCAGCCTGGACACCCCACTCGGACAACGGTCCACTCAGCTCATCAATGATGGTCCGCAGCAACCGGAACCAGACTCCCGCATGTACAGCCCGGCGGGGCAGCTCCACATAACCGGTGGTGAGAGCCTGCCAGGTGAGTCTGTCCATGGCGCGGACAAGCGCGCCGGAGTTTCCATGTCGCGAATCCGTGGGAGCCAGAATGACGAAGTTACCGCGAACGCCGATACACGGTTCCAGAAAGCACCCGTGTTCAGGGCAGCTGAGCATCAACGGCAGCTTCCAAGCGAGGAGCAGTCCTTGCAGGGAGGGGTCGTCGAGGCACTGTGGACATGCCCTGCTCAACGGATTGCTAGGGATCCAGGCCCGCCAGTCCGCCACGGTCCGAGGGGGCCGTCCTCCCCGGGCAAGCAGGACGGAGAATTGGCCGACGTAAGTATTGAACGCGGCAGGCTCGGCTTCGAGGGAGTCTGTTAGCCAAGGGGTCCAGCCGATCAGGCTCATGCGGTTGAGCGTTTCCGGAGAGACTCCCGTCCGCTGAGTTAGTGTCCGCAGCAATGCTGGCGAAGGGGAGAGGTCAAGATCATCTTCAGGGACTTCGACGCCCTCCATTGCCGAATCGAGAAGACGCCGGAGGCTCATGGAGTAGCAACCCGAGAGGCGCGCCAGCCAGGACGACAAAGCCTCACCCTCTCGCGGCCGTGGGTGTTGTGGCCACCGCGTCGGCACCGTCATGCCAGCTCGCGTTCAAGAAGGCGGCGACGTTCGCTCGGGCCAGCGTAGGCAGCCAGGCTCAGGCTGCTGTGGTTGATTGCTTCGTCGCCGCTGTCCACGGCGGCGACTGCTGCTTCTGTCAGCAGCAGCGTCAGTTCCCCGATGGTTGCTTCGCTGCGTGCCAGCAGGTAGTTTGCCATCTCGGTGGTGGCGATCGTTGAACGTTTGCGGAGCGGGAACGAGGAAGCAAAGCTGGCGAGCAGCGACAGGGTGTCGGCGTCTTCCTTCCAGCGCGGGAGTGTGATGGGCTCGAAGCGGTTCTCCAGCTGGTCATCGGAACGGATCGCCAAGTACGCGTCGCGGGTTCCGACGCCGACAAGGGGGATCCGGAGTTCGTTGCCGAGGAAGCGCAAGAGGTTAAGAAATTCTCGCCTGCTGCTGTCCCTTCCTGAGAGCACGTTATGAAGCTCGTCAATGACAAGCATCCGAACCCCCACGCTCCGCAGGACGGATAGAGCGAGCCGTTCCTGGTCGGCCAGCCGCTGCCTGGGCCGTGGTGGGGCTCCTGTCGCGTCCAGGAGGGCAGCGTAGAAGCGGCTGACTGATGGGTCCGAGGGCATCTGGATGCTTAGAACTGGAATGTGCTCGCGATCAGGTTCGGAGATAGACGGGTGCCGGCGTCGGAACTTCTCGATGATCATGGATTTGCCGTTGTTGGTCGGCCCGACCAGCAGCAGATTCGGCATCCGCTGCTTCGTCGGCCAATCGTAGAAAGTCTCCAGCCTGGCCAAGGTGGTCTGGGCTCGAGGATAGCCAATCCACCGGTCAGAGCGGATCCTTTTGATCCGCTCAGCATCCGGCAATCGGGCTGCTGCCTGCGCAGTGGCCCCAAGATGGTCAAGATCCTGCGCCGTAAGTTCTTCGTCCACGCCTACCATTCCTCGATTTCTTCAAACGGCACAACGTCCGGTCTGCTCGCGTCAGTGTTGGCCCCGGGCGATTCTGGCGGCTCAGGTACTGTCGGGAGAGTCTCTGCCGCAGCTAGGTGTCCGCGATGTTCGTTCTCTCTGCGCGTCTTCCTGGTAGTCTTCCGCGCGGATTGGGCGATCTCGCGCCTCAGGGAAATCATGCGGAAAAGGTCCAGCTCGTCGACGCAGGCCCTTCCGTCACGTCGGAGCCGCTCCAGGGCCTGACGATGTTCCCAGAGCGTGACCGCAGGGTGGGACAAAATGCGGTAAGGCACTTCGATGTAGTGATGTCCTTCCGGGTCGAGAACCCAGACTCGACTGATATCGCGTGGGTCTCGGCGGATGACGAACTTTCCCAGCTTTTTGCGCCGGGCGATCCATGGCTTGAGTGCGTTGGCGAAGTAGTGGACGTGGTCGATGACGAATCCTGTCCGACTCAGCGTCCTTCGGATGACGGGAAGAAAGTCCACGAGGAACGCGGTGGGGTTCGCTGCCACCGATGGGCTGGTAGGAGATGCAGCGATCCCTTCGGCCCATCGGGCCGCGGGTGTTTGGTGCAGACTGCTGTGGACGCTGCCGTGATAGCCGGCTACTGCAAGGATCAGCCAGCGTTCCACTTCCCGCAGCGTCAATGACGCCATCTTCTCGGCGTTGTAGGTACCGCGCTGAGCTGTGTTGGAAAAGGTCGTTCCAGGTAGTTCATGGACCATGGTCATGGCCGTGCCGATGACTCGTTCCACAATTCCGCCGTAGTGCGGCCTTCCCGGCGGGCGGTATGCGAGTCTGATGGCATGCTGCTCACAGCCTCGCTTTAGAGCCTCGCTCTTGAACTCCGCCGCGTTGTCGACGTATAGCTGTTCGGGCTTGCCGCTCATCGGCCAGTTCGCCTCGATCCCAAGACGCTCCAGCCAGGGTCGCTTGTCGCAGCAGGCGTGCGCCAGGCAAAGTCCTACCGAAACCGCTGAAGGTAGCTCCAATGTGAGGACCATCCCGACCACGCATCGACTGAACGCATCTATGGCCACTGTCAGGTATGGCCGTCCCACGGGTTGCCGGTCGTGCTCGTCCACCACGATCAGGTCAATCACGGTGTGGTCGATCTGCACTTGGTCCAGCGGGCGATTAACGGTTGGAGGCGAGCCGCCGGCTGCCTGCAAAGGACGCGCTGCGTCTGCGCCTTCCCTCCGACGGGTGACGTCGACAGGATGCAGGGCTGCTATCCGGCGGGCAACTGTGCTCCGGGAGGGTGCGGCCAGACCTTTGAGGAACAAGCTTGGACGACATCGCGGTGAAGGGCCGCCAAGGATAGCTTTTGCCGCTTCAGATAACGGGCCCGAATCAAGTCCTGCAGTACGTCTTCGACGGGCCCGGCCAAGCGCCAGGTCCCGCGTCCGCCATCTGACTGCCCTCGCAACAGGTCGGTTGCGTTGCCGGAACCGCGCCTGCACCGATCAACCAGAACATAGACCTGCCGCAGGGACACACCCAGCTGCGCTGCAGCTTCGGCCGCAGCGCTGAGCCCTATTACGTCCCGCTGCGACAGGGGAGTGATCACGGCGGCGGTTCGGACCGCGGTATCCCAGTCCTCTTCGGTCATGGCCAATAGGCCATGACTGAAGAGCGGAACATCGTTGTCCGTCATTTCGTCACCGCGGGAACAGGGCCGAGAACAGAACACCCATACGAAAAACCTAGTCCAGAGCCGTGGGACGCGAAATGACTCGTTTGTGCAGCCGGCTTCGATCAATACGTGGTCATAGGCGGTTGCGCACACCGCGGAATAGAGAGGACATCAGTGCAAGCGACTGCGAACAATGACAGCGTCTCTGGGGGAGTGTCCCGCCCCGATGTGTCCCGGTTGTGAGGAACTGGGACGGCGCACCGGGATGCCTGTAGGGAGTGAGGACCAGAGCAGGTCGGGCTCGCTGGTAATCAGGTTCGCCGCCTGCCGCGTCAGATCTGAACCGTGAGACGAAGAAAGCCCACCGGTGGGGGACCGATGGGCTTTCCGTAACTGAGGCTACCCACCAAAGGTTTAGTCATCGACTGGACCATCGTAGTGGGCGGCGGGTTACGCCCCCCACTGCGGGGGCTAAGGACTGCTGCGGTCAGACGGCCGGCTGATGCTGGGTGATGCAGTGGATGCCGCCGCCCCGGGCGAAGATGGGACGGGCATCGACCATCACTACTTTGCGGCCCGGGTACGCCTGCTCCAGGATCCGGCGGGCTCCAGCGTCCGCGGGGTCCTCGAAACTGCAGGCGATGACGCCACCGTTCACCACCAAGTGGTTGATGTAGCTGTAGTCGACCCAGTCGAGCTCGTCGCGCAGTGTGTCAGGGGCCGGTACCTCGACGATGTCCCAGGCACGGCCCTGGGCATCGCGAGTCCCGGCGAGCATCGCGATGATGTCGGCGGTGATAGGGAAGTCCGGGTGCGATGGGTTGCGTTGGGAGTGGACCAGCAGCACACCGGGCGAGGGGATAGCGGCCACGATGTCCACATGTCCGCGGGTTCCGAGTTCCTGCGAATCACGGGTCAGCCCGCGCGGCAGCCAGATGACATGCGTCGCTCCGATGGTGCGGGCCAGCTCGGCTTCGACGTCCGCCTTGGTCCGGTGCGGGTTCCGGAACTTATCCAGCTGCACCGTCTCGGTGACCAGCACGGTGCCCAGACCGTCCACCTGGATCCCGCCGCCTTCATTGACCAGAGGACTGTCCAGCAGTTCGGCCCCTGACAGCCTTACCACTTCCGCACCGACCCCGGAGTCTTTGTCCCAAGTGGCCCAGTCCTGCTGCCCCCAGCCGTTGAAGACCCAGTCCACCCCACCCAACCGGCCGCCGTCGTCGGTGACGAATGTGGGCCCGATGTCCCGCATCCGGGCATCATCGAGGGGCACCTCCACCAAATCGATGGCAGCCGAAAGATAGGTCCGGGCGGCAGCAATGTCCGGCGGGTCCACGACCATTGTGACCGGCTCGAATTCCGCCACTGCGTGCGCCACCGCTGCCCACGCAGTGCGGGCCTCATGGGTTTCCTCCGCGGTGTGGCCTATTGAGGATCGCTCTGGCGGAAATGCCATCCAGATCCTTTCCTGGGGGGCCGTTTCACTGGGCATTATCCAGCTCATGGCTGGTGGTCGCCTCGCCGAAGGGTGCCGTGATGCAGCGCTACGCTCTGGTTGAGGGGACGCCTGGGGTGGGGGATATGTCCGAAATGGACCAGTAGGGATAGGCATCCGGTCCTGTCCGACGTCACCATTAAGGCTGCAATAACCTTTGCCCCGCCACGTAGTCAGCGTCCGGTCGCATGCCGCCGAGTAGAGCTGAGTAGTGCCGGGGTGATTTACGGCATGCTCGCAAGAAGGCGAAGGCTCACGGATTCACGCCCCCACACCTTCTGGGGCGACGCGTAGGTGTAATGAACAATGATCTCGAGCGCCGAGGATCAATTAACGGCGACCCGGTTTTCAACATGTAAGTCCCCACTACATGTGTTGTTAGTGAGGGGATCGTGACGCGCTCTAGCGAAAGAAGTCTCCGTATTTCTTCCGGCAATCAGAATTCTGAGCAAAATTCGCGTATTCATTGACACCTCGCAGAAGTCATAGTTGGCTATCTCACGGGTCAACTGAATAGTCGAACTCTCTGGACGCATTGTTGGCTCGCTTCTGATAGTGGGGAAGATGAAGAAGAAGCAATTGGTCATGCAAATACTTTTGGTATCCAGCTTCGTACTGTCGGCATGCAGTACTAGTACTAACGACGATGCCATCCAGCAAGGCAATCCATTTGACGCCTTTAAGGCTGAAGCATTGGACACGCTTCGAGTTGAGGAACGAAGACTCCGTCTCGACTGCTTGGCCGCTGAAGGTTTCCCGCAGTTTCGGGATGCCATGGTTGGCTATCAAGAAACACAGTCGGCCCGCGATAGACTTCCGAGCGCAAATCTGCCGACTGGGCTCTTTCTCAGCGAAGATGATGCGCAGCAACGTGGCTTCGGGGAGTCACTCCCGGCGAGTCTTCCTAAAGTGATCGTTAGGGACGCGTCCATTGACGAAGCAACGGACATATGTGCGCGCGAATCGTGGACTGCAATTGGCCCCGATGCAGAGAAGACTTACAACGAATACGTTGAAATCCAGAACAATTTAACCTCAGCACTATTGGCCGTCTCTTTGGACAACTGGAACAAGATCGTCGATTTCACAGTGAAATGCCTGACGGACAAAGGCTACAATATTAGAGCCGATAAGAACTCTCGCTACGGTATGACGTTTGGCATTCCTTTCGGGAAAGCGGAGCGCGCCGAGCCGGATGAGCCGCCAGCCGTAGGTAATTTCTCGTCGCGAGGGCTTCCAGCAGCGCCGTATGTTCCAACGGAGCAAGAGTCCAAGCTCGCCGTCGAGTACTACAAATGCACAGTCGACTCGGGCTACCGCGACGAATATGTTCGGGAACGGGTAGCAGCTGCCACCAGCGCGATTGCCAAGTACGAAGGGCAATTGAGTGAACTGTCCCCTCAGGTTGAGGCGCTTGCGAAGTCTGCCACCGGTGCCAAATTTGGGACGAGCTAGATGGAACTTTCCGGGCCGTCCGCAAGCCGACGGATATCTAGACGCGTTATTGGCATCGCCCTGATTGGATTGGTAGTTGTAGCTCTCGTCGTCACGATGATGATCAGCGCAAGTGCGTTCAAGTCGCCTGCCCAGGCGTTGGCTGACGCTGCGCCACCTCGGCCGACGCAGCTCACCGTGGGCGTTGAGGTGAGGCCGCTTCATGAACAGATAGTCACTCGTGGAAAGGCAATTCAGACGCCCGGCTTGGTCGTTCCGCTTCCACCTGCACTTATTTCTTCCGGTGGAGTGGTGACAGGCACTCCGATGCAAGTCGGCCAACCTATTTATGAGGGCAGTCCTGTCCTTGAAGTCAATGGATTACCAGTTTTCGCATTCTCCTGGCCATTCCGGGCGTATCGGGAACTCCATGAGGGCCTCAGCGGTCCAGACGTGGAACAACTCGAGAAGTCCCTAGTTACGATGGGCCTTCTCGGCCAAGCAAACGACAGCTTCGATGGCGCGACTTCAAATGCACTGACGAGGCACCTTGCGAACATCGGCTATCACGTCTCCGCAGCTGACTCTGCTCAGGAAGCCAAGCCAATGCTGCCAACAATCGAGTCTTCCACCGCCGTGGAAGACTCGAAACAGCAAGCTGCCGCGCCCGTCAAAGGCGTGATACTGCTCCCGCAGCAAGTTCTCGCTCTTCCACGTGAAGTTCAACGTCTGGAGACGCGCGACGTCCAAGTCGGAACCGAAATCACCGCCGAGACGAAAAGCCTCGGTAGTGCAACTGCAGGTTCTATTGTTGTCCACACCGCGATTCCGGTTGCTCAAGCGCAAAATCTCAAACCCGGTGATGCGGCCAAGATTTCGCAATCCGGAGGCCCCGAACTCGACCTGAAAGTCGTCGAAGTAGCCACAGACATAACCGATGTATCAGAGGTCGGCAGTGGTGTCCTCGTCAAGCTGGAGTTCAACAATGGCGGCGGAGTTCAATCCCCAACCGGACAAACCGACAAGGTGACTATCTCAAGTGGTGGTGCGTTGTCACCGGTGACCGCGGTGCCGCTCACTGCGGTGTACACCAATCCTGATGGATCGAGCTACGTCGAACGTCCGGAAAGCGCAGGAAGTATGCGAATAGGGGTCACGCTGGGCGACACTGCTGGGGGATGGGTGGCGATTCGAACGTCCGATTTTCCTTTGGAAGAAGGTTCGGAACTTGTCGTCGGGAAATCCTAGTCGCGAAAACGTGGCCTTACCTTCACGGCCCTTGATCACTTTGCAGGGGATCTCGAAGTTGTACGCCAACGCGGGATCCCCTGTGGGGCTCCATCCGACGGATTTAAGTATTCATGACGGAGACTTCCTTGCAATCACCGGACCCTCAGGCGCTGGAAAGTCAACCCTTATGAATGTCATCGGGCTGCTCGATCGTCCATCCGCCGGCTTGTATATGGCGCATGGTGAAACCGTTGATCTTACAGACGAACGGACCATCCTCAGACTACGAGGTCGGCTCTTCGGATTTGTCTTTCAATCTTTTCACCTCTTACCTGGACGTTCGGTTCTGGACAACGTTGAGATGGGAATGCTGTACTCCATTCGTTCCAGACAGGAACGCAAGGAACGCGCATTCGAATCGCTCCGAAAAGTTGGTCTGGCCCACTACACAAGCAAGGACCCCAGACAATTATCTGGCGGCGAGAAACAACGGGTGGCGTTTGCGAGAGCGCTGGCTCTCGAGCCCTCCGTACTGCTCTGCGACGAACCGACCGGAAATCTGGATAGCACAAATAGCGGAAAGGTCCTCGGTCTGCTGCAAGAACTGAACAGCAGCGGAATCACTGTGGTCCTAATTACGCACGACCAGAAGATAGCCGAGTCTGCAAAGACACGAGTGGTGGTGCGGGACGGGAGGGTTGAACTCAATGACGAGACGTAAATTAGCCAAGGGACTTGCTCTTCGAGACCTGACGCGGGAAGCGTGGTTATCGACGTACATTGCACCCGCTCGCTCCCTGCTCACGTCCGTTGGCGTGGTTCTAGGCTGCCTGTCTTTCGTTGCAGCTTTGGGTCTCACGAGCACTATAGGTCAGCAAGTTTCAACGAGTTTCGACGTTCGCCGTGCTACAACGGTAACGGCCGAGCTTGACGAGATTGATACGGGCCAGCAGTCAAATTGGATAACGGCGGACGGTCTCAAACGTACACAGCAGCTTGCGGGAACAGCGTCGTGCGGCCGTGTTGACGCTTACAGCGGAATCCCCGTCGCGCACCCGTACAGTCCGGATGCTGAGAGGTTTCGCCTTCCTCTCTTCGGCCTCGACGCCGGCAGCCTCCAAGCCGTAGGTCTCCGAATGGTCGCTGGGCGCTCAATTGATGCCGGTCACGTGACCAGGGCGGACCGTGTAGTACTGCTCTCGGCCAATGCTGCCCGGCAAATCGGAGTGCGGACGATTGGTGCCGCAGTGGATGTTGGCGGTCTTACTATGACACTCGCCGGAATTTACGACGATGCCGATCGGCTCGGAGACACTATTGGTGGTGCCATAGCCCCGCAGTCAACCTTGGCCATGTACAGAACTGACCTGAACTCCACAAAAGTTATTGTGGAGACGACCCCTGGTGCGGCTGAGCAGGTCGGAGGTCAGTTGGCCTTGGCCCTTTCTCCAGGAACGCCGGATCGGATCAAGGTAGTCGCCCCGCCTGATCCCAAGACTCTTCGCCAGGAAGTCTCATCGAATGTGACTTTGATGGCGCTCCTCGTGAGTACGTTGACTCTTTTCATCGGTTGTATCTCGATCGGAAACGCTGCCATGGCTGCAATGTCGGCTCGAATCCCGGAGTTTGGCCTTCGTCGCGCAATGGGCGCCAGACGCGTCGATATCTTCACGCAGGTCCTTATGGAAACAACGATGCTAGGTATTGTCGGCGGGGCGGTGGGGAGCTCGCTGGGGAGCGGACTTGTACTGATGATTTCTCTCATCAACAGATGGGTTCCGGTGCTTGATGCCCAGATAGTCATTTGTGCGATGTTGGGCGGCACCGTTTCCGGTGTTCTGGCAGGCCTGTGGCCTGCTTTGCGAGCAACAAAAATAAGTCCAGTGCAGGCATTGGCGCGCTGATACAGCCGTCTGAATACAGGTTCCGGATAGCGCGAATGACGACTGAAACAAGGCGCCACGTAGATATCTTCAAAACTTCATAAATGCGCGGATTCTGAGTTTTTTATCCAGAAGCGCGAATATAGTCCGTCTCCCTGCCGTGAGCGCTTTAATTGTCGTGCCAAAGATTGAAAATAGATATTTTGGCATTTTTAAATTAAACAAGAATAGCGACTTAAATTGCTCTTTCTGCGCTATTATCAAACTTGCAAGGTCCGATCGGGACTTGCTTCCTACTAAGCAGTAGGGACCGGACTATTTGGAATTGGGGAAAAATTGAATAAGATCACGAAGATTGGTTTTGCTGGTTCAATCGCCCTAGCAAGTATCGGTGCGGGTGCGGCAGTTGCCCATGCAGACAGTGGTGATGGTGCTATTGCGTGCGCAGCAGGTGAAATCTGTTTCACTAACGTGACGTCTGGCAATGATCTACCGAGTGCTGGTAAGCGGCAGTTCTATTATGGGGCCACGCATGGAGGCCTCGTTTGGGGCGCTGGTAACGCGGCTGGCACCCAGTTCCAGGACAAGGTGAAATCATTCTGGAATCGAGATCAAATCGGCACTGTGAATTTGATCAATTACGCTGGTGGAGTCAAATACGCCATCACACTATCAAGGCAACCGATTTGGTATGCACTTTATCCCTACGGTGGTTCGGGCGGCGCGAGCTGGTCTGAGGTAAACGACGCTCACGAGCTCTTCTAGGGAAGAGGGCAGCCGCAGTTGAAGTCCCGGTTGCGGCTGCTCTAGCGTTCGTGGATTAAGTACCGAAATTGACCAAGGAGAGACAGGCTCGCGCTCCTGTCTGAGCTATCCATTCAGGCTCCAGCAGCGTAGGAAAGCCACGTTCTCCGCGTCCAGCCCCACGCTGCCGAGGATCGAGGAGTAGCGCCGTGTCAGCCATGGAAGCGGTATGGCGTACAGACCAGGCTGTTCGGTGATGCCTGCCGTGTGCTTTGGGTAGCCCCATTCATCCAGCACTGGGATGTCGATGAAGGACAGATCGAGGTTGTATCCGGTTGCCCGATCGACGTTATGTTCGCCTGGGCCAGGTTAGCCGCGCTTGCACCTCGGGGACCTGGTACGCGCCGGTTGCAAGCACCACGTTGCGGGCTTTCATGTGCCCGAACGACGAGTCAATGCTGAATCGGCCGTCCGGGGAAGTGGCCAGCTGCGTTACGTCCACGCCCGTGTGGACGGTGCGCCGATCCCCTCCGCGTATTTCCTGAGGAGGTTGACCACTGCGTTGCGGGGAATGAAGGCCTCAGGCTCGTCGCCGGTGTAGGGCATGCAGGAAAGGTCCAGTGTGAAGTTCGGCGTGTTCATATAGAACCCGTGCGAGCGTCCTGGAATGCGCCACCCAGGGAATCCCGACGCTCCGGTATCCGATGCTCGTCGCCCCCTGGGGTCAGCCAATAGCTCGTCGCGAGTCCCGGCTGGGCTGCGCCGATGATGACGGCATCCGTAGATTCAGTCGGCGCGATTGATCTCCTCCGCGCGGTTCCAGTGCTCCCTTAGAAGCTCGGCGAGCCGTTCGGGTTCGATCCGGTGCGGGGGATCGAAGTGGTGACGATCTTCAAACACCTCCACTCGATAATCCCGGAAAACCCTGGACAGCCGATCTGCGATATCCCCGTACTGGTCCGGGTTGCTTAGCCCTCCGAGCACGAACAAGACTGGTTTTGCGAACGTGCTGAGTTGCTCGCGGTCCAGGTTGTACTTCTCGAAATCGCGCAGGAACGCTTTGATTCCTGCAGGTCGTTTAGCCATCCACGGCGGCGGGTCACCTGCCGGCGGAGGCGGAAGGACGACGTCGGGCCTTACTCCCAGCCTCGCGAACGCCTCCATGTACTGCTCAGGCGGAAGCGACTCGAGGTCCTCAAAACGCTTCCACAACCGGGAGTGAGCCTTGCTCCAATCCCAATCTCCCGCCCAGGCAGGTTCCAAGAGGGTCAGGCTGAGCAGGCGCTCGGGGTGCCTGGCAGCGAAGGCGAGGGCAGCAGCTCCTCCACCGGAGTAGCCGACAAGGTGGAACGTGTCCCACTGCTTGGCGTCTGCTTCGCGGAGGACTCCATCGACCTCGGTATCAAGCGACCAATTGGGTGGCGGCTCGTCGGCCTCGTAGAGGTCCAAGTCCTTCGCAAACGCATCTACGTCAGGGCCCAGCGCTTTGATGAGGTCGGTGTAGGCGGGCGCAGCAGGAAGGACGCTTCCTGGAAGAAAGAACGCGCGGATTGCTTCCATGGGTGAACCCTACGCTTTGGGTGGGTCGAGGGGGAGGGCGGTTGCCTCCGTATGAGCGAAAGCGAATTTGGCGTCCTAGAAGATCCCAGCGTGACGTGCGATCTCTTCGGCGTAGTCGTCGAGCTCGGCCCACTCCCTGAAGTTGTCACGATGGTGATTCTCGGCCAGATGAAGCCGTTTGGCCGTGGCGATGACCAGCGATGATCTTAGTTCTCTGGGAGACTCTCCAAAATGACCCAGTGTCGCCCACAGGGACACGACCTGGTACGGGTGGAGGCTTGGGCGCCTGCCCTTCTCCGAGTCTCTGACGTAGTTTGTTAGAGAATGCGTGATCTTCCTGGCATGAGGAGTCCATCTATCAACCGGCCTCGGCCACCATTGATCGAACACGACCCTGGATAGGGCCATGAGTTCAGCTTCCTGTGCAAGCCCGCGACTGACTGCCAGAAGTCGGCTTCCGGCCGTTACTGGGATCAGGTAACTCCAATTGGGAGGCAGAGCCGCGAGCTGTCCCAATAGCGATCTCCAAGCCTCCCGCTCCAATGAGACGTCGTTCCCGAATGCGCCAACGAGGTGATGGCAAACAACTTCTGCCTTCCTTTCCGGCTGCCTGCTGATGAGGTCAAGGGCTGCTGGCACGCGATCGAGTGCCAAGTTCAAAGCCACGCCACGAGCAACAAGATGGTTTGTAGGACGGGAGACATCATTCAGGGCCTCAAGTGCTCCCTGCAGTAATGGCTGCCGAGCCGAGCGGAGTGCGGCATCTGCAGCAACGACGATTGACTCGACCTGATTCTTCTCTCCGCTCAGGGCGACTTTCAAGGCGGACTCATAGTCGCGAGCCGCCAAGAACACGCGGGCCTGTTCCGCCAGGCTTTCACCCGGCGCCAATGGTCTGGTAGACGACTTCTGAGGATTGGACACGTCTTTTGACCCCGAAGTTCCAGGCTTAATGTTGAGGGCGGGAACATATATGTCAGCCACTTCATAGAGGTCAGGCGACAGTTCAATAAGAAAGCCGGCGTACTTCAAGTTCGTCACAATCTGCGAAAAGTCACCTTCGAGCTCCTGCAGTGCCTTCAAAAGAAAAGTTTTCCGCATCCGTTGTGTCCCGTTTCGGAACTTTTCACAAGCGGCACGGATGTCATTGAACTCGGCAAACAATGTGTCAACAAGCCGGGCGTTCGAAACGCGCTTCCATCCAACATCCAGATCTGCTGCATCCAAAAGGGAGCGGCTTCTGTCATACCGCCGGGTTTTGTTATCCGGACGGCTAAGAGCGTACCGTTGCGCCTCCCTTAGCAACGTGAGGACGTTCCGCGGACTGTACTCTTTCAGTCCGTCAGTCGTTTTAGTGAGGCACCAGGTGATCCCTGGCATTGATTCGTTTGATCGGCCTGCATTAAAACTAACCTTGGGCGGGATGGTCCGGTTCAATATCGCAGGCACCCATTTTGTGTGTCGGGTGGACGCTACTTCCGGAATGTAACTTGCGAGTGCAGGACTCGATGCCACCCTTTCTACAATAAGATGTTCAATCGTTTGACGTGTCCAGTGGAGACGAAGGACCCGGAGGTGGTCAAGGTTGAGGAAGCCAGCACCTCGCGTCACGCGGTCAAATATGTCCGATCGAAGGAAGACTTTGAGTCGTATGTTCCGACCGAAAGAGCCAAGGTCCAGGTGAGCGCGTAGCAGACCCCTGAGAGCGTCCTTTTCGATGTCCTGTCGATCAATGAACGCTTCATCCAAACGATCGAGAACCACCCACATCCGCATGCCAATGCTGTCGAGTATCTCGACTAACGCCTGGACTATGTCGTCTGGATCAAAGTCGTCATCAAGCCACGCAGGGCTCGTCTCCTGGTCCAAATCGTTCTCATCGAAGTTATGTTTCGCTCGCGTGGTTAAGACGGGTAGGCCGGATTCGTTGACTTCAATGGAGGCCTCGGGAGTAAAAGATCGGATGGACTTGGTCAGCCTCTTCCAAATTGACATTCCACCTGCGCCGGTGGACAGCAGGTCCGACTCTTTGAGTTGCTTTCGCAGCGTCTCCCCATCAAAGAATTCATCATGGTGGTCAAGAAGCCGGTTTCCAACCAGAGAAATAACAAACGCTACCCAAAGTCGTCGGAAAGTCTTTTCGCCTGCATCGCTGGGGACTCGAGCAAAGAAAGCACTGCGACCAGTATTGAAAGCTGGAATAATATCAACGTCTTCAAGTGCAGGAATGTCGAAGCTGTCCGAGGCGAGTATGCGCGAGATGGCACTCTTGCCGCTTCCCTTTACTCCTAGAATTAGGTCGGCTTCATCTTCGAGGATGAGTCTAAAGTCATTCGTCTCAATGAAATATGCTTCGAGCGCAGGTTCATTCTCTGCGACATCCGATCCAAGTTCGACGGCGCGCAGTACGTCAGAGATATTCACATGGACCCCTTTGTCTGATGAAGCTGTGACGGAGACATTGCTGGATTGATCATGCCCCGGATTGGAGTCTTGAGCAACGATGTCATGAGTGGCACGGAACTATGATCACTTGGCACCATGGAAATTTAAACGGGCTTCGCTGCTTCCGACTCGTTACCAGTTCTCAGGCCCCCGCAATCCTGCCGGCCACGTACTCCGCATCCAGGCCCACCCCTCCAACGATCGACGAGTAGTGCCGCGTGAGCCAGGGCAGGCCCACTGCGTACAGGCCAGGGCGTTCCATGACTCCGCGCGAGTGCCGCGGGTAGCCCCATTCGTCCAGCACGGGCATGTCGATGAAGCTCAGATCGAGCTTGTAGCCCGTTGCCCACAGGATGGCTGTGATGTTTTCGTCGGCAAGGTTCAGTTTGGCCGGTTCTGCTGGCAGCCAGTCGTCCTCGGGCTCCGGCGGTTGCTCGGGTGCTTCGATGCCCGCGGCCGCGATGTATGCCTCGATCGCGCGTCCGGAGCGCTGGGCGAACGTTGACTCCACGGTTGCGAGGCGTTCGGGGAGGTCGTCGCTGAAGGTGATGGCGCCGTCGTCGATGTTTTCCAAGTGGCCGTGTAGATGCATGCCGCGGCGGCCCAGCTCGCGGAGGTGGATGTTGTGGCCGCCGTCTGTGCCGGAGAGCAGCGGGTTGCAAGCGAAACGGGCCGCAGGGGAGGGGAGCCCCTCGCGGGTGAGGGCATGGATGCCGTAGTCCGGCCCGTGCATGCCGACTTCCAGCAGCCAGTAGATGAGGTCGTGGCCGCGGTACCGGCGCGGCGCTTCGGGGCACGTGGAGACAGCCAGGTGCACTTCGCGGCCCGCCGCGTGCAGTTCCTCGGCGATCTGCCCGCCCGACTGCCCGGTCCCGACAATCAGCACAGCGCCATCAGGTAGCTGCCCGGGATTGCGGTACTCGTGGGTGTGGAGTTGGAAGATGTTCTGCGGCAGGTTGCCAGCAACGGTGGGAACCTTCGGGACTTGATAGGCACCGGTCGCCAGGACGACGTTGCGTGCTTGCATGTGCCCGAGCGACGACTCGATGGTGAACCCATCCGCCGACGTCGCCAGCCGAGTCACGTCCACGCCGGTGCGGACCGGAGCATTGATCACTTCCGCGTACCGTCTGAAGAGGTTCACGGCAGCGATCCGCGGTATGAACTCGTCCGGTTCGTCACCGGAATAAGGCATCCCAGGCAGGCCCAGTGCGAGGTTCGGCGTGTTCATGTAGAACCCGTCCCACCGGTCCTGGAACGCACCTCCCAGCGAGTCGCGCCTTTCCAGGATTTGATGCTCGACGCCGGCCTGGGTCAGCCAGTAGCTCGTGGCGAGTCCCGCTTGGCCTCCGCCGATGATGACCGTTTCCGGGGTGCGTCCCATGGGGTGGATTTTACGCTTGGAGGTGCGGGCGCGGGAGGGCAGTTTGCCTGGGCTCTTGGCCGTCAGATCACAGGATTTTCGACAAGCGCGTGCACTCTTCCCACAGCCGCTTCCGGGCGGCGGGATCAGAGCCCATGCCCGGCGTCGGCAGCTCCTTGCGCTTCGCCCAGAGCTTGCCGGACACTGACGCAGCTTCTGGAGCGGTGGCTAGCCAGACGGGTGTATCGGCTGCTTTCTCCGCAGGCTTGCCGAAAGTGTTTGTCACCCAGCGGAACGGTCCGCCAACGTCCTGCAGAAGACCGGTGTGCTTGACGAGGCCCGGATGGACTGCGTTGACGACCACGTTTGATCCGCGAAGGCGCTCCGTGAACTCCTGCGTCAAGAGAACCCGGCCGAGCATTGTCGGCGGGGTAGAGCGCAGGTAGCTGTAGGTGCCCTGTGCCGTTTGAAGGTCGTCGAAATCGATCTTGGTTACCGAGGGGCCGCCCGAATACTTTGAAGCGATGTTCACTATCCGGGAAGGCATTCTGTCGTCTGTGCTTCCACCGCGCTTGAGTGCTTCAAGGAGCAGATTGGTGAGCAGAAAGTAGCCCATCACATTCGTAGCGAACGTGAGCTCCAGGCCATCTGCGGTGACATGGCGCTCCTTTCGGAACACACCGGCCGCGTTGACGAGCACGTGAAGCTCGTCGTGGCGGGAAAGGAAGTCCTCAGCCGCCGAGCGGATTGACGACTGGCTTGAGAGATCGCAGGCAAGAGGCTCCAAGGTCGCGGCCGGGACCGCGGCGCCGATGTCGCGCATGGCCTCTTCTGCCCGCGCTTTTGTCCGCCCGACCACGACGACGGTGGCACCTTCGCGGGCCAAAGCAGTGGCGATGGCCTTAGCAAGACCACCTGTCGCGCCGGTCACCAGGGCCGTTCGTCCATTCATGGAGACCATAGCCTGATCTCAGCACGATTCGGCGGGTTTTGCGAGCGCCTGGTATCTAGTCCTTGGAAGGCCGTGCTTTGGGCTTCTTCGCTGGTAGCCCGGCCACGTAGTCAAAGGCTTTGGCCACCCATGGCTCGGCCTTCTCAGCGTCATCGTTCCAAGCTTCCGGAAGACCGGTGTATCCGCCCATGGGACGTTCTTCGGGACCGAAGGGTTGAGTTTCATGATCAGCCTCGAGCTCGGCCTTATCGGCGTCGGAAAGACGGATGCCTATGGTGGGGCCGAACAGTCCCGCAAACATGTTCCCATTCACGAAAGCGCCAAGATTGCCGAACATCGGTTTGACGACGACATCCGGATGATCGGGCAGCACAGAACGGAAGCGCTCCTTGTCGGCGTCCGAGGGCTTGGGCATCTGCATTTGCTTGTCCTCCTAGGTAATGGACCGTGCGAGAGGGGATATGTCTGCAGCATACGGCGCGATCGCCGCAGCCGTTGCACGTTTTGGTAACCCGTGGCGCCATTCCAAGTCTCGTCATTTTGTAGCTTTACAACCACCTGCACGCAGAAAGAAGTCCGGGATTGCCGCCTTGGGGTGAACTTTAAGCCCGTGCCAGCCGTTTGGGACCTGCATATTTGAGCCGGTCTTTGAAGGTCCAGCGGTAGGCACCACGGCCCCCACCGTGGCGGACCAATATTCATCTCCAGGGGCACAGCCGCAACCGATACTTGGAGCTCACGCAGGCCTAGACGCCGGTGGCCCAATTACGCGAGGAGAATCCCATAGGGAAGTCTTTGCGTGTGGGCGCCGGCGCTCCTTTGGGAATTTGGAGAGTGCTATCTGTTGCCGAATACCATAAACCGGATCCGGCCCGATTACTACTTGTGGTGGGCAAACGCGTGCGTCACTCTTAAATCCATAGTTGGTCCTCCCTGAATAGATTCTTAGAACTGGGATGGCAGACCACGTTGATGAGCGGCGGGGCAGACGATGGACGGTGATATTGAGCTCGAAATTACCCATGGTTCTGGTGACTATTTGGTCCGCGTGATCACGTCGCCGTCAGGGGGCGAATCGTCCGGCAGGTTCGAGCTCGATGTGGACGGGGTTCTTGGCAGGCTGACCGAGCTGGAGGATAGGATTTTGGCCTCTGCCGTGTCTGCGCGCAGGACGATCCCGGCGGCAGAGAAACCCCTGCACGAGGTTGGAGAGCAGCTATTTAGGGCGATCTTCGCTGGTTCGGTTGGAGGGACGTACCGTTCCAGCCTGGGAGCCGCTCAGCATTCTGGGCGGCCGTTGCGGGTCGTTCTCAGGCTTGCCGCGCCCGAATTGGCTGCGTTGCCGTGGGAACTGCTCTTCGACCCGGATACGGGCTCCTACTTGTGCCAAGATATGCCCCTTCTTCGTCGGATCCCCGCTGTGGATTACAGTGTTCGCCCCCTCGACGTGATGGTTCCGCTGAGGATCCTAGGTGTTGTTTCAGCACCCTACGATTTGGCCGGGCTGGATGCAGATGCAGAAAGGCAACGACTAACTGACGCCGTAAGCGGACCCGTGGCCGCCGGACTAACGGATCTGGTCTGGGCTCCAGACGCCACCTGGCAGGCAATCCAGAACACATTGATGGAGGGTCCCTGGCATATCCTGCACTTTATCGGCCATGGAGACTACGACGTCCGGACCCAGGAAGGCCGCATTGCTCTCGAGTCAGTCCATGGGCGAACGAACATGGTTCCGGCTTCGAGGCTGATGCAACTCCTCCGTGAGGCGCAACCCACACCTCGTCTGGTCGTGTTGAATTCGTGCGCCTCAGGGGCGGCTGGGAGGGAGGACCTATTTTCCGGGACAGCTGCAGCGCTCGTGCGCGGGGGGATAAATGCGGTTGCCGCCATGCAGTTCACCGTTACTGACGACGCCGCGATCGCGTTCTCGCATGGTTTCTACAGTGCCATAGCCCATGGACGGGACGTTGACACGGCTGCAGGCAGTGGGCGGAGGGCCATACTAGGCCTTGGCTCGCTGGAATGGGTCACGCCTGTGTTGTATGTGCGCGGCGGATCCACACAACTATTCAACATTGGGGGGAAGCCCAGGAAAGTCCAGAGTCCTACAGAACAATTCCTCCAAAACGATCGAACACAATTAATCGAGTTGTACGATCGTGCAATTTCGAAGTTGTATCTGAAACAGTATGGGACGGCCGTCAGTCTCTTCGATCAACTGCTCACCTTGGACGCTGAATATCAAGATGCCGCGGGGCTGCGAGAGACTGCCCGGCGCAAGGCGTACCTTGAAGAAACTTACCGTAAGGCCCGTTCAGAGGAGGAGGCACGCCACTGGGCTGCAGCTGCGAGTAGCTATGCTCAGCTGCGAAACGAACCGGATTTCCCCGACGCCGGCGCACGCCTGGAAGCCTGCGAGCTAAAGCAAAAGGTCGCTAGCCTGGAAGCAGAAATCCGTCGATATGCGGCTGCCGAGGATTGGCGGGCAGTCCTAGCGTCGGACTCCGCACTGAGCGCTATCGATTCTGCCGCCGCCGACCCGGATGGGCTGGCGACATTGGCCCGAATTGCGCTGTTCGGCTATCAGTCCGGCAAGACCTACGACGCGCCGGATCAAGCTCCGCCCAGCACCGGCCAGGCTCCGACTCGTGATGTCCAGGCGGGCGTGCGAGATATTACTGATGTCTTCGAAACCGCTTCCGGTCGTGCTGTCGGCAATACGCCTGCACAGGCTGCTGTAACGCCTCATTCGGCAGAGCAAGCGGTCCAAAGCCGAAGCCCTGGCTCCGAGCTGTTGGTGGTGCGCCACAAAGGCGAGGTTCGTGCTGTTGCCTTCAGCCCCGACGGTGGCCGACTTGCCACTGGAGGCTGGGACAACATGGCTAGGGTCTGGGACTGTAACAACGGCAATGCCATCATGACAAAGGAAACCAAAGGGTTCCTCCGCGGAATGATCATGGCATTGGCATTTAGTCCAGACGGTTCGCGTGTGGCTGCCGGTGTCATGGGCAGCACGGCGTACGTTTGGGACGCGTCAAGGGGAAATGAGCTAATCAAAGTTCAGCATGCTGCAGTGATCAGCTCAGTTACAGCTGTGGCATTCAGCCCCGATGGTGCGCGGCTGGCCACAAGCTGCGAAGACAAGACAGTGCGGATCTGGAATGCCTCCACAGGAGCCTATCTATTCGAAATTAGCCATACGAAGGCGGTAAGGGCAGTTGCCTTCAGTCTGGATGGATACCGACTGGCCACTGGAAGTGATGACAGGGTGGCCCGTATCTGGAATTCGACAACAGGAGCTCAACTGCTGGAGGTCCGCCATGCACTGGCTGGCGTGACGGCAGTCGCGTTCAGCCCGGACGGGTCGATTTTGGCGACTGGCAGTGATGACAAGTCTGCCAGGGTCTGGGCAGCAGACAGTGGCAACCGCTTGCTAGAGGTGCGCCATGGGAAGCCCGTCAAAGCCGTCGCATTCAGCCCTGACGGGACCCGTTTGGCCACCGGAGGTGACGACAACGTCGCGCGGATTTGGAATGCCACCACTGGGGCGCAGCTCCTGGAGGTCCGACACGACAAGGCCGTAAGGGCGGTGGCGTTCAGCCCAGACGGCCGTCGCTTAGCCACCGGCGGCGCTGATTATGCTGCGCGAATCTGGATGATCTAGCGACGGCGAACACCAAGCCGATCCAACGCCCACTCCCAGCCAATCAGCTCCTGCTCCAGCCGCACTCGGTCTCCGTAGCTTCCTGCCTGCAAAGCTTCATAGACGCGAGCTTCCTCAGGTTTCAGCCGACTCAACACAGCACGTGAAGGTGAGGATTCCACGCTCCAAGCATCCCGATGCACCTGTAGCGTTTCTTCGTCCATCAGCACGCTCGATACATGCGGATGGACTGACCGCAATTGGTCCAGGATGCGGAAGCCATGGGTGTCCAGGTCACCCCAGTACAGAACCTCACAGTCCTGCAGCCACGCCGCATCCCGGAGAGATGAGAAGCCGTAGCCGGCGCCGAAGATTGCCAGCGTGGCTGGCCGATCCGGGAGGGCCAGGAAATTCACGAGGTTCTCGGTGATGATCACTGTGCTCACCGGAAGCCTGAGGGACTCGAACCCGGAAGCCGTCACCGTGATGTCCCGGGCGTCACCCAGCAAGGGGATCGACGAATCCAACACACGGAATCGGACTTGCTCCGGCTGATGGAGGAAACCGTGGCGCTCCGCGAACCGTGCAGCCCGTGTTCGGGCGGTCGGTCTTTCCAGCAAGGACTCATCGGCGACCGAAGCTTCCGCCACCTTAAGAAGCTCGTCAGGCGCCGCACCGGCGGGTTGTTCCGAGCCCTCCGCAGGCTCCACCACGGCGGTTATCTCATCAATTGTCCTGCGGTGTGTCTCGATGAACTTCGTGTGAACCCCAGGCAGGCTCAGCTGCCGCACATAAACACCGGGGGAGGGGTTGTCACGCAGCCATAGTGCCACTCGTGCAGCAGTCAACGCCGCGTCGCCCAACTCCAACAGTGCAAGTGGTCGCTTTAGCGCCCACGCCTTCAACAAGGGATCAAGAGCTAGAAGTGAAGACGCCAGGGCACGGAACCGTCGCAGCTCCCGCGCCTTACCAACAAACGCAACCTCGTCCTCCACCGAATCAAACACGGCCACGGCGGGAAGTTGGTTTGACCCGATGGTGGTGCGGCCGACGTCGACCGTTTCCAGGCTGTACGGCCCCACATCGGCGAAGAGCTCAGCAGCCCATTCGCGGGCGGCAGCATAATCGTCCCGCAGTTCCGTTGCGGAGGGCCGCTTCAACGCTCGACGCCGCGGATATACGTCAGTCGGCTCCAGAGCCTCCCGCAGGAGCTGGCCGCGGTCCCAAGCGGTAACAGACAGCGCCCGCAACCCTGCCAGAGTGGTCCAACGATGGGCAGGAGCAGACTTAGCCGGCACGCTTCTCCCGTTCCTCGCGGTACTCGGTGATGGTCATGTTACGAAGCTGGGAGTCGTTGCCGTTGGTGTTGGCGACGAAGCCCACGTGTGCCACAAACGGCTCAATGACGTTGATCTTCTGCAGCGGTGTGACGATCAGCAGTTGCAGTTTCATCCGCTGGAACAGCTCCATGCCGTACCGTGCCGACTCGTCAGAGCCACGCCCAAACGCCTCGTCAATCACCACAAAACGGAAGCTCCTCCCCTTGGCAGGACCACCTGCGCCGAGGCGCGAGGCGCTCTTCACGGAAGCCAACCCGAACTGGAACGCCAAGGCCGCCGCAAGGATCGTGTATGCGAGCTTCTCTTTCTGGCCGCCGGACTTGCCGCCCGAATCTGTGAAGTGCTCAAACTCCTCACCGGTCTCTGTCCACTTCTCCGATGCCGAGAACGTAAACCAGTTCCGCACGTCCGTCACCTTCGCCGTCCAGCGCTCGTCCAGGGTGGTGAAACCTTCACGGCCACGGAACCGCTCGATCAGCCGTTCCACCTGCAGGTACTTCTGCTCCGAGTACTGATCGTCATCACCGATGGTGCCCTCGGAGCAGGCCCGCAGGTCGATCCCGAACTGCCGCACATCCAAGTCCGTGGAGTTCTGATGCTCCAGTTGGACGTGCCTGCCCGGGTTGTACTCGATCTCCGCCAAGGACAGGTTGATCTCGCTGATCCGGTTCACGATGTCCTGCCGGCGGCTGTCCAGGAACGCGTTGAACGCCACCACCTCGTGGATGGTGTTCTGCGTCAGCGAGTCCTTGAAGCGCGCCTCGAACCGGGGTAGGTCATCTCGTTCCAGTTGCTCGAGGAGCCGGTTGAACTCCTCGGCAGCCTCCAGTGTCGCGTCAATGTCCGTGGTCTCGTTAGGATACTTGTTGCGGAAGTCCGCCATGAGCCGGACAGTGGAAGCAGCCGCCGTGGCGATCCGTTTGGTCAAGGCATCGATCGTCCCGGTCAGCCCCGAACGGACCGAACTCTCCGTCGAAACGGTATTCCGGTAGGTGAGGGACTTTTCACCGAGTGTCTCGGCAGTGAGCCGCGCTACGGCAGCCAGTACCTCGCCGTCGTCCGTTAGCGGTTGTTCCTGCAAGGTCAGGCGACATTCCTCGATCACCGTTGCGATGTCCCGGGCGTCCTTTTCGTTGGCCCCGAGCCGCTGCTGAACCTTGTCAGAGCGCTCCTGAAGCTTCTCGATCCTGGCAGCAACCTCGGACTCCTTGACCGTCAGCTGCTGCAACACGCTGCTCGCTTGCTGGAGTTGGAGCTTCTCATCCATGAGCTCTTGGACCCGGCGGGCAGTCACCTGCCAGCTGATCTCCGCAAACTCGGTCACAGACCCAACATTGCCCAGCAAGCGGTTCAGCCGGGCAGCGTCACCCAGCGACGCGTCCACCTTTGCCAGCTGCGTCCCGACGCTCCGATGCCTGCCGTCAACGTCGTCCCGCTCAGCCCGAATCCGCACGATCTTCTCGTGGTTGTCCCAGCCCAGGACAAATGTCCGCCGGTCTGTCAGGCCAGTGCGGTCGTCCTTCTCATGCCTTCCCCGCGATCCCTTCAACTGACCATTAACCGTCAGCGCCTTGGGATGCCGGCGGAAGTCCTCCATAGTGTCGCAGCAGACGTAATCGAACCGGGTGATGAGCTCATCCAGCAGGAAATCGCGGAACGGGGTGCCCTGTTTGATCGCGATCTTCGCACCCAGCGTCCCGGGCGCGGAAGGCCGTTGTGGGTACGAGTCGCCAATCCGCCGGTACACCAGCTTGCCCCTGAGGTCATTCGCGTCAACCCATGAACTCACCGCCGCATAGTGCTCAGCGGACACGAGCAGCTGGAGCGCAAAGCTCCTCAGCGTACGTTCAGCCGCGCCTTCCCACTCGGCCTCGCCGTCGCGGACGCGCAACAGCTCGGCAGCGTAGGGGAGCGCCGACTCGGCGATGCCGGTGCCCTCGCAAATACGACGCCGGAGCTCCAACTGCGGACGAGCCAGCAGCGTCTGCCGGGAGCCAAGGCTGGCCAGTTCGGCGTCGAGATCATCCCTGCGCGCTGCCAGCTCCCTGAGCTCCGAATGCAAAGCCGTTCGACGATCCTGCAACTCCGCGGCCCGGCCGGCAACGTCCTGCTCTACCTGGCTTAGGCGTTGCCGGTTAGCGTCGAACAGCACCCGGTCTTCGGGAGCGTTCAATCCAAGTTCGACGGCGGCACTTGTGTATTGCTCGAAGCGCTTGCGTTGCGCTTGGGACGCCTCTTCATGTTGCGCCACTTCAGCATCGATGGCAGCAAGCCGGCCGCCACCGCTGGTCCGGATGTCCTCTAGCACGATCGCGAGTTCGTGCCGCAGCCGGGCAATGTCCGAGGTCAGCTGCGTGCTGTCTTCGCGGAGCTTCTGTCCCGTCCGCTCGAGCTCGGCTTGATGTTCCAGGCTCAGCGTGAGTTGCTGGTCCGTGAACCATGGATGCAGCTGATCCCGTTGCTTGCGCGCTTGGTCTTCGGCCGCGCTGAGCTTCTGGTGCGTGGCAGCACCTTCGCGGATGGGCTTCAAGAGCTCGATCTGATCCTTCGCCCGGACCACGGCCTCGTGTGCTTTCTTGAGATCGTCAAAGTGGCCGATCAGCTTGCTGATCCTTGCTTCGACGTCATCGTCTTCCAGCATGTTGGTCCGGACGAAATGGGTGATGTTCTCCACTTGCTTCATCGAGACGGTGCGGTGGAACAGCTCCATCGCCTGATTGCCGCTGATGCCAAAGTGTCGCTTGAACGCCGCCGCATACGGATCGAAGGTGTCGTGGACCGTAACGCCCTCCGCTCGCAGCTTTTTCTTCAGCTTGGCGGGATCCTGACCGAAGTTGGAGAAATCGTTCGCGATCGATTGCTCCTTCTCGGCCAATGAGTAGAACCGCGTTGGCTGCCCGGCTTCCTGCATGGTCCACAAGGTGATGGCCAGCGTCACGGTCTTGTTGAGCACCGCGTTGTGGAAGACGCCGAGGACCACTGATAGCGCGCCCGGTGCCCGTAACGCCACGGGTTTGGAGTACTCGCCGCCAGTGCTCCGCGTGCTCTTGTGGAAGCCCCTGACGTAGGACATCAGCGTGCGTTCCCGCTTCTGCGCGCCGGCGGCCTTGTTGTACTCGATCCGGTTGGCAGGCAAAAGCAGGGTAGTGATCGCGTCCACGACGGTCGACTTCCCGGAGCCGATGTCGCCGGTCAGCAGGCTGTTGGCGCCATCCAAACGGAACGTCCGCACGCCGCCGTGGAATGTGCCCCAGTTGAGCAGCTCCAAACGCTGGAGTCGGAACCCGGGCGGCAGGCCGCCGTCGTCCGCATTTTCTGTGGTGTCGTCGATGCTGAACAGCGTGTCCTGAACGTCAGTGGTCATGGTCATTTGCTTCCGGTGAGGGAGTCACGGTAGTCAGCCAGCCGCGCGTCGAACTCTTCCAGCCACTGCGCGTCAACGTAGGCCTTCAAAATGCGCATCACCTCATACGCTTCCGTTTCGCCCTTGAGTCTCCGGAGGAAACCAAGCTCCAGCACTTTCTTGATGTTGGTCCCCAGCCTGTCCAGGATCCGGGCCTCATTGCTGGACTCGGGCAGGAAAACAGAGACCATATCCTTTATTTCCGCCTCCGACATGATGAGGCGGAGCTCGCTGCTGTTGGTATCGAATTCAAGCATCCGCTTCCGGAGGAGGGCGAGCAGCAGGCTGACATCGAACGTGAGTTGCCTCCGGGGGATGAGCCGGGGGAGCATTCCTCCAGGATCCTCACGCGACTTCAGGAAGGCGTAGCCCTCCGACTCGTCAAGGATCAGGTTGAGCCCAAGCACCGCAACGTAATCCCGCACTTGGGACGTGAGCGTTATCAGCGATTGCCAGATCTTCTGATCGTTCTCCGCGTACACCACGCCCTTAAAGAGCCTGGTCACGACGGCGGGCAGTTCCTCGGGGGTGCTTGCTGTTTCGATTGTCACGCCGGCCTCACGAAGATGATCTGGTCCATGGTTGCCTCCTTTAGCGTGCCATCCGGGAGCTGCCATTGGAGGTCCTGGGTTGCATCTGGGTCGATTGTGGCCCAGTCCGATTCGACCGCCAGCTGATAATACTGCACCAGTTCAGCGAGCCCCTGGGTCAGCGGGTGTGCTGCGGTGATGTCCGCGAGCGTTGCCTGGTCCGCGTGTTCAAGAACATCGTCGATGTTGGACTTCAGGCGCTCCCTGTCCACGTGGAATTGGCTGAACAGCGCGCTCGCATCCAGGTCCTGGTCGTCAGCGGTGACCACCTCGTCCATCACCATCACGCGGCTTCCGGGCTCGTAAAGCGGCCGCTCGAACGGCAACGCGACGTCGACGGACGGTGCATCGATTTCCATAATAACGCTCGACGGTGGGTGGTCCCGGGTGTCCAGTGCAGTCGCCTCAACCCTTCGAATAAGTTGCATGATGCGTTTATTCTCCAGGAAGACTTTGTCGTCCAAGAGCCTGCGCATCTGCTGGGAGAGCTGCCTCACTGTGCTCTGTGTCTGTTCAACGGCCGGCAACCAGTCCTGGTGGAGATTGGTGATTGTGTGGAGGTTGTCTGCCTGCGCCAACGCCTCGATCTGAGTGGCTCGCTGGAGGAGATCGTTCAGCTCGTTCCGCAACTGGGGTGACATGAGGTAGTCCCAGAAGCCCTGGAACGTGCGGCCTTGGAGGGAACTGCCAATGTCCTGCTGGTTGGCGAAGATCGTGTCCAGCAGTTCGCCTTGGCTGCCGTCCCACGTAGCGATCTGCTCGCGGACTTGGCGGTCCAGTTTCCGGAAGTTCTGTTCGACCTCGCGGAAATCGGAGAGCAAGTCCTTGGCCAACGCCGTGAGCTGCTGGAAATGGTCCAGAGCCTCGGGGCCGCTCATGACCTTGACGTCGCCCGCCCGGATCCGTTGCATCTCCTTGTCTATCTGGTCCCTTTGCTGCTGCAGTTCGGCAAGCCGCACTTCCGGGTCGGTCTCCGATTGCTGGACTAAGGTTTTCAGGACAGCGAAGATGCTGGTTAGCCTGGATTGCGTGGCTACGAACTCACGGCCCCTGAGGCTCTCCACCCACCTGACGACGTCCTCCGCCGCGGCAGTCAGATCGTAATGCGGCTCATCCTCACCCGGAACGTAGTACTTGCGAAGCCAAGCGCGCTCCGGAGCAGCCCAGTCGTCCAGATACTCTGACGCGCTGCGAGGGAACCTGTCCTCGCCGAAGGATTCCCGGACGCCGAACAAGACGTCGTCCAAAGTATCGATCAGTTGCTGGCGGCCAACGTTGCGCTGATTAGGGTCCGTGAAGGCGGCCATGAAGAAGTGCAGGGCCAGCGGGGCGTTTTGGGCGCGAAGGAGGGACCAGCCCGCGTGGTTCTCACGCAGAGTATTTATGGCGTAGAAGTCCACAGGATCCCTAAGTCTTCGAGTTTCGTACCGGCTGCTGCCAGACGGTCTTGACTCACAGGCTAAGCCAACACCGCGACAATTTTCTTGGTCAGTCCGGCCATCGGATTGATTAATCTGACGTCGCACTAGCTATCTGCTCAGATCTATGTAAACTTGACGGTGTTGTTGTGTTTGGCATTTGGTAGTTCAGGCAGTCCCCGCGATCCATCTGGATCGCGACCTTCTGAAGTAACGGTGGAGAACACCCCACACCGGAGACCCGAAAGTCGGGAGAATCTCCACCTTCAGTAAGGACTGAAAAAATGGCTACAGGTACCGTGAAATGGTTCAACTCCGAAAAGGGCTTCGGCTTCATCTCTCCTGAGGATGGCAGCCAGGACGTTTTCGCTCACTACTCTGCGATCAACTCCTCGGGCTACCGCTCCCTCGAAGAGAACCAGAAGGTTTCCTTCGACGTCGAGCAGGGCCCCAAGGGTCCCCAGGCAGTAAACATCCAGGCTATCTAGTCTTCGGATAAACGAAAAACAGGGCCGGTCATGGACCGGCCCTGTTTTTTCTTGTCGTTGTAGTCGAACATATATACGAGTTGTTGTTGGTTTCTTAGAACACATATCCACATAGCGAATTACACCCCTGTAACTCACCTTCGAACGTCCGTAGCGTGGTTGGTAATCCACTACGAAACCGAGGGCCTCTCATGGACGAACAGACTGCAGACGACTCCTTTCCACACGCTCTGGCACGGCACGCGCACCACCTAGACCACCACCGCGAGCACCTATTTTTGCCCAAATCACCACCTAGAACGGCGTTAAACGGCCTGTGCAAGGCTGTTTTGCCACCTAGTCCCGTTTCCGAGATCTAACCTGCGAAGTGAGCCGCATGTCGGTCATCCACAGAAACAGAAGGTTGGATCGAGTGTTCGATTCTGAGGTTCAGCGCATCCTCGATTTCGTTGGCCGCGGCATAGGCGTGCGGATTATTGGGGCACCCGGAAGCGGCAGGACCACGGTGGTGCGAAACGTGGTGGCCAACTTGGAAAAAACCGGGATGGCTACCCACTTCATCAGCGGCCTGCGCACGCATCGCTCCATTCCTTACTCCGCCATTAAGAGCCTGGGGTTGGAGCTTCGGCCCGGCCGCAGTGGAGTCATGGACATCGCGGATGCGCTCTCAAGCCAGTTGTCCAAGCCCGGAAAGCACGTGCTGGTAGTTGACGACATCCATCTGGTGGACAACGAATCGCTGGCAGTCCTGGAATCGGTTCGGCGAAGGTCCGACTGTCCGCTGATCGTTACGGCTCCGGACAACGGCTCGTTCTCACGGGGGCAACTGGCCGTCATGAACAGTGGCCGCGAAGCCTTGATGCAACTGGACCCCCTCCACTATGAGCAGGTACACACCTTGGTGGCTCAGGTCTTGGGGGCTCCTGCAGACGCGGATACAACCGCGCGAATCCTGACAAAGTCCGGCGGAAACCCTCGACTCATTGTCCGGATCACGGAGACTGCTGCCTTAAGCGAGCTGCTGGTCATGCGTGGCCGGCAGTGGCAGATGACAGGTGACACCCTCTGGAACGACCATCTGAGAGGAACTCTGGAGGCACTCCTTGCGGACCTGGCCACGGAAGAAATCACTGCCCTGCACACCATGGCAATCCTTGGCACAGCCCGCGTAGACGTTCTGCAAAAAGTGGTGCAGCCCGACGTGTTGGAAGGCCTTGAACGGCGGGGATTCCTGTCGGTTATGGACGATCACCACAATGGGCCGATCGCCGCTATAAGTCCGCCCGTCATCGCCGATTATTTCAGGGGCCAGAAGACGCTCAGGGACCGGCATCTCCTCCGGAACAAGATCGCTGGAGCACTTGAGACTGTGCCTCAAAGTGCGCAGGGCAATTCAACCACTGCCGACTGCTTATCCCGGGTGCTCGCATCCTTGCGGCTTGAGAAAGGAAACGACGACGCCGTAACGGCCCGGCATTTTCACGATCACAGTGCCGCTCGCGAACGCACGCGCTATGAACGATGGCAAGCGAACAAATCGGCAACCAACGCCGCAGCTCTGCTCAGGGTCTACTGGGGAGCGCCCGTGGACGTCATGCGTGCCACTCGCGTCTGCCGGGAGACGTCCACTCTCAACGGCGACCCGACTGACGTTCTCTTTCTCACGATCACCAAGGCGTTCCTTGCAATCTACTCAGGGCAAGGCGTGAGTACGGCAGTGGACATCCTGAAAGGATTCGCTGAGCACAACCCCGAACAGGCTTCTACTGCCGAGGCCGCGATCCTCTTTATCAACGCCTCGCACGGCCGGATCCCGCCGAGAACGGAGCCTTCTGCCGGGGGCTCTGAGCACGATCCGCCCGGTTTGGAGGGACTCGTCCAAAGCTTGCTTGAGCTGTATCGCTTTCGGCCGGGTACGGTTCTCAGCGTGACCGAGAAGGCTGAGGATGACGACGCCTTCCCCCACCTCCGTCCGTTCCTTCACGGGTTCGCGCTCTTTGCAGCAGGCAGGATTGAGGACTCCTTGGTCTTCGCGCTGGATTGGCGTGCCGAGGCCCGCCGAAACCTCGATCAATTCGGTGTGGTGGCCAGTAGCTATGTTGCAGCGCACGGCCTGCTGTACCGCGGGTACTTCGAAGAAGCCGAATACCTCATGAGTAGTGTCTTTGCCATGGGCCGGCCCGGCTTCGTCGTCGATGTCCTTTATGACGCGATGCTGCGGCTCGCCGGCCTACGGCACGCGACGACGGCCATCTCACCGGCGTTGTCCATCGCCTCGCAGGCGCGGAGTGAGGTGCCTGATGTTGGCCCATTGCCCGGCATCGGCAAGGGTGTACATGAGCTCGTTGCCGCAGAGACTACCCAACCCTCAGTTTTTGATCGGCGGGCAGTAAAGCTCATCAAACGCCAGATGAAGAGTGGCTACATCCTGGAAGCAACAATGACGGCGCTGCTCTGCACATGCCTGTGTCCCGGAGGACCAGTTCTTGATATCCTCCGCAAGATCCTGCGGGACAGTGGGGTAACGGCTCATGACCAGATGATGGCCGTTGCCAGCGCGGTTGTGGAAGGCGATCACAAGCTGCTCGGTCTCCTCCTGAAGCACTACGAACTGGACGCCGACAACTATCAGATCGGCATGCTGCTTCGAGGTGCCCTCAAGCGTCACGTTCTGGAGGGGAACACGGCAGCGGCCGAGGCCATGGCCGAAGCTTCGTCTTTGTTCGCGGCAAGGTTCCCGTCAACCAACGAGCAGCTATCCTTCAACACTTTCAGGACTACGCCCCTCACGGAACGCGAAATTGAGGTTGCCGCGTTGGCGGGACATCGCTCGAACGTTGAGATTGCTGAACATCTGGGGATCAGCGCGAGAACAGTGGAAAACCATATTTCCAACGCACTGCGAAAGACCGGCGCAACCTCGCGTAACGGCCTCTTCATCCTCGTGGGCAATTCAATGGCGGCGCGCTGACTCACGTTAGGCTGAACGTATCTTCCAGTACGAGTCCGCCGGTGACACCGGCAGAGCTCAGACCTTAATGCGTGAAGGGTTCTCGTGAGCAATTCCCCGGCCTTGGCCCGCCGCCTCGGCACCTTCGATGCTTCCCTCATCGGCTTAGGCTCCATGATCGGTGCCGGCGTCTTCGCGGCGTTCACACCAGCCGCTGCGGCAGCAGGATCCGGACTGCTGATTGGTTTGATTGTCGCGGCCTTCGTGGCCTTCTGCAATGCGACGTCTTCCGCACAACTCGCTGCCAGGTACCCCACCTCCGGCGGAACATACGTCTACGGACGTGAGCGGCTTGGGCCCTGGTACGGCTTCCTGGCTGGGTGGGGATTCGTGATCGGCAAGACGGCCAGCGCTGCAGCCATGGCCATGACCTTCGCAGCCTATGCCGCGCCGGCGGGCTGGGAACGCCCGGTGGCGATTGCCGCCGTCGTAATTTTGACCGCTGTGAACTATCACGGAGTAACCCGCACCGCGGGACTTACGCGAATCCTGGTGATCGCCGTCCTGACCGCTCTGGCGATAGCAGTGGCCGCCGTTTGGGGTGGTTCCGGACCTGACTTCAGCAATTTTGTGGGGGAGGGGCTGCTGGCGCACGGCTGGTACGGCATACTGCAGTCGGCTGGGCTGCTTTTCTTTGCCTTCGCCGGCTACGCGAGGATCGCCACGATGGGGGAGGAAGTTCGAGAGCCCCGCCGCACCATACCCCGGGCCATCAGCATCGCCCTGGGAATTACGATCGTCATCTATGCCATGATCGCTGTCACGCTGTTAGCGACCCTGGGACCCGACGGCGTTTCCGGAACGCCGACACCCCTCGCGGACGCCGTCGACGCCGGTGCGATGTCCTGGGCAGCTCCCATCGTTCGGATCGGAGCGGCAGTGGCCTCGCTGGGTGCCCTCCTCGCGCTGATTGCAGGGCTGGGCCGGACGAGCCTTGCGATGGCACGCGAGCACGACCTCCCGCACTGGCTCGCTGCCGTCCATCCGCGGTACAAGGTTCCACACCGGGCCGAAACAACGCTGGCCGTAGTGATTTCCCTGATCATTGCCGTGGCTGACCTTCGTGGTGCAATCGGCTTCTCGTCGTTCGGCGTGCTGCTTTATTACTTGGTCGCAAATATCGCGGCCTTCACTCAGCCCGCCGAGGACCGCCGGTACCCGAAGGCCCTGCAAGTGGCTGGAGCTGTTGCTTGTGTGGCATTGGTTGCGACGCTGCCGCCGCTGTCCGTCGGGCTGGGTGTGCTGATGTTTGTGGTGGGCATCGTGTTCCGGTTGGTCCGTTTGCGCCGAAGTCCTCGATAAGCCCTCGGCAAGCCGGCTGGGCACGACTCCACCTGGGGGTTCTTAGGTGGAGCCGTGCCGTCGTGCCTCCTTCGCCTAGGACGAGTGGGGTTCCCGCCGGACACCGGGTTTCTCGTCCCGAAGGCACAAAAGCAGACTATGGCCGGAAATCGGGACTAGGTGTTCTTTCGTTCGCTCTAGGTATCCAAAGGCGAGCAAATCATGGCTTTTTGGGTTCGCTTCACGCAAAAATGAGTGTTTGCTGGGACGGACTAGGTGGTGAGCCGCCCAGCTCATCGACGCGTGCTCGTCGACGAACACCTCGCCGTCCACTACCTCCGCGATGCGCAACTGGATGGGTTCATCCCCGGGTGGCGTCATGAGGGTCTGCGAGCCCACCGCGAATGGGCCATTGATCTCTACTGGTTCAGTGGCTACTACTCACAACCGATTCCGTCGTGGTCGTTGTCCAAGCCGTAGATGTCAGAACCAACCACCGTCACTGGGCCTCTCACGTAGGCCGGTCCGTTGCCTTTACCTCCGGCACAGTCGACGTCGGACGCAACAGGTACGCAGGCACCGGCGTAGTTCGGGTCGCACCCACTTTGAGCGGCGGGGGCAGGCTTCGCAGCCGCAGCGGCAGCAGCGGCCTGATCTGCGGCGGCTTTGGCAGCGGCCGCTTGGTCGGCGGCAAGTTTGTCTGCGGCAGCCTTGTCAGCCGCTGCCTTGTCCGCTGCCACTTTCGCGGCTGCGTCCGCTGCCGCCTTCTCTGCCGCGGCTTTTGCCGCGGCGTCCGCAGCGCGTTGATCAGAAAGCTTCACTGCTGTTGCAGAGTCCAGCCAGGCGAGTTTTCCCGATTGATCGACTGTGCAAATGTACGTTTCGCCCGCCGCTACTTGGGTGTTCTTCTCTGTGGTGCAGGCTTTCCCGGCTATCTTGCTTGGCGTTGGAGTAGGCGTAGGCGACGCAGTTGCGGACGTCGATTCCGTGGTGCTGCTCACCGATCCAGCAGCTCCCATTGACCCCGAACCGCAACCGGTCAGCAAAATCATCAGTGATCCGATGGCTGTGATTCCCAGAGCTTTACCGCGAAAACCCCGTGCCGATTTGCCGCCGAAAAGCGAGTGTTTTCCGGCGCGCGAAAGTTGTGTGTGCAATGTGTTGCCCCCTTAGAGTGCGCCCATGCGAAAGGCGCGTGGTGCGACAGTAACACCGGTCACACGGGCCCCAACAGGAGAAGTCTTCTATGACTTAGCGCACGGATTGGGGGCTGCTTCTAGCCGACCTCCTCGTTGTTTTCGCGGTAGTCGTCTTCCTCGTCGAAGGAGGGCGCGAGTGCCTGCTCGATATAGTCTCCTTCCGCGGCCTCTGCTTCAGACATGCCAGCGAGTCGTGTAAACGCTGAACCGCCGGGAAGCACGTCTGTCCGCTGCTCCAGAACATCGGCCTCAGGGGCGTCATCAGGTAGCGGTTTCATGAGCTCAGACTCTTCAGAGCCCTCGGGTAGGACGGGCGTCTGCTGCTCAACAGCGTCTGCTTCAGGTACTTCACGCGGCGCTTCTGGCTTTTGTCCGATGTTCATCGTTTTCCTCCTTCTCGCTAACGGACTCGCTAATAGACCTGCACGGCTCCTAACCTGAGCCCAACAACCACGATTGGTCCGTTTGCGTTTCCTTCGGGTGCCGGCGCAGTTTCCGGATCAGCAACTCCAGTGGCCACACCAACACCCGAAGTGCCCCTGCCACCAGCAACAGAATCACAAAGAGCACTATGGCTGGCAGACAAAACACAAACACCGTGATTGCAGTTATGAGATAACCGACGATATAAGCCGTTATCACTCCCGTGTCCACGGTGAGCTCCCGAAGATTGAATTACCAATAGAGGGTCTTGCCCGGTGTCGGCACCGGGCTACGGTTTAACGGGTTTCGGTGGGGCGGATCTACACAAATAAAATACGCCCAACACGCATCGTTGTTAAGACGCCCTTGGCCTTGATGGAACCTCCCTGCACGGCCTCTGCTGAGGAACGAAAAGTCATCGCTCCACCAGTGCCTTGGACGCTTCCGAAGGGTTCTCGCTTTCGAAGACAGGGCCAGCAGACGGCCGCTTCGCCCGGCGTTCCTCTACGGAACCGTGGGGTCGCAGCTGCTTGAACACCCAAGGGAAAAAGTATGCCCTTGCCCACGCGAGGTCACCGGCCCTGGCTTGACGCCAGCTGCTTTCCGGCAGCTCTTTGGGTTCAAACGGCCGCAGCGTATGCGGGACATTGAGGGTATCCAGTACTGCCATGGCAACCGTGTGATGACCCAGCGGGGAGAGGTGCAGCCGGTCAGGGTCCCACATACTTGGGTCCTTGAGTTGCCTCAGGGCCCAGAGATCTGTGATGAATGTGCCGTGACGGGCAGCAATAGCGTGAACGTTCTCGTTAAAGATGGCCACTTTGCCGCGGTTGCGTCCCAGTATCGGGGTGGATCCCCAGTCGGGTCCCGTAAACAAAACAATCTTCGCGCCCGTCTCAGCCAAAAGGCTCACTCCGGTCTCAAGTTTGCTGGCAAGCTTGTCCGGATCGCTGCCGTGGAACACCATATCGTTCCCGCCGGCAGACAACGTGATCAGGTCAGGCTTCAGGGTCAGTGCCTGACCGATCTGCTGGTCGAGGATCTGCTGCAGCAGCAACCCACGCACGGCAAGGTTGGCATAGGCAAGATCCGGGTGGTCGGCTGCGAGTTCTTCGGCAACGCGGTCAGCCCAGCCGCGCAGCCCTCCGGCGCTTCCTGGTTCCGGATCCCCAATCCCTTCGGTAAAGGAATCCCCAAGCGCCACATATCTGCTCCAAGGGTGCGAGCGGTCCTTGGTATTCTGCTCAGCACCCGCTTTGAGATCAACAAGGCCTCTGGTGATAACCCGGCCACGCCACCTCATTGCCCTACCTCCTTGTAAGGAAAAAGGTTTCTTACATTGTGGATAACGGCGGTACTTGTCGTGATGTTCCCGGGAGTTCGAGCCGGCTAGAGGAACATTTCCTCCGCCACCACCGCCGCTCCGGTCCCTAACCCGCGGACGGTCCATCCCGCGCTTCGCCAAGCCTCAGCGTCCAGCACGTTCCGAGCGTCCAGCACCATCCGCCGTCGTACGAGCGAGCCCGCAAACGACGGCGAAAGGGAGACGTATTCGTCCCATTCAGTGAGCAGAAGCACCAGCTCAGCGCCCTCAAGGGCGCGCTTGGTGGATGCCTCGAAACGGATCTGCGGGTAGCGGATCCAAGCGTTGTTGATGGCTTTGGGGTCGGTGACGGTCACGTGCGCACCGGCAGAAGCGAGCTGCTGGGCAACATCAAGGGCGGGTGAGTCGCGGATGTCGTCGGTGTCTGGCTTGAACGCAGCACCGAGGATCGTCACCGTTCTGCCGGACAGGAAACCTCGGCACATTTCCCGTGCCACATCCACGGCGCGGGTGCGCTGGTCCAGGTTGATGGTGTCCACCAATTCCATCCATCGGTCCACGGACGGGACGTCGAGTTCGCGTGCCTGGGCTCGGAAGGATCGGATGTCCTTGGGCAGGCAGCCGCCGCCGAACCCGAGTCCCGCATGCAGGTAACGGTTCCCGATACGCGGGTCCAGGCCCATGGCTTCACTGAGTTCGCTTACGTCGGCACTCGAGGCGTCACAGAGCTCTGCCATTGCGTTGATGAAGCTGACCTTCGTGGCCAGGAAAGCGTTCGACGCCGACTTGATCAGCTCCGCGGTGGCAAAGTTGCAAACCAAACGGGGGATGCCGGCGCTGATCAGGGGCTCGTACACGGCATCCAGAACGGCGGTCACGGGAGCGCCGGCTGCGGCGCCCTTCCCGCCGGGGACGCCGTAAACCAGACGATCGGGGACCAACGAATCCTTGACGGCCGTGCCCTGGCGCAGGAACTCAGGGTTCCAGCCGAGCAGGACGTCCGAGCGGCGGGCCAGGACCGCGCGCAGCGTCTCCACGGTGCCTACCGGCACGGTGGACTTACCCACGACGGCGGCACTCTTGGCCAAGTGGGGGAGGAGGCTCTTCGTGGCGCTCATCAGATGAGAAAGATCGGCCGTGTCAGAGGTCTTGGACTGCGGTGTGCCCACGCAGAGGAAATGGACTTTGGCGTCGGCTGCCGCTGAGAAGTCAGTGGTGAACTTCAGACGGCCCGTGGTGCGGCCGTCGCTGAGCAGTTCGTCCAGGCCGGGCTCGTGGAAGGGGGCCAGCGCTTTGTTGAGCTGCTCAACCTTGTGGGAATCGACGTCGATGCCCACCACAGTGTGGCCCATGGACGCGAGCGTTGCGGCGTGGACTGCGCCGAGGTAGCCGCAGCCGATCACGGAGATCTTCATGAGGAGGGTCCTTTGCTTGAGGTCAGTTCAGTGGGGCCGGCTTCGCTGGGAATGCCGGCGACGACTTCGATGTAATGCCGCACCAAGTCCGCGCTGAGCACGGGCCACGTCCGGCCCTGGACCGAAGCAGTTGCTGCCGCTGCGAACGCGCGCCGCTTGGCGTCGTCGCCCATCAGGTCCTGCACGTAGTCTCGAAGTTGGGTGAGGTTTCCCGGCTCGTACAACCAACCCGTTCGGGAGTTTTCTACGAGGTCCAAGGGGCCGCCGCGGCCGGTCGCGACCACAGGAACGCCCGATGCCATGGCTTCCTGAATGGTCTGGCAGAACGTCTCGAACTCGCCGGGATGGACGAAGAGATCGAAGGAAGCAACGGCCTGCGCCAATGAATCCCCGCCGAGGAAGCCGGTGAAAACCGCGTTCGGCAGCGCCGTTTGGAGTGCTTCCCGTTGTGGGCCATCACCAACAATCACGAGGTTCGTATCCGGCAGGTCCGCCAGCACGGCAAGATCTTCCACCTGTTTCTCCACGGCGAGGCGGCCGACGTAGCCGATGATCCGCTCGCCGCCGGGCGCTACCGAGCTGCGCCACGCCGTCGAGCGTTTTGCGGGGTTGAAGCGCGCGGTGTCTACACCCCGACGCCACATATCAACGCGCAGGATGCCGCGTCCGCGCAACTGGTTCAGCGCGAACGTAGACGGCACAAGGGTTCGGGTGGCCAGAAGGTGGATGTTGTCCACGCGGTTCCACGCCCAGTTCTCCAGGAACGGCACGCCATAGCGGGCGGCGTAACTGGGAACTTCGGTTTGGTAGATCGCAACCGTCGGTATGCCGAGTTGATCGGCTGCCTGCACTGCGCGCCAGCCGAGGACGAACGGGGAGGCGAGATGAACGACGTCGGGGGCGAAATCGGCAAGGATTCGCTTGACCCGATTCACACCACCCAACGCAACCCGCACATTCGTGTAACCGGCCAGCGGCACTGAGGGAAGCCGGTGCACATACGCACCCTTGACGACGCTCGAAACATCAGTGTCCGACGTCGACGGCGCGATCACCATCACCTCATCCCCGCGCTCCTGCAGATGCTCCAGCACCCGCAGTATCGAGTGGGTTACCCCATTCATCAGTGGCAGGAATGATTCGGCGACGATTGCGATCCTCACGCTTTCAACGGTGGTCGGGACGGTTGGCCTTGTGGGTTCGAACGGGTGGCCTGTGGAGGAAGAGTTGGTTAACAGGAGGGGCTTCTGTTGTCGGAGCCGCCCGGTAGACTCCCGTTCTATGACGCGCTGCCGCGTCTCGACTTTTGGGGGGTCTTGCCATGTTTGCTGCTGGGGATGGTTCGCGCGCGCTTGGGGGAGTAAACGTACGACGACGGCGCCGGGCGGCGGCGCGGTCAGCCGCCGTCGGGCTGGGCCTGACTTTGTTGCTGGGAACCGTCGGTTCGCCGACGTCTCCCGCGATGGCCGACGCGGTGACGGATATTTTCTCGACAGGTGAGCAGCCGGCAAGGATTGCTGTTAACCCTGTGACGAACACGGTGTTCGTGACGTCGATCGAAGGTGTGACCCGTATTGGGGGACCAGCCGGGGCGCCTGCCGTGGACGCCGGAGACAGGGCCTTCGATGTTGCCGTGAATACGGTGACCAACAAGATCTACATCACCACAGCAGGCGGCTATGTTTCCGTGGTGGACGGGGCCACGTATGGTCCCGCTGTGCGCGTGCCAATGACCGCGGAACCGTCTGTCCTGGCTGTGAATGAAAGCAGCAACAAGATCTATGTCGGCATCAGCGGCGGCGTCACCGTTATCGATGGTGCAACCAACGCCACCACTACCGTTCCGCTGACCGGTGGCGCCCAGAACATTCAGGTGAACCCTTCTACAGGCAAGGCCTATGTCCTGTCCGGCGGGGCGCCCAACAACAAACCAAAAACCTCGGAAACCAAGCAGCAGCTAAAGCGGCCGCGGCGGGCCCGCCTGCTCAGCCGAGCTACGCCGGTCCGCTTATGGGGACGAACAAGAGCGGTGAGCTTACCTCTCGGAGTACGTTCCGTCAGACCTACCAAATGAAGGTTTGGAACGACGCGGAGCCAGGCCCAACAGGCGGTCGTCTATGTACGTCATGTGGTGCAGAGGTTAAGGTCGCGCCGGGGTCTGGGGCTAAAAGGGACTGGGATATGTCACATAATCCCTCCCGGACTAACCGAGGCTTCGAATCGCCTTTCTCACGGCAGTACATTATCGACAACTACAACTCGGATGTCATCCTAGAATGCATCGCCTGCAATAGGTCTGGCGGAAACAACGATCTAAGGTTCAGATGACACACATGACAGGATTGATAGAGCACCTGGAGCACTTTCTTGGGCGAATCCAGGGGGGCGGCCCTGCCGGCAAGACTCCCGAAGGGAATGTAGTTTCCCTAGCCGTTTACGAGCCGGTAAGCGAGGGTGGGTCCGTACATTACTCCACCATCGGACTCAGTAAGCTTGTTCGGTTTTCGATAGCGGAGGGCGGTGAAACCTCAACTGAGTTGCTGATGACGTCTTCCAGGCCCGAAGCTTCTTCGGTCATGGGATCGATACTCGTCCAAGTGACAGGAGAATCCCTGGAAAGCGGAGAGCCTCTGTCTGCAGGAGACGTGATCGGACCTCGGGGACGGATGTTCGATGGCTCCGAAATGGAGGCCATCTTCGTCCGCGCCCCCGAACACTTGCCCGAGGCTTTTTCTCCTCTGCGCGTAGGCGACCAAGATATCCAGTTTCTCTGGCTGGTGCCCATAACGGGTCCCGAAGCTCAGTACATAAATGAGCACGGGGTTGGCGCTTTCGAGTCGATAGTGAAGCAGCAACGGCCAGCGTTCGAGGATGTTCATCGGCAGTCGGTGATTTAGAAGGTTCATGCCGACGGGCCAGAGACCGATACGGTCCAAGGAAATGGGCGCCGTAACGCATGACCCGCGGTCCCGGATCAGCTTCGGATCATTTCGAAAGAGAGCTGCGCTACTGCTCCTCTTCCCAGGCGAAGGCCCTGAAATGCCACTCTCCGCCAACCTCGAATCGATCTGCCAAGGTTCCCGGGGGGATAGATGCCAAGACTTCCAAAGTGGGATCCATATCAATGATGTGTCTGATATGAGTCGCAACGGCGCCGCCGGGGGTATTTGGGTCATCTACCCCGTCGGCGATGCTCCAACCATTTTCAGGGTCGTGTAGTACTTGTAGAGCGGGTCTGGTGCCTGAGAGTACGGAAGTCATCACCACCGCACCGAGCTCATCTGGGAATCGACCGTCCGGGAACGGCCATGGCATCTCGCGCATCATTTCGCTGTTGTGGGTCACATAGACATTGTTCCTCATGCGACTACCGGGTATAACCAAAACCGCTGAAGCTAGCTGATACAAGGCCTGGCACTACCATTTTTGTCCGCTCAACTCTTATAGGAGAAGTCCATGTCCGTACCTGCTACCCTGACCGCACAAGACCAAGTTCTGGCTTCCCGGCATCGGAAGACGTCCATCATTCTCGGTGTCATCAGCCTGTTCATCCTTGGACTTCCGCTGGGGGCCCTCGCGTTCATCAATGCCCGGAAGGCAGAAGCGCTCGGCGTCAGAGCTACGGCTGGAAAGGTCCTTGGAATCATAGGCTTCATCAGCGGAGCGATCGTCCTTGGCATCATCGTCTTCACGAGATAGGCAGGCAAAACCACCTACACCTACACCTACAGCGCAGCCGGCAAGCTCACCGCACGGGAACTGGCCTTCAACAGCCGCCCAAGCGTGGCGACTGACTACCAGTGCTACGACTACGACTACGCCTCACGGCTGGAAGCCGTGTGGACACCCGCGTCCAAGGCCTGAACGACAGCACCGAGCCCTGCCTCGACCAGCGTAAGCGGTCTTGGCGGTCCGGCAGCGTACGCGCAAACCTACACGTACACCGCAGCCGGTGACCGCTCACAGGTCAAACGCTTCGGCGCCTCCGGAGCGTTGGCCGTCACCGAGCAGTACAACTACGCAGCACCCGGTACCGCAGGACCGCACCAGGTTGACTCGATCGTCTCCACCGTGAACGGCACACCAACGACCCGGACCTTCACCTGGGACGCAGCCGGACGGATGACAGGCCGGGCAGGCCAAACCCTGACCTACACCGCCGACGGTTTCCTGGCCACCACCACGGGAACGAGCACCGTCCCGGCGAACCCGAACCCGGGCGCGACCAACGGAACACCACCCGGGCCCACCACAGGGGCAGGCGGCCTCGGTACCAGGTACTACGATGCCGCCGGCAACCTCGTCGGTATCGTCGACGGAACCGGCACTACGGTCACCCTCGGCCGGATCACCGCGCACGCCACCAAAGCCACCACACCGATAAAAACAGCCACCTGCACGTACACGTTCGCAGGAAAGACCGTCGCGCAGCGTACCGCCGCAAACGGATCCGCGAAACTGTCCCTGATCGTCGGCGACTCCGTGAACACGGCCCAAACCATGACACAACCCACAGTCGGGACCGGGCCAATCACCGCAATCCAGCGCTACACCGACCCGTTCGGCCTCGCACGAGGCAACAACCTCACCGGCCAAGGCAACAACACCTACACCGCCGCCGGCGCAACAACCGCTGGTGTCGGCTCCAACGCCGCCAACCCAGCAGGCTTCGGCGCCGTCAATGGATACATCGGCGGGCTCGATGACACCGTCAGCTCCCTGACCCACCTCGGAGCACGCGAACTTGACCCCGTCACCGGTGCCTTCACCAGCCCCGACCCGGTCCTCCACACCGACAAAGGCGAAGGATTCACCCCCTACTCCTACTCATGGGGAGACCCGATCAACCGCTCGGACCCGTCAGGTCTGGACTGGTGGGGGGACGTCGGCAACTTCTTCAAGGACCACGGCTCAGAAATTGTCGGAGCCGTCACGGGTGCCGTCGTCGGTGCCGTAGTCGCCGTCGGTGTTGCTTCCCTGGTCGCAGGATGCATCGCCACGGTCGTCTGTGCCGTCGCTGGGGCCGCGGTTATCGTTGCGGGTGCTGTCGCCGGCGGGATTGCTGCGTCCGGTGCTACGGCCATGGCCGACATGGCACAAGGAAAACCAGCTCCCTCAGCCGAGCAATACTACGGCGGCATGGCCAACAACATCGGATGGGGACTAGCCGGAGGCGCGGTAGGGTCCGGCGTCGGGCAAGTACTCAGTAAAGCCGCCCCGTATGTCGGTTCGTTCGTCAGAGGACTCGCTGGCAACGGATCTGGAGGTGCAGCAAGCGCTGCCTCCGGCCGAGTAGCCTCCCAGAACCTTGCCAAACAGTCCTACCAAGCAGCCCAACAGCAAACACAGAACCTCGGCAACCAAGCCGCAGCCAAGGCAGCGACCTCGTCCCCCAGTACTTACTCGGGAAGCATGAGTAGTGCAGCGAAAGCGTGTTCCTTTGCAGGCTTCACCGTGGTTCTCATGGGAGACGGATCTAAGAAGCCGATCGACGAAGTCAAAATCGGAGACAAGGTCCTAGCCACCGACCCAGAAACTGGCGAACAGGAACCCAAAGCAGTCCCAACACGTCTTCGTACACGAGGACACAGTTGCTGAGCTCATCCTAGACAGGGACAGCATCACGACTACCGAAGATCACCCCTTCTGGTCAGTAACAGATCAACGCTTCGAACGCGCCGACCAGCTCGCAAAGGGAGAAAAGGTCCTGGCATCCGACGGCACCCAAGTCACCGTTGCCGGTTTGAGTGACGGAACTTCTCGGACAGCCCTTGCCTACAACCTGTCAATCGAGGGCATCCACACTTACCACGTTGGCCGTGCTGAGATCCTCGTCCACAATACCTGTGACCTCAACGGACTGATGCTGTCCAAGAATCAAGGGTCAAAACTCACGACAGGGCAGGCGTCCGGCTTGGCGGAGTGGCTAGGATATGCCAAGGTTAGCGGTCGTCAAAGCCACGGTCAGGCCATCTATACTAACGGTAAGAATTTCATTAGCCCCGATGCCGATACGCATTCGTTAGGGGTTTGGAAAATGGCATCAAAGGTTGACGGATTTGGCGCCAAGACTCGATTGGGAACTTATGATGCGCTCCTGCAATGGTATAAAAAATGAGAAATGATCCATGGGGGATATCTATTCCCGGGCTCACCCATGAACGCGCTGAAGAGATTCGCGAATTACTGTTACCAGAATCTCGCTTTGGTGTCGTCCTGCTTGATCCCCAGAAGTTCTTGATCGAGGGATTCGATCGTTCTACCGTTGAGGTGTTGATCAAGTGTATGGAAGCCGGACTGGCGGCCGGGGCCTTAGATTCAGACGAAAAGAGCGGTGTTGAGAGTCTTCTCGACGACTATCGTGACTGGCTGGATCACTGTTCCAGCGTCGAGTGATTCAGGGGAGTCGGGATGGTCCGAGGAACCACTCAGCTATTAAGGCTATCCCCTTGCATGAATCCGAACTGTTGTACAAGCCGCGCCACGGGGTGGAAGCCGTTAATGGGCTAATGGAAGGATCGGCTCGTTCCTTAATGGCATTCTGAGCGAGGTGCGTACGTTTCCGATCTTTGGCGAGTACAAAGGAGCGCAAGCGAGCACCAACTTTCTCGTCTGCTCCTCTGCGACGAAACTCTAGCTCCAAATAAAAGAGGCATCGACTGTTGGTCGATGCCTCTTTCACTCTTGAGGAGCACCTCCATGGTTTCAGGAATCAGTTCAATACCCGAAAATCAGAAGCATGGCTACGTGATGTCCGGTCGACCTTGGCATGTCGGACTTATGACCACGCAGTTTGTTGGCAGGGAAATTACTCAGGCTCGGCACTGTGGTCCTAGTACGACAGAAATACCTTGCAGGGAAAGGAGCCATGAGCCAGGTTGAGGTTACGGGGCTCTCCACGGTTCGTGGTGAATGTTCTGCCGTGATGCATCTTCATGGCGCTGTTCTGGCGGCACTGCGCAACAGTTTGTGAGTCCTCGGCCTCTGACCGGCCTACCTGACTACGACCTCGACGTGTCTCTGTTTCCCGAGCTGGCTGCCTTCCTGACGTCTGATGCCGAGATTGACACCACGGTTCGGTTTGTCCTGGGTTGGATTTCGAAGTCGTTCCCTTGGTGTTGCGGATGCGGTCCATCGCCCTGGGAGGCTGTGGGTGAAAAGCTGTGGTCAGAGTTCGAGGCAACCGGCGATCTGGACCTATCGGAGTTCGCGGATGATAGCGAGTATGGCGTTTACTTCACCCACATCTATGCCTCAACTCAGCAGAAACGGTTGTCTGACGCTGGTGATTAGTGCTGCCCGTTAGAGGATCCTTGGGTTCTTGCGGTGATTGCAACACTTAGCGGATGGGCGTTGTCATGGCAGGGTATTCAGTTCATGTGAGGCCTGATCTTTTGCAGGTTTTTTGGGCCGGGATGCAGGCTGGTGATTTCATCACTGATGCCGTTGCTCGGATCGATACGAGCCGGCGTACCGGGCGCAGGGTCCTGTTTGAGGCCGGTGGTGTCAGGCCTCGGCGGGGCCGTGATCTGAAGGGTCGGTGCCTGACCTTCGCCCAGCGTGAAGAGGTCGCCGTACTGCGTGCCCAGGGTCAATCTCTGCGGCAGATCGGAACGGTGGTCGGTAGAGCGGCCTCCACGATTTCGAGGGAGTTGCGGCGCAATTCGGTAGGCAGGTAGGACAAACGAAAGGATACTGATCCGGTTGTCCTTGTCATTGACAGCGCGGCCGCTGAGAGGCCAGGCGTCCAAGTCGATGTATGGTTGTCCGTCGATTACGGGCGCGACGAAGCGTATCCCTCAGCTGCCTTCCGCTTCGTGACCCACCGGCCAGGCGACCTCTGGGCTGGCGACTTGGCGGGCTTCAAACAGCCGGTCCTTCGGATGACTTCCCAGCTGGACCATAGAGATGGATGAAAAATGAACTTTGATTCAGAAACCTTCGGTGGCTGGTTGAGGGCCAACGATTCACTCTCATCGTCGCTGCTCCATAATTTGTCTCTCGAAAAATATGGCTATTCTGTACAGGCGGTTTCAGACGCTTCATCGATAATGGCGGCAACGTGCTCAGTGCTCCATATGATGTCGAGATTCATCTGGAAGCAGTGGACTCCCTGAATCTGGTAAGAGCCCTGATGGATTATTCCGTGGAGCATCCTGAAGAGGTCAACTGGGGTTTCACTGAAGTGTCTCTCGTCGCCTTAGAGCCGGAGGGTGACCGCTTCCGCCTCAGTGTCATCTGGGAGGGCTGGGATCGGAAAATTGAGATCCTTTGTCGTCGGGTGTGGGTATCGATACCTAACCATGCAGTCCATGGTTAGGTATCCCGCGTGGAGTCTCTCTCGATACCGAAAAAATTCAATTATTTTGGGTGTTATCAGTTTGTTTGTTCTTGGTCTTCCGCTGGGTGTTATGGCTTTTATAAATGCACGAAAAGCAGAATCCTGTGGTGTAAAAGCCTCCGCCGGAAAAGTGCTTGGAGTCGTAGGATTCATGACCGGTGCGATCGTCCTGGGCGTCTTCGTTTTCACGAGGTAGTGAGCATGGGTGTGGTTGAAGATCTCTGAAGCGCTGAGGCACCTCGCTGCGCTGATTGCCTTGAAGCCCTTCTCTTTCAGCAAGGATGCTGCCTCGCTGACTCTCACCAGCTAGTCCAGCTGCTTCTCATTGTTCATGAGCTGTTCGTCTAGTTCGAGGATGTGTTTAGCGAGGCGAATGGCTTCAGTCCGGGCGACGCAGAGGGATAGTTCTTCCTCGCGGGGCGCCGCCGAGAGATCTCCAAGATCTGGGAGGCGGTGAGGGATCTGCGCGCATCGACCCCCAGGTTGTTGCTGCGCACCAGTGCGTTTTGGGATGATCGGGAAGCGCTTCGGCAGCGCGCCGCCCGGGACGATTAGCCTCTGTTGCCGGGGGCCGGCAGGTTCCACAATTGGGATGGAAGGACGGAGCCACGTACCGAGGCACGCCGTGCTCCGAATCAGGAGGTGCATTCATATGCAGATCGGCCGAGTTCACGCAGCGTCCAAGCCTCACCCTGCCGCCGTCACTGCCATCAAGACATTCCACACCGTGGCGTGGCTTTCGATTGAGTCATGCGTTGTCTACGTGCTCTACCAGGGTGTGGCTGGACGCACTGACAGACGAGTTGGCATGGCAGCGGCGGTGATAGCTGGCGAATCCCTGGTCTTCGCAGGCAATGGATTCCGGTGTCCGCTCACGCAGCTCGCCGAACACTATGGGGCCGAAAGCGGCGCGGTGACGGACATTTACCTTCCGAAATGGTTCGCTCACAACATGCCGGCCATCCACGTTCCACTACTGATAGCCATGGCCTACCTGCACATCCGGAACTTCCGGCGCCGATAGGCCACGAGCGCCGAGTTATCACGCTGGCCTGCCTGGCATCTGCCCGGTTCACTTGCTGGAGCCTTGCTCCCCACCCCGCGCCCGCTTCAGATCCTTCCGCAGGCCTCTGTTATCGGCCCTCAACTCCCGGTTGTCGTCGGCCAGCCCACGATTGTCCTCGGTCAGCTCCCGGTTGTCTTCCGTGAGCCCGCGGTTGGCGGCCTCCAACTCGAGCACCAGTTTCACGCCGGCCAGGTTCAGCCCCTCGTCAAGGAGCGCGCCAATCCTCCGCAGTGTCGCAAGGTCCGTTTCGCTGTAGCGGCGGGTGCCGCCGTCGGTCCTTTTCGGGGTGAGTAGCCCTTTGCGCTCATACAGGCGCAGATTCTGCTGGCCTGTACCCACGAGTTCAGCCGCAACGGAGATGGCGTAGACGCCAAGTCCGTCGCGGTCGGCAGCGTCACGGGTGCCAGCGCCGTCCGCCTCCGCGGGCGTGCCGCCGTCGTAATCCGGCCGCTCGGTGTCGTGATCGCCAGCCATGCAAACCTCTCAAAAAATCTTTGAAAAAACCTCTTGCACCACTCTCTCACCGGTGCTATAAAAAATCTATACCAGCCAACACAGATCCGGAAGGCTGGCACAACAACAAAACCGCATCATGATCTGAAGGAGTGAGAACCAAATGCTGATGCGCACAGACCCGTTCCGCGAATTCGACAGGCTCGCCCAACAGGTTTTTGGCACAACAGCAAGGCCTGCCGGCATGCCGATGGATGCTTGGCAGGAGGACGGCCAATTCATCGTTGCCCTCGATCTGCCGGGCGTCACGCCTGATTCGGTGGAGCTGGACGTCGAAAGCAACGTCTTGACGGTCAAGGCAGAACGTAAGTCGCCTGCGGGCGAGAACACCGAGATGCTTGCCGCCGAACGCCCGCAAGGCGTCTTCAGCCGGCAGCTCATTCTGGGTGACACCCTGGATACCGATGGAATCCAAGCCAGCTACGACGCAGGTGTGCTGACACTCCGCATCCCCGTCGCCGAAAAGGCAAAGCCGCGGCGCATCGAGATCTCGTCCAACAGCCAACGGCAGGAGATCAACGCCTAGCCACAGCTGCTCCGCTGGAGCTCCACCCGGGGGTGGCCAACCCAGCGGAGCGTCAGACCGGGAGCTTCCGATCGGCCGCAGCATCGGAAAAGAGGGCGCAGGCTTCGTGCCACGCCACAGCGCTTGTTGCGCAGAGGAAAACGCGGCCCCTGACGTTGTCTCCCGATTGATGGCTCCCGGCCCATGCCGGGGGCCATCGCCAAATCCGCAGCACGTATCCGGAACCAGCAGTGAGCAACAGCCAACCCGACTACTACTCGATCCTGAACGTGGCTCCCAGCGCGACAGCCCGTGAAATCACCCACGCCTACCGCTCGCTGCTCCGCACCCACCACCCGGATACGCGCAAAAAGCCCGACGACGGCGACACCACCAAGGCGGCCGACCTCCAGGAACTCCACGCCATCATGCAGGCGTACGTGGTGCTCTCGGATCCGGCGAAGCGGAGTGCTTACGATCGCAGTCGGCAAACCGGTACTACATCCAGCGGTTCGTCAGGATCCAGCGGTTCCTCAGGGAAGCCGGTCAAGGTCCGCATCCATAAAGCGCCAGCCGCTCCAGCGGCCAGCGAAAAGGATCAACAGCCTCTGGTCTTCGGCCCGGTCCACTGGGAACCGCTGCCCAGGACAACCCCCGGATTCCCCTCGCCCAAAGTCCGAAGGAGATACATATGAGTGCCTGGCGCTCGTACGACAGCCATCTGATGCCCGCGTTCTACGAGCGATTCGAGAAACGCTGGGGAAAGGGAACCGCGCCGTTCCTGGATCCGGAAGTCCACGAGCAACCCATGCCGCGCGCTCAATGGATCAATGTGGATACCGGAGCGGCTGTGGCCGTGGTCCCTATCTGGACGGACGATCCCGAACGTCGGTCCTTTGGCGTTTTCTACCTCCCGCCGGCCGGCGACATTTGGATACTTCGCCCAGGGCCTACAATGTTTGTCGAACCCGGCAAGGGCGGGAGCAAAGAGCAGGTCTCGCTACGTAACGATGCCTTCAAGAAGGCCGTCAATCACGCCAAGGAATTCATTTACGGGCCGCAGCCCTAGTGTTCTTGCTTCGGGTGTTTTTGCGCCGTCGGGCCAGTCCGCGGTCAGGATTCCCGCAGCACATCCGGTAGCTCATCCACGTACACGGTCTGGGGTGGCTCGAAGTAGATCACCAGCACCTTTTCGCCCACAGGAAAGATGCTCGCCTTGTCGAACGGATAGGCAAAAAACGCGCTGGTACCGCCATGGAAGGGGAGCATGACTTCGCCGATGGTGCCCGGGGCGATGGTCCCGGTCACCCTTCCGATCTTGCCGGTGAGGCTCCGATTGACTTCTCTATGCATCTGACGCCGCATCTGACGCCTTAGCCGGCGCAGACTTCACAGCCGTGGGTCGGGTGGGCGGTGCTGCCGGTCGGCTAGCGCCATCCTTCCCCCTCAAGGCGGAAGCCAGTGACGGCAAGAAGCTGCCAACCTGGGACAGAATCCCACCCACCATGCTGTTCAGTCCATCGCCGCCGTTGAGGACCGTCAGCTGGCCGATGCGTGAGAAAGGCTCCGCAGCTGCCGAAACGATGGCGGGCATGTTCTCCGCGATTTGCTGGTTGATGACAGCTTCCTGGTTCGTTTCCAACGCTTCACCCCTGGCTTTGATACCTTCGGCCTCAGCCAGTGCCTTGGCCTTGACCGCGGATGCCGCAGCGTTGCCGCGCGCAGTGGTCGCCGCTGCCTCGGCTTCACCTGTCACCCTGGTGGCCCCGGCCATGGCTGCCGCAGCCCCCGCATTGGCTTGGGCCTCGAGTTCAACGCGCCGGGCGTTTGCCTGAGCGTCGAGTTCGATGCGTTTCGCCAAGGCCTCGGCGGCACTGATGTCAGCAGCCTTCTTCGCTTCGGCCTCGGTCCTTTGCGCGTAGGCCTTGGCATCCGCTGGCTTGCGGATGGTGGTTTGCAGCTTTTGTTCTTCGCGATCGGCCTCAAGCTTTGCCACTTCGGTCTCCTGGACCACCACCTGCTGCCGCGCAGTAGCATCGGCCAGCGGTCCGGCCTGCGCAGCGTTGGCACGGGCCTGCTCAGCATTCGCCTGCGCGGCAGATTGCTTGATGGCGGACAAGCTTTGGGCATCCGCAATCAGTGCAGCAGCTTCCGCTTCCTTCTCAGCCGCCTCACGGTTGCGGGTGGCCTCGGCGATCCGGGCCTCCATCTTGACCTGGGCAATGTGAGGCTTGGCCAGGTTTTGGATGTAGCCCGTGGGGTCCTGAAGGTCCTTGATCTGCAGGGAATCCACCACGAGGCCAAGCTTCTCCATCTCCACGCCACTGGCACTACGGACGAGTGAGGCGAGCTTGTCGCGCTCGCGGATGATCTCTTCAACAGTCATGCTGCCGATGATGGAGCGGAGATGCCCTTCAAAGACGTTGTACACCTGGCTCTCCATTTTCGGCTGTTGCCCCAGGAACCGCCGGGCGGCGTTCGCGATGAATGGGGGAGCGTCGCCAATCTTGTAGATCACCACGCCGTCCACAATCACCTGGATACCCTGGGACGTGACGCACGAGACCTTGAGTTCCGTTTCATTCAGCGTCAATGCAAGGGTTCGCACCGTCTGCAGCCCCGGAACCACCAAAGCGCCCTTGCCCGTGACGATCTTGAAATCCATGCCGTCGGTATTCTCGAGCGTGCCGCGGGTCAGCCCCGAAATGATCAGGGCCTCGTTCGGTTCCGCCACCTTCCACATTGCCTTGGTTGCCAACCAAATGAAGCCGATGACAACAATCACGCCAAGAATGCCGGCGATCAAGGGGAAAAATGCCGAGAGGTCGTCCATTGACCTTGTCCCTTCAGACGATGTGAACCGGCCTCATCCATTGACCCCCATAGGCCATGCGCCTGTTCGTGTACACAGTCTCGTTGGGGCAGAGCAGGGAAGTCCAGCAATTTTGTGCGTCATTTGTGCCACGACGCCGGGCCAGGACGGCCGCTTCGGCCACCTAAGCCAGCCACCCGCCGTCGAGCTTTAACAAAGAAGGCTGGTGCAACCTTTGGAGAGAATCCGTAGGTGGCTGCACCAGCTGCTAGTACGACTTTCTGTTTATTAGTTGTGACACCTGTTCATTGGCCGCTCCTAGTTCCCGGCTTCTATTATTTCCGGGCCTTTTTATCGTCTGTGAAGTACTGGGCGAACATCCAACCAGCGGCGATCATCAGGATGCCCAGCACCATGTGAGACCAGTTGTCCACAGAGTTTAGGGACAGGAAGTTGGCTGCGGAATCGACGCCGACGCTCAGTCCGTAGATGCTCAGCACGATGTACAGGGCGCCAAAGCCCATCAGGAAGTTCCGCGCGCCGTGTGCCGTACGGGACATCGCCCATCCCGTGGCGCCGATGGCCAGTTGTACGAGGTTGAGCAGCACGGATACCTGGAACGCGCCAAAGAGCATCGCATGCGAGTCAGGGCCGAAGAATTGCAGCTCCGAGTACTGCATGGTGATGCCTGGAATGAAGCCCAGGATGCCCACCAGCGCAACGACGCCACCCACACCCAGGCCTACTACCTGGATGTCTTGCCGTCCGAAATGGACGCCGCGTGCATGTGAAGCAGACGTACTCATGTCGCCCTCCAGTCACCCCTTTGCGAACATCTCCCATTTTACGGCCGGTTCATGCAAAAAGCGCTGGGATTGGCGGTATTACAGGGCGCCTGCCGGGGGAGTGCTGCCTACCGTGGCACGATAGAACACGATGAAACTGCGCGCTGATCAGACCGGAAACCGTGGCCTCCCGATGCCCCTTTGGCTACAGGGTGGTTTGGAAGCGGCGCAGGCAGCCTTCATTTCCGCCATTGTTGTTGTGCTTCCATTGGTGGGAGTGTGGGCCACCGACGGATTCCAGAACCGGAACGTTGACTTCCTGGCGCGCCTGGCCGGGCAGGCCTGGCTGCTGATCCACGGTGTTCCGTTGACCTTGGCGCAGGTCAATATGGGCACGGCCGGCCAGCCGGGAACGGGTCTTCTTTCGCTGATTCCACTTGGACTGACGCTCATTCCGTTCCTGCTTGCCTGGCGGGCGGGACGACGACTTGCCCGCGCTTCCTACACGGACCAGCTGTGGCAGGCCTTCATGGGAGCCTGCGTTGTGTACGCCGCGTTCGGCACAGCGACAGGATTCGTGTGCCGCACCCCCGAGGTGGTCATCAACCTGTGGTTCGCCATGACCATCCCGCTGATCGCCTTCGCACTTGGGCTGGTGGTCGGCGCTCGGCGCGAGGCCGGCTCCTGGAGCAGGCTCATCGGTGTGGACGCCGTGGCCTGGATCGCGAAGACCAGCCAACACTCACGGTGGGCGGGCTCATACGTCGGCTCAGCGTTGAAGGCCGGATTCGTTGCAACGATGGCCGCCGTGTGCCTCGCCGCAGTGCTGTTGGCCGTGGACATCGTCTGGCACTGGACGGACATCATCGCTGTTTACGAAGGACTCCAAGCGGGCGCGTTGGGCGGGGCCGTCCTCACGATCGCGCAGCTCGGCTTCCTTCCCAACCTCGTGGTCTTCGCTTTGGCATGGTCCTCCGGGGCTGGCTTCTCGCTTGGCGTCGGCTCGCACGCCGGGCCGCTGGGCACCGCCGTCGGGCCCCTGCCTGCCGTCCCGGTTTTCGGTGGGCTTCCCTCCGGACAACTGGACGCCGGGCCCATGGCTCTTGCCCTCCCCGTGGTTGCGGGGATCATGGCCGGCTGGTGGTTCCTGCGCGAAGGCGAAAACCACTTCGACGAGTGGCTCTCCATCAAGATCAAGGCACGCTGGTTCACAGCCGCGGCGTCCACCCTGTTCCTGGGCGCCTTCATTGGAGCCGTCGCTGGGGTGTTGAGCGGTGCGCTCGCATGGGTCGCCCGAGGCTCAGCCGGTATCGGCCGGCTCACGGAAATCGGACCCCACCCACTATGGACGGCAGTCTGGCTGGCCGCCGAAGTGGGCATCGGCGTCGTGGTCGGATACGCAGTGGGTCCGTGGCTGGAGCGCCGCCAGAAGCTGCGCGAGGCGAACCTGGACGAAGTAGCGTTCGACGACGAACACGCCTGAGGTTGTGGGCCCGGCTTTTCGCTGGGCCGGGCTTTCGTTGGCTCGGCTAGCGGACCGGGCCCGGCATCGAGTCCTCAAGCTGCGTGAGGCACTGTGTCTTGGCGGATTCCGTCAGCGCCGAGCGACTGCAATCCTGATAGGTGGTGACCTGCTTGAAGAAGAGCACGGACGTCAGAATCAGCAGGCACATGACCGCCGAGACCACGAGTCCTGAAATGGTGCCGAACAACACCAGTCGAGGGTGCTTGTACTTCACCGACCGGACCAGCACAACGATGCCCAGCACCAAACCCGCAATCGTCAGGATGGCGCTCAACCACACGTAGTTCACGTTCAGGGAGAACACGAAAAACGATCCCAAAGCCGACAAAAGGAAAGCGCGGAACAGGATCTGCGTCACGCCGAAGGCGGACTTTTCCGCCGCAGTGCGGGGTTGCTGGCTCGGCCTGGGACCGACGTCGGGATTCATGTTTTCCAGCCTACGCGAGCCGCCCATAAGCTAGTGCAATGCGCATTGTTGTCCTCGTGTCCGGTACTGGTTCCAACCTTCAGGCTGTCATCGACGCCGTGAAGTCGGGTGAACTGGATGTCGAGATCGCCGCTGTGGGGGCGGACCGGCCCGATACCTACGGTGTGGAGCGCTCGGACGAGGCCGGCATTGAGACCTTCGTGGTGAACTTCAACTCGTTTGAAACCCGCGCCGAATGGGACGCTGCCTTGCGCGACAAGGTCCTCTCTTATGCCCCGGATGTGGTGGTGTCTTCCGGCTTCATGCGGATCGTCAGCGCCGACTTCATCGACGCCTTCAACGGCAAGTACGTCAACACCCACCCGGCGCTGCTCCCATCCTTCCCTGGCGCCCACGGTGTCCGCGACGCCATGGCTTACGGGGTGAAGGTCACGGGCTGCACGGTTCACTGGGCCGACGCCGGCGTGGACACGGGCCCCATCATCGCCCAGGAAGCCGTTGTGGTTGAGCCCAATGACACCGAGGAAACCCTGCACGAGCGCATCAAGGTAGTTGAGCGCCGCCTGCTGGTTCAGACGCTGGCTGACCTCGCCGCCGCTCCTCCCAACTAGGTCGCACTTAAGCGCGTTTAGACCCCTCAAAACGCGCTGTGCTGCTACCTAGTTTCCGTAGAGCATCTTGGGCCTGTGGATAACGCCGCATGGGCATGGTGATGTTTGTCAGCATGGGGCATGAAGACTCCTCGGCCGATGCCTGAACCACTCTCGTCGATACCATTCACCTGGCAGGAAGCTGTTGCAGCCGGGATATCTCGACGGCGGTTGAGTCACCACGGTCTAGACTCGCCGAGCCGGGCGATTCGAGTCCCTCGTCTGAAAACAGAACATGCCCTCGCGGACCTGGTTCGTCCGGTCACCCTGGTCACGCCATTTTCGGCGGCCTCGCATGCCACTGCTTTTTTGCTGTGGGAGTTCCCAGGGTTTTTACCGGGTAGTCACAGACCAGACATCCACATCTCGCGGCCCCACACCATGGCCATCCCTCGACGGCGCGGTGTGGTGGGACATCGGGGACAGTTCTTCGAGGATGAAATCACGACGTTCAATGGCCTCCTTATCACCAGCCGGGCTCGCACGTGGCTGGACTGTGCCCGGAAAATGGACATCGACGAGATCACTGTCGTTGCGGATCATTTGCTGCGTATCCCGAGGCCGGAATTCGAGGGACGCAGTGAGCCCCACTGCACCATGGATGAGCTTGAAGAAATGCTGGACCGGCACTGGGGTACACCGGGTATCCGCAAGGCGCGCCTCGCTTTGGAGCAAGCCTGCGTGGGTGCCGACTCTTCCCCCGAAACGAGGCTGAGGCTGGCGCTCAAGTGGGCTGGCCTGCCCACAGCGGAAGTCAACGTAGCTACGGAACTAAGTCCCGGCGTCGTGCGTCAACCGGATTTGGCATATCGCGAGCAGCGCGTTGCCGTCGAGTACGAGGGCGTGGGCCATTCGGATCCGGAGCAGATCGTGAGGGACATTGCCCGCGAGGAAGACTTCAGCCGGGCAGGGTGGATATTGGTCCGGATCTCAAAGCGCCACATGACCAATGACGCGAGGTCCGCTGTGGCCAAGGTCCGCAGGGCGCTCGAAGCCCGCGGCTGGTCGCCCAAGTAGGTCGCAGTAGAGCGCGTTTTGACGACTCAAAACGCGCTCTACTGCGACTCAGTTGGGTACGCGGGGCGCTTACTCGAGCACCCGCTGTTTTGTCTCGGGGGCGAAAAACGCCATCCACAGAACCGACAGCAGTACCAGCCCGCCGGCCATCGCGAACGACTGTGCCAGTCCGAACTCGGGCCAGAAGAAGGAAGCGAACACCAAAGGCCCGAAGCCTGCGCCGATGCGGGAGAACGTCGAGGCCCAGCCGAAGCCTGATCCCCGGAGTTCTGTGGGATACAGCTCGGACACGTAAGCATAGAGGACCGGGATTGCCACCTGGACCACGAAGCCGAACACCAACAGCCAGAACACTGCGGCAGTTGGCACGTCCACCACGAACGCCACGATCACCAGCGTCAGCGCGGATAGCGGACCGGTGATGGCGAGGATCCACTTGCGGCCCACGCGCTCCACCAACAGCGCGGCGACCACCACGCCCAAAAGCCCGACGGCGGCCATCCCGGCTGTGGTGACGAAGGCTTTGTACTCCTCGAATCCGGCGCCAATGAGGATCCGGGGCATCCACGTCAGCGACAGGTAATAGACCAACAAGATGCTGAAGAACAGGGCCCAGGCGGCCGTCGTGATTTTCCAGTTGAACGTCCAGATCTTGCGCAACTGTTCCCATGCGCTGCCGGGGGAGAGCCGGGGAGCGGCTTGGGGTTCGGGCAGGCTATACGCGCGGGGTGAAGCGCCCGTGGCCTCCACCAAACCATCAATCACCGCCGCTGCCTCAGCCCGACGGCCGGCACGAATCAGGAACAACGGGGACTCGGGAACACTGCGCCGCACCCAGAAAACGAGCAACGCCGGCAGCACCATAATCAGCATGGTGAGCCGCCAGTCCCCAAAGGCGGCAACGAGGCCGGCGGAGATGAAGCCACAGAGCGCCGCACCCACAGGCCACCAGCCATCCATCGCAGTGAGGACTTTGCCCCGCTGCTTCCGCGGCGTGAACTCACCCACCAGCGCGTAGTCCACCGGGATGCAGCCGCCCAGCCCAAACCCGGCCATGAAGCGGAAGATGCAGAACCACACAATGTCCGGGGCGAAGGCGCCGAGCACGGTGAAGATGCTGAAGATCAGGAGGGTGGCCGTGAAGGCCTTCTTGCGCCCGATGGTATCTGCGATGGTTCCCCAGGCGAACGCGCCGACGGCCATGCCCACCAGGTTGGCCGTGCCGATCCACGCAGCGTCAGCCGGCTGAAGGGACCAATGCTTGGACAGCAGCGGGATGAGAATGCCGTTGAGCGTCACATCCCAGGCGTCGAACATGAATCCGAGCCCACCGATCACGAAGATCTTGCCTTGGACCTTCCACTTCCACGGCAGTTCCTGCACAACTTGTTCGCCGCTGGGCACGGCTGTGTATGTATTCATCTGCCCTCCTGCATGCAACTTTATGCGCTTGGGCCAAACCGCTGTTCGCGCTACTTCTGGTTTTCAATCGCCCTTCGCAGGAAACCACCGGCTACTTCCAGAGCGCTTTTGGCCTGAGCTGCGTCGATGCCAGTCAGCAGCACAAGGATGGCCGCTTTTACCGAGCCGTTGACCGAGTCCAACACTGCCGCGGCTTCATGCGCGTCCACTCCGGTGGCGTGCTGCACTGTCCTTTGCGAACGGGCCAGGAGTTTCTCATTCGTAGCTCTCAGGTCAACCATCAGGTTCCCGTAGGTCTTGCCGAGCTTCACCATTACCAGTGTGCTGATCATGTTGAGGACAAGTTTCTGGGCCGTGCCCGAGTTCAGCCGTGTGGAACCCGCAATGAACTCCGGACCCACCACAACCTCAATCGCCACGTCCGCCAAATGGCTGACAGCTGAACCCTTGTTGCACGCCAGCGACGCCGTGAACGCCCCCTTTTTCCGGGCCTCTTCCAGCGCGCCGATCACGTAAGGCGTTCGGCCGGACGCCGTAATACCCACGACGGCGTCCGCTTCCGTTACGTTGATGTCGTGCAGGTCGCGCGCGCCTGCGGTCGCGTTGTCCTCGGCGTACTCCACCGGCTTCTGGATCGCCTGGACGCCACCTGCGATGATTCCGACGACGAGTCCCGGCGGGGTGCCGAACGTCGGCGGGCACTCACTTGCATCGAGGACCCCCAGGCGCCCGGCCGTTCCAGCCCCCACATAAAGAAGGCGACCCCCGCGCTGGAGCCGCTCCGCCACGGCGTCGACGGTTTGCACAATCGCAGGGCTCGCTGCTTCAACCGCGGAGTTTACTCCTGCACTGTGGGCAAGCATGGCAGCGACGAGTTCCTCCGTGCCCAGGATGTCCAGTTCGCTCAGGTTCTCGGCAGCGGCTTCGGTCTCCAGCCCGGCGAGTTCCGTCCGCAGGCCCGCCAGCCTGTCCGCGTCAGTGGGGCTAGTCCGGCCAGTTTGTTCCGTCACGGTGGATGTACCTTTCCTGGATGAGCCCGCGGCGCGTCGCAGCGAGGGCAGCACCGTCCAAGCCATCGCCCAGCGGGGCCACCACCTCAATCCCAGCCGAAGCAAGGGAGTTCCGCAAGAGCTCCGCGAAGAACCCGGAGCTGACCACTCCGCCCAGCAGGGCAACACGGCGTGAGCTCCCGGTATCGCCCGCCGCGGCCAGCTGCACGGTCTTGGTCAGGACCCGGCAGGCCTCGTCCACAATGACATTCGCGACGGCGTCACCCGCCTCCGCTGCGTGCAGAACCAGCGGTGCGAACCGGGCCATTGCCCGGTATGGGTTTTCGACGGATGCGAGCCAGCCGGGGAGCATTTCCGGGGAGTCGACCAGAGCCCCTGCCGCAGCCGAAAGGGAAGTGGCCGGGCCGCCGTCGTGCGCTTCCAAAACTGCCTGAAGCCCCCGCTGGCCGATCCAACGGCCGCTGCCACGATCGCCCAGGTAGGGTCCCCAACCGTCGGCGCGATGAAGGACGCCGGCTTCATCGAAACGGAAGGCCACCGCACCCGTGCCCACGATCAGGGTAGTGCCGGGCGCGCCTTGGAGGGCTCCGAGTTGGGCTGCGGTGGCGTCCGAAAGAACAGCTGCCGGGACCCCGAAGCGTTGGGACAACATGGAGGCCAGCTCACGGGACTTCTCCGCAGAAGCCTCGACGCCCGCCACTGCCGCGCCGATCCCCGTCAACGTGCTGACAGGGAGGCCTGGCGGGAGCATCGAGACCGTCTCAAGCAGGAGGTCGAAAGCGATGGTGGGGCCGTTGTCCATGTGGACTCCGGGGAACCCGTGCTGGTCCGCCGCACCGAGTAATTCGGTGCCACTGCGCAACTCCACGCGGCAGCGGCTCTTCCCTACATCGGCGGCGAGAACGACATCGGTGGCTTCCATGGATCAACCCTATGTTGTGGGGCCTGTTGTGCGTGGCAAACGTGGGGAGTGGGGCGCAGAGCGGGCCCCGCAACGAAAGGGCAACCAGGACCCGAAACCAGCGCGCCAGCGAAACACGATAAACTCTCCGTATCCCCACCACCCGCGACATCTACGCGAACTAAGACGGAGACTTTTGTGAGCTTGACGCAGCTTGACCGTGTTCCCATCCGCCGTGCACTGATCTCGGTTTACGACAAGACGGGACTGGAGGAGCTCGCGAAGGGCCTGCACGCAGCCGGCGTCGCAATCGTTTCCACCGGCTCCACCGCCAAGAAGATCGCCGCTGCTGGCATCCCGGTCAAGGAAGTCGAAGAAGTCACCGGCTCCCCGGAAATGCTTGACGGCCGCGTCAAGACCCTGCACCCGCGTGTGCACGGAGGCATCCTGGCCGACCGCCGCGTCCCGGCCCACATGGAAACCCTTGCCGGTATGGAGATCGAGACGTTCGACCTCGTGGTCGTGAACCTGTACCCGTTCGTCGAGACTGTGAAGTCCGGCGCAGCGCAGGACGAGGTGGTTGAGCAGATCGACATCGGAGGCCCCGCCATGGTGCGTTCGGCCGCGAAGAACCACGCCGCCGTCGCCATCGTTACGGACCCGAACTTCTACGGCGCAGTAGTCGACGCCGCAGCACATGGCGGTTTTGACCTGAACACGCGTCGCCGCCTGGCTGCCAAGGCCTTCGCCCACACGGCCAGCTACGACAACGCTGTTGCCACCTGGACCGCCAGCCAATTCCTGGACGAAGACGGCGACGGCATCATCGACTGGCCCGCCTACGCCGGTCTGTCCTTGGAACGCTCCGAGGTCCTCCGCTACGGCGAAAACCCGCACCAGCAGGCTGCGCTCTACGTGGACAAGGCTGCTCCGGCCGGCATCGCCCAGGCTGACCAGCTGCACGGCAAGGCCATGAGCTACAACAACTTCGTCGACGCCGATGCCGCCCTCCGCGCTGCCTTCGACTTCGCCGAGCCCGCCGTTGCGATCATCAAGCACGCCAACCCGTGTGGTGTGGCCGTTGGTTCAGCCGACGCAGCAGATCCGATCGCTGACGCCCACGCCAAGGCCCACGCCTGCGATCCTGTCTCCGCTTTCGGTGGCGTGATCGCCGCGAACCGCACCGTCACTGCCGGCATGGCGCGAACCGTGGCTGATATCTTCACCGAGGTTGTCATCGCTCCGGACTTCGAGCCGGAAGCTGTGGAGATCCTTTCCAAGAAGAAGAACATCCGACTGCTTGCCCTGCCTGAGGGCTACGGCCGCTACCCCTCCGAAATGCGCCAGGTCTCCGGTGGCGTGCTGGTGCAGATGAGCGACAAGGTGGACGCCGACGGCGACAACCCCGCCAACTGGACTCTCGCCGCAGGCGAAGCTGCCGACGAAAAGACCCTCGCGGACCTCGCTTTCGCCTGGACCGCTTGCCGTGCTGCCAAGTCCAACGCCATCCTGATCGCAGATCACGGGGCCGCGGTGGGCATCGGCATGGGCCAGGTCAACCGTCTGGACTCCTGCCGCCTTGCCGTCGAGCGCGCCAACACGCTGGGCGTCACGGTGGAGTCCGACGTCGAAGGTGCTGGCGGCGCGTCCAACGCCAGCGGCGGCGACGCACCTGAGCGCGCACGCGGTGCCGTGGCTGCGTCGGATGCGTTCTTCCCGTTCGCTGACGGCCTGCAGATCCTGATCGACGCCGGCGTCCGCGCCGTGGTCCAGCCTGGCGGTTCGGTCCGCGATGAGGAAGTCATCGCCGCAGCCAACGCTGCTGGCATCACGATGTACTTCACCGGCGCACGCCACTTCTTCCACTAACGTGGACGGGCAACAGCCCAAAAGCCAGTAGAACAGCGACGGCGTCCGCCCCCGGTTGGGGACGGCCGCCGTCGTCGTTAACACGCACCTACCTAGCAGGGACTTGCCAAAACGGTTACGAAGCCGCCGCCGTGTTGTACGTCGACTGGATGACGGATCCCCAGTACGGGCCGTACATCGTGTTGGAATTGCTGCCGTAACCGTAGCTGTTCACCGAGTTCTGGTAGCCGCCGGAGCTGTTGCCGATGAACCACGGACCACCTGAGGATCCACCGGTCATGTTGCACGGGATGCCCTGGGTAGCGAACTGCGGGTTGTAGGGATCGTTGGTGGCGGTGCCGGAGCAGCTCTTGAGCGATTCACCGTTGAACGGAGCAGCTGCCGGGTAGCCGAAGGACTTGTAGCTCAGGCCGCGGGCGGCGTTGAACTGGACACCGGAGGAGCCTACGACATCGGCGAGCCGCTGACCGTTGAGGGTGTTGACCACGGCGAAGGCGGTGTCGTACTGCATGTTGCCGTTGGACGCCCACTGGGTGGGGGAGTACAGCGCCCTTGCTGTCCACTTGCCATAGGGTGCGGAGCCGTTGAGGTAAGCGGGTACGAAGACGAAGTTGGTGGCGTAGGCGCCCGGTCCCTCGTTGACGCAGTGGCCTGCGGTGGAGACGGTGCTCTTGTTGGCTGCCGTCACGGAGTTGCCGGAGCAAACGTAGTTTGAGCCGCCCAGGGTGAAGAAGATCTTGCCGATGTGCTTGACGGGTGTTTCGCTCTGGTTGGTCTTGAGGTTGATGGCCTTGGAGTCGGTGGACGCCTGCTGACCCTCGATGCTGTTAAGGGCGCCCGGAGCCTCGGTGACCGGGGCTTTTCCGAGGTTGAGGAGCCGGCCGCGGTCCAATGCCTTGCTGGCAAGGATGTCGCCCGATATGGCGTTCTTCATGCGTTCCGGGGTCCAGTAGTCTGCGGCGCCGTTGTCCGACGCTACATGGCTGCTGACCGCAGCGCCGCTGGAGTCGATGTCCTTGGCGGGGGCCGCGATTGCGCTGGTGGTTCCAACCAGGGCAAGGATTGCGGCAGCGGACAGACTCAGCAGGCTTGTGGCCAGGGTCTTGGTTTTTGTCACGTTGTTCCAACCTATCAAGGGAGTAAGGCGGCCAGTGATGGCGACCGCCGACTGACGGAATCGAAGCTACCCAACGTATGACAAGTTTGTAAAGAGTTGTTTCACAGTTTGTGATATTTTGCTTTCACTTCTTGTCACACGACGAGGAGCCACATTAGGCGAGGGGTAACGAAGGAGTGATCCCGGACACGAAGGGCCGCCAATCGGGCCTACTCGGGTAAGTTTAGAGATGTTGAAATCTGCAGACTTTCAGGGAGAACCCCGCCAATGGCCAAGATTATCTATACCCACACAGACGAAGCGCCGATGCTGGCTACCTACTCATTCCTGCCGATTGTGGAAGCGTATGCCTCGACCGCAGGTGTGGAGGTCGAGACCCGCGACATTTCGCTGGCAGGCCGCATCATCGCCGTTTTCGGCGATTTCCTGACTGAAGAGCAGCGCACGGGCAACGCCCTGGCTGAACTTGGCGAACTGGCAAAGCAGCCGGAAGCCAACATCATCAAGCTGCCCAACATCAGCGCCTCCGTGCCGCAGCTCAAGGCTGCCATCGCCGAGCTCCAGGCCCAGGGCTACGCCCTTCCGGACTACCCGGACAACCCCTCCTCGGACACCGAGACGGACATCCGCTCGCGCTACGACAAAATCAAGGGCTCCGCTGTGAACCCGGTGCTGCGTGAAGGCAACTCTGACCGCCGCGCACCGCTGTCGGTGAAGAACTACGCCCGTCAGAACCCGCACTCTATGGGCGCCTGGTCTGCCGATTCCAAGACCAACGTTGCCACCATGGGCCAGAACGATTTCCGCTCCAACGAGAAATCCGTTGTGCTCAAGGCTGACGATTCCCTCAGCATCCAGCTGGTCCGCGAAGACGGCACCACCAAGGTCCTCAAGAAGGACTTCCCCGTACTGGCCGGTGAAGTTGTGGACGCTACCGCCCTGCGCGCTGACGCCCTGGACGAGTTCCTCAAAGCACAGGTTGCCCGTGCCAAGGAAGAGGGCATCCTCTTCTCCGCACACCTGAAGGCCACCATGATGAAGGTCTCGGACCCCATCATCTTCGGCCACGTGGTCAAGGCTTACTTCTCGGAACTGTTCGACACCTATGGCAAGCAGCTCGCAGCCGCAGGCATCAGCCCCAACAACGGCCTCGCAGCCATCCTCAGCGGCCTGGAAGACCTGCCGGAAGACGTCCGCGAGGGCGTCAAGGCAGCCATCACCACGGGCCTTGAAGACGGTCCCGCCCTGGCAATGGTGGACTCGGACAAGGGCATCACGAGCCTGCATGTTCCGTCTGACATCATCGTTGACGCTTCCATGCCGGCCATGATTCGTTCCTCCGGCCACATGTGGGGCCCGGATGGCAAGGAAGCGGACACGCTCGCCGTCATCCCGGACAGCTCCTACGCCGGCGTCTACCAGGTAGTCCTGGACGATTGCCGTGCCAATGGCGCGTTCGATCCCACCACCATGGGCACCGTTCCCAACGTGGGCCTTATGGCGCAGGCGGCCGAGGAATACGGCAGCCACGACAAAACCTTCGAAGTCCAGGCAGCCGGAACCATCCAGCTCGTGGACAGCAAGGGCAACGTCCTCACCGAGCACCAGGTATCCCCGGGTGACATCTGGCGCGCCTGCCAGACCAAGGATGTCCCGATCCGCGACTGGGTCAAGCTTGCCGTTACCCGGGCCCGCGCTTCCCAGACCCCGGCCGTTTTCTGGCTGGACAAGGGCCGTGCGCACGACGCCAACCTCATCGCCAAGGTCAACGAGTACCTCAAGGACCACGACACCGAGGGCCTGCAGATCGAGATTATGTCCCCGGAGGAGGCAACAGCCTTCACCCTGGAGCGCATCCGCAAGGGCGAGGACACCATCTCCGTCACCGGTAACGTCCTCCGCGACTACCTCACGGACCTGTTCCCGATCCTTGAGCTCGGCACCAGCGCCAAGATGCTCTCCATCGTTCCGCTGATCAACGGCGGTGGCCTGTTCGAGACCGGTGCCGGTGGTTCCGCTCCCAAGCACGTCCAGCAGCTGATCAAGGAAAACCACCTCCGCTGGGACAGCCTGGGTGAATTCCTTGCTTTGGCCGTCAGCTTCGAGCACCTGGCCACCACCACGGGCAACGCCCGCGCACAGGTCCTTGCCGACACGTTGGACCGCGCCACGGGTACGTTCCTGCTGGAAAACAAGTCCCCGCGCCGCAGCGTTGGCGAGCTGGACAACCGTGGAAGCCACTTCTACCTGGCCACGTACTGGGCACAGGAACTGGCCAAGCAGACTGAGGATGCCGAGCTGGCCAAGGATTTCGCTGCCATCGCTGAAGCCCTGACCTCCAACGAGGAAGTCATCGTCGGCGAGCTGAACGCAGTCCAGGGTCCCGGCGTCGATCTGGGTGGTTACTACCGTCCGGACGCTGCCAAGGCTGCTGAGATCATGCGCCCGTCGGCCACGTTCAACAAGGTCCTCGCGACCCTGAGTTAGTCACTCCTGGTTTGCATACAGATAATGCCCCTGAGACGCGGTCTTGGGGGCATTATCTGTTGATGAATTCCTAACGGTCGGCCAGGAAGCGCTGAGGTGCCACCCCGCCGTCGACGATGTCCTTCAGCACCCGGCCGATAGCCGGTGTGAACTTGAAACCGTGCCCTGAGAACCCGGCGCCCACCACCAACGGTCCGAAGCGGTCCAGCACAAAGTCCTCAGTAGGCGTGGTGGTGTACGTGCAGCTGATGGGAACCGCGGTTGAAGGGTCGACGCCGGGAAGCCACTCTTGCGCGTAACGTACCAATGCGTCGAGCTGCTCGGGTATGGGCTGGAACGTGCGCTCGTCCGGATCCATCACGGGGCCGACGCCGTGCCAGCCGGCCTTGACGCCCTCGCCGGGGGTGAGCATGCCGTACACAGGGCTGTACCAGTATTCGTAGAGTTCGTTGTTCGGATCGGGGTCCGGGTTGTGGTTGAAGCTCGGCCACACCAGCGTGTTGTCCACGGGGGTGAAATGGGCGGGCTGCTCCTGGGTAACAACCAGGGGCGGTAGCTTGGCATGTTCGCCGAGGACCTTGTTCGTCCAGGCGCCGGCGGTGACTACAACGCGGTTGGCCGTGTACTCGGTCTCGTCCGTCACCACCACCACGGTTTCGGCGCCGTCGATGCGGATGTCGCGGACCGGCGTCGAATACTTGAAAATGGCGCCATGGGACTCGGCGGCCGTTCGGAGTGCCACCAGCGCGTTGGCTGAACGGACCCGCCCAGATCCGGGAACGAAGAGCACATCGGTGGCGAAGTTCATGCCTTGCCAGCGGTCCATGGCCTCGTCCGCTGAGATGAAGTAGCTCTCGATCCCGCGTTCCTGATGGGCAGCCTGGACGGTCCGGAGCCGTTCGACGTTGCCGTGGTTTGCCAACCCCACGAGGTCCAGCAGCGGCGCGCCCGTTTCGGCAGCAAGCTCATCCCACAGGGTCTTCGCTTCGGCAAGAAGGTCCAGGTAGTCGGCCTCAGCGTAGGCGGTGTTGAAGTTGCGGGTGGCGCCGTGGGATGCACCGATGTGATGACCGGCCTCGAACCGCTCCAGAAGGATCACGGACTTACCGCTGCGCGCCAACTGCCACGCTGCGGCGGACCCCATCGCCCCTCCACCAACAACTACGACGTCAACCATGCCAGCTCCATTCATCCTCGGCCCTATCACGTTCCATTCTGCCCCCCACTCACCCAACTAGGTCGCAGTTGAGCGCGTTTTGAGGCGTCAAAACGCGCTCAACTGCGACCTAGTTGGGTTGGCGCTCAACGCAAAGGCATGGAAGATTGGGACGGGTGAAATTCCTTCACCCGTCTCCCAAGTCCTCTGCCCGCGGTGTCACGATCCTGCGCGTGGTGTTTGGCGCGCTGATCATGGTGCACGGCATCCAAAAGTTTCGTGGCAGGGCACTCCGCCTTCGCTGCGTCAGTCGCCGCCATGGGCGTGCAGAAGCCCGAAATCGTGGCCTGGCTCGTCATCGCCGGTGAACTTGGGTTAGGGCTGCTTCTGGTGCTCGGGGCGCTGACCAGAGTGGCCGGGTTCCTCGCCGCGATCCTGTTCGCCGGAATCTGGTTCGTGACGGAAGCCGGCAAGCCCCTGCTCACGGACAAGGCGGGTGTTAATGCCGAGCTCCTGATCGTCTACGTCGCCATTTCCGTGGCATTCGTGTTCCTGGGTCCTGGCGCTTGGTCAGTGGACCGGAAGCTGGCAAGGCAGCCCGTCGGCCAGCGGCGTTAGTACGGTTGGGTTAACTCCCGACGGCGGCACGTGCCGGGCGCCGTAATCTCACCGCGCGTCGTTCGGGTACCGGATGCCCAACTGGGAACGTACGCCGTCGAACAAGCGCATGACGTTGACGGAGTCATCCAGGGGCATGACCGGGCTTTCCATCAGGCCCTGTTGAATGCACCGTGTCACCTCGCGGAGTTCGTACGTGTAGCCGACGCCCACCACGTCGAACCGTTCATGCCGCGGCTCGTCCCAGCCAACACGGATCAGCAGTTCCCGCGGATTGTTGACCGAGCCCACCGTCTGCAGATACCCGAGCCCGCCAGCCACTGTGGCAGTCCGTGGTCCATGGGCAGTCAGGGATGACGTCAATTGCGCTTGGGCACCGCTGGCGTAACCGAGCGTCAGTGCATTCTGGGTGTCCACGCCGTCTTCGTTCAACGTGCCGATCGCGGTAACTGACTGGGGGAAGCCCAGTGTTCCCAAGGCCCAGAGCAAGGGGTAGACGGTGATGTCCAGCAGGGCCCCGCCTCCGTCATTGAGCGCCCAGATGCGGGCGGACGGATCGTAGGGCGCGGGGAAGCCCAGGTCCGCGCTGACCCACTGGATGTGCCCGATTTCCCCTGACGCCGCAATGGAAAAGGCGCGCTGCATGCTGGGCAGGAAGCGGCTCCAGACCGCCTCCATGAAGAACACCTTGTGCTCGCGGGCCAGTTTCACCAGCTCGGTTGCTTCGCGGGCGTTGATGGTGAGTGCTTTCTCGCACAGGACATGTTTGCCGGCGCGCAGGGCCGCCGCGGCGATCTGGAAGTGCTGGGCATGGGGTGTCGCCACGTAAACCACGTCGACCGCGGGATCGTCGAACAGCCGCTGGTAGCCAGGGACACCGCCGTCGTTCCCGTAGGCCTGGGCGAAACCAAGCGTCTGCGCAAAAGCGTCTGCGGCAGCTTGGGTCCTTGAACTCACGGCGTAGAGTTCTGCGTCCTCCAGCAAGGAAAGGTCCAGGGAAACACTGTTGGCGATGTTGCCCGTTGACACGACTCCCCATCGCAAACGCCGGCCGGTGGCCGCGCGGGGATCCTGATTGGTCTGGGTGGACAGCCACGGCTTGGCGATAGGGAGCGTCATGGCAGCAATCCTCTCATTTCCAACACAGTAAGCACTCTGTCGAGTCACACGAATGTCCGGGGCCGCTGAATTCCTCGCTTAGGCTTAGGCCATCATCCCTCGCAGAGGTTCTGTGGGGAGTTACCGAAATGGAGCAGGGATGGGTATTTTTCGGCGCGTCATTTTGCCGGTTGCCTGGTTATTGGTTTTCGCAATAATTGCGGTGGCTTTGGTCAAGATCGCTTTCGTGGACGGCCTCAAACCATCTGCTTCCCAGCCGGCGCCCTTGGCGCAAGTGGACATTCCGGTGGTCCCGGCCACGCGCGCTACGGTCACCAATACTGTGGAAATCAAGGGAACCGTCCAAAGCGACACAGCTGAGGTCATACGGTCCACGTCTGCGGGCAAGGTCATCAAGGTATTTGTCGAACAGGGTGCCACGGTGGCCAAGGGCGATGCCCTCTTCCAGGTCAAGGCCGAGCGCGCAGTGACATCAGCGCAGCCATCCAAGGACGGAATGTCCTCGGCGTCCAAGCCGGTTTATGACTACTTCGACATCCTTGCCCCCAGCGGCGGTACCCTGCAGTCCTTGACCACGCTGATCGACCAGCAAGTGGGCGTCGGGGAAAGCGTGGGCAAGATCGACCCCGGCACCTACACGGTGGCCGGTTCGGTGACCGCTGCCCAGCAGTACCGCCTGCTCGGAAAGCCCGGCCCAGCGGAGATCTCATTGGTGGGTGGACCGGCGCCGTTCCAGTGCACCGAAGTGACACTCAAGAACAACGCGTCCGACGACGGCGGCAGTGCCTCGGGCGGTTTGGCTTCCACTGGCGGAGGTGCTGGCATGGGTGTGGGCGGCGCGATCGCTGGACCCGGGGGCGGTTCTGCCACGCCACCGGACGCGGGTGGCACACCCACGGGAACGCTTAGCTGCGCAATCCCGGCTGGGCACGAGGTCTTTGCCGGACTTGGCGCGACCATGACCGTTAGTGCCGGCGTCGCCGCCGATGTTGTGACCGTGCCATTGACGTCGGTGAAAGGCAGCGTGAAGGACGGGATCGTCTGGCTCGCTGGCGCAACCGGAGGGGCGCCGGAGGAGCGCAAGGTCCAGTTGGGGCTGAACGATGGCTCCGTGGTTGAAGTGGTCTCAGGACTGGCCGAAGGCGAGCAGGTGTTGGAGTTCGTACCCGGTGCTCCGGCTGCCCCGGACCCCATGATGGGGCCGGGACAAATCGCCTACGCTCCGGCGGGCTGAAGCGCGTGACAGGGACAGCAGAAGTAGTAGAAGGCACCAGGGAAACCCTCGTCAGCCTCCGTTCGGTAACCCGTTCCGTGACGCTGCCGGACGAGCAGCAACTGCACATCCTCCGAGGCGTCGATCTTGAGGTTCAAAGCGGTGACCACACGGCCATAGTGGGCCGTTCAGGGTGCGGAAAATCAACGTTGCTCAACCTCTTGGGACTCCTGGATGTGCCCACGTCCGGTGAGCTGGAATTCCTCGGACAATCTGCGGACCGGTTGAGCAGCAACGCCCGCGCCCGCCTGCGCGGTTCCACAGTTGGCTTCGTGTTCCAGCAGTTCAACCTGCTCCCGGGCCGTAGTGCCCTGGACAACGTCATCACACCGCTTTTCTATGCCAAGGGCAGGGAATTTTGGCGCCGCCGCGAACTGGCGATGGACATGCTGGACCGCGTTGGATTGGCCGCCCGCGCCAACACCATGCCAAACATGTTGTCCGGCGGTGAGCAACAGCGAGTGGCGATCGCCCGTGCGCTGATCCGTAAGCCGAGGCTCATCCTTGCCGATGAACCAACGGGCGCACTGGACGTCGAAACCGGGCAGGCCGTCATGGCCTTGCTGGACTCTGTGGCCACTGAAACCGCGGCCGCACTGGTGACCATCACGCACGATACCAACGTGGCGGCATTGGCACGTGCGTGCTATCGACTGGACTCGGGCGTGCTCACCCCGCTGGCAGTTGCCAAGACAGCAGGAGTAAGCGTATGACCGGCTTCATGTCCACGCTGGTGGAAGCGTGGCAGGAACTCCGCATCAACAAGGTGCGTATCCTACTGGCCCTCCTTGGAGTCGCCTTGTCTGTTTCTGCGCTGACATCCGTGGTGGGCCTCGGCAGCCTGGTACGCGAGGGGATTAAAGTGCAGTCCGAACGCGATGGAGGCCGCGTAGCAACGTTGACGTTGAGCGTCAACGGCCCGTCCGCCCCCGACGCCGAAAAACTGGAGAAGGCCTACGCAGGAATCCAGCAGCGTTACGGCATCACCACGTCGGCCCATGTGGGCCGCACCCAGGCAGGCTTCCAGTTTCCCCGCGGAGTGACCGCCGTGAACATGACCATAGTGGACATCGGGTACGGCACCATCCACCGCGTGCCCCTCTCGCAAGGAACGTGGTTCGCTGCCGACGACGACCAAAGGTTCGCACCCGCCGTCGTGGTCTCCGAAGCCTTCTACAACCAGGCGGGCAGGCCCAATCTGGCCACCGATCCCACCGTCAGCATCCCAGGTGACCAGCCGGCAACGGCGGTGATTATCGGCGTCGTTCCCGATACCTGGCCGGACGCTCCTCCGGCCGCGTTCATCCTCACCAAAGCCGCCGCAATGACGGGGATGAAACCTGACATGTCCGAGTTCAAACTCTGGGTGGGGGAGGAACAGGCCGCTGCACTGACCGCCGCTATCTCTGCGGACCTGCAGGGCCAGTTCCCGGGATACTACGCCCAAGCCCAGCGTGTCGACTTCGCCGCCTACGGTGATCCGCTGGGACCGGCCCAGTGGATTGTGGGCGGCGTAGCCGGGCTGGTGCTCCTGCTCGGTGCGGTGGGAATGCTCAACATCTCCATGGTCACCGTTCGCTACAGGGTAAGGGAGATCGGCATCCGCCGCAGTTTCGGCGCCACCTCGGGCAGGATCTTCTTCGGCGTCATGATGGAATCCGTAGTAGCCACGGCGGTTGCTGGAATCGCAGGCGTCATGCTGGCCGTTGCCGTGGTGAAGAACCCCTGGATCGAGTCAAAGGTAGCGCCCGGACTCATCGAATACCCGTCCTTTCCCATCGACGCCGCACTGCTGGGCTTTGGCGCGGCTGTCTTGGTGGGCGCACTCGCCGGAGCCATCCCTGCGCTCGTGGCGGTGCGCGTCAAGGTTATCGATGCGATCCGCTTTTGATCTCCTCTGTGAGCCGGCCCTGCTGAAGGCGGAAGCAGCGTCCCGTTTTCTGCGCCAGGCTGCGGTCGTGGGTGACAACCAGGATGGTGGTGTTGTGGTCCCGGCTCAGTGAGCTCAAAAGTTCGATGATGTGCTCGCCGGTCTGCTCATCCAGGTTTCCCGTGGGCTCATCGGCAAGGATCAGCTTGGGCTCGTTGGCCAGTGCCCGTGCGATCGCGACGCGTTGCTGCTCGCCACCTGACAAACGGTTGGTCCGGCGGGACTGCTTCTCCGGATCCAACTGCACCTGCTCCAGCAGTTCCTTGGCCCGCTTAAGCCGTGCTGATTTGCGGACGCCTGCGAACTCCATGGGCAGCATGACGTTGTCCACGGCGCTGAGGTTCGGGATCAAGTTGAACTGTTGGAACACGAAACCGATATCACGACGGCGGTACTCGGTCAGTTTGCTGTCCGGCAATCCCGCCAGGCTGACGCCATCCACGACGACGTCTCCGCTGGTCGGTTTGTCCAGCGCGCCCAGAAGGGACAACAGCGTGCTTTTGCCGCTGCCGCTCTTGCCGACGATCGACGCCAGAGATCCCTTCTCCAGCTGGAAGCTGACACCGTTGACAGGCTTGATGGTCCTGTCGCCGGACTTGAACTGACGGACCAGGTCCTTGACTTCAATCACGGCTATTCTCCTCGGAGTACTTCGATGGGACGGATACGGGCGGTCAGCAAGGCAGGGACCAACGCGCCGATGATGGCTACCGCGAAGACCGCGGCGATGCCTGCAGCGATGACGCCGGGGGAGGCGCTCGCCGTGACGGACGTGAGCAATTGGGAGGCCCCGCCGAACGGACCGCCTTGGCCCCCGGGGAAGCCGCCCCCGGGGAAGCCGCCGCCCGGGATGGTGCCATTTGGTACGGCCCCCGCCAGCCCGGCGCCTCGCTGGGTGGTGGTTGCCGCCGTCGTGCTGGTGTTCGAACTGATCAGTGCGGACGCGATACCGCCGCTGGCAAACGATGCAATAGCTGCACCCACCACGCTGCCCAAGGCCACCAGGACCAGCGATTCAAGGACGAACTGCAGGCCAATAGTGCGGTTGCGGGCACCGATAGCCTTCAGGACGCCAATTTCGCGGCGGCGCTCGCGGACCAGCATCACCATGATCAGAAGGATGATGAGTCCTGCGGTAGCGAGTGCGGCAATGAACGCGACCAGGGAGATGTTCTTGACGCTGTCCAGGGAGCTGACCGCGGTTTCGAGGTTGCGTTGGCCTTGGGTGACGTCCGCCTTGTCAGTTCCCAACGCCGACTGAACTGCCGTCTTGGTGCTATCGACGTTCTGCATGCTGTTGACCGTGACGATCATGGTGGAGAGTTCGTCAGGAGTTCCAGCCAGCGCTTGGGCTTCTGGAAGGGTGAGATAGACGGCGTTGTTTCCGAAGGCGGTTCCGGCGTCGAAGATGCCAGCCACGGTGAACGTCTTGTCCTGGATGGTGAAGGTGGAGCCCACGGTCAGGCTGTTCTTCTCCGCCAGCGATGTTCCAACCAGCGCGTTCGCCGTTGCCGTGGTGTAGTCGCCCAGGCCGGTGCCGCTAGTGATGTTCAAGGCCTTGCCGGTGCTGTCAACCTCGGCGCCGATGCCAGTTGCGGTAATCGGCAGGGCGCGTACCCGCTGGGTGGTGCTGCCCGTGCTTCCAGTGTTCCCGGTGGAGCCGTTACGGTTGCCCAGCGTACCGGCGTCGATGGCCGCCGTCAGGTTGGTGGTGACAGTGGCCTGCTGCCCGCCGGGACCAAAACCGCCTGGAGCGGCCTGCTGTGTGGTGTTTGTTTCTGTGGTTGCAGTCTGAAGGCGGAGCGCCTTGGTGCCCACCACGGACGTGACGTTGCTGACCGAAGCTGCCGTCTGCGCTTGAGTGGTCGTGAGCGGTTCGCCGCCGCCCTCAAAGCCCTGCCCACCGGCAGGATTAACGGTGAGGGTAGTGCCCACGGAAGCATTGAGCTCCTGGACCTTGGCACCCACGGCCTGGTTGGCAACAAGCATGGCCAATGCCAGGCCGATAGCTACGGCCAGCACAGCGACCACCGCGGCCGTTCTGATTTTGTTGCGGAAGGCATTGCCTACGCTTCGGGCAAGGACGCTCACGTTTCTCCTTTGGACCTGCTGAATGCTGCAGGCCGCGGGGTCGCGGGCTGCAGGTCCAACACTGCTGAGCGCTGCTGTGCGGGAAGCCTGCCGAAGCTATGCGTGGGCTGTGAAAGGCTAATGATCCAGCAGAATCTCCATTGCCTGGGAATTCTGGAAGCCCCTTGACACGCCGTCACGTCAGGCAGGCATAATTGGATTGCCCCGAGAAAGCGTTTTCTCAAACTCCGGGCAAGGTTTCCCTAGTTAGTCCAATTGCCCATTCCCTACAAGGCATGTGCTCTATTTGGCATGCCGGAAAACAGGCCAATGACGTCCACATCACGCTCCAATCCCACCGCGCGGCGTTCGGCAGGAATAGCTGCCGCCGCCTGCATCGCCCTGGCCGCTTGCCTGGCATCCGCTCCGGCAGGCAGCGCAGGTTCAACTGACCTGCATGGGGCACCCACCGTTTCAGTCAATGACTCCGCCCCAACAGGCTGGGCGTCCGTTGGCCCGGGGACCAACGGTGGCGCCGGTGCCGCGCCGGAGAACATCCACGTGGTCAGCACCTTGGCCGAGCTCAAGGCCGCCACCTTGAACAATGGCGACCCCAAGGCGCCCAAGATCATCTACATTCGCGGGACCATCAACGGCAACGAGTCCGCAGACGGGAAGATCCTGGGGGAGCAGGACTACGCCCCCGGATACGACATCCAGAAGTACATGAGCTGTTTCCAGGACAACGGCAAGATCTGGAGTGACCAAACGTTCCCGTATTGCAAGCAGATGAGGCAGCTTCGCCAACAGGGGAGCAACGCCATGAAGCGGCAGATCGAGGTGAACCTTCCCAGCAACACCACACTTCTCGGCCTGGACGAGGATTCAGGACTGGTGGGTGCCAACATCATCATGAACGTGGCCAGCAATGTGGTGATCCGGAACCTAAGCATTGAATCACCCGTGGACTGGTTCACTTCCTGGTCCCCGGACGACGGTGATGGTGCTTGGAACGCCCGTTTCGACTGCTTGTCCGCAGTGACCTCGGACCACATCTGGATCGACCATGTACTCCTGACGGACGGCCGATTCCCGGACAGCGAAGCTCCAAAGGACTTCAAGAACGAGCCCGTGATCAGGCATGATGGCCTGCTGGACCTGAAGGACGGCACGGACTTCGTCACGGTCTCCAACAGCCAGCTCCGGGACCACGACAAGACAAGCCTCCTCGGATCCGGCGATGAGCATGTAGATAAGGACGGCGGGAAGCTACGGGTCAGCTTCATCTCCAACCTGTTCGAAAACACGCAACAGCGCGGTCCCCGGGTCCGGTTCGGACAGGTCCATGTCCTGAACAACTACTTCGTGGCCAGCACCGAGGATCCGGACTACCCCATGATCAGCGCAGCCCAGGGCGGCACCAGCTACTTCCTGGGTGCGGGGTATGAGTCCAGGATCTTCTCCGAATACAACGCCTTCGACTACACGGGTGCCGGCGCGGATCAGTCCATTACAGTCACGAGCTATAACGGCAACATGTTCAGCGACACCGGTTCGTGGTTCAACGGCGAGCCGGTCGATCTTGAGGCCGTGGCCCAAGCTTCCTTCGAGGACCGCAAGGCCCCGGCGGTAGCTGCCGCGGTTGACTCCGGCACTGCGGTACCTGAATGGGCCCAGCGGGACTTTACGTCCGACGTCGGATGGGAACCTTCGGATACGTACACGTACCGCACGCTCACATCACCGGCGGCAGTTCGCAACGCGGTACTGAACTTCTCGGGGCCAGGCGTCATCAAGGTCATCCCGGGAAAGTAGCCTCCAGTCAGGTGACACAGCGAAGCCCCGGTGGCACAGCGAAGCCCCGGCCCGCCTGCTGAATGCTGGCGGACCGGGGCTAGCTGTTAGTTGCTGCTAAACGGTGTTACTTGGTGATCGGGCCGAGTACCGGATCATCGACGTAAGCCGTCTTGACGTTTGCTGCCGTCACGATCTGCGGCGGGAGCAGGTAGGCCGGAACAGTCTTGACACCGTTCTTGTAGGAATCCTTGTCATTGATTTCCAGCTGCTTGCCGGCCTGCAGGTCCTTCACCATGGTGATGGCGTGCTCAACCAGCTTGCGGGTGTCCTTGTTGATGGTGGAGTACTGCTCGCCAGCCATGATCGACTTGACGGACTCAACCTCGGAGTCCTGGCCTGTGATGACCGGTATCGGCTTTCCGGCGGCCTTGACGGAGTTCAGGATGTAGCGTGCCAAGAGGTCATTCGGGGAAAGTACGCCGTCCAGCGAGGCCGAGGTGTAGCTGCCCGCCAAGAGGGTGTCGGCACGTTTCTGCGCGTTTTCGCCCTTCCAACCCTGGGTGACAGCCTGCTCGAAGGCAGTCTGGCCGGAGAGGACCTTGAGCGTTCCGTCGTCGATCTTCGGCTTCAGGACGCTCATGGCGCCATCGAAGAAGACCTTGGCGTTGGCATCATCCGGGGAACCCGCGAAGAGTTCGATGTTGTAAGGACCGGAAGGCTTCTTGGCCTTCAATCCGTCCAGCAGGGCCTGGCCCTGCAGCACACCGACCTTGAAGTTGTCGTACGCCACGTAGTAGTCCACGTTCTCGGTGTTGAGGAGCAGACGGTCGTAAGCGATGACCGTCGCGCCGGAGTCCTTGGCCTGCTTGAGCTGGGTACCCAGCTGGGCGCCGTCGATGGCTCCAACGATGATGACCTTGACACCCTTGGTGACCATGGCGCTGATCTGGTTCTGTTGGTCGGAGACGCCGCCGTTGGCGAACTGGACGTCCGCCTTGAAGCCGGCGCCCTTGAGGCCGTCGTTGAACAGCTTCTCCGCGAGGACCCAGTTTTCACTGGTCTTCTGCGGAAGTGCGACGCCGATCAGCGAGTCCTTGGGGAACGCTTCCCCGCCAGCTGTGCTGCTGCTTGAGCCGCTGTCAGAGCGGCCGCAGGCCGTCAGCGCCAGTGCCGCGATGGCAGCGACTGCTGCTGCCTTTCCTGCTTTACCAAACATTCGCATATCTTGGTTCACTTTCTGTGTGGTGGGGTGGAGCGAATCAGATGGAAACCGGTCAGGCTTCCTTGGAGATGACCTCTTTGGTGGATGTGGTTTCATCAGGCTTGATGTCGTTGTTGCGCTGGAAATTCCTCATCAACAGGCCGGTGATGGACCGCTTGCCTTGGATCTTGTTGTAGACGTCGAAGGCCACGGCTGCCAGGAGCACCAGGCCCTTGATGATCTGGGTGAGGTCGGCACCAACGCCGAGCAGCTGGAGGCCGTTGTTCAACACAGCCATCACCAAGCCACCCACGATCGAGCCGATCACTGTACCAACGCCGCCGGTAACTGCGGCGCCACCGATGAACACGGCAGCGATCGCGTCGAGTTCCCAACCGACGCCGTCAAAGGGCCCGGATGCGGTGGAGCGGCCAACGAAGATCATGCCGGCGAGGCCTGCCAGGACGGACATGTTGAGCATGACCATGAAGTTGACCTTCTTGGACTGCACGCCGGACAGTTCTGCTGCGTGCCGGTTACCACCCACGGCGTAGACATGGCGGCCCAGGATGGTCTTGTCAGCGATGAAACCGTAGATCAGGACCAGCACGGCCAGAATCAAACCGGGGATAGGGAAGGAAGTTCCCGGGCGGCCGGTGGCGAAGAGGTATGTGGCGTAGAGGATTGCACCGCAGATGAGGACCAGCTTGGTGACCTCAACCCAGAGCTCGGGAACGTCGGCGCCGAGGGCTTTGTTGGTAGCCCGGGCCCGCAAGGACATGATGACAACGAATGCCGCAGCCAGGATTCCCAGCAACAAGGTGAGGTTGTTGAAGCCGGTGTTCGGTCCGATTTCAGGCAGGTAGCCCGAGCCCAGGTACTGGAAGTCGCTGGGGACGGGGATGGTGTTGGATTTGCCCACGAACTGGTTGAAACCACGGAACAGGAGCATGCCTGCCAGCGTCACGATGAAGGCAGGGATGCCCACGTACGCTGTCCAGAATCCTTGCCAGGCCCCGATCACGGCGCCGAGGACCAGCCCGAAGAGCACTCCCATATACCAGGGAAGACCCCAGTCCCGGATGGCGAGGGCCACCGAAACACCCACAAATGCGGCCACGGAGCCCACGGAGAGGTCGATGTGGCCGGCAATGATGACCAGGACCATGCCGATGGCCAGGATCAGGATGTAGGAGTTGCCGTTGAACAGGTTGATCACGTTGCCCGGGGTCAGCGTCCGGCCCTCGGTGAAGATCTGGAAGAAGACGATAAGTGCCACCAGGGCGAAGATCATGCCGAACTGGCGGGTATTGCCACCAAATAACTTCTTGAGCGCGTTCATTGTTTTGGTCCTTGTGTCAGGAAGGGGTGAGTCTGGGCCAACGGTCAGGCCGTCTTGCGGGCGGAGGTCATGAGTTTCATCAGGCTTTCCTGGCTGGCTTCGTTCTTGTCCAGGACGCCGGTGATGGCGCCTTCAAAAATCGTGTAAATGCGGTCGGACAGGCCCAGGAGTTCGGGAAGCTCCGAGGAAATGACAATCACTCCCTTGCCTTGGTTTGCCAGCCTCTGGATGATGCCGTAGATCTCGTACTTGGCGCCTACGTCGATTCCCCGGGTGGGCTCGTCCAGGATCAGGAGGTCCGGATCGGTGAACATCCATTTGGCCAGCACGACCTTCTGCTGGTTTCCGCCGGAGAGCTTGGCTACGCCTTCCTCCACCGACGGGGTTTTGGTGCGCAGGGATTTTCGGTACTCCTCTGCCACGGAGAATTCCTTGCGCTCGTCCACCACTGTGTACTTGCTGATCGCGCGGAGGTTTGCCGCAACCGTGGTGGTCTTGATGTCATCCAGCAAGTTCAAACCGAGGGACTTCCGGTCTTCCGTCACGTAGCCCAAGCCGGCGTCGATTGCCGCACGAACGCTGCGAAGGTTGACCGGCTTGCCGTCCTTGTAGACCTGTCCCTTGATGTAGCGGCCGTAGGAATGTCCGAAGAGCGATCGGGCAAGTTCGGTGCGCCCGGCCCCCATGAGTCCTGCGAAGCCCACGATTTCACCGCGGCGTACGTAGAAGTTGGAGCCCTTGCAGATCAGGCGGTCCTGGATCTGTGGGTGACCGACGGTCCAATCCTTGACCTCGAAGAAGACCTCGCCGATCTTCGGCTCATGGTCCGGGAAACGGGACTCGAGCGTCCGGCCCACCATGCCCTTGATGATGCGGTCTTCGTCAACGCCATCCCTCTTGACGTTCAGCGTTTCGATCGACTTGCCATCGCGGATGATGGTGATCTCGTCGGCAATCTGTTCGATCTCGTTGAGCTTGTGGGAAATGATAATCGAGGTGATGCCCTTGCCCTTCAGGCCCAGGATCAGGTCCAGCAGGTGCTGGGAGTCCGATTCGTTCAGGGCTGCTGTGGGCTCGTCCAGGATCAGCAGGCGGACGGACTTGTTCAGCGCCTTGGCGATTTCCACCAGTTGCTGCTTGCCGACGCCGAGTTCCTTGATGGGGGTGTCCGGGTCCTCGCGGAGGCCAACTCTGGCCAGCAGTTCAATGGAACGCTTGCGGGCCTCGGTCCAGTCGATGATCCCCCATTTGGAGGGCTCGTTGCCAAGGAAGATGTTCTCTGTGATGGAAAGCTCCGGGATCAACGCCAGCTCCTGGTGGATGATGACGATGCCCGCAGCTTCGCTTGCGCGGATGTCCTTGAATTGCTGCGTTTCGGCCATGTACACGATGTCGCCGGTGTAGCTGCCGTACGGATACACACCGGAAAGGACCTTCATCAGGGTGGATTTTCCAGCACCGTTTTCGCCACAGATTGCGTGGATCTCGCCGGCCTTTACGCGCAGGCTCACATTCGACAAGGCCTTCACGCCGGGGAATTCCTTCGTGATCGAGCGCATCTCCAAGAGGATCGGCTCGCCTTGCGTGTCGAGGGTTGTCATCAGCCCTTACGCCTCCAATGCATGACTTCGTTGTCGCTCCCCAAACGGCGGAGCTGTCTGATGAAAAAGTAAACTGGATCACCTATCTTGTCGTCAAGACTTGAACGCAAGAACCAGCTAACGATTTCGTTACCTACCCGTGATTCCTGCGTGTTGGAACACCAAAGCGGCTGCTCCAAGTGCTTCTGCTCGCGCTCCCAAAGACGACATTGCGAGGTGCGTTGTTTCGCCCACAACGGGTACGGCGTGCCGCACAAGCCCCCTTCGAATGGGGTCCAAGAGGAGGTCTCCGAGGCCCGCCAGCGGACCGCCCACCACGATTACCTCAGGGTTGATCAAGTTGGCGACGTTGCCCAGCGCGCGCCCAACGGCAAGGCCGGCATCATCCACTACGCGCTGGGTTGCGGAGTCGCCTGCGAGGCAATTCCGGACAATGTCCTGTGGTGTCAGCGATGTCTCTTTACCGCGACCCAACAGCTCAATCATGGTGGTGGTGGAGGCGATGGTTTCGAGGCAGCCACGGTTGCCACAGCGGCACACCAACCCGTGCTCGTGAATGGTCGCGTGGCCGATTTCGCCTGTGATCCCCACGTTCCCGTAGTAGGGCACTCCGTTCAGGATCAGGCCGGAACCAATGCCTGATCCGATCTTGAGGAACATCAGGTTGGACACGCCGCTATGGGGTCCCCAGGTCACCTCTGACAAGGCCCCGAGATTGGCGTCGTTATCAACAAAGACGGGACAATTCAGGGCTTCCTCAAGCCTATGGAGAATGTCGATTCCCACCCATTCGGGCAGGATGGCACCTTGCGCAACGGTGCCTGTCCTGCGGTCAATGGGGCCTGGGATGCCCGCTCCTGCTCCCACAACCGCGCTGGGATCGATGCCGTTTTCGGCGAGCAATCGCCCAAGTAGCCGGACGGCTGCGGCGATGCCTTCTTCTGCATGGTGGCCCAGCGGAAGCTCAATGAAATCCTCGGCAATAACGTGGTATCCCAGCGACGCCAGGACCACCCTCAGATGGCGTCGTCCGAAGTCGATTCCGACGGCGACCGCACCGTTGCTGTTCAACCTCACGTTGGTTGCGCGGCGGCCGGAGCTGGTGGTCGGCTCCGTGGACACGAGGCCTGCGTCCTGCATGATTTTAACGATGTTGGACACCGTGGCGGTGGAGAGTCCAGTCTGCCTGGACAGCTCGGCTTGCGTTGACGGCCCGCTCAACAAGCACTCGATAATCCGTTGCTGGTTCAGGTGCCGGAGCGCGGACTGCGAGCCGGGTTTTCGTGGTTGGCTCTTCGTTGAGCGCTGCATAGCGGGCATGACAAGAAGATTGCCCCAAAAGCAACCTTGTAGTCAAGAAGTGAACACAAGGTGTCAAGCATTCCCGACATTCTCCAACGCAATGGGGGGCCGCTCCTAGTGGTTGCGGGGCCTGGTTTGCGTGGCAAATGCCGGGAATGGGACGCAGAGCGGGCCTCGCAAGGGAAGGTGGGATCCCGCGTTCCGTGCAATGCGTCCTGCTTGTTGCATTCGCGGGTCCAAATGCCCCGATGCACGTGCCGCACCCCGTGCCTACGCTGGAATCAAGAAATAATCCTGCGCCATCAAAGCCAGGATCGGCTGAAACCAAGGTGGTAAAGATGCTGCTATCCGTCCTGCAGGCCAACGCTTCCGTCCTGGACGTTGAGGCCAACCTGCGCACAATCGACGACGCCGCCCGGCGCGCCGCACAGGCGGGGGCCGGGCTGCTCCTAACGCCGGAGCTCTTCCCGGTGGGATACGCACCGCTGCGGCTTCACGCCGAATTGGACCCGGCAACACTTCCCGGCATCCGCGGACGCCTCGCTGGCATTGCCCGCCGGCACAATATTGGACTCGTTTACAGCCTTCCGGCGCAGGCTGCCGAGCACGGCGGCTGGCACATCACTGCTACCCTCGTGGACGCCAACGGCAAGGAACTCCTCAACTATGCCAAGGTCCACCTCTTTGGCGCGGAGGAGCGCAAGGCGTTCGTCGGCGCTCAAGAACCTCCCGCCGTCGTGGATTTCAACGGGATCCGCACATCGCTGCTGATTTGCTACGACGTTGAGTTCCCGGAGGCAGTCCGGGCCGCAGCTACGCGCGGGGCCGAACTCCTGCTGGTCCCAACTGCTCTGTCCATGGGCTTCGACAACGTGCCACAGGTGCTCATCCGTGCCCGCGCCGTGGAGAGCCAGCTCAATGTGGCCTACGCCAACCACAGCGGGCACGAGGACATCTACAACTTCCTGGGCGGCAGCGTTGTCGCAGGCCCCGATGGCTCGTTGCTCGCAGCGGCAGGGGAGTCGGCGGCGCTCCTGTTCGCGGAAGTGGGCACGGAAACAGTGAAAGCGGCACGCGACGAAGTCCCTTATCTGCGCGAGCGGCGCCCGGAGCTTTACCGGGAGTGGGAGGCCGGCGCCTAAGCACCCCTTCCGTCGGGCCCGGACAATCCGGCAACCAACTCATCCGCGTACTGCAGCGCGATCCATAGTTCTGCACGGACCTGTGCCTGGTTGAGGTCCTTGTCGAGCAGCTCACCGAGGACGCCTATTTGCCGGCGGACGCTGTTGCGGTGCAGGCCCAGCAGCTTGGCGGAACCGTCCCAGCTGCCGTTTTCGCTGAGCCACCCGCGCAGCACCGACAGGAGGGAGTCGCGGCGGTCAGATTCCAAGGACAACACCGGGGCAAGGAGGCGCTCAGCCAGCATGGTCCCTGCCTCGCGTCCCAGAAGACCAGTCACAGACCACTGCACTTCGTCCACGCGGACACTCTTTCCGCTCGACAACACCCGCCCGCGCAGCGAACTTACCCGCTGATACGCCGCGGCAAGCCCGGTGAGTTCGGTGGGCTCGCCGATCGCCAGCCTCCATCCAAGCTTTTCGACGTCGGCAAGCAGCGCGTCGTCCACCTTCAAACGGGTGATGGCCGCGAAGCCGTAGTCGGTTATTTCCACAAGCTTGGTATCGAACAACCTCCGCCACTGCAACAGCTCGCGGACCGGGCCGTCGCCGGCAGGCCAGTCCGGGGAGTCCGCCTTGATGCCCTGCACAACCCGCATTTGGCCGGAGCGGGTGGAGGAGAGGCTTTGCGCCAGCAGGTCCTTGAGCCCGTTGATGTGCTTGGTGGGGCCTGTGGTCAGCGTGTCCGGATGCAGGAGCAGCGCCGTGGCCAGCTGGCTCGGAGCCAGGGATCCGCTGGTCCGTTGCCGCACCAGTAGCTCCAGCAAACCCACCGCCGACTGCACCACGTTGTTCTGGGCTGGCGTCAGCGGGGCGTCCGAGCCAAGAATCAGCGCCCCGAGGTTGGCATCCTTGGTGCTGCGCAGAGGATGACCGAACACCAGGGCGGAACCAGGCTGCTCGAAACCATCCATCTCCACGCGCGGTCCGCTGCCTGTCAGCAGCCGCTCCAGCAGCGGCGCCAGCAGGGAATGCTCGACGCCGGTGCTGCCGCCGGCATTGTGCCCGCGCGCCCGCACCCGTCCGTCCGCCCCTACCAGCAGCGCCCACACGGGCACCCGCTGGACCAGGGCTGCCAGCAATTCGTGTTCCGGCCTGGGGGAGAGGACTGCCCGCATGAGTTGGCGGTTGGTTTCGGCCAGCTGTCGGAACACCCGGGCGTTGTCCGATTCCAGGAGCTGGGAGAATTCCAGGCCAACCGCGGCGAAGGGAAGGGACTCAGGTACCTCGAAAAGGGTGAGGTTGTGCCTCCGGCAAGCGTCGAGGAGTACGTCGGGGACGGCGTCGAAATAGGGCCTGATGCCAAATCCGAGCGCCGCCACCTTCGCATCCACCAACCGACGCACGTAGGCGTCCACGTTGGCCGCCGAGCCGCCTTCCCCAAGGAAAGGCAGCCCGGCGGTGAGCAGGAACTCGCCCTCGGGAAGATACGGCGTGGGGTCTTCCAACTCGCTGGGTTCCACCCACCGGAGCAGCGAGGCGCCGCTGCCGCCGTCGTGAAGCATTTTCAGCTCGGGCGGCAGCTGCTCCAGGAACTGCTCCAGCGTGACAAAACTCAGGCGGGCGGTGGCGGGCTCAGGCAACATTGTCCTGCCCGGCAGTTGCCGGCTCCTGGTAGTCAGGGCACTCGTAGGCGGCGTCCCCAGCGGCATAGACGCGTGACAGCCGCGGCGCGATCCTGTTGATGATCTCATCCCCATGGCTGCCGATCGCGGCGCCCCAATCGTCGGCGCTCGCCGCACCGGTGGCGGGGTCGCCGAACAACACGGCAGTATCGCCGACATCGATCCCGGTGGCGTCCGGTCCCAGGTCCACCATGAATTGGTCCATGCAGACCTTGCCGATGACCGGGACGCTTCGCCCTCCGATGTTCACTACCGAGCGGCCACTGATGCCTTTCGGGATGCCGTCCGCATAGCCGAGGGGAATGAGCCCCAGGTATCGGGGTTCATAGGTGATGGCTTGGTGCTCGTAGCTGACGCCCGTACCCGCGGGGACTTTCTTGACCATTACCAGCGGCGCCGTGACGCTGAGGGCGGGCCTCAATCCGAAGTCGGTCGGATTGAGGTGGTCTGCTGGCGCGAGGCCGTAGATTGCCAGTCCCGCCCGGACCATGTCGAAGTGGAATTCCGGCCGGTCCAGGATGTTGGCCGAGCTGGAAACGTGCCGGAGTTGAGGGTTCAGTCCGGCCTCGCGCGCCTCGCGGACGGCGTCCTCGAACTCGGCGACGGCGCTGGCGTTGCCAGGATGCGCGGGTACGTCTGCCCACGCCAAATGGGTCCAGATGCCGCGTACCAGGACGGTGCCGTCCACTTCTGCTTGGCGGGCATGCGCTACGAGCTCAGCCCAATCCTCCTGTCGCGCCCCGCCGCGGCTGAGTCCGCTGTCAAGCTCAAGATGCACGACGGCGGGACGGCCCAGGCGTTCGGCGATACCTGCCAGCACCTGCAGCTGGTGGACGCTGCCGAGGGACACATCGATGTCGTTTTCCAGGGCTTCCAGGATGGTGTCGCTCGTCTGGGATGCCAGATACAGCCACGAAAGGATCGGCTCAGTGATGCCGGCTTTGCGGAGTGCGGTGGCTTCCGTGAGCTGCGCGGTTCCGAGCCAGTCGGCTCCTGAAGCGACGGCCGTGCGGGCGACTTCCACGAGGCCATGACCGTAGGCGTTGCCCTTCACCACGGCCATGAAGAAGGGTGCCTTGGTCCGGTTCTTCAGGGCCTTGATGTTGTCTGAAATGGCGGACAGGTCCACTTTGACCTGGCCGGAGAGGGCCAGCGAACCGCCCTCTTGGTACTGTGCAATACGTCTCATGGTTGAACACTATAGGTCATTTTGCACCATTGTGAGAGGTGGCTCACATGCCAGTCTTGTGGAGGGGAAATCGAAACTACTTTGAAGGGACGTCAAGGGTGACTGTGCCTGTGAACACTCAAAACTCAACGGCGACGAGCATGGCCAGGCCAAGCCTCGGTGCCCAACTCCTGCGCCGCAAGCCGATCGGGCAGATGGCCAGCGAGGCCGGAACCGGCGAAGGCGGCACCCCGCTGGTACGCAGCTTCGGCGTCCTGCAGTTGACCATGATCAGCGTCGGAGCAACACTGGGCACCGGCATCCTGGTGATCCTTGGGGAGTCCGTGCCGCTGGCAGGTCCGGCCATCTGGATCTCCTTCGTGATCGCTGGTTTGGCTGCGCTTTTCTCGGCCGTGTCCTACGCGGAAATGGCCGGGCTGGTCCCGGTGGCAGGTTCCAGCTACTCCTACTCTTACGCCACCATGGGCGAGGGCATGGCCTGGATCTGCGGCTGGTGCCTGGTGCTGGAATACGCGGTCTCCGTGGCAGCTGTAGCTGTAGGCGCGGGCCAGTACGTCAACGAGACCTTGGCTGCGTTTGGACAGGTCCTGCCCGAGGCCATGAGCCAGCCCCCGGGCGATGGTGGGGTGGTGAATATTCCCGCCATGGTGATCGTGGTTCTTGCCATGATCCTGCTGGTACGGGGCGCCCGTGAAAGTGCATGGATCAACACCGCGATCGTCATCATCAAGGTGGGCATCCTGATCTTCTTCTGCGCAGTGGCTTTCACAGCCTTCAACGCCGGCAACTTCGAGCCCCTCATGCCCATGGGCGCAGCCGGTGTCTCTGCTGCAGCGTCAAGCGTGTTCTTCTCCTACATCGGGTTCGATGCCGCCTCCACCGCTGGCGAGGAAGCCAGGAACCCCAAGCGGGACCTGCCCCGCGCCATCATGCTCTCCATGGTGATTGTCACCAGCATCTATGTCCTGGTTTCCGTTGCCGCCATCGGTGCCCGTCCCTGGGGCTGGTTCGATGGCACGGAAGCTGCCCTGGTCCAGATTCTGCACGAGATCACCGGCCAGCCCTGGATCGCGCTGGTCTTCTCTGCCGGTGCAGTGCTTGCCATCGCCAGCATCGTGCTGACGGTGCTTTACGGCCAGACCCGCATCCTGCTATCGATGTCCCGCGACGGCATGGTGCCCAAGGTCTTTGGCCGCGTCTCCCGCCGCACCGGCACGCCAGTTGCCGGAACCCTGATAGTAGGTACCGCCGTCGCACTCACCGCCGGCTTGGTCCCGCTGGGTGCGTTGGCAGACGCCACCAGCATCGGCACGCTCTTTGCCTTCGCGCTGGTCAACGTCGCCGTGATCTATCTGCGGCGGAACCGCCCTGACCTTGACCGCAGCTTCAAGGTCCCCCTGTACCCGATCACTCCGATCCTGGGCACGCTCATGTGTGCTTTCCTGATGCTCAACCTCGGCGCCGATACCTGGATCACCTTCGGGGTCTGGATGCTCGTGGGCATCGCCATCTACTTCGGCTATGGACGCCGGAATTCCAAGGTAGCCGCGCTCAGCGATCAGGACTACCGTGAACTGACCACCACCAGGGCCGTGAGCCCGGAACCCGTGAAGGCCGCAAACTGATGACCATCGCCACCGAACTACCCCTCGTTGAAGCCCCTGCCGGCGAGGCCGCTGAAGCCCCCATCACCATGCTGAACCCGGACTTCCCGTTCAGCTACGACCATTACCTCGCGCACCCGGACGGGCTCGGCGTCCTCCCGGAAGACCGCTACGGCACGGAAGTCGCCGTCATCGGTGCAGGCCTTTCCGGGCTCGTCACGGCCTATGAGCTGATGAAGCTCGGCCTCAAGCCTGTCATCTACGAGGCCGACCAGATCGGTGGCCGGCTGAGGACCGCCAGCTTCCCATCCGCTCCCGGTGTAGTGGCAGACCTTGGTGGCATGCGCTTCCCGGTTTCCGGCAAGGCCTTCTACCACTACGTGGACCTGCTTGGGCTGGAAACGCATGACTTCCCCAACCCGATGGCCCCGGCGACGTCCAGCACGGTGATCGAACTCGCCGGCAAGAAGCACTACGCCACCACGGCGGACGAGCTACCGGAATTCTTCCGCGAAGTGGCCGACGCCTGGAAGGCTGCCATCAACGATGGCGCTGCTTTCGCGCAAATGCAGGAAGCCATCAAGGCCCGTGATACCAAACGGATCAAGGAACTCTGGAACGCCCTCCTGCCCGAACTGGACGAGCAGACGTTCTACGGATTCATCGCAGCCAGCAAGTCCTTCAAGGAGGCCGGCTTCGCCCACCGCGAAGCCTTCGGCCAGGTGGGCTTCGGCACCGGTGGCTGGGACACCGATTTCCCCAACTCCATCCTGGAGATCCTCCGGGTTGTCTACACCGACGCAGACGACCAGCACCGGCTCATAGCGGGAGGAGCGCAAAGGCTCCCCGAGGCATTGTGGAACCACGCGCCGTCGGACCTTAAGTACTGGCCGCAAGGCACCTCGCTGGCGTCGCTGCACTCTGGCTCGCCGCGCGGAGCCGTGGACAATATTCGCCGGGCGGATAACGGGGACCTGGTAGTCCGCGAAAACTGGGGACGCGAGGCCACCTACGAAGCGGTGGTGACCACGTGCCAGTCGTGGCTGCTGTCCACGCGGATCCACACCGAGGAGGCGCTGTTCCCGGCCGAGCTGTGGACGGCGATCGAGCGCTCGCACTACATGCAGTCGTCCAAGACGTTCGTGATGGTGGATCGGCCGTTCTGGAAGGACATCGATCCCGAGACCGGGCGGGAAGTCCTGTCCATGACTCTCACCGACCGCCTCAACCGGGCCACATACTTGCTCGACGACGGCCCTGACAAGCCCGCCGTCATCCTCCTGTCCTATACATGGAACGATGACGCGCTGAAATGGCTTGCCCTCACTGCTGAGGAACGCGTCAAGCTCATGTTGCATTCGTTGGAGCAGATCTACCCGGGCGTGGACATCGCCAGCCACATCGTGGGGCAGCCGATCACCGTGTCCTGGGAAGCAGACCCCAACTTCATGGGTGCCTTCAAAGCCAACCTGCCGGGGCATTACCGGTACCAGCAGCGGCTCTTCACACATTTCAAGCAAGATGAGCTGCCGGAGAGCCAGCGTGGCATCTTCCTCGCCGGCGACGACGTTTCCTTCACCGCTGGCTGGGCCGAGGGCGCCGTGACCACGGGCCTGAACGCCGTGTGGGGTGTGGTGAACCACTTGGGTGGATCCTCTGTTGCAAGCAACCCGGGTCCGGGCGACCTGCTGGACGAGTTCGGCCCGATCAGCCTGGACTAGATGCGTTGCGGGGCCTGCCCTGCGTCCCAAACCAATCGCAGGCCCCGCATTGTCGTTAGGACGCGTGCATTTCCCGGTGCGCCGCGGCGAGCTCCTTGTAGTGGGCGGCGTTGTGCTTGACGCCGTCGAACTCTTCGTCGGTCAGTTCGCGGCGAACCTTGGCGGGGACTCCGGCCACGAGTGAGCGCGGGGGAATAACCGTGCCTTCCAGGACAACGGCGCCGGCTGCAATGAGCGAGCCCGTGCCGATCACTGCGCCGTTGAGGATGGTGGCGCTCATGCCGATGAGGCAGTCGTCCTCCACAGTGCAGCCGTGGACCACGGCGCTGTGGCCTACGCTTACGCGCTCGCCTACGGTGCAGGGGAAGCCGGGGTCGGCATGCAGGACCACGTTGTCCTGCAGGTTCGATCCGGCGCCGACACTGATGGCGGCCGTATCTGCGCGCACGGACACACCATAGAAGGCGCTGGAGTCCTCGGCCAAGGTGGCCTTGCCGATGATCGATGCGGTTGGTGCCACGAAGGCAGATTCATGGATGGCCGGGGTGTCCCCGGCAAATGTGTAAGAGGGAGCCATGAGCCCCAGCATAGTTCCCCAACTACGTAGCAGTTGAGCGCGTTATGAGTGCTCAAAACGCGCACAAATGCGACTTAGTTGGGTGAGGGGGTTCGCAGGACCAGGAATTGGTAGTGCTGCGTCCAGTTGCCCGCTCCCGGACCGGACTCCAGGGCGGTGCCCTCGGGCCAGGTCCGGAAATGCTCAATCGAGCCGTGCTCGCCGAAGATCCGCCGCACGGTCTCGTCACTGCGGCGGCTGAAGAAACGGCGAGGTTCATCCAGGTCCTCGGGGTTGTAAACCTCCACGTCTTCACCAGACCAAAGCCCGACGGCGATTGGCGCACCAGCCGCGCTGACCCGCACGAGTTCGCTGACGACGTCGTGGATTCTGCTGTTGGGGACATGCAGCAGCGTGCTCATGGTCCAAACGGCCGAGAACACCGAATCGGGGAACGGCAACTGGCGACCACTGGCGACGGTAGCTTCGAGCCCTGCCGAGCGCGCCACGTGAACGCTCTCTGACGAGAGGTCCACGCCGGTGTAGTGGAGGCCGGAACGGACGAACTCCAGGCCTTCCACCCCGGTGCCACAGCCGAGCTCGAACACCGAGTGCCGGTGCTCATCCTTGAGCAGCCGGATGAACCATTCCCGGCACTCGATGCGGTGCGGCGTCAGTGCGCGGGTGCTGGGGATGGGAGCTTGGCGGTCGTAGAAAACTGCGAGGTCAGCCTCATGGTCGGCTTCGGGGATGCCCTGCATACCCCCAGCTTAGGGGTGGCCTTAGTTGAACACCACGGTCCGGGTGCCATCCAAAAGCACGCGGTGTTCTGCGTGCCACTGGACTGCCTGGGCAAGCGTGCGGCCCTCAACGTCGCGGCCCATCTGAACGAACTGCGCAGCAGTGCGGGCGTGGTCCACGCGGATGACTTCCTGCTCGATGATCGGGCCCTCATCGAGGTCGGCCGTCACATAGTGGGCCGTAGCGCCGATGATCTTCACACCGCGCGCGTGGGCCTGGTGGTACGGCTTGGCACCCTTGAAGGAAGGCAGGAACGAGTGGTGGATGTTAATGGCCTTGCCGTTCAATTCCGTGCAGAGCTCATTGGAAAGGACCTGCATGTAACGCGCCAGGACGGTCAGTTCGATGTCGTGCTCTGCAATCAGTTTCAAGAGTGCGGCCTCGGCCTGGGGCTTGGTCTCCGGCGTCACGGGAATGTGGTGGAACGGGATCCCGTAGAACTGCGCCAGCTCCTCAAGGTCGCGGTGGTTCGAAACGATCGCCGGGACCTCGATTGGCAGGGTTCCCGTGCGCTGCTGGAACAGGAGGTCGTTGAGGCAGTGCGCATCCTTGGAACACAGGATGATGGTACGGACCTTCCGGCCCACCGGGTTGATCTGCCACGTCATGCCAAAGGACTCTGCGACCGGCCGCAGTGCGGCGGCCAGCTCGTCCTGGGAAGACGACGTCGTAGCCTCCACGCGCATGAAGAAGTTGCCGGTGCTGGGGCTTCCGTACTGCTGGGAATCGGCGATGTTGCAGCCCGCCTCAAGCAAGGCTCCGGCTACCGCGTGGACGATGCCGGGGCGGTCGGGGCAGGAGAGTGTTACAACAAAAGCAGCAGGCGAGGCGGAGTCAGTCACGCGGATAAGCCTACCCGTGCTGTGTTGTTGTACTGTTAACGGGTCGCAACTGGCGTTGGGTGGGCTACCACCAGGGAGCGGCAATCACGAAGACCACGGATCGTACGCCTGGGCCGAGGGTCATGTCTTACCGCTGCTTGCACGTGACCGATGCCTCCGTAATCAAGGGGACGCGGGAATGCTGCTGCCGGTAGCCTGACCTGTAGCACCACCCGTTGCCTAGCCAGGAGATCTCCGTGCCTACCACCACTTCCGCGTCTGTCAGCAACCAGTCGCTCGCTGAGCTCGATCCCGAGATCGCAGCAGTCCTCGACCAGGAACTCGGCCGCCAGCGCGGCACCCTGGAAATGATCGCCTCCGAAAACTTCGCCCCGCGCGCCGTCATGGAAGCACAGGGCTCCGTCCTGACCAACAAGTACGCCGAGGGTTACCCGGGCAAGCGTTACTACGGCGGTTGTGAGTACGTAGACATCGCCGAGCAGCTCGCCATCGACCGCGTCAAGGCCCTTTTCGGCGCCGAGTACGCCAACGTCCAGCCGCACTCCGGTGCGCAGGCCAACGCTGCTGCACTGTCCGCCATGATCACCCCTGGCGACAAGATCCTGGGCCTCTCCCTGGCACACGGCGGCCACCTGACCCACGGCATGAAACTGAACTTCTCCGGCAAGCTCTACAACGTAGCTGCGTACCAGGTTGAAGAAGACAACTTCCGCATCGACATGGACAAGCTCCGCGAGCAGGCCATCGCCGAGAAGCCGCAGGTCATCATCGCTGGCTGGTCCGCTTACCCGCGCCACCTCGACTTCGCTGCCTTCCGCTCCATCGCCGACGAGGTTGGCGCGCTCCTGTGGACGGACATGGCACACTTCGCCGGACTGGTTGCAGCAGGCCTGCACCCGAGCCCGGTCCCGCACTCCGACGTCGTCACCTCCACCGTGCACAAGACCCTTGCAGGTCCGCGTTCCGGTGTGATCCTGGCCAAGGAAGAGTGGGCCAAGAAGCTCAACTCCAACGTCTTCCCGGGCCAGCAGGGTGGCCCGCTCATGCACGTCATCGCCGCCAAGGCCGTTGCCTTCAAGATCGCAGGCAGCGAAGAATTCAAGGAGCGCCAGGAGCGTGTCCTCGAGGGTGCCAAGATCATCGCTGACCGCCTGAACCAGTCCGACGTCGCCGACGCCGGCGTCTCGGTCCTCACCGGCGGCACGGACGTCCACTTGGTCCTTGTTGACCTGCGTAACTCGCAGCTGGACGGCCAGCAGGCTGAAGACCTCCTGCACTCCGTGGGCATCACCGTGAACCGCAACGCCGTTCCGTTCGATCCCCGTCCGCCGATGGTCACCTCCGGCCTCCGCATCGGTACGCCTGCACTGGCTACCCGCGGATTCGGTGCTGCAGAATTCACCGAGGTTGCCGAGATCATCGCTACTGCCCTGAAGGCTGGCTCCGCTACCGAGGTCGAGGCCCTCCAGGCCCGCGTGGACAAGCTCGCCGCCGACTTCCCGCTGTACCCGCAGCACGAGCAGTGGTAACCCACGCATAAAGCACTGCCGGGCACTGAACCGGAGCCAACGGGATCCGCCGCCACACCCATCGGCGGCGGATCCCGTTGGCATGAGCCTGCCAAGAGGCTTTCGAAATAGGTCACCCACCAGAAAGAGCAGATGGAATGACACAGTCCACCGCACAGATCCTTGACGGCAAGGCCACCGCCGCAGCCATCAAGGCAGAACTGACCGAACGCGTTTCCGTCCTCGCAGCCAAGGGCATCGTCCCCGGCCTGGGTACCATCCTGGTGGGTTCAGATCCCGGCAGCACCTGGTACGTCGCCGGCAAGCACAAGGACTGCGCAGAGGTGGGCATTCAGTCCATCCGCCGCGACCTGCCCGAGGACATCTCCCAGGAAGACCTCCTGAAGGTTGTCCGCGAGCTCAACGAGAACCCGGAATGCACGGGCTACATCGTTCAGTTGCCGCTGCCCAAGCACATTGACCAGGACGTCATCCTGGAAGCCATGGATCCAAACAAGGACGCCGACGGCCTGCACCCCATGAACCTCGGCCGCCTGGTGGCCAACGTCAGTGGCGAAATGAAGTCTCCGCTTCCCTGCACGCCCAAGGGCTGCGTGGAACTGATGCGCCGGCACGGCATCGAGCTCAAGGGCAAGCGCGTCCTGGTAGTAGGCCGCGGGGTCACCATCGGCCGCCCCATTGGCCTCCTGCTCACTCGCAAGGAAGTCAACGCCACCGTCATCCTGGCCCACACAGGAACCGTTGACCTGCCTGCGGAACTCAAGCAGGCCGACGTCGTAATTGCCGCTGCGGGCGTACCGCACATGATCAAGGCTGAAGACCTCAAGCCGGGCGCTATCGTGCTCGACGTCGGCGTCAGCCGCGTGGAGGACGGTAACGGCAAGGCTGTGGTCACCGGAGACGTGGACCCCGCAGCTGCCGACGTCGCCGCCTGGCTGTCCCCGAACCCGGGCGGCGTGGGTCCGATGACCCGTGCCATGCTGCTCGCCAACGTTGTGGAGAGCGCCGAGCGCGCAGCAGGAATCGCCTGACGCCTGCGTGAACAGAACAGAGCCAAGGGCGCCTACTCCGCCAGGAGTAGGCGCCCTGCTCCGTTAACCCGACGACGAACAACCGGACCAAAGCTAGGCTCGGTGTATGCAGCCCCGTTTCCCGCAGCCCCGTTTCCCTGGGTCCCAGCGAGCACCGGGTCCACGCCGTTTTGCGGGTCCACCTACGAGCTTCATCGTCATCACGGTGGCCGTGATCCAGGTGGTGGGGACGTTGGCTGCTGCGAGCCATCAGGATGCTCCGCGGCTTTTGGACGCGCTCGCCTTCCTGCTGCTGCTGGCGGGTCCGGCCGCTTTAGCGTTCCGGAAACGCAGGCCGGCCATCATGCTTCCCGTGGCGCTGGTGGCAACGGGCACCTACCTGTGGCTCGGCTATGCGTGGGGGCCGATCGCCTTGTCCTTGGCGCTGTCCATCATCCTGACGGCGTCGGCCGGGCTCCGGTGGCAGGCATGGATGGGTGCCGGAATCGCCGCGGCTTCGGTTGTGCTGGCTGCAGCCTTGGCAGGGGACAACAACTGGCCGCTTCGCGCCTCCGCCGGCGTGGCGTGGGCGGCCATCCTCGTGTTGCTGGGGGAGGGATTCCGACGCCGGCGTGAACGGTTCGCGGAATACCGGCGGCGGCGTGAGGCTGCCCAGCAAGCTGAGCGCGACGAGTACCGGCTGACCCTTGCCCGCGATATCCACGATGTCGTGGCGCATTCGCTGTCCATGATCAACGTCCAAGCGTCGGTGGCGCTCCACGTGGGCGCCGACGATCCCGAGAAGCTCCGGCCCGCACTGGAAGCCATCAAGGCGGCCAGCAAGGAATCCCTGATGGAGGTCCGCCAACTCCTGGGCGTGCTGCGCGATGACGTCCCGCTGAGCCCGGCAGCGCGGCCAACGCTGGCAAGGATCCCCGAACTGGTGAAGAACGCGGAGCTGGGAGGCCTGCAGGTGCGCCTTGAGGACAGGACGGACCCTGCGCTGGTTGGTCCAGCCCAGATCGGTCCAGCCCAGATCGGTCCAGCCCAGCAGGAGGCCGCCTATCGGATTATCCAGGAGGCCTTGACCAACGTGGGTAGGCACTCGGGCGCCCAAACCGCCGTCGTGAGCCTCACCAGCGGTGAGGGGGTGCTGACCGTACGGGTCAACGACGACGGCGCGGGCATGGGTGGGGCGCTTCCGGGCAACGGACTCATGGGGATGCGGGAGAGGGCGGCTGCCTTGGGCGGGACGCTTACGTTGCGCGAACTGCATCCTGGACTGAGCGTCGAAGCTGTGCTGCCCATAACCCAAAATCCTGAAGGAAACCTCCCGTGATCCGCATCCTCCTCGCCGACGACCAAACCCTCATCCGGGCAGGCTTCCGTGCGCTCCTGGATGCCGAGCCGGATATGGAAGTGGTGGCCGAAGCCGGGACCGGCCGCGATGCCGTGCGAATGGCTGCACACGAGAAACCGGACGTCATCCTCATGGACATCCGCATGCCTGACGACGACGGCCTTACCGCCACCCGTAGGATCCTCGCGGATCCGGCGCTGATCGGGACGCGCATCATCATCCTGACCACGTTCGAGCTCGATGAATACATCGCCGAGGCCGTCCGTGCTGGTGCGGCGGGATTCCTGGTCAAAGACACCGAGCCCGAGGAACTCATCCGCGCTGTCCGGGTGGTCCACGATGGCGATGCCCTCCTCTCGCCGTCGGTGACCCGCCGCATCATGGCCCAGTTGGCGGCGCAGAGCCGGGCCGCGGGAAAAGTGGTTCCACTGGCTCAGGTCACGGATCGTGAACGCGAGGTCCTGAAGCTGGTGGGCGAGGGCCTGAACAACGCCGAGATCGCGGAGCGCCTTTTCATCACGCCCTTGACCGCCAAGACCCATGTTTCGCGCATCATGACCAAGCTCATGGTGAGGGACCGCTCGCAGCTGGTGGTTCTCGCCTACGAATCGGGCTTGGTCCGGCCCGGTTGGAGCAGCTAACCGCCGCCCGGCCACTCCACACGGAGTAGGGGTCTGCTACCAAGTGACTCCCGACGGCGGACGCGGCAGCAACCGCCCGCGAGCAGACTCAAACCAGAGCCGAAAGACGGTTCACGCCGGGCACCGGCGGAGAGAGTTTGGATCACTGACATGTTCACCGCATTGACTTCAATCGTCGGGGAGACCACCACGCTCGGGGGAGCGCTGGCACAACTGCCGGCCACCGTCGTCGCGCATGGTCCATGGGGAGACGGCACGTACTGGCCGTTCTTCCTGCTGTTCCCGCTGTTCTGGATCCTCGTGATCTTCCTGTTCATTTTCGTGGGCCGGCGGGCCTGGCGGCGCAACCATCACTGGGCGGCAACCCAAGGCGCTGAGGGTGTGCTGCGCGAGCGGTATGCGCGGGGCGAGATTGACGAGACCGAGTTCCGGCAGCGCCTGGAGGTCCTGCGTTCGCAGCCACCGTCCTGACATGGCGCCACCAACAACCGAGAGGGCTCTTGCAAAAATATCTGCAAGAGCCCTTTCACATATTCGGTTGCGCTACTAGTCTGCTGAGGGTGCACAATGAAGCAATCGGCTCTGCAACATACTCGAAATCGTCGCAAACCAGCTTCGACATGAACCCACCCACCGTCATCAGCGCGCGGAACCTCACCAAGACCTATGGCGAGCTCACAGCCGTGGACAACATCTCCTTCGACGTTGCGGCGGGAGAGTCCTTTGGGCTGCTCGGGCCCAACGGTGCCGGCAAGTCCACCACCATGAAAATGATCGGTGGCGTCTCCCAGCGCACGTCGGGAACGCTGAACATCATGGGCCTGGATCCGGAATCCCACGGCCCCGAGGTCCGGGCGCATCTGGGCGTGGTGCCACAGCAGGACAACCTCGACCAGGAACTCAAAGTCCGCGAAAACCTCATCGTCTACGGCCGCTACTTCGGCCTGCCCCTGAGCTATCTGCGCCCCAAAGCCGACGAACTGCTGGAGTTCGCGCAGCTGACGGACAAGGCCAACGCCAAGGTGGATGCCCTCTCCGGCGGCATGAAGCGGCGCTTGACGATCGCCCGTTCGCTCATCAACGAACCCCGCATCCTGCTGCTGGACGAGCCCACCACGGGCCTTGACCCGCAAGCCCGGCACATTCTCTGGGACCGCCTGTTCAGGCTCAAGGAAAACGGCGTAACACTGATCCTGACCACCCACTACATGGATGAGGCAGAGCAGCTCTGCGACCGCCTGATCGTGGTGGACAAGGGCAAGATCATGGCCGAGGGATCGCCGGCCAGCCTGATCCGCGAGCATTCCTCCCGGGAAGTACTTGAACTCAGGTTCGGGTCCGATCGGAACTCGCGCATCGGCGTCGAGCTCCAGGGCATTGGCGAGCGACTCGAGACCCTGCCTGACCGCGTACTCATTTATACGCATGACGGCGAGGCGGCGCTGGAGCAGGTCTCGGCACGGGGGCTGCACCCGATGACTTCCTTGGTGCGCCGTTCTTCGCTGGAGGACGTGTTCCTCCGGCTCACTGGTAGGAGCCTCATTGACTAGGGAGCCCCATTGACCAGGGAACCGTTGGGACCTTTCGGTGAAGGTACTGCCAGGCCAATCACGACGGCGGACCAGCCGTTGCGGGCACACTCGCCTGCCGTCTCGGCGGTCAGGGCGCGGCGTTGGGGTTCCTTTTTCTACGCCGAACAGGTGCTTCGCGTCATGCGCAATTACGGCTGGTCCGTGTTCCTGTACAGCGTGGGCCAGCCGGTGGCGTACCTCTTCGCAATGGGAGTCGGGCTGGCGAGCCTGGTAGACGCGAACAGCGACTCCGTTTTCGGCGGCGTCAGCTACTTGGAGTTCGTCGCACCGGCGCTACTGGTTTCCGCGGCGGTGATGACGGCGTCAGGGGAGTTCTCCTACCCGGTTACGGACGGCTTCAAATGGCGGCGGGTTTTCTACGGTCCGCACGCTTCACCGTTGGTTCCGCAGCAGATCGCGAGCGGCCACATCATGGCCAGCACGCTCAGGTTCCTGCTTCAGTCGTTGATCTACTTCGCGGTGGTGGCCATGTTTGGGGCATCCCCAAGTCCCTGGGGATGGGTAGCCGCACTGGTTGCTACCACGGCAGCCCTGTCCTTCGGCTTGCCATTGATGGCCTACGCCGCAAGCATCACCGAGGACAAGGGGCAGTTCGCTTTGGTGCAGCGGTTCGTGGTCATGCCCCTGTTCCTGTTCTCCGGGACGTTCTTCCCGCTGGACACGTTGCCGTGGGCTGTCCGCTGGATCGGCTGGATTTCGCCCGTGTGGCACGGAACAGAGCTGGGACGCGTCTTCACTTATGGCATGGACGAGAACCCTGTGTTGACCATTGCCCATGTGGTTTTCCTGCTGGGAACCGCCACGGGCGGCTGGCTCCTGGTCAGGCGCCAGTTCGTAAAGAGGATGGGTTCATGAGTATCCTGACCGGCGGCCACAGCGCCACGGATGTGGCACGCGAGCGGAAATTCGGTCCCCTTTACTCCCGTAATGCCAAAGCGGTGGTGGCGCGTGGGCTCATGGCGGCCAAGTCCAGTACGTGGCTGGTGCTGTTGTCCGGGTTCTTCGAGCCAGTGCTCTTCTTGTTGGCCATGGGCGTGGGCATGGGCTCAATCGTGGGCGAAGTGCAAGGACCTGGTGGTGAGGACATCAGCTACGCGGCCTACATAGCGCCGGCACTCCTGGCGGTCTCAGCCATGAACGGCGCCATCTACGATTCCACGTGGAACGTCTTCTTCAAGATGAACTTCGCCAAGCTGTACCAGGGGATGCTCTACACATCCCTCGGCCCGCTGGACGTGGCAATGGGCGAGATCTTCCTGGCACTGTTGCGGGGCCTTCTCTATGCCACGGGGTTCACCGCGGTGATGGGGGTCATGGGCCTGATCACTACCTGGTGGGCCATCCTGGTCATCCCGGCATCCGTGCTGATTGCTTTTGGTTTCGCGAGTTTCGGCATGGGCATTACGAGCTTCATGAAGACGTTCCAGCAGATGGACTGGATCAATTTCTTCCTGCTGCCCATGTTCCTGTTCAGCGCCACGTTCTACCCGCTCAGCGTCTACCCGCAGTACATCCAGTGGTTTATCCAGGCCATGCCCCTGTGGCACGGAGTTGAGTTGCTACGACAGATCAGCGTGGGCTCGTTCAGTCCTGCGACTGCCATTCACGTTGGCTACTACCTCGTGATGATTGCGCTGGGGATCATGCTGACCACTGGACGGCTGCGCCAACTGTTCCTCAAGTGAGGGAGTTTGTGTTCGCCATCCGTGGAAGCGGCGTAGGCACCTTTCGCGGTTTGCGACAATTGACTCATGCAATCTCTCGGTGACCCGCACCCGTCCACTTCCTCCTCAGGCAAAGGCCTCTTCAAAGGCTTCCGCATCGGCGGTCTCGGGATGACTGTGGTCATCATCGCCTTCCTGGTGGCCGTCATTTTTGCCGCCAACCAGAACGATGTTGTGGGTTGGGTCGTGGCGGTGGTGGCTTTCGGCTGGCTCGCCCTTGCAAACTTCGTGGTGTTCAGCATCCGCAGGGCCGCGCGGCGGGCGGGGGCGAAGTTGAGCGAAGCGCAGGCCGCTTTCAACTCGGCAACCGGCCGCGCGCCGTCGTCGTCCTCTGCTGACAGCGGCGGTACCCGCGTTGTTGCCGAGCGCAGCCAAGCCGACGACGTCCGTGACCTCAAGCTGGACCACTCCTTCAAGATCGTGCAGGTGCAGGTCCGCGTTGTGGACGAGGAACGCGCCAAAGGGGCAGGGGCCAACCAGGACACCATCAACCGCGCACTGGAAACCATCGCCATCACGGCCACCAACGCCCGGGACATGATCAAGTCCGCAGGTGGCTCGGACGAGCCCGTGGCCGGCACCATCATCGACTAGAGTAGACCGGGTGAGTACGGCATTGAAGAAGGACTTCCTTCGCATCGCATCGGTCAACGTCAATGGCCTTCGGGCTGCCTACAAGAATGGCATGGCGGAATGGCTGGAGCCACGCGAGGTAGACATCCTCTGCCTGCAGGAAGTCCGCGCTCCTGATGCAATCGTTAACGCCCTGCTCGGCGAAGGTTGGTACATCCTCCACGCCGAGGCTGAGGCAAAGGGTCGCGCAGGGGTTGCCATTGCTTCCCGCGAGGAACCCACTGCCACCCGGGTGGGAATCGGCGATGACTACTTCGCCACCGCGGGCCGCTGGGTTGAAGCGGATTTCTCCGTCAGGAACACCCAAGGCGAATCCTCCACGTTGTCCGTGGTCAGCGCATACGTTCACTCCGGTGAGGCAGGTACGCCCAAGCAGGAGGACAAGTACCGCTTCCTTGACGCCATGACCACACGCCTTCCCGAGCTCGCCAAGCACAGCGATCACGCGCTGGTAGTTGGCGACCTCAACGTCGGACACACTGAACTCGATATCAAGAACTGGAAAGGCAACGTTAAGCGTGCCGGTTTCCTGCCGGAGGAGCGCGCGTATTTCGACCGCTTCCTGGGTGATGAAATCGGATGGAGGGATGTCCACAGGGGCCTGGCAGGAAATGTCGCTGGCCCCTACACCTGGTGGTCCCAGCGCGGGAAGGCCTTTGACACTGACACAGGCTGGCGCATCGACTACCACCTGGCTACTCCCGGACTTGCAGCAGCCGCGTTCTCGGCTGTGGTGGACCGGGCGCCTTCGTGGGACACCCGCTTCTCAGACCACGCACCGCTGGTAGTGGACTACCGGCTCTAAGCTTCACGAAAGTATTGCTCAATGACTAGCTCCATCACGACTGAAACCGGCACCCCAGCCGCCACACTGCCCAGCGGGAGTACCGTGACCTCCACCAAGCTTGCCGTTGGCGCCAAGCAGCGCGTCCTTTCAGGTATGCAGCCCTCTGCTGACTCCCTGCACCTTGGCAACTACCTTGGCGCCCTGGTCAACTGGGTCCGCATGCAGGACGAGTACGACGCCGTATTCTTCATTCCGGATCTGCATGCCATTACCGTTCCGCAGGATCCTGCCGAACTCGCCCGCCGCACCAGGGTCACTGCCGCCCAGTACATCGCTGGCGGAGTGGACGTGGAGAAGTGCACCCTGTTCGTGCAATCGCAGGTTCCGGAGCACGCCCAGCTCGCCTGGGTACTGAACTGCATCACGGGCATGGGTGAAGCCGGCCGCATGACCCAGTTCAAGGACAAGGCGCAGAAGCAGGGATCGGACCACGCCAGCGTCGGCCTCTTTACCTATCCCATCCTGCAGGCCGCAGACATCCTGCTCTACCAGCCGCACGGCGTACCCGTGGGCGAAGACCAGCGCCAGCACGTGGAGCTCAGCCGGGATCTCGCCAACCGCTTCAACAGCCGTTTCGGCGAGACGTTCCAGGTGCCCGAGCCCTTCATCCAGAAGGAATCGGCAAAGATTTACGATCTCCAGAACCCCACGGCCAAGATGTCCAAGTCTGCCGAGTCACCCGCGGGCCTCATCAACCTGCTCGATGACCCCAAGACCGTGGCCAAGCGCATCAAATCCGCTGTCACTGATACTGAGACCGAGATCCGCTACGACCGTGAAAACAAGCCGGGCGTCTCCAACTTGCTCACCATTTACTCGGCTATCAGCGGCACTCCGGTGGAGAAAATCGTCGCCGATTACCAGGGCAAGATGTATGGCCACCTCAAGGTAGACCTCGCCGAACTCGTCTCCGGTCACCTTTCACCCATCCGTGAGCGTGCCAACGAGCTCCTGGCGGATCCGGCTGAACTTGACCGTCTCCTGGCTCACGGTGCGGACAAAGCCCGTGAGATCGCTTCGGCAACGCTCGCGGACGTCTACTCCAAGGTGGGCTTCCTGCCCTACCGCGGGGATGCTTACCGCGGCGAGCAAGGAGTCCGCTAAGCCCATGTGCGCAGCTGGCCAGCTCAACGTCCAGACCGGTACCCCTCAAGGCGTCGGTCCGGACGAATCCCGCCAGCCCGCGGTTACCGGCACCGATTGCGGTGCCGGTGACACCATGTGCGTTGGCGTGATCCTCGGTTTCCCACCGGAGATCGCGCGGGAACTGCAGGCCTGGAGGGCATCGTTTGGCGATCCCATGGCTGACGTCATCCCCGCCCACATCACGCTTATCACCACCACGCCCACCCAGGACTGGGCCGCCACCCGGGACCACGTGCGCGATGTCGCCCGCTCGCAGGAACCGTTCACCATCACCATTTCCGGCACTGGTTCTTTCCGGCCCGTTTCGCCGGTGGTGTTCGTTAACGTCGAAGAGGGTTTTGAAGAGTGTGTACAACTGCACGAAAAACTCCAGACAGGTCCGCTTGAGCGGTTGCTTCCCTTCCCTTACCACCCGCATGTCACCGTGGCCCATGATGTTTCCAAGGAGAACCTCGACGAGGCCGAAACGGTCCTGAGAGATTACCGGGCAACCTTCCCAGTGGTTAGCATGGGACTCTACGAGCACGACACCAATGGAATTTGGCAGCTACGGGAAGAGCTCGACTTTGGCGGCGACACTGACAAAACGCAGCAGGCGGAATCAACATCCACAGGCGGACAATCCTCCGCTGCCAACTGAGCTGGCCAAGCTAAAACTTCAACTCCTTCATAAGCGGCAGGACTGGGGCCACGCCAAGCGCGCCGGTGAAGGCCTGCCGAAGAGGGCCGGTGCCCTTTTTGCCCTCCTGCTCGCAAGGCTGAACACCAACCGGGCCATGCGATCCTTCCAGAACTACACCCGGCAGCACGGGCCACTTCTGAGTGCCGGGATCGGCTTCAACATGTTCTTCTCCGTCACAGGTCTCCTTACTACTGGTTTTGCCATCGCCGGGATCGTCCTGGGCGGCAACCCGGTGCTCGAAGACGCAGTCATTCGCAGTGTCGCCTCTGCGGCTCCGGGGCTCCTCCAAGTGAATGGCGGCGAAGGACTCGTCGACCCGCAATCGCTGCTCAATCCCTCCGGTCTCGGATGGACAGCCGTCATTGCGGCAGCGGTCACCATCTTCACGTCGCTTGGCTGGATTGCCAGCGTCAGGGAAGGCCTGCGGGGTGTGACGGACGCAAACCCCCTGCAACGCAGCCCCGTCCTGCAGAAATTGATCGACGCCGGTACGCTCCTGCTCCTTGGGGTGATCCTCGTAGTCAGTGCCGGCGCTTCCCTGGTCTTTGGCACGGCCGCTGCCTGGATCTTCGACCTTCTCAGGTTGGATGAAGCGGTCGCCGCGCCCGTGGCAGCCGTCGTCAAGGTGGTGGTCCCCCTCCTGCTGAACTGCGCGACGGCGGCCGTGTTGTTCCATATTGCAGGTGGCCTCAAGTTGGGGCGCCAGGCGTTCATCGAAGGAGTTGCGCTGGCTGGCATAGGTACCACGGTGCTTCAGTTATTCAGCACGGAACTCCTCGCCAGGGCAGGACACAACCCCGTCCTCGCCTCGTTCGCCATCATCATCGGCCTGCTCATCTGGTTCAACCTGGTAAGCCAGGTGTATCTCGTTTCCGCTTCGTGGGCCGCTATCCGCGAGGCGGACACTGCAGGCGGGGAGACGCCTCGCAAGAAGGTCCTGGGTTCACGCCGAACAACGCCCCGGACATAGGGGTCAGCGGTCCTCTTGGGTTCGCTTCACAAACACTGGAATGACGGTGACTGAGCCCACGTTGGGCAGGGAATGCGTCGCTGCGTGTTTGAGTTCGCCGGACAGTTTGGACAGCTCAGCAAGGTCAGTGAGGGCCGATGCGGGGACTCTGATTTCGGCGTGCAGTTTATGGCCGGACCATCTGAGCCGGGAGGTGGATTCGGCAGGGGCGTGCTTATGTACCACTGCTCCAAGTTTGTCAGTAAGGGCCGGATCGACGCCGTCCATGAGCCTGCGGCCGATGTCACGGATTGTTCCCCAAAGCAGCACGCTGATGACAGCGGAGATCAACAGACCCACGATGGGGTCGGCCAGCGGGAATCCCACCCAGATACCGATGACGCCGGCGATCACCGCCAAGGACGTGAAGCCGTCCGTGCGGGCATGGATTCCGTCGGCGACCAAGGCTGCTGATCCTATCCTTCGGCCGACTCGGATCCGGTAGATCGCGACGAGTTCGTTACCGGCGAACCCGACCAGCCCTGCAGCCATAACCCACCCCAGGTTCTGAACTGGTTGTGGTGCGAAGAAACGGTGGATGGACTCGACGGCAGCGATGACCGCGGAGAGGGCGATCATGGCCACGATAAACAATCCGGCGAGGTCTTCGGCTCGGCCGAAGCCATGGGTATAGGTGCGGGTGGCCGGACGCCGACCAAGCAGAAACGCAACCCACAGCGGCACTGCCGTGAGGGCATCTGAAAAGTTGTGCACCGTGTCGGCCAGCAGTGCCACCGAACCGCTAACCAAGACTATGGCCAACTGGAAAAGTGACGTGGCGCCGAGTCCGAGCAGTGAGAACTTGACCGCGCGGATTCCTTCGGAGCTCGATTCCATCGCCTCGTCGACAGAGTCCGCCGAATCGTGGGAGTGGGGAAGGAAAACCTCCTTCAACCAAGCCTTGAACGTGCGGTGGTCGTGATGGTGAGAGTGGTCATCATCATGAGTGTGCTCGTGACCCCTGTGGTGTTCGCTTTCGCCGTTCCCGGCCCTCTGCCTGGTGGGCGTCGATGCCGTGGTGTGGTGCGGTGCCAATCGCGTGTTCCGCTTGGTGAATGGCATCGGCAACGAGTTGCCAGGCATGCCCGTCGGCAAGGCGGTAGTAGACCTTGGTCCCCTCTTGGCGTGTGGAGACCATCCGAGCGAGCCGCATCTTGGCCAGGTGCTGGGAAACGGCGGCTGAGCTCTTCCCGGCTTTCTCAGCCAAGGAACATACATGCCTTCCGGCCGACAACCGACCCCAAGGGCACTCCAAGCACCCGCGGTGGAACCTGTTTTCGTATGAACATCCCGACTGATAGCTTCAAACACAAACCTGTTGCGACGTCGGTGGGAAACGGCCGTCCCGTTCCTCACAGGAGGTGCTATGAATAGCCAGCTTTGGATCGCATGCCTCCTCGGGGCCGCGGCCGGACTCGTAGTCGGACAGCTCATCTTCAACTCTCCCTTCGTGGGAATCCTCGTAGGCCTCGGGCTGGGTGCCCTGGTTGGCGCGGCGGTCGGACCCCGCCGGGAATAATGCTGCGGGCGTCCTGGCTCAGGCTAGGGCGCTTGAACCAGGCCCTCCCACGCGACCGTCCAGTCGGCCGGAAACCCCGGGGCATGCCTGTTGGGTCCGTTGTCCCATCCAGCGGCCATCAACGCGACGGCAGCGAGGAGTCCGCCGTTCCCGGGCAGATACAGCGGCAGCGAATCCGTTTGGCGGTTATGCCCATTGGCCAGCACGGTGTTTTTTCCGGCGTCCAGCAGAAGGGCATCGACGGCGGCCTCGGGGTCCTCCAAGCGGGCGGCTGTCATGGCCATCACTGGGTAGTCCCACCCCCAAGTGCTTCCCCAGTCCCAGTCGGCAAGCACATCGGTGAGCGTTGCCCGCATGATCCCAGGGTCGATCAGGTCCGTCAGGGGCAGGACACCAAGCGCGCACAGCATCGACGGGTGGTCCGTGCGGATGGTGAAGGGCTCCACGTCGATCGCAGCGTACACGCCATCGATCACGCGGGGCGGCACCATGCCATCTGCCACGTCCGACCATTCCGGCACAGGTTCCAAACCCAGCCGATCGCGCCAGGCAATGGCTGTTCGCAGGCCCCACTGCCAGTAGGCCAACTCAAACGTGGGATTGGTGACCGTTGCCCGGATGGAGCCGTAGCTTTCCTGTGCAGGAATCAAGGGTGGCCCTAGCTCGAATCCGCGCTGCGTTGGGTGGGCGAAGCTGGCCATGAAGGCAGCTGACTCGAACACAATGTCCGCGAATTCTTCCAACACTTCACGGCTGGGGTTTGCCCGATATACGAGCTCGGCCAAATGAATGGGATGCGGCTGCTGCCAGATCAGAAATGTCCCGATCGGACTTGGGCTTTCCCTGCCGTCCGGTCCGGTCTGCTTGGGCCAGCGGACGCCGTCGAATCCCTGCATCCTGGCAGTCTGGCGGGAGCTTTCAAGCACCGTGGAGTACCACCGCAACGATGGCAGCAAGAGTTCTGTCCGGTTCCAGTGTGCAAAGTGCGCGGCGTGCCACCAGTGCATTTCCAGATGGAAGCGGCCTCGCCACGCATTGCAGACAAGCCCCGTTTCCTGGGGCGGCAGCGAACCCGAGCAATTGACCGCAGTCAGGTACTGCGATAGAACAATCCGGCGCTCAAGTTCCTTTGCCCTGGGATCGTCGGTCGCATCAAGTTCGATCGCCCCGCCTGAGGACCAGAATCGCTGCCAATAGGCCTCGGATGCTGCGGTGACGCTACTGGCAGGCGAAAGCTCGACGCCGGTCCGGCCAGTGGCGTCAGGACTCACCGCTGGTGTCATGGCTGTTGGCCTGTTGTTGCCTCTTGGGATGCAGTCGCCATCTCCGGCGGAAAGGAAAGTGACGGAGAAGTCCAGCGCATCGGTGGCGTCCGTACCTCCGGCCGTAGCAGGGGCTACTCGGAGTTGGTGCTGTTCGGCCTGCTCCACTGTCAGGTTCTGGCCGGTGATCACCACCTGATAGCGGGCCGCATCGAGTTCCCGGCGGACTGTCCATGTTGCGCAGCCATCGTGCTCTTCGGACGTCACCGGGCCGTCGAGCGAGGTGGTGTGGGCATCGGGATTGTCCCAGTCCGCGGCGTCGTGCCAGGCCTCGGAGCCGTAAGGGAAGCTGATGCCTATAAGCAGGCCGGCGCCCAGTGCTGTCGACTCCACGCGGAAGCCGAGTTCGTCGCGGTCGGGGTGGCACGCCGTCGTGACCTTTATTCGGTGGCCCGCCAGCGTGAAGGCGCTGGTGACAATGCCCGTCCACAGGTCAATTGTTTGCTCGGGGTTCGCCACGTCAGCTTCGGTCAGGCCGCGTTCCGTCCCGTCCTGCACCAACCTGAAGCCTATCCGCGCCAGATCCAAGCGATGGGGGTTTGCCCTCAACCATGTCTCGGCAAGGGATGTATCCGTTTCGCGATCGTTGACGATGTCGCCCACCATGTCCACGTAGGGCACGGGGCCCCGGGGCGAGTCGTAAAGGACTGTGGAGCCCGCGAGTTCGTAGGGCTGGGCCGGTGGCACGGAGTGCCATCCCCACTGGGACTGTGTGCCGAGGAGTGTTCCCGGTGGCAGGTCGTCACGGTCCCAAACCGGGTAGGCCCCTGGCAGGGACTGGAGTCCAGTGACATCAACGGTGAAGGCGAACTCGCCATTGCCCACGGAAAGCGGGCTTCTGGGATCGAGACGTCTCTGATGCACATTGTGCCGCTGTACGAGAGCCTTCCGGTCGATTTTTCCGGTAATTGTGTGCACTCGCACGCCCTCCAGGTTTCGTGGTGATTGAAATAGTTAATGCTCATAACTATTGACGAGCATAAACCCTCTTGATACGTTTCAGGAACCGTTTTCTCAGACTTGAAGGAAGTTACCCAATGACGCGTAAATCTCTCCGTCGCATGCGAAAGTCAGTAGCATTCATGGCTGCCGTCGGCATGCTGGGCCTCACCGTGGCGTGCTCGAGTCCCTCGTCCAATCAGCCCCAAGACGGCCCTGTGGAAATCCGGTTCTCTTGGTGGGGCAACGCCGGAAGGGCAGAGCTGACCAACAAAGCCATCAAGGAATTCGAAGCAGCCAACCCGAACATCAAAGTGAAGCCGGAATATGGCGACATCGGTGGCTACTTCGACAAGTTGGCCACGCAAGTGGCTGCCAATGATGCCCCCGACGTCATCACCATGGGCGGCGCCTACCCGGCCGAATACGCCAACCGCGGTGCCCTCCTGGACCTCGCCAAGGTCAGCGGCCCACTGGATCTGTCCGCAATGGACCAAGGTGCCTTGGAAAACGGGCAGGTCCAAGGCAAGCAGTACGGCGTTTCCACCGGTGCCAATGCACTCGCCATCGTGGTGAACCCGGCGGTATTCCAGGCTGCCGGCGTTGCAGTTCCCGATGACAGCACTTGGTCCTGGGATGACTTCGCCAAGGTGGCCGCAGAGGTGACGGCAAAGAGCCCCAAAGGAACCTACGGCACAGCAACCGTGCTTACGCATGACTCGCTGGACGCCTTCGCCCGTCAGCGCGGAAAATCGCTCTACACCCAGGACGGCCAGCTGGGACTGGACAAGGACACCGTGCAGGACTACTTCGACTTTTCTGTGAAGCTCAGTGAATCGGGCGCAGCCCCCAGCGCATCAGAGACCGTGGAGAAGCTGAACGTCAGCACCGAGCAGACACTGATGGGCATGGGGCAGGCTGGCATGATGCTCACCTGGTCCAATTCCCTGTCCGCACTGAGCAAAGCATCGGGCGCTGGGTTGAAGCTGCTCAAGCTGCCCGGCGAAACACCCACGCCCGGCATCTGGCTCCAGTCCTCACAGTTCTACACCATCTCTGCACGCAGCAAGCACACGGATGCCGCCGCCAAGCTGGTGAACTTCCTTGTGAACAACGAGGCCGCAGCCAAGATCATCCAGAGTGACCGCGGCGTGCCCAGCAACTCCAGCATGCGCACTGCCATCCAGGACCTGCTGACACCCCAGGGCAAGGTCGAGGCCGCTTATATCGACCAGATCGGCAAGATGGATTTTGCCCCCACCTTTATCGGTCCCACCGGTTCAACCGCGGTCTCCGAGATCACCGCCCGCATCAACACAGAGGTCCTGTTCAAGCGGCTGACACCGGAAAAGGCCGCCGAGCAATGGCTCAGCGAAAGCAAAGCCGCCATCGGCAAGTAGGTGAACGCCAACGCGGGGTCACTTACGGCCCCTTCCAGAAGGAAACATGGGCCATAAGTGACCCCGGGTTGTATTAGGCGTCGCGGACTTCCAGATACGGATCCGCCCACGCGCCGATAATCCGCGCAACACGTGCCGCCTGTCCCTTGCCCGTCAGGAGGTGCTCACTGCCCTCCAGCGAAATGAAGCTCCGTGGATGCCTCGCAGTACGGAAGATCTCACTGGCGTTGTCGATGCCCACGGTGTTGTCCGTGGGGGAGTGCATCACCATCAAAGGCTTGTGGAGGGTGCGGATGCAGTCGCGCAGGTCAGCGCGTTCCACGTCTTCAACAAAGTGGCGGCGGATTTCCATGGGCCTGCCGCCCAGGTCGACCACGGCGCTGCCGTCGCGCAGGATGGAGTCGATTTCGGCGTCGAACATATGCTCAACGTGCTTTGGCTCGTAAGGCGCGCCCACGGTCACCACGGCGTTGAGTCCAGGGATATCGCGCGCAGCAGCCAGCACCGCGGCGCCACCGAAGGAGTGGCCCACCAACAAGGAGATTCCTCTGCCCTGCTCCCGCATGAAGTCGGCAGCGAGAATGGTGTCCGCCACTTTGACGCTGAACGAGCCTGCGGACCATTCTCCGGCGGAGCCGCCCAGGCCAAGGTTGTCGAACCGGAGCATGCCCACGCCCTGCTCGGCGAGCCCTTTGCAGATCCGGGAAGCAGCAGGGCTGTCCTTGCCCAGGGTCAGGCCGTGCGAGTACACGCCCCAGCCACGGACAGGGCCCTCAGGTACGTCCACGATGCCGGCCAGGGCATCGCCCGTGCTTCCAGTGAAGCTGATCTTCTCAGAGCGTGACACGCTGGTCTCCTTGCTTTTACGGCTACCGGCCGGGGCCCGGGTCAGCCAGGTCATTAACGACGACGGCGCCGTTCACCAGCAGTGGTGAGCGGCGCCGTCGTCGTGTTGTTCTTTGAGTGAACGGCCGGCTAGATCTTGCGGGCCAGGATGGCCTGCTTGACCTCGGCGATTGCCTGGGTCACCTGGATGCCGCGGGGGCATGCTTCCGAGCAGTTGAAGGTGGTGCGGCAGCGCCACACGCCTTCTTTGTCGTTCAGGATCTCCAAGCGCATGTCGCCGGCGTCATCGCGGGAATCGAAGATGAAGCGATGAGCGTTGACGATTGCGGCCGGACCGAAGTACTGGCCATCGGTCCAGAACACCGGGCAGGACGAGGTGCAGGCAGCGCAGAGGATGCACTTGGTGGTGTCGTCAAAGCGCTCACGGTCCTCAACGGACTGCAGGCGTTCCTTGGTGGGCTCGTGGCCCTTGTTGATCAGGAACGGCATGACTTCGCGGAAGGACTGGAAGAAGGGTTCCATGTCCACGATCAGGTCCTTCTCCACGGGGAGGCCCTTGATCGGCTCGACGGTGATGGGCTTGGACGTGTCCAGGTCCTTCAGGAGCGTCTTGCACGCGAGGCGGTTGCGGCCGTTGATGCGCATTGCATCTGAACCACAAACACCGTGGGCGCAGGAGCGGCGGAAGGAAACGCTGCCGTCGATCTCCCACTTGACCTTGTGCAGGGCATCCAGCACGCGGTCCGTGCCGTACATGGTCAGCTTGTAGTCGTCCCAGCGGGCTTCTTCCGAGATTTCGGGATCGTACCGGCGGACGCGCAAGGTGATGTGGAAAGTGGGGATTTCACCGTCGCCAGCGACACTCGCCGGAAGCTCGATCTTGGAAGCGGGCTCTGCCATTTCGGTAGTCATTAGTACTTACGCTCCATCGGCTCGTAACGGGTGAAGACAACGGGCTTGGTCTCGAGACGGATGCCCGCAACGGATTCGGCCGACGAGTCGACGGTAACGGAGGAGTCCAGGTAAGCCATGGAGTGCTTCATGAACTTATCGTCGTCGCGGTCCGGGAAGTCCTCGCGGTAGTGGCCGCCGCGCGACTCTTCACGGTGCAGTGCACCGACGGTCATGACCTTGGCCATGTCCAGGAGGAAGCCCAGTTCCACGGCTTCCAGCAGGTCCAGGTTGAAGCGCTTGCCCTTGTCCTGGACGGTGACGTTCTTGTACCGCTCTTCGAAGGAGGCGATGTCGCTGAGGACCTGTTCCAGGGATTCCTTGGTGCGGAACACCTGCATGTTGGCGTCCATGGTGTCCTGCAGTTCCTTGCGGATCTGGGCAACGCGCTCGGTGCCGCTGCCGTTGAGCAGGCCGTCAAGGATGCCTCGCGTCATGGCCTCCGGGTCCTCGGGCAGCTCGACAAAGTCGGCCGTCTTGGAGTACTCGGCGGCGGCGATACCGGCGCGCTTACCGAAGACGTTGATGTCCAGGAGTGAGTTGGTGCCCAGACGGTTGGAGCCGTGGACGGATACACAAGCAACTTCACCGGCTGCGTAGAGGCCCGGCACGATCGTGTCGTTGTCCTGGAGGACTTCGGTGGTGATGTTCGTCGGGATGCCGCCCATGGCGTAGTGGGCGGTGGGGAACACCGGAACCGGGTCCGTGAACGGTTCCACACCAAGGTAGGTGCGGGCGAACTCGGTGATGTCCGGAAGCTTGGCCTCGATGTGGGCAGGCTCAAGGTGGGTCAGGTCCAGGAGGACGTAATCCTTGTTCGGACCACAACCGCGGCCTTCACGTACTTCGTTCGCCATGGCGCGGGCCACGATGTCACGGGGTGCAAGATCCTTGATGGTGGGGGCGTAACGCTCCATGAAGCGCTCACCCTCGGAGTTACGCAGGATGGCACCTTCACCACGTGCACCCTCGGTGAGGAGGATGCCCAGGCCTGCGAGGCCTGTCGGGTGGAACTGGAAGAACTCCATGTCTTCCAGGGGGATGCCACGGCGGAACGCGATGCCCATGCCGTCGCCCGTGAGGGTGTGGGCGTTGGACGTGGTCTTGAAGACCTTGCCGGCACCACCGGAAGCGAACACAACCGACTTGGCCTGGAAAACGTGCAGCTCACCGGAGGCGAGATCGTAGGAGACCACGCCTGCTACGCGCTTCTGCTTGTACGGGGTACCGTCCTCGCGTACTGCGTCTTCTTCGACGATCAGGAGGTCAAGGACGTAGTACTCGTTGTAGAACTCAACGTTGTGCTTGACGCAGTTTTGGTACAGCGTCTGCAGGATCATGTGGCCCGTACGGTCGGCAGCGTAGCAAGCACGGCGGACGGGAGCCTTGCCGTGGTCACGCGTGTGGCCACCGAAGCGACGCTGGTCGATCCGGCCTTCGGGCGTGCGGTTGAACGGCAGACCCATCTTCTCCAGGTCCAGCACGGCGTCGATGGCTTCCTTCGCCATGACCTCGGCTGCGTCCTGGTCAACCAGGTAGTCGCCACCCTTGATGGTGTCAAAGGTGTGCCATTCCCAGTTGTCTTCTTCGACGTTGGCCAGTGCTGCACACATGCCACCCTGGGCTGCACCAGTGTGCGAGCGGGTGGGGTAGAGCTTGGTCAGTACCGCTGTGCGTGCGCGCTGACCGGATTCGATCGCGGCGCGCATGCCGGCGCCACCTGCACCGACAATGACGACGTCGTACTTATGGACCTGCATACCAGATGCTCTCTCTTTCAAAAATTCAGATGGTCGGCGGAGGCTGTTCCGCTAAGTCAGGCGCAACCGGTTCCCTATAGGGCCGGCCGGCTGCGCCAGGAAGCCGCTACGGGGCCGGGCAGAAGCCGCCAGGCAGCTGGACGCCGTCGACGACGGGGCACGGGTTGAACGTGAAGATCACCAGGGTGCCGAGAATGATGATGACAGCCGTGGCGGCATAGAGGACTACCTTGAGCCAGAAGCGCGTGGAGTCCTTTTCCGCGTAGTCGTTGATGATGGTCCGGACACCGTTGGTTCCGTGCAGCATGGCAAGCCAGAGCATGGCGAGGTCCCAGAACTGCCAGAAGGGATCCGCCCACTTGCCGGCGACGAAGCCGAAGTCGATGGCGTGGATACCTTCGCCCACCAGAAGGTTCACGAAGAGGTGGCCGAAGATCAGCACCACCAGGACAATGCCGGAGAGGCGCATGAAGAGCCAGGCGATCATCTCGAAGTTGCCGCGGCTGGAGCCCGTGCGGTTGTACTTCGGAGCGATTTTTCCACTGCGTGGGGATTCAATCGTTGTCATGGCTTAGTGGCCTCCCAGCGCGAGGGAAAGGTGGCGGATAGCGAAGCCGGCGAACGTGACCAGCCACAGCGCAAGCACGATCCACAGCATTTGGCGCTGGTACTTCGCGCCCTTCTTCCAGAAGTCGATGGCGATCACACGCAGGCCATTGAAGGCGTGGAAGATGATCGCGGCGACCAGGCCCGTTTCACCCAGGGCCATGAGGGGGTTCTTGTAAGCACCAATGACGGCCGTGTAGGCCTCAGGGGACACGCGCACCAATGAGGTGTCCAACACATGGACCAACAAGAAGAAAAAGATCACTACACCGGTAATACGGTGTCCAACCCAGGACCACATGCCTTCACGGCCGCGGTACAAGGTGCCAGCTGGTTTTGTCGGCACTGATTAAACCTTCCTGCAACACAGCGGCGCTGGCATGGGATCCACGCGGGGGGAACGCCTGCTGCGAGAGCACTCGTAGCTCACGCCTAAATCTAGGCTTCGCTACCAGCTTATTCAATTTAGGACGGGCTTCTCTGCTTGTTAATTCCATGTTTCCTGCCCGCATTTACGCGATATTTAGGCGATATTTGGGCAATTTGCCGCGCTTCGTGAGACGAAGGCCACATCCGAGGCGCACTGCGGGGCTTCGCAGCCGCGTCGGATAAAGTGTTGCGGTGAGTACAGAAGACGCGACATTCCCGGAATCGCCATTGAACCGCTTTCATGCGGTTATTCCGGCGGGCGGTGTGGGGACCCGGCTGTGGCCACTCTCGCGTGCCGCTGCGCCCAAGTTCCTCCACGACCTGACCGGCTCTGGCAGCACGTTGTTGAGGGCCACCTACGACCGCCTTGAGCCGCTGGCCGGCGAGCGTGTGCTCGTTGTGACGGGCGAGGCACACCGTGCCGCAGTCTGCCGGCAACTCCCCGAAGTGGGCGATGACGAGTTGGTGCTCGAAAGCGAGCCCAAGGACTCCGGCGCTGCTATCGGATTGGCCGCTGCCATTCTTCACCGCCGCGACCCGGACACCATCATGGGTTCATTCGCAGCAGACCAGGTCATCAGCCCGGACGATCTGTTCCAGGACACCGTGCGCGAGGCAATTTACACTGCTGCCACAGGCAAGATCGTCACGATCGGTATCAAGCCCACCCACCCCTCCACTGGATTCGGCTACATTCGCTCGGGCGCAGCACTGCACGTGGAAGGTGCTCCGAATGCGCTTGCCGTAGCGGAGTTCGTTGAGAAGCCCAGCCAGGAAGTTGCCAACAAGTACGTAGAAGCGGGGGACTACGTCTGGAACGCAGGCATGTTCGTCGCTCCCGTAGCGCTCATGCTCAAGCATCTCGAAGCCAACCAGCCGGAGCTGTTCAAGGGCCTCCAGGAGATTGCCGAAGCCTGGGACAGTCCCCAGCGCGCTGAAGTCACGGCTCGCGTCTGGCCCTCACTGCCCAAGATTGCAATCGACTACGCGGTGGCCGAGCCCGCAGCGGCAGCCGGCGATGTCGCCGTCGTGCCCGGTACTTTCCGGTGGGACGACGTCGGCGACTTTGCCGCAATCGGGCGCCTGAACAACGCAGGCGACGTTGATGAAGTGACTGTGCTTGGCGAAGGCGCCCGTGTATTCGCCGAGAATGCGAGCGGCGTAGTGGTGTCCGACACCAAGCGCGTGATTGCCCTCATCGGGATCAAGGACGTGGTCATCGTGGACACGCCGGACGCACTCCTGGTCACCACCAAGGAACACGCCCAGTTGGTCAAGGGCACTGTTGACGCCCTCAAAGCCAGCGGCGATACGGACGTTCTGTAGCAAGCCCCTTATACCGTGAGCCACCTCTTTGGTTGTCCTGCGCCTGAACGCGGCGTAACCAAGAGGTGGCTTTCGTTCTTCGGAGGCCGTGGATGGCTAGAGTTGTGACGTGCGCAATTACACCACTGAAACTGAGCCGACCCCCGTTGTAAGTCCGTGGGTGGACGAGCTGCTGCCCGGACTCATCGATTTCAGGCGGGACTTGCACGCGCACCCTGAACTCTCCTTCAAGGAATTCCGCACCACTGACAAACTCGTGGAGCGGCTCGAAGCTGCCGGACTCCAGCCGCGGCGCCTTGAAGGTACCGGACTCACCGTGGACGTCGGGGAAGGCCCCATCGCAACTGCTTTGCGGGGCGACATCGACGCTTTGCCCATCATCGAGGAAACCGGCCTGCCGTTCGCTTCGAAGAACCACGGCGTCACGCATGCCTGCGGACATGACATCCACACCACCACCATGCTCGGTATTGCCTTGGTGCTGCAGCGGATGCACAAGAACACTCCGCTGGGCGGGACTGTCCGCATCATCTTCCAGCCTGCCGAGGAGACCATGCCCGGCGGCGCTTTGTCCTGCATTGAACAGGGTGTGCTGGAGGGCGTGCCCCGGATCCTTGCGTTGCATTGCGATCCCCGGATCAACGTTGGCCAGATCGGCACCCGCATCGGGGCCATCACTTCGGCATCGGACACCATCAAGATCGAGCTCACGGGTCGCGGCGGGCACACGTCCAGGCCGCACCTGACGGAAGACCTGGTCTTCGCGTTGGCGCAGATTGCGGTCAACGTACCCGCCGTGCTCTCCCGTCGCGTGGATGTCCGCAGTGGAGTGTCCGTGGTGTGGGGCCAGATCTCGGCGGGTTCTGCACCCAACGCCATTCCCGGCACCGGCTACATGGCAGGCACCATGCGCTGCCTGGACCGCGATGCCTGGCACAGTGCGGGGGAGTTGCTGGACGACGTCGTGCGGCAGGTGGCCGCTCCTTATGGCGTGGACGTGCACCTGGAGCACACCCGTGGCGTTCCTCCCGTGGTCAACTCCGAGCATGAAACGGCCCTGATTGAAGCTGCGGCCCGTGCCGAACTCGGCGAGCACGCCGTGGTCCTGACGCCCCAGTCCATGGGTGGCGAAGACTTTGCGTGGTTCCTGGCCGATCTTCCGGGTGCCATGATGCGCCTGGGCACCCACACGCCTGGCGGAGAGGAATACGACCTCCACCGTGGCGACTTCATCGTGGACGAGCGCGCCCTCGGCTACGCCATCCGCGTCCTCACTGCGGCCGCGCTCCGCACGGTCCGCGACCTCCAGGACTAAACCCAACTAAGTAGCAGTTAAGGCCGTTTTGGACGCTCATAACGGCCTTATCTGCTACCTAGTTGGGTGCTTTTCCCATAGATAAGTTGTGCACAATTGAATTGTGCACTATCGTTTTATTCATGAGTGATGCACCCCGCCTCCGCCACCAGGTTTGTTTTGCCCTGTATTCAGCGTCCAAGGCGGCGACGGCGGTCTACCGCCCCGTGCTGGACGAGCTGGGCCTTACCTATCCGCAGTATCTGGTGATGCTGGTCCTGTGGGAGCAGGAACCACGCAGCGTGCGGGAACTTGGCGCCGAACTCGGGCTCGACTCCGGTACGTTGTCGCCTCTCCTGAAGCGCCTTGAAGCCCTTGGGCTCGTTGAGCGTCACCGTTCAGTTGATGATGAACGCCGGGTGGATGTCGTCCTAACCGACGCCGGCAGGGAACTGAGTGCCCGCGCCAAGGCCGTCCCCAAGCGCCTCGCTGATGCCGCAGGCCTCTCCCCGGACGAGATTGAGCAGCTGCACGCGACGCTCGGCAAACTCACGGCTGCACTACAGAAGTCACTCTGACACTTCTAAAGCCACCACAAGCCCTTTGATATCCAAGAGAAATGGAAGATTCGTGAAGACTCTCTACACTGCCCAGGCTTTGGCCTCCGGCGAAGGCCGCGATGGCAACGCCCGCACCAACGACGGCAAGCTTGACGTCGCCCTCGCCAGCCCGGTTGAGCTCGGAGGCAACGGCCAAGGCACCAACCCGGAGCAGTTGTTCGCCGCCGGATACGCCGCATGCTTCCACTCCGCCCTGCGCTTGGTTGGCCGCAAGGAGCGCGTTGACCTCAGCGATTCTGCCGTTGCCGCCAAGGTCCACTTTGGTGCCCTTACTGACCGCGAGGGCTACGGGTTGGCCGCCGAGCTGGAAATCGCCCTGCCCGCCTTGGATCGGGACACCGCCGAGGAACTGATGGCCAAGGCCCACCAGATCTGCCCTTACTCCAACGCCACCCGCGGCAACATGGCAGTGGACCTCAAGCTCGTGGAGTTTGCAGCATGAGCACCACAACAACAGCCCTGCCTGTGGAAACACGCGAAATCCAGCTCAGCTCACGCCCTGTCGGCCGCCCGACGCCGGAGAACTTCCGGCTGGCCGCCTCCGGGCTGCCGGAGCTTCAGGACGGCCAGCTCCTGGTGCGGAACCAGTTCATGTCCGTGGACCCCTACATGCGCGGACGCATGAATGACGTCAAGTCCTACTCCGCGCCCTTCCGCCTGGATGCAGCGCTCGACGGCGGTGCAGTGGGTGAGGTAATTGCGTCCAGGTCCGACGCACACAAGGTGGGTGACGTCGTCGTGCATCAACTGGGATGGCGCGAGCACGCAGTAGTGGACGCGGCTGCCACAACCACCGTTCCGAGCGGCCTCGCCCCAACATCGGCATTCCTTGGCGCCTTGGGCATGACTGGTCTTACGGCTTATGCGGGCCTGCTCAAAGTGGCGGAGTTCAAGGAAGGTGATGTTGTCTTCGTGTCCGGCGCGGCCGGTGCTGTGGGATCCATGGTGGGCCAGATTGCCAAGGCGTCGGGAGCCGGCAAGGTGATTGGGAGCGCCGGTTCCGCGGAGAAAGTTGCCAGGCTGCTGGAGCTCGGTTTCGACGCTGCCTTCAACTACAACGATGCTCCGGTTCTTGAGAAGCTGCGTGAGGCGGCAGGGGAGCGCGGCATCGATGTGTACTTCGACAATGTCGGCGGCGAGCACCTCGAAGCCGCTCTCGCTACGCTCAATGTGGGCGGGCGCGTCGCGATGTGCGGCGCCATTGCGCAATACAACTCCACCGAGCCGCCGGTTGCACCAAGGAACCTGGCGCTGGCGATCGGCAAGCAGTTGACCCTGCGGGGCTTCCTGGTGGGTGGGCAGCGCCAGCACGCGGCGGAATTCGCGGAGAAGATGGCCGGTTGGCTCGCGGACGGGACGGTTCGCTACGACGAGACGATCGTGGACGGCCTGGAGAACGCACCGCAGGCATTCATTGATTTGCTGGACGGCGCAAACACCGGAAAGATGCTCGTCCGGCTGTGATGTTGGGGGTGGACCGGGTGTGACTTGCGCACCCGGCTACTGCTTGGTAACAAAAGGTCAACAATCTGCCCATGAGGGCTGGATTGTGCTACCTGCGTGTGGTCCACGCCACTAGTGTTGGGGGTATCAAGGCGCTTCGGCGCAGTGCTGCGAACTTCAGTGAAAACAGAATTTCTGCCTCGGGTATTCGAAACGGACACTCATTGACCATCCGTCGTAGCGCGACTCACTTTCTTCCTGGAGGAAAATTGAAGAACCCACTGCGTGCCACCCTTAAGCGCGGTTCAATGGCCGGTATTGCAACTGCGGGAGCGGCAGCGCTCATGCTCAGCGGTTGCGGACAAGCTCCGGACGCCGGTTCGGGCGCCGCCACCAAGAGCGACTACATCGGCTGCATTGTGTCCGACTCCGGCGGATTCGATGACCAGTCCTTCAACCAGTCGTCATTCGAGGGTTTGCAGAAGGCCGAAAAGGACCTCGGCATCACCATGAAGTCGGCTGAGTCCAAGGCCAACAGCGACTACGAGGCCAACCTCAACGGTATGGTTTCCGCTGGGTGCAACCTGACCGTCACGGTGGGCTTCCTCCTGGACGGCGCCACCAAGGCAGCAGCGCAGAAGAACCCCGACAAGCACTTCGCGATCATCGACTTCTCGTATCCGACCCCCATCCCCAACGTGAAGTCGGTGGTTTATGACACCGCCCAGGCTGCCTACCTCGCAGGCTACGCCGCAGCCTCAGCGAGCAAGACTGGCAAGGTGGGAACCTTCGGCGGCATCAAGCTCCCTACAGTCACCATTTTCATGGACGGTTTCTATGACGGCGTCCAGGCCTACAACAAGGCCAAGGGCAAGTCTGTACAGGTTGTCGGCTGGGACAAGGCCAGCCAGGATGGCTCGTTCACGGGTGACTTCGAGAAGCAGGACACCGGCAAGCAGATCACCAAGAACCTGCTGGACCAGGGCGCGGACATCGTCATGCCCGTAGCAGGCCCGGTGGGCAAGGGTGCAGGTGCAGCCCTCAAGGAAGCCAAGGCTGCCGGCAAGGACGTCAAGCTCATCTGGGTTGACTCCGATGGCTACCTCACTGCTCCTGAGTACAAGGACCTCATGCTGACCTCCGTGGTCAAGCAGATGGGTGAGGCGGTAGAAACCGTGGTGAAGGACGACAAGGAAGGCAAGTTCAGCAACGAAGCCTATGTTGGCACGCTTGCCAACAAGGGTGTTGCCATTGCACCGTTCCACGACCTCGATTCCGCGGTCTCCGCCGAGACCAAGTCCGAGCTCGAGGCCCTGAAGGCGGACATCGTGTCCGGCAAGCTGGTTGTTGAATCAGGGGCAAGCCCCAAGAAGTAACAATTCCTGGACGCGCCGCCAGTACCGAGTGCCGGTACTGGCGGCGCGTTTTTGCCCTGACCAGCGCCTATTTTGCGGACCCCAGCGCCTATCTTGCTGGCCCTCGCAAGAATAGGCTTCTGCTCAAAGCCAATGGCTTTGGAGCAGTACAGCCGTCCCTCGGACTCAAAGAACGGTGGGAGTTGTGAAACTCGAATTGAAGGGGATCTCGAAAGCCTTCGGGACCTTCTACGCCAACCAAGACATCGACCTCGTGGTCGAATCCGGCCAGATCCATTGCCTCCTCGGCGAAAATGGCGCCGGAAAATCAACCCTCATGAATGTGCTGTACGGACTCTATGAACCGACGGCCGGACAGATCCTCGTTGACGATAAGACGGTCAACTTCCGCGGCCCGGGCGATGCCATGGCTGCCGGTATTGGCATGGTGCACCAGCATTTCATGTTGGTTCCTGTCTTCACTGTCGCCGAAAACGTGGCACTCGGGGCAGAGCCGACGTCCTTCGGTGGCGTCCTCAGCATTGATGAAACCCGGAAGAAAATCCGGGACATTTCAAAGAAATACGGCTTCGACGTCGATCCGGACGCCTTGGTGGAGGACCTGCCCGTGGGCGTCCAGCAGCGCGTCGAGATCATCAAGGCCCTGGTCCGGGAGGCCAAGGTGCTCATCCTGGATGAGCCCACGGCAGTGCTGACGCCCCAGGAAACGGATGAGCTCCTGGACATCATGCGGCAGCTGAAAGCAGGCGGCACATCCATCGTGTTCATTTCGCACAAGCTTCGCGAAGTGAAGGCTGTCTCCGACGTCATCACGGTAATCCGCCGCGGCAAGGTAGTAGGAGATGCCCCACCTACGGCCTCGGCCACGGAACTTGCCTCCATGATGGTGGGCCGCCCGGTCAGCCTGACCTTGGACAAAGCCCCTGCCCAGCCCAAGGAAACCACGTTCGTGGTGAAGGACCTGACAGTCCGCGCCCCTAATGGCACCAACGTGGTGGACGGCATCAGCTTCGACATCGCCCAAGGCGAGATCCTCGCCGTCGCGGGTGTCCAGGGCAACGGCCAGACTGAACTTACGGAAGCCATCCTCGGTATCCAACCGCACGTCACGGGATCCGTGACGCTGGATGGCAAGCAGCTCCTGGGCCTGCCGGTCAAGGACGTGCTGCGCTCCGGCGTCGGCTTTGTCCCGGAAGACCGCACGGTGGACGGGCTCGTGGGCCCCTTTTCTGTCGCCGAGAACCTGGTGCTGGACCTTTACGACCAAGCACCGTTTGCCAGCGGCATCAGCATGAAGCCCGGCAAAGTGGCAGAAAATGCCGAAGCCAAGATCCAGGAGTTCGATATCAGGACGCCGTCGGCGGGATCCGCGGCCGGAACGCTCTCCGGTGGCAACCAGCAAAAGGTAGTCATGGCGCGCGAGTTGTCCAGGCCGTTGCGGCTTTTCATCGCAAGCCAGCCCACGCGCGGTGTAGATGTTGGCTCCATCGAATTCCTGCATAAACGCATAGTTGCCGAGCGGGATGTGGGAACACCGGTGATGATTATTTCCACGGAACTCGATGAAGTGATCGAACTCGCGGACAGGATCGCCGTGCTTTACAAGGGGAAGCTCGTGGGCATTGTCCCAGCTGGAACTCCCCGTGACACCCTCGGCCTGATGATGGCCGGCGTCGGCCCGGAAGGAGGCTCCCATGACGAGTAAGGACCAGACCCCGGGTAAGGACCAGACTCCCGAGGAATCTGCCTCGGAAGTACGCGCGGCGGACGTCGCACTCGATACCGCTGGTGGCACGCTGGAACCGTCCATCGTTCCCGTGTCCTCGCAGAGCGGGGGCACCAGTCACCAGCAAGGCAGCACGATGCGCAAGATCGTCACGGGCAGCGGCTTTGTCTCCGTCCTGGCGGTTATCGTGGCGCTGTTCCTGGGCGGTTTGCTCATTGCCGGCACGGACAAGAAGGTTGCCGAGAGCGCGGGTTACTTCTTCGCGCGGCCAACGGACTTCCTGCTGGCGCTGTGGAATGCCATGACAAAGAGCTACGTCGCGTTGTTCCAGGGCTCGGTCTTCAACCCCCGCCAAGGTTTCATGCCCCTGCTTGAAACCATGACGGTGGCCACGCCGCTGATCTGTGCAGGCCTCGGCGTTGCCCTGGCCTTCCGCGCAGGCTTGTTCAACATCGGCGCCCAAGGCCAGATCATCATCAGCGCCACGTTGGCTGCCTACGTCGGCTTCACGTGGCACTTGCCCTTCGGGCTCCACTTGCTGCTCGTCATCATCGTGGGCGTCCTCGGAGGCGCTGCCTGGGGTGCGATAGTTGGCATCCTCAAAGCCAGGACCGGGGCGCACGAGGTCATCGTGACCATCATGCTGAACTACGTCGCGCTGTTCCTCCTGGACTTCCTCCTGAACACTGCGGCGTTCCGGCGACCGGGGGACAACAGCCCCATCTCACCCCGGCTGGATGACACTGCCACCTACCCCGTGCTCATTCCAGATTCCCGGCTCCACCTGGGCTTCCTGGTAGCGGTGCTGCTGACGTACGGCGTGTGGTGGATGCTGAACCGCTCCACCATTGGCTTTGAGTTCCGCGCAGTCGGCGCCAACCCCGTGGCCGCGCGGACGGCCGGGGTCAAGGTACCCCGTGCCACCATCCTGGTGATGGCCTTTGCCGGCGCGCTCGCAGCCTTCGGCGGAGTTGCCCAGGTGGCCGGTACGGAAAAGGTGCTGACTGGCGGCGTAGCGGGCCAGATCGGCTTCGACTCCATCACCGTTGCACTGCTTGGCCGAAGCACTCCATGGGGAACGTTCTTCGCGGGCCTTCTCTTTGGTGCTTTCCGGGCCGGCGCAGTCCAGATGCAGATCCAAACGGGCACGCCCATCGACATCGTGCTGGTGGTCCAGTCCCTGATCGTCCTGTTCATCGCAGCACCCCCCTTGATCAGGTCGATCTTCAGGCTTGAGCCCAAAAAGAAGACCAACACGCCTAGGGCTGCCCGGAAAGCGGCCCTTGCCAACGCCACCGGAGGTGCCAAGTGAGCGCAACATCCACCGCTCCACTACCGGGCGCAACAGCAGCGCCTGGGCTCCGCCCGTCTTTGAAGGTCCCCGTTTCGCTCGGCGTCCTGGCACTCATTGCGCTCGTGTTCTTCGGCCTCATGGGCCCGGACCAGACGGCGGAGATGAAAATCAGCGATCCCGGTGACGCCTTTGCCGTCCCGGCGCTGGCGATTCCAGGCCAGGTAGGTGGCATCGTCCTGGCCATCGTGCTCCTGGCCATGGCCGCTTACTCGATCTACCTGTGGACACGGGGGGAGCGCTCACCCAAGTGGTTGCCCATCGCCTTCGCAGTGGTCTTCGTCTTCGCCTTGCTCGTATGGATTGTTGCCGGCGCACGCCAGCCTTCAATCTCCCTTGCCGGCCTGGTTGCGGGTTCGGTGACGCTGGCTGTTCCCTTGGTGTTTGGCTCCCTCTCCGGTGTCCTGTGTGAGCGGGTGGGCGTGGTCAACATTGCCATTGAAGGCCAGTTGCTCGGTGGAGCTTTCACAGCCGCCTTGGTGGCAACGGTGACCGGCAGCCCTTACGTCGGCCTGATTGCGGCAGCAGCCGCTGGTGCCACAGTGTCAATGGTCCTGGCGGTCTTCAGCATCAAATACCTCGTCAACCAGATCATTGTGGGCGTTGTCCTGAATGTCTTGGTCTCGGGCCTCACCGGCTTCCTGTTCGGCACCGTCATGGCTCCAAACAAGGAGCAGTTCAACACCCCCGGCCGCCTGGATATCCTGCCGATTCCGTTCCTTTCGGACATTCCCATCATCGGACCCATCCTGTTCAAGCAATCCATTGCTGGATACCTCATGTATGTGGCCGTGGCCGTAGTGTGGTTCGGCTTGTTCAAGACCCGTTGGGGCCTGCGCGTCCGTGCTGTCGGCGAGCACCCACAGGCTGCGGACACCCTCGGCATCAACGTCAACGCCACCCGCTTCTGGAACGTGACGCTTGGCGGTGCGATCGCCGGTATCGGTGGTGCCGTGTTCACCCTTGTCACCATCGACTCCTTCACCAAGGAAATCTCCGGAGGCCGCGGCTTCATCGCCCTCGCAGCCTTGATCTTCGGACGATGGAATCCGATTGGAGCCTTCCTGGCGTCTCTGCTGTTCGGCTTTGCGTACAACCTGCAATCGATTCTGGGCATCATCGGAACCCCGGTGCCGAGCCAGTTCATGGCCATGCTGCCCTACCTGGTGACCATTTTCGCCGTCGCCGGTTTGGTGGGTAGGTCGCGGCCACCGGCCGCAAGCGGCATACCGTACGTGAAGGGTTGACGATGCCGACTCTTGACGAAAGGCGCGTCGATTGGCATGCGCTGGAAGAAGCTGCGATCAAGGCCATGGAGCGGGCCTATGCCCCGTATTCCAAGTTCCCGGTGGGGGCTGCGGCCCTCACCGAGGACGGCCGGATTGTCAGCGGCTGCAACGTGGAGAACGCCAGTTACGGGCTGACCCTCTGTGCTGAATGCGCGTTGGTGGGCCAGCTACACATGACCGGCGGAGGCAGGATCGCGGCTTTCTATTGCGTCGATGGCCAAGGGAACGTCCTGATGCCGTGCGGGCGTTGCCGGCAGTTGCTCTACGAATTCCGGGCGCCGGGCATGCAGCTCATGACAACGCAGGGAATCAAGTCCATGGACCAGGTGCTGCCTGACGCCTTTGGTCCCGAAAACCTGGAGGAAACCACGTGACCACCACCGAAGCCTTCGACGCCGTTCAGATCATCTCCATCAAACGCGATAAAGGCACGCTCACACCCGAGCAGATTGACTGGACCATCGATGCCTACACCCGCGGCGTGATTGCCGAGGAACAGATGGCCGCGCTCAACATGGCCATCCTGCTCAACGGCATGAACCGCCAGGAAATCTCGCGCTGGACGTCAGCGATGATCGCCTCGGGGGAGCGGATGGACTTCTCGTCGCTGACAACGCCCGACGGCGGCCGGAAGCCAACCAGCGATAAGCACTCCACCGGTGGGGTAGGGGACAAGATCACCCTCCCGTTGGCTCCGCTGGTGGCAGTATTCGGCGTCGCCGTTCCGCAGCTGTCCGGCCGCGGACTCGGCCACACCGGCGGCACCTTGGACAAGCTCGAAGCGATCCCCGGATGGCGCGCGAATTTGAGCAATGACGAGATCATGGCGCAGCTCCAGGACGTCGGAGCGGTCATTTGTGCTGCCGGATCCGGTCTCGCACCGGCCGACAAGAAGCTCTACGCCCTGCGCGATGTCACGGGAACCGTCGAGGCAATCCCGCTGATCGCATCTTCGATTATGAGCAAGAAGATCGCGGAAGGTACGGGCTCGCTGGTGCTTGACGTGAAGGTGGGCTCCGGTGCGTTCATGAAAGATGAGGCGCGGGCACGTGAGCTCGCGGAGACGATGGTGGCTTTGGGCAAGGACGCAGGCGTTCACACGGTGGCCCTGCTGACCGATATGTCCACGCCCCTGGGCTTGACCGCCGGCAACGCGATCGAGGTGGAGGAGTCCGTGGAGGTCCTTGCCGGTGGCGGTCCGGAAGACGTCGTCGAGCTCACTGTCCGATTGGCTGAGGAGATGCTGGCCGGGGCCGGCATTCACGATGCCGATCCCGCCGCCGCCCTCAAGGATGGACGGGCCATGGATGTCTGGAACCGGATGATCGAAGCGCAAGGGGGCGATCCGCGCGCTGCGTTGCCGGTAGCGAAGGAATCCGAGGTGGTCTACGCCCCGGCTGACGGCGTCCTGGTGGAGCTCGATGCCCTGTCCGTGGGCGTCGCGGCGTGGCGTCTCGGAGCTGGCCGGGCCCGCAAGGAGGACAAAGTCCAGGCCGGAGCCGGGGTGCGGCTGCACGCCAAACCAGGCGCGCTGGTAAGGGCAGGCGAGCCGTTGATGACGCTGTTGACGGACACTCCTGAAAAGTTTGACCGGGCAAGGGAAGCGCTGCAGGACGCCGTGATGATTGCGCCTGAGGGCTCAAGACCGGCCCATCAGCTGATCATCGACAGGATCGCCTAGGCTTATATCCCGTGCAGGCCATCAACGATTTCATCCTCGCCGCGGCCGGGCAGCCGTGGGTGTTGTTCCTTGTTTTGGCCTGCTGCCTGATCGACGGTTTCTTCCCACCCATTCCCAGCGAGTCCGTGGTGGTCGGTTTAAGTGCTGTCTCCGGCGGCGGAGGCTCACCCAACGTGTGGCTGCTCGGTGTGGTGGCAGCGATCGGGGCTTTCTCAGGCGACAACATTGCCTATCTGATCGGTCACCGCATCGGGATCCAGCGTTGGCGTTGGATGCGTACACAGCGCATGCAAGGAGCCTTCCGCTGGGCCGGCAAGGAACTTCGACGGCGGTCTGCCTCGCTCATCATGGTGGCGCGCTTCATTCCCATCGGCCGGGTGGCAGTGAACTTGACGGCTGGTGCCACGCATTTCAACCATCGCCGCTTTATTGGGCTCACTGCAATGTCGGCCGTCCTGTGGGCCAGCTATTCTGTGGTCCTCGGCTACTTCTTTGGGGTCTGGTTCGAGCACAACCACCTGTTGGGTGCAGTGATTGCGATTGTGGTGGCGGTGATCCTGGGGATCATCATCGACCGCATCATCAGCAAGGTCCGGGGATCGGTTCCGCTGGACGGTAAGAACATCGCGGCGGGTACGAATATCGCTGAGGAAGATGGGCCGCCTCCACCCACGGTATGACAGGGACGACGCCGGAAGATCAGTCCGGCGGTTGAGTACGGAACGCGTGGTCGAGGCGTAGCGTTAAGTCCGTGATCCCGAGGCTGGGGCGTAGCGAACGACGTCCCCGCCATGGGACACTAAGAGCGACTTCCGTCACAGTGTCAAGTCATATTCGCCTAGGAGCTACCGCCGCGTGGAGTTTTTGAACCAAATGCTCGAGCATGCAGCCGGGCAGCCCTGGATTTACCCGGTCCTTCTGGTCTTCTTCTTCATTGACGGATTCGCCACCATCCTCCCCAGCGAAACAGCCATTGTGGGCCTCTCGGCGCTGTCCCTCCACAACGGACAGCCCAACTTGTGGATCCTCGGTGGCACCGCACTGGTGGGTGCCATGGCCGGCGACAACATGGCCTATATGCTGGGCCGCAAAATTGGCTTGAACCGTTGGAAATGGATGCGGCGTCCCAAGGTCCGGAAGATGTTTGCCTGGGCCCAGTATGAGCTCGAGAAACGTGGGGCTGTCCTGATCTTCACGGCCCGCTACATTCCCTGGGGCCGTGTGGCTGTGAACTACGTCGCCGGCCAAACCGGGTTCCGCCACCGGACGTTCTTCCTGCTGGATGCCTTTGCGTGCGTCACCTGGGTTTGCTACTCCATCGGCATCGGACTGCTCGCCGGGCAATGGGTGCACAACAACCCGCTGCTTGGCGTGGGTATTGCCGTGGCGTTCGCGGTGATCCTGGGCATCGTGGTGGACCACGTCCTGCGCTGGTGGCACAAGTACCTGGAGAAGAAGGACCTGGAGAAGGACACAGCGAAGCAGAACTTGGAGAAGGACACAGCAAAGGATGTCCCGCAGGAGTTGACGCCCAAGGCAGTCGCCGGGGTCGACCTCTCCAAGCCTGCTGGCTAGCCTCCAGCCGTCTCCCAGGCCACCCAGCGTGCCCCTAAAACCGCAAGCTCGCCCGGAGATCCCTGCACGATAGTCTTGGTACGTGACTGAGCCCATTGTTGACGCCGCCCCTGCCCTCGACTTCGATTTGAAGAGCCTTCCCAAGGTTTCCCTCCACGACCATCTGGACGGAGGACTGCGGCCCGCCACCATCATCGAACTGGCGCAGGCCGTCGGCCACACGCTGCCCTCCACTGATCCTGTTGCCTTGGGCGAATGGTTCCGCGAATCGGCTGACTCCGGTTCGTTGGTCCGTTACCTGGAAACCTTTGACCACACGATCGCCGTCATGCAGACCAAGGAGGGCCTGTTCCGCGTTGCCAAGGAATTCGTGGAAGACCTTGCCGAGGACGGTGTGATCTACGGTGAAGTCCGCTGGGCACCCGAGCAGCACCTGCAGAAGGGCCTGACTCTGGATGAAGTGGTGGAAGCGGTCCAGGAGGGCCTTGAAGCCGGTGTTGATGCAGCGGAAGAACGCGGCCAGCAGATTCAGGTGGGGCAACTCATCACTGCCATGCGTCACGCGGACCGTGGCCAGGAAATTGCGGAACTCGCTGTTCGGCACCGCGCCAAGGGCGCTGTCGGCTTCGACATCGCTGGCGCCGAGGACGGCTTCCTGCCCTCCCGCTTCAAGGATGCCTTCACGTACCTTGCAGAGAACAACTTCCCGGCAACGGTCCACGCCGGTGAGGCCGCGGGGCTGGACAGCATCCAGTCGGCGCTCGTGGACGGACGCGCTTTGCGGCTTGGGCACGGGGTGCGGATCGCCGAGGACATCACGGTGGAGTTTGAGGACAACTCCGACGACGACGGCGAGGACACCATTGGCATGGTGACGCTCGGCGGCGTGGCCGCCTGGGTGCGCGACCGCGGAATTGCCCTGGAAATCTGCCCGTCATCCAACCTGCAGACCGGGGCCATCTCCAGCTTTGGCGAAGGCATCGAGAGCCACCCGTTGGACATGCTTTTCCAGCTCGGTTTCAATGTCACCATCAATACGGACAACAGGCTCATGAGCGGTGTCACCCTGACGGATGAGTTCGAGCTCCTGGTGGAGACGTTCGACTACGATCTCGATGATTTGCTTGAGCTGACGCTCAACGCCGCAGAGGCCGCCTTCCTGCCCCTGGACGAGCGTGAAGCTTTGGTCGAGTACATCAACGATGCCTACGCCAACCTCGGCTAACGAGTCCGGCAACGGCATTTCGGAGTTGATCCGGACCATCGCCTCCTTGCGGGATCACTGCCCTTGGATGGGGGCGCTCACCCATGAATCCTTGGTGGAGTACCTGATCGAGGAAGCCTATGAGGTTGTGGATTCGATCGAGGCCGGCGATTCGCCCGCCAGGGACGAGGAACTTCGCGGCGAGCTGGGCGACGTACTGCTTCAAGTAGTGCTTCACGCCCGGCTTGCCGAGGAACGCGGCAGCTTCGACTTTGATGCCGTAGCCCGCGGCATCAACGCCAAGATGGTCCGCCGTAACCCGCACGTTTTCAAGCCCGATGGTTCGCTGCAGGCCACGTTCCCGGCGACGGTCGAGGAAATCATCCTGAAGTGGGATGCCGTGAAGCGTGCCGAGAAACCGGGGCGTGCGGATCCGTTCGAGGGAATTCCACCGCACCTGCCTGCCTTGGCAGGGGCGCAAAAGTCCCTGGACCGGGCCGCGCGTGCGGGTCTGTCCATTGACGCCCAAAACCGGGCCACCGCCGTCGGGCTTCCTGCTATTCCGGCTTCCGAGGAGGAGCTCGGTGAGCTGTTGCTCGCTGTCGTGGCTGGTGCCCGGGAGCAAGGACTGGACGCCGAGCGTGCACTCCGTGCGGCGGTTCGATCGTTTCAGAACGGCCAGGCCCAGCCTTCATGACGTGAGCAGTTGGAACCCGTTCCGTAACCTAAGCCACTCTCGACTACGCTAGTAGCGACGAGGACGTTGAGAATTTCCCTCCACATTCCTGTAATTTGCCCATAAGGAGCACATCCATGGCGCTTATCGATGCCATCCACGCCCGCGAAATCCTTGATTCCCGCGGAAACCCGACCGTAGAAGTTGAGGTCCTGCTTTCCGACGGCCAGATCGGCCGCGCAGCAGTTCCCTCCGGCGCCTCCACCGGCGAGCACGAAGCTGTTGAACTCCGCGACGGCGACAAGGGCCGTTACCTCGGCAAGGGTGTCCAGAAGGCCGTTGACGCGGTCATCGACGAGATCTCGCCGGCACTCATTGGTTTCGACGCAACGGACCAGCGCAGCATCGACCAAGCCATGATCGACCTCGACGGCACCCCCAACAAGAGCAAGCTCGGCGCCAACGCCATCCTGGGTGTTTCCCTGGCCGTTGCCAACGCTGCCGCAGCTTCCTCGGACCTGCCGCTCTACAAGTACCTCGGCGGCCCGAACGCACACGTCCTCCCGGTTCCGCTGATGAACATCCTCAACGGTGGCTCGCACGCTGACTCCGACGTCGACATCCAGGAATTCATGATCGCCCCCATCGGCGCCGAGACCTTCTCCGAGGGCCTGCGCTGGGGCGTTGAGGTCTACCACAACCTCAAGTCCGTCCTCCAGGAAAAGGGCCTGTCCACGGGCCTCGGCGACGAAGGTGGCTTTGCCCCCAACCTGCCGTCCAACCGCGCTGCCCTGGACCTGATCCAGGAAGCCATCAAGAACGCCGGCTACACCCCGGGTACGGACATCGCCCTTGCCCTGGATGTTGCATCTTCCGAGTTCTACAAGGACGGTGCCTACCAGTTCGAAGGCAAGGCACTGACCGCCTCCGAGATGAGCGCCTACTACGCTGAGCTTGTTGCCGACTACCCGCTGGTTTCCATCGAAGACCCGCTGGACGAGAACGACTGGGAAGGCTGGAAGACCCTTACCGACACCATCGGTGACAAGGTCCAGCTGGTGGGCGATGACCTCTTCGTCACCAACCCGGTCCGCCTGCAGCAGGGCATCGACGCCGCTACGGCCAACTCCCTGCTGGTCAAGGTCAACCAGATCGGTTCCCTGACCGAAACGCTCGACGCCGTTTCGCTGGCCCAGCGCTCCGGCTACACCACCATCACCTCGCACCGCTCCGGCGAAACCGAGGACACCACGATTGCTGACATCGCCGTTGCCACCAACGCGGGCCAGATCAAGACCGGTGCCCCGGCCCGCTCCGAGCGCGTCGCCAAGTACAACCAGCTCCTGCGCATCGAAGAAGAACTCGACGACGCCGCACGTTACGCCGGACGCAGCGCGTTCCCGCGTTTCAAGGGCTAGCATTCCGCGAAAACGGCTGACCGGTGGCTATGGTGGAAAGACCATAGCCACCGGTTCTGTTTAACGCGTGCCTGCGGAACCGCGGGCACAGCAGGACCTACGCAAGTTCCGCACACGCACGTTTCGCGCAGGGCAAGCGCAGCAACCCGCCAGGCAAGCACCGGGCATTACAGGAGTGTCATGGCCACCCGTCGTCCAAAGGTTCCCAGGGCCGACGCCCTTGGTAGGCCGAATAGCGCAGGTCGGCCGAACAGCGCAGGTAGGCCGAACAGCGCAGGTCGGCCCAACAGCGCAGGCTCTGCGGGCGGGGACGTCATCGAGGCCGAGTTCGGCGCCTCCCGCAGCTCTGCGGAATCTTCGACGCCGGCAACGGCCACCAGAAAGCCGTCGGCTCCGAAAACCCCAGGCAGCAGCAAAGCCCCGGGCAGTACGAAGACCTCCGGCAGCAGCAAGGCCCCGGGCAGCGCCAGGACCTCAGCCGCCAAGACCAGCCGCCCCACGTCCATGAAATCTGCTGACAAAGCCTCCGGGAACAGTGCACGCGAAGCCCAGGACCTCGATCCCGTACCGGCCAAGGCGTTCTCGGGCAGGATGCTGGCGCTGGCCGTCGTCATGATTGCCATCACTATCATGCTGGCGCCCACCGTTAGGATTTTCCTGGAGAAACGAGCCGAAATCTCCGCACTGGAGGCCGAGATCGCCAGCAATCAGGCAGAGCAGGCGGAGCTGAACAAGCAGCTTTCCCGGTGGCAGGATCCCAACTACGTGAAACAACAGGCCCGCGACCGCATTAACATGGTTATGCCGGGTGAAACGGGTTACTGGGTATTTGGCGGGGAAGAAGCCGCCGGTACCCCTGGGGGCCGCACCGGCTCCGGCTCATCCGCAAACCCGGCAAACCTGCCCTGGGTGGATGCGCTCTGGGAGTCAATCAGACGATCGGCAACAGACTAGACGCGGTGCCCGCCGCCGTCGTGTCCTTCAGGGACATGGCCAAAAGGGCAGGAAGGTTGGCAGCGCAAGTGGAAGAGAACACGGCAGCCGTGCCGCAGGAATCCCGCCAGCCATCAGCACACGACCTCGATGTCCTCAGCCGCCAGCTCGGCAGGCCGGTGCGGGACGTAGTGGAGATTCCCGCGCGCTGTGTATGTGGGAATCCGCTCGTGGCGGCCACTGCGCCCCGGCTCAGCAACGGGACTCCGTTTCCCACCACGTTCTACCTGACCCACCCGGTCATCACTTCCGCGGTGTCGCGGCTGGAAGCGGGCGGGCTCATGAATGAAATGAATGACCGGCTCACTGCGGATCAGGAACTCGCCGATGCTTACCATGGCGCCCACGAGGCCTACCTGCAGGCTCGCAACGAGATTGCCGGACGTTCCGGGACCGGGTCCGTGCCGGAAATCGATGGGATCTCCGCTGGCGGCATGCCCACCCGCGTCAAGTGCTTGCACGTGCTGGTTGGCCACTCGCTGGCTGCCGGTCCCGGGGTCAACCCGCTGGGCGACGAGGCCCTGGCGGCAATCTCAGAGTGGTGGACCAAGGACCGTTGCTACTGCGATGGCGCCTGGGACACTGCGGGCGAGGCCCCGTCGAGGGATCTGAGCCGTCACGGTCCTCAAGGTTTGCCTGACATCGTGGGGCGCCCGGCGCCAGTCCGTAAGCCCAAGGCAGACTCCAGCAGCGAATTGACGGAGGACGCATGAGCCGCGTCGCCGCCATTGACTGCGGAACCAACTCCATCCGCCTCCTCATTGCCGACGCCTCGGCCAACGGGGCACCCGGGCCGCTGACCGACGTCGTGCGTGAAATGCGCGTGGTACGGCTTGGCCAGGGCGTGGACGCTACGGGCGAACTCGCACCGGAGGCCTTGGAGCGCACCTTCTCCGCCACAGCGGACTATGCAGCGCTTATCCGTGAACACGGTGCCGGGCGCGTTCGCTTTGCGGCGACCTCGGCCACCCGCGATGCCCGGAATCGCCAGGTTTTCGTTGACGGAATTCGAGAGCTTCTGGGTGTGGAGCCTGAAGTTATCTCCGGTGATGAGGAAGCTGCGCTGTCCTTCGCAGGTGCCAGCAGCGTTTTGCCGGTTACAGGCGATGACGCCGTTCTGGTGGTTGACCTCGGTGGTGGCAGCACCGAATTCGTCCTCGGCGATTCCAGCGGTGTGATTGCCGCTCGTTCGGTGGACATCGGCTGCGTGCGGTTGACGGAACGCCACCTTCGCAGCGACCCGCCTACGGCTGCGCAGATTGCAGCAGCGGAGGCCGACGTCGATGCCGCACTTGACCTTGCCGGCCAAACAGTTCCGCTGGACCGTGCCACAGCTGTGGTTGGCGTAGCGGGTTCAATCACCACTATTACCGCCCATGCCTTGGGCCTGAGCGCGTACCAGCCGGACAGGATCCACGGCGCCTACCTGGATATTGAAACCATCAGCGACGCCTGCACCAGCCTGCTGGAGATGACCCGCGACGAACGGGCCGTTCTTCCCTACATGCATCCAGGCCGCGTGGACGTCATTGGTGCTGGAGCCCTGGTGTGGCGGCGCATCCTGGAACGGGTTGCCGCCGTGGGCCACGGTGCCATCACCGGTGCCATCTCCAGCGAACACGACATCCTGGATGGAATTGCCCTGAGTATCCGGGACTCCGCATGACCTTGCGATGCCACCGCCCACTTTCTGCTGCCTTTGCCGCAATGCTGGCCGGGGGAGCGCTTGCGGGCGCGCTCTTGACTGCGCCGGCGGCCATGGCCGATTCCTGGCGGGACAAGGAGTACTGGCTCAAGGAATCGGGAATCACGAATGCCTGGCAGGTCTCCAAGGGAGCAGGGGTCAAGGTCGCCATCATCGATAGCGGCGTTGACGGAGGCCATCCTGACCTGAAGGGCGTCGTGGTGGGCGGTACGGACGTATCCGGTGCCGGAGCCCCCAACGGCCAGAAGAGCATCGGCGCGAAGACCGAGCACGGAACCCTTGTGGCCACCATGCTTGCCGGTCGCGGACACACAACGCCCGCAGCTTCCCCGTCGCCCTCAGCCGCGACGACGGTTCCTCCTGCCGGGGGACCGGAGGGGATCGTTGGCGTCGCGCCTGAAGCGGAGATCCTGGCAGTGTCCACTTGGCTTGGTTCACCCAACCCGGGAGGCAAAACGGACCAGGAGCAGATTCCCGACGCCGTGCGTTGGGCCGTGGACAATGGCGCAAAGGTCATCAATATTTCCTTGGGCAGCACCTCGCCGGTGTGGCCCCAAAGCTGGGATGCAGCGTTCCTTTATGCCGAACAAAAAGATGTGGTGATCGTCGCTGCCGCCGGCAACCGCGTGGGTGGCAACGTCCAGGTTGGAGCTCCTGCCACCATTCCCGGCGTGCTTACCGTGGCCGGTCTCGACGCCGACGGCCAGGCCAGTGTTGACTCCTCCTCCCAGGGGATCAGTATTGGCGTTGCAGCACCTGCCGAAAATCTGTTGGGTGGCCTTCCCGGGGGCGGATACGCGCAATGGGCTGGAACTTCCGGGTCCGCGCCCATCGTTTCCGGCGTGGCCGCACTCATCCGGTCCAAGTGGCCTGACATGAGCGCAAAGCAGGTCATCAACAGGATTGTGAGCACGGCCAAGGACGCCGGCGCTCCCGGCAAGGACCCGCTCTACGGCTACGGTGTGCTCAATGCGGAGGCAGCGCTGAAGGATGACGTAGAGACCACAACCACCAATCCGCTCGGTTCCGTCGCGGACTGGATCCGTGTCCACCGGCGAGGTGACTTCAGCACGCCGACCCAGGCCCCGGTGGCCAGTCCTACCAGTGCGGCACCCACACTGCCCGATCCCACCGTTCCTGCTGCGGCAACTCCTGCGCATGTGGATGACGCCCTTCCGGCCGCCGTCGTGCTCGGATTCGGCGGCATTTTCGCTGTGATCGTCGTGGGGGCGTCCATCCAATTGCGCAGGGTCGCCAAGAACCCTCCTGCTGCCGCGGAGGAGGCCGAAACGGGAGCACTGGAAGCGGTGGATCCGCCCACCAGGAAGTAGCTAGTGAAGATTTTCACAAAGTGCTGTACTCTGGTTTCATGGCAACCACCCCAGAGCTCATTGACCGTCCCCGGGTTCTCGTCGTCGGCGGCGGCTACGTCGGCCTGTACGTAGCCCTTAAATTGCAGAAGAAGATCGCGAATGCCGGTGGCATCGTCACCGTCGTTGATCCCCTGCCCTACATGACTTACCAGCCGTTCCTCCCCGAGGTCGCTGGTGGCAACATCGAGGCACGCCACGCGGTCGTCTCCCACCGCCAGCACCTCAAGCAGACGGAGCTCATCCAGGGCCGCGTCACCAGCATCGACCACGCCAACCGCACCGCGGTTGTGGCTCCTGCCAGTGGTGAAGCTCCCTTCGAGATTCCGTACTTCGACGTCGTCATCGCAGCCGGTGCCATTACCCGCACCTTCCCCATCAAGGGCCTCGCTGACAAGGGCATTGGCCTGAAGACCATCGAGGAAGCCGTAGCACTGCGCAACAAGGTGCTGGAGCGCATTGAGGCCGCTTCCACCATGACGGACCCCGCGGAGCGCGCCAAGGCCCTCACCTTCGTGGTTGTCGGTGGCGGTTTTGCCGGCATCGAATGCCTCACCGAGATGGAAGACCTCGCCCGCGCAGCGGTCAAGAACAACCCGCGTGTCCGCCAGGAAGAAGTCCGCTTCATCCTTGTTGAGGCCATGGGCCGCATCATGCCCGAGGTCACCGCATCCCAGGCTGAGTGGGTTGTAGAGCACCTGCGCAGCCGCGATATCGAGGTCCTCCTCAATACCTCCCTGGACAGTGCAGAGGGCAACCTCAAGCTGATCAACCTGCCGGACAAGACGTCCGCCGGTGAAGTTGAAGCCGATACCCTGGTGTGGGCTGCCGGCGTGCAGGCCAACCCGATGATCCGCTCCACAGATTTCCCGCTGGAACCGCGCGGCCGTGTCCGTGTCCTCCCGGACCTGCGTATTGCCGGCGACGAAGGCATCGTCGAGAACGCTTGGGCAGCCGGCGATATCGCCGCTGTCCCGGACCTCACGGGCAAGGGACTGCCGGACGGTACCTGTGTCCCGAACGCCCAGCACGCCCTCCGCCAGGCAAAGAAGCTCGCCAAGAACCTCTGGGCTTCCCGCTGGGACAAGCCGCTGCACGACTACAAGCACAAGAACCTTGGTGCTGTTGCCGGCTTCGGCGAATGGAAGGGTGTCGCCAACATCAACCTGCTGGGCCGCATCGGACTCAAGGGCGGCCTCGCCTGGCTGGCACACCGTGGCTACCACGGCATGGCCATGCCCACGGTTGAGCGCAAGTTCCGCGTGATCTTCGGCTGGATCCTGGCCTTCTTCGCAGGCCGCGACACCACGCAGCTGATGGACCTCGACAACCCGCGCGGCGCTTTCGTTGCGGCTGCAACCCCGGCCCCCAAGCCGGCTGCTGCACCTGCCCCCGCGCCTGCTGCGGCGGAAAAGCCCGCCGAGGACAAGACTCCGGTACCGGTTGACGCCAAGTAGTACACATCCGACGACGGCTGCTCCCCTTAAGGGAGTGGCCGTCGTCGTCGTTTAAGCTGTTCCCATGCCTGGCGAAACCGATCTGAAGAGCCTCCTGGAGTCCCTGCATCCTGTCATTAGGGATGGCGACTATGTGTACGCGCTCTGGCCGCACGGCAGGCCGTTGGAAGGCGACATCGAGGCCGCCGTCCGTGAGGCTGAAGGGCTGACCGTGGTCCTGCGACGGGATGAGGCGGACAGGATGGGCCTCACTTACGATTTCGTGGCCTCCTGGATCACGCTCCAGATCCATTCAGCATTGGAAGCGGTGGGACTGACGGCCGCAGTGAGCGCGGCGCTGACGCACGCAGGCATCAGTTGCAACGTCCTGGCTGGCTTTCACCATGACCACCTGCTGGTTCCTGTGGCAGACGCTGGCCGCGCTTTGGACGTCTTGCGTTTGCTGGCCCGTGGGGTGGTGCTTCGGACGGAGCGGCCGGAAGACCGCCCTGAAATCCTGGAACTCACGGCGAGGGCCTTTTCGGTGTCTCCGGTGACCGGTCAGCCGGTCCAGGGGACGCCCTTGGAAGTTGGTTTGCTGCGGGAGCTCTTCGAGTGCGACGAGTACATTCCCGAGCTGAGCATAGTAGCCGAGATTGGCGGAGACATTGTTGGGCACGTCATCAGCACCCGCGGCTGGATCGGAGACCTGGAACTCGTGGGGTTGGGTCCCATCGGGGTCCTCCCGCAATTTCAGCGGCGCGGGGTCGGTTCGGCCCTGATGCGTGAGTCCGCCGCGCGCGCCACGGCGGCCGGCGAGCCCGCGATTGCCCTGCTGGGCAGCCCCCTCTACTACCCGCGCTTCGGTTATGTACCGGCCACGTCTTTGGGCGTGGAACCACCCGAGGCTGCCTGGGGTGATCACTTCCAGTTGCTGCCGCTTCCGGCATGGCCCGACGGCGTTCGGGGAACCTTTCGCTGCGCGGAGCCATTCGAACGCGTGTAGCTGGGATACCATGGTGCGGGCGCCCCAGTAGCCCAATTGGCAGAGGCAGCGGACTTAAAATCCGCGTGTTGTGGGTTCGAGTCCCACCTGGGGCACAAATGGAAGGGGAGGAGGTTTCCTCTCCTTCCATTTCCTGCCGCCATTTATTGGCCGCATTCTTCAGAGATATTTCCCAGCCGGCTCGTAGATTCCCCACAGGCAACGAGTGTTATAGGGATGTGACCTGAATCACTTATGTTCAGGGATCAATTGCACTAGTTTGAGTCTTAATCAGGAACACACCTGAGTTATCGCATCAAAGGCAGTTCGCACCTTTCGATCGAGGAGACAACGAATGTTTGATCTTTCCCAAGCGGCGCCCCGAGCCGCCAAGCTTACAGCGCTTGGCATTGGGGTTGCCCTCCTGGCCACAGCTTGTGGTGGGTCCTCCACGCCGAGCCAGACCGGGTCAAGTTCCGCCGCCGCTGCAGGCATCTCCTGCCCGGCTCCGAGTGGAGGGGCGGGAGCCGGCAACAGCCAGGCTGCTACCAACACGGGATCCGTACCTCCCTCGACCACCACTACCGCCACTCCTCTGAAACTTGGATCGCTTCTGCCGACAACGGGGTCGCTCGCGTTCCTCGGCCCACCCGAAATCGCTGGCGTTAACCTCGGTATCAAGGAAGTCAATGATGCAGGCGGCGTCCTGGGCGCTCCGGTTGCGGTTGTGCACCGCGATTCCGGTGACACCAAGACCGACATCGCAACACAGTCCACCACCGCCCTCCTGGGCCAGGGCGTGAGCGCAATCATCGGTGCGGCTTCGTCCGGTGTTTCCAAGACTGTCATCAACCAGATCACGGGCGCTGGGGTCATCCAGTTCTCGCCGGCGAACACGTCCCCTGACTTCACTACATGGGACGACAAGGGCCTTTACTGGCGTACTGCTCCCTCCGACGTCCTGCAGGGCAAGGTCCTGGGCAACTACATGGCTACCTGTGGCGCCCAGACTGTGGGCATGATCGTCCTCAACGACGCCTATGGCACGGGCCTGCAGAAGAACGTCAAGGCAGCCTTTGAGGCCGCTGGCGGCAAGGTTGTGGCCGAGGAACTGTTCAACGAGGGTGACTCGCAGTTCAGCAGCCAGGTGGACAAGGTCATCGCCGCCAAGCCGGATGCGATCGCACTGATCACCTTCGACCAGGCAAAGAGCATCGTCCCCCTGATCACCGGCAAGGGTATTAAGCCCACGCAGCTGTTCATGGTTGACGGCAATACCTCGGACTACAGCAAGGACTTCCAGGCCGGCACCCTGAAGGGCGCACAGGGAACCATCCCCGGTACCTTCGCAAAGGATGCCTTCAAGCAGAAGCTCCTCGCTATCGATCCTGCACTGAAGGATTTCAGCTACGCCGGCGAGTCCTACGACGCCGTGAACCTGATCTCGCTGGCCTCTGAAGCGGCCAAGAGCACCAAGGGTACGGACATCGCAGCCAAGCTGAAGGAAGTTTCCCAAGGCGGCGAGAAGTGCACCGACTTCGCTTCCTGCGTAACTTTGCTTCGCCAGGGCAAGGACATTGACTACGACGGCCAGTCGGGTCCGGTAACGTTCTCCGACGCCGGTGACCCCACCGAGGCGTACATCGGTATCTACGAGTACCAGGACAACAACACCTACAAGCCGGTCCGTGAAGAGTTCGGCAAGCTCTAAGCCAAAGCCCTGGTTAGACCGCAACAAAGCAACAGGTCCCCTTCCGCACAGGAAGGGGACCTGTTCTGCTTCATGTGCCCCTCGTCCACGGCTCGGGTGGGCTGTGTTGTGGGGCCTGGTGTGCGTGGGTGGGGGTGGTTTTGGGGCGCAGAGCGGGCCTCGCAACGGGGGCACGAAGGAGGGCCTTGGGTAAACCCAAGGCCCTCCTTGAACGCGAAATGCGGCTGCTAGACCTCGTCTGCCAGGGTTCCCAAGTACAACTGGATGACCTTGGGGTCCTTCATGAGCTCGCGACCCGTGCCCGTGTAGGCATCCTTTCCTTGGTCCAGGACGTAGCCACGGTCGCAGATCTGCAGGCAGCGGCGGGCGTTCTGTTCCACCATGATGACTGAGACGCCGGCGCGGTTGATCTCGTGGACTCGAAGGAAGGTCTCGTCCTGCTTGACGGGGGAGAGGCCCGCCGATGGCTCATCGAGCAGGAGTACCGCGGGATCCATCATGAGTGCGCGCCCCATGGCTACCATCTGGCGTTCACCGCCGGAGAGGGAACCGGCGCGCTGGGCACGTCGCTTGGCCAGCTCCGGGAAGAGGCTGGTGACGAAGTCGAAGCGTTCAGCGAACGCCTTGGGCCGCTGGAACATGCCCATCTGGAGGTTCTCTTCGATGGTGAGGGTTGCGAAGACATTGTTGGTCTGGGGGACAAAGCCGACGCCCTGCGTAACCAGCTTGTTGGCCTTCAAACCGGTGAGATCCTGGCCCCGGACCACCACTGTGCCGGAATGGACTTTCACCAGGCCGAACATGGCCTTCAGCAGGGTGGACTTACCAGCACCATTGGGGCCGATAATGCCGATCAGCTCGCCCTTGCGGGCCTCGATGGAGCAGCCGTTGAGGATGTTGACGCCAGGAATGTAGCCCGCCACCAGGTTGGTGACTTTGACGACGGATTCACTTGCCGGAGCATCTGCCGAGGCGGGCATTGCACTGGTGCTGCTCATTTCCCGTCCTCCTTCTTGGTTTCTACGATGTCGGACAGTATGCCTGCGTCTTCTGTTCCCACTACCGATTCTTCGTCGGCTTCAAGTTCTGCCTCGAGCACCTTGATGCCCTCTGCGTCGCCGAGGTCAACATCGTGGTGTGCGCCAAGGTAGGCGTCGATCACGGCGGGGTTCTTCATGACTTCGCCGGGAGGACCCTCGGCCACGATTTTTCCTTCTGCCATGACTACTACCCAGTCTGCGATGTGGCGCACCATGTTCATGTCGTGCTCCACGAAGAGGACCGTCATGCCCTCAGCCTTGAGGTTCTTAATGTGGTCCAGCAGGGACTGGGTCAGTGCCGGGTTCACGCCAGCCATGGGCTCATCCAGCATGACGAGCTTGGGCCGCACCATGAGGGAGCGGGCCATCTCGAGGAGCTTACGCTGACCGCCTGAGAGGGAAGCCGCGTAGTCGTCCTTCTTGGTGTCCAGCTTGAACTTCTCAAGGAGCACGTCTGCTTGTGCCGTGATCTCCTTCTCGCGGCCACCCCAGATGCCCTTGAACAGAGCCTTGGAGAGGCGCTCGCCCGGCTGGTTTGCTGCACCCAGCCGCATGTTTTCCATGACTGTCAGCTTGCCCATGACCTTGGTCAGCTGGAATGTCCGCACCATGCCCATGCGTGCCACTTTGTAGGACGAGACGCCGGCAATGCTGTTTCCTTCAAACTGCCACTTGCCGCTGTTTGGAGTGTCAAAGCCCGTGAGCAAGTTGAACAGTGTGGTCTTGCCGGCACCGTTGGGCCCAATCAAGGCCGTGATCTTGTGGCGGGGGATCTCAAGGTATTCGACGTCCACGGCGTTGATGCCGCCGAAGGACCGCGTAACGTTTTCGGCGACGACGATCGGATCCCGCTTCTTGCAGCCGGGAGTGTTTTCTCCGACCGCGATGGGACGCGAATCGGTCATGTAATCAATGTTTGCCTCGTCCCCTGTAGTGGCGCGGTGGGCAGGGCTACCAGTGTTACCAGTGCTGGATGGCGTAACTGGGTTGATTGGGTTGTTGCTGTTTTGTTCGTTGGTCTCACTCATGCGAAAGCAAGCTCCTTCTTATTGCCGAAGACGCCTTGCGGGCGGAAGATCATCAGGAGCATCAGGGCCACACCAACAAGGATGTAGCGCAGCTGGCCGGCCTGGACAGTGGTCAGCCATGTGATGGCTCCGGATTCGATGAGCCCATACAGCAGGCTCTGCGTCAGCGAGAGCACCACCCAGAAGATCATGGCTCCGATCACTGGGCCTAGGACGGTAGCCATGCCACCGAGCAGGAGACAGGTCCAGAGGAAGAACGTGAGCTCGGTGCCGTAGTTGGACGGCTGGACGGCTCCGCGGGGGAGGGTGAAGATCATGCCTGCCAGAGCGCCCAGGATGCCACCGATAATCAGGGCCTGCATCTTGTAGGAGTAGACGTTCTTGCCGAGCGAACGCACGGCATTCTCGTCCTCGCGGATACCTTTCAGGACGCGGCCCCATGGGCTGCGCATCAGCAGCCACACCAGCAGGCAGCAGATAATGACCAGGCCCCAACCCACAACCCGGATGAAGAAGTCGCGGTTGTTCATTCCCATGTAGGACCCCTCGGGGAAGGGATTCATGGAATAGAAGCCGCCCTCGAACGCTGCCAGGCCGTTGGCTGAACCCGTGACGCTGGTGAGCTGGTTGGTGGTGACCACGTAGCGGACAATTTCAGCCGCCGCGATGGTGACGATGGCAAGGTAGTCCGCCCTCAAACGCAGTGTTGGAATACCCAGGATGAAGGCGAAGATGACCGAACACAGGACCGCGATAAGCAATCCGATGAAGAAGGGGGTCTTGAAGGTCAACGTGGAAATGGCGAAGCCGTAGGCGCCCACGGCCATGAAGCCGGCCTGGCCGAAGTTCAACAGGCCTGAGTAGCCGAAGTGTACGGCGAGGCCCAGAGCAGCAAGTGCGTAGGCCGCCGTCGTTGGACTGAACAGTTCGCCAAGGGCGCTGGAAAGAATAAATCCGAAGTCCATGGCCCGCTCCTAACCCACACGCTCACGCCGGCCGAGGATACCCTGCGGTCGGAACAGAAGAACAACGATCATGATGAACAAAGCGCCCACGTACTTGAGGTCGGCCGGGAGGCCAAAGACTGTGGTCAGCTCCACGAAGATACCGACGACGATGGAGCCGATCAGGGCACCGAAGACGGTTCCCAGGCCACCGAGCGTCACGCCGGCGAAGATGAGCAGCAGGATTTGCGAGCCCATGTCGAACGTCACGCCGGGCCGGTAGTAGGCCCATAGGATGCCACCGAGGGAAGCGAGAACACCGCCAACGATCCATACAAGCCGGATGACCGAGTCGACGTCGATGCCGGAAGCAGCCGCCAACGCAGGGTTGTCTGCCACCGCACGGGTTGCTTTACCGAGACGTGTCTTCAGCAGGATGATGCCGATCAGGGCGATCACCACGGCGCTGATCAACAGGGACCACAGGTTGTTCGGAGAGATGGAGATGGGCCCGATCTGGACCTCAGCGCTCTGGGCTCCGGGCAGCTGTTGGGTAGCGCCACCGAAGAAAAATTGGATGACGTAGCGGATAGCCAATGCCAGGCCGATGCTGACGATCATCATGGGGACCAGGCCTGAACCCCGCCGCCGAAGGGGACGCCATAGCCCGGCGTCCTGAACGTACCCGAAGAGCCCACCACCGATCAGCGAAAGCAGGATGGCCAGCCAGAACGGCAAACCGAAACCGTTGAACATAAAGACGAGCACAGCACCCATGGTCACCATCTCGCCGTGGGCGAAGTTGGTGAGGCCGGTGGTACCGAAGATGAGGGACAAACCCACGGAGGCAAGTGCCAGCAGAAGGCCGAAACTCAATCCTGCAACGAGGCGGTTGAGGAGGTTCTGGCCGAAGTCCTGTTGCTGGACGACGATGCCTTTGCCGAAGGCGAAGATCACCGACAGGTTGGACGTTTGGTTGAACGTGACGTCGCGGGGATTCTCCTGGCCATCGGCAAGCTTGATGCCCTCCGGCAAGGTGGAGGTATCCAGCTCAACTCTGTACGTGCCCTGCACGGGGACGCCAATGTTCCAGGCGCCGTTGGCTCCGGAGGTTGCTTCGCCTTCAAACCCGTTGCCCGAGGCCTTGATCTTCACGCCCGGTATGGGCGCGCGGGCGTCGTCGCGGAGGAAGCCGCTGATATTGTTCTGGAAATTCGTTGGGGATGGCGAAGGCGAGGGGGTGGTTGCCTCCGCCGCGGGGGCGGCGATCAACAGAGCGGCAATGAGGGCTGCGAAAAACGCCCCCACGGCTCTCTGCGGTCCCTTGGACCGTCTCATGGACGGGTCGCGAAGTGTGCTTCTCAAAATGGAAACCTCCACAGTGGGGGTGGTCCCGGCTGCGCCATTGCAGCCGGTGCGAACGGTCATGGGGCTTGCGAACAGTTCCTGCCTAGCTGCCTCGATTGTGATCTAAGTCACCCATGTGTGGCCTATGTTACCGCTCGGTGCGGATAAAAAATGCCCTGCATAGAGGTCAGAAGATAGCGATCGGATAACAACTGTGAAGTCCTGGGCAACAAGCAATCTTCCACATTCGTGTCACGGTTGAGTTTCGTCTGGGTGAACAAGGGAACTTTCCCTGCCGTGCGCGCGTGGTAATTGGTACCGTGAATTATCACTTAGCCCTTTTTCAGGAGGACACCCGCAATGGCACTTGGCGGAAACCCTATCTTCAACGGAAAGAATTTCCGTGGAGCCAAACAGGCACCGCCTGTTCCGCAAAATCCGTATTCCAACCCGTACGGCCAGCAGTTTAACCAGGCACCTGGCCGCGCGCCTGGACAGGTCCTCGACGCCCAGTCCGCTTGGTCGGCTCCGCAGCAGAACATGACCAACGAACAACTGCAGCAGATGTACAACCAGCCGGCAGCGGGCCCCGCCGATACCGGCCGGATGACCTACGACGACGTCATCATGAAGACCGTCGCCTGCCTTGTTGCCCTGGTCATCGGCGCGGGTATTACGCTCTTTGTGGCTCCCGGCCTGTCCACCATGCTCATGATCGTCGGTGCGCTGGGCGGATTCGTCCTGGCCCTCGTCAATACCTTCAAGAAGCAGCCGTCACCGGCACTGATTCTTGCGTACGCCGGCCTTGAGGGCTTGTTCCTCGGTGGCCTGACACGGATTCTTGACGGAATGTTCCCGGGCGTCGGCCTCCAAGCGGTCATCGGGACGCTGGCCGTCTTCGGCGTCACGCTACTGCTCTTCAAGAGCGGCAAGGTCCGTGCCACACCCAAGATGGTGCGATTCTTCATGATTGCCACCATCGGCTACGCGGTCTTCGCACTGATCAACCTCGTGATGATGTGGACCGGTGCAGTCCAGGAGCCGTTTGGCCTTCGCACGAGTATCACGATTGCCGGCATCCCGCTTGGCGTCTTCATTGGCATCCTTGCAATTGGCCTGGCAGCCTTCTCGCTCATTATGGACTTCACCAGCATCGAGGAAGGTGTCCGCGCCGGCGCCCCTGAGCGCTACTCCTGGATTGCCGCCTTCGGGCTGACGGTCACGCTGGTTTGGCTCTACGTCGAAATCATTCGGCTTCTGGCAATTTTGCGCGGCGACGACTAACTCCGCTTGAGTTCACGAAAATGCCCCCGAAAATTCTTCGGGGGCATTTTTCTTTACTCTGCCGGCCCGGCTCAAAGGACACCCCTCAGAGGACGCCTCAGCTGAGGCGTTCGAAAACAACAGCCATTCCCTGACCGCCTCCCACGCACAACGTGGCCAAGCCAAGCGTGCCGTCGCGTTCCTTCAGTCCGTTCAAGAGCGTGGTGGTCATGCGCGCTCCGGTCATGCCAAACGGGTGGCCCAAGGCAATGGCGCCACCGTGGACATTGAGCTTCTCTGCGTCGATGCCCAGCTCCCGGGCGCTCGCTACCACCTGGACGGCAAAAGCTTCATTGAGCTCCACGAGGTCGATATCGTGAATCGTCAGTCCTGCCCGTGCCAACGCCCGTTGCGTTGATTTAACGGGTCCCATGCCCATCAGCTCGGGCGAGAGGGCAGACACACCGGTGGACACAATGCGCGCCAACGGCTGAAGTCCGAGGTCGCGTGCACGGGCGTCGCTCATGACGAGGACGGCGGCGGCGCCATCGTTGAGTGGGCACGCATTCCCCGCGGTCACTGTGCCTTCGGGACGAAATACGGGCTGGAGAGTGGATACAGCTTCCAGGGTCACTCCTGCCCGCGGGGAATCGTCCCGATCAACCACCGTGCGATCCTTTCGCGTGTACGGCGTGATTTCCCGGGCATAGAAACCCGAGGCAATGGCAGCCTCGGCGCGATTTTGGCTCAGCACGCCCCATTGGTCCTGCTCGGCCCGGCTGATTCCGTAAGTGGTGGCCACATTCTCCGCTGTCTGTCCCATGGCGATATAGATATCGGGAAGCCTCCCGCCAAGCCGCGGGTCCGTCCAGGGAATGTTCGACGCCGCCCGGGCTGCCGTTCGCTGGGCTGCCGACTCGAAGAGCGGGTTGTGGTTGCCGGCGTCGGTTTGCCCGGCCCCTGCCCAATTCTGGTATCTCGAAACACTTTCCACCCCGGCCGAGACGATCGCATTCGCTTCCCCGGCTTTGATGGCGTGGAAGGCCATCCGGAGGGTCTGCAGGCTGGACGCGCAGAATCGGTTGACGGTAGCGGCCGGTACGTGGTCCAGGCCTGCGAGGACGGCGACCACACGGGCCATGTTGGAGCCCGCTTCCCCGCTGGGTTCGGCGCAGCCCAGCAGGATGTCATCAAGCCCGCCGCCGTCTTCGGCAGCAGGATTGAAACTTGGAACTTTCGCGAGAGCGGCCTGCACCATGGCAGTAGCAAGGTCGTCGGGACGTTCGTCCTTAAGGGAGCCTTTGAAGGCCCGGCCAATTGGACTTCTGGCAGTGGAAACGATGACAGCCTCAGTCATGGCCCCAGCTTACGCCCGGCATCTGGAAGGACGGCGGGCGTAAGCCGTGGGACGGTCAGGCCAGGCGAAGGGCGCCTGCCGCTGGAGTCACGGTGAAGATGTCCGGGGCGGTGAAGCCCCTCTCAGCGAAGGAACGCACGACGGCGTCGCGAACCTGCTGCTCCTGGCCCACCGGAGTCAGGGCGATGGCAGAACCGCCGAAACCCCCACCCGTCATGCGGGCGCCGATCGCGCCGTTGGCCCGGGACGTCTCCACAGCGAGGTCCAGCTCAGGGCAGGAGATCTCGAAGTCGTCTCGCATGGACACATGGCTGGCGTCCAGCAACGCGCCAATGCTGGCGGGCCCTTCGCTGTTGAGGATTTCCACGGTCTGGAGCACGCGGTCGTTTTCGGTGACGACGTGCCGAACCCTGCGTAGGGTTGTCTCGTCCAGCAAGCCGGAGGCTTCCTCCAAAGTTTCCACGCCGACGTCGCGCAGTGCTTTGACTCCGAGGATCTCGGCACCCAACTCGCAGGACGCGCGCCTGGAGGCGTAACCGCCGTCTGCATGTGAATGGGACACCTTGGTGTCGATGACCAGCAGGACCAGGCCCTCCGCATCGAAGGGGACCAGGTCAACGTGCTGGTCCCGGCAATCCAGGAACACAGCGTGCCCCTTGGCTCCACGGAGGGAAGCTGACTGGTCCATGATGCCGGTGGGTGCTCCGACGAACACGTTCTCAGCGCGCTGCGTCGCAAGCACCAGATCCTCGGCGCCTAAACCTGCCCCGGTGAGGTCGTTGAGGGCAGAAATGACCGCACATTCGATTGCGTGGGAGGAAGAGAGTCCAGCACCCAGCGGAACGTCGGAATCGAGCAGGAGGTCAAAACCGGGAACGTCGATGCCACGTTCCTTCAAGGCCCAGGCGACTCCGAGCGGGTAGCGTGACCAGCCCTGCCCGGATCCCGGTTCCAAGCCGGAGAGGTCAGCCTCCACCAGGCCGTGACCACCGAACATGGACAACAGCCGCACGGTGGAATCCCCGCGAAGCCGAACAGCCACCTTGGCTGTCTTATCAATAGCGAAGGGCAGGACGAAGCCCTCGTTGTAGTCCGTGTGTTCACCGATCAGGTTGACGCGCCCCGGTGCCTGCCACACGCCGTCGGGAACTGAACCAAAGGTCTCCTGGAAGCGCGCGGAAAGCACGCTGGTGTCAGTGGTGGTGGTCATGCTCGGGTGCCTTCCAGGGTCTCGGCCAACTGTGTGGCGTCTGTGGCAGCAGCGACGTTGCGCAGTCGCTCCGCCACGGCTTCCGGGGTGGTGTCGTTGATGAACGCGCCCATCGCTGCTTCGGAACCCGCCAGGTACTTGAGCTTATCGGCAGCGCGGCGCGGTGACGTCAGCTGCAAGTGCAACTGGCCGGCTGGGCGCAGGATCGGATCCAACGGGGCTTGGTGCCAGGCGGAGATGTACGGCATCGGGGTCGGGTACAGGGCATCAAGGCGCTTCAGCAGGTCCAGGTAGACGTGGGAGAGTTCGTCGCGTTCTTCGCCCGTCAGGGCTGCCAGGTCGGGGACGCTGCGGTGGGGGACAAGATGGATTTCCAGGGGCCAGCGAGCAGCGAAGGGCACGTAGGCGCTGAAGTGATTGGCTTCGAGAACCATGCGGCTGCCATCCTCGCGTTCTGCCTTGAGGAGCGAGGCGGCGAGCGTTTCTTTGGCGTCGACGTCGTCGTAGTACTTGCGGGCAACCGCGCCAAGGGTGGCCGCCCGGGGCGTGACGTAGGGGTACGCATATATCTGGCCGTGCGGGTGGTGCAGGGTGACCCCGATATCAGCGCCGCGGTTCTCGAAGGGAAAGACCTGTTTGATGCCGGGCAGTGCGCTTAGCGCCTCAGTGCGTTGTGCCCAGGCCTCGATGACCGTGCGGGCGCGGGTCTGTCCCAACTCAGCAAAGGACCCCGTGTGCTGCGGGGTGAAAGCCACAACTTCACAACGACCGAAGGCGGGCCCGGTGACGGCGTGGCCGGCGAATCCGTTCCCCGGGATCTCCGGAATGTCGCCCAGTGCCGGTCCCAGCGAGGGGAAACGGTTCTCGAAGACCACGACGTCGTAATCCGGGGCGGGGATCTCCGACGGGTTGTCAGCAGTGGTGGGGCAAATGGGGCACTGGTGCGCCGGCGGGAGGTGGGTGCGGCTTTGGCGGTGGGCAGCCACTGCTACCCACTCACCGGATAGGGCGTCATACCTGACCTCGCCGGGCTCGCCGCGGGCCGGCAGCTCGCGGTGGTCCACCAGCGAGTCCGGTGTGCGCTCGGGAGTTCCGGGGTCATCGAAGTAGATCAGCTCACGGTTGTCAGCGAGGCGGGTGCTGGTAATGCGACTCATGGATCCATCATCCCACAAGCAACCAAAAACGCATAGTTTCAAACAAAAGCTAACATGTCGCTCGTGGTGAAAGGACGTGAATGCAGTACGGTATTGCCATGCCTGCCACTTCCCCATCCGCCGAAAACGGGGCCGATTCCGCACCCCGCCGCTTCGCCACTGGCCGCCAATTCGAGCTTCGCCGCGACGACGCGCTCGCCATAGTCACCGAGCTCGCGGCGGGTCTGCGGTTGTATTCCCGCGACGGTGTCCAATTAACCGAAAGTTACGGCGACGCCGAGATTCCGCCGGGAGCCACAGGAATCGCGCTCGCCCCGTGGGCCAACCGGGTGGAGGATGGCATCTGGTATCTCAACGGCAAAAAGCAGCAACTCGACATCACCGAGGTCTCACGCAACAACGCCAGCCACGGACTCCTTCGGAACTCCGGCTATACGTTGGTGGATGAATCCGAATTCTCGGTGACGCTTGAAGCAACCGTCTTCCCACAGCATGGCTACCCTTTCCTTGTCCGGCACCTTGTCCGGTATGAGCTCGACGGAAACCTGGACCTTCGTGTCTCACAAACGCTGGCCAACGATTCCGAGGCCAGTGCTCCGTTCGTCCTTGGCTCCCATCCATACCTGCGTCTTGGCGACGTAACCCCTGAGGATTTGATCCTGACGGTCAACGCAGCCACGCGCCTCGTAGCGGATGATCGACTGATTCCCCGCAGCACCGCCTCTGTGGAAGGCGATTGGGACTTTTCCGGGGGTCGTACGGTGGGCAGCCTGGACATCGACGTCGCCTTGACGGACCTGACGTTCGACGGCGGCGTGGCCCGCCACACGCTCACGGCGCCGGATGGACGCAGTGTCTCCCTCGAACAGGACCAAAACTGCCAGTATGTCCATGTGTTCGTCACCGACACCTTCCCTGGCCGTTCCAAAGTGGTCGCTATTGAGCCCATGACCGGTCCAGCCAACGCCTTTAACAGTGGGGACGGTTTGCGTTGGCTTGCGCCGGGGGAGTCCTTCACCATGACGTGGGGGATTACCGCCTCCCTCTAGACCATGCACGCGCGGCGGGCCGGTTTCCCTTACGGGGCGGCCTGCGGAAGTATGGGTTTATGACGCCAACACCGGACGCCAAATCACGTTCTGACCTACAAATCGCCCAAGACATTCCCTACGGAGTGCGCATTGCAGCCGCATGGTCGTGGCGGATGGGCCTGATCCTGTTGATGATCGGCGCCTTGGTGTGGCTGCTTGGCAAGGTCAGCTTCCTCATTATTCCGGTGATGGTCGCTGCCCTCCTGGCCGGACTCCTCTACCCAGTGGTGGTCTGGTTGCGCAAGCGGAACCTGCCCAACGGTGCGGCCGTGGCCATCACGGTGCTGGGTTTCATTGGGGTCATCGGAGGCGCGCTTGCGCTGGTAGGAAGGCAGCTTGTCTCGGGATTTGAGGAGCTTTGGACTGAGGCCCTCACGGGAATCCAGCAGATCCAGGACTGGCTTGCATCCGGGCCCCTGCACCTGACGGCTGCCCAGATTGACCAGTACATTTCCGACGGCGCCACTGCCCTGCAGGACAACAGCAGCAGCATCCTCAGCGGTGCTTTGTCCTTTGGCAGCACCGCCGGACACTTCGCCGCCGGCTTGGTCCTGGCACTCTTTATCCTGATCTTCTTCCTGCTCGAAGGCACCAGGATCTGGGCGTTCCTGGTCCGGCTCCTGCCCAGGGCAGCCCGAAGGGCAGCTGATGGTGCCGGACGGCGCGGCTGGACTTCGATGGTCAGCTACGCCCGGATCCAGATGTTCGTCGCGTTCGTGGATGCGGTGGGCATCGGTGTCGGCGCCGCCATCATCCAGGTACCCTTGGCACTTCCGCTCGGTGTCCTGGTGTTCATTGGTTCGTTCATTCCCGTGGTGGGTGCGTTGGTCACTGGTGCGATCGCCGTCCTGCTGGCACTGGTCGCCAATGGACCCGTGAATGCCCTGATCATGCTGGCCATCGTCTTGCTTGTCCAGCAACTGGAAAGCCATATCCTGCAGCCGCTGGTCATGGGCAAGGCTGTGGCACTTCATCCCGTGGCAGTGATCCTTTCCGTGGCTGCGGGATCCTATCTCGCAGGCATTCCTGGAGCGCTCTTTGCAGTACCACTGCTCGCCGTAGTAAACACGGCGGTTCGCTACATTGCCGGCCGGACGTGGGAACATGATGAAGGATTGGGTGCGGCCGAGCTGCAGCCTGGGGCCGCATCCACGGAAACGGATGGCGACTCCAACTTCAAGGAAGTCCACCTTCCGAGAGTCGGATCCCACGGCGCCAGCGGCGCTGCCGGCAAGACCAGGACCGCAGATAACACCTCCGTCCAGGAGCCTGCAGTTGACACCAATAAAGGAGAATAGTCAGTGAATACCCTCGAAACCCTGCCCGTCACACTGGACGATGTCCTCAAGGCGCAGGAGCTGCTCGAGGGCATTATTACGAAGACTCCGGTGGAGTCCTCCCGTGCGCTGGGCAGCCTCGTGGGCGGCAATGTTTTTTTCAAATGCGAGAACCTGCAGCGTGCCGGATCCTTCAAGGTCCGTGGCGCCTATGTGCGGATGGCGCGCCTGACTGATGCCGAAAAGAAGCGCGGGGTGGTGGCTGCCTCTGCAGGCAACCACGCCCAGGGCGTAGCCGTAGCCGCAAAGAGCCTGGGCATCAACGCCCGGATCTACATGCCGCTGGGCGTCGCGCTTCCCAAGCTTGCAGCAACGCGCAGCCACGGTGCCGAAGTTATCCTGCACGGCCACAACGTGGATGAGGCACTGGCCGAAGCCCAGCGCTATGCCAATGAAACGGGCGCCGTTTTTGTGCACCCCTTTGACAACGTGGACGTCGTCGCGGGCCAGGGCACCATTGGGCTGGAGATCCTGGACCAGATCCCCAACGTGGACACCATCCTCATGGGTGTTGGCGGCGGCGGACTGCTTGCAGGCGTCGCAGTGGCCATCAAGGCAAGGGCCAAAGAGCTCGGCCGCGAGATCCGCGTCATCGGAGTGCAGGCGGAAAACGCAGCAGCTTACCCTCCGTCCCTCGCCGCCGACGCCCTGGTGCCCCTCAAAAAGGTTTCCACCATGGCCGATGGCATCGCTGTGGGGCGGCCAGGGCAGCTTCCTTTCAGCATCATCCGCGAACTCGTGGACGACGTCGTGACCGTGAGCGAGGATTCCCTCGCACGGGCCCTGATCTTCCTCCTGGAACGGGCCAAGATGGTCGTGGAGCCGGCAGGCGCGGTGGGAGTAGCCGCGCTGATGGACGGCAAGATCGAAAACCCCGGGAACACCGCCGTCGTGCTTTCCGGTGGCAACATCGATCCGATGCTGATGCTCAAAGTCATCCAACGCGGTCTCTCTGCCGCGGGCCGGTTCATGACGGTGCGAATGATGCTGGACGACCGCCCGGGCTCACTGGCTACGATCGCCCGCATCATTGCCGAAAACGACGCCAACGTCACGGGCCTGGACCACACGCGCCTGGGCGGCTCCATCAGCATGGGCGATGTTTCCATCACCATCAACCTGGAAACGAAGGGCCACGAACACGGCGAACAGGTCCTCGGCGCCTTGAGGGCCGAAGGCTTCCAGCCGATCGTGGTGCACTGACAGGAGTCGCGGACATGGTGCTCGAAACGCCTGACGGATCCAAGGCCGAGGCCAAGGAGACACTCGCGGGCCGAGCCAAGGGCGGCCTGCTGTTCATGGGCAGCTTCGTGATCCTGCTTTACGTCATCGAGTTCCTCAATACGTTGATGAGGCATGGACTCAACGGGACTTTTGGGTTGCGGTCGCGCAGCCTGGACGGCGTGCTGGACATCCTGACGTTCCCACTGCTGCATGCGAACCTCAACCATTTGCTCTCCAACACCCTGCCACTCATCATTTTCGGTTTCCTGGTTTTCCTGGCTGGCATCAGGGTGTTCCTCACAGCTTTGGCCTTTAGCTGGCTGGGTTCTGGCTTGACGGTGTGGCTTATTGGCGGGGGAGGAGTGACAGTGGGGGCGTCCGGGCTGGTGTTCGGGTTCTTCGCATTCCTTCTGGTCAGGGGCTTCTTCAACAGGAACTGGTGGCAGATTCTTCTGTCCGTGGTGCTCTTCATGGCGTACGGCAGCATTCTCTTTGGTGTGCTGCCCACCGTCATGGGCTTTATTTCGTGGCAGGCCCATCTGGGCGGGGCCATTGGAGGGGTCATCGCGGCCATCCTGCTGCGTCCGAGACTCCAGGCCGCCACCTGACCCAAGTAAGTCGCATTTGTGCGCGTTATGAGCTCTCAAAACGCGCACTGCTGCGACCCAGTTGGGTTACCCGGGCACGAAAAACGCCGGCCCACCCCGGAAAGGGGTGGACCGGCGTCGGGCTTTTCGCGCTGCCTAGGCGACGTACGGCTTGGCGGAAACGATCTCCACCGGAATTTCCTTGCCGTTGGGGGCGGTGTAGCTCAGCTTTTCGCCCTCCTTGTGGCCGATGATGGCGGCACCGAGCGGAGATTTCTCGCTGAAGACATCGAGGTCGGAGTCTCCGGCGATCTCGCGGGAGCCGAGCAGGAAGGTCTCCTCGTCCCCGGCGATGCGGGCAACAACCAGCATGCCGGGCTCCACGATTCCGTCATCGGCAGGGGCCTCGCCCACCTGGGCGTCGCGCAGGAGTGCTGTGAGCTGACGGATGCGGGCTTCAATCTTGCCCTGCTCTTCCTTGGCTGCGTGGTACCCGCCGTTTTCCTTGAGGTCGCCTTCTTGGCGGGCGGCTTCGATCTTCTGGACGATTTCCGCCCGGCCAGCGCCGGAAAGGTGGTCCAGCTCAGCCTTCAAGCGGTCGAAAGCTTCCTGGGTAAGCCAAGCTGCTGTGGCGCTATTGGTGGTAGACACGGATTTCTCCTCTTGATCTGACAAAGCAAAGACCCCGCCGAGGTGGCCACTCGTGGAACTCAGTAACCAACTTAACGGGGTGAAGGTTTCATCCATTGTAGTAAATCCTCTGGACGAACCCAAACTGGTTGAGTCGTGGGTCACACGATTGTTATTTCCCGCTGTCCACGATCCAGCAATTATCCACTACGCCGGACACGGCTGGAGACTCGGTTCTCAACACTGTGCGCTGGGATGTCGTACTCCCGCCGTCGGCGCCGTCCTTAGGCTCATTAGGGCCGATCTCAACCACTTTCCAGCCCACCACCGCGAACTTGGAATCCATGGCCTTCACGGCGCATTTCGCTGTGGCTCCGGGGTACTTCGTGACTTGGTAGTCGACCTCGGCTTCAGTGCCATCCACGGTGCTGTATCCGATGTCCTTGAAGGTGACAGGGGCTTGCGCGGAGGATGTTGCCACCCATGCTGCGAACACAATTCCGAGGACCAGGGCCACGATGACGATGTTCCGCCTCGATGTACGGCTCAAGCCGCGCTTTTGACCACCGTAGCGATTGGCTAGGCTGTTGCTTGCCGGTAGTTCGGTGGCCGATAGGTCCTCTGAAGTCACCCATCCAGTTTAGTGCGGATCCCGGCACCTCCTGCACAGTCCTGATTTAGCACCGTCCATGAAAGAGGAGCCGTCGAGTGACAGCGTCCAGCAGTTCCGAGCAGCAGCTGCGGCTGCTCGCCGTCCACGCTCATCCGGACGATGAGTCCAGCAAGGGTGCAGCGACCATGGCGATGTATGCCGCTGCAGGAGTAGAGGTCATGGTCGCCACCTGCACCGATGGTTCCCGGGGCGACATCCAAAACCCTGGAATGGTGGAAGCTCCGCACCCCAAGCGGGACATGGCAGGCGCGCGCCGGCTGGAAATGGCCAACGCGGCGGCCGTGCTTGGTATCCGGCAGCGCTGGCTTGGGTTCGTGGACTCGGGCCTGCCCGAGGGTGATCCCCTTCCGCCGCTACCGCCGGGATGCTTTGCCCTGCAACCGTTGGAACGCGCCACGGCTCCGCTGGTCCGCTTGGTCCGCGACTTCAAGCCGCACGTCATCATCAGCTACGACGAAAATGGTGGGTACCCGCACCCGGACCACATCATGGCCCACAAGGTCGCGGTGGAGGCGTTTGAGGCAGCGGGCGACGCCACGCGCTACCCCGGAACAGGGGAGCCGTGGGCACCCAGCAAACTCTATTACGATCGCGCCTTCAGCCCCGAGCGCTTCCGTGCACTGCACTTTGCGCTGGAAGAAGCTGGGCTGCAGTCGCCCTATGCTGAGCGGCTGGCCGCCTGGCTTGAAGCCGATGCAGAGGGCCACACTCCTCCCGCTCCCGCACGCCAGACCACCACGCAGGTGGACTGCGGTGACTTCTTCGAGGCCCGTGATGACGCCCTCCGGGCGCATCGAACGCAGATTGATCCCGTGGGTTTCTTCTTTGCCGTCTCACCTGAACTGCAGCGAACGGCGTGGCCATGGGAGGACTACACGCTGATCACGTCCCGGGTCCCTACGGAGTTACCCGAAAAGGATCTCTTTGCGGGGATAAGATAAGTATCGCCACTAGTTTCTATCGTTTGTAGAAGTCGCCGGCGGCCATAGAACTGCCCCGCTCACGCTGAAGCCAGCCGGCATGCATCAGCTCCCATAGAAGGTTTGAACGTGCACCACTTGATCCTCGCCCTGACCGTCAGCCCGTCGCCGGACCCCACGGGGACGCTGCGGCCTGGCCTGTCCGAGGACCAGGTGACCCCAGGCACCTGGGGTTTCGTCCTCACGGCCTTCATCGTGATCCTCACGACGTTCCTCATCGTGGACATGGTTCGCCGTATCCGCAGGGTTCGGTACCGTGCGCAGGTGGAGGAAGCACGCTTGGCGGCCGAGGCTGGGACTGCTGACGCCGGCACCACGGACGAGAACGGCGATGCCGGTCCAGGGACCCGCTGACCCGCGCAGAAACAACTGGCCCGGGGCTGCCAACGTCCTGGGCGCAGAACCGTCTGCCTATTTGCGCCAACACGCCGATAATCCTGTCTTCTGGCGCCCCTTTGGAGACGAGGCATTTGCTTTCGCGGCTGCCCGGGATGTCCCCGTGTTTCTCTCCATCGGGTATGCCGCATGCCACTGGTGCCACGTCATGGCCCACGAGTCCTTCGAGGACCAGGAAACCGCGGACTACCTGAACGCCCACTTTGTGCCCATCAAGGTGGACCGCGAAGAACGGCCGGATGTCGATTCTGTCTACATGGCTGCCACGCAGGCCATCAGTGGCGAAGGCGGCTGGCCAATGTCCGTTTTCCTGACTCCGGACGGCCTCGCCTTCCACGCAGGCACGTACTTCCCGCCAGCTCCCATGCCCGGCCGGCCGTCCTTCCGGAACGTGCTGGAGGCGGTCCACGAGGCATGGATTGAACGCCGCGAAGCTGTTGAACAGAACGCCAGGGGACTGGCCGCCAACATGGCCAATGCCCAGCTGTCATCCGCCGTACGGCTTGATGGCCCGCCCGAAGAACTTGATGCCCGGCTTCTTTCGGATGCCGTGAAGATTTTGGCCCGGTCTGAAGACCCAGACGCCGGCGGGTTTGGCGGCGCCCCAAAGTTTCCGCCGTCGGCGGTTCTTGAGTTCCTCATCCGCAACGCTGCGGCTGCGCCGGAGACGGCGGACGCTGCGCGTGACATGGCCGCACGCGCACTGGCCGGGATGGCGCGTTCGGCGCTCTGTGACCAGCTCGACGGCGGTTTCGCCCGGTACTCTGTCACGGCGGATTGGTCCGTGCCCCACTTCGAGAAAATGCTCTACGACAATGCCCAGCTCCTGCGTGTCTACGCCCACTGGGTGCGGCTAGGGGGCAATGAAGTGTTCCCGCCTGAGGAAGCGGCGGAGACAGCATCCATGTGCGCGGACTGGATGCTGGCCTCGCTGGGGCTGCCAGGGGGTGGCCTGGCTTCGTCGCTGGACGCCGATACCGTGGTGGACGGTGTGCACCACGAGGGCGCAGCGTACCTATGGACGCCAGGGGCCTTGCGTGAGGTCCTCGGCCCTGATGACGCCGCGGCCGTGGCCCGCATGATGAATGTGGGCGCCCACGGGACCGTCTCGGAATTGGGTTCGCCGCTGCATCCCGGCCGGCCCTTGTCCGCCTCCGAATCCAGGCTCTGGCACCGGGTCAGGCCTTCCGTCCTTGCCGCGCGGGATCTCCGGAACCAGCCCGCGAGGGACGAGAAAGTGGTGGCTGGTTGGAACGGGCTCGCGATAGCGGGGCTGGCCGAGGCCGGAGCCGTGCTGGGCCGCCCGGATCTCGTGGCTGCCGCTGGGAAGGTTGCTGCTTATCTCGAGAATGTGCATTGGAATGCTGAAGACGGGCTGCTGGTCCGGGTCTCGCACGATTCCAAGGCCCGCGGCATTGGGGGACTCCTGGAAGACTACGCGTTCTGCGCAGAGGGCCTGTTTTCCCTGTACGCGGTGACGGGGACAAAGCGCTGGTACCGTCTCGCGGAGCAACTCATCCAGGCCGCTGAAGCGCATTTTGTAGAGGACGGACACCTTGCTGATTCGGCCGGGGAATCGGGGCAGGTGTTCAACGCCCAGGGGCAGCGCGCTGCCCTTGATCCGTTCGACAATGCCACGCCCAGCGGGGCAGCCGGGTTTGCTGGCGCGCTGCTGACGTATTCCGCCTACTCAGGCTCACATGCCCACCGCCTCATGGCGGGGAATATCCTGGGCTTGCTTCCGCCGCTGGCAACACGGGCACCTCGCGTTGCCGGTTGGCTCCTGGCCACGGCGCAAGCGGCGCTGGCCGGGCCAGTGGAGGCCGCCGTCGCTGGCCCTGGGTCGCGTTTGCGGCAGGAACTGCACGAAGCGCTTCTCAAATCGGCCAGCCCGGGACTGGTGGTCGCAGTGCAAGAGGACGACGCCGCGTCCCCGGCTGGTGATGGCGAGGTCCCCTTGCTGGTTCATCGCGCGGGTGGGCCCGACGGCTCTCCCCAGGTGTATTTGTGCCGGGATATGGTGTGCGAAAGACCGGTGGGGACGGTCGCGGAGGTGCACTCCATGCTGGCACGGATGACCTCCGGCGCCTGAGGGAATGGTGGACTGCTGCCGGCTGGCGGGCTGCTGCCTGGGTGCCTAGCTGAGGACGGCCAACATGATGGCGACGAAGTGTGCTGCGAACGCCAGGACCGTGAAGGCGTGGAAGAGTTCGTGGAAGCCAAAGTGCTGGACGCTGAAATTGGGCTTCTTGATGGCGTAGAAGACCGCTCCGGCGATGTAGAGGGCGCCGCCTACGCAGATGAGGACGGCAGAGTCGGTATTCGCTGCAAAGAATTGTGGGAGATAGAAGAGCGCCCCACAACCCAGCGCAATATAGATGGGCACGTAGAGCCACCGCGGAGCGTCTGTCCATAGAACCCGGAATAGGACGCCGACAATGGCTGCGGACCAGATAATCCACAACAACGTGATGGCCTGGGAACGTTCCAGAAGCGACCAAGCCAGCGGCGTATAACTTCCGGCGATCACCATCATGATGTTTGTGTGATCAAGCCGCTTCAGCACCAGGCGGGTTTTTGGAGACCAGTTTCCGCGGTGGTAAACCGCACTCACGCCAAAGAGTAAGACACCCGTCACAGCATAGATGGCGGAAGTAATTTTTCGGTCGGCAGTGGGGGCAAGGGCCACCAGGGCGATTCCGGCCGCGAGGGCGAAAGGGGCGGCAATGGCATGGATCCAACCGCGCCATGCGGGCTTGATTGTGAGGAGCTCGGCCATCGTTTAAGGGTAACCTACGCTTTGGTAAGTTACTCTTCGGTAGCCTTTGCTCGATGTGAATCTGGCCCACCCTGCACCAGCCTGGCAGCTCGGGAAGGTAGCCTTGGATGTGCGCCGTCGTCGTAAGAGCAAGGAAGTCAGGTGAGAGTCCGGTGGAACTGCCCGGTTTCCTCTATGGCTTCTACGAACGTCGACTCCTTCGCTCCCTGAAGCAAGACCGTATCCCGCGGCATATCGGTGTCATGGTGGACGGCAACCGACGGTGGGCCCGCCAATTCAACGCGCCAACCAGCCAGGGACACCAGGCTGGGGCGGACAAAATCCACGAGTTCCTTGGCTGGTGCCAGGAGCTAGGCGTCAAAGTAGTGACGCTGTACATGCTGTCCACAGACAACATGAACCGCTCAGGCGAAGAGCTTGACCTGCTCATGGGCATCATAGCCAACACCATGGACCGCCTGGACGAAAACGAGGACGTCTCCGTGCACGCCATGGGCGCCCCGGAGCTTCTGCCGGACTACTTGGCCGAACGTCTGAATAAGCTAACGGCCCGCACGCCGGTCCACGAAAAAATCCACGTGAACGTGGCAGTCGGCTACGGAGGCAGGCGTGAAATCGTCGACGCCGTGAAGGAACTCCTCCGCGACGCCGTCGCCAAGGGACGCACTATGTCCGACGTCGCAGATGAACTCTCGGTGGACGACATCTCACGTTTCCTTTACACGCGTGGCCAACCCGATCCGGACCTCGTCATCCGCACCTCCGGTGAACAACGGCTTTCCGGGTTCCTGATGTGGCAAAGCGCCTACAGCGAGTTCTACTTCTGCGAGGCCCTCTGGCCGGCATTCCGCAAGGTCGATTTCCTGCGGGCGCTCAGGGATTATGCCGGGCGCCAGCGTCGCTTCGGAACCTAGGTGCGCGTCGGTTCACCAAAATTTTACGATCCGGACATGCGACTTGCCGACGACGGATTACGGAAATGAATGTGCCGAGGATTACGTTAATCCCATCAGCAGGCAAAACCGCCCGCTGATCGGGGAGGCCAGTAGATGGAGCGAACTATCGCACCAGTTACATGGGAGGCCACGCCCGGCCTTCCGGCCGAGCCGCTTCACCATTAGGCCGGGCGACCGCCCGGGGCTGGAGTCGATGTGGCTATTTCTGAGCAACTGCCCGCAATGGTTTCCGACGGGGAAAGTGCAGCTACCTCTCGCGCCAAGAGGGTCTCCCAAAAAGCGCGGACCGCAACGTCCGCGACAGGCCGCAGCTACGTGATCGATACATCCGTCCTGCTCTCCGACCCGCACGCGCTACTGCGCTTTGCAGAGCACGAAGTGATCGTCCCGATCGTGGTCATCAGCGAACTGGAAGGCAAGCGCCACGATCCCGAACTTGGGTACTTTGCCCGCAAAGCTTTGCGGCTCCTGGACGACCTCCGAATCGAACATGGTGGACTGGACCACGCGATACCCATCGGTGTGGACGGCGGCATGCTCAGGGTAGAGATGAACCACATTTCCACGGAGGTCCTTCCCGCGGGCTTCCGTGGAGGCGACAACGACAGCCGAATCCTGGCAGTAGCCAAGAACCTGGCCAACGAGGGCCACAACGTCACCGTGGTGTCCAAGGACCTCCCCATGCGCGTCAAAGCCTCCGCCATGGGACTGCACGCAGACGAATACCGCAACGAACTGGTCAAAGACTCCGGCTGGACCGGCATAGCCGAAGTGGAAGCCAGCGAAGACGAAATAACCACCCTTTACGGCCATGAGCCCGTCTTCATTCCCTCCGCTGCGGAACTTCCCGTCAATACCGGCCTCGTGCTGCTGTCCAACCGTGGCTCGGCCCTGGGCCGCGTTGGTGCCGACAAGCAAGTCCGCCTCGTCAAAGGCGACCGCGACGTGTTCGGCCTGCACGGCCGATCAGCGGAGCAGCGGCTCGCCATAGACCTGCTCATGGACCCCGCAGTGGGCATCGTCTCCATCGGCGGACGTGCCGGCACCGGCAAATCGGCCCTGGCACTCTGTGCGGGCCTTGAGGCCGTCCTGGAACGGCGTGAACACCGAAAGGTGGTCGTATTCCGGCCGCTGTATGCCGTAGGCGGCCAGGAACTGGGATACCTGCCCGGATCCGAATCGGAAAAGATGAACCCCTGGGCGCAGGCCGTGTTCGACACACTGGGAGCGTTGGTCAGCCAAGAAGTTGTGGAAGAAGTCATGGACCGGGGCATGCTCGAAGTCCTGCCCCTCACCCACATCCGCGGACGTTCACTGCACGACGCCTTCGTGATCGTGGACGAGGCACAGTCATTGGAGAAGAACGTCCTGCTGACCGTGATGAGCCGCATCGGCCAAAACTCCAAGATCGTCCTCACCCACGACGTCGCCCAGCGCGACAACCTTCGGGTCGGGCGGCACGATGGCGTCGCCGCCGTCGTCGAGACCCTCAAGGGACATCCGCTGTTCGGCCACATCACACTGACCCGGTCTGAGCGGTCGCCGATTGCGGCCCTGGTGACGGAGTTGCTCGAAGGGGCTGAAATCTAGGTGGGCTGGTGCCGCGCGGTGGTCACCTCCGCGCGGCAGCGGCCTCCCGCCGTCGCTTAGACACCACGCAAAAGGCCCCCTGCGGTCGCTGGGCGACCTCCGGGGGCCGATGCGTCGCGATGCGCTCCTTTCCGGGAGACCGCGGCCGCGCTATATTCGACGCCACGCGGCTAGAGCTTCAGGTACTTCTTCAGCTCTTCGTGGCCTTGGACTTTGAGGGTCCAGTTGGGGCGGTTGAAGTTTTCCGGGGTGAGGCGGACTCTTTGGACGGTTTCCACCCTGTCGCCCCAGCCGTCGCGGGAAATTCCGTTGAGTTCGTAGCCCAGGCTTGTGGAGACGCCCAGGGACTGTTTGTTCCAGACGGCGGCCTCGGACTCGGCAACTTCCGCTTTCAAGTTGTCGAAGGCATAGCTTACGACGGCGGCGCGCATCTCTTTGCCGAAGCCCTGGCCTTGTGCGGACTGCTTGAGCCAGGAGCCCGTGCCCACGGTCTTTAGCGTCTTGAAGTTCTTGGCGCCGAGGTCTTGCACTCCCAGGAACTCGTCTTCATGCCATATGGCGAGGAGGAGGGTCCACGATTCTGGCGTGAAATTGGCGCGGCAGCGCCAGTACCACTGGGCCATGTTGGGGCCCAGCTCGTCATCCGGAAGCTCGGCCCACGGTGTGCTGAAGGGGCTCTTGCCGGGTTCGTGGACCCCGGACCGGGCGGCGGCAACCGCAGCAGGGATATCTTCATCCAGGACGGGGCGGATGGTGAGCCTCGGGGTGGTGAGGGTCAGTCCGAACGGGGGCCAGATGTCTGCCAGCAATGTCATCGCCGTAGCTTAGCCCGGCTGCTGGGAGCACGCGAGTCATAGGGCTGGCGACTGCCTCGCTGGATTGAACGGAGGCAGGGCTGTCAAGCGGCTGGACCGATGTCCCAGGAGATATGGCGCCGAACGTCAGTCAGGTTCATCGATTCGGCCAGGAAGAGATCATCCAGCATGTATTCGTCAACGGCCAGGATCTTCAGCCAATGACCCTTGCCGGCGGTATCGCCGTCCAGGCTTTGGCTGGCGACGCAAACGCCCGTCCCCGCGTCCACCCTGATGAGCGTTCGGCCCGGATGAGCCAAGGGTTCGCTGGGATCGGAGGGCACGTAGGTCCGGCCACGGGTAACCACTGTTTCCAAGGCCAAACGTCCTTCATGGTCAACTTCCCGGGGCTCTTCCAGTGACACGGGGTTGGAATCCGGGAACTCCAACGGGACAGGTGCGTTTCCCGCAAGTTCCACTGGGTCCAGTGCTGCAGCGAGCCGGCCATTGCCAAAGGAGGGTTCACCGTACGCTGCCTCAGGGCGTCTGCGGACCAAGCCGGCGTCGTCGTAGACCGGAGTGACGAGGTGTGCCGGAAGCAGCCAGGAGCGACGCGTCGCACTGACGTAGAACTCGTCCCGGGAATCGTTGATACCTGTAGTGCTGTGCAGCAACGTCCCGTCAGGCGTCTCCAGGCGGAGCGCTCCCGGCCGCCTCAGCCATGCACGTACGAGATTTGCGCCGGTCCCGGGCCGCTCCAGGTATTCGAAGCGGAGACTCGTCCACTTCCACGGCGACGAACGGCAAAGGTTGCGGAATGTGGAGGACAAGTCCTGCGGCTGGCCGTTGTTGCCATTGGCCGGGCCAAAACCTGTTCCGAAACCGGATCCACCTGCACTGTAGCGCCCCATATCCACAGTTTACCTACGCGTTCAAGCTGGCTTCTGGATCAAATCGGATAGCATCTGCAGGGTGATCCGACGACTCGCCGACCTCTGGGATGCCAGCCCGCTGGGCTTCTGGCTGGTGGTTATTGCGTGCGCGTACTTCCTGGTGATGGCGGTGCGCTTGACCGTCATCGATATCAGGAGCCATTTACTTCCGAACCGGATCGTCTTTCCGTCCTACGCCGTGGGCGGGGTTCTGCTGCTTGCCGCCGCGATTCTGGTGTTCGTTGGCGAACCTGGCGCCAGGGAAGGACCCGATGCATCAGTGTTCGGTGTCCCCGGATTGGGGGTGGTGGCCGGTGGCGCCGTGCTCTGGCTTTTCTACTTCCTGCTGCGGCTGGTCTATCCACCCGGTATGGGGTTCGGGGACGTAAAGCTGGCCGGAGTGCTTGGACTCTACCTGGGCTACCTTGGGTGGACCCATGTTTTCGCGGGAACCTTCGCGGCATTCCTGCTGGGCGGACTGTGGAGCCTGGTGATCCTCGTGTCCAGGCGAGGCACCCTGGGTTCGGCCATCCCGTTCGGGCCCTTCATGCTGGCCGGAGCCGTGGCAAGCATGGTGCTTTTGCCTGCGTGATACTGCCCAAAATCGGCTGCAACTGCGGCCGAACTGCAACGCTGCACGGATGCCCGGGTTCCTATCGCTGGGGCATGCTTAGCCCTGTGCACGCTTGACGCACTGGCCTCGACACCACGATTGATGTGAGGGATTTTAGACTCTATGGGCGCACCGGAATTCGTACTCAAACTGCGGGAGAAGATCGGGAATGACCCTCTGTGGTTGCCGGCGGTCAGGGGAGTTGTTTTCGACGACCGTGGCCGGGTGTTGCTCTGCCAACGGGCTGACAACGGCCACTGGACGGTGATTACCGGAATACTTGAGCCAGGAGAGCATCCCGCGCCCGGACTGGTCAGGGAAATCTTTGAGGAAACGGCAGTAGTTGCTGAAACTGAGCGGATCATCGGTGTCGGGGTTGTGGGGCCGGTGACTTTCCCAAATGGCGACGTCTGCGACTTCCTGGACATCACTTTCCGCTGCAGATATGTTTCCGGCAACGCTCAGGTAAACGATGACGAATCGATTGCCGTTGGGTGGTTTGGTCTGGATGAACTGCCTGACATGAGCGAGGGAAACCTTCAGGCCATCAGGCTTGCCACGGGACCCGAAGGCCCCGTGGCGTACCAGGTGGAGGACTAACGCTATTTGATGCCGGCGTCAGCCTAAAGTTTCAGGCCAGAGTTAGGCCTTGTGCGCCGGGGACGTCATGGTGGTGACGTCCAGGGCCTTGTCGAGTTCTGCCTCGGAGACCTTGCCCTCGCCTTCACCCACGAAGCCAAGCTTCTCGGTTGCCTGGCGGATGGTCAGGCCCTCCTTGACGGCGATCTTGGCAATCTTGGCGGCGTTCTCGTAACCAATGAACTTGTTCAGCGGGGTCACGATGGACGGGGAAGCTTCGGCCAGGAAGCGGGCACGCTCCACGTTGGCTGTGATGCCGTCGATCATCTTGTCGGCCATGACGCGGCTGGTGTTGGCCAGCAGGCGGATGGACTCAAGCAGGTTGGCGGCCATGACGGGGATGCCTACGTTGAGTTCGAAGGCGCCGTTGGTGCCGGACCATGCGATGGCGGTGTCGTTGCCGATGACCTGGGCACAAACCATGATGGACGCTTCGCAGATGACGGGGTTGACCTTGCCCGGCATGATCGAGGAACCCGGCTGCAGGTCGGGGATGGCGATTTCGCCGAGGCCCGTGTTGGGACCGGAACCCATCCAGCGGAGGTCGTTGTTGATCTTCATGAAGGAGATCGCGATGTTGCGCAGCTGGCTGGAACCTTCGATGAGGCCATCGCGGTTCGCTTGGGCTTCGAAGTGGTCGCGGGCTTCGGTCAGCGGCAGGCCGGTATCGGCTGCGAGCAGTTCGATGACGCGTTCCGGGAAGCCGGCGGGGGTGTTGATGCCTGTACCGACTGCGGTGCCGCCCAGCGGAACCTCGGCAACGCGGGGGAGTGCGGCGTTGATGCGCTCAATGCCGTAACGGACCTGTGCAGCGTAGCCGCCGAACTCCTGGCCGAGCATAACCGGTGTGGCGTCCATAAGGTGCGTGCGGCCGGACTTGACGACGTCCTTGAACTCCACGGCCTTGCGGTCCAGGGATGCTGCCAGGTATTCCAGGGCCGGGATCAGGTCATTGATCAGGGCCGAGGTTGCGGCAACGTGCACGGACGTCGGGAACACATCGTTGGAGGACTGCGACGCATTCACGTGGTCGTTCGGGTGGACCACCTTATCGCTGCCCGCGGCTGCGAGGGCACGCGAGGCGAGCTCAGCGATGACCTCGTTGGTGTTCATGTTGGAGGAAGTACCCGAGCCGGTCTGGAAGACGTCAATCGGGAAGTCGCCGTCGTACTTGCCCGTTGCCACCTCATCGGCAGCTGCGGCGATAGCCTCGGCGAGCTCACCATCGAGCACCCCCAGTTCGGCGTTCGCCAGTGCAGCGGCCTTCTTGACGCGTGCAAGGGCTTCGATGTGGGTGCGCTCAAGCGTCTTGCCGGAGATGGGGAAGTTCTCCACAGCACGCTGCGTCTGGGCGCGGTACAGGGCGTTCACGGGGACGCGAACTTCGCCCATCGTGTCATGTTCAATACGGAACTCAGTGGTGGAAGTCATGGGGCTAGCTTAGGGCGATTGGGCGCCGCATCGAAAACCCGGATGGGAGTGCTACGTGCTCCGGCGCGGACGCCGGAGCACGGTTGGCTAGAGCTTGCCGATCCCGGAAACGAGGGCCGCGCGGCCCTCATCGAGCTTGTAGGACAGGCCCACGACGGCGACGCGGCCGTCGTCGATGGCGTCGGAAATCACACGCGAGCTGTCGGCCAACCGGGCCGCCGTTTGCTTGACGTGCTCCACCACCATGTCGTTGACGTCCTCTTGGTCATTGCGCTTGGCAGTCAATACCGACGGCGTGATGCGTTCCACCAGGTCACGAATGAATCCGACGGGCATCTCACCCGTTTCCACCGCGGCCTTGGTGGCCTTCACGGCTCCGCAGCTGTCGTGGCCAAGAATGACGATCAGTGGAACGCGGAGTTCGGCGATGCTGTATTCAAGCGAGCCAAGGACGGCGTCATCAATCACTTGCCCGGCTGTGCGAACCACGAAGGCGTCGCCCAAGCCGAGATCGAAGATGATCTCTGCGGCAAGCCTGGAATCCGAGCAGCCGAAGATGACGGCAAAGGGATTCTGGTTCTCCACCAGGGAGGAGCGTCGCGAAGCATCCTGGTTGGGGTGCAGGGATTCGCCGGAAACGAAACGTTCATTGCCCTCTTGGAGGCGGCGCCAAGCAAGGGCGGGAGTCAGATAGGTAGGCACCTGATTACTTTACGGCTCAGAGGTGGCGGCCCGTGAAACTGTTTCGGCCCGTGAACCTGTTTCGCTGCGTGTGCTTAAGCTGCGTGTGCTTAAGAGGAGGGCGTGGGGGTTCCAGAGGGCGCAGCAGCCTGATCCGCAGATTTAACCACTGCCGCCGCGAGCGTGGCGAACTCATCGAGGTTGGCCGTGCCGCTGAGGATGATGGTAGTGCCTCGGTACTGGAGCACCATGCTCCGCTTGTCCTTGCCGGAATCACGCAGTTCCCAATCCTGGCCGCCAGCGTTGCGGACGCCGGTGACAGGAAGGTTGCCGGTCTGCTGCAGCACCCACGTGGGATTCGACTTGGTGGTCTGGGTCAGGCCGATGAAGGCTTCCTTGGGAGTCAGGTAGCCAACCTCCCAGGTAGGCACGCCCGTCCCCGAGCCGGATTCCCAGCGGGCGTAGTTCGGCCTGAATGTGTCGCCCGTTTCCGGCGTGACTGGTGTGAATCCCGCCACATCCGCAGCGTTGCGGGCTATGGAAGCGACATCGACGGCTGGCCGAAACCCTTCGCCCTTGGGGGCAGGGTTCATCAGCACCACAGGAAGGAACGCGAGGACGCACAGCACCAAGGCAATGATCATGCCAATGACGGATGCGTTGGCCCGCTTGGCGGCTTTTGCCGGAATGACGGGTTTATAAGGGACATCCGAGGCATCCGGGGCGCTGTTGCGGTTTGCCGCTGCTGCCTCGGGCTCATTGCCGGCAGTGGGCTTGTCCTGCGTTTCACTCACACCTCCATAGTCCCTTATCCCAGCTGTGAACACACAACCGGGAACCTCACCGCTGGAATTGCCGGCCGTGGTCATCCAGCGACTCCAAGGGCATGCGGCGACTATGATCGTTCATAGAGGGACCCCAGGTTGCCTCGTGCAACCGTGTCCGGTCCCGTGAATCGTCACTCGAAGAAGAGGTTCAAGTGTCTCCTGCACCAATGACCCAGCAGTATTCCACGATTTCGCCGTCGCTCGCCGTCGGCACCGACGAACCCGACCGCAACCTGGCGCTGGAACTCGTCCGTGTCACCGAGGCCGCGGCTATTGCCGGTGGCCACTGGGTAGGTTTCGGCGACAAGAACAAGGCAGACGGCGCCGCCGTCGATGCCATGCGTTCGTTCCTTCACACCGTCCACTTCAATGGCGTCGTGGTCATCGGTGAAGGCGAAAAAGACGAAGCCCCCATGCTGTTCAACGGCGAGCAGGTTGGTGACGGCACCGGTCCTGAGTGCGACGTCGCCGTGGACCCCATCGACGGAACCCGCTTGACCGCCCTCGGCATCAACAACGCCCTCGCCGTCCTGGCAGTGGCGGAACGCGGCTCCATGTTCGATCCCTCCGCTGTTTTCTACATGGAAAAGCTGGTCACTGGTCCTGAAGCCGCAGACATGGTGGACCTGCGCCTGCCCGTCAAGCAGAACCTGCACCTGATCGCCAAGGCCAAGGGCGTCAAGGTCAACCAGCTCAACGTCATGATCCTGGACCGCGACCGGCACCGCCCGCTCGTGGAGGAAATCCGCGAAGCCGGTGCACGCACCAAGTTCATCATGGACGGCGACGTCGCAGGTGCCATCGCAGCAGCCCGGTCCGGAACCGGCGTGGACGCCCTCATGGGCATCGGCGGCACCCCGGAAGGCATCGTTGCGGCCTGTGCCATCAAGTCACTGGGCGGTGTTATCCAGGGCCGTCTGTGGCCCACCTCGGACGACGAGAAGCAGAAGGCAATCGACGCCGGACACGACCTCGACCGCGTCCTTTCCACCAACGACCTCGTCACCTCGGACAACTGCTACTTCGCAGCCACCGGTATCACCGACGGCGACCTCCTCCGCGGCGTTCGTTACCAGAAGGACCGCGTACTGACGCAGTCCATCGTGATGCGTTCCAAGTCCGGCACCGTGCGCTTCGTTGATGCTGAGCACCTCGCATCCAAGTGGGAGACGTACGCGCGCAAGCCGTAACCTCCGCTGATGTCGCGTCCTTGACGCGCGAAAAGCGCCCCATCGCTCTGCGGCTATCTCCTCGTACCTCGTCGATTTGATGCCGCTGACGCGATAGGGCGCTTTTCGCTTGTCTGGATGCGATGGTGCCGCGGGTTCCGGTTTCGCGCTGTTTTGGAGTGGCCGGGCCGCGGGGTGTGCCGTCACCACCTACTTTGACTTGGGAACCCTGCCGACACGCCGTGATCTGCGGCGTGGCGCGGGGTAGCCCGCCTCAAAGTGGGTCGTGGCGGTACGGGCCGGACCTTCTGAGTTGGCCCGGCCCCCGGAGTGTTTAGCGGAGTTTGTCCCGGAGTTGCCTTGCCAGTTGGTAGGCGCGGTAGCGGAGTTTGTTCACTGGGAGGTCCCAGGTGCCGGGGTAGGCTACTTCGCGGCCTCCGAAGGACTTCTTGAAGGACGTGAAGCCGGCCCATTTATGGTCGGGCTGGTCCTCGGGGGCCACGCCCCAGAGGTCCACGTGCTTGAGGCCCTTCTCCTTGGCATCTGCCATGAGATTGACCAGCAGGGGAATGCCGGCACTGAGCTTGCGGTGGGTGTCATCCAAGGCGGCGTGGGCATAGGTGCGGGTGTCCGCGGAATCGTAGGTGAAAGCCGCAGCGATCGGCTCGCCTTCAAGTTCCGCTATGAAGAGCGTCCCTGCACCGGCGGGGAGCAATGATTCGGCCACCTGCGTGAGGTACTCGTCGCTTTGGGGCTTGAACCCGTTGCGTGCTGCCGTCAAGTGGAGGAAATGCAGGAGGATCTTGATGTCCGCGGGATCCTGGGATGCCCGGAACGTCACGCCCTTCTTGTGGATGTTCCGGTACAGGTTCCGGTTGGTTGGCTTCATTCCGGCAAGGACGTCCTTGAAGTCGCCCTCGAGGTCCACGATCCAGCTCAACTCGGGCTGCTGGTTGACGGGCGCGGGCTGCAGGCCGCGTGCACGGAGCAGCTCGTCGGCCTCTGATGCCGTGAACCCTGCCGATGCGGGTTCCATGCGCACGAACACCGCACGCTCCTTTTTCGCCAATGCCACCAAAGCTGCCGTCGCGGCGTCGAAGGCGTCCACGGACTTTGCCACGGGCCCGTAAGGGGCGTAGATGACCTTGCCGGCCGGGTTCTTTTCCTCGATGGCGAGAAAGCTCCACCCGGGGCCGGACTGCTCATGGACCCGGCGGCCGAGCGAGCGCTGGACGTCAGCCCAAGCGGGCGACTGCAGAAAAAAGTCCACGGCTCAGTTACCCAGTCCTGTGGTCACGGCGAAGGCAATGCTTGTATCGGTCGCGCCTTGCACAGGGTGCACGTTCACCGGGTTCTCCACCTCAGGGATGAAAGCGGCACCGCCGCGCTGCAGCGGAAGGTCGCTCTTGGGAGAGTCGAGCACCACGGATCCGGCAACAACCACGACGACGGCTGGACCGGACTGTGCCAGCGGCACCGGTTCGGCACCCGGGCCGAGTTCGATCCGCTGGAGCTGGAACTCCTTGAAGGGCGGGCGATACAGTTCCTGGCCAAACTCCGTGCCGCTGGCTTCAACGCGGGGCACGCCCATCGATTCAAAACGGATGGTCTTGACGAGTTCCGGGACGTCAACGTGCTTTGGCGTGAGGCCGCCGCGCAGCACATTGTCCGAGGAAGCCATGACTTCTACGCCCAGGCCGTGAAGGTAGGCGTGGACGTTGCCAGCCGGCAAGTACACGGCCTCGCCCGGCTGCAAGGACAGGTGGTTGAGGAGCAGGGAAATGAGCACGCCAGCATCGCCAGGGAAGGCCTCATTGATTCCCAGCATCGCCGCCAGCGCATCCTGGTGGGGCTCTTGGGGAGCGCCGGCACGCAGGACGGCCTCTACCTCGTGAATCGCATCGGAGGCGTCGGTGCCGCCCTGAATCAGGCGGGTGAAGGCAGCCTTGAGGGCTTGGGACTCGTCGGGCAGGCTGAGATCGGAGATGACACCGCTGATGACCGCAGGGACCTCCACCGCAGCGGAATCCAGCACTTTGGCAAGGTGCTCAAACACGCCCTTGGCTGCTGCAGGGGTGCGGAAGCCACATAACGCCCGGAACGGGGTAAGCGCAAAGATCATCTCGGGTTTGTGGTTATCGTCCCGGTAGTTGCGTTCGGGGGAATCAGCGGGAATCCCAGCCGCATTCTCCCGGGCGAAGCCTTCGCGTGCTTGTTCCAAACTGGGGTGCACTTGCAAGGAAAGGGGCTGTTCCGCGGCCAGGAGCTTGGTAAGGAAGGGAAGCCGGGGCCCGAACTCGGCAAGGCTGGCGGTTCCCAGGAAATGCGTAGGATCCGTTGCGATCAGGGCATCGAGGGGTTGCGTAACTCCATTCGGGTGAATGGCCGTGGAAGGGGAGTCAGGGTGGGCGCCGATCCACATTTCTGCCTCCGGACCACCTGAGGCCGGCCGCCCCAGCAAGCCGGCGATCGCCGTCGTCGAACCCCACGCGTAGGGTCGCAAAACATTCTCAATCTGATACACGAAGGAAAGTCCTTATCGTCGCGCTGAACGTGAGGTGGTGGTGCTGCAGGGGGCTACAGCGGGGCGCACTGCCCATTGGTCGCCACGAGATCCCGTATGCCTTGCTCGTCGCCCTGGGCTTTGAGGCCGTTGAGTAGTTCTTCCGTGATGGGTGTGCCGTCCGGGGTGGTGGTCACCGGTGTGAAATCCGACGACGACGGAGACGGCTGCTGACCTGCTGGCGTCCTGGCCGGCAAGCCGCCGCGGACCGGGCCAGCCGCCGCGACATGAGAGCCCACAGTACTAGAGCCCGCAGTATTAGAACCCACAGCGCCGTTGTTGGACACCATGGAGTCATCGGCCTTGGGGCTGCCCTCGGAGGTCAGCAGTTCCTTGACCTTCGAGTGAATCAGGTCGAAGTCGGGCACTGTGGAGAACGAGGCATCAAAATCGGGCGGGCCAATAGTGAGGCGCTTGACTGGTTGGCTCTTGGACTTCAAGGCAAGGTCCACAAAGCTGCCGAGCTGCGCAGAGGAGATGTTGGACTCCACCACCTTGGTGCCTGCGTTGGCGATGTCCTCGAACTTGGTGAGCAACGTGCCGGGGTCCAGCTGCTTGAGCATGGCCTGCTGTACGCATTGCTGGCGGGCGATGCGGGCGTAGTCGTCAACGAATTCGCGGGAACGGCCGTACCACAATGCGTGGAAGCCATCCAGGTGTTGGTCGCCGGCCGGGATCCAGCCATCAGGCATGCCGTGGATTCCGTTGGCCTCGTCAGTCACGGGACCACTGATGGGTACCCAGCCGCCAGCCTTGATGCGGATGCCGCCCATGGCATCGATGAGCTTGGCGAACCCGTCCATGTCCACCAGCACATACGCCTGCACAGTGATCCCCAAGGTCCCGGACACAGCTTCAAGGGTTGCCTGGGCTCCGGGATCGGCAACCCCCGGGTACAGGTCCTTGTGGTTGTTGGTGACCTCGGTGTTGACGGCATTGATGAGGCATTCATCGCCGCAGTTGTAGCCGTCGGGATAGATCTTCCGCATGGGCGAGCCCTCGCTGAACTGTGCGTTCTGCAAGTTCCGGGGCACGGAAATGATGGCACTTTCACCGGTTTTGGCGTCCACGCTGATGACTGAAAGGCTGTCTGGACGCCGACCCGTCCGGTCATCACCGGCGTCGCCGCCCATCATCAGGAAGTTGTAGCGACCATCTACGGGATCGATGGCAGGGCCGGCGTCGAAAATGCTGCCGATCGCGTTGCGGCTGACGTTCAGCACGTACGCAAGGTAGCCCAATGACCCGCTGGCGAGGACAGTTGCCACCGCAAGGACGACGGCAATGATGGGACGCATCCCGGGCGCCAGCAGGTTGGGCCGGATGATCCGAAGCGTGTTCAGGAACAGATAGGCCCAGCCCAAAGCCAGGGCGATAAGGACAACGATGATGAACAGTGATCCCACGGGATGCGTCACGATGCTGAGCAGCAGGCTCCGGTTCACCAGCGCAATCAAAAGCGTCAGCACAGCCAGGGCCCACACTGTGAGTGTGACGCGCAGGGCCATGCGGCCCAGCTTTCGGTCGCCCGCGACGATCTGTGCGCTGCCGGGGATGAAGAGAGTGAGGAGGACCAGCACGAAGGCGCGTTTGGTCCGCACCGGGGCACTGGCCCCGGATGGATAGCGGACTGGATCAGTCAGGGCGGCACCTGACTCATTCGTGTTCTTGTGCATGGTGGTCATCCGCTGCCTTCCTAGCGGCTGCTCCGGGCGGAAGCATTGGCAGGGGAGAAGACCTCTTCCACCTTGTGGCGCAGGTTTTCGCCCTTCTTGGTGGCGACGTCGTTCAACTCCTGGGCGAAGCGCAGCAGGTCTTCACGAAGACGGACGGCAAGGTCGTCGGTGCCGGAGGCCAGCATCCGTACAGCCAGGAGTCCAGCATTGCGCGCACCGGCGATGGAGACAGTGGCAACCGGGACGCCGGCAGGCATTTGCACGATGGACAACAGTGAGTCCATGCCGTCCAAGGTCTTCAAGGGAACGGGGACGCCGATCACGGGCAGGGGAGTGACCGAAGCCAACATTCCAGGCAAGTGCGCAGCGCCGCCTGCTCCGGCGATGATGACGCGCAGGCCGCGCTCGTGTGCGGTCTGGCCGTAGCGAATCATTTCGGTGGGCATGCGGTGCGCGGAGACGACATCTGCCTCGAACGGGATGCCGAACTCAGCCAAGGCGTCCGCAGCGGCTTCCATGACCGGCCAGTCGGAGTCGGAGCCCATGACGAGCCCTACGAGTGGGGCTGTTGATTCTGACGTCATTCGGTCTCCTCGGAGGTGGTCTGTGCAGGCATGCGGCCGTCACGGATGATGTTGGCCACCGCCGTGGCGCGTTGGCGGACGGAATCTACATCCGAGATTGAGGTGCCGGCCAGGTTGACATGCCCGATCTTTCGGCCTGGCCGCACGGACTTGCCATAGCAGTGCACCTTCGCCGCCGGTTCATAAGCCAAGGCCATGGGGAAGGCTTCAAAGAGGTCCTGGTTGTCTCCACCCAGGAAGTTCTTCATGACAAATACCGGCGCTATGGCATCCGTGGCGCCCAGTGGAAGGTCCAGGACCGCCCGGAGATGCTGTTCGAACTGGCTGGTGATGGACCCGTCCTGCGTCCAGTGCCCCGTGTTGTGGGGGCGCATTGCGAGTTCGTTGATGAGGAATCCGGCGCCAACGCCTGGGGTTTCAAACAGCTCAGCAGCCATGACGCCCGTGACCCCGAGCTCGTTGGCAATACGTAGCGCAGCCTCCTCGGCTGCCGCCGCAACTTCGAGCGGGATGTTCGGGGCGGGGGCGATAACTTCGTCGCACACACCGTCCACCTGGATGGTGTGAACAACGGGCCACGCACGTGATTCGCCACTGGGCGTGCGCGCAACAAGCGCGGAGAGTTCGCGGCTGAAGTCCACCTTGGCTTCTGCAAGCAGTGGGCTCATTGACTGGAACCAGTCAGAAGTGCCAGCGGCATCATCAGCGGAGTCGACAATCCGGACGCCCTTGCCGTCGTAGCCGCCGCGCGGCGTCTTCAGCACCACAGGCCAGCCGATCTTGTCGCCGAAAGCCACCAAATCTTCCACGGAGTCAACAGCGGCCCATTCCGGATTCGGCAGGCCGAGGCGATCGATGGCCGCGCGCATGACGAGTTTGTCCTGGGCATTTACCAAGGCATCCGGTCCCGGCTGGACGTTCACACCGGCGTCGAGCAAGGCACGCAGGTGTTGCGTCGGAACGTGTTCGTGATCGAACGTGAGGACGTCCACGCCCTTGGAGAACTCGAGGAGAGCGTCAAGGTCTTTGTAGTCGCCAATGGGGGCGTTGGCCACAGCGGGGACAGCCGAAACGTCCTCGCCCTCAGCCAAAACACGTAGTTCGAAGCCTAAAGCGGTAGCGGGCGGGGCCATCATGCGGGCGAGCTGGCCGCCGCCAACAACACCAATTACTGGAAAAGTCACAAGGTTCAGCCTACCGAACCAGCGGCCGGAACGCTGATTCAGCCACTATTCAGCCACTCTATGGTCACGATTTAAACCGGGCTTGGCCGTGGGCTGGCGGCGGACAGGGCCCCGGTATCGGCGTTCTCACAGGGGACTCAAAGGCAGCGCTTGGAAATGGGCGCTAAAATGGATCTGGCCCATCGGCCCACTTTTCAACGGCCATGGAGGGTCATGATCACCACACTTGCAGATCGCATCCGCGGACTTGCCTCACTTTTTTGGCGTGAGGTAGCAAAGTTCGGCGCCGTAGGCGGTGTTGCTTTTGTCATTGACTCAGCAGTTTACATCTGGCTCTTTTCGGGCCCGATGCACGGAAGCGAAGTCTGGGCCAAGGCCATCGCGACGATCGTTGCAAGCGTGTTCTCCTGGGTAGCCAACCGCTTCTGGACTTTCCGCCACCGCAAACAGGCGAACGTGGTCCGTGAAGCCGTGCTGTTTGCCGTGATGAATTTCGTCGGACTGCTGATCGCCTCCGGTTGTGTATGGTTCGCCAAGTACATCCTGGACTTGAATGACAAGCCGTCGCTGTTCATCGCAGGCAGCGTCGTGGGACTCATCCTGGGCACCATTTTCCGGTTCTTCGCGTACCGCTTCTGGGTCTTCAACGAAGAGCTGGACGCCGAGCCTGCTTACTCCCACGACCACGAGATCATCGAACTGCACCACAAGCCCAAGGTGGACGCCGCGGAGGCTGCCGCTCCTGCGCCGCCCACCGGCGAATTCCCCTCGGTCAAGAACGGCTGACGCGCTCATTCTCAAGCAGGTGCTCCGTCACTTCCAGATCGGGATGCACGAGCACCACTGAGCCGTCCTCTTTCCACGCGCCCAACGCCGCTGCCAGGCCCGGCTCCAAACCCTCGGCTGCCCGAACCAATAGCCGGACGCCGGTGTCCTGGGTTGCGGCGAATCCGTCCAGAAGGCTGTCGTGGGTGTGGCCAGCTGTGCCACGGACGGCCGGGAGGCCTGCCTCAGGCTCGTTGTGCGCCATGAAGACATCACCGTGCGAGCGGACCTCCGCGGCATAATCCACGACGCCGGATGGCAGCTCGCCGGGCCAACGCATCGCAAGTGCCGCGAGCGGCACGGCAACGACCGCGTCAAAGCCGCCCCGGGCGCCGTCGTCGGGGGTGTCGGTAACGAGCAGGTCGGCTGCGGTGTCATTGAACACCACCTCCATGCCCAGTTGCCAAGCGGCCAGCGCCCACACAAAGGACTTCCAGTGTGCCGGGAGGTCCAGGCGGATGGCCATGCCCGGCTCGGCGTCGAGTTCGTCCTGCAGGAGGTTGCTGGTCTTGGCTACCCAGTTGTCCAATACCCGCCCGGATAGCTCTACGCGCTCGGAATCGGGTCCGTACCACGTCAGCCTGGGTGAGGTGGAGTGGCCGGATCGCAGGGCGGTCATCAGGTTCGCTGCCGGGATGCTCATGGGTCAATCCTGCCACGATGGCAAGCCGGGGTCGCCGAAGAATGTGAAATGCAACACAGGTCCGTTAAGTCCATACGATGGACATCCCGGGGTTGGGTTGGGAATTCCCCGGAATGTCAGGAGTTGTTCATGGAAACTGATGCCAGGCTTCCGTTTTGGCCCGGAGCCTCGCGCGCCACGACGGAAAATGTTGGGCGTGGCGCATCCCACGTTTCTACAGATTCTTGATTATTATCCCGGCGCGGCTTGACTGGCGGGTAGTTACACGCGTGTAATTAGTAATCAACGCCGCTGCACAGATTCCCGGAACATCGCCGGGAATCGGAAACACATCCAAGCAGCAGCTGCAAAATCAGGAGGGACGCCATGGGGCAAGCGTTGCGTATCCAGGAAGATGCAGTCGTCGCAGAACATGCGTCGGTGAAATACCGTTCGCGGGAAGTGCCAGGGGACTGGTATGTGGACCCGGCGGATCCGGAAGCGGCAGACCGATACAACCAGAACGTGCAGCAGTCTTTGGAGGACCAAGCAACTGCCCTCCTCGCTGCACACGAGGCGTTGATTGGTGACCTGCCCGCTGGGCCGGACGAAGACGTGGACGATCCTCCCATGGAGTTGCGTCGTCCCCAGGAAATCCCAGGACAGCCGGTATGGATTGGACTGCCGGGCCAAGGCGACTTCGATGACGAGGGCGAACTCGGATGGCAGACTGACGCCTTGTGCGCCCAGACAGATCCGGAAGCATTCTTTCCCGAAAAGGGCGGATCAACGAGGGACGCCAAGAAGGTTTGCGGAGCGTGCAACGTCCGTTCGCAGTGCCTCGAGTACGCCCTGGCAAACGACGAGCGATTCGGCATCTGGGGCGGGCTCTCTGAGCGCGAACGTCGTCGGTTGAGGAAGCGGGCAGTCTAATTCTTAAGGAAGTACACGTTACCGCCGTCGTGGTTGCCCACGACGGCGGGAACTATCTCCCCAGGACCTTGGCGGCACTGTCGGACCAGACGCGTTCGGCAGATGCCGCCATTGGCATTGATACAGGATCCACGGACAATTCCCTCGAGCTGCTCCGTGAGGCCTTGGGGCAAGCAAACGTCACCGAATACGTCCAGCCAAAGTCCGGATTCGGTGCTGCTGTCCAGGCGGGCCTGGATGAGCTTGCTCCCGTGGGCTTTGCCAACAACGCAGAACCCGCCGGTGCTGTCGAATGGATCTGGCTCCTTCATGATGACGCCGCTCCGGCGCCGGATGCCTTGGCCGAGCTTCTCCACGCGGTGGAAAGAACCACGTCGGTAACTGTTGCCGGCTGCAAGCAACTTGGATGGGACCACGAACGCCATGTGGTGGACGTTGGCTTGTCCACTAGCCGCTGGGCTGAACGCCTCACGCTGATCGACGCCGACGAAGTGGACCAAGGGCAATACGACGCCCGCACTGACACCTTTGCCGTGAACTCTGCCGGCATGCTGATCCGGAGGGACGTCTGGGAGCACCTGCAGGGCTTCGACCCTGCTTTGCCGGGCAGCGGCGATGACGTCGATTTCTGTTGGCGCAACTGGCTTGCGGGAAACCGTGTGGTGGTGGTGCCAAGCGCGCGGATGTTCCACGTGGAGCACCGCCCCCATGGTCTAGGCACGTCCTCGGCGGCCCGCAAGGCACAAATTCACATGCGCCTCAAGCACACGCCGTGGTGGAACGTACCGTTCCAGGCCGCGGGGGCGCTCTTGGGCGCGCTCGTCCGGCTGGTGCTGAGCATTCTGGTCAAGGAACCGGGCTACGGATTCTCCCAGTTCACCGCGACGATTGCGGGCTTGCTCCGGCCATTCGCTGTTGCAAGGGGCCGGCGTACCGCGGCCAGGACACGTCGCGTGCACCGTTCGGTGGTCCGGGGCCTCCAAACGTCGTCCCGCGAGGTCCGCGCCAACAGGCGCTCCCTGCTGGAGGCAATCCGCCCCAGCGAGGAGACTTCCGTCGCCTCCGATCTTCTAGCCCCCGAACCCAGCGGCGATGCCTCCGACGATTTCGCGGCGCTGGCAACCAACGAACGCGGGTGGGTGGGTACCGGTGCAGTTGCTGCCGCCATCATCGCGCTAGCGGCTTCTTTGGTAGGGCTGGTTGGCCTCCTGCGCACGGGAATTGTGGCCGGAGGAGGACTCCTTCCTTTGTCCGAGTCCCCTGCTGATATCTGGTCCAACGCCTCCACCTGGTGGATTTCCCTCGGAGCGGGGCTGCCGGGGCACGGCGATCCCTTCGCTTACGTATTGTGGCTTCTGTCCTTGTTCGGCGGCGGCGATGGCAACTCGGCAATGGTGTGGCTGTTGATCCTGGCCATGCCACTGTCTGCGATCAGCGCCTGGTTCGCTGCTGGTGCGTTAACCACGCGGCGCCGGTTCCGGATGGTTGCCGCCCTTGCCTGGTCCGGGGCACCTGCATTGCTTATTGCCATAAACCAGGGCAGGCCGGGCGCCTTGGTGGCCCACGTCCTGATGCCCTTGCTCATGCTGGCGCTGATACGGGCCTCGGGCTCCGCCATAGGCCGGGGACACCATGCCGTACGGGCACCTTTCACTCGCCGCCCGGTGCCCGTGCTCGGTAAGCCAGGCATTAACGGCACGCCGTCCTGGACCGCCGCAGCGGCGGCAGGCTTGGCGATGGCTGCCATCACCGCCTCGGCACCTTCGCTCCTGGGGCCGATTACTGTTGTTGTGGTCCTGGCAGCCGTGGTGCTCGGACAACGGGGAAAGACGCTGTGGTGGGCCCTTTTGCCCAGTGCAGCCTTATTCATTCCCTACGGTATTTCGGTACTCGACCGCCCCCGTTCTTTGCTCGCAGATCCTGGACTGCCCCTCAGCTTCGACGCCGCACCGCTGTGGCAGCAGTTCCTGGGCCAGCCGTTGGCGTTCAAGATCGACGGCGGCCTCACAGGCCTTGGGATGTTCGGACCCGGCGCTGTGCCTTGGGCGCTGTTGCTGGCGCTGCTGGTCAGCGTCCCGGTACTTCTCCTGGCCGTCGCAGCGTTGTTCCTTCCCGGTAAGCGCACCGTCCTGGCCCGCGTCTTCTGGTTGGCCGCACTGGCAACGCTGGCCAGTAGTTGGCTGATGGGCCACGTGGCCACAGGCGTCAACAACAATGTGATTATTGGCCCATTCACCGGACCGGCGGTTTCGGCCGCGGGTATCCTGCTGCTCGGTGCGGCATTGCTGGGTGCCGAGAGAATATTCGCAGTTTCCAACAGGGCATCGGATACCACCCGTTGGAAGGCGTCCTTCCGTCGCATGGCCTCGGGCGTGGCCCTTGCCCTCTTGATGGGTGGACCCCTGGCCGGGATGGCGGCATGGGCAGGACAGAACGTCCTGCAGCCCTCGTCCGAGGCCCCGGTGGCCACCGATACCGCTGACGCCGCACTGACCGGGGACAGTAACAAGTCATCCTTGGGCTCGGCCCGCCAAGTGCGGCCGGTGGATAGGGGCACTTTGCCAGCCACCGCCGTCGACCGTGGCGAGGGACCGGAACGTACGCGAACCCTGGTTATTACCAGCGGTGAGCAGGGCGCCTTCACGTCCTCACTGATGCGCGGTGCCGGGACTACGCTGGACAGCCTGTCCACCATCGCCTCGGCCAGGACCATCATCGGCGCTCCCGGCCGTGAAGAGATTGCCACCGACGACGACGCTACTGCGTCCCTCCGCAGGGCTGTGGCCACAATCGTGGCTAGCACAGGAGTGGACCCCCGCAGCGATCTTGAGCAGCTCGGTGCAGGTTTTGTGGTGCTTAAGGCCGCTGACGACGCAGCGCAACTAACGGCCAGCAGGATCGACGCCGTCCCGGGTCTGGTTGCTGTTGGACAAACCGACGCCGGTTGGTTGTGGCGCGTCACGCCGCGGAGCCCCTCTGCCTCGACCGCCGCGGACACCGCGCACAGGGTTCGAATTCTGAATGCCCAGGGTGAAATCATCGGCTCCCTGCCGTCAGCAGAGGTATCGGTGGACGCATCCGTGCCCTCGGGTGACGAGGGGCGCCGCGTGGTCCTGGCCGAACGGTCCGATCCCGGATGGAGTGCTTGGATGGATGGGCGCCAGCTGAAGGCGACCACGTCCGGCTGGGCCCAAGCCTTCGAACTTCCCGCCAGCGGAGGCGACCTTGAAATCCGCTACACCAACCCCTGGGGTCTTTGGTTTGGCATCCTGCAGGCAGTGGTGTTCGGACTGACCGTGCTGCTGGCCGTTCCGATGCCTGCCCGCCGCTCGCGAACCGGCATGTCGAGGGACGAAGTCTCCCTCCGTAAGGAGTACAGCAGTGTCTGACGACCCCAAGAACAAGGTCGACGATCAAGGGAAGCGCAGCTCCACCAAGGGCACCCGCGGCTCCAACAAGGGGATCATCACAGGGGTTTTGTCTGCCGTGGTGATTCTTGCTGCGGGAGGGGGAGCGGTTGCCGCCACCTCAATGGTTCCGGCCCCCTCCGGGGGCTCTGCCGTGGACATCCGGCAGGCCGATGTTCCGGCAGGTCGCTCCCTGGGCGTCTGCCCGGAACCAGCGCGCCTTGTCACTGGAACCGATGTAGGCACGGATGCTGAATTCAGCCCGGTTTCCACCACTGCCACCAGTGCGCTCAATGCCGTGGTCCTGAGCAATCCCGCAGGCACCATTCCGGGAAGCAAAGTGACGTCCTTGGCGGGGGAGGCGGTTGCGCAGATTGCAAAGACACCCACAAGCACCCCGTCGCCCTCGCCGGGCCCGCCGGTATTGGCGGCCGCGGTGGCCTCCATCAGCCCCGTTGCTGCCCCCACGGTGGTAGGCGCTGACCCCATCGGAAATGAACAAGCTTCCTTGGCCGCTAATCTCAGCTACTCAGCCACGGACGGCGACCTCCGTGGCCTGGCCGCGGCCCCGTGCCAGCAACCTGGAAACGACGCGTGGTTGTTGGGCGCGGACACCGCGCTCGGCAGGACAGCGGTCCTGAACCTGAGCAATGCATCCGAAACGCCGGCAACCGTCAACCTGGACCTTTTTGGCGCTCAAGGACAGATCCAGGCCCCTGGCGCACGCGGTCTCCTGATCGCTCCCGGAACCACCCGTTCAGTGAACCTTGCCGGCCTGGCCCCTGGCGAATCCCAACTGGCAGTGCACGTGCGCAGCTCAGGCGGACCCGTAGCCGGGACCATCCAGCAGAGCGTGCTGCGCGGACTCGTGCCGGGTGGCGTGGAGTTCCTGTCCCCAGGTTCCGGGCCGTCCAATCTCCAGGTGATGGCGGGCGTCGACATCCAGGATGCGGCCGCCATCAAGGCACTGGGCAGCAAATCCGGCTTTGCTGATGCCGTTCCCGCGCTTGAAATTGCCGTGCCTGGCTCCACCGACGCAGTGGTTCAAGTCCGGCTGTACGGCGCAAATGGTGAGCGGCAGCTTCCCAACGGGGGAGTAGTCACCGTCAAGGGCGGCACAGTATCTACTTTGGATCTCGACGGCGTTCCGGCTGGCAGCTATACAGTGAGCGCGAGTTCGGATGTCGCTTTCGTGGCTTCAACCAGGATTGCGAGGGGTGCCAAAGCGGAGGAGCCCACGGATTTCGCTTGGTCTCCGTCTTCGGCCCGCCTCGGCAGCCAGCATGTGGTGGCGGTGCCCCATGACGGTCAGGGCTTCTTCAGCTTCGGTGTTCCCGAGGGCCGTGCGACAGTCAGCTATGCACCGGTGACCGCCGATGGGAAGGTGGGCAAGTCCGTGGATGTGGACATGTCCGGCGGCACAACGTCGCTGATCGGGCTCCCGGCAAAATCCGGACAGGCTGTGATTGCAGGGTATGTGGTATCGGCATCAGGGGACCCGGTGTACGGAGCACTGTTGCTGGGTAGGCAGGACCGCCCCGACGTCTCCGTGCTGGGCATCCAGGATGCTGCTGCAGGACTTGAAAAAGTCCCAGTGACCGTGGGCTACTAGTGACCGTGGGCTACTAGTGACGGTGGGCTACCAGCGGCGTTACGGGCTCGCCTTTGGGCGCTACTGGTAGCGACGCCGGTATACAGGATCCAGCGTCTCTGGTGGGACACCGAGCATTTCCGCGGTGTATTCCACCACGACGTCATGGACGAGGTCCTGGAGCTCTTCCCGAGTTCCGGCAGTCTGTTCGACGACCCTCCGGTACACGGTGATCATGGGCGCTTCCCCACGGCCGCCTGGAGTATAGGAGCCCATGGGAGCTGCCGTACCCTCCGCGACCAATTGCTCAAGGTTCGGTGGGATTTCGTCGACCGCAAAGAGCACGCCATCCAACTGCTTGCCCCACATATCCTGGAGGCGTTCAGCGGAGTCCAGCACCATGTCGTCAAAACGTTCTGCGCGCGTCCGGAAGCCGGGGAGGCTTGGGAGCATGAGTTCTCCGCGCAGTCCCCTCCCGTGGCGGTTTCTCCTGCGCCGCCGGAAACCACGGACATCCGCGCCGGTGTGTTCCTTTGCCTGATCGCCATCGGCGTCAGTCCACCGGATTGTGAAGCCAGGAACATGTGGCTGTGACTGCATATATCGACTTTAGTCCCGAGGAACCGCCAGCGCGACATCATGCCGTGCAGCGCGCCGCCAGCGACACAAACTGGAGCTTGCGGGTGGGCCACGGGCAGCCAATGCACAGGGTAGTGGCCAAAGGGCGCTAATCTGGGATGTTGTGGGTGCTATTCGTCAGTGTTCAAGGTCCGCCTGCCGCCAATCCGCGGTGGCTACTTTGACGTACGTGTACGCCGAGTCGACGGCGGTCCTCGGCCCGCTCGCCACGTACGCCGAACCACATGCTTACGATCTCTGCGCCCAGCATGCGGAATCCCTTACGGTTCCGCGAGGCTGGGAAGTCTTGCGCCTGGCAATGCCTACAACACCTCCGGAGCCAGGCCCCGACGACCTGCTGGCACTTGCCAACGCGGTGCGGGAAGCTGCGTCGGCGGCCACGGACACCCCCGCCCGCACCAGTCGCCCGCACGTCGAGGCGCCGGCAATGGTTGAAGGTACGCGCCGCGGCCATTTGCGGATTTTGCGGGAACCGTCCTAGTTCTGCTTGACCAGCCCCTGCCGGGACTCAAATCGTCGTCGGATCCTTGCGGCGTGGTCCTGCGCTGTAGGCTGGAATCTGCAGACAAATCCGCCAGCGGCGCCACACGCGCGCCATCCAGGGAGCATCATTCATGCCAAAGGTCAGTCCTGAACTGTTGTCCATCCTGCGCTGCCCCGTGACGGGCTCACCGCTGGTCCAGGAGGGCGAGGAACTTGTTTCAACTGCTCCCGCCGAAAACGGTGAAAAGGTCCGTTACGCGATCGAGGACGGCATTCCCTTGCTTCTGCCGCCGGAACTGCTTGCTGCTTCCAACGCCGCAGGCTCCGGCCAGCACCACGCCAAAGCCTGACGTACTTCCAGACAGCAATCCCGCACGGTACACCTAAAGGACTTCCATGACTTTCGACTACAAAGTGGCTGACATTTCCCTTGCCGAGGCAGGCCGCCACCAGATCCGTCTCGCCGAGCACGAAATGCCGGGCCTCATGTCCCTTCGTGCTGAGTTCGGTGCCTCGCAGCCGCTCAAGGGCGCACGCATCGCCGGTTCGCTGCACATGACGGTGCAGACCGCCGTCTTGATCGAAACCCTTACAGCACTGGGCGCCGAGGTCCGCTGGGCCTCGTGCAACATTTTCTCCACCCAGGACGAGGCCGCTGCCGCCGTCGTGGTCGGCAAAGGTACGCCGGAAGATCCGCAGGGCGTTCCCGTCTTCGCCTGGAAGGGCGAGACCCTCGAGGAGTACTGGTGGACCGCTGAGCAGATCCTCACCTGGCCGGGAGCGGACACCAACCCGGAGTTGGGTCCCAACATGATTCTGGACGACGGCGGCGACGCCACCCTGCTGCTGCACAAGGGCGTCGAATTCGAAGCTGCAGGTGCAGTTCCGGCAGCCACGGAGGAAGACGCCGAGGAGTACGTCCTCATTCTTGACCTCCTTCGCCGGACCTTGGCCGAGGACCCGCAGAAGTGGACTCGCCTGGCAGCGCGAGTGGAAGGCGTGACCGAGGAAACTACCACGGGAGTGCACCGTCTGTACCAGCTCGCCGAACAGGGAAAGCTGCTGTTCCCGGCCATCAACGTCAACGACTCCGTCACCAAGAGCAAGTTCGACAACAAGTACGGCATCCGCCACTCGCTGCCGGACGGCATCAACAGGGCCACTGACGTCCTGATGGGCGGCAAGGTCGCCGTCGTCTGCGGCTATGGCGACGTCGGCAAGGGTGCGGCAGAGGCGCTGCGAGGCCAGGGTTCGCGCGTTGTAGTTACCGAGATCGACCCCATTTGTGCGCTGCAAGCCGCAATGGACGGCTACCAGGTGGCCAAGCTGGAATCCGTGCTTGCCCAAGGTGACATCTTCATCACCACCACCGGAAACAAGGACGTCATCATGGCCGAGCACATGCTGGGCATGAAGAACAAGGCGATCGTGGGCAACATCGGCCACTTCGATAACGAGATCGACATCGCCGGCCTGGCGAAGGTTCCCGGTGTCAAGAAGGTGGAAATCAAGCCGCAGGTTCACGAATGGGTCTTTGATGCCGGCTCCGACTCCGAGCGTTCAATCATCGTCCTGTCTGAAGGCAGGCTCCTCAACCTGGGCAATGCAACGGGCCACCCATCGTTCGTGATGAGCAACTCGTTCACCAACCAGACGATCGCGCAGATTGAACTCTGGACCAAGAAGGACCAGCCAGCCGGGGAACGCGAATACCAGAAGCAGGTTTACGTCCTCCCCAAGATCCTGGACGAAAAGGTGGCACGCCTGCACTTGGATGCACTGGGCGTGGAGTTGACGGAACTGAGCAAGGACCAGGCAGACTACCTGGACCTGGACGTTGCAGGCCCCTACAAGCCGGAGCACTACCGCTACTAAGCCGCATTCACGTTGATGGGGCAGCGGCCTCAAACTCGTGGTGAAGGGCCGGACACGTGACCAGCGTGGCCGGCCCTTCGGCTAGAATTGGGTGTTCAGTATTGCTTGCCGGGGGACAGGAAGACGGGAACCATGACGGAAGTCGCCACACGCAAAAAGGGCAAGATCCTTGCCATTGCAGGGATCTGCGCTGCCATCGTCGTGGGGGGTATCGGCGTCGCCACCGTTCCTGGATTGCTGGCCGGTTCCACCCAGGGTGGCCCTGGAGTAGCCCAGTCCACTCCGACGCCAGAAGCCAAACCTGTTGAACTGGGCATCACACCGCTGGACGGCGCTGTGGAGTGGAATCCGGTTGTTGGCCCCCAGATCAAGGCCGTCAATGGCAAGGTCAAGGACGTAGTGCTGGCGCCGGTTGACGGCGGTACACCTGTGCAGGGCAAGACCAGCGCAGATGGCAGCACGTGGACCACCCTTGAGGTCCTGAAGTTCAAGACCCAATACAGCTACTCCTTCACCGTTGTGGACACAGCCGGCAAGGAAACCAAGAAGACGCAGACCTTCACCACGGTTTCCGCTGCCTACGAAGCCGATGCTTCCATTTATCCGCGTAATGGCACGGTGGCCGGTTCGGGCCAGCCGATTGAAATCAACTTCAGTGAACCTGTGGTTGACAAGGCTGCCATGGAAAAGCGCGTGGCCATCACGGTTTCGTCAGGCCAGCCAGTGGCCTGGCATTGGTACTCGGACAAGAAGGTCCGCATTCGTCCGGAGGCATTCTGGGCGTCCGGAACCACCGTCACGGTGGAAATGAAGCTTCTGGGCGTGGACTTCGGCAACAACATGATCGGCAACGGCGATGTCGTTTCCACCTTCACTACGGGACCTCAGCGGGTGGCTGTAGTGGATGACAACACGAAGACAATGAACGTGTACTTCGACGGCCAACTGATGCACACCGCACCCGTATCGCTGGGCGGAGAAGACTGGCTCTCGCCCACCGGGTACGCCGTGATCCTGGAGCAGGAACGCAAATCCAACTTCAACGCTGGAAGCATCGGCCTCAAACCGGGGGACAAGGGCTACTATGCGCCGATGGTGGTGGACTACGCCAACCGCCTCACCTGGTCCGGCGTCTACGTCCACCAAGCGCTGGAATCCGCTTGGGGGGCTATTGGCCGCGTGAACGTCTCACACGGCTGCGTCGGCCTGCTGCCGGACGATGCTGCATGGTTCTTCAACAATATGAAAACCGGTGACGTGGTGCAGATCCTGAATACCGGGGCACCGGCTGTTGAACCCCTTGAGGGCTTCGGCGACTGGAACATCCCCTGGGCAAGCTACGCCCAGCGATAATACTCCACTCAAAAGTCGAAGTCACCGGCACGCGCCGGGCAGAACTGCTGTTAAGATCGAGGCAGTGATTATTTCCTGCGCTCTTTGATCCTCTTTTCTGGTCCTGGCATGTTGTCGGTCCTTTCATTTGTGCTGCCCTCAGTGGTGATGACGAATCTTCGTTAGGGGAACCCCACGGGTTCCCCGGCTCCTTCCACCGGATTCCATTTCATCGCCTGGAGCACTAATGACTATTTCGCCAACCCTTCGCCCGGACTGCGGCAACTGCTTTGCCCTCTGTTGCACTGCCCTCGGATTTGCCCGCTCGGCTGATTTCGCAATCGATAAGCCTGCTGCCTCGGCCTGCCCGAACATGGCCAGCGACTTTTCCTGCACCATCCATCAACGTTTGCGGCCAAGGGGATTCAGTGGGTGCACTGTTTTTGACTGCTTCGGCGCCGGCCAAGTGGTTTCCCAACTCACGTTCGGGGGCACGAGTTGGGTTCAGGACCCACTGTCCAAATCTTCGATGTTTGCTGTCTTCAAGGTCGTCAAGCAACTCCATGAAATGCTGTGGTACTTATCGGAAGCACAGCAACGCGCATTCGATCCCGAGCTGGCGGCCACGGCCGGTCAGTTGTCCTCTGACATAGAAACCACGGCAGGAGGCGACGCGTCCGCGGTCCTGGCCGCCGACGTCGAGCGTTTACACGCCGGGGTGCGTGCGCTGCTGATGGAGGTCAGCGCGGAGGTACGGGCCTCGTATGGGGCTGAGGGTCGTGAAAGGTTCGACGGCGGCATCCACCCAGGTGCCGACCTCATGGGCACCAACCTGGCCGGGCGACGATTATGCGGCTCGGATCTTCGCGGTGCCTACCTCATAGGGGCAAACCTGGAGCACAGCGACCTAACCGCGGCGGACCTCCTGGGTGCCGACCTGCGGGATACCCGTCTCCACGGCGCCAATCTCGCCAAGACCCTCTACGTCACCCAACCGCAAATCAACGCCGCCCAAGGAAACTTCGAAACGCGCCTACCCGAAAGGCTCATCACGCCAGCCCACTGGCACTAGGAACATAACGATGGCCGCAGCCGGGCGTCGTCTCAGCCCTGTGTGAAGGGCAGCCTGCGCAGCCTTTCGCCGACGGCGGCGTTGCGCTGTTCGGCCGTGCGAAGGCGGGCAAGCTCGCGGTTGCGCCGCTCGCCGAGGACCGCCCCTATGTAGTCCTCGGGGATGGTTCCGGCGGGCGGCGGAGGTGCGACATAGTTGGCAAGCTCGGTGGCCAGCGCCGCAGCCATCCTGATGCGTGAGGATGGTGCCATGAGGTATGCCTGCTGGACGAAGGTCCCGGCCCTGCGGGCTGTGGCGTCGGGAACCCTGCCAATGTCCGCCATGGATACCCACGGTTGAAGGTACGGCGGAGCACCAGGAATGATCCTCGGCGTGGAAGGGACGCGCTGCCGGAGCGAGTAGGTTCCGGCAACGACGTCGCCGAGGCGCTTGGACTTGGCGTTGAAGAGCGCCACGGCAATGGCGAGGCCACCGAAAGTCATGTAGATCTCAAGGAACCCGAGCAGCCCACGAATGACCGCGTGGCGGAATCTGATGGAACCGCCGTCGTCCCGGACCACACGCAGCCCGGCCGCGAGTTTCCCCAGTGAGCGCCCCCGAGTGAGTGTCTCCACTGCCACGGGAACGATGACGAAGGAGAAAACGACGCAAGCCAGGATCATGGCCCGTATGGCCGCTTCATCGAGGTCGCGGGCCGCCGAGAAGATCAGGATGATCAGGAGGATCAGTAGCAGGACGTTGGCAATGACGTCCAGAATGAGCCCCAGCGCGCGGGCAGCGAAGGATGCCGGGCGCAACTCCAGGACAACTGCCTCGCCTGTGATGATAGAACTCAAGGTCCCCCCGTGCGTAGCACTCGCGGCGGGCGCACACCGTGCCCGCATCAACGAGTCTAAGCTGTGCTCAGCGCGGCGGACAGGAGCTAGGGTGGTGGCGTGGACATCGATGCCTTTTCGGCCGTGCATGGGGACAAATGGTCGCGGCTCACTTTCCTGGCGCATAAGCGGCGGCTCACTGGAGCCGAGGCCGACGAATTATTGCGCCTGTACCAGACTGTCTCCGCGCATTTGTCCTTGATCCGCTCTGTGGCTCCCGAGACGGCCTTGTCATCATCGCTCTCTGCCGCACTTGCCCAGGCACGGACCAGATTCACCGGGGCGCGTTCGAACTTCATGGAAGACCTCGCGCGCTTCTTTGTCATCGCACTGCCCGCGGCGTTTTACAGGCTCCGATGGCTGACGGTTTGGTGTGGGGTTTTCTTCGTGCTGGTTGGTGGCGCGTATGCCCTTTGGATCGGGACGTCGCCTGAGGCGCTGCGGGCCGCTTTTGGCAGCGATGACAGGGTGCGTCAGTACATCGAAGACGATTTCATCGACTACTACTCAGAGAACCCGGCAGCGTCCTTTGCAGGCGCGGTCTGGACCAACAACGCCTGGATTTCCGCCCAAGCCGTGGCATTCGGAATTACGGGGTTTTGGGTGCCCATGATTCTCTTCCTCAACGCCCAAGGCGTCGGGGTAGCCGCCGGGGTGTTTGCCGCGGCGGGAAAGCTGGATGTCTTCTTCAGCTACATCCTTCCGCATGGCCTCATGGAACTCACCGCAGTGTTCATCGCCTGCGCAGCCGGATTGAAGATTTTCTGGTCGATGGTCAGGCCTGGACCCAGGACCCGGATGCAGGCCGTCGCCGACGAAGGACGTTCGCTCATTACGGTTGCACTCGGCTTGGTCCTGGTACTCCTCATCTCGGGCGTGGTGGAAGCGTTCGTGACGCCAAGCCTCCTGCCGGTTTGGGTGAAGATCGCGATTGGGGCACTGGTCCTGGCTGGCTATTGGACGTACACGTTGGTCCTTGGTGGACGTTCATTCCGCTCCGGTGCCACGGGCGACCTGGATAGCCACGACGCTGGATACCGTGGGATTGCTGCCTAGGGGCAACACGCCCGCACCTTACAGTTACGTTTCGATCTTGCTGTAGGCGGGGTGGCTCCTCGTCTCCGCGCAAACCCGGACTGTAGGCTCGAATGCAGACAAGAGTGCCGGCAGCATGGTTGAGCCGGTTGATGCCTACGGAAGTGAAACCGCTGTGAGCGACAAGAGCCCAAAACCACAAGATCCGGAGACGGACGTCCATGAGGACCCTGACGAGCCGGCCTTCGACTGGATGAAGCCCAAGGCACCGGGTGGTTCTTCTGCTGCGTCCCCAGCCCCCGTACCGGTTCAGCCAGAGAGCCGGGCTGACCGGAAGGCTGCCGAGGCTGCGGACACTGAGCCGGAGCCACCGCTTTTCGCTGAGACAGTGGCCGATGCGCCCGCAGCTCGCCAACCGTCGCACTATTCGGAACCGTTGCCGACGTCGGCCCTTCAGGTTCGTCCGCCAGCGGACGAGGTCGCACGGCGCAATGCCGAACGCGAACAGGCGGCGAAGGTCAAGCCGATCGGCCCCCGCATTTTCCAGGTGCTGCTGGCGGTCTTCTTCCCGGTGATCCTGCTGGTCCTGGCTGTCCGGGCAGTTACCAGCCCCCTGTTCCTGTGGGTCGAATACAACCGTCCTGGTTTCCCTGGAGACGGCTACGGTTTCAGCACGGACGATCGCATGACCTATGGCTCCTATGCCGTGGACTACTTGAGCAACTGGTCAGGGCCGCGGTATTTGGGTGGGCTGGTCAACCAGGACGGGGCCAAGCTTTTCAAAGACAGCGAAGTCTCGCACATGGCGGACGTGAAGCTCGTCATTTTGACATCGTTTGGTGCCGGCCTGCTGCTCATCCTCCTGAGCATCATTGCCATTGTCTACTTGCGTAAACGCAGTGAAGGCGGCGTTCGGCGCGGGCTCTTCGCCGGGTCCATCGTCACGCTGGTCATCATCATTGGCCTTGCCGTGTTGGCAGCCCTGAGCTGGCAGCAGTTCTTCACGGAATTCCACCGGATCTTCTTCGCCAACGGCACGTGGACGTTCTCCCTGGAAGACACCCTCATCCGCCTCTTCCCGGGACAGTTCTGGGTGGACGCAGGAATCGTGATCGGAGCGCTGGTGTTCCTGTCTGCGACGGTTACGTTCATCCTCACCTGGCCCACGCGCCGTCGCCGAGGGTTGGAGCCCAAGCCAGCGGCCGATGACGACGAGTCATCCTCGACAGAGACCGACGACCAAGGCGATGCAGTCGGTCTCCGCAAGGACACCGCCGAAACCGTCGGATAACGAACCGCTGAACGGACACGATGCCCCTGCACTCGGGCTTCGTGTCCGTTTCTGCGTTCAGGGACAAGTCCTGGCGGCGATGCAGGTGCCGCTACTTTTCGTAAAGCTTCTCCACCAGTGAGGAGAAGTCTTTAACCACCGCGGCCCGCTTGAGCTTGAGCGACGGCGTCAAGTGGCCGGATTCGACGCTGAGATCTGCGGTGATAAAACCAAATTTACGGATGGATTCAGCTGAGGACACCAGAGTGTTGGCTTCGTCCACCGCCAACTGAATGGCCGCACGCACGTGCTCGTCCCTCGCGGCTTCACCGGGGGACATGAGCTCACGCTTGTGCTCGGCGCACCAGTCTGCGAGCCCTTCTGGATCCAGGGCCACCAGCGCTGCGACGAACGGCCTGCCGTCGCCCACCACCACGGCCTGTCCCACTAGCCGGTGCTCCCTAAGTTTCTCTTCAAGGGGACCCGGAGCAACGTTCTTGCCGCCGGCCGTGACCAACAGGTCTTTCTTCCTGCCTGTGATGGTCAGGAACCCGTCCGGATCGAGCTCGCCGAGGTCTCCTGTGCGGAAGAAGCCGTCCACGAAAGCCTCAGCATTGGCGTCCTCGTTCTTGTGGTAGCCCTTGAACACACCGATTCCCTTGACCAACACCTCGCCATCCGTTGCCACACGGATGGTGGTGCCAGGCAACGGAATGCCAACGGTCCCAATCCGGGACATGCTTGGCGTGTTGACCGTGCAAGGCGCAGTGGTTTCAGTCAAGCCGTAGCCCTCAAGGACAGGGATCCCCGCGCCGTGGAAGAAATGGTTCACCCGGAGGCTGAGCGGGCTGGCACCGGACACGGTGTACCCAACGGCACCGCCAAACACCTCCCGCACCTTGGGGTAGAGGAGCTTGTTGAATGCCGAGTGCTTGAGGCCCAGGAACCAACCCGGACCGGGTCCCTCCCCGCGCTGGGCGAGGTCTACCGCCGTCGAATATTCCACCGCGGTTTCTGACGCTGCGGCGAACAGCCCGGACTTACCTGACATGGCTGCTTTGTGTCCGGCCCCTGCGTAGACCTTTTCGAAGATACGGGGAACTGCCAGCAGGAATGTGGGTTTGAACGCGCCGAGATCCGCCATGAGTCCGTTGGCGCCGGAGCTATGGCCCAACGTGATGCCGGCGGTGAGGCAGACCACCTGAACTGCCCTCGCCAGGACGTGCGCCAACGGTAGGAACATCAACGTACGCGCGCCGTGCTGCATCAGCAGTTCGGGAAGGAACGGGATGACGTTCCGGGCAACGAGCACGAAGTTGCCGTGGGTGATTTCGCAGCCCTTGGGTTTGCCGGTTGTGCCGGAGGTATAGACGATCGAGGCGACGTCGGACAGGTTTGCGGCGCTGCGCTGACGCTCCAGTTCCGCATCCATGATGCCAATTCCGACGGCGGCGAGGCTGGTCAGGTTGGGGGCCTCGCCGTCGTGCTCCATACGGATGATCGTCACGGGGTCCTCACCCAACGCCGTCGACTTCTCAACCAAGGCGTGAACGAGGTCAGCTTTCGACGTATCTTCCACAAAGATCCGCCGGGCACCGGAATCGGCAAGGATCCATTCGATCTGGCCTGCCGACGAGGTTTCATAAATGGGCACGGTAACTCCGCCAGCCATCCAGATGGCGAAATCCACCAAGGTCCATTCGAAGCTTGAATGGGAGAGCACAGCAACAGGATCGCCGGGATTGACGCCACCTGCGATCAGGCCCTTGGCCAGTGCCTGGACGTCGGCGAGGAAGCGTGCGGCAGGCACGTTGAGCCAGCCATTTGCTGTCTTATGGGCGTAAAGGTTGCCGAACGGGTCCTTGGCGCATCGTTCCAGAAGGAGGTCCGTCACGTTGGTTGTCTCGTCGGCCTCGACCAGAAGCTCCGTGCTTGCCTCCCTCACGATCTTCCTCCTAGATCCACGACGGCATCCACATTCTCATCCGCCACTCCTGGTAGCTGATGACTTCGGCAGTAAGCACTGGGTAGAAGAACGCAGTTGCCAGCACGGCCAGCACCACCACCAGGCCCACCACGTACAGTCCGGACCTCCGCCGCCAGGGAGGATCGCTGCTGCGGCCCAGCACCAACCCCAGGACATAAGTCAGGGCAAGCACGAGGAACGGTTCAAAGGAAACTGCGTAGAAGATGAACATGGTGCGTTCCGGGTACATGAACCACGGCAGATATCCAGCCGCGATTCCGGCCAGGATGGCCCCGGCACGCCAATCCCGGCGGCCCGCCCACCAGAAGAGCAGGATCACCAGGGCGATGGTGCCACCCCACCACACGATGGGGTTTCCTACGGGAAGGATGGCCGAGGAACAGGTCTCGGCAAGGCAGCCAGGAGTGCCCTGCTTGGGTGATTGGTAATAGAACGAGGTAGGCCTACCCATGAGCAGCCAGGTCCAGGGGCTGGACTCGTACGGGTGGTCGGCACTGAGGCCCTGGTGGAACTTGTACGCCTCAAAATGGTAATGCGCCAGGGAGCGCACGGAATTGGGCAGCCAATCCCATCCAGGCGCCGGGTTGGTGGCCGCCCACTGGCGGTAGTAGGCGTCCTTGGAAAGGAACCAGCCGGTCCACGTGGCCACGTACGTGACGGCCGCGACAGGGACGATGGTCAGGAAAGCCGGTATGCCGTCCTTGAGGATTGCGGCGCTGGTCCAGCTGCGGATTCCGGCGATGCGGCGGGCGCTCATGTCCCAGAAGACGGTCAACAAGCCGAAGGCCGCGACAAAAAACAGCGCAGACCATTTGGTGCCGACAGCCAGGCCGAGGCAAAGCCCGGCAAGCAGGCGCCACCAGCGCATCCCCAGCCAGGGGCCAGCCAACAGTTGTGCGCGCGTAGGGCGGCCATCGGGTGTTGAAGCCGCTTGGGCGGCTAGCCTGGAAGCAAGGCGACGCCGGCCGTCGTCGCGGTCCAACAGCAACGCGCCGAAGGCGGCAAGGATCCAGAACGCAAGGAAGATATCCAATAGGGACGTTCGCGACAAAACCAGGTGGTGGCCGTCAACCGCGAGCAGCAATCCGGCCACTGCGGCAAGGGTATGGGAGCGGAAGAGCTTCAGCGCGATGAGCGAGACAAGGAAGACCGTGAGCGTCCCGGTCAATGCGGCTCCGAAACGCCAGCCGAAAGGATTGTCCGCCCCGAACAACCACATACCGAACGTGATCATCCATTTCCCTACCGGAGGATGAACCACGTACTCGGGGGTATTGAGCAGGATCCCGGGATTGCCGGCATTGAAGGAATCATTGGCGTTGGCAGGCCAGCTGCGTTCATATCCGCTGATGAGGTACGAATACGCGTCCTTGACGTAGTACGTCTCGTCGAACACCAGGCTGTGCGGGACCTCAAGACGGAAGAAACGCAGGATTCCGCCGATCACGGCGGTGATGGCGGGGATCAGCCAGAACCACAATCGCAACGACGCCGGGTAGTCCCGCCAGGTTTGGATCCCGCCGATCAGGCGCGACGTGAGGGCGCCAACCGTGTAGGCCTTGGTGGGGCTGGCAATCCAGTGGTGGCCTTCCAGCCCGCGTCCGGAATTCAGCTTCCCGTTACTGCCAGCTGCAGCGCCCTGTCCGGAGGGAGGCCGCCAGGACGTGGTTGACTTGGGCCCGGGTGTTTTGGACATGGTTGTCCGGGCCACGTTTGATGTGACGGGCTCAGCGGAGCCATCGGTTGCCGCCACGTTCGCGGCTCCGGCTGGTAATGCCGACGCTGCGGGAGTTCCGGAATCGGTGGTGGGAACGGGGGACTGGCTCACCCGCCCATGCTACCTTTCCATCCTTACTGCGGCGTTGAACTGCGCGCGGCATTAGGCTTGGCAGGTGGAAGAACAACGTAGCACCCCGGATGAGACCTGCTTTGACGATGCATCGGCGGTCGATGAACTGGACGCCGGTGCCAACACCAGCCCGACGGCAGCAATCGGCAGGATTGTGCTTGCTGCCACGCCCATCGGCAACGTGGGCGATGCATCCTCCCGCTTGATCGAACTCTTGGCCACCTCGGACATCGTTGCCGCGGAGGACACCCGCCGCCTGCATCGGCTCGTCCAGGCCTTGGGCGTGGAGGTGTCCGGGCGCGTCATCAGCTACCACGAACATAACGAGGTAGCCAAGACCGGTGAACTGCTGGAGTATGTGCGGGCCGGCAAAACCATCCTGATGGTCAGCGACGCCGGAATGCCCGCAGTCTCGGACCCCGGCTTCCGCTTGGTGGAAGGCGCTGTTGCCGCTGGCCTGACTGTTACGGCCGTGCCGGGACCTTCCGCTGTGCTGACAGCCCTTGCTCTCTCCGGGTTGCCAACAGACCGCTTCTGCTTCGAAGGGTTCCTGCCACGCAAGTCAGGGGAGAGGAATTCCCGCCTCGCGGAGTTGGCTAACGAGCGCCGCACCATGGTCTTCTTCGAGGCCCCGCACCGGCTTGAAGTGATGCTACGGGCATTGCATGAGCGCTTTGGCGCGGAACGCCGGGTGGCTGTTTGCCGTGAACTGACCAAAACCTACGAGGAAGTCATCCGCGGAACGCTGCGTGAGCTCCTGGAATGGGCAGAAAACAACGAGGTTCGCGGTGAAATCGCCGTTGTTGTGGGTGGCGCGCCCGAGCAAGCTCCCGGCAAGCCGGAAGACCACGTTGCAGCCGTGAACGAGCTCATCTCCCAAGGCATCCGCTTGAAGGAAGCCGTCGCCGCCGTGGCAGATGACGCCCGCATCAGCAAGCGCGAACTGTACTCGGCGGTGCTTGCAGCACGCTGATCGTCCCTGTGCAGATGCACAAATTGGGACCCTTATGGCAGTGCGCGAAGGCGTAGACACTGATTCTCGCGTGGCAGTACCGTGGCAGTAATTCAAGCCAATTCTGGCAAGGAACCCTAGTGGTGCAACCCTCCAAAGCACCCAAGACGAAGGAGTCGCCATGACTGTCACGGTTGAACGCGAAAGCGAACTGCTGGCTTCCGTTCCCACCGGCCTGCTGATCAACGGTCAGTGGCGCCCGGCAGGATCCGGAAAGACTTTTGATGTTGAGGACCCGGCCACGGGCAAGGTCCTGCTCAGCATCTCCGACGCCGGTGCTGAAGACGGTGCCGCGGCCTTGGATGCCGCCGCTGCCGCACAGGCTGACTGGGCCCGCACAGCGCCCCGCGAACGCGGCGAGATCCTGCGCCGTGCCTTCGAACTGGTGACCGAGCGTGCCGAAGACTTTGCCCTGCTCATGACCCTGGAAATGGGCAAGCCGCTGGCTGAGGCCCGCGGCGAAGTAACCTACGGCGCCGAGTTCCTGCGCTGGTTCTCCGAGGAAGCTGTGCGCGTTTCCGGCCGTTACTCCGCAGCGCCGGACGGCAAGAACCGCCTGCTCGTGCAGAAGAAGCCGGTTGGACCCTGCCTGCTCATCACACCGTGGAACTTCCCGCTGGCCATGGCCACCCGCAAGGTAGCCCCGGCCGTCGCCGCAGGTTGCACCATGGTGCTCAAGCCCGCCAACCTGACCCCGCTGACCAGCCTGCTGTTCGCCCAGGTCATGCAGGAAGCCGGCCTGCCCGCCGGTGTCCTGAACGTCATCCAGACCTCCACGGCCGGTGCCGTCACCGGCCCGCTGATCAAGGATGACCGCCTCCGCAAGATCTCCTTCACCGGCTCCACTCCCGTTGGCCAGGCACTCATCCGCGAAGCTGCGGACAAGGTCCTTCGCACCTCCATGGAACTCGGTGGCAATGCCCCGTTCGTCGTCTTCGAGGACGCCGATCTGGACAAGGCCGTCGAAGGCGCCATCGCCGCGAAGATGCGCAACATGGGCGAGGCCTGCACCGCAGCAAACCGCTTCATTGTGCACGAGTCCATCGCCGATTCCTTCGCTGAGAAGTTCGCCGCGAAGATCGGCTCCCTCACCACGGCCCGCGGTACTGAGCCGGAGTCCAAGGTTGGTCCGCTGATCGACGGCAAGGCCCGCGATGGCGTGCACGCCCTCGTCACCGAAGCCGTAGCAGGAGGTGCCACAGCAGTCACCGGTGGTGCCGCCGTCGACGGTCCCGGCTACTTCTACCAGCCCACCGTGCTGAAGAACGTCGCCGCCGACTCCCGCATCCTGCAGGAAGAAATCTTCGGACCGGTGGCCCCGATCGTCACGTTCTCCACCGAGGACGACGCGATCCGCCTGGCCAACAACACCGAATACGGCCTGGTTGCCTACGTCTTCACCAAGGACCTCAACCGTGGCCTCCGGGTCAGCGAGAAACTCGAGACCGGCATGCTCGGCCTCAACGCCGGCGTCATCTCCAACGCTGCGGCACCGTTTGGTGGCGTCAAGCAGTCGGGCCTGGGCCGCGAAGGCGGCTCCGAAGGCATCGAAGAGTACCTCTACACCCAGTACGTAGGTATCGCGGACCCGTACGCCGACTAACCTACCCAGAATCCCGTCCACCGCTCTCGCAACAAGAACGGTAGACACCAGCAAAGGGCCCGGCCCCGGAATGAACCACACGTTCCGGAGCCGGGCCCTTTGCTGTTCCCGCCGGGCTTTGGCGGTGTCAACGGCGTTGCGGAAGCAGGCCCCTCAGTGCGCGCCAGGATCTGGCGATGCCGTGCCCCGTCCGCCGGAAAAGCGTCCCTATAGCGCGGAACGGGGCACCCAGTGCATGGAACCACCGGCGCATGAGCGAGGGCGGCAGCCAGTTGGCGCGGAAGCGAACCAGCCAGCTGGCGTTGTTCCGCAACGATTCACGCACGACGGCGACCCTGGCCGCCGCTGGCGAGGCCGCCTCCATGGGGCGGCCATAACGTTGCCGTTCGAAGTCCGCGGTGAGTGACGTAACGGCGGCATGTGCGGCGTCGTCGAGACCTCCGGCCTCGCCCAGGACCGAACTTGAACGGAGACGGGCAGAAAAATGCCTCGGCGTTTCACTGGGCGTGGACGGCACACCAAAGTCCGTGGCGAGGTCCTGCAACTCCGCCCAAGCGAGGGCGGCGGAGTCGTGCTGACCCGGGGACGCGGCCTGCGGTGATGCGGCGTCCGGTGACAGGGCATCAGGTGATCCGCGGTCCGCTGGTTTCTTGGGGTTGAGCCGGCGGCGTCGCAGGACCACCCTGCTAAGCCTCGGCGAACAAAGGAAAGCCGCGAGCAACAGCACTGCCGCAATCGTGGCAATGACAGTTGGCAGAGGGTCGCTTGCACCAGAGCCAGCGGTTGGCGTGTCGCCTCCTGGCAGCGGAACGGAGCTCGGGGCAGGCGTCACTGAGGTGCCCGGCACGTCTTTCTCGTCAGCATTGGTGCTCAGGCTGCCGGGGACCGAGGACTCCGTGGCATATTCCGGAACAACGCCGCGCGAGGGGGTGGGCTCAAACGGCACCCATCCCAGTCCTTCAAAGTAGAGCTCGGGCCACGCATGGGCATCGCGGGCGTCTACCTCATACTCGGGGAAGGACCCCTGGCCAACCAAAGCTACGGTTTCGCCTGTCAGGCGGCCCGGTGCATAGCCCACAGCGATGCGGCTGGGGATGCCTTCCACGCGTGCCATGACCGCCATGGCGGAGGAGAAATGGACGCAGTAGCCGCTCTTGACCGCCAGGAAGTCCGCCAGAACGGACAAACCGTTGCCGTCATACCCGTTTTGCACCGGAGCCTGTAGGGAATACGTGAATTCACTGGAGCGAAGGTATTTCTGGATGGCCAGCGCCTTTGCATAGTTGCTGCCTGCCGAAGCCGTGACTTGTTCCGCGGTCTGGCGCACAATGCTTGGAAGGTTCCCCGGGACGCGGAGGAAGTCTTCCGAAACGGATCGGGGCTGACCCGTGGCTTGCGACAAGGCCTGTGCAGTGATCCTGGGCGCCGCTGAGAAGACCACATACCGTTGGGCCAGCGTGCTCGTCTCGGTGCTCATGATGCTGAGGGTTGCAGGATCCCACGTCCAACGGCCATTGAGGCCATTGACAGATACGGGGGCGAACGGCGCCGGTAGGTAAGGGCTGGTGAACAAGCCCGCGTTGATCGACGTCACCGCGTTCACGACTTCACCTTGAATGGAATAACCCGGCTCTATCCGGTCCACCCCTGCGCGCCGTATGGCAGAGCGGTCATCCGGCGCCCACGTTTCGCCGTCAAAGTGGTCAATGGTGACGGACCTCAGGTAAGTGGCTGCGCTGGAGCTGGTGGAGTACGTGATGCGTCCGGACCCCGTGGGACTGCGCAGGCTGTTACCCAGCGTGATCATCGGATTGAGGCCGTTCGAGGTACCCCAGGGACTCAACCGCGAACCTTGCGGAAAGGTACCGGTTTCGAAGCCGGGAATTGCCAGCGGAACAACCAAAGCGAGTCCCAGAGCCAGTGCCCCCGTCACCAGGGAGCGCCTGATTTGGCCCGAACTTCGCGGGGCTCCGGACTGCAGCCTCGCGTCGGGGGCGAACCACTGGCTGCACCCAAGGATGAGCAGATATCCCACCGTGGCCCCAACGAAGCCTGCGACTCCTACACTTTGCGGTTTGATGGTTGCCGGAACCACCATGACGGCAAGGAGACCGATTCCGCTGGCTGCCGGCATCGAGAGCGGGACGGCCAACGCGTCGATCAGGATCACCAGTAGTCCCAGGCATGCGCAGGTGACGAATACGATCCCCGCATTGGGGGCAACCGGAGCGCTCTCGGACACAACAGTCTCAGCGGCCCGCTTGATGAGCCGACCCACCGCCCCAAAGGTGCCGGTGGTAGGAATGAAGCCCAGGAAGCTGTCCTGCCGGCAGAACGTGAAAGTGAGTATCCCGGCCAACGCTGCCAAAGCACCCAAGGTGGCAAGCAACGGTTGGATACGGAGGGTCCGCAGGATTGCCAGTGTCAGGGCAACAGCCACAACCGTCGTGATCAGCGGCATGAACCAGGCCCAGCCCCTGAACACTCCATTCAGGGATAGGGCTGCACCCAGAATGGCAACGGCCACGGAGCCCGCCATGATCCACGGGTAGAGTCCGGGTGCCTGTGGCCGTTGCGGCGGCGGACTGACGGCTCCGCCTGCACCTTGCCGGGATGGGTCGCCCGGGTACGTTGTGGGGGACCCCCGATGGGAGGTGGCGGTCATCGTGGCACCGCCGCTCCGCGCCGAACGTCCATGGCCGCGCTCGCAGCAACCACTATGCCGCCTTCGTCAAAGCTGGACCACGCTGCCGTCAGTGGCGTCTTCGACGTGACGGAGACAGCCTTCCAGCCGCCTTGCCTCAACGTTTCCAGGATCTCGTCATTGTTGCGGGGCTCGTTGTTTCCTGACTCGTTGTTGCGTGATCCGCTGTTTCCGGGCGGGTCCAGGACCACCAGGGCGAAGGCATTGGCGCCGTAGCCGGCCGCTGGGGCAAGCGCCTTGGCCTCGGCCAAAGTCAGATGGCCGAGCAAGGCAAGGAGTGGGCCGCGCAAACGATGTGCGGCGAGCTTGTCCATGAGGCGATCCTCGAAGACGGAATCAACATTTTCCTGACCGGGGATCTCCGAAGCCCCACTATGCCGGTTAGGTGTGGAACCGGTGGGATCAGGGGAGCGCAGGGCGTGCCCTGAAGTGTTTTGTCCGGCCCGTTGGTGTTCAGGGCGTTGGTGTTCAGCCCTGTGGTGGTCAACCCAGTGGTGTCTTGGACCGCTCAGCTCAATGGCGGCCAGCCCTTCGGCGATGGCATGAAGGCCGCCGACGCCATTGAACTCTTCCACGCCCGGGTCCGGCGCCGACCGCGAGCGGATGAATGCGGGGCTGCCGTAGGCATCCAGAAGGCGCAGCGAGTAGTTCCGTTCGGCCAAGTGCGCGCTGATGGACATCGCCGCTGTCACAGCCCACTCGAAATTGGGGCTCGTCACCAGGTCCGAGTCGTCGTCGTGCAGTCCGAAAACAGAGCCGCTGCTGGACGCGAAGGCTGCGAAGCGTTGGTCAAGGATGATGGTGGCCTCCGGTGTGGTCACGGATTCCTCCTGGCGCACCATGAGCTGTCCGTGCCGCGCCGTGGCGGGCCAGTGGACGCGGCGCATGGGATCCCCATGCCGGTATTCACGCGTCATGATGTCGTCGTCGCTGGGGTTCGCCCTGATCCGGGTGGCTGTTACGCCGTCGTTGCCACGCGCCCCGGCGAGTCCCGTTACGGGAAGTTCGACGGCGGCCGGCGTCACGGTGAGGAGGTCGCCGTCGTCGATGGAATGGCGCCGCAGCGACAAGCCGAACGGGTCGCTGAACTCGGCGGTGACGGGGCCGATGCGGAATTGGCCCCGCTTGCCGGACCGCAGATGGTATTCGTAGCGGCTGGTACCGCCTGTTGCTGAGCGCGCCGGGAACCGGAAAGCCGGCGGATCGCCGAACCGCGGAGGCAACTGCTCCTCCATGATCACGTGGCCGGTGGAGAACGTGGAGCGGGCAACTGCCAGCCGAACAGTAGTCGCGGTGGACGTTTCAACCGTGGAGGGATTGAACTCCCGATACACCTGGAACTTGGGTTTCAGCACCCGGACGCCAGCCAGCGCAACCAACGGAAGGATCAACAAGAAAACGGCCAGCGTCAGGAGATCACGCCTGCCCATGATGTGCGCGGAGACCAGCGAAACCACCCCGGCGGCGAGCAATCCCCATCCGCGGCTGGTGAACAAATGCTTGGGGAGCCGATCCACGAGCGCCATTCGGGCTGTCTCCTACGCGCTTTGCTTGTCCCTGCGCCACGCGCCCGGCGGTTCCTGGGCAACCGGGAGGGAAGCGAGAATGCCCCGCAGCACGGTTTGCGGAGTATCTCCGGAACTCGCGGCCTTGCGGTCCAGGATGATGCGGTGGGCGAGTACCGATTCGGCCACGTCCACGACGTCATCCGGAAGGACAAAGTCGCGTCCATCCAGCGCCGCCGTGGCCTTTGCGGCGCGCAACAACTGCAGCAAGGACCGTGGGCTGGCGCCGAGTCGAAGGCGTGCACTCTCACGCGTGGCACGGCCGATGGCCACCGTGTATTCCTTGATGGCCGTGGATACGTACACCTGCTGGACGGCTGCGATCATGGCTGCCACATCGGCGGCCGTCACCACGGGGGTTACGTTGATCAGTGGCGAGGAGGCCTGATGCGTCTCCAGCATCTCGATCTCGGCATCCCGGTCCGGGTAGCCCATGGAAATCCTTGCCATGAAGCGGTCGCGCTGGGCCTCGGGCAGCGGGTAGGTGCCCTCCATTTCGATGGGATTCTGGGTCGCGACCACCATGAACGGCAATCCCAGCTGGTACGAATGCCCGTCCACCGTCACCTGGTGTTCTTCCATGCACTCCAGCAGCGCGGATTGGGTCTTGGCCGAGGCGCGGTTGATTTCGTCGCCGATCACGATGTTTGCGAACACGGCGCCGGGCCGGAACTCGAACTGCCGCGAGGACTGGTTGTAGATGGACACGCCCGTCACGTCAGAGGGCAGGAGGTCCGGGGTGAACTGGATCCGCGACACCGTGCAATCCACTGTTCGCGCCAGTGTCTTTGCCAACAGCGTCTTGCCAACGCCGGGCACATCCTCCAGCAGGAGATGGCCTTGGGCCAGGAGAACTGTCAGGGCCAGCTTCGCTGCGTCCGCTTTGCCGTCGATGACCTTGCTGATCGATGCCAGGATGCGCTCGCTGGCATCGTGGAAACGCTCGGCGTCCATGACCTGCTGCGGCTTGTGTCCGTTGAACGCGGCGGCATCCCGGGGCAGGGCAGAGTACGCCTCGCCCTGTAGCCGCGAAGGTTCAACAGTGACTTGTCGCTTGGACTCCATGGATTGCCCTTCAGCCGTGGCCAACGCCGCTGTCGGCCGCCTGTCCGTTCCAGACTACCCAGACTTTGGCCGTCCCTGACATAGTGCTCAGGGGAATTTATGTGCCAACTGGAATTTGTCCGGGAGCATGGGGGACTGCAGTCCGATTAAGGTGGGAACATGTGCAATTCCCTCGCCCCGTCTCCCTATCGCGCGTCCCCCGGCGCATCAGAAGCAGCGGATTCCCGCAAAGAGTACCCGCCGGCGCCGGAACCGCTGCCCGTCCCGGTGATGGACAACCACACACACCTGGATTTCCGGCACGGACTGATCGAGGTGAGCGTAGCGGACGCTATGGACTCCGCGGAGGCTGTTGGTGTCCAAGGGGCGATCCAGGTGGGCTGTGACCTGGAATCCTCCCGCTTCACCGTAGAGGCAGTGGAAGCCGATGCCCGTTTACTGGGCGCCGTTGCCATCCATCCCAACGACGCACCTGTCTACGCTGGCCGTGGGGAACTGGAATCGGCGCTCGCAGAGATCGAGGCACTGGCTGGACACCCTCGGATCCGTGCCATCGGCGAGACGGGCTTGGACTTCTTCCGAACCCGCGGTGAGGGCCTGACCCATCAGCGGTATTCCTTCCGGAGGCACATCGACATCGCCAAGCGGCTTGGCCTCACGCTGCAGATCCACGACCGCGACGCACACGATGACGTTGTGCAGGTATTGAGGGAGGAAGGGGCCCCGGAACGGGTGGTTTTCCATTGCTTCTCCGGTGATGAGGAGCTGGCCCGCATTTGCAATGACAACGGCTGGTACATGTCTTTTGCCGGGACAATGACGTTCAAGAATGCCGGCAACCTCCGGGCAGCGTTGGGGATCGCAGAGCCCAGCCGCATCCTGGTGGAAACGGATTCGCCATTCCTCACGCCGCACCCGCACCGTGGCCGGCCAAATGCGAGCTATATGGTGCCGTACACCGTCCGGTCCATGGCGGAAGTGACAAAAGATGACCTTTCGGAACTATGCGCCAGATTGGCTGAAAATACCGTGAATGCCTACGGATCGTGGGCCTGAGCGCCGGCTTTCGCACCCCATATGACGCTGTGACGTTGAATACCCGGTATGTAGAATTCTTGGTCCGTTTATAACGGATCGGTTACTGTGTACAACAAGTAGCCGGGGTCGGGGAAGGCCTTCGGACAACTGGTCCGGATCCGTCCGGACTCTTTAGTTGAATGTATTTGGCGGCGCAGATGCCGGCAGCAGAGGGTGGGACCAGGCTTTTTTGCCTGGCCCCTCAGTTTTGCGGCTGGCATTAATTTTTTGCGCTTTTCCCCGTGCCCGGACGGTCTGAGAGTTATGGGCAATCGTGATCAAGTTCTTCACAACGGATGGCAAGTTCAGCTTTCTCAAAGTCGGTGCCCAGTTGCTGGTTGTTGCAGCACTGGTGGTCGGTGTAGTTGCCTTCGTCGGCAACAACAAGACAATCACCCTGAACGTTGATGGCAAGGTGAGCTCCATCCAGACCTTCGGCGGCACAGTTGACCAAGTGGTCAAAGCAGCCAAGGTCGAGCTGAAGGATGCAGACCGCGTTTCCCCGGACCTTGATGCCCAGGTGGAAAACGGCTCAGTCGTCAATATCAACCTCGCCAAGGCCGTCTCCATCGAATTGGACGGCGCCCGCAAGACAGTCAACACCAACGCCCCGGACGTCGCCGGCCTGGTGAGTGAACTGGGAGTGGCGAGTTCTTCCGAAATCTCCCAGCCGAAGGACGCCTCCCTGGCTGTCACGGGCTCGTTCGTTTCGATCTCCACCCCAAAGACGATCAGCTTGGTGGCTGACGGCAAGGACACCAGCACCACCACCACCGCGCCGGACGTCGCCACCGTCCTGAAGGATGCCGGAGTCACCTTGGGTGTCAGCGACCGCGTCTCCCAGCCCGGCAACGCTCCGGTCATCCAGGACATGGTGATCAAGGTCTCCCGCGTGGACACCAGCAAGACCGCGGAAGCTACCGAGGAAATGCCCTTCGAAAGCGTTAGCACCGATAGTGCCGAGCTCTACAAGGGCGATGAGAAAGTAACCCAAAAGGGCGTTGCAGGTTCGGTTGTGAAGACCTTCAAGCTTGTCCTGGTGGATGGTCGTGAAGCGTCCCGCACCCTTGTATCGAGCAATGTCACTACCCAGCCTGTCACCGAGAAGATCGCCGTCGGAACCAAAGCCCGGCCCGTAACTGCTGCGAAGGCTGCCACCTCCAGTGGTCCCACCGGCGCCCCGAACGAGGCCATGTGGGACAGGATCGCCCAGTGTGAGTCGGGCGGAAACTGGTCCATTAACTCCGGCAACGGTTACTACGGCGGCCTGCAGTTCTCCAGCCCCACGTGGTTGGCCAACGGGGGCGGCGCCTACGCCCCCACCGCCAACCTTGCGACCAAAGCACAGCAGATCGAAATCGCTAACCGCCTCTACGCCAAGAACGGCCTCAGCGACTGGGGCTGCGCACACGCAGCCTGACCCCGCACAGACGATACGATACCTAGGTGACTGAACCGAATTCCGAACCCGCCGCCGTCGTGCCTTTGATGGGCGCCACAGACATCCGACGGTTAGCCGAGGAAATCGGTGTACGCCCAACCAAGACGTTGGGCCAGAACTTTGTCATCGATGGAAATACCATCCGCAGGATTGTCTCGGCAGCCAATATCGACGCCGAGGAAACCGTACTTGAGGTGGGCCCGGGCCTTGGCTCGCTGACGCTCGGGCTGCTGGATGCGGCGAGAACCGTGGTCGCCGTCGAGATTGATCCCGTGCTGGCCAGGAAGCTTCCCGAGACCGTTCGTGCATGGCGTCCCGAAGCTGAAGACAATTTCCACCTGGTCCTCTCGGACGCCATGAAGGTCACGGAGCTGCCAGTACAACCGACAGCACTGGTGGCCAACCTTCCCTACAACGTGGCTGTCCCCGTGGTGCTGCATTTGCTGCAGCACTTCCCGAGCCTGCAGCATGGCCTGGTCATGGTGCAGGACGAGGTCGCAGACCGCCTTGCAGCGACCCCGGGAAGCAAGATCTACGGCGTGCCCTCGGTGAAGGCTGCGTGGTACGGGCACATGCGCAAGGCCGGCGTGATCGGCATGAACGTGTTTTGGCCGGCTCCGAAAATCCATTCAGGGCTCGTTGCCTTTACGCGCCATGACCCTCCCGCCACGCACGCCACCCGCGAGCAAGTGTTTGCCGTGATTGACGCCGCCTTCGCGCAGCGCCGCAAGACACTCCGCGCAGCACTGGCCGGCTGGGCGGGCAGCGCAGCCGAGGCCGAGCGGTGCCTCGTGGCCGCAGGCGTCGATCCCACAGCCCGGGGTGAGGTCCTGGACATCTCTGCTTACGTCCGGATTGCCGAAGCCCGCCACCCAGCGGACGCATGAGTCCGAACACCCGCAAACCCAGCAGCCTGCCATACGTAGGTGATCGTTTCCATGCCAGGACTGTCCGGGTCAAGGCGCCGGGGAAGATCAACGTTTCGCTGAGTGTGGGTCCGTTGCGCCCTGACGGCTATCACTCCGTGGCAAGCGTCTACCTTGCCGTTTCCCTGTATGAGGAGGTGGCGGCCACCAGCACCGAGGCTGAGGGAATTACGGTTAGCATCAGCCCCAACAGCACGCTGGACCTGGACGGCGTCGATATTCCCCTGGACGAACGGAACCTCGCCTACAAGGCAGCAGCCATCATGGCCGAGTTATCCGAGAATCCAACCGGCGTCCATCTGGAAATCACCAAACGCGTGCCCGTCGCCGGAGGCATGGGTGGGGGTTCCGCCGACGCCGCAGCCACGTTGCTTGCGTGCGATGCGCTCTGGAACAGCGGCCTTTCCCGTGAGGAACTCGCCCACCTGGCAGCCGAATTGGGCGCTGACGTGCCGTTCTCGCTGCTGGGCGGGACCGCCGTCGGGCTCGGTGTTGGCGACAAACTGTCGCCCGCGCTGGCGAAGGCCCAAATGGACTGGGTACTGGTATTCGCAGACTACGGACTGTCCACGCCCGACGTTTTCCGTACCCTCGACGGACTCCGCGACTCCGAAGGCGTGGAAGTCCCGGAACCCGTGGACGTGGACCCCACTATCCTCCAAGCGCTCCGCCATGGCGATCCCGAGACACTCAGCAGGGTGTTGATCAACGACCTCCAGCGTGCATCCATCGCGCTGGCCCCACAGCTCCGCGATACCATCGGCTTGGGTGAAGCCCGGGGCGCACTGGCCGGCATGGTGTCCGGCTCCGGACCCACCATCGCACTACTCGCCAGGGACTCGGTGTCCGCCAGTGTCCTCGCTGAAGAGCTGACCCACCGAGGCCACACTGCACTTGCCGTCCACGGCCCCGTGCCCGGTGCCCGGATCATCTCCGATACCCTCCTTTAGTAGCTCCGCATTCCAGCAGTAGAAAGTAGTACCCATTGGCCCACCTGCTTGGCGGCGAAAACCTCACCGTTTCGTTCGCGACCCGCACTGTCCTCGACGGCGTCACCCTCGGTTTGGAGGATGGCGACCGCATCGGCATGGTCGGCCGCAATGGTGACGGAAAATCAACCCTCATGCGGTTGCTCGCCTTGCGCTCGACGCCCGACTCAGGCCGCGTCACCAAACGTGGGGACGTCAACGTCGGCTACCTCGACCAAGGCGACGTGCTCGACGGCGACCTGACAGTTGGCGCTGCGATTGTCGGCGACCGCGCGGACCACGAATGGGCAGCCAACGCAAAGATCCGCGAAGTCATGGGCGGGCTGGTTGGCGATGTTGATTGGCACGCCAACGTCCATGCGCTCTCCGGCGGCCAGAAGCGGCGTGTTGCACTGGCCAAGCTCCTCATCGAAGACCACGACGTCATCATGCTGGACGAACCCACCAACCACCTCGACGTCGAAGGCGTCGCCTGGCTGGCCAAGCACCTCAAGACGCGTTGGCGCGCCAACCAAGGCGCGTTCCTGGTGGTCACCCACGATCGCTGGTTCCTTGATGAAGTCTGCAACTACACCTGGGAAGTCCACGACGCCATGGTGGACATGTTCGACGGCGGATACGCCGCCTACGTTTTGGCGCGGGCAGAGCGCGACCGCATGGCCGCCGTCGTCGAAGGTAAACGCCAGCAGCTCGTCAAAAAGGAACTTGCCTGGCTGAGGCGGGGCGCCCCCGCCCGTACTGCCAAGCCGAAGTTCCGTATCGAAGCTGCCAACGACCTCATCGCCGACGTGCCGGATCCCCGCGACTCCGTAGCCCTCAGCAAGATGGCAACCGCGCGCCTGGGCAAGGACGTGCTGGACCTCGAGAACGTGACCCTTGATTTTATCGACGGGGAGGACGGGCAGAAACTATTCGACAACATCACCCTGCGCCTGGCGCCGGGCGAAAGACTTGGCCTCGTGGGCGTCAACGGAGCCGGCAAGTCCACGCTGCTCAAGCTCCTCAACGGCGAAATCCAGCCCACGTCAGGGAAAGTCAAACGCGGCAAGACCGTGGTCACCGCCGTGCTCACCCAGGATGTGAAGGAACTCGACGACGTCTCGGACTTGCGCGTCATCGAGGTCATTGAGCGCGAAAAACGGTCTTTCAGCGTTGGCGGTAAGGAATTCACGGCTGGACAGCTGGTGGAGCAGCTCGGGTTCACCAAGGAAAAGCAGTGGACACCCGTCAGCGATCTCTCAGGTGGTGAGCGCCGCCGGCTCCAACTCCTTCGTCTGCTGGTGGGGGAGCCCAATGTGCTCATGCTCGACGAGCCCACCAACGACCTCGATACCGATACCCTTGCCGCCGTCGAAGACGTCCTTGACGGCTGGCCCGGAACCCTCGTAGTGGTCAGCCACGACCGCTATCTTCTGGAGCGCGTTACGGACAACCAGATGGCCCTGCTGGGCGACGGCAAACTCCGCGGCTTGCCGGGTGGCGTGGACCAGTACCTTGAACTGCGCGAAGCGGCACTGGCTTCCGGCGCTGTAGGTGGGGGATCCGGCGCACCGACTTCTGCCAACGGATCTTCTTCTTCGGCTGCTGCTCCGTCCGGCGCCAGCGAGGCCGAAAAGCGTGAAGCCCGCAAGGACCTTAACAGGATCGACCGCCAACTGGGCAAACTTGCCCAGCAGGAGGAAAAGCTGCACACCCAAATGGCCGCGAAATCCGAGTCCGGGGACTTCGACGCATTGGGCGAACTCAACGCCAAGCTGCAGGAACTGCTGGACGAGAAAGAGGGCCTGGAGCTTGAATGGCTCGAGGCCGCGGAAATCCTCGGCGAATAGTTGTTGCGTCGCGGCTCGGTGACTGCTCTGCCGCCGGGCTCGGCGGCGAAAGAAGGGCGCGCATCCTCCGCGTTTCAGGTTGCTCTCTCACTTCCAACGGGCTTCTAAGGGTTGCTCTCTCACATCCAACCGGCTTTTAGGCGTTGCTCTCTCACATCCAACCGGCTTTTAGGCGTTGCTCTCTCATTTCCACGGCGTGATATCCGAGGCTCCCGCATTGACAGGCCACATCCCGGCGCGACTGGGGTATGACGTCGCCACCCCGCTTTTTTGTTGCTGGCCAGCGACGGAATAGCGGGCCATCGACGTGGCCAGGGCTGTTATGCGGTGCGTTGAGCCTGTTCCCAATCAGAGACGTGGCTTGTAGCCTCGGCAAATGTCTGAGGTCGAGGCCCAAGAGGTTGCAGCCCAGGATGTCCCGCGGGGGCTTTCGCTTTCAGTTTGTCCTGTGGTCGACCTGGACTGCCCTGCAGATGGTGATCGTAGGCACTAGGCTCGTCCTTCGAGGTACGTGGGATGCCGTGGACTACGTGTCCCTCACAGCAATGATCCTCGGCCTAACGTTCCTCAGCTTCCTTTTGCACATTCGTCGTAAAGACGGCCATTTCCGGAATGGGGAAGAGGCAAAGCGCGCGACGTTTAAGGGTGTCATGTGAGTGAGGGTTGGCTGAGACGGGCCGGGATGTGAGAGAGCGTCAGGCAGGAGGCGTTCGGATGTGAGAGAGCGTCGGGCAAGGGCGTTCGGATGTGAGAGAGCGTCGGCTAAGAAGCGTTCGGATGTGAGGGAGCGTCAGGCGTCGGATCGCAGCTCTGGTTCTTTCTGCAGGCCTGTGAGTCCGTTCCAGGCCAGGTTCACCAGGTGCGCGGCTACTACGCGCTTGTCCGGCTCACGGCTGTCCAGCCACCATTGGCCTGTCATGGCCACCATTCCAACGAGCATCTGCGCGTACATGGCACCGTCTGCGGCACTGAATCCGCGGCGGGCGAATTCATCGGAGAGCAGGTGTTCCACGCGGGCAGTGACGTGGGACAGCAGCGTGGAGAAGGCGCCCTCGGGTTGGGAGGGCGGGGCATCGCGCATGAGGATTCGGAACCCGTCAGTGCGGTCTTCGATGTAGCCAAGGAGTGCCAATGCCGCACGTTCGACCAGGACGCGGGGTTTGGCATCGGTGCTCAATGCCTCGGTGATTGAGTCCAGGAGGATCCGGAATTCGGTCTCGACAACCTGCCGGTAGAGGCCTTCCTTGGATCCGAAATGCTCGTAGATAACTGGTTTGGAAACGCCCGCCGAGGCGGCGATTTCCTCGATCGTGGTGCCGTCCAGGCCTTTGGCCGCGAAGAGTGCCCGGCCAATGCCGATGAGCTGGGAGCGGCGCTGGTGTCCCGTCATCCTCAACCGCACGGGGCGGTCTGCCAGAGGCTCGAAGGCGGCTGCGGGCCGGGGAAGTTCAGTGCGCTTGCTCACGTGTCCATCATGCCCTAAGCCGCCCCGCGGCTGGTCGGAAAGGGCCGTAACAGGGCATCCGGAGACCCGTCGCAGCGGGTCAAGTCGCGAACCATGCAAAGGTCATGGCAAACTAGATTCTTGTGTGTGCATCCCGGTGATCCGGGAAACCGTCAGGCCCTGCCGCCTGGGGGTGCCAGCATGCACGGTCCGCTCTGGTGTAATGGCAGCACCCCGGCCTTTGGAGCCGTGGAGTATAGGTTCGAATCCTATGGGCGGAACGGTCGGAAAATGCGCTCCACTCTGTACCTGGAACAGCTCGAACGGTGCCTGGGTCCATAGTTGGGATGGCAGCATTCCGAAGCCGGGTCACCCGGGATAAAACCGAGCAAGGAGAGCCAGTACGTGAGCCCCGAAACCACCGGTCCCGCAGCAGTCATCGTCTTGGCTGCAGGTGCCGGGACGCGAATGAAGTCGCGGACTCCCAAGATTCTCCATGAAATCGGCGGCCTCTCCATGGTGGGCCACGCCCTCCTCGCCGCCCGCTCCATCAAACCCCTGAAGCTTGCCCTTGTTGTCCGGCACGAACGCGACCGCGTGGCAGAACACGTGTCCGCGCTGGACCCCGAAGCCCTGATTGTCGACCAGGACGAGATCCCGGGCACAGGACGCGCGGTGGAGGTTGCCCTCAAGGCACTTGACGCCGAAGCGGAACTCACCGGAACTGTTGTGGTCACCTACGGGGACGTGCCCTTGCTGACCGGCGAATTGCTGGGCGAGCTCGTGGCCACCCATGAAGCCCAGCGCAACGCAGTGACGGTGCTAACCGCGGTATTGGACGACGCCGCGGGCTACGGCCGCATCCTGCGTGCCGAGGACGGCACTGTTACCGGCATTCGCGAGCACAAGGACGCAAGCGAAGCTGAGCACACCATCCTCGAGGTCAACTCCGGCATCTACGCCTTCGACGCCGCCGTGCTCCGCACCGCGCTGGCCAAGGTCACCACTGACAACGCACAGGGCGAGATGTACCTCACTGACGTCCTGGGCTTGGCGCGCGACGCCGGTGGCCGGGTTGCCGCCGTCGTGACCCAAGACCGCTGGCAGGTTGAGGGCGCCAACGACCGCATCCAGCTTTCCGCGCTCGGCGCCGAGCTTAATCGCCGCATCGTCGAGTCCTGGATGCGGGCGGGCGTCACTGTAGTGGATCCGTCCACCACATGGGTCGACTCCACCGTGAGGCTCGATGAAGACGTCCGCTTGCTGCCCAACACGCAACTGCACGGTTCCACCACTGTGGCGAGGGACGCCGTCGTGGGTCCTGACACAACACTGACCGACGTCAACGTGGGCGAAGGCGCCAAGGTGACCCGCACTCATGGCTCGGGTTCCACCATCGGAGCCGGTGCAAGCGTTGGACCGTTCACGTACCTCCGCCCGGGAACGGTGCTGGGGGAAACCGGCAAGATCGGTGCCTTCTACGAAACCAAGAATGTGACCATCGGCCGCGGTTCCAAGTTGTCCCACCTCGGGTACGCGGGTGACGCTGAAATTGGCGAGGACACCAACATCGGCTGTGGCAACATCACTGCCAATTACGACGGCGAGAAGAAGCACCGCACGGTGATCGGCTCGGGTGTGCGGACTGGTTCAAACACCGTTTTTGTAGCTCCCGTGACAGTCGGTGATGGCGCTTACAGCGGCGCCGGTGCCGTCATCCGCAATGATGTCCCCCCAGGAGCCCTGGCCGTTAGCTTGGCCGCCCAGCGAAACTCCGAAGGCTGGGTGCTGGCCAACCGCCCCGGCACCGCCTCAGCGAAGCTGGCCCAAGCCGCGCAGGAATCCCTGCTGACCCCCGCCTCCACATCCTCACAATCTCCAGCAACCACAGAAGAGGGCAAATAGGCATGAGCGAAATTACCGCACACGGCGAGAAGAAATTGATTCTCGCCGCCGGAAGGGCACATCCGGAGTTGGCGCAGGAAATCGCGAAGGAGCTGGAGACCGAGCTCCTGCCCATCGACGCCTATGACTTCGCCAACGGGGAGATCTACGTCCGTTCCGCTGAGAGTGTCCGCGGCACCGATGCCTTCGTCATCCAGGCACACCCGGCACCGCTGAACAACTGGCTCATGGAGCAGTTGATCATGATCGACTCCCTCAAGCGCGCCTCTGCCAAGAGGATCACGGTTGTTTCGCCGTTCTACCCCTACTCGCGCCAGGACAAGAAGGGCCGCGGCCGCGAGCCCATCTCCGCCCGTCTGGTAGCGGACCTGTACAAGACCGCCGGCGCGGACCGCATCATGTCCGTGGACCTGCACACTTCCCAGATCCAGGGCTTCTTTGACGGCCCGGTTGACCACCTGATGGCCATCCCGCTGCTTGCGGACTACATCCGCACCAAGGTGGAGGCGGACAACATCACTGTTGTTTCGCCGGACACCGGCCGCGTCCGCGTCGCCGAGCAGTGGGCGGAACGCCTGGGCGGTGCCCCGCTGGCATTTGTTCACAAGAGCCGCGACCTTACCGTTCCCAACCAGGCGGTGTCCAAGACCGTTGTTGGCCAGGTTGAAGGCCGCACCTGCGTGCTCATCGACGACATGATCGATACCGGTGGAACCATCTCCGGCGCCGTCCAGGTCCTGAAGAACGCCGGTGCCAAGGACGTCATCATCGCCTGCACCCACGCCGTTTTCTCGGATCCGGCAGCGCAGCGCCTGGCCGAATCCGGCGCACGCGAAGTGGTTGTCACCAACACCCTGCCCATCCCGGCCGAGAAGCGCTTCCCGCAGCTCACGGTGTTGTCGATCGCACCTTTGATCGCGCGCGCCATTCGTGAAGTGTTCGACGACGGTTCGGTCACCAGCCTCTTCGACGGCAAGGCCTGACGCCGGACTACTGACAAGACGGGCCATCCGCAGCCTCCGGGCGTGCGGGTGGCCCGTTTTCAGTTATGGCGGTATCCACTGGTAAACTCTTGGGGATACCTTGGCGAGGGAGAGCACATCCGGTGCGCGTTTTGAACCGGAATTGCGGGTCTCCGTTATCGACTGGGTCTGCATCTCCTTCGACACAGGCGGGCTTGCTGCTGGGCAGCAACGATCGCCGGGCGTAGAAGGTCCACAGACCTCCGCCCTTGCTGATCGACTTGTCCGGAGTTTCCCGGACGCCACAGTAATCAAGGAGTACACATGTCTGAGCAGAAGCTCACCGCAGAACTGCGCACCGAATTCGGCAAGGGTTTTGCCCGCCGTGCACGCATGGCCGGCCAGATCCCTGCCGTCATCTACGGTCACGGCGCAGAGCCGATCCACATCAACCTGCCTGGCCGCGCCACCACGCTGGCTGTCCGCGTTTCCAACGCCCTGCTGGCAATCGACGTCGACGGCGAGCAGCACCTGACGCTCGTCAAGGACATCCAGCGCGACCCGGTTAAGCAGATCATCGAGCACGTTGACCTCCAGACCGTCCAGGCTGGCGAGAAGGTTACCGTCGACATCGCCATCCACGTTTCCGGTGAAGTTGTTCCGGGTGCTGTTGCCAGCCTCGAAGCCACCACGGTTTCCCTTGAGGCCGAGGCAACCCACGTTCCCACCGCCGTCGAGGTTGACATCGAAGGCCGCAAGGCTGGCGAGAACATCCACGCATCGGACCTGGTCCTGCCGAAGGGTTCCACCCTGCTCACCGAAGGTGACACCCTGGTGGTCCGCATCTCCGAGACCGCTGCTGAAGCCGAAGAAGAAACCACCGCAGCAGCGGCTGAGTAGTCTTTTGACTATGTGAGGCAAACGCCTTTTGAGTGGCCGGGTACCCCTTGGGTCCCGGCCACTTTCTTCTTCTGTCCCACGCATCCGCGATGTCGACCCCCGGGCCACAGAGATTCCCTGACCCTGTTCGCCTGACCTGATTCCCTGACCCGATTCCCTAGGATGAGACCATGACTGACACCTGGCTGATAGTTGGCCTCGGCAACCCCGGCAGTGAGTACAGCAACAACCGGCACAACGTGGGCCAGATGGTGCTGGACGAGTTGGCCTCGCGCGTGGGCGGCAAGTTCAAGACCCATAAAGCGAGGGCGCAGGTGGTGGAGGGCCGGCTGGGAATTGGCGGCCCCCGCGTAGTGCTGGCCAAGCCGATGACTTACATGAACGTCTCCGGTGGTCCAGTGGCGGGCTTGAGTAAATTCTTCGACATTGCGCCGGATCACGTGATTGCCGTCCACGATGAGATTGATATCCCGTTCAACACGGTCAAACTCAAGATAGGTGGCGGCGAGGGGGGCCATAACGGCCTCCGCGATATCTCCAAGGCGCTGGCAACAAAGGACTATCTGCGCGTCCGCGTAGGGGTGGGCCGGCCTCCTGGCCGTATGGATACCGCGGACTTTGTCCTCCGGGATTTTGCGACGGCGGAGAAGAAGGAACTGCCATTTCTGCTGGACGAGGCGGCCGACGCCGTCGAACTGCTCATGAATGAGGGGCTGTTGGCGGCCCAGCAAAAGCATCATGCCGCAAGAGCTTGAGCAAATCTTGAGGAAAGCCTGAGGAAAGCCTGAGGATTCGAGGCGCCCTTAGCCCTACAAACTGTCGGCGCCCGGCGGTAGTGTGCATGGTACGCAGGTAAGCGGTGGGGGACTGTCGCGGATGTGTAGCGAAGGATGCGAATGTCGGCGGAGTTGCTAAACAGAGGCGGTGGAGGCGCAGCAAAGGCTGCGGCTCCGGACCTTGTGGGCGGTCCATCCGATCGGCAGACATGGTCCTTGCTGGCCAGGAGCCAGGATCTTTCCCGTGCTACCAAGCACCTTGAGTCGCCTGATTCGTACGGTGTGGTGCTCACTGGCGAACGGGGCATCGGCAAATCGGGCTTGGCCCGGGCGGTAGTTTCCTCGCTTGGCCCCAAGATTCACAGCCTGCAATTGCGCAACACGGTTGCCAACGGCCAAACTCCCTATGGTTGCCTCGGATTCCTCTTGGCGAGGCTGCCGTCCGAGGCCGTCAGTTCGCCCACGGGCATTCTGCACGCGATTACTTCCCTGATCCGGGCTGAAGCCGCAGGCCGCGAGACTGTTTTCATCGTTGACAATGCCGGCGGCATGGATCCCATGAGCACTGGCGTACTGCTGAACCTGATGGCCACTGGCACGGCAAAGGTCATTGCAACCGTTCAACGTTCCAGCGACCTCCCGGCCGATTTTCACCGGCTGGTCCTTGAGGAGCAACTGGGCGAAGTCCACCTCAACACGCTCAGTGAAGAACAGACGAAGCAAGTTCTCGGTTCAGTACTGGGGCACTACGTCTCATCGACGCTCGTGGGTTCACTCCACTCCGCAGTCGGCGGGAATCCGATGCTCCTGCATGCGCTATTGGACGAGCAACGCCATTCCGGCAATCTCGTCCTCAACGATTCCGTTTGGACGCTCAGGGACCGTATCAAGCTTGAAGGCGCCACGGTTGTGGAGGACTTTGTCCGTTCCAGGCTCGCGCGCGAACCGCAGGCCAACCGGACCGTCGTTGAGATCCTGGCCTGCGCGCAGCGCGCAACACTCGTGGACCTTGCCGCCATCTTCGGCACGGAAGTGCTTGTAGAGATGGAGGAATCCGGGCTGCTTAGCGTAGACCGGGCCGGGGAGCACTGGGTTTCCCTCCGCGACGCATACGTGGGTGAGGTTGTCCGGGGTTGGCTGAGTACCCGGCGCCGGCGAGAGCTGCGGTTAATGCTTCTTGGACCCAAAGAGCCGGAGTTGGGTGGGTTGGCTCCACAGGACCTGCTGAGCTACGCCGCGTGGATGCATGCGTGCGAGGATGAGCCCCCACCATCGCCCGCGCACGCCCTCGCAGCCGGACGGGCTGCGCTGGATGATTACGATCCCAACTTCGCCATCCAGTGCACACTCTCACTGGACCCGAAGGACGCCGAATGGGTGCCGGGGCAGCGCCTGAAGTCAGCGGCCTACCTCATGTTGGACCTGCCCCTGCACGCGGCCCAGGCTTTGGATGAAGTGTCCGAGGCGCACATAGCCGCCTTGGACCCTGTGGAGTTTGCTGAAGTAACAGCGGCGAAGTGCCAGGCGATGACGTGGATTGACGGCCGCTCGGCAATGGTGCCCGGAGTGATCGCCGCCGGGAGTGAAACCCTGGAAGCCATGGTTTCGAACCCGGAGAAATACCCGCCGGAGACCATAATGAGGGCCCGGAACCGGCTCCTCCTTTGCAACTATGAATACCAGACGTACATGGGCGAGTACGCCGACGTAATCGATGACTTGGAAGGTGAACTGGCCAAGGACCCGGCCGAGGACCGTGAACACTGGCTCAAGTCCGCCTTTTGCCTCATTGAAGCCCGCTGCATCATGGGCCGGGAACTGGAAGCGCAGCAACTGGCACGCACCGTGTCCCGGCAGCTGGGGAACAATGACAGGCCAGCGCAGTTGGAGGAGTCTTTCGCGCGGCATGCTTTCCAGGTGCTGCTGCTGTCCGGACAATGGCGCAAATGCATCGAGCTCATGCGGCGCGCACCCTCCACACCTTCCCGCCTCCAGTACCGGGGTGCTATCACCGAACTGGGCGTGGGCCTGTCCTATGCTTACGCTGGAAAGCCCTCTTGCGCGATCGAGCCGTTGCGTTCCGCCGTCGCCCAGCTTGAGCTCCGCCCGGCCATGAACATGGTCAAGGTTGCCTACGCTGCTACCGCCTTTGCCTATGCCCAGCTGGGGAACTCGCTGGAAGCCGGACGGTACCTTGACCTGTACCGGACATGCCGGGGTGCTGGAAACTATTTCTCCGAGTCCGTTGCCGAGTTTTGCGCCGAAATGGCAGGCCGCTGGATGGGGGACCCGGAAGTCAAACAGCGGCTTCTGGCCAGGGTCCATCAGGACATTGCCAAACGACGCTTCACAACCGCCGGCATCTGCCTCTTCGGCGCCACCGTGGAGGGCACGGATGCAGAGTACAAATTGCTGGAAGAGATTGCCGGAAACCGCCAAGGCCCATTGGCTGGGATTTCCCGTGATCTTGCTCGGGGATCATTGAGCAGGAGTTCCCGCTCTCTTTTGGCTGCCGCCGATGCCGCGGCTGCACTGGATTTGTTGGTTGTCGAAGCCAGGTGTGTGGCCATGGCCTTGGACTTTGCGCGGGATGCCGGTGAAACCACCGCGGCCAGGACCGCGCAGCTTAGGCTTGAGCGTCTGGAACAATCGGTCTCGGCGTTGCCGATCCAACCACGGAGCGACGCGCCGGTGTTGACCGAGCGCGAACGGCAAATTGCCAAACTGGCTGGAAAGGGTGTCAGCAATCGTGAAATCGCTATGGATATTGGGGTGTCTGTGCGGACCGTTGAGGGACACCTATATCAAGTATTTACCAAGCTCGGCGTCTCATCGCGAGGCGAGCTCAATGGCCTCCTGTGAGTCGAGGAGTGTAGTTTCCGTCCACCGGGTGCGTGCCCATGCAGGCTGAGTACCTTGTTGGCAGGGAAGCCGAGTTGGACCTTGCGACTGAAATATTGAGGCAGGAGGGCGCTGGCGCCGTACTGCTCCTTGCCGATCCCGGCATCGGTAAAACGGCCATGGCAGCGGAGATCGCCGCCCGTTTAGCCAACGAAATGGTGGTGATGCGGATCCATGGAAGTCCCGCGCTGTCCACTGTTCCTTTCGGTGTCCTGGCACCCTATCTCCTGGACCTGCCCGTGGAACAGGCCACTTCGCCCGTGGCTATCCTCCGCGAATTTTGGTCCCAGTTCGAAAAACGGCGTGGAAGCGAAGGCGCCCGGCTCCTGCTGGTAGTGGACGACGCCCATGACCTGGACGAGGCCAGCACCCAGATTCTGGCCGAGTTGGTGACGGCCGGCTGGGCGCGGCTGGTGGCCACCAGCAGGCCAAGGCCCGGGCTACCCCCTGCCCTCCTTCAGCTGTGGTACGACGGCCTGGCGGAGCGGCTGGAACTCCATCCCCTCGAAAAAGAAACAGTTACTGAGTTGGCCGCGAAAACCTTGGGCGGGGCGGTCATGGCCAGCACGGCAGAAGTTTTGCATTCTGTTTCTGAAGGCAACCCCCTGTTGCTCCGTTGCCTCCTGGAGGATTCGAAGGCTGACGGGAACCTCGTGCGTCGAAATGGCGTGTGGTTCCTGACGAGGGCCCTCTCAGGCACTGGCGAGGGCCTCTCCGAAGTGGTACGGAACAGGGTACTGCGAACCAGCGAGGCCGAACGGGAGGCCATGTACGTGATTGCCTTGTCCGAACCCGTCCCGGCCGCTGTGCTGGACGCGCTTGTTGGCAGGGATACGCTCCGGTCCCTGATGGACAACAGGCTCGTGATCTCCAGCAACGGCGCTGGCAGCCCCCTGAAAATGTGGCACCCGATGTACGGCGAGGCCCTTCGCCATATTGTTTCGCCCGCCCGCAGCCTCCAGATCCGCCAGCGTATGGTGCAGCATCTGCCCGCGGAGCCATCCACAGCGGAGGGCCTGCTCCGAATGGTGAGCTGGGCGCTGGACTGTGGTGCCGACGTCGACGACGAACAGCTGCTGCGGGCGGCGTTCCTCGCCGCAAAACTGCTCCAGAATCCGCTTGCCTTGGCGGCGGCCGCCAAGGTCCGTTCGGAAGCGCTGCGTCCACGTGCCCGTGCCGTCATGGCAATGGTCAAATACAACGACGGCGACTACCGCAGTGCCGTGCAGTTGCTCGAGGAAGATGCCGGGTTCCTGGACGCGGACCCGTCGGGGCCCCTGGGTGCAGGACTGTTGTGGGGCGCTGCCCGGTCAGCGATGGGGGACAGCTCAGGTGAGATCCTGGCTGATGCGCATTCTGCCGCCGACGCCCTGGTGGCTGGCCGCGCGGCCGAGGATCCTGCGGTCCAGCAAATCAGACGCCATGCAGCAGCCTTGGAATTGGCGGCGTTGGCCCATGACGGCCGCTATGGGGAACTTCGCGGGGGACTGGGCGCGTTCCAGGTCGGTCTTGGCCCGGACGAGCCTGATTTCGTCATGAACCAGCTCTTCCTATTGGCCATGCAGTGCGAACTCCTGATGGTCGAAGGGCAGGCCGTGCAGGCCTTGGAGATGGGCCGCGAAGCCCTGGTGTTGCTGGATGAACACAACGACGACCTCCTGTACTTCACCGATTTCATCCTGGTCCGCTATGCCTTGGCCGCGCTGGAATCGGGGGATTGGGCGGCTGCCGAGACCGCACTGAACCGATATGCCGCGAGTTCTGCCATGGGGCTCATTACGTTCGGCGGAGACGTGCAGGCCCTCAAAGGACTGTCCTTGCTCAGGCAGGGACGTTTGGAACAGGCCGGTGCGCTGCTGATTCCCGCGGTGGAGGCCCTCCGTGTGAAGGACCCGCAGAGGCTGCGCCGCCTGGGTAACGCGCTGGCGTTTTATGCGGCTGCGAGATCCGGAAACAACGAGCTCGCCCAGCGATTGTCCGCGGACCTGGGCGTCCCTGCCGCTGGCGGCGCCTATGTAGAAGCGCTGGCTGAACTCTTTACCCTGGCCGCCAAGGAGCATTTGAACAGGGGAACAGGCCTGGAGAAGCTGCGGAGCCTGCCCGATTCCACGCATCTGCATCAACTGCCGGGCGTCCTGCTCCAGAACCTGGTCCTCAGGGCAGAGCTGGGAGACCTGCAGGCAATGGAAGCCATCCAGGAAACTGCGTCTTCGATGGCTGGGGCGTGGGCCAGCGGCTGGCACATGCTGGCGACTGCCCAGATGGGCGGCGCCGGCGATGCGTTCGTTAACGCCGGCAACCTGTTGGCGGCCGGGGGCATGCCCGGGCCGGCGGCGGCCGCCTTCGACAAAGCCGCCATCGCCTTCGATGCCGAGGGTAAACGGCCGGAGGCACGGCAGGCGGCCGTGTTGCGGGACGTCAGCGAGGCCAGTCTGGGCGACGCGCAGCTTCACGATCCCCATACCGAGGTGGACCGTTCCGTGCCCTTGACCCGGCGGGAGCAGGATATTGTGGCGCTGGCCGTTTCCGGACTCACTGACCGGCAGATCGCCGAGAAACTTATGGTCTCCGTCCGAACTGTGGAGGGCCACTTGTATCGCAGTTATGCGAAGCTGGGCATCCGCCGGCGCGAAGATCTCGGAGCTGCTGTCCGCAATTGACGGCAGAGCCGATTGAGTAGCCCTCGAGGCCCCCAAGCACCACTTGTGTGCGGTAGCGCACCGATTACCACCAATCAATGGAGTAACCCGCGTCCCATCCCGGCCGGGACCAAGTAGTGCCCCATCAGGGGACTGAGTACAACAGAGTATCGGGGCCCAAAAACCGCCCTACTAATCGAGTACCGATTACTGGTGTTCTGATTTCTGCCACGCGGTTAACTGATCTTGGAAGGACGGTAAGCCCCAAGCATCCCCGGAATTCCAAATCGAAATACCGCATCGGTGGTCTCTTTGAGCCGGTGCTCCGGCCGCCGAGAGGCGGTCCGGCCCTGTACGAAGCCGGCGGCGACAGAGTCTTCTGAGACCGAGACTCTCCCCCCAGCCGTCGCCGGCTTCTAGGCCAGGGATCCCGCAAAATCGCGGAAGCCGAAACCCTCCCGGACCAAGGGACTGCTGCTATTGGAGTGCGCATGTTGCCGGACCCCTGGCTGGACGAAGAGACTGTCACAGTCGGGCTGAGACCATCAACATTCCCGGACCGGAAGCAGATCCTGGATCTGATCCTTTCGGCAGTACCCTCTCCTTCCACCAACGGCATAGTCGTGATCGGAGACAGGGGATCGGGAAAGAGCCACCTGTTGCTCTCCGTCAAAGCAGGGCTCCCGGACTCTCTGGACGTCCGGACATTCGCCGGAAAACCGGAACTCCAAACAACCGTCTATGGTGCGTTGAGCGCGGCAGTGGAGCCTGCCGGCGAACAAACTGCGCTCCCGGGACTTCACGTCCTCCGGGCGCTGACACGGAGCCTCGGTCCCGCGGAATACCTGTACACACCACCACTGGCACGGCGTCGAAGCAAGCGGCACCCTGAACCAAAGCGGCCCCCACTGGTCCTCCTCGTGGATGACATCCACTACGTCGACCCTGCGTCCCTGGCGGTCTTGCTCCAGCTGATGCCGGGATTCGGCGCCACCCTGGTAGCTACGGCCGACAGTCGCCGCCCCCTTCCGCCAGACCTGTACCAGTTGTGGGAAGACGGCTTCCTAGAGCAGTACTTCCTGGCTCCCTTCACGTTCAGTGAGGCTCAGGCTTTGTGCGAGGACGTACTGGGCGGAAAGGTCCAACGGCGTGCCAGCAGCCTTCTGGCGGCGATGTGCGGGTTCAACGTGGGACTCCTTTGCCTTGCAATCCAGGATGCACGCAACGCCCACCTCCTGGTAGAGCGCGACGGTTACTGGACCATCGATGTTCGGGCGCACTGCCAATGGCCTGGGGTGGTTGACCACGTCCGGGCCGACGTCTCACACCACGCTGCCGAGGAACTTAAGGCGTTGGAGGTCATCGCGCTCGCCGAGCCTCTGGCACTGGACGTTGTGGAACACAGTTTCGGCCAAAAGGCCGTGGAACACCTTCTCGCCTCTCACCACATCAGGGTGCTTCCGGGCCGTCCGCCGCTTGTCCGGACGAGTTCGTGGCTCTGGGGCGAGGGCATCCGGCTATCCGTTCCCCACGTGCGGAGCACGGCGCTGCGGCTCGGCGTGGAGGAGCCCGGACTCACCCCGGATTCGGCCCCCGCTATGCTGCGGTGGATGACGTGGACCCTCGATTGCGGGCTCAGCCTCTCGGACGAACTCATCCTTGCCGCCGCTCCGGCCGCCGACAGGCCGTCGACCGCTGAGCTGGCCATCAGGGCTTCGGTGGGCGTCAAGGGTCCCGGCCACCGGGATCAAGCCAGGATGCTCCGTGCCAGGGCGCTCATTGCCGGGGGCAAGCTCAAAGAGGCCACACCGGAGCTGCGGGAGCTGGTTGGCCCAGGATCACAGCCCGAGGTGCAGGCCGACGCTGCACGCCGCTTGATGGCCCTGAGCCTTCTGGGTGCGGCGACCGCCATGCCGGTAAGGCCCGACGGCGGAGCTGACGAGCCGGAGGAACCGTCGGATCCAGCGGCGCGGGTCATGTGGAATGTCCACCAAGCCGAACAACTCCTTCTTTCCGGAGATGCGCCCAAAGCGCTGGGGAAGTCTGGCGCTGCCATGGCCGCCATCAACTCAGATCCTGCACTGGAGATGTTCCGGCCGGGCGTCCTGCTCCGCCACGTGGTCTGCCTGCGGCACAATCTGTCGTGGAGCCAGGTGGACTCGCTCCTGGATTGCCCCTGGGCCTACGCAGTGCCGGCGCACCTGGCTTGGTGCCTGGATGTAGCGCGGGGGTATGCGCAGCTCAGCCAGGGGCTCCCGCGGGCTGCGTTGCGAACGCTGGAACCTGTAGTAGCTGAACTGCACGACGCCGGCCTGGCGCCGGTTCTGCGGCTGGCATCGGCGCTGCTGGCGTACTCAGAGGCGCAGTGTGGTGATTTGGAGCAGGCCATGGCCAGAGTGGAGCAGAGTCAAGCAGCCCACGCAGGCCTCACGGACGAGGGCCTTTTGCCCCAGCTAAGCGCCCTGTTCGTGGCGGCGGCGCAGGACAGGGTTTCGGGCAAGCCTGGCCACTTGTTTTCGGTGGCTGAGGTGTTCCATGACAGGCAAAGTCCTTTGATGGAGGCTGAGGCATTGGCACTCATGACGCTCAACGCAAGCACTTCCGCCGTCGACGACCTCGTGGTGCAGCGCCGCCTTGGCGAGCTTGCCGCCTCGATGCAGGGGGCTGGCGCGGCGGCGATGGGAACCTTCGCATCCGCTTTGCTGGGTAACGACCCCAAGTCGCTTGAGTCCGCTGGCAAGAGCCTCTCCGGAGAGCGGCAATTCGCGCAGGCTGCCCTCTGTTACGCCCGTGCGGCCAGCGGCTACGAAGAACGGACCCGGAGCGCGGCGAGCCGCCGCGCGTCGACCCTCATGGAGCGGTTGCACAGCGCCTTCGATAGCGACGTTGCTCCGCCGCTGGGATGGCTGCCCGGTACTGCAGGCCACTGACGTGCTGTACGGCACATCTCCAGGGACGTCGCACCGTGGGATAATTGAGTGTCCCTGAAGGATTTCCAAGGAGCGCCCCTTGACAGTCGTATCAACTCCCGCCTCACTGCAGCAGTCCGTGCCCGCCATGGACAACGCGGAGGTGTTGCGGATCCGGAACGACTTCCCCGTCCTGGACCAACTGGTCAACGGCAAGCCGCTGATCTATCTAGATTCCGGCGCGACCTCGCAGAACCCCTTGAGCGTGATCGAGGCCGAGCAGGAGTTCTACGAACAACGCAACGCCGCCGTGCACCGTGGCGCCCACCAACTCGCGGTGAGCGCGACTGAGGTCTTTGAGGACGCACGCCAGACTGTCGCGGACTTCATTGGCGCGCAGTACGAGGAAACCGTGTGGACCTCCAACGCCACAGAGGGTCTCAACCTCATCAGCTATGCACTGTCCAACGCCGCTTTGTGGGCTGCGCAGGGCCGTGGCAGCTCAGCGTTGAAGGAGCTGGCCATTGGTCCGGGCGACGAAATCGTGGTCACGGAGATGGAGCACCACGCCAACCTGATCCCATGGCAGGAGCTCGCTTTCCGGACCGGCGCCACGCTCAAGTACATTCCCATTACGGACGACGGCTCGCTCCGGCTCGATGCCGCGGCAGACATTGTGGGGGAGCGGACCCGCCTGCTGGCTTTCACCCATGCCTCCAACGTCCTGGGCACCATCAATCCGGTACCGGACCTTGTGGCCCTGGCCCGGCGCGTGGGTGCCTTGGTGGTCCTTGATGCCTGCCAGTCGGTGCCTCACATGCCCATTGACGTCAAGGACCTGGACGTGGACTTCGCGGTGTTCTCGGGCCACAAGATGCTGGCCCCCACTGGCGTCGGCGTCCTGTACGGCAAGCAGGAACTCCTGGACGTCCTGCCGCCGTTCCTTACAGGCGGCTCCATGATCACTACGGTCACTATGGAACGGGCCGAATACTTGCCGGCTCCGCAACGCTTCGAAGCCGGAACCCAGCGCATCTCCCAGGCGGTTGCTTTGGCCACCGCCATCAACTATCTGTCCGAAACGGGGATCGACCGCATCCATGCCTGGGAAACCACGCTTGGCCAGCGCCTGGTCAAGGGCCTTGAAGGCATCGACGGTATCCGCGTCGTGGGTCCTGCCTCCGGCGCGGAACGGATCGGACTGGCCGCCTTCGACGTCGCCGGTGTCCACGCCCACGACGTCGGGCAGTTCCTTGACGATCGCGGCATCGCCGTTCGTGTTGGCCACCATTGCGCCCAGCCGCTGCACCGCCGTTTGGGGCTGACCGCTACTACGCGCGCAAGTACGTACCTTTACAACACCACGGATGACGTCGATGCATTCCTTGACGCCGTGTCTGGCGTTCGGGCCTATTTCCAGGCCTGACCCCTGCTGCTGCTACACCGCAGCGGCTCCCACAAACTTCCACGAACGGTAACCAGCACCATGAGTCTTGACCAGCTGTACCAGCAGATCATCCTGGACCACTCCAAGCAGCGCCACGGCAGCGGGCTCGCGGACACGGAAGCACCCACGGGCACGTCAACCGGACAATCGCACCAGCTCAACCCGGTCTGCGGGGACGAGGTCACCCTTCGCCTGGCAGTTGCCGATGGAACGGTCAAGCAGATCAGCTGGGATGGCGCAGGCTGTTCCATCTCCATGGCCTCGGCCTCCGTGCTGACTGACCTGGGCGAGGGAATGTCGGTTGAAGAACTTCACGCGGTGATCGACAACTTCCGTGAGGTGCTCCGCTCGCGTGGAAAGGTGCAGGCAGATCCGGAGATTCTGGGGGACGCCGCGGCATTCGAAGGCGTGGCGCGCTACGCCGCCCGGGTCAAATGCGCCATGATTTCGTGGGTCGCCGCCGAGGACGCGCTGAACCAGGCAACGGCTTAGCCTTCTCAGAGCAGCCCCGCGCTAGGCGCGGTCAAAGACGTCAGGTACGCCGTCGCCGTCGTCGTCCCTTTGCTCTTCTGCCTGAACCAGGCGGTACCGCCGGTTCCGGGCCCGGAGCACGACGGCGGCCAGCAGCGCCGCGATCAGGGAACCTGCGAGGATAGCCACCTTGGCGTGGTCGTTGTGCGCAGATCCGGTGCCGAAGCTTAGCTCGCCGATCAACAGCGAGACGGTGAATCCGATCCCGGCCAGCAGCGCCAGTCCAAAGAGATCGATCCACGCAATGCTGGAATCCAGGCTTGCACGGGTGGTTTTGGTGACCAGGAACGTGGTGCCAAAGACGCCCACGGCCTTGCCCAGCACAAAAGCCGCGACAATTCCCACGGCAACCGGATCGCTGAGCGCGGCCCCCATACCCGCCACGCCGCCCAGCGCCACTCCGGCGGAGAAGAAGGCGAAGACGGGCACCGCGAACCCGGCGGAGAAGGGACGCAAGCGGTGTTCGAAGTGCTCGGCCAGGCCCTCGGCCGGTTCGCCCTTCTTGCCGCTGGCGAACACTGGGACGGCGAAGCCCAGGAGGACTCCCGCAACGGTGGCGTGGATTCCCGAGGCATGGATGAAACCCCAGGTGGCAAGGGCCAACGGGAGCAGAAGATACCAGTTACGGATTCGCTTCTGGACCAGGAAGGTGAAGAGCGCCAGCGGAACCAAGGCGGCCAGGAGCATAAGGGGCTGGATTCCGGAGGAGTAGAAGAAAGCAATGATGCCGATGGCGATGAGGTCATCCACCACGGCGAGAGTCAGCAGGAAAGTCCGGAGTGCCGCCGGAAGGTGCGTGTTGATCACGGCGAGTACTGCCAAGGCAAAGGCGATGTCCGTTGCCGTGGGGATGGCCCAACCCTTGAGTGTCTCCGAGGCGGAGCCGAGGTTGAAAAGGACGTAGATCAGGGCGGGGATAACAACTCCACCAACGGCTGCAGCTACGGGGACGACGGCGCGCGCAGGTTTACGAAGTTCTCCGGCGACGAATTCGCGCTTGAGTTCAAGGCCTGCGAGGAAGAAGAACACAGCCAGCAGGCCGTCGGAGGCCCAATGGCCAAGGCTTAGCTGCAGATGCCAAGGCTCGTAGCCGATCTTGACGTCGCGCAGGGCGAAGTAAGCATCGGCGGCGGGGGAGTTGGCCCAGATCAGTGCGATGACCGTGGCGGCCAGAAGGAGGGCGCCGCCCACGGTCTCTGTGCGGAGGATCGAGAGGATGCGGCGATACTCGGGGTAGCTGGAGCGGCTGAAAACAGTGGTGGTCATGGGTTGTTTGGCCACGGAAGCTCCTGTGGGTCGAGTGGTCGAAAGACGGACATCGCAAAGACACCGCCGACCAGACTTCCCGGCACACCAAAGCCCATTCTACCCAAGTGAGTCGCAGCAGTGCGCGTTATGAGCTCTCAAAACGCGCACTGCTGCGACTCAGTTGGGAGAAACCTAGGAAACGAGGCCTGCAATTCCGATCGCCGCCGTCGCGAGTCCCAGCACCATGGAAATGGAGACCAGGACGACGTGCACCGTGAGGAACCTGGTGGCCTTGCCAGCGGCGTCGCGGGCCCGGGGGTCCTTCATGACGCGCTTGAGGAACTGCGGCCACACAACCAGGGACCAGACGCCGGCAACGATCAGGACCCAGCCCAGGATGGCAGGGAGCTGCACGCTAGTGGCTTTCGAGCCAGGCCTGCGCCTGCTGCGACTGGATGTTCAGGGCCTTGCCAACCATCGGCTCTGCAGCATCGGCGATCTTGCCGCCAAGGAATGGAACCGACGAGGAAACATTGCCCTCAAGTTCGATCCGGGTGTTCCCGCCTTCGGCTACGAGGCGCTGGACTGCAGTGACATCAAGCGGAGCGCCGGAGACCTTAAGGGCAATCTTGCTGGCGCGGGAGCCGTCGGCTGCCGGTGCCTCCCACTGCTCGGTCTGCGTGACGGTCAGGCTCTCGCCGACGAACTTGCGGGCGATATCCGGCAAACGGGTGGTGGGCAGCGTACGAACCGTGGTGGTGCTGAAAGCGCCGGCAGTGTCGCCGTCGATCGTGAACGATTCCAGGGAGCCGCCCACCAGTTCGCTCGTGTGACGCAGGAAGTCTTCGTCGACAAATACGGCCGCAACGCGGTCAACGCTGTGCGGCAGGGTGGTGGATGCACTCAGGGCCATGGGTCCTCCGTGGATATGTTGGTGGTGAAGCTCTTTTAGCTCCCAACATCCTACGGGGTGTCCGTGGCCACGCCAGAACCCTTCTTCTGTTCCTGCTCCTGAAGGGTCATTGCCGCCGCGGAAATGTTCCGCGCCATCGACGGGAAAATAATCCCATGGAACGGGTAGACACCCAGCCAGTAAAGCCTGCCCGCCAAGCCGCGTGGAAAGAAAATGGCGCGCTGCTTGTAAAGGCTCCCGCCGCCGTCGGGCTCCACTGACAACTCAAGCCAGGCGCGCCCGGGAGCCCGCATCTCGGCCCGCAGCCGCAGCAAATGCCCGCGGTCTATGGCTTCCACCCGCCACCAGTCCACCACTTCGCCGCTGGCCAGCTTCTTTGGATGCCTGCGCCCCCTCAACAGGCCCGCGCCGCCGGTGAGCTTGTCCAGCCAACCACGGACCCGCCACGCCAGCGGAAGCGAATACCAGCCGTTCTTGCCCCCAATGCCCTCAATGACCGTCCAGACATGCTCAGGCATCGCGTCGCTATGGAAGGTCCGCTCGTCCAGGAATACCTTGTAACCCGCCCAGTCGGGATCGCTGGGGAGAGGATCGGCGTCGACGCCTGCGTTTGCCCACGTGGTCTCCACCTGGCCGTCCCTCTCCTTGCCCAGCGCCAAGGCGACGGCACGACGGTACGGCGTCAGGCCGCCGTCGGGCTGTGGAATGTAATCGTCGACGTCGTGCTCCCGCGACACTGCGTCGTGCTGCAGTGACTGCACCAGCGGCAAGGACATGGACAGCGGAATAGGCGTGACCAGCGCGACCCACAGGCCCGCGAGCTTGGGTGCCGGAACCGGAAGGGCGATCACCAAACGGCGGGGCAGCCCCCGCTCCACGGCGTACTCGTTCATCATGTCCTTGTACTTCAGGACGTCACGTGAACCGATGTCGAAAGTCCGGTTCAGGCGATCCGGCAGCGTCGCAGCAGCCACCAGGTAGTGCAGCACGTCCCGGACAGCGATGGCTTCGATGCGGTTATTAACCCAGCTGGGTGCCGGCATGACGGGCAGGGTATCGGCCAAATGACGGATCATCTCGAACGACGCCGAACCCGAACCGATCACCACGCCGGCCTGGAACACGATGGAGTCCACCGGCGATTCGAGGAAGACCCGTCCCACCGTCTCGCGGGAACGCATGTGCGTGGAGAGCTCCGTGTTCTCCGGGTGCAGGCCGCCGAGGTAGACGATCCTGTTGACGTTGGCACGCGTGGCTGCATCTGCCACGAGCCGCGCCATGGATTCTTCCTTGGCCTCGAAACCACTGCCGGAAGCCATGGAATGGACCAGGTAATACAGCACATCCACGTCCCTGAGCGCCTGTTCCAGGCTTCCAGCGTCAGAAAGGGAGTCCTTAATGATCTCGACGTCGCGGTGCCAGGGAACGTCGGCGATCTTCTGCGGCGAGCGGACCACCACCTTCACCCGGTGGCCAGCCTCAAGTAGCCGGGGGACCAAGCGGCCTCCAATGTAACCGGTGGCGCCCGTGACGAGGACGGTCTTGGAAGGCTGGCCTGGGGATGACTGCAAAGGAACTCCTGCGGCTGGAGGGAGGGGTAGGCTGGAATGACCCGGCATTCGTTCGAATTTCCGGGCATTTGTGTTGCCTGCCCTTGGACCCACCCTAGGAGTTTCAGCCATGAGCCTCAACGGTCTGCGCCGTGCACTGGCGGAGGACAAGACTTTTGCGCGCGTCCGAACTGAGGCTCAGCGGCCCTTTTCGGCCCGGAGTACGGACTACCAGATCAGTGCCCCTACAGGGATGCGGGCTGTGTTGCTGGCAGAAATGGCCGATGCCCTGGCCACACAAAGTTCAGAGGCCGGCAGTTCCCCTGTTGTCCTCGCGGTCACCGCCACCGGGCGTGAGGCCGAGGACCTGACGGCGGCCCTCGCCTCGTACCTGCCCGCGGAGTCTGTGGCCACCTTCCCCAGTTGGGAAACCCTCCCGCATGAGCGGCTCTCGCCGCGCTCGGACACCGTGGGACGGCGGCTCTCCGTCCTGCGCCGCCTGACCCACCCTGAAACCTCGACGGCGGCACCGTTGCGTGTGGTGGTTGCCCCGGTTCGCGCCGTGGTCCAGCCCATTGTTGCCGGCTTGGGGGACCTGGTTCCCGTCACGCTGCAGGTAGGACAGGAACGCTCCTTCACAGATGTAGTCCGGGCACTCTCCGACGCCGCCTATGCACGGGTTGACATGGTGACGCACCGCGGCGAATTCGCAGTCCGCGGCGGCATCCTGGACGTTTTCCCACCCACCGAGGACCACCCCATCCGTGTGGAGTTCTTCGGCGATGAAGTTGACCAGATGCGCTGGTTCGCCGTGGCCGACCAGCGCTCGCTGTCCGCGCCCGGGATCCACCACCCCACGGAACTGCACGCGCCGCCTTGCCGCGAAATCCTGATCACGCCCTCCGTCATGTCGCGTGCTGCCAAACTCAAAGCCGATATGCCGGCTGCGGCAGACATGCTGGAGAAGATCGCCGGGGGCATCGCCGTTGAAGGCATGGAGTCCTTGGCCCCGGTGCTGGTGGATGCCATGGTGCCGTTCGTGGACCAGCTTCCGGCCGGCTCCCTGGGCGTGGTCATCGAACCGGAAAAGGTGCGCACCCGCGCCCACGACCTCGCTGCTACCAACGAAGAGTTTCTGGAAGCTGCTTGGTCCACCGCGTCCGACGGCGGTTCCGCGCCCCTTGACCTGTCCTCCCAGGCATCCACTGACTTGCACGCCGCGAGTTTCCGTTCGCTGACCGACACCCGATCTGCCGCCCTGGAACACGGCGTGTCCTGGTGGTCCATCACCTCGCTCGCAACGGACGAGGACCTGGTGCTGGACATCGACGTCCTGAACCTGCATGCCCGCGAACCGCGCGGTTACCAGGGCGAGGTCGCCGAAATGCTGGAGTTCATTGGCTCACGCGTCCGCGAGCAGTGGCGTTTGGTAGTTGTTACGGACGGTCCGGGACCAGCCCAGCGCCTGGTTGAACTGTTCCACGATGCCGACATCCCCTGTGCACGCGTGGACTCGCTGGATAAGGATCCGCAGCCGGGCATCATCGAGGTGACCACTGCCGCCGTCGGACGTGGTTTTGTCCTGGACGGCCTCAAACTGGGCCTTTTGACCGAAGCGGACCTGCTGGGCCGCGCCACCGCAAGTTCCACCAAGGATATGCGGCGAATGCCATCCAAACGGCGGAATGCCGTGGACCCCCTGCAATTGCACGCAGGTGACTTTGTGGTGCATGAGCAGCATGGAATCGGCCGGTTCGTGGAGCTCATCCAGCGCAAGGTGACAGGTACGTCGTCGTCCGATGCCGGGCTGCGTGAGTACCTGGTGCTGGAGTATGCAGCTTCCAAGCGCGGTGCTCCCGGGGACCGCCTGTTTGTTCCTACGGACCAACTGGACCAGGTCACCCGCTACGTCGGCGGGGACACACCAGCGCTTAGCAAGATGGGCGGCGCTGACTGGGCGAGTACCAAGTCCAAGGCACGCAAGGCCGTCAAGGAGATCGCTGGAGAGCTGATCCGGCTCTACTCCGCCCGGATGGCATCCCGCGGACACGCCTTCGCTCCGGACACTCCGTGGCAGCGCGAACTCGAGGAAGCCTTCCCCTATGTGGAAACCCCGGACCAGCTGACCACCATCAACGAGGTCAAAGCGGACATGGAGCGGGAAATCCCCATGGACCGCCTGGTTTCCGGCGACGTCGGCTATGGCAAGACCGAGATTGCGGTTCGCGCTGCTTTCAAAGCCGTCCAGGACGGCAAGCAGGTGGCGGTCCTGGTGCCCACCACACTGTTGGCCCAGCAGCACTACGAGACTTTCACCGAGCGCTTCTCCGGATTCCCGCTGCGGGTAAAACCCCTTTCGCGGTTCCAAAGCGGCAAGGAAGCCAAGGAAACAGCCGAAGGCGTCAAGAGCGGCGCGGTGGATGTTGTGATTGGTACGCACCGGTTGCTGTCCAAGGACTTTGAGTTCAAGGACCTGGGATTGGTGATCGTGGATGAAGAGCAGCGCTTTGGTGTGGAACACAAGGAAGCGCTGAAAAAGATGCGAACCAACGTGGACGTCCTGGCCATGAGTGCCACACCGATTCCCCGTACTTTGGAAATGTCCTTGACGGGCATCCGGGAGACATCCACCTTGGCAACCCCGCCGGAGGAACGCCATCCGGTCTTGACCTACGTGGGTCCGTACACGAACAAGCAGACGTCGGCAGCCATCCGCCGTGAGCTCATGCGCGAAGGGCAGGTTTTCTTCGTGCACAACCGCGTGTCCTCGATCGAACGTATCGCCGCGCAGATCCGCGAGCTGGTGCCCGAGGCAAGGGTGGAAGTGGCGCACGGCCAGATGTCCGAGAGCCGCCTTGAGAAGATCATTGTGGACTTCTGGGAGAAACGGTTCGACGTGCTGGTCTGCACCACCATCATCGAGACCGGGCTGGACATCTCCAACGCCAACACACTGATTGTGGATGGTGCCGACAAGTATGGACTTTCGCAGCTCCACCAGCTCCGTGGCCGTGTTGGTCGTGGCCGTGAACGCGCCTACGCCTACTTCCTGTACCCGTCCGAGAAGCCGTTGGGCGAGGTGGCGCTGGAACGGCTCAAGGCTGTGGCGGCGCACAACGAACTCGGCGCCGGCATGCAGCTGGCCATGAAGGATCTCGAAATCCGCGGTGCGGGCAACCTGCTGGGTGGGGAGCAGTCCGGCCACATCCAGGGCGTGGGCTTCGACCTTTACATCCGGCTCGTTGGTGAAGCTGTTGCCGAGTACCGCGGGGAGGCCGAGGAGAAGGCCGCCGAGATGAAGATCGAACTGCCCGTCAACGCCCATCTGCCGCATGATTACGTGCCCGGTGAGAGGCTGCGCCTGGAGGCCTACCGGAAGCTGGCCGCCGCGGTGACCAATGAAGCCATTGACGAGGTCCTCGCTGAACTCGTGGACCGTTACGGTGAGCCGCCCTTGCCGGCGCAGAACCTCATCGCCGTGGCCCGCTTCCGGGTGGGGGCCCGCGAAGCCGGCCTGTCCGACGTCGCGCTCCAAGGCAACTTCATCCGCTTCTCGCCAGCGCAATTGCCCGAGTCCAAGACCATGCGCCTGAACCGCATGTACCCGGGTTCCCAGGTCAAGCCTGCCCTGGATGCTGTCCTGATCCCCAAGCCCAAAACAGCCAGGATCGGCGGCCGTGATCTCCAGGACGCCGAGATCCTCGAATGGGCCAACGGCGTGATCTCCGCGATTTTCGCGGATGTTGCGGTAAAGGCAGGCTAACCGAATGATGGGAGGACACCACGCCGCGTCGGGAGCCGCGGCGTGGATCGCTATTGCCTCGACCGGCCCCTACGCGTTGGGCTGGTATCCGCTGGATTCCACCGGCATCCTGATCGGAGCCATGGCGACGGCGGGTACCGCCTTGGTGTGCGACTGGGACCACCGGCACAGCACCATAGCGAATTCGCTTCCACCGCTTTCCAACGTCATTGCGGTGGGCATTGAGAAAGCCAGCGGAGGGCACCGGCAAGGGACACACTCACTTCTGGGAGCCTCTGCCTTTGTGGTGCTGGCTGCCATGGCAGCTCAATTCCAGATGGTTACGCCGGTAGGAAAGCTCTCGGTCGGCGCTGGTTTGCTGTGCATGTTCATGATCAACCTGGCGGCCAAGGCTTTGAATCTGTTTCCCAAATCCGGCTGGATCACCAACTGGCTCTTCGCCGTGGTGATGGCTGGACTCGTGACCTGGTTCGCACCCGATCAGTGGGGGTGGCTCCCGCTGTCAATGCTGGCGGGCGTCGCCGTTCACATCGTGGGAGACATGATTACCGTGGGCGGGGTACCGCTGTTGTGGCCCATCGTGATCAAACCACCTAAATTCCTGCGCAAATCGCTGATCAGCGGCATTTGGAGGGCCAACGGCGCTTTCTCGATTCCCCTGTTGGGCAGGGCCGGCTCGCGGCGGGAGTGGCTGGTCCTGATACCCGTCAGCGGTTACGCCATGGTGGGCATGGGGGCTGCGGCATGGGCCCTGGCCCAGGAGCACTGGCCAGGAGTCCTGGCGGCGTTGGGCGGCGTGATCCAAGCCCGGTGATCCGGACGCCAAGTTCGCGTCATGACTGAGGACTTGTACCCACTTCCTTTACGAGAAAACGAACTTTGACGTTTTCACGTATACGGAGGTTTAGATAGCCGTGCTCCACTCACGCAGTATGAACAACGGCGGCAGGGGAGGCTTTCAGGCCCGGCGACACGCGGATTCACTGCGGCGTTCCCTGGTTGATCTTGAAGTCATTATTCCGGCCTATAACGAGGCCGGAAGGATTCCCAATACCCTGTTGCAGGCCATCGATTTCCTGGCAAGCCAGCCCTGGTCTTCCCGGATTGTGGTGGTAGATAACGGCAGCGTTGACGAAACCGGTGCTGTAGTACGTCGTATTTCGGGCGAGGCAGGAAGCAGCGTCCCGATTTCCGTGATCGGATGTTCCCGTCGTGGCAAAGGGGCAGCTGTTCGCCGGGGCCTCCTGAGCGGTACGTCACGTTTCACCGGGTTCTTCGATGCCGATCTGGCCACCCCCTTGGAAACGCTGACTGCTGCCATGTCCCACCTCGAAGAGGGTGCTGCAGCAGTTATTGCCTCGCGCCACGCGCCAGGTTCCACCCTTGTCCGGCCGCAACAACTGGGAAGGCGCATAGGCGGTAAAGCTTTCCGCACACTGACCAAGTCCAAGGTGAAGGGCATCTTCGATACCCAGTGCGGCTTCAAATTTTTCGAACGGGACTCGCTCACCGCCGCTATGGTCCAATGCCGCGCTACGGGGTTTGCTTTCGATGTGGAGCTTCTTCTGAGGTTGCAACACCAAGGGGCCAGAATCATCGAATTGCCTGTCGCCTGGACAGACGGAGAAGCGTCAACGTTCCGGCCCTTCCAAGACGGAATCGCCAGTTTTGCGTCCGTACTTCAACTAGAGAAATCGATCCTATGACCAGTGCTTTCCCATTGTCCTCAGCACACCTTGCTGGGAAGCACGTACTTATCCTGAACTGGCGCGACGTCGGGCATTCCCAAGCCGGGGGCGCCGAGCAGTATATGCACGAGATCTCCCGCAGGTGGGTAGCGGCCGGGGCCAAAGTCACGTGGTTTACCGGGCGTGAAATGAACCAGCCCGCGGAGGACGTCATCGACGATATCCGGATACTGCGCGCTGGTGGTCCCCTGGCCATCTACGCCCATGCAGCGCTCAAGCTCGTGCGCAGAGGCCGTCATTTTGATGCCGTGGTGGATTGCCAGAACGGAATCCCCTTCTTCTCGCCACTCTTCGTGCCAGGCGGGACACCCATCATTCAATTGATCCATCACGTTCACCAAGAGCAATTCCGCAGCCGGTTCTCTCCGCCGTTGGCTGCCCTTGGCCGTTTCCTTGAAAGCAGAGGCGCAAAAGCCGTCTATGGCCAGCGGGCCATTGTTGCCGTCTCACCGTCCACGCGGTTGGAACTCCGCAAGCTTGGGTTCTCCGGACCAATTCACGTCGTACCCAACGGTACTATCGACGTTCCGGAACAGGTCGGCCCCAGGGCTCCCGAGCCCACCATTACCGTGGTCAGCCGTTTGGTGCCGCACAAACGACTTGATTTGTTGCTGGGCCAGATTGCTGTTGTCGCCAGCCGTATTCCCGATCTGCGGGTGGAAATCGTTGGCGACGGGCCCGAAAGAGCCCGGCTACAGCAACTCGCCATGGACATGGGGCTCAGCCATATCGTGACTTTCCACGGTTACCAGCCCAACGAGGTCCGCAACAGCCTCTTGAACCGGGCATGGATGACCACTTCCACGTCGGCGTCAGAGGGCTGGGGATGTTCAGTGATCGAGGCGGCCGCCTGGGGCGTTCCATGCCTTGCACTGCGTGTTCCAGGCATCCGGGACTCCGTAGTGGACGGCAGTACAGGATGGCTTGTGGATACCCCTAAGGAATTTGGGCGCGCCATAGTAGCCGCCCTGGAGAAATTGGCCTCACATCAGGCATCGCAGGAGTTCTCTGCACGATGCCAGGAGTGGGCACGATGCTTCACCTGGGACCGGAGTTCGGACCTTCTGGCTGGTGTGGTCCTTGAAGAGTCACAGCGTCTGGAGACCCTTGGTAGCGGCAGTCCGCGCTCCGATATGTCCACACTGGTGCGTTTCGAATTACCGCCCGGGGCCGACCTTCGGGTCATCCTGCGTCCAACGGATGAAGTGTGGGCGGACGACGGACAGGTCTCAGTACTGATGAAAGGCCGGGACGAGTTCGAAGCCTTCGCTGTCTTGAAGCAGATTGGGGTGGACGCAGCAGACTTGCAGCCAGCGGGGCGGAGCGACCTGCTCGCCGGACCCGGAAGGGTCTCTATGCCCGCCCACGCCGTTGATGGCTTCTAGGGCGCATCCGGCGCCGACTGCCCGGGGGCGGGAGCGTTCCCCGGAACGGACATCCGGACGGGGAGGCAAAGTAGGGGAAGACAGCGTTTTCCTGGCCATGTCGGCCGGGGTGGTGGGCGTGGTCAGTTACGCCTGCAGTTTGCTCATGGCCAACATGCTGCCCACTACGGACTACACGCACTTCGCGTCGGCCGCGATGCTGATGGGAATCGTAGGGATTGTCGCTTCAGCACTGGTTCCGCTTCCTTTGTCCCACGTAGTCGCTGTTAGTCCTGAAGGTTCCGAGGAACGCAAGGATGGCATGGCCTTCTCGGTTTTTGTGTCATGTATAGCCGGGGCAGTCGCAGCCGCAGCGACGGGAATGGTGACATTGGCCTTTGCCACACCGGCGCTGGCAGGAGCCGTAGCGTTGGGTTCCTTTGCCATCTTCATCGTGACGGCACCCTCGGGATGGTTGCAGGGCGAGCTGCGTTTCACGTGGGTTGCCCTGACAAACATCGGCGAAGTTGTCCTCAGGCTCGGGTTCAGCGCGTTGGTGATTGTCCTGGCGTGGGGTGCGGGGGGAGCAGTCCTTGGGTTTGCTGTGGGCTCGGTAGCTCCCCTCGCCGTCCCGCTTTCCTTCTATCGGGACCTGCACTGGCGTCCGCGGGTCCTGCTGGATAAATGGCGGTGGGCGGAGACAATCGAGATCGCGTCGGTGCTGTGCGTGGTTTCCATACTGGTTGGCATCGATGTTGTGGTGGTTGGGTTCCTGGACGAAGGATCGTCCGCGGCAGCAGGGTTCCAGGCATTGGCATCGATTGCCAAGGGGCCGGTGTACGTGGCGGCCGGTACTGCCTTGGTGGTTTTTCCCTTGCTGCGCACGTCAGGCGCGGACGTACGCCGGATCCTTGGAGCCGCCTTCACGTCCTTTGGGCAGTTGGCGTTGGTGGCCTTCGTCATCATCGCTACCGCCCCTCACATGCTGGCCGGGCTGATTGTGCCGGAAAAGTATCACGGCTCCCTGGAGCTGTTGCCGTGGCTGGCGGTGGCAGGCCTTGGCTACGCCGTGCTGATGGTACTGTCAACAGTCCTTCTCGCGGTGAGGGCCTACCGGCGATGCCAGATGGGCCTTGCCATCGCTTGCCTTCTGGTGGTGGGCGGTCTATGGGCCGGCTGGCATGTGAACGCTGTTGCCGGCATGGCTGTGGGTTCAGCTGCAGGCTCCGTGCTGGCATCCTTGGTACTGGCCTACATCGCTCATCCAGTCCTTGCCGCCACGGCCCGACCGGGAACTGTGGCCTGGCGGTGGTTGGCCTACCCGGCCGGACTGATTGCGGTGCTGGGTGTGGCCAGCCAGATGCAGCCGTGGGTGTGGTTGCTTTTAGCATCCGGTGCGGGCCTTGCCGTGCTGGCTCATCAGCGCGGCTTATTGCCGGGCAGGAGCGTTGCCGGGATTCCCCGACGGCGGCTGGCTGGTGAAAGCGCGAGGAGCACCGGCCGACGGTCCAAGCAAAAAACCAGCCTCATGGACGTCATCGGCGCGTGGCGTATGCAGGGACTCCCGGGCACCTTGATGATGTTCCTGGCTGTGGTTGCCGGAGCTTTCTGCGTTCGCGCCCTCGGTTTGGAACGGGGCTTTGAGCTCTGGGTAGATGAGTTGCTCTACGTGCGCTTGGGTGAGTCCGTCAGTGCCGGTCAATTTCCCACGCTCCCGGACGGGCCATTCTTCCTCCACCCGCCCGGCTACTTCATCCTCGAAGCCGCCGTGATCAAGCTGTTTGACGTCTCAGGCGAAATTGTGGACGTCCTGCTGCAGTTGCGATGGCTGAATGCCACGTTGGGGGCACTGACCGTGGGGCTGGGGTTTCTCCTTGTCAGGAGGCTTACTGGTACTGCCCCCGCGTGGTTCTGTGCTGTGCTTCTTGCGTTCGAGCCCTTCATTCTGCGCAACAACAGCCATGCCTTCCTCGAGACCTCGGCAATGGCGGCTGTGCTCGCAGGGTTTTTGGTCCTGGTAGGAATGCCGGAACCCGCGAGGAAGCGTGCAGCTTTCCTGCGGTGGACGGTGGCCGGATTGCTGTTGGGGTATGGCGTTCTGTGCAAGGACTTCTTCATCATCTGCACCATCGCCCCGGTCCTTGTTGCTGTGTTGTGGAAGGAAACCCTGCCCTGGCGCAAGGCAACGCTTGTGGTGGCCGCGACCGTCATTCCCTATGCTGCTTACCTTGCCGTAGTGGCTGTGCGGGAACAAATGCCGGGCTGGGTGTGGGCCAAAAGCAACGGGCTGGTGCGGATGTCCGGGGTTGAGAAGAGCACGGGCTTCACGGCAGAAGGCTCGCCGAGCATCCTGTCCCGTTTGATCGAGCAGAGCGGTCACTTCGGCACTAGTTATGTCCTCCTGGCGCTGTGTCCCGTGGCGGGACTCCTGCTGTGCTTCAGCCTTCATGCTGGCCGGCGGTTTATTGGACTGGCAGGGCTGGCTTTGGGTGCCGCGGGCGCTTACAGCGCTGTGTTCGGCACGTTCGAAGAGCAATACGGGTACGGCGTCATGGTGGCTGGCGCACTGTGTTCCGTGCTGGCGGTGGTGGAGCTCCAAGAGAGATATCCCAAGGGCCGCAGCGTCCTTGCCGTGTTCAGCATGTGCTTCGTTGCCTTGACGGTAATTCTCGGGATGCGCACTGCACTCACCGTGGACAATGGCTTTGCCGGCGCAAGGCAGTGGGTCAAAGCAAACTTGCCGGCAGATGCTCGGGTGAGCGTCACCAACAGCACTGCGGAGCTGATATTCATGGACGATGCCAGGTTCGGTATCTGGCCTTCGGCTCCCTTGATGAAAGAGCACGGAGCTGGTTACATCCTTACCCAGTCGCTGCCCACCAGCCAGGGATACGGCTATGCGAACCCCACTATGCTCGCCTGGCTGAAGGATCACGCCACTCCTGTTTTCACTTCCGAGGGGCCTACCAATGGTGATACGACGCTCTGGTTCGTGCATGAAGCTGACCTGGATGCTGCGGCATCGGCAAACATCGGGTTCCCGTCCAAAGACCATGGGACAGAACGGTAGAGATCATGAGGGTTTTACATCTTGGGTTCGAAGACCCCGGCATGCCCGGCGCCGGTGGGGGAGCCGTGAGGACACACGAGATCGACCGTCGACTGGCTGCCAAAGGCTTCCGGATGACGGTACTGACCACCAGGTACCCCGGGTGGTCTGAACGCACGCAGGACGGCGTTCACTACGTGCCAATAGGAATAGGCCGCGGCGGGAACAGGCTGACCCGGCTTTTGGGCTATGTGTTTCTGCTGCCTCTTGAAGTGCACCGGCGCCGAGCTGCCGCTGATTTGGTGGTGGAGGACTTTTTCGCGCCCTTCTCCAGCATGGCTGCACCGCTCTGGACCACGCGCCCCACGGTTGGCCTGGTCCAGTGGTTGCATGCGCGCGAGAAGGCACGCCAATACGGGCTGCCGTTGCATTGGGTGGAACGGTGGGCTGTCCGGCGCTACCGGAGGATGATTGCAGTCTCGCAGGGAATCGCAGACCGCCTGAAGGCTATGAACCCGGACGTTCATGTGGACGTGATCGGTAACGGCGTGGATCCCGCAGCGTGGAAACCCGAACCCAAACCAGGTCAGGACGTCCTGTGCATAGGGCGCCTGGAATTCGGCGGCAAAGGTCTCGATCTGCTGTTGGCAGCCTGGGAAGAATGTGCCGGACGCGTCGATGGGCAGCTCCTGATTGCAGGTTCTGGCCCTGACGAAGCAAAGCTTCACTCGGTCATTGAAGAGAGGGGCCTGTCTAACCGCGTACGACTCCTGGGGTGGCTCTCAGGGGAGCAGAAATTCCAGGCTATGAGTGAGGCGCGGCTCGTGGTGCTTCCATCCAGGCAGGAGACCTTTGGACTCGTGGCCATCGAGGCACTGGCTGTTGGAACTCCGGTCATTGCCTTCGATATCCCTTGCTTGAGGGAGATTGTCCCCGACTCTGCAGGCTGGTTGGTTCCGCCGTTCGACGTCGACGCCTTTGCTGCGGAAATCGCTCGAAGATATCCGGAGGCCGGGCTGATGGAGATGGGGTCCCAAGGCAGGGCGTTTGCTTCCGGTTTCAACTGGGACCGGCTCGCTGAAATGCAGGCTGAGTCCTTCCGCGATGCTGTTGCTGAAGCCGCTCCAAGCGGACCCCATCCACCAGGAAGGTCTCCGCATGGCAATTGAGTCAAGAATCGAACGATCCTTGGCAGGGGGACGCCCCTGGCTGTTCCTGTCTGCGCACCTCGATGACGCCGTTTTGTCCTGTGGCGCGCTTATTGAGGCGCAGGCGCAGGAACGGGAGATCATAGTGGCGACTGTGTTCACGGAAGCTTCCCCTGCGCCTCACACCAGGGCCGCCCGCTCTTTCCTGCGCCAGTGCATGCTGGAGGATGGCGTGCAGTTGTTCGAGGCCCGTAAGGCAGAGGACATGGCTGTCCTGGAAGCCATGGGGGTACGGCCGGTTCATCTCGGTGCAGTGGATGCCTTGTTCCGCCGTCGAGTGTTGCCTCGGCTGGCCAGAGGCGCTGGCAACAAGCTTCTACCGGAGCTTACCCACCGCTACTCGACGTATAGGTTCGACATTGCGCTGGGACGGATTGCGCGGGGAGACAAAACGCTCATCCGGCAACTCCAGGACGACGTCGCCGAGCTCATGGCTGCGACCAAGCCGGAGTTGCTCTTTTGTCCTGTAGGGGTGGGAAGCCACGTTGACCACCTCATCACTCGCAAGGCTGGGGAGGGCCACTCCGAAAACCTGGTCCTATACTCGGACTTTCCCTACGATTTGGTGTCGCAGCCGGACGCGGCAGAGTTGGCGCGGCTGGGGTACCAGCCTTGGATTTGGGAGGAAGGCTTGTCATCCAAGCACACCCGGATCAGGCAGTATTCCACGCAGGCGGACGGGTTGTTCCCCAGCGGTGACATTCCCATCAAGGCGGAAACCTACTTTGTCCCTCATCCTTGGCTGAACAGTTAAGCCCTTCACAACAGCGATGGCCCGGGCGCATGCCCGGGCCATCCCATATTGCGTGAAAGTTTAGCTTTCGCCAGCTGAGTCCGAGCGGCCAAGGATGGTTTGCGGAATCCAGAATGCGAGGGCGAACAGGCCCAAGCACACGGCCATGGGCCACGGGTTGTCCAGGCTGAGGAAGGACAGGGAGTAGATGGCGCCCAGGAACAGCACGATCACAATCAGGAACAGGACAATGCTTACGCCGAGGTTGTTCTCTTTTTCAATGGGCGCGCTTGTTGCGTTCTTGGACATTCATTCCTCCTCGGCCCCGCAGGGCTCAAAATCTGTGGCAGTCGCGGACGCCTCAGTAATCCGATGAACCCTGTTCACCTTTGACAATGGCTATTCCGGAACTCGCTCCGATACGTGTTGCACCAGCAGCAATCATAGCCTGTGCGTCGGTCAGGGACCGCACTCCGCCGGACGCTTTGACCCCAACATCGGGCCCTACGGTCTTGCGCATCAAGGCAACATCCTCAACTGTTGCTCCGCCGCCATTGAATCCAGTGGAGGTCTTGACGAAGTCAGCCCCTGCTTCCACGGCGGCTTCGCAGGCAATGACCTTCTGTTCATCGGTCAACATGGACGTCTCGATGATGACCTTCAGGATGGCCTCGCCGGCGTGGACAGCTTCGGCGACGGCGGTGATGTCATCCACCAGGGCACCTTTGTCGTTCGCGCGGGCGGCCGCCATGTTGATCACCATGTCGATCTCATCCGCGCCGTCCAAAACGGCGCCTCGGGCTTCGAACGCTTTGACGTCGCTGGGCGTGGCGCCGAGGGGGAAACCGATAACCGAGCAGGTCAGTACTCCCGAGCCTTTAAGGGCCTTGGTTACAGTCTTGACCCAGATCGGATTGACGCAGACGGACTTGAATTTGTACTCCACCGCCTCGGCGCACACCTTCAAAACCTCAGCCTCGCTGGCCTCGGGCTTCAACAGCGTGTGGTCGATGTACGAGGCGATGCTTGCGGGCGCGACGGCTTCGTTGCTCATGGGATCCTTCCGTGCCGGGCGTGGCCGGCCCGATGGCCGCAGGGTTGTCACTGCCCGTCAAAGGACCATCTTGCCACATGGTCCGATTGCCGGTCGGGGTTGTCCACATAGGCAAAGTGGGGCAACAGCTATGCTGCCATCGCGGCCTGCTGGCTGCTGCCCCGTGCCCCCAACAGCATCCCCGACGCGCACAGCATCGCGGAGGACTCGGCGGAGAGGAGAAGGCCCAGGCGAAGGCCGTCGCAGGAAGCGGCGTCGCCGATCGCCCAGATGCCCGGGACGGAGGTAGCGAGGTCGCGACCTACCGCGATGCCGCCGTCGGAAGCTATCTGGAGACCGGCGCTTTCGGCGAGCTCGGTACGCGCCGTACGTTCTTCGGCGAGGACCACGAGGTCGCCGTTCATGCTGCTGCCGTCTTCGAAAAGGATCCCGGTGGCAGGCAGGGCGGAATCGGGCACAAGGGTATCGACGTTGGAAGAAACGACGGCGGCAGGGCGGAGGGTGGTGCGGACGGGACGGACTCCGCGGGCCCGGAGCACGGCCTCTGCCTGCCCGGCCGCGGGACCATTGCCAACGAGGATTCCCAGCGGGCGTCGGCCGACGATCCGGGCCACGTCCTTGACCGCTTCGCCGATGTTCGCGGCGTCGTCGATAGTGGAGTAGCTGAGGCTGGCTTCGGCACCGGAGACTGGCGGGAAGGTTGGCGCTGAACCCGTCGCGATCACGAGTTGGTCGTAGGAGAACTCCATGCCGTCCACGGTGGTGACGATCTTTGCCTGGGCGTCAATGAAGCTGGCGGCCTGCCCGAACCGGACCGAGACCTGCGGGAGTTCTGCCAGTTCCAGGAGGGCGTCGGGGCATTCGTCGCGATTGCTGAGCACAGTGATGGTGCCATCGAACCTGCGCTGTACTTCCTTGCGGGAGCCGGAGGCGCCACCGGCCAGCCGCCGCACCAAAGCCTGGGCCGCCGGACCTGCGCCTGCAATGACAATGTGAACGGGAGTGGAGGACATGTTTGGCCCTTTCGCTGGCGTGACCTGTTGATCTTCAGCGTAGGGGCCCGGTTTTTCGCGGGTGTTTCCCCGTTGTTGCCATCTTTTGTAGATCCGTAGTGCGCTGTTTACCAGCCGGTAATAACGTGGATCACAGTGGGGTTCAGTATCGTCCCAGCAACTCTCTTAATCCGTTGGCGGCGAAGCTGGCCACGGCCTCTGCCCGGTCAACGAAGCCGTGGGCACCAACTGGCTCCACCGATGCCAAAAGTCCTGCGGCGTCGGCCAGGCTCATGGTTAGCTCGGCTGTCAGGCTACCCGTACGCAAGCCGTTCACTTTCAATACTGCCCTGCGCGAGTCGGTCCACGCGTCCGGACCGGGATCGTCCCGCAAGGTGCGCGTCAAGGCCACGTCCTGCCACCCGCCGTCGAGCCTGATGCGTGCAAGGTATGTGACGTCGTGGCCTTGCGTCTCTACGTGGCCGCCGGAGAGGAAGATGCGGCCACCGAAGAGCGGGTGCTCCAGGAATCCCGTGAACTGCGGCGGCGCCCCGGACCCTGCCGTGGGCAGAATGACAGTGCCTTTGAACGTCAGGGGTGAGCCCTCCAGTTCGCTGCGCAGGGTGTCGTTGAAACGGACGCCCGCCGCTGGTTCGGTCATGGCGGTGCAGCTGGCGTCTTTCGGTACGCCGGCTGGCGTCATAGTGTCCAGGTACGCGCGGGCATCCCGATATCCCATGCCGATCAGGGTATCGGCGTCGATCCTGCCCAGGTAGAACTCGGGGTCCAGCGGAAGCGGATGCTCGGGGCGCACTACATGCAGCACAAACTCGCGTCCAGCCGCCCTCGCAGCCTCAAAATCTGCAAGGAGGGCTCCCATGGCGCTCATTTCGATCATGTGGACGTACTGCTCCAGGGGACCGTCGCCCCAATATGGCGAGTTGCCGATGCACCAAATCAGCCACACTTCCTCCGCTCCCCGACGCAGGGCTTCGGCTACGTTGGCGTCACGCATCCAGACGGCATCCGTCCAGATCTTCCCATCCCGGCGCAGAGGTGTCAGGAAGATGGGTAGTGACATTCCCGCGGCCATGAGCTCCGCATCAATCGCGGTGGCATCGATTGCGTGGCATTGCTTCCCGGTGAACTCCACCACGTTGAAGGAACCCTCGACGGCGCCCGGTTCCGCGGCGCGGCCGCGGATGGTCGCATCGTTGATGCCCAGGGTGGGAAAGACCTTGTTCAGGATGCCGTCGGCATCGCCTATAGCTGGCAGCGACCATGGGCCTTTGAGGTAGTCGCCGACGGGCAGCGCCGAGCCGAAGTCCTTGACGTCCACGCCGGACCACCGGGTACACATTTCTGCCGGCGAAACCCCGGACAGCAGCATCCCTGCCGTCAGGATCCCGCCGGAGCTGCCGTCAACATGCTGGAACTCGAGTCCTTCCTCGGCGAGCGCCCTCATGACGCCGGCCTGCCAGGCCACGCGCATTCCGCCACCTGCGAGCACCAAAGAACGCTTCACAGCGCGTTTCCTCCGGCCATACCCCCTCCGGCCATACCCCCACTGATCCGTCGCCAATAGACGAACAGGAGTACCGCCGTCGCGAGGTCAAAGAAGGCCACCAGGAGCGCTACGGGTGAGAAGACGCCGTTCAGTACCCCGATTCCGACGGCGCCGAACGCCCCTGCTTTCTGCAGTCCGGACCACAGCACCACCTCGGGAGAGGGCATGGCGTTGAGCAGGGTGTGGAGGAGCAGTCCGCCCACCACCACCATGAACATGCCCACGGTTCCGAAGAGTTGGCGCATTCCGGGCGTGGGGTCGGCGCCGATCAGTTGCAGGACCGTGCCGCCAAAGGGAACCTGCACGGCCCCGGTCAGGACTGTGATGATGGCGATTGCTGCCAGGATGGCGCGGAGGGGATCGGCGGCGGCCCAGGCCAGCACGCCGGGGCGGCGGGCCTGGTGGTGGGCCTGGTTGTGGGGCTGGTGGTGGGGAGCCGGCTGTGCTGGCTGATGTGCGGTCATGCGAACGACTCCAGCAGGCGGCCGCGATCCACCAGCAGCCACACCATGGCTGCCCAGGTCAGCGTGGAGACGTAGAAACGGATGTCGTTGAGCATCATCCAGCGCTTCAGCAGGGAGCGCAGTTCAGAGTCGTCCGCGAAGTCGCCGCCCCGGATGCGCTTGTTGATGGGAATGATGATGCCTTGGCCAACCCAGGTCAGGACGATGATGCCCACCAAGCAGATGATGGCTGGAATGACGCGGATGGTGCCCCACTCGGACCACACCAGGATGCCGCCGGAGATGAACATGATGGGCACCACGATGGTGAAGAACTTGGTGGCCGCGCGGGTGGGGATCCCGAAGTGCATGTCCACGTTGTCGCGGGCCAGCGAGCGCCAGGTGGGGTACAGGAAGAACTTCAGGACCCACATGGTGCCCACGTACATGGTTGCACCGAACAGGAAGTAGAGCGCGTTGATGAGGAGTAGCCAGGTCATTGGACGCTTCCCGGAGTAGCGCGGGGTACGGCGCCGGAGCCTTCCGTCGCGGCAATCCGGCTCCGGTCCGGTGGGGCCAGCCATTCCTGGCCCTGGCCCAGGTTCACGACGCTGTCCAGCATGTCGCCTCCCCGAAGGGCTGCTGCATCGGATTCCGTGGGTGCCGTGAGGAACCAGGCTTCGTAGTGATCGTCAAGGACACCGTGGGCTTGCGGCAGCCAGGCGGTGAAGACTGGTTTGCTTTCCACCTGCAGGTTCTTCAAAGGCTCGACGCCGGGCGCGTCACCGAGGATGAGGCGCGCCTTGGCCTGTGCTCCGAGGGCGATGTCCCCGATGGCTTCGAAGTAGATATCGGATTTCCAGAGCATGTTCCGGAAGACGCAGTAGTTTGAGGCTGCGAGCTTCAGGGGCAGGCCGAGGGGCTCGGGCCGTTCTATTTCGATGTAGCAACCCAGCCGGCCGTCCTTGTCGTACTGTGCTGACACCGTGGAATCGGTGACCACGAAGTCCAGGTTGGCCTGATGCTTGGGCATGCCCCAGATTCCCTTGCCACCCTTGACCGAAACCTCTGAACTAACGGGCAGGTCCACAACGAACTGGCCCAGTTTGAAGGTTTTCTGGAAGATCAGGGGGAGGATGGGCGGGGCGGGCCTGCTGCCGTGGGTGATGGCTATGGCCAGCGAGTATTCGATGTACTTGCCAATGTCCGTGGACTTGTAATTGACCACTGTGACCACAAGCAGCCCTTTGCCGCCCAGGCTGAAGGGCCGCATTTCTGTGCCGGGGAGTGCGGCGGCCGCGGCTTTCTTGTTGATGGGGAAGGCCGCCATGAGCACGGGGGAGTCATCGGAATTGACTGGCATGACGTACTTGATGCCATCGGCGAGTGCGTGCTGGCCGCGGAGCCGTTCCTGGCGTCGGGGAACCGGGGACGGCATGAGCTTGAGTAGTGGGGTTACCAGTTCGGTGAGTGTTTTCATGAATTCGGCTCCTTGGTTCCGTTGAGCTCCTGGACAATGACCGGGAAGGTGTCCTGCCATGCATGATCGCCGAAGAAGACGTCCAGATGCCCGTAGCCGGGGATGAGGTGGAGGGAGTCCTTCCCAGGCCTGTGCTTTTGGAAGAATTCGAACGTGCGTTGTTGGCTTTCGGGAAGGAAACATAGGTTGTCCATCCCGGCAATGAACGCGAACCGTGCATCTGTTTGGGGAGCCTCGGCCACAAAGTTCTCCGGTAGTTCCGGATGGTTTCCGGCAGCCACCATGTGGCCGGCTTTGATGCTGCGGCCCATCTCCTCGAAGAACGTCACGGGAACCTCGGCGAACTCACCGCTGAGCCATTGGTGAGTGGCGTCGTCGAGGTTTTCGTGCGCCCAAAGGGCCGGGCGGCCACTGCCGTAGGTGAAGCTGACCATCTTGCAGACGATGTTGTCGCACTCGCGGTGCGTGGCTTTGACCAGGCCCCGGATGGCCCTTGTGAAGTAGCCCTGCGATTTATAGCCCCACGCCGGGGACAAGTAGGGAGTGAAGACCTTGACCACAGGCGTCAGGTAGTCGATCTTGAGCCGGGAGAACGCCGGCACCACGGGATGCAGGGATACGGCGTTTGAGACGATCGTGTCCACCTGGGGCAGCAGCCCGGCCACCGCGGACATGGTGAACGACGTTGATCCCTGGCAGTGGATGACGGCTTTCATCGTTTCCGCGCCGGTGGCGTTGAGGACGTGCTCGACGGCGGCAGGATGGTCGTACACGGCGGCGTCGGCGAGCGTCCAGGAGAGGGGATCGAGGTCGATGGATGCCCGCCAGTTCAGCATCCACACGTCCCATCCGTCCTCCAGCAGGACGTCCACTATGGTGGTCCGGACAGGAGGCCGGAACAGCTCTGCCCGGACTCCGGAACCGTGGACCAGCATGACCGGCCCTTTGGTCACCTCCACCGGCGACGTCACATGGACCAGGCTCAAAGGGGTGTTGTCCCGGGCACGGAACGGGATGACGTCGGTCCGGTGCTCGGCACGGGTGATGATCATGGTGCGGTTCCTTTCCGCATGATGGTGATGGGTTCTTCAAGCAGCCGTACGGTTGGCAGGCCGGATTCCGGAACCAGCCGCGCGCCGTCGTCGTTCTGTGCCAGCTGCCAATCGCGGCAGACTGTGTCCACCACCAGCGGGTAGACAGTCAGGTTGCCGTCATCGGCGAGGTGGAGGCGCAGGAATCCCTTATGGTCTTCGATGGATTGGCCGGACATTTTCCATGTGGACACCTCCCCGCTGGGCGTCGCCAGGATGAACAGCGCGAAGGCCTCACTGCCAAGTGCCCAGCCACCCAGGTACACCAGCGCCAGCGCCAAGAGCAGGATCACGACGTCCGGCCACCCGTTTGGCCAGGGAAGCAGGATCACGACGGCGGAACTCACCGCGAGTGCGGACAGTTGGTAAAGGGTGCCCCGGGTGAAGACCACGATGCCTGCCTTGGACAGCCCGAGCAGTCGTGCCAGGAGCGATACGACTGCAAGCACGATCGGCACCACAAGGATCAGGACAACGACGAGGAGCAGGGTGTTCCCACGGGTCAGGCTACGCAGGCTGTCCACAAAAGACTCCCCACGGAACGCGCTGAAGACTGTCCAGAGCGTCACTGCGGCGACCACGTGGACGATGCCCAGGGACAAGCCGAAGCCAGGGTTGCGGATGGGGAGCCAATACTGCGAGAAGGGGTTCGCGAGCCGTGGACCGAGCAAGTGGGAGTCGGCCTGGTCCGGGTAGAGGGTGGGCATTCGCGTGAAGTGGCGTGTTGTGGGTGGTGCTTGATCCTGGCCACGGTGGGAGTTTTCGGGCTCGGTGATGCTGGAGGACAAGCCCTGTGCATTCGCGTGGCCGGGAAGGATGAGGTGTTCGGGGAGCCAATGTGCATCTGAGAGATACGCACCGCCCAGGCCGCAGGTGATCATCTGCGTTCTCGCTGGATCCGGTGGGAGGTTTTGTGTGCCCTGTTTGTCGGCGTTCTTTCCGTCAGGGAATGATCGTTCCTCGTAGCGGGAATAGTGGTGGAGATCGCCGGTGAGCCACAGCCGCACGTTTGCGCCTGTGGCCTCGAACAAGCCCGTCTCGGGATTGAACCGGCGGCGCAGGTAGTCCTGCTCGAAGAAGTTCACCTGCCGGAACTCATTGGGCCCTGGTTGATCCGCGTCGACCCAAAAAGGGGCGGCGACGCACAGGATGATGGCGTCTCCGGGTTGGAGCTGCAGCGTGACGTTCCTATAGAAGTAGTCCAATTGAGGTTCATCGATGTACTGCCCCAACTGGCTGTCCAGGCCCAGGATCCACCAACCGGGGGTGCCATCCTGCCGTTCGCCGGAAACCTCCGTGGGCGATTGACCTGTGAGCCTGACCGCGAAGTAGCTGCGGGTCTGGATGGTCCGCCAGCCCCCGATGCTCCGTTGCCGCGTGAACATCCGGATGAACGAGGTCAGGCCGTCGTACCAGTCGTGGTTGCCTGGGAGCGCGAGCATGACGGGTGTGGGATTGTGCTTGGTGGGCAACGCCATCCGGTAGGGCCCTGCCATCCGATTCTGGTAGGCAGCCGGTGAGGCAACGGGGTAGACCTCATCTCCTCCGAGGACCAGGACCCTGCCGCGGGGGAGCTCGTGGCCGTCAACCGTTAGCTTGTCCTGGGCGAGCAGCAAAGCGACGGAGTAGGTTGCGTCGAATCCGTCTCCCAGGTCTGCGGTGAAATCGAGCCACAACTCGGTGGGGCCTGGAGGCCCGCCGGCGCTTGTAGGGCGTGATGCCGCGAGCTCCCCGGGCGACGGGAGCCCGCGGCTTGTGACCGGCGGCTGGGCCGGTTGGCCGGGGACGGGGAGTTTGTCCAGGCGTAAAGGATCAGCCGGAAAACTGCCCTCGAGTTCCCTTTTGTCACCGAAGTCCGCGAACACAGTCGCTGCCATGACTTTCAATGCCGTCCTTGCCAGCGACATCGGCGAGAGCCAACGAACCGCAGCCTGGGGGGTGAAGCCCAGGGCAACACGGTGCCTCGCAAGCTCCCAGCTCTTCATCTGCGTGGCCGCAGTGGGCTCCGTAGCGGGAACGGAATCCGTTTGAGGCCCCGTCCGTACACCTGCCACAACTCACCGGCGAACAGTTTCATGAAGGACGCCAAACCCGCAGCCGGGGCCGGGCCCTCGGCACGGAACGTGGTCAGTTGCTTGGCGAAGTCGAGCGGGCGGATGTACAGAATGCCAGCACCGAAGACGTCCTCCCCGCCTTGCTCATCTACGCCAGGCGTTTCCGACGGCGGAACGTGGCCCCGCAGGATCGTCGCGTAAAGCGTGGTGGTGTCTTGCCAGACGTCCAGTCCTGCCTCGTTATGAATCAGCTTGTACCCGGTAAACGTGAACGGTGTCCCGCCCGGGTCCCGTAGCCACAATCGGTACAGCATGCGCCTGGCTGGCCTGCCATCATCGGAAACGTCCTCCACAAAAAGGTTGAACCAGCCTCGTTCCACCGGCATCCGGCCACCGAAGTAATCTGCCAGGACATACCCCTCCGCCTTCGCCGGGTGGCTCAGGTCCTCCACGAACCTATCCATGTCCGCGGCGGTAATCGTTAGCTCGAACATGATCTTCCGGCCCCGGTCCCTGCCCAGGCTTCGCCCCTTCTCCGGATCGCTGAATCCGGGACTGAACCAGCCGTGCATCTGCTCGGTGAACCGCACAGACGTCCGCGTGTCTGTTGCCGCCGGTTGCTGGTCTCGGGGTTGCGGCAACCCCAAACCACGGCTCCTGGTTCCCTCAGCCGGGACATCAGCGACGCCGCTCGCGGGCCGCTCCTCCTGCGCGCCCTTGCCTTTGGTAGCGTCGGGCGCCAACTCGCGGGGAACTGACGGATGGGTGCCGGCATCAGTCAGGTCGCCGGCACCAGCAGCATCAGCGGGGCTGATTCCCCTGTGTGCGGCACTGTGGGTGCTCTCAAGGATGTGCGCGCAGGTGCGTTCGGCGAAGGCGGAAATGGTCAGCGACGGGTTGGCGCCTACAGGACCCGGCATCGCTGCGCCGTCCACCACGAACAGGCCGGGATATCCGAATACCTCGCCGTATGAGTCACACACCGCCTCGCCCGGATGCCGGCCGGACGGCGCGCCGCCAATGGGGTGGACCGTGATGACGCGCTTGGCCCACCACAGGGGATTGTCGATGAAGTCCCCGTCGAGGTCCTTGGCGATCTCGGACATCGTTCCGCGGACGCGTCCGAAGTAGTCCTTGGAGGTCGCCATGGTCCACGCGATGGCGAGCCTTCCGTCGCGAAGGGTCATGACGCCGTCGGGGATATCCCGTCCCATCCCAAGCAGCGGCACCGAACTGGAGGACAGGCGCCCATCACCCAGTGCGGCGGCGAGGTCGGCAGAAACGTTGGAGCGCCCGGCGTCGAACAGCCTGTCCTTCAGCAGTTGACGGGCAACCTTGGCTGTCCGTTTGACGGCGGTGCTGAGTTGGGCGGTCTCCATGAGCCAGTTCATGAAGGCCGGATACCCGGCGTCCTCCACGTAGTAGCCGCGACCGTCGCCGTCGTCGTCGTTTGAATCGGGAATCCGGATCGCGGTGGTGATGACTGGACCGCGGCTGCCGGTGAGTGTTCGCACTCCGGGTGGCGATCCGTTGGTGGCGGGAGTCTTGGCGCCCATGATGAATGTCAGGAGGTCGCCGTTGCCGCTGAAACGGGTGCCCAAGGCGTCGCTGAGGGCGGGTAGTGAACTGCGGTTGCGCAGAAGCAGGAAGTTGGTGCCGAACGTGCCTGCGCCAAGGATGAGCCGGCGGCAGTGGATGATGCGCTCCTTGAGGAGCTCACCTTGGCGCTCGGGATCGTGCACCACGTAGCGGACCTCGTATCCTCCCCTTCCAAGTGGCCTGATCCCACGGACGTCGTGGAACGTGCGGATATCCGCGCCCTGATGAGCGGCCGCCGAAATGTAGTTGTGGTCCAGCGTATTCTTGGCACCGGCGTTGCAGCCGATATCGCACTCACCGCTGAGCGTGCACGTGGTCCGGACGGTGTTTGGTCCGTGGATGCTGCCGTACTCCGGGAGGGGGAGTGGCCTGTTGGTTTGGGGTTCCTTGGTGGGCTCCGTGGAAAAAGTGACGGCAATGGGGGGTCGGCTGATGGGTAGGCCGAGGGTTGCGGCGGTCTTCTCCATGGCCATGGTCTTGGGTGTGTCGTTGTACGGATAAGGGACCGGTTGAAGCATGTCTTCTGCGGCTTTGTAGTACGGATCAAGGTCGGCCCGCGTGAAGGGCCAATTCTCGTAACCGCCGCCAGGGATGGGGGACTCGTTGACGAACCACTTTTCGTCCTTGCGCAGGAGGACGTTGGCGTAGATCAGCGAACCGCCGCCCAGGCCGCTGGACACCAGGCCCTCCGTGCCCCGGAATGTCCAGGCATCAAAAAGCCCATACAGGCCGCGGTCCGGGTCCCAGAAATTCCGGCCCATCTCCGCCGGCGAACGCGCAAAGCTGCCTGGCGGGTAGGGCTTGCCACGTTCCATGAGCACCACGGATTGTCCGGCCTCGGCCAGGCGGAGTGCAGCCACCGAACCACCGAATCCGGAACCGACCACCACGGCGTCAACTTTTTCGATGTTGTGTGCGCTGTGGCGTGCCGGATCGGGTGCGGGTTCGAAACCCACATCCCCGCTGTTCCCGGTCCCCAGACGACCCATGGCCGTTCCTCTCAGAGGAAAGCTGACCTGAAGGCGGCCCCGGCATGACCGGGCGGTGCCTCCGGACTATCGCCCTTATGTTCCCACCGGGCCGGGGATCTGTCCATGAGGTGGAGTTATTCCGTTATCCGGCCTGGCTCGCCGGATGTCATGGGAGGACGCGCGTGAAGTTGAGGTCGAAGTCGTGCTGAAGCGGGGCGCCGAGGTAAGTTCCCCGCTCCCAACGGCCAGTGATGGTGTTACCGTCCTCGCTGATCCGGCCGATGTAGCGTTGCGGCCAATCGGGTCCGTCGCGGAAAAGGGTCCACAAGTTATCTTCCAGGGTCATGTCGAGGATGCGGGCCACGCCTCGGGAATCGAAGTAGTGCTGCTGAAGTGCGCCGTCTGATCCTGTAGCGCCGATAGTGCAAAGAGCATTAGGGAATTCCGGCCTGTCCACGGTGGACCGCTGGATGAGGAAACCACCACCTTGCAGCCATTCGAAGGTTGTCCGGCCCACCGCGTCCATGGCAGGAGCCACGGTCTCCCACTCGCCGACCAGAATGTTGAGCCGCTCCATCAGTTCGGATGTCATTGCTCCTCCTGAGATGTGTAGCCCCAGTTTCCGCCGCGGCTGGGCATTTGGCGAGGGCTGCACGCTGAAGCAACGCCGCATCGGGTTGCAGGGTGGCATGATGGGCGCATGAGCCGAGTGACATGTGATCTGACCATCTCCTTGGACGGCTTCGTGGCCGGTCCCAACCAGCGGCTGTCGGAGCCATTGGGTGACGGCGGAGAACTCCTGCACCGGTGGATGTTTGAAGAGGCCGAAGCCAACGCGGCCCAGGTTGAAGAAATCCTTGCAGCCGGTGCCTTCATCATGGGGCGGAACATGTTCGCGGGGCCCGGTCCAGACATGTGGGACAAGGAATGGCGGGGATGGTGGGGTGAGGAACCGCCGTATCACGCACCGGTTTTCGTCCTGACACACCATCAGCATGAGCCGCTGGAGATGCAGGGCGGCACCACGTTCCATTTCGTGACCGATGGGATCGAATCTGCGCTTGCCCAGGCGCGGGAGGCCGCAGGAAGCAAAGACGTGGCCATCGCTGGCGGAGCCGAGACAGCCCGGCAGTACCTCAACGCGGGGCTGATGGACGAGTTGCGGCTCCACATTTCGCCCATGGTTCTAGGTGGTGGCGAGCGGTTGTTGGAGGGCGTCGGCAATCTCAAGCTTGAACCGACGGAAGTAGCCGGCACCAAGCTCGTCACCCATGTGCGGTACCGCCTGCCCCGTTAAAGGCCGGGGTCCTCCTGGCTCACAGCGGCGGCTCGATCGCATGCAGGCGCAGGATGGTAATGTCGGCGTCGTCGGTCGAGGGGAAGCCGGCTTCGGCGAGGATTTTCCTGAAGCCGTCATGTCTTACCGGCATATCGGCGGTGGCGCCGTCGAGTTGCGCACCACCAATTGCGGCGTGAGGCGTTCGTCGGCGATGGGGGCGTCGGGATTATTGAGCCGGTCCAGGGCGACTGCGCCGGCAATCCGCCCCAATTCAACAGCGTGCAAATCCACGGACGTGAGGTCAATGCCGTGCAGGCGGGCGGTCCTGGAATTGTCATAGCCCACCAGCGATAAATCTTCGGGAACCGAGAGCCCGCGGGCATAAGCGGCTTCGCGGGCCCCCAACGCCAACTGGTCGTTATGGGTGAAGATCGCAGTCGGCCGATCGGACTGGTTCAGCATCTGTGCGGCTGCCCGCTGTCCCGCATCCTGTGTGAAGTCTTCTGCCGCGACCGTCTGTGGTGAGAGTCCGGCGTCGTGCATTGTCTGTTCGTAACTCTGGCGGCGGACGACGTGGCCGTCGTACACCGGGCCGGACAGATGGGCGATGCGCGTATGCCCCAGGCTGAGAAGGTGCCTGGTTGCCGCCCGCGCCCCCGCGGAATCATCCGAGTACACACTGTCCACGCCGGGTACCGGCCGGGTCACACTTACCAGCGGGACGATCCGGGCCATCTGTTGCACGTGTTCGTCCGAGTCCAGCAGCGTCGCGGCGATGATAATGCCAACACGGGCTTCAATCAGCGATTCCAGCGCACCGGAGTCCACGCCGTCCACGGACCGCGAAACGCTCAAGATCAGCCGGTTGCTGTCTTGGGGGAGTGCGGTCCGGACGCCGCTGAGGACATCGGCGTAGATTTCGTTGCGGATATCAAGCAGATAAAGCCCGACGGCGGAGCGGTGCTTGCGGGCCAGATCGGCGGCTACGGCGTTGGGCCGGTACCCGAGACGCTTGGCTGCCTCGAAGATGGCCTCCTTGGTCTCATGGCTGACGCCGGGCGCGCCGCGGAAAGCGAAAGACACCAGGGTCCGGGAGACGCCCACCGCACGCGCGACGTCGCTTTGGGTGGCAGGGCGGGGCTGAGGGTCAAGAGCCATAGTCCATCCTCCCACGGGCAAGAGAGACAAATTCGTCATTTGTTAGTTTGACCTTACATTTAGACCTTTCGCGCGTTAGTCTGTATTCAGCGCGGGCGAGTATGGCCCGCAACACACTGACAAAGGAGTCCAGATGTCTGCTACGCAAACGCAGAGCAAAGGAACCGGCAATGCCACCCTTCCTCCGCTAACAAATGGCCCGCACCGTAAGCGGCTGGGTCTTGTTGCCCTGGTGGCTACGTTCGGGGGCCTGCTCTTCGGCTATGACACTGGTGTCATCAACGGCGCGCTGAGGCCAATGACAGCCGACCTCGCACTGACACCGCTGACGGAAGGGATCGTCACCAGTTCGCTGTTGTTTGGCGCAGCTGCCGGAGCAGTCGGCGGTGGCCGCCTCTCCGACGGCTGGGGCCGTAGGAAGACGATCATCCTCCTGGCCGTGCTGTTCCTCATGGGTACATTGGCCTGCGTCTCGGCGCCAAGCTTCGAGGTAATGGTCATCGGGCGCGTCATCCTCGGCCTTGCCGTTGGCGGTGCGTCCACCGTGGTTCCCGTCTTCCTTGCCGAGTTGGCGCCCTACGAAATCCGCGGTTCCCTGGCTGGGCGCAACGAACTCATGATCGTCATCGGCCAGCTGGCTGCGTTCGTTGTCAACGCCATCATCGGCAACGTCTGGGGCGAGGTCGGCGGGGTCTGGCGCATTATGCTCGCTGTTGCCGCACTGCCCGCCATCGCGCTGTTCTTTGGCATGCTGCGGATGCCGGAGTCTCCGCGCTGGCTCATCTCCAAGGGTAGGAACCCGGAAGCCCTGGCTGTGCTCAAGACCATTCGCTCCGACGAGCGTGCCGAAGCAGAAATGGCGGACGTGAAGCACCTCGCGGACGAAGAAAGGGCATCGAGGGCTACATCATGGGGCGCACTGAAGGACAAGTGGATCCTGCGCATCATTCTTGTCGGTATTGGGCTGGGCGTCGCCCAACAGCTGACGGGCATCAACTCGATCATGTACTACGGCCAATCCGTGCTCGTTGAGGCCGGATTCGACTCCAATGCCGCGCTCATCGCCAACATCGCGTCCGGTGTGATCGCCGTCGTCGGTGGTGTCATTGCTCTGACGTTGATGCAGCGCGTCAACCGCCGCACAACACTGCTTCTCGGCTTCACCTTGACCACGGTCTGCCACTTCCTCATCGGCATCGCGTCGATCGTCCTTCCGGTGGGCAACGCGGCCAGGCCGTTCGTGATCCTCGTCCTGGTGGTTGCGTTCGTGGGATCGATGCAGACGTTCCTGAACATTGCGGTGTGGGTGATGCTGTCCGAGATCTTCCCGCTGCACGTCCGCGGCTTCGCCATTGGCCTGTCCGTCTTCTGCCTTTGGATCGCAAACGCGCTTCTGGGTCTCTTCTTCCCCACACTTGTGGCCGGGATGGGGATCACGGGAACGTTCTTCCTGTTTGGTGTTGTGGGCATCCTCGCCCTGGTGTTCATCTACACCCAGGTCCCGGAAACCCGTGGACGTACGCTGGAGGCCCTGGAAGAGGACGTGACCACCGGCGCCATCTACCTGGTGCACAAGAGCTAGTCATCTGCAGACCGACGGGGCGTTAGGATTCCGTCAAGATTCTCCGGGGTCTCCCGATGCCCGGTGTTGCTGGTGTTAGCGTCGGCATATCACGAAGCGGTTCGCGGGAGGTGCTTATGACCAGCATGAGCCGGCCACCGGCAGATCCCTCCACGCCCCGCCCGTCTGTCCGGGTCCGGTTCAGGACTTGGCTGCTGTTCGGTCTCCAGGACTCGAAAGGGTCCCACCAAGGGCCCGGCGGCCTGCTCTCGGCGCAAGAGAAGACGCATTCGTGGTGGCGTGTTATGTGCCTGACAGGCGTAGATTACTTCTCCACCCTGGGGTATCAGCCCGCCATCGCGGCCTTGGCTGCCGGCGTGATTTCACCTCTGGCCACACTCATCCTGGTCGCCGTTACGTTGTTGGGAGCATTACCTGTGTACCGGCGCGTGGCTGCGGAAAGCCACCGGGGCGAGGGATCGATCGCCATGCTGGAGCGCATGTTGCCCCGTTGGGGTGGCAAGCTCTTCGTTCTGGTCCTGCTCGGGTTTGCCGCCACGGACTTCATGATCACCATGACGCTCTCAGCCGCTGACGCCACCGCCCACCTCGTTGAGAACCCATTTGTGCCTGGCTGGTTCCACGGCCAGAACGTCACCATCACACTCATTCTGCTTGCGTTGCTTGCTGGAGTTTTCCTGCGGGGATTCAAGGAAGCAATCGGCGTTGCCGTGGTCCTGGTTGCGATTTATCTCGCCTTGAATGTTGTGGTGGTGGCAACCACAATGGTCGAGGTATTGACGCATCCGTCTGCGGTCGCGGATTGGTGGACAGCGCTGACAACATCCCATGGCAACCCGTTCGTGGCTGTCGGGATCGCGCTGTTGGTGTTCCCCAAGCTCGCGCTGGGTTTGTCCGGCTTCGAAACCGGCGTGGCTGTGATGCCCCAAATCAAGGGCCACGAATCGGATACCGAGGCGCATCCGGCCGGGCGGATAGAGGGTGCCCGACGATTGCTGACCACAGCGGCCGTGATCATGAGTTCGTTCCTTATCACCAGCAGTTTCACCACCGTGGTGCTCATCCCCGAGAAGGAATTCCAGCCCGGCGGCGCGGCCAACGGCCGGGCCCTCGCCTTCCTGGCCCACGAACACCTTGGGCCCTCCTTCGGCACCGTCTATGACCTAAGTACTATCGCCATCCTGTGGTTCGCGGGTGCCTCGGCCATGGCCGGATTGCTGAACCTCGTTCCCCGCTACCTGCCCCGGTTCGGCATGGCCCCTGAATGGGCCAAGGCCGTGCGTCCTTTGGTGCTGGTATTTGCCGTCATCGCATTCCTGGTCACGTTGCTGTTTGATGCCAACGTTGACGCGCAGGGCGGGGCGTACGCAACCGGCGTGCTGGTGCTGATGACGTCCGCTGCCGTAGCAGTGACGCTTTCGGCAAATAGGCGGAAGCAGGCAAAACGCACAGCCGCCTTCGGGATCATCGCGCTCGTATTCATCTACACCACAGTCGCCAATATCATTGAACGGCCCGAAGGCATCAGGATCGCGGGATTCTTCATTCTTGGCATCATTGTCATCTCGCTGCTCTCGCGCGTGATGCGGTCCTTCGAACTGCATGCAACGCACGTCAGTTTCGACCAGCAGGCCATCGAGTTCGTCACAGCCGCAGAGGACGGACCCATCGGTATCATCTCCCACGAACCACTCCGGCAAACAGCCAAGGCTTACCGGGCAAAGCTCGACTCCGCCATGGCAGTGAGCCACTTGCCGGATGATTACCTGGCGCTGTTCCTGGAAGTGGTGGTGGATGATTCCTCGGACTTCGAAACTGCCCTGGAAGTCAGGGGCGTTGTCCGGCACGGTTACAGGATCCTGGAGGTTCACGCTCCAGCTGTGCCGAACACGATCGCGTCCGTCCTCCTTCACATCCGGGACATCACGGGGCTGATGCCACACATCTATTTCCGTTGGACCGAAGGCAATCCGCTGCTCAACCTTCTCCGTTTCCTCTTCCTCGGTGAAGGCGAGATCGCCCCTGTCACACGTGAAGTGCTGCGCCAGGCAGAACCGGACGTCACCAGGCGGCCTTGGGTCCACGTCGGTTAATCAAGGACTTCCTGTGCTGCTCAGTAAGGCTGCGTAGCCCGCAGGGCAGCCGATTCCGGAAAACCTAGGCCCGCAGCCGGTACCCGCGCTTCACGACGGTTTCCACGAGCTTGCCGTCCGGAAGCGAAGAGCGGAGGCGGCTGACGGTCATGTCCAAGGCGTGCACGGAACCACGGAGGTCCAGGAGATCCGAGAGCGCTTCACGGGACAGCACGGCACCACCGGCGCCGAGCAGGGCCCGGAGCAGCAGGAGCGGGGCTGGCGCAAGATCAATCACTTCGCCATTGATCCGCAGGCAGCGCCCACGGAGTTCAATGGTGGCGCTCTTGGTTTCCAGGCGGCGCACGTGGTTCAAAGACAGGTGCTCCGTCACCAGGCGGATCAGTGCGCCCATGCGGTAGCGGTCGGGAATGAGTGGCGTCAGCCCGGCGTCGACCAGTGGCTGTGCGGTGACCGGCCCAACGGCGGCAACCGTCACAGGACCCTTCAGCGCCTCGATGAGCTGACGGTACAGGCCCATCTCGTGCGCGGTGCTCCACATTGCGTCCACTGCGGGAGCACTGGTGAAGGTCAGGACGTCAAGATTGCCGTTGCACACAGCCTCGATCAGGCGCGGCAGTTTGTCCTCGCCGTCGGGCTTAACCCAGCGGTACGGCGTCACGGTCAGCACGGTGGCGCCGGACATGCGGAGGCGCTCCAGCTGGCGAACATCGGTGTAGCCGTGCAGCTGCACGGCCACGGTCTTGCCGCGGACGCCTTCCGCCAGAAGCATGTCCACGAGTGTCGCCGTGGTTTCGTCACTGCTGATTCCGACGTCGGCAAGGCCGGCCGCCCGGACGGCACCGCGGGCCTTGGGCCCCCGAACGAACATGCGGCAGGCCGAGAGCGTTTCGAGGAGTTGCTCGCCAATACCGAACGAGTCCGCGGCCTCGCACCAGCGGCGCATGCCGTAGGCCGTGGTGGCGATGCAGATATCAGGCTTGGCGGCGATGATGGTGCGGGTGTCCTCGATGAGGACCATGTCCTCCTGCACGGGGGCGATCTTCAGGGCGGGGGCATGGAGCACGCTCGCACCGCGGCGTTCCAAGGCCTCGATGAGGTCCCTGGAACGGCGGTGCGAAGTAACGCCGATGCGAAACCCGTCCAGTGGCGCGTCGGTAGCTTCTGAAACGTCCGTGGCGGTTGTGACGTCTTGGATTTCAAGGGCACGTGCAACAGTCATTGATTTACTTTCAGGCTTCAAGGAGCGAAGCCGCGAGTCGGCTCAGTTCAGCGGATGCTTCGGCATGATTACGGTTGGCTTCAGCCACCCGGACCACCTCGCCTATGACCAGCACGGCCGGGTTGCTGCAACCGGTGGCTGCCGTTTCGATCGTACCCAGATCGGCGATGGTGGTGCGCTGGCCCGGGCGGTAACCGCGCTCCACCACGGCCATCGGCATGTCGGCGTGCATGCCAGCGCGGCGCAGGCCGGCGGCAAGCTGCGGGAGGGTTCCGATGCCCATGAGAACCACAATCGTGCCGCCGAGTCCTGCAAGGTGCGTGTGTTCCTTCTCGGTCAGGGGCGCGTGTCCGGAAACCACCGTGAACATGTGGCTGACCTCGCGGTGCGTTACCGGAATTCCCGCTGCGGCAGGAACGGAGATAGCACTCGTGACGCCGGAGATCACGCGGACGGGAACGCCAGCGGCAACACAGGCGGCCACTTCTTCGCCGCCGCGGCCAAAGACGTACGGGTCGCCGCCCTTGAGCCGGACCACGTTCTTGCCCAAAAGTGCAGCTTCGACCATCAGTTTCTCGATGTCCCGCTGCGTGACCTTGTGGTGCCCGGGCTGCTTTCCAACGTCCACCAACTCGCCGGACGTCAGGTCAGCGAGCTCCTGGTAAGGAGCAAGGCGATCGTAAAACACGACGTCGGCATCCCGCAGGGCGTCCACGGCACCAACCGTGAGGAGATCCAAGGCGCCGGGGCCTCCGCCCACCAGGGTTACCTGGCCTTCAGCGCCGGGCGCAGGCTCAAAGGCAACCGGGATCCCGGCACCGCTGCAACGCTCCACCAATGGCTCCCAGCCGGCGTCGCCGTCGTCGACGACTGCTACCAGGAACGGACGCTCAGGGAGCGGTCCGTCGCCAGGTGCGCCAACGGGCGTGCTGAGGCGGAACACGTTGGCACCCGCACCCTGGTAGCGGCGCACCGCTTGGCGCGCGGCTTTTTCGGATCCGGTGACGAGGACGTCGCGGCCTGTGAGATCAATGGTGAGCTGCATGGGGACCCCTAATTCTCTGCGCCGACGGGTTCTGCGCCGACGGTTGCGCTGCGGACCGGGATGGTGGAGGCGATGAGCACGCCGCCCTTTTCTTCGTTCGTGGCGGGGCGGATCTGGCCGCGCTCCGGAACGAAGGAGATGGACTCGTCCTTCTGGTTGGGGGCGTTGACGAAGGAACGGAAACGACGGAGGCGCTCCGGGTCCTTCAGGGTCTCAGCCCACTCGTCCTCGTAGGTATCGATGTGCTTGGCCATGGCCGCTTCAAGCTCCTCGGCAATGCCAAGCGAGTCGTGGACCACTACCTCCTCAACGTGCTTGATGCCGCCGTCGAGTTCTTCCTGCCAACGCGCGGTGCGTTGCAGGCGGTCGGCGGTGCGGATGTAGTACATGAGGTAGCGGTCGATGTACTTCAGCAGTGTTTCGTCATCCAAGTCCTTGGCGAGCAGCTGTGCGTGTGCCGGCGTAGCTCCACCGTTGCCGCCGACGTACAGGTTCCAGCCATCAGCCGTGGCAATGACGCCGACGTCCTTGCCGCGGGCCTCGGCGCATTCGCGGGCACAACCGGAAACACCCATCTTCAGCTTGTGCGGGCTGCGCAGGCCGCGATAGCGCAGTTCCAGGGCAATGGCCATGGCCACGGAATCCTGGACACCGAAACGGCACCACGTGGATCCAACACAGGACTTCACGGTGCGCAGGCTCTTGCCGTAGGCCTGGCCGGACTCGAAGCCGGCGTCAACCAGTTCCTTCCAGATGTCCGGGAGCTGCTCGAGGCGGGCACCGAACATATCGATGCGCTGGCCACCGGTGATCTTGGTGTACAGGTTGTACTTTTCGGCGACCGCTGCGATGACGCCGAGACCCTTGGGGGTGATTTCGCCACCGGCGATGCGCGGAACTACTGAGTAGGTGCCGTCCTTCTGCATGTTCGCGAGGGCGCGGTCATTCGTGTCCTGCAGGGACCCTCGGCCGGCATCCAGGACGTAGGCGGAGTGCTGGCTGGCCAAGATGGAGGCGATGGTCGGCTTGCAGATATCGCAACCGGCACCCGTGCCGTACTTGGCCATGATCTCCTCGAAGGAGGTAAGTTCCAGGACGCGGATAGCGTCGAACAGCTCCTGGCGGGACAGGCTGATGTGCTCGCACAGGGCCTTGGAAACCTCAATGCCGGACTTCTTCAGTTCGCCTTCAAGGAGCTTCTTCAGCATGGGGACGCAGGAACCACACTGGGTACCTGCACGGGTGCAACCCTTGAGCTCGCCGAGCTCCTGCACTGGAGCGTTGCCATCGCAGGCGCCGCAACCGTTGATGGTATCGCGAATGGTTCCGGCGGATACGTTGTTGCAAGAGCACAGGATTGCATCGTCCGGCAGCTCGGTTTCCGGAGCCTCGCCTCCACCGGCAGCGCTCAGGAAGGCGCCGGGCTCGGCGGGCAGTTCGCGGCCCAGGAGCGGGCGCAGGCTCATGTACGGGGAAGCATCGCCGACGAAGATGCCGCCCAGGAGGGTCTTTGCATCGTCAGTGGTGACGATTTTCTGGTAAACGCCGCGGGCGGGGTCGGCATAGACGATTTCGAGGGAGTGCTCGGTCCGCGCGAAGGCATCACCGAAGCTCGCCACATCCACGCCGGACAACTTCAGCTTGGTGGCGGTATCGAAACCGGGGAAGGTTGCTTCGCCGCCGTGCAGGCGGTCGGCCACAATCTCGGCCATGGTGTTTGCCGGTGCAACGAGGCCCAAGCACATGCCCTCGAAGTTGGCCACTTCACCGATGGCCCAGATACCGTCCACCTCGGTGGCACAGAAATCGTTGATCACCACGCCGCCGCGCTGGCCCAGGCTGAACAGCTGCTCTTCGCCCTCAGCTGCGCGGAAGAGGTCGTCGCGTGGCTTCACACCGATAGCGACGATCACGAGGTCCGCATCAATGGTGCGGCCGTCTGCCATCAGGACTCCGGTGACCTGGCCGTCGTCGTCCGTCAGTACTTCGGACGGGAAGACGCCGCCGTGGACCTCGAAGCCCTTCGCCTCGATCAGGCGGCCAAGCGCCTGGCCGGCGCCTTCATCCAGCTGAGTGTTCATGAGCCACGGTGCACCGTTGATGACGATCGGCGTGGCACCCAGCTGCTCGGTGCCTGCGGCGGATTCAAGGCCCAGCAGGCCACCACCGATGGTGACAGCGTTAACCTTGCGGCCCAGTTTTTCGCGAAGCTCTGCAATGGCCTTGTTAATGGCCCAAACGTCCTCGAGCGTGCGGTACACGTGGGTGTGCTCGGAACCAGGGATCGGGAGCCGGGCTGCATCCGAACCCGAGGCAACCACCAGGTGGTCGTATTCGTACTTGTTGCCGGCGGCAGTGAGGACACTCTTGGCGACGGAATCGATCTTGACTGCGCGCTCGCCGGTCTTCAGCGTCAGAGCCTCGTGCTCCCACATGGCAGCATCGCCCAGGGTGAGGTCTACGTCGGTTTCCGTCAGGGCCTTGCTCAACGCAACGCGGTCGTAGGGAAGGTGCGCCTCTTCGGTCAGCACCGTAACCTGCCAGCCTTCAAGACCGCGGTTGTACATGGCGTCGGCGAAACGGTGGGCCGCAGGGCCGCCTCCGACGACAACGATGCGGCGCGGGTTCTCTGTACTTGAAGTGTGTCCGGTCACTGGTGGGCCTTTCGCAGATGTTGCAGACGGATCTCCGCAACTTGTGCTTTCAGCCTACGGACGGGCAGTTTCGCTTCAGTTTCCCTTTTGTTTCGTGATCTTAACTTCTGCATCACGAACGCATTTCGCCGTGTGTGAGGTCTCTTTTACGCACCGGACACAAATGCGGACCCCCGATGAAACACCCGCGCCCTAGCTTTGAAGAGTGGCCGCAAGCGTGGCCCGGTCCGGGGGAGTGCAGGTGGAAATTGCCAGCGCCCGGACACAGTGAGAGGGGCTGAAATGACCGTAATTCTGGACCGTGCCGACGAACTGACTACTGCCGCCGTTGGCGAATGGCACCGTGTGTGCCCGGTGGACGAACTCGAAGTGGCCTGGGGCGAAGCGGCACTCATCGATGGCCGGCAGGTAGCGCTGTTCCGCATCGCACCCGGCGAAGTCTTCGCAGTCGCACAGCAGGACCCGGCGACATTGGCCAACGTCATGGCCCGCGGCATCATCGGATCCCGCGGAAGCCGGCCGACCATCGCGTCGCCGCTGCACAAAGAGGTCTACGACCTCGAAACCGGTGAGTGCTTCACCGACCCTGACCTCAAGCTCGCAACCTTTGCCACCCGCCTTGTGGATGGCTTCATCGAGGTTGAACTCTAAGAGCCTGCCTCTATAAGCCCAATGCCTCGCGGACATCCCCAAGGACTTCGTCCAGGGATGTCCGCGCTGCTTGGCGTGCAGCGGGAAGCTCCGCCGCGGACTCCACGGCCTGGATGACCTCCAGGTAGCATTTGAGCTTTGGTTCCGTGCCGCTGGGCCGGATGATCACGCGGCTCTGGTCCCGTGTGAGATACAAAAGCCCGTCCGTAGGCGGCAACGCTTCGCTGCCCTCGGCGAGGTCAGTGAAAACCTCGACGGCGGACCCTCCAAACGCTTCAGGCGGGTTGACCCGCAAGCGGTTCATCATGGCATCCAGGAGCCCCAGATCAGCCACCCGGATGCTCAACTGGTCACTCGCATGAAGCCCGTGCACCAGGTAGAGCTCATCCAGGGTGTCGAAGATCGTCTTGCCCCCGGCCTTTGCGGTTGCCGCCAATTCCGCGATCAGCACTGCCGCTGAGATGCCGTCCTTGTCCCGGACCAGGTCCGGCGCCACGCAATAACCCAAGGCTTCCTCGTACCCGTAGGTGAGGCCCCGTACCCGCGAAATCCACTTGAAGCCCGTGAGAGTTTCCTCGTGGGCATACCCCGCAGTAGCCGCGATCCGGGACAACAGCCGGGAGGAAACGATCGAGTTGGCGAAGACGCCTGCCCTGGGTTCTTCGCCTGCGCCTGCGGCCATGCGGGCAACGATATGAGCGCCCAGCAGCGCACCCACTTCGTCGCCACGCAGCATCCGCCACGCCCCCGTAGCGGGGTCCAAAGCAGCGACGGCCGCCCGATCGGCGTCGGGGTCGTTCGCCAAAACAATGTCCGCGCCCAAGCTGCCGGCAGCCTCCAACGCCAGGTCCAGTGCGCCGGGCTCTTCCGGGTTGGGGAACGCGACCGTGGGGAAATCCGGGTCCGGCTCGGCCTGTTCCGCCACAAGCGTGACGTCCGCGAAACCGGCTGCGTTCAGGACAGCCACCGCAGTCTCACCGCCCACGCCGTGCATGGGTGTCAGGACGATCTTCAGGTCCCGGGCGGGGAAGTGCTCTGCATCCACCAGGCCTGCCATGGCGGCTTGGTAGTCAGTGGCGATGGAGGTGGGCAGTACAGTCCAGCCGTCTTCTGCAAGCGTGATCGACTCCAACGCGCCCACGGACTCGATCTTCGCCGCAATCTGCGCATCGTACGGGGCCACGATCTGCGAACCCCTGCCACTCTCGTTCACGGCGTGCCGCCCAAGATAAACCTTGTAGCCGTTGTCCTGCGGCGGATTATGGCTGGCAGTGACCATGACGCCGCCATCGCAATCCAGCGCCCTGACCGCATAGGCGAGCAACGGCGTCGGGAGTGCGGCGGGCATCAGGAAGGTTTCGATCCCGGCGGCGGTGAAGATGGCGGCCGTCTCTTCCGCGAAAATGTCCGAGTTGTACCTGGCGTCAAAGCCCACGACGGCGCGTGGCCGGGTACCCGGCGCAACTGCGGCCACGGTTTCATTCAGGAAGTCCGCCAAGCCCGCCGCTGCCCGCCGCACCACCACCCTGTTCATCCGGTTGGGGCCGGGGCCGAGAGCCGCACGAAGGCCGGCGGTGCCAAACTGCAGGGTGCCGTTGAAGCTGTCGCCCAGTTCCTGGACTGCTCCCGCATCACCGCTGCTGGCGAGGTCGGTGAGCTCAAGAAGGGCAGCCGACGTCGCCGGGTCGGGGTCGTGGGAAGCCCAATCGCGGGCGTCGGTGATCAGCTGGTTAAAGTCGGCATCGCTTGATGTCATAGGGACAAAACTATCCTCATTGCCCACGTCAAAGGCAACGCGGGGTCAGATCTGGCCAATAAATCTGGTCGCAATGAGCCGTATCTGACCCCTCGTTGCCTTAAAGGGAGTGGGAGCGGACGGTGAAGTCCGTGTCCCCGTCCATGCTGAACACCGAAGATCCCGTGTTGTCCCAATCGGGGAAGAAGATGTCCGAAATAACTGCCGCCCCATCCTGGGCGAAGACCTCCACGGACGAGGAATCCAGGAGGATGTGCAGGCGGACCTTGCTATCGCTGCCGGAGGAGGGCAGCGCAACCTCGTGATAAGGGCTGAATTTCTCGGAGAAATTGCTGGTCCCTGCCTTGGAACGGTCCACCCTTACGGTGCGCTTTTCCTTGTTATAGGAAATGCGCAGGCTAGCGCTGCCGTCGGCTGATCGACGAAGAAGAATTCCTGCTTCCCGCGCCGCGGTAAGGTCCATTTCGAGCTCAATAAGCTGCGTACGGGTGGCAAAATCGGCGCCAAGATCGCTGTTGTGATCCCGCGGATCAGGGCCGACGGTGAGGTTTTTGCTCTTCACCTCACCTGCGTGTTCGAGTGCTTCCCTCGCCACGCCGGCAATGGCTGATCGCAACTCAAGCCGCTTCTGGCCCCGGACCAACGTGAGTTCGCGGGGGATGGCCATGGACCCGCGCCACGGCGTGGTGGGAACGTGTTGGGCGTAGTCCCAATTGCCCATCCATCCAAGGAGCATGGGCTTGCCGCCTGGTGCGCCCGAGATGGAGTTGGCGGCGTAATAGTCGGCGCCATGGTCCAGCCACTGGGACTCCGTGAGTGGAGCACTGGGTGCCGCCGCGTTTTCGGCCGTGAAGCGCGTGCCGTCGAATTCGCCCACGAAGTACTGCATGCCTGAGCCTCCGGCGATGCCACCTGGGTTGATGCTCAGCAGCATGACCCACTTCTTCGCCGTTGAGTCCTGTACATCCATCTGGATGAGTTCGGGTACTTCCCAGAGCCCGCCCTGGGCGCCGACCCCCGAGAAATCACTGAGGTAGTCCCAATGGAGAAGGTCTGTGGATTTGAACATCTTCACAACCTGGGCGTCCGCTACGACGGTAGTCATCACCCAGTATCGTCCGGGCTCGTACCAGGTGATCTTGGGGTCGCGGAAGTTGTTGTTGGTGGGCGCCAGGTTCAGGACAGGGTTGCCCTTGTACTTCTGCCAGGTGGTTCCCTTGTCCAGGCTGAAGGCCACGGACTGCGCCTGGGCACCTTGGGGGAGGGCGCCGTTCTTTCCATATGCACTGGTGTAGAGGGCCACCATGGGCGGGTTCTGCGCGGACCCCAGCCCGGACGCGTTGTTCTTATCCATCACGATCGAACCGGAGAAGATTTCCTCCTGCGGGCTCGCCTCCATGGCAACAGGCTGCTGTTCCCAGTGCACCAGGTCCGTGCTGGTGGAGTGGCCCCAGGACATGTTGCCCCACGAGTTCCCGCGAGGGTTGTACTGGTAGAAGGCGTGGTAGGTCCCATCGTGGTAAACGAGGCCGTTGGGATCGTTGAGCCAGTTCTTTTCAGCAGTCAGGTGGGCAGCGGGCCGCCACGGATCCGAAGCGGATGGCCGGTGCCCGCCCGGGGTGGGGGCCGACGTCGGGCTTTCCGTTGCTGGAGCAGTGCAAGCGGCGGCGGAAAAGGCGACGACGACGGCGGCGCTCGCCGCAAGCAGGTGACGGCGGGAAAGGCGGGGATTGGGGTAAGTCATGGGGAGAGATCCTGGGGTTGGGGAGTGGCGGGGGTGCAGGCCCTTGTGGAGCCCGCACCCCTGCCGTGGCCTTATGGCCGGGGGTGTTGCGGCCTACTTGTAGAGGCCTTCGCCGCCCACGCGGAGGTTGGTGGGCAGGTAGCCGAACGGGCCGAGGCCGTTCTTGCCGAAGCTGCGGTCAACCTGCGTCACGCCACCCTGGAAGTTCATCTTCACGGTGGGGGACAGGGAGCCGCCGCGGACGCCGTCCACGTTGTCGATGAACGATTGGACGAGGCCGCCAGGCTGTACGTAGTGCGAGTAAGCCTGGAACTGACGACCGTTCTGGCGCGGGTCCGGACCCTCCGGCGCGTTGGCCGGCATGTTCAGGTCCGTGGGGGAGCCCAGGGCCAGGCCGCTGTTGTTCACCGGCTGGAAGTCGGAGCGAACGCCGTTGCCCACAAAGCCGTAGACGCCGTCGGGGCCGCGCATGCCATCCGCGTAGGTGAACTGGTGGCTGATGGTGAACAGGTAGTACTTGTTCTTGCCGTTTTCGTTCTGGATGTAGATCTGCGGACGCTCAGTCTGGTCGTTGACGCAGTTGGCGGACAGGATCGGGGGCAGGAAGCTCCACTTGGTGAGGTCCTTGTTGTCGGCCACTGCCAGTCCAACATTTGCGGTCTGGTACCAGGCGCCCGTGGTGGTGTTGACCTGGTTCACGGTCTCGGCGTGAGGATCGCCCGGACGGTAGCCGAGGTCTTCCTGCTTGCACTTGTAGTCGCCGCGCGTGCCACCGGTGTTGCCCTCGAAGACCATGAAGGTCTTGCCCGGGTGCGCCGGGTCCGCGAAGGTGTACGGGTCACGGAAAGCGAAGCCCGGGTTCTGGGCCTTGTTCTGGTACATCTTTCCGTCCGGTTCCAGCAGCTTGGTGTGCTGGAAGCCGTCGAAGGTCACGCCGTCCTGGTTGGCGTGGATGTTGCCCAGTGCCTTGGCAATGACAGCGTCCGGAGCGATGCCGCCGCCGCCTGCGTTGCGCTCAGCGACGTCGTAGAACGTGGTGGCCGTGTAGAAGACGTTGATCTTGTTGCCCTGCATGAGGCGCGTGGAGCCGGACCATTCCGTGTTGCCGATGGACGTGTTGTCCAGGAACAGGTGTCCGCCGTAGTTCCACTTGTCCTTGGCCGGATCAGCGTTGGTCTTGCGGAAGAAGTACCCGATCCGGGCGTTCCAGTGGCGCTGGTCGAAGCCGTAGCCGGCGTGGCGGTCCGCAACCAGGGAGAAGATGACGTCCCAGCCCTTGTAGCTGATCTGGTTCGCGTTCTCGTCTGTCAGGGACCACGTGTCCCACACCCAGACGTCGTCGTTCATGGCGGGGAAGTCCTTGGGAATTTCCGGCATGGTGACGTCGGGGCTCATGGAGTTCTGGCCGGGAGCAACGTTGGTGTTGCTCTGTGCCATGATCTGCTTGGCGTCTGCCCGGGTCCACTTGGACGTGAAGTCGGCCGCTGGGTCGTAGGCCTCCTGCGTGTGGACGCTGGGCAGTGGGAAGCCGGGCGTGGGTGCCGGCATGGTGCTCGACGGCGGGTCGGCCGGCAGGTTGGCCTGCGCAGCCGGCGTCACCAGCAGGATGCTGCCGGCCACGCTGGCTGCGGCTGCGAGGGCGGCTGCCTGTCGCAGCCGGCGGCGCGGCCGTTGAAGGGTTGAGTGCGTGTTCATGCTTGCTCTTCTCGCGGAGTGTTGGACTTCGTGGAGTGGGGCGCATGCCCTGATCCCCGTTAAGGGGCTCGCTACTACGGCGTCCGCTCGATCCGCTTGAAGGCGTCTTCGAAGGACGCCATCGTTTCGAGGTGCAGCGGTCCCTTGTGGGGTTCTCGCTGCGGTGGCTCCGGCACGTCGACTTACCGGAACGACTCCCACGCTAGACGGGCTTCGCGGGACAAATCAAAGCGCGTTTCGGATGCCAAAACGGGTTGTCAGACATGTGTATGCAAGCGCTTACATTCCCAATGCGCGCGCGTGCCACGAGTTCGAAGCAGAATCAAATGTTTCGTGAAAAAGCAGATTTATTCTGAGAATTTGCTGTGTGTTTACTTTTGAAATGGTTCAAGCGCCAGGGGGCGATGAGGCCTACTGGCGGGTAGTGAAGGCCGCTGACCGAGCCTTCAAATGTCCAATCGATGGACGTAAAATGTGGTAGCGACTCCGGAGCCACCAGGGTTTACCGGATCCCGCCTGTTGTGAGCTGGTGCAGCATGTGTGAGTTACCAAAGCGGCGTTGGCGGTCCTCCCTGACTCCCGTGCGGCTGGTCCTCGCGATCCTCGCCTTGGCAGCGATCGTGGCGGGCTGGCTGGTTCCGGATCTTTTGTCCGCCCTCCCCATTGGCGCAGGCCTGTTGACCTTGGCCGTTGCCGTCCTCATGCCTGCGATCAGGGAAATCGAACTCGGTGCATCGCCCAGCATCAAACTCGCGCCCGCCCTCAAAGACCGCGAAGACGAACTTCGCAGTGTCTTCGAACGGCAAAGGGGGGACATGGAGTATTGTGCCCACTTGCTCTGCGACAACCCGGAAACTGCTCGCCGCCTGCTGGAGGCGGCGTGGTCCCAGTGCACCAACGCCTGGAAGGGGCCGGTGACGCCCCAGTTGCGTGTCTACACACTGTGCGTCTTCGTCGAACTCCTGAAGAAACACGAACACTGGCTCCAGAGCCGTGATGGCCAGAAGAAGAAGCGAAAGGCCAGCCAGAGTCCGCTGGCGCGGTTGCCGTACGACGAGAGGGTCGCCGTCGTACTTCATGTCTTCGCAAATCTGACCGTTGGCGAGATTGCCGGGATGACTGATCGTCCGGCCCTGGAAGTGGGCAAATCATTGGCGGCCGCCGAAGAGAAAACCAACCGCCTGGCGTTGGAAGAAGGCCGGCCGTGAGGGACGCCGTGCGGGAGCGGTTGTTGTCGGAGGCCGCGCTCCATGCCAGGACCCATCCCGCCGACCTGGAGCGTGCCCTGAATGAAGGAATGTCCACTGTTCGGCGAAGGCTGGTCCGGACCTGGGTGGTGGTGATCGCTGCCGCGGTGCTCGTGACAGCCGGGTTGGTGGCGGTCCGCATGCTCCTTGACAGGCCACCCGTAGTGCTGGAGTCCATCGCTGTGAGCGCACCCACCAGCTCGCTCCTCCCCGAGGCCGTCCTTCAGCTGTCGGCCGAAGCAACCTACAGCGACGGCTCACGGAGTCCGCTGCAGGACGGCGTCGAGTGGGCCTCGGACAACCTTGCTGTGGCCGGAATCACCGCTGATGGCCAGGCGACGGCGGTCGCGCCCGGCGTCGCCGGCCTGACAGCAACGGTCGACGGCGTCTCCGGACGCTTCGAGCTCAAGGTCACCACGCCGGGAACGGCCTCGCTGACGGCCCTGCGCATCACTCCAGGCGATGCCGAGGCCAGCCCTGGAGGCAAAGTGCCGCTCGTCGCCGAGGGAACATACAGCGATGGTTCACTCGGGAAGCTAAACGTCACTGCTGTTTGGGAGTCCCGCAATCCTGACATAGCGAGCGTGGACGGTGATGGCCTGGTCACTGCTGTAGCGCCGGGCACAGCCACCATCTCGGCCTCCCAGGACGGGTTCCAGGCCACTGCGCGCATCACTGTCACCACGCCACCACCGGCAAAGCTCTCCGGTTTGGCCATCGAGCCCGCCGAACTGACCATCAAGCAAGGGCAGTCCCACCAATTGGCTGCAATTGCCTCGTACACGGATGGGTCCACCAAACCCGAATCCAACGTGACCTGGTCCACCAGCAACCCGAAGGTCGCAACAGTCTCGGCCTCCGGGCTCCTGACCGCGCGGGGCCTGGGGCAAGTGCTGATCGAAGCCAAGCACGTGGACGCTGATGGGAAGGAATGGAAAGCTCAATCGAAGGTGACGGTGGAGCATGCGGTGATTGCCGTCGTCGTGGGTCCTGCTGGCCCGCACGCAGTCGAACCGGGCGCCACCGTCCAACTGACCGCCACAGTCACGTACAGCGACGGCAAATCCGGGAAGCCCGTCATTACCTGGGCGTCAAGCCGCCCGATCATCGCCTCCGTCAGCAATGGCTTGGTACGGGGAGGCCCCGTGCAAGGCCAGGCAACCATCACAGCCACAGTGGACGGCGTGTCCAGCAACGGGGTAGTGGTCAGCGTTGGTCCAACGATTCCCACCCAAGGGCCGGTAAAGGGCTAACAAGCCTTTAGAGCTTCGCGATGATCTCCGCAAGCAACGTCGAAATACGTTTGCCAGCCGCTTGGCCGGCTTCGAGGACCTCGGCGTGGCTTAGCGGAACCGGGCTGATGCCCGCGGCAAGGTTGGTGACCAGCGAGATGCCGAAGACCTCCATGCCTGCATGGCGTCCGGCGATGGCTTCCAAAGCCGTGGACATTCCCACGAGGTCCGCGCCGATGCGCTTGGCGTACTGGACCTCGGCAGGCGTCTCGTAGTGAGGACCACTGAACTGGGCGTAGACGCCCTCCTGCAGGGAGGGATCCACCTCGCGGGCCAGCTGCCGGACGCGTGAAGAGTAGAGGTCCGTGAGGTCCACGAAAGTGGCGCCCTCAAGCGGGGACGTGGCGGTCAGATTGATGTGGTCGCTGATGAGTACAGGCGTGCCGGGAGTCCAGTCCTCGTTGAGGCCACCGCAGCCATTGGTGAGGACCAGCGTCTTGCAGCCCGCGGCTGCGGCAGTGCGCACGCCATGGACTACAGACCGGACACCCTTGCCTTCGTAGTAGTGCGTCCTGGCTCCGAGGACCAAAGCGCGCTTGCCTTCCTTGGTCAGGACCGAACGGATGGTTCCAACATGGCCCACAACGGAGGGTTGATGGAAACCAGGAACTTCCGAGGCATTCAGGGTGGCGGTGGTTTCGCCAATGAGATCGGCAGCCTCGGCCCATCCGGAACCGAGCACCAAGGCTACGTCGTGGGACTCAACGCCAGTTTCGGCGGCAATGAAGTCCGCGGCTGCCCGGGCAGCCTCGAAGGGGTCTGTGTTCATCAGCTCAGTGTTACTCACTGGTACAAGCTACCCTGCGTGTGCAGCAATTTGGTAGGGACCGGTTCGACGCCGGCGGGTGAGGCTTGGCTGACTGGCAGCCTGCCGTGCAATGAGCGAGAATTGAGAATTGTGACCACCCAAGTTGACTTCAGTTCCCCCCGTATCGCGATTCTGGGAGGTGGTCCCGGAGGATATGAAGCCGCCATGGTGGCCGCTTCCCTCGGCGCAAAAGTCACCATCATCGAGCGGGCGGGCCTTGGCGGCTCCGCCGTGCTGACCGACGTCGTGCCTTCCAAAACCCTGATTGCCACCGCCGACCTCATGACCCGCGTAGGTGAGGCGGACGAGTTGGGCGTCAAGTTCGACGGCGACGGTGGAGGGTCCAAACCGCGCGCTGACCTCAAGCACATCAACGATCGCGTCCTGGATCTCGCCCGTGGACAGTCCCACGACATCCGTGCGGGCTTGGAGCGCCTCGGCGTGGAGATCGTGATCGGTTCCGGCAAGCTGCTGGACAACAACACCATCGAGGTCCTGACCCTTGAAGGCGTCCGGACCATCGACGCAGATGCCATCCTCCTCGCGGTGGGCGCACACCCGCGCGAGCTGCCTACAGCCAAGCCCGACGGCGAACGCATCCTCAACTGGGCCCAGATCTACAACCTCGACGAATTGCCCGAGGAACTGATCGTGGTGGGCTCCGGTGTCACCGGCGCCGAGTTCGCCTCCGCGTACAACGGCCTCGGCTCCAAGGTCACCCTGATTTCCAGCCGTGACCAGGTCCTGCCCGGCGAGGACACGGACGCTGCCAAGTTGCTGGAAGGCGTGTTCGAGCGCCGCGGCGTTCGGGTCTTGTCCCGGTCCCGCGCAAACGCAGTTGAGCGGACCGACGACGGCGTGAAGGTCACCCTGGGTGATGGATCGGTAGTCACGGGCTCGCACTGCCTGGTATGTGTTGGTTCCATCCCCAACACCGCAGGAATTGGGCTTGAGGAAGCCGGCGTGACGCTGACGGAGTCCGGACACATCAAAGTGGACGGTGTTTCCCGCACCACTGCTCCCAACATTTACGCAGCCGGCGACTGCACGGGTGTCTTCGCTCTCGCATCCGTAGCTGCCATGCAGGGCCGCATCGCGATTGCACACTTCATGGGCGACGGCGTGAAGCCGCTCAAGCTCAACCAGGTGGCGTCCAACATCTTCACCTCCCCGGAAATCGCGTCCGTGGGCGTGTCCGAGGCAGACCTGGCCTCCGGGAAGTACCAAGGCGACGTCGTGATGCTCTCGCTGCTCAGCAACGCCCGCGCCAAGATGCGTAACACCAAGGATGGCTTCGTCAAGATCATCGCCCGCAAGGGCTCCGGCACTGTGATCGGTGGCGTGGTGGTTGGCCCCAACGCTTCCGAGCTCATCTTCCCGATCTCCGTGGCGGTGACGCAGAAGCTGCACGTTGACGACGTCGCGAGTGCTTTCACGGTGTACCCGTCACTGACCGGGTCCATCTCGGAGGCAGCGCGGCGCTTGCACGTGCACATGTAGTTCTTGCTCCTGCGGCGCTTCCTACGTTTGGAGCGCCGCGATGGCTTCGGGCAAGGGCATGAGCAACACGGCACCGTGACCCGGCAGGATCACGTTGGCTTGGACGGTGTTCAGTGAGCGTGCCGCTGCGAGGGCGGTCTCCGGATCCGAGTGGTACATCCGGTGCAGCATCTGGGGCCCGGACTTTGTGCTGATCGGATGGCCGCTGACGAACGAGTCGCCTACGGCGATGGCCTGCGCCCCGGGGAGCAGTAAAGCAGCGTTGCCTGGGGTATGCCCGGGCAAGAGGATAGCTTCCGGCTGGCCGGGCAGGCTCCGGAGCCTGTCCTCGTCCCATGCCTCGGCACCCGTTGCAGGCTCGGCTTGGAGCGCTTTCGCTTTGATGACGTGGAGCAGCCAGCGGAAAACGCGGGGACGCCAAGCCCGGACAATGACCTGGCCGAACGTGACCTGATGCTTTTCCTTGCCCTGAACGTGTGCCAATTCCTCCGGAGCACAGAGGATGGGCGTGCCAAACGTTCGCGAGAAATACGCCGCGGAGCCCGTGTGGTCCACGTGGCCATGGGTGATGAGCATGGCTTTGGCATCGGCGGGATCCAGACCGAGCCCCTTGACCGATCCGAGGACCAGGTCACGGTCGGCGGGGTATCCGCCGTCGATCAGTAGGAAGCCCGTGCCATCCCGGACAATGACCCAGTTGGACGCGGGCCCCTCAACAAAATGGACGCCGGTCGCGGGTTCGGATACCTTCACTCGGGAATTCTAAACCAGCGAGTTCGCCGGAAAGCTGCGAGACCGCCGATCAGGACCGGACGATTTCGCAGCATTTCAGTGGGTTCGCAGCTGTCCCGCGAATTGGGTGCTCACGCGGCCTCAGGCGGCAGCCGCTTGGAAATGTTTTTCGATGAGCCCCTTGATGTCCTCGTGGCATCCGCCGCACCCTGTGCCTGCGCGGGTGGCCTTGGAGACCTCCCCAACAGTGCTGCAGCCTTCCAGCACGGAATCCTCAATGCTTGCCGCGTTGACGCCAGCACACCGGCACACGGTGCGCTGGGGATCGTTGCTGGTAGCGCCGGAATCCAACTGGTCCGGGCCGTCCAAGCGGAGCAAGAGTGAGCGGTCTGCGGGAAGTTCGGAGGCCCGTTCGAAAAGGACTACGAGCTCTGCAGCGGTACGGGGCATGCCCACGGCTACCAGGCCCTCCAGCACACCGCCGCGGGTTGTCATCTTGACGTAGCGGCCGTGCTCAGGATCGGCCCACTGGGAGATCTGTCGGCGCGCCCGACCAGAAGCGGCCCCGGCCTCAAGCAGCTCTTCGTCCCACGGATCGGCTTGGTTATCGCCGGCAACGGCCAGGTTGATGCCCCGTGCTTTCAGGACTACAACGCCCGGCTTTTCTGTGGGCAGGGCTTCAAGCGCATCCGCGGCTTCCTGGCCGTCCCGTGCCAGGACCACCAAATATTCAGCCAGCCATTCGGCCTGTCGCCACCCGGGGCCTACCAATCCGGAGGGGCCAGTGGCTGTCCGGCAATCGAGGCAGGCAGCGTCAGGGCAACGCACCTCGGCACAGTCGCCGATCGCGAACATGTGGGGCTCGTGGTAGGTCCGGAGATGGTGGTCCACCAGGATCCCAGCGCCGGTGGGGAGGCCACAGCCTTCAGCCAGCTCGATCCGGGGGCGGACGCCGCAGGAGAGGACCAGCAGGTCGCCGTCGATCGCAGAGCCGTCTTCCAGCAGCAGAGCGGAGAAACTTCCTCCGGGTCCAGCGGTTTCCACACCTGTGGACCTCGCGTTGCCGGCCATCCGTACGCCGCCGGAACGGAGGCTGCTGGTGAGGACCGATCCGCTGCCACGGTCAATGCTCCTGCCCAAAGGGAAGGGTCCGTTGTGGACCACCGTTGCCTGGGCGCCTTCCTCCGCGGCGGCGAGGGCAGTTTCCAAGCCAAGCACGCCACCGCCCAGGACCACCACGCGCTTGCCGCCAGCTACGGCTTCACGGAGCACTGCTGCATCGTGAAGATCGCGCAGGGCAGTGACGCCTGCCGGTAGCACCGGGCCATTGGGATCCGGGTTCAACCCGGTGAGGTTGGGAATGACCGGGCGGGAGCCGGTGGCAAATACCAAGCGGTCGTAGTGTTCATTGGTGCCATCGGAGAGAACCACGTGTTGGCGTGCGCGGTCGATCCTCTTGACCTTGACACCCAACCGGACGTCAACGCCGTCGGCCTCCAGTTCAGCGGCGTCAGCCATGGCCAAAGCTTCAGGAGTGGTCCGCCCGACGCCGAGTTCGGCAACCATCACGCGGTTGTAAGCGGCCTCAGCTTCCTGTCCGACAACGAGCATCTGTACGAGCCCGCTCCGGACGGCAGGAAGCAGCTCATCCACCAGCCGTGCAGCAACCGGGCCGAATCCAACAACAACAATGCGCTCGCTCATGATGCCTCCTTGGCGTGCAAGGGCAGCCCCGTGCCGGCAGGGACAGCGGCCGGGGCCGCTGAAACCTCCGTGGAGGCTGCCCGCCGGACCCATACCCGGCTGGTCTTGAATTCCGGCATGCCGGAAATGGGATCGGTGACCGCCTCAGTGAGACGGTTGGCGTTTTCCTGGCCCGGGAAATGGAACGGCAGGAAGACGGTGTCCGGGCGGACCGAATTGCTCAGTTCCGCCCGGCAGAGGACCTCGCCGCGCTGGTTGGTCACGGTTGCGTAATCGCCGTCGGCAATGCCACGTGCCGCTGCCGTGCCAGGGTGGATCAGGAGCTTGGCCTGCGGCTGGGAAGCCAGCAGCTCGCTCACGCGGCGCGTCTGGGCGCCGGACTGGTAGTGCTCCAGAAGCCTGCCGGTTGCCAGCGCCAGCGAATCGTCCGCGAACGAACGAACGGCCCGCTTGGAGGGCGTCACCGGGACCATCACGGCCCGGCCATCGGCATGGGCAAATCCGTCGGCAAAGAGTCGCGGCGTCCCGGTGCTGCCCACCGGGTAGGGCCAGTAGGCTGCCTCGCCGCGGTCCAGCATGGCGTAGTCGATGCCCGAGTAGTCAGCCAGGCCGCCGGCAGAGGCAAGCCTGAGCTCTTCGAACACTGTCTCGGGGTCATCACTGAACGTGGAGGGTGCTTCCAGCATCTCGGCGAGCCGGGCCATGAGCCACAGTTCGTTGCGAACACCCGGGGGAGGGGTGAGTGCCCGGCGGCGGCGGATGACGCGGCCCTCGAGGTTGGTCAGCGTCCCTTCTTCCTCCGCCCACTGCGTCACGGGCAGGACCAGATCCGCCTCTGCCGCGGTCTCGGACATGAAGAAGTCGCAAACCACCAGGAAATCAAGGCTGCGCAGTCCCTGTGTAACCGCGTTCGTGTCCGGCGCCGAAACCACCACGTTGGCGCCGTGCACGAAGAGGCAACGGACGCCGTCGGGCTTTCCCAGGGACTTGAGGAGTTCGACGGCGGGCAGGCCGGCTCCGGGGATCAGCGACTCGTCGACGCCCCAAACCTTGGCGACGTGGGCGCGCGCGGCGGGATCGGTGATCTTGCGGTAGCCCGGGAGCTGATCGGCCTTCTGGCCGTGTTCGCGGCCGCCCTGGCCGTTGCCCTGGCCCGTGAGTGTGCCGTAGCCGCTGCGCGCCGAGCCGGGCAAGCCCAGGAGGAGGCTGAGGTTGATGGCCGCGGTGGCTGTGTCCGTACCATCCACGTGCTGTTCCACGCCACGGCCGCTGAGGATGTAGCTGCCGCCATTGCGGGCGCCCTGTGCCAGCCGGCGGGCGGTTTCGCGGATGAGGGTGGCCGGAACGCCGGTGATGGACTGGACGCGCTCGGGCCAGAAGGCGTTGAGGCTGCGGACGACGGAAGCATAGCCCTTGGTGTTTGCCTCGATAAAGCCGGTGTCTGCCAGGCCTTCGTGGACAACAACGTGGCTGATGCCCAACAGGAGGGCCAAATCTGTGCCGGGCGTCGGCTGGAGGTGGATACCGCCGCCGTCGCCCGTGAAGGCTGCAGTAGCCGAACGGCGGGGGTCCACCACGATCAGCCCGCCGGCGTCGCGCGCGCCCTGGAGGTGCTGGACAAACGGAGGCATGGTCTCGGCGACGTTGGAGCCGAGCATGAGGATCACGGACGCGGAGTCCAGGTCCGTGACGGGGAAGGGGAGGCCGCGGTCGACGCCGAAGGCGCGGTTGCCGGCGGCGGCAGCCGAAGACATGCAGAACCGGCCGTTGTAATCGATGCGTGAGGTGCGCAGTGCCAGCCGGGCGAACTTGCCCAGCATGTACGCCTTCTCGTTGGTGAGGCCGCCACCACCGAAAACTCCGACGGCGTCGTTTCCGTACTGTTTCTGTGTGTCCTTCACGGCAGCGGTGATCAGCAGGAGCGCCTGGTCCCAGGAGATCGGCTGGTGGACGCCGTCGGATCCTTTGAGCATCGGTTCGGTGACCCGGCCGTTGTGACGCAACAACGACGCCGATGTCCAGCCTTTGCGGCACAGCCCGCCCCGGTTTGTGGGAAAGTCGCGCCCGGAAACTTCAAGGGGTACGGCAGCTTCCAGGGGCAAAGCGGGGCTGGCCGGTTCTGCGGCAGGCGCGGGCGCCGACCCCGGCTGTGCAGCCGGGGTCAGCGTCATGGCGCACTGGAGCGCGCAGTACGGGCAGTGGGTATCGGCGCCGTTGGGCATCTAGATGTGTCCGATCGTGTTGCGCTTCTGGGCGGGGCGGATGTAGCAGACCCAGCAGACGGTGAGCATCAGGACGTAGGCTCCAACGAATCCGTAGAACGCCGGGGTGTAGGAGCCGCTTGCCGTGTTCGATGCGTTCAGTACCTGGGGGATCACGAATCCGCCGTAGGCACCGATCGCCGAGATCAGGCCCAGTGAGGAGGATGCCAACCGTGCCGTGGTGGTGCTCGGGGCACCTGCTCGGGCTGCGCGGCTGGAGGTCGCGAAGATGACCGGGATCATGCGGTAGGTTGCACCGTTACCGAAGCCGCTGGCTACGAAGAGCAGCAGGAACAGGCTCAGGAAGAGCCAGAAGTTCTTCAGCGGGAGGGTCCAGATCATGGTCAACGTGATGACGGCCATCGAAGCGAACGACGTAATGGTCATCCGGGCACCGCCCATGCGGTCTGCCATGCGTCCGCCGTAGGGACGGGCCAGGGAACCGACCAGCGGGCCGAGGAATGCCAGGGACAAGGCCACTGCACCGACGTGGATGGAGGAGAAATCGGGGAAGTAGTCCTTGATCAGCTTCGGGAAGACGCCGGCGAAGCCGATGAACGAACCGAACGTACCGATGTAAAGGAATGCCATGATCCACAGGTGGGGTTCTTTGAGGGCCGCGACGGATCCGGCCACATCACCCTTGGCGCTGGTGAGGTTGTTCATGTACTTCCAGGCACCGAAAGCGGCGATCAGGATCAGCGGGATCCAGATGATGCCGGCCATGGGCAGGTTGACGGTTCCAGCTGCAAGCAGGGTGATGGCGATGGGAACCACAAGCTGCGCGACGGCGGCACCGAGGTTTCCGCCCGCGGCGTTCAGCCCCAGTGCCCAGCCCTTTTCGCGGGCCGGGTAGAAGAAGGTGATGTTGGCCATCGAGCTGGCGAAGTTGCCTCCACCGAAGCCGGCCAGGGCTGCCACCAGGAGCATGACACCGAAAGGCGTCTCCGGGTTGGAAACACAGATCGCCAGGCCGCTGGCGGGAATCAGAAGGAGCAGTGCCGAAACGATGGTCCAGTTGCGGCCACCGAACTTCGGCACCATGAAGGTGTAGGGGATGCGGAGCGTGGCGCCTACAAGGCTGGGGATGGAGATGAGCCAGAAGATCTGGTTGGTATCGAACTTGAAACCTGCTGCGGGGAGCTGGACGACAACGATCGACCAGAGCTGCCATACGACAAATCCGAGGAATTCGGCGAAGATCGACCAGTACAGGTTTCGCTTGGCGATGGACCGGCCTTCGGCTTCCCACTGGCCCTTGTCCTCGGCATCCCAGTTGGCGATCCAGCGGCCGGGGCGGTGTTCAAGGGTGGGAACGGCGGTAGCAGTGGACTGGGTGGGGGCCAGTTCTTCTGCAGTGCGGTCAACAGTCACGGAGTGCCTCCTTTGTGGGGACGTTGTTCTTCCAAGGTAGGTTTCACGCGTTTCGCGGACCGTCGCCCTTTGTAAACGTGCTGTGACATTTCCCTATCGGCGGGGTCACCAGCGCGTGAGGCAATGGTGAGGTAGTGTGGCCCGGACCACAGAATGAGACTTTTCGATTGGTCCGCATTGTGGACTTAGTTGTCCAGTCAATGGACTGCGGGAACTATTATTGAACTCTCGAATAATCCTTCGCCGGGCAGGCTCCCAGGGCCATCGGCCGGTGTGAACGAAAGCTGCTACTACATGTCTTCGACTGCCACGTCCAAGGAAGGCGAGTCCACCAAGCCGGTGAATTCGCGGGGGAAAGTGATCTTCGCGAGCCTGATCGGCACGACGATCGAGTTCTACGACTTCTACGCCTATGCCACCGCGTCAGTGCTCGTCTTCCCCAAGCTGTTCTTCCCCGATGCCACAGACATCAATGCGCTGCTCAGTGCGTTCGCCATCTTCGGTGTTGCCTTCTTCGCGCGTCCCATCGGCGCCGTCGTCTTTGGCCACTTTGGTGACAAGATCGGCCGCAAGGGAACCTTGGTCGCCTCGTTGTTGACCATGGGAATCGCAACGTTCCTGATCGGTCTCCTGCCTACGGCTTCAATGCAGGGATGGGCGGTCCTGGCCCCGATCATGCTGGTTGTCCTGCGCTTCTTCCAAGGCCTGGCCCTGGGTGGGGAATGGTCCGGCGCAGCTTTGCTGGCCACCGAAAATGCGCCAGAGGGCAAGCGTGCCATCTACGGAACGTTCCCGCAGTTGGGTGCCCCGATTGGCTTCATCATTGCCAACGTGATCTTCATCTGGATGAATGTGGCCCTGAGTGCCGAAGAATTCCTGGCATGGGGTTGGCGCGTTCCGTTCATCCTCAGCGCTGTGTTGGTCATCGTCGGCCTCTACGTCCGCTTGAAGCTGGTGGAGAGCGTCTCCTTCACCAAGGTGATCGAACAGGAAAAAGTCCAGAAGCTGCCCCTCGCCGCAACCCTCAAGAGCCACTGGCGCCCGGTCCTGGCCGGCACTTTCATCATGTTCGCCACCTACGTGCTCTTCTACATCATGACCACGTTCACCCTGTCCTACGGCACCAAGCCCACCCTGGCCGGCGCCCAGGCGGCAGCTGAAAAGGCCGGTAAGCCCATGACGGCGGACCAGGTTGCCGCATTTATCCCCGGCCTGGGCATTACCCGGTCCGACTTCCTCTGGATGCTGATCATCGGCGTGGTGTTCTTCGGTATCTTCACCGTGGTTTCCGGACCTCTGGCTGAGAAGTGGGGCCGCCGCAAGTTCCTGCTGGGCGTCACTGCCGGCATCTTCGTGTTCGGTGCGCTGTGGTTCACTATGTTCGGTCCCGGCCAGGCAGCGGCAATGGTTGGCCTCATTGTGGGCTTCACCCTCATGGGCCTGACCTTCGGCCCCATGGCAGCCATCCTGCCCGAGCTGTTCCCGGCCAACGTCCGCTACACCGGTTCTGCTGTGGCCTACAACCTGTCGTCCATGATCGGAGCCGCCCCGGCATCCTTCGTCGCCATCGCCCTCTGGTCGGCTGCTAACGGCAGCACCTGGCTGGTTGGCGTGTACATGGCCATCGCCGCGGTGGTCACTTTTGTGGCGCTCTGGCTCACCCGCGAAACCAAGGACATGGACTACGAGAACAACGTCGCCTGACCTTGTGTGAATTTACGACGTCGGCCCCGCACCGTTTGGTTGGTGCGGGGCCGACGTCGTTAAGAGGTGCTTTGGGGGTTAGTCCTCGATCGTAGCGATGACAGCGCCGGCAGCGACCGTCTCACCGGAGGTGGCTGCGAGGCCACGGACCGTGCCGGACTTGTGGGCCGTCAATGGCTGCTCCATCTTCATGGCTTCCAGGACAACGATCAGATCGCCTTCGGCCACGACGTCGCCATCGGCAGCTGCGACCTTGACGATGGTGCCCTGCATCGGCGATGTCAGAGCATCGCCACCGGCAGCAGCCGCTGTGGCCCCTGCCGAACGGGAGCGCTTCTTGGACTTGCCCGACTTGGTGCCCGAACCACTGGAAACAGCGGCGGCGCTGGCACCCAAGCCGGACGGCAGGACGACCTCAAGCCGCTTGCCGCCAACCTCGACCACGACGCGCTGGCGCTCACCGGCGTCGTGCGTTTCCGTGTTGGCGCCAGTGGCAGACCAAGCGGGGATGCTGTTGACGAACTCGGTCTCGATCCAGCGGGTGTGTACCTTGAAAGGGCCATCTGCCGGTGCGAAGTCGGGATCGGTGACCACTGCGAGGTCGAACGGGATGACGGTGGGGATGCCTTCCACCACCATTTCCTCAAGGGCGCGGCGGGAACGCTGGAGGGCCTGCTCGCGGGTTGCGCCCGTGACGATCAGCTTGGACAGCATCGAGTCGAAGTTGCCGCTGATGACGTCGCCCTCCTCGATGCCGGAATCAACGCGGATGCCAGGGCCCGTGGGGTTCTTCAGCGTGCTCACCGTGCCGGGAGCAGGCATGAAGTTGCGGCCCGGGTCCTCACCGGTGATGCGGAATTCGAAGGAGTGGCCGCGGACCTCAGGGTCTTCGTAGCCAAGCGCTTCACCACGTGCAATACGGAACTGCTCGCGAACGAGGTCGATGCCCGTGACTTCCTCGGAAACGCAGTGCTCCACCTGCAGCCGGGTGTTGACCTCGAGGAAGGAGATGGTGCCGTCCTGGCCCACCAGGAACTCGCACGTACCGGCGCCGAGGTAGTTGGCTTCCTTCAGGATGGCCTTGGAGGATTCGTAGAGCCGCTTGTTCTGCTCCTCGCTCAGGTAGGGGGCAGGGGCTTCTTCGACGAGTTTCTGGTTGCGGCGTTGCAACGAGCAGTCACGGGTGGAGACAACCACCACGTTGCCGTAAGCATCCGCCAGGCACTGCGTCTCGACGTGGCGCGGCGCGTCGAGGAAGCGCTCGATGAAGCACTCCCCGCGGCCGAAAGCCGCAATGGCTTCACGGACAGCGGATTCGTACAGCTCAGGAATCTCTTCCATGGTGCGGGCAACCTTGATGCCGCGTCCGCCGCCGCCGAAAGCAGCCTTGATGGCGACGGGCAGGCCGAATTCCTCGGCAAACTTGAGGATCTCGTCCGCGGATTCCACGGGATCGGCTGTGCCCGGGACCAGCGGGGCGCCTACTTTCTCGGCGATGTGGCGAGCCTGGACCTTGTCGCCCAAGGCGGAGATCGCTTCGGGTGAGGGGCCGATCCAGGTGATGCCGGCGTCGATCACTTTGGCCGCGAACTCTGCGTTTTCGGCGAGGAAACCGTACCCGGGGTGGATTCCATCGGCGCCGGACTGCTTGGCGACGTCGATGATCTTGTCCATCACAAGGTACGACTCAGCTGCGGTGTTGCCGCCAAGGGCATACGCTTCGTCGGCAAGGCGGACATGCAGGGCATCACGGTCCGGGTCTGCATAGACGGCTACGGAGGCGATGCCTTCGTCCCGGGCGGCTCGGATGATGCGGACCGCGATTTCGCCGCGGTTGGCAATCAAGACCTTGGTAAGAGGGCTGGAAATGGGCTGCGCCGGGTTAGCTGACAAGTTGTTGACTCCTTCTGTCCTTGAGGAGCCTAGCGTGATTGTGAGGGTTCCGCCCATATTGATGGGGGATTCCGTGTGTGAGGCGATGTTCCTTTGTAGGTTTGCTACAAATCGCGTCTACTGGTGGTTCGCGTCCCACAATTCCGTGATGCCTAGGTTCGCATGGACCAGCAAGTCGCGGAGGGTCGAGATGGAAAGGCCGACGACGGCGTGCGGGTCACCGTCCACCTTGCGGATAAAGGCCCCACCGAGGCCGTCGATGGTGAAGGATCCTGCACAGTGCAGTGGTTCTCCGGTAGCGATGTAGGCGTCGATGTCCTCTTCGGACATTTCCGCGAAGTGCACCACAGCGCTTGATACTGAGCCAACTGTTGCTCCCGTACCATCCGCGATCTCATCCTCATCGACGTCCACGGCAGTCTCCCGGCAGTCCACCAGCCAGTGTCCGGTGTGAAGCACGCCCTTGGAGCCGCTCATGCGCAGCATCCGCTCGCGGGCAACCTCTGCCGTATAGGGCTTTCCGTGCGATTCGCCGTCGAACTCGAAAACCGAGTCGCAACCGATCACCAAGGCTCCCTCGGCCTCGGGGAGCGCGGCGACGGCTTCAGCCTTCGCCCGGGCAAGCAGCAGGGCGGTGTCATGAGCATCCGTCACGCCGTAGTGCGCCTGCACTGCGTCCTCGTTTACATCCGAGACCAGGACTTCGTGGCGGATCCCCGCTTCCGTCAGCAACTTGGCGCGGGCAGGGGACTGGGAGGCGAGGATCAATCGGGTCACCGTCCCAGCCTAGTACGATGCTCGCTCACATCCTGTCGGTTTTGGGGGGATGCGCTCTCACGTCCTGTCGGTTTTGGGGGGATGCGCTCTCAGATCACCTACACTTCACCGCCCTTGGCGAAGCGCGGGCGGCCGGTTGGAGGATCGGCATCGTCACCAATGGCGCCACGGCTCAGCAGACTCTCAAAATTGAACACCTTGGAATTGAACCGTACGTGGACTGCGTGGTGATTTCCGAGGCCGTAGGCGTGAAGAAGCCCGAGGTTGGGACCTTCCGACTTGCGGCCCGGAAATTGGGCGGCGAGCTGACTGATGGCTGGATGGTTGGAGATCACCCGATCGCCGATATCTCGGGAGGCCGCACCGCAGGATCAAAGACCGGTTGGGTCTCCCACGGTCAGGTGTGGTCCCACCTATGAGCCCTCGCCGACGCTCACTCGCCGCACGGCGGCCGAGGTTATTAGTGCTCTGATTCAGCTCGACGCCAGAAAATCTCCGACGTCGGCACCCAAGAGTTGAGTACCGACGTCGGACCTTTCTGCAGGATGTGGGAGAGGATCGGTCAGGAACCGGGAGGATGTGGGAGAGGATCGGTCAGGAACCGGGAGGATGTGAGAGAGGATCGGTCAGGAACCGGGAGGATGTGAGAGAGGATCAGTGGACCAGTTCCTCGGAGCCTGCTTTTGGGCGGTCACTTCGGTTCAGTTTGGCGCCTTCGACGTCCACATCCGGCAGGACGCGGTGCAGCCACTTGGGCAGCCACCATGCCTTCTCGCCGAGGAGGTACATGACAGCGGGAACGATTGTCATGCGGACTACGAACGCATCGATAAGCACACCAAACGCCATGGCGAAGCCCAACGGCCGGACCATGGTGAGGTGGCTGAAAATGAAGCCCGAGAACACACTGACCATGATGATCGCGGCGGCGGTCACAACGGCTGACGCGTGGCTGAACCCGGTCCGTACAGCGTGGCGTGCGTTTTCGCCGTGCATATACGATTCACGCATCCCGGACGTTATGAACACCTGATAGTCCATCGCGAGGCCAAACAGGACGCCGATCAGGATGATCGGCAGGAAGCTCAGCACGGCGCCAGGGTTGGCGACGTCGAAAATCGCTCCCAGCCAACCCCACTGGTAAACGGCCACGACGGCGCCGAACGCAGCCGCGAGGGAAAGTAGGAACCCACCGGTCGCGAGCAGCGGCACCACAACCGAACGGAACACCAGCAGCAACAGGATCAGCGAAAGCCCGACGACGATCGCCAGGTACGGCGGCAGGGCAGCCCCAAGCTTGGCGGAGACGTCAATGTTGCCCGCCGTCTGGCCGGTGAGACCGATGGCGACATCCAGGTCGTCGCGGATTTGGGTGCCCTTTGCCCGGACGTCGGAAACCACCTGCACGGTGCTGGCGCTGGCCGGGCCTTCCTTGGGAATTACCTGGAACACTGCCGTTCGGCGGTCTTCGCTCAGGGCCACAGGCACCGCCGCTGTGACGTTTTCCACGCTGCGCAACTGCTCCGCGACGTCGAACTGCTTGTTCTTGGCATCAGTTTCGCTGAGCCCTTCCGGGAATTCGGCGACGACGACGATCGGGCCGGTGACGCCTTCGCCGAAGCTGCTGCGCGTGAGGTCGTAGGCTTTGAAGGCTTGCGAATCGACCGGCTCGGATCCGCCGTCGGGAAGTGCCAGGCGAAGCTGGGAAGCCGGTAGGGCCAGGGCGCCCAACAGCACCACGCTTGCTACAAGGGAAACCCAGGGGTGCCGCGTGACCAATCCGCCCCAGCCGCTGCTGCTGCGCTTCTCTTCCAGGGCACGGTCCGCCGCTTCGTGGCCGGGCTCGGCATTGTGCTCGGCAGCCTTGGCCCAAGCACGCTTGGAGATCAGCCGACGGCCGATCAACGCCAGGATCGCGGGCGTCAAGGTCAAAGCGACGACGACGGCGACCGCAACTGTCGCTGCGGCGGCAACACCCATCACCGCGAGGAAGGGCAGCCCCGGGACCACGAGTGCCGCCAGAGCGATGATGACCGTGAGGCCGGCGAACAGCACGGCGTTACCGGACGTGCCGGTCGCAAGTGCTGCGGATTCCTCGCCATCCATCCCGGCCAGAAGCTGGTTGCGGTGGCGGTTGACGATGAAGAGGGAGTAGTCGATGCCGACTGCGAGGCCAAGCATCAGGGCAAGCATCGGGGAGATGGAGCTCATGTTGATCACGCCAGTCAGCGCGAACGTGCCCCCGACGCCTACAGCCACGCCAATCAGGGCCATGACAAGGGGAAGGCCTGCAGCAATGAGGGTGCCAAGCATGAGGATCAGAACGAGGGCTGCCACTGCGACGCCGACGATCTCCGCGATGCCGAAGATCTGTGAGACATCCTCAGTGATTTCCTTGCTGGCATATGCCGTGACCCCTGCGGAGGAGACGCCCTGAACAATGTCCTGCACTTCCTTGCGGACGGCGGGATCAACGGCATTGATGGACGTCTTGAACTGGACCTGGGCGATGGCGGCCTTGTTGTCGCTGGACACGAAGCGTATGCCTTCAGAAGCCTCCAGTTGGCGTTTCCCCAAAGCCAAGGCACTGGCGCCGTCGGAAGCTTCCTTGATTCCGGCGTCGAGCTTTGCTTTGCCCGCGGCGAGTTCGGCGCGCTGCGTCGCGAGCTGGGCCTCGATTTGTGCAGGCGTGAGGCCTGCGGCAGCCATCTGCTGTTCCGCTCCCGCGAGCTGGGCTTCCCCGGCGGCCAGTTGGGCACGGGCTGCGTCCAACTGCGTCTGGCCTGCGGCAGCCTTTGCTTCACCGGCGGCGATGTCGCCAGCGGCCTTGTCCAACTGCTCCTGGGTGGTGAACGGATTCACCGTCCCCTGCACGTCGGGCAACGCCTGGAGCTTTTCGAGCGCCGCAGTGACAGCATCCTTCTTGGCTTGGTCGAAACCGGACTCGCCGGCGTCGAAGGCCACGCTGGCCGAGCCGCCCGACGCATCGGGCAGGGCCTCTTTGAGCTTGTCCGCCATCCTCTGCGTTTCCGTGCCAGGAATGCTGAAGTTGTTGGACATAGTGCCGTGGAACGCGGCGGCAGAACCGCCCACGGCCACCAGGACTGCCAGCCACAGTGACATGACCAGCCAGCGGCGCTTGTACGAGAACTTGCCGAGACGGTAGAGGAACGAGGCCATGTCAGAACCGATCTGTGGAGGCGGGAACGGGGGAAGGGGCTGATGCGGGTGCAGCTGTCGCCCCTTGCGGCGGGGCTTCCGACGACGGCGCGAAGCCGGCTCCCAGCAGCCCCATGGCGTCGATGAGGTGCTGGCGAAGAACAGCCAGCGATTCGGGCGAAAGGTCAGGGCCCCGCTCGGCGAACCAGACGGTCATAGCCGCCTTGCCGCACGAAATGACCGATCCCGCAAGAGCATGCAGGTAGAGCTCGCTGATGTCCGGGCCAAGCCTGCCTCGGGCGGCGTCGATAATCTGCCCCGTGCAGTGTTCCCATGCTTCGAGCTCGGAACGCGCCAGGGAACGGTTGTCCTGGGTCAGGCTAAAGAGTTCAGCCATGGGTGCTACCGACATGGGATCTGCCAGGGCCATCAGGGCGGCTTGGGCGGATTCCAGAATGGATTCGTCCGCCGGGCGCAGGCGGAACTGCTCAAGGGCGCGGTCCATGAAACCATCGGCCACGGACGCCAAGGCAGCCTCCAGACTCGCGAAGTAGTTGAAGAACGTGCGCCGCGAAACGCCTGCGCTCGCGGCGATGTCCTCTACCGTGAAATTGCCGGGGCCGTTGCTGCGAAGAAGGTCCAGGGCTGCGGTGGCGATGGAGCTGCGGGTTGCCGCTTTATTGAGCTCGCGCCGCGAGGGGCTGCTGGACTCGGCGGGTTCCAGCGTGGTCGACTGGCTGCTGTTTGGAGTCACATACTTACACTAAGTGCAACTTTGCACTCTGCGCAATTTATATTTTGACCGATGGGGGAAATAGGGGCTCGACGTGCCATCAACCCGTGCCGGGGACCGCAAGGCGACCGGTGTCATCGGTGGACGGACAGGGGCGGCTAATAATGTCGGTGCCTGCTGAAAGGGTGTTGGTACGGAGCGGAAAGGGGGGAGACAGACGATGACAGCAGTCGCAACGCCAGCTGTTCCTGCTCGCCTCGTGCCTCCCGATCAGGCCAGTGTGGTGAGCAGGGACCTCATCAATCAATTGCGTGCGCTCGAAGACATGAAGTCCGCCATAGCGGGTTTGCAGGCAAAGATCGCTGTCGCGTTCGATCTCGCCCAGCGCCGCGAGCAAGCGGCTGCCGGGGTGCCCGTATCGGAGCAGGGCCAGGGTGTCGCTGCGCAGCTCGCGTTGGCCCGGCGCGAATCGCCCAACCGCGGATCGCGTCTCCTCGGATTTGCGAAGGCCCTCGTCACGGAGATGCCCCGCACCATGGCCGCCCTGGAAACCGGGCAGCTCAACGAATGGCGGGCCACCCTGCTCGTGAAGGAAACAGCCTGCCTGTCCGCCGAAGACCGCTGCGCGGTGGACGAAGAACTCGCCCCCGATACCGGAACCTTCGACGGCGCCGGAGATCGGGCGATCATCGCCGCCGCGAAAGCCGCCGCCTACCGCAGGGATCCCCGCTCCGTCGCCCAACGCGCGGCCCGCGCCGCAACCGAACGGCACGTCAGCCTCCGCCCGGCGCCGGACACCATGACCATCCTCACCGCCCTGCTGCCCGTCGCCCAAGGCGTCGCCGCCTACACCGCGCTCACCCGGGCGGCTGATTCGGCCCGATCCGGCGGTGACACCCGCTCCCGGGGCCAGCTCATGGCCGACACCCTCGTCGAACGCCTCACCGGCACACCCGGCGGCATCACCGGCGTTGACGTCCAACTGGTGATGACGGACCGCACGCTTTTCCAAGGCGACAGCGAACCCGCACGGCTCCAAGGCTACGGAATCGTCCCCGCAGAATGGGCCAGAACGTTGCTCGCTGGCGGACCCGCTGAAGCCGAGCGCGGTGAGGACCGTCCTACGGAACCCGCGCACACTGGGTCTGGCCCCACGGAGCCCGGACCCGCGAGGCGCAGCCCCACTGACCCAGGCACAGGGAATGACTTCAAGGTGTTTCTCCGCCGGCTCTACACCGCACCCGCCAGAGGCGAACTATTAGCCATGGACTCCAAAGCACGGCTCTTCCCGCCGCGGCTCAGACGATTCATCGAAATCCGCGACGACACCTGCCGCACACCGTACTGCGACGCGCCCCTTCGACACTTCGACCATGTGGTTCCATGGCACGACGGCGGACCCACCAGCCTGGAAAACGGCGCCGGGCTCTGCGAAAGATGCAACCACACCAAGGAAAACCCCGGTTGGCAAGCAAAAACGGTGCCAAGAGGGGTCCATAGAATCCGTATCACTGCGCCCACAGGCCATACATACCAATCCCAAGCCCCACCTTTACCGGGCCACCCACCTTTACCGGGCCACCCACTCAACCCGACATCGGGGTGAGTCCCACCAGTGTTGCTGGTGGGACTCACCGCGACTGTGCAACACGGCGCACCAGGTCAATACAGCGCCAAGGCAACAGGCGTCAGAACTGGTGCGGGGGAGCCTGGGGCGAAGGGTGAGTCGGCTGGTCTGGCTGCTGCGGCTGGCCTTGGGCAGGCTGCTGGGATGCTGTCTTGGTCAAGTACACGGACTGCCCGGTGGCGCCGGGTTCGCCCTCACCGAGGGGAAGCACGTAGACGGCCGTGCCATAGGCGCAGACTTCCGTCCAGTTGGTACCCATTTCGGAGGTGTCAAAGCGCATGGCGACAATTGCGTTGGCGCCGCGCTGTTGTGCCTCGTTGACCATGCGGGCCATGACTTCCTGTCGGCTTTCGTAGAGTGCCCTGGTCATTTCGGGCAGCTCCCCGCCACCGAGGGAGCGGAAACCTGCAAGCATCTGGGAGCCGATATCCCGGGAACGGACTGTGAGTCCCATGACTTCGCCGAAGACGGCGTCGATGCGGTGGCCGGGTATCTCATTGGAGGTGACGATCAACATGCTCCGAGCCTATCCAGCTTTCGCCGTTAAACCGCGCAATCCCTTGGGGAGAAGTCCCCAAGGGATTGCGTAGTGCGAAAAGCCAGCAGGTGCTAGGCCTTGGAATCGGCCAGTTCGCGCGGATCAGTCCCGGCAGCAGCGGTCTCGATCGCGAACTCGTCGGCGAACGCGGCGCCGTTACGCGGCGCGTTGTATAGCGACTCGTCCAGGATGCCCTGGCGCTTGGCGACGATTGCCGGGATCAGGGCCTGGCCTGCCACGTTGACGGCCGTGCGGCCCATGTCCAGGATGGGGTCGATTGCCAGCAGGAGTCCGACGCCGGCCAGCGGCAGTCCCAGCGTGGACAGGGTCAGTGTGAGCATGACGACGGCGCCAGTGGTACCTGCCGTGGCCGCTGAACCAAGGACGGAGACAAGCACGATCAGCAAGTATTGGCTGAAGTCCAGGTTGATACCGAAGAACTGGGCCACGAAGATCGCCGCGATGGCGGGGTAGATAGCGGCGCAGCCGTCCATCTTGGTGGTGGCGCCGAGCGGCACGGCGAACGAAGCATAGCCGGAGGGGACGCCGAGGTTCCGCTCAGTGACGCGCTGGGTGAGCGGCAGCGTGCCGATCGAGGAGCGGGAGACGAAGGCCAACTGTACGGCCGGCCATACACCGGAGAAGTACTGCTTGATGGACAGGCCGTGGGCGCGGACCAGGATCGGGTACAGCACGAACAGAACCAATGCCAGGCCGATGTAGATAGCGACAGTGAACTTGCCCAGGGAGCCGATTGTGTCCCAGCCGTAGATGGCAACTGCGTTGCCGATCAGGCCGATGGTGCCCAGGGGAGCGATGCGGATGATCCACCACAGGACCTTCTGGATGACGGCCAATGCCGAGGCGTTGAACGTCAGGAAGGCTTCAGCTTGCTTGCCGACCTTCAGGGCAGCAATGCCGACGGCGATCGCGACCACCAGGATCTGGAGCACATTGAAGCTGACGGAGGTGCTGACCGTGGTGGCAGCATTGGCGGTCTCGGTGACGGTGGAGCTTGCGCCGAGTCCGAGGAAGTTTTTGGGGAAGAGCCCGATCAGGAATGCCCACCAGTCACCGGTCTTGCCGGCGTACTCGGCCTTCTGCGTGATACCGGTAGCTGCACCAGGCTGCAGGAGCACACCCAGGCCGATGCCGATGAGCACCGAAACAAGCGATGTGATGGCAAACCAGAGCAGCGTGTTCCAGGCGAGGCGGGCGGCGTTGGAAACCTGGCGCAGGTTCGCGATGGAGCTCACCACGGCGGTGAAGATCAAAGGAACGACGGCGGTCTGCAGCAGCGAGACATAGCTTGAGCCGATGGTCTGCAGGGTAGCACCAAGGCCGTTGGGGGCGCCCTTGGTGCTGCCGGTGTACTTTGCGATGAGGCCAAGGACGAGGCCGATGATGAGGGCTGCGATGATCTGGACGCCGAACGATCCGGCCCACTTGGGGAGCCGGAAGCCGGTCTTTCCAGCTGATAGGGAAGTGTTGGTTGAGGTGCTCACGGGAACACGCTAGGTGCACTCCAAATAACATACCTAACGAACGTTTAGAAATGTTACACACCTATGAAGTTATTCCCGCCCTGGGTGTGGCGTGCGTCTCGGGGCGGTTGGCGATTACCCCAGCAACGCCCGACGCAGCACGTCCAAACCGACCGAGCCAATGTTCAGTGCCTTGCTGTGGAAGGACTTCAGATCGAACCCTCCGCGGGTTTCAAGCTCGGCCCGGATCTGTTCCCAGAGCCGCTGCCCCACTTTGTACGAGGGCGCTTGCCCAGGCCAGCCGAGGTAGCGGGCGAATTCGAACTGGAGTTGTCCCTCGCTGATATCGAGGTTGGCTTTGAGGAAGTCAAAGCCTTTCTCGGGCGTCCAGGTTCCGGTGCCCCAGCGTTCGGGGATGGGTAGTTCCAGGTGCACCCCGATGTCGAAGACAACGCGGGCGGCACGCATGCGCTGGCCGTCCAGCATGCCCATGTGGTCGCCGGGGTCTTTGAGGTAGCCGAGTTCCAGCATGAGTTGCTCGGCGTAGAGTGCCCACCCTTCACCGTGTCCGGAGACCCAGCAGACGTTGCGGCGCCAGTTGTTGAGGAGTTCGCGGCGGTAGGTGGCAGTTGCGACCTGGAGGTGGTGCCCGGGGACTCCTTCGTGGAAGACGGTGGTTGTTTCGGACCACGTGGTGAAAGTGTCTTCGCCGGCGGGTACGGACCACCACATACGGCCTGGCCGTGAGAAGTCGTCGGACGGGCCGGTGTAGTAGATCCCACCTTCGTCTGTAGGTGCGATCATGCATTCGAGGGTTTTCATGACGTCCGGGATGTCGAAATGGACGTCGGCGAGCTCGGATACTGCACGATCCGAGAGTTCCTGCATCCACGCCTTCAGGGCGTCGGTTCCTTTGATCTGGCGGGCGGGATCGTTGTTGAGGATGTTCTTTGCTTCTTCGATGGTGGCGCCGGGCTTGATCTGCGCGGCCACCTTCTCCTGTTCGCTGATGAGTCGTTCCAACTCCTGGACGCCCCACGCATAGGTCTCTTCGAGGTCAACGGCCGCGCCGAGGAACGAGCGGGAGGCCAGGGCATAGCGTTCCCGCCCCACCGCGTCCTTTTCCGGGGCAGCGGGGAGAAGCTCGTGCCGAAGGAAAGCACCCAGCGATTCGTAGGCTGATCGCGCGGCGGAGGCGCCGGCGTCGAGCTTGGACTGGAGTTCTGCCGGAAGCGGCGCGCCGCCGAGCAGTGCCCCGGCGGCCATTTTGGCGAAGAAGCCGTCGTCGGCGGCGTAGCGGCCCGTTTGCTCAATGACGATCTGCACCTGGCGGGCAGCCGCGACCTTGCCCACTTCCTTTGCAGAGCGCAAGGAAGCGATGTAGCCCTCGATTGCACCGGGAACGTTGGCGGCACGGCCGGCGATGTGTTCCCAGTGCTCAACGGTGTCCGTCGGCATGAGGTCGAAGATGGCTCGGATATCCTGGGCCGGCGAGGCGATGTTGTTGAGGTCGGCGGCGTCCCAGCCGGATTCGTGGATCTCCAATTCCAGGCCAAGCCGCTCGCGCATGGCGTCCAGGGTGACGATGTCCGATTCGTCGGCGGGCTCAAGCGCGGCCAACTCGTCCAAAGCCTGCCGGGCAGCTTGCGCGTGGGCCTCGATGCCCGCGGGCGAGTAGTCCTGATATTCGGTTTCGTGCCCCGGCAACCCCAACGTGGTGGCGAAGCTGGGATTGAGTTCGATCAGCTTTTCCGTGTACGCGTCAGCAACGGAATCGACAGCGGTCTTGGGTCGCGCAGGGGTGTTTGCAGTAGTCACCCACAGAGCCTAACCGGGACTCGCTTCACGTGAAAGGGTTGTTGAACTTTCTGCCCGCCATCGCGAAGAAGTGAGGCTACCCGCGGCTGCGTTTCCACGCGCCTGGACCCGGCGTGGGCTCCAGGCGCAATTGCTGACGGCGCACCCAGTGGCGAACGTTCGGCTTTGCAGGCGCCGGTGTTTGGGGTACTCCCACGGAAGCGACGACGGCGGCAAGCGCCGCGAGCTCTTCCGCGGTGGGTTCTCCCTTGACCACCGAGAACATGGGCAGGGCGGGTTCGGACGCTGCAGCGCTCTCGTGTGCCTTGCTCACAGCGGGATGTTTCCGTGCTTCTTGGTCGGCAGGCTGGCGCGCTTGTCGCGGAGGGCCCGCAGGCCGCGGATGATCTGGAGGCGGGTGTCCGATGGTGCAATGACGGCGTCGACGTAACCCAACTGCGCCGCCTGGTAAGGGTTGAGGAGTTCTTCCTCATAGCCTTGGATGATCTCGGCGCGCTTGGCCTCGACGTCGCCACCGGCCTCGGCAACCGCTGCGAGGTCGCGCCGGTAAAGGATGTTCACCGCACCCTGTGCGCCCATGACGCCGATCTGGGCGGTGGGCCAAGCGAGGTTCAGGTCCGCGCCGAGCTTCTTGGAGCCCATCACGATGTACGCGCCACCGTAAGCCTTGCGGGTGATGACGGTGAGTTTGGGCACGGTGGCTTCAGCGTAGGCGTACAGAAGCTTGGCGCCTCGGCGGATGATGCCTTGGAATTCCTGGTCCTTGCCGGGGAGGAATCCGGGCACGTCCACCAGCGTGATGATGGGGATGTTGAAAGCGTCGCAGTGCCGGACGAACCGGGCTGCCTTCTCGGAAGCGGAGATGTCCAGGGTGCCTGCGAACTGCATGGGCTGGTTGGCAACGATGCCCACCGTGTGGCCCTCAACCCGACCGTATCCGATGATCACGTTGGGGGCGTAGAGCGACTGCATTTCAAGGAAATGGGCGTCGTCCACGATTTGCTCAATGACCTTGCGCATGTCGTACGGCTGATTGGCCGAGTCCGGGATCAGTCCATCCAGGGCGAGGTCGTCGTCGTCGAGTTCCAATTCCTGGTCGTGTTCCACCACCGGCGCTTCGGAGAGGTTGTTGGAAGGAAGGAAGTCCAGGAGTTCGCGGACGAATTCGATCGCGTCGGCTTCGTCGGAGGCAAGGTAAGTGGACGTTCCGGTGGTGGCATTGTGCTGGCGGGCACCGCCCAGGGTTTCCATATCCACGTCCTCGCCCGTGACGGTCTTGATGACATCCGGGCCGGTGATGAACATGTGGGAAGTCTTGTCCACCATAACCACGTAGTCGGTCAGGGCGGGGGAGTATGCAGCGCCGCCGGCGCAGGGGCCCATGATGAGGGAGATCTGTGGGACGACTCCGGAGGCGTGCACGTTGTTGCGGAAGATGTCCGCGAACATGGCCAGCGAGGCCACGCCTTCCTGGATACGTGCGCCACCGCCGTCGTTGATGCCCACTACGGGGCAGCCGTTGCGGAGGGCGAACTCCTGGACCTTGACGATCTTCTCGCCGTTGACCTGGCTCAAGGAGCCGCCGTAGACGCTGAAGTCCTGGCTGTAGATGGCAACGAGGCGCCCGTCCACTGTGCCGTAACCGGAGACGACGCCGTCGCCCAGGGGCTTCTTTTTCTCCATGCCGAAGGCTGTGGAGCGATGGACGGCGAGGGCATCGAACTCAACGAATGATTCGGGATCGACCAGGAGGTCAATGCGTTCGCGGGCAGTGTTCTTACCGCGTGCGTGTTGCTTTTCGATCGCTTCCGGGCCGGAAGGCTGCTCTGCACGGGCCTGGCGGTCGCGGAAGTCTGCAATCTTTCCCGCTGTCGTTGTCAGATCGTGGCTCATCAAGTGTCTCCGGCTCTTTAGCTGATTTTCGCTGGCGCAGTTCTGGTGCAAACAAGTAGCTGACTTAAGTAGCTTCCGTACAAAGAACAGGCCCCGCTGGCCAGTCTAGTGACGCCATTGCCGCGAACCGCTGTAGAAACCCTACAATTTTCAGCGCCCAAGCCAAAGCTGTCACTATGTTACCCGTCGGTAACATAGTTGGGTTAGAGTGTCTCCATGACTCCAAGCAACGATGCTTCCCCGGCTTCTGAAGAAGGAAAGCCGCAGGGCAGCACCCCTTATGTAGCAAGCGGTTCGCTCAAAGGCCGCACCATCATCATGTCCGGCGGCAGCCGTGGGATTGGACTGGCGATTGCCGCCCGTGCAGCCCGGGACGGCGCCAACATCGTCCTGATGGCCAAGACGGGAGAGCCTCATCCGAAACTGGAGGGGACGGTCTTCACGGCTGCCGATCAACTGGTCGCCGCCGGAGGGCAGGCCCTGCCCCTCGTGGGTGATGTCCGCAATGACGAGGACGTCGCCGCGGCGGTGAGTGCCGCCGTCGAGCGTTTCGGGGGAATCGACGTCGTGGTCAATAACGCGTCGGCGATCGACCTTTCCCGCACAGATGCCATAGACATGAAGCGTTATGACCTCATGCAGGACATCAACGTTCGCGGAACGTTCCTGCTCTCAAAGCTGTCCCTCCCGGCGTTGCGCGAATCAGGCAACGGGCACATCCTCACGTTGTCTCCACCGCTGAACCTCGATCCAAAATGGGCCGGGATGCACCTGGCCTACACGATGGCCAAGTATGGAATGAGCCTCACCACCCTGGGGCTCGCCGAAGAGCTTAAGGACGACGGCGTCTCGGTCAACTCGTTGTGGCCGTGCACCTTGATCGATACCGCAGCGATCCGGAACATGCCTGGTGGGCAGCAGATCGTGAAGGCAGCCCGGGGACCGGAAATCATGGCCGACGCTGCGCACGCCGTGCTGACGGGCGCCAACCTTGCCGACGGCGTCAGCGGTTCGGGGAACTTCTACACTGACGAAGAAGTCCTGCGGGCAGCCGGCGTGAAGGACTTCGCGCCATACAGCCTCGGCGCGCCGGAGGGCAGCCTGGTGCCGGACATCTTCCTCTAAGCGGATTCCCATGTTTTGGGCGGCGTCCAGCGGGCTGCAACTGGATAGGATTCAGCTATGGATGCCGAACAGCCTGCCAACAGAGAATCCCTAGTCCCCGGGCAACACCGGCCATCATTGGACCATGACGCGCTGCTCCAGCCCGATTTCCTGTCGGCAACCGGTATTTCCCAACTGAATATTGTCGAGTCCACCGGATCCACCAACCAGGACTTGGTACGCGCCGTAACTGTGGAGCCAAAAAAATGGGCTGACCTTGCTGTGTTGACCGCCGAACACCAGACGGCGGCGCGCGGACGGCTGGACAGACACTGGGAATCGCCGGAGCGCTCCGCTGTCTCCGTGTCGATGGTGCTGCGGCCCGTCACAGCCGAAGGCATGCCAGTGCCCACGCAGAGTTACTCGTGGCTCTCACTGCTTGCCGCCGTTGCCCTGCGCGAAGCATTGCAGGAAACGGCTGGCGTTACAGCAGAGATCAAGTGGCCCAATGACGTCCTGGTCAATGGGCGCAAGGTCGCAGGAATCCTGGCGCAAATGACGCCGATGGGTGACGGATCGGTCCCAGCAGTGATCCTGGGCGTTGGCCTGAACGTCTCGCTGTCACAGGATGAATTGCCGGTACCTACCGCAACGTCTTTGGCCTTGGAAGGGGCCACGACGACGGACCGCACCGCGCTGCTGAAAAGCTACCTTTCCCGGTTTACAAGGCTGTACCGCAGCTTCTGCAACTCAGAGGGCGATCCCGCTGCAGGCTTGGTGGGCGGGCCATCGCTGCATAAGAGGGTTGAGTCGGCAATGGTCACCCTGGGACGCGAGGTGCGGGCGCACCTGCCCGGTGATCACGAGGTTGTGGGGCACGCTTCCCGACTGGACGAGCATGGATCGCTTCTGGTGGTGGACCATGGCGGCCGGGAACATGTGGTGACGGCTGGTGATGTGGTCCATCTGCGCGCCACGGAAAGCGGTTATGCGTAAAGAGCTGCTTCCGGGGGAGCAGGTCATCACCATTACGCGTCAACAGGCCCGCTCGCTGTTCTTTCCAACGCTGGCCTTCATCCTGGTTCCTGCCGTGGCAGCCTACGCGTGTGCGTGGATCATCAAAGGAAATCCGCAGCGGCTTGCCCCGTTCATTACAGTGGAATGGACGCCATGGCTTGTGGGTGCGTGTCTGGTCCTGGCAGGGCTGGTGCTGGTGGCTTACAGCGTGAAGCGTGTGTTGAAATGGCGCTCAGTCAGGTTCATCCTGACCAGCCGCAGGATAATTGCCAAATACGGAATGTTTCGCCGGGGCGACTGGCAGGTGTCATTGATGGCTGTCCGCAGCGTGGGGGTCCACCAGAACCTGCTGCAGCGGACATTGCACTCCGGGAATATATCCTTGGATACCGGGCCCTCCGGCGAAGCTGTCTTGACGGACGTACCGGAGGTTGGAAAATTCAGGGGCTTCATTCTTGACGCCATGGATGAACTGCCCAAGGGTGGGATTTTTGAGGGTGAAGTCCTGCAGGACTTTGATGAGTTGCCGTGGGAATTGAGAGAAGGTGGAAGAGATGAGCGTTGAGGATCAGCAGTCCGGCGAGGACCTGGACGAGGAGTTCGACGCCGTACCCGAACCTTCAGTGGACGAGGACACGGAACCAGCGCCCGTCCAGGCGACCGCGACTACCGGCCCGCCGACCGGCGTGATGTCGGCAGAGCGCCTGGCCATCAAAGCGCTCGAGGCGAGGCTGCTTGGCGGCGAACGCAAGCTTCGCCGTCGTGAAGTTGCGGCCGGTGCCGGCGTCTCCATTCTTTCCGCACGGAAGTTGTGGCGGGCTTTGGGCTTCCCCAACTTCGGCGACGACGACGTCGCGTTTACCGAACGCGACCAAGCTGCGTTGTCCACCATTCTTGACCTTGTCCGTGCGGGAATCCTGACCGAGGAAGCCGCGATATCCGTTACCCGCTCCATCGGCCAGATGACGGACCGCATGGTGGTCTGGCAGATCGAGGCCCTGGTTGAAGACATGGTCCAGGAGCAGGGCATTCCGGATGCCGTGGCCCGCAAGCAACTGGTGGGCCAGCTGCCGGCCCTTGTGGATTCCCTGGAGGAGATCCTGGTCTACTCCTATCGCCGGCAGCTCAACGCAGGTGTCCAGCGGCTTGCCGTTCGCGCCGAAGCGGGGCTGCAAGCGAGCGAGGAAGGCCGCGAAGGGGACGAAGACGATTCCCCGTTGCCCCTGGCCCGTGCCGTGGGATTCGCGGACCTCGTTTCCTACACCAGCCTTTCCCGGCGCATGAACGAGAAAACCCTGGCCCAAATGGTGCAGCGCTTCGAGAACAAATGCGCCGAGATCATTTCTGTGGGCGGCGGACGCCTGGTGAAGACCGTGGGCGACGAAGTCCTCTACATCGCCGAGACACCGGCGGCTGGCGCGGAAATCTCCCTGGCTTTGGCGCAAGCCTTTACGGAAGACGAGATCCTTCCACAGGCGCGCGTGTCCATGGTCTGGGGTCGCATCCTGTCCCGCCTCGGCGACATCTACGGCCCCACCGTGAACCTTGCGGCGCGGCTGACTACCTTGGCCCAACCTGGGACTGTCCTGGTGGATGCGATGACCGCTGCTGCACTCGGTCAGGACGAACGCTTCGTGCTGGTCCCGCAGAAGTCCGAGAATGTCCGGGGCTTCGGTGAGATCCACCCAGTGATGCTCGCCCGCGGCCGCGGCAAGGGTTTGGTGCTGGACTAAACGTTCTCTCACATCCTGCGGGTTTTTGGGCAACGCTCTCTCACTTCCTCACTGGAAAGCGCACTTTTTCAGTGAAAGCGCCTGTAGGTAAGATTCGCAAATCGATGGATAAACCAGCTACTCTAATGGAGTGATGCGGGGAGTTGTCCCCATCGCACCTTCCCGGGAAAGGCCGTAGGCTGACGAAGCCAACGGAGAGTCCAATCTCGGGTTCCCTTGGCTACTCATGCGGTGCGTGGGATAGTCTTAGGGACTGAAAATTCCGCCGCCGTATGGGGGTACTGCGGAATGCATGGCTGCCGGCACATGCCGGGTGGCCTGGAGGCCGCTTAAGGGCGGCTGTACAACAAAGGGAATTTTGGGGCTGTGACATCTTTCTTCGGCAAGCTGGGGCTGAAAAAGCGTCGAAACAGGAAACTCGTATCTGCAACTGCTGTGACCGCGGCTGGCGCTTTGCTGGTGGCGGGCGCAGTGCTCTATCCGGGGTTCAAGACGGCTGAGGTCGATTTGAACGACGGCGGCGTGTGGGTCGTGAGCAAGACCAAGAACGCCGTGGGACGGTTGAACTATCCCTCGCGCGTGCTTGATGGGGCTGTGACGCCGGCAACCACCACGTTCGATGTCCTGCAGCATGACGGCAACGTCTTTGTTGACGACGAGTCTGGCTCCACTATCAACCAGGTCTCTGCGGCGAACCTGAAGTTGGGTGGCGACAAGCAGCTGCCCTCATCCTCGCAAGTCAGCTACGGATCCAGTGTGCTGTCAGTTACCGACCCCGCCCGCGGGAAGGTGTGGGCCCTTTCGCCATCCACCGTGAACGGCTTCGATGAAGAATCCAGCGAACCCGTGCTCACGGGCTCCCAGAACATGGTGTCGGCTGTGGGACGGGACAACCGAATTTACACTGCGGACCCGGGCAAGGGCGAAATCACCATCACCACCGTGGACGCCAACGGCGAGCGGGCGGCGTCGGAAGTAGCCAAGGTGGACGAGCTCAAGGGCGCCGGTGATCTGCAGATTGCCGTCGTGGGCGACAAACCGGTAGTGCTGGATGCCGGCTCCGGAAACCTCTTCCTTCCTGGTGGGCGCAAACTCCAGCTACAGGACGCACGGGAAGCCAAACTCCAGCAGAGCAGCGAAGACAGTGGATACGTGGCAATCGCGACGCGGAAAGTACTCCTGAAGCAGCCGTTGGACGGTTCAACCGCTGCCACGGTGAACGTGGATGGGGAGGGCGTTCCGGCAGCCCCGGTGCAGGTCAGCAAGTGCACCCATGCCGCGTGGGCCGGCGCCAACAAGTACATCCGTGATTGCGAGAACGACGCCGACGACAAGAAGAACGACGTCCCCAAGGCCAGCGCGTCTCCCAGCTACGTCTTCCGCGTGAACCGCGACCTTGTGGTGCTCAACGACATCAATTCCGGCAGCGTGTGGTTGGTCAACCAGAACATGCAGCTCGTCAACAATTGGGACGATGTTGTCCCACCCAAGAACCAATCCGATGACCAGGACCAGGAATCCGCGGACAACAACACCATCAACGTGCTCCCGGACCGCACCAAGCCCAACCGTGCGCCCGAGACCAAACCAGATGAGTTTGGCGTCAGGCCCGGCCGGACCTCCATCCTGAGTGTCCTGGACAACGACTCAGACCCCGACGGCGATGTCCTCACCGCAGCGGCCGGTGCCAACGGCCCCAAGGCGGGCGCGCTGGAAAACATCTACGGCGGCTCAGCTTTCCAAATCAAGGTGCCGGCCGAAGCCAAGCCAGGCACCGAGGTCTTCGACTACAACGCCTCCGATGGTCGGGGCTTGTCAGCAGGCGGCAAGGTCACCCTGCATGTGGTTGGACCGGAGGAGAACAAGCCTCCTGTTTTCAAGAGGGCTGAGCCCACCACCATGCTGGTGGAACAGGGAAAGTCCGTCAGCCAGAACATCCTGACCGACTGGATGGACCCCGACGGCGACGACCTCGTCCTGCTGGACGCCAAAGCAGACAACGACCAGGACCAGGTCAAGGTCCGCCGCGATGGCTTGCTCACGTACCAGGATTCCGGTGCTGCCCCCGGCAAGAAGAACGTCACCATCACCGTGTGGGACGGGCGGGCAACTACCACTGGTCGTGTGGTCATCAACGTGCAGCCGCCGGGGGCGCTTGCGCCTGTTGTCAACGCGGACCACGTAACAGCGGTGGTTGGCCAGGACTTGGTGATCTCTCCGTTGAAGAACGACGTCGACCCCAACGGAGGCGCCCTGCGTGTGGCCCACGTGGAGGCTGCGGGCCAGGTCGAGCTGGGCGCAGTGACCGACGGCGGATCGTTCACTTTCCGCAGCAACACTCCTGGTCCGGTCTACTTGACCTACATTGCGAGCAACGGCCCGCAAAGCAGCCAGGGCCTCATCAGGGTGGACGTCGAGTCCGGCAAGGATGCCGGCGCGCCGGTTGCCGTTCACGACGTCGCGCTTCTGCCCGTAGGTGGGAGCGTCCTCGTGGATCCGCTCGCCAATGACTCCGACCCTTCCGGCGGCGTGCTGGTGCTGCAATCCGTTACTGTCCCTGAGGGCTCAACGGCCTCGGTCAGTGTGATTGACCACAGCGTCCTGCGCATCACGGACGTCTTGGGCGCCAAGGAGCCCTTCGTCTTCAGCTACACGATGTCCAACGGCCATAAGTCGGCCACTGGAACGGTAGGCGTTGTCCCGGTGCCGGCACCCGCCGTCGTGGAGGCTCCGCAGCCGAAACCCGACGAAGTGAACGTCCGTGTCAACGACGTCGTCACTATTCCTGTCCTGGACAATGACACACACCCGCAGGGCGAAGAGCTCTCCGTGGATCCGGTCCTGGCGCAGAACATTGCGGAAGCCGATGGCCATGCTTTTGTCTCGGAAAACACCCTGCGCTTCATCGCCGGCCCCACGCCCAAGACGGTGCGTGCCATTTACAACGCCGTGGATCCGCAGGGGCAGAAGAGCGCCGCCGCGGTGACCATCCACATCCTGCCGTTGGAAGGCGCCCAAAATTCGCGCCCGCAACCGCAGAACCTGACGGCCCGCGTGGTTGCCGGCGGCAGCGTCCGCATCCCGGTGCCGCTTGACGGCATCGATCCCGACGGCGATTCGGTCCAGCTCACCGGCATCGACAGTACACCCACCATGGGAACTGCGACCGCGGGAAGCAACTTCATCGACTTCGTCGCCGCAGGGGACGGTGCGGGAACCGACACGTTCCGGTACAAGGTGATCGATCGCCAAGGGGCGGTCAACACCGGCACTGTCACTATTGGCGTGGCGCCGCGTGGGGAAGACAACCAGAAGCCGACGCCCGTGGACGACGAAGTCAAGGTCCGGCCGGGCCGCCAGATTGCCGTTGACGCTACGGCGAACGACACTGATCCTGATGGCGACCCGATCCGCATCATGACGGACAGCATTGAGGCCGATGAGGCCCTGGACGCACACGTCAGCCAGACCAGCGGGCGCATCCTGCTCACTGCTCCGGCGGCGGAGGGCACGGTCAACGTCCGTTACTCCGTGGCTGACGACCGGGACGCAGTTGGCCAGGCCAGCATCCGCGTCATCGTCAAGAACGACGTCCCGCTGCAGGCCCCGATCGCGCGCGACGACCGCGTGACGTCGGCACAAACGCTGGGCAAGACAGCCGTGGATGTTCCTGTTCTGAAAAATGATGAAGATCCTGACGGCGTGGGAGAGAACCTCAAGATCAGCACGGACGTAGAGACCGCCCGGCCAGGTTCCGAGGGCAACGTCATCGTTGAACTCACGGAGCAGCCCCAATTGGTGCCCTACACGGTGGAAGACGTGGACGGCCAGAAGTCGACAGCGATCATCTGGGTTCCGGGCGTCGGCCAGCAGGTGCCAACCCTGGCCAAGGACGAGGTAGTTGAACTGATCTCCGGGCAGTCCGTCACCGTGGACTTGCGCGAATGGGTGAAAGTCCGCGATGGACGCTCGCCGCGCCTGACCCAGACAGACCGCATCAAACTGATCGGCGCAGACGGCAGCGACCCCGTGGCCAATGGCGGGACAGCCATCAAGTACACGGCCGGTCCGGAGTATGTGGGTCCGGGCTCCATCAGTTTCGAGGTCACCGATGGCACGGGTCCGGACGACCCCAACGGCCTGAAATCGACACTAAGTATCCGTACCAAGGTGCTTCCGGACCCCAACAAGAACAACCCGCCTGTGCTGCTGGGCAGCGCGGTGGATGTTCCCAAGAGCGACTCCGTCAGCACCGACCTGGAAAAACTCACCTCGGATCCGGATGCTGACGACGTCCAGAACATGAACTATGAAATCGTCGGTGCCGCACCGGCAGGCTTCAAAGTGAACATCGACGGAAAGACGCTCAAGGTTTCGGCTGACGATTCCGCGAGGATCGGGCAGAGTGGCACCGTCCAGGTCAAGGCCAAGGACCGCCGCGGCCTGGAGGCGGTGGCAACCTTCAAGCTCTCCTTGACGGCCTCAAACCGCCCCAAGCCAGTGGCCAATGATGACGTAGAGCCGGACGCTCAATCGGGGAAGCCCGTGACCGCGAATGTACTGGCGAACGATTCGAACCCGTTCCCGGATACGCCGCTGAAGATCGTCTCGGCCATCACCGAAACTGGCCAGGGCAGCGCTGAATTCAGCAACGGCGATGTGACTGTGACGCCCTCATCAGGCTTTACGGGCACCATGGTGGTTGCCTACACGGTGGAGGACAAGACCGGCGAGGCCTCACGCTACGCCACTGCCCGCATCCGGCTCACGGTGAAGGACAAGCCTGCTCCTCCCACAACGCCCTTGGCGCAAAGCGTGGGAGACGAGACAGCCCTGCTGACGTGGAATGCTCCGGCGGACCGCGGCTCGCCGATTACCAAGTACACGGTGTACGGCGAAGGTGGATACAAACAGGACTGCCCTGCCAACACCTGCACCCTGACTGGCTTGACCAACAACGTGAAGTACCACTTTGCGGTAACGGCGACCAATGCCATCAATGAGTCCGAGCGCTCGCCGCTGTCCGCGGAAGTCCGGCCCGACGTCAAGCCTGACACTCCAGCGGCCCCCACGCTCACGTTCGGCGACAAGCAACTGTCCGTGGCGTGGGTTCCGCCAGCCAGCAAGGGATCCCCGATCAAGTCTTACGACCTGGAGATTTCGCCTGCTCCTGCGGGCCAGAATGCCCAGATCCAGAACCTCACGGGCGCCAGTTACGTCTGGAAGGGATTGACGAACGGCGTTGCCTACAAGATCCGGGTCCTGGCCAGGAACGATGCCAAGGAGCCGTCCGAATGGAGCCCCTACTCGGCCGCGGAAACGCCAGCAGGAGTACCGGCCACGCCGGCTGCTCCGTCTGTGTCCGGCGCCGGATCGGTTGGTAGCCAGAGTCAGTTGAAGGTGAGCTGGGCAGCTCCCAACAACAACGGTGACCCCGTGTCTGCGTACACGCTGACCACGTACCGGGGTGGCGCCGTCGTTGGTTCGCAGGCAGTGGCCGCAACGTCCCAAAACGTGACAGTGAGTAATGCCGAAGCGGATTACACATTCACAGTCTCGGCCACCAACAAAGCCGGAGTGAGCGGCGTGAGCCAGCAGTCGGCCGCGATCCGCGCGGCGGGCAAGCCAGGCACGGTGGGCAGCGGATCAGTTGCCCCCACAGGCAACAGCGGGCAGCTGAGGGTGACGTTCACGCCCCTGACGGCCGCCGAGCGCAATGGCTCGCAGGACGGTGAAATCCAGTACCGCTGGCAGACGGCATACGGTTCCGGGCCCATCGGGCGGGGTGGCGGCGACATTGGTGGCCAACCCAACGGCCAGGACGTGGTGGTCAACATCATCGCGAGCTCCGTGAAGAACAACATGTCCGGTGACGCCAAAGCGATCGGAACCGGAAATCCCTATGGCGATCCCGGTGCCCCGAACGTGAACGGCGGCAAGTCCGGCGTCGGCGACCCCCAGGTGCACTGGTCGTGGACCGCGCCGAACATGAACGGCAGGCCCTTGGACCACTACGAAGTCAGTCTGGACGGCGGCGGCTGGAGCGGCGTCGGCAAGGCGACGAACTACGACGCCCCAGGCGGTGGCTGGAACAACACCCGAACCCTGAGGGTCCGGGCCGTGACGATCAACCCCGGTCCTGCGGGCAGCGCCCAATCGACCTCCGGAAACGATCCCACGCCACCGGTCACCACTGTTCGAGTGAAGCGTTCAGACAACAACAGCTGCCCGGGCAAGCCCGGGGTTCCTGATCGTTACAGCAACGTCGGCGGTGACGCCAAGTGCGGAAGCAGTGACACCAATTGGGTGTCCTACTCCGATGGCTGGATCACGTCTGCGTGCTGGATGAATATCTACGGCTCCAGTGAGACTTCAAACCCGCCGTCCTATTACAAGTGGTACCGGATGGAAAACGGGCCGCACCCGGGGTGGTACGTCAAGCTCGCCACCATCGACATCAACGGCCCGGACGTCGGCCGATGCTGACGGCAGCATCACGCCGGCTGACCCCGTCCCAACACAGCACCCGAAGAAAAGGACTCAACCCATGACCATGACAAACGAGCAGGCCGCGTGGTTTGCAGAGACGTTCCAGAAGCTCGTTGCCAACGTGGGCCAGGCAATACTGGGCAAGGAACACGTCATCCGGTTGACCTTCACGGCGATGCTGGCCGAAGGCCACGTGCTCTTTGAGGATGCTCCGGGTACTGGAAAGACGTCTTTGGCCCGTGCACTTGCTGCTACGGTCCAGGGCTCGCACAACCGCATCCAGTTCACGCCGGACCTCCTGCCCTCGGACGTCACGGGCGTGACCATCTACGACCAGAAGACCCAGAAGTTCGAGTTCCACAAGGGCCCGGTCTTCAACAACATCGTCCTTGCCGATGAAATCAACCGTGCTTCGCCGAAGACGCAGTCAGCGTTGCTGGAGGTCATGGAAGAGTCACGCGTTACCGTGGACGGCACCACGTATGAAGCAGGCCGTCCGTTCATGGTCCTGGCTACGCAGAACCCGATCGAACAGGCAGGCACCTACCGGCTTCCCGAAGCCCAGCTGGACCGGTTCCTGATCAAGACGTCCATCGGCTACCCGGACCACGCTTCTACCGTGCGGCTTCTGGGCGGGGCAAACTTGAAGGACCGTTCCAAGGACCTCACGCCCATCATCACCACCCAAGCCGTGGCGGATATGGCGGATCTCGCGGCCACCACCCACGTGGACACTGCAGTGCTGGAGTACATTTCGCGGCTATGCGAAGAGACGCGCAATGCTCCAGAGACCCGTCTGGGCGTCTCCGTCCGTGGTGCCTTGGCCATGGTCCGCGCGGCGAAGGTCTGGGCCGCCGGACAGGGACGCAACTTTGTGCTGCCGGACGACATCAAGGAACTCGCCCCTGTGGTGTGGACGCACCGTTTGGTGATGGATCCCGAGGCCGAATTCTCCGGCGCGACACCGGAGGTTGTGCTCACGCGTGTCCTGGCCGATGTCGCCGCCCCGCAGCAACGCGCGAGCGCATAGGGCTGTGCGAACGCTTAACAAAGTCGTCGGTGCCTGGCAGCGAAAACCCGGCATCCAGAAGCCTGGCAAACTCAATCCCTCGGCTGTGTGGGCTGAAGCAGCGGGAACAGCGTGCGAGTGGCTCGCACTCGCATGGACCAAGGTGCGGGAGCTGTGGCTTCGCTTCGTCTGGCCCGTCCTGTCCGTGGTGAGCGTGCTCGGCTGGGTGGTCCTGGCTGCGGCAATCGGGCTGTGGATCGCCGGGCAGGCTTGGGGTTGGCAGGAGGCGAAGTCTGCCGCGATGGTTGCTTTCTTGCTGTTTGTGTTGGCCGTGGGCTTCATCGTGGGCCGCTCGGCGTATGGCGTGGTCCTGGATCTGGCCCGGACCCGTGTGGCTGTGGGGGACGACGCCGTGGGAAGCATCGCCGTGTCCAACGTTTCGGCAAGGCCATTGTTGCCCGCCTCCTTGGAGTTGCCGGTGGGTGCTGCGACAGCCATCTTCCACTTGCCCCGGATGAAGCCGGCCCAGATGCATGAAGACCTTTTCACCATTCCCACGGCACGGCGTGCTGTGATTGTGGTTGGTCCCGTACGATCCGTGCGTGCGGATCCACTCCATCTTCTGCGGCGGCGCGTGCTCTGGACTGAGCCGGTAGACCTGTTCGTCCACCCCCGCACCGTATCCTTGGGGAGCTCGGCGGCAGGCTTCATCCGCGATCTTGAAGGTATGCCCACCACGGAGCTTTCCAGCGCGGACGTGTCCTTCCATGCCTTGCGCGATTACGTTCCTGGTGACGATCGCCGGCACATCCACTGGAAGACGACGGCCCGCACCAACAAGCTCATGGTCCGCCAGTTCGAGGAAACCCGGCGGGCGCACCTTGCCATTTCCCTGTCCATCAATACGGATGAATACGACTCGGATGGCGAGTTCGAGATGGCCATTTCCGTCGCCGCCTCAATCGGCCGCCAAGCTATCAAAGAACAGCGTGAGCTGGACGTCCTGACCCAAAAGGGACCGCTCCGTTGTGAAACCGGCCGTAACCTGCTGGATGACATGACCCGGATTGTGGGGGCACCCCTCCGGAAGACCGCCGTCGATCTCGCCCGGACCCTTTCAGACACCGTTCCCAACGCTTCGGTGGTGTTCTTCGTCGTCGGCAGCCACGTCACGGCTACGCAGCTTCGCACGGCGGCCGCGTCCGTTCCGCCTGGTGTTCGCAGCCTTGCCGTGCGCGTCCAACCCGGAGCGGCGCCGTCGAGGGCCAACATTGCAGACCTGACCGTCCTCACCGTTGGCGACCTCGATGACCTCGCAATCGTGCTGAGAAAGGCGGCAGCATGAGCACCACACCAAATCTTCGCGTGCGTCCGCGCCCGGGTTCCCGGGCCAAGAACCCGGGATCGGTGTTCGCCGACGGCCGCCCGCTGTGGCATTTTGCCGTGGACTGTGGCGCCTTGGTGATCCTGCTGTTCCTGGGCGTGCTTGGCTTCAGCCTGAGCTTCGGGGGAGACCCGCGGTACCTCATTGCAGGGCTGGGTGGCGTTTTCCTGGGACTGGGCATCGCGATCCTTAACGCGCACCTTCGTTTGGGACTGCTGATCACCACCGCCCTGGGCTTCGGTGCCTACATGCTGTTCGGTTCGGCACTGGCGGTGCCAGACTCAGCCGTGCTCGGGGTGCTGCCCAGCCTTGAATCGCTGAGGACCTTGCTGCTGGGCGTCGTGTTCGCCTGGAAGGATATGCTCACGGTCGGCGTGCCGGTGGGCACAGCCAACGGCATGCTCATAGTGCCGTTCCTGAGTTCACTGATCACTGCGCTGGCTGCCGGTTTGTTGACCTGGCGCCTGAAGAGCCCGTATTGGCCGCTGCTGCCCGTGCTGGTCCTCTTCATTACGGGCATCGCGTTCAGTACCAGCGCCGGTTTCCTCAACGTGGAGCGCGGGGTTTCGCTGACCATCGTGTCGATAGTCTGGGCGACGTTCCGCCGTGACGCACTCCGGCAAAGCAGCACCAAAGCCGTTTCCGCCAACAGGCCGGAGTTCGACGCCGGTGCGGCCCGCCGCGGGAAGCTTCGCCGTCTGGGAACTGCTGCCGCAGTGGTGGCCGCCGCCGTCGGAATGACCGCAGTCGCTTCGCCCCTTGTGACGGCGGGCGATGACCGGAAGGTACTGCGCAACACGATCGTCCCGCCGTTCGACCCCCGCGACTACATCACGCCGTTGGCGAGCTTCCGGAACTTCGTCAAGGACGAGAAGGACCAGACGCTGTTCACGGTCAAGGGACTGCCCAAGGACGCACGCGTGCGACTCGCGGCGTTGGATGCCTTCAACGGCCTGAACTACACCATGGATCCCAACAGCTCCGGCAACTTCAGCAAGGTGGGCGATGCCCGCTCGCTAAACACGCTGGCAGATACGGGAAGCCCGGTAGGTGGAACCAATTACACGCTGGAAATCAGCATCGAGGACTACCAGGGCTATTTTGTCCCAGGTGGCCGGCACACTACGGGCATGAGCTTCCTGCAGAGCTCCGGGGCGGCGTCCGGACTGTACTTCAACGCCGGCACGGATACGGCTGTGACCACCAAGGGCCTGGCAAAGGGCGACAATTACACAGTCCAGGTTTCTGATCCGGGGACCCTCGAACATGGCCAGCTGACGCAGTACGACTTCGCCAAGCTCGCGTTGCCCGAAGCCCAGGAAGTGCCTCCGATCGTCGCCTCCCAGGCCAACGAGCTCTCGGCCGACGCGCCCACCGCCATCGACCGTGTGCGGCAGATCGAAGCCCATTTCCAGAAGAGCGGGGCGTTTAGTAATGGCCTGGTGGCTGACGGCCAGTTGCCGAGCCTTCCTGGACACAGCGCGGCGCGCGTCCGCAGCCTGCTTTCCGCCAAGCAAATGCTGGGCGATGACGAACAGTACGCCGTAGCGATGTCACTCATGCTGCGCCACCTCGGCATCCCCTCTCGCGTTGTCATGGGGTTCTATCCGGATCCCAAGAGCCCGGAAAACGGTGCCGGGGACGTCAAGATCACAGGCAAGGACGTGCACGCCTGGGTGGAGGTGGCCTTCGACCGCGTCGGCTGGGTATCGTTTGATCCCACTCCGCCCAAGGACAACGTGCCCATTCCGCCGGACCCGGAGAACAAGTCCAAGCCCAAGCCGCAGGTGCTGCAGCCGCCGCCCCCGCCTCAGGAGCCCGCGGACCTGCCGCCGGACTCCACGCCGGACGCCTTGGATGCCGACGAGAAGAAAGACAACCCGTGGCTGTTCTGGGGACCATTGCTTGCAGCCCTCGGCGTGGCCATGATTCCCGTGGGGATTCTCGCCGTGCCGCTGCTGCTGATCCTGCTGCTTAAATCACGACGCCGGAAGGCTCGTTTCCGTGATGGCCACCCCGCCCAGCGGGTTGGCGGTGGGTGGAACGAGGTGCTGAGCCTTGCCACAGACATGGGCGCCTCAATTGACGCGAAGTCGACCCGGCGTGAATCGGCTACTGTCATCGCGGATGCGTTCCCGGTCACGGGAACTACCACCACGATGTTGGCACACAGGGCTGACGCCGCAGTTTTCGGCGCGGGGCAACCCAGCGAGGAAGAAGTCAAGGAGTACTGGGAGATCGTGGATTCCTCGCTCGAGGACATCGCAGGGAGCGTTGGTTTCTGGAAGCGGCAGCAGGCCCGGTTCTCGCCGAGGTCCCTGCTTTCCGATGGCAGGGCCGCGCTGGGCCAGCGGGAACAGGCACCCCGGGACACGGCGGGCGCCATATTCACCAAGGGCAAGCTGTTATAGGAGGGCAACCCGTTCAAGAAGGGCAACCCATTCAAGAAGGGCAACCCGTTCAAGAAGGGCAGGATTGATGAGCAGTGAACCTGAGCTGTGCCCGGCCTGCAAGCACCCGGTGCGCCCCGGCGCGGCCTTTTGCACTCATTGCGGATCGCCGCTGGCCAATCGTGGCGCCCGGAAGGAGCGCAACGTCAACCGTGCCCAGGCCGCGGCCTTGGACTTCGCAACCCGGCAAGGCCTGCCCGATCCCGGTAGTATCTCGGTAGTGCCGGCGACGACACCACCAATGCAGCAGCAGGGATATGCAGATGCTGCCAAAGCACATCCGGGGCCAGGGGGAGGGACCACAATGACTGCACAGCTCGAACTTGTACCGGCATCTGCGGGGAAACGCCTGGGCGCTGCAGTGCTGGACTGGTTGGGACCTGTTGCCGTCCTTGCAACCACCTTCGCACTTGGCATTGCCGGCATCACCCAAACGCGGCGGAACGGTTTTATCGTCTACGACACAGGACTGTTGGTTCTCTTGGGGAGCATCGGCCTGGGTGTCACAGTGCTCTACATGTTTGTACTGCTGGGACTCGAAGCCCGGTCCGGAAACACCATCGGTAATCACCTGATGGGGATCCGGAGTTCCGATGCCGACGGCTACGCGCCGGGCGGGGGCGTAGTTTTTGTCCGAGGCATCCTCACCGGCGGGCTTCTTTTACTGGGGGCAATCCTCGGCGCTGTACTGTTGGGCCTTGGCTTCCTGGGACTGGTCCTGTGGATCGCGCTCCCGCTCATGGTCCTCGGGGTGGTTTGGGCTTGCCTGGTGGTTGTTTCCAACGCCTGGGATAGGAACGGCAAGCTACGTGGCTGGCATGACATGGCGGCCAAGTCCCTGGTATTCGATGTCCACGCGGGCCGGAACCCGGTTGCTACTGGAGGAATCCAGGGGCCCTACAGCTTTGCCCCGGTGGAGCTACCGCCGGTTCAGCCAGTGGCCTCGCCGGTCCCCTCAATGTCAGCTGCCCAGTTCGTGTCCACACCGCAGCCTGTCTCAAACCCGCGGCCGGTCTCCAACCCGCAGCCTGTCTCGAACCCGCAGCCTGTCTCCAACCCGCAGCCGGCGCCTGTGGCCTCCGCGCACCCCGACGACGACGTCGAGCGGACCCAGATGCGGCCTGGAACTGCACGGGCCCAGGCAGTGCTCCGCATCCGTGTTGACGACGGCCAGGACGTGGAACTTGGAGGAACGGTCCTTGTTGGCCGCAATCCAGCACCCCAGCCCGGGGAAGCTGCTGGGCAGTTGGTGGCCGTTTCGGATCCCGGAAGGTCCATCTCCAAAACCCATTTGCACCTGCGGGTTGATGGCGATGGCGTGTGGGTTACAGACCGCAACTCCACCAATGGCAGCGCTGTCACTACGCCCGATGGCCTCCAAGCCCGGCTTCATCCGGGGGAAGCAGTTTTCGTCAGACCCGGTTCCACCGTTTACTTCGGGGACCGTTCCTTCCACCTAGGACAAGCATGAACTCACAGCCGGCCAGCCCCGCCGATGCGGATTCCAACACCGCTGGATCCGCCTTTCAGCTCAGCTACGGATACGGTACGGACCGCGGACTGCGCCGCGAGCTCAACGAGGATTCCTTCATAGCCTCAGATCCCGTCTTCGCGGTTGCCGACGGCATGGGTGGCCATGAAGCCGGCGAGATCGCCAGTGGCATGTGTGTCCGGACCCTGGGCAGTGCACCGGTCCTGGCTGCGGGGGTCCGATCGGCTTCGGCAGCGGACCTGCAGGATTGCTTGTTGAAAGCGGACGCCAGGATCCGCGAAGCCACAGGGGCACGTGCGGGCACCACGCTCTCCGGCGTTGTTGTGGTGGAACAAATGGGTTTGCCGTACTGGCTGGTCATGAACATTGGGGATTCCCGGACGTATCGCCTGAGCCAGGGGCAGTTCGCCCAGATCAGCGTTGACCATTCAGAAGTCCAGGAGCTGGTGGACTCCGGTGACATCACGGCCGAGCAAGCTGCCGTTCACCCCCGCAGGCATGTGGTCACCCGCGCTTTGGGCACCGGCGACGAAACCGAGGCAGACTTCTGGTTGCTCCCCATTCAGGAGGGGGACCGGATCATGGTCTGCTCGGACGGGCTGAACGGCGAACTGGGGGATGACCATCTGTTCCGCATCCTTAGCACCATGGCCCATCCGCAGGACGCAGTGGATGCCTTGATCCAGGCTGCCCTGCGCAGCGGCGGACGGGACAACGTCACGGTGATTGTGGTTGACGCCAAGAACGTCCTTAACGACGCCGGCATCGCCACAACGGCGCCGCGTCCAGAGACCGAATCCGACGTTGAGGAGGACACCCTTCCCAGGGCCTGGGTTACGGGAACGGATCAGGAGGAGGGCGTAGATGGAAAGCAATAACAACCCATCCCACGCCCGGTATCAGCGCGGTGACTGGTTCGGCGTCGTCCGTCAAGGCACGGTGGTGCTGTTGGGTCCCGACACATCGCCGGCCTTGATCGATTCCGTGTGGGAGCTTCTCGCGTCGGCCCCCGAAGCCCATGAGGTCCTCCACGAAGTGACCGAGGCTTTCGGAGTTTCCCTTAGCCGCATCCCGCCCTTTGGCATCATCGACTCCAAGGACGCTTTGCGTGTGTTCCTTCGCGGCGACCTTGAACTCGTTGTGAAAATGTCCGCCGGGGAAGAGTTGCTCTCTGGACGTGACGTCACCACCTGGACGGAGCGCCGTCTCACCGCCGCCCATGCGTACAACCTGCGGATAGGCCCGGGATCCCCATCCGCCTCCGTACCAGCAAGCCCAGCAAGCCCTGGTAATACCTCGACGCCGGATGGCAGCTTGCCGCTGGGGGAGGGCGTGGTTCTGCTTGCGTCGCTGGACGTGGTGCTCCAACCCACTCCTGCGAAGATTGCCGGGCCGGCCTTGGTTTCCGATGAAACCATGATTGGCTATGCCGACGCAGATTTAGGGCTCACCATCGCGCCGGGACATCCCGAAATCGCGGAGGATTCCCCGGGCGTTCCTGTCCACACCGGCACTACGGATCCCATACTTCCTTCCCTGGAAGCAGGCCCTTCCCTTGAAGCAGGCCCTTCCCTTGAAGCAGGCCCTTCCCTTGAAGCAGGCCCTTCCCTTGAAGCAGGCCATTCGCTGGAAAGCACCACCAATTATGACCACCTATGGGACAAAACCGTGATGCGGAACATCGAAGACGCGGCTGTGCGGGTGGATGAAGAATCCGGTGATGACGATGCCCCGACCGCCCATACCCCAGTGGCGCAGACTCCAATGCCCCATACGCCAGTGCCGCCAACTCCGGCATCCGAAAAACCTGCGGTACCAGGTCCACTGATCGACTCCGTTCCCTGGCAGCGCAGCCCTGCCGAGATCCCGGCACATGACGGGCGGGCTGACTCGGCTGCTCCTGCACAAACCAGCGGCTCTGCCGATGCCGATGCCGATCACGACGGTCAGACGGTTATGAAGAGCAGCATCACCGCAGATGCGCAGCGTGCTGGAGCGGGAGCTGCACACCAGGACGCCCGGGTCGAGGATGCCCCGGCCGGCAACGGTCCCAGCGTTTTAGCACGGGTGTGCTCCCAAGGTCATGCCAACCCTCCGACGTACTCCCAGTGCGCCATGTGTGGGTTCGCGCTATCCGGTGATTCCCTCCAGGTCCCGCGTCCCCGCTTGGGCAGGATGCGGTTATCCACGGGTGAACTGATCGACTTGGACCAGTCGCTCATCATTGGGAGGCAGCCCTCAGTGTCCCGCGTCCAAGGCGGCACCATGCCGCGACTGATCCAGGTGGAAAGCCCGGGAGGGGACATTTCCCGCTCACACGTCGAGGTCCGGCTGGAGGGTTGGCACGTCATGCTGTGCGACCTTAAAGCGACCAACGGAACGGTGCTCATCCGGGAAGGCCAAGCACCCCGGCGGCTCGCTCAAAACGAGATGGCAATCCTTCTGGACGGCGACATCGCTGAACTGGGCGACGACATTTCATTGCGTTTCGAGGAGATTCTTTGAGTTCCAAGAGGCCCCCTGCGCCGCCTCCACCCATTCCCGGCTTCCAGTACGTCAGTCTGTTGGGCTCCGGTGGATTCTCTGACGTGTACCTGTACGAACAGGACAGGCCGCGCCGTAAAGTAGCCGTCAAGGTGCTGTTGTCCGACTTGAAGACAGAAGGCGCACGCCGGCGCTTCGAGTCCGAAGCGAACCTGATGGCGCAGTTGTCTTCGCACCCGTATATCGTGACGATTTTCGAGGCCGAAATCACGGAGGGCGGCCACTCCTACCTGGCCATGGAGTACTGCTCCCGGCCCAGCCTCGATGTCCGCTACCGCCGCCAGCGCTTCAGCGTGGATGAGGTCCTGGCTGTCGGCATCCAGGTGGCATCCGCCGTCGAGACCGCCCACCGGGCAGGCATCGTGCACCGTGACATCAAGCCTGCCAACATCCTGGTCACCGACTACAACCGTCCCGCCCTCACCGACTTCGGCATTTCCGGCACCATTGGGGCCGATACCGAGGACGATGCCGGAATGTCCATCCCTTGGTCACCACCGGAGCAATTCCGCGGCGGGGCCGTTGACGGCGTACCCGTGGATATTTGGGCCCTCGGCGCCACCCTGTATACGTTGCTTGCGGGTCGCTCACCTTTTGTTCTTCCTGGCCAGGACAACTCGCAGCGGGAACTGATCTCGCGCATCACCAACTCACCGCTGCCCAGGCTCGGCCGTGCCGACGTTCCGGAGTCCCTGGAACTCGTCCTGTCTACGTCCATGGCGAAGTCCCCGGAGTCCCGCTACTCGTCGGCCCATGCTTTTGCCCTGGCCTTGCAACGAATACAGACCGAACTGAATTTGTCCGTGACGCCCTTCGAGGTGCTCGAAGAACCGGGTCATGGAGACGAGCAGCACCCGGACGACAATTTCGAGGAAACCCGCGTCCGCAGCATCGCCTCGATCGATCCGGACGCTTCGGGAACAGCCACCACCGGCTCGGCTCCCACATTCCCGGCACGGACCTTCCCGTCCACCATCCCGGTAAACAGCCCGCAGCCGGCTCAAGTGCACACGGCTCCTCCCCGGTTCCAGGCACCCGCGCCAAGCATTTCGGATCCCGATCCCGCCGAGTCCACAGTCCTTCGCGGCTGGCAGCCTTCCGGCCGGCAGGACGATCTCGGCGCCACCGTTACTCGTTCCCACAGCATCGAAGCACCCGGCGTCGAGGCCGTGCCACCTCCGGACCATGGCAAACGTAATTTGTGGCTCGCGGTGTCAGGCGCTGCTGTTCTGGTGGTCGCGATCGTAGTCGGGGTGGTCCTGGGTGCCCAGGCACAGCCCAAAGTGCTCCCAAGCGAGGCTGCGAGCAAGCAGCCCGCCGACCCGTTGGACGACGGCGGTGTTCCCGACGTGGAGGGGCTCCACGCGGAGCGCAGTAGCAAAGACCGGAACATCATCGTCTTCACATGGAAGAACCCGCAGCCGAAAGCCGGCGATGCCTTCAAGTGGAGGATCAAATCGGCCAAGGGGGACGGGCCCTACCAATCGACCAACACGCCGAATGCGTTTATGTCGGGCCTGGAAGATCCGCCCATCTGTATACAAGCCATCATCGTTCGTGAGGATGGTGCGGCATCGCCCGAGGGGCCGGATTCCATCGCCTGCCTGGAGGAATAGCCGGCACATGAAACTTTTTTTCGGCCATCTGAGGAGGCACAGATCATGGGGGATCTAGCAATAGATTTCTGTGGCGAATGGTACGAACCATCCGACGACGACGTCTTTGACATCGGTCGCGAAGGGGACCTGGAAGTCGACGACAACCCGTACCTGCACCGGCGCTTTCTGCAGATTGCACGGTATGACGGCATGTGGTGGCTCAGCAACGTAGGCAGCATGCTCTCTGCAACCGTCGCCGATGGATCGGGCGGCATGCAGGCATGGCTGGCTCCCGGCGCCCGGATCCCGCTCGTCTTCAGCCACACCAACGTGATCTTCACAGCCGGGCCCACCACCTATGAGTTCGCAGTGCATTTGAAGACGCCGTCTTTCCGGCATGAAGCCCGGGACGAGGATCAAGCGGGGGACACCACCATAGGGCCGGTGGTTTTCACCGACTCGCAGAAGGCCCTGATCGTGGCCCTCGCTGAGCCCATGCTTCGGCGTGACGGTACCGGCTTCAGCGCGATTCCGTCGTCCGCGGAGGCCGCCAAGAGGCTGGGCTGGGCCCTGACACGGTTCAATCGAAAGCTGGATAACGTCTGCGACAAACTGGACCGCGTCGGCGTCGTAGGTCTCCGGGGTGGCGCCGGCAAACTCGCCACCAACCGCCGTGCCCGCCTGGTGGAGCACGCCGTGACCTCGCACCTGGTGACAGCCGCGGACCTATACCTTCTGGAAACCATGACTGGAGCAGACGAAGCATGAAGTTCCGCTTGACCTTGCGGCGAGACCCCGCGGAAGCAAAGGACCTCGCCGTTACGGTGGATGGTCGCGCCACCGTGGCGGACATCGCCACCGAACTTTGGGCTGCCGACCCCGCACGAAAGGGGACAGAACCGCCGTCGAACCTGTCCATCAGCGTGGACGAAGCGTTCGTGGGCGGAGGCCTTTCAGGCCATGTCCTCAGGCCCTCGGATAACCTGCTCGAGTCCGGGCTGCGGCCCGGCTCCAAGGTTTCGCTCGCGCAGGTGAGCGAGCATCCCGCTTCCAACGGCAACGGCGGTACCAACGGCCAAAACCGAGGACCAGCCGCGGCCACCTTGCGCGTTATGTCAGGGCCCGACGTCGGACGCGAATTTTCGCTGCCTTTCGGCACCAGTTACATCGGCCGGGACAGGGACGCCGACATCCGGCTCTCGGACCCGCTGACGTCCAAGCGCCATGCGCGCATCACCGTTGGCGAGACCGTGGAGATCGTGGACACGAACTCGGCGAACGGACTGCTTATGGAGGGTTTGCCGGTCACCCGCGCCACGCTTGAATCTTCGGATACGGTGACCCTGGGCGATACCACCGTGGGAGTCGTGTCCCTTTCGCGGAACCATGGGGGCGGACCATCATCGCCGCTGGTCGACTTCAACCGCTCGCCGCGGGTGTTGCCGAGGTTTGAGTCTCCTAAGCGCGTGCCGCCAGCTGGCCCCAAACGCCCCGAACACCAACCGTTCCCGTACATCATGTTGATCGCACCGCTGCTGATGGGTGGCGTTCTTTTCGCATTCACCCAGAACCTGCTTTCGGTGCTGTTCATGGCCATGATGCCGCTGTTCATCGTTGGCCACTATGTGGACCACAAGATGCAGGGCAAGCGCCAGGCGAAGGAAGGCCATAAGCAGTTCCAGGCTTCCATGCTTGCGTTCCGCGAGGACATCGACAGGCAACAGAACATTGAACGCGCCGTGCGGCTTCAGGAAGCGCCCTCCGTCAGCGACACCGTGGACGCCATCTACAAACTCGGCCCGCTCCTGTGGACCAACCGGCCCGAGCACCAGCATTTCCTTGGTGTCCGGTTCGGACTGGGCTCTGCGCCGTCGCGGATACAGTTCGAAGAACCCGGCGCCAACGAAACCGAACCCCGGTATATGAGGGAAATCCAGCAATGCCTGCAGCAGGTCCGCGTCATTGATGGCGTGCCCATCGTGTCCCAGCTGCGCACATCGGGTTCCTTCGGTGTGGCCGGGGACCGCAGTGTCGTGGACGACGTCGCCCGGGGCATGGTGCTTCAGTTGGTGGGACTCCACTCGCCCGCGGAGATGGTGTTGGCTGCACTGACTTCCGCCCGTTCCCGTGAGCGTTGGGATTGGTTGCAGTGGCTTCCACACGTTGGTTCCGGCCACAGCCCGCTCTCCGGGGACCATCTGGCCGCAGGCCCTGCTGCTGGAGCTTCCTTGTTGTCGCGCCTGGAGGACCTTGTGGAGCAGCGCGAGGCCCAGGCCAAGGAACCCGGTCCGCAGCCACGCCCGGCGCTCAAGGACGAGCACGAAGAGATTCCTGGTCCCGTGCTTCCGGCCGTCCTGGTAGTTGTTGAGGACGATGCACCTGTGGACCGGGGACGGCTGACGCGGCTGGTGGAACGCGGCCCGGACTTCGGCGTGCACGTCATGTGGGTGGCAGCGAATGTGCAGTCCCTGCCTGCAGGCTGCCGGGATTTCCTCTCGGTGGACGGCGACCACGGCACCACCACCGGCCAGGTCCGGCTCGGCCGCCACACCTATCCGGTGAGCTGCGAAAGCCTCGACGCCGGTCTCGCGACACAGCTGGCGCGCATGATGTCGCCGTTGGTTGACGTCGGAAACCCGCTTGAGGACGATTCGGACCTCCCGCGGGCCGTTTCCTACGCGACGTTGATCGGCAAGGAACTGATGGACAACCCGCATGCCGTGGCTGAACGGTGGCAGGAGAACAACTCAGTCCATGCCACGGCCGTGCCCAACCGCAAGGACAACGGAAGCCTCCGCGCCTTGGTGGGTTCCAAGGGCGTTGAACCTTTCTACCTGGACCTCAAGAACGAGGGTCCCCACGCGCTGGTGGGTGGAACCACTGGCGCGGGCAAATCGGAGTTCCTTCAGTCCTGGGTGATGGGAATGGCTGCCGCCTACAGCCCGGACCGGGTCAGCTTCCTGTTCGTGGACTACAAGGGTGGCGCCGCTTTTGCCGACTGCCTGCACTTGCCCCACACTGTAGGGCTCGTGACCGACTTGTCTCCGCACCTGGTCCGCAGGGCCTTGACCTCGTTGCGGGCCGAACTGCACTACCGCGAACGCCTCCTGAACCGGAAGAAGGCCAAGGACCTGCTGGCCCTGCAGCGCGAAGCAGACCCTGAAGCACCCCCGTACCTCATCATCATCGTGGACGAATTCGCGGCGCTTGCCACCGAGGTCCCCGAGTTCGTGGACGGCGTGGTGGACGTTGCCGCCCGCGGACGTTCCCTGGGTTTGCACCTGATCCTCGCCACCCAGCGTCCTGCAGGCGTCATCAAGGACAACCTGCGCGCCAACACGAACCTCCGTGTTGCGTTGCGCATGGCGGATGAAGTGGATGCAGTGGACATTCTTGGCGTCCCCACGGCCGCCTATTTCGATCCGTCCATTCCAGGCCGTGGGGCAGCGAAGACTGGCCCCGGGCGCATTCAGGGATTCCAGACCGGATACGCAGGTGGCTGGACCACCGACAAGCCGCAACGTCCCCGGATAGACATCGTCGAGATGTCCTTCGGTTCCGGCCCCTCCTGGGAACCACCGCCCGTCGCCGCCGTGGAGGAAGAGCCTGCCGGACCGAACGACATTGCCAGGATGACCACCAACATCATCCGGGCTGCCGATGTCCTGGCCGTTGAACCGCCACGGAAGCCGTGGCTGAACGAACTGGCAACCACCTACGATTTTTCCAAGTTGCCAAACCCGCGCACGGACGAGCGACTCCTCCTGGGCGTGGCCGATGACCCCGCACACCAAGACCAGCCCACCGTGTTCTACGAACCGGACAAGGATGGCAACATGGCCGTCTACGGAACGGGTGGTTCGGGTAAGTCAGCTGCGCTGCGGGGAATCGCGATCGCCGCCGCCGTCACACCCCGCGGTGGTCCTGTCCACGTGTACGGCATCGACTGCGGTTCCTCCGGCCTGAAAATGCTCGACGGCCTTCCGCACGTGGGCGAGGTCATCAGCGGCGACGACGTCGAGCGGGTTGGCCGCCTTCTGCGCTGGCTGAAGGACGTCGCCGATGACCGCGCCGCGCGTTTTGCCGAGGTCCGGGCCTCCACCATTGTTGAATACCGGCAACTCGCAAACCGTTCGGACGAAAAGCGTATTTTCGTCCTGGTGGACGGCATGTCCTCCTTCCGTGAAGGCTATGAGTACAGCAACCTGTCCGCACTGTGGGACATCTTCCTCCAGTTGGCTACGGACGGACGTCCCCTGGGTATCCACTTGGTGGTGAGCGGCGACCGCACCAACTCTGTCCCGGCGTCGCTCCTTGCCTCGATCCAAAAGCGGTTGGTCCTGCGCCTGAGCTCCGAAGACGATTACATGACCCTCGATGTGCCAAAGGACGTCCTCAACGCAGCCTCGCCTCCCGGCCGCGGTTTGCTGGACGGCCTGGAGGTCCAACTGGCCGTGCTGGGCGGCAACTCCAACCTGGCGCTGCAGGCCCGCGAAGTGTCCAAGCTCAGCCAGGCCATGGTGCGCCAAGGTCTGGAGCAGGCGCCACAGATCCAGCGGCTGCCGGAACTCGTGGACTTGGATATCCTGCCCACCGGTGCCCCGGACAGCCCTGTTATTGGTGTGGACGACGAGACACTGGGGTCGGCGACCATTGCCGCCAAGGGTTCGCTCCTGCTCGCTGGGCCGCCGGGTGCCGGACGCACAGTCGCCCTGGTCACGTTGGCATACGCCCTGCGGCGGTCCAACCCGCGGACGGATCTTATCTACATCGGATCACGCCGGTCTGCGGTTGCCTCAATGAACATCTGGAGCAGGTCCCTGGTGGGACCCGACGAGGTCTCGGATGTGGTGGATGACCTCATCGACAAAGCCACGGACAACCCGGGCAGTATGGCTATCTTCATCGAGGGCCTGACCGAGTTCACGGACACGCTGGCAGAATCGGGCGTGGGACGGTTGGTAACGGCTGCCATCAAAGCCGATCAATGGGTTGTCGGCGAATCCGAAACGTCCACGTGGTCCCAGGCATGGTCCTTGGCCCAGCCCTTCAAATCGGGCAGGCGTGGACTGTTGCTCAACCCTGGAGATGTGGAAGGGGACACCCTCCTCAACACGTCCCTGGGCCGCATCAGCAAGGACTTCATCCCCGGGCGCGGATACATCGTGGGACGTGGAAAGGTACGCAAGCTGCAGATCGCCATGCCGCCGGAGAACCGCAGCTAGGAATCGGCTGGCATGGGCTCTCATCCTGACGGGTCAATAATGTCCGCGGGTTGCGGCAAGATAGACCTGTGAGCACACCAGAGAATCCAGATCCGGTCCGCACCACAACCCAGGATGCCGCTGCGGCCTTGGGCGCAGAAGAGGGAACACCTCCTTCGGAGAGCCTGCGGGATGAGTATGAGCAACTTGCCGACCTCGTGCGCAAGTACCGGTATGCCTATTACCAAGAGGACGCGCCCACGGTTTCCGACGCCGAGTTCGATGAACTCTACCGTCGCCTGGAAGAAATCGAAGCGCTGCATCCGGAACTCGTCTCCAATGACTCGCCCACGCAGGAAGTCGGGGGCGAAGTCTCTGCCGCCTTCACCGCCGTCGCGCATCTACAGCGGATGTACAGCCTGGACGACGTCTTTTCCCTCGAGGAACTCGAGGCTTGGGTACGCAAGGCTGAAGCTTCAGTGGCCCGGCTGGGGGACAGCGCGCCGCCCATCGCCTGGCTGACTGAACTGAAAATCGATGGACTCGCCGTCAATCTGCTGTACAGGGACGGCAAGCTGGTTCGCGCCGCCACCCGCGGCGACGGCACCACCGGGGAAGACATCACGCACAACGTCCTCACCATCAAGGAAATCCCGCGGGAACTCAGCGGCTCCGGTTATCCCTCGGAAGTTGAAATCCGTGGGGAAGTCTTTATTCCCTCCAAGGCCTTCATTGAGTTCAACGAAGCCCTGGTTGCCGCGGGCAAAGCGCCCCTCGCCAATCCACGCAACGCGGCTGCGGGCTCGCTCCGCCAGAAGGACCCGGCAGAAACTGCAAAGCGCCCACTGAGTATGTTCGTTCACGGCATCGGCGCCCGGGAGGGACTGAATGCCAAGAGCCAATCCGAAACCTACAAGCTGCTGGCCGATTGGGGACTGCCTGTCAGCCCGTACTTGAAAGTACTGGATTCCTTTGAGGGCGTCCTGGAATTTATCGCCCATTACGGCGAACACCGGCACGATCTCCTGCACGAAATTGATGGCATCGTGGTCAAGATCGACGACTTCGCCACCCAACGTGCGCTCGGCTACACCTCCCGCGTCCCCAGGTGGGCCGCCGCCTACAAGTACCCGCCGGAGGAAGTCCACACCAAACTGTTGGACATCCTTGTCAACGTGGGCCGCACGGGGCGAGTCACGCCGTTCGGTTTGATGGAGCCGGTGAAGGTCGCGGGTTCCACCGTGGGGATGGCCACCCTGCACAACCAGGATGTGGTCAAGGCCAAGGGCGTCATGATCGGCGACATCGTGATTCTCCGCAAGGCCGGTGACGTGATTCCGGAGATCGTTGGGCCCGTGCTGGCCCTGCGCAACCAACAGGATCCACCAGTGCGGGAATTTGTCATGCCCACCGAGTGCCCGTCCTGCGGTACGCCATTGGCACCGGCAAAAGAAAGCGATGTGGACATCCGTTGCCCCAACGCCAAGTCCTGCCCGTCCCAGCTGCGTGAGCGCGTTTTCCACCTTGCCGGACGCGGTGCGTTCGACATCGAGGCTTTGGGCTGGGAAGCTGCGATCGCCCTGACCCAGCCGGCAGAGCCGGAGACCCCTCCGTTGACCAGTGAGGCGGGGTTGTTCAATCTGACCCACGAGGATCTGGCGAACGTCATGATCCGCAGGGAGAAGAGGTCCAAGGGGGTAGGCACGGGCCAGTATGAGCTTGTTCCGTACTTCTACTCAAGGGGGACGGCCAAGTCGCCCTCCAAGCCAACAGCAACCACGGAAAAACTCTTTGCTGAGCTGGAGAAAGCGAAGAAGCAACCCCTGTGGCGTGTCCTTGTGGCATTGTCCATCCGGCATGTGGGACCCACGGCCTCCCGGGCCCTGGCAACGGCTTTTGGCAGCATGGACGCCATCCGGAACGCCACTGAAGAGCAGCTTGCGCACGTTGATGGAGTCGGACCCACCATCGCAGCGGCCCTGAAGGAATGGTTCGCCGTGGATTGGCATAACGAGATCGTGGACAGCTGGGCCGCCGCCGGTGTGCGGATGGAGGACGAGCGCGATACCAGCATGCCGCGAACCCTTGAAGGCCTGACGATCGTGGTGACGGGCACGCTGCCCAACTTCAGCCGGGACGAGGCCAAAGAAGCCATCATCATCCGTGGCGGCAAGGCTTCAGGGTCCGTGTCCAAGAACACCAGCTACCTGGTTGCCGGTGAAAGTGCGGGAACCAAGCTGGACAAAGCCGAGCAGCTCGGTGTTCCCATATTGGATGAGGACGGCTTCCGTGAGCTGTTGGCCAACGGTCCGGCAGGGTCCGACGCTGACGCCGACGCCGAAGCCGCTGACGCCGAGACAGTAAAAACGCAATGACCGACGCCATTGAGCTACTGGCCGTAGCGAAACGTGCTGCTGCCGCCGGAGCTGCGGTCCTTTCGCAGAGAACTGCCGTGGGCACGGGCGGCGCTGGGCTGGGCATATCCAACAAGGGCGATGCCGGAGACTGGGTTACCGAGTTCGACGTCGCAGCCGAGAATGCAGTCCGCGAGGCCATCTTGGCGGCTCGGCCCAACGACACCATCACCGGGGAGGAGCACGGCACCACCCGGCCCGAGCAGGCCTCGGGTTACCGCTGGTCCATTGATCCCCTTGATGGCACCACCAATTTCATTCGCAACATCGTCTACTACGCCACGTCGGTGGCTGTGGCCGATGCCGACGGCGTTTGGCTGGCCGGCGTAGTTCACGCGCCGGCCCTGGGCCGCGTCTATTCGGCGGCCCGAGGCCAAGGCGCCTGGCTGGAAGTTGCGGGGGAGGCTACCCGGCTGGCTGGCCCCGTTCCCGGGCGCACCGGACTCATTCTGGCCACGGGATTCAGCTACGATCCAGATACGCGCGCCAATCAAGCGGCAGGCCTCGCCGAGCTGATGGACGGCTTCGCGGACGTTCGGAGGCTGGGTTCGGCGGCCTTGGACCTGTGCCTGGTGGCAGATGGCACTTACGACGCTTTTGGGGAACGCGGATTGAACGAGCACGATTTCTCCGCTGGCGCCCTGATCGCTGAAGAAGCGGGCTGTTGGGTGCGCAGGCCACGGCTTCAGAGCCCGCTCGACGGCGGCCCCACCACCGAGGACCGCTTGGCTGCATGGACGTGCGCCGGGGCCTTGGAGCTGTCCGGCAAATTTCCGCTCTGATCAACACCCTGTGCCCGTGATCAAGACCCTTGCCATCGCCAACTACCGGTCCATCCGCGATCTCGCGATTGAGCTGCATGGCTTGGACGTGGTCACAGGGGCCAACGGCAGCGGCAAGTCCTCCCTCTACCGTGCGCTGCGCCTGCTGGCCGAATGTGCAGGGGGTGACTCCGGAAATGTGGTGGGCTCGTTGGCCAGGGATGGCGGGTTGGCGTCCACACTCTGGGCTGGCCCGGAGTCGATCAGCGAGGCGATGCGGCGAGGCGAAGTTCCTGTCCAAGGTACGGTCCGCCGGGACTCCGTCAACCTGAAACTGGGGTATTCCGGGGACGACTTCGGTTACCTCGTGGACTTGGGAATGCCCGTGTCCAGTGGCGCCGGATTCGACCAGGAAACAGGCAGGGCCCGTCCTTCTGCTTTTAGCCTGGATCCCGAGATCAAGCGCGAACAGATCTTTTCCGGACCAGTAGCAAGGCCAGGTTCCCTGTTGGTGGATCGCAAAGGAAGCCTTGCGAAGCTCCGGGGCGCTGACGGGGACTGGACTGAGCTTTCGCGGCGGCTGGACACCTTCCAGAGCATGCTGACGGAGGTTTCGGACCAGGACCGGGCACCTGAAGTACTCCGGGTTCGGGACTCAGTGCGTTCCTGGCGGTTCTACGATCACTTCCGGACAGATGCGGAAGCACCCGCCCGGCAAGCCCAGCTCGGCACCCGCACTCCCGTGCTGCACCACAGCGGGAAGGACCTGGCTGCGGCCCTGCAGACCATGCGTGAAGTGGGATTTGAGCGTCAGTTGGATGCCGCCGTCGATCACGCTTTTCCGGGGAGCCACCTCGGGATCGCCGTGAGCGACGGCCGCTTCAGCGTGGAGTTGCGGCAGCCTGGCATGCTGCGGCCCATGAAGGCAGCCGAACTCTCGGATGGAACGTTGCGGTTCCTGCTGCTGACCGCCGCATTGCTCACTCCGCGGCCGCCGGAATTGATGGTCCTCAACGAACCCGAGACGAGCCTCCACGTCGATCTGATGCCGGCACTGGCTGGACTCATCGTCCAAGCCAGTGCCAACAGCCAGATGATCGTGGTGACACACTCCGAATCACTGCTCGGGGCGCTCCGGGAAAGTGGAGCGGCCCACGAGCACGAGCTCTACAAGGACTTGGGCGAGACCAGGATCAAGGGACTCGGTTCCTTGGAAGGCCCGTTGTGGAGTTGGCCCAAGCGCTGACCACGAACCACGAAATCCGGTATTCGGCCATCAGAACGCCGAGCCGATGGAGGTAAGCTGCTGTGCCGCAGAACCTGCAAAGCGGTTCTCAGGCCGTGCAAGCCCGTAGTGCCCGCGCAGCGTAGACGCCATGTATTCGGTGCGGAACAGCCCACGCTGGTGAAGGATCGGCACTACCTGGTCCACGAAGGTCTCCAAACCGGAGGGGAGAACGGGCGGCATGATGTTGAAGCCGTCAGCCGCCCCTGCCTGAAACCAGTCCTGGATGGCATCGGCCACTTGCTCGGGCGTGCCAGAGAAAGTGCGGTGGCCACGCCCGCCACCCAAGCGACCGATCAGCTGCCGGACCGTGAGCTGCTCGCGGCGGGCAAGCTCCACGATCAACGTATAGCGACTCTTGGCGCCTTCGATGTCATCCTCAGACGGAAGATCAGCCGGCAACTGCCGGTCCAGCGGGAGATCCCCGGGTGCCACATGCAGGGTCCTTGCCAGTTGTTCGCGGGCGTATTCAGGCTTGATGAGCTCATCGAGTTCACGCTCCAGCTTCAGTGCTTCTGCCTCCGTGGAACCAATCACGGGGACGATGCCGGGCAGGATCTTGATGCCCTCGGGATCCCGTCCCGCCGCCAGGGTGCGAGCCTTCAGGTCAGCGTAGAAAGCCTGCGCATCCTCCACTGTCTGGTGGGCTGTGAACACGGCCTCGGCGTACTGGGCGGCGAGCTTCTTGCCGTCCTCTGAGGACCCCGCCTGCACGATCAGCGGGTGGCCCTGCGGGGAACGCGGGACGTTCAGGGGACCACGGACGCGGAAATGCTTGCCTTCGTGCTCAATGGCCCGGATCTTGTGGGCATCCCCCCACACTCCTTCGGCCTTGTCAGCAAGTACTGCTTCGTCCTCCCAGCTGTCCCACAGCTTCTGGGCTACCTCGATGAACTCGGCCGCCCGCTCGTAACGGACCGCATGTGCCGGCTGGTCATCGACGCCGAAGTTTCGCGCCGCGTCCGGCCCCGCCGTCGTGACGACGTTCCAACCGGCGCGACCCCCGCTGACCCAGTCCACTGACGCGAAGCGCCGTGCCAGATTGAAGGGGTCGTTGTAGGTGGTGGAGGCCGTGGCGATCAGGCCGATCTTTTGCGTTGCCGCGGCGATGGCGGTCAGCAGCACCGTGGGTTCCAACTTGCCGGCAGGGCGACGGCCCACCTCGCCGAAGAGGACAGGGGAGTCCGCGAAGAAGATGGAATCCAGCTTTCCGCGTTCCGCCGTGCGGGCCAGGTGCTGGTAGTGCTCCACCTTGGTGGATGCGAAAGGATCACTTTCCGGCAGGCGCCAGGAGGCCTCGTGATGGCCGGTGCTCATCAGGAAGGCGTTGAGGTGGAGTTGGCGTTGTGGGGTGGACATGGGTTTCTCCTTGATTTCTGGTGAGGGGATGGGACTCGGTGAGGATGGGGTTTCAGGCAGCAACGTGGACGCCGAGGGCAGAGAGCAGCTCGCCCCTCAGCGATGAACGCTCGACGCCGGTTCCGGCCTCGCGCTCCAGAGCGACGCGGCCGTCTTGGAGGACGATCACGCGATCGGCCAAGGTGATGGCCTCGTCGACGTCGTGGGTGACGAGCAGGACGGCGGGGCGATGCGCGGCCACGAGTTCCTTCAACAGCGCGTGCATCTTCAGGCGGGTCAGGGCGTCGAGGGCGCCGAACGGTTCATCGGCAAGAAGCAGCCGGGGCTCCCGCACCAGCGACCTCGCCAAGGCGACGCGCTGCTGCTCACCTCCCGACAGCTCGTGCGGCCAGGCCTTTTCGCGGCCAGCGAGTCCCACCTCGGCGAGTGCACGGCGTCCGCGGAAATCGGCGTCGTGATCCCCGAGGCCCAAAGTGACGTTGCCCAGGACGGTGTCCCAGGGGAGGAGCCTCGAGTCCTGGAACACCACTGACACCTGGTCGGGGACCTTGACGATCCCACTGCCGCGGACGTCGCGGTCCAGTCCGGCAAGAGCGCGGAGCAATGTACTCTTACCGCAGCCGCTGGGGCCGAGCAGGGCGACGAACTCGCCAGGAGCAATGTCCAGGTCCACGCCGTTGAGCACGCCCTTGGGGCCGAAGCTTCGGATGAGGTTACGTACGGAGACCTCGTGGGAAGGTCCCGTGCGCGGTTGGGCTCCCTGCGAGACACTCAGCCCGCCAGCGTGCGTTGCCATGACAATGCCTTTCGTTCCAGGAGCCGGACGGCTGCGTCGGAAAGCAGGCCCAGGACGCCGTAGACGGCAAGGCCCAGGACGATGATGTTGGTTTGGCCGTACGTGCGGGCGAGCTCCATCATGTAGCCGATGCCGCTGGTGGAATTGATCTGCTCCACCACCACCAAGGACACCCATGCGCCAGTGACGGCGAAGCGAAGGCCCAGGAAGAATCCGGGCAGCGCTCCAGGGAGCACCACGCGGCGGATGAACCCGGACCGGGTTAGCCCCACGGTCTGTGCCAACTCGACGTATCGCAGGTCGATACCGCGCAGTCCGGCGTGCGTTTGCAGGTAAATGGGCACGAACACCCCCAACGTGATAGTCAGGACCTTCATGGTTTCGTCGATGCCGAACCACAGGATCAGCAGGGGGATCAAGGCCAGGCCGGGGATGGCGCGCTTGATTTGCACAGGACCATCGATCAACGCCTCTCCCACGCGGCTCAGTCCAGCCAGTAGTGCCAGCAGGGCTCCCACCACAATCCCGAACAACAGCCCCAAACCTGCACGCTGGGCAGAGATTGCAAGATTTTCCTGGAGTCGGCCGTCCGCGATCAGCTCGCCCGCCGTGGACACCACGGTCCACGGCTCGGACAAGATCCGCGGATCCAGCAGGCCGGTGGCCGACGCCGCAGCCCACAACACGATCAGCGCGACGGGACCCACCAAACCGGCCAGGCGGCGTCTTGGTCCAGGACCCAGGCGGCGGCTCGTGGGCCGCACATCCGGCCGGCCGCTGAGGGCGGGGTCAAGATGAGGTTCGACGCCCAGATGAGGTTCGACACCCAGATGAGGTTCGACGGCGGCACCCGGGTGGGTGCCGGCGTCGCGCGTTGGTGGGGGAGCCGTGCGGGCGCGGGCGGTAGCGGCAGACGCGCGCTGGGCAGCAGTGGTTGTCATGGCTAGGCACCCCCTGCCGCGGCGTAGGCCGTGCCGGCGATAGCCTCGAACCGCAGGTCATACAGCTTTGCAGCGTCCAGTTTGGGCTTCTTCTGCTCGCGTGCCAGCAGGTCGATGGTTTGCTGGTGGCGGGCAATGGCCTCCGTCCACGAGGTAGGGAGATCGCGCTCGCCCGCGGCATCGATCAGGTACTGGCCGTCCTCGCGGGAGAGCCCCTGATTCTTGACGTAGTAGCCCTCAAGCCATTCTTTGGGGTGGTCTTGGATCCACCGCTGTGCCTGTCCCCACAGGCCCACATACTCCGCAAGTGCGGCAGCCTTGGCCGGATCTTCCAAGACCTTGGCCGGCGCATACAGGTGACCGGGGTCGTCGCGGAGGCCGTGCCGGAGGGTGGTTCCGCCGTCGGCACCGTATTTGGCCAGGTATCGCTTGATTTGAACGCCTCCCAGTGGGGCAGCATCAACCTGCTTGCTGGACAGGGCCGTGGAATACGTGTCCCCGGTGCTGGGCAGTTCCACGAGCTTGACGTCTTTTTGTTCCAAGCCCGCCTTTTCCAGGATGCGCAGGACCAAAGCGCCTTGGGCCTGCCCGGGGCTGTAGGCGATCTTCTTGCCACGGAGGCCTTGGAGTTCCGTAATCCCGGCGCCGGGGGCCACACCCAATTCATAGAGTGGGTGGTTCACGGCGTCTTTGCGGTAGACGCTCGCAATGATCCGGACATCCAGGCCTGTCCACGTGGCATGGATAGGAGGTATGTCGGCCACCGAGCCAACATCCAGGGCGTTGGCCCGGAACGCTTCGGTAGTGGCCGGCCCGCCGGAAATGTTGGCAAACTTCACCGGGAAGCTGAGCTTCTTGTCCAGGCCGGAGAGTTCCAAGGCAACCTGTACCGTGGGGTCGCCCACTACCAGCGTGGTTCCTTCCGGGACAGCGGTGGCCAGCGGTGCCGTGACCTGCGCGGCCTGCGTGGATTCGCCACCAGCCGTTGCCGGACCGCCGCAGGCAGTCAACAGGCCGAGGGCGGGGAGGGCGATGAAGGCGCCGAGGACTTGGCGGCGGTTGGGTGCTGTGTGTCGATGATGGGTGTTGATCCGTGTTCGAACGCGGGGGGACGCGGACATGTAAAGCCTTTCAGGTGCGGGTGGGTCGCCGCAGCCCGGAGCCAATGGCTTAAACGGGCGGCGGTGGTGCGAATCGCTTATTTCTGAAGGCAGGACGGACAGCAGGTGCGAGCCTGCGTCGCGTTGAAGTGGGCCTGGGGCATCGTTCCTCCTGTTCTGTATGTCCGAGTGGTTTGTCTTTCCGAGCTTGTTTAGCGCAGTGAAGGGCAATGTGCGGTTGCCGTGTGGCAACTCAAGCACGGTCGCAGCACCCTTCGCCAGCGCTTCGACACGTGCCCGCAACAGCGGGAAACCGGGCTTCACGGCACGCCACAGGACTCAATCCAGCGCCACAGAAGGCAACACAAAAGCAGCCCAGTGGCGACTGCCACCATCAACGTGACGCAACAATCCGCCGTCGGGAATTCTGCGGCCGACTGATAGTTCGGTCACGGAAAGGGCTGTTTGGCGTCCGTGGCGGTACCGACGCCACTACCATTGATAAGTGCATTCGCCGATTACTGTCCGCCCAGCCCTGCCCGAAGACTACGACGACGTTGCCCGCATCACGCAGGATTCATACGTCACCGCGGGGTACTACGGCAGCGCGGACCACCCGTACCTGCGGCAACTCCAGGACGTGGCAGCTCGCGCGGAGCACGCCGAAATCTTCGTGGCGGAACGCAACGGCCAGGTGATCGGTTCGGTCACTGCTGCGCCAGCGGGCGGCGGTTTCTCGGACATCGGCCTGGACGACGAACTGGAACTGCGCACCCTGGTAGTAGACCCCGCAGTGCAGCGTTCGGGCGCCGGACGGGCCTTGGTGCAGGCCGTCGTCGAGCAAGCCAAAGCGATGGACGGCATCGGTGCCGTCTCCCTTACCACTGGGGCAACGTGGGAGGGCGCCAACGCCCTCTACGCCCGCACCGGTTTTGCCCGCGCTCCGCACCGTGACTGGTTCGTCCCCGGCACCGACATAAAGCTGTTCGTTTACAGGCTGGACCTCCCACAGCCATAAAGTTTCCTTTCGTAAACCCCGTCACGTTCTGTATTGCCGGGACGGGAACAGCGATCAGGAAAGGCGCGGCATGCGCAAGACATATGGCACGGGTTCCGTCTGGGAACAGACCCTTGGATACTCCCGCGCGGTCCAGGTGGACAACACACTCTTCATCTCTGCCACGGCGGCCAGTGGGCCTGATGGCATCGTCGGCGATGACTTCTACTCGCAGACCAAGTACATCCTTGAGAAGCTCGGAGCGGTCCTCGAAGAAGCCGGGTTCTCCTACGGGGACGTCGTGCAGTCCAAGCTGTACCTGACGGACATCAGCAAGTGGGAAGACGCTGGCCGCGCCCACGGTGAGGTTTTCGGCGAGATCCGTCCCACCCTTGCCCTGGTGCACGTGCTGCCGTTCCTGGACTCCAAAATGCTGGTGGAGATCGAGCTCGTGGCGCAGAAGTCCGCGTAGCCTGGGCCTAGCCCGGGATGCCGTAGCGGTGTTCCGGGCGGCCCGTGCTTCCGTAGCGTAATTGGATTTCGACGGCGCCATCGTCCGCAAGCGAGGACAGGTACCTTTGAGCGGTGGCCCGGGAAACGCCCACGCGGTCTGCGACTTCGGCGGCTGAGTATTGTTCGCCGGGAAGCAGTGATTCGAGTACTGCGGCTTCGGTGGCTGAGCGTGGCTTCTGCGCGGGCGTCACGTCGCCTGGGACCAGTGCGCGCTTGGCACGCTCGATCGTGGTCTGGTCAACACCTGCTTGCTGCCCAAGGATCCGGCGATACCGCGCATACGATCTCAGCTGCTGGGACAAGGATTCCGCGGTGAAGGGCTTCAACAAGTACCCCAGGGCGCCGCGACGCATCGCCACCCTGATGGACGGGGCGTCAGAAGCCGCTGTCAGCATGATGGCATCGATGTCCAGCTGTCCCAGCAAATCCAGCCCGGAACCGTCCGGCAGGTATACGTCCAGCAACACCAGATCCGGCCGCAGGCTGTGGATGGCCTGCAGCGCCTGGGACACCGAACCGGCCGGGGCAAGCGCCATGAAGCCGGCCACGGAGTCCACGTAGGCTGCATGCAGCCGGGCCACGTGGAAATCATCATCCACAATGAGCACCCTCAAATCGTCAGCCACTGCTGTCCTCCCGCATTGTTGTGCCGGTTGAATCTTCAGCGCCGATTGAACCAGCGCCACCGCCGTCGGCCGTTCGCCCCATCACGCCCGGTATCGTTGCCATGAAGACCGCTCCGGGACCGCCTTTCCTGCCGGTTTCCAGGACGCGGACGTCCCCACCCCTGCGCCTGGCTAACTGCCGCACCAGAGCCAACCCCAAACCTTGTCCGGCCCCCTGACGCACCGGTTGTTCCGACGTCGTGAATCCTTCAGCGAAGACTTCCTCAGGTTCCAGGTTCCCCAAACCGTCCCCGGAGTCGCCGACGACGATGTGCAGTGTCCTGCTGTCCTGGCCGGCATCGTCCAGCAACTCAAGTTCTACCCAACGCTCCGCAGCGGAACCGGCGACGGCGGCGCTCACGGCATTGTCGATCAGGTTGCCGAGCACTGTGGTGACGTCCTGAGGATCGGCCACGTGTCCGCGGACCAGTGTTTCCGGCCCGATCCGGAGTGCCACTCCGCGTTCGGAGGCCTCCACGCCCTTGGCGCCGACGAAAGCCTGCAAGTACGTGTCCTGAAGGAGTTCTGCTTGCTCCACAGGGAATTTCAGGGGGCCAGTGGCGGAGATCTTCGCCAGGTATTCCTTGGCTTGCTCGTGTTGGCCGATGCTCATGAAGCCGGCAATGGTGTGGAGTTGGTTGGCGAATTCATGGCGCTGTGCGCGCAGGGCGGTGGACATGGTTCCGACCGCGTCCAACTGGCGGGTGAGTTGCTGCAGTTCGGTGCGGTCGCGGAGCATGACCACCCAGCCGAGGTCTTCCTTGCGGTGCCAGGCTTTGCGGGCGCTGGCCACCAGGACCCGTCCGCCGGCTACCAGTTCCACGGCTTCGGCGTCACGGGCTGCCGGCTGGGTGAGCTGCTTGAGTTGCCCGGGAACGTTGGCTGTTGCCCAGTCCTGGCCGGTGACGTCGGGCAGGTCCAGGAGCCTGGCGGCAGCTGCGTTGAACACGGAGATGCGTCCGTCGGCGGCGATCCCGATCACGCCCTCGTCCACACCTTGGAGCACTGCCACTTGGTCGTGGACGAGGGTGCTGATCTCCTCCGGCTCCAAGCCCAGCGTGAGCCGCTGCAGGCGGCGTCGGAGCAGGAAAGAAGCCAGGATTCCCGCAAGGAGTGCTCCGCCGGCGGTCAGGGCAATAGGCACAATGTCCTGTGCCAGGCTCTTGCTAAGGGACTCCATGGAGTAGCCCACGCTCACTTCGCCCACGATGGCTCCAGCCGTACCTGGGCCGTCACTTGAGGGTGCGTACACTGGCACCTTGGCACCCGCTGATGGACCCAAAGTGCCAGTATTGCGGGTTGTGATTTCCTGGCCGGCCAACGCCACTGAGGGGTCGGTGCTGACGCGTTCTCCAAGCCGTGCAACGTCCGGGTGGGCAAGCCGAAGCCCGGTTTCGTCGGTGATGACTACGAAGAGCGCGCCGGTCCGGATCCTGGCCGCTTCTGCTGCCGCCTGCAACGGACCTGCGGCCAGGACGCTGGGCGGCGGCGTTCCTTCTTCTTTGCTGATTGCCTGGACGTCTTGCCTGACATCGGGATCGGCTGCCACTGTTCGGGCGAGGGTGAGTGCTTGGCTTTCGGCTTCGTCGCCGATGCGTTCGTAGACCAGCCACGCGTGGACGGCGCCGCTTAGCAGCACCACGAGGAGAACAACCCCCAACTGCAGAAGGAGAGTCTGGGTGGAGAAACGCATACTGACCCGGCTGTCGCGCGGCACCGTCACTCCTTTCCTCCAGCTCCATTGAAGCACTGAGCACAATGCGCAAAACGCTCGCAATGATCAGTATTCCCAACAATTCCCGGAAACCCCAGCCCGTGACGGGCGCCACTATAACGTCTGTAGTGCGCATCACATCGAAGTGGTGCCATTCACAGTAGTAAGGAGCCGGCCGTGCTGGTTTTGCTTGGATTCGCAATGATTGCGGTATTCATGGTCCTGATCATGACCAAAAAGTTGACGCCCGTCTTGGCGCTGATCATCGTCCCCACCATCTTCGGTCTCTTCGCGGGGGCCGGCTTGGGCATCGGTCCCATGGTCATGGACTCGATGAAGTCCATGACCTCCACTGCCGCGCTCCTGATGTTCGCCATCATCTACTTCGGCCTGATGATCGACGTCGGGCTGTTCGACCCCCTGGTGAAGTTCATTCTGCGCAAGCTCGGCAATGATCCCGCCAAGGTAGTCTTGGGCACAGCTATCCTCGCCGCGGCAGTCTCCCTGGACGGCGACGGCTCAACCACCTTCATCCTCACCACCGCCGCCATGTTGCCGGTCTACCTGCGCCTGAAGATGAGCCCCGTGGTCCTCACCTGCGTGGCCGGCCTCGCCAACGGCACCATGAACATCCTGCCGTGGGGCGGCCCCACAGCCCGCGCCGCTACCGCACTTAAGCTGGACGTCAACGACGTCTTCGTCCCCATGGTTCCGTCCCTGATCGTCGGCCTCATCGTCGTGCTCGTCTTCTCCTGGCTGCTGGGCCTGCAGGAACGCAACCGTCTCCGCACCACTGCTCCCGAGATCTGGGGCGACGTCGCCGGTCATTCCAACGCGTTCGACGGCGGCACTGGCCGCGGCGGCTCAACCACAACTGCAGGCAAGCCGGGCAGCGGCGGAGGCGCCGGCGTCGCAGTTTTGGAACGTACTGAAGTTCTCGTCGACGACCACGACACCGCCATGGCTGATACCGCACTGGATCCGAACCGCACCACGCTGCGCCCCAAGCTGTTCTGGTTCAACCTTGGGCTTACCGTCGCCGTCATGGTCACGCTGGTAGCCAACATCGTCCCGCTCCCGTTCGTCTTCATGGTGGGCTCGGCCATCGCGCTGCTGGTCAACTTCCCCAAGGTCAAGGACCAAGGAGCCCAGCTGATCGCGCACGCACCGTCGATCGTCGCCGTCGTCAGCATGGTCATGGCAGCAGCCGTCCTCACCGGTGTCCTCAACGGCACAGGCATGGTGAAGGCAATGTCCGAGTGGCTCGTCCAGATCATCCCGGCGGACATGGGTCCATTCATGGCCGTCATCACCGGCGTGCTGAGCATCCCGATGACCTTCTTCATGAGCAACGACGCCTTCTACTTCGGCGTACTCCCTGTCCTCAGCGAAACCGCAGCACACTACGGCGTCGGTGCAGCGGACATGGCCCGCGCCTCCATCACCGGCCAGCCCTTCCACCTCCAGAGCCCGCTGGTCCCGGCCATCCTCCTGCTCGTCTCGCTGGCCAAGGTAGACCTGGGCGACCACCACAAGAAGGTCCTCTGGCGCACGGCTGTCATCTCGATAGTGATGCTGGCAGTCGGAGTCCTGACCGGAGCCATCGGCATCGGCTAACACCCAAACCCCAACGAGACAGCAAAGCGCGACATGGTCCGCTGTGCTGTCTTTTTGGGTTTGTGTGCGGGTGTAGCGTCAGGACACTCGGCACACCCAAGCCAAGTAGACTGGTTCGGAAAACCATTTGAACTTTGCAGGGGAGATCCATGGCTGCGATCAACCGTGACGACGTCGCGCATCTTGCGCGTCTGGCTCACATTGAAATGAGTGCCGAAGAGCTGGACAGGATGGCGGTTGAGCTTGCCGTCATCGTGGATTCGGTGAAGTCCGTCAGCGAAGCCGCCGGGGAGGATGTCCCGGCCACGTCCCACCCGATTCCGCTGACCAACGTGTTCCGTGAGGACGTCGTGGGCCACACGTTTACGGCTGAGCAGGCGTTGTCCGGCGCTCCGGATGCTTACGAGAACCGTTTCAAGGTCCCGGCAATCCTGGATGAGGACTAATTACTATGACTGAGCTGAAGAACGAACTCATCCGCCACTCCGCTGCCGATCTCGCTGCGAAGCTGGCTGCCCGCGAGGTTTCCGCTGTTGAGGTGACGCAAGCGCACCTTGACCGTATTGCTGACGTGGACGGCCAGGTCAACGCGTTCCTGCACGTTAACACTGAGGAAGCTTTGGCTGTTGCGGCCGAGGTTGACGCTGCCCGCGCCGCCGGTGGCGCCGCTGCCGATGAACTTCATGCCCTGGCCGGTGTGCCGATTGCCGTGAAGGACCTCATTGTGACGATTGGCCAGCCGACGACGGCTGGTTCCAAGATCCTTGAGGGCTGGCACAGCCCGTATGACGCCACTGTGGTGAAGAAGCTGCGTGCGGCCAAGATGCCCATCCTCGGTAAGACCAACCTGGATGAGTTCGCCATGGGTTCCTCCACGGAGCATTCGGCGTACGGCCCCACCCGTAACCCCTGGGACCTGGACCGCATTCCTGGTGGTTCGGGCGGTGGCTCGGCTGCCGCCGTCGCCGCTTTTGAAGCGCCGTTGGCGCTTGGCACGGACACGGGCGGATCGATCCGCCAGCCGGGTGCTGTCACCGGAACCGTTGGCGTGAAGCCGACGTATGGTGCGGTGTCCCGCTATGGCGCGATTGCCATGGCATCCTCGCTGGACCAGATTGGCCCGGTGTCCCGCACGGTGTTGGACGCGGCTCTGTTGCAGGAAGTCATCGGCGGGCACGATCCATTTGATTCAACGTCCCTGACTGATCCGTTCAATGACCTCGTTGCCGCTGCCCGTGTGGGCAACGTCGCGGGCCTGAAGATCGGCATCATCAAGGAGCTGCACGGCGAGGGCTACCAGGCTGGCGTCGAGAACCGCTTCAACGAGTCCCTTGAGCTCCTCAAGGAAGCCGGCGCGGAAATCGTGGAGGTTTCCTGCCCGAACTTCAAGTACGCCCTGGGCGCTTACTACCTGATCATGCCGTCCGAGGTGTCCAGCAACCTGGCCAAGTTCGACGGCGTTCGGTATGGCCTGCGCGTCCTGCCGAAGGACGGCCCGATGACCATCGAGCGTGTCATGGGCGCAACCCGCGCCGCCGGTTTCGGTGACGAAGTCAAGCGCCGCATCATCCTGGGCACCTACGCGCTGAGCGCCGGCTATTACGACGCATACTACGGTTCGGCCCAGAAGGTCCGTACGCTGATCCAGCGCGATTTCGATGCTGCGTTTGCCAAGGCGGACGTCCTGATCTCGCCCACCGCTCCCACTACGGCGTTCAAGCTGGGGGAGAAGCTGGACGATCCGCTGGCAATGTACCTGAATGACGTCGCCACCATCCCCGCCAACATGGCTGGTATCCCGGGCTTGTCATTGCCCGGCGGCCTGGCGGACGAGGACGGCTTGCCCGTTGGCGTCCAGCTGCTGGCCCCTGCCCGCCAGGATGCCCGCCTCTACCGTGTGGGTGCTGTCCTCGAGTCCATCCTTGAAGAAAAGTGGGGCGGTCCCCTTCTTGCGCAGGCGCCTGAATTGAAGACACCCGCCCTCGGTGCCGCATCCAACTCCGCCGGAGGTTCAAACTAATGTCCGTCGATGCAACCCTGAGCTTCGAAGAGGCCATGGAGAAGTACGATCCTGTTCTGGGGTTCGAGGTCCACGTGGAGCTGAACACCAAGACCAAGATGTTCTCCTCCGCGCCCAACGTCTTCGGTGACGAGCCCAACACCAACGTCAACGAGGTCGACCTCGGCATGCCCGGCGTCCTTCCGGTGGTGAACAAAACGGCTGTGGAGTCCTCCATCAAGATCGGCCTTGCCCTGAACTGCAAGATCGCCGAATACTGCCGCTTCGCCCGGAAGAACTACTTCTACCCGGATACCCCGAAGAACTTCCAGACGTCGCAGTATGACGAGCCGATCGCGTACGACGGCTACCTCGACATCGAGCTCGAAGACGGGACGGTCTTCCGCGTCGAGATCGAGCGTGCCCACATGGAAGAGGACGCCGGTAAGCTCACGCACATGGGTGGCTCCGCAGGCCGCATCCAGGGTGCCGACTACTCTCTGGTGGACTACAACCGCTCTGGTGTGCCGCTCGTGGAGATCGTCACCAAGCCGATCCAGGGTGCTGGAAGCCGTGCCCCTGAACTGGCCAAGGCTTACGTTGCGGCTGTCCGTGAGATCGTGAAGAACCTTGGTGTTTCCGATGCCAAGATGGAGCGCGGCAACGTCCGCTGCGACGCCAACGTTTCCCTGCGCCCGCACGGCCAGGAACGCTTCGGCATCCGCTCGGAGACGAAGAACGTCAACTCGCTGCGAGCCGTCGAGCATGCCGTCCGTTACGAGATCCAGCGTCATGCTGCCGTCCTGGACTCCGGCCAGCCGGTCATCCAGGAGACCCGCCACTGGCACGAGGACACGCGTTCGACGACGTCTGGCCGGGCCAAGTCCGACGCCGACGATTACCGTTACTTCCCGGAACCGGACCTGGTTCCCGTCGTTGCCTCGCGTGAGTGGGTGGAGGAGCTTCGCGCCACCCTTCCCGAGCCGCCGGCCGAGCGCCGCAAGCGCCTGAAGGAAGCCTGGGGCTACTCGGATCTGGAATTCCGCGATGTGGTAAATGCCGGGGTCATGGACTCGATCGAGGAAACCATCGCAGCCGGTGCGAGCGCAGACGTTGCCCGCAAGTGGTGGATGGGGGAGATCGTCGGCCGCGCCAAGGTTGCCGACGTCGATCCCGCCGAACTCGGTGTCACGCCGCAGGTCATCGTCGAGCTGAACAAGCTCGTCGAGGGAGGCAAGATCAACAACAAGATGGCCACCCAGGTGCTGGACGGCGTGCTCGCCGGCGAAGGCACTCCGGCGGAGATCGTCGACAAGCGCGGCCTGGCCGTGGTGTCCGACGACGGTCCGCTCCTGGAAGCCATCGACGCCGCACTGGCCGCACAGCCAGACGTCGCGGAGAAGATCCGTGGCGGCAAGGTCCAGGCCATCGGTGCGATTGTTGGCGGCGTCATGAAGGCCACCCGTGGCCAGGCTGATGCCGGCCGTGTCCGCGAACTGATCCTGGAGAAGCTCGGCGTCGAAGGCTAGCTTCCCGCGCGTCCCACCAAAGTAGCCCGCAGTTGTCTAACTGTGGGCTACTTTGCATTTGGGCGAAAAGTCACAGCTGGAATACAGCATGCGGGTCCATGATTGAAGTGTCAGCCCACGGTTGGCACTGAAAGGATCGGACATGTCCTCCATGACACCGGGCCTTCGCAAGGCCCTCATAGCCGGCGGCATAACCGTCGCATTGACCGGCGGCGGGGCCGCCGCTGTGTGGGCAGGCACCCAGCCCAGCCCTACGCCGTCGAGCGCTACCGCATCACCTGACCCAACGGCGACAGCGTCGCCCTCGCCCTCTCCAGGATCGAAGAGCTTCGCCGTGCATGGGCGGGGCATCCACGGAGAGTTCACCGTCAAAAACCAGGACGGCACGTATCGGATCGTTCTTACGCAGACAGGCAAGATCGAGTCCGTGAACAGCACTTCGATCACGGTGAAGAGCGACGACGGCTTCACACAGAGCTACGCGATCAATTCCGATACGCGCATCTCACGGATGCCCACTGAACTTTCGGAGCTCCGGAACGGAAAGGGTAAGCCCACGCTGCCTTCAGCTACCGCAGCAGACCTTAAGGCCGGCGACACCGTCCGGATAGCCGGGTCCAAGGACGGCGACACCGTGACGGCACAGCGGATCGTGTCCGGTGAGCTTCCGGCCGTCCTCAAGGGCCATGGCCTCAAGGGGCGCGGACACAGTTAGCCGCCGCTAATGACAGACAGTAACCAGTTGGTCCGCGCCCCTACAACCGCTTAGAGCGCTACGGTCCTGAACCCGAGGTTGGCGCTGGCCGAGTCCGGGGTGTTCGAGCTCCGCGCGGCCAGCCGGTAACGGTTGCAGTAAGAGTCGTGGCACAGGTATGAACCGCCCCGCATCACTCTTCCACGGCCAATCGTTGGCCCTTGGGGGTCTTGCACTGTGCCGGCAGCGAGGCACGTCTTGTAGTACTTCGGCAGGAACCAGTCGCTGCACCACTCCCACACGTTGCCGCTGGTCTGGTAAAGCCCATAGCCGTTTGGGGCGAAGGACCTGGCCGGCGCTGTGGTGAGGTAGCCGTCCTCGACGTCGTTACGCATGGGAAACTCGCCTTGCCAGATATTGCAGTTGTGGCGGGCACTGCCTTCGGCGCCGTCATTGTGAAGTTCGCTGCCCCATGGATACCGCTGACCGGCCACGCCGCCGCGGGCTGCATACTCCCATTCGGCCTCGGTGGGCAGTCGCCGCCCGGCCCAGGCACAGTACGCCACGGCGTCGTTGAAGGACACGTGGGTCACCGGGTGGTCCGGGATATCCGTCCAGTGGGAGAGGGGGCCTGCTGGGTGGGCCCAGTACGCGCCGCGCACATTGAGCCACCAGGGGACGTTGTTGACGCGGTTCAGGATGTCGTGCGGCTCCGCCTTGACTGCAAGATGAAACACCGCAGAGGTCCCGAACTCTTCAGATTCCGTGCGGTGCCCTGTGGCATCCACGAATGCCGCGAACTCGGTGTTCGTTACCGTGGTTGCACTGATGGTGAAGCCGGAAACGGATACTTCGTGCACCGGGGTTTCGCCGTCGCCGTCGTAGCCTTCGCCGAAAGGATCGCCCATGGCGAAGGTCCCGGACGGAATGTCGACGTCGGCGTTACCGGCCGTTTGGGCTCCGTTGTTGGAGCGTACGACGCCGGCGGCCGGGCTGTGATGTCCGCCCACCGCCCGTAGTGGGAGTGTCAGCCCGGGTGTGGAATGTTCCCGGGCGCTGGCGCCCGGGGTGCAGCAATCTGCCATGTCAACCTTCCCTCTGCGGTTCTCCATCAATCTTAGTGGCGGCGGCCACACAGCCAAGAATGATCAAAACTGATTTCTAATGTCAGTTTCAATCATGATCTTGCAAATAGGGAAGACGTCACTTATGGTTTGTTAAACGGTTAACGAGCGTGGTTTGGATCACACTCATCATGACGTTGATGACCTTTGCCCAGCACCTGAGGAGACAGCATGAACTCGACGACGCAACAAGCTCCGGCCTTGCCGGAAGCGCACCGCGTCCCGGAGCCATCGACAGGAAAATCCGGAACGGGGAAGCGCAAGGCTGCCAAGGCGCCCCGGCAAAGCTTCCGGTCACGGCTGAGACGCGACAAGCAGATGCTCCTGATGATGCTCCCGGGCGTCGCTTTCCTGCTGCTGTTCTTCTACATCCCCATCCTGGGCAACGTCATAGCGTTCCAGGACTACCAGCCATACCTCGGCATCGGGGACAGTCTGTTCGTTGGCTGGCAGAACTTCGTGGACCTGTTCGGCAATCCCGACTTCATTCACGCGTTTTGGAACACGCTCTACCTGGCGGCCTGGCAGCTGGTTTTCCTTTTCCCGGTGCCTTTGGTGCTCGCCCTGATTGTGGATTCCCTGGTCAGCACGCGGGTCCGCAGGATTTTCCAAAGCATCGCCTACCTGCCGCACTTCCTCTCATGGGTACTGGTGATCGCCTTCTTCCAGCAGATGCTTGGCGGTGCGGGCTTCGTGAACAACCTGCTCCGCGACTGGGGCATGGATCCGATTCCCTTCATGACCAACCCGGAGACCTTCCCCGTCATGGTGGTAGTCCAGATGATTTGGAAGGACGCCGGCTGGGCCATGATCATTTTCCTGGCCGCCTTGGCAAGCATCGATGCCTCACTCTATGAGGCGGCCGCGGCGGACGGCGCGGGTCGTTGGCGCCGGATGTGGCACATCACGCTGCCCGGGCTCAGGCCCGTGATCGTGCTCCTCCTGATCCTGCGCATCGGCGACATTCTCTCCGTCGGTTTCGAGCAGTTCATCCTCCAACGTGACGCCGTGGGTGCCGGGGCAGCGGAGGTTCTGGACACCTTTACCTACTACACCGGCGTGGTCGGTGGTGGCTGGAGTTCAGGTGCCGCGGCCGGCCTGGCCAAGGGTGTTGTCAGCGCCCTTCTGATCTACGGCGCCAACAAACTTGCCCACCGCTTCGGCGAAGACGGAATTTTTGCAAAGCAAGCACGCTGAGCCCATGCGGCTGCTGCACAAGGAGAACCCCATGGCAACAACACTTTTCACGAGGAAACCCCGGGAACTGAGCTACAACCCCAAACGACCCGTATGGAAGGAACGCCCGTCGCCGCTGTACCAAACAGTCAAGGCCGTGGTCCTCGTCCTTTTCAGCTTGTCCATCCTGGCACCAATCCTCCTGGTGGTATCGACGTCGCTGGCGGACACCGAGCAACTCGTCCAGGCCGGCGGATTCGTGCTCTGGCCCGAGCGGCCCACCTTGGAGGCCTACGCCACGATCTTCAAAGGTCCCATGGTCCTGCAGTCCCTCGGGGTGAGCATGCTCATCACTGCTGTGGGCACCATCCTGGCGCTGTTCGTGACCATCACCATGGCCTACGCCACCAGCAGATCTGTCCTCTTCGGCCGTCCCGTGGTGCTCGCTGTGCTGTTCACGCTGTTGTTCGCGCCGGGCCTCATCCCGTCCTTCCTCATGATTCGACAGCTCGGGCTGCTGGATTCCCTGTGGTCGCTGATCCTTCCGGGCATCTTCGGTGCCTTCAACTTCGTGGTGATGCGCTCGTTCTTCATGAACATCCCGGGCGAACTGATCGAAAGCGCCAGGATCGATGGTGCCAACGACTGGCAGATCCTGTGGCGGATCGTCATGCCCCTGTCCAAGGCCGTCATCGCCGTCGTCGGTTTGTTCTATGCCGTTGGTTTCTGGAACTCGTTCTTCAACGCACTGCTCTACATCAATGACCACAGCAAATGGCCCATCCAACTGCTGCTTCGCAACTTCGTGGTCCAAGGCAGCGGGGCGGCAGACCAGCTCGGAATCACCACCACCCCGCCGCCGCAGTCCATCCAGATGGCAGTAGTCGTAGTGGCGCTTGTCCCCATCCTGATGGTTTACCCGTTCCTCCAAAAGCACTTTGCCAAGGGCGTCATCACAGGCGCCGTGAAGGGCTAGCCGCACGGCCGGTCCATAGACATGCAATACCAACCATGAAGAAAGTAACCAGAAAGGGTTATGCCATGACGAGCACTACCTCAGGACAGGCTGGATTCAGCCGTCGCGGCTTCCTTGGCCTCGCGGGCTTGGCCGTCACCGCCGTCGGCCTGTCTGCTTGCGGGGGTGGCGGAGCTGCGGGCAGCGGAGGCGCCGCCGCCTCTGCGTCCGTGAAGTTGCCCACCTACAAGGAATTCATCGGCGTCACTCCGGACCTCGCCGGCAACGCCAAAGGCCTGCAGGCCGGCTACTTCAAACTGCCCACTGCCGTGCAGTCCGTGAAGACTCCGCCGCTAAAGGGCAAGGTGACTGGGCTGACGGAAACCTTCGACACCATGAGTCCCGGCTTGAAGGACAACCCCTTCTGGCAGCGCCTCAACGCCAAGCTCGGCGGCGACCTGGAACTGCAGATCGCCGAGGACATTGGAGACGGCTATCCGGCCAAGTTCGCCACTGTCCTGGCAAGCAACGAACTGCCGGACATGATGTGGGTTCCGCCCAACCAAGGCATCCCCAACGTTGGCCCCATGCTTGAAGCCAAGTTCCAGGACCTGACGCCGTATCTCTCAGGTGACGCCGTCCTCGAGTACCCCAACCTGGCCGCACTCAAGCCCGATTCCTGGAAGACCGCCGTCGTGAACGGCAAGATTTGGGGAGCGCCCATCCCGAGCACCCCGTTCGGCCAGGTGTACGTGGGCAATCACGATGTCTGGGCCCAAGTAGGTGGTTTCGAGGCTTCGAGCGCGGACGAATTCCTGGACAAGGCCAAGGAACTGACGCGTCCGGGCGATCAGAAGTACGCCCTTGAGCCGGCCTACATCAACGCTCTCCACATGGTTACTGAATGGTTTGGCGCACCGAACAGCTGGGCCGTCAACAAGGACCGTACCTTGACGCATTTGTATGAAACGGACGAGTACATGGCTGGCGTGGAATTCACCGCCAAGATGTTCGCGGCCGGCGTCTTCTACCCGGACTCCAAAGCCACGGACATTCGCTCCCGGGTTGCCAACGGCAGTGTTGCGGCACAGGTGGTAGTGGGCCCCCACGACATCCGAAGCTACCGGGCGTTGAACAAGACCGCCAAGTTCGACATCCTCGTTCCGTTCAGCGCCGACGGGAAGGTCAAGCCAACCTACGACATGGGCTACGGCACGGTCGGTTTCACGCCGTTCAAGAAGGCTGAGGAAGGCAAGATCCGCGAACTCCTGGCCCTCATCAACTACCTCTCGGCACCGTTCGGCACCGTGGAGTACATGCAGAAGAACTTCGGCGAGCTCGGCGAGGACTACACCCTGGACGGCTCGGGCAACCCGGTCCGCACGGAGACTGGAACCACCAATGCGCCGGGCTTGGTTTCGGCGCTGAACATCATGTCCAGCCCCGAAAACGTCATCTTCAACCCCGGCTTCGACGACGACACCCGCTATGTCAGCCAGCAGGAAGAGAAACTGCTGGAGCTCGCGTGGCGCAACCCCACCAACGGTTCCTATTCCGATACGAACGCCAAGGTCGGAGCGAAAATCACCAAGCAGTTGCGGGACAAGGTTGTGGACATCATTACCGGCCGCGCCAAGATCGACGAACTCAAGGACGCGGTCAAGCGCTGGAAGAGCGAAGGTGGCGACAAGATGCGCGACGAATACCAGGCCGCGTTGGATCCCAACGCTCCCGTGTTCAGGAGCTAGCCTCAAAAAACCAGACGAAAAAAGACACAACAAGCAGGGGGAAATCATGGCAAAAGCGACTAACACCGGAGTCCGGCCCACCATTCGCATGGTGGCCGAACTCGCAGGTGTTTCCACGGCCACGGTTTCCTACGTGTTGTCCGGCCGTCGGGGGGATGCGGGACCAGGAGTTTCGGACCCGACGGCGGAAAAGGTCAAGGCAGCTGCCGAGCGGCTTGGCTACCGCCCCAACCAGGCCGCGCGGGCTATCCGGACGGGGCGAACCAACACCGTGATCCTGTCCTTGACCATGCTTTCGGATCCGTGGTCACTGTCCGTCATTGATGCGGTGCAACGGGCCGCCGCTCCGTACGGGATTACCCCGATGATCCTTGGCGACGCCGATTGGGTGAAGGTCCTCGGCACACATAACGCCGATGCCGTGTTCGTGGATGCAGTCCGCCCCGAGCAGCGGGGCGCCCTTCGGAAGCTCGCGGAGCATGGGACCACGTTGGTGGTCTTTGATGAGGAGCTTGGAGCGGAGAATTTCGACGTTATCCGTTCCATCGCAGGTCCAGGCTGCCGCATGGCCGTGGAGCATCTGCTCCACGGCCACCGGCAGATCGCTTGCCTGACTCCGGCAACGGCTGCCGGCACCTCTGGCGGAACCCGCTACCGGGCCTACTCAGAGGTCTTAACGGAAGCAGGCATTCCGGAAAACGAGGATTTTGTGGGGCTCTTCGATGGCACGTCCGCCGGTGCCTACGCTGCTGCGACCCGGCTGCTCAGCCTGCCGGACCGGCCCACGGCCATCTACGCCACCACGGACTTCGCGGCTGTCGCGGCCATTAATGCAGCCCAGCGGCTTGGGCTGGGCGTGGGCGTGGACGTGGACGTCATCGGTGTGGGCAACACCGTGGAGGGGGAGCGTATGTCGCCTTCACTCAGCACCGTCGGTCCAGTGGATTTTTTTGACAAGCTTGCCCGGCTTCTCCTGCAGAGGGCCACGGCACCTGTTACCTCGGAGGCCTCCCGCGAGCCTGCGGTCCTGGACTTCCCGTGGCACCTGTTCGTGCGCGAATCGGCGCCACACCGCAGCGCCGCAACCAGACTTTACTAAGAATCAACAGAAGGAAATTGCACCCCATGGAAAAGGATTTGAAGGTCGGCATTGTGGGTTTCGGCCTGCGCTCGGGGTTGTGGAGACACGCCCATAAGCCGGGCCAGGGCTCAGAGGTCACGATTGTCTGCGATCTGAGCGAACGCGGACGCGCGGATGCCGCGGAACGCATTCCGTCGGCCCGCGTCACGGACGACCTCGAGGAACTGCTGGCCAGCGGCCTCGACGCCGTACTGGTGCTGACCCCCGATAACCAGCACGCCGCCGTCGCACTCCGGACGCTCAAGGCGGGCATCCCGACGTTCTGCGAGAAGCCGCTTGACGTCACGCTGGAGGCCGCGGACCTCATCCTGAAGACGGCGTTCGAAACCGGGACGCGCTTGTATGTAGGCCACAACATGCGGCACATGCCGGTTGTAGTACAGATGCGCCAAATCATCGAGGAAGGCCGGATCGGCGAGGTCAAAGCCATTTGGTGCCGCCACTTCGTGGGCCACGGCGGCGACTACTACTTCAAGGACTGGCACGCGCAGCGCGCCAACGTCACCTCGCTGTTGCTCCAGAAGGGTGCCCACGATATCGACGTCATCCACTGGCTGGCGGGCGGCTACACCAAGCGCGTTGCCGCCGTCGGTGATCTTGCGGTCTATGGCGGCGTCACCAACCGCAGCAACAACGATGGCAAGCGCATGGGCGACTGGTTCTCCGTGGACAACTGGCCGCCGACGGAGCAGAAGGACCTGGCGGAAGTGATCGACGTCGAGGATATTTCCATGATGAACATGGTCCTGGACAACGGTGTGCTGGCCTCGTACCAGCAATGCCACTTCACGCCGGACTATTGGCGGAACTACACCATCATCGGCACCAAGGGCAGGATCGAGAACTTCGGTGATGGGCCGGGTGAGACCATCAACGTGTGGACCAGCCGTAGCTCGGGCTTCGCAGCTCCGGACGAAGTCATCGAGATCCAGGATGGCGAGGGCGGACACGGAGGCGCCGATCCGCGCCTGATTGAGGAGTTCCTGCGCTTCGCAGCCCATGGCGGCCAGACCCAAACCAGCCCCATCGCCGCACGCCAGGCCGTGGTGGCCGGCATCCTCGCCGCGGAATCGCTGCGCGGCGACGGATCCGCACGGGAGGTCCCCGAGCTTCCGGCCGAACTCGTGGAGTACTTCGACGCCGGACAGCCCGCACTGGTCCGCGACTAGCTAGCGGGGGCTGGATAGCTCGATAAGCTCGGTCATGACGGTTTGAAGTGACTCGCAGACCGTCATGACCGATTTCCGTTTAAGCGATTCCGGCCGGGCCAGGATGTCGATCTTTCGCACGGAATTCACGCCGGCCAGCGGACGCAGCACCACCCCGGCGTCCAGCACACGCCGAGCCGTGAATCGCGGCAGCAGCCCGATCGCGCCGCCAGCCGAGACGAGCGCAGCCACAGTGGAGTAGTCGTTGATCCGGTGAAGTACCTCAGCTGGCCTGCCGCTCACGGCAACGACGGCGGCCAGGACGTCCGCGGGGGAGTAGCCATCACGGCTGGTCACCCATGGTTCATCCACTACGTCGGATGGCTCCAGTTCGCGCCGGGACGCCAGCGGGTGACCCGCAGGCAAGGCAATGTCCAAGGGCTCGTCGGCCAGGGGAATCACCGCCACTTTGTCCTCCGGCCAGGGCGGGCTGTTGTCCATCCTGTGCGCCAGGACGAGATCGTAGCGTGCAGCCAACCCCGGGAAATCCTCCTGGGCCACGTCCTCATCCGAGAGACGCAGCCTGGGTGACTTACCGTCGTCGGACGCCCCTCCGGTTGCCAGGAGAGCTGCCAATGGCGCGAACAGCGCCTGCCCGGCACTGTGGAAGGCGCTCACGCTCACCGGCGAGTCGGGAGCGTCGTGATACGCACCGATCGCCGCCCGCGCGTCAGCCATGGCATTAACGACGGCGGCACCTGCCTCGGCGAGGACGCGGCCGGCGTCGGTCAGCACCAGCGCGCGTCCCTCCTTGCGAGTCAGCGGAACGTCAACCGATTTCTGGAGCAGGGCGAGCTGTTGGGAAACGGCCGACGGCGTGACCATGAGGGTCTCCGCAACTGCTTTGACGCTGCCGAGGTCGCCGAGTTCCCTGAGCATCTGCAGCTGATGAATTTCCATTAGTAAATGCTAAATCGTTGATTGAGGAAAAACTAGTTGTGCTAAATCGTTGGCGGGGCTCTAATGGAGTCAGCAGCAGCGAAGCAGCCCCAGCCAGTGAGGAATTCCATGAAGGCTCTCTACAAATCCGGCCCGCAAGCAGGGTTCGAACTCGTCGACCGTCCCGAGCCCGAAGCCGGCCCCAGCGACGTCAAGATCCGCGTCATGACCACTGGCATCTGCGGCACGGACCTCCATATCCAGAGCTGGGATTCCTGGGCCCAAAGCATCATCGAAACACCCCTCATCCCGGGCCACGAGTTCTACGGCGAAGTGGTGGAAATCGGCGAGGACGTCCGCGACGTCAAGGTGGGGGATCGCGTCTCCGGTGAAGGCCACGTGGTCTGCGGGATTTGCCGTAACTGCCGTGCGGGACGCCGCCAGATGTGCATCCACACCGTCTCCGTTGGTGTTCAGCGCGATGGCGCCTTTGCAGAGTATGTGGTCATTCCGGAGACGAACGTCTGGGTCCACCACGACGAATCCGTCACACCGGAACTCGGCGCTATCTTCGATCCGTTCGGCAACGCGGTTCACACGGCGCTCAGTTTCCCGCTGGTCGGTGAGGACGTGCTGATCACCGGCGCAGGACCGATCGGGCTTATGGCTATTGCCGTCGCCCGCCACGCAGGCGCCCGCAAGATCGCCATCACCGACGTCTCCGCTCCGCGGTTGGAACTGGCCCGCCAGATGGGCGTGGATCTCGCCGTCGACGTTTCCAAGATGCGTGTCCGCGAGGCTCAGCAGGAACTGGGCATGCGCGAAGGCTTCGACATTGGCCTGGAAATGTCCGGGCACCCCACGGCCCTGCCTGAGATGATCGACAACATGAACCACGGCGGCCGCATCGCCATGCTGGGCCTTCCCAGCCAGTCCATCGACATCGACTGGGGCAAGGTGGTCACCCACATGCTGACCCTCAAGGGCATCTACGGACGCGAGATGTTTGAGACGTGGTACGCCATGAGCGCCATGCTCTCGTCCAACCCCGCGCTGCACCGCAACATCTCCGCCGTCGTCACAGACAAGCTGTCCGCAACTGACTGGGAAAAGGGCTTCGAGATCGCACGCGCCGGCACCGGCGGCAAAGTAGTCCTCGACTGGACTGAACTGTAGAAACTGGACTGAACTGCCACCGGATCCCCAGAAAACTTAGGAGCACCCCATGTACTCAGCCATCAAAGACCAACTCCAAGGCGAACTCGACGAGATCCGCCGCGCCGGACTCTTCAAGACCGAACGGCACATCGATTCCCCCCAGGCAAGCCACATCGCCGCAGGCCAGCTCGGGCAGCCAGCCAGCACCGTCCTGAACTTCTGCGCCAACAACTACCTGGGCCTGGCCGACCACCCGGACATCATCGCCGCGGCCAAATCCGCCATGGACGAGCGTGGCTTCGGCATGGCTTCGGTACGGTTCATTTGCGGCACCCAGGACCTCCACTTGGAGCTTGAATCCCGCGTTTCGAAGTTCCTCGGCACCGAGGACACCATCCTGTTCTCCAGCTGCTTCGACGCCAACGGTGGCGTGTTCGAGTCCCTGTTCGGCCCCGAAGACGCCATCATCTCGGACTCCCTCAACCACGCCTCCATCATCGACGGCATCCGCCTCAGCAAGGCCAAGCGCTTCCGCTACGCAAACCAGGACATGGCCGATCTCGAAGCCAAGCTCGTTGAGGCCGAGGGTTCGCGCCGCAAAATCATCGTCACCGACGGCGTGTTCTCCATGGATGGCTACCTTGCGCCCCTTGAAGCCATTTGCGACCTCGCCGAAAAGCACGACGCCCTGGTGATGGTGGACGACTCCCACGCCGTCGGATTCATGGGCCCCACCGGTGCTGGTACTCCGGAGCACGCAGGCGTTTCGGACCGCGTGGACATCTACACAGGCACCTTCGGCAAAGCCTTGGGCGGTGCCTCGGGCGGCTACGTTTCCGGCCGCGGCGAAATCGTTGCCATGCTGCGCCAGAAGGCGCGCCCCTACCTGTTCTCCAACTCCCTCGCCCCGGCCATTGTTGCCGCCACCATCAAGGCGATCGAACTGGTCCAGGAGTCCGGTGAACTCCGGACCCGCCTGTTCGAGAACGCCGCACTGTTCCGCCGCCGCATGAGCGAGGAAGGCTTCGAACTGCTCGACGGCGAACACGCCATCATTCCCGTCATGTTCGGGGATGCCGTGGTAGCCGCAAAGGTGGCCGACGAGATGCTGGGCAACGGCGTTTTCGTCACGGCCTTCAGCTACCCCGTGGTGCCCAAGGGCGCAGCCCGGATCCGGGTCCAGCTCTCGGCCGCACACAGCGCGGACGACGTCGAAGCTTGCGTTCAGGCGTTCGTCAAGAGTCGCGCCGCGATCGCCTAAGCACAAACCCTCCTCACGTCCAACCGCTTTTGACCGGATCCTCCCTCACATCCAACCGCTTTTGACCGGATCCTCTCTCACTTTCCTGACGAAAGGGAGAGAGGATCCGGTTTTTGGTGGTGGTGATGTGAGAGAGGATCCGGTTTTGGTGGTGGTGATATGAGAGAGGATCCGGTTTTGGGGGTGGTGATGTGAGAGAGGATCCGGCTGTCCCTGGCCCTTACCGTCTGAAAGGATGGAGCCATGGCTTCGAACTATGACGTGGTAATCGTTGGCGGCGGCATCGCAGGGCTGTCCTTGGCCGCGGCTCTCGCGGGGAAGTGCACCGTGGCACTGGTGGAGGCCGAGCAATCCTTGGCCTTCCACACTTCATCGAGGTCGGCCCGTCAGCTGATCCCCAGCTACGGTCCGCCAGTGGTGCAGGAGCTGACTCTCCGGACGCTCGAGATGATGAAGGAGCGCGACACCGAACTCCCGGAGCCTGTCCTGACTCCCCGTGGCTTCATGCTTGTGGGCGACGAGGAAACGGTGCGCGCTGAGGCCAGTGGCAACATGCACACCATCACGCATGCCGAGGCACTCCGGCTGTGCCCGGTGCTCAAGCCGGACTCGTTCACGGCTGCAGGATTGGACAACGGTTCTTATGGCTGCAATGCGCCGTTATTGCTGGAAGACCACCGGAAGAGGGCCGAAGCCGCAGGGGTGGACATCATCACCGGCGCCCGGGTTCACTCGGCACAGCGGCTCGGAAGCGGCTGGCAGGTGGGGGCCGGCACCGAAGGGTTCCAGTCCGGCGTCGTGGTTAACGCGGCAGGTGCGTGGGCTGACGAATTGGCCGTCATCAGCGGTGTGGAGAAGCTGGGACTGCAGCCGTTCCGCCGGACTGCGGCGATCGTCAACGTGGATACTCCGCTGACTCCGGAGACGCCGATGGTCGCTGCTGCCGATGACACGTTCTACTTCCGCGCCGAGGGCAACCAGGTGCTGATCTCGCCGTCGGAGACCGTACCGAGTGGTGCCGAGGACGCTAAACCGTATGCCGGTGATGTGGACAAGCTGATCGGCAAGCTCAACTCGGTAACGACCCTGGGCATCCGCTCAGTAGACCGTGCCTGGACAGGGTTGCGGACCGAGGCCGCCGACGGAGTTCCGGTGGTCGGTTTCGACGCTGAAGCGCCCGGATTCTTCTGGCTGGCGGGTCAGGGCGGCTACGGTTTCCAGACGTCATCTGCCATCGCGGAGCTGGCTGCCGCGCTCATCCTGGGGACCGGCAGTCCCGACAGTCCGGAATCCCGGACAGCGGAACAGCTCGCAGCCGTTCGCTGGTCCATCCGCCGCTGAACAATAGGTTCATGAGCGGAATCAGCAGTCCAGGACAAAAAAGCACACTGATCGCCAACATCGGCGAACTCATGACCCAGGACCTGGAGCATCGTGTCCTGAAGGATGCCGCGATCGTGTTCGAAGGCGAGCGCATTTCCTGGATTGGGTCCAGCAAAGACGCCCCGGCGGCTGATACCACCATCGATGCCGAGGGCCGTGCCGTCCTGCCCGGTTGGGTCGATTCGCACTCCCACCTGGTCTTCGCCGGCGACCGCACCGCCGAGTTTGAGGCCCGCATGGCCGGGCAGAACTACAGCGCCGGGGGGATTGCCGTCACCACGGGAGCCACGCGCAGCGTCAGCGACGACCAGCTCGCCCGCCTGGTGCAGGACCGGGTGGAGGAAGCTGTCTCGCAGGGCACCACCTACCTCGAAAGCAAGACCGGTTATGGCCTGGACGTGGACAACGAAGCCCGCAGCGCCCGCATCGCCGCGGCACTGGTGGACGAAGTCACCTACCTCGGCGCCCACTTGGTCCCGGCAGGTTCGGACCCGGAGGAATATACGGACCTGGTCTGCGGTCCCATGCTCGACGCCGTTCTGCCGTATGTCCGCTGGGCGGACGTGTTCTGCGAGCGCGGCGCGTTCACGGAGGACCAGTCGCGGCGGGTCCTGAAGGCTGCGCGCGACGCCGGTCTGGGACTTCGTGTGCACGGCAACCAGTTGGGGGAGGGGCCGGGAGTGGCGCTGGCCGTGGAGTTCGGGGCGGCAAGCGTTGACCATGTGAACTACCTTTCGGACAGCGACATCCAGGCACTCGCGGGGACGTGGACCGGCTGGGACGCCGCTACGGGTTCCGGCACGCGTGGAACGGTGGCTACGTGCCTGCCCGCTTGTGATCTGTCCACGCGTCAGCCGTTGGCGCCCGGCCGTGCGTTGATCGACGCCGGTGTGCAGGTCGCTTTGGCCGCCAACTGCAATCCGGGGACCTCTTATACGAGTTCCATTGCTTTTTGCGTCACCACTGCCGTGCTGCAGATGCACCTCAGCGTCCACGAAGCCGTCCGGGCGGCGACGTACGGCGGCGCGTTGGCGTTGGGCCGGGAGTCGGGGAACGACGTCGACGGCGAACGAGCGGTGGGTTCGCTCGCCGTCGGACATCGCGCGGACCTTCATATGCTGAAGGCGCCGTCGGCCACGCACTTGGCGTACCGTCCGGGCATTCCGCTGACTCATTCGGTGTGGCGGGCAGGCGTTCGCGCCGTCTAGGAGCAGGTGAACTTCGCGTCGGCCCAGTCGGCGTGGTCGTTGCCGTTGGAGTCGCCGGCGTCGTTGGCCACGAGGTCCACGTATTGTGCACCGGTGACGTCAACAGTGAGTGGCAGGGGTGCGCTGCTGGCACCCAACACCGGAGTGGTCACACGCGTGGTGCCGTCCGTGACCACTGAGAACTTCACACTGCCACGGGTCGCTTGCGCGTCGTCGATGCCCACGGTCGCGGTGAACGCCGTGCAGTACCCGCCCAGGTAGTAGCGGATGGTGCTGTTGGCGTGGGCTCCCAGGCCCTTCGCGTAGACGGTGCCGTTCAGTGTGATGGGCTTGCCGTCGCCGGAGCCCTGCTCACCGTTGGATTGGTCCCTTTCCACCGGGCCCCAACCGTTGCTTGCGCTGACCCATGGGTGGTCGCTCGCGAAGACGGTGGCTTGCGGAGGCTTGGGCAGGGTGCGGACGGTGGCCGTGGTGCTGATGGTGCGGCTGCCTGCTGGCTCGTTGCTTGAAGAAGTAGTGGTGTACCGGGCAGTCGCCTTGATGGCGTAGTCTCCGTCTGCGCTGGCCGGTGCGGTGATCTTCCAGGTGGTGGCCAAGCGGCCACCTTCCGGCAGCGTTGCTGCTGTGGCGGGCGTGGATGGTGTGGCCGTCCAGCCTTCCGGCAGTTCGAGTTCAACGGCAAGTGCGTTGATGGTGGCAGGCTCGTCGGAGACGAATGTGGTGACGAAGTCCTGTGCCTTGCCCTGCTGGATCACGTCGCCCTGCAGGGCGGCGCTGAGCTGGGCGCAGGCGGGGACGGCTTCAGAAGCGCCGAGGTCTTCCACCAGGAGGTTGTCCAGGGTGAAGTCCGAGCCGTTGGAGCTACCGGTGCGCTGCAGGCCGACGAAGTAGTCGCCGCAGAAGCCGGTATCGAGGATCTGCTCGAAGCGGCTGGTGGAGGTTTTCGCGTCGATCGCCTTGCTGCCTGTTACTGCCGGGCCGGCCTGCGAGTCGTAGCCGGAAACCCAGGCGTACTGACCTGCCTTGGAGTTCTGGTAGTCGAAGGAGACCTTGTACTTGTGGCCTGCCTTGAAGGGAACTGTTGCCTCGGTGGTGCGGTACACCAGGCCCGGTCCGCCGTTGGGTGCCCGGTTCTCGTCATGGGCGATCAGCGACCAGTTGCCGTCCAGCACTTCGTCGATCACATTGGTGTGCCAGCCCTTTTGGGTGAATGGTTCGCGGCGTTCGGTGATGTGCGTGCGTGGGTCCGTGGAGCCGCCCGCATTTCCCTTCACGAACGGTCCCCAGCCTTGGTCGACGTTTTCGAAGTCTTCGCTGAGCACGCCGGTGGTGGCCACGCGGGCGGTTTTCACCGACCGGAAGTCGTCGACGCGGACTGTGGCGTCGCCGTCGTTCGTTGTGATGCTGACAGTGGCCTTCGTGTCGTCGGCCGGTACGTCCACCAGGACCCGGACACGCTGGAAGGCTGTGCCGTGCTTTTCATCGCCCGCCACGTAGTTCTCGGCGTTGGACGAATCGATGGTGGCGGTTTCGGTCTTGCCGTTGATCTCCACGGACAGCGTGGTGGGCCGTTTCTTGCCGGGCTGGATTTCCAGCCACGCGCCCACCGAATGCGTTCCGGCGTCGAGCTTTACTTCCTGGCTGATCGACGACGGCGAGGCGCCCATCTCGGCGAAGCGGCGGCCCTTGTCGTCGCGGACTTGGGTGACGGTTCCCGTCGGGGTCCACGGTGCCAGGTCCGGGCCGTTGAAGCCGGGGTCGGTGAAAGCGGTGCCTTCGCCGAACTTGGCACTGGCGGGCAGGGCGGCCTTGTTGTTGGCAGGGGCAAGAACGTAGGGCTGCTTCGCGTCTGCGGTGACCGTGACCTGGCCATTGACTACGGGAACGTCGGCCACCTTGACCCGTCCGTTGTCCGTGAGCTTGAACAGCTCGAGTGAGCCGGCTGTCGCGAATTCCTGGGTGAGGGTCCAGATGCTGGAGCCTCCTGCGGGGTTGTAGTGGTAGAGCTTGTCTGCCTTGCCGTTCTCCTTGGATGACCACGGGAGCAGGTACGTTCCGCCTTGGAGCACCGATGTCCCGCCCACTGTGATGTTGCGCTCGGGGGCAGTGTTTCCGGTGACGGCCACGCCATCGGCGAGGTCGATTCGTTCAGGGGTCCACTTGGTGATCTGGTGGTGCTGCAGGAATTTCGCCGGCAGGTTCGCTGTCCAGACGTTCTCGCTGAAGGCATTGAAGTCGTTCTGGCCGGTCCAGCCTTCAAACTCCACAATGTGGCTCACACCGAGTTTGGGGTCTGGATTCCAGACGTCTGATTCTGTGTTGTTGATGAAGCGCAGGATCTGGGAGTTAATGCCCTTGTTGGTGGAACCCCCGTATTTTTCGTCGTTGGCCCAGTGGGACCACGTGTTGTTCCGGGATAGGTGGTCTGCCCATTCGGAGCCAACCCGGAAGCCATTCTTGACCAGTTCCTGCTGCAGGCGTTCCGCGAGCCAGCCGAACTCGTAATAGACGTCAACGTAGACGAAGTCCAGGTTCTTGTCCGTTGCTTCGCGGAGTTCCTTGATGCGCTGCGCGAGCTTCCCGGAGTTGATGTCCTGGCGTTGGTTGATGTAGTAGGACTGGTCCAGCCAGTTCCAACCAAGGCCCTTGTCCGCCCGCAACAGGTCTTCGCTGAAGGACTTGGCCTCGGGATAGATTTCTGTCGCGTTGATGTGGACGCCGAAGCTGGCGTTCCAGTCCTTGCCCTCCTTGACGAGTTTGTTCAGGTCTTCGAGCCCGCCGGCGCGGGTGTTGAAGTTGTTGCCGTAATCGGTGTTCGCGGAGTCGTGTCCTTCGCTGGTGTAGCCCTTGAGCATGGCCACCTGGCCCAGTCCGTCGGTTGCCAGGGCGATGCGTTTGACGTCGTCCAAGGTGCGCAGGAACGGGTGGGTTGCTTGCGATGCGAAGTTGAACGGGATGTGCGTGATGACGTTGTCCGGCGTCTGTTCGCCTTTGTTGGGGCTGACCTGGATGGACCTCATGGCGATGGCGGCGTCCTGCCAGTCCACACCGCCATCGGCGTTGGCATCAGCGGTGATAGCGACTCGTGTCCACGGGAGTTCCTCGGTGGTTTGCGAGCCGTCGGCGCGGTAAAGCCACTGGTCGCTTGCTACCCCCATCGAGACGCCGCCAGCACCATCGCTGACTGCCTGGCGCCAGAAGCGGCCACGGTCCTTGGAGCCCGGGCCGGAGGAAGTGTCATAGAGGGCATTGGATTCCAGTGCGGCGCCCAGGGAGGCAGTGTTGGCCAGTGCGTAGGCCGAGCTCTTGGCTGTGGCATCGAGCGGCGTGGTGGCAGTAATCGGCGTGAACTGGTCGCCGGTGACGCTTCTGTCCACGGAGAGATTGGCGGTGGAGACCTGCGCCCCGGGCTGGGTGGAGGCCACGGACACCAGGTTCAGCCGGGGGAGCTGGAGTGTCTTGACCCGGAAACCCTCAGAGTCCTTGATCTCTGTGACGTTGAAGGAGACAACGTTCTTCTTGACGGACAGCCGGGCTTTGAGGACGGTGCTGCCGAATGCGGGGACGGTCAGGACGTAGTCCATGGTGCTGTCGTCTGTTTTCGTGGACGTAGCCGTGACGTCGTATTCCACAGCGTTGATGGTGACGGTGGAGAGCAGGGCCGTGGTGCCGTCGATCCGGGCGTTCGTGGCCCGGTCCGAATAGCTGAGGACCTGCGGGAACGTGGTGGACACCGCAACACTGAGTTGTCCAGAGGTGAGGGTCGCGGTCCCGGCGGGTGCCACGGTTTCCCCTGATTCTCTGGAAACCACGGCAACGGCCGGTTGGATGGCCAGTAAACCTAATGAGGATGAGGCGACCACGCAGGCCAGGCTCAACGAGGCCAAGCGCCTTGCGACTGGGGGATGCGGGGATGACAAGCCGGGCATAATGCTCCTTCTTGATTATTCCGGGTGAATAATAATCATGTTCTTGCGGACCCGTCTAAGACTGCTGCATGGAACAGAAGTTGACAAGACTTCACGGGATATTTACTAAATCGCACAACTTGACACAGATACTCGGTCAAATGACGGAAGTGAAAGCCTGGGGGCGCAACGGGCGGATCCACTCCAGTAGATGATCCTTGTGAGATCGAAACTGATCGTTTAGTGTTTCTATAGATCAGAAAACGTCATTGGCTGAGCAGGAGCGAAACACACGATGAGCGAGAACACACTGGGCGCCTTCATGGAGGAAGAGCTGGTTTCACAGCCCGAGGTCTGGCAGCGTGCCATCGAGCAGGCCGGTGCCGAGACGTTGCTTCCCGCTGACGGTAAGCGCATTGCCGTCATTGGCTGCGGCACTTCCTGGTTCATGGCACAGAGCTACGCAGCCGCCCGCGAATCCGCGGGCAAAGGCGTGACGGATGCCTTTGCGGCGTCGGAGGCGTTCCTGAACAGCAACAGTGCGGATCGCCAGTACGACGCCGTTGTGGCTATCACGCGGTCCGGCACCACCACCGAGGTGCTGGAGATCCTGGCCGAGCTGAAGGGCATCGTCCCCACCGTTGCGATCATTGGCGATACGTCGTCGCCAATCGTGGACCTGGCCGACGCCGTGATCGGTCTCCCATACGCAGATGAACGTTCCGTCGTGCAGACCCGCTTCGCAACTACGGCCTTGGTGTACTTACTCTCCAGCCTTGGGATTGGCCTCAAGCAGGCTATCGAAGACGCCAAGGACGCAGTGACGGGCCCCGTTGCGCAGGAACTCCTGGACGCCGAACAGTTCACGTTCCTTGGGACCGGCTGGACTGTAGGCCTGGCGCACGAGGCTGGCTTGAAGATGCGCGAAGCCGTCCAAGGGTGGACCGAATCCTACCCCGCGATGGAATACCGGCACGGTCCGATCTCCATCGCGGCGCCCGGACGCGTGACCTGGTTGTTCGGCGCGCAGCCTGAAGGCCTGGACAAGGATATGGCCGCCACGGGGGCGCTGTACATCCACACGGACAAGCACCCTCTTGCTGAACTGGCACGCGTCCACAAGGTGACCTTGGAACGTGCCCGTGTCCGCGGCCTCAATCCGGACTTGCCCCGGAACCTGACGCGTTCCGTCATTCTCGACGCCTCCGCCTAGGCGCCCATCATGGTTCTCGGAGCCGCTGAAGCTGCAGTGTTGGCCTTCGACGTGGGTGGTACCGACATCAAAGCAGGGCTGGTGGATCCCGCCGGCAACGTGCTGGGCATGCGCCGCGTCCCCACGCCCTTGGACGCAGCACGCCCTGCCGAGGCAATTCTTGATCGCCTCGCAGGGTTGGCTGAAGAACTTGGCGTCGAGTTCCCGGACATCCCCGCCAAAGCAGCGGGCGTCATCGTCCCCGGCATCGTGGATTCCGTGGAAGGAGTCGGGATCTACTCGGCGAACCTCGGGTGGCGAAATTTCCCGTTCACCGCTGAAGCAGAGAAGAGGCTCGGCCTTCCCGTGGCCTTCGATCACGATGTCCGCTCCGCCGCGGCAGTGGAACACGCTTTTGGTGGATCCAAGGAATTCGACGACGTCGTGGTCATGGTGGTGGGCACTGGTATTGCCGCTGCGGTCTTCTCAGGGGGTGTGGCCGTCACCGCTGGTGGTTTCGCTGGTGAGCTCGGCCATGCCCAGGTACCGGACCCCGACGCCGGCCCGAATAGCACCGGAATGACCATTCTCGAAGCCGTGGGTTCAGCAGGCGCCATTGCCAAGCGCTACTGCGCGCACTCCCGGACTACGGTGGACGGCGCCCGCGATGTCCTGCTGCGGGCCCAATCCGGAGATGCCGTTGCTGCGCGCGTTTGGGCGGACGCCGTGGACGCCCTTGCCTTCACCATATGCCAGTGCGTAAACATCATCGGCACTGAAGCGGTGGTGATTGGGGGAGGCCTGGCTGAAGCAGGCGAGAACCTCCTCGAACCACTCCGCACACGGGTTGACCAGATCCTGGACTTCCAACGACGTCCACGCCTTATCCAAGCCCAGCTTGGCCAGGACGCCGGGCTCCTCGGCGCGGCACTAAACGCCCGGGCGCTCTTGGATGGTGCGCGATGACCGGCCCCGCCGCAGCCCGCATTGTCACGGTGACGCCCAACCCGGCCATCGACATGACGTACACCGTCCAAGGAATCACCGGGGGCGCCAGCCATCGGGTCCCCACGCCCATCAGCCGCGCCGGTGGCAAGGGACTCAATGTAGCCCGCGTGGTTCATCAGCTCGGCCACCCCGTGCTTGCCATTGCGCCTACGGGCGGCGCCGCGGGACAAACCCTGGCTGCAGAACTTTGGACGAGCGGCGTGCCGCACACCTTGGTGGCCGTCGCCGCCGAGACCCGCCGCAGCATCGCGCTCGTCGACACCGTTGCCGGCGAAACATCCATCTTCAACGAGGAAGGCCAAGCCCTCCTGCCGGACGATTGGCGCTCGCTGTCTGCCGCCGTCGTCAAGGCAGTAAGCGGCGGTGACGGAGAAGCTCCCGCCGCTGTGCTGGTGGGTTCGGGCAGCCTGCCGCCAGGTGCGCCCGCCGACTTCTACCCGTCTCTGGTACGCCTGGCGCACGACGCCGGGATCCCCGCCATCATCGACACTTCCGGCCCGGGCATCATCGCCGCGGCACAAGCCGGTGCCGACGTCCTCAAGCCCAATCACCATGAGCTGGCGGAAGCCACCGGGGAGGTCGGCCTCGAAGCCGCTGCGCTCTCGCTGATCAACATGGGCGCACGCACGGTCCTTGTGAGCGCCGGTGCTGACGGAATGCTCGCCTTCGACCACGCAGCACCCGGTGGGTACTGGAGTGCCCGCCTCCCCGAGCCGCTGAGCGGCAACCCCACAGGGGCGGGCGACGCCGGAGTGGCGGCTGCCGCCGTCGCCCTCGCCAAAGGCATCACCGAGCCTCGCGAAATTCTTCGCAAGGCCACCGCCTGGTCCGCGGCCGCGGTGCTCATGCCCGCCGCTGGCGAGATCTCGCCGAGGTACCAGGAACTTGAAGAACAACTGATCGTGACATGGAAGGAGACCCGATGACCCTTGTCAGTACGCGGGAATTGATGGACAAGGCTGTGGCCAACGGCACCGGCCAGGGCGCGTTCAACGTTATTCATGTGGAAACGGCCGAGGGGCTGGTGGCTGGTGCCGAGACAGCCGGAGTTCCCCTGATCCTCCAGATTTCCGAAAACTGCGCCAAATACCACGGCGGACTTGAGCCGATCGCCTCGGCTGCCCTGGTGATCGCCCGCGACGCATCAGTGCCGGTTGCGGTTCATTTGGACCATGCTGAATCCGAAGACCTCGCTGTCGCGGCCGTGGACCTGGGCTTTGGCTCCGTCATGTTCGACGGCGCACATCTGCCCTATGAATGGAATGTCGAAGTAACCCAGCGCGTGGCCCGCTACGCCCACCAACGCGGCGTCTATGTCGAGGCCGAGCTCGGCAAAGTAGGAGGCAAGGACGGCGCCCATGCACCCGGTGTCCGCACCGATCCGGCAGAGGCCCTTGCGTTCGTCGAAGCAACCGGCGTGGATGCGCTCGCCGTGGCAGTGGGCTCCTCACACGCCATGACCGAACGCAGTGCAGCCTTGGACCTGCACTTGATCACGCGGCTGAAGGCGGCGGTCGGAAAGCCGCTGGTCCTGCACGGCTCTTCAGGCGTCACAGATGAGATGCTCGTAGCCGCGATCGGCGCAGGTATGACTAAGATCAACGTATCCACACATTTGAACGGGTTCTTTACCCGCGCCGTCCGTGAGTACCTCGATGCCAACCCTGCAGTGGTGGATTCCCGGAAGTACATCAAGGCCGGCCGGGACGCACTGGTGCTGGAATCCGCACGATTGCTGACGCTGTTCGCGAAAGCGAAATAGCAATACTCCGCGAAAGGCTTGTCATGACCCGCACCGATCGGCTGACCGCCATCCTTGACCTCCTGGCCGAATCCGGCCATGTGGAAGTCGAGGACATCGTGACGCGGCTTGGCGTGTCGCCAGCTACGGCGCGACGGGATCTGGACAGTCTTGCCAAGCAGCGACTCCTGAGCCGGACGCGCGGCGGCGCCACCACGGGCTCCGTGTCCTACGACCTCCCGGGACGCTATAACCGTGACGACCACGCCGCGGCCAAGCAGGAAATTGCCCAGGCGGCCTCCGCGCTGATCCGGCCCGGAGCCGTGATCGGCCTCAGTGGTGGAACCACCAACACTGCACTTGCGCAGCTCCTGTCCACGCGCGAGGACCTCAACGCGCCGTCCAACAGACCCACTCTCACGGTGGTGACCAATGCCATCAACATTGCCTCTCAACTGGCCGTCCGTCCCAACATCAAGATCATGGTCACCGGGGGCATCCTGAACCCGCGCTCCTATGAACTCGTTGGGCCCTACACAGACGTGATCATGCAGAAGGTTGCCTTGGACATCGCGTTCATTGGCGTTAACGGCGTGGATCCGGAACTCGGTCCCACCATCACCGACGAGGGCGAAGCCATGGTGAACACCGTGATGGCCCGCCGCGCCACCGAGTCCTATGTTGTGGCGGATTCCTCCAAGGTGGGACGCCGCTCCTTTGCCGCCATGGCGGGCTACGACTTCAGGCACCTGATCACGGACTCGGGCATCAGCGCCGAGGACAAAGCCGCGTTCGAAGCCAAGGGTACGGAAGTCATCGTCGCCCCTGCCAGCTAGGCAATGCCGCTAGAAACGCATTCTTGGCGCGTGGAGCACTGAATCGTCAACGTCCCTGGGCACCCACTGGCTGAACGGTGAATCCAGGCTGTACTGGCCGTCGTCGGTCCTTACCAGCGTGCGGAGCTCGGCGTTGTCGGGGTTGTTGAGCGACTCGAAATATTCGACAGTCCAGTGGAACCAGCGCATGCAGAACAACCGCATGGTTAGTCCGTGGGTGACCATGAGGGTATTAGGTGCGTACGTCGGTTTTTCCCAGTGCCGGTAGAGAGTCTCCATGAACGAGGACACGCGGTCGTAGACGTCCGAGCCTGACTCGCCCTCACGGAACCTGTAGAAGAAGTGGCCGTAAAGGTTGCGGAGTTCTTTCTGGTCCTCGATCTCCCCGGCGATCTGGAAGTTGGCCCAGTCCTGCTCCCGGAGCCTGGGTTCTTCGATCACGCGCTCGATCAGCGGGCCCAGGTCCATCGCCTCAAGGGTTTGGTAGGCCCGCAAATAGGGGGACACGTAAACGCGGACCTGCTCGCCGTCGAGTTTCCGCCGGAGGGCCTCGCCTGCTATCCGTGCCTGTTCTATTCCGAGTCCGGTCAGCGGGATGCGGTAGTCCGGCACGCGGTTGTAGATTGACGTGTCGGCGTTCGCGGCGGACTGGCCGTGCCGGATCATGAAGATTCTCCCTGGCGCACTCATCCCACCAAGCATAGGGTCCTGCCCACCAGTGGCACGGGAAGGTGTCCAGTTCACGGCAAAGTGGCAGGAACTGCAGGCAAGATAGGTACATGCTCCTTGCTTCCCGCCGCCGCCTGCGCGCCGAAGTGCTCATCGTGCTGGGCCTGTCCCTGGGCCAATCAGCCGTGTACTCCGTGGTGCAGCTCCTGGACAAGATGACGCGCGCGCCGCTGTCCGAGGCAACCTCCACGCTGAACAGGTCCCAAAGCACCCGCGAGTACTTCGACCTCACGTATCAGCTGCTGGACATCATCTTCGCCTTGGTGCCGGTGGTCCTGGTGTTCTATTTCCTGTCCTCGCACTCACAGGGTGGCAGGGAAGGCGGAAGTGGCTCAGGCTTCACCCGGTTGGGATTCAACTTTGCACGTCCGGGTAAGGACGCTCTGCAGGGATTGGGGCTCGCCGCCGCGATCGGCATCCCGTCACTTGGCTTGTACGCCGCAGGCAGGGCCCTGGGAATCACCACCGCGATTGTGCCCAGCGGCCTTGAGGCTTACTGGTGGACTGTACCTGTGCTGATTCTCTCCGCGATCCGCCACGGGGTGGTGGAGGAAGTGATCGTGGTGGGCTATCTCTTGGACCGTTTCGGAAAATTTGGCTGGAGTACCCCGTTGGCCATCGTCGTCAGCGCGGCCCTTCGTGGCAGTTACCACTTGTACCAAGGCTTCGGACCCTTCATAGGCAACTTCGCCATGGGCCTGGTGTTTGCCTGGATCTACACCAAGACCAAGCGGGTCATGCCTTTGGTCATTGCGCATGCGTTGCTGGACATCGTCGCGTTTGTGGGATTCAGCCTGTTCGGGAAGGCAGTGGGGCTCGGCTAACCAATGCCAGTCCTGTTGGCATTAAAAATATTCGGCCGCCATCGGTGGGTGACGTCGTTGGCACCCGCTGATGGCGGCCGAAGCTTGACCGGACACGATGGACCGGGGAGGGGACCAGGCCCCAAGGGAAGGTGCGCCTCAGATGGTGACGGCGCCGGAGGCGGTTTCGAAAGTGACGGACATGATGCCGGGCGTGCCGTGCGGTGCCATCCACTGGACAGCGACGTCCTCGAGCGGCTTCTCAACGGGTTCGCCCAGCCATTCGGTAACGCGTTCCGCCGAGCCCGCGATGGTGAGGCTGGACATCTTGACGTCACTCTCATAGACCCTGGACGGGTGCAGTGAGGGGTCGCCCTCCCACTTGAGCAGGTACGGCACCTGGGGATCGGCGATCAAGCCGAGAATGCCGATCTGCCGCCACACGAGTTCGCGGCCATCCGGGAACTTGCGGTTGCCCGGAACCGCGGAGCGGCCGAGGCGGTCTTCGAAGGGGGCTAGGTCGTCAACGGCGACGCACCAGCCCATCCAACCGCCGCCAGCTGCTGAGCGCGCGCGGACCGCCTGGCCAAAGGGTGCCTTGTCGGAAGCGGGGTGGTCCAGGACCTCCACGACTTCCAGGTATTTGTTATCCGCCAAGGGAATGATCATGTTCCGGGTACCGAAGCGCGGGTGCACTCCGCCCCGGACTGCGTCCACTCCCAGAGCTGCGGAAATTCGTTCGGTAGTGGCCAAAAGGCCATCTCGTTCACAAGCGTAAGAGACGTGATCCATGCGCATGGCTTCATCTTGGCACTTTGTGATCGGGGTCTCAGCTAAGGGAAGCCTAACTATCATGGGACCTCAGCTGTGTGCCGCCGGAATGCGTCACGGTGGGTCGCCTGAAGACCGAAAAATACTGCCTTCGTCACAAAGCTGTCCAAGGCCCCGGACGCTTCCTAGACTGGCCCCAGCCAACGCCTCCAGCGATCCACGGCAAACCCGCGCGCCACTAAAAGGAGAATTCAATGTCCCAAGGATGGTCTTTCGAAACCCGCCAGATCCACGCAGGGCAGGAACCCGACTCTGCCACGGGAGCGCGGTCGCTTCCGATCTACCAGACCACTTCCTTCGTGTTCCCCAGCGCAGAGAGCGCGGCAAACCGGTTTGCGCTGGCTGAGCTTGCCCCCATCTACACCCGCATCGGCAACCCGACGCAGGATGCCGTGGAGCAGCGCATCGCCAGCCTGGAAGGCGGACTGGGCGCATTGCTCCTCAGCTCAGGACAGGCCGCGGAAACGTTCGCCATTCTCAACATTGCCGAGGCCGGCGATCACATCGTCGCCAGCCCCAGCCTGTACGGCGGAACCTACAACCTGTTGGCCCACACGCTAAAGAAGTTCGGCATCTCCGTCACGTTCGTGGAGGACCCGGACAATCTGGACCAGTGGCGGGAAGCTGTGCAGCCCAACACCAAGCTGTTCTTCGGTGAGGTAGTTTCCAACCCGCGCCAGGACGTGCTGGACATCGAGGGCATTTCACGCACCGCGCATGAGGCCGGTGTGCCGCTGATCGTGGACAACACGCTCTCAACCCCATACCTCATTCGTCCCATCGAATGGGGTGCGGACATCGTGGTGCACTCGGCCACCAAGTATCTTGGCGGCCACGGTGCGGCGATCGCCGGCGTGATCGTGGACTCCGGAAACTTCGACTTCGGAAAGGACCCGGAGCGCTTCCCCGGATTCAATACCCCGGACCCCAGCTACAACGGACTCGTTTACGCCCGGGACCTGGGCAAGGACGGCGCGCTCAGAGCCAACCTCTCCTACATACTCAAGGCCCGTGTGCAGTTGCTGCGCGATCTGGGTTCGGCGGTTTCCCCCTTCAACGCCTTCCTCATTGCCCAGGGCCTGGAAACCCTGAGCCTGCGCGTTGAGCGCCATGTCTCCAACGCCACCAGGGTTGCCGAATGGCTTGAGTCGAGGGACGACGTCGAATCGGTCGCCTTCGCGGGGCTGCCCTCCAGCCCCTGGTACGACCGCGGCCGGAAGTATGGCCCCAGGGGCACCGGTGCCGTGGTGGCGTTCACTATCAAGGGCGGTGTCGAGGCCGGCAAGCGCTTCGTCGACGGCCTGGAGCTGCACTCCCATGTTGCCAACATTGGTGACGTCCGCTCGCTGGTCATCCATCCGGCGTCGACCACCCATAGCCAGCTCACAGTGGAACAGCAGGTGGCCGCCGGTGTTAATCCAGGCTTGGTCCGGTTGTCCGTGGGAATTGAGCATGTAGACGACATCATCGCTGACCTGGAGGCCGGGTTCCGGGCTGCCAAAGGCGCTTAAGCGCACTGGGAGGAGTGGCCGCCCGCCGCAGTCGAAAATTCGCCGGGCGGCCCTTCGCCGTGCGTGTTCCTGAAGCAAACGACCCCAAACCGTCACACAGCTGTCACATTCTTCGCCAAAACACCCGTATTTTTCCTAGACTCTACGTATTAGGTCATGAGTGCCAGTGACAGCCCCGGCTTGCTGGCCGGCAACCCTCCTCCGCGGTGGGGTGCCCCGGGTGAAGACCTGGCCTGTCGCACGCAAGGCGACGGGCAAGCGCGAGGTTAGGTGTCAAAGGAATGACCATTACTGCTACAGCACTCCCCAAATCGGGCGAAGAAGATGGGACGGTCAAGTACGCCGGCGTAGGTCCGCTGGAACTTGAAGCCGGCGGTTTCCTCCCCGATGTTGTGTTGGCCTACGAAACCTGGGGGCAGCTGAACGCTGATGCGTCCAACGCTGTCCTCGTTCAGCACGCACTGACGGGAAGCACGCATGTGGCCCGCGGCGCAACGGATGAGGAAGGCTGGTGGGAGCAGCTTGTCGGTCCCGGTGCGACGATCGACACCAACCGGTTCTTCGTTATCTCCATCAACATTGTGGGCGGCTGTTACGGCAGCACTGGCCCGTCGTCCGAGGCGCCGGACGGGCGGCCTTGGGGATCCCGCTTCCCCCTGGTCACTTTGCGCGACAGTACGGCAGCCGAAGCGCGCCTGGCCGATGCATTGGGCATCAAAGCATGGCACGCCGTCCTGGGCGGTTCCATGGGCGGCGCCCGCGCACTTGAATGGGCTGTGACCTATCCTGAGCGCGTTCAGCGGTGCGCAGTTATTTCTGTCGGCGCCTACAGCACAGCCGAGCAAATCGCTTTCGCCCAGTCGCAGACCCTGGCTATCCGCCAGGACCCCAACTTCAACAATGGCGACTACTACGGTGGACCGGCTCCCGAGGCGGGCCTCGCCCTGGCCCGCCGGATAGCCCACATCACCTACCGTTCCGCGCTGGAGCTTGATTTCCGCTTCGGGCGGGAAGCGCAACACCAGGAGACGCCGCTGGCCGCTGCGGTGCTGGGGGAACGCGGCCGCTACCAGGTGGAAAGCTACCTCGACCACCAAGGCACCAAGCTCGTGCGCCGGTTCGACGCCAACAGCTACATCGCCATCACTGAGGCACTCATGTCCCATGACATCAGCCGGGGCCGTGGCACCTTGAAGGACGCCTTGGCAAGCACCACTGCCGAGTTCTTCGTGGCAGCCGTCGACTCGGACCGCCTCTACTTCCCGGCCCAGTCATTGGAGCTGGCGCAAAATCTGCCAGGCAATGTTCCCGTCCACGTCATCGAGGCTCCCATCGGCCACGATGGCTTCCTGACCGAAATCGGCCAACTGTCAGAGCAACTGCGCGAGGCCTTCTTCGCCTAAGCCGGCTCAGCCATTCATGATTTCGCCGCGCTGCTTCATGTAATCCTCCATGGCAATTTCGCCGTTGCTGAACTTGAGGTCCAGTTCGGCCAACTTGCGTGCGCGGAAGCCTTGGTGCCCGGAACCGCTGTTGCTGGGGAACGTAGTTGAAGAAACGTTCGACGGCGGTCCCGCCGGCGGTGCCGCATCCGCCGGGCGGATGTGGGTGGGCTCGGGAGAATAGCCGGGGTAGTTTTGCGGCTGGTAATTCTGCTGCTGTTGGTAGCCCGGCGGAGGAAACCCCTGTGGCGGGTAGCCCGGACGGGAGAAGTTGCGGTCCTGGAGCCGCCGCGCCCGGGACTTGTTGTATATGCGGATCCCCAAGGGAATCAGCCACGAGCAGACGATGATCCAGAAGATCAGATTGTTCACGGTGCAGGCCTCCTAGGTCTTAACCCAGCTTAGTCCCGCAGATTCACACCAACTTTGCCTCCATGCCCAGGAACTTTCCGTAGCGCTCCACTTCTGCCTCCAAAGCATGGTGTTCGGCTGTTGTGGCCGGCCGGTTCATTCTGACGTCGATTTCGCAGATCCCACCGCTGAAGGCGTGCCGCCACCATCCGGCCAACCTGCCATCCAGCAACACCACGTGAATGGGAGCATCGCCCTCCGGGAAGTAGGGCGCCTTTCCGCCGAGGTAGTGCCGCGACTCCGAATAGCCCATCACGTACTCGTCGTAGCACTGGATGAGATCGACCCGGGGAAGTCTTGGCCCGGCGTCGGCTGGTGGGGGAGACGCTGCAAGCACATCGATGTCTTCGGCCGGCAGGTAGAAGTCCAGGCCGTCAATTGCCACGGTGGCCAGGGCGCCAGGAGCCCACTCTCCAGCCGCCTGCACGCCAAGCCGCACATCCTTCATGGTCAGTCCGGACCACGCGGCGCAATCCTTGACTGTGGCAGGTCCCCGGCTGCTGAAGTATCGCAGCGCCAACTGGCCCAAGGCCCACTCGCGGTCATCGCCCGTCAAGGAAGTGTCGCCAGGTGTGGGCACACGTTCCTGGAAGAGGGCGTAGGTCTGCTTCAGCGCGCCGCCAGCGGAGCGGACCGGAGCGCCGCTCACCAAAATTTTGCTGATCTCCGCGTGCATCAGGTGGTAAATGAAGCCAAGGCCTTTGCTGGGAAGCCCCGCCTGTTCCAGCACGTCGGCTAGTTCTTCGCGGGTTTTGTGGGCGCCACCGGCCACAGCTTCTGCAAGGATCCGCCCACTGACGGCGGTAGTGGCCTCATCAACTCCCGTCTGCCTGTACATGCCCTTGTTTCCTTGATGCAGGCGATCGGCAGACAAACCCATCAACCAGCCGAGGTCCTCACGATGCACAAAATGCCACGTCGGCCGCAGGATGTGCGTCCGCAGGATCCTGCCGTCAGCCACAGCCTCCTCTACTTGCCCGGCAGTGCTGCCGTTCGTTCTCTGGGCAAGAGTCCATCGGGCATAGGGAAATTCCTGCGATTGCACGGCGAGGAGGTTGCGCAGCACGTCATCGACGCTCCCGCCGAAAGGAGCCCGCAACTGCTGACGGCGCAGGCGCAGGCGGACAATGTCTTTAGGCTGCATTGAACACTCCTGGCCGCAGTCGCATTACCTTAGCCGCGCGGCAGCATGGTGCCGTTGGGTCCGAAGACCGGTCCCGGCGTCGGGCGTTTGGGTGTAATGCCATCACCGGAGGATCTGTGCCGCAGCCTGCGGATAACCCACGGGACAAAGTACTCACGGGCCCACACCAGGTCCGAGGAACGGGCCTCGCGCCAGGTGCGCGCCGGAAGGGGCTTCGGAACGAGCGGTTCCAGGCTGTGATGGACGTTCAGGGCTTCCAAGACCATCATTGCGATGGTGTGGTGTCCCAGGGGTGAGAAATGCAGGCGGTCTTCGTCCCACATCCGGGGATCGGCCAACTGCCTCAGCGACCACATATCCGCAATGATTGCGTCGTGCCGTGCCGCCACCGTCCTGAGGTTTTCGTTGTAGATTGCCACCTTGCCGCGGATGCGGCCCAAGACCGAGGAAGCTGTGTCAGGTCCGTTGAACAGCACTACCGTGGCTCCACTGGAGCCCAGTTCCTGTACGGCTGCGTCCAGCTTCTCCGCCAACTGGTCCGGGTCGCCGCCGGGGCGGATGAGGTCATTGCCGCCAGCAGAAATCGAGACCAGGTCCGGCTGGAGTTCCAGGCAAGGACCAACTTGTTCATCCACGATCTGCTGCAGTAAACGTCCACGGATGGCAAGGTTGGCGTAGGCGAAATCCTCGTGGCCGCGGCCGAGTTCTTCCGCTACCCGGTCAGCCCATCCGCGGAAGCCGCCGGGGTTCTGGGGCTCGGGATCGCCGATGCCTTCCGTGAACGAATCCCCCAGGGCCACGTAACGGCTCCAAGGGTGTGTTTGGACCGGGTCGCCCGGCTCCACCAATGAATTGACGTCACTCACGCTTTCCATCCTGCCTTGAACCTGTAAACCTACGCCACCGTAGGTTGTTACCCATCGGTAACTGCAAGAATAGACCCATGACTGAAGCCGTTGCATTCCCCGCGCCCGTTGTCCTGTGGTCCCATGACGAAGCCGAGCGGGAGGGCAAGCCGCTTCTGTTGCTGCTGCACGGCTACGGCTCCAACGAGGACGATCTCTTCAGCCTCGCCGGCCTGCTGCCCGAGGGCTTTGTGGTGGCCTCACTTAGGGCACCGATGCCCATGGGGCCAGGCTTCACGTGGTTCCCGCTCACGGCGTCAATCGACTACTCGCTGGACGCCGTCAAACTGGCCGCTGAATACGCCTTGGAATGGCTGGACACCGTCAAGGCCAAGCATTCTTCAGTGACGCTGCTTGGCTTCTCCATGGGCATGGCCATGGCGACCACCATGCTCCGGTACCGTCCCGCGGACTTTGCTGCCGTCGTCGGGCTTTCGGGTTTTGTGGTGGACGCCGGCGATGACCCTGCCTTCCGCGATGCCGAACTTGACGGCACGTTACCGATGTTCTGGGGCCGTGACCAGCAGGACCCCGTCATTACTCCGGACAAGATCGAATACACCATGGGCTGGGTGCGCAAGCACGTGGACCTCACCAAGGTGCTCTACACGGGCATGTGGCACGGTATCAACCAGCAGGAGATCGGCCACGTAGGTGAGTTCCTGACCCACAAGGTGCTCAGCGACTAAACCCGCTTCAGGATTCCTTGGTGATCCGGACCGTCTGGCCGTTCACGCTAACGGTGTCGCCTTCATGGAGTTGGCGGCCGCGGCGGTCTTCGATTTCGTCGTTGACCTTGACCAGGCCGTTCTTGATGAGCTCCGTTGCTTCAACGCCGTCCTCCACGAGGTTGGCGAGCTTCAGCAGCTGGCCGAGGCGGATCATGTCGTCGCGGATGGGGATCTCTTCGATTTCCGGGTTGCTCATACAGCAATGATGCCTGAAGTAGTGTGGGGACAGTGCCACAGCCTTCTCCCCGTACCACGCTTCCGCTCGCCGTTGGCCTCCCGGTTGCTGTCGCAACCGGTTTGGTGATTCCGCTCCAAGGAAGGATCAACGGGGCGCTTGGGGCCACATTGGAGGACGGCATCGCCGCCTCTGTGGTGAGTTTCACCACAGGGCTTGTGCTTATCGCCGCAATTTCAGTGCTGACACCCAAAGGCAGGGCCGGCCTCCGGCGCATCGTCCCGGCGGTCCGCAACCGCAGCTTTCCGAGGTTCTACGTGATGGCAGGTGGCATCGGCGCGCTGTTCGTCTTTGCCCAGTCCTTCACTATTGGCCTGCTGGGCGTTGCCTTGTTCACCGTGGCCGTCGTCACGGGGCAGACGCTGAGTGGATTGCTGGTTGATCGCCTGGGTATCGGCCCCGGCGGCAGGCGGTCCATCACCGGGGTCCGGGTTCTGGGCAGCATCCTGACTGTCGCCGCTGTGGCATGGGCTGTTTCCCCACGGTTCGGCGGCAGCACAGACGTCGCTTCGCTTGTATTGCCGATCCTCCTGCCGCTGGCTGCCGGGTTCTTCATGAGCTTCCAGCAAGCCATGAATGGGACCGCCACCGTGCACTATGGAACGCCCGTGGCAGCCACGCTGGTGAACTTCATTGCCGGTTCCGTCATCCTCTGGATCGCTTGGCTCATCAAGCTTTCGGTAGCGGGCGTGGGCAACCCCCTTCCCGGTGAATGGTGGTACTACCTGGGCGGGCCCATGGGCTGCATATTCATTGGGCTCGCGGCGTTGCTGGTCCGCAGCCTTGGCGTGCTCATCACTGGTTTGGGCATGATCGCAGGGCAGCTGGTGGGCTCGTTGGTGCTCGACGTCGTGATCCCCAGTCCCGGTGCGGTGGTCGCCTTGCCCACGGTGCTGGGTACGGTCCTGACCTTGGCAGCCATCGTTGTGGCCACGCTGCCCTGGCCCAAGGGAGCATTCGTACGAAAGGTCCCGGGCAAAGGCCGGTAGGCTAGGAGACGCAGCTTTCTGCACAGTTATTACCGGCACTATTTCCCCAGCCCACCCCGCCGGACAACATCGTCCGGATTCCGGGGCAAACCACCGCGGACCGCACCCAGCGGCCCTGTAGAACAAATGGAGTACCCATGGCAGCAAAATCCGTCCTTGACCAGGTCATTTCCCTCTCCAAGCGGAGGGGCTTTGTCTTCCAGGCCGGTGAAATCTATGGTGGCTCCCGTTCGGCGTGGGACTACGGTCCCCTTGGTGCGGAACTGAAGGAAAACATCAAGCGCCAGTGGTGGCAGAGCGTAGTCCGCGGCCGCGAAGACGTGGTTGGCTTGGACTCCTCAGTCATCCTTCCCCGCCAGGTCTGGGAAGCGTCCGGCCACGTCGAGGTGTTCTCCGACCCCCTGGTGGAGTGCCTTTCCTGCCACAAGCGCTACCGTGCCGACCACCTCGAGGAAGAGTATGAGGAAAAGAAGGGCCGCCCGGCCGAGAACGGCCTGAAGGATATTGCCTGCGCCAATTGCGGCACCCGTGGCCAGTGGACCGAGCCCCAGGAATTCTCCGGCCTCCTGAAGACCTTCCTCGGCCCCGTGGCCAGCGAAGAAGGCCTGCACTACCTCCGCCCGGAGACCGCACAGGGCATCTTCGTGAACTTCAACAACGTACTCACCACCTCCCGGAAGAAGCCGCCGTTCGGCATCGGCCAGATCGGCAAGTCCTTCCGCAACGAAATCACGCCGGGCAACTTCATCTTCCGGACCCGCGAGTTCGAACAGATGGAGATGGAATTCTTCGTCGAGCCCGGCACGGACGAGGAATGGCACCAGTACTGGATGAAGGAGCGCATGTCCTGGTACACCAGCCTGGGCATCCGCGAAGAGAACCTGCGCTTCTTCGAGCACCCGCTGGAGAAGCTGAGCCACTACTCCAAGGGCACCACTGACATCGAATACCGCTTCGGTTTCCAGGGCTCCGAGTGGGGCGAGCTCGAGGGCATCGCGAACCGTACGGACTTTGACCTCTCCACGCACGCCAAGGCCTCCGGTACGGACCTGAGCTACTTCAACCAGGCCACCAACGAGCGCTACACGCCGTACGTGATCGAGCCCGCCGCCGGTTTGACCCGCTCCTTCATGGCGTTCCTCATCGACGCGTACACAGAAGACGAGGCACCCAACGCCAAGGGCGGCGTCGATGTCCGCACAGTCCTGAAGCTGGATCCGCGACTTGCCCCGGTCAAGGCAGCTGTCCTGCCGCTGAGCCGCAACGAGGACCTGTCCCCGAAGGCAAAGGCGCTGGGCACCCAGCTGCGCAAGAACTGGAACATCGACTTCGACGACGCCGGAGCCATCGGCCGCCGTTACCGCCGCCAGGACGAGATCGGTACCCCGTTCTGCATCACGGTGGACTTCGATACCCTCGAAGACCAGGCCGTGACCATCCGTGAGCGCGACACGATGAGCCAGGAACGCGTGTCCTTGGACAAGGTTGAGGCTTACCTGGCAGCACGACTGATCGGCGCCTAATCGTGGCTTTGGAATACCGCGAGTGGAAGGAAGGCGACGACCTCGCCCTCCTGGAAATCTGGGGCGGCCCGGAAACGCTCCCAGCCGAGCAGTTCCGTGCCGCGCTGGCGCCTTCCAGCAACCAGCCGTGGCGCCGTTGCATTGTGGCCGAGGACGTCGTTGACGGCGTTCGCATCCCAGTTGCTGCCGGAGTGGTCCACGAGGCTTCGCTGCACCCGGAACGCCTCTGGGCCTACATCGAGGTTGCCAAAGACCATCGCCGCAACGGCGTAGGCGCCACCCTGCTGACGATGCTGCGCCGCGAAGCCGGGAACTCGCCGTCGGGCGTTTCCAAGCTCCGCAGCAAAGTGGAGCCGGGCACGCCGGGTGCCGCCTTCGCCGAAGCCGCAGGGTTGGGACCCATTCAGCGTTCCCAGCTGGTTGTGGTGGATCCGGAGCCGCTGAAGCTTCCGCGGTTCGGCGACGGTTCTGAAGAAGCAGCCTCCGAACGCGTGGAGGACCTCGCCACCGGATCCGTGGAACTGAGCGAAGTGGTGGGCAGCTACTACTCAGCCGTCCATCATTGGGACAGCCCAGGTGAGCTCAGCATTGCCACAGTGCAGCGGCTCTTCCTGCACGATCTCGCCGGGGCCCACGGAGCCATTGTGCTGCGTGCGCCGAAAGCAAGCGCCTTTGGTGCCGGAGTGCCCGCCAGCCGAAAAGGCAAGATCCAGGCCTTCGCCATCAGCTACGCCCAAGGCAACTCCGAAGAGCCTTCGGACGTCTTCCTCGGTCACGATCCGAACCTGTCCGACGACGACGCAGAGGCTGCCGTGAGGGACCTCCTGGCGCTCATTGCCTACCAGCACCCCGTGCTGTTGGAAGTGGACGAATCGATGACGGCCCTGCGCAGCGTACTGGCACCCTTGCTGGATTCGGGCAAAGCCCATGTACGTGGCGCTGACACCCTGATCGTGAGCGACTGACCACCGTTCTTGCATCCCCGGATCCCGCCCTGACCATCACCGATGGGCAGGGCGGGATCCTGTTTAAGGACCTGCCCGGATCCATGTTGGCAGATGCCCTTGACGCGGCCACGGTGCAGGAGTAGGAAGGCGACGTAAGCCACGCGCCGAACATACTCGGAGGGAAGCGGCGTCTGTGGAACAGCTCCGGTCTCGTCTGAATCGGTGGTAACAACATGAATGGAACGGCCCTGGATGGGCTGCGGGATCAGCTGCGTGGGCAGCTCATCACTCCCGAAGACCCTGACTATGATTCGGCACGGGCAGTCTTCAACGCCATGGTGGACAAACGTCCGGCGGGCATCGTGCGGGTGGCCCAAGTGGCCGATGTGATCGCGGGGGTTAACTTCGCCCGGGAGAACTCCATGCCCCTGGCCATCAGGGGCGGCGGACACAGTGCCCCTGGATTTGGAACGTGGGACGATGCCTTGGTCCTGGACTTCGTCAACCGTACAGGGGTCCGGGTTGATCCGGAGACCGCAACTGCGCGGGCCGAAAGCGGAACCACGTGGGCTGACTTCAACCATGCAACGCACGCCTTCGGGCTGGCGACCACGGGTGGGATCGTCGGGTCCACGGGAGTTGCCGGACTGACCCTGGGCGGGGGAATAGGCTACCTGGCCCGAAAGTACGGTCTCTCCTGCGACAACCTCATTTCAGCCGATGTCGTCACCGCGGATGGAAAGTTCCTTGTAGCCAGCGAGGACCAGAACGAGGACCTGTTCTGGGCGCTCCGGGGTGGCGGGGGCAACTTCGGCGTGGTGACCTCGTTCGAATTCAAACTCCATCCCGTTGACATGGTTCATGCGGGAGTCATCTTGTACAGCGCAGAGCATACGGACACCGTTGCCCGGTTCTACCGCGATTACATCGCGAACGCGCCGGAAGAGTTCGGCGCTTTCCTGGGCTTCCACCAAGGGCCGCCAGTTCCGTTCCTTCCCGAAGAGTGGCATGGCAAGCCTGTCTGTGTGGTTGTGGGGATGTGGACGGGGGACATGGGAGAAGGCGAAGCACGGTGGCAGCCCTTCTTGGACGCCGCGCCCGTGGCGGGCTCGCTTGTAGCACCCATGCCGTACCCAGCCCTGAACGTTGCCTTCGACGCACTCAACCAGAAAGGCATGCAGGGATATTGGAAAGCGAACTTCCTCCCCGAACTCAGTGACGGCGCCATCCAAGCGCACGCCAAACACGGCGCGACGGTCACCAGCGTCAATACGGCTGTGCACATTTACCCGATCGACGGGGCCGTCTCACGCGTTGATGTCCGCGACACAGCGTTTGCGCACAGGAACATGAAGTTCGCGCCGGTCATCGCCACCCAGTGGATGGAACCCGCGGACAACGAAGCCAACATCGCCTGGACGCGGGAGTATGCGGCGGCTCTTGCACCGCACTCGGCGCTTGGTGGATACATCAACTTCATGGACACCGAAGACCAGAACCGGGTCACTGAGAACTACGGCCCCAACTGGGATCGTTTGGTGGAGGTCAAGCGCAAGTACGATCCCGGCAACCTATTCCACGTGAACCAGAACATCAAGCCGGCCTGAGACGGGGTTTCGGTGGGACCCCGCTAGGGTTGAAACCATGAGGTTTTGCTGCTGATGGGTCACGGACACTCCCACGGTCACACTGAAGGTTCCGAGCCAACGCCACAGGCAATTGCGTCCCGGAAGCGCGCCAACTGGCTGTTGGCTGCGGTACTGGTACCGCTTGGCGTGCTCACGGTCATCGCCATGATGGTCATGTGGCCCTCGGGCAGCCGGGAGGGAATCTCGTTCGCGAGTCCCTACCAGGCTGCCCCGGGAGTCACGTTCGACACCGGAAAGATCCAGAGTGTGGTGCAGGAAAGCTGCACACAAACTGGGCAGTCCACGCAAGGGCAGACGGGAACCAGCCAAACGGACCCAGGCCAAACAGTTCAAGGCCAGTCCGGCGGATCCGACTGCACCTTTGCCTTTACCCAGCCGGACAAGGGCGGGAGCCCCGTCAAGGTGGTGATCAACCCGGACGTCGCCAAGTCCCATGGCGTGGATGTGGGGGACTCCATCCGATACCTGAACCTCTCCGGTGTCCAAGGCGCAGCGCAAGGCAACGGCTCGCCGTCGTACGTTTTCGTGGATTTCGTGCGGAGCCTGCCGATCGCCCTGCTGGCCATCCTCTATGCGGTGGTAGTGATCGCCGTGGCGCGCTGGCGCGGCTTCCGGGCGCTCCTTGGCTTGGTGGGTGCCTATGCAGTGCTGGTCAGCTTCATCCTGCCGGGACTTGTGGAGGGGAAGCCGCCACTCATGCTGGCTTTGGTTGGTTCCACTGTGATCATGATCGGGGTCCTGTACTTCGCCCATGGATTCTCGGCAAGGACCTCCACGGCCCTGTTGGGGACCATCTTCGGCCTGGGCATTACGGCGCTGTTGGCGGCATGGGCAACCGACGCTGCCAACCTTGCGGGCGTAGGCGACCACGACGCCGCGACGCTGATAAATATGTCGGACAAGATTTCCATCTCCGGCATCATCCTGTGCGGCCTCATCATCTCAGGCCTCGGTGTTCTCAACGACGTCACCATTACACAATCCTCGGCCGTTTGGGAGCTCTACGAACTGGCCCCGAATACCAGCGCCCGCAAGCTGTTTTCCTCGGCGATGCGGATTGGCCGCGACCACATCGCTTCCACCGTTTACACCATCGCCTTCGCGTACGCTGGCGCGGCCCTTCCGATCCTCATCATCGTGATGCTTTACGACCGCCCACTCGCCGAGGCCCTGACCAGCGCGGAGTTGTCCGAAGAAGTCATCCGGACACTGGTGGGCTCCATCGGCCTGGTGTTGGCCATTCCCGTTACTACGCTGATTGCCGTGCTCGTGGTCAAGGCGACAGGCGTGAAGAGTGCCACACTGGCGGCACGCTCCGTCGACCCGGACGACGTCGAGGACACTGGTGCGCTCGCCGCTGCGGCCGCCGTCGTCGGTTCTGACCGCGAGGAAACGCTCGACGGCGGAGCCCGGCCTGCGCGGCCGGGGAGCCGCCGTGCCAAGAGGGAAGCGGAGCGGCGCGGCGACAGGGCAGACCCGGCGCCGTAGCGCGCCGAAGCAGGGTTAACTGCGCCGCAGGGGGCTCCCAACGGTCGATTTGCCCCGATTTGCGACAATGGATGGGTGACTGTAGTAGCAACGCCCCCTGCCCCAAAGCTTGAGCTTCCGCCTTTGCAGCTCGGTGGGATCACCGTGGACACTCCCGTGATCCTTGCCCCCATGGCGGGCATTACCAACTCCGCCTTCCGCAGGCTCTGCCGTGAATATGGTGGTGGCCTGTACGTGGCCGAGATGGTGACCTCGCGTGCGCTGGTGGAACGGACTCCGGAATCGTTGCGCATCATCTCCCATGATGAGGACGAGAAAGTCCGTTCCGTGCAGCTCTACGGTGTTGACCCCGTAACCGTCGGCGCAGCAGTCCGCATGCTCGTCGAGGAAGACCGCGCTGACCACATCGACCTCAACTTCGGCTGCCCGGTGCCCAAGGTCACCCGCCGCGGCGGCGGTTCCGCGCTGCCGTGGAAGATCGATCTTTTTACGGCCATCGTGCAGACCGCGGTGAAGGAAGCCTCCAAGGGCGGCATCCCGCTCACCATCAAGATGCGCAAGGGCATTGACGAGGATCACCTGACGTACCTCGACGCCGGCCGCATCGCCCGCGATTCCGGCGTGGCCGCCGTCGCCCTCCACGGTCGGACGGCTGCGCAGTTCTACTCCGGCCAGGCAGACTGGTCCGCCATCGCCCGCCTTCGTGAGGCCTTGCCCGACATTCCGGTGCTGGGCAATGGCGATATCTGGTCGGCGGAGGACGCGGTCCGCATGGTTCGGGAAACCGGTGTGGACGGCGTCGTTGTGGGCCGTGGCTGCCAGGGCCGTCCGTGGTTGTTCGGTGATCTCCAAGCAGCGTTCGAAGGCAGCGACCAGCGCCACCGTCCGGGCCTGCGGGAAGTTGCCGAGGGCGTCTACCGGCATGCGGAACTCATGGTGGAAACCTTCGGTAACGACGAATACAAGGCACTCCGGGAAATTCGCAAGCACATGGCCTGGTACTTCAAGGGTTATGTGGTGGGTGGGGAGCTTCGCGCCAAACTTGCCACCGTGCCCACGCTCGAGGTCCTTCGTGAACTCCTTGGAGAGCTGGACACGGACTTGCCCTATCCGGGCATCGATTCCGAGGGGCCGCGAGGCCGTGCCGGTTCTCCTAAGAAGCCCGCCCTGCCCAAGGACTGGCTCATGAGCCGTCAGCTGAACGCGGAACAGAGTGCCGAAATCTCCGCAGCAGAGCTGGACGTGTCAGGAGGCTAGCTTCACACGTGTAAGACTGGCTCAAGAGGCACCACACAACGGCGCTTGAAGGAGGCAGATACCCATGGGAACCGAAGCGATGCTGGGCCGCACTGGAACGCCGCACGACTACGTGCTGGCCATTCCGGGCTACACCGAAGCGGATTCTGCGCGGTGGGTGGAAGAGCCGCGAAAGACCAACTACCGCTCCGACTTTGAACGCGACCGGGCACGGGTGCTCCATTCCTCGGCCTTGCGGCGGCTGGGTGCCAAAACGCAGGTTGTTGCTCCGGACACGGACGATTTCGTTCGCACCCGGCTGACGCACAGCCTCGAGGTTGCCCAGGTGGGCCGTGAGCTTGGCCGTTCGCTGGGCTGCGACCCGGACGTCGTGGATACCGCGTGCCTGAGCCACGATCTCGGCCATCCACCGTTCGGCCACAACGGTGAGTCAGCCCTGAACGAAGTGGCACATACTATTGGCGGCTTCGAGGGCAACGCGCAAACACTGAGGTTGTTGACGCGCCTTGAACCGAAAGTCCTTGCCGAGGACGGCAGGCCCGCCGGGCTCAACCTGACCCGCGCCAGCCTGGATGCCGCGTCCAAGTACCCGTGGTCCGCCGTCGACGCCCCCGTCATCCATGGCCACCGCACCAGCAAGTTTGGTGCATATGAGGACGATCTTCCCGTGTTCGAGTGGCTACGGGAGGGCGCTCCGGGCAACCGCTCCTGCATTGAGGCCCAGGTGATGGACCTTGCGGACGATATTTCCTACTCGGTCCATGACGTTGAGGACGCGATCGTTGCTGGCCATTTCCAATTGAAGTGGATGGAAAATCCGGACCACCGCGCCCGCGTGGTGGGCTACACCAAGCAGTGGTACCTCCCGCACAACGATCCTGCTGACATCGATGCTGCCCTTGCCCGGCTTGAGGCCACCAAGGTGTGGGTCCGCGAGGCCGACGGCAGCCGAAAGTCCATGGCTGCGCTGAAGGACATGACCAGCCAGCTCATCGGCCGGTTCTGCCAAAGCGCCATGGAAACCACCAGGGACCATTTTGGCCCTGCCAACCTGACCCGCTACGGCGCGGAACTGATGGTCCCGGAGGACACTGTGACGGAGATCGCCGTCCTCAAGGGCCTGGCTACTACGTTCGTCATTTCCACGGACCACCGCCAGCCCGTGTACGAACGCCAGCGCGAAGTGCTGCATGCCCTGGTGGGCGTCCTGAACGCCACAGGTGACCGCCACCTTGAGCCGATGTTCGCTGCTGACTGGCGTGACGCGGCCGACGACGGTGCGCGTCTGCGGGTAGTGATTGACCAGGTGGCGTCGCTGACGGATGGGTCTGCGTTAGCCATGTACGAGCGCCTGGTGGGGAGCCTGCCGTCGCTCTGGTAGCGGCTATCATGGCCTCCCTGAGCGACTAGGATGGTCACGTGGCTGGCTTGATCAAACGTGAAGATATCGACGAAGTACGCCAGCGCACGGATATCAAGGAAGTCGTTGACGGTTACGTCACGCTCAAGAGCGCCGGCCTGGGAAGTTTCAAGGGCCTGTGCCCCTTCCACGACGAACGCTCACCATCCTTCACAGTCCGCCCGCAGGTGGGCAGGTACCACTGCTTTGGCTGCGGCGAGGACGGGGATGCCATCTCCTTCGTCCAGAAAATGGACCACAGCTCCTTCCATGAGGCAGTCGAAAAGCTCGCTGCCAGGATCGGCTATGAACTCCGTTATGAGGACGGCGGCACGGGCCCAAGCCGCGAAGAAGTGGGCAAGCGGCAGCGCCTGCTGGACGCCCACAAAATCGCGGACGAATTCTTCCGCGCCCAACTGCTGACTCCCGGTGCCGCCGAGGGCCGGAACTTCCTCGACGGCAGGGGCTTTGACCGCGCGGCCGCCGAGCACTTCGGTGTGGGCTATGCACCGCAGGGCTGGGACGCACTCCTCAAGCACCTGCGCGGCCGTGGGTTTACCGACGCTGAACTGAGGCTTACAGGCATGTTTTCCGAAGGAAACCGGGGTATCTACGACCGTTTCCGTGGCCGGCTGATCTGGCCCATCCGGGACATCGCGGGCGACACCATCGGCTTCGGCGCCCGCAAGCTCTACGAGGACGACCAGGGCCCAAAGTACCTGAACACCCCCGAAACCACGCTCTACAAGAAGTCCCAGGTCCTCTACGGGATCGACATCGCCAAGCGGAACATCGCCAAGGTCCGGCAGTTGGTGGTGGTTGAGGGGTACACGGACGTCATGGCCTGCCACTTGGCCGGAGTCACGACGGCGGTGGCCACCTGCGGGACGGCGTTCGGCACCGAACACATCAAGATCGCCCGGCGCCTGCTTTCGGACGACGGCACCGGGGGAGAAGTGGTCTTCACCTTCGACGGAGACGCTGCCGGCCAGAAGGCCGCCCTCCGCGCCTTCGAGGAGGACCAGCGATTTGTCGCGCAAACGTACGTCGCAGTAGAGCCCACTGGCGCTGATCCGTGTGATCTTCGGCAACTCAAGGGCGACGCCGCAGTACGTGAACTCATCGATAGCAGGAAGCCCCTGTTCGAGTTCGCCATCCGGGCATCGCTCCGGAGGCACAACCTGGACACCGTGGAAGGTCGCGTCGCGGCGTTGCGGGAAGCCGCGCCCGTTGTGGCGCAAATCCGCGACTCCGGCATCCGGCCCGCCTATACGCGCGAACTCGCTGGCTGGTTGGGCATGCCTATTGAGGAAGTCAGCCGCTACGTTGGGGCGGCAGCCAAGCGCGCGGCTTCCGGCGGTAGTGCGCCCGGCGCTACGGAACAACCCACGACGACGCCGGCAGCCCCGCCGTCGAACGGCCAGGTGTTCAATCGTCCCGACCCGCGGGACCCCGTGGCAGGGATGGAGCGCCAAGCGCTGGAAGTCGTCCTGCAGGAGCCCTCAGTCCTGGGTGACGGTGCCTGGGAGCGTTTCGAGGCTTCCCATTTTGCTACGCCGGCATATGCGGCGGTGCATGCAGCCGTACGTGCCACAGGGCTGGCACACGCGGCTGATCCGGTGGCATGGGTGGAGCACATCCGGCAGGAAGTTCCGGAGCCCTTGCGGCCCTTGGTTTCCGAGCTGGCCGTCACTCCCTTGCCGGCCAGTACTCCGGAGGCCATGCAACGGTATTGCCGGGACATTTTGGCGAGGCTTTTCGAACTGCAGATCACGCGCATCAAAGCTGACAAGATGGGCCAGCTGCAGCGCCTTGACGCAACTGCATTTCCGGAGGAATTCCAGCGCCTGAACCGCGAACTGATGGTGCTGGAAATGCAGCGCCGCGCTCTCCGTTCGGACTCCTGACGTTCCCTGCTGATGGCCCCCGGACGCAGGCCCGGCGCTCGATTTCGTTTTCCGGCGGGGCCCTGTTAAGCTAGTAACCGCTTCATTCCTCCGTAGCTCAATTGGCAGAGCATTCGACTGTTAATCGAAGGGTTACTGGTTCAAGTCCAGTCGGAGGAGCGCACAATACCCCCGTTCCGGTGTCTCGGAACGGGGGTATTTTTATACCCCCAGGGGGTATCTCCGCCCGATTCGCATTCGCCTAAAACCTTTGCTAAAGTCATAACCGCTTCATTCCTCCGTAGCTCAATTGGCAGAGCATTCGACTGTTAATCGAAGGGTTACTGGTTCAAGTCCAGTCGGAGGAGCGCAAGGGCCCCGCATCGGTTTCACACTGGTGCGGGGTCCATTTTTTTACACGAAATCCATCTCCACCTGAAGGAAGCGGGCTGCTTCCGCCACTGCGGCCAGGAAGGCTTCCTGTTCAGTGGGAGGCGTGCGGGGTTCCCTCGGATGCCACTCGTGGGGAGCGGAGTAGACGCGGCTGAATCCACCACCCGGCGGTGCATAGAAAATTCCAAACCGCTGGACGGGCCACTCAGGTGAGGTCTCCGGGGCAACCAGCAAGGCGGCGTCCACCTCGGGGTTGTACCACTGGGCGATGGGCCGGCGGCGATCATCGGTGAAGAGGCCGGCAGCATAGAGGGCCGCAGATTGGGGACTGGTCACGGAGCACAGCCGGTCCCACCACAACGGCAGGATGCGTTCATCCCGTCGCTGCCAAGGTGCCGGAAGCGGCTGCAGCTCTTGCCAATGTGGCACATCTCAACTTTATCGCCGGGGACGGGCCGGGAACAGGGCTGCCTATGGGGACAAGCCAAGTCTCGGATACAGCACCTCGAAGCCCTTGGCCAGGCCAGCGTTCAACGCGATGCCCACGTGTCCGCCATTTGGCACCTCGTAGTACGTCACCGTCATGCCGGAAGCACGCGCCGCTGCCGAGACAGCCTTTGCAGCTGCCACATATGTCACGTCATCCGAGCCCACGGTGAAAACGGCAGTGGTATCAGGAAAGTGTTTGCCCTTCATGATGTTGATGGGCTTCTGGGCGTCATACGCTGCCTGGTTGCCGCCAAAGATCTCGGCCAGGTTGCCCGCGGGGTCCTCCGCGCCGGGGAACTCCTCGCCGGAGATATCCACCACGTTGCCCCACAAGGTGGGGTATTTGAGGGCGAAGGAGATGGCGCACTGCCCACCGTTCGAGTATCCGGCAATGCTCCAATGGTCGCGGTCCGGGAGGATGTTCAGGTTCGCTTTGGCCCAGTTCACCACGTCAACGTTGATGTACTTTTCCACGTTTCCGTACTTGGCTGTGTCCAGGCACAGGGTGTCGTCTTGCTCAGGTCCGATCTGGTCGGCCACGATCGCGATGGGTGCCAGGCCGTTGTTCTTCACGGCAAATTCGTCCAATGCGGACGAAACGTACTGGGGGTCCGGAAGCCCCGGCTGGCCCATCATGAGGACAAACAACGGCAAACGTGGAGGGTTCTCCGTAAGGGCCGCAGGCGGCAGGTAGATCCCGGCAGGGCGGGCATTGAAACCCGAGGCGGAGGCTGGAATGACCTGCGTTCCCACCTCGCCCTTGGTTGGCATGTTTGCGGGCGGTTTCCAGTTCTGCCAGAGCGGCCCGGCCGGGAGGGGAGCGTCCGGGTCCGGCTTGCTCAGCTGGATGGCTTCCTCGGTGGAAATTCCCAGCGCTGAACCAAGCGTCTTGTTGAGGCCAAACTCCATGTTGACGCCAAGCGCAGTGACCAGGAGGAATACCGGGATGGATAGTGCCGCCGCCACCTTCCGCCATCGCGGACTGTGGCGAAAACTGACCACCGCCAATCCAAGGGCAGCAAAGCCGGTGATCACCCAGAACCACACGCGAGGTGTCAGGCCCACGTGGAAGACGTCCAGGACATCCTCTACGATCCAGACCGTAAACCAGCCCAGCACCGCTGTCACCACAATGCCAACCACCGCGGTGATGATCCAGCGCGATGACGGCCTGAGGAACAGCAACAGGAACAGCCCGACGCCGATGACGACGGCTATCGTCATGACCACCGGGCCGCTGATCTCGATTTCCAGGAGGCCTTTCATGGCTGCCGCGTTTGTCCGGCGGTCACGCGGCGGGCTCCCGGGCCACCATTTGCCGCAGCAAACCGGCGCTCTGTGAGGGGGAGAGCCCCGGCAAGTACGCGGAGCCAACGGCAAGACCAATGGACGGCAACGCCAACGGGTCCCGGTAATACATGTACAGGGTGCGGTGCTCGGGCTGGAATCTCGACTTGAAAGCTGCCAGCGACTTGAAGCCGTACATGGGCTCCAGCGCATTGCCCAGCACGGCCAGGACCCGGTCCAAAGCGCTGTGGTCGTCACCATCGCCCGTCCCGGCTCCGGCGTTGGCCAGCGGGGACCCTGACAGCGAGATCCGGGGAACGTCGTCCTTGAAGTGATTCACGGCAGAGGCGATCAGGAATTCCATGACTCCTTTGAACCCGGTGGTTCGGCGGCGCATGAAATCCAACGTCCAACCCGATACCACGCCATCTGTGAAAACCGGTAGCCAGCTTGTTACGCCATGGACCAGGCCGTCGTCATCCACTGCCACGCAACACATGACTTCGGGATCCTTCAGTTCATCGAGTCCGCCCAACGTGAACCCCATCTCGGGGAGGGCCTTGTCCGCCACCCACTCCTCCGAGATCTCTGCCAGTTGTGCCCGGATCCCGGGCGGCATCTGCGCATAGTGGTACCAGTAGTCCTTGATGGACAGCTTCTCAGCCCTGTTCAAGGCGGTCCTGACGTTCTGCCATTCCTTGCCCTTGAACGTCATGGCCTGGATATTCAGCAGGGTTTCTTCCGCTACCTCCAGTTTGCGGAAGCCGCGGGGTAGGAGGGCCTCGTCAAGCTCCGCTGTGGCCGAATAGAAGCACGGTGTGAGGCCCAGGGCCGCGCAATGGGCCAGGAAGCCTGTTGCGGCCTCTGTGTGGTGCTCGCGGGCCCCGAACGGACCCGCCACAGTCAGGGCCACTCCGTTGTGCACCTGATAGGCAAGGCCTGCCCTTCTGTCCGGGGTGAACCAGTATTGGTTGTTGTCCCATAAGGCCATCCAGGACAGGCTGCCGCCGCCATTGTGAAGCAATTCGCGGGTGTGTCCCAGATCCGCGGCAGGGTCATTTGCCAACATCCGGAACCGCTGGAAATTGTTCAGCACCATCAACAGGATGCAGAGCCAGATGACGTCCCCACCCAGTCCGTAGAGAACAGTGCTCAGCAGTCCCTGCGGCAGTTCAACGACGAACGGAACAGGGAAGGGGACAAGGATGTGGGTCAGTTGGCCTGCCAGGTCCCACAGCGATGAGCGGGCCGGGTTGCCCTCCACGAACCAGAAGACCACGTACAGGGCCACCGCTACAGCAGCCATGATGAGGGTTGTCCTGCCCAGTACCCGGTATCCGGCGTCGCTGGATTCCACGCGGAATTTGTGGCGGTTAACCAGCAGCAGGACCGCGATGATCAGGGGCGCCAGGACAGCTGGAACGGCATAGAGCAACAGGTAACCGATGTCGTCATTTCCAAGGGTCACTTCCGGATCCGTCACGTACTGCACGATTGCCAGGATCGTCACGAACGCCAGGTACAGCTGGATGACGAGGGTCAGCCGATAGGCGAGGCGACGCCCGCGGCGCAGCCCTTCAGCACAGACCAGCAGCAAGAGCACAGGGATCAGTGTCAGGATGGTTGCGCCAAAACTCTGCACGCCCACCACGCTCTGCAGGGTGACGCAGCTCTTGTCGTTATCGCAGGCTTCCTGTACTTCATCCACGCTGGGGCTTGCTTGGAGCATTACTTCGGACACCACAGACAGCGGCCCGACCTCCAAAGTGCCCGTTAACTGCGTGAGCAAGGGGCCAAGGGCGAACACACCCACCACTGTGCCCACCAGGAACCGGGTCTCACGAAGACTCGAAGAATGAAGGGAGCCTGCACGGCGCCGCAGTACCAGAGCCTGGACGGCCCAGCCAGCCACAATGCCGATGACAGCGCCAGCAAGGGCCTGGAGTGTTTGGGCGACCCCTACAAACAACGCGAACATGAGCGTGGCGGCCAGCAACCAGGTCCGAAGGCGGCGACGCCACAATGCCTCAAGTGCCGCCGTCGAACATCCCAACGCAGCGGCGGCACCACCGTAAGCGCCCACAACATATTCGCCACCCAGGAAACTCAGCCATTGGTCGCTGTTGTCCGTCCCAAAGGCAACCAGCCCCATCAGCACCACGGCGCTCAGGGCAGAACCGAAGACAAATGCTGCAAGTGCCAGCCAAGGACCAATGGTCCGCTCGGCGATACCCACGCCCAGCAGGACCATCACAGTGCAGGCCAGGTAGTCGAGCAAGGATGTTGCAAAGAAGGATGACGTGAACATTGACCATGCCGGGCCCGGATCCAGTGCCAAACCCAGGCCGACCTGTTCCAGAAGTGTCTCGTTCGGGCCGGCGAGAAGGCTCCCGGAAACTGCGCCCACAACCCAAATGAACAGCACTAGTCCCAAAGTCAGGGGTAGCCGCCGTGCGGTCGCCAGGCCGCGAACAGTGCCCCTATATCCCACAGCCGCACTCATGTGATGTCCCCTTCACCGGCGAAGCGGGGGTAACCCCCGGCTGGCCACCATTCTGCCCTGCCACGCGCCCGAAGGGGAGGGTCTTTGGTGGTCTGCGTTACTCCCGGTTCCAGGGGCCGGGGTTCACCCGGTACAGCAAAGCGGCTCCGATGACGGCGCCAAGAACCGCCCCGAACAGTGCACTCCCGGCGAGGCGGCCCAACAGTGCCCCGACGACGGCGCCAAGCACGGCCCCGAGGAAAAGGCCCCTACCGTTGCGGTGCGGTTTCTTGGTCATGGTCACAGCCTACGGTCGGGTTCAAGTGAAATGCCGAACTAATGGATTGAGGGGCCTAATGGATTGAGGGGACTGTCCACGGGCGGACCACCAGCCACAATGCCGCAATCGCTCCAGTGATACAGACAGCCTGGACGGCACCCATGGGGACCGCCGAGCTGACACCCAGCCAGCCAACCACCGGCGGGACAATGCCTGCCATCATGAATTGCGCTGCGCCCAGAAGCGAGGCCGCCGTACCCGCTTGGGCTCCGTGGTTCGCCAGGGAGAGGACCTGGACGCAGGGGAACATGAAGCCTGTGGCGCAGATGTAGAACCACAGTGGAACCAGGATGCCCCACAGACCCACGTGGAAGAGATCGAGCACGATGATCAGGGCAGCCATGAGCAGCATAAACACCGTGGCTCCTGCGACGATCCACTGCGGAGCCACGCGCCGGATCAACCTCGAGCTGATCTGGACCCCCGCCACGATGCCCAGCGAATTGATGCCGAAAAGGATGCCGTACTCCTGGGGCGAGAATTCATAAATGTTCTGGAACAGGAAGGTGGAGGCGGAGAGGTAGGCGAACAGGCCGCCGAAGTTAAGGCTGCCCACCATCAACATGCCCACAAAGATCCGGTCCGTCAGTACCGTCTTGTAGCGCTGCCTTACCGTGACCGTGTTTTTCCCACGCCGTTCCGCTGGGAGGGTTTCGCGAATGAAGAAAATCGCGGCCAGGATCACCAGCGTGCCGTAGCTGGCCAGGAAGTAGAAGATGCCGGGCCATGGGAACACCAGCAACAACTGGGAACCGATGATGGGGGCAAGGATTGGGGCCAGCCCGTTGACCAGGGACATCCGGGAGAACATGCGGACCATCGAATAGCCGTGGAAGAGGTCACGGACCATTGCCATCGCGACAACGCCGCCGCCCGCGGCGCCGATACCCATGAGCACGCGGAAGAGGGAGAGCAGCCCGATGTCCGTAGCCAACGCTGCGCCCACCGATGACCCGATATGGAGGGCCGTGGCGAGGATCAACGGCAGGCGGCGGCCAAACTTGTCGCTGAAGGGACCAACCACCAACTGGCCAAGGCCAAACCCAACGGTAGTACCGGTCAAAGTCAGCTGGATCGCCGTGGCTGAGACACCAAAACTCTCCTCCAGCGCAGGGAACGCAGGCAGGTAGAGATCCACGGTGAAGGGCCCCAAAGCGGTCAGGGCACCCAGAAGGACAATGTAAACAAGCTTTTCGCGTCGGCTCAGGGAATCGCCCGGAGCTATGGGATTGGTCACGATTATCTATCCTATGGCCGTCACATCATATTTATGCAGCTACGTCAGGCGCGCCGCGGTGCCATCGGCGAAAGTTGAGCCGGAACCTGAATGATAGTTTTGAGGACAGGTGCCCGCGGCGATCTTTCTCCGGCCGCGTTCGCCCGACACGATGCCCAGAGGAAGCAGTTAGGCGGAACCCAATGAGTGGACGTCACACCGGCCGGACCAGCACGAGACCAGCCATCCGTACTTTGCCGAAGACCCTCAAGCTCGTTGCCCGTTTGGCTCCCAGGCAACTCAACGACGAAATCGCCTTGGCAAAGGTCGAACTCAAGCGCAAGGCCACCCAGGTTGGCGTGGCCGGCGCGTTCTTCGGCGTGGCCCTTGTTTTTATGTCCCTCCTTGTGATCGCGCTGGTCGTGGCCGCGATTCTAGGTTTGGCAACCATCATGCCTGGTTGGCTCGCGGCGCTGATTGTTGCCGCGGTCTTCCTCGTGATCATTGCACTCGGGGCCTTGATCGGCGTTGCCAAGTTCAAGAAGGCCATGCCCTTGGTCCCCGAGGACACCATCCGTGGCCTCAAACATGATCTGGGAATTATGAAGGAAGGCTCGGCCTTCGACGAGTCCATTCTCGATCCCAATTCGCCCGCTGCCAAGGCGGCGAAGGCAGCTAAGGAAGCAGCCGCTGAAAAGGCGAAAGCAGAAAAGGCTGCCAAGGAAGCAGCCAAGGAAGCGGACGCCGTCAAGGCACCCACCGAGGCAGAACTCCGCCGGCGCCTGGACAAGCGGCGCGAACACCTCACCGGCGTCCGAGACGAGCTTGGCGAACAGTTGGACGTCAAGAAACAGAGCCAGGCTTTGCTGGACACCGCCACTGTGAAGTTCCAGGAAGGAAGGGACTTTGCTTCAGCGAAGTTCGCTGGCCTGGGCGACGCCGTCCCCGAGGACTTCACTGGACGCCTCGCTTCCCGGTGGAAGGACCTCGTGGCCTTTGCCGCCGCTGCCGCGGTCTTCGTGGTTGCCCTGCGAAAGCTGCTGAAGAAGTAGCAGCCTGCCGCGGTACCGCACACACTGGAGTAGAGGAAGGGGGACACCATGAGGTTTATCGGCGCAGGATCGCACCCGGGCCGTCCCCAAGTGGACCACGACCTCATCTTTACTGTTCCCAACGTGCTCACCGTTCTCCGCTTCATGGGCGTCCCACTTTTTGTGTGGCTGGTCCTGTGGCAGAAGGAGTACGGCTTTGCTGTGCTCGTGCTGGTCATCATGGGCAGCACGGACTGGGTGGATGGGTATATCGCCCGCCGCTTCGACCAAACCTCCAAGCTGGGCAGGATACTGGACCCTCTGGCGGACCGGGCGGCGCTCATAGCCGTGGCAGTCACTTTGGCGATTGCCGGCGTCGTGCAGTGGTGGTACCTGGCGGCGCTGGTGGTGCCGGACGCCATTCTGGCTATTGCCTCGCTGATCTACTTCCGAAGCCATCCGGACCTTCCTGTCAGCATCATCGGCAAGATCCGCACAGGGCTCCTGCTGGTGGGCACGCCGTTGCTGGTTCTTTCCAAATTACCGATACCCTACACGGACGCCTACTTCGCCGCGGCTTGGGTGTTCCTCGGCCTTGGACTGCTGGGCCACTGGATTGCGGCCTACAACTATTACTGGGCCATCTTGCGTAAGGGCAAGGAACTGCGGGCCAACGACGGCGGACACGGCTGATGGTCTGGCTGGCGGTTTTCCTTGCCGTACTTGGTGCCTTTTTCCTTGCCATTGGCGCCCAACGCCAGGGGAGCGCGGTCAAGGCCGATACCGGAGGCCTGGCCTTGAGTTCCAACGGGTTCCTGCGGCTTCTGCGCAATCCACGATGGATGCTTGGGCTTTTGCTGTTATGCCTTGGCATGGTGATGAACGCTATCGCCCTCGTATCAGCACCCTTGACTGTGGTGCAACCAATTGGTGCGATCGCGCTGGTCATCACCACGGTGGTCAATGCCAAGGACCAAGGCCTGAGCATCAACCGTGCCACCGTGGTGGCCATCAGCGCGTGTGTCACCGGGTCCGCCTTGTTCGTGCTCCTGGCTGTTAATGTCACGCAGGAAAACCACCACGTTAACGCCGAAGACGAACTGACAATCGTGCTGCTCCTGGCTCTGGCCGTGGGTCTTTTCGGCACCCTTGCGGTGCTGTTCAAACACCGCATGAGCGCCTTCGTGTACATCGTGGGCGCGGGTGTGCTGTTTGGCTTCGTGGCCGTCCTGACCCGGATCATCGGCAAGCACCTGCTGGATCCCAACGGCCTGTTCCTGTTCAATGTGCAGTGGTACACGCTCATTGCAATCGTGGCGGCCGGCGGCCTGGGATCGTGGTTTGTCCAGAGCGCCTATTCAGGTGGCCCACCCGATTTGGTCATCGCCGGACTCACCGTCGTGGACCCCATGGTAGGCATCGCCATCGGCATCGTCATCCTTGGTGAGCTTCGTCCCGATGTCCACGCTGTGATGGCAATCGGCATGGCCGCCGCAGCTTCCCTTGCTATCGTGGGGGTTATTGCCTTGAGCCGCCACCATCCGGAAGTCACCAAGCGTAAGAAGGACGCGAAGGCGGCTGCAAGCCGGAAGGCCTAGGGCAGGGCTTTACCATCGCTTTAACTTGCGCCACCGCTTCGCAGCGGTCCGGCAACCCGGCGACACCACAGCATTGACCCGTGCAACGCTGTTCCGCACCGTGACCATCAGGAGTTCTCCACGTGACCATTCCCGACACCAACAAACCCCTTACTATCCTGATCGCGGCGGATACCTACCCGCCGCATTTGAACGGTGCTGCGCAGTTCGGCTATCGCCTGGCCAAGGGAATGACCGCGCGCGGACACAACGTGCACGTGTTGGCCTGCCGTCCGGACACAGGCAAGAGCTACACGGAGTTCCGTGACGAGGCCACGGTGCACCGCCTCCGCTCGCATGGAGTGTTCACCCACGAATACTTCCGCATCTGCTTCCCTTGGGAAATCAAGAAGGAAATCACCCTCCTGTTCGACAGGGTCCAACCGGACGTGGTGCACATTCAAAGCCATTACATGATTGGCGAGCACGTACTTTATGAAGCTGTAAAGCGTGGCATCAGGGTTGTTGCCACCAACCACTTCATGCCTGAAAACCTGAACCCGTTCCTGCCTTTCCCGCAGTGGTTCAAGGACATCGTGGGCCGTATCTCCTGGAAGGATATGGGCAAGGTGATGGGCCAGGCGGACGTCGTCACAACACCTACCCCTCTGGCGGCCAAGGCCATGCACCAGCACGCGTTCCTCCGGAAGGTCCTGCCCCTGTCCAACGGCATTGACGCTGCCGCCTATGAGCTGAAGCCGGGCGAGACGATTGAACCCCACGCCAACCCCACTGTTCTTTTCGCGGGACGGCTTGCGGAAGAGAAGCACGTCAATATACTGATCGACGCTGTGGCCAAGACCCCGCGTGAACTCAACATCCACTTGGAGATCGTTGGCGGCGGCGAAGTCCGCCCGGCCTTGGAGGCACAGGTGGCCAAGCTTGGCTTGGGGGATCGGGTGAAGTTCCTTGGACTGGCAAGCGATGAAGAGCTGCGCGAGGCCTACATCAAGGCCGATATTTTCTGCATGCCCGGCACGGCTGAACTTCAATCGTTGGTGACGCTCGAAGCCATGTCGGCCTCCACGCCGGTGCTGTTGGCAAATGCCATGGCGCTCCCGCACTTGGTCCGCGACGGCGAAAACGGATACCTGTTCACGCCGAACGACAGCACAGAGCTCGCAGCGAAGATTACCAAGCTGGTGGAGCTTCCCGAGGACCAACTTAAGGCCATGGGCAAGGTGAGCCGCGAAATGGTGGAGCCCCACAGCATCAACGGGACACTCCAGACGTTCGAGGACCTCTACCGGGGTGCTTCGTACGAGGACAAGGTGGTGTGACAAAAGCACTCTCACGCAGCTATTAGTATTGCTAGAGTGCATGTGCCCCTACTGCTGCTTCTTCAGCGGCCGGACGGGCATCACGGGGCTATAGCTCAGCTGGTTAGAGCGCGGGACTCATAATCCTAAGGTCCTCGGTTCAAGTCCGAGTAGCCCTACATTTACACGGGAGCCGTGGTTGACGTTTCAGACGTTAGCCGCGGCTCCTTTGCGTTTCCGGTCCCACCCTCGCCTTCATTGCGGTACACCACCGGCGTGCGGTATGTTACTCATCAGTAACTTTCTACTCGCCGGTAACTTCCGGGGTCATGACGTGGTGGCAGGTGGCCGCCATCCTTGAAGGAGCGCATATGTCCAACGCTGCATTCGATGCCAACAACCTCCCTTATGCCGATGGTGACTTTTACGCCTTTGAGCAATTGCTGACGGGCAAGGAGCAGGATCGCCTGGCCGAGGTTCGCCAGTTCCTGGCCCGCGAGGTCAAGCCCATCGCCGTGGACTGCTGGAACCGCGCCGAATTCCCAATGGACCTCATTCCCAAGCTCGCGGAACTCGATCTGGTCAGTCCGGTGCGCCGGCAGGGTTACTCCAATCTGTTTGCGGGCATCCTCCATGCTGAAGTGACCCGTGCCGATGCATCGATCGCCACGTTCATGGGAGTGCATGACGGCCTGTTCACGGGCTCTATCGAGGCCTTGGCCTCCCAGGAGCAGAAGGATGCCTGGCTTCCGGATATTTACTCCCTGAAGAAGATCGGCGCCTTCGGCCTGACCGAGCCCCTGGGTGGTTCAGATGTGGCCGGTGGAACCCGGACCACCGCACAGCGTGACGGGGACAGCTGGATCCTCAATGGCGCAAAGCGCTGGATCGGCAACGCCACGTTCTCCCAATGGGTGGTCATCTACGCGCGGGATGTGGCCGACAACCAGGTCAAGGCATTCCTCGTGGACACCTCGCTCCCCGGATACTCGGCAAGCAAGATCGAGAACAAAATCTCCCTGCGTACTGTCCAGAACGCTGACATCACCCTGGACAATGTTGTGGTGCCGGACTTCTTCAAGCTGGCCAATGCCAACAGCTTCCGCGATACCAACAAGGTGCTCAAGGTCACCCGCCTTGCCGTCGCCTGGCAAGCCGTAGGGCTTCAGCTGGCCGCCTTTGATGTGGCCCGGGCCTATGCAGTGGAGCGCCGGCAGTTTGGCAGGCCCTTGGCGGCCTTCCAGCTGGTCCAGAACCAGTTGGTTCAGATCCTGGGCAATGTAGTGGCTTCAATGGGCATGATGGTCCGTTTGGCGCAGCTTGAGGATGCGGGTGCCGCAAAGGACGAGCAGTCGGCATTGGCGAAGGCATTCACTACCGCACGCATGCGTGAAAGTGTTGCCCTTGGCCGCGGCATCCTGGGCGGCAACGGCATTGTCACGGATTATGAAATGGCCAAGATCTTCTCCGACGCCGAGGCCATCTACTCCTATGAAGGCACCCACGAGATCAACACCCTGGTGACCGGGCGCGCCATCACCGGCGTGTCCGCGATCGTCTAGCTGGTCCTTTGGCGGTGGGGACTAGTCCGAAGGCAGCAGGATGGATGGTCTCAGGTCTTCCACGAATCCCAAGGGGTTGACGTAGTCCTCGCCGCGGCGGACGCCCCAATGAAGGCAGGGTGTTCCGCCGCAGTGCCCCGGCGCCAGGGAGCCAATGGGCTGGCCCTTATGTACGGAATCCCCGGGCTTCAGCTCACTCGTCACGGGTTCAAAGCTGCTCCGGAGGCCGTCGCCATGATCGATCGTGAGAACCGGACGGTCAACAACGACGCCGGCAAAGGTCACCACGCCGTCGGCAGGCGAGGCGACCAAAGCGCCGTCGAACGCTGGCCCCAGGTCTACGCCGCGGTGCCCGCTGAGCCACGGCTTGTCCGGCGGATCGAACGTCCGAAGGACGCCGGGCTTGGGGGAGAGGGGCCAGCTCCACCGCGCCCCTGTAGGAGCGGCTGCGCCGGGGATTCCAGCCACAGTCGCGGCGAGGACGAGCAGGGAAATGGAAAGCTTCAAAATGGCCATGTGCCAAGGCTTTCCGTTGCATCTCTGCAGGGCCATCCCCGGGCTGTCCTATGTGGATAACGTCCCCGTTCGGCCGGTCAAACGACTGGTGCTGCTGTAGTACACTTGGTGGAGCAGTTTGCTGTGCCCTCAAGCTAATTCAGGAGCATGTCTCATTCAGATATGTGAGGGTCCCGAGCTGACTACGCGTATCCAGCCCTTCACCAGCGAAGCCTCTTGGCTTTAGGCTGCGGAGGATTGTGCCTCTTGCGGTCCGGTTGAGCCTTTTGGCCCCACTCCGGATGAGAAGTGCAATGGATGCCAGGAGCCGCGCCCGTCCGGGCAAAGGCTAAACAACCGTCAACTATTGGCAGGGTAAGAGCAGCCCCATGGGCTCTCTCATGAATGACCTGCCGGAAGGAGCGTCGGCATGCCCGTCGTAACTATGCGCCAGCTGCTTGACAGCGGCGTCCACTTTGGACACCAGACCCGTCGTTGGAACCCGAAGATGAAGCGCTTCATCTTCACGGAGCGCAACGGCATCTACATCATCGACCTCCAGCAGTCGCTGTCCTACATCGACCGCGCCTACGAGTTCGTCAAGGCTACTGTCGCCCACGGCGGCACCGTCCTGTTCGTCGGCACCAAGAAGCAGGCTCAGGAAGCAATTGCCGAGCAGGCTACCCGCGTTGGCCAGCCGTACGTCAACCAGCGTTGGTTGGGCGGTATGCTCACCAACTTCCAGACCGTCGCCAAGCGTATCCAGCGCATGAAGGAACTCGAAGAGATCAACTTCGAGGACGTCGCCGGCTCCGGTTACACCAAGAAGGAGCTCCTGCTCCTCAAGCGCGAACTCACCAAGCTTGAGTCCAACCTCGGTGGTATCCGCAACCTGACCAAGGCCCCGTCTGTTCTGTGGGTTGTTGACACCAAGAAGGAACACCTTGCTGTCGACGAAGCCAAGAAGCTGAACATCCCGGTTGTTGCCATCCTGGACACCAACTGCGACCCCGACGAAGTCGACTTCCCGATCCCGGGCAACGACGACGCCATCCGCTCCGTCAACCTGCTCACCCGCGTTGTTGCTGACGCCGTAGCTGAGGGCCTCATCGCCCGCAACCAGCGCGCCACCGGCACCACCGAGGCTCCGGAAGAGCCGCTGGCCGAGTGGGAGCGCGAACTCCTTGAGGGCAGCAAGGCTGAAGAAGCTCCGGCCGCCGAGGCTGCTGAAGCTCCCGCTACTGAAGCTGCATCCGGCGAAGCCGAAGCAGCCAAGTAAATCTGGACCTTCCCTGAGGCCGGAAACGGCAGCGGGGGTAACTGACAGGATGGCGGCTCACGCGGTGGGCTGCCGTCCTGTCAGTCCGTAAACACACAACTTTCTAGACAGAGGGGTTCACATGGCGAACTACACTGCTGCTGACATCAAGGCCCTGCGCGAGCGCACCGGCGCCGGCATGATGGACGTCAAGAAGGCTCTTGACGAGGCCAACGGTGACGCCGAGAAGGCCATCGAGATCATCCGCATCAAGGGCCTCAAGGGCGCTACCAAGCGCGAAGGCCGCTCCACCGCAGAGGGCCTGGTTGCTGCCAAGGTCACCGGCGGCGTGGGCGTAATGATCGAGGTCAACTGCGAGACCGACTTCGTCGCCAAGGCTGACAAGTTCATCCAGTTGGCTGACAAGGTCCTCAACGTTGCTGTCGAGTCCGGCGCTGCCGATCTCGAAACCCTGCTCGCCACCGAGGTCGACGGCAAGCCGCTGTCCGAGATCGTCATCGAAGAGGGCGCTGTCCTCGGCGAAAAGGTTGTTGTCCGCCGTATTTCCCGCGTCGAGGGCACCACGGTTGACGCCTACCTGCACAAGACCTCCAAGGACCTTCCGGCACAGGTTGGCGTTCTGTTCGCTGTTGACGGTGAAGGCGAAGCCGCTGCCACCGCCGCACACGACATCGCCGTCCACGTTGCAGCCATGGCTCCGAACTACCTGACCCGCGAAGACGTCCCGGCCGAACTCGTCGAGTCCGAGCGCCGCATCGCTGAAGAGACTGCCAAGGCTGAAGGCAAGCCCGAAGCCGCTCTCTCCAAGATTGTTGAAGGCCGCGTGACGGGCTTCTACAAGGGCGAAGTTCTGGTTGACCAGGCATTCGCCAAGGATTCCAAGAAGACTGTTGCACAGGTCCTCGAGGAAGCCGGAGTCAAGGCAACCGCAGTAACCCGTTTCCGCGTCGGAAACTAGTAAGTCATGAAAAGGGGTGGTCACTTCGGTGGCCGCCCCTTTTTCATGCACCCGTCCGGATAGTATCTGCGCGGACCCACAGCACGATAATGACCCACAGCACGATAATCTAGCCAGAGTCCACCAACGGGAAGGCACCATGGAAACCGTCAATACTGCAATCCAGCCCGAGAAGACCCGCCGCCGTGTACTTCTGAAACTTTCCGGCGAGGTCATCGGCGGAGGCAAGCTCGGCGTCGATCCTGAGACCGTCCGCGCTATCGCCAAGCAGATCGCTGCTGCCGTCCCAGACGTTGAAGTAGCCATTGTGGTTGGCGGTGGAAACTTCTTCCGCGGAGCCGAACTATCCCAGAGCGGCATGGACCGGTCCCGTGCGGACTACATGGGCATGCTTGGTACGGTCATGAACTGCCTCGCGCTGCAGGACTTCCTGGAGCAAGCGGGAGTCGAAACCCGCGTCCAGAGTGCCATCACCATGGGTCAGGTGGCTGAGGCGTATATTCCGCGCCGGGCCATTCGCCACATGGAAAAGGGCCGCGTGGTCATCTTCGGTGCTGGTGCCGGACTGCCTTACTTCTCCACGGACACAGTGGCTGCCCAGCGTGCGCTCGAAGTACACGCCGACGTCGTGCTGATGGCCAAGAGCGGAGTGGACGGCGTCTACACCGCAGATCCCAAAAAGGATCCCTCCGCCGAAAAGCTAGATGTCCTCAGCTATGACGACGCGCTGCGCCGGGACATCCGTGTCATGGACCAGACAGCCATGACCATGTGCAAGGACAACAATCTCTCCATGGTGGTCTTTGGCATGGAAGGCGAGGGCAACGTTACCCGCGCCATCCTGGGTGAAACGCTGGGAACCCTGGTTACTCCCTAGCAGCGGCTAGGATATTTCTAGGACCTTCCGCCCCCTGGGGCGGATCTTTACTGTGCATTCCTGTAACGTGCATTGCCGCCCGCAGTTGGGCAGCGACTATTTTCTGAGGAGAAACCCGTGATCGAAGAGACCTTGCTCGAAGCCGGCGAGAAGATGGACAAGGCGGTTGAGGTAGCCAAGGAAGATTTCGCCTCGATCCGTACGGGCCGGGCCAACCCCGGGCTCTACAACAAGGTGATCGTGGAGTACTACGGCACCCCCACTCCGCTGCAGCAGCTTGCATCCTTTGCAGTGCCGGACGCACGGACCATCCTCATCACGCCGTACGACAAGACGGCCCTGCGCGACATCGAGAAAGCCTTGAGCGACTCTGAGGTTGGCGCCAACCCCTCCAACGACGGCAACATCATCCGCGTCACTATCCCGGAGCTCACCAAGGAGCGCCGTAAGGAATACGTCAAGATCGTCAAGGGCAAGGGTGAGGACGCCAAGGTCTCCATCCGAAGCATCCGCCGCAAGGCCAAGGACGCAATCGACAAGTTCGTCAAGGACGGTGACGCCGGCGAGGACGAAGGTTCACGCGGTGAGAAGGAACTCGACGCCATCACCAAGCAGCACGTCGACAGCATTGACGAACTGCTCAAGCGCAAGGAAGCCGAGCTGCTCGAGGTCTAATGAACCAGGCAGAGCCGGCACCCGCCGGGCGGGTCCCGACACGCGACACGAGCAAACGCGTCAGGCGTCTGCGGGGGAACCCGACGCCGAAGGCTGGCCGGAATCTTCCGGCTGCCATCGGCGTCGGGCTTGCCATGCTTTTCGCGGTTCTTGGGGGGCTGCTGTTCCTTCCGCTCGGGTTCGTCCTTCTCACCACATCTTTTGCGGTGTTGGGAGCTTGGGAAGTCTTCAGGGCCCTGGAAGCCCAGGGAACCAGAATGCCGATCATCCCTGTGATGATCGGAACCCTGGTGATGCCGGTTTCCGCCTACTTTGGCGGTTTGGAAGGTTTGCTGTTCACCATGACGGCAAGCTGCGTCGCTGTGCTCCTGTGGCGGTCCATTGAGAGTGCCGCAGGTGCCCCCCGCAGCGTCTTCGCGGGGGTGTTCACTCTCGCCTGGATACCGTTCCTGATCAGCTTCGCCGCACTTCCGCTCCATGCAAGCGGCGGCGCGACTCCGGTGGGCCTATGGCCGGACGGCATTCCAGGGGGAGCCTGGGAGATTGCCACCATGCTGCTCCTGGTCGTATCGAATGACACGTTCGGCTACATCGTGGGCGCATCTTTCGGGAAGCACCCCATGGCGCCGAAAATCAGTCCCAAGAAGTCCTGGGAAGGATTTGCGGGTTCTGTCGGGGGCGCCATGATCATTGGCGTTCTCGCATGTGTCCTCTTTTTGGACAAACCGTGGTGGGTGGGCCTGGTGCTGGCTACCGGCATGGTTGCTGCGTCGACGGCGGGAGACCTCGCCGAGTCCATGGTCAAGCGCGAACTTGGCGTCAAGGATATGAGCAGCATTCTTCCTGGCCACGGCGGCGTCATGGACCGCTTGGACTCGATTGTCTTCGCGGCTCCTGTAGCCTATGTTCTGTTCGCGCTGCTGAGCGGCGTCTGACAACCCCGATGAAGGAAAATTAGTGGCTTTGGATATTCGTCGCCAGATTCCCGCAACGTTCGAACGCGTGGAGCGCAGCAAGTACGGCTACAACGCCAAGCAAGTGGATGCGTTCCTCAGCCGTGCCAGGACCTCTTTCGAGAACCCGGTGGGCGCCCCTGACCAAGTGACCAGCACGGACGTTCGCGACGTAGCTTTTGACCCCGTCAAGGGTGGGTACGACGCCAACAGCGTTGACGCCGCCTTGGACCGCCTCGAAGACGCATTCGCACGCCGGGAACGGGACGAGCTCATCAGCCAGCAGGGCGAGGAAGCCTGGCTGCGGCAGATCGGTAAGTTGTCCGGCATCCTTCGCGGCCGGCTGCACCGGCCCGACGGCGAACGTTTCCGCCGCCCGGCCAAGAAGAAGGCTCGCAGCTACAACGTCCAGGATGTGGATGCACTCTGCGCCGAACTCATTGGCTACCTTGAGCACGATCAGCCCCTCAGCGTGGACACCGTCCGCCGCGCCGTCTTCCGCGCGGCCAAGGGTGACCAGGGCTACGAAGAAGCCCAGGTGGATGCATTCCTTGACCGGGTGGTTGAACTGATGGCGGCCATCGACTAAGAAGGCCCGAAACTAACGCGGGGTTGGAGAGATGGTGGGATTGTTCTTCCACACATCGAGGTAGCGGCGCCTGCCGCGGGCCATTGCAGTAACGAAAAAAGCCAATGCTGCCACGACGGCTACGCTGACGGCTGCACCGGCCGGTAGCCCGGCGACCAACAGTGCCGAGCCAACCAACAAAGCGATCAGGGCAGCGTTCACGGTTGCCATGAACACCATGCTGCTGCCAGCCACTTGGCTGAAGTCCTTCCTACCGCCGAAGAAGTAATACGTCCGTTTGGCGCCTTCCTCGTCGTCGTTGGACGCAGCCATGAGGTATCGCGCCAGGCCCGGGTCAAGATCGACGTAAGCGGCACGCAACCGGTTCATGGCAATGACATACATCAGGTCCTCCATCCCCACGCTCATGACGCGTATGTGGGTTAAGAGCCCTACCAGGAGGTCGATGGTGAGGATAGTCAGCGCGAATGCCCTGAAGGACTCGGAGAACTGCGTAGCCTGACCCACGAGGGCCACACTCAGCAGGCTGGCCGACGTGAAGGTCAGGAACATGCTGATGCGCGTGAGGACCTCGCCTTGCGTAGTGCTCCTTGAGGCAAGCAGGCTCCAGTGTTCGGTGGCCAGCAATTGCGCCCGTATGCTCGGGGAAGCCGAAGCTTGGGCAGCTGCCGGCTGGCTCACCGGAAGTTCGGCGTTGGCTGCACCCGGTTCTTCGGACATGGCGCCATTGTCCACCCTGCCGCAATACACGGACAACAGGCGCTGCACGGACAACAGGCGCTGCGCGGACAACAGCTGCCTGCGCTTAGCGTTCGGTGGCTACGGGCCGTTCCGGAACGTGCAGGCGGGACATTACGCGGTTCACGGAAGCGGGCACGCGGTTTTTGGTCCAGAGTGAGACTGCCACTGTCGTTGCGAAAGCCGCCGGGACCGTCCATGCAGCCGGTTGGGCAAGCCAGGCAGGTGCATTGCCCTGGCCCATGACCGTGCTAACCACCATGGCCCCGCCGCACAGCAGTGCACCGGTCACCATCCCTGCAACCGCCCCTGCATCGGTCAGGCCACGCCACCAGATTCCCAACAGCAGCACGGGGCAAATGGTGGAAGCCGTAAACGCAAAGACGAGTCCAACACTCCCAGCCAAGGCCAGGGTGTCGGTCATGAAAGCAAAGCCCAAAGGCACGACGGCGGCCAGCAGCGCTGCGAGGCGGAATCCCCGGACACTTCCACCGAAAAGGTCCTGGCTGATGACGCCGGAAAGTGACACCACCAGCCCCGACGTGGTGGAAAGGAACGCGGCGAAAGCGCCGGCGACCACGAGTGCTGAGAGGAGTTCACCGGCTGTCCCGCCAACCAGCCTGCCGGGCAACAGCAGGACCAAGGCATCGGCTTGGCCCGACTGCGCGAGTTCCGGGGCAAACATCCTGCCCACAGCGCCCGAAAGCGTTGGGAAGAGGTAGAAGACCGAGAGGAGCCCTAGGACGATCAGTGTGGTGCGTCGTGCGGATTGTCCATCGGGATTCGTGTAGAAGCGCACCAGGACATGCGGCAAGCCCAGCGTCCCGAAGAGCAACGCCACCATGAGTGAAATGTTCTGGTAGGCGCTGGCGGCTGGCTGGCCGGTGGGATTGACCGGAAGCTGGGCCTGGTACTGGGTGTCGCTTCCGGCCAGTACCAGGAGTACGAATATCACAGGCACGGCCAACGCAGTCAGTTTGAGCCAATACTGGAAAGCCTGGACGAACGTAATGGATCGCATCCCTCCTGCCACCACCGTGAGGCACACCACCAGCACAACCGCCGTCGAACCTACCCACGACGGCAGGCCAGTGGTGATGCGGATGGTGAGCGCAGCGCCATGAAGCTGGGGCACGATGTACAACCAGCCGACCGCCACCACCACCAGGCTCGTGACGCGTCGAACGATTCTGGAATCCAGGCGCGCTTCGGTGAAATCGGGGATGGTGTACGCGCCGGAGCGCCGAAGGGGAGCGGCCACGAACAGCAACAGCATCAGGTAGCCTGCGGTGTAACCAACGGGGAACCATAGGGCGTCGGTCCCGGATAGCAGGATCAGTCCTGCGACTCCCAGGAAGCTCGCGGCCGAGAGGTACTCGCCGCCGATCGCGGAGGCATTCCACCACGGCGGTACTGTGCGTGAGGCGACGTAGAAGTCTCCGGTGGTGCGCGAGATGCGAAGGCCATAGAAGCCGATGACGGCCGTGGTGATCGAAACTGCCAGGAAAGCAACCAGGCCAACAGCAGGGTTCACTTGTCCTCCACAAGATCCTGATAGCGGGCTTCATTGCGGGCGGCCGCGCGGTTGTAGAGCCACGCGCTGAGGCCTATCACGGGGTAGATTCCCAATCCCAGAAGCAGCCAGTCGAGCGGAATGCCAAGGATCCTGGTCTCAGCTACCCCGGGTCCGAAGACCAGCAAGAGGGCGAAGGCAGCGAGAATCAGCAGGAAGCCGCAGGCCACCACCAGTGCGAGGCGCAACTGGGAGCGAATCAGGGAACGAACAAAGACGCGTCCTACGTCCGAATCCTCGCCGACTTCACCACCGTAAGGGAGCCGGGTGGGAGCAGGTTTCGCTGATTGGCGTGGTGCCGTGACCCGAACGCGCGTCATCCTTGTGGCCGGATGCGGGTGGATTGCAGCTTGTCCCGTACCGATGGCAAGTGGCGCCGGCTAATGGGAAGTTCGGCGCCAGCCACTCTGACGCTCGGGGCCGTCGCCGAGAGCTTTAGATGGCCCACATGGTTGAGCGCAATCAGGTAGCTGCGGTGGATCCGGATGAACCCGGCTTCCGCCCACTTCTGTTCCAGATCGCTGAGGGGGACGCGGATCAGGTAACTGGCTTCGGCCGTGTGCAGCCTGGCGTAGTCGCCCTGCGCCTGCACATAGCTCACATCATCGCGACGGATCATGCGGGTTGTGCTGCCAAGGTCCACCGTGATCATTTCGGGAGCAGGTGTCCCATCCTTGATCAGCTCACTGATCCGGTCCACGGAACGTGCCAGCCGCTCGGCCCGGAGCGGCTTGAGGAGATAGTCAATGGCGGCGAGGTCGAAGGCCTCCAACGCGCAGTCTTCGTCAGCGGTGACAAACACGACGGCGGGCGGGCTGGTGCTGTGCGAGATGGCGCGGGCGATGTCCAGGCCAGAAAGGGCGGGCATGTGGATGTCGAGGAACACGGCGTCAACGGACTCCCGTTCCAACATCTGCAAAGCCTCGGTGCCGGACGACGCCCGGTAGATCGCGCCGATGCGCGCATCCTGCCCGAGCAGGAAGGCAAGCTCCTCCACAGCAGGCAGTTCGTCGTCAGCGACGAGCACGTTGATCATGATTAAAGATTAGCCCTGTGTGTCAGGCGTCATGTCCGGGCTGGGATTTGGGCACCCGCATGGTGATCAAGGTTCCTTCTCCCGGGGCAGTTTCGATAACCAGGCCGTGCTCGTCCCCGTAGACCTGCCGCAAGCGGGCATCGACGTTGCGCAATCCCACGTGCTCGCCGTCTGTGTGTCCGGCAAGCACGGACCGCAGGTGCTCCGGGTCCATCCCCACGCCGTCGTCCTCGATTGTGACCTCTGCGAACGCGCCCGAATCGTTGGCGCAAATGGTGATGTGTCCCGGACCTTCCTTCGCCTCAAGGCCGTGCCGGACCGCGTTTTCCACCAGCGGTTGAAGGCTGAGGAACGGAATGACAGTGCTCAGCACTTCGGGCGCGATCCGAAGACTCACCTGCACGCGTTCGCCAAACCTGGCCCGTTCGAGAAGGAGGTAGCGATCGATGCAGCGCAGTTCCTCGGCCACAGTGGTGAAGTCGCCATGCCGCCGGAACGAGTACCTGGTGAAGTCTGCGAACTCCACTACGAGTTCCCTGGCACGCGCGGGGTCCGTATTGATGAAGGAAGCGATGGCGTTCAAGGAGTTGTAAATGAAGTGCGGGCTGATCTGAGCACGGAGAGCCCGGACTTCGGCCTCCATCAAGAGGGTCCGCGAGGCTTCCAATTCGGCGAGGTCAAGCTGGGCGGCAATCCAGTCAGCCACTTCGCTGGTGGCCCTTACCAGCCCGGCTCCGGCAGCAGGCGCAAGGGCCGCCACTGATCCGACCACCCTGGAGCCGGCACGGATGGGGGCGATGACGGCACTGAAGTCATGGCTGCCATGCTCGGACTTTGCCCGGTTTGGGTGCCCGGCGTGGGGTACCACTGCCGTTCGCCCCGTGGCCAAGACTTCGGCGGCCAGGCGCATCAGGGAAGGCCTCAACTCCTCGGCAACCCCGTCCCACGCAAGGACCGAATCGGTGTCTGTGATAGCCAGCGCATCGCAGCCGAGAAGCATCCGAAGTTGCTTGCTCGCCTTGGCAGCACCAGCCGCCTGCAGTCCGCCACGCAGATGCTGCCCCGCACGTGATGCTGCATGCAGTGTGTTGTAGGTGGCCCGCTCAGCATCCGTGCCAAGGTCCCGGAAGGAGCGGATCACCTTCAGTCCAACACCAACGACGACGGCGATGGCCATCACGATCACGGCGATCGCGGCTGCGGTGAAAAGCGGGGAGTCCGGCATAGAGCCAGCGTAACCGGATGCCCGCTCACATCCTTCCCGGCTTTTCCCGAATGCTCGCTCACATCCCACCGTTCGGCGCAGCATCCTGACCGTTGGGCGACGCTGGCCAGTGCTTCTCTGGTACGCGCAGCGTGGCTCGTTCGATAGTGATTGCAGTCACATTGGCAGCGCGTGTCGAGCTGATGTGGACACATCACAATCAGGAGGAACCATGGGTAATGAAGCCCAACCCCAGGACGCAACTGCGTCCGTGGACTTCCAGGAAGTCCAGCAAACGGAACGGTTCAAGACGCTGCGCAAGCGGCACCGCAGTTTTGTCTTCCCGATGGCAGTGGCGTTCCTGCTCTGGTATTTCGCCTACGTTCTCTTGGCCGACTACGCCGTCGGCTTCATGTCCATCAAAGTTTGGGGCAACATCAACGTCGGCCTGATCCTCGGGTTGCTCCAATTTGTCACCACCTTCGGCATCACGGCCTGGTACGTGAGCTACTCCAACAGGAAGCTGGACCCCATCGCGGCCGGCATCCGCAATGAGATCGAGGGTCATCGGTTTGACAAGGACGGCAACGTAATCGAGGCAGGCAAATGAACATCAACCACATCGGCACCGTTGTCCCCGCAGTCAACGTCGGAGCACTGAAAGATACAACGCTCCTAAATATGGGCATTTTCGCCCTCTTTGTAGCTGTCACCATGGTGATCGTCTTCCGCGCCAGCAGGAACAACAAGACCGCGGCAGACTACTATGCCGCCGGCCGCTCGTTCACTGGTTCACAGAACGGTACAGCGATTGCGGGTGACTACCTTTCCGCGGCGTCGTTCCTCGGCATCACCGGCGCCATTGCCATCAACGGATATGACGGCTTCCTCTACTCGATCGGCTTCCTGGTCGCGTGGTTGGTGGCATTGCTCCTGGTGGCCGAACTCCTGCGCAACACCGGCAAGTTCACTATGGCCGATGTCCTGTCTTTCCGGCTTCGCCAGCGCCCGGTCCGCATCGCGGCCGCCCTCTCCACCCTCGCAGTGTGCTTCTTTTACCTCCTCGCGCAGATGGCGGGAGCGGGCAGCTTGATTTCGCTCCTGTTGGGAATCAGCGACTGGGGCGGACAAGCTTTGGTGATTATCGTCGTCGGCGCCTTGATGATCATGTACGTACTCATTGGAGGCATGAAGGGCACCACATGGGTGCAGATCATCAAAGCCATCCTGCTGATCGCAGGAGCTGCAGTCATGACTGCCTGGGTACTGGCGATCTACGGTTTCAACCTGTCCAACCTGCTCGGCTCCGCCGCCGAAGCCGCCAACAACCCAGCTGTTCTCAACCCGGGCCTCCAGTACGGCAAGACGGAAACGTCCAAGCTTGATTTCATGTCCCTCGGCCTGGCGTTGGTCCTCGGCACCGCTGCCCTCCCGCATGTCCTGATGCGTTTCTATACAGTCCCCACGGCCAAGGAAGCACGCAAGTCCGTGGTCTGGTCGATCTGGCTGATCGGTTTGTTCTACCTCTTCACCCTGGTACTGGGCTACGGTGCGGCAGCTTTGGTCGGAGCGGAAACCATTAAGTCGGCCCCCGGCGGCGTCAACTCTGCCGCACCCCTGCTGGCCTTCCACCTTGGCGGGCCGCTATTGCTCGGCTTCATTTCGGCGGTCGCATTCGCCACCATCCTTGCCGTGGTGGCTGGACTGACCATCACCGCTGCAGCATCCTTTGCCCATGACATCTACGCCAACGTCATCGCAAAGGGCAAAGCCGATGCCACCACAGAGGTCAAGGTAGCCCGGCGAACCGTGGTGGTGATCGGCATCCTGGCCATCCTGGGCGGCATCTTCGCCAACGGACAGAACGTCGCCTTCCTCGTGGCACTTGCCTTCGCGGTCGCAGCATCGGCCAACCTGCCAACCATCGTGTACTCCTTGTTCTGGCGGAAATTCACCACGCAGGGCGCGGTGTGGAGCATGTACGGTGGCCTGGCCTCGGCCATCCTGCTCATCACCTTCTCACCCGTGGTTTCAGGCGCAAAGACGTCCATGATCCAGGGAGCCAACTTCGCGTTCTTCCCGCTGAGCAACCCGGGCATCGTGTCCATCCCGCTTGCCTTCTTCCTGGGCTGGCTGGGAACCGTCCTGGACAAGCGCCGTGAGGATCCCGCCAAGCAAGCTGAGATGGAAGTGCGCTCGCTGACAGGCATCGGCGCAGAGAAAGCGGTGGACCACTAAGCTTCAACCAAAAACGGGGGCTCCTTCTGCCAAGTGGCAGGGGGAGCCACCGCCATGCCGCATCGAATTACTTCTTGAGGCTGAGCCACTCCTTCAACTGTTCCAATGGCCAGGTGGTGACGATCCGTTCCTTCGGCACCCCAAGTGCTTCGGCGCGCTCGGCGCCGTATTGGAGGAAATCCAGTTGGCCGGGGGCATGGGCATCGCTGTCGATGCTGAACAGGCAGCCGGCGTCAAGCGCCATCTTGATCAGCGTGTCCGGAGGGTCCTGCCGCTCCGGCCGCGAATTGATTTCTACGGCGACGCCCCACTCGGCGCATTCGGTGAAGACCTTGGCGGCGTCGAATTCGGACTCGGGCCGGGTGCCGCGCGATCCTTGGACCAAGCGGCCAGTGCAGTGGCCCAGCACGTTGGTGTGCGGATCACTGATACCGCCCAACATCCGCTTGGTCATGGTCTGCTTATCCGAGCGCAGCTTCGAATGGACGCTGGCCACCACGACGTCCAACCGGTCCAGCATCTCCGGGGACTGGTCCAGGGTCCCGTCCTCCAGGATGTCCACTTCGATTCCTTTGAGTAACCGGCAGCCGTCCTGGTTGGCATTAATCCCTTCCACGACGCCGAGTTGTTTCTCAAGCCGTTCTACGCTGAGGCCGTTGGCGATGGTCAGGTTGGGGGAGTGGTCCGTGAGGGCAAGGTATTCCCGGCCGAGGGTCTTGGCAGCGGCCACCATGGTTTCAATGGGCGAGCCGCCGTCGGACCAGTTGCTATGGCTGTGGAGGTCGCCGCGCAACGCTGCCTTGAGCGTGTGGCCGCCGGATGCCAAGGATTCGGTGCCGCGCTCGCGAAGGTCGGCCAGATAATCGGGCACCCTGTCTTCCATTGCCTGGGTAATGACTTCCGCGCTTCGGTCCCCAACACCTTTCAGGCTTGTGACTCTTCCATTTCGGATGAGCCTGGCCAGCTCTTCGGACGGAAGCTTCCGAACGGCGTCGGCTGCTTTCCTGAAGGCCTGGACCTTGAAAGACGGGGCTTGGCCGCGTTCCAACCAAAAGGAGATTTCTTCGAGCGCCTCAACGGGATCCATGGCTCCATGATCCACGAACCGGGCGCACCATCAACAGTGGGCAATGCCGATGATGCGCCGGTCCGGGCCATTGCCCCTAGTGGTGGCCGCTTGGAACCAGTCCCGGGTGTTTTCCTTCAGAGGGGGCCTGGCCGTGTTCCCCGTGGGGTACGGCGTGCTGGCCTGCCATCGATGCGGCCAATCCCGGCGTGGCCACTGAAGCAACAACGACGGCGGCCCCGAACGCGGCTGCCAGAAGCCGCCCGGTCCTTGGCAGGCCGTGGGCGCCGCCGTCGTTGGTCTTTGCCTGCCGACCCAGCCAGCCGCCCCCGGCAAGTGCCATGAGGGACAGGCCCAAGGCGGCAAGATGGCTCACATCAAGCGAGCCCTCAGTGGACGCCAAACGCCATGTGAGGACGCCGATATGTGCCGCGGCTGCCGTCGCCAGTCCGGGAAACGCAAGCCGGGTGAAGACAAGGGAGTTCCGGTGGAGCCCCCACAACGACCAAGCCAGTAAGGCTAGTCCAGCTGCGAGGGCCACCACTCCGGCAACCACCAATCCAGATGCAGCAGCTCCTGAAAGGTAGCCGGCCGCAAGGGACAGATCCACCAACCCGCCAGCCATGGCGGCGAAGTAGACGAACAACAGCACGGCTGAGTTCAGCGTGGGGTGGTGTTTGGCTTCCATGCGGCTCTCCTTGGACTCGCTGGTTCCGCGATCAGGCGCGGGCGGAGGCGACCACTGCCTTGTCCTGGGACAGGGCAACTCCCAGCAGCACAACAGCGCTGGCAAGGTGCAGCACGTTGTCCGCGCCGTTCAAGGCGATGATGTTCAGCGAAGTGCCCACGAGGAACAGCCCGAGGATACCCACCAGCAGGTAGACGCCGCCGACCGCGGTGTTCACGGATTTGGACAGCGTGACGCTGTTCATGCCCGCATAAAGCAGGGCCGCCCCGATGGCTAGGTGAATGACGTTGTGCAAGGGGTTCACCGCGAAGATGATCAGGTTGGCACCTTCAGTGGCGAAGAACCCGGTTCCCGAGGTAACGAAGAATCCGAGCACGCCTACCAAGAGGTATACGGCTCCGAAGATGGTGGCGATCAAGCGATTGGGCGAAGTACGCATTGGTCCGAACCTTCCGGTGATGGCCGGGACTTTCCCGGCCGTCCTGTGGAACCCCGGGCGGGGCTCTCAAGCAGTGATTCGGACCATGCGCTGGTGTGGATGGGTGGAACCTGAAGATTTTTTTGGAGCCGTTACGGACGCAGGCGGATGCTGCTCATTTTGAGGTCGTTTGTGCCCTCGAAAACGTACTTGAGATCGATGCTCTTGCCACTGCATTGCAAGGTTCCCGCGATGTCCGCTTTGTTATTGCCGTTATCCGAGTTGACGCTGACGGAGTTGTAATTGGGCTTGCAGGAATCATCAAGTTCCAGGCTGGCAATACCGTCGATAAAGGACTGCTTATCCAGTTCGTCCTTCAAGGCTGGGTGCAGGTAGTTGTCGTAGGCCTGTTCTGTTTGCCCTGAGACCACCAGGCTGGTGAACTCGTCAGCCAAGGACCTCGCCTTTGATGTCGCGCTGCCCACCACGTTCACCAGCACCAGGATGCCAACCACAGCCAGGACGATCACTCCTGCCACGATGCCAAGGACGATCCAGAGCACCTTCTTGCTCTTGGCCGGCGGCGGGAACTGTTGGCCGTAAGGGCTTTGGGCATACGGGTTTTGCGTAGGTGGGTACTGGCCAGACGGGTACTGGCCGGGCGGGTATTGGCCTTGAGAACCAGGGGACGACGGCGGCTGTTGCCACTGAGGGGGCGTCGAATTCTGTGGGGGGTACCCGGGTCCGGGTGGGACGGGTGGCGGGTTTTGGCCGTATTCATTTTCGGTGTGTTGGCTGCCGTCTCGACCATTGGGTTGTTGCGGGTTGCTCACTGTAGTGCCCCTTTCGGCAGCCTGCGGCAGCGCCACCACGTAGCCGGGAACCGCTGGCCGGCCCCCGATGCGTCCACCTGCATCAAATCGCATCCGCGGTTCCACAGGCAAGAGGGTTCCAAAGGCAAGAGCACCAAGGGTCATAACCGAAGGAGAAAAAGATGGCTCAGGCTTCGGAGCGCCGCCCCAGCAGGGGTTGTACCCGGTAGGGAATCATTTCCCGCATGGCCAAGGCGGTATCGGTGCGGTCAACGCCGTCGCAGGCAAGGATCTTGCCATTGATCCGGTAGAGGTCTTCTGCGTCCAGCGCAACCACGCGCAACAGCAAGTCTGCTGATCCGGTCAGACCGAAACCTTCCAGGATCTCAGGTATGTCTGCCAGGTCCTTCGCCAGCGAGGCGAGTTTCTGTTGCTGGACGTGCACGGTGATGAACGCCGTGAGCGGGTAGCCGAGGGCTACCGGGTTGATGCGCCGCTCAAAGGAGAGGAAAGCGTGCTTCTTCTCAAGTTGGGCCATGCGAGCCTGCACCGTATTGCGGGATAGGCCCAGTTTCTGGGCGAGGGCCACAACTGTCCCCCTGGGATCCTTTGCCATCGCTGAAAGAAGCCGGGTGTCGGTGCCATCCAAAGGTTGCATAATGCGCAAGATTAGCACGGCCTGGCGCATCTCAATATGGCAGAATGCTCAAGATTTTGGAGGGTAGTTGTACCCGATGCGTCTTGTGAGTAGGGTCACAATTAACCCGGGCGAAGGAGCCAGGGGGTCGGTCTGCGGCTGGATCACAAGTCCAGCAGGGCCGGCAAAACCGAGCCGGAAGGTTGCGATCACCTGTGTTGACGGATAAGGCGGGCAAGGGAGTGCAAAATGACGCTCCGCGCCCCGGACAAAGTGCACAAAATCCTTTGCGGACGGGGGGCAACCTCCTCCAGTTGGTGTCGCCGGAAGGCGAGCGGATCAGCCACCCGGAATTTGATCTCTGGATCAAGGACATCGGCGATGAGCAGTTGGGCTCCTTGTTTGAGGACATGACTGTCATCCGCCGCATCGACACAGAAGCCACGGCCCTCCAGCGGCAGGGTGAACTGGCCTTGTGGCCGCCGCTGCTGGGACAGGAAGCAGCCCAGATTGGCTCAAGCCGCTCCTTGCGCGACGACGACTTTGTCTTCCCCAGCTACCGTGAGAGCGGCGTGGCCTACATCCGCGGCGCCCATGTCTCGGAGATCGCCCAAGTGTGGCGTGGAAACGCCCTCTACGCTTGGGATCCTCAGCGAATCAACATGGCGACACCCCAAATCATTATCGGTTCCCAGAGCCTCCATGCCACGGGGTACGCCATGGGCGTCCAACTGGACGGTGCCAGCACGGCAGTGCTTGCCTACTTCGGAGACGGCGCCACAAGCGAGGGCGACGTGAGCGAGGCCATGGTGTTCGCCGCCAGCTTCCAGGCACCCGTAGTGTTTTTCTGCCAGAACAATCATTGGGCCATTTCTGAACCCGTGCGGGTGCAGTCCCACGTTCAATTGGCGGACAGGCCAACGGGGTTCGGTATCCCCAGCCTGCGTGTTGACGGCAATGATGTCCTCGCAGTCATGGCCGCTACGCGTTGGGCTTTGGACCGGGCCCGCAGCGGCGGCGGGCCAACGTTTATCGAAGCGGTCACCTATCGCATGGGCCCTCACACTACTGCCGATGATCCCACCCGTTACCGGGACCCGAATGAGCTGGAGGACTGGGCTGCCAAGGATCCTATTCTCCGGCTACGGAGGCTCCTGGACGTCAAGGGCCTGCTCACGGAAGACCTGGAAGGCAGGGTCAAAGCCAAGGCTGACGCTGTTGCGGCCGAACTCCGGAACAGTTGCGTCAACATGCCCGATCCGCAGCCGTTGGACGTCTTCAACCACGTGTACAGCACACCGAATTCCTGGATTGAACGCCAGAAGGATCACTATTCGCGTTACCTGAACAGCTTCAACCAGCCTGTCGAGGAAGGTGCACTCTGATGTCCAAGCTCACGTTTGCCCGGGCCATCAACGCAGGCCTCCGCAAGTCACTGGAAAACGATCCCAAAGTCGTCCTCATCGGCGAGGACATTGGTTCGCTCGGTGGCGTCTTCCGTGTCACCGACGGACTCCAAAAAGACTTTGGGAAGCACCGGGTGATCGATTCGCCCCTGGCCGAGTCCGGCATCATCGGAACAGCAGTGGGCTTGGCATATCGGGGCTACCGCCCAGTGTGCGAGATCCAGTTCGACGGCTTCATCTATCCGGCTTTCGACCAGATCGTCAGCCAGGTGGCCAAGATGCACTACCGTACGCAGGGGCGGGTCAAGATGCCCATCACCATCCGCGTTCCGTTCGGAGGTGGCATTGGCTCTCCGGAGCACCATTCGGAATCGCCGGAGGCCTACTTCACCCACACGTCGGGCCTTCGGGTAGTTGCGGTGTCCAACCCGCAGGACGCCTACACGATGATCCAGCAGGCCATAGCTTCGGATGATCCTGTGCTCTACTTCGAACCCAAGCGCCGTTACCACGACAAGGGTGACGTCGACGAGTCGATCGATCTCTCCAACGCCATGCCCTTGGACAAAGCAGCTGTGGTCAACGCCGGATCGGACGTCACGCTTGTGGCGTACGGTCCTCTCGTCAAGACCGCAAAGGATGCGGCACAGGCTGCGGCCGATGAAGGAATCTCGGTGGAAGTGATTGACCTCCGTTCACTGGCTCCCGTTGATTACCCGGTGGTGGAAGCATCTGTGCGAAAGACGGGCCGCCTGGTCATCACGCACGAGGCCGGTCAATCCGGTGGCCTCGGGGCGGAGATTGCCGCCAGCATCACTGAGCGCTGCTTCAACTACCTGGAGTCCGCCCCCGTCCGGATTACCGGTTTCGATGTTCCATATCCCTACTCGAAGCTTGAAATGCATCATTTGCCCAACCTGGACAGGATTCTGGATGGCGTAGACCGCACCTTGGGCCGCCCCAACTCCCTGAGTGGACTGGAAGGATGACCGCCACCATGATCAAGGAATTCAGGCTGCCGGACCTTGGCGAAGGCCTTACCGAGTCGGAAATCCTGAGCTGGAAGGTCGCGGTAGGGGACACCGTCACCCTCAATCAGGTTATTGCCGAGGTTGAGACCGCCAAGGCAGTCGTTGAGCTGCCGTCGCCTTTCGCAGGCGTGGTGGCGGCCCTGCACGAGCAGCCGGGGTCCGTGGTGGAGGTCGGTAAACCGATCGTCTCCTTCGAAGTGGACGACGCCGGGGCCTCCAATGGAGGCAACGCCAACGGCGGCGGTAACTCGACCGCCGTCGAGGCTAAGGCTGCGGCGCCCCAACCTGAAACGCCCCAACCTGAAACGCCCCAACCTGAAACGGCTGAGGCTGGGGCTGACGTGACGCCCGCCAAGAGGGAGCCGAACCTGGTAGGTTATGGCGCCGTCGTCGAGGACACTGGGCGCCCGGTCCGCCGCGCCCGCGGCCTGGTACAAGCTGCGGCAACAACAGTGCAGGCAAAGCCCAAACCCGACGATGTCCCTGCCGAGCGTCCGCGTTCCACACCCCCGGTCCGGAAACTGGCCCGCGATCTTGGAATCGACCTGCAGTTGGTTTCCGGCACTGGTCCGGGAGGACTCATCACGCGGGAAGACGTCCAAAACTTCGCTGGTGAAGCGGAAGCCGCAAGCGCAGTACCAGCACAGCCAGCCGCAACAGGCGATCGTGAAACGCGTACACCCATTAAGGGTGTCAGGAAGTTCACTGCGTCAGCCGTGGTGCAGAGTGCCTTCACCGCCCCGCACGTGACGGAATTCCTGACGATAGATGTCACGGCGACCATGGAATTGCTCGCGCGACTGAAGGCCAGCAAGGCGTTCGAAGGCTACAAGCTCACCCCGCTTACGATTGCGGCCAAAGCGGTCCTGGTCGCTTTGCGGAACAATCCAACGCTGAACTCGCGCTGGGATGAGGCGCGCCAGGAGATCATCCAGTTCAACTACGTCAACCTTGGGATCGCGGCTGCCACGCCGCGTGGCCTTACGGTACCAAACATCAAAGACGCCGAGCGCCTGAACCTGCGGGAACTTGCCACAGCGCTGTCGGAACTCACGGATACCGCACGTGCCGGCAAGACGTCCCCGTCCGACCTCTCGGGCGGCACCATCTCCATCACCAACATCGGCGTGTTTGGGATCGACGCCGGGACGCCTATCCTCAATCCAGGCGAAGCTGCCATTGTCGCCTTGGGCGCTGTGCGGAAGGCGCCGTGGGTAGTGGATGATGAGATCGCGGTACGGCAGGTCATGTCCCTGAGCTTGTCCTTCGACCACCGCTTGGTGGACGGCGAGCAGGGTTCGCGCTTCCTGGCGGACCTTGGCGCTATCCTGGCCGACCCCGCCATGGTGGTGACCATGGTTTAGCTCCGCCCACATGTGAAGCTGCGCCGGCCCACCCCTTTACGAGTGCTTGCAGGAAACTGCGGCTAAGGGGTGGGTCGTCGCGCGTTCAAGCCCACGCGTTCAGTCCTCCGTGGGCGTGGTCCGGTTGGAGTGGTAATCGCGCCAGCTGTGTTCCGGCTCGAAACCAAGGAGGCGGCGGGCTTTGTCGACGGACAGCATGGTTTCGTGCTGGCCCAGGTCTTTGACGACCTCGACGCCGGGAAAGACTTCGGCGGCCAGTTCGGCGCTGCTTCTGCTCATCACGGTGTCGGAAGCGGCGATAATGAAGGCCTCAAAACCGGATGTGCCATTCTCCAGGGCGCGGACAACGGCTTGGGCGCCGTCGCGGGCATCAATATAGCCCCACAGATTCCACTTACGCAGGGTAGCGTCCGAGTCGAAGGACGGGAAGGCGTCGTAGTCCTCCGGGTCCATCACGTTGGAGAACCTGAGCGCGGTGATGCTCAAAGCAGGGTCCCAGCGCGTGAGCTGGATGGCCATCTGCTCCTCGAGGTGCTTCACCAGGGAGTAGGTGCTCTCGGGTCGCGCCGCGTACTCCTCGTCCACGGGGATGTAGGGAGGGTCGATGTCGAAGGGGAGCCCCAGGACCGTCTCGCTGGAGGCATAAACCACCTTCTTGATGCCCGCTCTTCGTGCTGCTTGGAAGATGTTGTAGGTGGACAGCATGTTGTTTTCAAAAATGGCGGCGTCGGGGGCCAGCCCCGGTGCGGGGATGGCGGCCAAGTGGACGATTGCGTCCAAGCCGTTGTGTTGGTCATCCAAACCGAGGACAACGTCCAGGACCTGCCCGTAATTGCGGAGGTCCACGTTCACGTAGCCGCGGCCCCTTTTTCCCGCACGGTCAATGTTGAGCACCTGGTGCCCGTCCTGCGCCAGTCGACGGACCACGCTCCTGCCCAGTTTTCCGCTTCCGCCAGTGACGGCAATCCTCATGGTGCGCTCCTCAATAGTGGCTGGTACCAACCCTGTTGCTTTATGGATTCAGCATGGGTTCGAGCTTCAGCCTAGGCTTCACTGCCGCCCCGCACAGCCCCTGAAACTGGCCCTGTGAGTCCTAGGAATACTGGAACGGCCCAAGAACATAAGGGTTGCCTGTGAAGGTGGCAGGTCGCAGGCAGGGGAAATCAGGCAACTGGCATCGCATCCGGCACCCTTCCGCATACCGGGGCACCGCCTTGGCCGGAGCCGGCATCGTTGTCGGGCAGGCTTATGTTCTCTGGGGTGTGTGGTGGTGGTTGCGTCGGGGTGTTTGTTTGGGGTCGATGTGGGGTGGGGGGATGAACCAGGGAACCCCTGTTGTGATGTCGATGCGCCAGTTTTCTTTGTGGATGAGGTGGTGGTGGTGGCTGCAGAGCAGGGTGCCGTTGTCGGTGGAGGTGGTGCCGCCGTGGGCCCAGTAGGTGATGTGGTGGGCCTCGCACCAGGGGGCGGGCATGGTGCAGTCGGGGAAGGCGCAGCCTTGGTCCCGGGCGGTGATGGCTTTGCGGATGTGTGGTGGGAAGATCCGGGTGGTGCGGCCGATGTCCAGGACCCGGGATTCGCTGCCGAGCAGGACCGGGATGATGTCGGCGTCGCAGGCGATCTTGCGGATGGTGTTCGGGTGCATCGGACCCAGGAACGTTGCTGTGCCTGTGCTGAGTCGTTGGTGGTTGTTGAGTCGTTGGTGGTCGTTTAGTCGTTCGAAGAGGTCGCGTTCGTCGATGGTGACGGTGAGTTGGGGTCGGAGTCCGCCGTTGGAGGGCAGTTTCCCGGTGGTCATCGCGAGGGCACAGGCTCCGACGAGGCCGTTGAGGAGTTTCTGGGCCCGGGTGCGACGGTCCAGATCCGGTCCGCCTGAGCTGTGTTCTGGTCCGGGGTGGAGTGCCGTTCCGGTGCCATCGTCTCGGCTGGTGCTGCCGTCAGGTGCCGTGCCGGGCTCGCCGTAGTGGCCGGAGAGTCGTGGGTTGGTGGCGGTGTTCATGGCGGTGGCCAGGGTTTCGTATTGTTCTGCGGTGGCGAAGATTTCGATGTGGTGGAGCCCGTGGCGGCGTCGGCGGCGGAGGAACGCGCCTTGGAGTTGGCGGAGGACTTCTTCGGATGGTTCGGGACCGTCTTGGTCGATCGAATCGACCCAGCGTTTGGCCATTTTGGTGACGAAGTCCGGATCGGATTCAATGGCCGTGGCGCTGAGGGCGTGTTCCATCCGGGTGATGGTGTCGTCATCGGTGAGCTGCCGGACTTTTTCCAGTGCGGTGCTGATGATCGTCGCGGAGCGGGAAGGCACCAGGGCTGAGGAGAGGGCTTCGGCCAGCACTTCGCGCCGTGCCGGGATCTCCTGCCCGGCCATTCCGGCCTGCAGAAGGACGTCGGGTGCGAGGGCGAGCCTGCGCCGGGCTTCCCCGATGCTGATCCGCAACCTGGCCCGAAGGAACTCAGTGGCATTCCGGTACCCGTCATCCAGGACGCTGTCCGTTCCCGCGACCGTCGCACCCGTGGCCGGTTCAGTCCAACCGGTCCGCCACTCCGGCGGGCCAGCTGGCGCCCCCGGCGACGCATGCTGTGCTTCCTTCCGGGTCCTTTCCACTGCCTGCGCCGCGACAACCTGCAAGTACTCCAACGACCGGGAGATCTCCTCGATCCTGCCGGCAAAGTCAGCGGCCTCAATAAACCCAAACAGCCGCGCCGCATCGGCCGCTGCGGACAACCGCAACGGGTCCAGAAGAGCCGCGCCGTCCTCAAAAAGAGCTGCCAGGTCCCGTCCGGTGTCCGTGGCTCTGGCGCCTGTTGACCCGCTACCCGTGGCTATGGCGCCCGCGGGCCCTGAAGCCGGGGCGAAACTGGCCTTGCCGTTGAGCAGCGCAGCGTCGTTGCCCAGCCCGGCTCTGTTGCCCAGCCCGCCTTGGAAATGGCCGATCGCGGTGATGGACGCCGTCGAATCCTTGAACCCGGCCTTGACCAGGTCCGGCATCCTCAAAAAGCGCTGTGACCGGGCCGCGGTCAGGGCAGCGACAACAGGGGACGGTTCCGTCCGAAGTGCTGTCAGCTGCTCCATATCTTCCATGATCAAAATCATTTCATCGGGGTCCGACAGTAATGATGGAATTGGCTTGTGTTGCGGTGTGACTCTGCCTCCGACTGACGCCCTTGTGGTTTGTCTTCAAAATGATCTGTCCGCCGTGACGCAGGCTGTAATAAGCGCGGCGGCCAGGTGGACATGACCTCATAGGAGCCTGCTCAAAGAATCCCATTACTGTCTTGTCTGACCACCCGGCCGGCGTGCCCTTCATGTTCCATTGCACGCAACAGAAGGTCAGGGCAGTTTCATCATGGCAAAACAACATCCGAAAGTCATCGCTGGGATCGACACGCATGCCGATACCCACCACGTCGCCGTCATCAGTGAAACAGGGCGGCATCTAGGGGACAAGGAGTTCCTTGCCGTCGGTTCCGGCTACCGGCAGATCGTGGAGTTCATCACCGGATTTGGCCCGGTCTCGTCCATCGGCGTGGAGGGCACAGGCAGTTACGGAGCGGAGCTCGCACGCGTCCTGAGTCGGGAGCACTTCTGGGTCCTGGAAGTGATGCGTCCAAACCGGCAAGAACGCCGGCTACGGGGCAAGTCTGATCCGTTGGATGCCTATCAGGCTGCGGAAGCTGCACTTGCCGGCAGCAGGGTTGCGACGCCAAAAGCCAGGGACGGGGCTGTGGAATCACTACGTGTTCTGCGCGCTGAACGAAACTCTGCCATGCGGGCAAGGGTCGCGGTCATGGCTCAGATCAAGAGCATCCTGGTCTCTGCTCCTGAGCCCATCCGGGCGAAGTACCGCGGCTTAAGCCGCGTTGCAATGATGAGCGCACTGGAGAAAAGCCGACCGATCGGTGACCCTGCCGAGCCTCCAAACGCCACCGCCATCGTTCTCAAGCGCTTGGCTGTCCGCTACCGGCACCTGAACACGGAAGTGGCCCTGATCGATACTGAACTCGACGCAATCCTCACCATTCACGCCCCTACGCTCAGGGACATTCAGGGTGTTGGCACTGACGTTGCAAGTCAGTTGCTGGTAACCGTAGGCGACAACTCCGAAAGGGTCACCTCGGAGGCAAGGTTCGCAGCCCTGGTCGGCGTTGCCCCCATCCCGGCCGCCTCAGGGAAAACCACCCGGCATCGACTTAGCCGTGGCGGAGACCGGCAAGCCAATAAAGCCATCCATCGCGTAGTGCTCGTACGGATGATGAGTGATAGCCGGACCAAAACCTACGTGGCCAGGCGCCGACAAGAAGGCAAAACCACCAAGGAAATCATGCGCTGCCTCAAACGCTACGTTGCACGTGAAATCTATGACCAGATCATGCACCCCCACCCAGCACCCTTCGCCGGGCAGCTCCGGGCCCTGCGGAAAGCCAAGAACATCACCCTCCAGGCCGCCGCTGATGACCTCCGCGTCTGGCCTACCGCACTATCCCGTCTCGAACGCGGACTCACCCGCGACGACAACTTCCACAAACGCTACGAAAGCTGGCTCAACGACCATTGACAGCAATAGGAGCATCAGTTTAAGAGGCACCTGGAAGGCGGCCCCTCAATCTCCCGAAAAGAGTAAACAATCAGGCTGCTGTCAGGGCAGCCAAGGCCATCTGTTCCAGAATGGGCCTGGCAGACTTCACCGCGATCTTCCGTCCGTGATGGCGAACGGAGTGGGGCGTGGAGTTGATGAGGCCGAAGGCAGCATGTGCCCGGACACGGAGGCCGGCGACATCCGCGCCGGAGTGGATGCGTCCGAGGACGTCCACCCACGTTTCCACGTAGGCGCGCTGCAGGGACCTGACTTCCGCTTGGTCGGTACTGCTGAGGCTCCCGAAGTCCCGGTCCTGGACGCGGATGACGTCCGGGTTGCTCAGGGCAAAGTCCACTTGGAACCGGATCAAGCCTTTCAGGGCGTCCGTGGGATTGTCCGCTTCCGAGACCACCCGGAGGCCGCCGTCGAGCAGATCGCGGCTGACGCTGAGGAGGAGCTCGCCGAGAACAGCTTGCTTGCCGGGGAAGTGCCGGTACACAGCGGGTCCGCTAACCCCTGCCGCCGCCCCAAGGTCCTCAAGCGACACCCGGTTGAAGCCATTCTCTGCAAAGAGTCCCGCTGCGGCTGAAAGCAATGCCACCCTGCGGAGCTCCTTGGCTTGGCCGCGTTGGGTTGCTGCGGCTGGGCTGCGGACAGTGCCTGTTTCCGGGCCTCCGGTCACGTTCTCCTCCTTGATGCAGTCCCACTGTGCTGGACATCACAGTTAATAAAGACTAACCTAAATTTCAGTTACGTGGCACTAACCGAAATGGCCTGGGGCCGGGAATGGAACAGCGGTCAATGGAGACAATTGCCAGCTTGGCAGGAACCGATAGCGGCACCTTTGAAGCCAACCAGGAAGCACAGTTGGCGCTCGTAGGGGAATTGAAGGAACGCCTTGCCGCAGCAGCTCTCGGGGGACCCGTGAAATCCAGGGAGCGGCACGTCGCCCGTGGAAAGTTGTTGCCCCGGGAGCGAATCGACTACCTCCTGGATGAGGGCAGTCCCTTCCTGGAGATTGCGCCTTTGGCCGCCAACGGAATGTACGACGACGATTCGCCGGGCGCCGGGGTCATCGCGGGGATCGGCCTGGTCCATGGACGCCACGTGCTGGTGATTTCCAATGACGCCACGGTCAAGGGCGGCACGTATTACCCCATGACCGTCAAGAAGCACCTCAGGGCCCAGGAAATCGCCCTGGAAAACAAGCTTCCGTGTATCTACCTGGTGGATTCCGGGGGAGCATTCCTGCCCAAGCAGGACGAGGTCTTCCCGGACAAGGAACACTTCGGCCGGATCTTCTATAACCAAGCCAGAATGTCCGCGGCCAAAATCCCGCAGATCGCTTCGGTGATGGGTTCGTGCACGGCCGGCGGGGCATATGTGCCGGCCATGAGCGACGAGACTGTGATCGTCCGCAACCAGGGCACCATTTTCCTCGGTGGGCCGCCCCTGGTGAAGGCAGCCATTGGCGAGATTGTGACCGCTGAGGAGTTGGGCGGCGGTGAGGTGCATTCAAGAATTTCCGGAGTCACTGACCATCTGGCCGAAAACGACCAGCATGCGTTGGAGATCGTCCGGGACATCGTTGGCACGTTACCCAAGCCGGCCCAGCCGGCATGGGATGTGCTCGACGTCGTCCTGCCGCCCGTCGTCGATCCTTCAGAGATCTACGGCGTGGTTCCCACGGACGTCAACGCACAGTACGATGTCCGCGAAGTGATCGCACGGCTCGTGGACGGCTCCGAGTTCCATGAGTTCAAGAAGAACTACGGCACCACCCTGGTGACCGGGTTCGCGCACCTGCATGGACACCCCGTTGGTATCGTGGCCAACAACGGCGTCCTGTTCAGTGAGTCCTCACTCAAGGGCGCCCACTTCATCGAACTCTGCGATCAGCGCGGGATCCCGCTGATCTTCCTGCAGAACCTCTCCGGGTTCATGGTGGGCAAGGACTACGAGCAAGGCGGCATCGCCAAGAACGGCGCAAAGATGGTCACCGCAGTCGCAACAGCCAGGGTGCCCAAGCTGACCGTCGTTATCGGTGGTTCCTTCGGCGCCGGAAACTACTCCATGTGCGGGCGGGCCTACTCGCCGCGTTTCCTGTGGATGTGGCCGGCGGCGCGGATCTCGGTGATGGGCGGAAACCAGGCCTCCAGCGTGCTGGCAACAGTCAAGAGGGATCAGTACCAGGCCGCCGGCCAGGAATGGTCCGCGGAAGACGAAGAGGCCTTCAAAGTCCCCATCAAGCAGCAGTATGAGGACCAAGGCAGCCCGTACTACTCCACTGCGCGGCTCTGGGATGACGGCATCATCGATCCCGCAGACACTCGCCGCGTTCTGGGAATGGCCCTGGATGTCGTGTCCCGCCAACAACTACCGGAGACCTCCTTCGGCCTCTTCAGGATGTGAGCATGACCCTGCCAACAGCACCTAACGCCAACCCGGCGTCCCGACCGTTCAACGCCGTTCTCGTCGCCAATCGAGGCGAGATCGCTTGCCGCGTGATCCGAACCCTGAAGGACATGGGCATCCGCTCCGTCGCCGTCTACTCGGACGCAGACAAGCACGCCAAGCACGTCGCGCTCGCCGATACTGCAGTAGCTATCGGCGGGACGGCGCCGTCGGAGAGCTACTTGAAAATCGATGCCATCATCGATGCCTGCCGCCGCAGCGGTGCGCAGGCAGTCCACCCCGGTTACGGCTTCCTCTCCGAGAATGTGGAGTTCGCGAAAGCCCTGGACGCCGCAGGTATCACGTTCATCGGTCCTGCTGTTGACGCGATCGAGGTTATGGGCGACAAGATCCGCTCCAAGAATCACGTCATGGCTTACGACGTCCCCTGCGTGCCCGGCATTGCGCTACCCGGACTCACGGACCAGGAACTGATCGATGCTGCGCCCGGAATCGGGTTTCCTTTGCTCATCAAGCCCTCAGCGGGTGGTGGCGGCAAGGGGATGCACATCGTGGAGCGGCCCGAAGATATGGCCGCCGCCCTGCAGACTGCACGTCGCGTAGCAGCCTCGGCCTTTGGGGATGACACCCTGTTCCTGGAACGGCTCATCAAGACTCCCCGCCACATCGAAGTCCAAGTCCTCGCGGACAACCACGGAAACGTCATCCACCTTGGCGAGCGCGAATGCTCCCTCCAACGGCGTCACCAGAAAGTCATCGAAGAAGCCCCCTCGGCACTCTTCGGATCGCTGGTGGACGGCGCCGATGAACGGGCGCGGATCGGCGAGGCTGCCTGCAACGCCGCGCGCTCGGTCAAATACAGCGGTGCCGGAACCGTGGAATTCCTGGTGTCCGATGAAAACCCGGGCGAGTTCTTCTTCATGGAAATGAACACCAGGCTCCAGGTGGAGCATCCCGTCACAGAGATGGTCACCGGGGTGGACCTCGTTCAATGGCAGGTGAGGATCGCCGCCGGTGAGGTGCTCACCGTGGCGCAGTCCGACGTCGTACTTAAGGGCCACGCCGTGGAGGCGAGGGTCTACGCCGAGGTGCCCGAACGGAACTTCATGCCCTCCATGGGACGCGTGATGGGGCTTGCCGAGAATGGCACGGCGGATCCCAAGGTGCTCGGAGAACAGCGCGCCCACGCCAATGTCCGGATCGACTCGGCCATGCGCGACAACCTTCTGATCACGGGCGACTACGATCCCATGCTGGCCAAGGTCGTTGCCTGGGGCGAAGACCGAACCACCGCCCTGGACACCCTGGACGCTGCGTTGGGCCGGTACACCCTGCTTGGCGTCGACACGAATGTGGAGTATTTGCGGCTGCTGATCAATGATCCCGACGTCCGTGCCGGTCACTTGGACACGGGGTTGATCGAACGAAAGCTGCCGTCCATGGAGTTCAGGCACGCGGGCGCCAACGAATTGATTGCTGCCGCATTGACGCTGTGGCTCGAAAAGAAGGCGACGTTGGGTGCTTCTACCCTCGCCGGTAGCGCCTGGAGCTCGCCGGACTCGTGGCGCATCGGCGGGCGCGCCGCTTGGACAGCCAGCCTCGGACTGCCTGGGGGCGGCACCGCCACAGTTGCGTTGACTGAGGACTCGGGCATTTTCACGGCAGTCATCGACCACGGCCCCGAAGCGGGACGCGCCGCCAAAGTCACAGTGGTGGAGCGCACTGGGGACGGCATCGTCCTGGAGATCGACGGCGGTTCGGTCACCTATGCGGTAGGCGCAGTGCCCGAGGGGGTCAGTGCGGCCCGCGAGATCTACGTTGGCAACGATGGCTGGGCCTGCCGCCTGCAAGTCCTGGACCGTGCCGAACGTCTCCGGCGGATGCTTGCCGGGATCCAGCGTGAAGAAGGCGCTGCAGACCCGGAAGTGCGCTCGCCGATGCCGGGGACTGTGGTGTCCGTGGCAGTGGCCAACGGAGACGTGGTCAAAGAGGGGCAGGCACTCCTGGCCGTCGAGGCCATGAAAATGGAGCACCAATTGGTGGCATCGGTTTCCGGAACCGTCCACCTCACCAGCAAACCCGGCGACCTGGTCAAAGCGGACCAGGTGCTCGCCACTATTCACGTAGCCGATCCTCTTGAAGGGTCCGCAGAAACCGCCGCAGACACAAACAAGCCCGCCAACACAAACAAGGAAGTCCAGCCATGAGCACTTTTGACCTCAACGAGGAGTACCAGGACCTCAGCGATTCCGTCCGCGAATTCGCGGACGAAGTGGTGGCTCCTGTGTCCGCCAAGCACGACGAAGAACACAGCTTCCCCTATGAAGTGATCAAGCAAATGGGGGAGATGGGGCTGTTCGGTCTGCCGTTTCCGGAGGAGTTTGGTGGAATGGGCGGGGATTATTTCGCCTTGGCGCTGGCTTTGGAACAGCTGGGCCGGGTGGACCAGTCCGTAGCTATCACGCTGGAGGCCGGCGTGTCCCTCGGCGCCATGCCCGTGTACCGTTTCGGCACGCAGGAACAGAAGGAGCGCTGGCTCCCGGAATTGGCATCCGGACGATCCTTGGCAGGATTCGGTTTGACTGAGCGGGAAGCCGGTTCCGATGCCGGCGGCACCAAGACCCACGCCCACGTGGAGAACGGCGAATGGGTCATCAACGGCAACAAGGAGTTCATTACGAACTCCGGCACGGACATCACCACGTTGGTCACGGTCACCGCCGTCACCGGCAAGACGGAAAACGCGGACGGCAGCACCAAGAAAGAAATCTCAACTATCCTGGTGCCCACCGAAACGCCGGGCTTCAGGGCCGAGAAGGCCTACAACAAGGTGGGCTGGAACGCCTCGGATACACATCCACTGACTTTGGACAACGTCCACGTTCCTGAGGCGAACCTCCTGGGCCAGCGGGGCCGGGGATATGCCAACTTCCTGTCCATCCTGGATGAGGGCCGCATCGCCATCGCGGCCTTGGGTACCGGCGCGGCGCAGGGCTGCGTGGACCTTTCGGTGAAATACGCCAAGGAACGCAGCGCCTTTGGGCAGAACATTGGCAAGTACCAGGCCATCCAATTCAAGATCGCCAGGATGCAGGCCAGGGCCCACACGGCTCGTTTGGCTTACTACGACGCGGCGGCAAGGATGCTGGCCGGCAAGCCGTTCAAGACTGAAGCCGCCATCGCTAAGATGGTCGCAGGCGAGGCAGCCATGGACAACGCGCGGGACGCCACCCAGGTGTTCGGTGGCTATGGCTTCATCAACGAGTTCACGGTGGCGCGCCATTACCGCGATTCCAAGATCCTTGAAGTCGGGGAGGGCACCACCGAGGTCCAGTTGATGCTCATCGCCCGCGAGCTGGGTCTGTAACCGTACGGGAAGGATCAAGGATGATTGACAAGGTTGTTGCCAGCGCCGCGGAAGCGGTGAAGGACATCCCGGACGGCGCCTCGCTCGCCGTTGGCGGTTTTGGCTTATGCGGTATCCCCGTCTCACTCATCGACGCACTCCACAGCCAAGGCACCACGGACCTCGAAACCGTCAGCAACAACTGCGGGGTGGACGACTGGGGCCTGGGCATCCTCCTCAGGGACGGACGTATCCGCCGTACCATCAGCTCGTACGTGGGAGAGAACAAGGAATTCGCCCGGCAGTATCTTGCGGGGGAGTTGGAAGTTGTCCTGACCCCGCAAGGCACCCTGGCCGAGAAACTGCGGGCCGGCGGTGCAGGCATTCCCGCCTTTTACACCAAGGCAGGCGTGGGAACCCAAGTGTCCGAGGGCGGCTTGCCGCAAAAGTACGACGCCGAAGGGAACGTTGCGATTGCCTCCGCGCCTAAGGAGGTGCGCACCTTCAATGACGCCGACTACGTGCTGGAAGAGTCGCTGACTCCGGACTTCGGCTTGGTCCATGCGTGGAAGGGCGACCGCCACGGAAACCTCGTTTTCCATGCAGCAGCCATGAACTTCAACCCGCTCTGTGCCATGGCCGCCAAGACGACCATCGCCGAAGTCGAAGAGCTTGTGGAAACCGGCGAGCTCGACCCCGAGCACATCCACACTCCGGGCATTTTCGTCCAGCGGGTGGTGGTGGCCCCCTCCACGGAGAAACGGATTGAGAAACGGACGGTGGCTCTGACCACCAGCCAAGCAACCGGGCAGGCAGGAGCATCACAATGAACGACAACACGTATCAGGACATCCCGCCCCGCCCCGAAGCCGTGCGGCACGAGTATCGCCGTGCCGACGTCGAACATCACGAGGCCAAAGGCTGGAGCCGCAACGAACTTGCCGCACGGGTAGCCCATGAACTCATCAACGGTCAGTACGTGAACCTGGGGATCGGGATGCCCACGCTGATCCCCAACTACATTCCCGCGGGGGTGGAAGTGATCCTCCACTCCGAGAACGGCATTCTGGGTGTAGGCCCGTACCCTGCCGAGGACCAGGTTGACCCGGACCTCATCAACGCAGGCAAGGAAACTGTCACTACCAAACCAGGGGCTGCATTCTTCGATTCGGCCTCGTCCTTTGGCATGATCCGTGGCGGCCACGTGGATGTGGCGGTCCTGGGGGCCATGGAAGTGGCGGCCAACGGCGATCTTGCCAACTGGATGATCCCCGGGAAGATGGTCAAGGGCATGGGCGGCGCCATGGACCTTGTGTTCGGTGCCAAGAAGGTCATCGTCATGATGGAGCACGTGGACCGCAACGGCAGGCCCAAGATCGTCAAGGACTGCACCCTGCCCCTGACGGGCAAGGGCTGCGTGGACCGGATCATCACCGACCTTGCCGTGATCGACGTCGTCAAGGACGAAGGGGAGCCGCGGCTGGTCCTTCGCGAGCTGGCCCCCAACGTCACCTTGGACGATGTGGTGGCAGCCACCGGTGCTGAACTTTTCGAAGAGGACCAGGAACTCACCGTATGACGCGGGTTGTTGAGCAGCGCGGACTGTACTTCGATGAGCTTGAAGAGGGCGTGATCTACGCGCACAGGCCCGGACGAACCGTGACGGAGACGGACAATGTCCTGTTCACCACCTTGACCATGAACTCCCAGGCGCTGCATCTGGACGCAGCCTGGAGCTCGGCGCAGCCGTTCGGGCAGCGGCTGATGAACTCTATGTTCACACTGTCCACGATGGTGGGGCAGTCGGTGACCCAGCTGACGCAGGGCACCATTATCGCCCAGCTGGGGCTGACGGATGTCACCTTTCCGCACCCGCTCTATCACGGGGATACCCTGTACACGGAAACGGTGATCACCGGTAAACGGTTGTCGTCCTCGCGTCCCGGCCAGGGCGTGGTGACCATGCAACATACCGGCAGGAACCAGGACGGAGTGGTGGTGGCACTTGCCACCCGTACCTGCCTGATGTGGACCGAGGAAGCGCACACCGCGCAGTCCTAGGCCGTTTCCCGCATTGTCAGTATTCCAGCAGCAAGGAACCGTTATGCCTTCTCCCGACTCGCCCCTCCACGGAGCGGTTGCGCCGTTCACTATGGGGCCGGCACTCCTGTTTTGCCCAGCTGACCGGCCGGAACGTTTCGGCAAGGCAGCGGAGCGCTCGGACGCCGTGATCCTTGACCTCGAGGATGCCGTTGCTCCGGGGGACAAACAGCGTGCCCGGGGCGCGATCCTCGGGCAGCTCGGATCCGATGGGGACGCCGCTGAGCTTGACCCCAGCCGGACGATTATCCGCGTTAATCCTGTGGGCTCGGCCGAATTCGAGAAGGATCTCCACAGCCTGGCGCACTCTCCCTACCGCACTGTCATGCTCGCCAAAGCGGAGAGTGCCGAGCAGCTCAGGGCGCTTGAGGGCTACCGCGTGATTGCGCTCTGCGAAACAGCCGCCGGCGTCGTCAATGCTTCAGCCATCGCAGCCGAACCCAACGTCGTTGCCTTGATGTGGGGCGCGGAGGACCTGTTGGCCTCCTTGGGCGGTCTCTCCAGCAGGAACGACGACGGCGGCTACCGCGCTGTGGCCCTGCACTCACGGTCCGCTGTGCTGCTTGCCGCCAAGGCCGCGGGCAAGGAAGCCATCGACTCCGTCTATGTGAACATCCCCGATCTCCAGGGCCTGGCGGCGGAGTCCTTGGACGCCGTGGCCAGCGGTTTCGGTGCCAAGGCCTGCATCCACCCGAGCCAGGTGGCAACAGTACGCGAGGCCTACGCGCCATCGCCTGAAGCCGTGACTGAGGCCGCGGAGCTTCTCGACGCAGCGTCTGCAGCCGGGACAGGTGTCTTCCAGTTCAAGGGCAAGATGATCGACGGCCCCATCCTCAAGCATGCCGAGGCAACTCTGCGCCGGGCCCGGCACGCGAGATGACAGTTAATACCAATGTTTTTCGGTGTCATGTCTCAGGACATTGAGGACACTTCGAGTCTCAGGACTTCGTGGACACTGTATGTCTCATGACGTCGTGGACACTTGGTTCGCCATGAAGCCGCGGGGTTTGTTGTTGCCTATGTATTTGGTTCCTCTTGGCGGGCGCGGATGGGAAATGATTTCGGTTCCGTGCCCGTCGAAGAACATGATGCGTTGTGCGTCGTAGAGGATGTGGATTGTTTCTCCGGCGCGGTCTCTGCCTACTTGGAAGTGCGTGCCCACGACCGTGACGACGCCCAGGCGGCTGACGGTTCTTCGTACGGTTCGCCGGATCTGGGTTTTGATCTCAGAGATCACGGGGACCGAGGGGGCGGGCACTTTCTCGGTGGCTTCCCAAGCCTGTTGGGGAGTCATTCGGGCCGGCAGTGCCTGATGTTCACGCTCGGTGTTGTAGTAGTGGTCGAAGGTGTCGACCTGGGCTTGAAGATCCTTGATCGTTGAAGCCGGTTTTTGCTTGTGCAGAAACCGGTGCAGTGTGCGGTGGAATCGTTCGTTCTTGCCCTGGGTGGTGGGCTTGTAGGGCTTGCCCGTGATCGGTTCGACTCCGAGAGATCTCAGGTAGTCCACCAATGCCCCGCTTCGTCCCCTGCGTGTGGGGTTCAGGGCCATGCCGTTGTCGGAGAGAAACTTCCGGGGAACCCCGTGTTTACTGATGGCATGTTTGACCACCCGCAGGGCCGCTTCGCTCGTTTCTCCGGCCGCAACCAGTGACGCCAAGGCCAAGCGTGAATGATCATCAATGAGCTGGAAAATCACAACCTTCCGCCCCGTTTTCCAGCTGCCATTCCGTGGCGTCGATCTGCCAGCAACAGTTCGGTGCGGGATATACGAACCGGCGGTAAGCGTTTCGAGGCTTCTTCCGCGGCTCCGGAACCACCATGCCGGCCTTGGTAAAGAGCCGGGCAAGCGTTGCCCGGGACGGCGGTTCCACACCGTCCCGGCGCATCCTTGCCTGAACGCTCAAAGGCCCATGGTCATGGCCTTGGGCCTCCAACGCTTCCCTCACATGCAAAGCCAACGCGGTGACCCCTGCGGGAGTAGCGTTAGGGCTGGTACGTGGCTTGGTCGAACGCATAGCCATCGCTTGTGCCGGCCCACCCGACACCGCAGCGGCCCTGACCTTATAGAACCAAGACCGTGAGACGTTGTGCTCGCGGCAGAAGGCTGCCACGGCACCTCGAGGACTCTCCTCAGGCCACGAGGCGACAAGATACCGGACCTTCATATCGGGTTTGAGTTCGCTCATGGAACGAGCAAAACCCGCACAAGTGCCCACGATGTCCCGAGACACACTGTCCACGATGTCCTGAGACAGAAGTGTCCATTAAGTCATGAGACTCCACAACCAATGTTTTTCGGGAACATTGGTATTAACTGCCAATTCGACGGGCGGCTGGAGCCCTAGGCGCGGACCGGTGCGGCGCGTACCGGCGTCGAGAGTTCCGTTAGCTCCACCATCCCTGGGCGCTTGACGGTGCTCTTGATGACTACAGCGCTCCCGTTCTTGGCGGATTCCAGCACAGACTCCATGACCTCAAGGGCGTGGAAAGCCAGTTGGCCTCCCGCGCGGGGCTCTTGTCCGGCCGGAGTGGCCGACAAGTCAGCGATGCCGAAGCCGCGGCCGGCATCAACGTAACCGGCGGATACAGGCAGCGTTTTCCACTCCTCGGCTCCCAGCTCGAACAACTGCACGTCGCCGTCGAAGTGGTTGGGATCCGGAACAACAAGCGACCCCTTCTCCCCATGGACTTCGATGTTGGGGCTCTTGGTCTTGACGGCGTCGAAGCTCATGAACAGCGTGGACAAGGCGCCGGATGCGTGCACCAACACACCTGTGACGTGGGAATCGATCTCCACCGTCACTTTTTGCCCCTTGCGGGGACCGGAACCGATGGTTCGTTCGCTGCGCGTATGGCTGGCTGCGCCCACCACCGACACTACGGGGCCGAGCAACGTGACCAGAGCGGACACGTAGTAAGGGCCCATGTCCAGCAGCGGACCCCCGCCGGGCTGGTAGTAGAAGTCGGGGTTCGGATGCCAGCGCTCGTGCCCGGGCGTAGCCATGGTTGCGGTCGCCGAAACAGGAGCGCCAATCAGGCCGTCGTCGATCGCTTTCCGGGCGGTTTGGATACCGGTGCCGAGGACAGTATCCGGGGCACAGCCGACCATCACTCCGGCCGCGTTGGCTGCCTCGAGTACTTGCCGGGCCTCGGCCGTGGTTGCCGCCAACGGCTTCTCGCCATAAACGGCCTTGCCCGCCGCGATTGCCTTGAGCGCGATGTCCGCATGCGCGGCCGGGATGGTCAGGTTGAGAACAAGTTCGACGTCGTCCGCCGCCAGCAACCCATCCACGGACAACGCACGGACGCCGTCGTAGGATTCAGCAACTGCTTCGGCACGGGCGGGATCAAGGTCCGCGACGGCTACCAGGTTGATGGCGTCCAGTCGGCGGAAGCTCGCAAGGTACTGGGCGATGATGGCGCCGCAGCCAATGATTCCTACATTCAGCGGTTTGGCTGGTTCTACCGGGATGCCCACAGCATGCCCCTTTCGATGATGGTGCGGACGTTGGAGTCCTGGAGGATTTCCACGCGGTGGCCGGGAGTGGAGACGAAGATTCTTCCCTTGCCCCACTGCCTGGTCCATATAGCAGGCGAGGTGACCTCACGGTTCCACGGGTCCCATTCGCGTACCTTCTGGGTGGTGGTGGCCAGGACGTCGATGTAGTCATCGGCCAGGACCCAATACTGCTCGGTGACGAGGTCGAAATCGCCGATTCCCTGGGTAATGGGATGCTCTGCTGCAGCCGGAAGCATGTTCACGGTGTAAGGCACATAGTTGTCTGACTGTTCACCGGTCCGTTCGTCCTGGTGCTTGCCGGGGTGGCAGGCGAACTGGCCCCCGATCAAGTGAAGGTAGTCCGAGGTGTTGCGGTAGGAATCGGCGATGCCGCCATGCCAACCGGCAAGTCCGGTGCCATTTTCGACGGCGGTGCGGAGCCCCTCGAATTCGTCCTTCTCGATGGTGGACATCGTCATGCACTGCACGATCAGGTCCACTCCGGCCATGTACTCCGCGTCAGCGTAGATTTTGGGGGATTCCTCCACCCGGACCTCGTAGCCGTTGTCCTTGAGATAGGGGATGAAGAGTTCCGTGGCTTCCACCGGCTGGTGTCCGTCCCAACCACCTCGAACCACCAGTGCGGTCTTGTTCTTGCTTGTCATGTCTTCCTTCGTAATACGTAAGCGTCCGGGTGAGTCTGTTGGTGTTCGAAAGTCGGTTCAGCGGGAGGCGAAAGCCGCGTCAAAGGCGGAAGCGGGCGGGCGGATGGTGGCAAGATCCCTGACCATGGCCAGCGCTTGTGGAGCGCCGATCAGCCGGTCCATTCCGGCGTCCTCCCATTCGATGCTGGTGGGTCCCTCATACCCGATCGAATTGAGCATCCGGAAAATGGGTTCCCAGTTCACGTCGCCATGGCCTGCAGTGACGAAGTCCCAGCCGCGGCGGGGATCCGCCCACGGCAGGTGGGATCCAAGGCGGCCGTTGCGTCCGTCGAGGTGACGTACGGATTCCTTCACATGCACGTGGAAGATCTTGTCCGCGAAGTCCTGGAGGAACATCACAGGGTCAAGGTCCTGCCAGATGAAGTGGGAGGGGTCAAAGTTCAATCCAAAGCTCTCCCTGTGCCCGATTGCTTCCAGTGTGCGTTTGGCAGTCCAGTAGTCGTAGGCGATCTCGGAAGGATGGACTTCCAATGCAAAACGGACACCCACCTCGTCAAAGACATCCAGAATGGGATTCCAACGGTCTGCGAAGTCCTGGTAGCCGCGCTCGATCATGGCTTCGGAAGCCGGCGGGAACATAGCGACGCATTTCCAGATGGACGAGCCCGTGAAACCCGTAACGGTCTTGACCCCCAGCCTTGCCGCGGCACGGGCTGTGGTCTTCATGGCGTCGGCGGCCCGCTGACGGACGCCCTCGGGATCGCCGTCGCCCCACACATCGGGCGCCAGGATGTCCCGGTGGCGCTCATCGATGGGGTCATCGCACACTGCTTGCCCGGTGAGGTGGTTGGCGATCGCGTGGACCGAGAGGTGGTGCTTCTCCAGGATGTCCAGCCTGCCTTGAAGATATGAGTCGTCTTCGACGATGAGCTGCGGGTCCAGGTGATCGCCCCAGCAGGCAATCTCCAGGCCGTCGAAGCCCCACTCGCCAGCAAGGCGCGCTACTTCCTCAAACGGCAGGTCGGCCCACTGGCCGGTAAAAAGGGTGATGGGTCGGGTCATGATGGGTCCTCTCAGACGTTCTGCCAGCGGCTCGCGTTGCCCGCGCTAGCCTCAACGGCGGCCAGCACCCTCTGAACCTGCAAGGCATCAGCGAACGACGGCGAGGGCTGCTCCCCAGCGCCGATGGCATTCACCAGGTCCACAACCTGGTGGGTGAATCCATGTTCGTAACCAAGGCCGTGCCCTGTGGGCCACCAATTGCCTGTGTACGGATGGGACGGTTCGGTGACAATGATCTTGCGGAATCCTGCGTCTGGTTCCAGGGCTGAATCGTAGACGTGAAGCGAGTTCATGTCCTCGAAGTCAAAAGCGAGTGAGCCCTTGGTCCCGTTCAGCTCCAGCCGCATGGCATTCTTGCGGCCCAAGGCAAAACGAGTGGCTTCGAAAATGCCGATTGGTCCGGCGGCAGCACCGCCGTCGTGCCTTGCGCCAAATCGCGCGGTGAACAGCGCGGCGTCGTCCACGGTGACCGGACCCTTGGGAGCGTCCGAACCGCCGCGGCCGCCGAGGCCCACGTAATCTCCACCCACAGGCCGTTCTTTCACGAACGTTTCCATCAATGCCGAGACTCCGGTGATGGTGGAGCCCGTGATCCACTGCGCGGCGTCGATACTGTGGGCGCCGATATCGCCCAGTGAACCGGAACCGGACTTGGACTTATCCAGGCGCCACGTGAGCGGCGCATCCGCGTCACTGAGCCAGTCCTGCAGGTATTGCGCCCTGACGTGACGGATGTCGCCCAGGCGCCCTTCCTCCACCATCCGCTTTGCCAGGGCCAAAGCGGGAGTGCGGCGGTAGCTGAAGCCGCACATGGACAGCACGCCGCGCCCGGCTGCCGCCCGGGCAACCGCTGTCATTTTCTCCGCCTCTTCCACTGAGTTGGCCAGTGGCTTTTCGCAGAGGACGTGCTTGCCCGCTTCGAGGGCGGCGATGGCGATCTCGGCGTGCGTGTTTCCGGGCGTGCAGATATCGATGAGGTCAATGTCATCGCGCTCAATCAGGCGGCGCCAGTCCGTTTCCACGGAATCCCAACCGTACTTACGGGCCGCAGCACGGACGCCTTCTTCGTTGCGGCCGGCCACGGCAGCCAGTTCCGGGGCGAGCGGAAGATCGAAGAACCGCGGAGCGGTCCGCCACGCGTGGGAGTGGGCGGCACCCATGAAGGCGTAGCCCACCATGCCTACACGCAAGGGTTTTGGTTCAGTCACAACAAGTCCTTTCTTGTCCTGGGTTGGCAGCTGCTACTTGCTGAAGCCTGCGGTAAGGCCACTAACCAGCTGACGGCGTCCAAGGACGTAAATCACCAGGATTGGCAGGGTGCTCAGGACGACGGAGGCAAGCACGGCAGGAATATTGACGCTGAACTCGCCTTGGAAAGTCCACAGTCCCAAGGGGAGAACACGGAGTCCGGGGCTTTGGGTAAGTACCAGCGGCAGCAGGAATCCGTTCCAGACATGCAGGCCGTTGTAAATTGCCACGGTCACTATCGCCGGGCGGGTCAAAGGCAGCGCCAACCGCCACATCGTTTGCCAGTCACTGCAGCCATCCAGCCGCATCGACTCGAACAATTCGTTCGGCACATCGCGGATGAAATTGGACAGGATCAGCACCGTCAATGGAATGGCAAACGCCACGGATGGAAGCATGATGGCAAGCAGGCTGTCATACAGATTCAGCCGGATGATCATCAGGTAGATCGGAATGATGGTTGCCTGGAGCGGAATCGCCAAGCCCATCAGGAACATACCGTTGACAAACTTCAGGTACCGGCCGCGTCCACGAACGATCGCGAAGGCGGCCATGAAGGAGATCAGCACCGTGGGGATCACGGAGCCGAGCGTGACGATGACACTGTTCATGAAGTACGTGCTGAAATTGGCCTCGAGAACCAGTTGGTAGTTCTCCAAGGTGGGAGTCGCCGGAAGAGCCAACGGGTTCTGCCCGAAGTACCCCTCAGACGTCTTCAGGCTGGTGATGACGATGTAGTAGATCGGCACAATGATGATGGCCAGCCACATCCAACCGCCAAGGCCTCCGGGTATGTTCAGCCGCCGGACCCGTGAACCGAGGCTTTGCTTGGCTTTGGTGGAGTGGGCCGGGGGAGTGGCTGGAGCGGTTTTCGAATCGCTTTGAAGGACAGTACTCACCTTACAAACCTTCCAATTGGCTGCCCTGCTTGTCCTTGCCTCCAAGGCGCTGGAGGAACAAGGCAAGGACAAGGCCTACGACGACGAGGATGACGGCAATGACACTTGCAGGGCCCATCAGGTTGGCCCGGAAGCCGCGCAAGTACATGTCGAGCGCCAGGATGCGGGTGGAGTTGCCCGGTCCGCCGCCGGTGAGGACGAAGATGAGGTCGAAGTACGTCAGCGATCCGACAACCATCAGGGTGGACGAGGTGATGATGGTGTATTTCAACTGCGGAAGCGTGATGTGGAAGAACTGCTTAAGGATTCCCGCACCATCGATCTGTGCTGCCTCGTACAGGGATTTGGGGATCTGCCGGACACCACCTTGGTAGATGAGTGTGTGGAACGGCACGAACTGCCAAGCGATCACAAAGATGACCAGGCCCAATGCCAACTGAGGGACGCCCAGCCAGTCCTGGGCCAGGAAGGGCAAGCCCAGTCCCATGGCCAGTCCAAAGTTAGGGTCCAGCAGTGCTTTATAAGCGATGGCAACTGCAGCCGAGGAGAGAAGAAGCGGCAAGAAGTACAACACGGCCAATGCAGCCCTGTAGCGCTGCGTGCCAGCAGTGAAGACTCCCAGGAGAAGGCTGATGGGGGTCTGAACCAGCCAGGAGACAATCATGATCAGGAAGGTCAGGCCCAGGGCGTTGTACAGTCCGGGGTCGGTGAGTACCGAGGACCAGTTCTCCAGTCCAGCTGCCCCGATGGCGCCGATGCCGTCCCAGTTGGCGAAGCTCAGGACCAGTACACCTACCAGCGGCGCAAGCGCGAAAACCACGAAAAAGATCACAGCAGGCAGCGTCAGCCACGCAAGTGCAGATTTTTGCTGCCCGGCTTGCTCGATTTTCCGCGATCCCGTAGCAGCCCTATGAGCGGTTGTTGAGCTCATTTGCCCAGGGTGGCGTTCATGTTCTGGGCGAACTGCTGTGGCGTGATCGACTTGAGGAAGAGTTGGTCGATGTTGTTAAGCAGGGCCTCGGCGGCGGTGGGGCTCAGGGCTTGATCCCATGACTGCTGGAAGTTCGGGGCGTTCTTGGCAAGGTCGTAGACGAAGTTCAGGAAGTCCTTGTCCGGGGACGTTGCGAGCTTGTCTTCAATTCCATTGACGATCGGGACCGAACCGGAGTTGATGTAGGCGTCGATGACCGTTTCGGTCATGATGCCGTCCTTGAAGAACTTCTTAGCCGTTTCCTTTTCCTTGTCCGTGGCCTTGGCCGAAATGGACATGTACTGGGCGGGGTTGCCTACGCCATTCTTCGGATCTCCCTTGCCTCCCGGGACCGTCGGGAAGGTGACGAAGCCCAGTTTTCCGTTCTGGACGAAGTTCTGGCCTTCCTTCTTCATGGGTCCGTACGTCCAGGAACCTTGAAGCAACATTGCTGCTTTCCCCGTGAACAACAGCGCCTGATCCGCTTTCGAATCTGCCGTGATGGAGGAGAAGCCCTTGATGAAGCCATCGGCCGACACCAGTTCCTGGATCTTGGTGCCCGTTTCAATCACAGCCGGATCCATCCAGGCATTGGGCTTGCCTTCGAAGATCGCCTTGAACACCTCGGCGCCTCCGATGCGGTCCAGGAGGTATTCGAGCCACATCATCGAGGTCCAGCGGGATTGACCGCCCAAGGAGAACGGCGCTACGCCCATGTCGTTGAAGGTCTTTACCAGCGACATGACGTCGTCCCAGGTCTTGGGCGGCTGCACCCCTGCCTTCTCGAAGAGCTCTTTGTTGTAGAACAGGACAACGGGGGCCACGTACTGGTTGGGGAGGGCGTAGATCTTGCCGTTGACGGTGGCTGCACCGAAGGAAGCGGGGAAGAACTTGTTTTTCAGATCCGGGTTGGCCTCGAACCAGCTGGTCAGGTCCTCCACCTGGTTGGCCTCGGCGTAGGTCTTCAACGTACCGCCACCCCAGCCGTAGACAATGGTGGGTGCCTGGCCGGCGCCGATCGCGGTCTTGATCTTCGTCTTGTACGCATCGTTCTGGAAGTACGTCACAGCGATCTTGTTGTCCGGATTCGAGGAACCGAATGCATCGACGGCCTTCTGGATGGTGGTCTGGTTCGGCTCACCGGAGAGGAACCACATGCTGGCGCCTCCTCCGCTCGCGCTGCCCGGCCCGGACGTACCGCAGGCACTGGTTGCCATGACTGCGAATGGCGTAACAGCCGCGAGAGCCAGAAAAGAACGCCGTGATGATTGGAACTGCTTCATTGCTTCTCCATGTGTAGTCGCCTCGTTGGGCACGTTGCGGTGCCCATCTCCCAAAGGGGTGGCCCTTCCCGAAAAATATCGAAATATTTCGGAGATACTGTTTAGGTCACGGTCTAAACTAAAGTGCAATTCATCACACGTCAAGACTTCTTCCAGCTTTAGCAGCGCCGGACTTACAGCCTTCTTGAGCTTTCAAGCGGCATCACGCATACTCGCATTGGAACGAAATATTTTCGAAAGCAGGGGGATTCATGGAACGCGAGCAACGTCCGCTCAAGCTCACTCTGGCTGCGGTGGCCAAAGAGGTGGGTGTTTCGGCACCTACGGTTTCCAAGGTGGTGAACGGCAGGGAGGACGTGGCGGAGGAAACGCGTGCACGGGTACTGGCTGCCCTGCAGCGGACCGGATACAAGTCGCCCCTCCAGCGCAAAAGTCCGCCACCCCAGCAGGCGGTTGAGGTGGTCTTCGACTCCCTGAATTCGGCATATTCCGTGGAAGTCCTCAACGGTGTCATGGAGCATGCGGCGGTCTCGGACATGGAAGTCATCCTCTCTGTGACCAGCAGGCAAACAGCGTCACCGTTGGGCCCCGAAGAGCGGGCCCAACGCATCATCGACGAAGGCCGCAGCGGAATGATCGTGGTGACTTCCGCCTTCGGGTCCGCGCAACTGGAAGCCTTCCAACGCCGCCGGATCCCCATCGTGGTGGTGGACCCCCTTAATCCGCCACCGGCAGACGTCTTCAGCGTCGGGGCCAGCAACTGGGCCGGGGGCAAGGCCGCTGCGACCCACCTGCTCGAGTTGGGACACCGCAAGATTGCCTACATCGGCGGCCCTGCCACCGCCGAGTGCAGCCAAGCACGCTTGCACGGCTATATGGCCGCACTCATGGCGGAGGGCATCGCAGTGGACGAGGACTATGTGTCCTCGGGCGCCTTCCGGCCCGAGAATGGTGTGAAGGCCATGAAGGCGCTGCTGGCCCTTGAGGATCCGCCCACGGCAATATTCGCTGGAAGCGACAGCATCGCGCTGGGAGTTCTCGCAGAGGCCCGACGGCAGAACATCCGCATTCCGGAGGACATGAGCCTCGTCGGTTTCGACGGCACGCACCAGGCGGAGGAATCCGTTCCGCCGCTGACGTCCGTGTCGCAGCCACTGCAGGAGATGGGTCGCTCGGCCCTGCGGTTCATCCTGCGCCAGGTCCGTGGCGAGGACATCGACTCCCGCAGGGTGGAACTGGCAACGCATCTTGTGGTCCGTGAGTCCACGGCGCCACCACGGCCCCCGTCCACTGCCAAGCCCGCGTCCACTGCCAAGCCCGCGTCCGCGGCCAAGTCAGGCAGGGCTAGAGGAGCCGCCGCCGTCGAGGTGTAAGTGAGACCGGCGGAATGGCGTCATACAGCAGCACCCGCACCCAACGCTCACCAGTCTCGCGGAATTCCGCACGGCTGGCGAAACGGTAAAGATAGCTGCGCGCACGCACCCAACGCGGGCGTTCGCCGTCGAACGGGTCATGGCGAAGCAGCCCAAGCGTGGGCTTGTCCGCCTCCAACAGCCTCTCCAGGAAGGCGTAGAACCAACCCTCATGGACTGTCCGCAGGGGCAGGAACCACATGAGCCAATCAAGCCTGAGGTGGTACGGCGCCCACTGCCGCGGGAGGCGACGGACATCCCCGGGTTTGCCTTTGAATCCGTACTCCAGCCAGTGTTCGTCGGGAGCGTCCGGCTCTTCCGCCATAGTGCCTTCGACGACGATCTCGATCCGCTGCTTCGTTACCGTACCGAACGCGCCATAGGCATTCACCAGGCGCCACCGGTTGAAGCTCGCGTTCATGAGCTGCTGGCGCGAGAAGAGGTTCAGGAGCGGCCGGTAGCTGAGGACCACCAGCAGTACCGTCACGGCAAGTACGACGCCGAGCCACCACACCGGCGTTTGGGCTCCCGGGTGCCACTCAAGCGGGATAGCGGGAAGAACCGCATGAGCCACTGGATCACTCACGGCAGCGAAGGCGAGAACGATTGCCATCCAATTCAGCCACGCAAAATTGCCGCTGCCCACCAACCAAAGCTGCGTCACGATGATTATTCCTGCCGCGATACTGGCCAGCGGCTGCGGCGCGAACAGGAAGAACGGAACCACCAACTGGGCAAAGTGGTTTCCCACCACTTCCACCTTGTGTAACGGGCGGGGGAGGAGGTGGGCCTGCCTGCTTAGCGGTCCGGGCATCGGCTGCGTCTCGTGGTGGTAGAACATGGCGGTAAGGTCCCGCCACTCACGGCCGCCCCTGATTTTGATCATTCCCGCGCCGAACTCAAGCCGGAACACCAGCCAAACAATCAGGATCAGGATGGTGGTGGGCGGTGGAACCTGGTCCGATCCAAGGAAGGCTACCGTGAAGCCAGCCTCCAGGAGCAGGATCTCCCAGCCAAAGCCATAGAACGTCTGGCCCACATTCACGATCGACATGTAGAGGAACCAGAGAGCCAGGAACGCCAGCATCGGAAGCCACGGTGGTCCCAGCTGCGGTAGGCCGACTACCAGCATCGCGGACACAGCGATTCCTACCCAACAAACTGCGCGCAGCAGGGCATCCGAGTATCGCCACTGGAAGAGGGTGGGCCGTGCCAAGCGGCGGGCCATCTCAAGGAACGAGGGGACGGGAAGCAGGCCGTGCTCGCCAAGGAGGGCGGGAAACTGGTTCATGGTGGAGAGAAAGGCAACCAGATAAAGCACAGCGGTGCCGCGTTGCAATACTTGCCGCGCAAATTCGTAGTCTTGCGCGTCAAACCAGTCCTGCGCGTCAAACCAGGCCAGCCACTCCACAAATTCCACGTTACGCGCGGGGAGGAAGTGGTCAAGCAGGGTTTTCCACTTAGCCGCATGCTGCGTTCGCAGCCTTCTGCAGCTGCTGGGATACTTAAACAATGCAGCCGCGCAAGATCGTCATCCTCGGGTCCACCGGTTCCATCGGCACACAGGCGATTGACGTCGTCGACGGCGCCCCGCACCTTTTCGAAGTGGTGGCCCTGAGCGCCGGCGGCGGGAACCTGGAACTGCTTGCCCATCAGGTTGTCCACACGCGGGCGAAGGCGGTAGGCATTGCCCAAGGCGATCCGGCAACACTTCAAGACCTGATTGACGCCGCGGCCGCGCGGAGCGGATTGGGCAGCTTTGCCCCTGAAATTTTCGTTGGGCCGGACGCGTCCACACGCATCGCGGAAGTGGACTGTGACGTGGTTCTCAACGGCATCACTGGCTCCATCGGCCTGGCGCCAACCCTGGCCGCGCTCGCGTCAGGTGCCACCCTGGCGCTCGCCAACAAGGAGTCGCTGATCGTCGGTGGTGCCTTGGTGAAAGCAGCTGCCAGCCCTGGCCAGATTGTGCCTGTTGATTCCGAACATTCAGCCATCGCCCAATGCCTGCGTTCCGGCACCGAACAGGAGGTGGAGAAGTTGATTCTCACCGCCTCCGGCGGTCCTTTCCGTGGCCGAACCCGTGAGCAGCTTCACAACGTCACACCCGCTGAGGCTTTGGCGCACCCAACGTGGGACATGGGCCTCATGGTCACCACCAACTCCGCGAGCCTGGTCAATAAGGGCCTTGAAGTGATCGAGGCACATCTGCTGTTCGATGTGCCCCTGGACAGGATCGACGTCGTGGTCCATCCGCAGTCGGTAGTCCATTCCATGGTCCAGTTTGTGGATGGGTCCATCATCGCCCAGGCGTCGCCGCCTGACATGCGGCTTCCCATAGCGCTGGGGCTGGGTTGGCCCGGACGGGTTCCGCGTGCCGCCCAGGCATGCGACTGGACGCAGGCCACAAGTTGGACGTTCGAACCATTGGACTCGGTTGCGTTTCCGGCGGTGGAACTCGCAAAGGACGCCGCGAAGCAAGGCAGCACCTACCCGGCCGTCTTCAACGCGGCCAACGAGGAAGCCGTGGAGGCTTTCCACGCCGGTCGTATCCGCTTCACGGACATCGTGGATACGGTGGAGTCCGTCCTCAGCGAACATTCAGGTTCCTCGGAGCTTACGGTGGAGTCCGTGCTGGATGCTGAGAAGTGGGCACGCACCCGCACGCATGATCGTTTAGCCAACAGCGCCGTGTAACAGCGAAACGCGTATTAGCACAGAAACCCCTATGGAAGCAGTCCCATCGGCATGAGTCCCGTCCTTCTCTTCATCCTCGGAGTCGTCTTCGTCGCCCTTGGCGTCGCAGTGTCCATTGCTTTGCACGAGGTTGGCCACCTGGTCCCCGCGAAGCTCTTCAAAGTGCGCGTGACCAAGTACATGATCGGCTTCGGGCCTACCCTGTGGTCCAAGAAGAAGGGCGAAACGGAATACGGCTTCAAAGCTCTTCCGTTAGGCGGCTACGTGGCCATGATTGGCATGTACCCGCCCAACAAACAAGATGGCGGTGTACGTCCATCCAGCACGGGCATGTTCCAGACTCTTGCCAGCGAGGCCCGCTCGGTCGCACATGAAGAAGTGGGCCCAGGGGACGAACACAGGGTCTTTTACAAGCTGCCGGTCTGGAAGAAGATCATCATCATGCTCGGTGGACCGGCCATGAACATGTTGATCGGTTTGGTCCTCCTGGCCGTCCTTCTCATGGGATTTGGCGTCGCGACCGCCACCACCACCATCGCGGATGTTTCAAAGTGCCAGGTTGCTGCGGGGAAAACGGTGGACCCGGATTCGGCGGACTGCAAGCCAACACCTGCGGCTGCTGCCGGCCTGCAGCCGAACGACACCGTGAAGACTTTCGACGGCAAAACCGTCACAAGCTGGGATGAACTCACCAGTTGGATCCGGGCCTCCGCTGGCAGGGAGGTGCCCATCACCGTAGAGCGCAACGGCTCGGAAGTTTCCACGACCGTTACCCCCGTCTTGTCTTCACGTCCGGTTGTGGGCGCCGATGGCCGCCAGGAGCAGGACGCCAACGGCGTACTGAAGTACCAGGAGGTGGGCTTCCTGGGAATCGGCGCACAAAGCGCGTTGGTTCCCCAGCCGGCGTCCTCGGTTCTTCCCATGGCGGGAGAGAACATCAAGCAGATTTCCGGAGTGATCCTTAACCTGCCGGCCCGAGTGGTTGGTGTGGCGAAGGCCGCTTTCAGCGAGGAACCCCGTGATCCGAACGGCCCCATCAGTGTGGTTGGCGTCGGTCGGGTGGCTGGCGAAGTGGCCGCCATGGAAGAAGTACCCCTCCAATCACGTATTGGAACCTTGGTAGGGCTGCTTGCAGGGCTCAACTTCGCGCTGGCCGTCTTTAACCTCGTGCCCTTGCTGCCCCTCGACGGTGGTCATGTGGCGGGTGCGCTGTATGAGGGTGCGCGGCGCCAAGTGGCCAGGCTAAGGGGAAAGCCGGATCCCGGTGCTTTTGATATCGCGAAGCTTCTTCCCGCCACGTATGTGGTGGCAGCGCTGCTGATGGCCATGGGTGCGCTGCTGATCTACGCAGACATCGTCAAGCCTGTGAATATCTTTGGCTGATGTCTCCATGCGCTGGACGGCAGGGCCCTCCGAGGGCGGAATCGATGGCGGATCATGCGACGCGGCGGGATAGGCTAGCTTCATGACTGTTTTCGCTGTTGAGTATGTATACGTCGCCGAATCCGGCGCCCTCCGCGACGAAGCCCGCCCCGCGCACCGTGCCTGGCTGGGCGACCTCGCAGAGGACGGCACGCTGCTTGCGAGCGGCCCCTATGGTGACGGTGCCGGCGCACTGCTCATTTTCAAGGCGGCAAATGAAGCCGAACTCAACGACCTCCTGAAGCAGGATCCGTTCGCTGAAGCCGGAGTCATTGCAGGCATCCGCAGCACGGAATGGGATCCCATCATCGGCGTCCTGGCTGCCCACGCGTCCTAGCTCCGGCGTCCTCCACCACAACGATCCACCCCAAACCCAAGGAGTCCACGTGACCTCGGTCAGCCTGGGAATGCCAGCAGCCCCACCCCCCGTCCTTGCCCCTCGCCGTAAGACGCGTCAGATCAAGGTTGGGTCCGTTGGCGTTGGCTCTGATTCACCCATCAGCGTGCAGTCCATGACCACAACGCCCACCACGGATATCAACGCCACGCTTCAGCAGATCGCCGAACTGACGGCCTCCGGCTGCGACATCGTCCGCGTTGCATGCCCCTCAGCCGATGATGCCGAGGCATTGCCGATCATTGCCCGGAAATCGCAGATTCCCGTGATCGCCGATATCCACTTCCAGCCGAAGTACGTTTTCGCAGCCATTGAAGCAGGATGCGCTGCGGTCCGTGTGAACCCCGGTAATATCCGGAAGTTCGATGACCAGGTCAAGGAAATCGCCGCAGCCGCAAAGGACCATGGGACGTCCATCCGCATTGGCGTCAACGCTGGTTCCCTGGAGCCGGGCATCATGAAGAAGTACGGCAAGGCAACCCCCGAAGCCCTGGTGGAGTCCGCCGTCTGGGAAGCCTCGCTCTTCGAAGAGCACGGTTTCCACGACTTCAAGATCTCCGTCAAGCACAACGACCCCGTGATCATGGTCGCGGCCTACGAGATGCTCGCGGAAAAGGGCGACTGGCCCCTGCACCTTGGCGTGACCGAAGCTGGTCCGGCCTTCCAAGGAACCATCAAGTCCGCGACTGCTTTCGGGGCACTGCTGTCCCGCGGCATCGGTGACACCATCCGTGTGTCCCTCTCGGCACCGCCCGTGGAGGAAATCAAGGTTGGCAACCAGATCCTGCAGTCATTGAACCTGCGTCCGCGCAAGCTTGAGATTGTGTCCTGCCCCTCGTGTGGCCGCGCCCAAGTGGACGTGTACACGTTGGCTGAGCAGGTAACCGCTGGCCTTGAGGGGATGGAAATTCCCCTCCGTGTCGCAGTGATGGGGTGTGTCGTCAACGGCCCCGGCGAAGCCCGCGAAGCAGACCTCGGTGTGGCCTCCGGAAACGGCAAGGGCCAGATTTTCGTGAAGGGCGAAGTCATCAAGACAGTGCCTGAAAGCGAAATTGTTGAGACACTGATCGAAGAGGCCATGCGTATCGCTGAAGAGATGGGGGAGGCCGATGGCGAAGATGCTGTCAAGGGTAGCCCCGTGGTTAGCGTCTCGTAACGAGACAGGCCTGGGGGTCAGGGTGCTCGGCAGTGCCGACACCCTGGCCCTTCGCGCGCTTGCGAGTGAGGATCCCGTTGCCAACGTCTTTATCCTGGCGCATCTGGACAGCGTAGGAACGGCAGCCCCCACCAGTGGGGGCGCGAGCGTTTTTGGCGTGTTCGACGACGACACCCTTCTGGGAGCCTGCTGGGCCGGGGCAAATCTGGTCCCCGTGCAACTCGATCCGAATCTTACCGGATACGTGGCTACGGCAGCACACCAATCCGGCAGGCGGTACGCCTCCATCTTTGGGCCTGCGGAAACAGTGCTGGCGCTCTACTCACGCTTTGAGCAGTTGGGCCACTTCGCGCACGAAGTCCGCTCCAGACAGCCCCTTTTGACCATTTCCGGTGGGCCGGCCATCGAAGCCAATCCTTTGCTGACCTTCGGCACCATGGCGGACTTTGAACGTATCCTGCCTGCCTGCGCCGCCATGTTCGAAGAAGAAGTTGGCTACTCGCCCTTCCTGGGAGGCCAGGACTTCTATAGCAGGCGGGTTGCGGGGCTTATTCGTCAAGGGCACTCCCTGGTCCACATCGACGCCACGGGAACTGTGGTTTTCAAGGCAGAGTTGGGCGCGGTCACTCCGGACGTCACACAGGTCCAAGGCGTATGGATGAATCCTGAGATGCGTGGACACCACCAGAGCGCTGGTTACATGGCCGCCGTCGTGAATCTCTCACGTACGTTCGCGCCCGTGACGAGCCTGTACGTCAACGACTACAACGCCAAAGCGCGCGCCACCTACGAAAGGGTGGGCTTCGAGCAAGTCGGTACGTTCGCAACGGTCTTGTTCTAGCAGTTCTTGGCTAGTCCGGATTGGCGGTATCCAGGTTCCCGGTGAGATACCGCTGGATGGTCGGCGCCACTATCCTCACCACTTCCTCCTGATCAGCACTGGCCAGGGGCTCGAGCCGGATCACATAGCGGAGCAGCATCAGTCCCACCACTTGTGTCGCCACCAGGTTGCCACGCAGTCGTACTTCCTCGGCAGGACCTTGCACGCCCACCATGACCCTGGAGAGGATGGTCCGGCTCACAGTCTCCCGCAGCAACGCCGTTTTGGCTTTGGACCCAATGGTTCCCCGAACGAATGCCACCAGACCGGGCTGCGCCGGGCCCTCCCACAACCGAACTACCGCGCGGATCAGTGCTTCTGCCCTCGCCCCCGGATCCAGCGTTTCAACGCCCGCCAAGACGTCTTCAGGGTCCGCAGGCAACTCCACGCTGGATGCGAACAGTTCGTCCTTGCCTTTGAAGAAGTGGTGCACCATGGCCGGATCCACGGAAGCTTCCCGCGCGACTTGCCGAAGACTGGTGCCATCGAACCCTTGCTCGGCGAACAGCTTCCGTGCAGCCAGCAGAATGGCTTCGCGCGAGTGATCGTTACCGCTTCGCCGGCCGCGGCGCAGGGGCTGGAGGCTCATGAAGTCTGCCGCCGCAGTGTCAGTGAGGCGAGGATGAGGACCCCCACCACTATTCCGCCCATCACCATCGTGTCTTGCCACAGGGTGGCCGTGGCATCGGCGTTCCCGGCGATCTCCTGAAGGGCATCAACAGAAAACGTCAGGGGAAGGACGCCGGAGATTGCCTCGAGGACCTCGTTCATCTGCTCACGGGCGACGAAAAGGCCGCAGAGCAGGATCTGCGGCACCACCACTACGGGCATGAACTGGACGGCTTGGAACTCAGTGCGCGCAAAGGCGGAACACAGCAGCCCCAAGGCCACCCCAAGGACAGCGTTGATGACCGCGATCATTACGACGAACCAGGGAGTGCCCTTGATGTCGAGATCGAAAATCCAGTACGCAACCGCCGTGGCCACCAGCGATTGCAGCGCGGCCATGATGGAGAAGGCAAGAGCATAGCCGAACAAAAGGTCTGCCTTATGGATGGGTGTGGTGAGGAGCCGCTCCAGGGTCCCGGATGTTCGTTCGCGCAGCATGGTGATGGACGTGACCAGGAACATGACCACGAACGGGAAGATCGCCAGCATCATCAGGCCGACGCGGTCGAACGTGCGCGGAAAGCCCGGCGGAAGTGTTTCGTTTTCGAAAAGGAAATAGACGGCGGCGAGCAACAGCGCCGGGACCACCAGAATGAGTGCCACGCTGCGGTGATCGTGCCGCAGTTGGCCCAGGACGCGGGCTGTGGTTGCCAAGGTCATTCGGAGATTCATGATGCCACCTGGCTTTCTTTTGCTGGTTGACCGCTATCGGGGCCCTGTTGGGCGTCCTTGATCATGTTCAGGAACGCCCGTTCAAGGTCACTGCTGCGTCCGCGCGTGGCGAGTTCGGCTGGGGTTAGTTGGGCAAGCAGCAGGCCGTCCCGCAGAAGCAGCAACGAGGAACAATGCGACGCTTCTTCCATGACGTGACTGGAGACCAAGAGCGTTGTTCCGCTGGCGGCCATGGCAGCGAACCTCTCCCATAACTCTGCCCGCAGCACTGGGTCCAGGCCCACTGTCGGTTCGTCAAGGACCAACAATTTAGGGTGCGCCACCAGCGCACACGCCAGTGATACGCGGCTGAATTCCCCGCCCGACAGGTCTCCCGCCTTCTGCTTTGCAAATGATTCGAGCCCGACGGCGGCAATCGACTCCGCAACGTCCGCCGCCGTCGCCTTGTGCATGGCGCCGAAGTACTTGACGTTGGCTTCAACGCTGAGGTCTGCATAGACGCTGGCACCTTGGGTGACGTAACCGACGTCGTGCCTTAGTGGCGCGCTGCCTGCTGGGCGGCCGAGAACGCTGATGGATCCACCCGTGATCCGTTGTACCCCCACAATGCCGCGCATGAGTGTTGTCTTGCCGCTTCCTGAGGGGCCGAGCAGTCCTGTGATGCGACCGCTGCCCACCGCGAAGTCCAGGCCCCGCAGGATTCTTGTTCGGCCTCGCGTGATCTGCAGGCCCGTGGCTTCTATTGCTGCGAGTGACATGGCGGCCTCCGGCACCATCAGGTAATTCACCAAGTGATGAATTAACGCTAAATCTGCCCAACCGCGCGGTCAAGGGTGATTTGCCAGCGAAATCCTTGAAAACGTGTCCGCTATCACATAAGTTTTTCCCAAGCCGTGTCGATGGGGCACGGGTGGTTACAGGGGAATTCATGGCAAAGACCTTCAAGGTTGCCTTTGGCAGCCGCACCATCCGTGAGCTCGGCAGTCACCAATGCTTCCCAGTCGCAGGCGATCCCGTTCCGCTGGAGGGAACGGGGGACTAGTCCCCGGACAGAGTCTGCGGCCGGCCGGCCGCAGAGCCACGCCATCGAAGGATGACCAGCCGATATTGGCCAGGGGCTTCCAGACTCGACGGCGTGGCTCTTCTCTGTGCGGAGCCGCCCGCCACCAGCCGGTAGATTAGTAGACAGTTGTTTTTGCCACATCTGCCATAGAAACGGATACGTACCCGTGGTCCTTCGCCTTTCCCAGTTGTTCCTGCGCACCCTGCGTGAAGATCCCGTCGACGCCGAGGTCGCCAGCCACAAGCTCCTGGTCCGGGCCGGTTACATCCGCCGTGCCGCGCCGGGCATTTACACGTGGCTGCCGCTGGGACTCAGTGTCCTGCGCAAGGTGGAGGAAATCATCCGGCAGGAAATGTCCGCCATTGGCGCACAGGAAGTCCACTTCCCGGCATTGCTGCCGCGCGAACCCTACGAGGCCACCAACCGCTGGACCGAGTATGGAGAGGGCCTCTTCAGGCTTCAGGACCGCAAGGGCGCCGACTACCTCCTGGCCCCGACGCACGAGGAAATGTTCACCCTCCTGGTCAAGGACCTGTACTCCTCGTACAAGGACCTGCCGTTGAGCCTGTACCAGATCCAGAACAAGTACCGCGATGAAGCGCGACCCCGTGCAGGCCTCCTCCGTGGCCGGGAATTCATCATGAAGGACTCATACTCGTTCGACGTTGACGACGCCGGCCTGGACGCAAGTTACGCCGCCCACCGCGCTGCCTACCTGAAGATCTTTGAACGCCTGGGCCTGGAAGTCATCCCGGTTGCGGCCACCGCAGGCGCCATGGGCGGCTCCAAGAGCGAGGAATTCCTCTTCCCCACGGAGATCGGCGAGGATACCTTTGTGCGCTCGGCCGGGGGCTACTACGCCAACGTCGAGGCCGTCACCACGGTTGTCCCTGAGGATATTGATTTCACGGACGCACCGGCTGCCCAGGTTTTGGACACCCCGAACACCCCCACCATCGAAACCCTGGTTGACGCAGCCAACCAGCTGGCACCCCGCAGCGAGGCCGACGGCGGCGCCTGGACTGCCGCTGACACGCTGAAGAACGTCGTGCTCGCCGTGACGCTCCCCACCGGTGAACGCCAGATCGTCGTCCTCGGCGTTCCTGGTGACCGCGCCGTGGATCTCAAGCGGGTGGAAGCCAACATTGGTGCGTTCCTTCCCATCGCGGGCGAGATCGGCCTCGAAGCTGCCAACGATGAAGATCTCAAGAAGCTGCCGTGGCTGGTCAAGGGCTACATCGGCCCTGGTTTGTCCCTGGATGAAGCGGTGCTGGGCCTGGAAGGATCTTCCAAGCTGCTCTTCCTCGTGGATCCCCGCGTTGTCTCCGGCACAACCTGGGTGACTGGCGCAAATGTTGACGGCAAGCACGTCTTCGGACTCGTGGCGGGCCGCGACTTCACGTGGGACGGCGTCATCGAATGCACCGACGTCCGGGCAGGGGACCCTGCGCCTGACGGCTCGGGACCACTTGAAACTGCACGTGGCATCGAAATGGGCCACATCTTCCAGCTCGGACGCAAGTACGCCGAGGCACTGGACCTGAAGGTGTTGGACCAGAACGGCAAGCAGGTTGTGGTCACCATGGGCTCCTACGGCGTTGGTGTAACCCGTGCTGTCGCAGCCCTCGCCGAAGCCAATCACGACGACCGCGGCCTCGTGTGGCCACGCACGGTAGCCCCGGCCGATGTTCACATTGTGGCTGTGGGCCGCGGCGACGAAATTTTCGAAGCTGCAGAGAAGCTGTCCGCTGAACTGGAGGCTGCCGGCCTCGACGTCATCTTCGATGACCGGCCCAAGGTTTCTCCCGGCGTAAAGTTTGGCGATGCCGAGCTCGTCGGCGTGCCCACGATCCTGGCGGTCGGCCGTGGACTCGTGGACGGCGTAGTGGAGATCAAGGACCGCCGCAGCGGTGAAGCCGAGAACATCTCGGTGGATAAGGCCGTGGATTACGTGGTCAACGCTGTCCGTAACCGGTGATTTCCGGCTTCGAGACTATCCAGCTCACCACGATCATCCTGATTGTGGTTGCTGGATTCGCAGCAGGGTGGGTTGACGCGGTAGTAGGAGGCGGGGGGCTGATCCAGCTCCCCGCTCTGCTGCTGGTTCCTGGCATCACCCCGGTCCAGGCCCTGGCCACGAACAAAATGGGTTCCATCTTCGGCACCACCACCAGTGCCACCACCTATTACCGCCGGGTGGGGCCGGACCTCAGGACAGCAATTCCCATGGCAGTCATTGCCCTGGCGGGCAGCTTTGGCGGGGCCATCCTCGCTGCGTCGCTGCCGGCCAGCGTCTTCAAGCCGATCATCGTCGTGGCGCTGGTCGCCGTCGCGATTTTCACGGCCCTCCGCCCCAGCGCCGGTGAGCTGACGGCGCTGCGGCACGATGGACACAAGCACTACGTCGTGGCCTGCCTGATCGGTGCTGTGATCGGGTTTTACGACGGCCTCATCGGGCCCGGTACGGGATCCTTCCTGGTGATCGCCTTGGTCTCGGCCATGGGCTACGCCTTCCTTGAAGCCAGTGCAAAGGCCAAGATCGTCAACATGGCCACCAATGCCGGTGCCCTGATTTTCTTCCTTCCCCACGGTTCCTTGTTGTGGGGAGTGGGCCTGGTGCTCGGGCTGGCGAACATGGCGGGCGGATACCTTGGTGCCCGTACAGCAGTGGCCAGGGGGAGCGGCTTTGTGCGGATTGTGTTCCTGATCGTCGTCGCGGCACTGATCATCAAGCTCGGCATGGACGTATGGAACGACAACTTCAGCTGACGGCGTCCCCGGGCTCTGGCAGATCGTGTGCTGCTGGAAGTCCTTCGAGCGTCCTGCCCGCCAATGTGCTGGCCACCCATAGGGAACGGGCCAGGTCGCCTTCGTGCCCTGGTTTTCCCGCGGACCACAGGGCATTGTTCACTTCGCGGGCAATACTCCACTGTCGTGCGACCTCCGGATCAAGGCCGGCGGCGAGGCTGAAGTCCCGGCACCGATCCCGTAGGGCAGCGCCAGGATCGCTTCCCGGCAGATCCTTGATCCGGTTCCACAGAACAGGTGCCACCGCAAATTCTGCCTCACCGATCTGCGGTTGGGGATCGATGGCCCGGTAGTTGGCGGTGTCCGCGCCCAATGCGGCAAGGATGTTCATGAAGTGGAGATCAGTGTGCACCAGGACGTCCTTGCCGGATCGGCGGCCAACAGCGCCCCGGGTCTGGCACACTTCCAGCGCAGCCTCCAATAACCATCGCGGGAAGGGGTGGTCCTGCCGTTCCCACTCCGCAGGCAGTTCGTCGCTCCAGCGCTCAGCCGTTGCAGCGATGTGATCGAATCCCCGCCATTCGGGACGATCATCCGGGGCAATGGAAAGTTCGCGCATGATCTCACCCCAGGCCTCCATAGCTTCATCCATGGGGGCGTCCTGCAGCCAACGCGATGCGTCCAGGCGTTCCAGCAGCATGGAGCAGCTCGCGGCGTCCGCTGCCAGGAGGCGGACAGCTCCGTGGCCACCCCACAGGGCCAAAGCGTGGCGCTCCAGGAGTGCTTCCTCATGTGGATAGGCGATCTTCAGGGCAGCCTGCCTGCCGGACTGGAGAACGGGTACAACCAAGGCTCCATGCCCGTTCCACGGCTCCTCGCCGGGTGCGAGGTCCACGGACAACTGCCAGCGGTCCAGGGACTCGCTGATGAGCCCCGGAAGGCTCGCCAGCCAGTCCCGCCCCGCGGAGTCGCGGTTGTAACGGGCGTGCAGGTCGCCCGGAATCGGAATCATGGCGTGAAGGGTCACGCGATCAGCCTAGCTCTGCCGGGCGGTAGTACCCTCAGAAAACGCCGCTGGCGCCCAACAGGCTTCCGATCGAGAACGTGGCTGCAAGAGCCAACGCTCCGCCCAACACCACACGGGCTGCTGCCCGGATCCTCGGTGCCCCACCAATCCATGCCCCCACGGCTCCCGTAATCGCGAGCGCCAACAGGACGGCAACGAACGTCAGCGGGACACGCATTGCCGGAGGAGGGAGCAGGATGGCCAGCATGGGAAGCACTGCGCCCAGGGTAAATGCCACTGCCGATGCAAAGGCGGCGTTCCACGGACTGACGATGTCGTCCTCGTGAATATTGAGCTCGGCGGACAAGTGGGCCGCAAGGGCATCGTGCTTCGTCAATTCTTCGGCGACTGTCCGGGCGGTGCGCGTGGTGAGTCCCTTCGCCTCGTAGATCGCGGCGAGCTCTTCGAGTTCTTCTTCCGGTTGTTCTGCGAGCTCCCGGCGTTCCTTCTCGATGAGCGACTTTTGGGTGTCGCTTTGGCTGCTGACGGATACGTATTCGCCCAATGCCATGGAAATGGCGCCACCCACCAGACCCGCCGTGCCGGCAGCCAGGATGCTGCCGGTATTGGTCGTGGCACCGGCCATGCCGACCACGATCGCGGCGACGGAGACTATGCCGTCGTTGGCGCCCAAAACTCCGGCGCGCAGCCAGTTCAACCTGTGGGCAAGATCATCACGATGCGGTTCATTCTCGTGCGTAGTGGCAGTTTCTGCGGAAGCCATGGTTCAAGCCAAGCACCAGCGGGCCGCCTTGGCCAGCATGGCTAGGCTCGCCTATCCCGTCCCGGGTGTTTGGGCTCAGCCCGGTTGGGACTCAGCCCGGGTTGGACTGGGTGTGGGCGCCGGCAGGGGAGGAAAGTCATCGGCGTCGAACTCCAGGCCCGGCAAGGCGGCCAGAGTGGCACCCCAGTCAATGCTCCTCCGCACTGCGGCGAGCAGGTTGCTGACGGCCCAGTCCCGGGTCTCTCCAGTGGAAAGCGCAATAAGGTCGCCAAATCCCCGCAAAGAGTCCCATTCCAAAGTCCCTAAACCGGCGCCCGGGTTTTCAGCGAACTGCGCAGGTAGCCGGTATCCGGGCTCCCGGGTGGGCACGTCGCCACAGTTGAGGCGGGTCAGGGCTTCCGCCTGCAGCAGGAGGCGTTCGTGCATCGCCAGGTCCTTCGCGGCCTGGACAGTTGCCCTGGCGTCCAGTCGCTTCAGTGCCACCTGGTAGATGTACACGGCTTCCTGCTCCGAGCGGACAGTGGCGGCCAAAGCAGCATCTGTCGTGGCAGCCGTTGCATCCGGAGTGGGGCTCACGGAGGGGCATTGGTGCGCAGCCGGCGTTGTGTCAGGCGGGGTGCCGGCCGACGTCGGCGACGGTACCGTCAGCTGCCACGCCGCAGCCAGTTTTTCGCCCTGCAGCAGTTGGGCGGATCCGACGGCGGCGAGCAGCCTTGCGGTCCCGCCGTCGGCCTCGCGGGCGTCGTCCAGTCGTTGCCTGCCGCTGGCGGTCAAGCCAGCCACGATGGCCACCGGGGTCGTGTCATCTTGGCCCGTTGCCGCGGAGGCAGCACTACCGGTGGTATTGGGCAGGCCGCTGGTAGCGGCAGATGGCGTAAGAAGGGCCCTCGACTGCGTTGTCAGCAATGTCACAGCGTTGTCCAGGGCTGCTGTTTGAGAACCGGATCCTGTGGCTGCCGACAATCCTGCGGCCGATTCCCGCAGTCTCTGGGTATCGGTGAAAGCGTCGGCGAGGGCGGACTCGGAAAACGAAAGCTCCGGGGGAGTCCCGGAATCCCGCGGAAGAAGCACGATTCCAGTGCCTGCAACGAGCAGTGCCACCACCGAAATGAGAAGGAGCCGGCCCCACGCTGGTGATCGTCGTTTTTCACTTGTCTGCTCGTCCACAACACACCATGGTGTCATGTGGGCGGGAAACTCCATGCACCATGTGCTGCCGAAAATCGTTAGGCTAGTAGTCACAACAACATCTATCGGGAGGCGGCGGGCAACGTGAGTGACTCGGAAGCCACGACTTCAACAGACCGTACTGAGTCGAATTCAACGGCCACCATCCACAACCCGGAAGAGCGCAGGCTAAAGGCGCTGCTCGAACCGGCAGTCCTTGCCAACAGGCTCTACCTCGAGGATGTTTCCATCCACGTCGCCGGTTCACACCGGACGGTCCACGTCGTCGTGGATCTTCCACAGGAGGAGACCGGAGGTGTCAGCCTTGACGCCATCGCCGACGTCTCGCGTGGCTTGTCCGATATTCTGGACAACGATCCCCACGACGACGGCCGTCCCTACGACCTCGAGGTTTCTTCGCCAGGCGTAGGCCGTCCGCTGACGGAACCGCGCCACTGGCACCGGGCCCGCGGCCGCATGGTCCGGGTCAACGTCATCCAAGGTGAGAACGTCCTGGGCCGGATCGCGTCAGTCGATGACACTGGTGTGACGCTCATTCCGGAGCACGAGGTCAAGAAGGGCATGAAGCCCAAGCAGGGCGAGCCAATCACTATTCCTTTCGACAGGATCCGCCACGGAAAAGTCGAGATTGAATTCAGCCACCTCCACGAGGCCGGGCTGGCAGACGAACACAATGGACCTTCCGAGGAGGCCTAATGGATATTGACATGAGCGCACTGAGACTCCTGGAGCGTGAGCGTGAAATCCCGCTGGACCTCCTGATTCCCACCATCGAGCAAGCGCTCCTGGTGGCCTATCACAAGACGCCCGGTGCCTTCGAGAAGGCCCGTGCTGAGCTGGACCGCAAGAGCGGCCACGTGACCATCTGGGCAACGGAAATCGACGACGAGGGCGAGGCTATTGGGGAGTTCGAGGACACCCCCGCCGGTTTCGGCCGGATCGCCGCGAGCACGGCACGCCAGATCATCCTGCAGCGTCTTCGCGACGTTGAGGACGATAACGTGTTGGGTGAGTTCAAGGGCCGTGAAGGCGAACTCGTCGCTGGCATGATCCAGCAGGGCAACAACCCGCACATGATCCAGGTCAACCTCGGATCCGTGGAGGCGCTGTTGCCGCCACCCGAGCAGGTTCCTGGCGAGAAGTACATCCACGGCAGCCGGCTGCGTGCTTTCGTGGTGGATGTACACCGTGGGGCAAAGGGTCCGTCCATTACGTTGTCGCGTTCGCACCCGGGCTTGGTCCGTAAGTTGTTCGAAATGGAAGTTCCGGAAATTGCGGACCGTTCCGTGGAGATCGTGGCACTTGCCCGGGAAGCCGGTCACCGCACCAAAATTGCCGTCAAGGCGAACACCCCGGGCGTGAACGCCAAGGGCGCCTGCATCGGCGAAATGGGTTCCCGCGTCCGTGCGGTCATGACTGAGCTCAACGACGAAAAGATCGACATCGTGGACTTTAGCGAGGACCCGGCGACCTTCATCGCCAACTCCTTGTCGCCGTCCCGAGTGAATTCCGTCACCATCACGGACGAGTCAACGCGCTCGGCCCGGGTAGTGGTTCCGGACTACCAGCTCTCCTTGGCGATTGGCAAGGAAGGCCAGAACGCACGCCTTGCTGCCAAGCTGACAGGATGGCGGATCGATATCGTGTCAGACGCCGCCCCGGCAAAGGCCGAGTAGCGGCCATCCCGGTGGCCTGGCCGCCGGGCTCCGCGCCGCGCTGGCTGTGCGGCCGGTTTCGGCTGTCCGGGGCCGGGGGGCTAGAATAGATGGAACCGGGCTTACGTCCGGTATCCGCGCGCTTTGACGTGCCGTACTTGCGTGTGCAGGGCCGGTCGTCAGCGCAAGTTTGCAGAGGCAGGTAAGGACACATCGTGGCTGAACTGCTTGAACGCGGCCATGGTCCCGTTCGTACGTGCATCGGATGCCGGAAGCAAGGCTCCCGGTCCGAGCTTGTCCGGCTGGTCGCCCAAGGCTGTGGTTCATCCACTGTCCTCGTCGATGTTCGACGCCGGATGGCCGGCAGGGGTGCGTGGCTTCACCCCAGCGAAAAGTGCTTGGCATTGGCGATCAAGCGGCGTGCTTTCGGAAGGGCCCTTGCGGGCGCTACCGAAACGAGCGCCGTCGAAAGCTACCTCATGTCAGGCGCGCCACTTGTGGAGGCCCCGGCTGCCACAGGAAAACCGTCCAAACCTGAAAGCGGGTCAGAAAACTGATGGAAACCCGATGAGTTCCCAGCGATGAGTGCGTAACGATGACAACTTTGTTGCGCTCTGCAATGGGCCTTTCAGTCGCGCTAGCGGCAGGGGCCCGCAGTAAGAAGTAGACGGTTCGTGCCTGGCTCGGTGCGGACCGAGACAGGAGAAATGTGGCCAAGGTCCGCGTACATGAGCTCGCCAAAGAGCTCGGTATTACTTCCAAAGATGCAGTAACAAAACTGCAGGAATTGGGCGAATTCGTTCGCTCCGCCTCTTCCACCATTGAGGCCCCCGTCGTGAAGAAGCTTCGCGACGCCTACCCGGGTGCAGGCGCTGCAAAGTCAGCTGCCCCCGCACCTGCAGCCGCCCCCAAGGCTCCGGCTGCTCCCGCAACATCCCGTCCGGCCGCTCCGGCGCCGGGCCCGGCAGCACCCAAGGCTCCTGCTCCGGCAGCGCCCGCAGCGGCGGCACCTGCCCCCGCTGCACCTGCTCCTGCGGCGCCTGCCCCGGCAGCGCCCGCGGCTCCCGCTGCGTCCACGCCGTTTTCGGCAAAGCCAGGTGCCCGTCCTGCTCCCAAGGCAGAGACTCCGGCTCCGTCCCGCCAGGGCGGCCAGGCTCCGCGTCCTGGTGGTCCCCGTCCGGGTAACAACCCCTTCGCCACGTCCCAGGGCATGCCCCGCGGCCGTGGGGGCGACAGCGAACGTCCGCCGCGTCCGGGTAACAACCCGTTTGCAACCTCACAGGGCATGCCCCGCGCCGGTGGCCGCAACGATGGCGAACGCCCCGGTGGTCCCCGTCCCGCAGCAGGTGCCGGTGGTCCCCGTCCCGCAGCAGGCAGCGGTGGTCCCCGTCCGGGCGCTCCGCGTCCCGGTGCACCCCGTCCCGGTGGTGCCCCGCGTCCCGCTGGTGGCCCCGGTGGGAACCGTCCTACTCCGGGCATGATGCCCAACCGCACTGAGCGTCCGGCTCCCGGTGGCGCTGGCCGTCCCGGTGGCGCAGGCCGTCCGGGTGGCGGACCGGGTCGTCCCGGTGGCGCACCAGGTGCAGGTACCGGTGGCGGCGCTCCCGCCGGCGGTGGCTTCGGCAAGGGTGGCCGCGGTCGCGGTGGTACCCAGGGTGCCTTCGGCAAGGGCGGCGCCGGTCGTGGCAAGCAGCGCAAGTCGAAGCGTGCAAAGCGCCAGGAACTGGAGCAGATGAGTGCTCCGTCGCTGGGCGGCGTATCAGTACCCCGCGGCGATGGCGAGACCATCATCCGTCTGCGCCGTGGTTCATCCATCACGGACTTTGCCGAGAAGATCGATGCGAACCCCGCGTCGCTCGTGACCGTTCTGTTCCACCTCGGTGAGATGGCAACGGCTACGCAGTCCCTCGACGAAGACACCTTTGGCCTGCTTGGCGCCGAACTTGGCTACAAGCTCCAGGTTGTTTCGCCGGAAGACGAAGAGCGCGAGCTGCTGGACCAGTTCGACATCAACATCCAGGACGAGCTCGACGCCGAGGGTGACGATGTCCTCGAGGCACGCCCGCCGGTTGTCACCGTCATGGGTCACGTTGACCACGGTAAGACCCGCCTGCTTGACGCCATCCGCAACTCCAACGTTGTGGCCGGCGAGCACGGTGGAATCACCCAGCACATCGGTGCTTACCAGATCAGCCACATCCACGAGGGCAAGGCCCGCGACATCACCTTCATTGACACCCCCGGTCACGAGGCCTTCACGGCCATGCGTGCACGTGGTGCCAAGGTCACCGACATCGCGATCCTGGTTGTTGCTGCCGACGACGGCGTTATGCCGCAGACGGTGGAAGCACTCAACCACGCCCAGGCAGCCAACGTGCCGATCGTCGTCGCAGTGAACAAGATCGACAAGGAAGGCGCCAACCCTGACAAGGTCAAGGGTCAGCTCACCGAGTACGGCCTGGTTCCCGAAGAATACGGTGGCGACACCATGTTCGTTGAGGTTTCCGCACGCCAGAACCTGAACATCGATGAACTGATCGACGCCGTCCTGCTGACGGCCGATGCCGCACTGGATCTGCGCGCCAACCCGGACAAGGACGCTCGAGGCATTGCCATCGAAGCGAACCTGGACAAGGGCCGCGGTTCCGTGGCTACCGTCCTGGTGCAGTCCGGTACCCTGGCCGTGGGTGACACGATCGTGGCCGGTACGGCTCACGGCCGCGTCCGCGCCATGTTCGACGAGAACGGCGAGGCACTGGATGTCGCTCTGCCGTCCCGCCCGGTTCAGGTCCTCGGCCTGTCCAACGTGCCGCGTGCTGGTGACACCTTCCTGGTGACGCCGGACGAGCGTACGGCCCGCCAGATCGCCGAGAAGCGTGAAGCTGCCGACCGCAACGCCGCACTGGCCAAGCGTCGCAAGCGCATCAGCCTGGAAGACTTTGACCAGGCCGTTGCCGAAGGCAAGATCGACACCCTCAACCTCATCCTCAAGGGTGACGTCTCCGGTGCCGTGGAAGCCCTTGAGGACGCCCTCCTCAAGATCGATGTCGGAGACGACGACGTTCAGCTCCGTGTCATCCACCGCGGTGTGGGTGCCATCACGCAGAACGACGTCAACCTGGCAACGGTGGACAACGCCATCATCATCGGCTTCAACGTCAAGCCTGCTGAGCGCGTCGCTGAACTGGCTGACCGCGAAGGCGTGGACATGCGCTTCTACTCCGTCATCTACGCAGCAATCGATGACATCGAGATGGCCCTCAAGGGCATGCTCAAGCCGGAGTACGAAGAGGTCCAGCTCGGTACTGCCGAGGTCCGCGAAGTCTTCCGTTCCTCCAAGTTCGGAAACATCGCCGGTTCGATCGTCCGCACGGGCATCATCCGTCGTAACACCAAGGCACGCGTTAGCCGCGATGGCAAGGTCATCGGTGACAACCTCACCGTTGAGACGCTCAAGCGCTTCAAGGATGACGCAACCGAAGTCCGTACTGACTTCGAGTGTGGTATCGGTCTTGGCTCGTTCAACGACATCTCCGAAGGCGACATCATCGAAACCTTCGAGATGCGCGAAAAGCCGCGCGTCTAGGTTCCGCTTGGAGCGGGTCCGTCGGGTAGCCCCGGCGGACCCGTTCCGTACCCGTTTCTACTTTCCAGGAGGAAGTCATGGCCGATCCGGCACGCGCTGCCAAGTTGGCGCAGCGGATAAAGGTCGTCGTTGCCGAGGCCCTCGGCCGCAGGGTCAAGGACCCGCGCGTCGAGTCCATTACGATCACCGACGCCCGCGTCACCAACGACCTTCAGCACGCCACCATCTACTACACCGTCTTCGGTGACGAGGTGGCCCACGCTGATGCCGCGAGGGCATTGGAGAAGGCCAAGGGTGTGCTGCGACAGGAAGTTGGCCGCAACATCACCGTCCGGCTCACTCCGACCCTCGAGTTCGTTGCGGACCAGATCCCTGTCAACGCATCAAACCTTGAGGAACTGCTTCGTGAGGCAAAGCGTCGGGACGCCGAGGTAGCCGCTTTGGCTGCCGGCGCCAAGCACGCAGGCGAGGCTGACCCTTACAAGGGCGAGTCATCCGAAGAAATCGACGAAGACGACTTCGACGAAGAAGACATCGACCTCGCGGACGATGACGAACTCGACGAAGACGCCAACCGCTAGAAGTTTTTCTTGCCGGAAAGGCCGGTTCCTCATGGGGAACCGGCCTTTCTGCCGTCCATGCTCGCTAAGATCGGAGCATGTCGGCGCACAGTGCTCAGCAGCTTGAGGAATTCCTGAACCATGCGATTCGGCTCGCCGTGCAGAACGTCTCCGACGGCGGTGGGCCGTTTGGCGCTGTTGTCGTCACCCCGGATGGACGCATCCATGAGGGTGTCAACCGGGTAACACGGGACAACGATCCCACCGCGCATGCGGAAGTGGTTGCCATTCGCCGCGCCGCAGCCGACATCGGCAATTTCGATCTCAGCGGTTCAGTGCTCTATGCCAGCTGCGAGCCATGTCCCTTGTGCCTCTCGGCCACGCTCTGGGCCAGGATCGGCCGGGTGTACTTCGCCGCTGACAGGCACGGAGCCGCCAGGGCCGGCTTCGATGATGCGGTGTTCTACGAGTACTTCGCCGGCACTCGGCCGGAGCTGCTTCCCGTAGAACACGCGCCGGTCGCTGCTTCCGAGACGCCTTTCGAGGCATGGCGCAACTATGCCGAACGCACCGACTACTGACGCCAGCTATCGCTGCGCGAGCTCCGGCGACAGTACGTGCGCCCGGGCAGGAAGCCGCTGCACGCCGTCGAGCAGGTCCTGTTGATCGCCGCACAGCGCAATCCGGATCCAGCCTTCGCCGATCGACCCAAAAGCGGTGCCGGGCGCGAAGGCGACACCGGAATCCGCCAGGAAAGCGTGGACCCATGCGCGGACGTCGCCGCCGCTCACATGGGACACGTCAGCCCACAGGTAGAAGGCTCCCTGGGCTCCCAGGAAGGGGATTCCCTTGCTCTGCAGAACAGCGGAGGCGGCATCACGGTTGGTCCTGTAGTGGTTGCGCGCGTCCGTCACGTACTCCTGAGGGCCGGTCAACGCCGCCAACGCCGCATACTGCGAGGGCGAGGCAACGCAGGAAACAATCGCTTCCATGACGTTGTTCATCTTCTTTTCCAAACCGGGTGGGCAGATCAAGGCGCCGATCCGGAGGCCCGTGAGCCCGTAGGTCTTTGACAGCGTCAGCGAAGTGAAGACGCGCGCCTCACCGGGGACGTTGCTGTCGAACCGGGCCGGGCTGACGTGAGGGACGTCAAAGGTGAAGGCTTCATAGCACTCGTCCGAGAGGATCCAGAGATCGTGCCGGACGGCGAGTTCCACAAGTTGGCGGGTGGCGTCCTCGCTGATGACGGCACCCAGGGGGTTGGAGGGCGAGTTCAACACGAGAACCCGGGTCTGCGGCGTGATGAGGGCTTCAATGTCCGCAATGTCCGGCTGGAAGTCGTTATGTGGGTACAGGGGATACCGAACGGGCACTGCGTGGAGGAGCCGACTGGTCATTGCGAACGTGGGATAGCCGGGGTTCGGGATCAGTATTTCGTCGCCGGGGGAGAGGAGCAGGCTCATGGCGAAGTGCAGGCCCTGCTGCGCTCCGTCCACCACGTAGACCCGTTCGGCACCTATTTCCACGTGATGATAGTCACGGAACCTCTCGGCGAAGGCCTCGCGGAGCGCGGGGATGCCTGCGTTTGGTGTGTAGTTGGTTTCGTCCCGCTCAAGGCAGGCTATTCCGGCGTCGAGGACGTGCCGTGGCAGGGCAAAGCCCGGCTCGCCTATGCTCAGCACAATCGCTTCAGGGGTGGCCCAGGCGGCCTCGGTAATTTCACGGATCTGGTTTACGGGGACGTCGCGGACGTGCGCGGCAAGCTCAGGCATGGGAGCCATCCTAGCCACCCATATACTGGTAAGCGTGCTTTCTGGACTGGTAATCGTTGACAAACCGCAGGGATGGACCAGCCATGATGTGGTTGGCCGGATGCGGCGGCTGGCAGGCACCCGGAAAGTGGGGCACGCGGGCACGCTCGATCCCATGGCTACCGGCGTCCTGGTTCTTGGTATCAACAAGGCCACACGGCTGCTGACCTACATTGTCGGAACGTCCAAGACGTATACAGCTACCATCAGGCTCGGCGAAACCACCATCACTGACGACGCCGAGGGCGAAGTCACCCAGGCGCGGAGTGCTGCGGAGGTCAGCGATGACGCCATTGCAACCGGCGTCGCTGCCCTCACCGGTCCCATCCAGCAGGTGCCGAGCAGCGTCAGCGCCATCAAGGTTAACGGTGAACGCTCCTATGCCCGTGTCCGCTCCGGCGAAGAGGTCAAGCTGGCAGCACGGCCCGTCACGATCCACCGTTTCGACATCCACGCCATCAACAGGATCGACGGCGGAAGGGTGGTCGACGTCGATGTCACAGTGGAATGTTCCTCCGGTACGTACATCCGGGCCCTGGCCCGCGACCTCGGTATCGCCTTGGGCGTCGGCGGCCATCTCACCGCATTACGGCGAACCCAGGTGGGTCCGTACACGATCGACCAAGCGCGGACTTTGGAACAACTTGCTGAAGAACTCGAAGTCCTGGACATGTCCCTGGCTGCGCGTTCCCTCATGCCCAACAGGGAGTTGAGCAGCGAGGAAACCACCGAGATCTCATTTGGCCGACGCATCGCCGCGGGGCCTGGCGCCGGAACGCCGGCTGCCGCCACGGCAGAGAATCCTGCCGCAGCGTTCGCGCCGTCGGGAGAGCTGGTGGCCCTGCTCGCCGATACCGGGAGCTTCGCAAAGCCTGTGTTGGTTTTTGCCCCCGGCACCGGAACCGGGACAGTCGGCGGGGAAAAGTAGGCATGGACGGCTATTTCTACTCCATTCTCATTGTTGGCCTGGTCTCCACGATCATGTGTGTCGTGGCAGGTTTGATGAAGAAGGCCCCGAACGACGTCACCATCTTCTCCGTGCTGGCTGTGGAGCTGGCGCTGCTGGTCTACCTGGTGGGTTCGATTGTTCGCGTGGCCCTGGGCGAACAGATGGCCGGTGAAGCCTGGGAGTTCTGGGGGTATCTGGTCACGGCGCTGATGATTCCGTTGGGAGCCGTGTACTGGGCCATCCTGGAACGGACCCGCTGGAGCAACTTCGTCCTCGCAGCGGTGGGTGTGACCGCGCTCGTTATGGCCGCCCGCATGAACCAAATCTGGTACTGACCGTGAAGGAAAAACGAAACATGAGTGGAACCGAGACTGAAGCCAACGCCAGCCGGGCCCCGCAAAAGGACACCCGCAACACCGGCCCGGGGCGTTTGCTGATCGCTGTCTATGCCGTCTTCGCGCTCTCGGCGACCGCCCGCGCGGGTTACCAGATTGCCACCAAGTTTGCTGAGGCTCCGTTGGCGCATGTCCTGTCGGCGTTCGCCGCCGTGGTCTACGTCGTAGCGACCATCTCACTGGCAAAGCCGGGCCGCACGTGGTTCAAGGTGTCGTTGGCCGCGGTACTTGTCGAACTCCTCGGCGTGCTGGTGGTTGGGGCCATAAGCCTGTTCGATCCGGTGGCCTTCCCGCATGACACTGTGTGGTCGCTGTTTGGACGTGGTTATGGTTTCGTCCCGCTCGTGCTGCCCGTCCTCGGACTGCTGTGGCTGAACAAGCGCCGGCCGTCCAAAGCGAATAGCCACAGCGGGTAACCTTAGAATGTTCCGGCGCCGGGAGGTTGCCGGGCGGAACGAATATCTGCAGTAAAAGGCGAGGTTGATGGTCCACATCTGGAACGATCCCACCGAAGTCCCCAAGGACTTCGGACCAACAGTCGTTACCATCGGGAACTTTGACGGCGTCCATCGCGGCCACCAGCATGTTCTCGCACAACTGACGAACACCGCCAGGCGTCACCACATCCCGTCAGTGGCCGTGACCTTTGATCCCCACCCCGCCCAGGTCCACCGCCCCGACTCCGCCCCTGAGCTGATCATGGGCCTCCAGGACAAACTGGACGCCCTGGGCGAAACAGGGGTGGACGCTGTCCTGGTCATGAAGTACACGCTGGATCTCGCGTCCATGACGCCCATCGAGTTTGTCCGGCAGGTCCTCCTCGAGTCCCTCCACGCCGCGCATGTCGTGGTCGGCCACGATCTCCGCTTCGGCGCTGGAAACGTGGGGGATGTCGTCACCATGCAGGAGCTCGGCGAGCAGCTCGGCTTTGGCGTCCAGGTGGTCAATGAGTTTGGCGCAGGAGGCTTCCCGGTCCACGACGACGGCGACACCGACCGCCGCTGCTCCTCAACCTGGGTGCGGGAAGCCTTGTCGGAAGGCGACGTCGTGACTGCTGCCGCTGTCCTCGGACGCCCCCACCGTATGCGCGGTGAAGTGGTCCACGGGGCTGCCCGCGGCAGGGACCTGGGATTCCCCACGGCAAACCTGTCGCACGACTCCACGGGTTACGTTCCTGCGGATGGCATTTACGCAGGCTGGTTGGTAGACCAGTCCGGAACGCGATGGCCGGCTGCGATTTCCGTCGGCTCCAACCCCACCTTTGATGGTGTCAGCCGTCAGGTGGAGGCCCACGTAATTGACCGTCCTGAGGAGAACGTGGAGGACTTCGACCTCTACGGCCAGACTGTCGCGGTCGAGTTTACCCAGCGCCTGCGCGGCATGGTGGCCTATCGGGGGCCCGAGGCCCTGGTGGAGCAGATGTGCCTCGATGTAGCCCAGGCACACGAACTGCTGGCCAAGCCCTAGCCCCAGCAGGACTACTCGCCCGGCACGACGTGTTTCGACAACAATGCTGACCTGCCGGTAAACTATTAGTGGATCCGGCTGCAGTCCGTGGCGGCTGGACCTGTTTTTGTGTGCGGAGACGCACCGGAAGCAACCCGTCAGCGAGGCGCTGCACCGGGAGGCACGGCACAACTCTAGGAGTTCACGTGGCACTTGACGCCGCTGTAAAGCAGTCCATCATCCAGGAATACGCAACCTCTGAAGGCGACACCGGTTCGCCCGAGGTCCAGGTTGCAGTCCTGACCCAGCGGATCAAGGATCTGACTGAGCACATGAAGGAGCACAAGCACGACTTCCACACCCAGCGCGGTCTGCTGGCCATGGTTGGTCGTCGCAAGCGCATGCTTTCCTACCTGAAGAACACTGACATCGCCCGCTACCGTTCGCTCATCGAGCGCCTCGGCCTGCGCCGCTAGTCTGCCTTTGGGGGCGGCCCGATCCCTCGCGGAACGGGCCGCCTTCTTCAAAAACAACTAAAAAAACAGGAAATCAACCGCATCGCGCATTCGCGGTCCTCGGTAGTGATTCCCGGGAGGGTCATCGGTGACGATGAAGCCCGTGGATCTCGATCGATGACCGGGTGTCGTACAGGCCAGGAATAAAGAAGAGGCCTGGGTTGATGCGGCGGACTTCCGCTAAATCAGAAACGGAGGTGACTCTCATGGAGGGTCCCGAAATCCAGTTCTCCGAAGCGATTATTGACAACGGCCGTTTTGGCAAGCGTGTCATCCGCTTTGAAACCGGCCGTCTTGCCAAGCAGGCTGCCGGCGCTTCGATGGTCTACATCGACGAAGACACCGCACTCCTCTCGGCAACCACCGCAGGCAAGCAGCCGCGCGAAGGCTTCGACTTCTTCCCCTTGACGGTTGACGTCGAGGAGCGCATGTACGCTGCCGGCCGTATCCCGGGTTCGTTCTTCCGCCGTGAAGGCCGCCCGTCCACGGAAGCGATCCTGGCTTGCCGCCTCATGGACCGCCCGCTTCGCCCGGCCTTCGTCAAGGGCCTGCGCAACGAGGTCCAGATCGTCGTGACCGTCCTGGCGATCAACCCGGACGAGCTCTACGACGTCGTAGCCATCAACGCGTCTTCCATGTCCACCCAGCTCTCCGGCCTCCCGTTCTCCGGCCCGATCGGTGGCGTCCGCGTTGCCCTCATCGCCGACGAACAGGGTTCACAGTGGGTTGCCTTCCCCAAGCACTCGCAGCTTGAGAACGCCGTGTTCAACATGGTTGTTGCCGGCCGCATTGCAGGTGACGACGTCGCCATCATGATGGTTGAAGCCGAAGCAACCGACAACTCCTGGAACCTCATCAAGGAACAGGGCGCAACTGCTCCCACCGAAGAAGTTGTTTCGGAGGGCCTCGAAGCCGCAAAGCCGTTCATCAAGGCGCTCTGCGAAGCCCAGGCCGATCTTGCTGCCCGTGCGGCGAAGCCGACCGTCGAGTTCCCGGTCTTCCTGGACTACCAGGATGACGTCTACGCAGCTGTGGAAGCCGCTGCCGCCGACAAGCTGGCTGCGGTCTTCCAGATCGCCGACAAGCAGGAGCGCGACAACGCATCCGACGAGCTCAAGGACGAAGTCCTCGGTGCACTCGCCGGTAACTTCGAAGGCCGTGAAAAGGAGCTGTCCGCAGCTTTCCGCTCGGTCACCAAGCACGTTGTCCGCCAGCGCATCCTCAAGGACCAGGTCCGCATCGACGGCCGTGGACTCACGGACATCCGCCAGCTGACCGCCGAGGTAGAGGTTCTGCCCCGCGTTCACGGTTCTGCCATCTTCGAACGTGGCGAGACCCAGATCATGGGCGTCACCACGCTGAACATGCTCAAGATGGAGCAGCAGATCGACTCGCTGTCGCCGGTAACGCGCAAGCGCTACATGCACAACTACAACTTCCCGCCGTACTCCACCGGTGAGACTGGCCGCGTCGGTTCCCCGAAGCGCCGCGAAATCGGTCACGGCGCCCTCGCAGAGCGCGCGCTCGTGCCGGTTCTGCCTTCCCGTGAAGAATTCCCGTACGCCATCCGTCAGGTATCCGAAGCCCTCGGTTCCAACGGTTCGACGTCCATGGGCTCGGTGTGTGCCTCGACGCTCTCCATGCTCAACGCCGGTGTCCCGCTGAAGGCAGCTGTTGCCGGTATCGCCATGGGCCTGGTTTCCGACCAGGTTGACGGTCAGACCCGCTACGCAGCCCTGACCGACATCCTTGGCGCCGAAGACGCCTTCGGCGACATGGACTTCAAGGTTGCCGGTACGTCCGAGTTCGTCACGGCCATCCAGCTGGACACCAAGCTCGACGGCATCCCCGCTTCGGTGCTCGCAGCAGCCCTGAAGCAGGCCCGCGAAGCCCGCCTCCACATCCTCGAGGTCATCAACGCAGCGATCGACACCCCGGATGAGCTCTCCGAGTTCGCCCCCCGCGTCATCGCCGTGAAGATCCCCGTAGACAAGATCGGCGAGGTCATCGGCCCCAAGGGCAAGATGATCAACCAGATCCAGGAAGACACGGGCGCGGACATCTCCATCGAAGATGACGGCACGGTCTACATTGGCGCCACCAACGGTCCGTCTGCTGATGCAGCACGTTCCGCCATCAACGCCATCGCCAACCCGCAGGTACCGGAAATCGGTGAGCGCTACTTGGGCACGGTCGTCAAGACCACCACCTTCGGCGCTTTCGTTTCCCTTACCCCGGGCAAGGATGGCCTGCTGCACATCTCCGAGCTCCGCAAGCTGGCCAACGGCAAGCGCGTGGATAACGTTGATGACGTCGTCTCGGTCGGCCAGAAGGTCCAGGTCGAGATCACCAAGATCGACGACCGCGGAAAGCTTTCCCTCTCCCCGGTTGTTGCCGAGGAAGAAGGCGCAGCCTCCGAGGACGCTCCGTCAGAAGCCGAAGTTTCCGCAGAGTAGTCTGTAAGCAGTACCCGGAGGGGCCGGTGGGCTGAAAGGTCCACAGGCCCCTCCGGCTTTTAACAACGCATACTGTGATGGGGCCCTTCGGAAGGGGGCCTCTGGCGGATCCTCCCGCTGATAGGATTGCAGGGCAGATTTGACTGACCAGCAGCGCCCCTGAACCCGAAAGGTCTTAATGACTGTCGTACCCTTGCCGTTGGAGCAGACACTTCCCGGCGGCGAACTGATCCATGGTGCCGAGGGCGGTTCCGTCGTACGGCGTTCGGTCCTACCCGGCGGCGTGCGTGTCCTCACCGAGGCAATGCCCGGGCAGCGTTCGGCCACCATCGGATTCTGGGTGGCAGTCGGCTCCCGTGATGAGGCGGACGGCCAGCATGGTTCCACGCACTTCCTGGAACACCTCCTGTTCAAGGGCACTGAACGTCGCACCGCCTTGGAAATCGCTTCAGCCTTTGATGAGGTGGGTGGTGAGTCCAACGCTGCCACTGCAAAGGAAAGTACGTGCTACTTCGCCCGGGTGCTGGACACGGATCTGCCCATGGCCATCGACGTCATCGCGGACATGATCACCGGTGCTGTCCTGGATCCGGCGGAGCTGGAACAGGAGCGGGACGTCATCCTTGAAGAAATCGCCATGGACAGCGATGACCCCACAGACGTGGCGCACGAGAAATTCGTGGCAGCCGTCCTCGGCAGCCACCCGCTCGCGCGTCCCATTGGTGGAACGCCGGACGCCATCAAAGCGGTTGCCAGGGATTCCGTCTGGGAGCACTACCAGCGCTACTACCGTCCGGAGGAACTGGTCATCACCGCGGCCGGCGGTTTGGATCACGACGTCGTCTGCGATCTCGTCCAAAAGGCTTTGGAAGCAGCAGGCTGGCACCTGGCTCCGGAAGCAGCCCCGGTAGATCGCCGGCCTACCAACCGCGCCGTGATCACGGGCACGTCTGGTCTCCACGTGGTCAAGCGTCCCGTGGAGCAGGCCAATATCATCATGGGTTGCCCCACCATCGTGGCCACGGACGACCGCCGGTTCGTCATGAGCGTGCTCAATGCAGTGCTCGGAGGCGGAATGTCTTCCAGGCTTTTCCAGGAGATCCGCGAGAAGCGCGGCCTCGTCTACTCCACCTATTCGTTCACGGCTGCTTATGCAGATGCCGGCTATTTCGGCATGTATGCGGGATGCACTCCGTCAAAGGTCCGCCAAGTGCTGGCTCTTCTTGGTCTCGAGTTGGACAAGCTTGCCAAGGATGGGATCACCGAGGAGGAACTCCGGAAGGCCGTGGGGCAACTCAGCGGCGGCATCGTCCTCGCCCTCGAGGACACCGGCTCGCGTATGTCCCGGTTGGGCCGGGCAGAACTCGTATCCGGGGAGTTCCAGGATATTGACGAGACATTGGCCCGGATCAAGGCTGTCACTGTTGACGAAGTCCAGGAACTCGCCATGGAACTTGCCGCAGCTCCCCGCACCATCACCGTCGTCGGGCCTTTCGAAGAAAGTGAGACCTTCGGCTTATAGGACGCAGCGTCTTCATCCCGTCCATATTCTCTGGACTCCCGCACTGTAAACAGGGCAGCATGATCACACGATGATGCTGCCCTGCTCACATTGGAGTCGTGATGGACCTGCCCCCAAGCGGACATGCCGCAGAACTGCTGAAAGCCTTCATCGGACACTGGCGGGGCATCACGGAAATAGCACAGTCACCATGGGGTGCAGCCCGGACTGCCGAGGCCGAAGCAGTTTTCACGCAGGCCGCAGGTGGATACGCCGTGGTGCAGAGCTACCGGCACCGTGAGCCCGACGGAACGCACTTTGAAGGGCATGGAATGTTCACCGTGGATCCCGCCCATGGGGACACGCTCTGGTATTACGTTGACAGCATGGGCCGCCCGCCAACTGCCCCGGTGCGCGGCACATGGCACTCCGGGACTCTGACGGTGGAACGGCGAACACCCGACGGCGTAGCCCGGCACACGTTCCGTGTCGAGGACGGGGTCCTGGTGCACACGGCGGAACTGCGGCTCGAGGGCACGACCGAATTCAGCCCCCTCCTAAAGAGCGTGTTCCGGAAGACCTGACGGCGGCATGAGGGAAACTGCGCAGAGTTCCGGTCAGGCAGGGGCTCCGTCAATACGTTCCGGTATACACCGTTTCGGCAATCCGCGTCTTTGGCGCGCCTTGGAGGGCCGGGGCGTTGACCGGGGAACTCCAGACAGATGCCTGTAGCCGCTCTACCATGTCCGCAGCCTCCTCCGCACGCTCGAAATCCATTTCAACCAGCACGTAACGGGGATCCTCCAAGGGCCTCCCCACCCGGAACTGCTGTACACCTGAGGCGGCGCGGTCCAAGGGATCACGGTCGAAGGCGGCTTTCCATTGGGTGAAGTCCTTGATTCCGTGTTCGATGTACAGGGTGTACATGGCATTCCCTCCTTGTAGTTCACGTTGGTGCTGCCAGCTTAGGAGCGGGGGACAGGCGAGGATATCCCAGATTCATGGGGGTCCGGAACTGCCGGCGGCGGCGCATACTTGCTCCATGGCCAGCTCGTGGGCAACCTACCGAACACGGGAACGGATTGAGGACCTGTTTCTCGCAGCGGGGGATGACCATGCCCTTCGCGAGGCGGCTTTGGCGGAGATCCGGCACGTGGTGGGTTTCAGCGCTTTCGTTTGGCCGTTGACGGATCCCGAGTCGGCAACCGGTGTTGCGCCCATGGCGGCAGTGCCGTGCCCCAACGAGGTGCCACTGGTCATCAAGGCCAGATATGCCAGCCGAATAAACCGCTGGACAGTCCTGTCCGAAGCCGCGCGGCCGGCCGCCTCACTCTTTGCTGCCACTGCTGGAGATCCTGCCCGACACCCGCTCTGGGACACCATCCTGCGCGGATACGGAGTGGGAGACATCGCGTCACTGGCATTCGCGGACCAGCACGGCATCTGGTCATGGCTCGATCTCTGGCGGGAAGCCACAGATCCTGCATTCAGCGTGGAGGAACTCGAATTCCTTGTTTCGCTCGCGCCGGCGATGACCCTTGGACTGCGCCGCAGCCGGGCGCAGCAATTCGCCGCAGCTCCTGTTGGGCCGAAAGGGGCCATGCCCGCCCAAGCTGTCCTGGTGATGGACGAAGACATGCGGGTCCTCGGACAGACAAGCAGCGCAAGCGACTGGTTGTCCCTTCTACAGCGGGCACCCCGTCCACATGCCGGGATCCCGGCAGAGGTATACAACGTCGTGGCGCAGCTGTTGGCCAAGGAAGCACAGATAGACAATCGAGCGTCCGCAGCCCGAATTCACGTCGGTGGCGGTCAGTGGGCCTCGTTGCGGGCCGCGCGGATGGACAGCCCCACTGAATCGCCAAATACTCCGGCCATCGCTGTCACTATCCAGGAGTGCCTGCCCGCAGCCCGCCTTGGTGTGTTCGTTCGGGCTTACGGATTGACGGCGCGCGAAAGGCAGGCGTTGGCCCTGCTGGCGGCAGGCCTGGAGAACGAGTCCCTCGCCAACCGGATGGGAATTTCGCCACTAACGGCACAGGACCATTTCAAGGGCATCTTCGCGAAAACCGGAATGCACAGCCGTGCCGGCGTCCTGGCGTTGGCATTCGGAAGCGCCGCGGCCGGTGAATCCGGGTTTGTTGACTCTGCCGTTTAGCCGCCTGCGAATGGAGGGAGGACGTCGATGACGTCCTCCGCACCCAGTGGGACAGAGGGATCGCGAACCGCTACCTCGTTCCTGAGGAAGCTGCTGCGGGCAACAATGCGGGCGAGCGTTGGCGTTCCCTCCGGGGGCATTGGACGTTCGACGGCGAGGGCAGCTTCCAGCAGGGCCTCCAGGCTGGTTCCTTCCGGAAGCGGGTGGATCTCCTCTTCGACTCCTGCGGCCGCGCGTGCGGCAGCGAAGTAACGTACAAGCAAGGGTTCAGCCTCCGATTGCGCTCATGCTGCGGTCCGGCTGCACGAAGTCCGGTGCGCCGAGGCCGGTGTGGTCCATTCCGTGGGCCTTGGGTTTGACCCACATGGCGTCCTGCCAGCGTTGGGCAAGCTCGTTATCCGTAGCGCCGTCCCGAAGGAGCCCGAGGAGATCGAATTCCTCCCGGGAGAACAGGCAGCTCATGATCTTGCCCTCGGCTGTGATGCGGGTGCGCCGGCAGTCTGAACAGAACGGTTCGGTGACCGAGGCGATGATCCCTACAGTACCGAGGACCGGCCCTGTGGCTTGGCTGGTTGCCAGGTCCCGGCGTCGTACTTCAAAGCGTTCGGCTGGGGCGCCGTCGCGTTCGCGCGGATCCCGGCTGAGGACGAAATCCTTGGACAGGAGTTCGCGGATTTCGGCCGCAGTGATCATATTGCGCCGGGTCCAACCGTGGTCGGCGTCGAGTGGCATCTGTTCGATGAAACGGAGTTCGTAGCCGCGGCCCAAGGCCCAAGCGAGAAGGTCCGGAGACTCGGCATCGTTGATGCCCCTCATCAGCACGGCATTCAACTTGACCGGACCAAGGCCCGCAGCCCAGGCAGCGTCAACACCGGCAAGGACGCGGTCCAGGAAAGGCCGGCGCGTGAGCTTGGCGAAGGTTTCTTCGTGAAGCGAATCAAGGGAGACATTGATCCGGGTAAGACCCGCGGCCTTGAGGGCAGCAGCTTTCTTGTCCAAGCCAACGCCGTTGGTGGTCATCGAAATGGGAAGTTCGGGGTGCTCGTTGCGGATGCCTGCTATGACGTCCACCAGGTCCGCCCGGACCAAAGGCTCACCGCCGGTGAGGCGCAGTTCCCGCACACCCAAGGCGTTAACGCCTACGCGCACAATCCGGATGATCTCGTCTTTGGTCATCACTGCCTGCTTGGAGAGCCATTCCAGCCCTTCCGCAGGCATGCAATAAGTACAGCGCAGATTGCACTTATCCGTCAGGGATAGGCGCATATCAGTCGCCCGGCGTCCGTAGCGGTCCCACAGGCCCGTGGGCGTGCCAGCCGGACGCGGCGGCGGAACCGGGCCGCTGCCCGCAGCGCTGCCCGAAAGAGGCACAGGCATGCCTAGCTGAACACTCATAAATTCAGGCTACGCCACACTGGCTTGAACAGTGATACCGGCTACATTCCGTTTCACCCATCGGACGCCTGGTTGAGGTGCCCCGGACGTGCCCAGGACCTGCCCCAGGGAGATGCCTTGCTGCGGTCAGTTCTTACGGAATGCGGACATTGGCCCGGAAGAGGCCTGGATCCGGTGCCGGGCAGCGCCGCGGTACCTATGCTGAAAGCGTGACCACGCAATCGGCATCATCAGCGGCAGAGCCCGGTAATCGCCGCATTCTTCTCGTCGAAGACGAGCAGACCATCGCTGATGTTGTTCGCGACTATCTCCTGCGGGCCGGATTCCAGGTGGACGTGGCAGGCGACGGCTTCACGGCGCTTAAACTAGCCGCAACGCGCCACCCTGACCTGGTGATCCTGGACCGCATGCTGCCCGGACTGGACGGAGTGGAAGTGTGCCGGCGGCTCAGGCAAAGCATGAGCGTGCCGGTCATTATGGTCACTGCCTTGGGAACCGAAGATGACCGGATCCTGGGTTTGGAGATGGGCGCGGACGATTATGTTACCAAGCCGTTTTCGCCGCGGGAGCTTGTCCTTCGCGTCAAATCCGTGCTGCGCCGCAGCGTCAAGGAATTCTCCCCTGAACCACCGGTGGAACTGGCAGGCTTTGAACTTGATCCCGCATCCCGGACCGTCACTCATCTGGGAACCCCGCTGACGTTGACGGTGCGCGAGTTCGATCTGCTGGCCTTCTTGCTGCGCAGGCCAAACCAGGTCTTCAGCCGCGAAGAACTCATCAAGGCAGTCTGGGGCTGGGACTTTGGCGACCTTTCCACAGTGACAGTCCATGTGCGTCGCCTCCGCGAGAAGATCGAGGACAATCCCACCAAACCAGAGCTGCTCAAGACCGTTTGGGGCGTTGGCTACAGGTTCGATGCCAAAGGGGATGGCCATGCAGGGCACTGAGCTGGCGACCATCCTTGCCTGGGTGTTCTTGTGGGCAGTGATCATCGGTGCCATCACGCTGGGGCTGCTGCGTGTCCTTCGCCGTGCCTCGGTGCTGGCCCAGATCTGCCTGGTTGTAGTGGCTACAGTGGCAGTCCTCGTGGCAGGCATGGTCAGCGCTTTCAATGCCATGTTCATTTCTGCCAGGGACCTTGAGGTCATGTGGTACATCCTGGCGACGGCGTCGGCTGTAGCAGTGGCCCTCTCGCTCGTGCTTGGAGCCGGCGTGTCCCGGAATGCGGCGCGCCTTGTGGGAGCGGCCAGAAGGCTCGGTCGGGGCGAAACGCTGGACCATAGCAGTACCGATGGAATGCGGGCCGGGCCTGCGATGACCTCTGAACTCGCGGAGCTGGCCCAGGAACTGGAAGCCAGCAGCCGCAACCTGGCGGAATCGCGCGAACGGGAGGCAGCCATTGAAACTGCGCGGCGCGAACTCGTATCGTGGATTTCCCACGACCTCCGCACTCCGCTGGCCAGCATGCGTGCCATGACCGAAGCCCTCGAGGACGGCATGGTCGCCGATATCCCGGAGTACTACCGGAAAATCATCGGGCAGACGGAGCAAATGACTGCCATGGTCAACGATCTCCTGGAGCTGTCCAAGATCCAGGCCGGAAGCCTGCGCTTGCGCGCCGAACCACTGGATGTCTATGACCTTGTCAGTGATGCGCTGTCGGACCTGGCGCCGCTTGCAGCGCAACGCGGCATCACGCTCACCGGCGGCGGAGACCGCGAATGCATGGCAGTAGCCGACGGACCCAGCGTGGCCCGGGCTCTCCGGAACGTCCTCCTCAACGCGATCATTTACAGCAAGCCGGATACCGACGTACTTATCAGCGTTGGAAGAAACAACGGAAACACCGTGGTCGCCGTGCAAGACCATTGCGGGGGCATCCCCGCGGAGGACCTGCCCCATCTGTTCGAAACCGGGTGGCAGAAGGACCCCTCGAGAGGCAGTTCCGCGGGACCGCAGGGAAGCTACAGCGGGGCAGGAATCGGACTGAGCATGGTGGCAGGCATCGTAAAAGCGCACGGGGGAGATGTGACCGTGGAAAACGTCGACGGCGGGTGCCGCTTTGCGCTGTCGCTTCCTGCGGGCTCCCTTCCGGCAGTTTCCCCTCAGGAAGGCGCAGGTTCCCCTCCGGAAGGCCATGGAGCCCATAAGCCTGCTTCTGCCGCGGATCGCCAAGGAGGCGCAGCATGAGAAGGCCTGGATTCTGGGCAGCGGTTGCCGGATTGGGCGCCGGAGCAGCGGGCATTGCCGCAGGCGAGCTGAGCGCGGGCTTCCTCAGTCCCCTCGTCTCTCCAGTGACCGCACTGGGCGGTGCAGTTATCGATTCCGTGCCTCCCGGAGTGAAGGATCTCGCCGTGCAGCTCTTCGGAACTGCGGACAAGATCGTACTGGTCGCTACCATCGTGATTGTGGCCGGGGTCCTGGCCGCCCTGGCAGGGTTCCTGGAGCGCCGGCAAACAGGACTCGGACTTGTCCTCGCGGGCCTGGCCGGTGCTGCCGGCCTGACCGCCGTCCTGACCCGGGCCCAAACAACACCGCAGGCCGCCATCGCCCCCATCGTGGCCGCCGTCGTCACCATGCTGCTGCTCCGCATGCTGATTCGCCGGCTGGGCACCTGGGTACCGCCCGGAACACCGCCACTACTGCCCGAAACTGCCCCTCTCGCAAGGCGGAGCTTCCTGAACGCGCTCGCGGTCACCTCGCTCGCGGCGGCAGTCGGTGGAGCGGTCACCGCTGTCCTGACGCGGGCGACAGCCGTGGCATCAGGTTTTCGAGGCGCGTTGACGCTTCCGGAGCCAGCAACCTCGCAGCAGGCCATTCCGGCCGGCGCATCGCTGCCACTGGAAGGCATCAGCCCTTTGGTCACCCCCAACACCGACTTCTACCGGATCGACACTGCTTTGACGGTGCCGGCCATCGACCCTCCGGCATGGAAATTGAAAGTGACCGGAATGGTGGACCGCGAGATCGAACTCGACTTCGCGACGCTCCTCACCAAGCCCATGACGGAACGGCACATCACTATCGCGTGCGTGTCCAATGGAGTCGGCGGCGAACTCATCGGAAATGCACTCTGGCTCGGCTGGCCTGTGCGCGAGCTCCTGGCCATGGCGGGCCCCAAGCCCGGGGCGGACATGGTGCTGTCCACCAGCAATGACGGATGGACAGCAAGTACGCCCCTGGAAGCGCTCACAGATGACCGCGATGCCCTCCTGGCTGTCGGGATGAATGGCGAGCCATTGCCCTTGGAACATGGATTCCCAGTGCGGATGATCGTGCCGGGCCTTTACGGCTTCGTCTCAGCAACAAAATGGCTCACCGAACTCAAGGTCACCCGTTTTGCCGACGACACCGCGTACTGGACTCCCCGCGGCTGGAGTGACCATGGCCCCATCAAGACGCAATCCCGTATCGATGTTCCGCGCAGTGGCCGGACGGTGAAAGCGGGGAAAGTTCAGTTCGGAGGTGTGGCCTGGGCCCAGCATCGTGGCGTGGACCACGTGGAACTCCGCGTCAACCGTGGTCCTTGGAAGCAGGCGATGCTCGCACCAGGAATATCCACGGACACTTGGTACCAGTGGCAGCTCGGCCTTGATCTCACACCCGGCGACTATGAAGTCCAAGTGCGTGCAACTGACTCTTCGGGCAAACCACAGACCGAAGACCGGGCCCCGGTGGCTCCCGACGGCGCCACCGGCTACCACACCATCAATGTGAAGGTCACTTAAGGCCCTACTCTGGGTACGTCCGGATAATCTCCAGACCACACAGCGTGACCACACAGGAGGATGTCCTTGCCCAGATCCGTTGCCGCCCACCGCGACGCCGTAGTGGAGCTACTGAGCCGTCCGGCCGCGACCATGGCGACTGAACAGCTGCCGCTGCTGGAAGCGTTGGGCAAGGTGCTCGCCGTCGACCTCCTCGCGCCACTTTCCCTGCCGCCGTTTGCCAACTCCCAAATGGACGGCTTTGCCGTCAACTCCACTGACATTCCCGACGGCGGTGCGAAGCTACGTGTGGCGGCACCTGTTCCGGCGGGGGCGGCTCCGGACGCGTTGAAGCCCGGCTTCGCCGTGCCCATCATGACCGGTGCCATGATTCCAGAGGGTGCCGACGCCGTTGTTCCCATTGAGCTTGCGGTTCCCAGCACGTTCCCAAATCCTGAGGCCACGGACGTTGAGGTTGAAGTCCCCGCGACTACTCCCGGCACTTACGTCCGCAACGCCGGCAGCGACATCAAGGAAGGTGACCTGGCCCTGCCCGCGGGGACATATTTGGGGCCAGCGCAGCTCGGCTTGTTGGCGGCGCTGGGGCTGACCGCCGTCGAAGTCCGCAAGCCATGGCGCGTCCTGCTGGTCACCACGGGCGATGAAGTCCTCGCACCGGGCCAGAACCTGGCACCCGGCAAGATCTATGACTCCAACGGCACGCTCCTGGAAGCATCCATGCGTCAAGCGGGCCTCAACGTAGTGAGAAGCGGAATCTCCGATGACGATCCCGCCCGTTTGCTCGCAGTACTTCACAGCCACGTGGGAAGTGAGGACGGCAAACACGGTGTGGACCTGATCGTGACCACCGGCGGCGTCAGCAAAGGTGCCTACGAGGTAGTCCGCCAAGCCATGGCGGACCAGCACGTGGATTTCCTGCCGGTGGCCATGCAGCCCGGAGGCCCTCAAGGAATAGGCCGCTTTGAAGGTGTTCCGTTCCTCGGCTTTCCCGGCAACCCTGTCAGCTGCCTCGTCTCCTTCGAAATGTTCCTGCGACCCGCGCTTTCGGTGATCCACGGCGTCCCTGCACCTCGGCCCGTACAGAGGGCGCGCTTGGCTGAACCCCTGCGCTCACCCGAAGGGAAGCATCAAGTCCGCCGTGGCACCCTGTTGCCCGACGGCTCTGTCCGGATGGAGGGTGGTGCCGGAAGCCACCTCGTGCACGCCTTGGCGCGCTCGAACGCCCTGGTGCAGATCCCCAGCGACGTCACGGAACTCGCGGAGGGAAGTGAAGTGGAAGTATGGATGCTGTGAATGAAACTCCCACGAACACTTCCGGCAGCGCAGGCGGGCTGACCCATCTCCGGCAAGACGGCACTGCCCAAATGGTGGACGTCTCCGAGAAAGCAATTACCACCCGTGAGGCCACTGCCACCGCCACTGTGCGCAGCACTGCCGAAGTCCTGTCTCTCCTCGGCGCCGGCGAACTCCCCAAGGGCGACGCGCTCGCCGTGGCGCGGGTGGCTGGGATTATGGCCGCTAAGAAAACACCCGAACTGATCCCTTTGTGCCACCCGTTGCCCATTTCCAAGGTCACCGTGGATTTCAAGCTGGGAACCGACTCGATCGAAGTACTAGCTACGGTGAAGACGCGTGGTGTCACCGGCGTCGAAATGGAAGCGCTCACCGCTGCGTCCGTAGCGGCCCTGAGCGTCTACGACATGATCAAGGCCGTGGACAAGCACGCAGTACTGACAGACATCCAGGTGCTGGCCAAGAGCGGTGGTAAGAGCGGGGATTGGAAACACACTGCCTGGAACCAGGGCAGCGCGGCGCCGGAAGGAGCCCAAGCATGAGTGCGTGCGAACCAAACGCCCACGGGCCGCGGAAGGCCGGCGTCGTTATCGCTTCCACCCGTGCGGCAGCGGGAATCTACGCGGACGAAACCGGCCCCGTCATCCTGGATTGGCTGAAGGAACACGGCTTTGACGCCTTCCCCACCATGGTGGTGCCCGATGGCGAGCCCGTTGGCGCTGCTTTGAGGGCGCTCCTGACGCAGCAGCCCGCCGTCGTCATCACCAGTGGCGGAACGGGCCTGAGCGCGGATGACAGGACGCCGGAAGTAACATTGCCCCTGCTGGACCGTGAGATCCCGGGCATTATGGAGGGCATTCGCCGGGCTGGCGCCGCAAAGACACCCATGGCCATGCTGAGCCGCGGCCATGCCGGAGCAGCAGGAAAGACCTTCATCATTAACTTGCCCGGTTCCCCGAAGGGCGTCATGGATGGCTTGGCTGTCCTGGATCCGGTGATCGGGCACCTCGTCGATCAATTGGAAGGAAGCCATGGGCACTGAAACAGACTTCGAAGTTGTTAGCGCTGTCCTTAGCGCCGAGCCCATCTCCGTGGAGCAGGCAATTGCGGCAGTCGAGTCTGACACCGCCGGTGCGGTGGTCAGCTTCAGCGGCGTCGTACGCAACCACGATTCCGGCAAGCCCGTGGACCGCCTCAGTTACAGCGCCCACCCCACAGCGCACCGGATCATGTCGGACGTGGTTGCGGAGCTGGTGGCTGAGCACTCAGGTGAAGCGCAGCAACCAGTCAGGATCTGGGCCGCACACAGGATCGGGATGCTGGAGATCGGGGATCCCGCGCTGGTGTGTGCCGTAGCGGCCGCCCACCGGGGTCAGGCGTTTGCCGTTTGTGCCGAACTCGTGGACCGCGTCAAAGCCCAGGTGCCCATCTGGAAGGAACAGTTCTTCAGCGACGGCACAGTGGAATGGGTCGGGGCGGGGGAGTAGACGGGAACGGCCCGGGGGAGTAGGCGCGGAGTCACGGTTCCTGCCGGTACCCGGCCCGGCGGTAGGGTTAAAGGCATGACCGAACAACTTGCTGTTGCAGTGCTGGGCGCTTACGGGCGCATGGGAATTGAAGCCGTAAAGGCTGTTGAAGCAGCCGACGATATGAAGCTGGTGGCGGCTCTTGGTCGCGGCGATTCCCTGCAGGCATTGCTGGACACAGGTGCCAAGTACGTTGTGGACTTGACTGTTCCGGACACCACCGAGACCAACGTGCGCTTCGCCGTCGAGCACGGCATCCATGCTGTGGTCGGAACAACCGGGTGGGATGCGCAGCGCCTTGAATCCTTGCGCGCGCTCCTGGAACAGAATCCGGAAACCGGCGTCCTTATCGCCCCGAACTTTGCCCTCGGATCCGTGCTGGCATCCGCCTTCGCGGCCAAGGCTTCACAGTATTTCGAGTCTGTGGAGATCATCGAACTTCACCACCCGAACAAAGTGGACGCACCTTCGGGCACGGCCGTCCGCACTGCGCAGTTGATTGCGGAGGCTCGCCAGGAAGCGGGGGTGCCTGCAAGTCCTGACGCCACGCAAACGTCCTTGGACGGAGCCCGGGGCTGCGATGTTGAGGGTGTACGCGTCCACAGCGTGCGTCTCCGAGGGCTGGTTGCGCACCAGGAGGTGCTCTTTGGTGGTCCCGGAGAACAGCTGACGCTGCGCCATGACTCCTTCGACCGGGCCTCATTCATGCCTGGTGTCCTGCTCGGGCTGCGCAAAGTCGCGGACCATCCCGGCCTGACTGTGGGCCTGGACGGCTACCTGGACCTGGGGCTTTAGGGCCATGGGATCTCTGTGGGCTGCAGTGAAGAAAAACCGCACCAAGATCTGGGTTGGTGCCATCACCTTGCTGTTGGTGCTGTATCTGGTGGTGTCCCTCCAGCGATCCATCCTGTTGCTTGGTGATCCCAACCTGGTGGCGAAGGGCATCGGCGCCGCCTACCTTGTCCTGCCTGTGATTGGCGCTTGGGCACTCATTCGCGAGCTGTTGTTTGGGGCACGTACCGAACAGATGGCCAAGGTTCTGGAGGCCGAGGGTGGCCTGCCGGTGGACACCTTGCCGCGCACGCCCGGTGGTCGGATTGTCCGTGCTGCCGCTGACGCCGAGTTCGAAAAGTACCGGGCGGAGGCCGAGGCAGCACCCGGGGATTGGCGTTCCTGGTTCCGTTTGAGCTGCGCCTACGACGCCTCCGGCGATCGCAAACGTGCCCGCGCTTCAATGCGCGACGCCGTGAAGCTCTTCCGCTCTCAGCCCACGGCTGCCGGGCGGTAGCTGCCCAGCCTCGACGCCTGGTGGGCCACCCACTCCAGTGGACCCCGCCGCCGGAAGAGGGCAAAGCACACGCCGATGCCTACTGCAGCAAGGGCCTGCGTCCAATACATTCCTTCGTCAGTCCACCCGGCCGGCAGTGGTTTGTTGTGGAAACCGGATACCACCCACGCGTGGGTTGAATACAACGTGAGGGTCATGGCGCCCGGACCACTGAGGAATATGAGGAAGTTGACTTTGATGCGTTCGGCCAGGGTGCCGAGCATCAGGAACAAACCCACGACGGCGGCAGCCACGCCGCCGGTATGAAGCAGGTCCAGGGTGGTGCCGGCATGTGGTGCCGCGCTTGCCAGCCACCACCACGAATCCACCTGCTGCAACCCGGTGAGGTTTACCTGGAGCATGCTTTCCAGTGGGTATCCCCGCGTTCCGGGCAGTGCTTCCAGTGCGGCGCGGCCGCCCCATAACTCCATGGCCAGGGTTCCCAGGATTTTTGCCAACGCCGCCACGGCGGATCCACCGGTGAACAGCAGCAACTGGATCTTCGGCGTCGTGAGCGCCAAACGGCCGATCGCCAGTCCGATCAGCAGGTAAGCGATCCACTGGAACACGGGGTAGTACCCCGTGAAGAACAAGTCGGCGATGAGGCGTCCCGGCGTTTGAAGGTCCTCGGTGTTCGGGTTGTGTCCCAACTGCAAGGGCGGGTTCGCGTCGAGCAGCCAGGGCCGGACGAGGTAGGCCAGCAGGGGAGCCACCAATATCCAGCCGAGCGCCCACACCAAGAGGGCTTTCAACCGCAACCCCAGGAAGGGCAGGATGCACACGAACAAGACGGCGTAGTGCACCAGGATGATCGCTATGTTGACGTCCAGGCCTCCAAGCGCAAGGCCGACGACGGCAATCACCAAGGCACGCATCGCAACACCGCTTCTCGCTGCCCAGAGGTCCATGCCGTGGCGCGGCTCTTGTTTCCCGGTGGTGAGTGCCAATCCAATTCCCGCCAGGACTGCGAACAGTGCAGCGGACCTGCCCGAGAAAACCAGTCCCACCCAGGTAGGTTCCCATTGGGGGGAGGGGCCGAACGTCGGCATCAGATGGGTGGCCATCATTCCCAGCAAGGCCAGGCCGCGGGCGGCATCTATGCCCGTAAGGCGGGTGGAGACTTTGCCTCCCCGGGGCACCTTCCGGGCTGGCGCCGTCTCTTGCGAAGTCATGCTGCGATCGTCTCACAAGCTGCTTTAGTCCGGCTGTGAAGCGGACTGCAAGCAGCCTTCGCGGACGGATGCCTCATAGCGGAAGTGATTCAATGAGGCGACCGAGCGGCGGGGGTGCCTGTCCTGCCGGCAGTGCGTCGACGAGCAGGGATGCGTAGCGGATTTTGTTACCACTGCGTCCCCCGAAGAACCGGCGCAGTTGCGCCGATGTCGGCTTATCGCGTAGTGAGGGCTGCCGTTGGAGGAGTCGGAATGAGGCAAGCTCTCCTTGGGCCGCAATCACGTTGAGCACGGCATCGATCCCAAGGCAGCGGATGAGTTCGTCCTCCAGGTCCGCATGGCAAACGTGGAAGCCGTTCTCAGACAAGGAACCGGACCCTATGCCTGCCCGGCTGAGTGCGCGGGCAATGCCATGTGCTTCGCCTGCATCACAAAGTCCGAGTATCCGGTGGTCCGAGCCGTTCGGGCCGAAGCGGTCCAGGAACCGGACGATGTTGGTTGCCCCTCCCATCGGCGCCACCGAGACGCGCTCAGCCATCAGGTCATGGCCAAGGCGAACGGCCAGTGTTTCCACCGCAAGCCGGTCACTTTCGCCCTCAACCAAAACAGTCGTCACCCGCATGGAACCAGTATGTAGGACGCGCGGTGCTGGCTCACAGGCCTTGTCTTCGAATATATGTTCGAATAGCATGGCTGCATGAACGATGCTCCAAAGCCGCCGGAAGGCCTCGCCGGACCCATGAAGGCGATGAGCCCGGGTGTGGTCGATTTCCTTTTCAGGCAACTCGTGGCAGGTGAACCGCCGGAGGACGTCCAGTGGCAGCGCGAGGGCACGGTCCTGGTCGAGCAGGCGCCAGGTGCTGAGCTTGCGCGGCGTTTGGCTGAAACCGACCTTGAAGCCCTCACGCCAAGGGAGCTCTTCGACTACGTTCGCGCTTCCCAGCGCTTGGTTGCCTGGGCGGAACAGCTGAAGGAAAAAGCAGTGGCGCAGTATTGCTCGGAGGGTACGGCTCGGGCGCCCAAGCACGCGTAGTCGGCAACCCCGATGACGACCATCACGCGGAACCCATTCCCGGAACATGGCCGTGACAAGGTAACGTTTTTCTTATGTCTGACTCCCGCGCCCACATTCCCGCACTTGGTACCCTGCTGACCGCCATGGTCACCCCGTTCACCGAGGATGGCAAGGTCGACTACGACCAAGCTGCGGCACTGGCCGAGAAGCTTGTCCAGGACGGTTGCGACGGACTCGTGGTTACCGGTACCACTGGAGAGACCTCAACCCTTACTGACGAAGAAAACCTCGGCATGTTCCGCGCGGTCAAAGAGGCCGTGGGTGGCAAAGCCGCCATCATCGCCGGAACCGGTACCAACGACACCGCGCACTCGGTGCATCTTTCCCAGCGCGCGGCCCAGATTGGCATCGACGGCCTCCTGATTGTCACCCCTTATTACAACAAGCCCAGCCAGGCCGGCGTTCGGGCACACTTTGAGACGATCGCGTCCTCCACGGACTTGCCGGTCATGCTGTATGACATCCCGGGCCGCTCGTCCATTGCCATCGCTCCCGAGACCATGATCGGGCTTGCGAAGCACCCGAACATCGTGGCCGTCAAGGATGCCAAAGCGGACTTCGCAGCGGCCACCCGCGTCATGGCGGAGACTGATTTGGTGTTTTACTCCGGCGATGACGGCCTCACCCTGCAGTGGATGGCCCTCGGAGCCGTAGGCCTCGTAGGCGTGACCACCCACGTCGCCACCCGGCGTTTCCGTGAACTCATTGACGCCGTGAATGCCAATGACCTTGCCAAGGCGCGGGCCATCAACTTTGAACTGGAACCCGTGGTGCGTGCAACCATGACCCGGGTCCAAGGCGCGGTAGCCGCCAAGCAGATTCTCAAGTGGCAGGGAGTCCTGCCCAACTCGGTTGTCCGTTTGCCCCTCGTGGAGCCGGACGAGGCCGAGATCCAAACCATCCGCGGGGATTTGGCGGAAGCCGGAATGGACTTCAACGTCTAGGACGGTTCCGCCGGAAAGAAGCACAATATGACCCAAACAGCCCTTCCTGGACTGGTTACTCCGCCGAAACTGCCGAAAGGCACACTGCGGATTGTTCCGCTAGGTGGACTGGGGGAGATAGGCCGCAACATGGCGGTCTTCGAAATCGACGGCAAGTTGCTGATCGTTGACTGCGGCGTACTTTTTCCCGAGGAAACGCAGCCGGGCGTTGATTTGATCCTTCCCGATTTCTCTTACATTGAGGACCGGCTGCAGGATGTTGTTGGCGTAGTGCTCACGCACGGCCATGAAGACCACATCGGTGCTGTTCCCTATCTGCTGCGCCTCAAAGCCGATATCCCCCTGATCGGCTCGCAGTTGACGCTGGCTTTGGTGGAGGCGAAGCTCCAGGAGCATCGGATCAAGCCGTACACGCTGACTGTTACCGAGGGCCAGGTGGAACAGTTCGGCCCGTTCGAGTGCGAATTCGTCGCTGTGAACCACTCGATCCCGGACGCCTTGGCAGTCTTCATCCGCACCGAAGGTGGCACCGTCCTCCACACGGGCGACTTCAAGATGGACCAACTGCCCTTGGACGGCCGCATCACCGACCTCCGTCACTTCGCCCGCTTGGGTGAAGAAGGCGTGGACCTCTTCATGGCCGACTCCACCAATGCCGACGTTCCGGGGTTCACCACCGCCGAGAAGGAAATCGGACCCACCCTTGATCGACTGTTCGGACAGGCGAAGAAGCGCATCATCGTGGCTTCCTTCTCTTCCCACGTCCACCGTGTCCAGCAGGTTCTCGATGCCGCAGCCAAGCACGGCCGCAACGTTGCCTTCGTAGGCCGCTCGATGGTTCGGAACATGGCCATCGCGGCCAAACTGGGGTACCTGGACGTACCCAACGGGATCCTGGTGGATATCAAGAACATTGACAACCTCCCCGATGACCGGGTGGTCCTCATGTCCACGGGCTCCCAGGGCGAGCCCATGGCGGCATTGTCACGCATGGCCAACGGCGACCACCGCGTGGTTGTTGGCCAAGGCGACACCGTGATCCTTGCCTCCAGCCTCATTCCAGGCAACGAGAATGCAGTGTTCCGCATCATCAACGGCTTGCTGAAGCTCGGCGCCGATGTCATCCACAAGGGAACGGCCAAGGTTCACGTTTCCGGGCACGCAGCTGCCGGTGAGTTGCTGTATTGCTACAACATCCTTGAGCCCCTCAATGCGATGCCTGTTCACGGTGAAACGCGGCACCTGATTGCCAACGGAAATATCGCGGAGGAATCCGGTGTGCCCTCCGATGGCATCATCCTCAGCGACAACGGCACTGTCATTGACCTGAAGGACCACAAGGCAAACATCGTGGGCCAGGTGGAGGTCGGCTTTGTTTATGTGGACGGTTCCAGCGTTGGTGAAATCACCGACGCTGACCTAAAGGACCGGCGCATCCTGGGCGACGAAGGCTTCATCTCCATCATCACGGTCATCAACCGGACCACGGGCAAGATTGTCTCCGGACCGGAAATCCATGCACGTGGCGTAGCGGAGGACGACTCCGTCTTCGACGAAATCATCCCCAAGATCAACGCCGCATTGGAAGAAGCCGTGCTCAACCATGCCGACCACACCAACCACCAGCTGCAGCAGGTGGTGCGCAGGATCATCGGAACGTGGGTGAACCGGAAGCTCCGCCGCCGTCCCATGATCATCCCGGTGGTCCTGGAAGCGTAGTCCACCGGCAACATGCATCCTGGGGGCCGGAAATCCGCTGATTTCGGGCCCCCTTGGGGTAGCGTGGCAACCATGGCGACCCGTACTTCCTCCACGCCACGAGGCAGCTCCAGCAGTAAATCCGGCGGCACAGGCCGGGGCGCAGCTGCATCCAAAAGCAGCGCCTCCACTCCCAGGAACGGTCGGGGCAGCACTGCCCGTACCAAGCAGTCGGCCGCCGTCGAGCCCCATGCCCCACTTCCCCTGCGCATGCTGGCAGGTGCCTGGCAGGGTATTGGCCACGTCGTTGGCGCAGGAGTCCGCCGGATCGGATACGACGTCAGCGACCTCGATCCCGCCGATCGCCGCGACGGTGCAGCCCTGTTCAATCTCGTGCTGGGCATCGCCATTGCCACCTTCGCCTGGTGGGGCCTGACAGGGTGGCTGCCAGATGCCGTCTACAGCGTAGTCAATGGCACTTTCGGCTGGATATCGCTCGTTTTGCCCTTCATGCTTTTCATCTGCGCTTTCCGCCTCTTCCGCAAACCGCAGGATGGCCGCGGCAATAACCGCGTTGGCATCGGCTTCATGATCATGACTTTCGCTGGTTCCGGCCTGGCCCACATCATTGGCGGACAGCCCACCGTGGCTGATGGCTTCGACGGGCTGCGCAGGGCGGGTGGAATGCTGGGCTTCCTTGCAGCGTCTCCGCTTGCTGCCATTCATGCCGCGGTTCCTGTGATCGTGTACAGCGTGCTGGCTTTCGTGTCGGTGCTGATCGTTACCGCAACGCCGTTTGGGGCGATTCCTTCGCGGATCCGCTCCGCCTATGAGCATCTTATGGGCGTGGACCTCATGGACGCCGAGTCCGGCAAGGATGCCCACGATCGCAGCTACCTTTATGAAAACGGGGCCGTTGCAAAGCCTAAGAAGAAGCGGATGCGCTTCTTCGGCAAGGATGAGGATCCCGACGCCGGTTTGGAAGGTTACGTCGGTGACGAGGCCTTTGAGCACGCAATAGTCGACGACGACGAAACCCCCAAGGCGTCTGTGCCCCGCGTTCCGCCGGGCGTACGCCGCCCCACCCAAGCGGAGATAGCGGTCGGCAAGATCAAGGCCGCCCAGGGTTTGGGCGCCAGCCCCGGAATCGACAACCCCACAGAGGCAATTCCCGTCCTTACGCCGGAGATGACTGCGCCCACGGTGGCGCAGGTTCCGGCGAGGCCCGCTACGCCTCCGCCGCCGCCCACGCCGATCCCGCAGCGGACTGAACAGCTGTCCTTGGCTGGGGACGTCACTTATACCCTGCCTGCCTCGGACTTCCTCACGCCCGGCTCCATACCGAAGGAGCGCACGGAAGCGAACGACGCCGTCGTGGCCGCCCTGACAGACACGCTGACGCAGTTCAACGTCGACGCCGCGGTGACCGGCTTCAGCCGCGGCCCAACAGTGACACGCTATGAAATCGAACTGTCTCCCGGCACGAAGGTGGAGCGCGTAACGGCGCTGTCCAAGAACATCTCGTATGCGGTGGCATCCAGCGATGTCCGCATCCTGAGCCCGATTCCCGGCAAGTCGGCCATCGGCATCGAGATCCCCAACACGGACCGCGAAACGGTGTCCCTGGGCGATGTCCTGCGGAGCCAGAACGCCCGGCGCACGGACCACCCCATGGTGATGGGTGTTGGCAAGGACGTCGAGGGCGGCTACGTCGTGGCAAACCTTGCCAAGATGCCCCACTTGCTGGTTGCTGGTGCTACCGGTGCCGGTAAGTCGAGCTTCGTGAACTCCATGATCACCTCGATTCTGATGCGCGCCACTCCGGACGAAGTACGGATGGTCATGGTGGACCCCAAGCGTGTGGAACTCACCGCTTACGAAGGCGTCCCGCACCTGATCACGCCCATCATCACTAACCCCAAGAAAGCCGCCGAGGCCTTGCAGTGGGTGGTCCGTGAAATGGACGCCCGCTACGACGACCTCGCCAACTACGGCTACAAGCACATCGACGACTTCAACAAGGCGGTCAGGGCAGGCAAGGTTACGCCTCCGGTTGATTCCAAGCGCATCATCAAGCCATATCCGTACTTGCTGGTGATAGTGGACGAGCTCGCCGACCTCATGATGGTGGCCCCGCGCGACGTCGAAGATTCGATCGTCCGCATCACGCAGCTCGCCCGTGCCGCCGGCATCCACCTGGTACTGGCAACGCAGCGACCATCCGTTGACGTCGTCACCGGCCTCATCAAAGCCAACGTGCCCTCCCGCATGGCATTCGCCACCTCGTCCGTCACGGACTCCCGCGTTGTGCTCGACCAGCCGGGCGCCGAGAAGCTCATCGGACAAGGTGACGCCTTGTTCCTGCCCATGGGTGCGTCCAAGGCGATGCGTGTCCAGGGTGCCTGGGTGACCGAATCTGAAATCCATAAGGTTGTGGAACACGTCAAAGGCCAGCTGCAGGCCGTGTACCGGGACGACGTCGCCGCCGAGGCCCCCAAGAAACAGATCGACGACGACATCGGGGACGATCTCGAGGTGCTGTTGCAGGCCACCGAACTCGTTGTCACCACGCAGTTCGGTTCAACCTCGATGCTCCAGCGCAAGCTCCGTGTGGGCTTCGCCAAGGCCGGTCGCCTCATGGACCTCCTTGAGTCCCGCGGAGTCGTGGGTCCCTCGGAGGGTTCCAAGGCACGCGACGTCCTGGTCAAGCCCGACGACCTCGCAGCTGTCCTGGCGGCCATGAAGGGGCAGGAATCGCCGGCCGCGCCCGACGCACACACGGCGGCCCTGAGCGATAACGCGAACTCAAATATCGCCGTCGGCGGTTATGCCGAAGACCTCGTGGCGGCGGACCTCGAAAACAGGACGCAGGCTGTTGTGTATTACGACGGCGCCGACGCTCCGGATGACGAGGATGAGGGCGGCGAGGACGCGTGGTCCCTCACCGGGCGGTAGCTTCAAATGACGGTCGCCTCTAAAGTCGGTCGCTTCAGAGACGGTAGCCTAGAGGAGTGACTACAGCCGAGGGTGACAACGCCACTTCCAGCAGCTCCGACGTCTGGAACCTCCCCAACATCCTCACGATGCTCCGCATCGTCCTGGTTCCGTTTTTTGTCTGGTTCATGGTGGCCGATGACAACCAGCACGGCCTTTGGCGATGGGCGGCCGTTGTGGCCTTCGCCGTAGCGATCTACACGGACAAGCTCGACGGCGACATCGCCCGCGCGCGTGGCCTCATCACCAACTTCGGCAAGATCGCGGACCCCATCGCGGACAAGCTGCTCATCGGTTCAGCCCTGGTGCTCTTATCGATCCTCGGGGAACTGCCCTGGTGGGTGACTATCCTCATCCTGGTCCGTGAGTGGGGCATCACGGCACTGCGGTTCTTTGTGATCCGCTACGGAGTCATGCCGGCTTCACGCGGCGGAAAGCTGAAGACAGTCATCCAGACGGTGGCCATCTTCCTATACATCCTGCCGCTCGAGGCGATCGCACCGTGGCTGGTTATGGTGGCCTTCTGGGTCATGATGGCCGCCCTCGCCATCACGCTGTGGACCGGAGTGGAATACGTCGTCCAGGCGCTCAGGCTTCGTGCCGCTGGCCGCCGCGCATGAGCCTTCCCGCAGACGCTGCCAAAGCGTCAGAACTGGCGACGGCGGCAGTCGCCCTGGCGCTCGGCAAGAGCCTTACCGTGGCTACGGCCGAGTCACTGACCGCAGGAATGGTGGCGGCCAGCCTTGCCAACACGCCCGGTGCGTCCGGAATGCTGCAGGGCGGCGTGATTGCTTACCAGAATTCCGTGAAAACCAACATGCTCGGCGTTCCTACCGACCTCATTGCCGCTGTTGGATCAGTGGATGGGGGAGTAGCTGCGGCCATGGCCGAGGGCGCCAGGCGGGCCTGTTTGGCCGACGTCGGAATTTCCACTACCGGCGTCGCTGGGCCGGAGCCCCACGACGGCAAAGCTGTAGGAACCGTGTTCGTTGGCGTCGCGACCCTTATGGGCAGCAATGCGTTTGAATTCACCTTTTCGGGGGACAGGCAGAGTATCAGGCAACAAGCCTGCGAGGCCGCGCTGGAGCGTCTGCTTGAAGCACTGGGAGGGGTTGGTTACCGTTCGTAAAGTAGCCGGGAACAAAAACTCATTGCCAATAGTTGTGTCATTGTGTCGCTTCGGAACAGCCGGGGCGCCTAGGATGTAGGAAACCACACCGGTCCGCCAGCCAGCGAACCGGATGAACGAGGGAGCAAGGCGATACAGATGGTAAAGCAGCCCGTATCCGTAAACGGCGTTGTCCGCTGGAAGGATGTGGGCTTGGCTGATCAGGCACAGAGCGAACAGAAGGAGCGCAAAATGGTTGTACTACGCCACGAAATCGGTGATGTACTGCGCGATGTCCGCCAGCGTCAGGGCCGTACCCTCCGCGAGGTCTCGCACAGCGCCCGCGTCTCACTTGGATACCTGAGTGAGGTTGAACGCGGCCAAAAGGAGGCTTCTTCCGAGCTCCTGTCCTCTATCTGCACCGCCCTGGACGTCCCGTTGTCCAGCATGCTCCGCGAAGTCAGCGACCGCGTGGCCGTTGCGGAGGGCGTAGCTGTTCCGGACACCGTTCCGCAGGAATTCTCCCAGCGCTACGGTCGCGACCTTGACCTTACCGACGACTTCCCGCAGGGCATGCTCTCCGGAGCCCGGTAAAGGGTCACACCAGGAATTATTATCAAGAAAGGTCCCCAGCCTGTGGCTGGGGACCTTTCGCGTGCGTGATGCTATGTGGACAAAAGCCGGCCTCGCAGTGGCGTCAGTCTTCAGAGGGATCGGCGGTGTCCCCGGATTCCGGATCCTTCAGCGTGGAGTCCTTGAGGATACTTTCGCCGTAGACGGCATTGAGTCGGCCCATGTAGTCGGCCAGGGTTTGGACATCCTCCAGCGGCCACTCACCGAGTCGCTCGCGGAACACCTGCCGTCGGGCGTCCTGGACCTGATGCATCTTCTCTTCGCCTTTTTCCGTCAGACGAATCGATTGAGCCCTGCCGTCCTGTGGATCTGCTTCTTTGTAGACCAAGCCGATGCTCTCCAGGAATGCGATCTGGCGGCTCACCGAGGGCTTGCCGACTCCGATGCACGAGGCGAGGTCTGTCAAGCGGATGGGGCCTTCGCGGCGGATGATTGTCAGCAGCCCATAGGCAGCGGGCTCCATGTCGGGGTGGACCTGGCGCGACAACTGGTGCGAGATTGAACGGGCGCGGCGCCAGAGCAGACTCAGCTGGTGTTCCACCTGCTGAAGGGCGTCGTCTACGGCGTCGCCTGGCACGGCCGCAGGAGGCGTGCTCTGGAGAGGATTGCTCATGGCAACCATTCTAGAGTCCGGGGCCGTGAGAGACTCTATCCGTGAGGGCAAGTGACTTCTGGCGTTTGATGGACGATGAATTCGGGGCGGGCTATTCCCGGGTCCTGGCCAATTCCCTGGTGCTCGCCGGGGTGGGAGGACGGACTGCCGTGGAGGCGCTGGCTGCTGGCTACCAGCCACGCGAGGTCTGGCTGGCAATGTGCGAAGTCCAGGATGTCCCTCCGGAACGCAGGCTAGGCAGGGATATCAAGCCTGCAGCCAGCTAAGCCCGGCCACGTTTAGCCGAGGACTTCCAGCTCCCTGGCGGTGACACGCCGCTCCATTGTTCGAATATCTGTTCGGATGGGGATATGCTCCTGTGAGAGGAAAATTGATCCTGGAGGACGCGTTCCAAAGGCAATCGGAGGGCATGGTTATCCACATAGCCCACGTCGGCTTCAAAAAATGTCAGGGAGCCGTAATAGCGTCTGACATGACAGGAAAGCGGCCATTCAGGCCACTCCACAGCGAGAAAGCATCAGAGGTGTGAACCATGGCGGCAACCCCGGATCGTGAGAAGGCGCTCGAAGCAGCGCTTGCCCAGATCGACAAGCAGTTCGGCAAAGGCTCCATCATGCGTTTGGGTGATGACACCCGCGCCCCGATCGAAGTCATTCCTACCGGATCCATTGCGCTGGATGTCGCCCTTGGCATTGGCGGCCTGCCCCGTGGCCGCGTCGTTGAGATCTACGGCCCGGAATCCTCTGGTAAGACCACCGTGGCCCTGCACGCTGTAGCAAATGCGCAGCGCAACGGTGGCATCGCGGCGTTCATTGACGCTGAGCACGCCCTTGATCCCGACTACGCCGCCAAGCTTGGGGTGGACACGGACGCCCTGCTCGTGTCCCAGCCGGACACGGGTGAGCAGGCTCTCGAAATCATGGACATGCTGGTAGGCTCCGGCTCCCTCGACGTCATTGTCATTGACTCTGTGGCAGCCTTGGTTCCGCGTGCTGAAATTGAGGGCGAGATGGGCGATTCGCACGTCGGCCTCCAGGCGCGGCTCATGAGCCAGGCCCTGCGAAAGATCACCGGTCGCCTGAGTCAGACCAAGACCACCGCCATCTTCATCAACCAGTTGCGTGAGAAGATCGGTGTCTTCTTTGGATCGCCGGAAACCACCACCGGTGGTAAGGCCCTGAAGTTCTACGCGTCAGTCCGCATCGACGTCCGCCGCATTCAGACGCTGAAGGAAGGTGCCGACTCCGTCGGTAACCGAACCAAGGCAAAGATCGTCAAGAACAAGATGGCGCCCCCCTTCAAAATTGCTGAATTCGACATCATCTACGGCCAGGGCATCTCCCGTGAGGGAGGGATCATTGACATGGGCGTCGAGCACGGCATCATCAAGAAGTCCGGCTCGTGGTTCACGTACGACGGCGATCAGCTGGGCCAAGGTATGGAAAACTCACGGCGCTTCCTGCGGGACAACCCGGAGCTGGCTCAGGAACTCGAGCGCCTCATCAAGGAAAAGCTTGGCGTGGGTGTGAAGCCGGAGGCAGATTCTCCGAAGCTGAAGGCCGTTGACGGCTAGAACCGGGCCGGACCCGGAGTCTTCCGTCTCCGGGGATCCGGAGCCTGATCCCGAATCCGTGGCTCGCGCCATCGTCCTGCGGCAACTGACGATGGCGCCACGGAGTCGGCTGCAACTGTCCCGCAAGCTGGCCGAACGGAATGTTCCCCAGGACGTTGCGGAGGCTGTGTTGGACCGCTTCGAGGAAGTCCAGCTCATTGATGACGCCGAGTTTGCCAGAATGTGGGTGCGCAGCCGGTCCCAAAGCCGGAAATTGGCCAAGGGCGCTCTTCGCCGTGAACTGACGGAGAAGGGTATTGAGTTGGATGACGCCGAGGAAGCGCTCTCGCAGCTCAGCGATGAGGATGAGGAAACCGCCGCCCGCGAGCTTGTTGAGCGTAAGTTGAGGCCAGGCATCGATCTCTCGGACCGCGCAGAACGTGACAAGTACACGCGCCGGTTGGCATCAATGCTGGCCCGGAAAGGCTATGCGCCCTCCATGGCCTTTCGGATCGTCGGTGAGGTACTTGCCCAAGCCGGTACCCTTGAGTAGTGAGTTTGACCATTCCTTCCCCCTCAGCAGAAACCACGCCTTCAGCATCAGCATTGGCAGCCAATGCTGATGCCCAAGTGACGAATGCGCCTGCGCCGTTGGAACCGAGGACGTATCAGGTCCGGACGTTCGGTTGCCAGATGAACGTCCACGACTCCGAGCGCATGGCCGGCCTCCTTGAGGACGCCGGTTACGTGCCAGCGGAAGGCGAAGTGGCGGACATCGTGGTCTTCAATACGTGCGCCGTTCGGGAGAATGCCGATAACAAGCTCTACGGAAACCTGGGCCAGCTGCGGCAGGTCAAGGCAGCCAACCCCGGCATGCAGATTGCTGTTGGCGGCTGCCTTGCCCAGAAGGACCGGGAAACCATCGTCAAGAAGGCCCCTTGGGTTGACGCTGTGTTTGGCACCCATAACGTGGGAGCGCTTCCGGCTTTGCTGAAGCGGGCACGGCACAACAACGAGGCCCAACTCGAAATCCTCGAATCGCTGGACGTCTTCCCCTCCACCCTTCCCACCAAACGTGACTCCGTCTATTCGGGCTGGGTCTCCATTTCAGTAGGGTGCAACAACACCTGCACGTTCTGCATCGTGCCCTCCCTTCGCGGCAAGGAGAAGGACCGTCGTCCCGGGGAAATCCTGGCGGAAATACAGGCCTTGGTGGATGACGGCGCGGTGGAAGTCACGTTGCTGGGCCAGAACGTCAACTCTTACGGCGTGGAGTTCGGTGACCGCCAGGCCTTCTCGAAGCTCCTGCGTGCATGTGGGGAAATTGAAGGCCTGGAGCGCGTGCGCTTCACCAGTCCGCACCCTGCGGCATTCACGGACGACGTCATTGATGCCATGGCCGAGACCCCCAACGTGATGCCCCAGCTGCATATGCCCTTGCAGTCGGGCTCGGACAAGGTCCTCAAGGACATGCGTCGCTCGTACCGCTCCAGCAAGTTCCTGGGCATCCTGGACAAGGTTCGTGATCGTATCCCCGATGCTGCCATCACTACAGACATCATTGTTGGCTTCCCGGGCGAGACCGAGGAAGATTTCCAGGCGACGCTTGACGTCGTGGAGAAGTCCCGGTTCGCCTCAGCCTTCACCTTCCAGTACTCCAAACGGCCTGGGACGCCAGCGGCCGAGCTACCCGAGCAGCTTCCCAAGGCAGTGGTCCAGGAGCGCTATGAACGGCTGACCGCTCTGCAGGACCGTATCGCCGCCGAGGAGAACGCCAAGCAACTGGGTCGCCGGGTGGAAATTCTGGTGACAGCACAGTCTGGCCGCAAAGCGGATGAAACGCACCGCTTGTCGGGGCGGTCCAAGGATCAGCGGCTCGTTCATTTCTCAGTACCTGCCGGAGCAGAAACCCCTCGGCCCGGGGACTTCGTCACCGTGACCATCACCGAGGCCGCTGCGTTCCACCTGGTCGCTGATCCTGCCGGCCCAGGGGATTACACGTTGCGGCGCTCACGCGCGGGTGACGCCTGGGATCGTTCCCAGGCAGATTCCTGTGGTGTTCCCACGCCGGGTGCGGCCTCGGGCAAGCGGGGCGTGTCGCTGGGCATGCCGTCGCTGCCTGTTCGCGGCGCCTGACTGCGTTTGCTTGAGAGATCGAATGGATCCCACACATGTCGCGCCGCCGGTGATCGCCGTCGTCGGACCAACAGGGTCCGGTAAATCGGATCTGGGCGTCGAGTTGGCGCTGGCCCTCGATGGCGAGGTCATCAACGCTGACGCCCTGCAGTTCTACCGGGGTATGGACATCGGTACGGCCAAGATCCCCGTGGAGGACCGCAAGGGCGTGCCACACCATCTGCTGGACACAAAGGACGTCACGGAGGAAGCCAGCGTGGCGGACTTCCAGGCGGAATGCCGCGAAGTCATCAGTGACATCCACGGACGGGGCAAGCGGGCCATCACGGTGGGCGGCTCCGGTCTGTACGTGCGGGCAGCCCTGGATGTCCTGGAGTTCCCCGGCACGGACCCCGTCTTGCGAAAACAGCTTGAAGACGAATGGGAAACGTTTGGTCTGGGGCCGTTGCGGGCCCGGCTTGAAAAGGTGGATCCGGTCTCGGCAGACCGCCTTGGCGATGCCCGGCGAGTGATCAGGGCGCTTGAGGTCCATGGAATAACGGGCCGCCCGTTCAGCTCGTTCATGCCCCAACGCGAGTACTTCCAGCCAGCCGTGCAGATTGGTTTATCCGTTGACCGGGAAGTTCTGCGGGAGCGGCTTGCACTCCGTGTACATCGGATGGTGGACGCGGGGCTGCTCCAGGAAGTGGATCGGCTTGATGCAGCGGGCCTGCGGCGGGGCAAGACGGCGTCGCGCGCCTTAGGCTATGCCCAGTTCCTCAAAGTGCTCGACGCTGAAGCCAGTGTCGCTCAAGCAGCCGAGGAGACCATTGTGGCCACGAGGCAGTTCGCGCGTCGACAATTGACATGGTTCAGGGCCGATCCCCGCATTGCCTGGCTCGATTGGCAGGATCCTGAGCTCGTGTCCAAGGCAGTGTCCCTGGCCTAGCCGGGGCTGGTACCGCATACGGCAATTTCTGGCCGAACCTGCCCGGCGGGTAGCCTAGTCCCATGGATCAAACCGCCGCAGTTCCCTCCCAGCAGTCCGCCGCTGCCGGTGCCTCCGCGCCCACTGCCAGCCTTTCCGGAATGGCGTTTTCCAAGGGGCATGGAACGGGCAATGATTTCGTCCTGATTGCTGATCCCGGTGATGTCCACGAGATCTCTCCCGAGCAGGTAGCACAGCTGTGCGACAGGCATCGGGGGATAGGTGGCGATGGCCTTATCCGCGCTGTCCCATCCCGCTACCTGCCTGAAGGCCGCGAACTGCTGGAGCAGGATGCTTCCGCGGAATGGTTTATGGACTACCGTAACGGCGACGGATCGTTGTCGGAGATGTGCGGTAACGGTGTCCGGGTCTTCGTGCATTTCCTCCTCGCCCAGGGCCTGGTTGAGCTCGGACCCGGTGAGTCCTTGACCATTGGAACGCGTGGCGGCATTAAGAAGATTGTGCGCACGGCCGACGGCTATGCCGTGGATATGGGCCCTTGGGAGTTCATCTTCCCGGCAGAAGCCCAAAGTAAAGCCATGGACGCCTTGGTGAGCGCCGACGGCCTGGAAGTGGCAAGGCCCGGACTCTCCGTTAGCATGGGCAACCCGCACACGGTTGTAGCGCTTGCTGAGCTCAGTGAGCTCGCCGCCACGAAACTGTTCACCGCTCCGGTAGTGGATCCCAAGCCTGCCAATGGCACCAATGTCGAGTTCGTGGTGCCCGCTGAACCGCTGGTCCACGATGGCGTGGGAAGTATCACCATGCGCGTCCACGAGCGTGGAGTAGGCGAAACCCAGTCGTGTGGCACCGGTGCGTGTGCCGCTGCCGTCGCGATCCGTCATTGGGCTGGCAGCAGCGCCCCCAATACCTGGCATGTCAACGTTCCCGGTGGCGTGGTGGTTGTGAAGTTCTTCCCCGGTGAGGATGGCCGCGAACACGTTGAGCTCAGCGGACCGGCAGTCATTGTGGCTACTGGGACGCTTTCCTGACCCGAAGGATCCTGAAGGACTTTGAAGTGCTTTCGCGGGAGACCGTGAAGGACTTGTCCAATTCGTTGGCCAGCCAGCGTTGAAGTGAGTCCGAGCCCAAGTTCTTCTGGACCACCATCCATGCGTTGCCGCCCGGTGCCAGCCGGGGCAGCCATGTCAGGAGAAGCGAATGTAGTTCGTCCTTGCCGATGCGGATGGGCGGGTTGGACCAAATGGTGTCGAATTCGACGCCGGGGTCTACTTCATGCGGGTGGCTGGCTGTCACATTGTCCAAGCCCAGGGCAGCCGCGTTCTCGTTGGTCAGGGCGATGCAGCGCTCGTTGACATCCACGGCGTAGACCTTTGCCAGGGGTGCCATGAGCCCCATGGTGAGGGCAACAGGGCCCCAACCACACCCAATATCCAGCAGGTTGCCACGGGGCGAAGGCGGTGGAACCTCGGCCAAAAGTACCTTGGTACCCTTGTCCACACCGTCGGGGCTGAAGATGCCCGATGACGTCTGCACGTGACGGGTAGCTCCCGCGAGCTCCACAGTGAGGGGCTTGCGGGTGAACGGTCCGGCCGGTTGGGCGCTGAAATAGTGTGCAGACTCCATAATTTGCCAGATTAGTTGGCTATCGGCGGCTTGGGAAACTGCCACCAGTCGGAGTGGTTTGACACCGGGTGCTAACGTTGGGGGCATGTTCTTGATCTTTGAGTAATCAGCCCGAGCCGATGCAACACATCGGCTAGGCACCCGCCCGCGATGCAGGCCCCGCTTGGCACATCAGCCCAGCGCATGGCCATTCCGCCAGGCAGGTTCCGTCCGGCACAATCTGCATCTCCCGTTATTGGTGTTGCGGATGCTCAGAAGAACATGTCCCACCCCAACTGTCTCGAAGACAGCGGGCTCCAGCCATCTGTCTTTCGGTTGATGGCTTCTGGTGTGGCAATGGATTCTCCAGCAGGACAGGACCTCCCGCGGACCCACACGCTCGATCCCAGCACCACAGGAGGCCCTCTATGGCCGAAGCTCGTCAGCCCACCGCGAATACCGTCCCATTGGACACCAAACAGCACTATTCTGGATATGCCGAACAGTCTAAGGAGACCATGACCACCCAGAAGCACTCCGGATCCGATTCCGACGCCCAGGACATGAGTCCTGAACAAATCCAGGCCGTCATTGACCGGATTCTTTCCAAGGATGTACCCGCAGTGGCATCCGATGACAATGATGCCAAAGGTGTTTTCGGCAGGGCGCAAGCGATCTCCACGCTTGACCACGAACACAGCATTTACGACGGCGACCAGGAAGACCTGGCCGAGCGCCGTGCCCTCCGCCGTACCGCGGGCCTTTCCACTGAACTCGAAGATGTCACCGAAGTTGAATACAGGCAACTGCGCCTGGAGCGCGTTGTCCTGGCCGGCCTTTGGACAGAAGGCACTTTGGCTGACGCCGAGAATTCGCTTCGGGAACTGGCGGCCTTGGCAGAGACTGCCGGATCCGAGGTCCTTGACGGGCTGGTTCAGCGCCGCACCAAGCCGGACCCGGGAACGTTCCTCGGCTCGGGTAAGGCCCAGGAACTCAAAGACATCGTGTCCGCCACTGGCGCCGATACTGTGGTGGTTGACACCGAGCTTTCCCCGTCCCAGAGGCGCGGACTTGAGGACATTGTCAAGGTCAAGGTGGTGGACAGGACCACGCTGATCCTGGATATCTTCGCGCAGCATGCAAAGAGCCGTGAAGGTAAGGCGCAGGTTGAACTCGCGCAACTCGAGTATCTGCTCCCGAGGCTCCGTGGCTGGGGTGACTCCATGTCCCGCCAGGCCGGTGGCCAGGTGGGTGGCGCCGGAGCCGGCATGGGTTCCCGTGGTCCCGGTGAAACAAAGATCGAACTTGATCGCCGCAGGATCCGTACACGCATGGCCAAGTTGCGTCGGGAGATCGCCGCGATGAAGCCGGCCCGCGAGACCAAACGGGCCAACCGCCGTCGTAATGCCGTACCTTCAGTTGCAATCGCTGGCTATACCAACGCCGGAAAGTCTTCGCTCCTGAACCGACTGACGGATGCCGGGGTGCTGGTGGAAAACGCGCTGTTCGCCACCCTGGACCCCACGGTCAGGAAGGCGCAGACACCGGATGGCATCGGCTACACCCTTGCTGACACCGTCGGATTCGTCCGCTCGTTGCCTACGCAGCTGGTGGAAGCCTTCCGCTCCACGTTGGAAGAGGTTGCAGACGCAGACCTGATCCTGCACGTCGTGGACGCCTCCCACCCGGACCCGGAGGGGCAGATCGCAGCAGTACGTGCCGTCTTCACCGAGGTGGACGCCCGCAAGGTTCCAGAAATCATCGTCCTGAACAAGGTGGACGTCGCGGATCCTTTTGTGGTGGAACGCCTGAAGCAGAAAGAGCCGCGGCACGCAGTGGTCTCCACCCGCACAGGCCAAGGCATCCCGGAACTCCTGGAAGAGATCAGCCGGTCCATTCCCAGGCCGGGCGTCCGCCTCGAGGTGCTCATCCCGTACGACCGCGGTGACATGATCAACAAGCTGCACAACTCCGATTCGGAAATCCTGAGCCTCGAGCACGAGGAAAGCGGAACCCGTGTGGTGGCCATGGTCCGTGAAGGATTGGCCGCCGAGCTGGAGTCATTCGTCAGCAATGGTTGAGGAGGTGGCGGCGGACGTCGTCGAGTCGGTGGGGGAGAAGTTCACCCTCGAACTGTTGGACAAAGCTGTTGCTGGAATGGGCGGTCAAAGCCGTGCAGGCCAGCACGAGATGGCAAAACAAGTCACCAGGGCAATCGAGTCCGGTGAACATTTGCTCGTCCAAGCGGGAACGGGGACAGGTAAGTCCTTGGCTTACCTGATTCCGTTGATCGCGCATTCCATGGACAGCGACAAACCGACACTCGTGTCCACCGCTACGTTGGCCCTGCAGACTCAAATTGTGGGCCGGGACCTGCCCCGGCTGTTGGAGACCATAAGCCCGGCCCTTGAACGGCCCGTGAAAGTAGCTCTCGTCAAGGGTCGGGCAAATTATGTCTGCCTGCAAAAGCTCGAAGGGGGCTTCCCCAGCGAGGAGCCGTCGGAAGGCCAACTGTTTTCCCTTGGCGAGGACACCAGCGTGCCGCATTTCGCAGCGGCCGTTGGGGGCCCGTCGTCGCAATTGGGCAAGGAAGTAGTACGGCTCCGCGAGTGGGCCGAAACGACCCCCACAGGGGACCGGGACGAACTAATGCCCGGCGTCACGGATCGTGCCTGGCGGCAGGTCTCTGTGACGTCAATGGAGTGCTTGGGAGCACAGAAGTGCCCACTTGCCGAGGAGTGCTTCAGCGAGCTGGCACACGCCAGGGCCGCCGAAGCCGACGTCGTAGTCACCAACCACGCCATGCTGGCCGTGAGCGCGTTTGAAGGACTCGCGGTCTTGCCTGAATATGACGTCGTGGTGGTTGACGAAGCTCACGAGCTTCAGGACCGGGTCACGGGGGCCGTGTCGGGCCAGTTGTCCGTGGCGATGGTCCATGCGGCCGCCTCGAGCGCCCGCAAACACACGGCCATCACCGTTGACGCCCTGAATGCTGCTGCGGACCGGCTGGATATGGCTATTGCCGGAGTCCCCAACGGTCTGCTGCCCAATGGGCTCAACGACGAACAACTTGACTGCCTGGACCAACTGCGGGATGCCACCCGCGCCGCGTTGTCGGATTCGAAGACTGACTCTTCAAACGCGGTCGACGGCGGTCGGCAGCTTGCGCGCTCCCGGCTCATGCTCATTCTGGAACTGTGCGAGAGGATGCTCGCCGCCAAGGAGAACCGTGAAGTGGTGTGGTTCTCCAGAAACAGCACCTTCGATCCCCAGCAGGGTTACTCCCAGCCGGATGAGACATCGCCGGCACTGATCAACATCGCCCCACTCAGCGTGGCGGGGAGGCTGCGGGAAGGCCTATTTGCAGGGCACACAGTGGTGCTGACTTCCGCGACGCTGGCAATTGGATCGGCGTTTGAGCCTGCAGCGGGCGGCCTCGGACTGATCGGGGACGGGGCGCCGAGCTGGACCGGCTTGGACGTCGGATCACCCTTTGACTATCCCAAGCAGGGCGTCCTCTACGTGGCCAAACACCTGCCTAAGCCCGGCCGCGGTACGTCGGCCGAGGCCCTCGATGAGCTCGAAGACCTCATCCGTGCATCCGGCGGGGGAGCCTTGTGCCTGTTCTCCTCACGGCGGGCGGCCGAGGAAGCCGCAGACGCCATGCGCCCGCGGCTGGATGTGGACATCCTCTGCCAGGGCGAATCCACCATGGCAGCGTTGGTAAAGCAATTTGCCGATGAACCGGACACCTGCCTCTTCGGCACGATGTCCCTGTGGCAAGGCGTTGACGTCCCTGGTGGTTCATGCCGCCTTGTGGTGATCGACCGCATTCCGTTCCCGAGGCCCGACGATCCGCTGATGACTGCACGCTCGCGGGCCGTTGCGCAGTCCGGGGGCAACGGGTTCATGGCGGTGTCGGCTACCCACGCGGCAATTCGCCTTGCGCAAGGCGCAGGGCGCCTTATTCGCTCTACCGCCGACAAAGGTGTGGTGGCGGTGCTGGACTCACGGCTTTCCACCGAACGGTACGGAGGGTTCCTGCGCGCCGCATTGCCACCGTTTTGGGCGACGACGGATCGCAACGTGGTGCGCGGCGTTCTGGAACGCCTGGGCACAAAGAAAACGTAGGCGAACGCCTTAGAGGGAACGCAGGACAGAGACGACCTTGCCCATAATGGTGGCTTGGTCTCCCAGAATCGGTTCGTACTGCGTGTTCTGGGGCAGCAGCCATGTGTGTCCGTCGCGCTGGCGGAAGGTTTTCACTGTGGCTTCGTCGTCCAGGAGGGCGGCGACGATGTCGCCGTTGATGGCGTCGTTCTGTCGCCGGACAACTACCCAGTCACCATCACAAATGGCGGCATCGATCATTGAGTCGCCAGCGACCTTCAACATGAACAGTTCGCCGTGGCCCACCAACTGCCGGGGCAAGGGCAGGACGTCCTCAATGGTCTGGTCGGCGAGGATTGGCCCGCCGGCTGCAATCCTTCCCACCAAGGGCACCATTGCGGTGTCGCTGGCACTGGCCAATTCCGTCACGGCGAGTCCACCTGCGCTGCGCAGTGTGGTGGCCGCTTCCACGCCGGGAATCGTCCCGCCATCAAGCGTCAAAGGCATGAGGACCTCCATGGCGCGGGGGCGCTTGGGATCCCTCCGTAAGTAGCCGAGCTTTTCCAACTGCGAGAGCTGGTGCGTGACGCTGGACAGGCTTGCGAGACCAACGGTGTCCCCGATTTCGCGCATGCTCGGCGGATACCCGTTGTCATTGACGGACCGCTGAATGGTTTCCAGTATTTTCTTCTGCCGGACAGTCAGGCTTTTGGGACTCTTTTGAGGCTGCTGGCTCCGCAGGGGTACCCCGCCGCCGGTGGCTTTCGCTGCCATGTTCGCCAATGCCCTTCCGTTCCGCCCGGTCACGATCCGAAGTGTGCCCGGGGATGGTCGGGTCTGAAAAATGTCAGACCCTCCTGTTCCACTGAAACAGTGCCTGTTTCTTCACTCAAACCTAGGCCAGGCACAGGCGTTTATCAAACATTCGTTCTAGCGAGTCTCGACACCGTTCGTTGATAAGTGCTAAAAATGTCATAGCAAGGTTCGAATATGTGTTCTATAAACGCGGACCATCGGCCGGATGTTCGAAGAAAGTGTTCGAACATCCGGACGTTGATCCAAGCGAACACAAGGAATTGGCAGCCGGCAACGGGCATCCGATGCAGGCAATCGCTCAGAAGGGCTCAGCTCATGTCCGCAATCTCAACGTTCCACGAATTCCGCAACACCCCGGCGCCTACGCGTCTCCGGCTTACCCGGCGCGGCAGGATCGTCTTCTTCGGCATCCCTGCCATGCTGCTCCTTGCCGCACTGCTGAGCCTGGCCGGCTTCATCAACTCTCCCGCCAAAGCCTCGGATACGCGGGCCCAGTTGCAGCCGCCCGTTGCTGTCACGGTTACCGTCCAGCCCGGGCAGTCCCTGTGGGGCATTGCCGGTGCGGCCGCTCCTGAGCGCGACCCCCGCGATGTCATCGCGGAAATCATCCAGTTGAACGACCTCCGCGGAGGACGCATCCAGCCGGGCCAGCAGCTTTTCGTTCCCGCCAACTAAACGGTCGGCCGGGTGCGCGAAAAGCGCCTCCGGCGTCACAGTTACTCCGCAGTCGCACTGGCACCTTAAACTGTCTTGGTGAGTGACCAGCTTGAGCGACTTGACCGACTTCCCCTCCGGACCAATCTGCGTGGACTGAGCCCGTATGGCGCACCGCAGCTTGACGTCCCGATTTTGCTCAACGTCAACGAGAACACCCATGGCGTGCCGGCAGATGTGCAAGCGGCGATCACCGAGGCCGTTGCTGCCGCGGCTACTGGCCTGAACCGGTATCCTGACCGCGAATTCACGGAACTCCGTGAATCCCTGGCGGATTACCTCGGACACGGGCTTTCCGCGGACAACATCTGGGCCGCGAACGGCTCCAACGAGGTCCTGCAACAGATTTTGCAGGCCTTTGGTGGCCCCGGGCGCAAGGCATTGGGTTTCCCTCCCACGTATTCCATGTACCCGTTGCTTGCCAGTGGCACCGACACCGAGTATGTCCGCGGCGTTCGTGCTGATGACTATGGGCTGGACGCAGCTTCTGCTGCTGCCCAAGTGAAGGAGACTGGCGCAAATATCGTCTTCCTGTGCTCTCCGAACAACCCCACTGGCACCGGACTGGGTTTGGACGTGGTCGAAGCCGTGTACGAGGCGGGCGAGGCGAGCCAAGCTATCGTCATCGTGGACGAGGCCTACCACGAGTTCGCGCACGACAACACACCAAGCGCACTGACGCTGCTTCCCGGGCGGGAGCGCTTGATCGTTTCACGCACCATGAGCAAAGCCTTTGCCCTGGCTGGTGCCCGCTTGGGTTACATGGCCGCCGCACCTGAGGTTACGGATGCCATTAGGCTCGTCCGGCTGCCGTACCACCTTTCAGCAGTCACGCAAGCCACCGCTTTGGCAGCCCTCAACCACCGCGAAGCGCTCATGGCTGACGTCGAGGACATCAAGGTCCAACGCGATCGCATTGTGACCGAACTCCTTCGAATGGGACTCAAGCCCTCGGCCTCGGACTCCAATTATGTGTTCTTTGGCGGTCTTGAGAACCCGCACGCCATTTGGCAGGGGTTGCTGGAGGCGGGTGTCCTGATCCGCGACGTCGGAATTCCCGGACACTTGCGGGTGACTGCCGGAACGGAGAAGGAAACAACGGTCTTCCTTGAGGCCTTGGAAACCCTCCTGGGCAGCCCGGCGTCCCAGCCCAACTAAACTTGTCAATAGACCCACCCCACCCTTCGTGTATAAGGACGTCCCAATGAGCGAAACCGGCGCCACGCCGTCCGCTGCCCGCACTGCTCGCATGGAGCGCACCACCAGCGAATCCTCCGTCCTGGTGGAAATCAACCTCGATGGCACCGGTGTCTCGGATATCAGCACCACGGTTCCCTTCTATGACCACATGCTGACGGCGTTGTGCAAGCACTCCCTGATTGACATGACCGTCAAAGCCACCGGGGACACCCACATTGATGCCCATCACACGGTGGAGGATGTCGCCATTACTTTTGGTGAGGTCTTGCGCACGGCCTTGGGCAACAAAGCCGGCATCCGCCGCTTCGGCGAAGCAACGGTTCCCTTGGACGAGGCCCTGGCGCATGCCGTCGTGGACGTTTCCGGACGCCCGTACCTGGTGCACGGAGGGGAACCTGCGGGACAGGAGTACCACCTGATCGGGGGGCACTTCACGGGCTCGCTGACACGCCACGTGTTTGAGGCAATCACGTTGCACGCAGGTATCTGCCTGCACATGAATGTCCTTGCTGGCCGCGATCCGCACCACATTGTCGAAGCCCAGTTCAAGGCCTTTGCGCGCGCTCTTCGCTCAGCAGTTGAGTCGGATCCTCGCGTCGAGGGCATTCCGTCAACCAAGGGGGCGCTGTGAGTGGACAAATTCTGAAGAACGGCGCCGTTACCCACGCTTCGGCCGCCGTCAAGCCGGAGTCGCCCGAGGGTAAGCCCACCGTTACCGTGCTGGACTACGGTTCGGGAAACGTTCGTTCCGCCGTTCGCGCCCTTGAACGTGCCGGTGCCCAGGTGGTCCTCAGCGCCAAGCCTGAAGACGTGCTGAACGCTGACGGGCTGCTGGTCCCGGGCGTGGGTGCTTTTGAGACGGTGATGAAAGAACTCAAATCTGTGGATGCCATCCGCATGATTGGCCGCCGCGTCGCCGGTGGACGGCCCGTCCTGGCAATCTGCGTGGGCCTGCAGGTCCTCTTCGAAGCCGGCGTCGAGCACGGCACCGAGTCCGAGGGCATGGCCGAATGGCCGGGCAAAGTTGAACTCCTTCCGGCCCCCGTGGTTCCCCACATGGGATGGAACACGGTGGATGTGCCCCAAGGATCCAAGCTTTTCGCTGGCGTCGAGCAGGAACGCTTCTACTTCGTGCACTCCTATGGCGTGCAGGAGTGGAACTTCGATGTCGTCCAGCCGCGGATGGCCCCACCGTTGGTGACCTGGTCCGAGCACGGTGCACGCTTTATCGCTGCCGTTGAAAACGGCCCCCTGTGTGCAACCCAGTTTCATCCCGAGAAATCCGGCGATGCCGGGGCGCGGCTCCTTCGTAACTGGGTGGACGGACTCCGGAAACCCGGCTCCAAGGCGGCACAGGCTCCGGCATCGGACGACAGTAGCGCAGCCTAAATGTGGTCGGTAGTGCTTATGGGCCTCGCCGGTGTGCTGGTGGGCGGAGGCATTTCCTTCCACCAGCAGAAGAAGCCCTTGTGGGTTTCCGTTTCTTTCTATGTGCTGGCGGGGATGTCCCTGTTGGCCGCCTATCTCCTGACGCTTCCAGGCAACTGAACGCCGCGCGTCCCCATCAACTCCTAGGACCCACATGACCACCTCCGCCCAGTCCGTTCTGGAACTCCTCCCTGCCGTTGACATCGTTGATGGCCAGGCAGTCCGCCTGCTGCAAGGTGAGGCTGGCTCGGAAACCAGCTATGGAACGCCCCTTGAAGCTGCCTTGAACTGGCAGAACGCCGGTGCCGAGTGGGTTCACATGGTGGACCTCGACGCCGCCTTTGGCCGCGGCAACAACGCAGACCTCATCAGCGAGGTCGTGTCCCAGCTCAATGTCAAGGTTGAGTTGTCCGGCGGTTTGCGGGATGACGAGTCGCTGGAACGCGCCCTGGCGCTGGGGGTTGCCCGGGTGAACCTGGGCACAGCGGCACTGGAAAACCCGGAATGGACCCGCCGTGCGATCGACCGCTTCGGTGACAAAATCGCCGTCGGGCTTGATGTTCGCGGAACCACCTTGGCTGGACGTGGCTGGACGAAGGAAGGCGGGGACCTCTGGGAGGTCCTTGCCCGTCTGGAGGATGCCGGCTGTGCACGCTACGTTGTCACCGATGTCACCAAGGACGGAACGCTGCAGGGACCGAACGTGGACCTGCTGCGCCAGATGGTTGAGAAGACGGGCAAGCCGGTTGTTGCCTCGGGCGGTATCTCCAGCCTCGAGGACCTTCGGGTGCTGCGTGAACTCGTTCCGCTGGGCGTTGAAGGCGCGATTGTGGGCAAGGCGCTTTATGCCGGTGCCTTCACTCTGCCCGAAGCCCTGGACGTTGCCGGCCGTCGCTGATGCCTCAGCCCGAAACGCACCACGGCGACAGCCCGGACAAGGGTAACGCTGTCCGGCGTGAACTGCCGGGGCACATCGCCGCCGCCCTGGCCGGCGCCGGGGGAGCCACCGACTCTGCAGGGCAGCCTTGGGCCGGCCGCAGCCTGAGCGGTGACGACGCCAAGATCCACAACTTCGAGGACGACGACGGCACTGCCGATGCCGGTTACCTCGCCGCCATTGCGGCCCTCGTGGAGGGGACCGGTGGTGAAGCCGACGTTGTGGCCTCGCTCGCTACGGCCAGGGTCTTCGTCCCCGTAGTGGCCCAGCTCGCAGAGGAGGCCGAAGGCGTTGATGGGCTGCACATGGACAAGCAGGCCGATATGGCATTGGTCACACTTAAGGCGCCTGATGGCCGGAAGGCAATGCCTGTCTTCACCACGGCTGCTGCTCTTGAAGCGTGGCATTCGGAGGCGCGGCCAGTAGCTGTTTATGCGGCGAGGGCGGCCCTTTCAGCCGTTTCTGAAGGCGCACAATTGTTGGTGCTGGACCCCGGTTCAGCGTTCACGTTCGTGGTTCGCCGCCCCGCGATGTGGGCGCTGGCCCAGCAGCGGGACTGGACGCCGTCATACCTTGATGATCAACTGGAGTTTGCTCTCGCTTCACAGGCCCAGGCCTTTCCGGCGGTGCGCCGGTTGGAAACGCAGCCCGGTGGCGGTGTCGCCTCCCTGACTGCGGACGGTCGCACGGTTCCCGGCGGAGGTGCCGGCCCGGAACTGCGGATAGTGCTCTTCCTTGAGGACGGACTGGACGCAGCTGCCGTTCAATCGCTGGTGCTTGGCTTGAATGAGGCGTGGGCGCAGGTGGAATCGTTTGCCGAGGGCGTCGACTCCATCGAAGTAAAACTGCACCGCGCGGCACAGGAGCCTGGGCGGCACTAACGGCAGTACCCGTCCACCGGGGACTGCCCCGGGGGAACAAGAGGATTTAGCCAGTGAACTTCGCTCTCTACAAAGAGATGCTGTCCATCCGCCCTGTCCGGCGGCTCCTGCTCGTGGGAATGGTTGCGCGCATTCCTCATTCGGCGGCTGGCGTGCTTCTGACTTTGCACATCGTCCTGACGCTGGGGGAGGGCTATGCTGCCGCGGGTGCTGCTGCCGCCGTCATGACAATTGGCATTGCCTTGGGGGCACCCTGGCGTGGTCGGCGGGTGGACATGGTAGGACTGCGGAAGGCCCTGATCCCATCTGTCGTTTCGGAGACAGTCATCTGGACGATCGTTCCGCACGTCCCGTATGCGTGGTTGCTTCCCTTGGTCTTCGTGGGGGGCTTGTTCACCCTGCCGATCTTCAGCGTGGTCCGTCAGTCGCTGGGCGTCATGGTGGATGGAGACCAGCGGCGCTCGGCGTTTGCGCTCGATTCCATCGCAACTGAGCTTGTGTTTATGATCGGCCCCGCTGTTGGCGCGATTGTTGCCACGAGCGGCTTCTCGGCCGTAGGACTCACGGCGGTAGGGGCCTCTGTCTCCGTGGCTGGCCTGTTCCTGATCTGGTTCAATCCACCCACCCGGACTGAAAGCACCTGCACCCCGGAGGAATCTGCGGCACGTGCCGCCGCGGACCTTGCCGCTGCCGAGGCGGCCATGGTGGCCTCTGCCCCAGGCCATGTGCAGGAGGCAGCGTCTGAAATGGCGCCAACGGCCACATCCCGCACGGCCGGCCTCCGGACCCGCGTAGCCCGTAACTTCACCTGGTTTACGGTTTCCGTTGCGGCTCTGTTCGCCGTAGCTGCGGGATCTGGGATGGTACTCAGCGGTTCGGACGTCAGTATTGTTGGCCTGCTGGAGCGCGGTGGTCACCAGAACCAGATCGGCATCGTCTTCTTCTTCTGGTGTGCGGCATCTGTGGTGGGCGGGCTGATCTACGGAGCCATGAATCGTCCGGTCTCTCCCATGCTCCTGTTGTTGGGCATGGCGGCACTCACCATCCCGATGGGTTTCGCCCACGACACATGGACCCTGGCCGTGCTCTCGATTTTCCCGGGCCTTCTTTGCGCTCCCGTGCTGTCGGCCTCCTCCGAGAAGGTGGCGGACCTTGTGGATGAGGAACGTCGCGGCGAGGCGATGGGCTGGTACGGTTCCGCACTAACCGCCGGAATTGCGCTGGGGGCGCCTCTTGCCGGGATATTCATCGACACCGTGGGCACATCGGGCGGCTTTGCCGCCGTCGGTTCAGCAGGGGTCGTGCTCTGCGTCGCTGGCTTCATCCTCATGTCCATGCGACGGCGTGCCGCGCGGGTGTAGTTCCAGCGTCGGGAAATTCTTCAGCGCGAATATTCCCTGCGCGATTCCCTGCGCGAGTGGCCCAGTGCGAATATTCCAACTGCCATTAACGACGACGGCGGCCCGGCCACCTGTGTGGCTGGGCCGCCGTCGGAAATTCTTGCGGCGGTTCCGGGCTAGTTCACGGGTCCGGTGAACTTCTCACCTGGGCCTTTGCCAGGGGCGTCGGGGATAAGGGAAGCCTCGCGGAACGCCAGCTGGAGGGAACGCAGCCCATCACGCAAGGGCCCGGCGTGCTGGGAGCCGATTTCGGGGGCAGCCGCCGTTACCAGGCCGGCCAAAGCGGTGATGAGTTTGCGGGCCTCGTCGAGGTCTTTGAGGTCTTCTGCGTTGGGGTCGTCGGCAAGGCCGACTTTCACAGCGGCGGCGCTCATCAGGTGGACCGCGCCGGTGGTGATGACCTCTACGGCCGGAACTTCCGCGATGTCGCGGATCTGCTGGGAAACCCCGGCGTCGGCGGCGGGGGCTGTGGCTGTGTCCTCGGAGTAGGAGTTGCGCGGATTGCTGTCTTCAGTGCTCATACTGGTAAGCTTGTCACAGACCGACTGGAAGTCGTTATTCGCATTAAATGCTCCCGCCCGTGCAATGTGCGCTCGGCGGGTTATTTCTGTAGAATTGATTTTCAGTTTGCAAGCGGAGTTCTCTCCCACCCGCGTCAGCCGTTTCCCTTCGGGGACAGGATTCCCTCAGGGAACAAGAGGTTGCCGGGTACAGGTCGGACACACGGAGGCGCAGCCTCCCGAGTGCGTGCTTCCCCTTCAAGGGAACACATCCGATCCTTGAGGCCTTCGATTGCACCAGCAATTGGAGGCCTTCTCTATTTGCCGGTGAAACTCACCACAACCACAGGAGCTTTAACATTAGCGAGCCAAGAATCAATGAGCGTATCCGCGTCCCCGAGGTGCGGCTGGTCGGCCCTGCCGGCGAACAGGTAGGAATTGTCCGCATCGAGGACGCCCTGCGTCTTGCTGCCGAATCCGATCTCGATCTCGTTGAAGTTGCCCCGCAGGCTAAGCCTCCTGTTTGCAAGTTGATGGACTTCGGCAAGTACAAGTACGAGGCTGCCGTCAAGGCGCGTGAGGCCCGCAAGAACCAGACCAACACGGTTCTTAAGGAAATCCGTTTCCGCCTGAAGATCGACAAGCACGACTACGAAACCAAGCGCGGACACGCACTTCGTTTCCTCGGTGCCGGGGACAAGGTCAAGGCAATGATCCAGTTCCGTGGCCGCGAACAGCAGCGTCCTGAGATGGGCATCCGCCTGCTTCAGAAGTTTGCTGAAGACGTAGCCGAGGTTGGCATTGTCGAGTCCAGCCCTCGCATCGATGGCCGCAACATGGTCATGGTGATCGGTCCGCTGAAGAACAAGGCCGAAGCCAAGGCTGAAGCCCGGCGTGCCGCCCAGCGTGCAGAAGCCAAGGCGCAGAACGAGGCCAAGGCATCCGGACGCGTGGACACCACGGGTGACCAGGCTCCGCTGACGCAGACCCTGGGTGACCTTCTTCCGGCAGGCCTGCTTGCTTCCGAAGAAGAGCCCAAGCAGGAAGCCGTGGAAGCTCCCGAGGTCGAAGCTCCCGTTGCTGAAGAGGCTCCGGTTGTTGAAGAAGCCCCGGTAGTTGAAGAGGTTCCGGTAGCTGAAGAGGCTCCGGTAGTTGAAGAGGCTCCCGTGGTTGAGGAAACCCCGGCGCCAGTAGTCGAAGAAGCACCCGTGGTTGCGGAAGCCCCGGCTGTGAAGGCTGCACCGGCGGAGAAAGCCCCGGCCCCCAAGGCAGCCCCCGCACCGGCAGCGGTCCCGCAGGCAGCTCCGAAGCCAGCTGTTCCGGCAGCTGCCCCGAAGCCTGCAGTTCCCTCGGCTCCGAAGCCCGTCGCCAAGCCGGCAGCTCCCAAGCCGGCAGCTCGGCCCGCAGCCCCCAAGGCTGCGCCGAAGCCTGCATCACGCAAGACCAACTAGTTCAGCGCCGCGGAGGCCCTGGCCTCCAACGGCAAGCAACCAGCACGCCGGCCCCCGTAGGCCGGCTGCACGAAAGAACTGCGGACTTTGTCCGTGGACACGTAAGGAGATCGGTTCCCATGCCGAAGATGAAGACCCACAGCGGTGCTAAGAAGCGCTTCAAGCTGACCGGCACCGGCAAGCTGAAGCGTCAGCAGGCCAACCGCCGCCACTACCTGGAGCACAAGTCCTCCACGCTGACCCGTCGCCTCGCCGGCGACAAGATCGTCTTCAAGGGCGATGCCAAGGTCATCAAGAAGATGCTCGGCGTCTAAGTTCCAAGTTCTTTGGTTGCTGCCATCCGGTAGCGGCCGACTACACCAAAAGCCTTCTCAGGCCGGCCGGTTCTCCGGCAGTAGCAGCTTGGGATAAAGATTTCTGAAGGAGTACGCACGTGGCACGTGTGAAGCGGGCGGTAAACGCCCACAAGAAGCGCCGGGTTATCCTCGAACGCGCCAAGGGTTACCGCGGTCAGCGTTCGCGCCTGTACCGCAAGGCCAAAGAGCAGCTGCTGCACTCGTTTGTGTACAGCTACGGCGACCGCCGCAAGAAGAAGGGTGATTTCCGTCGCCTCTGGATCCAGCGCATCAACGCTGCATCCCGCGCCAACGGCCTCACCTACAACCGCTTGATCCAGGGCCTCAAGGCCGCTGAGGTTGAGGTTGACCGCCGCATGCTTGCCGAACTGGCTGTCTCGGACGCAAACGCATTTGCCGCTCTGGTGAACATTGCCAAGGCTGCCCTCCCGGCCGACACGTCCGCTCCGGCTGCCAAGGCTGAGGTTGCTGCACCGAAGGCTGCCAAGGTTGCTCCGGCTGCTGCTTCTGCAACGGCTGTCAAGGCTGCTGTTTCCGAGAAGCCGGCCATCGATGGCGCTATTGCTGCCGTTGAAGGCGAAGGTGCTCCGGAAGGCCACGCCATCAAGGGCAACGCCGAGTCCAAGAAGTACCACGTACCGGGTTCCACTTGGTACGAGAACACGGCTGCTGAGTACTGGTTCTCCACCGTTGAGGCTGCAAAGGCTGCTGGCTTCGAGCCGGCCGGCGGCGAAGCCCGCCAGCAGATCAAGAACTAGTCGCAACTGCCACTAAAGTTCTTTATATGAACCAAACCGGGCGCCCGCAAGACTTTCCGATGACCAACCCCCGAGCAGATCGGGTGAGGGACGTCGCCAAGCTTGCCGGGCGCCCGGCTCGTTTAAAGCGCGGCCGTTTCCTGGCTGAGGGTCCACAGGCGGTGCGCGAGGCCTTGACGCTTCACCGTGAGCGCATAGCGGCAGGCGGTAGCGCCGTCGTGCATGAAGTCTTTGCGAGCGAGGCCTGCCTGGACCGGCTGCCGGAACTCGCGGACCTTGCAGAAGGAACGCAGCTTCGGCTGGCCAGTGACGAGGTTTTGTCCGCCATGGCGGACACTGTCAATCCGCAAGGCATTGTTGCCGTGTGTAGTTTTGTGGATGTCAGCCTTGAATCAGTGCTCGACGCCGGTCCTCGCCTGATTGCGGTGATGTGCCAGGTCCGGGACCCCGGCAATGCAGGCACGGTCCTGCGTGCGGCCGACGCTGCAGGTGCTGATGCTGTGGTGCTGACGGGCTCCAGCGTGGACATTTACAACCCCAAGGCGGTCCGGTCCACGGCCGGTTCGTTGTTTCACCTCCCGGTCGTCCTGGGGGCTGATGTTGAAGAGCTCGTGGCGCGTTGCCGGGAACGGGGGATCGGCGTCCTGGCCGCTGACGGCTATGGGACAGTGAACCTGGACAAGCTCCAGGACGAGAATGCTGCCCGCAGGCTTGGAAACGGCGATGTGGCCTCTGATTATGCGCTTGAGGCGCCTACGGCATGGTTGTTCGGGAACGAGGCTCAAGGGTTGTCCGACGCCGAATTGGCTCTTGCGGATCACCGTGTAGCTGTTCCTGTCTATGGGGCAGCGGAGAGCTTGAACCTGGGTACAGCGGCCACTGTTTGCCTCTATGCAAGTGCCCGTTCGCAGCAGGGCGCCCGGGTCGGGAATGCATAAATAACCCGACGCCCGGTACGGTAATTCTTGCAAGATCGTCACGATGACGACTCTTCTTGGCCCATTCCAAACTTTCCCAAAACCGAAGAGGTGAAGCTTTCGTGGCTGCAAGTGGCGGTACCAAAGCGATCGTGGCGGCCCTCGCCGCGAACCTGACCATCGCTGTCCTGAAGTTCGTTGCGTTCGTCCTGACGATGTCATCGTCCATGCTCGCTGAAGCCATCCACTCAGTGGCAGACTCCGGCAACCAGATCCTTCTCCTGGTGGGTGGCAAGCGCGCGCAGCGTGCGGCGAGCCCCGAGCACCCCTTTGGCTACGGCCGCGAGCGGTACATCTACGCGTTCATCGTGTCCATTGTCCTCTTCAGCGTGGGTGGCCTCTTTGCCCTGTACGAGGCATGGGAGAAGTTCCAGCACCCGCACGGCATCGAAGGCGACTTCTGGTGGGTGCCGTTGGCCGTCCTGGTTGGCGCCATCATTGCCGAGTCGTTCTCTTTCCGAACCGCCATCGTGGAATCGAACCATATCCGTGGCAAGCAGACGTGGGCCAAGTTCATCCGCAACGCCAAGCAACCCGAACTGCCTGTCATCCTCCTTGAAGACTTCGGTGCCTTGCTGGGCTTGGTTTTCGCGCTCTTCGGCGTCAGCATGACCCTCGTAACGGGGGATGGCGTCTGGGACGCGCTCGGTACCGCAATGATCGGCCTTCTCCTGGTAGCCATCGCCGTTATCCTTGCGGTCGAAACCAAGTCGCTCCTGCTGGGTGAGTCGGCTACCAAAGACGACGTTGCGCGCATCACTGAGGCATTGCAGGCCGACGGAACCCGCATCATCCATCTCAAGACCATGCACCTGGGGCCTGAAGAACTCTTGGTTGCTGCCAAGATCACGATGGGTGCCGCCGATACCGGCCAGGCAATTGCACGAGTCATCGACGACGCCGAGCAGCGGATCCGGGCGGCTGTTCCGATTGCGCGGGTCATCTACTTGGAACCGGATGTAGAGCGCGTACAGGCATAGTCCGGTCAGCATTAAGAAAGGATGGGCTCCGCTATTCGCGGAGCCCATCCTTTCTTGTTGAAGTGGACAGCTGCTGGTCAGCGAGCCGCAGGCTGGTCAGGTGGCCAGCGGTTTCTTGCGTTCCAGCAGGCCGCTGATGATGGCGACTCCCAAGCCGAGGATTGCGAGCACCGCACCAACAAGGGCCGGAGCCACGTAGCCCCAACCCCAGGCGATCACGGTACCGCCGAGGAAAGCGCCCAGCGCGTTGGCAATGTTCAGGGCGGAGTGGTTCAGGGACGAAGCGAGCGAGGCTGCGCCTGGAGCAGCATCCAGGAGCCGCGTCTGCAAAGCTGGCGTCAGCATTGAACCGATGCCGCCGACGACGAAGGCCATGATGAAGGCGGACCAAGCCCAGTGCGCCGCGATGGCGTAAACCACCAGGGCTGCGGCGATACCGGGCATGACCCAATAGATGGTGCCCATGACTGACTTATCGGCAATGCGGCCCCCGATGATGTTGCCTGCCACCATGCCCAGTCCGTACAACGCCACCACCGCGGGAATGAGGCCTTCGGGTATCCCTGCCACGCCGGTCATAGTGTGGGCGATGTAGGTGTAGACGGCGAAGAACCCACCAAAGCCGATGATTCCGATCAGCAACGCAAGCCACACCTGGAGCCGCTTGAGGGCTCCCAACTCGCGCCGAATACTGGCTTCGGGGTGCGCTGCTTCGAAGGGAACGAATTTCCACACCATGACTACGGTAAGCATGCCAATGACCCCCACAATGATGAAGAGAAGCCTCCAGCCGAAGGTCTGGCCCACCCAGGTAGCCAGGGGCACGCCGATGACGTTGGAGACAGTCAAGCCTGCCATCACCATGGAGATGGCCCAACCTCGTTTAGTGGGTGCCACCAATCCCGCAGCGATGACGGCAGCCACACCGAAGAACGCGCCATGGGGCAAACCGGAAGCGAAGCGCGAAAGCAGCATGAAGCCGTAGTCGGGTGCAATGAAGGAGGTCAGGTTGGCGATGGATAGGAACAGCATCAACCCCAACGCCAAGTGCTTCCTGGGCAGTTTCGCTCCAAATGCCGCGAAGATGGGCGCTCCAATAACGACGCCCAGGGCGTAGGCGGAGATGAGGTTACCGGCCTCCGGGGTGCTGATGCCCAGGCCTTCCTCGATTTCCTTGAGAAGTCCCATCATGGCGAATTCTGTGGTGCCGATGGCGAACCCGCCCATGGCCAGCGCGAGGATGGCCAAACCTAGGTGACGCCTTTCTGTGGCGACGGCGGTTGGGGACACGGTGATAGTCATGAGCCTGCTTCTTGAGGTGCCTTGAGGGCGTGGGGAAAGGTGGAGAAAATCCGATTACAAGTTTAGTCCGGTGCCCAACACTTTGACGTCGCAATGTGACGATGCCCATGATCCCCACCACCCATAGACTGATTCGGTGACTGGATTGATAAACGTGGTGGGTGCCGCCGTCGTCGATTCCCTGGACGCTCCTGGTCGACTCCTTGCAGCGCGTCGCACCGCGCCGCCGCAGTTCGCCGGAATGTGGGAATTTCCCGGCGGAAAAGTGGAGGACGGCGAATCGTCCGAGGCTGCCCTGCATCGGGAGCTCGCGGAAGAGCTGGGAGTGACTGTTCGGCTGGGTGCCGAGCTGGAGTCCGGGGAAGCAGCGGGATGGCCCCTCAATGAGCGCGCGGCCATGCGTGTGTGGTTGGCGGAACTCGCTGAAGGCACACCCCAGGCGCTTGAAGATCACGACGAGTTGCGCTGGGTATCTCTGGTTGATGGCGGGGAAGCTCTTAGCCTTGCCTGGATCCCGGCGGACTTCCCTATCGTCAGGGCACTGTTGGAACGCGTGGCTGCACCTGCCTAGGCCTGTTTACTGCTTCTTCACTGGGCGTCTGTTCAGAAAAGTCGCTCTTGGCCTGGCAGCGGCGTGCCGACAACAGCATCCGCGCCCGGAGTTGCAGGGGTGGCTGGACGGGCATTCCGGTGGCTGAAGCCATGCGTCCCGGTAAAGCCGTGCTTGGCCTTGAAGTGATTGACCCTGCCCGATAACCAGGTTCGGTATTCCTTGGAGGCATAAGAACCCTGTCCGTACAGGCGGCGGTACCGGCCCACGAGTTCGGGATGGTGGGCGGCGAGCCACTTCATGTACCACTCCCGCGTACCGGGCTTGAGGTAGAGGGCTCCGGCAGTGACGCCCGTGGCGCCGGCCTTGGAAAGTTCCGAGAAAAGGGATTCAAGGGCTTCGTCTGAATCCGTGAGCCAAGGCAGGATGGGCATAGCCATGACTCCGCAACCCAGACCTGCTTCACGTAGCCGCGCAATGAGCTTGAGGCGGGCCCTCGGCGAGGGGGTCCCGGGCTCGACAATCTCAGCAAGGTCCTCGTTGGTCATGGCCAGTGAGATCCCCAGGTCCACCGGGACCTGGGTGGCCGCGTGCTTGAGCAGGGGAATGTCCCGGGCAAGCAACGTGCCTTTGGTCAGGATGGAAAACGGGGTGCCTGAATCTGCCAGGGCCCGGATGATCCCTGGCATCAGCGCGTATCGGCCTTCGGCGCGCTGGTAGGGGTCTGTGTTGGTTCCCAGGGCCACCTGGTGCCGTTCCCAGGAAGGTTTGGCGAGTTCCCTCCGAAGGACCTCTGCCGCGTTGATCTTGACCACCACCTGGGAATCGAAGTCACGTCCGGCGTCGAACTCCAGGTAGGTGTGGGTCTTCCGGGCGAAGCAGTAGACGCAGGCGTGACTGCAACCCCTATAGGGATTCACTGTCCACTCGAAAGGCATATTGGAACCGGAAGGCACCTTGTTGAGCACTGACTTTGCGGTGACCTCATGGAAGGTGACTCCGGAGAATTCGGGTGTTGAGATGGAACGCACAAGCCCGGCCAGCGGCAGCAGGGCATCCAAGGCCGGGGCGGGCCCCGGAGCCGTACTGCCAAGGCTTTCGGACGCCGGTCCACGGGTTGGCGAAAGTGCTTGTGCGTCCCATCTCATGCACTCCATTCGAATGTATGTTCGAACCAATGTCAAGGTCCCCGAATGCCGATTCAGGAGCTTGCTAAGGTTGGCCCATGATTCTGCTGACTGGATTCGAACCGTTTGGCGATCAAGAGGTCAATCCGTCCTGGGCGGCTGCCCTGCGCGCACGCGACATCCTGCGCTCCGAGGGGCACAAGGTGGAAGCTTTAGAGCTGCCCTGCGTGTTCGGTGAAGCGGCAACCGTCCTGCTCGATGCCGTAAAAACCCTAACGCCGGACGTCGTGCTGTGCGCGGGATTGGCCGGAGGGAGGGACAGGGTCTCCCTGGAGCGCGTTGCCATCAACTGCGATGATGCCCGCATCCCTGATAACAAGGGCCAGCGGCCCATCGACCAGGAAGTGGTTCCCGGCGGTCCGGCGGCGTACTTCTCGACGCTGCCGATCAAAGCCGCCCTACGGAACCTGCAGATCGCCGGCATCAAGGGTGAGGTTTCGCAGTCTGCAGGTACTTACGTTTGCAACCATGTGTTTTATGCGCTGATGAACGCCCTGTCAGGGAAGGCCGGCGTTCGGGCAGGGTTTGTCCATCTTCCCTTTCTTCCGGAGCAGGTGCCCGCGGGGAGCCTGACTGCCTCCATGCCACTGGAATCCATGGCTGCCGGCATCGCGGTGGTCGTCAGGACGGCAGTCCAGGCGCCTGTGGATGGACCTAGGGATTCAAGAGTTCCCATTCCACGGTGACGCTTGCGGCTACCGATGACTCCCCGGCCTCGATAGGAAGTGCGTCAGCAGCAGAGGCCCTGACGAGTCCACCCATCGGGATAGGGGAGCCCGGCAGGGGATGCTGGGAAATGGAGACTACGGAGCCCAGCCGGGCTGAGGCCAGGGACGCGTACTGCTCCGCCCGCTGAAGGGCGTCCTGCCATGCGGCTTCCTGCGCCTGGCTGGTGACCGGAGAGATGTCTGCAAAACCCTGCTCTATGCCGTTGATCCGGATGTCGTCCCCACCGGCGGCCACCGCCGCTGCGATGGTGGCCGGTGCCTGGGTATGGGAGCGGATGCCGACGCGAACATTAGTGGACGCCACATAGGCGGTAACCTTTTGCCCTTGTCCCTCCACCCATACGAGGTCCGCCCGCAGGTTCAGGGCGCTGGTACGCAGATCGGCGTCATGCACGCCTGCAGCGCGCAAACTGGCGACGACGGCGGCGGCCGCCTTCCCTGCGTCGTCGTATGCCCTGGATGCAGTCTCCCGTCGCGTCTCGACGCCCAAAGTCAGTGTCACCAGGTCCGGAACTGCCTTGGCGCTCGCACTTCCGGTGACGGTTATGGTGCGTTTCATGCTTCGGCCTCGATTCCATGGTCAATGTAGCCGCCTGCGGCCAGTCCAGCCTGCCGTTCAAAGAAATTCCTCGACGCCGGATTGCCGGTGCGCAGCATGGACCACCCGGCCGCGACACCATAGAAAACGAGGAACGGCAACCCCAGGCAATAGGCGTACTGCGTGCTGTGCCGCTCCTCATGGGCAAGGAGCCGCTCATTGCGTCCTGCCAGGCCGTGGGCTGCGCGGTAGAGGACGACGTTCCCCACAGTAAACGCTCCGGCGTGTGGGAGCTTCCAGGCATACCCTGCTGCTATCAGCAGTCCCCGGGGCCCACGCGAAATGCGCGATCGGGACGTCCGCGCGACCAACAGCCCCAACGGTGTGGTCAGGTTCAGCATGTTGGCGACTTGCCGTAAGCGCTGCCCGGGAGTCATGAAGCCATGCTAGACCCGTGGCGTATGGCACGGCAGGATCGGCGGGGATACGCTGTTCACGCACCGGGCGCGCCTGGTGCGTACTCACTCCAGGGGGAAGAGGAAAAATGAACGTCAAACGCGCCATGGGCGTCGTCGGTGTCATGATCGCAGTCATGGTGGCACTGACCGGTTGCTTCAAGCTCAACATGGCGGTGAAGGTCAACAACGAAAAGAGCATCGATTACGAGGTTGTCTACGCCATCCAAAAATCGGTCCTGGGCGAGAAGTCCTTCGACGAATTCATGGAGACCAACGGCAACGGCAGTGAAGACATGGACATCCCCGACGGTGCCCAGGTTGTGGACTACGAGGACGATAAGTACAAGGGGAAGCGGATCACCGCGGTTAATTTGGACCCCGGCAAGCTTGGCGAATCATCGGGTTCGGATTCCTCCTTCGAGCTGAAGAAGGATGGAGATTTCTACTTCATCACCATGGGCGGAGTCACGGGCTCGGACAGCAGCGATCCGGCAGCGGCCAGAATGGCCAAGTCCGTCTTCGACGAAGCCACCGTCAAATTCACGTTCCCGGGCAAGGTTGTCGAGGCCAAGGGTGCGGCGGTGGACGGCAACACTGCCACCTTCGACATGCTCTCCATCAGTGAAACCACCGTCCAGGCCAAGGCCGAGGCCAGCGCGGGCATTCCGATGTGGATCATCTGGATCCTCGTAGCCGTACTCGTTGTCGCTGCAGCCTTGGTGCTCCTCTTCGTCTTGCTGCGCAGGAAGTCTGGCCAGCAGGCGCCGGCGCTCGCAGGGGCGGCAACTTACAATCAGCCCGGCTACGCGCCTCAGCAGTCCGGCTACCCCCAGCAGCCTGGATACCCGCAACAGCCTGGCCAGCAAGGTTTCCAGCCGCCCCAGCAAAACTGGGCAGGGCAGGGTTACACACCTGGAAGCCAGCCAACCCAACAACCCCCGGCGCCGCAGCCTACGCAGGTGCAAGCAGAACAACCAAAGCACGACGACGGCCAGGTTCCTCCGCCGCCTGCCGTGCCACCGGCGTCGGGTACTTAGAACACGGACGTGCCTCAGCGGTTAGATGGCGCCTGTGAGCTTCAACTAGACTGAAGGGTAGTGCCTGCCGTCCGCGGTGAGCACTGCCCTTTCGTTTTGCAGGCCAGCCATGCCGGCCGCTCCCGACTCGTAGCTAAGAACAGTAGATGACTGACACTTTGCCAGGCGCTGCCATCCCGAATCCGCTGGATGAAGCCGCCATCAACGCCGCCGTTGAGGATGCGATCGCCGCGATTGCGGCTGCCTCCTCCCTCGAAGAACTCAAGGCTGTCCGCCTCGCCCACACTGGCGAGAAGTCGCCCCTGAGCCTGGCCAACCGTGAAATCGGTGGCCTTGCCAAGGAACACAAGGCTGCCGCCGGAAAGCTCATGGGATCCTCACGCGGCCGGGTCAACCAGGCGCTCGCCGCCCGGACCGAAGTATTGGAAGCCGAGAATGATGCCCGGATCCTGGTAGAGGAAACCGTTGATGTCACGGCTGCTCCGCGTCGACGCCGTGCCGGTGCCCGGCACCCGCTCTCAACGCTGCAGGACCGTGTTTCGGACATCTTCGTGGGCATGGGCTGGGAAATTGCCGAAGGTCCCGAGGTTGAGTCCGAGTGGTTCAACTTCGACGCCCTGAACTTCAAGCCGGACCACCCGGCCCGCGAAATGCAGGACACGTTCTTCGTGGAGCCTCCCGAAGCGCACCTCCTCATGCGCACCCACACCTCTCCGGTTCAGGTCCGTTCCATGCTGGAGCGCGAGGTTCCCATCTACGTGCTGTGCCCGGGCAAGGTGTTCCGCACTGATGAACTCGACGCAACGCACACGCCAGTCTTCCACCAGTTCGAAGGCCTGGCGATTGACAAGAACCTGAGCATGGCCGACCTCCGTGGAACGCTGGAGCACTTCGCCCGGCAGATGTTCGGCGACGAAGCCTCCATCCGCCTGCGCCCCAACTACTTCCCGTTCACCGAGCCGTCTGCTGAGCTGGACATCTGGCACCCTGGCGCCAAGGGCGGTCCCCGCTGGATCGAATGGGGCGGCTGCGGCATGGTCAACCCCAACGTCCTCCGGGCTGCCGGCATCGATCCGGATGTCTATTCAGGTTTTGCCTTCGGCATGGGCATCGAGCGCACGCTCATGTTCCGCAACGAGGTCGGCGATATGCGCGACATGATCGAGGGCGATGTACGTTTCAGCGAGCACTTCGGGATGGAGATCTAACAGTGCGTATCCCACTTTCCTGGCTGCGTGAGTTCGCGCAGGTTCCGGCCGATGCTACGGCCGAAGACGTCATGGCTGACCTCGTCAAGGTCGGTTTCGAAGAAGAAGAAGTCCACCGTCCCACGGATGAACTCAAGGGCCCGATTGTGGTGGGCCAGGTGCTGAGCTTGGTCAAGGAACCGCAGTCCAATGGCAAGACCATCAACTGGTGCCAGGTCCGTGTTGTCCCTGAAGGGCAGGAACAGACCCTGACTGGCGAGGGAATCGATCCCTCCGGCGTGCAGGGCATCATTTGCGGCGCCCACAACTTCGTGGAAGGCGACAAAGTTGTTGTCACGCTTCCCGGGGCTGTGCTGCCGGGAAACTTCAAGATCTCGGCGCGGAAGACCTACGGCCACCTGTCTGCGGGCATGATCGCTTCCGTCCGCGAACTGGGTATCGGCGAGGACCATGATGGAATCCTGGTCCTCTCAAGGATCGGGCTGGATCCGGAAATCGGCACGGACGCGATGGAACTCCTTGGTCTCTATGACCAGGCCGCAGAAATCAACGTGACCCCGGACCGCGGTTACGCCTTCTCCATCCGCGGTGTGGCACGCGAGTATGCACACGCCACCGGAACATCCTTCGTTGACCCGGCCTCCAAGGTCAACGCTCCGGCAAGCCTCCAAGGCGGGTATGGCGTCAAGCTCAACGACGACGCCCCCATCTATGGCAAGCCGGGCTGCGACCGCTTCGTGGCACGCACAGTGCGTGGCGTGGACGCTTCCCGTCCCACCCCGCCGTGGATGTCCGCGCGTCTTCGTCTGGCCGGCGTCCGTTCCATCTCCCTGCCGGTTGATATCTCCAACTACGTCATGCTTGAGCTCGGCCAGCCGAACCACTGCTACGACCTCGACAGGCTTGCGGGCGACATCGTGGTCCGACGTGCCGTTGCGGGGGAGAAGATCACCACGTTGGATGACAAAGAGCGCACGCTCGACGTCGAAGACCTGCTGATCACTGATGACTCCGGAGCCATCGGCATCGCCGGGGTGATGGGCGGTGCCCACACCGAGGTTTCGGATGCCACCACGAACATCCTGGTGGAAGCGGCACACTTCGATGAAGTATCGATCGCCCGTTCGCGTCGTCGCCACAAGCTCCCGTCCGAGGCCTCCAAGCGTTTCGAGCGCGGCGTTGACTGGCACGTTGCCAATATCGCCGCTCAGCGCGTGGTGGACCTCTTGGTTGAACTGGCTGGTGGCACCGCTGACGAGTCCGGTACCGACGTCGGAACCGCTCCTGACGCCGTCACCATTGAACTGCCGGCAGAGTTCGCTGCCGCCCGGATTGGCATCGACTTCACGGAAGAGCAGATCACCACATCCCTGGTGGATCTTGGTGCTGCCGTGGAAAAGACTGCCACCGGCTATCTGGTGACAGCTCCGAGCTGGCGCAACGACCTTGAAACCAAGGAAGACCTCTCCGAGGAAATTGCCCGTCTGGTTGGTTATGACAACATCCCGGCGACCCTTCCTGTTGCGCCTCCGGGCCGTGGCCTGAGCCGCAGTCAGCAGCAGAAGCGCCGCGTCGTGCAAGCACTCGCGGACGCCGGACTGACGGAAGTCCTGTCCTATCCGTTCGTGGCCAAGGCAGCCAACGACACCTTCGGCGTTGCCGTTGAGGGCCAGGCGCGTCCCGCGCTGAAGCTGGCGAACCCCATCAGCGAGGAGCACGGTTACCTCCGTACGTCCATCCTGCCGGGCCTGATCGAGGTGGCCCGCCGCAATCACTCACGCGGCTTCCGCGATCTGGCATTGTATGAAGCCGGTTCGGTCTTCCTCCCTGGCGACAAGCTGGGCACGGATTCCATTCCGCCGCTGGGCGTCAAGCCGGCCGACGAGGTACTGGATGCACTGTACGACGGCGTCCCGCACCAGCCGCTGCACATCGCCGCCGTTTTGACTGGCCATGATTCACCCGCAGCCGCGACGCACACGCCGCGTGCATGGGACTGGGCCGATGCTTTGGATGTCGCCCGGCTCATCGCTGATGTTCTCGGCGTTGAACTCGTAGTCAGCCAGGGAAGCCACCAGGCGTTCCATCCCGGACGTGCCGCACAGCTCGCGCTGCGATCCGGCGACGTGGTGGGCTACGCCGGCGAACTGCACCCGAAGCTGTTGGCGGCCCATGACATGCCCGCCCGCTCGGTGGCCCTCGAGGTCAACGTGGAGGCGCTGTTCGAAGCTGCTGCCGACGTCATTGTTGCCAAGCACATCTCCGGATTCCCGGTGGCCACACAGGATGTTGCCCTGGTTGTTCCGCAGGACGTGCCGGCTGACGAGGTCCTTGCCGCGTTGCGTGAAGGCGCCGGTGAGCTCCTTGAAGACGTAGCGTTGTTCGATGTCTACGTCGGTCCTGGCATTGAGGAAGGCAAGAAATCCTTGGCCTTCGGCCTTCGCTTCCGCGCCGCTGACCGCACGCTCACTGCGGACGAGGCATCGGAGGCCCGCGCTGGCGCCGTGGCTGTTGCTGCAGAGCGCTTCGGAGCAGTCCAGCGCTGATCCACCCGCTGTGAGCGGGATCCCCGGAACCTGAGGGTTCCGGGGATCCTTTCTTTAGCGAGGTTTGTCTTTGGCGCAACTATGCCTGGGTCTGAGTCGAAGGCTGCCAGGTTCCAGATATCGGGCTGTGCAGGACACGTAACCTTTGCTTCCGTGCTGGTTGTAGCAACTGTGAAACCTTAAGAAATATTTGAAAAGGCGCATCACGATTTCGCCCTAAGTGACACTAAAGCGGATTAAGCAGTCATCTCAAATCGAATGGACATTAAATTGATTTTCCGTCTTGCAAGTCGCTTTTAACTGGTTTCCTTACTAAATGACACCTATGGTTAGTTCAGACATTGGGGGTGTCGCGCGAGGCGAGGTCAAACCAAGCATTCGGGGAGTCTCTGGTGATCTAACGATGGACGCCAATACTGATCTTTTCCTGCTGCTATCTGGGCATGGACGGGATTGGTATCGGGACATTTGAATACCAGAAACGAGGGGAAAATATCGTGAACATTCGTCGAAGCCTTGCTGGAAGCATCATTGCAATTGGTCTTTCTGCAGTGGGAGGCGCGGCAGCAGTAGCCGCCACCGTATATCCTGGGGAGGGCGGTGTGTGGAACTACGGTGTCGTTAGTGGAGTGCACCTCTTCTCCGATTACTTCCAGCAAAATCTGTGTCATGGTTCGTCAACACAGAATGACTGGGGCTACTCGTCCTCACCCAACGTGGCTGCTGGAACTTGGTCGAACAACTCCCAAGCAACGTCGAGCTTCCAGAACAACCGGGCCTATTACCGCATCACTGGTTGCTAGTAAAAGTGTTCTTGCGCTGCACCGTGTGCAAATGCGGTGCAGCGCACGACCGTAGGGTGGAATCATGTTGAAGATCCTGGTCCGCTTTGCCGCTGTAGCGATAGCAGCTTTGATTGCTTTGATTGCTGGCGTCTATTCAGCTGCGGCAGATCTCGATGGGTTACCCGATGCTGACTACGTGTCATCAATTCGCTTCGACAGCAGCCCGCTATCCCGCGAGGAAATCATTGACCGGTTGGATGATTACGCCGACTCTTCGCGTACAGGCATCATCCGGGTAGCGAGTGCGCCGGATGATTTTCTGAATAAGCGCGTCGCATTCGCCTTCGGCTCAGGGGATATCGAGAATATGGATATCGACTGGTTCTCGCCCACCATGAGCGGATCGATGATGAAGTCAGGCGATCTCGGCATTACGTCGCTGAATGGCGTCTACGCTCTCTACGCGAGCGACTCTCAAGCGGTAGCCTTTCAGGCCTGGGCCATGAGTGATCTCAAAGCCGAAGCGGTGCTCAACGAGAAGACTCCTCTTGGGTTGCTTTCCTATGCTCTTCTAACTGTTGGAGCTTGGGTGCCGATGTCAGCGGCAATCTTGCTGCTAGGTGCCACGATCATGTCGTGGTACGTGCTGCGCGCGCGCGGCCGGGAGCTGCGGATCATGGCGGGCATGCGACTATCGCATATTGTGCTCACTGACCTCCGCTCGTTCTTTGGAGCCATGGCGCTACCTGTCCTCGCAACCTTATTGATCTCAGTTGTCGTCGTGCTGACAACAGGATTTGGCCGTCTTGGGTTTTTCATCTCGGCCTTTGGGCTGTTTACCGGCGCCGTAGCGGTGTTTGCTGTCTTGTTGGCTCTGCTAATTGGGACGCTCACCCTTCCTTCTGTACGGGATATTGCAGCCCGTCGACCGTCAGAGCGAGGTTCCTGGGTGATCAGCGAATTGCTGAAAGTAGTTGCAGTGGTCATCGTTGCCGCCATATTGCCGACCGTTTCCGGCGTGGTTTCGAACGCTTCGGCTGCCATATCTCAAGGCGCGACATGGGAATCCATGGGCGACAGCGTTACTGTACGTATCGCCAACCGGCTTGGGGACGCCGAAGAGGCGGCATTCGCTGGCCTAACCAGAGACATGGCGAAGCATGACGCTGCGATGTTCTCGATGTCGTTGAGCTCTGACACAGTCAATTTGGTTGACGATCTGGCGGCCGTTGACCTCCGGAATTTGGATTTCGATAGTATTGTCCTCACTGATCGGCAATACCTTGACACCGTTAACGGGGCCGCTGGAGCAATCTGGAAACCCATTGGTGCCCTGCAGTCGCTGGATGAACTACCGGATTCGGTCCAGCGCCAGCTTCTTCCCAACCTGAAACTGTGGACTACGTCCCGACAAGGACCAGATGTTGAGCTGTTCAGCAACACCAGCGACGTCCCGATTGTCGTATCAGGTGGTATGTCAGGAACCCTGGACACAAATCGGCGTCCTCTGATCCTCGTGGTGAATGATTTGGCCCAGTTCGATGACGCCTTCCTGGCATCGGCGGTGAGTCGCGGAAATGTAATATTCACTGATCCCGGACAGGTGGGCGAGCTCTTGAAGGAGCGGGACATGGGGGCGGAAGTCCTGTCGATTGACCGCATAGCCGACTTGGGTCTTTATGACGCCCAGTCGAAGCAACGCAACGCTCAACTCGGCGCAGGGGCCATCGCTCTCGCTGTACTTGCGCTCGTTATGTGCGTAAGCGTAACCGCTTGGATCTTCGCCCTTCTTCGGCGACGTCGCTGGTTCGTACAACACACAGCCGGGAAATCGTGGGGTTCAATCCTCCTGCCGAGACTGTTGTGGGAAGCAACTGCCTCTTTGTTGTTCGGCGCCGTCATGGCCCTGTCGTTCGCAGCACTAGATCCTTCAAGCATTGGGATTTCCGGATTTGCCCCGCTGGTCTACCTTGCCGTCGCATGGTTCCTGCATCAATGGGCGGCAACGACGACGTTCCGCACGACACTCGCACGAAGAGGATAGATCATATGCAATTAAGCGCCGACCGTGTTTCGGTTGTTATCGATGGAAAGGCCGTTTTGAACTCTGCTTCCGTGAAAGCGGAGCCAGGCCGCATGCTCGTACTTGCTGGGAAGAGCGGCAGCGGTAAGACGACGCTCTTGAATGTTCTTGGCCTGTTGGGTCGAGTCGGGACGGGCAGCGTACTAGTAGGCGGTCAGGACGCCACTACATGGAACGATGCCCGGCGCCGCCGGTTTTGGCGGGACCACGTCGCTTTCGTTTTTCAGGACTACGGGCTCATTGAAGAGGCCAGTGTTGACTACAACGTGACTGTCGGGCGTAGGGGTCTTTTCGGGCTGCGTCAGCCAGAGCTCGATCGCGTGGAGCAGGTCCTCGACCACGTCTTGCTTTCGGGTCGGGGGAAGGAGCAGACTGCCAGGCTAAGTGGTGGTGAGAAGCAACGCGTTGGATTGGCCCGAGCGATGTTCCGCGGGGCAGATGTAGTCCTTGCCGACGAACCAACAGCGTCGTTGGATCGAAAGAATCGTGAATTAGTGATCAACTTCCTCATAGAAGAGGCTCGGCGCGGCGCAACGGTCGTCGTAGCCACCCACGATGAGGATCTCATGGCAGCGGGCGACGACCTCGTCCGTCTGGGTGGGGCGTGATGCAGAGCCCTGTGTTCGAGCTGCTAAGGCTCAACGGACTGCTCATTTCGGGCGCCCGCCTTCAGGAGCTTGGGCGGCCCGCCCAGGACCGGGCGCTCCATTACGCCCGTTCCAAGGATCGGGAAGAATTCATTGCTGGCCGGGTTGCGCTGCGGCATTTGGCCGCTTCGCTCCTCGACGTGGATCCCGCCCGGCTCGTGCCTGACTACGTCTGCCCACAGTGCGGTCACGGCCAGGACCACGGACGTCCAGGCTTCATGCTCGACGGCGCCCCCGCGCCTCTAGCGCTGAGCGCGTCCAAAGCCCAGGGCTGGTTGCTGCTGGCCGGCGTCGTGCATCCGACGCCGGCCCTCCGGCTGGGAGTGGACCTTGAAGCGACTAATCAAGCGGCGTTCGAAGGCTTTGATGATGTTGCCTTGACCCCGGGGGAGAAGCACTTCCTGAAGACTATGCCGGAAAATCAATGGACCGTGCAGCGCGCACGCTTATGGGCGCGCAAGGAAGCCTGGTTGAAGATGACCGGGGAGGGCCTGAGGCGCGACCCGGCAGATCTCGATGTTCTGGACCTGCCCGGCCTCTGCGACATCCCCAGGATCCACGAAAACGGCCAGGAACTGCCGGAGGGGTTTGTGGCGGCGGTGGCGGTTTCCTAGCCTTGCGGCAAAGGCGGGAGCGTTGCTTCGTAGAGCCAGGGGCGCAGCAGAGCGGCGGCGTCGAAACCCGGGATAAACGAATCGGCCGCTTCGATGAAGGACGCTGTGGAAATTGAGCCGTGGCGGTTAACGGCAGTCCAATGCTGCAGGAAACCGAAGAACGCCTCATCCCCGGCCGCGATACGCAGCGCATGAACAGCCAAAGCCCCGCGCTTGTAGACCCGATCGTCGAACATCAGCTCCGGACCGGGGTCACCAACCAGCAGGTCCTGTGGACCGCCGTCGAGCTTTTTCCACGCTGCCAATGCCCGATCGGCCACCGTCATCGTGCCCGACTCTTCGGACCACAACCATTCGGCGTAGCAGGCGAATCCCTCGTGCAGCCAAATGTCTTTCCAGGTGCTGACAGTGAGGGAGTTTCCAAACCATTGGTGGGAAAGCTCGTGGGCGATCAGTCGCTGCGCATCCCAGGCATCACGCATGTGGTTGCGTCCGAAAATGGACACGGTCTGGGCCTCAAGGGGGATTTCCAGCACGTCTTCCGTCACCACCGACGTGTACTCCGAGAACGGGTAGGGGCCGAAGCAGTCCTCGAAGGTCTGCATCATGTCCGGCTGGCGTCGTAGGCCCCAGCTGGCGTCCTCGGCCATGCCGGGCGGAACCGCGGCGAACTGGGGCACGCGGTGGTGGGTATCATCCGGGTTGAGGGGAATCATGCTGTAACGGCCGATCTGCACCGTGGCGAGATAGGTGGCCATGGGCTCGGAATGCTCGTAGACCCAGGTCTCGCGGCTTGATTTTCGTGATCGGGACACAAGCTGGCCGTTGCAAACAGGCCGGTAATTGTCATCGGTGGTCACGGAGATCCGGAACGACGATTTACTGCGGGGATGATCGTTGCAGGGGAACCACGACGCCGCGCCGTTGGGCTGTCCAGCCACCAGGACGCCGTCGGTCAATTCTTCCCAGCCGACCTCGCCCCACAAGCCCCGGCGCGGTTGCGGGTTGCCATCATAGCGGATCTCCACGACGAAGGACTGGCCCGCCTTCAAGGGAGACGCAGTTGCGACCACAAGGTGCTCGGCGCGTTGGCTGAACTTTTGGACCTTCCTGCCATCCACTTGGATTTTGGATGCCCGCAGGCCCACCAGGTCCAGGACTATCTGCGTCAATGGTTCCAAAGCCGTGCAACTCAGCACCGCTTTGCCGATCAGCTTGTTGCTGCCCAGCCTGACATCGAGGTCCAACTCGTACCTGTCCACGCGGTAGCTGGTGCTGCCGTGGTCCAAGGTGTATGGGTCGGCGTTGGTCGCGGTAGTAGTTATCGGTGCCGTCATGGTCTGCCCCAATCTACTTGAGTCGGACGGACGGTGCTGCCGGACCCTCCCAAGGACTCACGGGGTTTCCCATCCAATAGGTGCCTGCCGGCACCGTTTCGCCGCGCATGACCAACGACGCAGGACCAACGGTGCCGCCGTCGCCAATGCTGGCGGCAGGAAGAATGACACCGTGCGGGCCCATGGTTGCGCCGTTGCCCAATGTCACGGTGTCGATGCTCATGACCCGGTCGTGGAAAAGATGGGTCTGGACCACACAGCCCCGGTTGACCGTGGAATTTTCGCCGAGCGTTACGAGATCGGCCTCGGGGAGCCAGTAGCTTTCGCACCACGTTCCATGGCCAATCTTTGCGCCAAGGCCGCTCAGCCACCACACCAAGGCAGGGGTTCCTGCGGCCGAACGGGCGAACCACGGTGCACTGACCATTTCGATGAACGTATCCACAACCTCGTTGCGCCAAATGAACGAGCTCCACAAGGGGTGCTCACCGGCGCGAATGGTGCCTACCAGTATCCACTTGGCAATGATGGAACTGAACGCCGCCACCGCTCCGGCAGCCAGGACCACCACACCGCCTAGAAGTGCGGCCAGCCAGTAACTCCAGCCTCTGGCGATAGCGTCGAGAACCAGCATGACGCCGACGCCGATTGCCACCGTGAGGATGACCGGCACCAGTCGGCACAATTCCCAGAGACCCCTGGCCAGCTTCAGCTTCAAGGGTGGCTGGAACGTGAGGCTCTGATCGGCGTCGACGGCTGTGCGGCGCAGCCTGACAGGTGGGCTGCCGAGCCATGAGGTGCCGGACTTGGCTTTGGCCGGCGTAGCGGACAACACGGCGACGAGCGAGTTCTTGGGCACGTTGCGGCCAGCCGCCGTCATACCCGAGTTGCCCAGGAACGAGCGTTTCCCGATCTTGGCTGGCGCGATCTTCATCCAGCCGCCGCCGAGCTCGTAGGAGGCCACCATGGTGTCGTCGGCGAGGAAAGCTCCATCGCCGATCGTCGTCATCCTGGGCACCAACAGCACAGTTGATGCCTCTACGTTCTTGCCCACTTTGGCCCCCAGCAGGCGTAGCCACACTGGAGTGAAGAGGCTCGCGTAGATGGGGAAGAGCAGATCCCTCGCCATGTCCAGCAACCGCTCGGTGGCCCAAACTTGCCAGCCAATGCGGCTTCGGACCCGGTAGTAGCCTTCCTTGAGTCCCAAGCCTAGAAGCCGGGTAACAACCAGGATCAGGATGAGGTTGCTGAAGAACCATGCGAGGGCGGCAAGCGGCAACGCCATGGTGATCTGCGGCAAGGCTTCTCCGAGAGACCCATGCCCACGGACAAAAGCGAGGATGACCAAAGCACCGGCGAAGGCGGACACATAAGGGATCAAGGCCAGAACCGCGGAGCCGGTGGCGAATGCCGAGAACCACAAGCGGGCCACGATGGGGCGTCGGCTACTGGGCTCCGGCCAGTCGTGTTTTGCTTTTCCGAGGCGTCCTGCCGGGGAGCCAGCCACGAGGTGCCCAGCCTTCACCTTGCCCAGCACTGCAGACCCTGCTTCGACGTGCGCCCCAGCGCCGATGGTGGCTCCGGGCATAAGGGTGCTTCTGGATCCCACCACTGCTCCTGCTCCAACATGTATTTGGCCGATGTGGACTGAGTCGCCGTCCACCCACCAGCCAGAGAGGTCCACTTCGGGCTCTATATTGGCGCCACTTCCCAAGGACAGCAGGCCGGTTACCGGCGGCAAAGAGTGCAGGTGGACATCCCGGCCGATCTTTGCGCCGAGGGCACGTGCATAATAGGGAACGAACGGTGCGCTGGCCAGGCCAATAGCACCGGAGAGGTCCTGTATTTGCTCAGCCAGCCAAAGCCTTAGGTGCGTTTTGCCGGATCGCGGATATGTTCCTGGCCCGACCTTGCCCAAGAGGATTCGGGCAGCCACCACCGAGATCGCCATGCGGCCCAGCGGACTGACAAAGACCAGCCAGGACGCCGCGATCCACCACCAGGAAACAACGGGGGCCGCGGTGAATCCACCGAAATCGGCCAGCAGCTGGTTGGCAGCCATGAGGTAGGTCAACCACCGCATGCCTACCAGGATGTGCAGTGGTACCCCCATGAGGATCTGGAAGATCTGCGACTTGAACGCAGTGGGCCGTACGGTGCGCTCCGCAGCGGGACCGGGCATGCCGCCGTCGGGAAGCGACTGCCGGGCAGTGTCTATCAGTGCACCGATCCGCGGCGTGGCGTAGATGTCCGCCACGGTGATGAGGGGGTAGCGAAGACGCAAGGCGGAGACAAGCTGTGCTGCTGCCAACGAGCCTCCGCCGTACGCGAAGAAGTCCGCGTCGAGGGAGCCCACCGGGCTGCCGAGGACCGATTCCCATTGCTCCACTATCCAGCGGGCATCATCTGGCAGATTCAGTGGTGCGTTGCCGGCCTCCATGGCGCTGGCTCCGGCAAGCGGCCACGGGAGAGCATGTCGATCCACTTTTCCACTGGTCTTGGTGGGCAGCGAATCCACAATGGTAAGCAAGGGGACCAACGCCGCCGGAAGGCTTTCGCCCAGTATCCCACGGACTTCCCCGAGGTTTAGCTCGACGCTATCTGCAGGAGCCAAGTACCCCACCAGGATTTGGTTACCTGCCGCCGTCGTTTGCACAGCGGCCGCAGCACCTGCCACTCCAGGAAGGGACTGCAACGCGGCATCAATTTCGCCCAGTTCGATCCGTCGCCCACCCAGTTTGACCTGTTCGTCGGCCCTCCCGATGAAGACCAGCCCCTCGGCCTCGAAGCGCACAAGGTCCCCGGACCGGTAGGCGCGTTCCCAGCCCAGGGTCGGCATGGCTGCATACTTCTCAGCGTCCTTGCCTGGATCCAGGTATCGGGCCAGTCCGACTCCGCCGATGATTAATTCCCCAATATCGCCTTCGGCCACCGGAACGCCGGCGGAGTCGACGACGGCGAGGTCCCAGCCGTCCAGTGGCAGCCCGATTCGAACGGGACCGGGTCCGCCCAAGGGAGCCGCACAGGCGACAACAGTGGCCTCGGTAGGCCCGTAGGTGTTCCAGACTTCACGGCCCTCGACGGCGAGCCGTTCGGCGAGTTCAGGCGGGCAGGCCTCCCCACCAAAGATGAGGAGGCGCACATTCTCGAGGGCTTCGACTGGCCACAAAGCAGCGAGGGTCGGCACTGTGGAAACAACGGTGATGCCGTGGTTGATGAGCCATGGGCCCAGATCCATGCCGGTCCGTACAAGGGCGCGTGGAGCCGGTACCAGGCAGGCACCATGCCGCCAGGCCAGCCACATCTCTTCGCAGGAAGCATCGAACGCAACCGATAGGCCGGCCAGAACCCTGTCCTGCGGGCCGATCGGATCGGCCTGCTGGAAGAGACGGGCTTCGGCGTCCACGAAAGCGGCGGAGGAGCGGTGCTTGACGGCTACGCCCTTCGGCGTGCCCGTGGAACCGGAGGTGAAGATGATCCACGAGTCGTCATCCAGCCCGGGTTTTCCCGGTGCAGCCACAGCCTGCCGTCCCACGCCAACGAGCTCAATGGCCAGGCCGGCACCAACCACGGCTCCGACTTTGGCTTCGCCGAAGACCAACCGGGCGCGCTCATCGGGGTCGTCCGCATCGACCGGAACATAGGCAGCTCCGGCCACGAGAATCCCCAGGATGGCGATGTAGAGCTCATTGGTACCCGACGGGATGCGGACGCCGATCCTCTGCCCTCGGCCAAGGCCAGCGATATTCAGCTCCCGCGCGAACGTGCGGACTGCTGCAAGCAGTTCGGTGTAGCTCAGTGACTTCCGGCCATCGTCCAGTGCGGAGGATTCCGGAAAAGCTGCCGCGGTCGCTTCGAGGATATCCACCAGGGTCCGCTGGGCCGGTGCTGCAGACGCCCCCGGAAATTGGGGGCGGTAGGTGGCCAAGGCATGCATGTTCCCGGCCACGGCAGAGTGTTCTGTGCTCACGGGGTCAGCTTTTCGCAGGAAAGTGAACAAAAGGTGTCTGACGTTTCCTGCCCGTCACGGTTTGTTGCACGAGTGTTCGCTTTGCCGTCACAGCTTGCTGGACATAGCAGCTCCATCAGTGAAGCAGGCTGATCAGGGAAGCAGGAGGACCTTCCCCGTGGTGAGGCGTCCTTCAAGGTCCCGGTGCGCCTGCGCCGCTTCGGCCAAGGAGTAGGTAGCGCCGACGCGAACCGCCAGCGTACCGTTCGCCGCGGCCTCGAAGATCTCAGCTGAACGCCAACGCCGCTCGTGCGTGTTCTGGACGAAATGGCCCATCGTGGGGCGGGTCAACGACAGGGACCCGCCGGAGTTCAGGCGTTGGGGATCGAACGGGGGGACAGGGCCTGAGGCTGCGCCGAAGAGGACCATGGCACCCCTGATGCGCAGGCTTCGCAGGGAGTCGTCGAACGTATCCTTGCCTACGCCGTCATACACCACATTGACGCCCTCGCCATCGGTGAGTTCGCGGACCTTGTCCGCGAAGCCTTCATAGCGCAAGACTTCGTCGGCGCCGGCGAGCTTGGAGAGGTCGGCCTTTTCGTCGGAAGAAACCGTCGTGATGACCCGAGCCCCGCGCGCCTTCAACAGTTGGGTCAGCAGCAGTCCCACACCCCCGGCTCCCGCGTGCAGCAGCACCGTGTGCCCGGGTTCCACGCGGAAGGAGGAGTTCATCAGGTAGTGGGCGGTGATACCCTGCAGCGGCAGGGCGGCTGCGGTGTGATCATCGACGCCGGCCGGTACGGGGAGCGCCTTCGAGGCGTCCACCAGCGTGTAGTCGGCGTAGGTCTTGGAGCCTTCGGCCGTGGCAATCCTGTCACCGACGGCGAAGTCCTCCACGCCCTCACCGATTGCTTCGATCGTTCCGGCGGCTTCCGCGCCTGGGGTGAAGGGGTAGTCAACCTTGTAAGTGCCTCGGCGCTGGTACGTCTCAATGAAATTGACCCCGGCAGCTGCGACCTTGATCAGCAGCTGCCCGGGACCTGGTGCAGGTGGCTCCACGGAGGTGTATTCGAGGACCTCGGGTCCTCCGGGTTGCTGTGCAACGATGGCGTGCGTCATGGTGGCTCCTTACTCCGGGGCGGTCCTTCCGGTGCCCGGTTCCAGGATCCATCCTATGAAGGATGCCGCCTTGGGTAGGGGAGGCCTAGAAGCGTCCGTGCGTCGAAGCGACGGGGCAGTCGAAGCCACGTCCGGCTGCCAGGCCAACTTCATTCAGGTACCTGACCACGATGCCGTAGGACTGAATCAGCGAGGTTTCGGTGTAAGTAATGGAGTGTTTGGCGCAGAACTCGCGCACGATTTTTGTGGCCTTGTACAAATGGGGGCGAGCCATGTCCGGGAACAAGTGGTGCTCCACTTGACGGTTGAGCCCACCCAGGAGGAAGTCCATGAAGAGGCCACCGGAAATATTGCGCGAGGTCAGGATCTGGCGGTTGAGGAAGTCCACGCGGCTGTCCTTGGGAAGGACTGGCATGCCCTTGTGGTTGGGGGCAAACGAAGCACCCATGTAGAAGCCGTAGACCATGATCTGGACGCCGAGGAACGCAAACGCCATACCGATGGGCAGGAAGGTGAAGGCGAGGACCGGAAGTGCTGTAAGACGGGCAACCAGGATAGGCGTCTCCACCCAGCGGTGGCGTACCTTCTGCTTGCCGAAGACAAAGCGAAGAGAATCGAATTGCAGGCTCAGGCCAAGAAGCATCAGGAGCGGGAAGAAGAACCAGCCCTGCTTCTTGGTCAGGAAGGCTAGGCGCCCCTTGCGTTCCGCGGCTGCATCTTCGTAAAACACCAGAGCATTGTTCCGGATGTCAGGATCCTTGGAAATGACGTTGGGATGGTTGTGGTGGGCACCGTGCTTTTGCTCCCACCAGGAGTAGCTGATGCCCGCGATTCCTGTGGCCAGAAGGCGCGCGGACCAATCGTTGGCACGACGGGAAGCGAAGATCTGCTTGTGTCCGGCCTCATGGGCAAGGAAGCTCAACTGAGTGCAGAAGATACCCACGGCGGCAGCGATCAGGAGCTGGAACCAGGAATCACCCAAGAGGGCGAAGCCTGTCCAGGTGGCGGCCATAAGGATCATGAGGGCTACGAAGAGCCAGATGTAGAACCCGCTGCGCCGTTCAAGGAGCCCGGCAGCCTTCACGCTCTTAAGGAGCTCCGAATAGCTTTGAACAACGGGGTTTGGCTGAATTGCGCGTGTCTTGGGGCGCTCAGTGGTGGACGTGGGTGCCATATATGTGCCCCGTATCGCTAACGGGCAACGCTGCAGCCGACGTTCGGACTGCACGGTCTGGATCACCCTCCACTAAGCATACGCTGTCCGCACTAACCGATGTGACGCCGTGCACCTGCCAGAAGACAGCAGCACTTGCCAGAAGACGGCATGCATAAATATCGGCAACCATGAATAGTTTTGCTGTACAGTGGAGCTATGACTATTTCTGTTGCCGTCTCCGGTGCCAGCGGCTACGCCGGGGGAGAAGTGCTGCGCCTGCTTTCAGGCCATCCGAACGTCACTATCGGTGCGATCACTGCGCACAGCAACGCCGGTACAAGACTAGGGGAGTTGCAGCCGCATCTCCACGGTTTGGCCAGCCGGATTTTGGAAGACACCACCGTGGAGAACCTGTCCGGGCATGATGTCGTGTTCCTGGCCCTCCCGCATGGCGCCTCTGCCGAGATCGCTGCGCAATTGCCGGAAGGCACAGTAGTCATCGACGCCGGTGCGGACCACCGCCTGCAGGACGCCGCTGCGTGGGAAAAGTTCTACGGCTCGGCCCACGCCGGGACGTGGCCGTACGGCCTGCCCGAGCTGCCGGGCCAGCGCGACGCCCTCAAAGGCGCCAAACGTATCGCCGTTCCCGGCTGCTACCCGACGTCGGCCCTGCTTGCCTTGACGCCAGGCTTCGCCAGCAATCTCCTGCTGACGGACGACGTCGTGATTGTCTCAGCGTCAGGTACCTCTGGGGCTGGCAAGGCAGCAAAGGTCAACCTGATCGGCTCCGAAGTCATGGGTTCCATGAGTCCGTACGGTGTTGGCGGCGGTCATCGCCACACGCCGGAAATCGAGCAGGGACTCTCCAACGCCGCGGGTGAGCCGGTCACCGTTTCGTTCACGCCGACCCTGGCTCCCATGGGCCGCGGCATCCTCACCACGGCCACGGCAAAAGTCGGGCACGGAGTTACTTACGCGGAACTGCGCCAGGCCTGGACGGAAGCCTATGACGACGAGCCGTTCGTCCACCTCCTTCCCGAGGGCCAGTGGCCTACCACCAAGTCAGTGCAGGGTTCCAACCACGCAGTCATGCAGTTGGCCTTCGACCAGCACACCGGCCGCGTCATTGTCACGTGCGCCATCGACAACCTCACCAAGGGGACCGCAGGCGGAGCCGTGCAGTCCATGAACATTGCCCTCGGCCTGGACGAAACCGCCGGCCTGAACCTCCAGGGAGTTGCACCGTGACCATTACCGCCCCCAAGGGATTCCGCGCTGCAGGCGTCAAGGCCGGCATCAAGGCCTCCGGCAACCCGGACCTGGCCCTCGTGGTCAATGACGGTCCGCTTAAGGCTGCTGCTGCCGTTTTCACGTCCAACCGAGTGGCTGCCGCGCCCGTCCATTGGTCCCGCCAGGTGGTCAGCGATGGACGTGTGGACGCCGTAATCCTGAACTCCGGCGGTGCCAACGCCTGCACCGGTCCGCAGGGATTCCAGAACACCCACGCCACGGCCGAGAAGGTGGCGGACGTGCTGGGCGTCTCAGCTTCCGACGTCGTGGTTTGTTCCACTGGCCTCATAGGCGAGCAGTTGCCCATGGACAAGATCCTTCCGGGTGTCGAAGCCGCGTTCCGGGAGCTGTCCGAGGACGGCGGCGCAGCCGCAGCCACGGCGATCATGACCACGGACAGCGTCTCCAAGGAAGCCGTCTTCACTGGAACCGATGCTGAAGGCAAGCAATTCACCGTTGGTGGCATCGCAAAGGGTGCCGGCATGCTGGCACCCGGCCTCGCCACGATGCTGGTAGTCCTCACAACCGACGCCGAGGTTCCGGCGGATGAACTCGACGTCGTCCTCCGCGATGCCACGCGTGTCACGTTTGATCGCGCAGACTCTGACGGTTGCATGTCCACCAACGACACCGTGGTGCTGATGGCCTCGGGTGCCTCCGAAGCGCTGCCCTCTGCGGAGCAGCTGAGCGAGGCCATCACGAAGGTCTGCGCCGAGTTGGCCCGTAAGCTCATCGGCGATGCCGAGGGCGCCAGCCACGACATCGCCATCCGTACGTTCAACGCAGCCAGCGAACGCGACGCAGAGATCGTCAGCCGCGCTGTTGCCCGCTCCAACCTCTTCAAGGCGGCGATCTTCGGCAAGGATCCCAACTGGGGCCGGGTGCTCTCGGCAGTGGGTACCACGGATGCCGTGTTCGAAGCTGACCAGCTCAACGTCTCCATGAACGGCGTGCAGATCTGCCGCAACGGCAGCATCGGCGATGACCGCAACCTGGTGGACCTGGAACCGCGTGAAGTGCTCGTCGACATCGACCTGCAGGCCGGCGACGCCGAGGCAACCATCTGGACCAATGACCTCACGCACGACTACGTGCATGAGAACAGCGCTTACTCGAGCTGAGCGGATGACTATGACTGCGCACACCCGGGAAACCACGTCGATGAGCGATGCCCAGGACAAAGCGGGCACACTCATCGAGGCACTGCCCTGGATCCAGCGTTTCGCTGGAACCACCATGGTGATCAAGTACGGCGGCAACGCCATGGTCAACGATGACCTTCGCCGAGCCTTCGCCGAAGACATCGTGTTCCTCCACCACGTGGGAATCCACCCTGTGGTGGTTCATGGCGGCGGCCCCCAGATCAACTCCATGCTTGGCCGCCTCGGCATCGAGTCCGAGTTCAAGGGCGGACTCCGCGTCACCACTCCGGAAGCCATGGATGTGGTTCGCATGGTTCTCACCGGTCAGGTGGGACGTGAACTCGTGGGTTTGATCAATTCGCATGGTCCCTATGCTGTTGGCATGTCTGGTGAGGATGGCGGCCTGTTGCGCGCCGTGCGCACCGGAACCGTTGTGGACGGCGAGGAAGTGGACCTCGGCTTGGTGGGCGAAGTCGTGGGCGTGGATCCCGCCGGTATCAAGGACATCCTCGACGCCGGCCGCATCCCCGTGATTTCCACGGTCGCTCCGGAAATCCTCGATGACGGGAACGGCTCCGGTCCCACTACTGGCCAGGTCCTGAACGTCAACGCAGACACGGCGGCCGCAGCTGTCGCCTCGGCGTTGGGCGCCACCAAGCTCGTCATCCTGACCGACGTCGAGGGCCTCTACGCCAACTGGCCGGACAAATCGTCGCTGATCTCTTCGCTGACAGCGTCCGAACTCCGCGAGATGCTGCCCAAGCTTGAGTCGGGCATGATCCCCAAGATGGCCGCCTGCCTGAAGGCCATCGACGAAGGCGTGGAACGCGCGCACATCGTGGATGGCCGGCTGCCGCACTCGATGCTGCTGGAAACCTTTACGACCGCCGGCATAGGCACCCAGGTAGTACCTGATGAGGAAGTGACCGCATGAGCACCAACAAAGCAGAATTGGTCGAAACCCCTGCCGATGCCATCACTGGCCACAGCACCGGGAGTGACTGGCTCGCACGTTATTCGACGTCGCTGATGGGCGTCTTCGGCACGCCGCAGCGGGTCCTGGTCCGCGGTGCGGGTTGCCTCGTGTGGGATGCCGACGGCAAGGAGTATCTGGATCTCCTCGGTGGCATCGCCGTGAACGCCCTGGGCCACGCCCACCCGTTCGTCACCTCGGTGATCTCCAGCCAGCTCGCCACCCTGGGACACGTCTCCAATTTCTTCACGAGCCCCACGCAGATCGCGTTGGCCGAGAAACTTCTGGCCATCACCAACGCTCCGGCCGGATCCAAGGTCTTCTTCGCGAACTCCGGCACGGAGGCCAACGAGGCTGCATTCAAGCTCGCAAGGCGCAACAGCGAAGGGCCCGCAGGCAAGCGCACCAAGATCATTGCCCTCGAAGGCGCTTTCCACGGCCGCACCATGGGTGCCTTGGCACTCACGGCGAAAGAGGCCTACCGGACTCCTTTCGAGCCGCTGCCCGGCGGTGTGGTCCACATCCCGTTCGGTGACATCGAAGCCCTGCGCTCCGCCGTCGACGATTCCACAGCAGCCGTCTTCCTTGAGCCGATCCAGGGCGAAGCTGGTGTCCGGCCGTTGAGCGCCGAGTACCTGCGGGCGGCCCGGGAAGCAACCAGCAAGGCCGGTGCGCTGCTGATCCTTGATGAGGTCCAGACAGGGATCGGCCGGACCGGCAAGTGGCTCGCCAGCGAAGACGCGGGCATCGTCCCGGACGCCATCACGCTGGCCAAGGGTCTTGGTGGTGGCTTCCCCGTTGGTGCGCTGATCACTTTCGGAAGCACGACGTCGGCCCTGCTCACCGCCGGACAGCACGGGACCACTTTCGGTGGAAACCCCGTGGCGACCGCGGCTGCCCTTGCCACGCTGCATGCGATCGAGAGCCAGGGCGTTCTTCAGAATGTGCTGGCCGTCGGAGCGCACTTGCGTGACGGACTGGCCGAGCTTGATTCCGTCACTGAAGTACGCGGCGAAGGTCTCCTCATCGGATTCGACGTCAATGCCGATATAGCGCCTGCCATGGTGACGGCGGCGTTGGAGGCAGGCTTCATAATCAACAGCCCCGGGCCCCGGACCATCCGGCTTGCGCCTCCGCTGATCCTCACCATCGAGCAGGCAGACCGTTTCCTGGCTGCGCTGCCTGAGCTGATTGCAACGGCTACGGCCCAAACTGCTAAGGACTCACAGTGACTACATCCACCACCACCCGTCACTTCCTCAAGGACACGGACCTGAGCCCAGCCGAACAAGCTGAGGTCCTTGAGCTCGCGGTACGCATGAAGGCCGCTCCGTACAGCGTCCAACCCTTCGCTGGCGAAGGCAACGGCCGCAAGACTGTCGCCGTCATCTTTGACAAGACCTCCACCCGAACCCGTGTTTCCTTTGCCACGGGCGTTGCGGACATGGGCGGCAGCGCGCTCATCATCAACCCCGGCGAAGCACAGATCGGCCACAAGGAATCCGTGGAGGACACTGCCAAGGTCCTTGAGCGTATGGTCTCCACCATCGTGTGGCGGACCGGGGCCCACTCGGGCCTGGTCGCCATGGCCGAGAACTCCAAGGTACCGGTCATCAACGCCCTGTGCGACGATTACCACCCATGCCAGCTCCTCGCTGACCTGCTGACGGTCAAGGAGCACAAAGGCGAACTGAGGGGCCTGACCATGGCCTACCTCGGTGACGCCGCCAACAACATGGCGAATTCCTACCTTCTTGCTGGCGTAACGGCTGGCATGCACGTCCGTATTTCCGGTCCCGTTGGCTACTTGCCGGCGGCGGAAATCGTAGAAGCGGCTGAAGCGCGCGCAACGGAGACGGGCGGCTCCGTCCTCGTCACGAGTGATGCAGCCGAGGCACTTAAGGGCGCCGACGTCGTGGCAACTGACACTTGGGTGTCAATGGGCCAGGAAGCGGAGAAGGAAGCCCGGATGCAGCTCTTCCGCGACTACTCAGTGGACGAGGCAGCCATGGCGCAGGCCGCGCCGGGCGCCGTGGTTCTTCACTGCCTTCCGGCGTACCGGGGCTATGAAATATCCGCAGGCGTCATCGATGGCCCGCAGTCAATCGTCTGGGACGAGGCGGAAAACCGACTCCATGCCCAGAAGGCACTCATGGCCTGGCTGATGCACCGTTCCGGACTCGCGTTCGTGGACGGCCTATCTCCCGTTGAAGGCACTGGGGAGAGCACGTTCTAGTGTCCACGAATCCGTCGGTTCCGGGCGCCAGCCCGGCCACCAAGACCGCACGCCAGGCGCGTATCACCGCGATCCTGACGGGTGAGTCCGTGCGTTCCCAGGCAGAGCTTGCAGCCCTGCTGGCGGACGACGGCGTTCAGGTCACCCAAGCCACGCTGTCCCGCGACCTTGTGGAACTTGGCGCGGTCAGGGTTCGCGGCAAGGAAGGCGCACTGGTCTATGCCGTTCCCGGGGAGGGCGGTGACCGTAACGCTAAAAGCGGCGTCACGCAGGAAATACTGGACGCGCGGCTCTCCCGGCTATGCGGTGAACTGCTCGTAACGGCTGAGGCTTCGGGCAACATTGTTGTCCTGCGAACACCTCCTGGGGCCGCGAACTTCCTAGCACTCGCCATCGACCACTCGGTGATGCCGTCGGTATTGGGTACGATCGCAGGCGACGACACTTTGCTGCTGGTCGCACGGGATCCCGATGGCGGGGCAGAACTGGCGGCGCGTTTCCTGCGCATGGCCGAAGAAGCCGGGCCTGGCAACTAATTGATCTTTTTCAGCATTGATTCACACAGCATTGATTCGAATGAACCAAGCAACAACAAAGGAGCACTCTCGTGACTGAGCGCATTGTTCTGGCCTACTCCGGTGGCCTCGATACGTCCGTAGCCATCGGCTGGATCGGTGAAGCCACCGGCGCCGAGGTCATCGCCGTGGCCGTCGACGTTGGACAGGGCGGCGAGTCCCTGGAGACCATCCGCCAGCGCGCCCTTGGTTGCGGCGCCGTCGAAGCCTACGTTGCCGACGCCCGCGACGAATTCGCCAACGAATACGCCATGCCGACGCTGAAGGCCAACGCCCTGTACCAGGGCCACTACCCGCTGGTGTCCGCCATTTCGCGTCCGGTGATCGTCAAGCACCTGGTGAAGGCTGCCCGCGAGTTCGGTGCTACCACCGTCGCTCACGGCTGCACCGGCAAGGGCAACGACCAGGTCCGCTTCGAAGTCGGCATCCAGACCCTCGGCCCGGACCTGAAGTGCATCGCGCCCGTCCGCGACCTCGCCCTGACCCGCGACAAGGCGATTGCCTTCGCTGAGGAAAAGGGCCTGCCGATCGAGACCACCAAGAAGAACCCGTACTCGATCGACCAGAACGTCTGGGGACGCGCCGTCGAGACCGGCTACCTTGAGGACATCTGGAATGCTCCCACCAAGGACATCTACGACTACACCGCCACCCCGGAGTTCCCGCCGGCGCCGGACGAGGTCACCATTTCCTTCGAAGCCGGCGTGCCGGTTGCCATCGACGGCGTGAAGGTCACCCCGCTGCAGGCCATCCAGGAACTGAACCGCCGTGCCGGCGCGCAGGGCGTTGGCCGCATCGACGTCGTCGAGGACCGCCTCGTTGGCATCAAGTCCCGCGAAATCTACGAGGCACCGGGTGCCATGGCGCTGATCACGGCGCACAAACACCTCGAGGATGTCACGATCGAGCGCGAGCAGGCCCGCTTCAAGGCCACCGTTGGCCAGCGCTGGGCCGAGCTGGTCTACGACGGCCAGTGGTTCTCCCCGCTGAAGCGCTCCCTGGACGCGTTCATCGAGGACACCCAGAAGTACGTCTCCGGCGACATCCGCATGGTGCTGCACGGCGGACAGGCAATCGTCAACGGACGCCGTTCGGACACCTCGCTGTACGACTTCGACCTCGCCACGTACGACACCGGCGACACGTTCGATCAGTCCATGGCGCGCGGATTCATCGAGCTGTGGGGCATGTCCTCCAAGGTCGCCTCGGGCCGCGACCTCCGGGTCTCGGGCGAGTAATGACGTCCGCAACAAATGAAGGTGCACTGTGGGGCGGCCGGTTCGCCGGCGGCCCCGCGGATGCGCTTGCCGCACTGAGCAAGTCCACGCACTTTGACTGGCGGCTGGCCCGCTACGACATTGCTGGTTCCAAGGCGCACGCCCGGGTGCTGGCGAAGGCCGGATTGCTGGATGACGCAGAGCTCGAGGGCATGCTTGCCGCACTCACCCAGCTGGATGAGGACGTCGCGAGCGGCGCCTACCAGCCCGCCGAGAGTGACGAAGATGTGCACGGTTCGCTGGAACGCGGCCTGATCGAACGGGCAGGCACACAGTTGGGCGGCAAGCTCCGCGCCGGCCGGTCCCGCAATGACCAGGTAGCCACTCTGGGCCGCATGTTCCTGCGCGACCACGCCCGCATCATCGCCAGTGGCGTACTCGCCACCATCGATGCCCTCGTCGAGCAGGCCAAGGCACACCAAGGTGTGGCCATGCCGGGCCGGACCCACTTGCAGCACGCCCAGCCCGTGCTCTTGAGCCACCACCTGCTAGCCCATGCCTGGGCACTGCTGCGCGATGTGCAGCGCCTCCAGGACTGGGACAAGCGTGCGGGCGTCTCGCCGTACGGTTCGGGTGCCTTGGCAGGTTCTTCGCTGGGACTTGATCCCGAGGCCGTTGCAGCCGATCTCGGTTTCTTCTCGGCAGTCCACAACTCGATCGATGGCACAGCCTCCCGCGATGTCTTCGCCGAGTTCGCTTGGGTGTGCTCGATGATCGGTGTGGATCTTTCACGGATCTCCGAGGAAGTCATCTTCTGGGCAACCAAGGAATTCTCCTTCGTGACCCTGCATGACTCCTACTCCACGGGGTCCTCCATCATGCCGCAGAAGAAGAACCCGGACGTTGCGGAGCTCGCGCGCGGCAAGGCAGGCCGCCTCATCGGCAACCTCACCGGGCTGCTCGCCACGCTCAAGGGACTGCCGCTCGCGTACAACCGCGATCTCCAGGAGGACAAGGAGCCAGTGTTCGACGCCGCCGACACCCTGGAACTGTTGCTCCCTGCCGTCTCCGGCATGATTGCGACGCTGAAGTTCAACACTGAACGCATGGAGTCGCTGGCCCCACAAGGGTTCGCGCTTGCCACGGACATCGCTGAATGGCTGGTCCGCCAGGGCGTGCCCTTCCGCGAGGCCCACGAGCTCTCCGGTGCTGCCGTCAAGCAGGCCGAGGGCCGCGGCGTGGAGCTGTGGGACCTGACGGACGAGGAGTACGCAGCGATTTCGGAGCACCTGACTCCTGAGGTCCGGAGCGTGCTCAGCACTGAAGGTTCGCTCAACAGCCGCAACTCGCAGGGCGGAACGGCACCAGCCGCCGTCGAACGCCAATTGGCAGCCCTCGAAGCTGAACTGGACGCTGCGCGCTCCTACGCCAGCTGAAACACCACGGGGCGGCACCTCGCAGGTATGCTCCAAGCATTTCTGTCGCGGGGTGCCGTCCCGCTGTGCGTTAACATGGCGCTATGACCGCAATCACAGCTCAGACGCTGCCTGCAGAGCTTCACAAAGCCGCTGACATTGTCACCCGTCTCCTCACCAAAATGGACGAAGCTTCCGTGCCGGAACCGTCCGAGCTCCCACGCTGGACCCGTGGCCACGTCCTTGCCCACATCGCCGGAATCTCGAACGCGATGGCCCGGCAACTGGAATTCGCGCGGCGCGGCGAAACGGTGGAACTTTACGACGGCGGGGTGGAGGGCCGTACGAAGGCGATCGAACTTGCCGCCGGGCACAGCCTCCAGGAACACAAGGAGTCCGTGGAAACCGCGTTGGCGCGGGCCCTCTCGGCGTTTGATGCTTTGGGACCCGACGACTGGGAGGCCCGCATCAGCTACCGGAACGGCACAGTCCTCGACGGCGGCCTGGCGCTGTGGCGCGAGCTCGTCATCCACGCCTCTGACCTGGGTTTGGGTTACGGACCAGAGACGTGGAGCCGCCCCCTGTGCGAGCACTTGTTCAATTTCCTCGAAGCACGGGTTCCGGAGACCTACAAATTTGTCCTCCAACCAACAGGACTACCGCAGCAAGTCATCGGCAGCGGGGGCACATCGATTGCCATCACGGGTATGCTCACGGACATTGCGGCATGGCTCGCTGGCCGCGAACCAAGCCTGGGAAGCCTGCGTGCCACCGCGGCGGCCGACGGAGTCGACCTGCCCGAGCTCCTTCCGTGGCCCGCGGCACAACCTGCGGCCCGCTAGTGTGATGCTCTCGCACTTCCTGTGGCGTTTGGGGTGATGCTCTCGCACTTCCTGACGCGTTTGGGGTGATGCTCTCGCACTTCCTGTGGCGTTTGGGGTGATGCTCTCGCACTTCCTGACGCGTTGGGGCTACGCCTTCTTGGGCTTTGCTGCCGCGCGCCACAAATGCATGGTGGCGTAGGACCGCCAAGGGCTGACTTCCCCGAATTCAGAGCTGAGGCCGGGACCCGTCGGGAGGGCTTTCAGCCCGTTTCTCACTGCGGCGTCGTTGCCCAGGAAAACGTCCGGCGCTCCCAGCACCCGCATGGCGACATACCCTACAGTCCAGGGCCCAACTCCTGGCAACGGCAGCAACATGCGCCCTAACCCTGCAACGTCGTCGCCGTAGCCGAACTCGAGGGCCCCTGTGGCCATCGCTTCGGCCACGGCAACGATGGACTCGATGCGGCGCTGCGGTCCCCGCAGCAGGGTGCGGCCGTGTTCGGCGAGTTCCGCCGCGGTCGGAAACAGGCGTTCCAAGCCGGGAAATCCGCCGTCGGCCGGGGATCCAACAGCGGACAATTGGGTCAGGGCCGTTCGGGCAGCAGCAACCGTGATCTGCTGGCCGATCATTGCCCTGACCAGCAATTCCTGGGGGTCGACGGCTCCCGGCACGCGAATTCCAGGAATCTCCTTGATGCTCCCTGTGAGCCGGGGGTCCATGGCCAAGGCGTCGTCGATCGCTTCTGGATCGGCGTCCAGATCGAACAACCTGCGCACACGACTCAACAAGACCGGGAGGTCGTGGAGGTCCACGACGCTGGCTGACAACTGCAATGGATTGCCCTGCCTTGAGGGGCTGTAGGCCACCGAGAACGAGGCGTTGCCCCGGGGGAGGCGGAGGGTTCGGGCATAGGTCCTGGTTCCATCGTGTCCGGTGCTTGCCGCCTCAATGCCCGGCACCGCACGAACTGCCAGGAAGTCGAAGATTCCCGGGTCGAAGGGCTCCCGATACGGCAGATTCAACGTCAGAGCCGCTGGCGTCCCGTCGCTTGCCTCCCCAGCACCCCGGCGAACGCCGGATTTCGCGCCCGTGGCACGTAACGCCGTCGGGGTCATCGCGAACACCTCTGCGATGGTGTCGTTGAATTGCCGCACGCTGTTGAAACCGGAAGCGAAGGCGACGTCGGCGAGCAGCATATCTGTCGAGACCAGCAGCGTCCTGGCCGTCTGCGCCCTGCTTGCCCGTGCCAGGGAGAGGGGACCGGCACCCAGTTCATGGCTGAGGATGCGGTTGAGTTGCCGTGCGGAGTAGCCCAGGCGGTGCGCGAGGCCGTCGACGCCCTCGCGGCTGATGACGCCGTCGTTGATGAGGCGCATCGCGCGGCCGGCGATGTCCGAGCGGATGTTCCAAGCCGGCGTGCCGGGGACGGCTTCCGGGAGGCATCGCTTGCAAGCGCGGTACCCGGCTTCGTGGGCAGCGGCCGAGGTTTCGTAGAACGTGACGTTCTCGGCCTTCGGCGTCCGGGCGGGGCACGACGGTCGGCAGTAGATGCCCGTGGAGCTGACGGCCGTGAAGAATTGACCGTCGAACCGGGTGTCCCGGGCGTCGATTGCCCTGTAGCGCTGCCAGAAGTCCATTCCTTCATCCTGCCAGCCGGCCCTCGCCACTGCTAGCGGAAATCGGACATGGCCGTTCTGCTGTTTTGCTAGTGTCTGGTCATGAGCTCGTCCATGGAGAACGGCAACGGCGTCAGCGGCCCCGAAGAAGTGCGTAGGTTCCTTGAGGGGGATCCGCGTGTTATCGCTCCGCTGATACTGGGCGCCGTGCTCAGCCACCATTCCGAAGCCGGCCCGGTCTCGGTCAGGCTCACGGAGGTGGAGGCGTATATGGGTCCACACGATTCCGAACACCCCGATCCCGGGTCGCACACCTTCGGCGGTCCCACTGCCCGGAACGCGCCCATGTTCGGACCGCCGGGATTCCTGTACGTCTACTTCACTTACGGCATGCACTACTGTGCCAATATCGTGTGCGGTCCCGAGGGCTCACCGTCCGCGCTGCTCTTGCGGGCCGGCGAGATTGTCGATGGTGAGGGCCTCGCCAGTGTCCGCAGGCCTGCCTCCAAAACGCACAAGGACTTGGCGAGTGGACCGGCACGGCTCGCCTCCGCGCTGGGACTCACGACGGCGGACACCGGGCGTGACGCTCTCGCCCCACCATTGGGCCTCTGGTTGCCCAAGACTCCGGCAGCGGCCGTGGCCAGCGGGCCGCGGGTTGGAGTGGCTGGTCCCGGTGGGAGTACCGACTATCCCTGGCGCTTCTGGATCGAAGACGATCCCACCGTGTCACGATACAAAGCAGCGCGGCCACGCAACCGCGCGTGAACTTTTGGGCCCTTGGTCCGCCATGTGGCATGCACCCCGCACGTTTACCAAAATCGCTGTAGAATGGACGGTCTGTCTTTTGCGATAGGGGTTACGGTTCGATGCACGACGCTGATTTGGTCCACGAGCAGGAATACGTTGCTGGGCTATACGCCCGGCTCGATGAGCTGCGGGAAGAAAAGCGCGCCCAACTGGCGCAGGTGCGCAAGGCCGGTGCAGTGGGAACCATGCAAAACGTTTCGGAACGTGACGCGTTCGCCGCTCTGTACGAGGACCGTCTTGCCCAGCTCGACGCCGTCGACGACCGTTTGGTGTTCGGGCGCCTCGATCTGGATTCGGGTGAGGCGCAGTACATCGGCCGCATCGGGTTGTCCACGTCCGATCTCCAGCGGCTCATGGTTGACTGGCGTGCGCCCGAAGCCGGCCACTTCTACCAGGCCACCGCGTTCGACCGTCAAGGCGTGCGCCGCCGTCGGCACCTGATCCTGCAAGGTCGCGACGTGAAAGCGATCGAGGACGACGTCCTGGACGCCGGGATGCTCGCGGACAACGATTCCCTGCAGGGCGAGGGTGCGCTCCTCGCGGCCTTGAATTCCAAGCGCACGGGCCGCATGTCCGACATCGTGGGAACCATCCAGTCTGAGCAGGACAGGATCATCCGTTCCTCCATCTCCGGGGCGCTCGTCGTCCAAGGAGGTCCAGGCACGGGTAAGACGGCCGTCGCGCTCCATCGCGCCGCCTATCTGCTGTACACGCACCGCGACCGCCTCAAGAGTGCTGGTGTGCTTCTCGTTGGCCCGTCGTCGTCGTTCATGCACTACATCGAGCGCGTCCTTCCATCGCTGGGCGAGACCGGCGTTGTCATGGCGAGCCTGGGCCGCCTTATGCCCGGAATCCACGCTGTTCCAGAGGAAGACGCTGACGTCGCGGCCCTCAAGGGCAAGCTCGACATGGCCACGGTGGTGGCGAACGCCGTCGCGAACCGGCAACGTACGCCTGCAGAAGACCGCATTCTCGAAGTCGATTCCCGCAAGCTGACGCTGACCGTCCGCCAGGTCCGCCGTGCACGGGAAAAGGCCCGGGCCACCGGAAAGCCTCACAACGAAGCCCGGCTCACGTTCGTCAAGATCCTCCTGCGTGAGCTTACGGAGCAACTGACTGACCTCGTCGAGGAATCGAACATCGGCAATAACGCCGATCGCGCCTACCTCGCCGAAGACGTCCGGTCTGCCAGGGACGTCCGCATCGCGTTGAACCTTTGCTGGATGCCGATGACGCCGGAGAAGCTGATCTCCGAGCTCTTCAGCAAACCCGCCATCCTGGAGGCCTGCACGCCGCATCTGACACCGGAACAGCGTTCGCTGCTGCAGCGGCCCGTCGATGCGCCCTGGACCGAGGCCGACGTCCCGCTCCTGGACGAAGCTGCCGAGCTGCTGGGTGAGCTGGACCCTGCCGCGGGCAGGGGACTGGCCCAGCAGGAAGCAGACCGCGCCCGCGATCTCGCCAACGCCAAGCAGACCCTGGCCAACATGGAAGCCATGGGCGTGGATGTCTTGGTGAGCGCGGAAGAGCTGGCAGACCAGAACCAGGAGCGCGAGAACCGGCTCACCGCAGCGGAGCGCGCCACGAGCGACCGTTCGTGGGCTTTCGGCCACATCGTGGTTGATGAGGCCCAGGAACTTTCGGCCATGCAATGGCGGCTCCTCGTGCGCCGCTGTCCCCTCAAGTCCTTCACGATCGTGGGGGACATCGCCCAGACGAGTGCCGCGGCCGGTGCCAATTCGTGGCAAAGCGCACTGGCGCCGTCGTTCGGTGACCGTTGGCAGCTCGAAGAGCTGACCGTGAACTACCGCACGCCATCCCAGATCGCGGAAGCTGCTGTCCGGATGGCCAACCGCGCAGGCCTCGTGGTCTCCGCTCCGAAGGCCGTCCGCGAAGGCAAATGGTCACCCATCGTGGACCGCGTCGAAGCGGACGGCATCGTGTCGCGCCTGGTCGAGGTCCTGCCCGGGGAAGTGGAAGCCATCGACGGCGGCCTGCTCGCTGTGATCGCCGACGGCCCCCTGCTGCCGCAGGCGACTGCGGCGCTGCGCGCGATCTACGGTCGCCGCATCGGCGCGGGGGCTGGAAGCTACGAGCAGGACATCGTGGTCATCAGTCCCAAGGAAGCGAAGGGTCTGGAATTTGATGGCGTCATCGTCCTGGAACCGGCCGCCATGCTCAATCAGGAGCATGGCAAGGTGGGCGACCTGTACGTCGCCATGACCCGACCCACGCAGCGGCTCAGGCTCATCGCTGCGGCACCGCTACCTGCCGGCATCGAACGCTAGGAAAAGTGGACTCAACAATCCTGCTAACTTAGAACTCGTGTCACACGTAAACAACATCGAGTCCCAGCACAACGATCCCGCCTTTGCCAACATCTGGCAGGAGCTCAAATGGCGCGGCCTGGTCCACGTTTCCACCGATGAAACGGAACTGGAAAAGCTGCTCGCCGGGGATCCGATCACGTATTACTGTGGCTTCGATCCCACCGCTCCGTCCCTCCACCTGGGTAACCTCGTGCAGCTGCTGCTGATGCGGCGCCTGCAGTTGGCGGGCCACAAGCCGCTCGGCCTGGTTGGGGGTTCCACGGGCCTGATCGGTGATCCGCGTCCGACGGCGGAGCGCACCTTGAACACCAAGGACACGGTGGCGGAGTGGGTCGGCTACCTCCAGGGCCAGGTGCGCCGTTTCCTCAGTTTCGAGGGCGAGAACGCGGCGCGCATGGTCAACAACCTGGACTGGACGGCGCCGCTGAGTGCCATCGACTTCCTCCGTGAGATCGGCAAGCACTTCCGGGTGGGCACCATGCTGCGCAAGGATGCCGTCGCCTCGCGTTTGAGCTCCGAAGAGGGCATCAGCTACACCGAGTTCAGCTACCAGATCCTGCAGGGCATGGACTACCTCCAACTGTTCCGTGACTACGGCTGTGCACTGCAGACCGGCGGCTCGGACCAGTGGGGCAACCTCACCAGCGGTACGGAACTGATCCGCAAGGTGGAAGGCAAGAGCGTCCACGCCCTTGGTACGCCGCTCATCACCAACTCTGACGGTACCAAGTTCGGCAAGAGCGAGGGCAACGCCATCTGGCTGGACCCCGAAATGTGCAGCCCGTACGCGTTCTACCAGTTCTGGCTGAACACGGCGGATGCTGACGTGGTGGATAGGCTCAAAGTCTTCACGTTCCTTTCGCGCGCAGAAATTGAAGAGCTTGGCCGGGCTGTAGCGGAGCGTCCCTTCGCGCGGGAAGGCCAGAAGAAGCTCGCATTCGAGGTCACCTCCTTGGTGCATGGCGTCGATGCAACCGAAAAGGTCATCGCCGCTTCGGCAGCACTTTTCGGCAACGGCGACCTCACCGTCCTGGACGAGCGCACCCTGGAAGCAGCGACGTCGGAACTTCCCTCCGCCAAGATCAGTGCCGAGGGTCTTGGGATCATCGACCTGTTGGTGGCCTCCGGTTTGTCCGACAGCAAGTCGGCAGCCCGACGGACCGTCGGCGAGGGCGGCGCCTACGTGAACAACACCAAGGTGTCCGATCCCGAGGCTGTTATCGCCCAGGACGAACTGCTTCATGGCCGGTATCTGCTCCTTCGCCGGGGCAAGAAGAACCTGGCGACCATTGAGGTTTCGGCCTAGTTCGCCTACTCAACGCACATACCTGAAAGGGCCGGCAACTGCTATGGTTGCCGGCCTTTTCTGCGTTTAAGCGTGCTTGTTCTGCCGTGCGGTGGCAGCCGTCATCCTCTGCGCGTTCGCTCGTTCCTTGCGTGGACGCGCGCTGCCGGGTGACCGCCGCCTTTGGTTGTTCTCTCACGTCCTGAGGCGTTTTGGGGTTTGTTCTCTCACGTCCTGACGTTTTTTGGGCGTTGCTCTCTCGGGTAGTCGTGGTTTTTGGTGGGGTTGTTGGGGACGTTCGACGGCGGTAGTTGGCGTTAGTGCCTGGCGGCCTGGGTCGTGGGGCTTGACCCGTGTGACGGGCTTCACGGTAGTTGTTTTGGCGATTCCGGGCTGGTCCTAAGCCCTGGGTGGGGGTGTTTGGCGTGTGTTTGCGGGGTTTTTGGGTGGTGTTGGGGTGGATTTGTGTGGGGGCTTGTGGGCGTGTAATGTCTTCTGAGTCGCCGCGAGTGAGACAGCTTGGAGCTGGAAGCCGTGGGGGCCGACCCCCTTTGATAACAGCCTGGAATATGGCGCGCTTTTGGGCGTGCGGGTAGCCGGGTGGGGCCGAGGATCGGATCGGGAATCGCGGGAACGCTGATTTGCCAGGATGCGGTTGTTCGGGTAAGTTTGAAAAGTTGCTCCGGAGCGATCCAGTGGCCCGTTTGGGTTGGTGGTGGTACAGCTTTGGAATAGTGACCTGTTGTTTGAGAACTCAATAGTGTGCCAAGTTTGTTGATGCCGATTGTTTTATTGATTGGTTGAAATTATGGCCGGATTGCTGCGCACCCCCGTGTGTGGTGGTCTGGTTTTCAGCTGGTTTCGAATTTTGTGCAGCCATGGTCCGTCGTTATTTCCGGTGGGTGTGGTTGTGTCTGTTTGATTTTTTGTTTTCAACGGAGAGTTTGATCCTGGCTCAGGATGAACGCTGGCGGCGTGCTTAACACATGCAAGTCGAACGATGATCTCCAGCTTGCTGGGGGGATTAGTGGCGAACGGGTGAGTAACACGTGAGTAACCTGCCCTTGACTCTGGGATAAGCCTGGGAAACTGGGTCTAATACCGGATATGACTCCTCATCGCATGGTGGGGGGTGGAAAGCTTTTGTGGTTTTGGATGGACTCGCGGCCTATCAGCTTGTTGGTGGGGTAATGGCCTACCAAGGCGACGACGGGTAGCCGGCCTGAGAGGGTGACCGGCCACACTGGGACTGAGACACGGCCCAGACTCCTACGGGAGGCAGCAGTGGGGAATATTGCACAATGGGCGAAAGCCTGATGCAGCGACGCCGCGTGAGGGATGACGGCCTTCGGGTTGTAAACCTCTTTCAGTAGGGAAGAAGCGAAAGTGACGGTACCTGCAGAAGAAGCGCCGGCTAACTACGTGCCAGCAGCCGCGGTAATACGTAGGGCGCAAGCGTTATCCGGAATTATTGGGCGTAAAGAGCTCGTAGGCGGTTTGTCGCGTCTGCTGTGAAAGACCGGGGCTCAACTCCGGTTCTGCAGTGGGTACGGGCAGACTAGAGTGCAGTAGGGGAGACTGGAATTCCTGGTGTAGCGGTGAAATGCGCAGATATCAGGAGGAACACCGATGGCGAAGGCAGGTCTCTGGGCTGTAACTGACGCTGAGGAGCGAAAGCATGGGGAGCGAACAGGATTAGATACCCTGGTAGTCCATGCCGTAAACGTTGGGCACTAGGTGTGGGGGACATTCCACGTTTTCCGCGCCGTAGCTAACGCATTAAGTGCCCCGCCTGGGGAGTACGGCCGCAAGGCTAAAACTCAAAGGAATTGACGGGGGCCCGCACAAGCGGCGGAGCATGCGGATTAATTCGATGCAACGCGAAGAACCTTACCAAGGCTTGACATGAACCGGAAAGACCTGGAAACAGGTGCCCCGCTTGCGGTCGGTTTACAGGTGGTGCATGGTTGTCGTCAGCTCGTGTCGTGAGATGTTGGGTTAAGTCCCGCAACGAGCGCAACCCTCGTTCTATGTTGCCAGCGGTTCGGCCGGGGACTCATAGGAGACTGCCGGGGTCAACTCGGAGGAAGGTGGGGACGACGTCAAATCATCATGCCCCTTATGTCTTGGGCTTCACGCATGCTACAATGGCCGGTACAAAGGGTTGCGATACTGTGAGGTGGAGCTAATCCCAAAAAGCCGGTCTCAGTTCGGATTGGGGTCTGCAACTCGACCCCATGAAGTCGGAGTCGCTAGTAATCGCAGATCAGCAACGCTGCGGTGAATACGTTCCCGGGCCTTGTACACACCGCCCGTCAAGTCACGAAAGTTGGTAACACCCGAAGCCGGTGGCCTAACCCTTGTGGGGGGAGCCGTCGAAGGTGGGACCGGCGATTGGGACTAAGTCGTAACAAGGTAGCCGTACCGGAAGGTGCGGCTGGATCACCTCCTTTCTAAGGAGCTGCTAACAACTGCTGGTGTCCGTGTATGCGGGTGCGTGGTGGTTGTCAGTGTTGCCCATTGCGCAGGCGTCTGTTCTGCGGTGGGTGCTCATGGGTGGAATATCAACGAATCAAAGTTTTTTGGCATGGCCTTTACCGGTTGTGTCCTGGTGCCAGTACGGCAACGCCTTTTCTGCTTTTGTGGTGGTGGGGTGTTGTCAGGAACGTGCCGGGGCGTGGATTGTGTGGGTTGTGTTTGGCGCACTGTTGGGTCCTGAGGCAACAGGACCTTTTTGCAGCAATGCAGGGGGGCACAGTTCTGGTGTTTCTTCTTGTTCCTGCTTCCGGTATTGCCGGTCACTGTTATCAGCCCCGTGTTGTGGGTTGTGGTGTCCGGGGGTCTGGTTGATGGGGTTGTTGTTTGAGAACTACATAGTGGACGCGAGCATCTAGGACACACACACGTGTGTGTGTGTTCTTACAGCAATTTCTTATGAATGAACCTTGGGCCCAAGTGGCGCATGGTTCTCTCGAGTAAGTTTATTGATCTTGTGTGGTCAAGTTTTTAAGGGCACACGGTGGATGCCTTGGCATTAGGAGCCGAAGAAGGACGTAGGAATCTGCGATAAGCCTGGGGGAGTTGATAACCGAGCGTTGATCCCAGGATGTCCGAATGGGGAAACCCCGCACAACGCTGCAAGGTGATTGTGTGACCCGCATCTGAACACATAGGGTGCGTGGGGGGAACGCGGGGAAGTGAAACATCTCAGTACCCGCAGGAAGAGAAAACAAGAGTGATTCCGTTAGTAGTGGCGAGCGAACGCGGATCAGGCTAAACCGTTTCCATGTGTGATAGCCGGCGGGCGTTGCATGGGCGGGGTTGTGGGACTTTCCGTACTGGTTCTGCCGGACTGGTGGGGTGTGTAGTGCAGGCATAGGTGAACGGTCTTGAAAGGCCGGCCAGAGAGGGTGTGAGCCCCGTAACCGTAATGTTGTGTACCGCCTGGAGAGGATCCCAAGTAGCACGGGGCCCGAGAAATCCCGTGCGAATCTGTCAGGACCACCTGATAAGCCTAAATACTTCCTAATGACCGATAGCGGACCAGTACCGTGAGGGAAAGGTGAAAAGTACCCCGGGAGGGGAGTGAAACAGTACCTGAAACCGTGTGCTTACAATCCGTCGGAGCCAGTCTGATTCTGGTGACGGCGTGCCTTTTGAAGAATGAGCCTGCGAGTTAGTGTTACGTCGCGAGGTTAACCCGTGTGGGGTAGCCGTAGCGAAAGCGAGTCTGAACAGGGCGAGTGTAGTGGCGTGATCTAGACCCGAAGCGGAGTGATCTACCCATGGCCAGGTTGAAGCGACGGTAAGACGTCGTGGAGGACCGAACCCACTTCAGTTGAAAATGGAGGGGATGAGCTGTGGGTAGGGGTGAAAGGCCAATCAAACTCCGTGATAGCTGGTTCTCCCCGAAATGCATTTAGGTGCAGCGTTGCGTGTTTCTTGCCGGAGGTAGAGCTACTGGATGGCCGATGGGCCCTACAAGGTTACTGACGTCAGCCAAACTCCGAATGCCGGTAAGTGAGAGCGCAGCAGTGAGACTGTGGGGGATAAGCTTCATAGTCGAGAGGGAAACAGCCCAGACCACCAACTAAGGCCCCTAAGCGTGTGCTAAGTGGGAAAGGATGTGGAGTTGCGAAGACAACCAGGAGGTTGGCTTAGAAGCAGCCATCCTTGAAAGAGTGCGTAATAGCTCACTGGTCAAGTGATTCCGCGCCGACAATGTAGCGGGGCTCAAGTACACCGCCGAAGTTGTGGATTTCACACATTGCCCTAGCCTTCGTGGTTCAGGGGTGTGGAGTGGTAGGGGAGCGTCGTGTGGGCAGTGAAGTCGCGGTGGAAACCAGCGGTGGAGCCTACACGAGTGAGAATGCAGGCATGAGTAGCGAAAGACGGGTGAGAAACCCGTCCGCCGAATGATCAAGGGTTCCAGGGTCAAGCTAATCTGCCCTGGGTAAGTCGGGACCTAAGGCGAGGCCGACAGGCGTAGTCGATGGACAACGGGTTGATATTCCCGTACCGGCGAAAAACCGCCCATGCCAAGCGGGGGATACTAACCGCCCGGAGCCTGCCCTATCACCCTTGTGGTGTGTGGGTTTTGGCCGAGCGCGGGACCTGATCCCGGGAGGTAAGCGTATTAACAGGTGTGACGCAGGAAGGTAGCCGGGCCGGGCGATGGTTGCCCCGGTCCAAGGATGTAGGGTCAGGGATAGGCAAATCCGTTCCTGTGTGTTTCGAGCACGATCCTGAGATCTGATGGGACTCCCGTAAGGGGGGATCCGGTGATCCTATGCTGCCAAGAAAAGCATCGACGCGAGGTTTTAGCCGCCCGTACCCCAAACCGACACAGGTGATCAGGTAGAGAATACCAAGGCGATCGAGAGAATTATGGTTAAGGAACTCGGCAAAATGCCCCCGTAACTTCGGGAGAAGGGGGGCCTGCCCCGTGATACAGACTTGCTCTGTGGAGCGGGTGTGGGCCGCAGAGACCAGGGGGAAGCGACTGTTTACTAAAAACACAGGTCCGTGCGAAGTCGCAAGACGATGTATACGGACTGACTCCTGCCCGGTGCTGGAAGGTTAAGAGGACCGGTTAGCCACCTTGTGTGGCGAAGCTGAGAATTTAAGCCCCAGTAAACGGCGGTGGTAACTATAACCATCCTAAGGTAGCGAAATTCCTTGTCGGGTAAGTTCCGACCTGCACGAATGGAGTAACGACTTCCCCGCTGTCTCAACCATAAACTCGGCGAAATTGCAGTACGAGTAAAGATGCTCGTTACGCGCAGCAGGACGGAAAGACCCCGAGACCTTTACTATAGTTTGGTATTGGTGTTCGGAGTGGCTTGTGTAGGATAGGTGGGAGACGTTGAAACCCGGACGCCAGTTCGGGTGGAGTCATCGTTGAAATACCACTCTGGTCACTTTGGACATCTAACTTCGGCCCGTGATCCGGGTCAGGGACAGTGCCTGATGGGTAGTTTAACTGGGGCGGTTGCCTCCTAAAAAGTAACGGAGGCGCCCAAAGGTTCCCTCAGCCTGGTTGGCAATCAGGTGTCGAGTGTAAGTGCACAAGGGAGCTTGACTGTGAGAGAGACATCTCAAGCAGGGACGAAAGTCGGGACTAGTGATCCGGCGGTACATTGTGGAATGGCCGTCGCTCAACGGATAAAAGGTACCTCGGGGATAACAGGCTGATCTTGCCCAAGAGTCCATATCGACGGCATGGTTTGGCACCTCGATGTCGGCTCGTCGCATCCTGGGGCTGGAGTAGGTCCCAAGGGTTGGGCTGTTCGCCCATTAAAGCGGTACGCGAGCTGGGTTTAGAACGTCGTGAGACAGTTCGGTCCCTATCCGCTGCGCGCGCAGGAAATTTGAGAAGGGCTGTCCTTAGTACGAGAGGACCGGGACGGACGAACCTCTGGTGTGTCAGTTGTACTGCCAAGTGCACCGCTGATTAGCTACGTTCGGATGGGATAACCGCTGAAAGCATCTAAGCGGGAAGCTCGCTTCAAGATGAGATTTCCATACACAATTTGTGTGAGAGGCCCCCAGCCAGACCACTGGGTTGATAGGCCGGATGTGGAAGCGAGGACCAAAGACTCGTGAAGCTGACCGGTACTAATAGGCCAACAACTTACACCACACACAAACACTGCACGCGTCCACTATGTGGTTCCCGAACAACAACACCGTTGCTCACAGGAACAAACACAACTAAATAACAACACCACAATGTTGTAACCACAAAACTTCCCACCCCCCAACCGGCACCAACCGGCAAAAAAGGCGGGGGACGGGTAACAAGGTTACGGCGGTCATAGCGTGGGGGAAACGCCCGGTCCCATTCCGAACCCGGAAGCTAAGACCCACAGCGCCGATGGTACTGCACCCGGGAGGGTGTGGGAGAGTAGGACACCGCCGGACACACATTAGGTAGAGACCCCCCCAACCCACACCAGGTCGGGGGGTCTCCCACATTTAAACCAGGCAAGCCCCGACCCTCACGGCCGGGGCTTGCCCCATTTAACCCACCAAACAACGCAGCGCCAACAAGGCTGTGAGACGTGCCACGGAACACCTCTGCGGGTGCCCAGCCGTTCGGTGCCTGAGGCGCCGTCGCCTAGAATTGCATAAGACATACGAGTCGGCAGCGCAGTGTTGCAGGCGGCGTGACAACGAAATAAGGGTTATGAGCGACTACGCACGCGCCAGTGGTCGGCTCGCAACAGGAGGAATCCACCATGGCTGAGCACAACGGCGGCAATCGCGACGGCAACCGCGGGAACTCTGGCGGGAATCGCGGCGATCGCGGGTCTTTCCGCCCCAACAACAACTCCGGTGGGGATCCGCGGGGATTCCGTTCCAGGGAGAATCGCGACGGCAAGGAGCAAGGCCGTTCATTCGGTGGCGATCGTGATCGCAAGCCCTTTGGTGACCGTGGTGATCGTCCGGCCCGTGATGGCGAGCGTCGCCCGTTCAACAGTGACCGTGGCGAGCGTAAGCCCTTTGGTGACCGTCCTGAGCGCGCCGGGGAGCGTCGTTCCTTCGGTGGCGATCGTGACCGTAAGCCTTTCGGTGACCGTGGTGATCGTCCGGCCCGTGATGGCGAGCGTCGCCCGTTCAACAGTGACCGTGGCGAGCGTAAGCCGTTCGGTGACCGTCCTGAGCGCGGCCCGCGGAACTTCGATGGTCCGCGCCGTGACGGCGAAGAGCGTCGCCCGTTCAACAGCGACCGTGGCGAGCGTAAGCCCTTTGGTGACCGTCCGGCCCGCGATGGTGAACGTCGTTCCTTCGGTGGCGATCGTGACCGTAAGCCTTTCGGTGACCGTGGTGATCGTCCGGCCCGCGATGGCGAGCGTCGCCCTTTCAACAGCGACCGTGGCGAGCGTAAGCCGTTCGGGGACCGTCCGGCCCGTGATGGCGAGCGTCGTTCCTTCGGTGGCGACCGTGGCGAGCGTAAACCCTTTGGTGGCCGTCCTGAGCGCGGTCCTCGGAACTTTGATGGTCCGCGTCGTGATGGCGAAGAACGTCGTCCGTACAGCAGTGACCGTGGCGAGCGTAAGCCCTTTGGTGACCGTCCTGAGCGCGGCGGCGAGCGTCGTTCCTTCGGTGGCGACCGTGGCGATCGAGCCGGCTCCTGGGAAGAGCGTCCGGCCCGGGTTCCCAACGCCAAGGACATCCGCAGCGCCAACCGCCCTGACCGCGAACGCTCTCCCGAGATCGATGAGGACGTCACAGGTAAGGAACTTGACCGCGCCACGGGGCATCAGATCAAGACCCTGGAAGAGCAGAGCGCAGGCTGGGTTGCAAAGCACCTGGTCATGGCTGGCCGCCTGATCGACGTCGAGCCCGAGCTGGCTTTCCAGCACGCGCTTGCTGCCAGCCGTAGGGGTGGCCGGCTGTCGGCTGTTCGGGAAGCTGTTGGCCTGACGGCTTATGCTGCTGGCCATTATGGCGAGGCTCTGCGGGAATTCCGTACGTACCGCCGCATCAGCGGATCCAACGTTCATCTGCCCGTCATGGCGGACTGTGAGCGTGGCCTTGGCCGCCCTGACCGTGCTCTGGACATGGTCCGGTCCCCTGAAGCGCAGGACCTGGACGCGCCGGGCAAGGTAGAGCTGGCGATCGTGGCTTCGGGCGCCCGGGCGGACCTCAACCAGCTTGATGCTGCTGTTGCCGAACTTGAGATCCCGCAGCTGGACATCAACCGGGCATTCTCTTACAGCCCCCGCCTGTTCCGTGCTTATGCTGAAGCACTGACGGCTGTGGGTCGGACTGAGGAAGCCGAAAAGTGGACTCGTCAGGCACTGGTAGCCGAGAATGCCCTGGGTGTTGGCGACTTCGCCGAACCGGAAATTCTTGACCTCGGCTGGGACGAGCAGGAAGAAGCAGCAGCTGCACGGAAGCCGCGCTTCGAGAAGCGCGGTGAGGATTCCGACGTCGTGAGGCCGGAAAGCGAATCGGTGATCGCCGAGGCGGCTGCTGCAGATGCCGAATACGACGACGTTGACATTGACGATGCCGAGTCGGATTACTTCGAGTCGGACGACGCTGAGTCGGACATTGATTCAGCCGACGAAGCCGATGAAACGGACGAAGCCGACGAAGCAGAAGAGGCTGACGAAACCGTAACCCACACGGAACCCACCCAGGAACAGGGCACTGACTCCCAGCATGGCTGATTCACTCGTTTCGTATTTTGACGCCGTTCTTTCCGATCTTGACGGCGTTGTCTATGCAGGTCCCCATGCCATTCCCGGGGCTGTGGAGTCGCTGAAGCGGCTGGAAACAGTCGGCGTCGGGTTGGGATATGTGACGAACAACGCCTCGCGTACCCCCGCCCAGGTTGCCGCGCATTTGCGGGAACTCGGCGCGCCTGCGGAGGACCACCAGGTGGTCAGCTCTTCGCAGGCCGCGGGGGAGTTGCTTGCTTCCATGCTGCCTGCCGGGTCTCACGTCCTCATCACGGGCAGTGCGGCGTTGGCCCACGAGATCGAACTCGTGGGCCTCAAGCCCGTGCATAGCGCTGCGGAGTCGCCGGTGGCTGTTGTCCAGGGCTTCAACCCGGAGATCGGTTGGAAGGACCTCGCTGAGGCCTCCTATGTTGTTGCCGGTGGCGCCCAATGGTTCGCGACCAACACGGATATGTCCATCCCGCAGGCGCGCGGTATGGCTCCTGGTAACGGCACGCTCGTTGCCGCGGTGGCGGCCGCTACAGGCAAGACGCCGCTGGTGGCCGGGAAACCCGAAGCGCCGTTGTTCCACGCTGCTGCCAAGCGGCTGAAGTCTGATCGCCCGCTGGTGGTGGGGGACCGCTTGGACACGGACATCCTCGGCGGAAACCGGGCTGGATTTGCGACGGCGGCAGTGCTCACCGGGGTGGATACCACACTGACGATTTTGGCTGCGCGGACGGAAGAGCGCCCCGACTACTTGTTGGCGAACTTGGGTGACCTTTACGCTCCCTACCCGGAAATCGTCAGCGACGCCGGCACCTACCGTTGCGGTGCAGCATCAGCCATTGCCGAGGACGGCAAGGTCACGCTCACGGGGCACAAGGATGACCTCGACGCGTGGCGGGCCGCGTGTGCGGCATGGTGGGCTGCGGTTCCGGACACCGCTGTGGCCCAAGCGCCCCAGCTGGAATGGCGAACTCACTAGACTGGTGCGATGACCGAGCCCAACAATCTGCCCGAAGCTGAGGCTGAACGGCCTGCTGTCCACTGGCCGGAGGCTCTGGATCCCACCGGCGATGCCCCTGTGGACCGTGCCCTGAGCTTGCTGGAAGGGGTTCAGGGTGCTCCGGTGGCAGACCATGCGGGGCTGTATTCAGCTCTTCATGACTCTCTCCTGGAGGCGCTGGATGCTGAGCCTGGCCTGCCGCCGGCTGCGGACCGGCATGCCAGTCCTACCCGCCCGGAAGGCGACGAATAGCGGATGGCCAGACTTGATCAGGAACTCGTCACGCGTGGGCTGGCGAGGTCCCGGACGCATGCTGCCAAGCTCATTAGCGACGGCAAGGTGAGTTCGGGTGGGGTTGTGTTCGCCAAAGCGGCCCAGCAGGTGGACGCCGATACGGAGCTGGACGTCCAATCCCACCTCGAGGACATTTACGTGAGCCGGGCCGGGCACAAGTTGGCGGGCGCGCTGGCCGCTTTTCCTGGGGTCGAGGTAGCCGGCCGCCGGTGTCTCGACGCCGGTGCCTCCACGGGCGGCTTCACTGACGTGCTGCTTCGCCAAGGTGCCGCGCAAGTGGTGGCGGTGGACGTCGGGCATGGCCAACTGGTGCCGCTCCTTCGGGATGATCCGAGGGTGGTGGTCCATGAGGGGCTCAATGTCAGGTATATGACGCCGGAGCAGATCGGCGGCACCGCAGCCCTGACCGTCGCAGACCTGTCCTTCATTTCCCTGACGTTGGTCCTGGGGCCGCTTGCTGCTTGTACGGAACCTGGTGGGGACCTTGTCCTGATGGTCAAGCCGCAGTTCGAAGTGGGCAAGGAGCGGCTGAGCCGCACAGGTGTCGTGTCATCGGAGCATGAACGACGCCGGGCGGTGGCCCAAGTGGCCCGCGGTGCCGTTGATGCCGGGCTGGAACTTCACGGCCTGGCGGCCAGTCCTCTGCCGGGCCAGGACGGAAATGTTGAATACTTCCTGTGGATGAAGCGCAGGATGTCCGCGGTGTTGCCTAAGATCGAAGAGCGGGACGAGGACGTTGCTGCGTTGATAAAGAACCTCTGGCCGAACGACTAGAAAGCAGAACCCGATGAGCAGGCATGTACTTGTCCTTGCCCACACAGGGCGGGAGGAATCGCTCCGCGCAGCGTGGGATGCCTGTACGCAACTGCACTCGTCGGGCCTGGTTCCGGTCCTCCAGAAGTCAGAATTGGCAGACGTTGAGCGCTTCTTTGGCGCCGTGGACACGCCCATTGAAATCCTCCACGACGACGTCAGTTTGGAAGACGTGGAACTGGTCATGGTCCTGGGCGGCGATGGAACAATCCTGCGCGCTGCGGAGCTGGTCCGCGAGGTGGACGTTCCCTTGCTGGGCGTCAACCTGGGCCACGTGGGCTTCCTTGCGGAGAGCGAACGTGCTGACCTCGCTCAGACGGTTGAGTGGATCGCGAGCCGCCAGTACACCGTTGAAGAACGCATGACTATCGATGTCCAGGTGTGGATCAAGGGCCAGAAGATCTGGCACACGTGGGCGCTGAACGAGGCCGCTATTGAGAAGGCCAACCGGGAACGCATGCTTGAGGTCGTCACTGAGGTGGATGAACGGCCGTTGACGTCGTTTGGTTGTGACGGGGTGGTCCTTGCGACGCCCACAGGATCAACAGCGTACGCGTTTTCCTCAGGTGGACCGGTGGTGTGGCCTGAGGTGGAGGCGCTTGTTATTGTGCCGATCAGCGCCCATGCCCTTTTCGCGAAGCCTTTGGTGGTCTCTCCGCGTTCCAAGCTCGCCGTGGAAATCATGAACCGGACGGATGCCTTGGGTGTCCTTTGGTGCGATGGCAGGCGCTCCGTTGATTTGCCTCCTGGAGCCCGTGTTGAGGTGACGCGCTCTGCCACGCCGGTGCGGCTCGCACGGACGCACAGGACACCTTTCTCGGCACGGCTTGTGCGCAAGTTCCAACTCCCCATCCACGGCTGGCGCGGTCCGGCTCCCCGGTCAGGGGAAGTCCACACCGGTCCCATCCCGGTGATCCGAACCCTTTCACCGGCGCCCTTGCCGACTCCCCGGGAAGCGGGTAGCCCCCGGGACGCCGAAACCTCCCAAAACCCGGGGCACGGTGAGCCATCCGACCCCACGAATGCGAAGTGAAGCATGCTTGAAGAACTCCGAATCCGTGATCTCGGCGTCATCACCGATGCCGCCCTGCCGCTAGGTCCTGGCCTCAGCGTCGTTACCGGTGAAACGGGTGCCGGCAAGACGATGGTGGTGACCGCCGTCGGGCTTCTCCTGGGTGCCCGTTCGGACGCGGGCGCCGTCCGCAGCGGCGCCAAATCGGCCTCCGCCGAGGCAGTCTTGAAGCTTGATCCAGCCCACAGCGCAGTGGAGCGGGCCAAGGAGGCTGGCGGTGAGGCCGAGGAGTTCGACGGCGTGGCCGAGCTCTTGCTGGCGCGCACCGTTGGTGCCGATGGCCGGAGCCGGGCTTACGTGGGTGGACGGGCGGCACCTGTGGGGGTCCTGGCCGAACTTGGCGAGAGCCTGGTTGTGGTGCACGGCCAGTCGGACCAGATCCGGCTCAAGAGCGCGACTGCACAGCGGCACGCCCTGGATCGCTTCGCTGGTGCATCGGTGGCCAAGGTCCTGGGAGAGTACCAGGACCTGTACAACCACTGGAAGTCAATTCAGGCCGAGCTGGAGACCCTTCGCAGCGAGGCGCGGGAACGCCTGCGTGAAGCGGAGTCGCTGGACGCGGCACTCAAAGAGATCGATGACGTGGATCCGCAGCCGGGTGAGGACGAAATCCTCAAGGCGGAGGCTGTAAAGCTCGCCAACGTTGAGGAGCTCCGGTTGGCAGCGGCAGCCGCACATGAGTCACTCATTGCAGAGGAATTCGGCGATGCCGGGGATGCCACGTCAATGGTCGACGCAGCCAAGCGGACTCTTGAGCACGTTGCAGATCACGATGAGGAGTTGGGTGCTGCCGCAGCCCGGCTGGCTGAGGTCGGTTTCCTCCTGAACGACATCGCTGCTGAGTTGTCCAGCTACCAGGCTGCGTTGGACACTGAAGGCCCTGAGCGGCTCTCCGAAATCGAGGAACGCCGGGCCGTCCTGGCCAAGCTGATCCGCAAGTATGCCCCCAGCATCGATGAAGTGCTGGAGTGGGCTGCCACCGCCCGGCTGCGCTTGGATGAACTGCAGGACGATTCCAGCCGCATCGAATCCCTGGACGCTGAGGTTGCGTCTTCGGAGGCGACCCTCCGCAAGCTGGCTGCCGCGATCAGCAAGGCCCGGCTCAAGGCAGCCAAGGACCTCTCAGCCCGTGTGAGCGCCGAACTGAAGGCGCTGGCCATGGCGGACGCCACGCTGGTCATCCACGTCGAGGACAACGGCTCCCTGGGCCCTTGGGGCACTGACGAGATCGCCTTCCTCCTGCAGCCGCATTCCGGCGCTCCTGCCCGTCCGCTGGGCAAGGGGGCATCCGGCGGTGAGCTCTCACGCGTGATGTTGGCCATCGAGGTGGTGCTCGCTGCCGTGGATCCTGTTCCTACGTTTGTTTTCGATGAAGTGGACGCAGGCGTCGGCGGGCGTGCCGCCGTCGAGATTGGCCGGAGGTTGGCGATGCTGGCCCGCCATGTCCAGGTCCTGGTGGTCACGCACCTGCCGCAGGTTGCCGCGTTCGCTGATCAGCACATCCGCGTCACCAAGACGTCGGTGCGCGGCGCCGACGGTAAAACAACCACCGGATTTACCTCCAGCGACGTTCAGCTCCTGGGCGACGACGAGCGGGTCAAGGAGCTTGCCCGCATGTTGGCTGGCCAGGAGGACTCGGAATCTGCCCAGGCACACGCGCAGGAGTTGCTGGACGACGCGAGATTGCTTCCCCAGGAGGCCTAGGATTTTGGTGGGACCGGAGCAAGTGCCGGACTGCGAGCACTATCACATCCGTGCAGTTGCTCCCGCCCGGCTCTTGATTGCAGGCATGGTCTTGGGCAACTATTGACCATTTGGGGAATCCGGACGGACGCTTGGAAGGCGTAATTGATGATAAGCTCGAATTCCGTGGTGCAGCGATCAAATTCCCGTGTAAATTCCCGGTTCCCGGGCTCGTCCAAGACGACCAAACACATCTTCGTCACCGGTGGTGTGGCGTCCTCGCTCGGTAAGGGTCTGACGGCTTCCAGCCTCGGCCACCTGCTGCGGGCACGCGGTTTGTCTGTAACTATGCAGAAGCTCGATCCCTATTTGAACGTGGATCCGGGCACGATGAATCCCTTCCAGCACGGCGAAGTTTTCGTGACTGATGATGGCGCCGAAACCGACCTCGACATTGGACACTACGAGCGCTTCCTCGATGAAAACCTCGAAGGTTCGGCCAACGTGACAACTGGCCAGATCTACTCCACGGTCATCGCCAAGGAACGCCGTGGTGAATACCTCGGAGACACCGTTCAGGTCATCCCGCACATCACGGATGAAATCAAGCGCCGCATGCGCCTTCCCTCCGAAGGCAAGAACGCTCCGGATGTCATCATCACCGAAATCGGTGGCACCGTGGGCGACATCGAATCGCAGCCCTTCCTTGAGTCGGCCCGCCAGGTGCGCCAGGACATCGGCCGGAACAATGTCTTCTTCCTCCACGTTTCGCTGGTCCCATACATTGGTCCTTCCCAGGAACTGAAGACCAAGCCTACGCAGCACTCCGTGGCAGCCCTGCGTTCCATTGGTATCCAGCCCGAAGCCATCGTGATCCGTTCGGACCGCGAAGTTCCGGATGCCATGCGTGAGAAAATCGGCCGCATGTGCGATGTCGACATCGACGCCGTGGTCAACGCGGCCGACGCACCCAGCATCTACGACATCCCCAAGACGTTGCACTCACAGGGACTGGACTCCTACATCGTCCGCGCCCTGGACCTGCCGTTCAAGGACGTCGACTGGAGCAAGTGGGACAAGCTGCTTGAGGCTGTTCACAACCCTAAGCACGAGGTCGAAATCGCCCTGGTGGGCAAGTACATCGACCTCCCGGATGCGTATCTCTCGGTCACCGAAGCACTCCGCGCAGGTGGGTTCGCCAATGAGGCCAAGGTCAAGATCCGTTGGGTTCCCTCGGACGAGTGCGAAACCCTCGCCGGTGCCACCAAGTCCCTTGCCGGCGTCGACGCTATTTGCGTACCGGGCGGCTTTGGTATCCGCGGCCTCGAAGGCAAGCTGGGGGCGTTGAAGTTCGCCCGTGAATCCAAGCTCCCGGTTCTGGGCTTGTGCCTGGGCCTGCAGTGCATGGTGATCGAATACGCCCGGAACGTAGTTGGCCTTGAAGGCGCCTCGTCCAGCGAGTTCGAGCCGGACTCCAAGTACCCGGTCATCGCCACCATGGAAGAGCAATTGGACATTGTGGAAGGCAAGGGAGACCTCGGCGGCACGATGCGCCTGGGCCTCTATGAGGCCAAGCTGGACGAGGGGTCCGTCGTCGCAGAGACGTACGGCACCACTTCAGTGAGCGAACGCCACCGCCACCGCTACGAGGTCAACAACAAGTACCGTGAGCAGATCGCGGCGAAGGGCCTCGTCTTCTCGGGTACCTCGCCTGACGGCAAGCTTGTTGAGTACGTTGAGCTTCCCCGCGAAGTGCACCCATATTACGTTGCTACGCAGGCACACCCGGAGCTTAGCTCCCGCCCGACGCGCCCTCACCCGCTTTTCGCGGGCCTCGTGAAGGCAGCCTTGGAGCGGCGTGAAGGTGCCGTTGTGGGAACCAAGACCGGTGCCAGCGCGGTAGCTGCCAAGTAACGCGGTGGCTGCCAACTAAACGCAAACACCACTAACGAAGGACGGCGCGATGCCCGGCATTTCTGAAACCCCCAGCACCTCAAGGCAGGTTTCGGATACGCCGAGCCCGCGCCGTCTTTTGTCTACCAGCAAGGTCTACGAAGGCCGTATCTGGGATGTGGTCAGCGACGCCTTCCAGCTCAGCGAGGATACGGACACCCTGGTCCGTGATTACATCGACCACCCTGGCGCGGTGGCTGTGCTGCCTATGAACGTTGACGGTGAAATCCTGCTCCTGAAGCAGTACAGGCACCCCGTTGGTATGGACCTCTGGGAAATCCCGGCAGGCTTGCTGGATGTTGAGGGCGAGGACTTCGTGGTGGGCGCCGCCCGGGAGCTCGCTGAGGAAGCTGACCTTGTTGCGGCGACGTGGAATGTCCTGGTGGACTTCTTTAACTCTCCCGGATCCTCCAGCGAAGCGGTCCGCATCTATCTTGCCCGGGGGCTGAGCGATGTTCCCGAGGCTGACCTGCATGTCCGCACCGATGAAGAGTCAGAAATTGAGTTCCACTGGATTCCGCTTGACGACGCCGTGAAGGCCGTACTGGAAGGCCGCTTGCACAATCCGTCTGCGGTCCTGGGAATCCTTGCCGCTGCTGCCGCGAAGGCCGATGGCTTTTCCAGCCTGCGTCCCGCGGACGCGCCCTGGCCTGCGCACCCGAGCCAGCGCTAAGAATGGCCGAGGCCGCCACCCGCACCGCCAACGGCATTGATCGCGGAGTCACCGACTACCTTCAGCACGTCGGAGTGGAGCGCGGTCTGGCTGCCAACACCTTGGCTGCCTACCGCCGGGACCTTGCCCGATATTCGAACTTCCTGGCCGGCCAAGGTTTGGAACGGCCCGGAGACATCACGCGGCACCATGTCACCGCCTTCGCCCAAGCCTTGTCCGATGGATCCGATGGCGCTGCGGCCCTGGGCGTTCGGTCGGCAGCCCGGACCGTAGTGGCGGTTCGGGGGCTCCACAAGTTTTGGGCTCTTGAAGGAACCACGACGTCGGATCCCGCCAACGATGTCCACCCACCCATGCCGGGCAAACGGCTTCCGAAAGCCATCAGTGTGGGTGAAGTAACGCGGATCCTTGAAGCTGCAGGTTCGGATTCTGCTACGGGTTTAAGGGACCGGGCGCTGCTTGAATTTCTCTACTCCACGGGGGCGCGTATCAGCGAGGCCGTAGGGCTGGACGTCGACGACGTTTCCCTTGAGGATACTGGCGACGGGCCGGCGATCGTGAGGTTGTTCGGAAAAGGTTCCAAGGAGCGTTTGGTCCCCTTGGGCTCCTACGGTGCGCGCGCCGTCGGGGCCTATGTGGTCCGTGGCAGGCCGATGCTCGCTTCCAAGGGCAAAGGGACACCAGCGCTGTTCTTGAATGCCCGCGGCGGCAGGATCAGCAGGCAAAGTGCCTGGACCATACTGAAGACTGCTGCAGAGAAGGCCAACATCACCAAGGATGTTTCGCCGCACACCCTGCGCCACTCTTTTGCCACGCATCTTCTGGAGGGCGGGGCCGATGTACGCGTGGTCCAGGAGCTGTTGGGGCACGCATCGGTGACCACCACCCAGGTCTACACTTTGGTCACGGCCGATACCCTTCGTGAGGTGTACGCAGCTGCCCATCCCAGGGCGCTCGGCTGAGCTTGCGCTGAGCTGTATTCCGGTAGGCGCCAGCAGCTAGTCCAGCACGCTGAATGTCAATTCCACAGCATCCACAAACAGTGCCAGCAGCGACGTCCCCAAACCGGCCACGAGCAAAAGCCCGGGGTGGGCGAGTCCCACCACTACCCGTTTCAAGCGCGGACGCCCCTTGAGGAATTTCTTGGGTACCCGTGTTTTCAACGGTAATTGCCGCCAACCGCGTAGCCGCCGGAGGAACCAGGCGCACCGCACGATAAACGCCATCCACAGGACCGAGAGAACCAGCGGGACCGAAGCCAGCATGAGGTTGAAGCCGAGTGCGGTCACCTCTTTTTCGGAATCGCCTATAACGGATTGCACAGTTGTGGAGATGGAAGCACTCATCACCACCGAAGCGGCCCACACCATAAAGGCCGCCACCAGGGCTAGGAAGCGGACGAAAAAGTGGCCAAGGACGGTGGCGTCCACGGCCTTGAGGTGGCTGCGTGGCGTGGCATGCAGCACGGCCAGCGTGGACAGCAGCGTCGGCAGCGCAGCGGCGAGGACGAGTAGGTACCAGGTCCATCCAGCCAGGTCCACCACTTCATCAAGGACGATGAGTCCTGCCCACACCACTGTCCAGGCCCAGCCGGCGTAGAGCGGATGCGCAACCACCCAACCGGGCAGCCATCCGTCGCGCTCCGGTGCTGCTTTGGTGGGTGCCTCGGATTCGGCCACGGGGGCTGCACCGATATCGTCCGCGACGTGCGGCTTCACAGTGTTCTTGATGGCCGCTGCCTCGGCGTGCGCTTCGCCCCCACCTTCGCTCATGGGCTCACTGTAGCAATTGGACTGAGTGTGGCAATTGCACTGAAGCAATGGCAGTCGCGGCACGGGAGATCGGGTTAAGGTAGGCAGCATGACAGCAGCCCATGTGACATTGTGCTTCCTCCTCCGCGACGGCGGGGACGGGGAGCACGTCCTCCTCGGCACCAAGAAGACCGGTTTTGGACGTGGGAAAGTGGTGGGCGTAGGCGGCCACGTGGAGCCTGGGGAGACCGCAATCCAGGCCGTCTGCCGCGAGGTCATGGAAGAAATCAGCGTGCTGGTCAACGCCGCGGACCTCATCCCGGCCGGCATCATTGATTTCGTGTTTCCTGCCAGACCTGAGTGGAACATGGCCACCACTGTGTATCTGACCCGTGCTTGGGAAGGGGAACCGTCTGAAAGCGACGAGATTGCGCCGGAATGGTTCCCCGTGTCCAAGTTGCCGGTGGAACGGATGTGGGCAGACGCCGAGCATTGGCTCCCCGCGATGATTTCCGGCCAGCGGATTGCAGTTCGAGTGGACTTGGCTGCCGATAACGAGAGCGTGGCCGAGGTCCACACCATCGATTGGGTTGCAACGGACTAGCCAACGGAGACTCACCCTCCGGGCTACTAGGTGAACGACGGCGGGCCGGTCGCCTTTCGGTGACCGGCCCGCCGGGGTAGCTGCTGCTATGGCGTGCAGAGGCACCAACGAGCTACGGCACGTGCCGCTCTTCGGGCCCGTTGTATTCGCTCAGCGGACGGATCAGCGAGTTGGAAGCAAATTGCTCCATGATGTGGGCTGTCCAGCCGGTGATCCTGCTGGCGACGAACAAGGGGGTGAAGGTCTGGGTGTCGAAGCCCATGAGGTGGTAAGTGGGCCCCGCGGGGTAGTCGAGGTTGGGCTTGATGGCCTTGGCCTCGTCCATGGCCTGTTCGAGGCCGTTGTAGAGGCCCAGGAGTTCGGGCCGTCCGTAGTGGGCGATCATCTTGTCCAGTGCGGCTTTCATGGTGGGCACGCGGGAGTCGCCGTGCTTGTAGACGCGGTGTCCGAAGCCCATGACTTTTTTCTTTTTCGCCAGGGCGTCTTCCATCCAGGCACGGGCCCGGACCGCGGCTTCCTCCATGGATTCTTCGCTGCGGATGCCGATCTCGTCGAAGGTGTGCATGACGGCTTCGTTGGCGCCGCCGTGCAGTGGGCCTTTGAGGGCGCCGATGGCAGCGGTCACAGCCGAGTGCAGGTCAGAGAGCGTGGAGGTGACCACGCGGGCCGTGAAGGTGGAGGCGTTGAAGGAGTGCTCCGCGTAGAGGATCATCGAGACGTTGAACGCCTCCACAACCTCCACTACTGCTTCCTCGCCAAAGGTCATCCAGAGGAAGTTCGCGGAGTAGTCGAGGTCTTCCCGCGGTTCGACCACGTCCTGGCCGCGCCGGCGGCGCTGGTCGTAGGCGACTACCGCGGGCATCGCAGCCCAGAGGTCGATTGCCTTCTTCATGTTGGCTTCTGGTGAGGAATCCTCAGCCAGCTCATGCCGGGCTCCCATTACCGAAGCTGCGGTACGGCAAACATCCATGGGGTGGGAGGTGGTGGGCAACGTGTCGATGACTGACTTGACCACTGGGTCAAGGGCACGCCCCGCCCGCTCGCGGGCAACAAATTCAGCCAGTTGGGCATCGTCGGGCAGTTCGCCGTTCCATAGCAGGTAGGCGACCTCTTCAAAGCTGCACTTGGCGGCCAGTTCCTGGACCGGGTATCCCCGGTACAGCAGGGAGTTGGTGTCCGGGTTGACCTTTGAGACCGCGGTGTAGTCCACCACGACGCCGGCAAGGCCCTTTTTGATGTCTTCAGCAGCCATGCTGAACTCCTTCGTTCATTGTGCAAGAGCCCCGTTAATCCGGAGTGCTTGCTTTCCCCTTGGTGATTCCCGGACCTAGCGGATGCCAGGGACCTGGAAGTTAAAAACGCCGGTATCGAACTGGTTGTATGCCTCGTAATCCACGAGTTCATAGAGGCGCGCACGCGTGAGCATGTTTTCCACTTGTGCCTCTTGGGTCCCCGCAGCCTTGATCGATTCCAGCGTACGCTCTGCAGCGCCCATGGCAATGCGGAGCAGGGTGACGGGGTAGATGACTATGTTCACGCCGACGCCTTGGAGTTGGTCCACGGTGAAGAGCTTGCTTTTACCGAATTCGGTCATGTTGGCCAGGATGGGCACGTCCACGGCGTCGCGGATGGCTTGGAATTCGTCCAGGGTGGCCATGGCTTCGGGGAAGATCGCGTCGGCGCCTGCGTCGACGAGGGCTTTGGCGCGGTTCTGGGCGGCGTGGATTCCTTCGACGGCGCGGATGTCGGTGCGGGCCATGATGAGGAAGTTCGGGTCCCGGCGGGCGTCTGCTGCAGCGCGGATGCGTTTGGTGGCGGTGTCGAGGTCAACCACGTTCTTGCCGTCGAGGTGCCCGCAGCGTTTGGGGTTGAACTGGTCCTCGATGTGGCAGCCGGCCAGGCCCGCGTTTTCGAGTTCCTGGATGGTGCGGGCTACGTTCATGGGTTCACCGAAGCCGGTGTCTGCGTCAACGAGTGAGGGCAGGTCGGTCATGCGGGCGATCTGCCCGGCGCGGGTGGCTACTTCGGTGAGGGTGGTCAGGCCGATGTCGGGCAGGCCGAGGTCGTTGGCGAGGACGGCGCCGGAGATGTAGACCCCGGCGAAGCCTTTTTCCTCGATGAGCCGGGCGGAGAGCGGGTTGAACGCGCCGGGGAATTGCTGCACGGTCCCGGAGTTCAGCAGTTCGCGGAGTTTGAGGCGTTTCTGTTCGGGGGTGGTTGTGGAGTACAGCATTTAGAACAGTCCCTTCGGAGCTGCTTCGAGGTTGATCACGCCGGGTGCTGCGGTGATGTTCAGCTGGTCCAGTTCGCCTGCGGCGAGTTCGGTGAGGCGTTCGACGGCGGTGAGGAACCGTTCGATTTCGGCTTCCTCCACCAACCCGGCAGCAAGGGTGCGGAACTTGTTGATGTACTGTTCCCGGGCGAACGGCCGGGCACCGAGCGGGTGCGCGTCGGCCACAGCGATCTCATCAGTCACCACCGTTCCGTCCGTGAGGGTAATGACAACGGTGCCGCCGAAGGCTTTTTCGGCGATGTCCAGGGAGTGGTAGCGGCGGGTCCATTCCGGGTCTTCGACGGTGGTGACCTTGTGCCAGAGTTCCACGGTGTCCGGGCGGGCGGCGCGTTCGGGGGCGTAGGAGTCTACGTGGTGCCAGGACCCGTCCTGCAGGGCGACGGTGAAGATGTAGGGGATGGAGTGGTCCAGGGTTTCCCGGGACGCGGTGGGGGAGTATTTCTGGGGATCGTTCGCGCCGGAGCCGATGACGTAGTGGGTGTGGTGGCTGGTCTTGATCAGGACCGAGGCCACGTTGGCCGGGTCGGTGGTTTCGGGGTGTTCGTTGTGGAGTTTGCGGGCGAGGTCGATCCAGGCCTGGGCCTGGTATTCGGCGGAGTGTTCCTTGGTGTAGGTGTCCAGGATGGCGCGCTTGGCTTCTCCGGGCAGCGGCAGGGGCACTTCGTAGGAGGCGTCGGGTCCATCGAGCATCCAGGCGATCACGCCGTCTTCGCCTTCGTAGATCGGCACGGGGGAGGTCTGCCCGCGCATGGAACGGTCCACGGCTTCGATGGCCATCTTCCCGGCGAAGGCCGGGGCGTGGGCTTTCCAGGTGGAGATTTCGCCCTTGCGGGACTGGCGGGTGGCGGTGGTGGTGTGCAGGGCCTGGCCTATGGACTGGAAGATCGTCTCAACGTCCAGGCCAAGGAGCGTGCCGATGCCGGCGGCGGCGGACGGGCCCAGGTGCGCGACGTGGTCGATCTTGTGCTTGTGCAGGCAGATGGCCTTGACCAGGTTCACCTGGATTTCATACCCGGTGGCGATGGCACGGACCAGATCCTTGCCGGTGGAACCGACGTGCTGCGCGACGGCGAGGATCGGCGGGATGTTGTCCCCGGGGTGGGAGTAGTCCGCGGCCAGGAACGTGTCGTGGTAGTCCAGTTCGCGCACGGCAACACCGTTGGCCCAGGCTCCCCACTCAGGGGAGACCCGGTCGGTGATGCCGAAAACGTGGGCGCCCTTGCCGTTCGCGGACGGGGCATGGGTCAGGGCCTGGGCGCGGGCTGCGATGATCGGTGCACGGTTCAACGACGCGATCGCTACCGAGGCGTTGTCGATGATGCGGTTGATCACCATGTCCGTCACCTCGGCGGTGACCTCGACGGGGTCAGCGGCGACCACGGCGATCTTGTGCGCCAGCTGCTCCTCACGCGGGAGGTTCTCTTCGGACTTGTAAACACGGACGTGGTTGTTCTTGACCATGGTGCTCCTTCTGGTGGGACGGTTCAGTGCGCCCAGCGGGCGGCTTTGACGTGGGTGAGACTGCGGTGCAAATGAAGTGTGGTGGCGGCCTCTGCCAGCCGGGGATTCCCGGCGGCGATGGCCTCGGCAATGGCCGCATGCTCCGCGGCAGCAGCGTGGAGCCTGGCAGTGTCGTCCGCTGCCAGCCGGCGGACCCGGACCAAATGGACGCGCAGGCTCCGCATGGCCTGGGCAAGGTAGGAGTTGGAGACCGCAGCATCGATGGCCTCATCCAGCCGTCCCACCAACGCGTAATACTCGTGACGGGCAGGATCCTTCTCGCTGAGCAGCTCCGGCGCCTGCAGAAGCTGCGCATGCAGCTGGGCGAAAACGGCCGGCTCTCCCCGCTCAGCGGCCAGGGCCGCAGCCCTCACCTCCAGCGTTTCGCGCAACTCGAACAATTCATCAATGCTCTCCAGCGAAATATCGGTCACGACGACGCCACGGCCGCCGGCCGCCGTCGTCAATCCCTCAGCACTCAACCGGCCCAACGCCTCCCGCACCGGCGTCCGGGACACCCCCAGCCGCTCGGACTGTTCCACCTCGGCAAGGACGGTACCTGGCCTCAGGCGCCACTCAATGATGTCTTCACGGAGAGCCGCATAGGCCCGATCACTGGCGCGCATGCCCTCAGTGTATACAAAACTATCGAAATAGTCACCAAAGTAGCCATATATATTGATCTGTGTATACACGCCTAGCGCTTGGCGACGTAGTACACGTTGAACGGATCTTCCTCGAGTTCTTTGACCTCTACGGCGCTGAAGCCAGCGTCACGGATCATGGCTGTCGCCAATTCCTTGCCCCAAACGGTTCCCAGCCCGTCACCGCCCTGCCCCAGGGATACGGCCATGCAATGAAACGTGGAGATGGTGTAGAGGAAGGAAGCCCACGGCAGGCCAGCGTTCATTTCGAGGTTGCTGGAGGCGTTGATGTCCACCATGAGGAATGTTCCACCGGGCTTGAGCGCCTTATGGATGTTTTTCAGGACCTGGGCCGGGTGCGCTTGGTCGTGGATGGCGTCGAAGGCCGTCACGAGGTGGTATCGAGCTTCTTCTTCAAGCCGGGTGACATCCCTGGGCACGAACCGGACGTTTGGAAGTCTCAATTCTGCGGATTCGGCTCTGGCCGCCGCCAGCGCCTCGTCAGCAAAGTCATAGCCCGTGAAGCTGCTGCGGGGGAAGGTGGCGGCAAGCAGGTTCACCGCGTGGCCCTCCCCGCAGCCGATGTCAGCCACGGCGATCCCTGACTTCAAGTCGCCTTCGCAACCGGTCAAAGGGACGATCGCCTCCAGGAGCGAGGCGTCATTCACTGCCGCACTTTCGGAAGCCATAATGTGGTGGAATTGCGGATAGTCGCTGTAGCTTGTTCCACCTCCCTCCCGGAAAGCCCTGACAATCTTGGGGGCCACCTCACCCATCAGTGGGAGATACTGCAGCGTGCGCGCCAGGTTTTCCATTCCGGTCCCGCACAGAACAGGAACAAATTCAGGACGGAGGTGGTAGGTGGAATCGCCGGGTTCGAAGTCCACGAGTCCTGCGGTCGTCATCCCTCCCAACCATTCGCGAACATAGCGCTCGTTCGCTCCGGCTGCATCCGCGACGAGCTGACTTGTCGCCGGGGGCAGGGAGGCAAGCGTCTCAAAGATGCCGGTCTGGTGCCCGACGGCAATAAGCAGTCCGATGGATGAGCTGTTCAGGATGTCTATCAACCTGCCGGCTGCTTCCTGGACAGCGTCCTGTCCCGCTTCTTCGAAAGTCGTTTCGGGCATCGTGGCGGTTTCATACTGCCCGGACTGGGTGCTTTCCATGGCTTTTCCTTGATCTTCGGGGACCGGTGGCTCCGGCCTGTTGCCCACATCCCACGGTAGATTCACGCCCCGACGGGCTTCTTCGGGCATTTTCTGCATTTTTTCTGCGGGCGTGGGGCGAACCATGCAGGGCCCCGTGGGGCGGCATCTACGATCCGGGTCGCTCCGGGATGCCGTGCTGGTGGGCCCAGGCGGCGGCGGCCGTCCGGGAGGTGACCCCGATCTTGGTAAAGATGTTCGCCAAATGACGTCCGGCTGTTTTCTCCGAAATGGTCAGCGACTTGGCAATTTGCCGGTTACTGGAACCAGCAAGGACGCAGCCCAGCACCTCCACTTCCCGGGAGGTTAAGCCACCCGGCTCCCGGGGAGGCGCCGTCCAGGAAATATGCTTGGCGCCGAGCTGGTTCCGGATGGCCGCCGCAGTAGCGCGTTCAGCCTCCGCGCGCCCAGTTTCACCCCGGGAAGCCCGGACAGTTGCCAGGCGTTCGTGGATCCGTGCCAGCTCGTATCGCATGTGTTGGGAGCGGTAGGTCTGTGCTGCGGATTCAAGCTCATTCATCGCCTCAGCCCAGCGACGCTCCTCCATCATCAAAGCACCCCGCGCATGATGGGCCCACGCCAGGAAGCCAGGGGTTCCGTAGAAAGCGGCAGTCTGTTCGAGTTCCAGGCAATGCGTGGCCGCCGCGCCGGGGTCCCGGGGAGCCAGCAACTCCACCAAGGGCAACAGAAGGCCCGCCCTCCCCAGGGTTCCACGATCCGCCAAGGCAGCCCGAAGGGCTTCCACTGCGGCGTCTGTCTTTCCTGCATCCGCGAGCAGCAAGGCACTTCCTGGTTGCGCATCCACGCCGAGTCCGCGGGCCAATGCAAACGCGGACTCGGCCCCGGCCACATCGCCCCGGCGTCGACGGATCTCTCCGAGCTCACAGTATCCGTCCGCGGCGATCCAGCCGTGGGCATTTCTGAGGCGTTCGGCTTCGTGGGGCATTTCGGCTTCGACCTGCCCCCAGTGGCCCTCCGTGCCGAGCAATTGAAGCTCGTGAACGCGCGATATGCCGCTGTACATGAAGGATTGGGAGAGGCCGGCGCACCACGTGGCCAGCGCATCGGTCCAAGCCCTCATTCGCGCGAAGTCAGCCATCTCGTAGCAGAGGTGGATGATGGAGCAGTAGATGTCTCCGCCCCACTCAGCGGATACCTGGCCCGCGATCACCGGCAGCATGGCCTCGTCCAAGTCCTGGAAACCGCGTGCGGACTGTCCTGTCCGGACCGCTGCCAAGCCGGAGAGCATGTACCCAAAGCTGGCGAGCTCGGGTGAATCGTGCCGCCGGGTCATCTCCTTGAGGGACACCGAGGCCGCCAGTGCTGGGCGCGGATCACCTTCGAGGTTCATTGCGTCGTTGGCCTCAAGGTAGAGCAGATACCCGTGTTCGGGCACTTCGGGCATGTTCTCCAGCAGCCGCCGCGCCCGGTTGAGCCAGGCCGAAGAAACCGCGAGATTGCCACGGATGCCCCACTGCATGGAGAGCGTCAGTGCTGTCCGGGCCGCGGCCTGCGCCTGATGGTCGTTGTCCAAGCGATGGAAGATCTCTTCCGAGAGGGACATGGACCGTTGAACATCTCCCAGCCACCACGCTGAACGGGAAAGGATCTCAAGGTCCGGCAAGCTGAGCGGGGCGTCCTCGGATGCCAGTTCCAGGCTTCGACGCGCCACGTCCCATTCCCCACGGGCAAACGCATCGCGGGCCTTGGAAAGTTGCTGTAGCTCTTGGGACATGGGCTCTCCACGGGTTCGGGTCCAGCTTACTGCTGGACCCGTTCAATCGGGAGAAGGCTATCCCCGGTTCCAGCCGTACTCGTTCTCCGGACGTCCCGGTGTTCCGTAGCGCGGCGCCCTCGTAACCGTCCCGGCGTCGGCCAGGTACTCCAGATACCGGCGGGCCGTGACCCGCGACATCCCCAAAGCATCCATGACTTCACTGGCGGATACAGCTTGCTGCCGGGCGCGGACCAAATCCTTGACCGATTCCAGCGTTGAACCGGATAAGCCCTTGGGCAGCGGAAGTTCCGTTGGGGCCCGGAGACTGGCGAAGGCCTGGTCCACGTCGCTCTGCGAAGCTCCGGCCTTGGACTTGCCGGACACCGAGCCCGCCAATTGATCACGGAAAGTGCGGTAGCTGTTCAGCTTGTCGGCAAAGGTCGCGTAGGTGAAAGGCTTGATCAAATACTGCACGACGCCGATTGAAACGGCGCTGCGCACGATGTTCAGTTCCCGGACGGCCGTGATGGCGATGATGTCGGCGAAGATTCCCGCCGAACGCATGCGCCGGGCAACATCCAGGCCGTGGAGGTCCGGCAGGTTCATATCCAGCAGCACCAGGTCCACTGGGGAGCCCGACGCCGCGAATTCGCCAAGGATGCGCAGGGCAGACTGACCATCCGGAGCCGTTCCCACCAGAGTGAACCCCTGGAGCCTGCCCACATAAATGGAGTGGGCGTCCGAAGCGATGGGCTCGTCCTCGACCACCAGGACGCGGATGTCTGTCATGCCTTCTCTTCCTGGGGGACGGTCGCGGGCAGCACAACATGGAACTGGGCGCCGCCTGGGTTGCTGATCGCCATAGTACCGTTCAACCGTTCGACAGCCTGCCGGACCAAGGCAAGGCCAACTCCCCGGCCATGGGCTCCGCGGGGATCATCCTGGGATGACTTGGTGCTGTACCCGTACTGCAACACGTCATCGATTGAATCAGGATCAATACCGGCGCCGGAGTCCCGAACGGTGAATTCAACCGCTGCAGTGCCGGCTTCAACGTCCAGTTCCACTCTTCGCGGCATGTCACCGGACGCCGCAGCATCAATGGCGTTGTCCAGGAGGTTTCCCAGAATCGTCACGAGGTCCTGGATTTCCAAACCACGGACCCCCGAGCTTCCGGACGTTCGAACCACCAGTTCAACCCCGCGCTCATGTGCTTCGGCGGCCTTGCCCATCACCAGGGCACTCATCACCGGTTCGTCCACGGAAGCCAGCATGTCGTCCGTGAGCTGCTGGCTGAGCTCCAGGTCCTTGGTGGCGAACTCCAGTGCCTGGGGCGTGCGGCCCAACTCAAGCAGGGAAACGATCATATGCAGTCGATTGGCATGTTCATGGGTCTGGGCCCGCAAAGCGTCTGAAAGTGTCTTCATGGTCTCCAGCTCTGTCCCCAGGGACTCAATCTCAGTGCGATCGCGAATGGTGGCCACTGTGCCGTAGACCGATGGTTTCTGCCGGCTGCGGGCAGGAACCGGACCAACGGCAGGGGCCTGGTTGACCACCAGGATCCGTGAACCGGTCAAATGGATTTCGTCGTGGGCTGGCCTGCCGGATTCGAAAAGCGCTCGCAGGCTCCCGTCGAAGGGGAGGTCGGACAGTTTGGGAGCCTCATCGGGCGAACGGTCGGCGTCGGAAGGTTCCAGCCCCAGCAACTCAGCGGCTTGATCGTTGTACATCACTGCTTTTCCGTGGGTGTCGATGAGGATCACGCCTTCGCGGACGGAGTGCAGGACAGATTCATAGTAGGCGAACAGCTGGGCGAGCTGTTCCGGACCCCAGCCGCGGGTTACGGATCGCAGGTAGCGTCCGAGCAGCCATGAGGCGATGGAACCGAAGAACAACACCACCAGGGCGATGCCGCCGATCACTCCCAGCCTTTCGGCGACATCGGTATCCACCGTCCTTACTGTGATCCCTGCCGCCACCAGGGCTTTGACGGTGCCGTCGGAATCCTTGACGGGCACGATGCTCCGGACCGAGGGGCCCAACGTACCGGCGGTGACTTCGGTGAAAGTCTCACCCCGCAGGGCGGGCTCGATCGTGCCGATGTAGGGCTTGCCCAGCTCTTCGGGGCGGGGGTGGGTCCAGCGCGTCCGGTCAGGAGCCATGATGGTGATGAAATCCGCGTCCGCATCCTTCATGACCTCCAACGCATAGGGCTGCAGGGTTGCCGATGGGTCGGCAGTCGCCGCCGCCTGCAACACCAGTGGGTTGTTCGCAATGGACGTGGCGATGGCAAGCATCCGGCTGCCCGCGTCCTCGTATGCCCGGTCCCGTGCCTCCAGTACGGAGAACGCGCCGAAGACAGCCGTCAGCACCAGCACGAACAGCAGGTTTGCCACAAACAAGCGGCGGGCGATGCTCCAGCGATGAAACAAATAGGCCTCCCATGACCAATATGACCGCAACGGTGATGTGTGTCACCAATGGCTCAATGATGGATATCACACAAGGGCAGCGGATTGGACACAAGTGCAGGACCGCAGCGCCTTACACAGTATCCAGAAGGAGAATCCCATGACCTCTCAACGAGGAGAGTCGGCAGTAGCCGCCACCGGTGGACGCAGGGGGCTCGACAAGTCGCATTACCTGTACATCGCGGTCATCCTGGCCGTTGTGCTCGGTGCCGTGGTCGGCCTGATGTTCCCTGAGGTTGGAAAGTCCCTGAAGCCACTCGGGGATGGCTTCATCAAGCTCATCAAGATGATGATCGCCCCGGTCATCTTCTGCACCATCGTCCTGGGCATCGGTTCCATCGCCAAAGCTGCAACAGTGGGCAAGGTGGGCGGACTAGCACTGGGCTACTTCGTGGCCATGTCAACCTTCGCTCTGGCTATCGGCCTCGTTGTCGGCAACCTCATCCACCCGGGCGAAGGCCTGAAGCTGACTCCTTATGATCCCAACAAGAAGGCGGCCACGGACAGCACCGTGGACTTCCTCCTGGGCATCATCCCCAGCGATATTCCCGTCCTTCCCACGCTCCTTGCAGCCATCCTGGTCGGCTTTGCACTCCAGAAGATGGGTAAGCAGGGCACCCCCATCCTCACGGCAATCGGCCACGGACAGCGCCTTGTTTTCCGAATCCTCATCATGATCATGTGGCTGGCTCCCGTCGGCGCCTTCGGTGCGATCGCCGCCGTCGTTGGTGCCACTGGCGCCCAGGCAATCCTCAGCATGTTTACCCTGATGCTGGCCTTCTACATCACCTGCGCAGTATTCATCGTGGTCATCCTTGGCTCGCTGCTCCGTGCGGTGGCCGGCGTCAACATCTTCAAACTGATGAAGTACCTGGCCCGGGAATACCTCCTCATCTTCTCCACGTCCTCCTCCGAGGCAGCCCTGCCGCGCCTTATCGCCAAGATGGAACACCTGGGTGTCTCCAAGCCGGTTGTCGGCGTGACAGTGCCCACCGGCTACTCCTTCAACCTTGACGGCACGGCCATCTACCTGACCATGGCTTCGCTGTTCGTCGCCAACGCCATGGGCACGCCGCTGGACCTGGGCGCCCAGATCTCGCTGCTGATCTTCATGATCATCGCTTCCAAGGGCGCCGCAGGCGTCACGGGAGCTGGCCTGGCAACGCTCGCGGCTGGCCTGCAAGCGCACAAGCCCGAGCTCCTGGGTGGCGTGGGCATGATCGTTGGCATCGACCGCTTCATGTCAGAAGCCCGTGCACTGACGAACTTCACCGGTAACGCCGTTGCCACCGTTCTGATCGGCACCTGGGTCAAGGAAATCGATAATGCCCAGGTGGAGCGGGTTCTCTCCGGAAGCGAGCCGTTCGACGAGCAGACCATGATCGCCCACGGCGCCGAGGCTGCTCCAGAGACTGAAGCCCGGGACAAGGCAAGCATCTAGCAGGCTCAGCTTCGTACCGCACGAGGGCCGACACCCGATTGAAGGGTGTCGGCCCTCTGCCGTTCGCCGGGGAGTCCAAGTAATAAAGGCCCGCCGTTGGCAACCTTCGACCTCAACTAGAGGGTCAAGGCTCAAACGGCAGCGAAAGTCAAGTTCCCCGAAATGCCGTGTCGGGCGCTGTAGCCTAGGTGGGTAGCAGCGCTGTATCCAGGGGAACAGCGGCAGGGAAGATCGTCGTCGAAAGAGTGGTTAGATACGTGAGCAGCGAACGGGGAACAGCTACGCTGGGAGACACCGAGCTCGATCTGGAAGACGCCATCATGGGGCCTACGGGCCGCCCTCACCGCGACTTCCCGGAACCGGCTCCGCTTGCCTCCCACGGCCCGGCCAGGGTCATCGCCATGGTCAACCAGAAGGGCGGGGTGGGCAAAACCACGTCCACCATCAACCTCGCAGCGGCGCTCGCGGAGTATGGGCGGCGGGTGCTCTTGGTGGACTTCGATCCCCAAGGTGCCCTTTCCGCAGGACTCGGCGCCAATCCGCACGAACTCGATCTCACCGTGTACAACGTCCTCATGGACCGCAAGGTGGATATCCGGGATGCTATCCAGCAGACCGGAGTTGACGGCGTGGACCTTCTACCGGCAAACATCGACCTCTCCGCTGCCGAAGTGCAACTCGTCAACGAAGTCGCCCGGGAACAGGTCCTTGACCGTGCACTCAAGAGTGTCGAAGACGACTACGACGTCGTACTGATCGACTGCCAGCCCTCGCTGGGCCTCCTGACCGTCAACGCGCTGACCGCCGCCCACGGCGTCATCATCCCGCTGATCTGCGAGTTCTTCGCACTTCGTGCTGTGGCCCTGCTCGTGGAAACCATCGAGAAGGTGCAGGACCGTTTGAACCCCCGGCTGCAGGTGGACGGCGTTCTTGCCACCATGTACGACGCCCGCACCCTGCACAGCCGCGAAGTCATCTCGCGCCTCGTGGAGGCTTTCGGTGACAAAGTTTTCGAGACAGTCATCAAGCGTTCGATTAAGTTCGCGGACGCTACAGTCGCCGCGGAGCCCATTACAAGCTACGCCGGCAACCACATCGGAGCAGACGCCTACCGCCGCCTCGCAAAGGAACTTATCTCGCGCGGCGGCGCACCGTAGCGAACCGCGTGGGACGGTCACTCGCCCCGCCCGCCGCGGCGGTCATACCGGAAGAAATGCCCGACGCCGGCTCCTCCGACGCCCGCAAGGCGGGCTTTGAGGTTCGGCTTGCCAACTTCACCGGTCCCTTCGACCTCCTGCTCGGCCTGATATCCAAGCACAAGCTGGACATCACAGAAGTGGCGCTGGCCACCGTCACCGATGAGTTCATCAAGTACATTCGCCGCCTCCAGGAACTGGGGGAGGACTGGGCGTTGGATGAGGCCAGCGAATTCCTGGTGATCGCTGCCACGCTCCTGGACCTTAAGGCTGCCCGGCTCCTTCCTGCCGGCGAAGTGGAAGACGACGAAGACATTGCCCTCCTCGAGGCCCGGGACCTGCTCTTTGCCCGTTTGCTCCAGTACAAGGCGTTCAAGCAAGTGGCAGGCCTCATCAGCGAAACGCTGGAGCAGGAAGGCCGGAGGTATCCGCGCCAAGTTGCATTGGAAGGACATTTCGCCGCATTGCTGCCCGAACTGGTGTGGCGGCACACTCCCGCACAGTTTGCAGAGCTTGCAGCCAAGGCGCTGAAGCCCAAGGACGTGGCGCCCGCAGAGGTGGGATTGGACCACCTCCACGCACCGCCGGTGAGCGTCAAGGAGCAAGCCGAGATCATCGGATACCGCCTGCAACTCGGGGCCCCGCTCTCCTTCCGCACACTGATAGCCGACGCCGAGACAACCCTGGTGGTGGTGGCCCGCTTCCTGGCCTTGCTGGAGATGTTCCGCGACCGTGTTGTGGCATTCGAACAGCCCGGTCCCTTGGCAGAACTGACTGTTAGGTGGACGGGGGACGTGGCCGAATGGGACAGCTCGAACCTGAGCGAAGAATACGAGGAAACGAGCGAAGGGAAAACCAGTGACTGAGCAGGACGTGGCCGCAGCCGGCCTTGCTGAGCTCGAAACCCTGCCCGGCGGGGCACGCGCAGCGTTGGAAGCCGTGCTCATGGTCATCGACGAGCCAGCCACCTCCGAAGAGTTGGCCGCGGGATTGAACGTAACGGTCGCCGTCGTCGAGGATTTGCTGCAGAACCTGCAGCGGGAGTATAGCGGCTATACTGTTAAAGCCCCGGACGTGGATGCTGTCGGCTTTGCCGTTGCCAGCTCTGCCCCCCGGGGTTTTGAATTGCGGAACGTCGCCGGTGGGTGGCGGATCTATTCACGGTCCGATTTTGCGGACATCGTGGGCAGGTTCGTCCTCGAAGGGCAGACCACCAGGCTCACTCAGGCAGCGCTTGAAACACTGGCGGTCATTGCCTACCGGCAACCGGTCTCCAGGGCCCGGGTATCCGCAATTCGAGGCGTCAACGTCGATTCCGTGGTCCGGACTCTAACCCAACGTGGTTTGATCGAAGACTCCGGAAACGATCCTGAATCCGGGGCTGTGCTGTATAGGACAACCTCCTACTTCCTGGAACGGATGGGCATAGGCTCGGTGGCGGAACTGCCCCAGCTCTCGCCGCACCTTCCGGGTTTGGAAGGGATCGACGAGTACTACGACGCCAGCCGGATGTAAGCCGGCACTCCAAGAGAACTACATACTGATTCACGGCACCGCACGGACGGTGCCACGGCAACAAGGGGCAGACGATGTCTGCCCGGCTGGCTAGTGTTGATTGCAGCACTGAATGCCGGCCATTACTACACAAGGACGGGTCATGACACAGGCGGGACGCCAGGGTTCACCACGTAACAGTTCGGGACGCAACAGTTCGGGACGCAATGAGGCAAGGGGTGGCACGGGCCGCTCCAACGCCGGCGGCTTCTCTGGCCGCGGCGGAAGTGCCGGCGCTGGAAAGCGCAATTTCAACCAGGGCGAAGGCCGTCCATTCAAGGCTGCGAAGCCCCGGGAAGCGGCCCCTTTCGATCCTGACAACCCCACGACCGCCGGCAGCTACGACCCCCGCCAGGCCGCCAAGCCGGCCAAGCCTTTCCGCAAGCCCGGCTCCAACAAGCCCGGCTATGGCAAGGCTCCCGGGACCCCCGGTGCGTTGAAGCCCAAGGCGAAGCCCGCCAGGCAGTACGGCTCAAAAGCCTTCGGCAGCGAACGCTTCGGCCAGAACCTGGGCCCCATCCGCAAGCCTGCCCGCAACCGCGGTCCGCGCCAGGAAGTCCCGCAGTCGGACCTTCACGATGTTGACGGCGTGCGCCTGCAGAAGGTCATGGCGCAGGCCGGCGTGGCTTCCCGCCGCGTATGCGAGGAAATGATCCTCGAAGGCCGCGTCGAGGTCGATGGCCAGGTCACCACGGAGCTCGGCATGCGGGTCGACCCCAAAACCGCCGTGATCCACGTTGACGGTATTCGCATCCAGCTTGATGAAACCCTCGTCTACATGGTCTTCAATAAGCCCAAGGGCGTTGTCTCCACCATGGAGGATCCCGAGGGTCGCCCGTGCATCAGCGACTTCCTGAAGAACGCCAAGGGTGAGAGGCTGTTCCACGTCGGGCGCCTGGACGTCGCCACAGAAGGCCTGCTTTTGTTGACCAACGACGGCGAACTCGCCAACCGCCTGACCCATCCTTCGTATGAGGTGCCCAAGACGTACCTGGTTCAGGTGCGCGGTCCGTTCCCGCAGGGCGTTGGCGCGCAGCTGAAGTCCGGCGTCGAGCTTGAAGACGGGCTGGCAACCGTGGACTCCTTCCGCTTGGTTGACTCCACCCCTGGGCACGTCCTGATCGAGGTTGTCCTGCACTCCGGCAAGAACCGTATTGTGCGCCGCATGTTCGATGCTGTGGGTTTCCCGGTAGAGCGTCTTGTCCGTGTCAAGATCGGCCCCATTGGCCTGGGAGACCAGCGCCAGGGGAGCATCCGCAACCTCGGCAGGCAGGAAGTCGGTCACCTCCTGGCATCCGTGGGGCTCTAGGGCATGTCGGCATTCCGCACGCACGGCCGCGGCCATCTTGATGGTCCGGTCGTGGTTCTTGGTACAGGCCTGCTCGGGGCAAGCATCGGCCTCGGCCTGCGCGGACGCGGCGTTCCGGTTTTCCTTTTCGATCCCTCGCCGACGAACCAGGCGGTCGCGGTAGACATTGGTGCAGGCCGGCCCCTGGCTGAGCTTGACGAGCAGCCTCAGTTGGTTGTGGTCGCCGCGCCGCCCGACGTGACGGCCGACGTCGTGGAGAAAGCCCTGGCGGACTACCCGCCCGCCGTCGTGGTTGACATCGCAAGCGTTAAGGCCACGATCCAATCCCAGTTGCGGGAGCGCGGCGTGGACCTGGCCAGGTACGTGGGGACCCATCCGATGGCCGGCAGGGAGAAGTCCGGGCCGGTTGCCGCCAGGGGCGAGCTGTTCACGTCCATGCCCTGGGTGGTTTGCCCATCCGAGGAAACGGACACCGTCGCACTGCAAACGGCACGTTCGCTGGCAGGGGACCTGGGAGCTATCGTCTCCCAGTTCACTGCCGACGAGCACGACGAAGCAGTGGCTTTGGTTTCCCATCTGCCGCAGATCATGTCTTCCCTCCTGGCGAGCCGTTTGCAGGGGACACCCCTGCATGCCCTTTCCTTGGCCGGGAACGGGTTGCGGGACACCACACGCATCGCTGCCAGCGATCCCACCCTTTGGGTACAGATACTGGGTGGCAATGCGGAAAAGGTCGTCTCCATCCTGCATGGCGTCCGAGAGGACCTGAATCGCTTGATCGGGACTTTGGAAGCGCCGCTTGCACCCGGAGCGCGGTTGGATCTCGCCCAGCTCATCAGTGAAGGCAACGCTGGGCAAGCCCGGATACCGGGTAAGCATGGTGGACCTCCGCAGGCGTATTCCTGGCTGACTATCCTCGTAGATGACAAGCCGGGCCAGATCGCGCAGCTTCTCACCGAAATTGGCGAGATCGGAGTGAACGTCGAAGACCTCCGGCTCGACCATTCGTCGGGTCAGAACGTGGGCATGGTGGAGCTCTCAGTCCTGCCAAGCAAGCACGACCTCCTTGTTGAAGCCTTGACCGATCGTGGATGGCGGGTACTCCAGTAATGACGCGTGAATTCTTTGGGCCGGAGACAGTCGCCCGCCCCGGCAAGCCGCTGGTGATCGCGATCGACGGCCCCTCGGGGTCCGGCAAGTCCAGCGTCAGCAAGGAAGTTGCCCGACGCTTGAAGCTGGCGTACCTGGATACCGGTGCGATGTACCGCGCACTCACGTGGTACTGCCTCAAAACAGGCCTCGACCTTCAGGACGGCGCCGCGGTGGAGCAGGCTTCCAAGGTCATGCCCTTGGAAATCAGCACCAGCACGGCTACCGAGTACGTGGCAGTAGACGGCACTGATATCACCGATGAAATCCGCGATCCCTTGATCTCGTCCTCCGTGAGCGCCGTCGCTACAACGCTGGGCGCCCGCACGGAGCTGATCCGCCGCCAACGCCAGCTCATCGACCAACATCACCACCGGATGGTGGTCGAGGGACGCGACATCACCACAGTGGTGGCTCCCAACGCCGAGGTCCGCATGCTCCTGACCGCGAGCGAAGAAGCAAGGCTCCGGCGTCGTGGTATCCAGTTGGGCGGCACACAGAGCAAGGAACAGCTTGCCGCACAGGTGACACAACGCGATGCCAAGGACTCCACGGTGGTGAACTTCACCCAGGCGGCCGACGGCGTCGTGACCCTCGATTCCTCTGACCTCGACTTTGAGGAAACAGTGGAAACAGCCCTGGCGATCGTTAGCAAGGTCATCTATGGCGACTAGTAACCAGCTTCCGGAGCTCCGCCTTCCAGCCAAGTGGACACGCATCTGGAGCCGTCCCGTCGGCTGGATCCTGGATCATGTCATCTACCGCACTGTCGTGGGGGGCAAGAGCAACATACCCGCTGCTGGTCCAGTGATCTTTGCCGGCAACCACATCAGCTTCCTGGACGGTCCAGTGATGTTCGGCGCTTCGCCGCGTCCCATGCACATCCTGGTCAAGAAAGAGATGTTCCGTGGATTCCTTGGGTGCGTCCTCAAGGGATCAGGGCAGATTCCCGTGGACCGAAGCGGTGACCGCAGCGCCCTGCACGTGGGCAAGCAATTGCTCGACGCCGGCCGTTGCGTTGGGATACTGCCCGAAGGTACCCGGGGGAGCGGCTCTGCCGACAGCATCAGCAACGGTGTCGCGTGGCTGGCTATTAATTCCGGAGCCACCGTCATACCCGTCGCGATCCTCGGAACCCGCAAGGACGATGAGCACCGCGACCATATTCCCAAACCCCGCCGCAGGCTGTATGTCAGCTTCGGAGAACCCCTCACGGTGCAGCGCCGGAAGGGCGAACCGGGGCGTGTTTCAATGGACAGGGCGGCTGCGGCAATCCGCGATGCACTGGCCGGACACGTCCAGGATGCAGTCAGGACTACAGGGCAGGGCCTTCCCCAGGAACCTCCGTCCGGACCATCCACACCGCAGCACCGCCAAACAGAAGTAGCCGGGACGCCGGCAGACCACCATTAAGGAACGTGCAATGAGCGATACGACTCAAAAATCCGGCCTCCACGGAGCCGGCGACGACGAATACACGCCCACCGGCACCGACCAGGTGGCTGAAAACCTGGCGGCCCTGGACGATGAAGAGGCCGAACTCCGTGCAGCCACCCTCCGGGCCGGCCTGGATGATTACGACCTCGACGAAGACGACGCCGCGCTGCTTAGCGGCGATTACGACGACGAGGGCGACGAAGGTCCCCTCAAGCTGGATCCGGTGCTTGCCATCATTGGCCGTCCGAACGTGGGCAAGTCCACCCTGGTCAACCGCATCCTGGGCCGCCGCGAGGCTGTCGTTGAGGACACCCCGGGTGTCACCCGCGACCGCGTGATGTACTCCGCGCGTTGGAATGGCCGTAACTTCACGTTGGTAGACACCGGTGGATGGGAACACGATGCCAAGGGCATCCACGCCCGCGTCGCCGAACAGGCCGAGATGGCTGTTGAGCTTGCCGACGCCGTTCTCTTCGTCGTGGATTCCGCCGTAGGCGCGACCGCCACGGATGAAGGCGTCATGAAGATGCTCCGCAAGAGCAAGAAGCCGGTCATCATGGTGGCCAACAAGGTGGATGACTTTGCGCAGGAAGCTGACTCCGCAGCGTTGTGGGGCCTTGGTTTCGGCCAGCCCTACCCGGTGTCCGCCCTGCATGGCCGCGGCGTCGCCGACCTCCTGGACCACGTCATGGACACCCTGCCCGAGTTCTCACTGGTGGAGGGCGTGGAGAGGTCCGGTGGCCCCCGCCGCATCGCCCTGATCGGCCGTCCGAACGTTGGCAAGTCCTCGCTGCTGAACAAGTTGGCCGGCTCCGAGCGCGTTGTTGTAGATCCACTGGCCGGCACTACGCGTGATCCCGTGGACGAGTTCATCGAACTCGGCGGCCGGACCTGGCGCTTCGTGGACACCGCGGGTATCCGCCGCCGCCAGCACATGGCACAGGGTGCCGATTTCTACGCGTCCCTGCGTACTCAGGCCGCACTCGAAAAGGCGGAGGTCGCCGTCGTGCTTCTGGCCGTCGATGAGGTCCTCAGCGAGCAAGATGTCCGCATCCTGCAGTTGGCCATTGAATCCGGGCGTGCCTTGGTACTCGCGTTCAACAAGTGGGACCTGCTCGACGACGAGCGCCGCCGCTACCTTGAGCGCGAAATCGAGCAGGACCTTGCCCACGTTGAGTGGGCTCCCCGCGTCAACATCTCTGCAAAGACCGGTTGGCACAAGGACCGTCTGGTTCCTGCCTTGGACACCGCGCTGGAGAGCTGGGACCGTCGCATCCCCACTGGTCGCCTGAATGCGTTCCTCGGTGAACTGGTTGCTGCCCACCCGCACCCTGTCCGTGGTGGCAAGCAGCCGCGTATCCTCTTCGGCACCCAGGCTTCCAGCCGCCCGCCGAAGTTCGTGCTCTTCACCACCGGCTTCCTGGATCCGGGATACCGGCGCTTTATCACGCGTCGCTTGCGCGAAACGTTCGGCTTCGAAGGCACGCCCATCGAGGTCAACATGCGCGTCCGCGAGAAGCGTGGCAAGAAGCGCTAAATGAGACGGGCATCACAGCCGAGTTTGGCCGTGATGGCGTTGGCACCCTCCAACTTCGTGTAAGCTTTTGGAGGTGGTTCGGCCGGACTGCTTAGGTGGGACTCTTCGGAGGAAAACCTGGGCGGAGAACGGTGGAACCAGCGGGCTGTAGCGCAGCTTGGTAGCGCACTTGACTGGGGGTCAAGGGGTCGCAGGTTCAAATCCTGTCAGCCCGACCATGAAGGCCGGAATCACGTGGAAACACGTGGTTCCGGCCTTTGGTCGTTAATGGTTACGAAGGGCCCCGGGCTTGTTCGTTGCACCCGCCGTTCAGCGCCGGGAAAAACGAACAAGGCCGGGATTCGGCTAAGCCTTCTGGAGCGCTCCGAGCGCGCGTACCAGGGGTTCGAGTTCGGGTACCTGCTCAGCGGCCTCCAGGGCGGACGCCAACGTCTCATCGTGGACCGGCTTGGCGGCCTCGAGGAGCTTCTGCCCGGCCACTGTGAGTTCGGTGTAGATCCCGCGGCGGTCATCGGCGCAGAGGATCCGCGTTAGCAGCCCGCGGTCCTCAAGACGGTTGACCAAGCGGGTGGTCGCACTGCTGGAAAGAGCCGTGGCCCGGGCAAGCTGCTGCATGCGCATGTGCCATCCGTCCTGTCGGCTGAGCGCGTCAAGCACCGCGTATTCCACCACGGACAGCTCACTCGAAGCCTGGAGGGCTTTCTCGAGTTCAGCCTCAATGCTTCCGTGAAGGGCAGCGAGGGTGCGCCATCCCTGTGCCCGTACTTCTACGGCGTCATCCTTGATGCCCATGCTGTTGTGCTCCTGCCTTGGTTTGAGTCTCAGTGCAGCCGCCCGAAAGTAGTTGCTTGCGCAATTAACTAGCGTGTGCAACTATATATACAGCGTCTGCAACTATTATTCTACGGGTTCCCAGGTGCGCACCTCCACCTTTCTCCCGGGGACCATTCCATTTAAGTTAAGGAGTTCCATATGCCCGCAGGGTTGATTGCCCTCGCCCTCGGCGGATTTGGCATCGGATTGACCGAATTCGTCATCATGGGCCTCTTGCCGGAGGTAGCGGCAGATTTCCAGGTGAGCGAGGCCTCGGCAGGCTGGTTCATTTCCGGCTATGCACTAAGCGTCACGGTCGGTGCCCTCCTGGTTACCGCCGCCGTCACCAGGCTTCCGCGAAAGCCGGTCCTTGTTGGACTGCTTGTCCTGTTCATCGCCGGCAACTTCCTCTCGGCCATCTCCGACTCGTACATGGCAATGCTGCTCGGCCGGATCATCGCGGCGTTGTGCCACGGAGCCTTCTTCGGAATCGGATCGGTTGTTGCGGCCAGCCTGGTTCCTGCCCACAAGAAGGCGGGGGCCATTGCCATCATGTTCACCGGACTCACTGCCGCCAACGTCCTCGGCGTACCTTTCGGCACCCTGCTCGGCCAGAACCTGGGCTGGCGTTCAACGTTTTGGGCCATTACAGGCATAGGCGTCATCGCCCTGCTCGGTGTCGCGTTGATGGTCCAGAAGGGGAGTGGGGATCCGACCAAGGGCCTCCGCGGTGAACTGGGAGCCTTTGCATCCGGCCAGGTGTGGCTTTCCATCGTCGTCACGATTCTGGGGTTTGGTGGCATGTTCGGCGCTTTCACGTACATCGCCTTCACGCTGACTGAAGTTTCCGGATTCGAGCCAGGCGCCGTCCCGTGGCTGTTGGTGATCTTCGGCGGCGGGCTGTTCGTGGGCAACTTCCTCGGCGGCAAGGCCGCTGACAAGGCGCTGGACAAGTCCCTTGTTGCCATTCTGGGCGGGTTGGTGCTGGTCCTGGTCTTCTTCGCCCTCACGGCGTCCAGCAGCATCGCTACCTTGGTCTCGTTGGCCCTCATGGGTGGTTTCGGTTTCGCAACGGTGCCCGGCCTGCAAATGCGCGTGATGCACTTTGCCTCCTCCGCGCCCACCCTGGCATCCGGTGCCAACATTGGCGCCTTCAATTTGGGTAATGCGCTGGGTGCTTGGCTCGGTGGAGTCACAATTTCGGCCGGCCTCGGCTACACCTCGCCCATCTGGGCGGGAGCTGCCTTAACTGTCGCCGCGTTGCTGGTTATGCTTGCCGCCTCTGCAGCAGCCACGCGCAAGGAGGCTATGGCAGCAAAGGCAGCAACGCCCGACGTCGAACGCGAACCTCAGGGGGCCACCGTCTCCTGACGCTTGATACGAGAAAGTGATAGCCCGCCGCGAACGGTTCAAGCGTTCCACGGCGGGCTTTTCCCTTTGGCCGACCTATGGCTTGGGGGTGCTGTCCCGGGCTTCCTGCTCTGCGCTCTTCGCAGCCCTGCTACGTTCGTTCTCGGCCTGCTTCAACACCTTCATTTGCTTGCCCCGCCTGCGCCAGAGGGCCCCAAGAACAGTGAGCACAACAAAAATCACGGCAGCCGCTACGGCCGAGATTGCCGTCCACGTGGTGAAGAAGCCGGCATCCACGCTCAAGGTGCGTTGTCCAGCGTGGGCGGATTCCGTTGTGCCGAAGACGATGCCCGCAGTCAAGAGGTTCGGCGTGGCGATCGCCACCGCTACAAGCAGGATCACGATCTTCCACGGCCAGGCGATGACTTTGTGCGTAGCCTGCCACGCCACCAAGAGTGGAATGAAGGTGAAGACGAAGCCGTAAAACATGCCCACCAGTACGCTTGCGCCGAGATCGCGCCGGATCTGTCCTGCTACGACGTCGGACCACCACCGGGGGAGTATGGCCCCAAGAATGAAGTAGGCGGCCACAGCGACAAGCAATGCCACCAGGATCAGAATTATTTTCACGCCCCAATTGCGTTTTTTCCGAGCCGGTACTTGTGCTTGTTCAGTCATGGGTCAATCATGGCAGAGACCTCATCAGGCACAGGGGAATTGTGCCTATACTTTCAGCGGTGGCCGGATGCCCGGGCCGCCGTCGAGATCCGTAAATGTCCCGATGAAAGGCGACCCATGAGCAATATCCCAGCCGATCTTTCCTACACCGCAGAGCACGAATGGGTTTCAGCACCTGACGCCGACGGCGTGGTGCGGATTGGTATTACCGACTTCGCGCAGGACGCCCTGGGCGACGTTGTCTACGCCCAGATGCCGGAACCCGGGACCAAGATCACCGGGAATGAAGTTGTTGGTGAGGTTGAATCCACCAAGAGCGTCAGTGATATCTATGCCCCTGTTAGCGGCGAAGTCATTAATCGGAATGACTCACTGGACCAGGATCCGGCACTCATCAACTCCGATCCTTACGGCGACGGTTGGCTTTTTGAAGTAAAGCTTGCAGAAGCCGACGCAGTGGATTCCCTGCTCAGTGCATCGGAGTACGAACAACAGGTAGGCTAAAGTTATCTGGCCCGCCCGGCTGCATTCCTTTAGCTGGGGACGCGGGAAGGCGGGCCAGCAACCGATTTGCCCGGCGGTACCGGGAGGCGGAAGTGGCTGGCAGAGTATGGAACTGCTGGCGGATGAGGAGGAAATTCCATGGTTGGCGGCGAACAGAATCAAGCCAATGTCGGGAAAGGCGCGGACGAGCAACCCTCGTCGGAGACCACCTCGATCAGCATCACGCCAACGTGGGATGAGCCAAGCGTTGCCCCCAGGCTTGCACCCGAAGAGCGTGCCTCCGTTGATGCCCTGCCGCCGGACTCTGCCTTGCTCATTGCGCACAGCGGACCAAACGCGGGAGCCCGGTTCCTCCTGGACGCCGATACCACGACGGCCGGCCGGCACCCCGATGCCGACATCTTCCTGGATGACGTCACTGTGTCCCGGAAGCACGTAGAGTTCCACCGCACCCCAACGGGCTTCGAACTCGTGGACATGGGTAGCCTCAATGGAACCTACGTGAACCACGACCGCGTGGACCGTGTGCAGCTGAAGAGTGGCAATGAGGTCCAGATCGGCAAGTTCCGTCTGACCTACTACTTGAGCCCTGGCCGCCCGGCTGGCCAAGTCTGACCCCGGGGTACCTGCCTGTGGCAATGGCCCAGCCGGAACGTCGCGGACCGCAGGTCCTGAACATAGGGGAAGTCCTGGCTCAATTGAGCGACGACTTTCCCGGCATGACAGCGTCCAAAATCCGCTTTCTTGAGGAAAAGGGCCTCATTAATCCCAAGCGGACCCCTGCGGGGTACAGGCAGTACGCGGACAGTGATGTTGAGCGCCTCCGTTTTGTTCTTGCCCTGCAGCGTGACCAGTACTTGCCACTCAAGGTCATCAAGGATTATCTGGACGCGATCGATCGCGGGGAACGGCCCGAGAACCTGCCTCCGGGCGTCACGGTGTCCCCCCGGGTGGTTTCGGCGGAAATGGCTGCGGAAATCCAGGGGCGCGCCCGCGCATTGACCGAAGAGCAACTCCGCACCGAATCGGGCGCAAGCGTGCCTTTGCTGGAATCGCTCCTGAGTTTCGGACTGATCAGCCACGTTGGCGGCAAGTTCGACGAACACGCCCTCCAGGTGGCGCGCGCCTGCGTCCAATTGGAGGGTCACGGCCTGGAGCCGCGCCACCTCCGCCCGTTCCAGGCTGCAGCCGAACGCGAGTTCGGCCTGGTGGAAAGGGCAGTTGCGCCCCTGACGTCCCGCCGCGACGCCGCGTCCCAAGCACGCGCTGCCGAGGCAGCGCGTGAAATCAGCGAACTGTGCCTGACACTGCACAGGGCGCTTGTCCACGACCGTATCTCCCGGATGGACACCTGATGATCGAAGTTGAAATTGTCGGCGTCCGGATCGAACTGCCGTCCAACCAGCCCTTGGTACTCCTGCGGGAAATCAAGGGGGAGCGGCACGTCCCCATCTGGATCGGCACACCTGAAGCCAGTGCCATCGCCTTGGCCCAGCAAGGCGTTGTCCCACCGCGGCCGATGACTCACGACCTCCTGATCGACGTCGTAGAGTCCTTGGGGCATTCCATCATCAGCGTCAACATCGTGGCAGTCGAAGACAACATCTTCTATGGACAGCTGCAATTCGACGACGGCACCGTGGTCAGTTCGCGCGCTTCTGATGCGTTGGCGCTTGCATTGCGGGCGAAGTGCCGCATTTGGTGTGCGGACGCTGTGATGGACGAGGCCGGGGTCCGGATCACCGAGCACGACGAAGGCGAAGATTCAGAGCCAGGTCCCAGCGTGGACGAAGAACGTGAAATGCGGCGTTTCCGGGAGTTCCTGGACGACGTCGAACCTGAGGATTTCGAAGGCTGAGTCACCCTAAGCCTAAAGTTGAGGGTGAAACTTTCGACACGACCGGATTTTGCGCCCGGGGTCTTTGACCTAGGGGCCTCCCGGGCCTAACGTCGAAGGTATCAAGTTCCCGTTGCATACACTGCCCGCGCAAGTCACACTGGAAGGTGCGGCTTGTGGGAATTACACGGCTGAATTTCGGCGTTGTGATCAGTGGTAGGCACCGTCCCCAAGGGAACTGAGAACAAGGAGGTCACGTGAGTCCGAAAGGCGAAGCAGGCGAGCTGAAGCAGGCCTCGACCGGCATTGCTGCGCCCGCATCCGGCGCCCAAGGTTTGCTCTTCACAGAGGACCTTCCTGTGCTGGACGAGGACGCGGGCTACCGCGGCCCGACTGCGTGCAAGGCTGCAGGTATCACGTACCGTCAGCTGGACTATTGGGCGCGCACGGGCTTGGTTGAGCCAGCCGTCCGCGGTGCTGCGGGTTCCGGCTCGCAACGCCTCTATGGTTTCCGGGACATCCTGGTGCTCAAGGTGGTCAAGCGTCTGCTTGACACCGGTGTGTCCCTGCAGCAGATCCGCTCAGCCGTCGAGCACCTTCGCGAGCGCGGCGTTGAAGATCTCGCGCAGATCACCCTGATGAGCGATGGCGCGAGTGTCTACGAATGTACCTCTGCCGATGAAGTCATTGACCTCGTGCAAGGCGGACAGGGTGTCTTTGGTATTGCCGTGGGACGTGTATGGCGGGAAGTTGAGGGAAGCCTTGCCGCGCTTCCGAGCGAACACGCCGCAGAGCAGTCCTTTCCGGACGACGAATTGAGCAAGCGGCGCGTTGCGCGCCGTATCGGTTAGAGCGCCCCACCAAACCTGGTTGCTACCTCACCGAATCTGGTTCTTAACGAAGAAGCCGCCTCCTAGGCATAGGAGGCGGCTTCTTCCGTTGTGGCTGCTGCCGGCACGTGCTGCTGCTGGCAGTTGCTCTGGCTGGAACATAGGGAGGCTAGCGCCGTTGGCGATCCCGGGTGGCCGTTTGGCCTTGGAGCAGGCTCTGCAGGAGCGCATCGAAGAGCTTTGCGGAGTTCTTGGCTGAATCCCCTGGCCAATGGTGTACCGAATGGGCCGCCCCTTGGATCTGCTGCCAGTTGGCTTGCTCGGGGATGTGCGGCGTCAACAGCAGTTCCCCGAACATGGATTCCATCTCAGCCAGGCGGAACGTGTGCTCTGCCGATCCGGTGCGGACCCGGTTGGCAACGATCCCGGCCGGGGCCAGGTTGGGAGCAAACTCCTGCCGGAACAACTGAATGGCGCGCATGGTCCGCTCGGTGCCGGCGACTGAGAAGAGGCCGGGCTCGGCGACGAGTACTACGCGGTCGCTCGCGCTCCATGCCATCCGTGTGAGCCCGTTCAACGAAGGCGGGCAATCGACAAGGATAAGTTCGTAGTTGGTTGTTCCTGCAAGGACGGCCGAGAGCCTGCGTAAGTCCCGGCGACCGAGGTCCGGACGGTCATAGATGCCCGTGAACGCCGATCCGACAGCCACGTCAAGCGTGCCGCCGCTGGAACCGTTGGAGACCCAGCTGCTGCTGGCAACGTTCTCGGGGAGTTTGGCTTTTCGGGGGCTCTTGAGCATGCGGCCAATATCCAGCTGCTCGCCGCGCTGGACACCGAGTGCCGTCGTAGCATCGGCATGGGGATCGAGGTCCACCACGAGGGTTGGAATGCCGGCTGCGAGGGCCGCGGACGCCAGGCCGGTGGTCACGGACGTCTTTCCCACTCCGCCTTTGAGGCTGCTGATGCTGACTACTTGCACTTGAAAACCCAAAACCTAACGCCGGTTGCCGTATCGCGCTGTTTTCCGCTCCGGGACCGCCGGAGCCGGGGCTTGCCGAAGCCCCTCCAACATCATATGGGGCAGGGCCGTGGATTCCCGCTTTCTACGCGCCCGGGCGCTTGGGGGATAGTGCTGGTAATAGCACGGTGGGGAGTCGCGCGCACGCATATACAGCCCAGATGACGATTCCATTGTGATGGTTGCCACAAAGATTTGTGTTTGATGCTGGCGGCACTACACACTGTGACCACCGACCGATCCACCCGCAATGATGCAGGAGAAGTATGTTTTCGAAAATTCTGGTGGCCAATCGCGGCGAAATCGCGATCAGGGCGTTTCGCGCTGGTTATGAACTGGGCGCCAAGACCGTAGCCGTCTTTCCGCACGAGGATCGTAACTCGATCCACCGGCAGAAGGCCGACGAAGCTTACCTGATCGGCGAGGTGGGCCACCCCGTCCGCGCCTACCTGGACGTCGAGGAGGTTGTCCGCGTCGCCAAGGAAGCCGGCGCCGACGCCATTTACCCCGGCTATGGCTTCCTCTCGGAAAACCCCGACTTGGCGCGTGCAGCAAAGGCCGCGGGGATCACCTTCGTAGGCCCGCCTGCGGAGGTCCTGGAGCTCGCAGGCAACAAGGTTGCCGCACTGGAAGCTGCCCGCAGGGCCGGTGTCCCGGTGTTGAAGTCGAGCAAGCCGTCAAAGGACCTCGACGAACTGATCGCGGCAGCAGACGAAATCGGCTTCCCGATCTTCGCCAAGGCTGTGGCCGGCGGTGGTGGACGTGGCATGCGTCGCGTGGAGACACGTGAAGCCCTCCCCGAAGCCCTGCAGTCAGCAATGCGCGAGGCCGATGCCGCCTTCGGCGATCCCACCATGTTCCTTGAGCAGGCCGTGCTGCGTCCGCGCCACATCGAAGTGCAGATCCTGGCGGATGCCGAGGGCAACGTGATGCACCTGTTCGAGCGTGACTGTTCCTTGCAGCGCCGTCACCAGAAGGTCGTGGAAATCGCGCCCGCACCGAACCTGGATGAAAACATCCGCCAAGCGCTCTACCGTGATGCAGTGGCCTTCGCCAAGGCCCTGAACTACGTCAACGCCGGAACCGTCGAGTTCCTGGTTGACACCGAAGGCGAGCGTGCAGGCCAGCACGTCTTCATCGAAATGAATCCCCGCATCCAGGTGGAGCACACCGTCACCGAGGAAATCACCGATGTGGACCTCGTCCAGGCGCAGATGCGCATTGCCTCCGGCGAGACCCTGGCAGATCTCGGGTTGAGCCAGGAAACGGTCTCCATCAAGGGCGCCGCCCTGCAGTGCCGCATCACCACAGAGGACCCGGCCAACGGCTTCCGTCCTGACGTCGGAAAGATCACGGGTTACCGCTCAGCTGGTGGCGCCGGCGTGCGTCTCGACGGCGGCACGGTCTACTCCGGCGCCGAGATCAGCCCGCACTTCGACTCGATGCTCGTCAAGCTGACCTGTCGTGGCCGCGACTACCCGGCCGCCGTTGCCCGTGCGCGACGCGGCCTGGCGGAATTCCGCATCCGTGGCGTGTCCACCAACATTCCTTTCCTGCAGGCCGTGCTCGCCGATCCGGACTTCAACGCCGGCAACGTGGCCACGGACTTTATCGACAAGCGTCCGGAGCTGCTCAAGTCGCACATCTCCGCGGACCGCGGCACCAAGCTGCTGACGTGGCTTGCCGATGTCACCGTCAACAAGCCCAATGGCGAGCTCACGGTCCACTCCGACCCCGCCACCAAGCTGCCCGTCGTTGAAGGTCCGGTCCCCACCTCCGGTTCCCGCCAGAGGCTGCTGGAGCTCGGTCCTGAGGGATTCGCCAAGGCACTGCGCGAACAGCAGGCTGTGGCCGTTACGGACACCACGTTCCGTGATGCCCACCAGTCCTTGCTGGCCACCCGTGTCCGTACCCGCGACCTCGTGGCTGCCGGCCCGGCAGTCACCGCCCTGATGCCGGAGTTGCTTTCGGTGGAGGCCTGGGGCGGTGCAACGTACGACGTCGCGCTCCGCTTCCTTGGCGAGGATCCCTGGGACCGCTTGGCTGCTTTGCGCCAGGCGCTGCCGAACACATGTATCCAGATGCTGCTCCGCGGGCGCAACACCGTTGGCTACACGCCGTACCCGGAAGAGGTGACCGAGGCGTTCGTCAACGAGGCCGCGGCCACCGGTATTGACATCTTCCGCATCTTCGACGCCCTCAACGACGTCAACCAGATGGCTCCGGCAATCCGGGCTGTGCGTGCAACGGGGACTGCCGTCGCAGAGGTCGCACTCTGCTACACAGGCAACCTCCTTGACCCGAATGAGGACCTGTACACCCTCGACTACTACCTGGACCTTGCCCAGAAAATCGTCGACGCCGGTGCCCACATCCTGGCCATCAAGGACATGGCAGGACTCCTGCGTCCCGCTGCGGCTTCCAAGCTCGTCTCGGCCCTGCGTGAGCGCTTCGACCTTCCGGTCCACCTGCACACGCACGACACCGCCGGTGGCCAGCTCGCCACGCTGCTGGCAGCCGTCGATGCCGGAGTCGACGCCGTCGATGTCGCCGCTGCTTCGCTGGCAGGCACTACCAGCCAGCCTGCCGCGTCGGCCCTCGTTGCAGCCTTGGCCAACACACCGCGCGATACCGGGCTTAACCTGGCAAACGTCGGTGCGCTGGAACCCTACTGGGAGGCCGTCCGCCGCGTATACGCGCCCTTCGAGTCCGGCCTGCCCGGTCCCACAGGCCGCGTCTACCAGCACGAAATCCCCGGTGGCCAGCTGTCCAACCTTCGCCAGCAGGCCATTGCGTTGGGGTTGGGGGAGCAGTTCGAAGCCATCGAGGACATGTACACGGCTGCAGACCGCATCCTGGGCCGCCTGGTCAAGGTGACTCCGTCCTCCAAGGTGGTGGGCGACCTCGCCCTGCACCTGGTTGGACTCAACGCAGATCCCGCGGACTTCAATGAGAATCCGCAGAACTACGACATCCCGGATTCGGTCATTGGCTTCCTTTCCGGCGAACTCGGCGATCCTCCCGGAGGCTGGCCTGAGCCGTTCCGTACCAAGGCCCTCCAAGGCCGCAGCATCAAGGTGCGTGACATCGAGATCAGCGCCGAGGACAGTGCCGCGCTGAAGGGTGATTCGAAGACCCGCCAGCACACGCTGAACCGGCTTCTCTTCGCAGGTCCTACCAAGGACTACCTCAAGAGCGTTGAGACCTACGGCAACATCTCCGTGCTGGACACACGCGATTACCTTTACGGGCTGCAGCGCGGCGCTGAGCACGTCATCGAGCTGGAGAAGGGTGTACGGCTGATCGCGCAGCTGGAAGCCGTCTCCGAGGCCGACGAGAAGGGCATGCGCACGGTCATGTGCACGCTCAACGGCCAGTCGCGTCCGGTCGTTGTCCGTGACCGTTCCGTGGTGAGCAACGTCAAGGCGGCAGAGAAGGCCGACCCCGCACAGCCCGGCCAGGTCGCAGCCCCGTTCGCCGGGGCCGTCACGGTAACGGTGAAAGCGGGCGACGTCGTCAACGCGGGCGACACCGTTGCCACGATTGAGGCAATGAAGATGGAAGCATCCATCACGACGCCTGTGGCCGGCACGGTCTCGCGCCTCGCCATCTCCTCGGTGGAGCAGGTCCAAGGCGGCGACTTGCTGCTGGTGATCGGCTAGCGATCCACCAACGAAAACCCCTTCCGGGAAGAATTCCGGAAGGGGTTTTTCGTTTGCCGCGTTGGGCTTGTTTACTGGAGGTGCCTGGGCCCTAGTGTGCGCGGGGCGCTGAGTACATTTCTTCGATCACGGCCTCAAAGTCCTTCATGACCTGCGCACGCTTGACCTTCAACGATGGAGTGAGGTGGCCGGAGGCTTCCGTGAAGTCCGCCGGAACTATCCGGAAGGACTTGATGGCCTCCGCCTGGGAAACGGACTGGTTCGCTTTGCTGATGAGGTCCTGGACGGCCGCTTTTACTACGGCGTTCTCCGCGGCTTCAGCGAGCGTGGTGCTGGAAGCGAGCCCATGGCGTTCCAGCCATCCCGGCAAAGCCTCTTCATCCAACGTCACCAAGGCGCCGATGAAGGGACGGTTGTCACCCACCACCAGTACCTGGGAAACCAGGGCGTCCGCGCGGATTTGATCCTCCAACAGCGCCGGAACCACGTTCTTGCCACCTGCAGTGACAATGATTTCCTTCTTGCGTCCGGTGATCTTGAGGAATCCGTTGCTGTCCAGCTCACCGATGTCGCCGGTGCGGAACCACCCATCGGCAAAGGTTTCCTCCGTGAGGTCTTCCCGCTTGTAGTAACCACGCATGACGCAGACGCCCTTGGCGAGGATCTCGCCGTCGTCAGCGATTTTGACGGCGTTGCCGGGAAGCGGGGCGCCCACGGTGCCGATCCTGATCATGGAGGGCGTGTTGACGGAAATCGGGGCCGTGGTTTCCGTAAGGCCGTATCCCTCCAGGATCTGGAGGCCTATGCCCTGGAAGAAGTGGCCCAGGCGTTCGCCTAAAGGGCCACCGCCGGAGACGGCGTGGGCCACATGGCCGCCCATGGCGTGGCGGAGCTTTCCGTAGACGAGTTTGTCGAAGACCGCATGCTTGATCTTCAAACCCAATCCAAGGGAACCTGCCTGGCGCGCCTTGGAGTACTCAATCGCCGTGTCCACGGCCCGGTGGAAGATGGCGCCCTTGCCGCTGTCCTCCGCTTTTGTCAGCGCTGAGTTGTAGACCTTTTCGAAGACACGCGGTACGGCAAGGATGAACGTTGGCTGGAAGCTTTGGAGATCGGCCAGCAGATGCTTGATATCCGGAGTATGGGCAACTTTGACGCCTCCTGCCACGGCCAGCACGGAGATGAAGCGCGCAAAAACGTGGGCCAACGGGAGGAACATGATGGTCTTGGCCGACTCGTTGATGATCTCGCCAAGTGCCGCACGTGCATTCTCGGAGAGTTCCACGAAGTTTCCGTGGGTCAGCTCGCAGCCCTTGGGCCGGCCCGTGGTTCCGGAGGTGTAAATGATGGTTGCCAGGTCCGAGAGGCCTGCGGCCGAGCGGCGGGCCTCGAGTTCCTCATCCGTCACGCCGGCCCCGGCGGTGCGGAGGGCATCAAGGCCGGCCCCCTCAAGTTGCCAGACGTTGGCCACTGACTGTATGTCTTCGGCGGCGACGGCCTGCCGGATGATGTCCTCGTGGTGCGCGGCTTCACCGAAGGCTGCCACAGCGCCGGAGTCGCCCAGGTTCCATGCCACCTGGGAAGGGGAAGAGGTCTCATAGATCGGGACGGAAACGGCTCCAGCGAACCAGATGGCAAAGTCCACCAAGGACCACTCGTACCGGGTGCGCGACATGATGCCCACGCGGTCGCCGGCGCCCACTCCACTGGCGATAAGGCCCTTGGCCAAGGCTTTGACGTCGGCAAGGAAGTCAGTGGCGCGGATGTCCTGCCACTGTGCATTGCTGTCCAGCTTGGCGAACAGTGCCGGGTTGGAGGCCTTGGCGGCTTCCCGGACTACGAGGTCCGTGATGTTGGTTTCAGGGGCAACATTGACAAGAGGCGGAACACTGAATTCACGCACGGTAGCTCCTTTGATATCCACGGGCCACGAGGGGGCTGGTTCCACTCTAGTATGCCCACTCGCGGAGGTGTGTCCTATTTCACCTACTGGCGAGTAACTTTACGGATGAGCCTCTGTTTCGAGCAACTTGGCGCCATCCGCCGGTTCAGATGTCTGGCTGCCGATGCCGGCAGAATAGGATGTTGGGATGCCTTCACTACGGTCCAGTTCCCGTGCCCGGCCCCGGCCACCCGTCGCTGCCTTGAAGGACGTTCCCTGGGCTGGGCGCAGGAGTCATTTGGGCAGGCGGGGGCTTGCCATCGGCATCGATATCGGCGGCACCAAGGTAGCTGCCGGCGTAGTCGATGCCGAGGGCAGGATCCTTGCTGAGGCACGCAGGTCCACGCCCGGTGCCGACCCCCGGGCCGTGGAGCAGACAATCGTGGAACTGGTCGACGAGCTCAGCGCGGACCACCGGATTGCCTCCGTGGGTATTGGCGCTGCGGGTTGGATGGACCTCGACGGCGGTACGGTCCTGTTCAGTCCGCATCTGGCCTGGCGTAATGAGCCGCTGAGGGAAAGCCTCCAGACTCTGTTGAGGAGGCCGGTTCTGCTGACAAACGACGCCGACGCGGCCGCCTGGGCTGAGTGGCGCTTTGGTGCCGGCCAGGGTGAGAGCCGCTTGGTGTGCATCACCTTGGGCACGGGCATCGGGGGTGCCATGGTGATGGACGGGCGGGTAGAGCGCGGCCGTTACGGCGTGGCTGGCGAATTCGGCCATCAGATCATTTTCCCGGGCGGACATCGTTGCGAATGCGGCAACCGCGGCTGCTGGGAGCAGTACGCGTCGGGCAACGCACTCGGCCGTGAAGCCCGCCAATTGGTGCGGACCAACTCGCCTGAGGGCCGCGCACTCCTGGAACGGGCGGGCGGTGTGGAGGAGGGCATCACGGGCGCTGCAGTCACAGCCTTGGCTCTTGCAGGGGATTCCACGTCGCGGGAACTGCTGGCGGACCAGGGCGAATGGCTGGGCCTGGGGCTGGCGAACCTCGCCGCGGCCCTGGATCCGGGCATGTTCGTGATCGGCGGCGGTTTGTGCGACGCCGGGGACCTGCTTGTCGGGCCTGCTCGTGAGGCATTCGCCAGAAACCTTACGGGCCGCGGATTTCGTCCGATGGCAAGGATTGAGCTTGCCGCCCTGGGGCCCCGTGCCGGCATGATTGGCGCTGCAGACCTTTCCCGGGTCAGTGGCCGTGCCCATAACTAGGCCGGCGGCCCGTGACCAGGCCAGTCGGCTGCCCATGACCAGTCCAGCCGGCAGGGGCACTTAGATGCGTGCGCCGTCGTCGTCCTCATTCTTCTCATGCGGTAGCCGCATGATGAGGTAGATGACGGAAGCTGCAAAGGCCGCCACTATGCCAAGGATGGCCAGCAAGGGTGCCGAACGCCAAAACATCGCGGTAAAAAGCAGCGCGAGCGGCCCACCCACGGCACCGATCCATGCCAGCATGGTCAGCGGCTCGGTTCCAACCAGGCTGGGAGGATCCTCGGGGACGAAGCCGTCGTCGTCATCGTCCACCTCGAAATCCCGGGGACCCAGAGACCTGCCTTCCAATTCTTCGGGTCCCCCGTCCGCTGTTTGGGCCTCAGGCGTTGCTGCCGCGGCCGGAGACGACAGTCCCAGCGGATCAAAGTCCTTGAAGCCCTTTGGTGCGTCTTCCTTGGCTGGTCCGGCTCCTGCCCCATCAGGTCCCTGCCGACCCCGTTCCGGGGCATCATTGAGCGTCGACGATTCCGTTGCTTCCAGCCGGGCCACCAAATCCAACCAGATGGCGTCGTCATCCTTGTTGGCGCTCTGATCGGCAGAGTTGGGATCAGGCCTGTTCATCGGCTTTGTCCTTCTCGAGGGAAGACCCGTCGCCGGCCAGGGCCGCCATGGTCTTTTGGATGAAGTCGACAGTTCCCGCGAAGATCTCAGGGGCGTCGTTGTCAAGGGTCGCAACATGATGGCTGTTGCCGAGGTACGTGACGTCAACGGGAGCCTGGACCCGTGCCCGGAGGAATTCAAGGCTGGCGTTGGAGATGACATTGTCCACAGTGGATCGGAAGACCCGGACGGGCGATGTAATGCGCGGCAGCATCGCGGCAGTGTCCTTATACATCTTCTTCAACTCGTGGGCCGCCGCAACCGGGGTACGGGCATACGCCCCTTCGTCCTGGTCGGGCTTCAAAATGTCATTGGCGATGGCCGGAGTGCTCTTCATGACGTACTTGAGTGCAGCAACGATGACAGCTCGCGGGTCATCAAGCACCAAGCCCGGGTTGACCACGATGGTGCCGGCCACAGGCCGTGTCGCCGCAATGCGCAGCGCCAGCGTGCCGCCCATGGAGAGCCCGGCCGCGAAAACGAAATCGCATTCGCCAGCCAGTTCCCTGTAGGAATCGTCAACAGCGCGGTGCCATTCGCGCCATGAACGGGTGGCCATGTCCTGCCAGGTTGTTCCGTGACCGGGGAGCAACGGAACCCTGACGGCATATCCCGCCGCTGCCAAGTGCTCGGCCCAAGGCCGGACGCTATGCGGGCTTCCCGTGAACCCGTGCGACATGACGACACCAACGCGGGGGCCGGAGCCAGTCCAGTTGCTGAGGAACGGGGAGAAATCGGGAAGCATTTTCATGATGACTCTGAGGCTACTCTGTCCATGGCATGCTGACGGAAAAACTCGGCTGATTCTTCAAAGATGGTGGGTGCATCCACATCCAGGGTGGCCACGTGGCCGCTGGCCGGGAGGGTAACCACCTTGAGCCGGGATGGGTCCATATGCCTGGTGATCATGGCCACGGAACTGGGCGGGACCACACCGTCCATCGAAGACTTGAAGACCAGCGCGGGTGCTTGGATTTGCGGCAGTGCGCGGGTTGCTTGACGGAACAACTTCTTCAGCTCATGCACGGACTTCAACGGCGTCTTCGAGTAGTCACCGTCGTCAGTGGCGGTCGCCGTCGGTTGTTCTTCCTCAATGGGCGAGGTGGTCGGCATGACGTACTTGAGCGCTCCCACGTACCGCACCCGGCGGTCATAGAAACTCAACCCCGGGTTCACCAGGACCAGTCCTGGAACATCGTGCCGTGAAGCGACACGGAGCGCCACGGCCCCGCCCATGGACAAACCTGCCACGAAACACGTTTCGGTCTTGGCGGCAAGGTCCAGATAGCTTCGCTCAAACGTTTTGTACCAGTCCTGCCAGCGGGTGGTAGCAAGATCGTGCCAGCTGGTTCCGTGACCGGGAAGCAAGGGAACTGAAACCGCAAAGCCTTGACCGGCCAGGTACTCCGCCCAGGGCAGGATGCTCAGCGGGCTACCGGTAAATCCGTGGCAGATGGCTACTCCGGTGGAAGCGTTGGCTCCGTGGCCGGAATGGTGGAAGGCGAGCGGCGCGGCTGGTTGGTTGCGTTCCGTCATGGCTCCATCGTGTCACTCTTCGCGACATTTCTCACTGGAGTAGGGTTGCTGTTGAGTGCCGCCGAGCAGCCCGGACGGACGCCAGTAAAACGGCCGTGAGAGGACAAACGTGTTCTATTGGGTCATGAAGAGGATCTTCCTTGGTCCTGTTCTCAAGCTCCTGTTCAGGCCATGGGTCAAAGGGCTGGACAACGTCCCCGAAAACGGCCCCGCAATCCTGGCGTCCAACCATCTGTCCTTCTCGGACTCCATCTTCCTTCCCCTGATGGTGGATCGGCCGGTGATCTTCCTTGCCAAGTCCGAGTACTTCACCGGCAAGGGCCTCAAGGGCCGCTTGACCGCGCTGTTCTTCAGGTTGAGCAACCAGTTGCCCATGGACCGTTCCGGCGGCGCCGCATCGGAGCTATCCCTGCAAGCCGGGAAGGACGTCCTGAATTCCGGTGGGCTGTTGGGCATCTACCCGGAAGGCACCCGGAGTCCGGACGCCAAGCTCTACCGCGGCAAGGTAGGTGTTGCACGACTCGCACTACAAACCCGGGTCCCTGTGGTGCCGGTAGCCATGATCGGCACGGAAAAGGTCCAGCCCATTGGCAAGAGGTTGCCGAGCATCCGGCGTATCGGCGTGATCTTCGGGCAGCCCTTGGACTTTAGCCGCTACTACGGCATGGAGGATGACCGGCTCATTCAAAGGGCCGCAACTGACGAAATCATGTACGAACTCATGCGGCTTTCCGGCCAGGAGTATGTGGACGAATATGCCGCAGTGGTCAAGGCCCGGTTGGATGGCAAAGGCCCTGGGACGGTAGGGAAAGTCAAGGCAGCCGAGGAGGCACCTTCAGACATTGCCGATGACAAGGACCAACCCAAGGAGGATGGGGGAGCAGGCAGCGGGGCACTGTGACGCATCCGGCAGTGACAGTTACGCCTGCAGTGCCCCAACCTTGGCGGAGGCTACTACTCTTGAAGGGTGACTGAGCTAACCGCGAACACCGCAACCCCTGTAGTAGACCCACTCGCCAGCACCGCCCAGAGCGGGGCCGCAAATTACCCCGGGCTCGACGCCTGGCGGGACCTGCCTATTTCCCAGCAGCCCACGTGGTCTGACTCAGAAGTCTTCAAGGCCTCCGTTAAGGAACTTTCCGTCGTTCCGCCGCTGGTCTTTGCCGGCGAGGTGGACGTACTACGGGAGCGCTTGGCTGCGGCCGCCCAGGGCAAGGCTTTCCTTCTGCAGGGTGGAGACTGTGCGGAGACCTTTGAAGCCGCGACGGCCGACAAGATCAGCGCACGCGTCAAAACGATCCTCCAGATGGCCGTGGTGCTCACGTATGGTGCGGCGATGCCGGTGATCAAGATGGGCCGGATGGCAGGCCAGTTTGCCAAGCCCCGCTCGTCCAACGATGAAACGCGCGACGGCGTGACGCTTCCCGCGTACCGCGGAGACATCGTCAACGGCTACGATTTCACACCGGAGTCCCGCGCGCACGACGCCGGCAGGATGCTGCAGGCTTACCACACTTCGGCGTCCACCCTGAACCTCATCCGGGCGTTCACCCAGGGCGGCTTCGCAGATCTTCGCCTGGTCCACCAGTGGAACAAGGGCTTCACGGAGAACCCGGCACATGCCCGGTATGAGTCCCTTGCCCGTGACATTGACCGTGCCATCATGTTCATGGACTCGTGTGGCGCTGACTTCGAGGCGCTCAAGCGTGTTGAGTTCTTCGCCAGCCATGAGGCACTGCTGCTGGACTACGAGCGAGCACTGACTCGCATCGACTCGCGTACCGGCCTGCCGTACGACACTTCCGCCCACTTCCTCTGGATTGGCGAGCGGACCCGCGAACTCGATCATGCCCACGTGGACTTCCTGTCCCGTGTGCGGAACCCCATCGGCGTCAAGCTTGGCCCCACCACCAGTGGGGACGACGCCCTGCGCCTTATCGACAAACTGGACCCGAACCGCGAGCCCGGCCGCCTGACATTCATTACCCGCATGGGTGCCAAGAACATCCGCGAGAAGCTGCCGGCCGTCGTCGAGCGCGTCACTGCCTCAGGTGCCCAGGTACTCTGGGTGACGGACCCGATGCACGGCAACACAGTGACCTCGCCCAACGGATACAAGACCCGCAACTTCGACGACGTGATTGATGAAGTACGTGGATTCTTTGAAGTACACCACTCCCTGGGTACGGTGCCGGGTGGCCTGCACGTCGAAATGACCGGCGACGACGTCGCCGAGTGCCTGGGTGGCGCAGATCCCATCGATCAGGACGCTTTCCTGGACCGCTATGAGTCCGTTTGCGATCCACGTCTGAACCACATGCAGTCCCTCGAGATGGCATTCCTGGTGGCAGGCGCCCTCTCAAAGAGGTAGCAGGAGGCAAATGGGCGGTCCGGATGAATCCGGACCGCCCATTGTTTGCCTACTTCGGGTTGCCGTCCCGTCGATCTACTACACGACTCGATCTACTAGACGACCGTCAACCTCACCACTGAATCCTCAGGTATCTCGGCGTTCACGGGGTTCTGATCGCGGACTGTGCCGAAGAAGCCTCCCAGCACCTTGTTGATCTCAACCTTGAACCCGAGCTTCTTCAGTTCCTTCTCGGCCTCATCCGCCTGCTTGCCAATAAAGCTCGGGACGCGCACCAACTTGGGTCCCTTGGAGACGGTAAGGGTCACTGTTTCGCCGCGGACAAGTGTGCCATTGCCAGGCGTCTGTGCCACCACGGCGCCCTTGGGCACGGTTTTGTCATTGACCGTCTCTGGGGCAATGGCTGCCTTCAGGCCAGCGTCCTGGATGGCCTTCACGGCTGCGTCCTGGGGCAGGCCGCGCACATCGGGGACGGGGATGGGCTGGGGTCCCTTGGACACCACAAGGGCAACCGGCGTGCCGTGGCGTACTTCCTTGCCCTGGGCGGGGTCCTGGGAGATGACAACGCCTGCTGGGATCTTTTCGTCGAATGCATCAGTGACGGTGCCGAGGGTCATTTGGGCGGCATTCAGTGCTGTCTTTGCTTCATCCAACGTCCCGCCTGCCAGCCCAGGCAGGGCAAAGAGTTGTGCGCCTTTCGAGACGAATAGCGCGATGGGTTGAAACTTCCGCACCACCTCCCCGGACTTGGGTTCCGTCCCGACAGCGAGTCCAGCCTGGACGTCGTCGTCGAACACGTCCTGGGGCTCGGATTGGAATCCTGCTGTGCGCAGGAGTTGCTGGGCTTCAGCTACGGTCTTGTTCTTGACGTCCGGAACGGTGCCGGGAGACCCAGGGCCCATGCCAAAGAACCAGCCGGCAGAACCTGCCAGCAGCGCAAGGATCACGATCACGACTGTCCAAATAGCAGCGCGGCGGCGGGGATTGCCTTCACGCAGGGGACGCATTGGGGTGGAGGCGGCCCGGGCCCGCTCCTTAGCCTGCTGCCGTTCCAGCTTTTTCTGCTCCCGCTTGCCGGGTTGACGCAGGTCATCGTCCACACCGGGGAGGGCCAGGGCGGCATTGTGCGGTTGCCGCGCTGACGTTCCAGACGCTGCCATGACGGTTGTCGGGTTGCTCTGGTGGGAAATGAATTCGGTGGGCGACGCTGACGTGGCAAGGGCCTCGGTTGGATTTTCCTGGGGATTGGCCAGCGGGCTGACCGCCGCAGCGGAACCGGCGGGGGAGAGTGGGCGTGAGGACGGCTGCCTATGGTCCAGTTGCTCGTCGCTGAGGGTGGTCCGGATGTGGCGCAACTCGGACAGCAAGGCAGAGCCGTCCACCGGCCGGTTCTCGGCATCCACCGCAGTACACCACTGAACGAGTTCGTCCAGGTCTTCAGCAAGTCCGGGAGCGGCCTCGGAAGGGCGGCCAACCACGGCATTGACATGCTGGTATGCAACCTGGATCGGCGACTCACCAGCATAGGGCTGCTTGCCCGTGAGCATCTCGTAGAGCATGATGCCCGCCGAGTAGACATCGCTCCGGGCATCAGCTGCTTTGCCGAGCACCAATTCGGGAGCCAGGTAAGCGACCGTGCCGATCAAGGCACCGGTACTTGTGGTGGCCGTGACAGCCCTGGCCAATCCGAAGTCGCCTACCTTGATCCGGCCGTCTTCGGCTATCAGGACGTTCTCGGGCTTGATGTCGCGATGGATGAGCCCTGAGCCGTGGGCTGCCGCTAAACCTTCGATGACCGGATCGATCAAAGCCAGGGCCAAGCGCGGTGGAAGCGCTCCCTGCTGGTTGATGACGTCACGAAGCGTATGGCCTTTGACATACTCCATCACCAAATAAGCGATGTGCCCGTCCTCGCCTTGGTCCAGCACGCTGACAACATGAGGATGTGAAAGGCTCGCGGCGGCCTTGGCCTCGCGGCTGAGTCGCTCCAGGAACGTCTCGTCATTGGCCAGATGGGGGTGCAGGACTTTGAGGGCCACGTCGCGCTCCAGGCGCTGGTCCGTGGCCAGGTAAACAGTGGACATCCCGCCCCTCGCAAGCCGTGAGCGGACGTGGTAGCGCCCGTCCACAGTGGTCCCGATGAGGTGGTCCTGCGTTGGTTCTTGCACCATACGATCCTAAACGAGGCAGGGAAGAGGCCCGAATCCGCGGGGATCCGGGCCTCGTCCAAAGGTGCTTGGGGCGGCTTAGCCGAAAGTGCGTTGCCGGGCTTTGATCGATTCGACGTAGCGCTTGGTGTCGTCGTACATGCCGTACTTGCTGACCGAGTACTGCCCCTGGTAATAACCGGCGATGGCGTTGTCGAGATCCTTACTGGTGGCGACAAGTGCCCTGATGATCGCGACGCCGGCCGTCGCATTGTCATACGGATCCAGGAGATTGAGCTTGCGCCCCACCAGATCAGATGCCCACTGGCCGGAGGAAGGAATGACCTGCATGGTGCCAATGGCGTTGGCTGGGGAGACCGCACGCTGGTCGAAGCCGGATTCCTGCTCGGCAAATGCCAATGCCAATGACGGGCTGACTCCCATTCGGCGGGCTGTATCAGCCACGATCGTTTTCATTTCATCCCGGCTGGGGACAGGCGAAGCGTTCAGCAGCGCCTTGTTCTCGTTCGCCGAGCTCACCACCGCCGGCGGGTAGGTGAAGCCGAGGAATGAACTCGGCACCAGTGGCTTGGTCTCCCCGGCCGGCTGCAGTGACGTGGTGCCCGGGATGGTCAGCTTCTGTCCCGGGTAAATCACGGTGGTAGCAGAAACTGTGTTGACGCTCATCAACGCCGACAACGATACGTTGTGACGCGACGCAATCGAGCTCAGGGTGTCGCCCGCCTTGATGGTGTAGGAACCTGTGCTGGCCACCGGGGTGGCCGCTGGCGCCGGTGCAGGAGCCGAGGGAGCTGACGGTGCAGAGCCGCCACTGACCTTGATCTTCTGGCCAGGGTAGATGATGGAGCTGCCACTGAGGTTGTTCCAGCTGAAGATGCTGGACAGTGGTACTCCGTGCCGGGCAGCGATGGCGCCCAGCGTATCCCCGGAAACCACAGTGTAGGTGGTGGCGTTTGAGGGTGCAGCCGGGGCCGGGGCCGGGGACTGTTCAGGGGCGGCCGGAGCGGTGCCTGTCAGTTTAATGGTCTGGCCAGGGTAGATCAGCGTTGTTGCCGTGAGCTTGTTCAACTGCAGGACAGCGGACGTGTCCAGGTTGAAGCGCCGCGCAATGGCACTGATGGTGTCTCCGCGGACGATCTTGTACGTGTCCGGCACGGAGGGGGCCATGGGCTGCAGGGCGGCAGGAAGCGTTGCGGCAACCGCCTGGGCAGGAATGACGTTTCCCGCTTTGGCCGCTTGGGCCTGCATGGCTGCAGCGAGGGTGGCGGGAACCTTGCGGGGCTGAGGTGCCGGCGTCGCCATGGCTGGCTGGGCCAAGGCAAGCGAGGACAAAACCACAGCGGGAAGCGCAGCCGTGGTTGCCGCAATTACCGGCATGCTCATGGTTCGTTTCGGCGAGCGGGGCGTCGTCATGGAGTGTGTCCTCATCTCAGCAGCGGGAATAGGTTTGTGTTGCCGCTGTTACCAGTGTTGCCAATGTTACTGATGTTATCAATGATGCAAGTGTGATCAGTGTGAATCTCTCACACTTATTCAATCGGCACAACAATTCCCGCCGTCCGGAAATCACCTCGCCGAATTCATCCGCATGAAAAGGTGACTTTCGCCCGCCCGCAGGGACCGCCGTCGCACTCCGGCTAGGCGAGTGACAGCCCGGCGTGGCAACCTTGTTCCGTGAGTAATGTAGAAAGCCTTGTTTCCGACTGGATGCCGCTGCCGGATGTCGCCGAGCTGCTGGGAGTTTCCATCACCAAAGTCCACGGACTGCTGGATGAGCGCGCGCTCGTGGCTATCAGGCGGGGGGAACGGAATATCCGGTCGATTCCGGCGTTGTTTATCCAGGATGGACACGTCGTGGACAGCTTGAAGGGAACCATTGCGGTCCTCAGCGATGCTGGTTACAACGACGAAGAACTTATCGTGTGGTTGTTTACGCCCGACGATTCATTGCGGGGACGGCCTATCGATGCGTTGCGCGAAGGACGCAAGACGGAGATTCGGCGTCGCGCCCAGTCCCTCGCTTGGTAGTTGGTTAACGGGCAGCCTGAATTCCGTTAGAAGCAGTTAAAGAGCGGACGACGGCGGTTCCTGACCGCCGTCGTCGTCCCAACCAGTGGGAATAGCCCCGTTAGTCAATTGGAATAAGCCCGCTCAAGCGGCCCGACTGACAGCCGCCTCAGCCAGTTGGCGCAGTGCCGTGAGCGGTAATTCTTCCAGCGGCAGCTGTTCCAGAGCCGCAAACGCTTGGTCGCTCAGCTCGGCAATTAACGACTCTGTGGCGTCAAGGGCTCCGCAGTGGACCATAATGTGGCGGATTCTGGAGACTTCGTCCTCGCCCAGATCCTGCTTTCCCAGCATTTCGTCCAGGTATGCCGCTTGATCCGTGGGAGCCAGGTTAATGGCAAATCCAACCAGCACAGTCCGTTTGCCCTCGCGGAGGTCATCCCCCGCGGGTTTTCCCGTTGTTTCGGGGTCACCGAAAACGCCCAGGACGTCATCACGTAGTTGGAAGGCCTCGCCGAGCGGCAATGAAAATGCTGAATATGCCTTCAGCAACTCCTTTGAGGCGCCTGCCAACGCTCCGCCCAACGCCAAAGGATGCTCGGTGGAATACTTTGCGGACTTATAGCGAATGATGGAGGTGGCCCGTTCCACTGAACCCGCGCGATCGCGTACAGGGCCAGCTACTTCCTCAAGGATGTCCAGATATTGCCCGGCCATCACCTCGGCACGCATGAGATTGAATATGCGGCGGGCCTCGCTTCCGGATGCTGCCCTGGGACCTATTTCCGTAAAGGATTGCTCGCTGAAGGAGAGGCAAAGATCGCCGGTCAGGATTGCCGCTGCATGCCCGAACCGTTCATTGTCCAGGGCCCATCCGTTGGCCTCGTGGAGTTGGCTGAAGCGACGGTGCACACTGGGACCCCCGCGGCGGGTATCGGAACGGTCAATGATGTCGTCATGGATCAGGGCCGCAGCTTGGAAAAGTTCGAGGGCACAACCGGCTGTCAAGATGTCCGCGTCCCTTGCCGTGCCGCCCGCACCGCGCCAACCCCAGTAGCACATCAGCGCACGAAGTCGCTTTCCGCCTGTGACGAGATTCGATATCGACCCCATCAAAGGCGCGACATCCGGTGAAATCGTGGCCATCATGTCCTGCTGGACCGCCAGGAACTCGTTCAACTTCCCGGCTACGCCGCCAATAAACTCGTGTTGCTCCGTGTGGAGTTGGGAAACGGGCGTCACTTGACGGACCCGGCCGCCACGTTGGCGCCAATGGTGAATGTGGAAACGCCTTCCTTTTGCCTTACAGACACATTTACTGTTTCACCGTCACCGCGAATGAAGTCGATCGACGTGACGTTTCCTACGGCTTGGGCGCCCGGAACAACCTTGAATCCTTGGGCTTCAAGCGAGGTCTTGTAGTAGTCCACCACGCTTTCCGGCGGAGCTTTGACAGTTCCCACGAGGGCAACTGTGGCAGGAGACGCGTTTTTGTCGTAGCTGCTGGAACGAACCGACGTCTTGGGCATCACAGCGATGAGTTGTTCCGGAAAGCCGGGGACCAGTGCGCCGACTGTGGCCGTCGCACCGGGTGCCGGTACGGCTGAACCGGACGAGCCAGGAGTCTGTGACGAAGACGGGGAAGTGGCTGGGGAAGAGGGCGCTGCCGTGGAGGAATCAGAGGGGTTCCCCGATCCGGATGTGGCCGCCGGGCTGCTGGGGGACGGAGTACAGGCGGAGACCGCCAGGGCGACACTCGCTGCGAGCAGGGCAAACCCTCGCGATTGAGGAGTTCCAAAGAGCTTCACAGGGGTATCCTTCCTTGGGCTGACGGGGGACTGTGCCTCCAGTTTAGTCAGTGGCCGGGCATAGTATTGCCGTTGTGAGGCAGGAAGCATTCGGTAGCGCCCAAAGCGCGGGTCGCGAGCCAGCCCGCAGCGCTCAAGATGCCCTGCGGGAACAGCGGCGAACCAGCATCCTGCATGTGGACATGGACGCGTTTTTCGTCTCCGTGGAATTGCGTAGCAGGCCTGAACTGCGTGGCAAGCCAGTGATCGTCGGCTTTCCTGCTGAACGTTCCGTGGTGTTGTCGGCATCCTACGAAGCCAGGGCCACAGGTGTGAAGTCGGCGATGCCTATGGCTATTGCCATGCGCATGTGCCCGGGCGCTGTCATCATCCACCCCCGCCACAAGCTCTACTATGAGGTCTCCGCGCAGCTCATGGAGATCTTCGCGTCCATCACGGATCTTGTGGAGCCCCTGAGCGTTGACGAGGCCTTCCTGGACGTCGGCGGTGCAATCCGACGGCTCGGATCGCCCTTGGACATCGGCCACCTCATCCGCCGTCGGGTTCGGACTGAACTTGGTATCACCGCTTCCGTGGGGATTGCCGGGACCAAGTTTGTGGCGAAGATCGCGTCCACCCGTTGCAAGCCGGACGGCATTCTCCAGATCGACGCCGAGGACACCATCCCTTACCTCCACAGCCTGCCGGTCAATGCCCTCTGGGGCGTCGGCGGCAAGACGGCCGAGGTACTGGCTCGCCTGGGCATTCGGACAGTGGCTGACGTGGCGGCTACGCCTGTGGCATCGCTGAAAAAGGTCCTTGGCGCCAGCGGAGAACATGTGCACCAACTGTCCATGGGGATGGATCCCAGGCCAGTCACTCCCACCAGGCTGGAAAAGAGCATCGGGGCGGAGGAGACCTTCACCACAGACTCCGCAGACGACGCCTTGCTGAACAGGGAGCTCCTGAGGTTGTCCCATCGCACGGCGGCACGGCTGCGGAGTTCGGGGATGCTGGCCCGGACCGTGGCATTGAAAATCCGATTCGCCGACTTTTCCACTGTGACCCGCAGTAGGACGGTGCACACTCCCGTTGACAGCGCCCAGCTGATTTACCAAGTGGCCGTGCAACTACTTGAGTCCCTGGGAACCCGCTCCATGAGCGTCCGTCTTGTAGGTGTCCGCGCGGAGCAGTTGGAACCTGCGGACCAAGCGTCCATGCAGCTCAGCCTTGACCGGCGGGATGACAACTGGCGGGCTGCGGAACAGGCCCTTGACCGCGTTGCGGAACGCTTCGGCTCCAAAACGCTGCTCCCGGCAAGGCTCCTGGAACCGGGCAAGCTCCTGGAACCGGGCAAGGCTCCTGACGCTCAATGAGCCAGCCCTGCGATGCCGTGCAGGTGCCTTCCACGCGTCTTTCAGAACAGCGTCCGACAAACTATCCTAATTAGTACAGATATTTAGATCGTCTGGACAGCTGTTTCCTGAGCAGTCGGTCCCGGGATGTCCGCTAACAAAGCGGAAATTTTTTGGGAACGCTTTTCTTGGCCCGATCGTTTTGGAAGCAGACGCACAGGCCGCGATTCGTCCAGACGCTGGCTGACTAAAGGAGGTCGCGATGCCCCTCTCGGAGCATGAACAGAAGCTGCTTGAGCAACTTGAGAAGCAGCTTCATGAGGACGATCCGAAGTTTGCCAACACCATGGGTTCGGATCCCATCCGCAGCTGGTCAACCCGGCACGTGATAATTGGTGTACTCGGTGCCATCGCCGGCATTCTCCTGCTGCTTGTCGGCGTGTCACTCCAACAGATTTTCGTTGGTGTCCTCGGCTTCGTCGTGATGGGCGCGGGTGTCTACTTCGCGACTCTTCGGGGTGCGGCGTTCGGCAAGGCCCGGAAGGGTAAAACCGGAAAACCAAAGTCCAAGAGTTCGTTCATGAGCAACCTTGAGGAGCGCTGGGACGAGCGTCGCCGCGACGACAATTGAGCGTGGCTACCTGCATTAACCCGGAACTGGATCCTTTCGAAGCGACGTTTCCTTAATTACCTGTGCCAGTAAATGGTGCACGCCCCTGACTTGCAGGGGACACAAAAAAGACCCTTTGGCGGGTCTTTTTGCGTTTAACAACGCTGTCCTCCACTTTCCACCCCCCGGAGGCTTGGCAGCCCGCTATGGATCCGCAGCGCGACCAGCCTTGGCGCTGATTCCACCCAGGCGCACGGAGCCACTCCAGGCCTTCCCTTAGTCCTCCACTTCCCCCCACGCGCTTGGATCCGCGCGATTACGCGGCTGTCGAAACTCAAAGTGGTGGAGAAACGCCCCAACGTGCGTTGACTGTGGGGCTTTGTGGAGTAAAGTGGAGCGCATAAGAGGGTATTGGCAGTGTTGGGTATGAACGGGCACCTTGACTGAGGGGCGGTGGGCCGGTGTTTCTTGGCACCCATTCCCCACGCCTTGATGAAAAGGGCCGGATCATACTTCCCGCGAAGTTCCGCGAGGAGCTTGCCGAGGGCCTGGTTCTCACAAGGGGTCAGGAACGCTGTATTTACGTCTTCAGCCAGAAGGAATTCGAGCGCATTCACGAATCGATGCGGGAGGCACCACTGTCCTCCAAGCAGGCTCGTGATTACATTCGGGTTTTTCTGTCTGGAGCCTCTGACGAGGTACCTGACAAGCAGGGGCGCGTGACGATTCCACCGGCGCTCCGGGCCTATGCAGGGCTTGGCCGGGAATTGGCAGTTATTGGTGCCGGCACCCGTGCGGAGATCTGGGACGCCGAGGCTTGGAATGAATACCTCGCTGAGAAGGAAGCAGCCTTCTCGGAAACCGACGACGACAATCTGCCTGGGTTCATCTAGCCGGTCGGATGGGGCCCTGGCCCTGGTTCTTGGATGGGATCTCCAGCCGCCCATCGAACTGTCTTCCTGGCTCAACTTCCCCTGAGCCAGGCCGGCGGAACGATAGGCGCGGATGGGGATCCGATCCAAGGAACTAAAAGCAAGCGATTGAGGAAAGAGGAGGCAACGTGGAAGAGCAGGACGCGGCAAAGCCCACATCTGAGCGCCACGTGCCCGTCCTGAAGGACCGCTGCATCAACTTGCTCGCCCCCGGCTTCGAAGCGGCGCGGTCCAGAGGTGAGACTCCAATCGTTATCGATGCCACCCTGGGCATGGGCGGCCACTCCGAGGCCATGCTGCAGCGCTTCCCGGACTTGCACCTCGTGGGGATCGACCGCGATGAGGAAGCGTTGGCCTTGGCCGGCGCGCGGCTGGAACCGTTCTCCGACCGCACGGATCTGGTTCATGCGGTCTATGACGAAATCGAGGACGTCCTTGCCGATCTCGGCATCCCGGAAGTCCACGGCATCCTCATGGACCTGGGTGTCTCGTCCCTGCAGTTGGATGAGCGTGAACGCGGCTTCGCCTATTCCTATGACGCGCCACTGGACATGCGGATGGATACCAGCCGCGGACAGACAGCGGCGGACGTCGTCAATAACTACAGCGAAGAAGACCTGGTTCGCATCATCCGCAAATGGGGTGAGGAAAAGTTTGCAGGCAGGATTGCCAATCGCATTGTGAACGCCCGCGCGGAGAAGCCCTTCGCCACCACCGGAGAACTCGTTGAGCAAATCCGTGGTGTAGTACCTGCTGCTGCCGCCAAGAGTGGTGGCCACCCGGCAAAGCGGACCTTCCAGGCGCTGCGTATCGAGGTCAACGAAGAGCTCGATGTCCTGGAACGGGCCGTTCCGGCCGCCGTCGCTGCGACCGCAATGGGCGGGCGGATCGTCGTCATGTCCTATCACTCGCTGGAGGACAAGATCGTAAAGGCCGTTTTCCAGGCCGGATCCAAGTCCTCTGCTCCGCTCGGATTCCCCGTTGAACTCGAAGAACACAAACCCGAACTGAAAACGCTGACCAAGGGCACGGAAGTGCCCACGGCCGCAGAAATTGCCGAGAACCCGCGCGCGGCGTCTGCCCGACTCAGGGCCGTGGAGCGCATCAAGCCAAGGAGAGTCGCATGAGCACCGCCGCAGCGAAGACACTGCCCTCCGTGGTGGGCAACACCGCCCGGGCACTCCCGGCTCCAGCCGGTAAGCCCGACGCCGGTCGCAGGGTGCGTACGCCGCTCTCGCTTGTGCGCAGCGCCCCAGGGAAGCGGCGTACTCCGTTTGTTGTCCTTTGCTTCGTGGTCATGGCGGCTGCACTGCTGACGGTGCTCGTGCTGAACATTTCCGTATCCACAGCCCAGTACCGGTTGGTGCAGCTCAAATCTGAAGCAGCCACGCTGAACAAGGAAAACCAGGACCTGACACAGAAGAAGCAGAACTTCGAGGCTCCCCAGAATCTGGCTGCAAAGGCTGCAGAATTGGGAATGGTACAGTCCACCGTCAAGGGCCAGATTGATCTGAACACCATGGCGGTCACCGGAAAGGCAACCCCGGCTGTCAAGGGAGACAACCCCGCGGCCGTGATCGCCCCTCCGGCCGTTGCTGGCCAGCTTGATGTGGTTCCCTCGGTGACTACCAGGGATCCATTGGAGAACCTCAAGCCGGCAACACCTGCAGCGCCCGCGGCCACATCGGCTGCGCCTGCTGCCAAGCCGGCAACCCCGGCAGCCGCGCCCGCGGAGCTTCACGGGGGATCCGTTCCCGCTCCCCAGCAGAAGGCACCAGGGCACTAGCCCGCAAGATCACCGAAGCAAGGCCAGCAGCAAGGAATCAACGTGGCGCAAAACCCCGGCAAATCAAAAAAGACGAAGGTGCCGGCGGCAAGGAAGCGGCTCCGGGTTGGTCTTGGCATCATGCTGACACTGCTGTTGGTGGTGGGCGGGAAACTCTTCATGGTCCAAGGCCTTGATGTCGGTGGCATGGCGGAAGCCGCCCTTGCCAACCGCCTCACGCCACAGGTACTGCCAGCCGAACGCGGCAGGATCCTGGACGCTAACGGTACCGTCCTGGCCAGCAGCGTCATCCGCTACAACATTGTCGTGGATCAGGTCCTGAACACTGCCACTGCTGAATTCAAGCGGTACAACGAGAAGACTGAAGAAGTAGAGACGGTCTCGCGCGACCAAGGGATCTCCGAGTTGGCATCGCTCCTTGGTGCCGACGCTGCCAAGGTCAGGGAGTCGGTGACCGGTGACAAGAAGTACTTCACGGTGGCCAAGGATGTGAAACCCGAGCTTGAAGACCGAATCTCCAAGCTGCATATTCCCGGTGTAGCTGCCGAAGGCGTCAGTAAGCGTGTCTACCCGAACGGCAGTGTGGCCGGCGGGGTGGTGGGATTCCTCCAGGACGGCACCACGGGCCAGGCGGGCATCGAGCAAACCCAGGACGAAGTTCTCCGGGGTACCGAGGGCAAGCGCGTTTTCGAGATCGGTGCCGATGGCCTCAGAATCCCGGTGGCTACCGATGAGCTCACGCCGGCAGTGGATGGAAGCGACGTCAAGCTGACCCTCAACACGGACATCCAGTACTTCGCACAGCAGGCTATCCAAAGCCAGGTCAACAAGATGAACGCCGAGTGGGGTTCGATCATTGTGATCGACACCAAGACGGGCAACCTCATTGCCTTGGCGGACACGAACGCTCCGGACCCCAACGACCCCGGAAAAGTTGATGCCAAGGACAGGGGTGTGCGTTCTGTGACGGCCGCCTACGAGCCCGGGTCGGTCGAGAAGATGATTACTGCCTCTGCGGTGATCGAGGAAGGTAAGTCCTTCCCGCTGGACCATTTCACCATCCCACCGTCCTACACCATTGATGGCCAGACGTTCACTGATGCGTTCGAGCACGGCACCGAAGAACGCACGCTGGCCGGAATCCTGGGCTGGTCCATGAACACCGGTACCGTCATGGCCGGGAGCAGGCTGACCAAAGAGCAGCGCTACGAATGGTTGAAGAAATTTGGCGTCGGCGAACAAACGGATATTGGCCTTCCCGCGGAGGCCACGGGTATCCTCGCCAAGCCCGATCAGTGGGATGAACGCCAGCAATACACGGTGCTGTTCGGTCAGGGCGTTTCGCAGTCCACGCTGCAGACCGTGCGGGCCTTCCAGTCGATCGCCAACGACGGTGTGATGTTGCAGCCGAGGCTCATCGATAGCTACATCACCCCGGAGGGTGAAGAGCAGAAGGTTCCCGCCAAAGAGTCCCGGCAGGTGGTGTCCAAGGAAACTGCCCAACAAATGCGGGACATCCTGGAAAGCGCAGTGACCGAGGGGCAGATCAAGGACGCAGCCATTGATGGCTACAGGGTGGGCGCCAAGACAGGAACCTCACAGGCGCCCCGCGAGGATGGCCTTGCAGGCTTCGACGGCTACACGGCCTCGATGGTGGGCATGGCGCCCATGGATGACCCCCGGTTCATTGTGGAAGTCGTCCTGCAGCGTCCGAGGGGAAATATCTACGGCATCACCAATGGGCCGGTGTTCCGTTCCGTCATGTCCCAGGTCCTCAGGACCTACAACGTGGCGCCATCCACCGGCACCCCCGCGCGCCTGCCGCAGTTCGTCAAGTAAGCTTCTTGGGCGTCTGTTTCGGCCAAAGAATTTGATCCATCACTACCGACTGGGCGCCGCTGGCCCCAAGCCGGTCGTTCCACCGAGCATCAACGGAGAACCACGTGTCAGAGCACAATGAGGCCGCTTCCCACGCCGCGACGCCGGAGGCAAGCACATCCGGCTTCCGCCCGGCATCTGTGGCTGCCGTGCCTTTGTCCACCCTTGCAGAAGCGTTGGGTGTCGCCGTCCCGGAGGACGGCGACAGCAGGGGAGTGACGGGTATCTCGCTGAACTCCCGGGCCGTTGAACCGGGTGATCTTTACATGGCCTTGCCTGGGGCCTCGCGCCATGGCGCTGACTTCGTCCCGCAGGCTGTCGACGCCGGCGCAGTCGCCGTTGTCACGGACGACGCCGGGGCGCGGCAGCTTGCGCTGGCAGGCGAGCAGCCCGTACCGGTTCTTATCGTCGAAGAGCCGCGGACCGTCGTCGGGCGCTTGGCGGCCCTGATCTACCGCAGCCAACCGGACGACGGCGGGTTCCCGACGCTGTTTGGCGTGACCGGGACCAACGGCAAAACGACCACGACATACTTCATCAACTCCTTGCTCCGTGCCCTGGGCAAAACGCCGGGGCTCATCGGAACGATCGAGATCCTGGCCGGCGGAGATCCTATTCCGAGCCTGTTGACCACGCCGGAGTCCACCGACGTCCATGCGCTGCTGGCCAAGATGCGGGAACGCGGGCTGGAGGCGGCCTCCATGGAAGTGTCCTCCCATGCCGTTGCCTATCACCGGGTGGACGCTGTGATGTTCGACGTCGCCGGGTTCACGAACCTGACCCAGGACCATCTGGACCTGCACGGCAGCATGGACGAGTACTTCCGTACCAAGGCGGAGCTGTTCACCGCCGGACGGGCACGCAAGGCTGTGGTGATGGTCGATGACGAGTGGGGCCGCGAGCTGGCGCGAACAGCGGACATCCCGGTCACCACCCTGGCTGCAACGCAAGGCGTCCCGGCGGACTGGTCCGTCGCCTCAACCACCGCCCGTGGACTCGGCACCGATTTTGAACTGCGGCATGCAGACGGCCGTATCCTGCGCGTACACACCGGCCTGCCGGGTGACTTCAACGTCGCGAACGCCGCCCTGGCTACCATCATGGTCCTGGCATCGGGCACAGACGTAGAGGCACTCCAGGCCGCACTCGATGCCCATGACCCCTTTACCGTTGCCGTTCCTGGACGCATGCAACTGATCTCCACTGCGCCGGCCGCCGTGGTTGACTTTGCCCACAATCCTGATGCACTGGCCCGCGCACTCCAGGCTGTCCGGTCGCGTGAAGAAGGCTCGCGGGTGATCGTGGTGTTCGGGGCTACCGGGCAGCGGGATCAAAGTAAGCGTCCGACGATGGGGGCCATCGCCGCTCGCTTGGCAGACATCGTCATTGTCAGTGACGACGACCCCCATGATGAGGATGCAGCGGCTATCCGCTCAGATGTCCTTGGAGGTGCCCACGCAGCCCGTGAGGCCGGGGACCTGAGCTGTGAAATCATCGAATCCTCGCCGCGGGATGCCGCTATCCGACTCGCAGTGGACTTGGCCACCCCAAAGGACACTATCCTCATCGCAGGTCGGGGCCACGAGGTATGGCAAGAGGTGAAGGGCGTCAACCTGGCCCTGGATGACAGAGTGGAATTGCGAGCCGCCTTGACATCCAGGGGATTCAGCGTTTCAACGGACCAGCGGATAGAGTCCTAAACCGAGATGATTGCACTTACTGCGGCGGATATCGCCCACATCACCCACGGCCGTCTAACCGGAGACGGGGACATCGTGCCCACGTCCGTCGTTACTGATTCCCGGGAAGCCACACCTGGTTCGCTCTACGTGGCGAAGCCCGGCGAGCACGCAGATGGCCATGACTTCGTTGACGCTGCCTTCGAGCGGGGTGCCGTCCTGGTCCTGGCAGAACGCGATGTCACCGACGTCGAGGGCAAGCCGTATCCCGCCGTCGTCGTTGACGACGCCGTCCTCGCTATGGGAGCCCTAGCTGCCGAAGCCGTCCGCCGCATCCGCTCTGCCCGGGAGCAGCGCGGCGAGGAATTCACGGTGATCGGCATAACTGGTTCTGCCGGCAAGACCACCACCAAGGACCTCCTTGCCGGTGTGTTGTCCCAGGCGGGGCCCACGGTTGCGCCGCAGGGTTCATACAACGGTGAGGTCGGCGTGCCCCTGACGGTCTTTGCTGCCGATACGGAGACCAGGTTCCTCGTCATCGAGATGGGCGCCACTGGCATCGGCCACATCAAGTATCTCGCTGAGATGGTGCAGCCCGATGTTGGTGTGGTGCTGGTGGTCGGCACGGCCCACGCAGGCGAATTTGGTGGTGTCGGGAACATCGCCACGGCCAAGGGCGAACTCGTTGAAGCGCTCAGTGAGCACGGCACGGCAGTCCTGAACTTGGACGATGGCCGCGTTGCCGCCATGAAGACCAGGACCACGGCCAGGGTCCTGGGCTTTAGTGCCTCCCCGGCGACCAACGAGGACGTCGAGGCCCGCAACGTTGTGGTCAACGCCGCGGGCCACCCCGAATTTGAACTTGTACTGCCCGACGGCGGCCCTTCCGTTCACGTCCGAAGCCGCCTGATCGGCGGCCATCACGTGACGAACCTGTTGGCGGCGGCTGCTGCAGCGTTTGCCGCGGGCATCCCGGCGGCAGACATTGCTTCCTCGCTTAGTTCACAGTCTGCTGCCAGCAGGTGGCGCATGGAACGAACCGAACGCCCTGACGGTGTCACAATCATCAACGATGCGTACAACGCCAATCCCGAGTCGATGCGGGCTGCACTGCGCACCCTCGCTGATCTTGGCCAGGGCAGGCGGACATGGGCTGTCCTTGGCGCCATGCTCGAGCTCGGAGAGGATTCCATCCGGGAACACACTGCCGTGGGCACGCAAGTGGTTCGCTTGAACATTTCCAGGCTGGTGGTGGTGGGGCGCGAAGCCCGGGCCCTATATATTTCGGCCATCCAGGAAGGTTCGTGGGGGGACGAATGTTCGTTCACGGAAACAGCCGAAGAAGCTTACGAACTCCTGCAACGAGAGCTGCAACCCGGAGACCTGGTGTTGTTCAAGTCCTCCAACGGCGTGGGGCTAAGGCATTTGGGTGATCGGATAGCATTACCCCCACGGGCCGAGCCCACCGGGGAAAGCGCGGTTGAAGATGCCGCAAGCGAAGGGAACGAGCTGCTGTGATTGCACTTTTGATCGGCGCCGGCGTCGCTCTTCTGGTGGCCCTGATAGGGACGCCGCTGTTTATCAGGTTCCTGGTGACCAAGAGTTATGGACAGTTCATCCGCGACGACGGACCCACCTCGCACCACACCAAGCGCGGCACGCCCACCATGGGCGGAACGGTGGTTGTTGCCGCGGTCCTGATCAGCTACTTCGTGACCCACTTGATCATGTGGATGATGAACCCGCGCTCTCCCGGCCCGTCCGCCTCCGGCCTGCTTTTGCTGTTCCTCATGGTCGGAATGGGCTTTGTTGGCTTCCTGGATGACTACATCAAGATTTCCAACAAGCGCAGCCTGGGGCTGAATGCCCGCGCCAAGCTGATCCTGCAGGCCGCAGTTGGCATTATCTTTGCCGTTCTTGTGCTGCAGTTTCCCAACGAGGACGGACTCCGTCCGGCTTCCACACAGATTTCCCTTGTCCGCGACATTCCCTGGCTGGATCTTGCCTTCGGCGGTACCGTCCTGGGGGCCATCCTTTTCGTGGTTTGGTCCAACCTCATCATCACCGCAGCTACCAACGGCGTGAACCTGACCGACGGCCTGGACGGCCTTGCGTCGGGAGCATCGATCATGGTGTTCGGCGCCTACACGATCATGGGAATCTGGCAAAACAACCAGGCCTGCGGTTCGCCCCGTGAGGCTGGCAGTGGGTGTTACCAAGTGCGGGACCCCATGGACCTGGCGCTCCTGGCGGCAATACTGAGCGCGGCCTTGGTGGGTTTCCTGTGGTGGAATACCTCACCGGCCAAGATCTTCATGGGGGACACCGGCTCCCTGGCAATCGGTGGCGCTGTTGCCGCCTTCGCGATCTTGTCACGCACGGAACTTTTGCTGGCTTTCATCGGCGGGCTGTTCGTCCTCATCACCCTTTCTGTCATTATCCAGGTGGGTTTCTTCAAGCTGTCAGGTGGCAAACGCGTCTTCAAGATGGCCCCGCTCCAACATCACTTCGAACTGAAGGGATGGGCGGAGGTCACGGTTGTTGTCCGCTTCTGGATCCTGGCGGGGCTCTTCGTGGCTGCAGGTCTTGGAATCTTCTACGCTGAATGGGTGGTACTGCTGTGAACGCAAACCAGGAGAGCGCGCCGTCGGCCAACGACCGGCTCAAGGATCTCACCAGCTGGGACGCCGACTGGAGCGGGTTGCGCGTGGTGGTGACGGGGATTGGCGTATCCGGTTTTGCTGCCGCAGATACGCTCATCGAACTTGGCGCAAAGGTTGTTGTGGTGGATGCCGCCACCACGGCCAAAGCCAAGGCACAAGCGGACACCTTGAAAATCGTGGGCGCGGTGGATGTCCTGCTCGGCGAAGAAGCAGTCAAGGTTCTGCCGCTCATCGACGGAAACAAGCCGGAACTCGTTGTGACTTCGCCGGGATGGCGTCCCGACCAGGCCCTGCTGGCCGCTGCCAAGCGCAAGCACATTCCCGTGTGGGGAGACGTCGAATTGGCATGGCGCGTCCGTGAACGTGCCGGCCGGAAGACTGCTGACTGGCTCACCATCACCGGGACCAACGGCAAGACCACCACGGTGGGCATGACCGAATCCATGCTGCAGGCAGCCGGACTCAAAGCCATCGCGGTGGGCAACGTAGGCACGCCCATCCTTGACGCGCTCAGGGATCCAGTGGAGTACGACGCTTTTGCGGTGGAACTCTCCAGCTTCCAGCTGCATTGGAGCCAATCGTTGTCTCCGGTAGCCAGCGTGTGCCTTAACGTCGCAGAAGACCACGTGGACTGGCATGGCTCTTATACCTCGTACCTTGCGGACAAGGCCAAGGTCTACGAGAACACCCAAAAAGCAGCTATCTACAACGCCGACCAAATCGAAACCGAACGCATGGTGGAGAACGCCGACGTCGTGGAAGGTTGCCGCGCGATCGGATTCACCACGAACACGCCTGGCATCAGCATGTTGGGAGTCGTGGACGGGTTGCTGGTTGACCGCGCTTTTATCGAAGAGCGTAAGGACTCAGCCGCCGAACTCGCCTCCATCTCCGATCTTGGGCCAGTGGCACCCCGCCACATGGTGGCCAACGCCTTGGCCGCCGCAGCCCTCGTGCGAGCTTATGGGGTTGAGCCTGTCGCCGTGAGGCAGGGCTTGGTCAACTATCTGCCAGGCGCGCATCGTATCCAGCTCGTGGCCAAACACAACGACGTCCTATGGATTAATGATTCAAAGGCCACCAACCCCCACGCTGCCTCGGCCGCTCTTTCCGCTTTCCACAACGTGGTATGGATTGCTGGCGGGCTCTCCAAGGGCGTGAACTATGACGACCTCGTCAAGGAGCACGCGGCCCGATTGAAGTCCGTGGTGCTCATCGGCACTGATACGGAGGCCCTGGAAGCGTCCCTCCAGCGACACGCACCGGATGTCCCGGTGATAGCGCAGCCCAAGGGCGACACTGAAAGTGTGCAGACCGCGGACGGTAACGCCTCCTCGCCGATTTTCGGTGAGACCATCATGGCCCAGGCTGTGGAGGCAGCAGCCGGCGTGGCTGAGCCAGGTGACACCGTGCTCATGGCCCCAGCGGCTGCATCCATGGATCAGTTCTCTTCCTACGCTCACCGTGGCGACGCTTTCGTCCAGGCAGTACGCGAGCTCGTGGAAGGGCAGGCACAGACCACCGAGGAGTAGCAATGGTCAGCACGCCCACCCGCGGCCGCGGCAAGGTTTCCGGGGACGTCGAAGCCAAGGCTCCGCAGGCTGCCCCCAAACAGCCCGCCCGGCTCCGGGGACACCTTCGCTCCTTCTGGGAAGGCCTGGAGGGCAAGAGCAAAGCCCCCAACAGCTCCACGTACTACCTCATTCTTGGATGCGCCCTGGCCCTCACGGCCATCGGTGTGATGATGGTGCTTTCCGCTTCCAGCGTCGAAGCGATCTCGGAAGGCAAGTCGCCGTATGCCGACGCCCTGAAGCAGGCGATGTTTGGTGTGGTCGGACTCGTGGCGATGTACCTGATCTCCCGGACAAACGTCAGCTGGATGAAGAGATTGTCCTGGTGGGGACTCGGCGCCGTTGTGGTCCTGCTGATACTTGTCCAGGTTTTCGGTCGCAGCACCCTGGGCAACCAGAACTGGATCGACATCGGCGGCATCAGCATCCAGCCCTCGGAAATTTCCAAGTTGGTTCTTTGTGTTTGGATCGCGGCGGTCCTGGCGCGCAAGGAGAAGTACCTGCATCGCTGGATGCACGTCATCATCCCCGTGGTCCCCGGCGCTGGCCTGGTCCTTGGGCTGATCCTGGTTGGCAATGACCTGGGTACCGCGATCGTTGTCATGGCCATTGTGGCTGCAGGGTTGTACTTTGCCGGGGTTCCTACCAAGATGCTGGCAATTGCCGGCGTCGCAGGAGCCGTCGGCGCTGCGGCCATGACAATCATCAGTCCCAACCGGATCTGCCGGGTGACGGCTTGGCTGGGCATGGCAGGGGATTCCTGCACCGCAGACTCCGACTTCACGTACCAGTCCACCAATGGCATGTACGGATTGGCGCAGGGCAGTTGGACCGGACTCGGACTGGGGCAAAGCCGGCAAAAATACAACTGGCTTCCTGAGGCCCATAACGACTTCATCTTTGCCATCATCGGCGAGGAACTTGGACTGGTGGGGACTCTTGTGGTCCTCGTGTTGTTCGCCATCCTTGGCATCGCCATTTTCCGCGTAGTGGTCCGGCAGACCGATCCGTTCCAGCGCACGCTCGCCGGTGGCATTATGGTGTGGCTTCTGGGACAGGCAAGCATGAACATGGCCGTGGTGACCCAACTGCTTCCCGTGATTGGCGTCCCACTGCCTTTCATTTCAGCAGGCGGCTCGGCCTTGGTGATGTCGCTGTGCGGCGTGGGCGTAGTGTTGTCCTTGGCCCGCGGACAGTTGCCACCACAACAGCGTCCCCGGCTCTTGCCGCGTCGTTTGTCCAAGACCGCACGAAAGCGTAAATAGCACTTCATGACTTCAGATTCCCCCCACGTGTCCAAGCCGTTGTCCGTCGTGCTTGCAGGCGGCGGTACGGCCGGCCACGTCAGTCCGTTGCTGGCCATCGCGGACGCAATCAAGGAAAAGCGTCCGGAAGCTGCCATCCTGGCTGTCGGCACGCCGTCGGGCCTGGAAACCAGGCTTGTCCCGGCCGCCGGGTACGAGCTCGCCACTATCGACCGCGTCCCGTTCCCACGGAAACCGGGCCTTGACTTGCTGAGGCTTCCCGGGCGCCTTGCGGGAGCCATCAAGCAAGCGGGTCGAATCCTGGACGACGCACAAGCAGATGTCCTTGTGGGGGTGGGAGGCTACGTGTGCACGCCCATGTACCTTGCGGCGCGCAGGCGCGGTACGCCTATCGTGATCCATGAGGCCAACATGAAAGCGGGGCTTGCGAACCGCGTAGGCGCACGCTTCAGCCGCCACGTCGCCGTAGCGTTTGCCGGCACGCGGCTCCGGGGTGCCCGCCACGTTGGAATGCCGATGCGACGTGCGATCTCTGGACTCGATCGAGCCTCCATCGGCCCGGCTGCCAAGGCTTCGCTGGGCTTTAATCCGGACCGTCCTGCCTTGATCGTGACCGGTGGGTCTTCGGGTGCACTGAGTATCAACCGGGCAGTCGTTTCCGCCTTGCCCGCCTTGGCTGCTGCCGGGATCCAGACACTGCACATCACCGGTACAGGCAAGGCCGTCCTGGATAACGACGGCGGCCTCCTCGCCGCTGATGGCTACAGGCAGGTGGAGTACGTAGACGGGATGGAGAATGTCTATGCTGCCGCAGACATCCTGCTGGCGCGTGCCGGCGCCGCAACCGTCAGCGAAGTAGCAGCAGTAGGGGTTCCTGCTGTGTTCGTGCCCTTGCCCATCGGCAACGGGGAACAAGCGCTCAACGCAGCCGCCCTGGTGGAAGCTGGTGGCGCCTTGATGGTCGACGACAAAGAATTCACCCCGGAATGGCTCAAAGACGAACTTATTCCACTCGTTTTGGATCGCGGCAGGCTGGACGACATGGCCCGCAGATCCGAGGCGCTCGGCATCAGAAACGCTGATCAGCGCATGGCTGATCTTGTCTTGGAAGCGGTATCCGCATGACCCACGCAAATGCACCTCTAGAGTCCCTCGGACGCGTACATTTCATTGGCATCGGTGGGGTGGGAATGTCTGCCATCGCCCGGATCATGGTGGCTCGTGGCGTTCCTGTAAGTGGTACGGACGCCAAGGACCTGCCGGTCATGCACGATCTTTCTGCCGCGGGTGCCCGCATCGCCGTCGGATACGATTCCGGCAACCTGGGCGATGCCCAGACCGTGGTGGCCGGTTCCGCAATCCGTTCGGACAATCCTGAGTTGTCCGCGGCACGCGAGGCCGGTTTGCCCGTGCTGCATCGATCCGAGGCATTGGCTGCAACAATGGACGGCCACAGGGTTGTCACTATCGCCGGCACCCACGGCAAGTCGACCACCACGTCCATGGTCGCCGTCCTGCTCAAGGAAGCAGGGTTGGATCCGTCGTTCGCCATTGGCGCGAACGTCCCGGCGCTGGGGGTCAACGCGGCCCACGGATCCTCGGATATTTTCGTCGCGGAAGCGGACGAGTCCGATGGCTCGTTCCTCAATTACCGTCCGCTCATCGCCGTCGTTACCAACGTGGAAGCCGACCACCTGGACCACTATGGAACCGCGGAAGCTGTTTTTGCCTCCTTCGACAACTTCGTAGCACTCCTGCCGCCGCACGGAGTCCTCCTGGCATGTGCGGACGACGCCGGCGCCCGCGCCCTTGCAGACCGGACAGCTGCCAAGGGAACCACGCGCGTTCTTACGTACGGAACGGGTCACGACGCCGATATCCTCCTCCAGGATGGGGGGCCGGGTGATGTCTCCGTTGCGGTGGACGGCGCCCGTCACACGCTGAACCTGCAGGTTCCCGGACGGCACAACGCCTTGAACGCGGCCGCCGCATTCGCCGTCGCGCTGGAACTTGGCGTAGCGCCCGAAAGGGCGGCCGAAGCACTGGGGCACTTTACCGGTGCGTCCCGGCGCTTTGAACTCAAAGGCCAGGGGAGGGGAGTGCGCGTGTACGACGACTACGCCCACCACCCAACCGAGGTCCGTGCCGCCTTGTCCGCCGCACGCTCGGTGGCTGGCGGCCACAAGGTCCACGTTCTCTTTCAACCGCACTTGTTTTCCCGGACCCGGGAGTTCGCCGCGGAGTTTGCAGCGGCCCTGGACACCGCGGACACGGCGCTGGTCCTGGACATCTATCCTGCACGTGAAGACCCCATCCCCGGGGTCACCAGTTCGTTGATCGCCGACCGGTTGTCGCAGGGGCGGCTGGTGTCCAGTAACGAAGCCGTGGAAGCTATTGTGGCCGCAGCCGGCGAGGGGGACATAGTCCTGACCGTGGGAGCCGGAGATGTTACCGCTTACGGTCCGGTGATTGTGGAGGCGTTGGGTGGCTAGCACCCGCAAGCCGACCTTCAAGCCCGGGCTGGAATCCAACCGGGAGAAAAAGAGCCGTCCTGCCGGGAGCTCCCCGCAAAGCGTCATCAGCGCCCAGCGCACCCTTGAGCCATCTGCACCGCAGGGCGCGAATAAACCGGACAGCGCGGACAATGTCATTGTTTTTCCGGAGCCGAAGGGGCGCCGGAAACGCAGGCTGGCCGTGTGGACGTTCTCCATTGTGGGCGCCTTCGTGGCGGCGCTCATAGCGGGCGCAATCTATTCGCCTGTACTCGCGGTCCGGACCATCACTGTGGACGGCACCAAGCTGCTGACGCCCGACGCTGTGCAGAAGGCCTTGTCAGGGATGCAGGGCAAGCCATTGCCGCAGGTGAACGAGCAGGAAATCAATGAGCTCCTGCAGCCCTTGGTCCAGGTCCGTTCGGCAACGGTGGAGGCCAGGCCGCCGTCGGAATTGCTGGTCCACGTCAACGAGCGCGTGCCCGTGGCGCTGTTGAAACAAGGTGACTCGTTCATGATGGTGGACGTCGACGGCGTACAGCTGGGAGCCACGCAGGACCAGTCATCCGTGGCGTTGCCCTTGATCGACCCCGGCGCAGGTGCCACCAACACTGGGTTGTTCAAAGCGATTGCGGCGGTCCTGAACACCTTGCCGGCCGATGTGCTTGCCCGGATGTCCACCGCCTCTGCCGCGTCCGTCGATGCCGTTGAGCTAAAACTCGTGGATGGAAAGACGATAGTGTGGGGCAATGCCGAGGACAAGGAACTGAAGGCGAAGGCGCTTGAGGCCCTGCTGAAGATGCCGCCGGATCCCAAAGTTCCCGTGAACGTCTACGACGTCAGTGTGCCCCGGCATCCATTCACCAAATAAAGAGCATTGAGCACGTAACCTGCGGGCCTCGGTGACCTTATTTCGCGACAATCAAGCGACACGCGCAAGCGGTCATTGCATGTGCGAAGCGGAGGAAATACCGTCGCAGTAGAGTTACTTGACATAACTATAACCTTCAACTAGAGGGTTAAGGTCCAAGAATTCAAGTTGGACTCGATCAGTTTCGCTATAGGACACAAGCAAGGGGCACGAAACGTGGCAGCACCGCAGAATTACTTGGCCGTCATCAAGGTCGTCGGCATCGGCGGCGGTGGCGTGAACGCAGTCAATCGCATGATCGAAGTCGGCCTCCGGGGCGTCGAGTTCATCGCCATTAACACTGACGCGCAAGCGCTCCTCATGAGCGACGCCGACGTCAAGCTCGACGTCGGTCGTGAGCTCACCCGCGGCCTCGGCGCCGGAGCCAACCCCGAGGTCGGCAAGCAGGCTGCCGAAGACCACGCTGACGAGATCGAAGAAGTTCTCCGCGGCGCTGACATGGTCTTCGTAACGGCTGGCGAAGGCGGTGGCACTGGTACCGGTGGAGCTCCCGTCGTCGCGCGCATCGCCCGTTCCCTGGGTGCGCTGACCATTGGCGTGGTTACCCGTCCCTTCACTTTCGAAGGCCGCCGTCGTGCGGGCTCCGCTGAAGCCGGCATCGACGCCTTGCGTGACGAAGTCGACACCCTGATCGTCATCCCCAACGACCGCCTCCTGTCCATCAGCGATCGCAACGTCTCCGTCCTGGACGCTTTCCGCTCCGCTGACCAGGTACTTCTTTCCGGCGTCCAGGGCATCACGGACCTCATCACCACTCCGGGCCTGATCAACCTCGACTTCGCGGACGTCAAGTCCGTCATGCAGGGAGCCGGCTCGGCGCTCATGGGTATCGGTTCCGCCCGCGGTGAAGACCGTGCCGTCAAGGCTGCAGAACTCGCCATCGCCTCGCCGCTCCTGGAGGCCTCCATCGATGGCGCACATGGCGTGTTGCTGTCCATCCAGGGTGGTTCAGACCTCGGCCTGTTCGAAATCAACGAGGCAGCCCGCTTGGTACAGGAAGTTGCCCACCCTGAGGCGAACATCATCTTCGGTGCGGTCATCGACGACGCCCTCGGCGACGAAGCCCGCGTCACCGTCATTGCTGCTGGATTCGACGACGTCAAGGCAACCTCTCCGTCCATGGACCAGTCGCGTCCCGCGCAGAACCCCGTGCCCGCCGAACGTCCTGCGGCTCCGAGCACAGCTCCTTCGAATGCAAACGCGCCGCAGCATGCAACTGCCGGCATCGGCGCCGCAGGCCTGAGCAACTGGGGCCAGCAGCGTCCGTCGGCGCTTCCCGCTGACTCAGGCTTCGACGTCGACCTTCCGGCCGTTGTGGAGCCGGACCTCTCGGGCAGCCGCTCGGATGACCTCGACGTTCCGGATTTCCTGAAGTAAGCGGGCTGCGGAGAGTCAATATCCCGTGTTTTGGTGGCGCAATGAAGTACGGCCCGGCGTTTCTGTTGCCTTCACGGACATAGGCGCCGGGAACCTGGCCCTACATGTGGGGGACAACTCCGCGGATGTGACTGCGCGTCGCGCCCGGTTGGATGATGCGGCAAGCCTCGGCGGCCGTAGCTTTCAGTACATGGACCAGGTTCACGGCAACGAGGTCGCGGTCATTTCGACGTACGGTCCTGGACCCACGGCCGATGCAATGGTCTCCATGCCCCGGGGTGTTCAGGCTGCCCAGCCTTTGTCTGTCATGGTGGCGGACTGTGTTCCTGTAGTCTTCGTCGGTGACGCCGGCGATCGCGATCCGGTCATCGCAGTCGCGCACGCTGGCAGGCCTGGTGTAGCCTCCGCCGTTGTCCCTGCCACCATCCAAGAGATGCGCAGGCTCGGTGCCCGGAACATCAGTGCCTGGCTTGGGCCCTCCATCTGTGGCTCGTGCTACGAGGTTCCCGAGCAGCTTCGCGAGGATGTTGCCGCGGTGGTACCTGCTGCCTGGTCGAGGACATCGTGGGGAACGCCGGCCTTGGATCTTCCAGCTGGTGTTCGCTCCCAACTGGCTGAAGGTGGCGTCACCGTTGAGTACTCAGGGGAATGCACCCTGGAAAATGAGTCCCTATTTTCATACCGGCGGAATTCCCGTACCGGCCGATTCGCAGGTTTGGTGTGGACGCATGACTAGCCTTGGAAGCAACGACGCCTTGCCTGGTGACGCAGCTTCGGATCCCCGCACCACGGAACTCGCCCGGCGTCTTGAGGTGGTCAGGACACGGATCTCAGCGGCAACAGCTGCGGCAGGACGTGAGGATCCGCCGGGGCTGATCGTCGTGACCAAGTTCCACCCGGCAGCGGATGTCCGGAGGCTTGCCGGATTAGGCGTCCGGGACGTAGGCGAGAACCGGGACCAGGAGGCTGCAGCCAAGAGCGCCGAGCTCGCAGACCTGGACGTCCGATGGCACTTCATTGGACAGTTGCAAAGCAAAAAAGCGAAGTCAGTGGCCAAATACGCCTACTCTGTACAGTCCGTGGATCGCCCCCAGGTGATTGACGCGCTGGAAAAGGCAATCTCCCGTGAAAAAGATGCCACCGGGCGAGATGACCTTGAGTGTTACGTGCAGGTCAGCCTGGATGAGGACGCCGGTGCCCACCGTGGCGGCGCCCATCCCTTGGAGGTGGAATCCCTTGCGGAGAAGATCGCTTCCGCGCCCGGACTGAGGCTGGCCGGCTTGATGGCCGTGGCGCCGTTGGGTGCCGATCCCGAAGCGGCGTTTGAAAGACTGGCGGTCATTTCCGCAGCACTCCGGGCTAATTATCCGGACGCTTCCGGGATATCAGCAGGGATGAGCCAGGACCTTGAGGCCGCTATCAAGTTTGGGGCGACACACCTGAGAATTGGCTCCGATATTCTCGGTTCGCGTCCGGCCGTGGGGTAGCGTCAAAGTATTGGAATAACGGGCCGGGGTTCCAATATGTCAAGTCATGGCGGCCCGCCTACTGCAGAAACGATAGGAGTGCACCATGGCTGGCGCTCTGCGCAAGACAATGATCTATCTTGGGCTCGCCGACGGCGATGAACACTACGAATCTGAGCAGGCCGTCGCGCACCACGACGAAGAACGCCCCCAGGCACAGGACCGGGAAGAGCGCCGAGCTCCTGCACCCGTCCGGGAAGTTGTCCGTGAAATGCCCACTGTTGACGCCGAAGAGGAATACCGCGCACCCGTGACACCCATCAAGCGTGCGGCGTCGAGCCGCGAAGATGCCTCTGGCTTGAGGCAGATCACCACAGTTCATCCACGTTCCTACAATGACGCCAAGATTATTGGTGAAAGCTTCCGGGATGGCATTCCCGTGATCATGAATGTGACTGATATGGGCGAGGCAGACGCCAAGCGCCTGGTGGACTTCTCCGCCGGTTTGGTTTTTGGCCTCCACGGCAGCATTGAGAGGGTGACGAACAAGGTCTTCCTGTTGTCGCCGTCCTACGTCGAAGTCATCGGGGACGACAAGAAGGCCAGTGAAACCCAGGCCAGCTTCTTCAACCAAAGCTAAGAACGATCGTTGCCAGGATGCCAGGCGGGCCAACCTGCCTGGCATCTGTGTTGCAATAGTAAGGACCGATCGGCGTTGCAAGAGTAGGGACTGATCGGCATTCCGGAACAAGTGGGAGATCTGAGCTAACTCGTGGGCATTGTTTTCGGCCTTATCTATATTGTGTTGTTGCTGTTTTTCATTGCCCTTATCATCAGGCTGATCTTCGAATGGGTTCAGATGTTCGCCCGTCAATGGCGGCCCCGCGGTGTGGCTTTGGTAACAGCCCATGTTGTCTACTCCGTGACAGACCCACCACTGAGGAGGCTTCGCAGGCTGATACCGCCACTGCAACTGGGCGGTATCTCCCTTGACCTGGGCTTCCTGATCCTGATTATCGCCGTAAGCATTGCCATGGCGGTGAGCAGCAGCCTGGCATAGCTGAGCGGTGATGGCTGTACCGCGGAACCAGGGCCTTACGAATGGTCCGAAGGCCGCAAATTCTCCAATTCAACACGATGGTGTTGAATTGGAGGAACCAGATGATATTTAGGTACCGTAGTTTTGAACGGCCGGAAGGCCTACTGACTAACTAGACCAACGAGGTGACCAGATGGCTTTGACGCCAGAAGACGTTGTCAACAAGCGCTTTCAGCCGACCAAGTTCCGCGAAGGCTACGACCAGGACGAGGTAGATGACTTCCTCGACGAGATCGTGGTTGAACTGCGCCGCCTGAACCAGGAGAACGACGAACTTCGCAAGAAGCTCGGCGAAGCTGGCTCGGCCGTGCCGGCGGCAACTGCTGCGGCTCCGGTCGTCGAGAAGGTTCCGGCCCCGGTCAAGGTGGACAAGGAAGCCGAGGCCAAGGCGGAAGCCGAGGCCAAGGCTGCTGAAGCTGCCAAGAAGAAGGAAGCCGAGCAGGCCGCTGCGGCTGCCAAGGCACCTGCACCCAGCAACGGTGTTACGCCTTCCGCTGAGTCCGCTGCAGGCCTGCTGGCCATGGCGCAGCAGATGCACGACAAGCACGTTGCCGACGGTGCACAGCAGAAGGAAAAGATCATCGCTGAGGCGCAGATCGAGGCTTCCAGCCTGGTCAACGACGCCCAGGAGAAGTCCCGCAAGATCCTTGGCGCCCTTGAGCAGCAGCGCTCGGTCCTCGAGCGCAAGGTTGAGCAGCTCCGTGGCTTCGAACGCGACTACCGCTCGCGCCTGAAGGCCTACATCGAGGGCCAGCTGCGCGACCTCGACGCCCGTGGTTCCGTCGCTGCCCCTGAGGTCGGCGAAGCAACCGCTGACGTTTAGCAAGTATTCTGAAAGCCGGTGGCTGAGGTCTCATCTGCCACCGGCTTTTGCTGTTAACGCCCTGGCAGCAACCCGCAACGCTCCACGAACGAAAGCACTATGACCGACGACCTCACCGACGACGCATCGCGGCCGGCACTGCCCGTCCGACGCAAATGGCGTCCTGCAATGCTCTGGCTCTTTGCCGGCTTCGCAGTTTTTGCCTACACCTTTGACCAGCTCACCAAGCTCTGGGTGACCAGCACCATGACAGAAGGCGAGCGTATTCCAGTGCTGCCACCATTGCTGCACTGGTACTACATCCGGAATTCAGGGGCAGCCTTTTCCATTGGTGAAAATGTCACGTGGATCTTCACGATCGTCATGGCCGGCGTTTCCGTGGCCATCCTGTTCCAGTTGCGGCGGCTGGGTTCCGCCTGGTGGGCTTTGTCGCTAGGGCTTCTGCTCGGCGGAGCATTGGGAAACCTGACTGATCGGCTGTTCCGTGAACCGTCCTTCGCCATGGGCCACGTGGTGGACTTCATCCAGGTACCCAACTTTGCCATCTTCAACATCGCCGATTCAGCCGTGGTGTCCGGCGTCGTCATCATTTGCCTGCTGACCCTGCGGGGAGTTGGCATGGACGGCACCCGGCAACTTGCCACGCCTAAGCCGAACAAGCCAGCCAAGCCAGCCCAGCCTGCTGCTGGCTCCAGCGAGGAGCCTGTCGGTGAGTGAACCACTTGTGGTGCCCGAAGAACTTGCTGGAGCACGGGCTGATGCCGGATTGGCGAAGTTGCTGGATATTTCCCGTTCGGCTGCGGCGCTCCTCATTGCCGAAGGCAATGTCACCAGCGGCGGCCTGGCTGTTGGCAAGTCAGCAAAGCTCGTTGCCGGTGCGGTGTTGGACGTCACGGTTCCTGAGCGGCCGGATCCCCTGGAAGTCGTGGAGGAAGTTGTGGAAGGCCTGAAGATCCTGCTGGATGACGAGGAATTCGTCGTCATCGATAAACCTGTGGGAGTGGCAGCGCATCCATCGCCCGGCTGGGTTGGGCCCACAGTGGTGGGTGGCCTCGCCGGAGCTGGCTACCGTATTTCCACGTCAGGCGCACCCGAGCGCGCGGGCATCGTCCACAGGCTCGACGTCGGCACTTCCGGCGTGATGGTCGTGGCCAAGACCGAGCACGCCTACACGGTGCTCAAACGGGCTTTCAAGGAACGTACGGTGGACAAGGTCTACCATGCGGTTGTGCAGGGGCTTCCCGATCCCCTTGAGGGCACCATCGATGCCCCGATCGGACGCCACCCCGGACATGACTGGCGCTTTGCGGTGATCGAAGACGGACGGCCGTCGGTGACGCACTATGAGGTCCTGGAGGCTTTCGGTAAAGCCACCTTGGTGGAGGTCCACCTGGAAACGGGCCGTACCCACCAGATCCGGGTCCACTTCTCCGCCTTGCGGCACCCCTGCGCAGGCGATCTCACCTATGGTGCCGACCCCCGGCTCGCGGCCAACCTGGGGCTCACCCGGCAGTGGCTTCACGCCCGGCAACTTGGCTTCGCGCACCCCCGCACTGGCGAATGGGTGGAAGTCACAAGTGACTATCCGCCGGACCTGCAGTACGCCCTGGACCTGCTGGCAACAGGCTCAGCCTAGGCAACGTTTCCGGGCCAGGAGGGTCCAAGGGTCCACATTTTGTCGGGGCCAGGACGGTAGACTGTCGTGGTGACTTCCAGCAATGATTCGTTCGTCCACCTGCACACCCACACTGAATACTCCATGCTGGATGGAGCGGCGCGCCTGGGTGAGCTGTTCGATGAAACGGAACGCCTGGGCATGCCGGCCCTGGCCACCACGGACCACGGTTACCTCTTCGGTGCCTTCGACTTTTGGCGCAAGGCCACGGACAAGGGCATCAAGCCGATCATCGGCGTAGAAGCCTACGTGACGCCCGGAACTGCGCGGGGGGACAAAGAACGTGTCCGCTGGGGAGATGAAAGCCAGCGCAAGGACGACGTCTCCGGTGGCGGCTCCTACACCCATATGACGCTCCTGAGCTACAACAACGTGGGCATGCGGAACCTGTTCCGGGCCTCGTCCATTGCTTCGCTGGATTCTGTTTTTGGTAAGTGGCCCCGGCTGGATCGGGAATTGCTCAATACGTACTCCGAGGGGCTCATTGCCACTACCGGCTGCCCGTCCGGCGAAGTCCAGACCCGCCTGAGGCTTGGGCAGTACCGCGAAGCGCTGGAGGCTGCAGCGGAATTCCGGGACATCTTTGGCGCGGAGAACTATTTCTGTGAACTGATGGACCACGGCCTGGACATTGAACGCCGCGTCACAGGCGACCTCCTGCGGCTGGCCAAGGACCTGAACCTTCCTTTGGTAGCCACTAACGACCTCCACTACACGCACGAGCACGATGCCAAAGCACACGAGGCACTGCTGGCTATTCAATCCGGTTCCACGCTCCTTGAGCCCACCTACGATAATGGCGGGTCCAGGTTTGCATTCTCCGGCAGCGGTTACTACCTGAAATCTCCGCAGGAGATGCGTGAGCTTTTCCGCGACCACCCGGATGCCTGCGACAACACGTTGCTCATCGCAGAGCGCTGTGAAGTGTCCTTCAACACCGATGCCAACTACATGCCCCGCTTCCCTTGCCCGCCCGGCGAGGACGAAACCTCCTGGCTGGTCAAGGAAGTGGACAAGGGGTTGGCGTACCGCTATCCGCAGGGTGTGCCGGACAAGGTGCGCAAGCAAGCCGACTACGAGCTCGAGGTCATTACGTCCATGGGCTTCCCCGGGTACTTCCTGGTGGTTGCCGACTTCATCAACTGGGCCAAGAATAACGGGATCCGTGTTGGTCCGGGACGTGGTTCCGGTGCGGGCTCCATGGTCGCCTATGCCATGCGAATTACTGACCTTGATCCGCTCCAGCACGGCCTGATCTTCGAGCGCTTCCTGAACCCGGACCGTGTCTCGATGCCTGACTTCGACGTCGACTTCGATGATCGCCGCCGATCGGAAGTCATCGACTACGTCACCAAAAAGTATGGTGACGAGCGCGTGGCCATGATCGTCACGTACGGAACCATCAAGACCAAGCAGGCGCTCAAGGACTCTTCCCGCGTCCTGGGGTATCCGTTCAGCATGGGTGAGCAGCTGACCAAGGCGCTCCCGCCCGCGGTCATGGCCAAGGACATTCCCCTCGCAGATATCCAAAACCCCGAGTCGAAGCGATACAGCGAGGCAGGAGACTTCCGGCAGCTCATCGCCACGGACCCCGAGGCCGCCAAGGTCTTCGAGACTGCACTGGGCATCGAAGGACTTAAGCGCCAATGGGGTGTCCACGCGGCCGGCGTCATCATGTCCTCGGACCCCATCATCGATGTCATCCCCGTCATGCGCCGGTTCCAGGACGGCCAGGTCATCACCCAGTTCGATTACCCAACGTCCGAGGGCCTTGGCCTGATCAAGATGGACTTCCTGGGACTCCGAAACCTCACGATCATTTCGGACGCCCTGGAAAACATCAAGATGAACCGCGGCGTTGACCTGGACCTGGAAAACCTGGAACTCGACGACGCCGCGTCCTACGAACTCCTTGCACGGGGAGACACCCTGGGGGTTTTCCAGCTCGATGGCGGACCTATGCGGTCCCTCCTCAAGCTGATGAAGCCTGACAACTTTGAAGACATCTCGGCTGTCCTGGCGCTGTACCGCCCAGGACCCATGGGTGCCAACGCCCACACGGATTACGCCCTCCGCAAGAACGGGATCCAGGAAGTCGTTCCCATCCACCCGGAGCTCGCTGAGCCGCTGGAAGACATCCTGGGTGGAACCTTCGGGCTGATCGTGTACCAGGAACAGGTTATGGCGGTGGCGCAGAAGCTTGCAGGCTACTCACTGGGCCAAGCCGACATCCTCCGCCGAGCCATGGGCAAGAAGAAGAAGTCGGAGCTGGACAAGCAATTCGCGGGCTTCTCGCAAGGCATGCAGGACAACGGCTACTCCATGGCGGCCGTCAAGACTCTTTGGGACATCCTGCTGCCGTTCTCCGACTACGCCTTCAACAAAGCGCACTCGGCCGCCTACGGTGTCATTTCCTACTGGACGGCCTACTTGAAGGCGCACTATGCCCCCGAGTACATGGCTGCCCTTCTGACCTCCGTGGGCGATGACAAGGACAAGTCCGCTATCTACCTCAACGAGTGCCGCCGCATGGGCATCACCGTTCTTCCGCCGGACGTCAATGAATCCTCGTTGAACTTCACACCTGTGGGCCAGGATATCCGCTTCGGCATGGGCGCCATCCGCAACGTTGGAGTGAACGTGGTGGAAGCCATGGTCGCTGCCCGGACCACGGAAGGCAGCTACACATCCTTCAAGGACTTCCTGATGAAGGTTCCTGCCATTGTCTGCAACAAGCGCACCATCGAATCCTTGATCAAGGCTGGTGCCTTCGATTCATTGGGACACCACCGCCGCGCTTTGGCCATGATCCATGAAGAGGCCATCGACTCCGTCATCACGCTCAAGCGGAACGAGGCAATCGGCCAGTTCGACCTCTTCGCCGGCTTCGAGGACCAGGAACCTGAAGCTTCCCTGACCACGGAGATCCCGGACCTTCCGGAATGGGAGAAGAAGGACAAGCTGTCCTTCGAGCGCGACATGCTGGGACTCTATGTTTCGGACCACCCCTTGCAGGGGTTGGAAGGCGTCCTTAGCCAGCATGCAGAGCAGTCCATCACGTCGATCATCGCCGAGGACGGACCGCACGACGGCGCGATTGTCACCATTGCGGGCATGATCACCTCGCTGAGCCGCAGGATCGCGAAGGCAAGCGGCAACGCCTATGCCCGTGCAGAGATCGAGGATCTGGGCGGATCCATGGAGGTCATGTTCTTCGGCCAGGTGTACGGACCCATCGCCTCCGTCCTGGCTGAGGACCTGATAGTGGTGGTCAAGGGCCGCCTGCAGCGCAGGGATGATGGAGCCGTAACGCTGAACTGTATGGAGCTCTCGGTGCCGGACCTTAGCGAAAGCGTGAATGGCCCGGTGGTGATAACCATTCCAACGTTCAAGGCTACCGAGGCAGTGGTCACGGATCTTCGGGACGTCCTGCGAACACATCGGGGCAACTCCGAGGTCCGCCTCAAGCTGATGGGGGATACCAAAGTTGAGGTCATGGGCCTTCCCGTTCATATGCGGGTCAATCCAAGTCCGTCCCTCTTCGGCGACCTGAAAGTCTTGTTGGGCCCGGCCTGCCTGGATAATTAGACCACCCGGAATTTACCCCACCAGAATTTCAAAAACTGGCCAGAGCCCGGAAGAAGGCTGAATATCCGGAAGAGGGCTAGATTTCGTAGTCCAGGGGCGTCGGCTGACTATAGCCGCCGCCGTGATACAGCAGGGGAGTGCCGTCATCGCCCACCTGGCCGTCCACGACTTCTACTACCACCACTGCATTGTTTTCGAACGACAACCTCATTTGGATCTTTCCCACAAGCCAACCTGCGACGTCCTTGAGGATGGGGACATCGTGCGGACCCGGCTCCCAGTGGTCTCCCTCGAAGCGGTCACGTGTCTTTGCGAAGCGATCTGCCAGCGCCTGGTTTTCCAGGCCGAGCATGTGGACGCCGATGTAGTTGGCGTTGGCCACGGCCGGCCAGGAACTTGAGCTCCGGGCCATATTGAAGGTGAAGCGTGGCGGCTCGGCGGACAGGGACGCAACGGAGGTGGCAGTGAAGCCGAAGGGCTTGCCATTCAGGTTGGCTGTAATGATTGCCACCCCGGCGGCATGGCGGCGGAACATTTCCCTGAACGTCTTTTCGAAGCCGGATAGTTCGCTTGCCACGTTGATGAATCTCCTGAACTGGGGTCTGGGGCGTCTTTCTCTCAGGGTATTCCTCCCTGTGCCCCACTTCCCCATTTTAAGGAGCACACGTGAACCTTTGTTAATGTGAGTTCCATGACTGAGTCCACTGTGCACGTTCCCGCGGAGACCGAACCGGCCACCGCAAATCCCAGGCGTTCCAGCGAGGCTCTGTGGCTTGTCCTGCCAGCGGCCTCGGGTGTGGTGGTGGGCATTCTCTGGTGGATCCTGGCGCCGGGCGGGCTCAACCTGCTATCCGGCAATCCTGCGCTGGCCAATCCCGCAAACCCTGATTCATGGCTGCCCCGTGACTTGGTCCTCGCCGGGTTGATGCTGGTGGCGGGATGTGTCACGGGCCTTTTGCTCGACGGAAAGCTTCAGGGGGCTGGAGCGGGACGGCGGTTTGCGTTTGCACTGGTAGGCGGCGCTGCCGGCGCAGTCGTCGCTTGGCTGCTTGGCTTGTTAGCGGCGCAGCTTTGGGGCACAGCTCCGGACCCTTCCCAGGGCACGGACTCCGGCTTCACCCTTCGCTCCTACGCCGTTCTCGTGTTGTGGCCAGGAGCGATCGCCTTCGTAACGTTCGTACTGGCCCTGTTCGGGGTTCTTTCGGGGAAACCCGTAAAATAGCCGGGTGACCACTTCTTCGGATACTTCCGCCATTGCCTCTGCGTCCTTGAATTTCCGCAGCATCGATTTCCGCGGCCGCCAACTCTCCCTGGCTGAGCTGCGCGCTGCGGTACCCAGGGCGAAGCATCAGACGATGGCAGATGCGGAGCAGAGGGTCTTGGACATTATTGGAGCCGTCCGCAGCCGCGGCTTTGCCGCGCTGACTGAACTTGCAAGGAACTTCGACGGCGTTGAGCAGTCCCACCCGCGCGTGCCCGCGGAGGCGCTAGCCAAGGCCCTGGCCGACATTGATCCCACTGTCCGCGCAGCGCTGGAAGAGTCGATCAGCCGTGCCAAGCAGTTCGCCGATCAGCAGCGTCCAGCCAATGTTGACGTCGCTTTGGCTGATGGGGCAGTTGTCAGCCAGAACTGGATTCCCGTGGGGCGCGTTGGGCTGTACGTCCCCGGCGGCCTGGCGCCCTTGGCCTCGTCGGTGATCATGAATGTTGTTCCGGCGGTCGCTGCAGGCGTCGAATCCATCGCCTTGGCATCCCCGCCCCAAAAGGACTTCGGCGGGCTCCCGCACCCCACCATCCTTGCTGCGGCGGCTCTGCTGGGGATCGACGAGGTCTACGCAATTGGTGGCGCCCAGGCAATCGTTTCGTTTGCTTACGGCATCCCGGGTTCGGAGGGAGAACCTCCTATCGAACCTGTGGATCTCGTCACGGGACCCGGCAACATCTTCGTCGCCACTGCCAAGAGGCTGGTGAAGGGAATCGTAGGTATCGATTCCGAGGCCGGAACCACCGAAATCGCTATCCTGGCCGATTCCACGGCCCAGCCCGCCCTGGTGGCTGCCGACCTCATCAGCCAGGCCGAGCACGATCCGAAGGCCGCTTCCGTCCTGGTGACGGACTCAGCTGAACTGGCAGACGCCGTCGTGGGTGAATTGGCGCGCCAGGCGGCCGCCACGAAGCACAGCGCGCGCGTCCTTGAGGCACTCTCGGGGCCGCAATCGGGCGTGGTGCTGGTGGATGACCTGGAACAGGGGATCGCGGTATGCAACGCCTATGCCGCAGAACACCTTGAGATCATGACGGCGGATGCCCCCGCTGTGGCGGCCCGGATCCGCAACGCGGGCGCCATCTTCGTTGGGGACTACAGCCCGGTGAGCCTTGGGGACTACTGTGCCGGATCCAATCACGTGCTGCCTACCAGCGGCACGGCGGCCTTCTCCTCGGGACTGAACGTCACCACCTTCCTGCGCGCGGTGCAGGTCATCAACTACAACCGCGCCGCGCTGGAGCAAGTCAGCGGCCACATCGTGAGTTTGGCTGGCGCCGAAGACCTTCCGGGCCACGGAGATGCGGTCAGGATCCGCTTCAAGGAGCAAAGCTGACAGGGAACCAACACCAAGCTAAACGGGACCTGACCACTATATGTGCGGGTCCGTAGTACTACATGTAGTAATTACACGCTTGTCATTAGGGTGTCATCGAACGTAAACTGGTGCCGGAAGAGAATCTTCCGGCACCTTTGCGTTTCCGGCACCTGCCGGTGGGACGCGGGCCGGAGCTGATCAGGGGAGGCCCAGCGTGTACTGTCCGTTTTGCCGGAATCCTGACTCGCGCGTCGTTGACAGCCGTATGGCCGACGACGGAACTTCCATCCGGCGCCGCCGGCAATGCCCCGAATGCGGGCGCCGCTTCACCACTGTGGAAACCACCAGTCTGTCCGTCATCAAGCGCTCAGGAGTCGGCGAGCCCTTCAGCCGGATCAAGGTCATCAGCGGCGTGCGGAAAGCGTGCCAAGGCCGCCCTGTTACAGAAGACGACCTCGCCATGCTGGCGCAGGAAGTCGAGGAGAACATCAGGTCTTCGGGCGCGGCCGAAATCGACGCCCACGAGGTAGGCCTGGCCATTCTCGGTCCATTGCGGAAGCTGGATGAGGTGGCCTACTTGCGCTTCGCGAGCGTCTACCAGGCGTTCGAGTCGCTGGAAGACTTCGAATCCGCAATCTCCTTGCTACGGCACGAGGCCGAGGCCCACGGCAAAGCGGGGGCCAAGGAAGCCAAGGGCTCCGAAAAAAGCCAACTCTAGCGTCCGCCGGAAACGGGGAGGATTGCCCCCGTGATGTATCCGGCGTCGCCGGACATCAACCACATGACGGCCGCTGCGATTTCTTCAGGTTCAGCGCCCCGGCCCATGGGGATGGTCGGGTTGAGTCTCTCTACGCGGTCGGGCATTCCTGCGGCGGCATGGAGTCCAGTGTTGGTGCTGCCCGGAGCGACCGCGTTGACACGAATGCCCTGCTTGGCCACTTCCGCAGCCAGGCCCACCGTCAAGACATCCACGGCACCCTTGGACGCAGCGTAGTGAACCCATGTCCCGGGGGAGCCGGCCTTTGTGGCCGTCGACGAGATGTTGATGATGGAGCCACCCGGGCCGCCATTGTCCGTGGACAGTCTTCGGACGGCTTCCTGGCACATGAAAATCATGCCTGACACATTCACGTCAATGACGCGCCGCACGGTCTCGGCAGGCACGTCCGCCAGTGTTCCAATCAGGTTGCCGGTGATGGCCGCGTTGTTGATGACAGCTGTAAGTGGCCCGCAGGCAGCGGCGGCGTCGAACAAACGCCCGACGTCTGCGGGCTGGCTGACATCGCCCTGCACGGCCAGCGCTTTGCCTCCTTCGGCGAGGATCTTCCCCACCACGTTATCGGCGCCGAGGGCGTCCGAGGAGTAGTTGACGACGACGCCGTACCCTTTCCGGGCGGCAGCCAGCGCTACGGCTGCGCCAATGCCCCGGCTCGCGCCGGTGACGATCGCGATTCCATGTACGGCGTCGTTGTCGATCACGTGGTACTGGTTACTTTGCCAGCTTGTGGTGCAAGGCGACCTCAAGGGCGGCACCAACAATGCCGGCGTCGTTCTTCAACTTGGCGGTGACAATGTTGGTGCGCAATTGCAGGTGCGGGAAGTATTCATCCGAACGCTTGGAGATGCCGCCGCCGATGATGAAAAGCTCGGGGGAGAACAGGAACTCAACGTGCTGAAGGTAGCGGTTGAGCAGGACGCCGTACTCGTCCCAGCTCAAACCGTCGCGTTCGCGGGCCACGGCTGATGCCTTGGTTTCGGCGTCGAAACCGTCCACCTCAAGGTGGCCGAGCTCTGCGTTGGGAACCAATTGACCATTGAAGATGAAGGCTGAGCCGATGCCGGTGCCGAGCGTGATCACCAGGACCGTCCCGTCGACGCCCTCGCCAGCGCCGTAGCGGGCTTCTGCCAGACCCGCGGCGTCGGCATCGTTGATGACCTCAACGGGCCGGCCGAGCCGCTCCGTGAACTTCTTGTCGATGTCGGTGCCAAGCCAGGACTTGTCGACATTTGCGGCAGAGTTGACCACACCATGCTGGATGATGCCCGGGAAGGTGACGCCCACCGGTGAATCTGCGGCAGGGGCATCCGGGCGGCTGGAAAGTTCTTCGACGATCTCCGCCACTACTTCGGCTACTGCCTCGGGGGTAGCCGGCTGCGGCGTGGGAACACGGAAGCGTTCGCCGATCAGCTTGCCCTTCTTCAGGTCGACGATGCCGCCTTTGATGCCTGTGCCACCGATGTCGATTCCGATCAGCGGGGCGTTCTTGTGGGTCTTCTCATCCTTCTTGGACAATGCAATTCCGATCATGGCAGGAGGGGTGGGCATGGCGCAGCCGCCCGGGGGCTGCGATTGACCTTCCGGACAGCTTAGGGAAGGGTCAGGATTTCCGCGCCGGTCTCAGTGACCAGCAGGGTGTGCTCGAATTGGGCCGTGCGCTTGTGGTCCCTGGTTACAACCGTCCAGTCGTCGGACCACATGTCCCATTCGATCGTGCCAAGGGTCAGCATGGGTTCGATAGTGAAGACCATGCCTGCCTCGATCACGGTGTTGTACGCCGGGGCTGCGTCGTAATGCGGAATGATGAGGCCCGTGTGGAATGCCTCACCGACACCGTGGCCAGTGAAGTCCCGCACCACGCCATAGCCGAAGCGCTTGGCGTAGGACTGGATCGCACGGCCGATTACGTTGATTTCGCGGCCCGGGGCCACGGCCTTGATGGCCCGGTTGAGCGACTCCTGCGTACGCTCAACCAGCAAACGGGACTCCTCGTCCACGTCGCCAACCAGGAAAGTGTAATTGGTATCTCCATGCACTCCGCCGATGAATGCGGTGATGTCAATGTTCAGGATGTCGCCATCCTGAACCACCGTGGAATCGGGGATGCCGTGGCAAATGACTTCGTTCAGGGACGAGCAGAGAGACTTCGGGAAGCCGCGGTAGCCCAGTGTGGACGGGTAGGCATTGTGGTCCAGAAGGAACTCATGGCCAACCTTGTCCAGCTGGTCTGTAGTAACGCCGGGCTGGATGTGCTTGCCAACTTCAACGATGGCCTGCGCAGCGATCCTGCTGGCGATGCGGATCTTCTCGATGGTCTCAGCTGACTTCACCTCGGAGCCGGTGAATTTGCTGGGCGCCTTCTTGCCGACGTACTCGGGGCGGGGGATCGACGCCGGGACAGGCCGTTCAGGGCTGATGATTCCCGGAGTGAGCGTGCCGATGGGTGCGGTCGAAGCAAGAGAAGGCATAGATTGATCATATAAGGCACTCAAGAGACGTAAGTAACAAAGAGCGGCCGGGTCCACGTGACTGCGCCAACGTTACGCGTCGGAGGGCCCACGGGACGAGGAGGAGACGTGACGGAGTACTGGTACAACGTCAAGACGCATGAGGTCGAAGAGGACGCCCTGTCCGATTGGACACAGCTGATTGGCCCATACAAGACCAGGGAAGAAGCCGAGCACGCGTTGGAAAAGGTCAAGCAACGCAACGATGCCTGGGAGGCCCAGGACGACGACTAGAAGGAATGCTCAGGTCCGGGGAATTGCCCGGACCTGACGTCGTTTCCAAAGGCGGCGGCGGCATCCGTCAGTGTGGTGCGCAGGTCTGCATACTGCTTGACGAACTTCGCCATCTTGCCGCCCCGCAGTCCGGCCATGTCCTGCCAGACCAGCACCTGGCCCGTTGTGCTCTTGCCGGCTCCGATGCCTACGGTCGGCACGCGCAACGCTGCGTCGACGGCGGCAGCGGTCTCCGCGGGCACCATTTCCATAAGGACGCTGAAAGCGCCGGCGTCCTGCAAGGCGACTGCGTCCTCGATCAGTCGCTGGGCATCATCACCCCGGCCTTGGACCCGGTAGCCACCCAGGGAATGTTCACTCTGGGGTGTGAATCCAATGTGGGCCATGACGGGAATGCCTGCCTGGACCATGGCCTTCACGGTCTCGGCATAGTAGGCGGAGCCTTCGATCTTGACGGCGTGGGCCAATCCTTCCTTGAGGAAGCGGACGCCGGTGGCCACTGCCTGCTCGGTTGAGACCTCGTAGCTGCCAAAGGGCAGGTCCGCCAGGATCAAGGCACGCTTGGCGGAACGGCTGACCGCGCGGCACAGTGGCAGCAGTTCGTCCACAGTGACGGGAAGGCTGGTTTCATTGCCGAAGACGTTGTTGGAGGCAGAATCGCCCACCAGGAGGACTTCGATACCAGCTTGGTCAAAGATTTCAGCGGTGTATTGCTCGTAGGCAGTGAGCATTGCGAAGTGCTCGCCGTTGTCCTTGGCCTGCTGAAGGTGATGTATGCGCACCCTGCTGACCGGCTTCTTACCGCCTGTTGACGGTGCCTGGACCGCCGCTGCGGGACCGGTGCCGTAAGGAGCGGTAACTTCGGCGGGCGTGGTGGACTCAGGAAGGTTGCTTGGGGCCATGGATAGAGCCTAAGCCGTGCCGACGGCGCCTGCCAGCAGTGTGCCAAGGGTCACCATTTGTAAACGCTGTGTTACGCGGGGCTACTGCGGCGGCAATCCCACCGAATGCTTAGTAGAGTGAAGTCTGAGCTGCCGCGGCTTCAATGATGGGAACCGCGGCATGGACACCGAACCGGAAAAGAGGCCCTATGGACCGCCAGCAAGAGTTCGTTCTGCGGACGATCGAAGAGCGTGACGTGCGCTTCGTACGCTTGTGGTTCACCGACGTCGTGGGTTCCCTGAAATCTGTGGCTCTTGCGCCCGCCGAAGTTGAAGGCGCCTTCGAAGAAGGCCTGGGATTTGATGGTTCAGCGATCGAGGGCCTTGCACGGGTGTTTGAGTCGGACATGCTGGCACAGCCGGACCCCTCCACTTTCCAGATCCTGCCCTGGCGCGGCGAGACCGAACAAACATCCAGGATGTTCTGCGACATCCTGACGCCGGACGGCGAACCGTCGGCAGCGGATCCCCGCAACGTCCTCAAACGGACCCTTGCAAAAGCGGCGGATATGGGTTTTACCTGCTACACGCATCCTGAAATTGAGTTCTACCTGCTGAAGTCAAAGGACCTTGGCCCCAACGGTTCGCCGGTTCCCGTTGATGAAGGCGGCTACTTCGACCACGTCCCGGGTGGTGTGGCCCAGGACTTCCGCCGTACCGCAGTCACCATGCTGGAATCGGTGGGTATCTCGGTGGAGTTCAGCCACCACGAGGGCGGCCCGGGCCAGAACGAGATTGACCTCCGGTACGCGGATGCCCTGCAGACTGCGGACAACATCATGACGTTCCGCACGGTCATCAAGGAAGTTGCCCTGCAGCAGGGGACGTATGCAACGTTCATGCCCAAGCCGTTCACTGACCACCCCGGCTCCGGCATGCACACACACTTCTCACTCTTCGAGGGCGACACCAACGCATTCTTCGAGGCCGGCGCTGAGTTCCAGCTGTCCAAGACTGCCCGCCAATTCATCGCCGGTATCCTCAAGCACGCTCCCGAATTCACCGCCGTCACCAACCAGTTCGTGAACTCGTACAAGCGCCTCTGGGGCGGCGGTGAAGCACCGAGCTATCTGAGCTGGGGCCACAACAACCGCTCCGCGCTGGTACGCGTTCCGTTGTACAAGCCCGGCAAGGGCCAGTCGGCGCGCATCGAATACCGCGGCATCGATTCCGCCACCAACCCTTACTTGGCCTATGCCGTCCTTTTGGGTGCCGGTTTGAAGGGCATCGAGGAGGGCTACGAACTTCCGGCAGCTGCCGAAGACGACGTCTGGTCGCTGACCACGGCCGAGCGCAAAGCCATGGGCCACGCCCCGTTGCCTGCCAGCCTTCACGACGCCATCCGGGCAATGGAGGAGTCCGAGCTTGTAGCCCAGATCCTGGGTGAGCAGGTCTTCGAACACTTCCTGCGCAACAAGCGCGCCGAATGGCAGGACTACCGCCTCCAGGTCACGCCGTACGAGCTGCAGCGCAACCTCGGCATTCTGTAGGCAGGGCCAATGAGCCTTGCACGTCGGCTCATCTCAGCCGGATTTAATGACCTGGAAAAGGGCGAGCGGTTTCTTGCTGCCCCGGAGTTGGAAGGCATCGAACAAGATGCCCTGTTCGCCGGGCTCTCCTTGGCGGCGAGCCCGGATACCGCGCTGCAGTCACTGGTCCGGTTGATTGAGAAGAATCCTGGCCTCAAGAAGTTGGCCGCCGCGGATCCGGACACGAGCGAATCCCTGTACCGGCTGTTGGGGGCATCGGAGGCGCTGGGGGAGTTCCTCATGCGCAGGCCGGAGCATCTGGACGTCTTTGACGCGCGGGTAAGCCCGGAGCCGCTCCCGACATCAAGCGAAGAGCTCAGGTCCCTGCTCCTTCGCTCGGTCAAGGCCGAGCCAGGGGCGCAGCGCCCCGTGGCGGGGTTGACCGGGCTTCCGGCGTATGCGGCGTTGCGGACGGCGTACCGCCGCGGGCTAACAGAGCTGGCCATCAAGGACCTCTGTGCGGCGTCGCCGCAAGACTTCATGCCTGCCGTGGGTGCAGAGCTGGCAGACCTCGCCGGTGCTGCCATTGAAGCTGCACTGGCCGTTTCCAGGGCCGAGGCGGCTGCACAGTTCGACGCCTCGGAGGTGGCCGACGTCGGGCTCGCAGTCATCGGCATGGGCAAATGTGGTGCCCGCGAGCTTAACTACATTTCCGACGTCGATGTCATTTACGTTATCGAGGCGGAGGAGCTGGACGACGCCCGCGCCGCGACCATCGGCACCGCCTTGGCATCCGGAATCTCGCGGGCGATTTCCTCGTCGGCGCCTGAACCGGGCTTGTGGGAAGTGGACCCCAATCTTCGCCCGGAAGGGAAATCAGGGCCGTTGGTGCGGACCCTCGCCTCACACTTGAGCTACTACGCCCGATGGGCTGAGAGCTGGGAATTCCAGGCATTGCTGAAGGCGCGGACGATTGCGGGTGACCGTGAACTGGGCCAGCGGTATGAAAAGGCAGTGGAACCACTCGTGTGGGCCTCCGCCGGACGCGATGGCTTTGTTGAGTCCGTCCAGGCCATGAGGCGTCGGGTCACTGATTACATTCCGGCAGCCGAGGAACAGCGGCAGATCAAACTGGGGCGTGGCGGCCTGCGCGACGTCGAATTCACTGTGCAGTTGTTGCAGCTTGTTCATGGCAAATCGGACGAGTCGCTTCGCTGCCGGGACACGACCTCGGCCATTGCCGCGTTGTCCGCGGGCGGCTACATCGGACGCATCGACGCTGCAGGGTTCGACAACGCCTACCGGTATCTTCGGCTCCTGGAACACCGGATTCAGTTATTTCAGTTACGACGGACCCACCTCATGCCCGTGGCGGAGGATGCGCAGCGTGTGCTGGCCAAGGCTGTCCTGGGTCCGTTTTCCCTGGAACGCCCACATCCTGACCAGCTGATGGCAACCTGGCAGAAGACCAAGCGGTCCGTGCGGGAGCTGCACGAGCGTATTTTCTACCGGCCCCTGCTCAATACCGCGGCGAAACTCAGCAGCGAAGACGCCAAACTGAGCCCGGAAGCAGCCCAAGGCCGTCTTGCTGCCCTTGGCTACCTGGATCCCAAGGGCGCAATGCGGCACATTGAGGCGCTGACGGCCGGTGTCAGCCGGCGTGCGGCACTTCAGCGGCAACTGCTGCCCATTCTCCTTGGCTGGCTTGCCGAGGGCGTGGATCCGGACGCGGGCCTACTGGCATTCCGACGGGTCAGCGAGGCCTTGGGGACCACGCACTGGTATTTGGGCATGCTTCGCGATTCGCAAGCGGCAGCTGAGCGCCTCTGCCAGGTGCTTGCCAATTCCCGGCTCATTTCAGATCTCTTGGAAGTCTCGCCGGAGTCCGTGGCCTGGCTTGGCAGCGACAAGGATCTCGCGCCGATCCCCTTCGAGGCACAATGGCAGGAAATCCGGTCCAAACTATCCCGGCACCCGGATCCGGAAAGTGCCATGCGCCTCATCAGGTTGATCCGTCGCCGGGAGATACTGCGGACCGCGATTGCTGACAGCGCCGGATTGCTTGACCAGGATGCCGTGGGATTGGCGTTGGCCGAGACAGACCGCGCGGCCGTGCTTGGAGCCTTGCATGTGGCAGAAGCCATTGCTACCCAATCGGAACCTTTGAAAACCGAGGTCCTGGTCGTAGCGATGGGCAGGCAGGGTGGCCGTGAGATCGGCTACGGCTCAGACGCGGACGTCATGTATGTTCACCGTGCCCGGCCCGGATTCACGGATGAGGAAGCCCAGGAGCAGGCGACGGCGATTGTCGCCAAAGTATCCAGCCTTCTGACCCAGCCGCTCAAGCCCGCAATCATGGCAGAACGGGTATTGATGGTGGACGCGGATCTGCGACCCGAAGGCAAGAACGGTGCTATGGTCCGGTCGTTGGAGTCCTATGCCGAGTACTACCGGCGGTGGTCCCTGATTTGGGAGGCGCAGGCGCTGTTGCGTGCGCGTCCCATGGCCGGCTCGGACGAATTGGCAGAAGACTTCCTTCAGCTCATCGATCCCATCCGCTACCCGGCTGAACTCTCTGAACAGGACGTCAGGGAAATCAGGCGCATCAAGGCCCGGGTGGAATCGGAGCGGCTGCCTCGCGGCGCAGATCCGGCCCGCCACGTGAAACTTGGCCGCGGTGGATTGAGCGATGTTGAATGGCTTGTCCAGCTCATCCAGCTGCAGCACGCGGGCAAGCACCCCGGGCTGCGGACCACGTCGACTCTGGAGGCACTTGCCGCCGCCGAGAAACTTGGGCTTGTGGGCAAGGACGACGCCGGGCTCTTACGGGAGGCCTGGAAGCTCGCCAGCCGCATCCGGTCGGCGAACGTCATTGTGACCGGCCGGGCATCGGACGTACTTCCATCGTCCCGTAGGGACCTTGAAGCGGTGGCACGTTGGTGTGGCTATGCGCCCGGAACTGCAGGACAGTTCGAGGAGGACTACCTGCGACTCAGCCGCCGGGCCCGGGCCGTCTTCGAAAAGGAGTTCTACGGCAATTGAGGCCAGCCGGGCCAGGGCTTGGCCACTGCTGAAGTCCACTTGTGTCATTTTTCGGCTCCAGCGGCTGCCACCGCCTCACGGACGTGCCGCAGCATTGCGACTACCTGTGCCCCAGGCACGAGTTTGCCGTCCATCACGAAGCCCTCTTCCCGTTCCCGCAATGTTTCCACCATAAGGCCGCGCCAGTGCTCAAGTGTGGCTTGGTGTGCCTCGTCCCCGGCGAGGTTCGCGCATTCCTGGGGGTCGTCGTCGAGGTTGAACAGTTCCTCGGTGCCCTTGCCGGAACCCCAAATATACTTGTGGCGGCCATCGGTCAGCCAGTGCAGGTTTTGGCCCCAGTAAAGGTGCTCTCCATGCAGAACACCGCGGACCGCTTCTGTGCTCTGGCCGCGCACGATGGGCGCCAGGGACTTCCCATCCACAGATTCCGGTATCGGCAGCCCTGCGAGGTCCAGGAGCGTGGGCATGATGTCCCGGAGCTCGACAACGTGGTCCACTACTGCTCCACGGGCCGAGTCCTGTGCTGACGCTGCGTTGGCGATGATGAAAGGCACTCTGGCAGAACCTTCATAGGGCACTGCCTTTCGGAACATGTGGTGATCACCCATCATCTCGCCGTGATCGCTGGTAAAGGCTATGACAGTATCCTCGTAGAGCCCGAAGTCAACCAAGGACTCCTTGATCCGGTTGATTTGGAGGTCGATTTGCGCCATCAGGCCGTAGTAGCCCGCGCGGGCCCGATGGACAACGCGGTCCGGAATGTTGCCAATGCTTGCTTGGTAGTTGCCGTCCTGCCTGTGCTCATCCCAGTGATGCTCCCAGTTCCCTTCCACCGGCTCATAGGCAGGAATGTTGAGGTACTGATCGAACGCCCACGACGGCGGATCGTACGGTGGGTGCGGACGATGGAAGGACAGGTAGAGGAAGAACGGCTTCACGGGATCGCGCCGGTGCATCCACTCGATGGCTTGTGATCCGATCCAGTGCGTCGGGTGAAGGTTCTCAGCCTTATCCCAAGGGCGCGCGACCAGTGAATTGCAGTTCACGCCATGGTCAAAGTAGTCAGCGTCCGGTCCCATTCCAGGTTGTCTCCGCAGCCAAGGGACATAGTCGTCGAACATGGCGAAGTGCTGCTGGTGGTTACGCCGGGCATGGTGCAGAAAGCCATCGTGGAGGATGACATCGTCGAATCCAAGCCTGGAACGCTCCGGCCAAACATGCATCTTTCCAATGGCCTGGGTATGGTAACCGGCCTTCCGGAACTCGTCCTGAATTGTCAACGGGTGTGCGGCATGGAAAGGAACGCCGTCGTTGTAGCCAACGCGCCCGTGCCGCTCCTGCGATTGGCCGGTGAAGAGGGCAACGCGCGCGGGCACGCACGATGGCGTTGCAGAGTAACCCTTGGAGAACCTGACCCCGTTCCTGGCCAGTTCATCGAGGTGGGGAGTCTCCATATAAGGGTGGCCTTCCGCGGATAAGCAGTCGCCCCTCCACTCGTCCACGCAGATCAGGATGACGTTAGGCTGGGGCATCGGGGTGGTTCCTTTAGTCGTAGGAATCTCTTGGATCAACCATAAGTGTGAGAGGTCCCGGAATGCTCGATTATGACTCGAATGAAGGATTTTTAATCGAGAATGATCACGGCGCGATGATCTGGCTCATAGCCCTCAAGCTGCTGGACGATGACGCGCGCGCCATCCAGTTGGGCGCAGTGGCGGAAATGGCGGTGGAGCCAGCCCAGCGTGATTTTGTCGGCGACCCCCTGCGCATGATGCTGGTGAGCCTCGAAGAGGAATCCCGGTTCCCCTACGTGATTGAAGCTGGAGGACTGGGCGTGGGAGTCCTGACCCTGCAATGCGGAGCGGCGCGCCTTGCGGGATGGCAGGATGACGATTCCGTCTGGCTCCTTCGGGGATTCCTTATCGACTCGAAATCCCAAGGGCAGGGCCTCGGCACCCTCGCCGCAAAGGCTGCAGTGGAGGAAGCCCGCAAACTGACGGCCAGGCAGGGTGGCGGCCAGGCCGGCGTCGTGCTTTCCGTCAATGAACGCAACCTTGCAGGCCTCTCGGCTTATGCAAAGGCGGGCTTTGTGGAATCCGGGCGCTACCTCGGCGGCAACTCCGGTCCGCAGCGCATTATGTACAGGGCCTTTGAGGGCGCTTAGGTCTCGAGAGTTACCGTCAACATAGGTTGACGAAGACCATGGCGTCAACTATGGTTGACGCCATGGAGGTGGACAGAATGAAAACCCTTGTTGGATCAATGGACGGCATGGGGCCCGCGGAGGCGCTGTATGCCATAGCTGAACTTCACAAGGAAGTTGGCAGGGCTGAGGCTTCCCTGGCGCGTGCAGCCAGGCAGGCCGGTTTGTCGTGGGAAGCAATCGCACTTTGCCTCGGTGTTACGAAGCAGGCGGTACACAAGAAGTACGGGAAGCAGTAGGACCAGTCCGGGGGAACGGCGCCGCCCATGGGGTCTGTTCGTCCGGGCCCGGTGTCCCTTAGGATTCTCGCGTGACAGTCAGGCGGGATTCGGAGGGTGCACTCTTCTCAGATGCGTCGTGCTTCCGCTGTGAGCAGGCGGGGCCGCACTGGTCTTCCCGGCATGGCCGTGGCGATGTCTATGCGTGCCGACGTTGTTTCGCAACGTTTGCCGACGCCGAATCGGGACAAGCTGACGGGGGAGCGCAAGGCCTTTCACTGATGGCTGCTGCTGCCCCTGCTGCTGGCCCGGAGGGGCTGGGCCTTTTCGAAACCAAGTAGTACCTGTGCTCGCGGCCTAAAAGACGAGTACACACTACTCGTGTCCTCAGGTACTCCTGTTGGGCAGCATATTTGCTATGACAGCCTATGTGATTGAACAAGCGGCACTGATTCACCGCTGTCAGTGCTGCGGTGAAGAAACCGATCGGGTTTTTTGCGTGGAGTGCGCAGCCCCGCAGAAACCCGGAGAAGTCCCGAAAACCGGGCACTAAAGACCTTAGGCCAAGGTGCTGGCTCGTCCGTTGGCAACGCTTATAGACTCGTTCCGTAACTACTCTCGATGCCTTAGGAGAAGTACATGGAATACAACGGAAGTTCGTTTGAGAAGGCCATTCCTGCTGGAGAGTTGGATCGCCGCCACGTGGGTCAGTCCATTAGCTTTCAACCCAACGATTTCACGGTTGTCTTCGGGACGATCGCGGGCATCGCAAGGACCGAGGCGCTTGTATACCTATCGCTTGATGGCGTCTCCGGCGGCACGCATCTGAAGGATGAGTACGACCTCCCGATTGATCAGCACGTCTACCTCCAACTGGATCCCCTGAGCAGCGCAGAAAAAGGCCTTTCAGACGCCGCAAAGGCCGTCAGGGAGAAACTGGACGAGTTCGGAAAGAACATCCGCGACCGGGATCAGGGCAAGGAATCCGAGTAGACAGCAGGACGCCATAGCGTTGCGGGCATTTTGCGGCCTCCAAACGCCATCGGCGGCCAACAAAGAAGGGCCGGCAACAGGTATTAGCCTGTTGCCGGCCCTTCTCTCTCGGGAATCCGGGGGATCCCTGTGGACTAAACCTGGTTTAGCCGCCGGTGTTGCTAGACGCCGTAGTAGAGCTCGAACTCGTACGGGTTCGGGCGCAGTGACAGCGGGCGAATCTCATTCTCGTACTTGTATTCAATCCAGGTATCGATCAGGTCCTGGGTGAAGACGCCGCCAGCCTGCAGGAACTCGTTGTCCTCGCGCAGGGCTTCGAGGGCCTCTTCGAGGGAACCCGGAGCCTTGGGGATGTCCTTGGCTTCCTCGGCCGGGAGCTCGTAGAGGTCCTTGTCGATGGGAGCCGGCGGTTCGATGCGGTTGCGGATGCCGTCAATGCCGGCCATCAGCTGGGCAGCAAACGCCAGGTACGGGTTGGACGAGGGGTCCGGAGCGCGGAATTCGATGCGCTTGGCCTTCGGGTTGGAACCCGTGATCGGGATACGGATACCAGCAGAGCGGTTGCCCTGCGAGTACACCATGTTGACCGGAGCCTCGAAGCCCTTGACCAGGCGGCGGTAGGAGTTAACCGTCGGGTTGGTAAACGCGAGGACTGCGGAGGAGTGCTTCAGCAGGCCGCCGATGTACCAGCGAGCGGTGTCGGAGAGGCCAGCGTAGCCCTTCTCGTCGTAGAACAGCGGGTCGCCATTGCTCCACAGCGACTGGTGGCAGTGCATGCCCGAGCCGTTGTCACCGAAGACCGGCTTCGGCATGAAGGTGACGGACTTGCCCCATGCGTCTGCAGTGTTCTTGATGACGTACTTGAACTTCTGGAGGTCGTCAGCAGCTGCGGTCAGCGTGGTGAACTTGTAGTTGATCTCTGCCTGGCCGGCGGAGCCAACTTCGTGGTGGGAGCGCTCGACCTCGAGGCCGGCCTTGTCCAGCTCAACGCACATGGCGTCGCGGAGGTCAGCCTGCTTGTCGGTGGGGGAAACCGGGAAGTAACCGCCCTTGACGGGGGTCTTGTAGCCGAGGTTTCCACCCTCTTCCTTGCGGCCGGTGTTCCAGTGGGCTTCCTCGGAATCAATCTTGTAGAAGCTGCCCTGCGGCGAGGACTGGTACTGGATGTTGTCGAAGACGAAGAACTCGGCTTCGGGAGCAAAGAACGCGGTGTCGGCGATGCCGGTGGAAGCCAGGTACGCTTCAGCCTTCTCTGCCACGCCGCGGGGATCGCGGTGGTAGGGGTCGCCCGTACGGGGGTTCACGATGGAGAAGTTCAGTGCAAGCGTCTTCTCGATGCGGAATGTGTCGATGAAAGCCGAGGTCACATCCGGGATGAGCTGCATGTCGGACTCAGCGATGCCCTGGAAGCCGCGGATGGAAGATCCGTCGAAGAGTTGACCGTTCACGAAGAAGTCGAGGTCTACGCTCTTCGCCGGCACGTTGAAGTGCTGCTGGACGCCCGGAAGGTCGGTGAAGCGGATATCGACGAATTTGACGTCTTCGTCTTTGATGAACTTGAGGACTTCGTCCGCAGTCTTGAACATCTATGCTCCTTATGCATATCAAGTAACAGGCCCGGAAGGCCGCGTGGGCCAGCCCATGCCGGAGGCCCGGAGACACAAAAAATTCCCCTTGCCGCGGTGGCTAGCAACTCATACCACCCTAGAGAGATGGGATTTCCCGGGAGTGTCAGTATTGTTTCGGGCAGGTTACAGAATCATCTGTTGTGTAAACGGTAGTCGGCTTTCCGGTGCCAGGTCTACGCGGGTCCAGTGGGCGAACACTTTGGCGCTATGTCTGCCCAGCCGCAGGCACGAAAGGCGGCCTCCGACGTCGGACCATCCGTCCGCCAGCCGTTAGGCTTGGAGGGTGGTTGATCGAAAAGACATAGGCTCTTGGCTGAGCGGGCCGGACACTTCCGGCATCTCCAAATATCCGGGCGAGAGACTCGGCCTTCCTGAGGCCGGACCAGGCTCGATGGCGAGGGCTGGACGCCGGATCCTGGGCATTGTGATCGACTGGACAATTGCCCTGGTCATCAGCAACTTCGCATTCGGCGGCAACCAGTGGGCGACGCTCGCAGTCTTTGCCGTGGAACAGATTCTGCTGATCGGCACCCTGGGCTACAGCATCGGACACAGAATTGCCGGTATTCATGTGGTCCGCTTGGGCGGAGGTCCGGCAGGCCCCCTTGCCGCTGTAGTGCGTACCTTGCTCCTGTGCCTGGTTATCCCTGCCGTCATCTTTGACCCCGACCAGCGTGGACTTCACGATAAAGCCATGAATACCATCCTGATTCGGATGTAGGGTCCATAAGGAAAACCGCCCCCGTCTCTCACGAGACAGGGGCGGTTTTCGTTATGGACAATCAACGGCTACAGACAATCAGCGTCCGCGTGCGGCCTTGCGGTCCGGGCGGGCCTTGTAGGGGTCGATGCCCTTGGGGATCGGCAGGCGGGTACCAAGGGAGTTGATGCGCTTGGACACAGCGTTGACCTCCACCTTGGTGAGTTCGTTCTTCATCTTGCCCATGGTCTTGGCGAGTTTGTTCAAAGGTACCTGGCCCTCACCGCGACCGGATTCCAGAACGTGGATGGTGACGTTGGGCAGGATGCGCGTGAGGCGCTTGCGCTCAGCTTCCACCAACGGCTTAACCCGGTGCGTGGGGCCTTCGCTGACCAAAACCACGCCTGGACGACCAATTGCCATGAACACGGCGTCCTGGGTGCGCGGGTTAACCGCGACAGGCTGATCCTGGGTGACCCAGCCACGGCGAAGAGTGCCCAAGGCCGCGCCGGAAGCACCCGGCTGGTTCTCGATCTGCGCGAAGGCAGCCTTCTCTGCGCGACGGGAGAGGATAAAAACGGCGGCCAGAAGACCCAGCGGAATACCGATGATTAGGCCGGTGACCCAGTTTTCCAGGAGGAATCCGATGAGGAAGGCGACGGCAACTACCGCCAGGAACGCCAGCAACATGATCCACACGACCTGTGGATCATTGCGCCGCGTCATCTTGAAGACTTCAGCGATCTGCTTCAGCTGGCTCGGCTTCTTGGCCTTGGCTTCTTTGGGCTTGCGCTGGAACAGCCCACGCTTGGGGGCGTCGGCCGAGGGGGTCGATTTGCTGGAATCAGAGGAATTCGCCATAGTGCCTTAATTCTACGTGATGGACGCCGAAGGGCCGGACGCCATTACGCACGGCATCCGGCCCTTCGGTACTACTCGCTGGTGCTGCTGCTGAGATGCCTTTTGCTGTGGGCTTAGGCGTGTGCGGCGAGGATGGTGGAGGCTTCCTGGCGGGTGGTGCCGGAGGACTCGATGTGGGCCAGGGCTGCGGGGATTTCCCAGCCCTTCTTGCGCATCGCGGTGGCCCACAAACGCCCGGCACGGTACGAGGAACGGACCAGGGGCCCCGACATCACGCCGAGGAAGCCGATCTCCTCGGCCTCGTGCTGGAGGTCCACGAACTCCTGCGGCTTGACCCACCGGTCCACGGGCAGGTGCCGTTCGGACGGGCGCAGGTACTGGGTGATCGTGATCAGGTCACACCCTGCGGCGTGCAGGTCCCGCAGCGCTTCGGAGATTTCCTCGCGGGTTTCGCCCATGCCCAGGATCAGGTTGGACTTGGTCACCATGCCCAGGTCCCGGCCCTGGGTGATGACATCCAGGGACCGTTCGTACCGGAACGCCGGGCGGATCCGCTTGAAGATCCGCGGCACGGTCTCCACGTTGTGCGCGAACACCTCGGGCTTGGAATCGCAGATCGCCTTGATGTGTTCGGGTTTGCCGGAGAAGTCCGGGATCAGCAGCTCCACCCCGGTGCCCGGGTTCAGTTCGTGGATCTTGCGGACCGTTTCGGCGTACAGCCACACGCCCTCGTCGGCGAGGTCATCACGGGCCACACCGGTCACCGTGGCGTAGCGCAGCTGCATGGCCTGGACACTCCGGGCCACCTTGGTGGGTTCGAACATGTCCACCGGGGAAGGTTTGCCGGTATCGATCTGGCAGAAATCACAGCGCCGCGTGCATTCGGACCCGCCGATCAGGAACGTCGCTTCCTTGTCTTCCCAGCACTCGAAAATGTTCGGGCAGCCGGCCTCCTCACACACGGTGTGCAGGCCTTCCTTCTTCACCAGGTTCTTCAGCCCGACGAACTCCGGCCCCATCTGGACCTTGGCCTTGATCCACTCGGGCTTGCGTTCAACCGGGACAGCCGAGTTGCGCTGCTCAACGCGCAGCAACTTACGGCCTTCAGGTGCCAGGGTCACTGGAGTGCTCCTTCTGGGGTGGAAACGAGTGCTTCTTCATGCTTGCGGAACTCTTCCACGAAGCGGTCAACGATGTCAGCCGGGTTGATGGTCCGGCCGGTTTCCAGCGACATGGTGGTGACGCTGGCGTCGGTGATGCCGCACGCGATGATCTGCGCATATGGCGCAAGGTCGTTGCTGCAGTTAATGGCCACACCATGCATGGTGACGCCGTCCAGGACCCGGATGCCGATCGCTGCGATCTTGCGGTCCGGTCCCTTGTCATCGGCGAGGATCCATACGCCGGCCCGGCCCTTCACGGTGACTGCGGGGATCCCGTAGTCCGTCATGACGGCGATCATGGTGGCTTCGAGTCGCTCGACGTAGTCCCGGATTCCTGCGCGGTTCTTGAGCTTGAGGATCGGATAGGCGATGAGTTGTCCGGGGCCGTGCCACGTCAACTTACCACCGCGATCCACGGGAACCACGGGCGTGCCGTCAAAGGGGCGCTCGTGGTCTTCGGTGAGCTTGCCTGCCGTGTACACGGCGGCGTGCTCGAGGAGCAGTACGGTGCTGTTTTTCTCGCCGGCAACAACTTTGTTGTGGATTTCGCGCTGTAGGTCCCAGCCCTGCATGTAATCAACGAAATCCGGGGCAAGACCCAGTTGTGAAAACTCAAGAGTCATGGGTTCAAGCTTAGACCCAGCACGTCACTCACCATGATTTTGTGGTGAACCTCTCAGTCGCATGCGTCATCGTGGCCGTCCGGCGTCGCGGCCTGGCAGTGCCTGTGGATAACTTCTGCGGGAAATCCGATCATCCGGTAGACCTTGGATATGGAAACTACGGATGCTTCTGCCGCCTTGGTCCCGCACATTCCGGGATACACGCCATCACGTCCACTGGGAACGGGTGGCTCCTCGATAGTCTGGCTTGCCAGCAGGGACAAGGACGGCGCTCGCTTCGCCATCAAGTGCGTCACAGCCAAGCCGGGCAAGGAGTCCCGGGGGCTGGCGGCACCGGGCCACGAAAGTGCCCTCCGTGAGGTTCGGATCCTGTCCAGGCTTAAGCACGAGCACCTTATCCGGATTCACGACGTGGTGGAGTTGGGTGGCGGGCGCCGGGGCAGTTTTGGCCTGGTGATGGACTATGCGTCCGGAGGTTCCCTTGCGAACCTGGTGGGCGTCCGGCGCAAGCTTGGAGTCGGGGAAACCGTGACGATACTGACCCCTGTTGCCCAGGTGTTGTCCTACCTCCATGCCGAGGGGACGGCCCATGGGGATATTTCGCCGGGCAATGTGTTGTTCACCGCCCAAGGCAAGCCCCTGGTGACAGACCTTGGTGTGGCGGGCGTTGTAGGGGAAGAGAACCAAAGCCTCGACGTCGGCACGGCTGGCTTCATGGACGGTTATGTTGCTGCGCGGCTCACCGGAGATGGAGTAGAAGAAACCCTGCAGCCGCAACGGGACGTCTATTCGTTAGCCGCGCTTGGGTGGTATTGCTTGACTGGCGCGGCGCCGGAACCCGCCAAGCATCGCCCACCGCTTCCTCTTTTGGTCCCCGATGTACCCAAAGGCCTCGCCGCTGCCCTTGAGGCGGGATTGGATCCTGATCCGCGGGCGCGTCCTACCGCCAGGGAGTTGGGCACTGCGATCTATCGCAGCGGCGCGGCACAACCAGTGGATCTTGCCGGGTCCGTACACCCATCGGTGATCCCTGAGTTGATCACCCGGCGGCAGGCCGGCGGGCGACCACGGCGAAGGAGCCGACTGTTCGGTGCCGTCTTGCAGCTCCGGGCACTGTGGACAACAATGACTCCGCGTCCCGAACGCCGCAAGCGAAAAAGGCAACTGCAGCGTGGGCCACGTGCCAGCGTCCGCGTCGCATTCGTAGTGGCTGCGGGAGTGCTGGCTGGTGCGGTTGGGTGGGCCACCTGGCTGGGAATCCAGGAGCCTGCAGCGGGTTCGACGTCCGTAGCAACCGAAGGGACAACGGTGGTGGACGGTCGGTCCCCTTCGGATTCGCTTCCGGACGCGCTTTCGGACGCGCTCGGCTCCGAGGATCCGGTAACGGCGGCATATGCGCTTTCGGTTGTACGGGACATGGCGCTGGGTCTGGATCGTCACGAATTGCTTGCAAGCGTCAACGCAGCAGGCTCTCCTGCCGAAGCGGCAGACGCCGCGTTGGGGCAGCAATTAAGGGCCACCGGTATCCGCTTTGCCGGACTCACCACGAGCCTGAGCGGCGTGGCAGTGACCGGCACGCTGGAGGCCGGTCAGGCCGTCATTGCCCTGACCGCAACGACCTCTGGCTACGAAGAGCGCGATGCCTCCGATCACTTGGTGAAGTCCCAGGCGGCCGGGAAACCCCAGGAGTTGCGTCTCGTCCTTGTCCGTTCGACTGGACAATGGAAGATCTCCGAGATTCTTGGTCCTGGCTAGCGGTACTGCCAACGAGGTTGCTTGCGGTGGGTTGGACGATTCAGCGCGAAGAGCCGCTTGTCAGCCAAGCCATGGCTTCGTCGAGGCTCGGGTGTTGCCAGTGAAAACCAGCGGCGGCGAGCTTGGCTGGTTCCATTCTTTGGTTGGCTAGGACGAGTTCGTCCGCAAGTTGGCCAAGGACAAGCCGCAGGGCAGGCCGTGGGACGCGGACGAAGGCAGGTCGGTGGAACGCTTTCGCCAGCCGCCCGACAATGGCGTTAACGTCTGCGCTTTCCGGGGCGCACACGTTGACTGCGCCTTCCAGATCGGACTTGAGGAGGAAAGCGAGTGCAGCGGCTTCGTCGGCGAGCGTGATCCAAGGCCAAAATTGTCGCCCGTTTCCGAAGGGTCCGCCAAGCCCAAGCCTGAGCAGGGGAAGCATCGGGCCGAGCGCACCGCCGGAAGTGCTCAAAACCACGCCCGTCCTGGGGGTAACTACCCTTACGCTGGATGGGGCGGTTCTGGCCGTATGCTCCCATTCGACGCACAGCGGACCCAGCACTCCCGCGCCTGGACCGGAGTCCTCACGGAGCACGCCGTCCCGGGAGGCACCGTAATAGCCGGACGCGGACTGGCTGACAAAGGACAAGGTTGGCTGGCCAAGGCGACGCATCGCCGCAGTCAGTGTGCGGGTTGGCTGAAGACGCGACTCACGAAGGATGTTGATTCTTCGCTTGGTCCAGGGCCGGTCTCCGATTCCAGCGCCGGACAAGTTGACCACCGCGTCTGCGCCCTCAAGGAATGCCTCGTCCAAGACTCCAGTGGCTGGATCCCATGTTCTTTCGTCGGCTGCCATGGCAGGCCGCCGGACCAGCCGGATGACCTCATCGCCCTCACTTCTCAAATGCGCGGACAAAGCCGTCCCAATCATGCCTGAGGCTCCCGACAAAACGATTCGCATGACCCATCTCACCACGATCCCGGCATGTGGCGGAAACACCGCGCGAAGCGCGGGGCGCGTGCCTCTTGACGTCGTGCCTCTTGACTATGATCGAACAATGACCTCCTCCAGCTACCTCCGTTTCCCGCATGTGCATGGCGAACTGGTCACGTTCGTGGCCGAAGACGACATCTGGATCGCCCCCATCTCTGGTGGCAGGGCATGGCGTGTTTCGTCCCAGCAGTTGCCGGCAAGGAATCCCCGTTTCACTCCCGATGGCAAACGGCTCGTGTGGACTGCCATTGTTGGTACGGCACCGGAGGTTGTCACGGCGGACGTCGACGGCGGCCGGTACAGGCAGCTGAGCTACTTCGGACACAGCACAACCCGGGTCAAGGGCTTCACGCCGGCTGGAAACGTCCTCGTCACCAGTGCCTTCCAGCAATCCGAGAGCCGCCACACGTACGCCTATAGCCTCCCCTTGGACGGAGGTGCCGCCGTCGAACTTCCTTTCGGGCCGGTGGAGGCGGTGGCGTTCGGACCGGAAATCGGTGACGAGAAGCCCGTGGTCCTGGCGAGCGTCCTTTCCCGGGAGCCGGCTTGGTGGAAACGTTACCGGGGCGGCACCGCAGGCAAGTTGTGGATTGACGCTGACGGCAACGGTGAGTTCGAGCGTTTGATCCCCGAGGTTGAGGGCAACCTGACTGACCCGCTGTGGATCCAAGGACGCATCGCCTTCCTTTCAGACCACGAAGGCTACGGAAACCTCTATTCAGTGCTTCCCGACGGCTCAGGACTGCGCCGTCACACTGACCATGAAGATTTCTATGTCCGGCACGCCAGCACGGATGGCCAGCGGATAATCTTCGAATCTGCTGGTGAACTCTGGATCCTGCCCTCACTCGACGCCGATGCTGAAGCCGTGAAGCTGGACATCACGCTCGGCTCTGCATCGCCGGCACGGCGCCCCGCACCACTGAAAGCGTCTGCGCATTTGGGCGATGTATTTCCGAACACTGCAGGAACGGCCAGCGCCGTTGAGTCACATGGCACCATCCATTGGCTCCGCCACAAGGACGGGCCGTCGCGGGTGGTCGAAGCGACACCGGGTGTCCGGGCCCGCCTTCCGCGCCCCTTGACGGATGGCCGGATCGCCTACGTGGCCGACCACGGGGGAGTGGAGGCCCTGTACGTCAAGCGCATCGCCGCCCGTTTGTCCGGAGTCGTTGACGTGCCGAAGGCTGCGGAGCCGGCTGTTGTCTCCAGTGAAGCCGAACTCCCCAAACCGGTTTCTGCGACGAACGTCCTGGCGCAAGGTTCCTCCATGAACGCGTCAGCCAACCAGGCCGCGAATACGGACCTTGCGGCGGAAAACCCCGATGAAGCCGCTCATGCCCACCCCTCAGCAGACACTGTGGGGGGAACTGGGGTACCTGTCGCTCCCATAGCTGTCGAGGAAGCGGACGACCTCCGCCTGGACTTCCCTGCACCTACAAGGACGAGCGCGCTGGAAGCCAGCCCTGATGGTCGCTGGGTGGCCATCGGCACGGCTTTTGGTGACGTTTTCGTAGCTGACACGACCACCGGGACACTGACGCGTCTGGTGAGTATTGGCGAAGGCAGCGTTGAACAATTGTCGTGGTCCTCTGATTCGCAGTGGCTTGCCTGGTCCGAGCCGGTGACGTCGTTCGGTTCCCGCAGCAAGCTTCGGTTGGTCCGCCCCGCGGAACCTGACGCCGGCATCATCGATGCCACTGACGGACGCTTCTGCGATGAATCACCCCGGTTCACGCCGGACGGGAAGTTCCTGGCTTTCCTGTCCAACCGAAGCTTTGACCCCGTCTATGACGGACATTCGTTCGACCTTTCCTTCCCGAGTCCCATCAAGCCGTACCTGCTGGCCTTGGCTGCTGATACGCCGTCCCCGTTCGGGCCGTCCGTGGACGAGCTTGAGGATCTGCCGGCCACCACAGTAAAGCCCGACGACGGCGGCGCGCCAGTTGTGCGCGTGGATGCAGATGGCCTTGCGCACCGTGTCATCACGGTGCCTGTGGCGCAGGGAAACTACTCCGCACTCGCAGCAGGCGACGGGGCGCTGCTGTGGCTTGATACTGAGCTGTCGGGTGTCACTGGCGAAGGGAAGGGCACCCTGCAGGATAAGAAGACTGCCCCGTCCTTGGTGCGCTTCGACCTTGCCAAGCGCAAGGAATCCACCCTCCTTGCCGCCGTGGACAGCTATCGGTTGTCGGGCGATCGCAAGAGGGTGGTCTATGTCCTTGATAAGCAGATCATGTCAATTCCGTCAGACACTAAGGTGGACGAGGAATCCGGGGAACTGGTCAAAGTGGATCTCAACAGGATCCGCGTGATCCTGGATCCCGTGGCTGCCTGGGGCCAGGCCTTCGACGAAGCATGGCGCCTGCAGAGGGACTTCTTCTGGGCTCCGGACATGGCCGGGCAGGACTGGGATTCGGTCTATAAACGCTACCGTCCGATTGTGGACCGGCTCGGTTCCCACGACGACCTCGTGGACCTGTTGTGGGAGATCCACGGCGAACTGGGCACCTCGCATGCCTATGTGCGGCCTCTTCCGGTGACTGAACCTGGCCGCAATGGTCAAGGCAGACTGGGGGCCGAGTTGCAGCTCGGCAGCAAGGGCTGGGAAATAACCAGAATCCTGGCTGGAGAGTCTTCTGATCCATTGGCCACCTCGCCGTTAACGCGTCCCGGCGCGGATGCGAAGGTGGGCGACGTCCTTCTGGCGATTGACGGCGTCGAGCTTTCCGCGGCGCTGACGCCGGCCATGCAGTTGGTGGGCGCAGCGGGGCGCACCGTTGAATTGACACTTTTGAATGGCGCCGGACATGGCGAGGCCGCGGGTGTCCAACGACGGGTTGCCGTGGTTCCGATCCGTGACGAGGAGCGGTTGCGCTACCAGGACTGGGTCCGGGCCAATCGACGCACAGTTCGTGAGGCGTCAGGCGACAAGTTCGGTTACCTGCACATTCCGGACATGATGGCCAACGGGTGGGCCCAGCTGCATCGTGACCTCGATACAGAGACCGCCTTGGACGGCTTGATTGTAGACGTCCGGCGTAACCGTGGGGGGCACACCTCACAACTGGTGGCCGAGCTCATTGGCCGGAAGGTCACTGGCTGGAGCATGCCGCGTGGCGAGAAGCCGCGGACTTACCCGCACCATGCTCCCCGGGGCCCCGTGATTATCCTGGCCGACGAATTTGCTGGGTCCGATGGCGACATCATCACGCAAGTGTCCAAGCTGAGGGGCATCGGGCCAGTCATCGGCGTACGGACCTGGGGCGGAGTGGTGGGCATTGACAACCGCTTTGCGCTGGCTGATGGTACCGGGGTGACCCAGCCCCGCTATGCCACATGGTTTGGCGGTGGGATCGGCTGGGATGTTGAAAACCGCGGTGTGGAACCCGACATCGAAGTTCTCTTCCCGCCGCATGCCTACGCAGCAGGCACAGATCCGCAACTTGAGTACGGCATTGGCGCGCTCAAGGAAATGATCCAGGAGCTACCCACTGACCGACCTCCGTTGCGAGAAGGTTATCGCCAGGTGCGGCCAGCCCCGTTGCCTGCCCGTCCACAAAAGGGCTAGCTGCGCCGTTTCAAGTTCGTGGTGCAATGAAAATGCGTAAGGCCCCGTAGCCTTCCCTGACCGGGAGGCCGCGGGGCCTTTGCTGTGATGCTGTGTTGGTGCTGCGAAGCCTGCCTGGGCTATGCGGCGAGCGTTGCGTCCAGGGTGATCTCAATGCTGGCAAGCGCACCCGAAACGGGGCAGCCGGTCTTGGCTTCTTCGGAGATGCGGCGGAACTCCTCTTCCGAGATGCCCGGAATCCTGGCGGTCATGGTCAGGTGGCTGCCAGTGATGCCGGTGCCCGGAACGAAAGTGACGTCGGCCTGCGTCTGAATTTCCTCCGCGGTAAATCCTGCCTGCGCAAGGGTGTTGCTGAAAGCCATGGAGAAGCATGCGGAGTGGGCTGCGGCGATCAGTTCTTCGGGGCTCGTCTTGCCGCCTGCCTGCTCCGTGCGGGCCTTCCAGGTGACATCGAACGTGCCCAGGCCCGAGCTGTCCAGGGTCGTGTTGCCGGAGCCCTCAATCAGGTTGCCGTTCCAAACCGTGTGTGCGGTGCGTGTTGCTGCCATGTCCACTCCTCTGGGGTCGTTGTGAATCGGCAACCAGCCTTCGGCGGTTGCCACCGGATCAATCCTATGGATTTGGCCCGCGTGCTGCACAGCCATTCCGCTGTCAGTGGATTGTGACCCCTGGCCAGCACGGGACAAAGCAGCCGACCCGCCCGGCGAAGGCGGATCGGCTACTTCTGCTGCGCGATCAGTTCCAGATCGTGGCGATGGCGATGTTCACCAAGGCCAGTCCGCCAACGCCGTGGGCCAACCCTGTGGAGACAGGTTCGCCATTCTTGACCTTGCGGGAACCGATAACTGCCAGGACAGCAACGGCCGCGCCGATCGCGAACTTGATGCCGAGCTTGAAGTAGTTGGGATCGGCATCGGGCATCAGTGGCAGGATACCCATCATCGCGATGCCTGTGAGCAGCTGCAGGAATGCGCCGTCCCGCTGGCGGGGGTGAACGGTGGGCGTCTTGATGGTGGCGATCCAGTAGCCCACAATCATGGCCGCGCCGACGATGTGCAAGAACACCAGAATGCTGAAGAGAATACTCATGGCCCCAGCTTATCCAGTTGGTTCTACGCCTTGTAGCAATGCCACGCGGGTTCCCCAAAGCCGCATGTGTTCGCCAAAGCCACGTATGGGGAATTAAACGCGGCAAGGCCGGCTCCGGGTTGCCCCGGAGCCGGCCCTGCCGTTGACTAGACGTGCTTGGCGCTACAGACCAAGGTCTGCTTCGAAAGCACCTTCCTCAAGGCGTGCCTTGAGGGTTTGCAGGAAGCGGCCGGCGTCCGCACCGTCCACCAGGCGGTGGTCGTACGTGAGCGACAGGTACATCATGGAGCGAATGGCAATCGAATCGTCGCCGTTTTCGTCGGCGACCACGACGGCGCGCTTGACGATTGCGCCCGTACCCAGGATGCCCACCTGCGGCTGGTTGATGATCGGGGTGTCGAACAGGGCACCAACGGAACCGATGTTGGTGATGCTGAAGGTACCGCCGGACAGCTCGTCGGGGCCGATCTTGCCATCGCGGGTACGTCCTGCGACGTCCGCGATCTTAGCGGCCAGGCCGGCAAGGTTGAGGTTACCGGCGTCGGAGATCACCGGTACCAGGAGGCCCTTGTCGGTGTCTACCGCAATAGCCAGGTGCTCGGCGTTGTGGTAGGTGATTTCCTGCTTGGACTCGTCGTAGGCAGCGTTCAGCTTGGGGTGCTGCTTCAGTGCTTCCGCCACGGCCTTGGCGATGAACGGCAGGAAGGTCAGCTTCACACCGTTCTGTGCCTGGAACGAATTCTTGGCCTTCAGACGGAGCTTGGCGATCTTGGTCATGTCGACCTCGTGCACCTGGGTCAGCTGGGTGGAGACTTCCAGTGACTCGCGCATACGGCGGGCGATGACCTGACGGATACGCGGAGCCTTCTCCGTGGTGCCACGCAGGGACGAGGCAACAACGGGTGCCGCAGCTTTGGCGGCAGGAGCAGAAGCAGGGGCCGCGGCCGGCGCTGCTGCGGCGGCTTGCTTGGCTTCAGCTGCGGCAAGGACATCCTGCTTACGGATGCGGCCACCGACGCCGGTGCCGGACACGGAAGCGATGTCCACGCCCTGCTGGTTTGCCAGCTTGCGTACCAGGGGAGTGACGTAGCCGGACTCGGAGGACGAGCCAGCTTCGGCCGGTGCAGCAGGAGCCTGTGCAGCAGAAGGAGCCTGTGCAGCAGGAGCGGGCGCAGGTGCGGAGGCGGCAGCAGGAGCAGCTGGCGCTGCAGCGGTAGCCGGCGCGGGAGCTTCAGCCGCAGGAGCGGGAGCAGCTGCGGGAGCCTCAGCCGCGGGGGCGGCGGGCGCTGGAGCCGCAGCAGGCGCGGCAGCGCCGGAGCCGATGACGGCGAGAACCGATCCGACCTCGGCGGTTTCGTCTTCGTTGACGCGGATTTCCTGCAAAGTGCCTGCAACCGGGGAAGGAATCTCGGTATCGACCTTGTCAGTGGAAACCTCAAGAAGGGGCTCGTCCACCTCAACGGTGTCGCCAACAGCCTTGAGCCAGCGCGTGACGGTGCCTTCGGTAACGCTTTCACCCAAGGCGGGGAGGGTTACTTCGTGGCCTTCGCCGCCGGAGGCCGCAGGAGCTTCAGCAGGGGCTTCCTCAGCAGCGGGCGCAGCGGGGGCTTCTTCGGCGGGGGCAGCCTGCTCGGCAGCCGCAGGTGCTTCCTGGGCGGCCGGCGCTTCTTCAGCCGCTGGCGCGGCGGAGCCGGAGCCGTCGCCGATGCGTACCAAGGGGGCGCCAACCTCTGCGGTCTCGTCTTCAGCGACGAGGATTTCTTCGATGACGCCTGCGATCGGAGAAGGGATTTCGGTGTCTACTTTGTCGGTGGAAACCTCGAGCAACGGCTCGTCGATCTCTACCCGGTCACCAACCTGCTTGAGCCAGCGGGTGACGGTTCCTTCGGTGACACTCTCACCGAGGGCGGGCAAGTTAACGGATTCAGACATGTCGTCCCCGTTCTCCTTATTGATCTTTTGTGCGGATGAATTCTGCTGGTCCGGACAGAGTGCATGCGGCGGATTCCGCCGCATGCACCCTGTCCGTTTGTCTTGGGTAAAGACTTAGCCGTGGAGCGGCTTGCCCGCGAGGGCGAGGTGGGCTTCGCCCAGGCTTTCGTTCTGAGTGGGGTGGGCGTGGACCAGCTGGGCCACGTCCTCCGGGTAGGCTTCCCAGTTCACGATGAGCTGGGCTTCACCGATCTGCTCACCCATCCGGGAGCCGATCATGTGGATGCCCACCACGGGGCCATCCTTCTGGCGGACAAGCTTGACGATGCCACCGGTGCCGAGGATTGAGCTCTTGCCGTTGCCGGCAAGGTTGTATTCCTGGGTCTGCACCTGGTCGTCGCCGAACTTCTCCTTGGCGGCCTTTTCGGTGTAGCCCACCGTTGCGATTTCCGGCTCGCAGTAGGTGACCTTGGGGATGTTGATGTCTTCGACGATTGCCGGGTTCAGGCCGGCGATTTCCTCGGCGACGAAGATGCCCTGCTGGTAGCCGCGGTGTGCGAGCTGGACGCCAGGGACGATGTCGCCAACGGCGTAGATGTTGCCAACGCCGGTGTGGAGGCGTTCGTTGGTGATGACGAAGCCACGGTCGATGGTGATGCCTGCTTCTTCGTAGCCAAGGTTGGCGGTCACCGGACCGCGGCCAACGGCCACGAGCAGGAGGTCGGCTTCGAACGTCTGGCCGTCAACCAAGGTGACCTTGACGCCGTCGTCGTTCTGTTCCACGCCCTGGAAGAAGATGCCGGTGGTGAACTTGATGCCGCGCTTCTTGAAGGCACGCTCAAGGTTCTTGACGATGGAGGCGTCCTCGTTGGGGACGAGGGAGGGGAGGCCCTCAATGATGGTGACGTCCACGCCGAAGGACTTCCAAACGGAAGCGAACTCGACGCCGATGACGCCGCCACCGAGGACGATCGCGCTCTTGGGGATGTAGTCCATGGTGAGGGCCTGGTCCGAGGTGATGACCTTGCCGCCGATTTCCAGGCCGGGGAGTGAACGGGAGTAGGAACCCGTGGCCAGGACAATGTTCTTGCCCGTGTAAGAGGTGCCGTTCACGACGACGGTGTTGTGGCCCTGGAGCTTGCCTTCACCCTCGATGACGGTGATGCCCTTGGACTTGATGAGTCCCTGGAGGCCCTTGAACTTACCGGCGATGATGCCGTCCTTGTATGCGTTCACGGCAGACATGTCGATGCTGTCGAGCGTGACGTTCACGCCATACTTGGCGGAATCGCGTGCATGGTCGGCCAGTTCGGCCGAGTGCAGGAGTGCCTTGGTGGGGATACAGCCGTTGTGCAGGCAGGTTCCGCCGAGCTTTGCCTTTTCCACAAGGCCAACGGTGAACCCAAGCTGTACGGCCCGCAGGGCAGTGGCGTAGCCGCCGCTGCCGCCACCGAGTACCAGGATGTCGAATTCTTGCGCAGTTGCCTGATCGGCCACTAAAACGCTCCCTCGCGTGAATGATGACACGGGACTGCGTGTCATCGGGTCTTTGGAACTTGTTCTGCCGTGATTATGCCAGCACCTAAGTTCTCTTGCATTTGTGACTATCGAGTTCACCTTAGCGAACCACCTACCCATGCTCCACCCTCCACGGGCGTTTGTGGAGCGCTTGTGTCGAGACTCACGTTCACTTGTGACACAGCGCTACACCCCGCATAATTCCGGGGCTGTGCGGGCAGTGCGGACGGATCCGCACTACACGCACAATCCGCTTAAGTGCGGTGGAGCCGGGTGCTTACTCGGAGCGGGCCAGCAGATCCTCTGCGTAGGCCACCAAGGTACGGACGGTGCATCCTGTCCCTTGCTTGGGCGTGTAGCCGTAAGGGCTGCCGTTGTTGAACGATGGGCCGGCGATGTCGACGTGGGCCCACGGGATCTGCTGGCCGTCGCCGTTCTTGCCCACGAATTCACGCAGGAACACGGCCGCGGTCATCATGCCGCCGTTACGCTCGCCGATGTTGGCCAGGTCCGCAACCTGGGAGTCCAGGCTCGGGCGAAGCTCTTCCGGGAGTGGCATCGGCCAGACGAGCTCGCCTGCGCGGTCTGCGGCAGACTTCAACGCCGCAGTAACGGAGTCGGAGCCCATGACGCCTGCCGTGCGCAGGCCGAGCGCGATGAGCTGGGCGCCGGTGAGTGTAGCGACGTCGATGATGGCGTCCGGCTTTTCCAGGCTCGCGGCCACCAAGCCGTCCGCCATGACCAGGCGGCCCTCGGCGTCCGTGTTCAGGACCTCGACCGTTTTTCCACCATAGACAGTAAGAACGTCGGCCGGCCGCTGGGCAGCGCCGGATGGCATGTTCTCGGCAATGCAAAGCCACGCGGTTGCCTTGATGGGCAGGCCCAGCGAGGCGATGGCGAGGACCGTATTAAGAACGACGGCGGCGCCGGCCATATCGCTCTTCATGTCACCCATGCCGAGGGCAGGCTTAATGGAGATACCGCCGGTGTCGAAGGTAATGCCCTTGCCGACGAGCGCGATCTTCCGGGTTGCCTTTGCCGGAGCGTACTCGACCTTGACCAGGCGTGGCTGGCGGGTTGAACCCTTGCCGACACCGAGGATGCCGCCAAAGCCTTCCTTTTCCAGACGCTTTTCATCCCAGACCGTCACCTTTACGGGAAGTCCTTTGGCCAGTTCCTTGGCGGATTCGGCGAATGACTCGGGGTACAAGTGGCTCGGTGGCTGGTTGACGAGCGTGCGCGTCGCGTTGACGGCCCTGCCCAGTACTGTTGCCCGGTCAAGCGCAGGTTGTACAGCTTTGGCGTCCACGCCGGTGAAGATCAGTGCCTTGGCCACCGGATCCTTGAGCCCATCCCTGCTTGAACGGTGTTCAGTGTAGGAGTACGCGCCCATGGCGGCGCCTTCGGCGATTGCAGCGACGTCGGTGACGGACGCCGTCGGGAACGCCAAGGTCACCGATGGGACCCCGGCAAGCTGCCGGATTGCGGACCCTGCGGCCCGGCGCAGCGCCTCTTCAGTCAGGCTGCCGTCCTCGGACAATTTGCCCACGCCTGCCAGGACCAGGATCCCTGAGCCCGTTTCCGGCAAACCCGGAAGGCGGTGCGCCTGATCAGGAGCCCCGGTGACCCCAAGGAGCTTCAGCGATCCCTCCATGGACTCAGCGGCCTTGGCGCTGAGCGGGTTCTCGAGCAGCACTGGTCCGTCCGAGCCTTGGGCAACTCCGATCACAAGTGCGTCGCTGGGTGACTTTTTCAGGTCCTTGGCGATGACGCCGAGGATGATGTCAGTAGTCTTGACCACGAGGATGTTTCCTCACTTCTCTCTGCATTGCATGGCGGGGCCGTATGTTTGGCGGCCTGCCCCGGTACGCGCCCGACGTCCTCTTGCGACGGCGGCCTTGATCTTCAGGTCCAGCGTCGCAAAAGGACGTCGGCCCGTTTCGATCGTAGTCTCTCGCAGGCTGCGGAAAGCAATTAAATGAGAGCTGCGGCACACCAGTGGCAGGAATGCCACTTGAGCGTGCAGCGTTGTACCAAGAGAAACAAAGTCCCCACATCACCTTCATGAAGTCAGCGACGCCATGACCGACGATGGATGGGGGCACCGAACCTTGCCACTGCGAAAGGAACATGCCGTGTTTGAACGGATATCCGGCTCCCTCCTGGACCCCGAGGCGCTCTACGCGAGCAACATCGAGATATTCCACAGCCCTGAATTGCGCGGGCTGAATATGGTCATGGGTTTCACGGGCTTTGCCGATGCCGGTCACGTGGTCAGGCAGATCAACGCGGAACTCCTGGACCAACTCGACGCCGAGGTGGTAGCCATGTTCGACGCCGACCAGCTCATCGACTACCGCTCACGGCGCCCCCACATCAGCTTCGTCGAAGACCATTTGCAGGACTATCACGCACCCACGCTGGCGCTCTACAGGCTCACGGACGGCCTGGGCCAGCCGTTCCTGTTGCTCGCCGGCTTCGAACCCGACCTGCAGTGGGAGCGTTTCTCCCGTGCGGTGGTGGGAATCGTGGAGAAGCTCGACGTCAACCTGGTCACCTGGATCCATTCGATTCCCATGCCCGTACCGCATACGAGGCCGGTGGGAGTAACTGTTCACGGCAATCGTCCCGAACTCATCGAAGGCATCTCCAGTTGGAAGCCAACGGTGGATGTTCCCGCCGCCATTGGACACATCCTTGAACTCCGGCTCACGGAAGCCGAACGCCACGTGGCCGGCTATGTCATCCACGTGCCGCACTACCTGGCCGAAGCCGAATACCCGCCAGCCGCGGTGGCAGGGCTGGAGTACCTGGGAGCCGCGACGTCCCTGATGCTTCCTACCGACCGGCTCCGGGAAGCTGGCCGGGAAGTCGGCCGCCAGATCGCCGAGCAGATTGAAGCTTCAGAAGAAGTGCAGGCTGTGGTGGCCAACCTGGAGGCCCGCTACGACGAGAAATCCGAGGGCATCGTAAGGCGGTCTCTGCTCGCCGACGAGAACGACGAATTGCCTAACGCCGAGGACATCGGGGCTGCCGTGGAAGCGTACCTGGCGCGTAAAGACTCGCCTCAATAAATCAGCTTTGAACTCCTGACAGGCATAATTGAGGGGTGACTGCTCCCCGCGCCTGGCTTATCTGGACGATCGGCGTCTTTGCCTATCTGGTGGCCGTAGCGCAGCGAACCTCTTTTGGTGTCGCCGGCTTGGAAGCAACGGAACGCTTCCATGCCAGTGCTTCGGCCATTTCCTTTTTTACCGTGTTGCAGTTGCTTGTCTATGCCGGCTTGCAGATTCCGGTAGGCGTCCTGGTAGACAGGTTTGGATCGCGCGTCATGATTGCCGGCGGTGCCATTCTGATGGGCCTGGGGCAGTTGCAGCTCGCCTTCGCGGACAGCGTCCCGGGAGGGGTTTTGGGCCGCGTCCTGGTGGGGGCCGGTGACGCCATGACGTTCATCTCCGTCATCCGGCTCGTTCCATTGTGGTTCAGCCCGGCCAGGGTTCCCTTGGTTACCCAGCTCACCGGCATGTGCGGGCAGTTGGGCCAACTTTTCAGCGTGGTTCCCTTCGCCCTGCTTCTTCACTCCGCCGGCTGGACGCCCGCCTTCGCTTCACTCGCGGCGATGTCCGTGCTGGCCATCATCCTGGTCCTCGCGCTGTTGCGGGACCTGCCTCCCGGACACCCGCCGCGGGAAACCGGGCAGGGCCTGCGGGCTACCGGAATTTCCCTTTCGCGCGCCTGGAAGCAGCCGGGCACGCGTCTTGGCTTGTGGAGCCATTTCACCGTCCAGTTCAGCGGCAACCTCTTTGCCATGACGTGGGGTTATCCCTTCCTCCTCTCCGCTCAGGGACTCGATGCGGGGACGGTCTCTGCCTTGATGGCCCTGTTCGTGGCAACTGCCATCGTCTCCGGACCTGGATTTGGACGCTTTGTCTCCAAACATCCAATGCGGCGATCGGCCATGGTCCTCCTGATCACCGCGTCCACTGCACTGGCTTGGGCTGCAGTGCTCATCCTTCCGGGCCGGGCGCCGTTGTGGCTGCTGGTGATCCTGGTGGTGGTGCTGGCCGTTGGTGGCCCGGGCTCCATGATTGGATTCGACTTCGCGCGTACGTTCAATCCCTCGCACCGCATTGGTACGGCCACCGGGATCGTCAACGTAGGAGGATTCATCGCTGCCTTGGTGGCGATCTACCTGATCGGCCTGGTGCTCGACGTCCTGAACGCGAGCGGATTCTCCGGCGGGGATTTGTACGGCCTTGATCCGTTCCGCGTCGCCCTCAGCGTCCAGTTCGTCCTTCTGGGCATAGGCACACTGCTTATCATGCTCACCCGACGCAAAGTCCGGTTGCAGATGGCAGAGCAGGGAATCCACGTACCTCCGCTTGCGGCAACCTTGGCCAAGCAGCGCCGCGAAAGGATCGAGCGCCGGCGTGCGGTGCGTGCACAGTCGGATGAAGGCAACAACGGATAACTGCAAGCACCAACCTCCGGGAGCGCAGTTTCGGTGGTTCGCCCATCTGTGTCCACCTTTATCCACATAAGCCTGATGGCCCCTGTTTTCACGCGTGGGTGCTACCCAAGCTTGAACCATGACCGCCAAAGAGACGCTAAGCATTCATCAACCAGAAGACATCCTCGGTTACATCCCGCACTTGTTGGGCTATTGGCCCGAAGACAGCCTTGTGGCCATCACAATGCAGGGGAAGTTACTCGGAGCGGCTCTTCGGGTGGACCTGCCTGCCGCGGGTTCGGGCCGCGCGCTCGCAGACTTTGCCGAGCACGTACGTAATTACTTGATTGCGGACACTCTCGCCGACGGCGTGGTGCTTGCCGTTTACACGGAGAGGGGTTGGGACGACGGCAGGGTTGTCAGGAGGTCACTTCCACTGCTGGCCCAGCTCCAACAAACCCTTGACCACGTTGATTTGTCTGTCCGGGATGCATGGTTGGTTGGTCCCGAGTATTGGCGCAACGCTTTCTGCGCTGATCAGGAGTGCTGCCCTGCGCCCGGTCTGCCGATAGACCGCATTCGGAACAGCCAGCTCAGCGCTGAGATGGTTTATCGAGGGAGCACCATTGGACCCTCTCCACGGAGCCGGGCAAATCCACCGGTCCTTGCCCGCCCGGGCGTTCTGGATGCTGCGGTGTCTGCTGCCGAATCAGATTTCGCCAAGCGGATGCGGTTGTCGTGGCGAAACGGTAGCTGCTTTGATGCCGTTCTGGATGTGTGGCTACGGGTTCTGGACCACACGCGGACCCAACCCGACGGCAACGCCATGGAAGCATTCACCCCGGAACTCACCGGTTTTCTGAGATCGACACTCGGTGTCCCGGCCTGGCGGGACGGTCTCATGATTATGGCGGCGGCGGGTACCGGCTCCGCGAAGGCAGGGGCAGCTGCGTTCGGGTTGTGCAGCAGTGACAGCTCCGAGCCGCTGCCCTTCGATGCCAACGGGCTGGGATTGCCCACAAAGGCCCACAGGTCCGCTGACGGGACCCTTGGAACAAGGGGGAAGCGGAACATCTTTGCGTACGCTGACATCCTTCTGGGAGTTGAACCGGCAGTGCCGGACTGGGGTCACCTGGATGCCCTGCAGCGCGTGCTGTCGTATCTATGCGTTGAAGGAGAAGTGGGGGAAGTAGCTGCTGCCGCTTTGACCCTGCAGGGCTGGGTTGCCTGGTGCAAGGGAAGTGGATCCTACGCACACGCCTGCCTTGTGCGTGCAAATTCGGCGAGGCCGGGGTACAGGCTAGCCGAATTGCTGGATGAGATCCTCGGGCAAGGCAGCATCTGCGCCTGGGCCAGCCGTCCCGAGTCCGCATGGGGAAGCTACAAAGGCTCCCTGCACTAGCTTTCAGTAGCTCTCGGGCTTCATCAAGCGTCGGATTCATAAAACCGTGAGACAATGGATGCCGAGACCCGGTTGGGTCCGCGTTTGAATGCCCGCAATGGGCCCGGAATCGGGGAACATTACGGTGTCGTTGGCAGTTGTACATAGTGACTCTGCGGACGGCGATCGCATTTGAAATTGATCGCGGACTTGACAGGGTCATAGTGGTGTTGCCCGCATGGTGATTCCACAGACCGCCGCTAGAAAGGTTTTCTGTGACCCCGTCTTCCGTCGAGAAGGAACCCGCCGCCCAGGCCGAACTGTCCGCTGAGGAAAACAAGGCGGCCACTTCGGCAAAGCGTGCGGCGACACGTGTTGCCACCAAGGCTTCAGAGGACAACTCTGACAAGCCGGCACCAAAGAAGCGTGGACCCAAGCCCGGCGCCAAGGCCGCGGCCGAAGCCGCGAACAAGTCTTCGGACTCCGAGCCCGACACCGACGAAGTGGCTGTCGAGGACGAAGATTTCGATCCCGCAGCAGCCGAGGAAGTTGAAGTCGGAGACGACGACGTCGAGGACGGCGCCGTAACCGGCAAAGACAAGCCCGCGGCACCCGGATCCGGATTTGTCTATTCGGACGCTGATGACGACGACGCCCCTGTCCAGCAGGTCATGTCCGCCGGTGCCACCGCTGACCCCGTCAAGGACTACCTGAAGCAAATCGGTAAGGTCGCCCTGCTGAACGCTGAGCAGGAAGTCGACTTGGCGCTGCGCATCGAAGCCGGACTATTTGCTGAAGAAAAGATCAACGCCGACGACGGTTCGATGGACCCGAAGCTCAAGCGTGAGCTTGAGTTCGTCATCCACGATGGCAAGCGCGCCAAGAACCACCTGCTAGAAGCCAACCTTCGCCTGGTTGTTTCCCTGGCCAAGCGCTACACCGGCCGTGGCATGCTCTTCCTGGACCTCATTCAGGAAGGCAACCTGGGCCTCATCCGCGCCGTTGAGAAGTTCGACTACACCAAGGGCTTCAAATTCTCCACGTATGCAACGTGGTGGATCCGCCAGGCCATTACGCGCGCCATGGCCGACCAAGCCCGCACCATTCGCATCCCGGTGCACATGGTGGAAGTCATCAACAAGCTGGCCCGTGTCCAGCGCCAGATGCTTCAAGACCTGGGTCGCGAACCCACGCCTGAAGAATTGGCGCTGGAATTGGACATGACGCCTGAGAAGGTCGTGGAGGTCCAGAAGTACGGCCGTGAACCGATTTCGCTGCACACGCCACTGGGTGAGGATGGCGACTCCGAGTTCGGCGACCTCATTGAAGACTCGGAAGCTGTTGTTCCGGCTGATGCCGTGAGCTTTACGCTCCTCCAGGAGCAGCTGCACTCGGTTCTGGACACGCTGTCCGAGCGTGAGGCCGGAGTCGTCGCCATGCGCTTTGGCTTGACCGATGGCCAGCCTAAGACTTTAGACGAAATTGGCAAGGTCTACGGCGTTACGCGTGAGCGAATCCGCCAGATCGAATCCAAGACCATGTCCAAGCTGCGGCACCCGTCCCGCTCGCAGGTCCTGCGGGATTACCTGGACTAGGATTTTCCTTCACCATCAAGAACAGCCCAGCCGGATCATCCGGCTGGGCTGTTCTTGTTTCGGAAAAATCGAGGCCAACACAACAGGGCCCCTCCCTGGTGGGGAGGAGCCCTGTTGAATGCTCGAAGTGTTTGCCGGTCTTGTGGCCGGGCTTTCCTGCCTAATCGACAGGGACGGGTGCCTTCTCGTTGAGGCGCTCGGTCTCATCGTGCCAGTCGGAGGTCAGGGGCCGAAGCGTGGCCTCAACTGCGCGTGCGTGGTGGCCGCAAAAAAGCAGCTCACCGCCGGAGGACTCGAGTACAACGCGGACATATGCCTGAGCCCCGCAACGATCGCATCGGTCAGCTGCGTTCAGTGTGCGGTCTGCAACTGCTGTTGTCATGTCGGCCTCCTTAGTAGTTCTGTACATCCATATAACCAGTATTCGGAGCAGAACCATGGCAAGGATGGATCACTTTCGCTGTCCGCGTATCACATGTGCGTAACGTAACGAAGCAACATGCTGGTTGCCGGGAGTGGCAACCGGTGGGGATGGGCGGCCGCGACTAGCCTAAGATGGGCAGTGTTTGCCTTGGATCAGGACTTGAATCAGCACTTGAATCAGCACATGGATCAGCACATGGATCAGCACGTGAACAGGCCCTGAAAGACACCTTGAGATATACCCCGAAGGAGCACACCGCGAGTGGCACCGAGTTCTGAATACAACGCCCGGCATCTTTCTGTCCTTGAGGGCCTGGAAGCCGTTCGCAAGCGCCCGGGCATGTACATCGGCTCCACCGACTCCCGTGGACTCATGCACTGCCTGTGGGAGATCATCGATAACGCTGTCGATGAGGCCCTGGCCGGCTTCGGGCATGACATCAAAGTGATCCTGCACGCGGACAATTCAGTCGAAATCCATGACGACGGCAGAGGCATCCCGGTTGACGTCGAACCGAAGACTGGCCTTTCCGGCGTCGAAGTTGTCTTTACGAAGCTGCACGCAGGTGGCAAGTTCGGTGGCGGTTCATACACGGCGTCGGGTGGCCTCCACGGCGTAGGTGCATCGGTGGTCAACGCTTTGTCGAGCCGGTTGGATGTTCAAGTGGACCGCGGCAGCAAGACGTACCAAATGTCCTTCCGGCGTGGTGAGCCCGGACGCTTCATCGATTCCGGAGCCAAGCCCAGCCCCAATGCGCCCTTTGAGCCGTTCGTTGAAAACTCTGTGCTGGACGTTGTTGGCAAGGCCAAACGCGGCGTCACCGGTACAAGGGTGCGTTACTGGGCAGACCGCCAGATCTTCACTCCCGATGCCAAGTTTTCTTATGACGACCTCGCCTCGCGCGCACGCCAGACATCGTTCCTTGTCCCCGGCTTGAAGATCACTGTCCGCGATGAGCGCAAGCTTGCGGGCACGCCCGGTGAGAACGGTGTGCACGAGGAAGTCTTCCACCACGACGGCGGCATTTCGGAATTTGTGGAGTTCTTGGCAGCTGACTCCGGAGTGACGGATGTGTGGCGCCTCCACGGTTCGGGAAAGTTCAAGGAAACCGTTCCGGTCCTTGACGAAAACGGGCACAGCAAGATTGCCGAAGTCGAACGCGATTGCGAAGTCGATATTGCCCTGCGCTGGGGGATCGGCTACGAGACCACGATGCGTAGCTTCGTCAACATCATTGCGACCCCCAAAGGCGGTACGCACCAGGCGGGCTTTGAGGCGGCGTTGCTGAAAACCTTCCGAAAGGCCGTGGAAACGAACGCCAGGAAGCTCAAGGCGGGCAACGACAAGATCGAGAAGGACGATGTCCTGGCCGGCCTCACGGCGGTACTCACAGTCCGCTTGGCCGAGCCACAGTTCGAGGGACAGACCAAGGAAATTCTTGGCACTTCTGCTGTTCGTGCCATCGTTGCCAAGGTGGTCGAGCAGGAAATCTCCAGCAGGTTGGGCTCTGCCAACCGCAACGACAAGGCACAATCGGCGCTGCTGCTGGAAAAGATCGTCAGCGAAATGAAGTCGCGCATTTCGGCCCGGGTGCACAAGGAGACCCAGCGCCGAAAGAACGCACTGGAAACCTCGTCCATGCCCACCAAGCTTGCCGACTGCCGTACTGATGATGTGGCGCGATCCGAACTCTTCATCGTTGAGGGTGATTCTGCGCTGGGTACCGCCAAGCTTGCCCGGTCTTCAGATTTCCAGGCCCTGCTTCCTATTCGAGGCAAGATCCTTAATGTCCAGAAGGCTTCGGTAGGGGATATGCTCTCCAACGCGGAATGTGCCGCACTTATCCAGGTTGTGGGTGCGGGCTCAGGGCGCAGTTTCGACATTGACGCCGCGCGTTACGGCAAGGTCATCCTGATGACGGACGCCGACGTCGACGGCGCCCACATCCGTACGCTGTTGCTGACACTCTTCTTCCGCTACATGCGACCCATGGTCGAGGCTGGCCGGGTGTTTGCCGCTGTTCCGCCCCTGCACCGCGTGGAGGTCATCAACCCGGGCCAGAAGGCCAACGAGATGATCTATACGTACTCTGAGGCAGAATTGCATGTCCTCCTGGCCAACCTTGCCAAGGAGGGCAAGCGCTACAAGGAGCCCATCCAGCGGTACAAGGGCTTGGGTGAAATGGACGCCCAGCAGCTCGCAGAGACCACCATGGATCCGCGCCACCGGACCTTGCGGAAGGTGGGCATTGACAGTGCACAGCGTGCTGAAGAGGTTTTCGATCTCCTTATGGGTTCGGACGTGGCTCCCCGTAAGGAATTCATCATCGCCGGGGCAGCGACGCTGGACCGGGAACGCATCGACGCCTGAGTTCAGACCTGCGGTTTCCGGGCCGCCTTCGTCGCGGACCCGGAAGCCGCGGAAGCTGGTGCCGCAAAGGCTGCTGCTCCTACGGCGAGAGCCAGTGCGCCCAGGCCCCAGGGGAGGCCTGCCGCTACGGCAACCCCGCCCACCAACAAGGGGCCGCCTGCGTCACCAAGCTCCCGTCCCAGCTCGGCCGAACCCATGGTACGGCCGAGTCGTTCAGCGGGAGTTGCATCCGCCAAGTGCGCGAATGCCAGTGGCGTGGCAATGCCAATTCCCAGTCCTATGAAGACCGCACCGCCGTAGATGGGCACGCCGCGATACAGGGAAATCGCACCGTCGATAGCCGCCGATCCGGGAAGAAAGCCCGCGATAAGTACGCCGAGGGCAATGGCCAGCAAGCCGGCCACCATACCTGGCCTGTCTGCGATGACTCCCCGATCGCGTAATCCTCCGATCCTCGGCTGGACCAGCGACGACGCCAAGGCCAGCACGGTCACGACGGCGACGCTGCCGGTGGTGCCGAGCCCTTCCCTTGCCGCCAGGGCCGGCAGGAACCCCACAGCGGCACCCAAGGCGCCAGTCGACGCCGCCATCACCAAGGTAGGCCCAAGGAACGATCGCTCGGTACTTTGCTTCCAGACATCAACGATGGTGTATCTGGGGCGGGGCAGGGGAGCCATGCGGGGCACGGAGATGGCAGCCCAGATCGCTACTGCCAATCCCAGTATGGACAGGATGAGGAAGAGAAGCTTAAACCCGCCGACGATGATCGCTACGGCGCCCAGCAGGGGACCGACCGCGTAGCCAAGCCCCTTCCATGAGCCGTAGCGGCCGAAATATCGTCCCGTGTGCTTGCCCGCGAGCCTGGCAACGCCGGCAGAGGACGCCGGTGAGAAGGCCGAGGCGGCCATGCCTTGGCCAAGCCGCGCCGCAGCCAGCAGGAGGGGTTCACCGGCCCAAAGTCCGATCAGGGAGGCGGCGGAGAAAGCAAGGAGGCCTCCGATGATCACAGGCTTCGGCCCAATACGATCGCTGATCGCCCCAAAGACCGGCTTGAGGAAGACTTCCGCGATGTCGTACAGGGCCAACAGCACGCCCAGGCCAAGCAGGCTCAAACCAATGTCCGCACTTTCTGCCCCAAGTCCGGCAGCCACGGCGTGGGCGCCAAAAGCTGTGGTGAAGCCGGCCGCATAGAGGGGCCATCGGTGGCTGGGGGAGACGGCTGCAGTCAAGAGTGAGTTGTCCTCGTTCACGCCCTCAATGTAACAGCTGCTACATTCGCTCCTGTGACTGACGACGAATTGGGATGGTTGCTCATTCTTGTCCAGGTGCCCTCGCAACCGTCCAAGCACCGTGTTGCGGTGTGGCGAGAACTTAGGCGGACCGGGGCGGTTCCCTTGTTGCCGGGCACGTGGTTGGTGCCTGCACACTCCGCTTTTGAGGCCGGGCTCGCCAAGGCCCGTTCCCTGGTTTCCAAAAGCGATGGCAAATGGACCTTGGTGGATGCATCACCCCGCGATGGTGCCGATACCTTCCGGGCGGCGTTTGAGGCCGCCCGCGCTGAGGAATGGGCGGAGTTCATGGCGGATTGCGGAAAGTTCGAGCAGGAGATAGCCAAGGAAATTTCGCGGAAGAAGTTCACGTTCGCGGAACTGGAGGAGGAAGAGCAGAGCCTGGAGCGCTTGCGGCGTTGGTATCGCGGCTTGAAATCGAGGGACGTGCTGCGGCTCCCGCAAGCCGACCAAGCTTCGGCTGGCCTGGCACGGTGCGTGACCGCCCTGGAGGGTTACTCGTCGTTGGTCTATGACGCGACGCTTCCCTGAGACGCAGCCTGGGGCCTCCGGGCAATCTTCGTACTTAGCCCAGCAACCCCGGGACGATCAGGAGCCCCGTGGGTACGGCGAGGAGCAGTGCCGAGGCAGCCAACACCAGGGCGCGAAGAGTTTTGGCGAGCGGAGGCTGCGGCGAGAGAAGGCGGCTGACGCGTGACGCCGTCGTACGCGGTGAATCTGCCCCGCCGGTGGCGCTGACGGTGCCACCCTCGACGACGGCGCCCCCGCCGAGCGCCTGTGGGCTCAGTGCGCCGCCAAGTGCCTTCCCCTTTAGCGCCTGATCGCCAAGTCCTGGTGTTGAGGACCCGCTGGAGACAATGGCGATGGCCTTGATCAAGGTCCCTTTGCTTTCGGTCCTGAGCGCGACGTCGTCAGCCAGCATTTCGATCAGGGAGTTCACGGCCGTCTGGGCAAGTCGTGTGGTGGGGAACCAAGGGAGCGCCTGCCGCCAGGCTGCGAAGGCCCAGAGGAGGAGATCGTGACGCTGGGAGAGGTGGGCATTTTCATGGATGAGCACCGCCCGCAGTTCTGCCGGCTCGAGGGCGGCCATGAGGCCGTCGGACAAGACTGTCACAGAGCGTGCACCGCCGGGCAAGCAGTATGCCACGGGGGAATCGTGGTTAATCACTACGGTGCCCGGACCGTCGTCGGAGGGTGAGGCCAGAAGCGTGAGCAGTTCGCGGTGTCGACTGCGTTGCCGTTCAATCTTGTAGTAAGTCAACAGCAACGTGAACACCAGGTGCGCCGTCAATAGTGCGGCCGCAGACAGGGCGAAGAGGTGCCAGAAGCCTAGTGCGGTGGTTGGCTCGTTGTTGAAAACCATGCCCGCCAGGCTCCTGAGCCCCGCGATCAGGTTGTCGCCGATCGGTTCGAGGCCGTAGACGAGCATGGCGCCGATCATGGACAAGCCACCTGCGAGGGCAATCGCCTGCCACAAGACCATGGCCGTGAAAGGGGAGCGGGCAGGCCATTGCGCGCGCGAAAGCAAAACGGGTACCGGCCACGCCAGTATTAATGCCAGGACCGCCAGGAAGTATGAGGTCCAGAACATACTGGCTAATTGTAGCCGAGCAGTTTGCGCAGGGTAGCGGCTTCACTTTCGGAGACGGAACCAATGAAGCGTGCCAGGACGGCTTCGCGGTCAGGAGCCGAGCCGAGGACCTCGTGCATAAGTTCGGCAGTATGGTCCGCGCGGCTCGAAACTGCCTGGTAGCGGTGCGGCCGGGTTCCGCGTTCGCGTTCCACCAAGCCTTTCTTCTCCAGCCTGGAGAGCACGGTCAGGACCGTGGTCACTGCCAGGTCCTTGCCCTGGTGTCCCGCTGTGCCGTCGCCGGCTTCGGAGTCCTGCGCGAGAAGATCACGCAGGGTGTTGGCAGTTGCAGCCTCCTGGCCCGCCCAGAGCAGGTCCATCACTGCCCGTTCCAGTTCCCCAAGACTCGCCATCAATACGTCCCTACCTTCCGCGCCCCGGTGGCAAAAGCCACAGCCTGGGAGCGATGATCCAACATTCCACCACAAATCTACCGCTTTTCAGCCCTTCATTCTACGTGAGGTAGAACTATCGGCGCGCCGCGGATGCCCATTTACCCTTGCAGGTGCGTTACGCCGCTTGAAGAATGGGCGTGTGGCTTTGCCATTTGTTCTACACTGTGTAGAAGATTAGTTTTCTACGTAACGTAGAAGTAAGTACACCGCTCTTCGGGCCGCCGGACAAAGGACAGCCATGGACGCCTTGGAAATCGCACGCTGGCAATTCGGAATCACCACCGTCTACCACTTCATGATGGTGCCGCTCACTATCGGCCTGGGCTTGGTGGTAGCCGTCATACAGACCCTGTGGTACCGCACGGGCAAGCCAGAGTATCTACGGATGACCAAGTTCTGGGGGAAGCTCTTCCTCATCAACTTCATCATGGGTGTGGCAACGGGCATCGTGCAGGAATTCCAGTTCGGCATGGCCTGGAGTGAATACAGCCGGTTCGTTGGAGACGTCTTTGGCGCGCCGCTGGCTCTCGAAGCCCTTCTCGCCTTCTTCGTCGAGTCCACGTTCCTCGGGCTCTGGATCTTCGGCTGGAAGCAACTGAAGCGAGGTATCCACCTGGCCTGCCTGTGGATTGCCGTGATCGGTTCCGTCTTCTCCGCCTACTTCATCATTGTGGCCAACTCCTGGATGCAGCATCCCGTGGGCGTTGAGATGGTGGATGGACGGCCCGTCATGACCGACGCCTGGGCGGTGTTTACCAACAACACTGCGCTCGTTGCCGTACCGCACACGCTCTTCGGTGCCCTTGGAGTTGCAGGTGCCTTCTTGCTCGGCATCGCCTGGTACCACTTGTGGCGCCGCCGCCATGACGGCATTGACGTGGTTGGCAAGGATGGTCGGCTGGTCGCAGGAGAGGCCGACATCGCGGGCCGCGACAAGAGTGACTACACAGTGTGGATGCGTTCCCTGCGGATCGGCGCAGTGGTGGCGATGATTTCCTTCGCCGGCACCGCCCTGACGGGTGACCTGCAAGGCAAGCTCATGTTCGAGCAGCAGCCCATGAAGATGGCTGCCGCGGAGGCGGCATGCCACGACGGTACCGGATTTTCCGTGCTGAGCGTCGGCAATTTGGGCGCCAAGAACTGTGACGACATTGTGGCCGTCATCGAAGTGCCCGGCATCCTCTCCTTCCTTGCCAAGGGCGACTTCACCACGGAGGTTAAGGGCGTGAACAGCCTGCTTGGGGAGTACAAGGAGAAGTACGGCACGCAATTGCCGGACAACCCGTTGTATGGAGACCGCGCAGGCCAGGAAATCCAGTACGTCCCCGTCATGGAGGTCACCTACTGGGGCTTCCGGATGATGATCGGCTTCGGCGGCGTTGCGGCCCTGGCCGCGCTGATAGCCCTGTGGGTCACCCGCAAGGGCATCGTTCCTGAGTCAAAGTGGCTCATGCGCCTTGCCGTTTTCGGAATCCTGGCGCCGTTCGGGGCCAACGCCGCGGGCTGGATCTTCACCGAAATGGGCCGACAACCCTTCGTCGTGGCGCCCAACCCTGACATGAACGGTATTGACCAGGTCTTCATGTTCACTGCCGCCGCCGTTTCACCCGGCGTCAGTGCAGGCGAACTCATGAGCTCTTTGGTTGTCCTGACCGCCATCTACGCTGTCCTGCTGGTGGTGGAAGTCAAGCTCCTGGTCAAGTACGTCCGCGGCGGCGTCGCCTCTGCCATGCCGGAACTCGCGCACGGCAAGGAGCAGGAGCCGCGCGACAAGAACGACGACGGCACCCCGGGTCCTGACAAAGCCGACGACGTCCTGGCGTTCGCTTACTAGAAGCAGAGGAATAGACAATGGAACTGTTGCCAACCATCTGGTTCGTGGCCATCGCCGTGTTGTGGACCGGCTATCTCTTCCTTGAGGGCTTCGATCTCGGCGTAGGCATGCTCATGAAGCTGTTTGCGCGTAACAACACGGACAGGCGCGTCCTGCTCAACACGATCGGGCCTGTCTGGGACGGCAACGAGGTTTGGTTGCTCACTGCGGCCGGGGCCACGTTCGCAGCTTTCCCGTTGTGGTACGCCTCCTTGTTCTCGGCGCTCTACCTGCCGCTCCTCGGCGTGCTGGTGGCGCTGATCTTCCGGGCGGTCGCCTTCGAATACCGGGGCAAGGTGGACAGTGAACGCTGGCGCACCACTTGGGACTGGGCAATCGCCGTCGGATCGTTCGTGGCCGCTTTCGGCATCGGCGCGGCCCTGGCGCTTACCACCACGGGCTTGCCACTCAACGCCAACGGGGACCGCAGTGGCGGACCGTTCGCATGGTTCAGCGGCTACGCGCTCCTGGGCGGCTTCGGTGTCGTCGCGTTCGCTTTGGTCCACGCCTTGGCGTTCCTGGCGTTGAAGACCGACGGCGACGTGCGGCTCCGTGCCCGCCGGTGGTTTGTGCGACTGGTGCCGTTTGCTGTCCTGCCCATGCTCGCCTGGATGGTCGCGGTGCAGTTCCTTGCCGGAAAGCCGTGGACGTGGGTCATCGTTGTGGCCGGAGTCGCGGCAGTAGCTTTGGCCTGGCAGTGGGCCCGCAAGGGATCCGAGGGGCGGGCGTTCGGCGCGATCGGAGTTTTCGTGGTCTGCGCCACCGCATCGATCTTCGGGGCAGCATTCCCAGTGGTCATCCCCTCAACCGTGGATCCCGCGTTCAGCCTGACTGTTTCCAACGCTTCATCATCCAACTACACGCTGGGCCTGATGAGCATCGTTGCGGCGATCGGACTTCCCTTGGTTATTGCCTACCAAGCCTGGACGTACTGGGTGTTCCGGCGCCGTGTCAGTGCAGCCCACATTCCCGAAGCCCACGGCTTCCTTCCGGCGATCGCCGCGAAGGTGTTGGTTGCCAAGGACACCACCCCTTCCAACCCGGGAGCCTAGCCGCCTCATGAAGCCCGTGTTTCCCTCCGGCCCGGCCACTCGAGCCGCCCTCTACGGTATAGGCCTGCTCTCAGCCCTTAAGGCGCTGTCCCTGGTGCTCCTGGCCCAAGCCGTGGCGGGTGCGCTGGCTGGCTTGGCCGGAAGCCCGTCCGATTGGACCAACGGGCTGCTGTTGGGCGCCATCGGAGCGGTGCTAAGGTCCTTGGCTGTCTGGGGCCAGGGAGTTGCGTCGCGCCGCGCCGCGCTGGGGGTCAAGGAGGAACTGCGGTCGCAGCTCCTGAAGCGCTCACTGGCTGACGGCGGAACAACGGCAGTTGAGGGAACAAACGACGGCGGACTGGCGATCCTCGCTACGCGGGGGCTGGACGCACTGGACGACTACTACACCCAGTACCTGCCAGCCTTGGTGAACTGCGCCACAGTTCCGCTGCTCATCGGAGCCCGGATTCTCCTTGCCGACTGGGTGAGCGCCGTCGTCATCGTGTTGACCGTTCCGTTGGTGCCGCTGTTCATGATCCTGATAGGCCGGCACACGGAAGAGAACGTCAGGGATGCCCAAACTACCCTCCGCAGGTTGTCCGGGCACATCCTGGAACTCGCCAAGGGCCTGCCTGTGCTGGTGGGCTTGGGACGGGCCAGCGAACAGCGCGCCGCACTCGAAGACATTTCCGAACAGTACCGAAGCCGAACCATGGTGACGCTCCGGACGGCGTTCCTCTCGGCTTTGGCCTTGGAACTCATCGCAACCATCTCAGTGGCCGTTGTCGCCGTCTTCATTGGCGTGCGGCTGGTAGCCGGGGACATGGCCCTGGAAGCTGGGCTACTGGCGTTGATCCTTGCGCCTGACTGCTACCTGCCCCTGCGCGATCTCGGCACCGCCCACCATGCCAGCGATGACGGCAGGGCGGCCCTGGAAACGGCCACTGCAGTGTTGAAGGCGCCCAGCCACCAACGCCTTACCGACAACCAGCCGCCCAGCGCCGGGCCGGCCGACGTTGTCGTGACAGGCCTCACGGTAACCTACGCCGGACGGTCCGCACCCGCCGTCGAGGTTCTGGACTTCACTGCCCCCGCAGGCTCGATTACCGCACTCGACGGCGACAGTGGCGCCGGCAAGAGCACAGTCCTGGGTGTCCTGGCGGGCCTCGTCGGGCCAGGCCCCGGCGCAGCCGTGACCGGCACCATCACCGGCGCGGCCACCGGAGCGGTGGCCTGGGTACCGCAACACCCCGTGATGGTGGCCAACACCGTGCAGGAGGAAATGGAACTGTACCTCGGCGGGGAACACCCAGCGGATACCGCAGATGCTGTGGCGCGCATCCTTCGGAAGGTCTCCGCCGAGCACCTCGCCACCAAGCACCCTGCCGAACTCAGCCCAGGGGAGTTGCGCCGCGTGGCACTTGCCCGCGGTCTGGCACGAGTGGACTCAGGGGCTACCCTGCTGCTCCTGGACGAGCCCACCGCACACTTGGACCACTACTCCGCCAGCGTGGTCCGCTCTGCCATCACGTCCCTCCGCGGCTCAGCCACCGTCATCCTCGTAGCACACGATTCCGCCACCCGTGCGCTCGCCGACCACATAGTCCCTGTGAAGCCGCACAGCCGCACACCGACACTAAACGCTGCCTTCACCACGGACGTCGTTTCAACCGACATGCACCAGCCTTCGCTCAACGTCATCGCCGGTACGGATCCAGGCAGCCGGCAAGCAGCACTGGAAGAAGGCCTCCGCGCACACGTCAACCAAGGGCGGCTTCGAAGCCTGCAACGGCTCGCGCTGGTCCTGCGCCCGGTCCAAGGAAAGTTCGCCGCAGCTGGCGTCGTCGGAGTCCTCGCCGCACTTTTCGCAGTTGCCCTCTCCGGCCTGTCAGGCTGGCTCATCATCCGCGCCAGCGAACAGCCGCCCATCCTCTACCTCCTGGGCGCGATCGTTGGCGTACGTTTCTTCGGCATCGGCCGGGCGGTCCTGCGGTACTGCGAGCGGCTCCTGACCCACGATGCCGTCTTCGCTGCGATGACACGGCTGCGGGGCGCGCTCTGGGCCACACTGAGCCGCCGGGCACTGGCACTACGCCGGCTTTTGCAGGGCGGCAACGTCCTGGGCTCGATCGTGGACGATGTGGACACACTCAGGGACCTCCTCCCGCGGGTCGCCCTCCCTCCGCTGACGGCCGTGGGCGTCGCCGGTGCGGCCATCGTGGCAACGGCCATGGTTTTGCCCGCTGCCGTGCCAGCGGTTGCCTCTGCCGCCGTAGTAGGGCTCATCCTTGCGCCGCTACTGGCCGTCCTGGCTGACCGAAACGCCGCCAAGGCCGAACAACAGCTACGTTCGGGGGTGCTCCGCGGCGTTGCGGCCGCCCTCGACGCCCGCGCCGAACTGACCGCGAACAGCGTGGCCGGACGCATCCTCGCCATACTCAGCGACAAAGACCGCGATGCCACTGTTTCCGCGCAACGTTCCGCCTGGGCCGAAGGCCTTGGCCAGGCCGTCACCGTCCTCGCCTGCTCGCTCGCCGCCCTGTGGGCGGCCCTCCTGGGTGCCGGATCCGTGCAGGATGGTTCCGCCACGCCTGCCCTGGTCGCCGTGGTCGTTTTGATGCAGCTGGCCCTGGTAGAGCCTTACGCGGCAACCGTTTCCGCCGTTCGCCAAGGCCCGGCGCTCGCAGACGTCCTGGGGCGGGTGGCAGCTACGGGCGCGTTGTCCGTCCCCGCAGGTCCGGACCCCGATGATCACGACGCCGGTACGCACCCGTTGCCTGACCGGCCCGGTAAGGCGGGGCTTGAGTTGGAACGAATCGCTGCCGCGTGGCCCGGCGGCCCGGCGGTGTTCTCCGGAGTCAGTGCTGAGGCTGGGCCCGGCCGCTGGCTCTCAGTCACCGGGCCTTCTGGAGCCGGCAAATCGACGCTGCTATCGGTGCTCCTCGGCTTCCTTCCCGTGTCGGCGGGAACGGTACGGCTTACAGGTACGGCCGCCTGGTGCCCGCAGGAAGCCCACCTCTTCGACTCCACCATTCGAGGCAATCTCCTCCTGGCAAGGCCCGCTGGGAAGAAGCCGGGAGAACAGGAAATGTACAAGGCCTTGAAGGATGTGGGGCTTGACGTTTTGGTGGACACTTTGCCGGAGGGGCTCGATACACGCATCGGACCCGCCGGGGCTTTCCTCAGCGGTGGTGAGCGACAACGCCTCGCCATGGCCAGGACTCTCCTGACGGGGGCCAGCGTGCTGTTGCTGGACGAACCTACAGCGCACCTTGATGCTGCAGCTGCGCGCGACATGATGGCCGCGCTGCGTCGGGGTCTGAGGGACGTGACAGTTGTGTTGGTGACCCACAATCCCGAGGACATCGATCCCGCGGACGCAAGGCTCGAGCTTGCCCGCGCGGCTGAGCTGGTGGGATGGCCTACCCACCAGTAGCCTAGTTGGCATGCCTTGTGAGGTTCCACCCCTGATGCAGCCCGATGCCAGCCGAACCGGTCTGCAGTGGAGGCCTGCCACAACTGGAGACCTCGATAACTGGGCGGAACTGATCGCCCGGACTGCCGCCGTCGAGCATCCCGTCTGGTTCGAAAAGCGCGGCGACCTTGTCCACGTCCTGGAGTCCACCAAGAACGACCCCAGGACCAACACCTTGCTGGGATTCGACGCCGGTGGCGTTGCGCGCGCCTACGGACGCATCACAAAAAACCCCGAAGGGGACAAAGCCACAGGCATGGGTTGCGTAGACCCGGACTGGCAGCGCCGGGGCATCGGCTCGGCGCTGCTTGCGTGGCAGGAAGCACAGGCCCGCAACCGGTTCCGGGCTGATACGGAGGCAGGCCACACCACTGCGCCGCCCCGCCTCCGCATCCAAACGGAAGAACAACACCATCACCAGGCAGCGCTGCTCCGGGCGCGGGGGTATGGCATTGTGCGCTGGTTCAACGAAATGCACCGGCCGTTGTCCATCCCTGCCCCCGATGCACGCCTCGAACCCGGACTCAAGCTGGGCACGTTCCAGCCATCCCTCCAAGAAGCCGTGCGCCAAGCCCACAACGATGCCTTCAGGGATCACTGGGGAAGTGAGCCACGCGACGAAGAGACGTGGCGGTTCACCATTGAGGAACCCACGGCAAGGCACGATTGGAGCGCCGTGGTGGTCGACGCCGCTACGGGCGAAGTGGCTGGATACCAGCTGGCCAGCCACGATCCCGACTCAGCAGCCGTCCGCGGCTTCAAGGAGGGTTACACCGAGCTGCTTGGAGTCCGGCGGGCCTATCGTGGCCGGGGCATAGCGCAAGCGCTGCTGGCCGACGCCCTGCGGCGGTTCTCCGCCGCAGGGATGGATATTGCGTCGCTGGATGTGGATTCTGCCAATCCGACCGGAGCACTGGCTCTCTATCTCGGAATGGGATACCAGCCGGTGAACCGAAGCATGATGTGGGAAAGACGCTCTAGCTGGCTTCCTTAGCCGTCAACATCGTGGAGGTGATGGACGACGTCGTGCAGGAAGTACTGCGAGAACGTCAGCACGGTGAATTCGGAACCGTTGCTGCGCCGCCCGGTACGCTGCCACTCGTCCTGCACCACCCGGGCGAAGGACTCGGCAATTTGCTCCCCTTCCGCGATCAGTTCGTCGGCAACAACGCGGGGATCCGAACGTCCATATTCGGCGTCGATCGCCGCTTGGTCCTGGTCCCAGTTGGCAAACGCGGCGTTGTCATCGCTCAGCATCAGGTTCAGCCTTTGGTCGAAGAGGCTGAAGACGTCGCGCACGTGGCACGCATATTCCAAGGGTGACCAGGTGTGGTCGTTGGGGCGCACTGCTACGTCCTCGCGGCGGAGGACGGCACGCCACCTTGGAAGCATGTTCAGGACCGTTCCGGGGACAGTGGACGGCGTGACGGTTGAGGCGTCAAAGCCGCACTCGGGGCAGGGCCGTGAAAGCACCCATGTCCAGTCTTTTTCGTCAGGGATGATCGGCATGCCGCCAGTCTATGGCGTTACCGCCCGGCAACCCCGGACAAGGCGTAAAATCCGCAGCCATTTGCCCATTACTTCGTGCCCGCCCAGGAGTAAAGTTCGTTCCGGGGGGAGAGCCGGAAAGAGAAAAATATGCTCAAGGATCAGCAAGTGGGTGCCGTTCTGCCGGCATCGGATATTGCCCGGGCGCGCGCGTTCTACAGCGAGAAACTCGGACTCGAACCGGAAAATCCAGACGCCGACGACAACCTGCAGTACAGGTGCGGAGACGGGACGGGATTCTTCATTTACCAAACACCCAATGCAGGTACGGCCAAGAACACACAGATGGGCTGGATGGTCAGTGATGTCGCGGCCACGATGGCGGAACTCCGCGAGAAGGGCGTCGAGTTCGAAGACTACGACTTCCCCGGGCTCAAGACTGAAAACGGCATCGCCACAATGCCTGACGGAAGCGCCGCAGCGTGGTTCCTGGACACTGAAGGAAACATACTGAGCATCAACCAGAACGGCTAACCCGGCCGGAAAGGCCTCACCGGGGCCAAGGCAACAGCAAGGCCGGCGGTCTGCAAACCGCCGGCCTTGCTGTATTTCCTTACAGGATTGCTACTCGGTTGCCGCAGCCGTTTCAGGCCACGCCATGCTCGGACCGATCGCCTCCACGGGCTGAGAAAGGGGCACGCCTGAACCATCCCTGCGGCCGTGCTCATGGGGGAGCGCCCTTGCCACTCCGGCCGCCGATGACGCCTTTGCTGGTCCGTGTCCGGCCCACGCCAGGAGCAGGGTGTCTTCACCTTTGAGGAAGCGGTGGACGCGCACGCCACCGGTGGCCCGGCCCTTCGCGGGATACTCTTCGAAGGCCGTCACCTTCGCGGTTCCGGGCGCGGTGCCTGGCAGGGCGCCGTTGGTACCGGCAATGGTCACCACGACGGCGGCAGGATCGTTGGCGCGCACGGTGCCGAAGTGAATCACCTCGTCGTCAGCGGCAAGCTTGATCCCCGCCATACCGCCCGCCGTTCGTCCCTGCGGACGCACGTTGGACGCACTGAACCGCAGCAACTGGGCCTGCTTGGTCACGAAGACGAGTTCGACGTCGTCCTCCTGCGCGGGTTCCACGGCAAGGACCGTGTCCTTGTCCTTGAGGGAAATGATTTCCCAATCCTCACGGTTCAACGGGTATTCCGGCTGAACACGCTTCACCACGCCCTGCACCGTTCCTACGGCAAGGATGGCATCCAACGGAACCAACGCAACCAAAGTCTCGCCCTTGACCAAGGTGATGAAATCCTTGGCCGGAACTCCACCGGCCAGGTTTGGCAGACCTCCAACAGGGGGGAGGGCGGGCATGTCCATGACCTGTAGGCGCAGCATGCGGCCCAGGGAGGTGACCGCTCCGATCTCACCGCGCGCTGTGGTCTTCACCACCGAACGGAAGACGTCGTGCTTCGCCCGCGGACCAGCCTCGGCCAGCGGTTCCTGGTTGGTTGTACGTGCGATCTGTCCGGACACGCTCAGGAGCGCCCAGCAAGGATCGTCCGGGATTTCCAGGGGGAGGGCCGCGGCCTTGCCTTTGGGGCCCGGGGCCGCAGCCGCAAGGGACGCAGCCACCGTGGGGGAGACTGCCTCGGACTCCAGGAGCACGGTCCGTCGGGGAGTGCCGTACTTCGCAGCGATTTCGGCCAGTTCACCTGAAACGAGGTCGCGGAGCAGCTGGTCGGAGCCAAGGATGGCCTCAAGGGCTTCGATCTCGCGGCGCAGCTCGTCCTGCTCCTTCTCCAATTCAAGGCGCGAGTACTTGGTCAGCTGCCGCAAGCGCAGTTCCAGGATGTAGTTGGCCTGGATCTCGGTGAGATCGTAGATGGACATCAGCCGCTCACGCGCTGCGGAGGCTTCATCCGAGGAACGAATGATCTGGATGACCTCGTCGATGTCCACTATCGCGATCAAAAGGCCCTCCACCAGGTGGAGCCGGTCCTTCTTCTTGCCCAGGCGGAACGCGGTCCTGCGGCGGACTACGTTGAGGCGGTGGTCCACGTACACCTGCAGGAGCTGCAACAGGCCCAGGGTCTGCGGCTGGCCGTCCACCAGGGTGACGTTGTTGATGCCGAAGGAGTCTTCCATGGGCGAGTAGCGGTACAGCTGCTGGAGCACGGCGTTGGGGTTGAAGCCGTTCTTCAGTTCGATGACCAGGCGCAGCCCATGGTTGCGGTCGGTGAGGTCCACGACGTCGCTGATGCCAGTCAGCTTCTTGGCGTTGACGGCATCCTTGATTTTTTCGATGACTTTTTCCGGGCCCACCATGTACGGCAACTCGGTCACTACCAGGCCCGTGCGGCGGGCGGAGAGCTGCTCCACCTCAACTTTGGCGCGCGTCTTGAACGAACCGCGACCTGTGGCATAGGCATCGCGAATGCCGTCCAGGCCCACGATGCGGCCACCCGTGGGAAGGTCCGGACCCGGGATGTATTTCATGATGTCATCGAGCGTCGCATCCGGATTGGCGATCAGATGACGTGCGGCAGCAATGACCTCAACAAGGTTGTGCGGAGCCATGTTGGTGGCCATACCCACCGCAATGCCTGTGGTGCCGTTGACCAACAGGTTGGGAAACGCTGCCGGGAGGACCTCGGGCTGCGTCAGCTGGTTGTCGTAGTTGGGGACAAAATCCACTACGTCTTCATCGAGGTGGTCCGTCATGGTCAGCGCAGCCGCTGCCAGGCGAGCCTCGGTGTAACGCGGAGCTGCGGGACCGTCGTCGAGCGAGCCGAAGTTGCCGTGCCCGTCGATCAACGGCAGGCGGAGGGAAAAGTCCTGGGCCATACGCACCATGGCGTCGTAAATCGCGGCATCGCCGTGCGGGTGGAGCTTTCCCATGACTTCGCCCACGACTCGGGCACTCTTGACATGGCCCCGGTCCGGGCGCAGGCCCATGTCCGCCATCATGTAGAGGATGCGGCGCTGAACCGGTTTCAGGCCGTCACGTGCGTCAGGAAGGGCACGCGAATAGATCACCGAGTAGGCGTACTCCAGGAAGGAGCCCTCCATCTCGGAAGTGACGTCGATGTCGACGATGTTCTCGGTAAAATCGCCGAGGGGCTCGCCCTTGCGTGCGGGAGTTTGGCTGCGGGCCATGGGGTCGGTGGATCCTTAAAGATGTACTGCGGATGTTTTAGCTAGGCTAAGCCTATGGTGGATCAGCCCGGCGTCGGCATTTATCCGGAATATTGGGAGGCCGATGTCGTCCTGCGCGACGGCGGGACAGCCCACCTCCGCCCCATACGGCCGCAGGACGCCGAGGCTTTGCAGACGTTCCACGCGGGCCAGTCGCAGGCCTCCATCTATATGAGATTCTTCTCCTTCAAGCCCAAGCTCTCCGGAAAAGAAGTGCGGCGCTTCACCGAAGTGGACCATGTGAACCGGGTGGCATTCGTCATCACGATCGGCGGCGAAATCATGGGAGTGGGCCGCTACGACCGGCTGGAAGACCCCGACGAAGCCGAAGTCGCCTTTAACATTTCCGACGCCCATCAAGGCCGTGGCATCGGCTCGATACTCCTGGAGCATTTGGCGGCCGCCGCACGGGAGAACGGAATCCGTAGATTCATCGCCGAGGTCCTGCCCGAAAACCGCAAGATGCTCATGGTGTTCGCCGATGCCGGCTATGACCTCAAGCGCGGGTTCGATGACGGCGTGGTGAGCGTTGAGTTCAATATTGATCCCACCGAGAAATCGCGGGCAGTTATGGAGTCACGCGAGCACCGCGCAGAGGCGCGCAGCGTACGCGACCTGCTGGCGCCGTCGTCGGTGGCGGTGATCGGTGCCAGCCGCAAATGGGGGACAGTCGGCTACCAACTCCTGGAACACATCATCGAGGGCGGCTTTAAGGGCCCGGTCTATGCGGTCAATCCCGAGGCTTTCGAGCTCGCTGGCATGATCTCCTTTGCCCGGTTATCGGAGATCCCAGGCCCCGTGCAGTTGGCCATCATCGCAGTTCCTTACGAGGAAGTGCCCAAGGTGGTGGACGACTGCGCAGCAGCAGGCGTCAAGGGAATCGTGGTGGCAACTGCAGGATTTGCCGACGACGGCGAGAGGGGCCTTGCACGCCAGCATGAGTTGGTGCGGCGCGCCCGTGCCAACGGCATGCGGGTGATTGGGCCCGAGTCTTTGGGGATCCTTAACACGCACCCTGCCGTGTCCCTCAATGCCTCCATGGCTCCCAGCATGCCGCCACGCGGCGGACTGGGCCTTTTCAGCCAGTCGGCCGCTGTGGGTGTGGCCGTCTACGCCGCGGCCCGGCGGCGTCGGCTTGGCCTGTCCACCTTCCTCTCCGCAGGGAACCGTGCAGATGTCTCGGGCAACGACGCCATGCAGTACTGGGAGGACGACGCCGATACTTCCGCAGTAGGGCTCTACCTTGAGTCAATCGGCAATCCGCGCAAGTTCTCCCGGCTTGCCCGCAGGTTGTCCCGGAGCAAACCGGTGATCGTGGCAAAGTCCGACGTCACGGGCCTGCGCCTGCCGCCAGGACATGAGGTCCGGACCACGCAGGCACCCGCCGCCGCGGTCGATGCAATGATGCGACAGGCTGGCGTCATCAGGGTGGGGACCATTGAGCAATTGATGGACATCGCCCAGATCGTCTCCTCGCAGGCATTGCCCGCTGGCCCTGGCGTGGCCGTTTACTCCAACTCCGTCGCCTTGGGGAAAGTTGTCGCTGACAGTGCGGGACCCCTTGGTCTCGATGTGAACCGGATGGTAACCGACATCGATCTCGACGCCGGCATGTCGCTTGCCCTTCCAGCGCTCCGGAAAAGCCTGCAGGAAAGCCTCGCGGACGAATCCGTCAACGCTATCGTGGCCGCACTCCTGCCTGCACGGGGACTGACCGTGGAAGCGTTGGCTGGTGTCCTGGCTGAGTGTGCTGCCGAGGCCGGCAAACCGGTAGTGGCAGTGTTCACGGGAATTCTGGACCCCTCCATTCCCGTAGAAGGCATGCTGGGGGACTCCGGCGGACCGTTGCTGCCGTGCTATTCCAACGCAGGTGCCGCTGTGGGGGCGCTGGCCGCGATTGTTCGCTACGCACAATGGCTGGACCGCGACCAAGGTCTTTTCGTCGAACCCGGTGGCTGCGACGTGGACGGGACAAGGGAGGCGTTGACCGGCATGCTGGCTGGCGTGACCGGCGAGAAACTCCGGAAGCTCGACGCCGGTGCTGCCGCGGAGTTACTGGCCCGCTACGGTATCGCCGTGGTGCCGACAATCGGCTTTGGGACACCCGGAGAAGCTGTTGAAGCAGCCCAAAACCTGGGCTGGCCGGTGGTCCTGAAGACCACTGATCCGGCGCTGAGGCACCGTTTGGACTTGGGCGGCGTCCGGCTGGATATCCAGGATGCCGAGTCCTTGCGGCAGAACATCGCCCAGATGAAGCGCGCACTGGAGCCTTATGGTTCGCCGTCACTTGAAGTCCAGGCAATGGCCCCGGTAGGCCAGGCATGCACGTTCCGCGCCATGGAGGATCCCTTGCTGGGTCCAGTCGTATCTTTCGGCTTGGCCGGAGATGCAGTGAATCTCCTGGACGATTGGGCCCACCGGGTGCCGCCGCTGTCCGCTGCAGACCTGCACGATCTCATCCGCTCGCCGCGGGCGTCCAGAAAGCTGTTCGGCTACCAGGGACTCCCTGCAGTGGACGTGCCTGCCCTCGAGGACATCGCTGCCAGGCTGGCCAAACTCAAGGATGACCACCCCGGAATCGCCCTTGTGGAGTTCAATCCGGTTCTCGCTGGTGCTGCCGGTGCAACGATTCTGGGTGCCGATGTGTGGATCGGAAACGCGGCGCGGCGCACGGACAGTGCCCGGCGGGCGATGCGTGGGTAAGCGTTCCCTGCACGCCAGCGACAGGCTTGGCGGCGGGGCAGGCAGTTAGGAAGTCCCCAGTGGATCTGTGAAAATGGGGGGAATGAGCACCCAGTCTCCGACGCCTCAGTCCCGTCCGTCCAATACCGGGCACCACACCGCCCACAACCATAGCTCGCAGGGACAGAGCCTGGATCAAGCGCTGCAGCAGGCTGGTTTCTACCCCCGGCTGGTTGCCGACGTCGTTGATGACGCGTTGGACGGCCGCGAATGCTTGTCACACCTGGTGCACCTTGAGACACACTTTGATCGCGCCGAGGTCCGCCGTCACATCACGGTTCTCGTGCTCACGGAAGACATGCTGGTGATCACCCACGTTGACGACCAGCAGCTGGATGAAGCCGGGGAACAGATCGTTGCCCAGATTTCCACGGAGTCCGTGCCCGTGGCCCAGATCCGTTCGGTGGTCCTGAGCTACATGTACGCCCAGCCACAGGACTACAAGCCGTCCGATCCCGTGCGGGAAATGACGGTATCCATAGCCTGGTCCGGCGGGCAGCGCCTGGACATGGGGCCGGCAAGCTGTGGGGATCCCCAGTGCGAGGCAGACCACGGCTACAGCGGAACCATCGCGCAGGAAGACATCGTCCTGCGCATCAGTGCCGAAGCGGACGGCCTCCAAGCGGTCCAGGACGCCAAGGTCTTCGCCCGCGCTCTGCGTGCCGTGAACACGGCCAATCCCACACCCGTTCCGCACGCCGGCATCCCCGCGCCGCGGCCACGTTCAGGGGTCTTCAGCAACCGCTTGAGCCGCGGACACCAGCGTTGAGGGTCACTGCACAGGAGCACATGCAAACAACCCCGGGTGCGGCACCGGCCGCCGACCTCCCTTCGGCTCCGCTCTTCGGGAGCAGGTCGATCGCCGAGGTCTTCACCAGTGCGGCCGCGAGCATGGGCCTTCCCGGATTCGCCAACCAGCTTCACCTGCCTGCCTCGCAACGCGTCTGCGTAGTCCTTGCCGATGGACTGGGTCGCAACTTGCTCAAGCAAAAGGCCTCGCATACACCGTTTCTGCGTTCCATCCTGGCCGCCGGGCAAGGCAGCGTCCCCAACTGGATTGATTCAGCCTTTCCCAGCACAACTGCGGCTTCCCTTGCCAGCCTGGGCACCGGGCTCCCCGCGGGGCAGCATGGCATGGTGGGCTACGACGTCCTGGATCCTTCGCAGGACAAAGTGGTGAACCTGCTTGGCAACTGGGACGCACACGTAGATCCTGCTGTTTGGCAGCCACACGCCACGGTGTTCGAGCGCATATCGGCGGAAGTCGACGTCGTCACCGTAAGCCTCCCGCAGTTCGGGAATTCCCCCATGACCCAGGCAGCCCTCCGCGGCAGCCGTTTCGTGGGCGGTACCACCCTGCATGCGCGTACTGCCGCCGCAGCGGAGGCGATGTCCGGCGGGGGCCGTTCGCTCATGTACTTTTACGTCAATGAATTGGACAAAGCAGGCCATCGCTACGGCTGCCAGTCCGACCGCTGGGAACACCAGCTTGAAGAACTCGACTCCACGGTGAAGAGACTGTCCGCAACGCTGCCCGCGGGAACCACGATTGTGGTGACCGGGGATCACGGAATGCTGGACGTTCCTGAGTCCCAGCGCATTGACTACTCCGCAGATCCTTCACTCGTTGCCGGAGTCCGCCATACTGCCGGTGAACCCCGCATGGTGCACCTTTACCTCGAGCCCGGCCTTCCCGATGCGCAGCGTGAGTCGCTGATTTCCGCGTGGCGGACACGGTTCGGTGAACGCATCTGGGCCTTCACCCGTGAGCAGGCGATCCGCGCCGGGTTGTTTGGGGATGTCCAGCCAGAGGTAGCCGCTCGCATCGGCGATGTCATGATCGCCGCCCGGGACACCTTGGCACTTTATGACACCCGCAGGGTCCGCCCGGCATCGTTGGAAGTAGTAGGCCAACATGGTTCCCTGACCAAGGCAGAACGCGAAGTGCCGTTCCTTTGCTTCCCCGCAGCCGGTAAAAAGGGCAAGCGTGGCTGAACTCGTCTTCTTTTCAGGCACCATGGACTGCGGTAAGTCCACGCTCGCCCTGCAAATGGACTACAACCACCGCGCGCGGGGCAGGGGTGGCGTACGTTTCAGCTGCAACGACCGTGCCGGTGATTCAACAATCTCCAGCAGGTTGGGCCTGCAGACAGACGCAGTTGAAGTCCGGACCGACACCGATTTCTGGGAGGAAGTAGTTGTACGCCGGACCAGCGGGCTTCGCGTGGACTACCTGATCTGTGACGAAGCCCAGTTCTATTCGGCTGTCCACGTGGAGCAGCTGGCACGCTTGGTGGATGAGATGGACGTGGACGTCTTCGCGTTCGGGATCACCTCGGACTTCCGTACCACCTTGTTTCCCGGCTCGCAGCGTCTGATCGAGCTCGCCGACAAAGTGCAGGTCTTACAGGTCGAGGCCTTGTGCTGGTGCGGGCGCCGCGCAACCCAAAATGCACGAACGGTGGACGGCATCATGGTGGTGGAAGGCGACCAGGTCATGGTTGGCGACGTCGCTCCCCAGCACGCCAGCGAGGTCCCGGGCTTGAGCGATGCCGTTCAGCCAGGGGCAGATCTTGAAGCAGCTCTTGGCGATGAACCCGTGGTTGGATATGAAACGTTGTGCCGACGCCACTACATGCGCCGAGTGACTGCCCACGGGGCCAACCTGATGGCCGGCGCAGACCAGACTCTTCCGTTCGACGTCGATGCCTGCCTCTGGCCCGGTGCTGGCTCTGGTTCGATGCGGCGCTAGCCGGCCTGCAACTGTTGTCGCCTGCGATGTTGCCGTGGTGCTGCCTGCGTTTGTTGCCGTTGTGCTGGACTAGTTGTACTCAGTCAGTAGGTTGTTTGCACCTGCTGATGGGTGGTTTGCCTCCGAGGCTGCTGTGCGGCCGGTGGTTGTTGTAGAAGTCTAGCCATGGCTGCAGGGCGTCTGTCCGGGCCTGGTTGGAAGTGAATGGTTGCCGGTAGGCCCAGCCTTCTTGAAGGGTGCGGTTGAAGCGTTCTGCTTTGCCGTTCTGCCAGGGATGGCGGGGTTTGATCAGGACGTGCTTGGCGCCCAGTGCAGCGAGTGCGTCCTGGAAATCTTTCGATAACCGGTAGGCAAAGGCGTTGTCGGTCATGACCCGTCTGACTGGCGCGCCGTTGGCTGCCATGGCCGCTGCGGCCCGGGTGAGGAACCCTGCGCAGGTCGGGCCTTTCTCGTCGGGCAGGACCTCGGCGTAGGCCAGACGAGTGTGGTCATCGACGGCCACGTGGACGTAGTCGAAACCGACCCTTGTATGGCCTGTTGAGTGGTTGCGGGCGGATTGGTTCGGGTCTGCCCGCCAGCCTCCGCCGTCGGGAATCCGGCCTAGTTTCTTGACGTCGATATGGATCATGTCTCCGGGAGCGTCGCGCTCGTACCGGCGGTCCGTGGCACGGGATGCCCGGATCCGTTCCCCGGTCACCGGGTCCAGGTCCCACAGCCGGGGCATGCCCGCGCGGGTCAGAATGCGGGAGACCGTCCGGGCGCTCGTCCCGCACCGGGCTGCCAGGCCCGCTGGCCCTTCGCGGTGCTTCACGCGCTGGGTCAGGACATCGGCAACCAGCGCAGCAGAAGTCGCGTGTGGGCACGACCTTGGGCGGGAGCTGCGGTCCTCGAGGCCGGCCCAGCCATGGGTGCGGTACCGGCTGATCCAGCGGTGCGCGCAGGTCCTTGAGATGCCCATTTCTTTGGCCACATGGGCCACGGGACGGCCGGCGAGGACGCGCTCGATAAGGATCCGCCTACCGGTCGGGGTCAAGCGGGCATTACGGTGGGACATGAAGACCTCTTAGTCGTTGGCTGTGTGTGGTAACCACCAACCTAAGAGGTCTTCACCTATTCACGATGTAACCAACGTCCTGACTCAGTACAACTAGTCGCCGCGGGCGCCGAAGACGATCTCGTCCCAGCTGGGAATGCTTGACCGCTTAGGCCGGGAGGGCTGGCGCTCTACGGTTGCCTCAGCGTCCTTGTGCGCGCCTCCTTCCCTGGCTTCGAGTGATGCCTTCTCCTGTGCAACTGACTGGGCACCGGATGCAGGACGATCAACCTGTGCCTCCGGGATCACAGCCCCGCCAAGCAGCTCATCCAAACCCGCCCGCTGCATGGTCGCCTTTTCCTGGGCGGGTCCCTTTTCCTGGGCGGGTCCCTTTTCCTGGGCGGGCGCCTCCGCGTCGGTGGTTTCCGGAGCCCTGCCAGCAGCCGGCTTGCGTCCAGTCAAAGACGTGACAGGCCGCAGCGGACTGGCCACAACAGTTATTTCACGTGTTTCCGTGCTGACACCGTCGTGGAGTTTCAGGGGGTCTTCCTCGTTCGAGTCATGGTTCCGGGGCGCCAGGCTCAGCCGGGACAGCATCGATGGCCGTCCATCCTTCCGTAACGGCTCAGTCGCCGGAGGGGCACTGGATTCCTGCTGATCCGGGGCTGCTTCCTCGGCGGGCTGCTGGTCTTCCGCGCCGGTCCTCGGGTGGGCTGCCGGAACGTTGCTGAGCAGGACAGCCAGGGCGTCGTCACCGTCTTCGTCCACACCGAGGCGCTGCCCGCGGCGCGAGCGGAGCATTTCCAGCAGGCTGTCGGATTCCTTCGCAGACGCGCGAGCTGCGGTTTCGGCGTCGGTCTCGAAATCGAAGGGACGATCCGAAACAGCGGCAAGCCGGCGTGCAGGAACTGGGCCGTCCAGCGGCTCCAGTTCGCTGAGCTGCTGGGCCCAGCGGTTGGCGTTTTGGAGGGATTTCCGTTGCGGACTGAACGTCCACATCGCTGGTGGCTCCTCGCCAATACTTCCGTGGGTGCCAGGGACCGCGTCAAAGCGCGCGACGACGGTCCAGGAACCGTCCGAGCGGCGCCAGGAGTCCCATTCAACCGTCGAAGAATCGATGCCGTGCGCGGATAGCCGGTGGGCCACCATTTCGCCAAGCGTCGCTGGGTTGTCGCCAAAGACAGAGCGGTAGATGTCATGCCCCGGGGCGGGGGACGCTACTTCGATGTTGCGGGCCTGCTGCGCGACGTACTCGCGCTCAGCGAGGACGGGGCCCTCATAACGCTGCACATTGGCAAGCGGCAGCCCGGACAACTCGGAGACTTCGGCAGCCGTGGATCCACTGCGGATTCTGGACTGGATATCCCTGGGGGACATGGCAATTGGAGTGATTGAAGCCCGCGCGGCAACCTGGGCAGGGGTCCGGCTCGTCGCGGCACGAAGTGCCTCGTCGATCGGAAGCTGGAACATCGCACCGCCGGGTCCGCTCAGGAGCAGATGCCCGCCGTCGTCGTGGACGCCTACCAGCCGTAGATCCTGCATAACACCCTCCACCACATGGCATAACTGACATTCGAAACTCTGCCACCCAGACTGCCCTTTTCCTACTAGGACAAAGGGCGTGCCGTGATATTCCGGCGAAAATGGCAGATTTCCGGGCGGATCCTTTCCGTTATCCGGAGGACAATTTGGCGCCTCTGGACAATCGCTGGACAGGGGAGGACAATCTGGCCGATATCGGGCACAAATCCGGGGCGTCCGGCGTTACACCCTTAGACCGGCGGCGGGCAGGAAATCCGCCAGGCCGGAATCCCACCCGGAGCAGGTACGGAGGATGAAGAAGGACCATGGCCACGGATTATGATGCCCCTCGAAAGACCGAGGAAGACGTCAGCGAGGACTCCATTGAGGAACTCAAGACGCGCCAGTCGGGGAAGCAATCCTCCGCGGTGGACGTCGATGAGACCGATCTTGCCGATGGCTTCGAGCTCCCGGGAGCGGACCTCTCCGGAGAAGAGCTCCTGATTCAGGTCATGCCCCCGCAGCCTGACGAATTCACGTGCTACAACTGCTTCCTGGTCAAACACCGCTCACAGATTGCCACAGAGAGGGATGGGCACCTGTACTGCACCGAATGCGAGAGCTAGCTGTACTAACCCGGTTGGTTGGTGACGCGACTGGCCGGTGAGGCGCCCTATCGCGTGCTCAACGCGGCGACGAGTTCGTCCGGCCTGCGGGAAGACACCAACCAATAAGGCGTTCGGTCGGCGGGATCGGTGATGGCGATTTTGACTACGGGATCGATCCACCCGCGGAAACACATGTACGCCAGCCCATTGAGGCGGGGGCCACGCTCGGCGGTGGCCTCCTCTTTTTTGAACGCCTCCGCGGTGCCGACGAATTTTCGCTCGATGGTGGCCCGCCCCACCCTCAGGCTGTCCCGCGTCACGATGATGGTGGGCGTTGAGACCACCAACAGGATGGTCATGATCGCTAGGAGAACCAGGGCGGCGATGATGCCCGCAGCGGCGCTGATGGGTGCGAACATCAGGATTCCAGCGCCCGAGAGGCCCACGACGACGATCCAGATCCAAATGGTTGGCCATAATTTCTCGGTGAACAGTACCTCGGAGGCGGTGGGATTGTTCCGGGCAGGCACGGGAGCGGACTGGTCAGACGTAGGCATGGGTCCAGCTTATCGGCCCTTGGCGTGGCTACTTGCCGGAGTGCCTTCATGGATGGGCCCAGTAGAGATGGGCCCAGTAGAATAGTCCACTGTGAGCAACGAGACCGCAGTATTCAGTAATGAGACCACCGCAGCGTACGGCGCGCCCACTTTGGACGTTCAGCTGAAGATGCTCGACGCCGGGTTGGAAGCCCCCTCCTATGCGCACCCCGGCGATGCCGGCGCGGACTTGCGGGCCCGCGAGGATGTGAAACTTGCCCCTGGAGAACGGAAATTGGTTCCTACCGGCGTTTCAATTGCCCTCCCGGACGGCTTTGTGGCACTCATCCACCCGCGGTCCGGCCTGGCGACCAAGCACGGCCTCACTGTGGTCAACGCACCCGGAACTGTGGACGCAGGTTACCGCGGAGAAATCGCGGTCACACTGCTCAACACCGATCAAAACCACGCCATTGAGCTCAAGCGCGGCGATAGAATTGCCCAAATGGTTATTCAGCGCGTTGAGTACGCGCGCTTCGTGATGGTTGATGATCTGTCCGACTCCGCCCGGGGAACGGGCGGCTTTGGTTCCACCGGCGGATTCAACGCACCGGTGGCCGGATAACCCACGGGGTTGCGGTTTACTTGGGGATAGACCACTACTAAGGAGACAACCCAATGCTTTTTGGGCGCGGCAAAAAGTCCAAGGCCGAGCGGCCGGAAACCGCTGGCACCGTCGAGGAAAACGACGCGGCTGAGGCAAGAATCCCTGCAGCTGGCGAGTCCGGCACCAAGGGTGATTTCCGGCTTGGCAAAGGCCCTTGGGACATCGATGAGATCGAGGACCGCGATGGATACGTGGATCTTGGCGCACTCCTGATCGCCCCGGCCGACGGACTCCAGTTACGGCTGGAAGTGGAAGAAGCTACCCAGCGCGTGGTGGCCGTTACCATGGACCTGGCCGGCTCAAGCCTCCAGCTCCAGGCATTCGCTGCCCCGCGTTCGGAAGGCCTTTGGGATGAGATCCGCGAGCAGATCGGACAATCCGTAGCCAGCCAGGGTGGCGAGACTGAAGAAGTGCCTGGAACGTTTGGCACGGAGCTCGTGGCGAAACTGCCAGCCGAGGCTACCGATGGCAGCCGGGGTTTCCGCGCCGCCCGCTTCATGGGTGTGGATGGTCCCCGGTGGTTCCTTCGTGGTGTCCTCGGTGGCGAAGCGGCACTGGACCGGGAGGCCGCGGCAGGCTTGGAAGAACTGTTCCGGCGCGTGGTTGTTGTCCGCGGTGACAACCCTATGCCGCCGCGCGAATTGCTGCAGCTGCGCCTGCCCAAGGATGCTGCCGCCCAGGGCCCAGCCCAATCCCAGGCGGCAGCTGCCGAACCCGGCGCACAGCAAGGCGGGCCCGCCATGCAGCAGCCGGAGCGTGGACCGGAGATCACCCAGATTGGCTGATACGCCAGGCTCGTCGGGGCCTGCCAGCGAGCATCCCCATCAAGGCATCCGCGACCTACCCGCCCGTGGAAGGGCCACGTGCACCGGATTCATCGAATCTGTCACGCATCAACCGCCAAGTGAGCAACCCTTCTTTTCGGCAATCATTGTGGATGCCTTGGAGCACAGTTCGCAATCGTCGATCGGCGGTGGGGGAGTGAAGAAGCCGTACACGCGGCTCCGCGTCATCTGGTTGGGCAGGGACCGGGTACCCGGAATTGAAGCGGGAGTGGAACTGCGATTGAACGGCATGGTGACCCAACTGGACGGCCTGCCTGCGATGTTCAATCCACGCTACGAGATACTTTCCCGTCAGGAGCACCTATGACCATGGCCAACGGACCAGAGCCGAAGGATCCCACACAGCCCGGGCCGGGGAAGAGTGAAACCACGGCTACGGGGTCAGCCACGACCCCGGCAAGCAAAAGCCCGGGCGTTGCCGATTTAGCTGCTGGCTATGCAGAAAAGGCGGGACTCCACCGCAACAGTGCCGGCCATGTGGACATGTTGAAGTCCGCCGGAGGAGTCCAAGGCATCGCGGAGAGCATCCTCCCGGGCCTTCTCTTCCTCGTGGTGTTCACTGTCAGCCGGGACCTGACGGTTTCCCTTGTGGCGGCGTTGGCTACCGCGGCAATCTTCACCGTTGTCCGCCTGATCCAACGACGTCCCTTGACGCAGGCACTCGCCGGTGTGGTCGGCGTCGGGATTTCTGCGTGGTTGGCCAACACCACCGGGAAGGCTGAAGACTTCTACGTTCTCGGCTTCTTCACCAACATTGCCTATATCACCGGCATGGTGCTGTCCATCGTGCTGAAATGGCCCATCGCCGGCTTGTTGTTTGGATTTGTCCGGAACGAGGGCCTTGAATGGCGTAAAGATCCTGAGCGGCTGCGGGCCTACCAGCTTGGCACCTGGATTGTTATAGCCGTACTCGCGCTGCGGCTAGTGGTGCAGGTGCCCCTGTACTTCCTGGGTGAGCCAGGGTTGACGGCATTGGCTACTACGCGGCTCGTGATGGGTGCACCGCTGTATATCCTCGGCCTTTGGGTGGCTTGGCTTGTGACCAAGCCGGCACCTCAACCGTCGAAGCCGTCGTCCTCGGCCTGATCCGCAACGTCTGATGCGCCATCGCGGGGCCCTTGGCCCGCCATGGACGCTGGTGACAATAGGGCCCGGAGGCCGTTCTCTGCTGCGATGGTGGTCACGAAGAACAGTTCGTCGCCACCATCCAGGACGTCATCGCGGCTTGGGGTGATGGGCGCCTGATCGCGAAGGATGGCTACCAGGGTGGCATCTTCAGGCCACTCGATAGCGCCCACCGTGCTCCCAATGACGTGGGAGTCGTGGGGGACTGTAAATTCCACGATCGAGGCGACGCCGGTCTGTAAGGTCAACAGCCGTACGATGTCGCCGATTTCCACGGCCTCCTCCACCAGGGCAGTCATGAGCTGGGGAGTGTTGACGGCGACGTCCACACCCCAGGAGTCATTGAACATCCAGTCGTTCTTGGGGTTGTTGACGCGCCCAACAGTGCGGCCCACAGCGAATTCCGTCTTGGCGAGCAGCGACACCACAAGGTTCACTTTGTCGTCACCCGTTGCGGAAACCACGACGTCGGCATCCTCAAGTTTCGCGTCCTGCAGGGTGCTGAGTTCGCAGGCGTCGCCCACCAGCCAGCGCGCACCCCGAAGGCCACTGCGGCCAATGACCTCGGGCTTGAGGTCGATGAGCAAGATCTGGTGGTTGTGGGCCAAGAGCTCACGGGCGATGGACGAGCCGACGCTGCCTGCGCCAACGATGACAACTTTCACTAAAACTCCTTGGCCGGTGCTTTGGCGAGGACCCGGCTGATCTCCGAGGTCCTGTCCAGGCTCAACATTGCGTGGACGGTGTCGCCTTCCTGATAGGCCGTACCCGGCTGGGGCAGGAGGCCCTCTCCAAAGCGCGTCAGGAAGGCCACGCGGATGCCTGCGGCAGCTTCGATGGACGTCAGGTTATGGCCAATCCACCCTTCGTGCAGATCCACTTCGGCCAGGACGAGCCGCCCGGATGGCTCACGGTAGTCGCCGGCGAGATGCTGCTCGGGAAGGATGCGCCTGAGGACCTGGTCGGCGCTCCAGCGCACGGCGGCCACGGTGGGGATGCCGAGGCGCTGGTAAATTTCGGCGCGGCCGGGATCGTAGATGCGGGCCACGACGTGTGCAACATGGAAGGTCTCGCGTGCCACGCGGGTGGCCAGGATATTGGAATTATCACCACTGGAAACAGCGGCGAATGCGTAAGCCTCTTCCACCCCGGCCTGCTTCAGGGTGTCCCTGTCGAAACCAACGCCAGTGACCTTGCGGCCGGTAAACGTGTTGCGCAGCCGACGAAACGCCCGTTCGTCCTGATCGATGATGGCCACCGAATGGCCGGCGTCTTCCAAAGTGTGTGCCAGGGTTGCGCCAACACGGCCGCAACCCATGATCACGAAGTGAGCCACCGTGTCTCCTTATGTGTGTTTACCGTGCCGCTGCGTAAGACTTTACCGGTGCGGTGGACGTAAAGCGGAGACCGCCGTCATGACATCGCTGGGGATTCAGAGTAGTTTTGCGAAAGTGTTGACAATACTGAATGCAGCGAAGCGGGTGTTGGTGGGCCGGCCAGTCCGGAATGACCGCCTATCCCACACCCTCTTGCCCAAACGCATCGCTTTGCCCATCTTCGCCTCGGACGCCCTGTCTTCAGTGGCCTACGCGCCGGATGAAATCCTGCTGACCCTGGCTCTTGCCGGCGTCAGTGCGGTTGCGTTCTCGCCGCTGGTGGGGCTGGCCGTGATGGTGGTGTTGCTTACAGTAGTGGCCTCCTACCGGCAGAATGTGCACGCCTACCCATCGGGCGGAGGCGACTATGAGATCGCCAACGTCAACTTGGGAAGGTACGCCGGGCTCACAGTCGCTTCGGCGCTCCTCGTGGACTACGTCCTGACCGTTGCAGTGTCGATGTCGTCCGCGGCAGCGTATCTCACAACAGCAATCCCTTCGCTGCACGGCCAACAGGCGATGATCGCAACTGTGGGCGTGATCATTCTCGCGTTGGTCAACTTGCGGGGCATCAAGGAAGCCGGAACGGTCTTCGCCGTTCCCACGTACATCTTCATGGCGTCCATCCTGGGAATGACCCTCGTCGGCATTTTCCAGGCCCTTACGGGACAACTGGGCGAGGCACCATCCGCCAACTTCACCATCGTGCCCGAGGCCGGCTTCGATGAAGGCCTGGTTGGCCTTGCCGGTGCGTTCCTGTTGCTGCGGGCCTTTTCCTCGGGCGCTGCCGCCTTGACGGGTGTGGAGGCGATCAGCAATGGTGTGCCCAACTTCCAAAAGCCCAAGAGCAAGAACGCAGCCACAACGCTGTTGCTGCTTGGCGCGATCGCGGCGGCCATGCTTGCGGGCATCCTGTATCTCGCAAACGCCACGAAGGTGCACATTGTCCTGGATCCCGCCAAGGAATTCCTCCTTGATGGCAAGCCGTTGCCCGAGGGCTACATCCAAAACCCGGCGATCAGCCAGATCGCGGACACTATTTTTGGGGCGGGTTCCATTCCCTTTTACGTCGTGGTGGCTGCCACTGGCGTCATCCTCGTGTTTGCTTCCAATACCGCGTTCAACGGCTTCCCTGTACTGGGCTCCATCCTGGCGCAGGACGGCTACCTTCCCCGGCAACTCCGCACCCGCGGCGACAGGTTGGCCTTCAGCAACGGCGTGCTTGCCCTGGCGGCCGGGGCGCTGGTCCTCATCCTTTCGTTCAACGCCGATGTCACCAAGCTCATCCAGCTGTACATCGTAGGTGTCTTCATTTCCTTCACCGCCAGCCAGCTCGGCATGGTCCGGCACTGGGGCCGCGAATTGAAGCTGGCCCGGGATAAAGCCATCCGCCGCAGGATCATCAAGTCCCGGACCATCAACATGGTGGGGTTCGGCATGACTGCGCTGGTTCTGGTGATCGTCCTCATCACCAAGTTTGAGCAAGGTGCCTGGATCGCGCTGCTGGCCATGTTCGTGCTGTTCCTGATCATGTGGAGTATCCGGGCGCACTATGACAATGTTGCCAAGGAACTGGCCGTTGACGAGGATTCCTCGCCGCGCGCGCTGCCTACCCGGGTCCACGCCGTGCTGCTTGTTTCGCACGTCCGCAAACCCGTACTCCGTGCCCTGGCTTACGCCCGGGCGTCGCGGCCATCGCGGCTCGATGCGATTACCGTGGATATCAACTCCGAAGAGACAGAACACACCGTCCGGGATTGGGAAAAGCTGGAAATTCCAGTACCGCTCACCGTCCTGGCCAGCCCCTACCGCGAGACCGTGACTCCGATCATGGAGTACATCAAGAACATGAGACGCGACTCACCCCGCGACCTGATCGTGGTGTACATCCCTGAGTACGTCGTGGGCAAATGGTGGGAGCAGCTGGTCCACAACCAGACGGCACTCCGAATCAAGACGCGGCTCCACTTTGAACCTGGAGTCATGGTTGCCAGCGTTCCGTGGCAGCTGAAGTCGTCCGAAGAAGCAAAGGCACTGCAGGATACCCAATGACCTCCCACAGCATTTCCCCTCTCACTGAAAACAGCGGAGGCCAAGGCACGCCGGGCACCGAACTGATCGTTGACGTTGGCCCCATCGCGCATGGCGGGCACTTCGTCGCACGCCATGAAGGCCGCGTCATCTTCGTACGCCACGGCGTTCCGGGGGAGAAGGTCCGTATCCGGTTGACCGACTCCGGTGACTCGTCGCGCTTCTGGCGTGCCGACGTCGTCGAAGTCCTGGAAGCCTCGCCGGACCGCGTGCCGCACTTCTGGAAGCTGGCCGACTCGCTGGCGGCGTGGCGGCAGGGAAATCCGCCTGTTGGCGGTGCCGAACTCGGCCACATCTCCCTGCAGCGGCAGCGTGCCCTGAAGGCTGAAGTGCTCTCGGAACAACTCAAGAGACTTGCTGGCCTGGACCTCGCCGTCGAGGTTGAAGCAGTGGGTGCCCCCGACGGCGGACTCGGCTGGCGTACCCGCGCCAGCTTTGCCGTCACACCCAAGGGGCGGCTGGGTATGCATGCCCACCGATCAGACGTGGTGGTGCCCATCCGGGAGATGCCCTTGGCCCTTCCCGGAATCAACGATCTCCGGTTGTGGGACCTGGACCTCAGCGGGATAGCACGTATCGAAGTGGCGTCGCCGGCCAATGGCTCCAGGCCTCTTGTGTTGCTGGCACCGGAGGAAGCCACCAGTCCAAAGCGGCTCCACAGCATCCTTTCGCAGTTGCCGCACGATGTTTCAGTGGCCAGCTTTGATCCCGGCAAGGGCCAGGTGCTGCAGCTTCGGGGCCGGACCTGGGTGCAGGAATCGGCAGCCGGTCACGAATACCGCGTCACAGGCGAAGGCTTCTGGCAAATCCACAAGGACGCGCCGGACACCCTTGTCAACGCGGTGACCGGCTACCTCGCGGGCGGAGGGTACCTCCAACCAGGTGCTGCTGTAGCGGACCTCTATGCAGGCGCAGGCCTGTTTACTGCACCTTTGGCTGACGCAGTAGGAGTTACAGGTTCGGTATTGTCCGTTGAAGGGGCGCCTGGCACCAGCCGTGATGCGCGCAAGAACCTGCACGGAGAATCCCATGTTGAAATCGTGCAGGGACGGGTGGAACGGGTCTTGCACCAACGCCCCCGGAACTTCGATTCCTTGGTCCTGGACCCGCCGCGCGTAGGGGCCGGAAAGGCCGTGGTGAACCAACTCATGGCTTCGCGTCCCCGGGCGATTGCCTATGTGTCCTGTGACCCGGCTTCTTTTGCACGTGATCTGGGTTACTTCCAGCAAGGCGGCTGGCGCTTGGAATCGTTGAGGGCATTCGACCTGTACCCCAACACCCATCACTTGGAGACCGTCGCGCTCATCGTTCCCGCTGCTTAGGCAGGTTATCGCCCGCCACGCCAGCGCATGGCGGGCGATGCGGGCCGTGCAGCATTCGGCGGAACTGCCCTCCAGCAGTGCTTGAACGTGATCGATGCCACTACGATGGGCGTAGTAGTCCCGCATAGTAGCCCCACTCCGCATGGTTCCGCACGGCGGACAGGGGTGACCAACTGAGAGTGCCGCCAGGCTAAGTAAGGTGCGCCTAACTGGCTAGCGGCCAACCACGCGACAAAGATGAAACTGTTGCGAGAGGAGTCCTGCCATGAGCACTGTGGACAGCTTCGGTTCCAAAGGCGTACTGAATGTAGCCGGCACCGATTATGAAATTTTCCGGTTGAACTCCGTAGAGGGCGCAGACAGCCTTCCGTTCAGCCTCAAGGTATTGCTTGAAAACCTCCTGCGGACTGAGGATGGCGCCAATATTACGGCTGACCACGTCCGCGCCCTGGCCGGTTGGGACCCCAACGCGGAGCCCGATACCGAAATCCAGTTCACCCCGGCCCGAGTCATCATGCAGGACTTCACCGGCGTGCCCTGCGTTGTAGACCTCGCCACCATGCGCGAGGCCGTGAAGGAACTCGGCGGAGACCCCAAGCGCGTCAACCCGTTGGCACCCGCTGAAATGGTCATCGACCACTCCGTCCAGATCGACGCCTTCGGTAACTCCGGCGCGCTGGAGCGCAACATGGAGATCGAATACCAGCGCAATGGTGAGCGCTACCAATTCCTGCGTTGGGGCCAGACGGCCTTCGATGACTTCAAGGTTGTTCCCCCCGGAACCGGCATCGTCCACCAGGTCAACATCGAGTACCTGGCCCGCACTGTCATGACCCGCGAGATCGACGGCGTGCTCCGTGCCTACCCGGACACCTGCGTTGGAACCGACTCCCACACCACCATGGTCAACGGCCTGGGCATCCTGGGCTGGGGCGTCGGCGGCATCGAGGCCGAGGCTGCCATGCTTGGCCAGCCCGTCTCCATGCTGATTCCCCGCGTTGTTGGCTTCAAGCTCAACGGCAGCATCCCGGCCGGCGCCACCGCCACAGACGTCGTCTTGACCATCACCGAAATGCTGCGCAAGCACGGTGTTGTTGGCAAGTTCGTCGAGTTCTACGGTGAAGGCGTCGCAGCAGTGCCGCTGGCCAACCGCGCCACCATCGGCAACATGAGCCCGGAATTCGGGTCCACGGCTGCCATGTTCCCGATCGACGACGTCACCCTTGACTACCTGCGTCTCACCGGCCGGTCCGAAGAGAATGTCGCCCTTGTGGAGGCATACACCAAGGAACAGGGCCTCTGGCACGATCCCTCCCGCGAACTGCGCTTCTCCGAGTTCCTCGAGCTGGACCTGTCAACGGTTGTTCCGTCCATCTCCGGTCCGAAGCGTCCCCAGGACCGCATCGAGCTGACGGATGCCAAGGAGCAGTTCCGCAAGGACATCCACAACTATGTCGCCATTGAAGACGGCAGCGTAGACGAATCCCTGGACGAGTCCTTCCCGGCTTCCGATTCACCGTCGTTCACGCACGCCGACTCGCACACCACGGAGACGGCACGCGTTGCGTCCGCCGCCAACGGTGCGCACGGCCGCCCGTCCTCCCCGGTGCACGTGAAGACCGCCGACGGCCGCGAGTTCGAGCTGGACCACGGTGCGGTGTCGATCGCGTCGATCACGTCCTGCACCAACACGTCCAACCCTTCGGTCATGCTGGCAGCGGCGCTTCTCGCCCGCAACGCCGTGGACAAGGGCCTTACCTCCAAGCCCTGGGTCAAGACCTCCGTCGCCCCGGGCTCGAAGGTTGTCACGGACTACTACGAGAAGTCCGGCCTGACCCCGTACCTGGAGAAGCTTGGCTTCTACATTGTGGGCTACGGTTGCGCCACCTGCATCGGTAACTCCGGCCCGCTGGAGCCGGAGATCTCCGAAGCCATCCAGGCCAACGACCTCTCCGTGACGGCTGTCCTCTCGGGTAACCGCAACTTCGAAGGCCGCATCAACCCGGACGTCAAGATGAACTACCTGGCTTCCCCGCCGTTGGTCATCGCTTACGCCCTGGCCGGTTCCATGGACTTCGACTTCGACACCGATGCCCTGGGCACCGATTCGGACGGCAACGAGGTGTTCCTGAAGGACATCTGGCCCAACCCCATCGAGGTGCAGGAAGTCATCGACTCCTCCATCGACAAGGCCATGTTCGCCAAGGGCTATGAAGGCGTTTTCGACGGCGACGACCGCTGGAAGGCGCTCGACACCCCCGCCGGTGACACCTTCGCATGGGCCGAGGACTCCACCTACGTGCGGAAGCCCCCTTACTTCGAGGGCATGAAGGCGCAGCCGGATCCCGTCCAGAACATCCAGGGAGCCCGCGTGCTCCTGAAGCTCGGCGATTCCGTCACCACGGACCACATCTCCCCGGCCGGCTCCTTCAAGTCGGACACCCCGGCGGGCCAGTACCTTCTGGCCAACGGCGTGGAGCGCAAGGACTTCAACTCCTACGGCTCACGCCGTGGCAACCACGAGGTCATGATCCGCGGTACCTTTGCCAACATCCGCATCAAGAACCAGCTCCTGGACGGCGTCGAGGGTGGTTTCACCCGCGACTTCAGCCAGGAAGGCGCACCGCAGGCCTACGTCTACGATGCCGCACAGAACTACCAGGCAGCGGGAACGCCGCTGGTTATCCTGGCAGGCAAGGAGTACGGCTCCGGTTCGTCCCGTGACTGGGCAGCAAAGGGTACCGCCCTCCTGGGTGTCAAGGCTGTCATCGCCGAAAGCTACGAGCGCATCCACCGCTCCAACCTGATCGGCATGGGCGTCCTTCCCCTGCAGTTCCCGGCTGGCGAGTCGGCAGCAACGCTCGGCCTGACCGGCACGGAGACGTTCGCAGTCGAAGGCGTCACCGAGCTGAACAACGGCACGACGCCGAAGACGCTCAAGGTGACTGCAACGGCCGAGGACGGCACGTCCAAGTCCTTCGACGCCGTCCTGCGCATCGACACCCCAGGTGAAGCGGACTACTACCGCAACGGTGGCATCCTGCAGTACGTTCTGCGCCAGATCTCCGCAGCATAGTGAACCGGCTGGTCTCCAGCTGATTCCGATGCCAGGCAGCCCCGGCTGGTCGCCCGACCAGCCGGGGCTTTGGCGTCCCAGGGCGAGTATCCACCTCGCAGGCATATTCACCTCGCACGCGCGCGCGAAAACGCTGGCCCCGGCACGCGCTAAAGTTAACAAGCACGTCATTCACCCTAAGGAGGGCCGTTGGGACTCTTGGAAACCATCAAGGATCCACAGGACCTGGCCAAACTGTCCAGCCATGAGCTGGAACAGCTGGCCGGCGAGATCAGGAACTTCCTGATTACCAACGTTGCCGCTACGGGTGGACACCTGGGGCCCAACCTCGGCGTCGTCGAGCTCACGCTTGCTGTGCATCGGATCTTCGAGTCGCCCCGGGACAGCATCGTTTTTGATACTGGGCACCAGTCCTATGTCCACAAGCTCCTCACGGGCAGGCAGGACTTTAGCACGCTGCGCCAGCAGGGCGGGCTCTCCGGTTACCCGGATCGCGCCGAATCCGAGCATGACATCGTCGAAAGTTCCCATGCTTCCTCGTCCTTGTCCTGGGCTGACGGTATTTCCCGCGCCCGGCAGTTGACTGGCGAAGGCGACCGGTTCGTCGTCGCGGTGGTCGGTGATGGCGCCCTGACCGGCGGCATGACATGGGAAGCCATCAACAACATTGCCGCGGACAAGCGACGCCGCGTGGTCATCGTCGTGAATGACAACGGCCGCTCCTACGCGCCGACCGTGGGCGGTTTTGCCGACTACCTGGCCTCGCTGCGCCCCACCATCGACTCACTGAGGACGACGCCCGCCTACGAGCGGATGCTTGACTGGTGGAAGAAGAAGCTCCAGAACGGCGGCCCGGTCGGTCAATTCACCTACAAGAGCCTGCACGCCATGAAGAAGGGCATCAAGGACTGGTGGGCGCCCCAGGGAATGTTCGAGGACCTGGGCATGAAGTACATCGGTCCCGTTGACGGACACAACCTTCACGCCATGGAACACGCCCTCAGCACTGCCAAAGCCTACGGCGGCCCGGTGATCGTGCATGCCATGACCGAAAAGGGCCATGGATATGCCCCCGCCCTTGCCAACGAGGCCGACCAATTCCATGCCGTCGGCATCATCGATCCCGAGACGGGCGAGCCGACCGAGACGCCCGGTGCCAGGTCATGGACCTCGGTTTTTGCGGAGGAAATCGCCGACATCGCCGACGAACGTCCCGATATCGTCGGTATCACCGGGGCAATGCTCATTCCTGTTGGCCTGCACAAATTCTCGGAGCGCCACCCTGAACGCGTCATTGACGTCGGCATTGCCGAACAGCATGCGCTCACGTCAGCGGCTGGCATGGCCTTTGGCGGCCTGCACCCGGTCGTGGCGGTTTATGCCACCTTCCTGAACAGGGCCTTCGACCAGCTCCTGATGGATGTCGCGCTCCATAAGGCAGGCGTCACGATTGTCCTGGACCGCGCAGGCGTCACGGGGCCGGACGGTCCCAGCCACCACGGCATGTGGGACATGGCGATGGTCCAGATTGTCCCCGGGCTCCATTTGGCCGCCCCGCGCGATGCCACCCGGCTCAGGGAGGAACTTCGCGAGGCGGTCGCCATCAATGACGCCCCCACCGTAGTGCGGTTCTCCAAAGGAAGCGTCGGCTCTGAAGTTGAGGCCATTGAGCGTCTCCACGACGGCGTGGATATCCTTGCGCGCCGTCCCGAGGGTTCCACCGAAAACGATGTCCTGATCATCAGCGTTGGTGCCATGTCCGAGCTCGCCCTGGATGTCGCCAGCCGTCTTGGCGCGCAGGGGATCAGCTCCACAGTGGTTGACCCCCGCTGGCTTTTGCCTGTCCGCAGATCGATCATCGCCCTTGCCGCCCGGCACCGCCTGGTCATCTGCATCGAGGACGGCGTCCGCGCCGGCGGTGTGGGTTCCCGTATCCGCCAGGAGATGCGCGCAGCAGGCGTGGATACTGCACTCAATGAGGTCGGCTTGCCGGTCGAGTTCCTGGTGCACGGATCCAGGAGCCAGGTCCTGGAGCGCGTCGGACTGACGGCCCAGAAAATAGCCCACGACGTCGTAGCCCAGGTTTTGGGGACCAAGGTCCCCTTTGCACGGCCCCTGCCAGGTCAGGAACACCCCACCACCGGCAGTTTGCCCAAACTGTGAGTTCCGATCGCGAGCCCGGCTCCCTGCAGCCTGGCGACCTCGTGGTGGCGAGAAACAGGAAGTGGAACGGCAAGGCACACTGGGTTGTGCCTGGCCGCTACTTGGGTGAGGACATCCACGGCTGGTGGATTTTCCAAGGTGCGGGGGAGTTCTGTTCGCGTCCCGGCGCTGCCTTCTACACGGCCTCGGATGCCGTTCTGCTGGTACCGCGTACCGGCGAATTCGTCGCGACTTTCTATGACGACAGCTACCCGGGTGACTTCCGGATCTACGTAGACCTGGCAACTGATCATGGATGGAACACCCTGAGGCCAGGCGTCACCGAGTTCCATATGATCGACATGGACCTGGATGTCATCCGTTCCACCCGTCATGGAGTGTTCGTCGATGACGAAGATGAGTTTGAGGACCACAGGGTAGGCATGGGCTATCCCGCAGAAACCGTGGAAACCATGCGTGCAGAATGCGCAGCCCTTCGTGATGCAGTGGACGCCATGAGGGCTCCATTCGACGTCGAGGGCGCCAGCAATACCAGTGCAGAGTGGTTCAGGAAAGGACGGGCATGAGCGGCATTATCCGCATGTACAAGCGCGACGACGAGGGAGTACTTCACTTCCGTGAAGCCTGGTATGACGACGACGACCACCAGTTCGTGATCAATCACGGCGTGGTGGGCCACCAAAGCAGGACTGATGAAACAGGCGTCGACGACGACACTTCGGTTGACGGGTTGATGGCGGCTTTCGCTGTCCAGTGTGAAGAGGACGGGTACGCCGAGATCCCGGAGTCCGAGCAGTTTTGGGTGGTGGCACAGTTTGCGCTGAAAACCAAGGACGGCACTGAACGTGACCGCTACTTGGAGCGCAAGGCAAAGGCTGCGCTCACTGGTGAACTGGCGTGGCGAGGACTGGGAATCGTGGATCGCACGGAGATAGGCAACTCACACCTGAACGTCTTTTGCCTTTGCCCGGATGTCAACAAAGCCGTCAATGCCATCAAGATCTGTGTACGCAACGAAGACCTCGATTTCACCAAGCTCTCCGTCGCAGCGGCTCCGCACGGCGACCCCACCGCATTCCGCCTAAAGCACTCGCCCAAGCAAGGCGTGGGCTTTACCCTCTAAGTAGGACCTAACGCACGCAGGAGGGATGTTCCATGTCGTCCAAGAGCAATTGGCCCGGACATACGCCGCTACCCAAGGGCCTGGCGGCGCCAGCGAAACGGGCGTTGGCCCACGAAGGCATCGAAACTTTGGAACAGTTGGCCGAGTTTGGCGAACTGCAGGCCTCCAAGCTCCACGGCATGGGTCCGGTAGCCATAGCCCAGCTCGAGGAGGCCATGGAGGAATCCGGCATCTCCTTCGGCTCGCGCTAACGTCGACCATAGCGCACGGAAGTGCGTTATAGGCTGGGTTTTATGACTGACTATCGACGCCTTGGCCATTCCGGACTGACCGTCTCAGCTGTCGGGCTGGGTTGTAACAACCTGGGGCGCGCCAACACTCCCACGGAGTCGCAGGAAGGCACGGATGCCGTTGTCCACGCCGCAATTGATGCCGGGGTGACTTTCTTCGACGTCGCCGATGTCTACGGACGTGAGCCCGGCCTCAGCGAGGTCATGCTTGGCAAAGCCCTCAAGGGGCATCGCGACGACGTCGTCATCGGTACCAAGTTTGGTATGGATATGCACGGGGTCAATGGCAACGACTTTGGTGCGCGCGGTTCCCGGCGCTACATCCTCAAGGCGGTGGAAGCCTCATTGCGCCGGCTTGGTACGGACTGGATCGACCTCTACCAGTTCCACACACCAGACACACAGACGCCCATCGAGGAAACCCTTGCAGCGTTGGATGTCCTGGTCAGCAGCGGCAAGGTCCGCTACATCGGACACTCGAACTTTGCCGGGTGGCAGATCGCCGAAGCCGAGTACGTTGGGCGGCAGTCTGGCGGGGCCCGCTTCATTTCAACCCAGAACCATTACAACCTGCTGGACCGCCGTGCCGAGCTTGAGGTACTTCCGGCCGCCAGCGCCTTCTCGCTTGGTGTGCTCCCTTACTTCCCTCTTGCCAACGGTCTGCTTACCGGCAAGTACTCCGCGGGCCATGCCCCGGAAGGCACCCGCCTGAGCCACACCCGGACCAACCTCGTGCATGACGCCGACTGGGAGCAACTGGGCCGCTTTAGCCAGTTCGCCAAGGAGCGAGGCATCACCGAGGTGCAGCTCGCGTTCTCCTGGCTGGCAGCCCAGCCGGGCGTCAGCAGCGTCATTGCAGGGGCAACCCGTCCGGAGCAGATTCGTGAGAACGCCGAAGCCGTGTGCTGGGTCCCGAGCCAGGAGGAGCGCGAGGAACTGGACGACATCTTCCCGCGTGCTCCCAAGGTGGCACTCTTCTAGCCGTAAAAAGGGAGGGCCGTGGCCGAAGCTTTCGCTCCTGCCACGGCCCTCCCTTTTCCGTAAAAGCCTCGTTGCGTGCAGAAAGGCCTAGGCGGGAGCGGACGCGACGCCCGGTGCCAGGAAGCGCTTGCCGTTGACTCGTTCGGAGGCGCCGACACGGTCCAGGTATGGAGTGATGCCGCCCAGGAACATGGGCCAGCCCGCTCCAAGGATGACGCAGAGGTCGATGTCCTCAGGCCCGGCAACTACACCTTCTTCAAGCATCAGTCCGATTTCTTCGGCCAGTGCGTCCTGGGTGCGCCGCAACACCTCCGCTCCTGTAGAGGGAGTGTTGCCGAAGGACATGATGGCCAGGGTCTCTGCGGGGATGACCGGGTTTCCATCGGGACCGGGTACCCAGAGTGACTTTACGCCGTTGTCGATGAGCTTTTGCAGGTTCTGTGATACCGGGAAACGGTCTCCGAAAGCATTATGGAGGGACTCCTGCACATGCTGTGCCACCGGCAGGCCCACCATGGCGCTCAAGGTGAAGGGAGTCATCGGCAGGCCCATGGGACGCAAAGCGGTGTCTGCGACCTCGGCCGGGGTGCCTTCGTCGAAGGCGGCGATAACTTCGCCCATGAGGCGGAGCAGGATCCGGTTCACGACGAACGCCGGGGCGTCCTTAACCAGGACTGCGGTCTTTTTCAGGCCCTTGGCGAGTTCAAAAGCCGTAGCAAGTACGGCGTCGTCAGTCTTTGGCGCCCGGACAATTTCCAGGAGCGGCATGACGGCAACAGGGTTGAAGAAATGGAAGCCCACCACCCGCTCCGGGTGCCGGAGGTCCTCGGCCATGGCGGTCACGGACAGCGAGGAAGTGTTGGTGGCAAGGATGCACTCGGGGGAGACGATCTCCTCCACTTCCGCGAAGACCTGCTTCTTGATGTGCAGCTCTTCAAACACGGCCTCGATGACGAAGTCGGCATCAGCGAAGACTTCCTTGGACACCGAACCTGTGACGAGCGCCTTGGTCCGGTTGGCGGCGTCGGCCTTGATTCGCTTCTTTGCCAGCAATTTGTCGACTTCTGCGTGGACGTACGCAACGCCCTTGTCCACCCTGGCCTGGTCGATGTCTGTCATGACGACGGGCACCTTGAGTTGGCGCGCGAAGAGTAGCGCCAACTGGCTTGCCATGAGTCCGGCGCCTACCACGCCCACCTTGGTGACAGGGCGGGCCAGCTTGCGGTCCGGAGCCCCGGCAGGCCGCTTGGATCGTTTCTGGACAAGGTCCAGGAACGCGTACACGGTGGAACGGAATTCGTCCGTCTGCATCAGTCCGGCAAGGGTCTCACATTCCAGTTCCGCCGATTCGCCCTGGCTCATGGTGCGGTTTGCTTCCATGATGTCCAGCACTTTGGCGGGCGCGGGCGAGGCATTGGAGGTCTTCGCCTCCACAAACGCACGGCCCGCCGAGACGGCTGCAGTCCAGCGGCGGGCGATGCCCTCGTCCGAGGGATCGACGGCGTTCTCCCGCGCCGGTGTCTCTTCGCCGGCAATGACACGGGCCGCCCAAGCCAGGGACTGCTCCACGAAGTCGGCCGGCTCGAAGATTGCATCGGCAATACCGAGATCAAACGCCTCGGGGCCAGTGAGGGTGCGGTTGTTGCTGAGCGGGTTCTCGATCATCACCTTGACGGCATTCTCGGGTCCGATCAGGCGGGGGAGGATATAAACGCCGCCCCAGCCCGGAACAAGGCCAATGAACGCCTCAGGCAGGGCCAGGGCACCCGCGCCCGTGGAGACGGTCCGATAGGTTGACTGCAGGGCGATCTCCAGGCCGCCGCCAAGGGCCAGGCCGTTGATGAAGGCGAAGCTGGGCACCCCAAGGTCGGCCAAGGTCGAGTACACCGCATGTCCGAGCTGGGCCATCCACAAGCCGTGCTCACGTTCCTTGAGGGTCTTCACCGCAGACAAGTCCGCGCCGGCCACCAGGAAGTATGGTTTGCCGGTTACGCCGACGCCGACGATCTCGCCCTTGGTGGCGCGCTCCTTGAGCCCTTCCAGAACGTTGCCCAATTCCACGAGGGTGTTTGGTCCAAGGGTGGTGGGCTTGGAGTGGTCCAGGCCGTTGTCCAGGGTGATCAGGGCAAAGGTGCCGGCACCACCTGGAAGCTGGATGTCCTGGACGTAGGAATGCGTCACTACCTCGTCAGGGAAGAGGGAGGCGAGCTTCTGGAATTCTGCGGCGCTCATGCGGCGGCTCCTTCTGTGGTGGCGTGGCTTGAAGCCGGGACGGAGGATTCGAAGTCAGCGTGATGGGGGTTCTCCCAGATCACCGTGGCACCCATCCCCAGGCCGATGCACATGGTGGTGATGCCATAACGGACCGAGGGATCTTCCTGGAATTGCCGGGCCAGTTGGTTCATCAGTCGAACGCCCGAGGAAGCGAGCGGATGTCCGACGGCGATCGCCCCGCCGTAGCGGTTGACCCGGGGGTCGTCATCCGCGATGCCGAAGTGGTCAAGGAAGCTCAGGACCTGTACGGCGAATGCCTCGTTGATCTCGAACAATCCGATGTCGTCGATGCCGAGGCCTGCATTCCTGAGGGCCTTCTCCGTAGCTGGTACCGGGCCCATCCCCATGACTTCAGGTTCCACACCCGCGAAGGCATAGGAGACCAACCGCATTTTCACTGGCAGGCCCAATTCATCTGCGGCCTCTGCCGAAGCGAGCAACGCAGCGGTGGCGCCGTCGTTCAACCCCGCTGCGTTGCCTGCGGTAACCCGCCCATGGGCGCGGAACGGTGTACGCAGCTCGGCGAGATCCTCTACCGTTGTTCCGGGCCGGGGCGGCTCATCCATGGTGTGCAGTGCCCAGCCTTGGCCTGGCTTCATGGTGGCCACGGGGACCAGGTCTTCCTGGATCTGCTGCCTGGAATAAGCTTCCGCCAGCTTGGCCTGCGAGGCGGCCGAGTAAGCGTCGGTTCGGTCCTTGGTAATTGCAGGGAAACGGTCGTGCAGATTCTCTGCTGTGTTGCCCATGTTCAGCGCTGCCGGGTCCACGAGCCGTTCGGATATGAATCGCGGGTTGGGGTCCGCGCCTGCACCCATGGGGTGGTTGCCCATGTGCTCCACGCCGCCGGCAATGACGACGTCGTACGCGCCGAAGCCGATGCCACTCGCCGTCGTCGTCACTGCCGTCATGGCGCCAGCACACATGCGGTCGATTGCGAAGCCGGGTACCGTGCGGGGCAAGCCCGCCAGGAGGGCCGCCGTCCGGCCGATCGTGAGGCCTTGGTCGCCGGTTTGGGTTGTCGCAGCGATGGCTACCTCGTCAATGCGGTCCGCAGGCAACGATGGGTTGCGGCGCATCAGTTCGCGGATGCACTTTACGACGAGGTCGTCGGCGCGGGTACCGGCGTAGATGCCTTTTTCGCCCGCTTTGCCGAAGGGCGTACGCACACCGTCCACGAACACGACGTCGCGGACGTTCCTCTGAGCACTGCGTGATGGACTCATGTGTTAACTCCTCGTTGAGACATGGTGCCGGATCCCGCAGAGCGGATCTCCGGTTGGCATTGATGCAATGTTACTCGCGAGTAACTTAGCTTGCAAGGTGCCGTGGGACGCAGAAGGCCCGCCACCTCGAACCGAAGTTCGGGTGACGGGCCCAGATGCAAGGCAGTAATTCAGGCAGGGTCCTTGGATTGCTGTGCTTCCTTCGGCTTGGACTCCTTGCCCGGGAGCGGCTTGGGGTTCAGGCACGCCTCGGTCAGGATGGGTGCCGCAATGGAGATTTGCCATTCCCGGGCACCAAGGGTGCGTAGCTCAGCTGCCACTGTTTCCAGTGAGACGTCCGACGGCGGCCGCCACGCCACGCGCCGCAGGTAGTCCGGGGTGAGCAGGTTCTCAATGGGAAGTTTCAGCTCGTCGGCCTTTTCCTGGAGCGCGGGGCGGGCCGTGGCGAGGCGCGCTGCAGCCGCCGGGTCCCGGTCCACCCACACGCGTGGTGGGGGCGGCGCGTTGGTGGCCAAGTGCAGGGGAGGCAGTTCGGTGAGCGTGCGGGCGGTCGTTATGCACCGCAGCCATCTCGGGGCTTCGCGCTGGGCGGACCTGCCGTGGAAGCCCTTGGTTGCCAGGAGTTGGGGAACGGTGGTGGGCAGTGCCTTGGCTGCTGCGACGAGAGCGGAATCCGGGATGAGCCGGCCGGGAGCGACATCGCGCTTGCGGGCTAGTTGATCCCGCTCCTGCCATAGTTCCCGGACGGCGGCCAGCTGGCGGCGGTCACGGATCTGGTGGAGTCCGGATGTCTTTCGCCATGGATCCACCCGTGGCGGTGCGATCCCCGCCGCAAGGATTCCCGCGAATTCCTCCTCGGCGAATCCGAGCTTGCCGTCCGCCTCCAGAAGTTCGATGAGTTCTTCCCGGAGTTCGGCCAGGACCTCGACGTCCAAGGCCGCGTAGCGAAGCCAGGGTTCCGGCAACGGCCGGGTTGACCAGTCAGCGGCGGAATGTTCCTTGGCGAGGCCGAAGCCAAGAAGTTGCTCGATGACGGCAGCAAGGCCGACGCGGGGGAGCCCGGCGAGCCGGGCGGCAAGTTCGGTATCGAAGAGTTTGTCTGGCCACATGCCCAGCTCGGAAAGGCACGGAAGGTCCTGGGTGGCGGCGTGCAGGATCCATTCGACGCCGCGGAGCGCATCGTTGACGATGTCCAGGTTGTCAAAGGGTTCGGGGTCGATCAACCAGGTGCCGGCTCCTTCACGGCGGATCTGCACCAGGAAGGCGCGCTGGCCGTACCGGAATCCGGAAGCGCGTTCGGCGTCGACACCGGCCGGCCCGGTTCCGGCTGCAATGGCCGCAGCGCAGCGCTCCAGTCCGGCCAGGGTGTCGATGACCAAGGGCACGCCTTCGCGCGGGGTATCGAGATCGATGACTTCAGGGATGTGGCTGTCGAAGCCTTCAACTTTGATGTGGGTCGTGGGATCAGCAGCCGGATCGCCGGCTGTGGTTTTATCCAGGTTTTCAGGGGTCATGGTGGCTTAAGCTTACCGATTCCTGCTGCCGCAGGCCCTTGCTGACGAATTCGGGGCAATCAATTGAGCCTCCTGTTGGGTAGTCCGGTGACGCCTGGTGGCAAGGGCGGCAGTCCGGCGAACGTACAAACCATGTCAGACCAGGCCTCCAGGTGTGCTTGCACATTTGCCGTGGCGGGTGTCCAGGAGGCCCGCAGTTCAATGTCGATGGTGTCCGGCCGATCTGACAGAGTACCGAAGCTCTCCGACAGAATCCGGGTTGCGGTACCGCCCGCAGCGCGGTACTGGGCTGCGTGGTTTTCAAGGGCTTCCACCAGCCAGGTCCACGCGACGGAACCGAGCATGGTGTCGTTTCCCATCTCGGCGTCCATCTGGGCGCGGATGTAAGTGACAATCCGGAATTCGCCTTCCCATACGGCCGATCCATCGGGATCGTACAGCAGGATGAAACGGCCCGTGGCCAGTTCGTCGTCCTCTTCATGGGACGGGCTGGTGTTCTGTTTTTCTGCGAAGGCTTTGGCTGCAGGGCCGTGGACCGGTACTTGGCGGGTGGCTGCGGTGGGGCTGAAGACTTCGGCTCCAAGGGCCACGGCGTAGGGTGCCAGTCGGGCGGGCGCGGGGATTTCATCCAACCGCAATTCGCTGCGGCATTGTGCTTTTCGTAGCGTTCCCAAGGCGAAGAGAAAATCCGAGGGAACCTGGGCGAGGGCGTTCACCATCGCAGATTATGCGTCCGGGGCGGCGAATCCCTGTAGGCTCGCCGCCCCGGACAATTCCTTGTTCACTTGTTAGTTGGCGGGTGAATCGGAGGCCAGCTCCCGCTTGATGGCGGCGACGAAGGCGTCGATATCTTCCTCCGTGGTATCGAAGGAGCACATCCACCTCACTTCGCGGCGGGCAGCGTCCCAATCGTAGAAGGCGAAGGATGAGCGCAGGCGGTCGGCGACTCCGGCGGGCAGAATTGCAAAGACGCCGTTCGACTGCGTGGCCTGGGTGGGTTCCACGCCGTCGATACCTTCGATGGCCGAGCGCAGTCGCGCAGCCATGGCGTTGGCGTGGGCAGCGGACCGCAGCCACAGGCCGTCCTCCAGCAAGGCGATGAACTGGGCCGAGATAAAGCGCATCTTCGAAGCAAGCTGCATGTTCATCTTGCGAAGGAATTTCAGGCCGTCCGCGGCCTCAGGGTTCAGGGCGACCACGACTTCACCGAAAAGCAGACCGTTCTTGGTGCCGCCGAAGGACAGGATGTCCACGCCGGCGTCGCGGGTGAACGCACGCAGGGGGACGCCGAGGTGTGCGGCTGCGTTTGCCAGCCGCGCTCCGTCCATATGCAGCTTCATTCCCTTGGCGTGGGCGTGGTCGGCGATCGCCCGCACTTCGTCGGGCGTATAGCACGTGCCCAGTTCGGTGGTTTGTGTGATGGAAACAACCAAGGGCTGCGCGCGGTGCTCGTCGCCCCAGCCCCAGGCTTCACGGTCGATCAACGCGGGGGTGAGCTTTCCGTCTTCCGTGGGTACCTGCAGGAGCTTGATGCCGCCCACGCGCTCAGGCGCCCCATTCTCGTCCATGTTGATATGCGCCGTGGAAGCGCAGATAACTGCGCCCCAGCGGGGGAGGAGCGACTGCAGGGACAGGACATTGGCGCCTGTGCCATTGAAGACCGGGAATGTTTCGATGCCGCTTCCGAACTGCTGTTCCAGGACCTCCTGGAGCCGGGCAGTGTAGACGTCCTCTCCATAAGAGACCTGGTGGCCTCCGTTGGCGTTAGCCAGGGCAGACAGGATCTCGGGGTGGACCCCGGAGTAATTGTCCGATGCAAAGCCCCGGACTGAGGGATCGTGGAGTTGACCGGATGTGGCGGGGGCGCTCGGGATTGCCTCTGTTGTACTCGTCACTTGTTCGTTCACGCTTTCAAGTCTATTTGGCCAACAGGATGCGCTGGCCGTTGATGGTGGCCGCCGGTTTGTCGAAGAGTTCGACGACGGCAGCGGCCAGTTCTTCGACGTCCGTGTAGCCGGGGAATCGCCGCTCCGGGTGCTCGCGCCGCATGGCGGCATCGACGAGGGATTTGACCACGAAAATGACTGCGGCGCTGTGTTGCGCCGAGGCGGCTTCCGTGGTGTCCGGGTTTTCTGCCTGCGCTTGCCGGAAGCCGTCCGCGACGGCGAGTGTCCAGGCTTCCGCGGCGGCCTTGGCGGCCGCATAGCTGGCGGTAGCGGCTGTGGGGGCAGACGCAGTAGTGGACGAGACCATGGCAAAACGGCCATTTGGTGATTCTTCCAACTGGCGATAGAAGACGCGGGAGACATTGCGCAGGGTAGTAATCGCGCCCTCTTCAAGGGAGATCCAGTCGTCGTCGGACTGGTCCTCGATGCCGGTGGCGCTTCGCCATCCACCTACAAGATGGATGACGCCATCTATGCGCTGCACGCCCAGCAGGTGAATCGTCTCTGCCAGTTCGCGGACGGCGTCAAGGCTTGCGAGGTCGCAAACCAGCGGGGTCACCCCGTCTCCGGCTTCCAAAGCTGCGGCCTTGATGCGCACATCGTCCGAACCTACGGTGAACACCCTGTGACCGGCGGCCGCCAAAGCGCGCGCCGCAGCGACGCCGGACGCGCTGCTGCCGCCGGTCACGAGGACTGTCAGTGGGGTCATCAGGCCGCCGTCGCGCCCGTGATGCCGGTGGTGGATTCGATAACAGGGCGCATCTTCTTCTCCAGTGCTTCGTAGAACATCGAAAGCGGGAACTCGTCGTCCAGGACTTGGTCGGTAAGGCCGCGGGGGGCGCCGTTCAAAGGCAGCGCTTCAGGGCCCTTGGCCCAAAGCGACGCCGGGTGTGGAGTCACTGTACCGGAAATAAGCTCATAGGCTGCAAGCCAGTGGGCGGTCTTCGGGCGGTCGATGGAACGCCAGTACAGCTCTTCGATCCTGGCACCGAGCTCGATAACCACGTCTGCCACTTCGTCCCAGTCGATGCGGAGCTTGCCGTCCGTCCAGTGCAGCACGTGGTGTTGGTGCATCCACGCGAACAGGAGCTGGCCACCAAGGCCGTCGTAGTTGCGGACGCGGTTGCCGGTGATGGCGAAGCGGAAGATCCGGTCAAAAATCACGGCGTACTGCACAAGCTTGGCGTGCTTGCGGGCATCAGGATCGGCGTTCTCGTCCTTCTCAATGCGCACGGACTCGCGGAAGGCCGTGAGGTCGCATCGCAGCTCTTCCAGTGAGTAGAGGAAGAACGGCATGCGCTGCTTGATCATGAACGGGTCGAAGGGAAGATCGCCGCGCATGTGGGTGCGGTCGTGGATCAGGTCCCACATAACGAACGTGCGCTGGGTGAGTTCCTGGTCGCCAAGGAGTTCCGCGGCGTCCGCAGGGAGTTCAAGGGACGTGGTGGCAGCCGCAGCTTTAAGGACGCGCCGGAACCGGGCCGCTTCGCGGTCTGCAAAGATGGCGCCCCACGTGAAGGTTGGCGTCTCACGGACAGCCACTGTCTCCGGGAAGAGGACTGCCGAGTTGGTGTCGTAGCCCGGCGTGAAATCAATGAAACGGATGGGAACGAAGAGTTTGTTGGAGTACTCGCCGGCTTCCAGTCCGCCAATGAACTCCGGCCAAATGACCTCGATCAAGACAGCTTCGACCAGCCTGTTGGTGCTGCCGTTCTGGGTGTACATGGGGAAGACCACCAGGTGCTGGAGACCATCGACCCGCTGTTCCTGCGGCTGGAACGCCTGAAGGGAGTCCAGGAAGTCCGGAACTCCGAAGCCACTTTGGACCCAACGGCTGAAGTCTTCCACCAGCAGTTCAAGGTACCGGGCGTCGTGTGGGAAGTGGGGGGCCAGCCTGGTGATGGCATCCGAAATTGTTGCTACCAGTTGGGCGGCTTCGTCGTGGGCGGCCGGGTCCGCAATGGAACCGTCCTGCTCCTGGTAGGCCTGAAGTGTGGTGGCGGCGGCCTTGAGCGCGGCCCACTCCGCGTTGTCTGCGGTGACACGCGGGAGGGCGGCTGTGGCGGTAATGGTCATTGATGCTCGTCCTTTCAGAAGTCGTTCATGCTTCTGATGTGAGCGTAGCAACCGAAAAGTTTAGCTAATCCAAAAATGGGTTGAGCATAAGCAAGTCTGTGGCAAAGGGTTGTTTCGCACTGTCCGAGATCCAGCAGGAGTGCGTTCCGGGGCGGACGGATAAACCGGGCCGCCCCGGAAAGCCGCTACTTCGTTTCGGATTCCACTGCCTCGTCGGATTCAACGAGCCGCAGCGAGATCGAGTTAATGCAGAACCGCTGGTCCGTGGGAGTCCCGTAGCCCTCGCCTTCAAACACGTGACCCAAATGCGAGTCGCAGTTCGCACACCGGACTTCCACCCGATCCATCCCCATCGTGCGGTCATGGAGATAACGCACAGTGCCCTCAGCCAACGGAGCCCAGAAGGACGGCCAACCGCAATGGGAATCGAACTTTTCGCGGCTGGTGAACAACTGGCTCCCACAAGCGCGACACTGATAAACGCCTTCCGTATGGGTGTCCCAGTACTCGCCGGTGTAGGGCCGCTCAGTACCAGCCTGGCGCAGCACGCGGTACTCATCCGGAGTCAACTCTTCACGCCACTGGGCATCGGACTTCTCCATGGGCACGCCCGTGGTCTTGCTGATGTTCTCAGGAGTGTTCATGTCTTATGCAACGCTCACGAGTCGCCGATAAATCCCGAACCCGCATACAAGTGAAGAACGGGAAGCCCCAACTGATCCTGTGCCTTATTGGCCCAATCCGTGTGGAAAGTATCAGCGATTGCATGCGGGCGGGTCACCACTACCGCTTGGGCGGCGTCCAGGGCCCGGACCTTCGCTACCAAGCCGGCCACGGCACCGCCGTCGATGATCTCGCCAGTGACGCCGCCACCCAAACCATCCAGTGCCGCCAAAGAAGTGGCCAGGGTTTCCGACGCCTCAGCCCTCTCAGCCTCAAGGTTGGGGGACTGCGCACCAAGTTCCCGGAACGCTTTGGCGATATCGAGCATGGAAAGGTTCTCCAGGAAATCAACCAGGAGATGTCGCTCGGTATTGGCGGGGACAAGGACAACCAGGGGTGCGTCGCCGCCGTCGACCAATTTGGCGATGTTGACGCGGTCGTCGGGACCAAGGGGCTCTTCTGTCAGGATGACGATGGGATCGCTCATGGCTACAGCGTAGTCCCGCCGAACCGGACGACGCAGATTTTCGGTGCTCAATTCTCCCGGCCACTTCCTTCAGCCAATCCGCCGCGCGGCCTCCACATGCATGGCCCACCGCGCTTGAACGGCGACAATGGAGCCATGGCATTGAATATCCGGTCAGCGAGCGACGCTGCAGAGAAGAAAATGTCCTTGCGCGCCAAATGGGCCATTGCAGGGATCCTCACCGGAGGGACACTTGCCGGCCTGGTGGGTGCCGGTTCCTCCGCGCTCGCGGTGTATTTTGCCCGTCGCGTCATTACGCCGGCCGCCCGTCATGAGGACCAAGAGGTTCTCGCCGTGATCCGTGGCGACAAGGGACTGCAGGTCATCCTTGCAGCCACACCTGACACGACCATCGACGGCGTGTTCAGCCTCTTCTTCGAAGGTGGCAAGGGCCATGCCAGGATTGGCAGGATCGTGTCCTATTCTCCGGCTGAACAAACGGTGCTGCGCGAAGTCGAAGAGGTCTACAGCGGCAACCTGTCTGAAGCCCGCCGCGGATGGTGGAGCGGCGCCACCTACCCGGACCCGGCCACCATTGGCCTGGCCGCTGAGGATGTGGAGATTGAGGTCGACGGCGGGAAGGCGCCGGCGTGGCTGGTCCGCGCCGACGCGGCTTCGCGCGCGCCCATCTGGGCAATCATGGTGCACGGCCGCGGCGCGACGAGGCTTGAAGGCCTGAGGGCCGTCCGGACGGCGCGGGACCTGGGATTGGACAGCCTGCTGATTTCGTATCGCAATGATGGACTCGCACCCTCGGCGCTCGATGGGCGCTACGGCCTGGGTTCCACGGAATGGCGGGACGTAGAAGCTGCCATCGAATACGCATTGGCACATGGCGCGGGGGAAGTGGTGTTGTTCGGCTGGTCCATGGGTGGGGCGATCAGCCTGCAGACGGCCGATCTGTCCAAGCACAGGCACCTGATCCGTGCTTTGGTGTTGGACGCGCCAGTGATCAATTGGGTCAACGTGATGGCCCACCACGCGGAGATGAACAGGATTCCCTACAACGTAGGCCGATACGGACAGTTGATGTTGGGACATCCGCTGGGCCGCAGGCTTACCGGACTCTCAGCACCCGTGGATTTCAAAGCGATGGACTGGGAAGCGCGCGCCGTCGAACTGCGCACGCCAACCCTGCTGATCCACAGCGTTGACGACGACTATGTCCCCTTTGAGCCTTCCGCGAGCCTCGCAGAGAAGAATCCGGAGATGGTGACGTTCGAACCGTTCCACGGTGCGAGGCACACCAAGGAGTGGAACGTCGATCCGGAGAAATGGGAACGGCTGGTCCACTCCTGGCTGCAGCGTCAGTTGGCTCCCCGCAATAACCCCGGACAGCAATAACGCTGGATACCAATAAAACCGGCCAGCCAGGAGGTATTGGGCAAGCTTAAAGAAGGTGTTGGGCCGGCTGGCGTTAGCCCTTGGTCGCGCCGATTGGCGCGGTCACGGCCTTTGTCAGCCGGAGCAGATCGCGCGGAGCAAGTTCGATGTCGAGACCGCGGCGACCACCGGACACCAGGATCGTATCGAAGGACAACGCCGATTCGTCCAGGACAGTAGGGGAGGGCTGGCGCTGTCCCAACGGTGAAATTCCGCCCAGGACATAGCCGGTACGGCGCTCCGCGGCCTTGGGGTCGGCCATGGCTGCCTTCTTGGAGCCAAGGGCTGCCGCCACGGATTTGAGGTCAAGGTTTCCGGAAACGGGGACGATGCCCACGGCGAGCTTGCCTTCCACTTCCACCATCAGTGTCTTGAAAACCCGGGCGGGATCGACACCCAGGGCTTCAGCTGCCTCCACGCCATAACTGGCCGCTGACGGATCATGGGTATACGGGTGCAGCACGAAGGGAACGCCGGCCGCAGCGAGTGCTGCAGTTGCCGGCGTTCCCTGTGATGCCATCTTCTTGGCCATGCCGTCGGATGCCTTTCAGCCTTGCCTTGCGGAAAGCGTCAGTGTTCCAAACGGCTGGCAGCCGCCACTTTCCGCTTGATACGGCCGAGCATGGCGGTCATGCCGCGCATACGCAGGGGAGTGATGGCCCTGGTCAATCCCAGCAACTCCGGCATGTCATCCGGAACGTCCAGAATTTCCTGGGCCGTCAACCCATCGAGTCCTTCGTGCAGCACGCCGGCGAATCCACGCGTGGTGGGAGCCTCCGGAGGAGCCTTGAAAAACAACCGGTAGGCGCGGGGGCCTTCGGCGTTGTCCTTGTTTTTCTCGGATTCGATCGTGAGGAACAAAGGTGACTGGCACTCCACAACCTGCTCCAGCAGCTCCGGGTGGTCCTTGAGGCGCTCCGGAAGTTCCGGCAGCCCACGGGAAAACTCGAGCAGCAGTTGCAGGCGGTCAGGCTCCGTCAGTGCCTGGAAGTCATCGACGATTTCCGCCAGTGCGGCGGGCAAGGTGTTGGTACTCATCACTTCCAGCTTACGCACAACGGCGCTGAATGCATCGCTAGTTACGGACCAAGGCTGCCGGCACGGAACCGCGCTCGGCGCCCTTGACGATGGGTACGCGGACCGCGTTGCCCCACTCGGTCCAGGAACCGTCGTAGTTGCGGACAGTCTCAAAGCCCAGCAGGTACTTCAGCGCGAACCACGTGTGGCTCGACCGCTCGCCAATGCGGCAGTAGGCCACGACGTCGTCGCCCGCCTTCAGGCCGGCTTCGCCCAGGTAGAGGGCTTCCAGTTCCTCACGGGAACGGTAGGTGCCGTCCTCGGCCGCAGCGCGGGCCCAGGGAATCGAGGCGGCGGTGGGGATGTGGCCGCCACGCAGTGCGCCTTCTTCAGGGTAGGCGGGCATGTGGGTGCGCTGGCCCGTGTATTCCTCGGGTGAACGGACATCGATGAGGGGGTTGCCCAGGTGCGCGAGGACGTCCTCCTTGAAGGCCCGGATGGGAGCGTCGTTGCGCTCAACCTCCGGGTAGGTGCCCGGAGCCGGCGTCGGTACGTCCGTGGTCAATTCGCGGCCCTCGGCGCTCCACTTATCGCGGCCACCGTCCAGCAGGCGGACATCTTCGTGGCCGAACAGCGTGAAGACCCAGAGGGCGTAGGCAGCCCACCAGTTGGACTTGTCGCCGTAGATCACCACGGTGGTGTCGCGGGAGATGCCCTTGGATGCTGCCAAGGCGGCGAATGCGGCACCGTCGACGTAGTCGCGGGTCACTTCATCGTTCAGGTCCGTGTGCCAGTCGATCTTTACGGCACCCGGAATGTGGCCGGTTTCGTACAGGAGGACGTCCTCATCGGACTCCACAACCACCAGCTTGCCGTCGGCGGTGGCGCCTTCGGCAAGTGCTTCGGCAAGCCACTGCGTGGATACAAGTCGTTCAGGGTTCGCATAGGACGCGAACTTTTCGTTCTGTTCAACGGGGTAGGACATGATGATGGCCTTTCACTGACAACGGGCGGAGCCAGGCCCTGGAAGCTGCATCAGTTGCCGGCCCGGCGTGCTCCAACACTAACCACGGGCCGCGACGAATGCTTCCCCGCTGGTCACATGGTGAAACATGGCCTTGGTCACGTCGCCGTTTTAGGGACGCCTGATGCCGGTATTCTTGCTGGGGACCTAAATACTGGAAGAACGGACCACCGTGGTACAGATCGAACAACTGGCTGCCCGCACGCCGGCAGTCTCCGTGGAGGAACTCCTCAAGGGTTTCTACCCGTCTCCGCGATTCGGAGAGGTATCGTTCGACAGCTACCGTCCGGACCCGGCCCAGCCCAGCCAGGCCAACGCGGTCAAGCTGCTGTCGGCTTTCGCGGATGGCGTTGGCGCCGATGACGGTGGCGGCCTGTTCAAAAAGTTGTTCGCCAAGAAGGCCCCCGCCACCCGGGCGGGCATTTACCTTGACGGAGGCTTCGGCGTCGGAAAGACCCACCTCCTGGCCTCCCTTTGGCACAGGTCTCCTGGTCCCAAGGCCTTTGGCACATTCGTTGAGTACACCAACCTCGTGGGCGCGCTCTCGTTCCGCAAGACCGTGGAAGCCCTCAGCAACTACAAGCTGGTCTGCATCGACGAATTCGAACTCGACGATCCCGGCGACACCGTGCTGATGTCCCGCCTCATGCGCGAACTGGCCGACGCCGGCGTGAAGCTGGCAGCTACTTCCAATACCCTGCCGGGTTCCCTGGGCGAAGGCCGCTTCGCCGCGGTGGATTTCCAACGGGAGATCCAGGTCCTTGCCGACCAGTTCGACGTCGTCAGGATTGACGGCGAGGACTTCCGCCATCGTGGCCTGCCCGCAGCTCCTTCACCGTTGAAGACTGAAGAGCTCAAGCACCGCATGCACGCCGAGTTCGACGGACAAACAGTTGCCGTGGATGACTTCAGCACTCTCGTGCACCACCTCGCCGGCGTTCACCCCAGCCGCTATCGGCAGCTGATCTCAGGCATCGAAGCCGTGGTGTGGCGCGACGTCGAGACGATTACCGAGCAGGCAGTAGCACTGCGCTTCGTGGTCCTCGCCGACCGCCTCTACGACAAAGATGTTCCGATTCTTGCCAGCGGCGTCCCGTTCGACAAACTCTTCACTGAAGAGATGATGACCGGTGGGTACATGAAGAAATACTTCCGTGCCGTGTCCAGGCTTACGGCTCTCGCCCGCGAGGGACAGAACCACGAACCTGCCTGAATGGGTTCCCGCGCTACTTGGGTGAAGGCGTCAGCGGTTCCCGGTCCGTCAGCAACCAGCGGACCAGGATGCCTCCTGCCAAGGCCCAGAAGGCGGCACCCACTCCGGCGAAGCTGATCCCTGAGGCGGCAAGCAGGAAAGTGATGCAAGCGGGTATGCGCTCCTCGGCAACTGATAATGCGGAGGAGACAGCTGAGGCCAGGGTACCGAGCAATGCAAGCCCTGCGACCGCTTCCAGCAAACCCGCCGGTGCGGCAGCCACCACCGTCACCAGGGCCGCGGAGAACGCGGCCAGTATCAGGTAGCCCAGTCCGGCCACGAACGCGGCGATCCAACGCCTGCCGTGATCTTTCCCCGCTTCCTCGCCCGCGGCCAAGGCGGCACTCAACGCTGCCAGGTTGATGGCATGGCCTCCGAAAACAGCGCCCGCGATGGTTCCAGCTCCAGTGACCAGCATGGATGCCCGCCATGGCGTTGTGTAGCCGAAGGATTTGAGCACGGCGACGCCGGGAATGTTCTGCGATGCCATCGTGACAATGAACAGTGGCAGGGCAAGTCCCACTGCTGCCTCCGCAGTAAATTTCGGCGTGGTCCATTCGAGCCGTGGCAACATGTCATCGCCGGGAATCTGAACGCCGTTCGTCACGATATGGATGCCGATGACGGCGAGGGCGACCAATAGTGAAGCAGGTACCGCCCATCGGGGCGCGAACTTCATCATCACCAACCAACTAAGGGCCACCGGGCCAACCAGCAGGGGCGCTTCTCCCAGCGATTGGAAAGGCGCCAGGCAAAGGGGGAGCAGCACGCCCGCAAGCATGGCCTGCGCCAGCGCTGTCGGTATCTTCGTCATGAGCCTGCCAAGGGTGGGCAGTAACCCAGTCAGGACGATCAGCACCCCGACGACGACGAACGCACCCACCGCTGCCGGCCAGCCGCCGTCGACCATTCCTGCCGAGGCGAGGAGCGCCGCACCGGGGGTGGACCAAGCGAGCGTGACGGGCATTTTCGACTTCCACGCCAGCCATAAGATGCCCAGTCCAAACGTCAGCGTGAGGGCCAGGAGGCCGCTGGAGGCTTGCGCCTGGTTGGCGCCAACGGCTTTCAGTCCGGCAAGGACCACAGCGAAGGAGGACGTGAAACCGACGAGTGCGGTGACGATGCCCGCAGTAATGGGCGGCCCCAACGTGTCCTGGCTGGAGGGGCGCTGGACTGCGGAAGAGGCGGAAGGCATGAAGACCAAAATACCGGACAAGAAGCTGGGGACCGGTTAAACGCCAAGGGCACCGGTGGCGCCTCTCGGCGGGACCGGTGCCCCCTTGACGTATCTGGTACGGCGGGCTCAGGCAGCTACAGCTGCTTCGGCTCATCCGCGACGGGAGCCTGTGCGGCGTCTCCGTCTGTTGTAGCCACGAAGTCGGAAGCGGCATTCTGAACCGCGTCAACCTGACCTGCGAACTTGCCGCCTGTCTTCTGGTCAACGAAGTCTCCGGCCTTTTCGATGCCATTCTGAATGGCTTCTTCGTTGCCCTGAATGAGACCCTGAGCCTTACCCTTCAGGTCGTCAATTAAACCCACGGGCACCTCCCTTCCTTCGCGGAGCCAGTTCGCTCCTCCGCGTCCGACCCTAACACCAGATTCAGGGTGTGCCAAGGATTCCAGGCGCGCTACGCCAAGGGCTTACTGAGCTCCAGGTGGCGCGGGCTGTCCGGATTCATGAGGGAGTGCTTACGGCCGTAGGAGAAGTAGATCACCAGGCCAACAACGAGCCAGACGCCAAAACGGAGCCAGGTTTCCCAATGCAGTTGGGACATCAGGAACCCGGACGCCAGCACGCCGAAGGCGGGAACTACTGGCATCCACGGCAAACGGAATGTGCGGGGGGCCTCAGGCCTCTTGTAGCGGAAGACGATGACGGAGATGCAAACCACAACGAATGCTGCCAGGATGCCGATGTTGGTGAGGTCGGCCACTTCCTTGATGGGGAATACGCCCGCAAGGAACGCTGAGGCGATGCCCGCGATCCACGTCACACGCTGCGGCGTGCCGTGACGGTCGGTGCGGGCAAACCAGCCTGGCAGCAGGCCGTCGCGGCTCATGGAGAACCACACCCGGGTGACGCCCAGGAGGAACGTCAGCATAACGGTCAGGATGGACAGGACAGCGAACACCGAAATGATGGTGGCGATGATAGGCAAACCAACCCCGGTAAAGGCCGAGGCGAAGCCGGCCTTGGGATCGATGTCCTTGTAGTTCTGCATGCCCGTGAGGACAAGCGTAGCTGCGACGTACAGCAGCATGGCGATGATCAACGACAGGACGATCGCCTTGGGCATGTGCTTCTTGCCGTCCTTGGCTTCTTCCGCGGCTGTACTCATGGCGTCGTAACCGAAGACGGCGAAGAACACGGTGGCCGCACCGGCAAAGACCGGGCCGAAACCACTGGGCATGAACGGATTGAAGTTCTCAGTGTTGACGTAGAAAATGCCCAACCCGATGATGAACAGGATCAGCACTACCTTGATGGCGACAGCCACCAACTCGAAGCGGCCGAATGCCTTGGTTCCCCTGCTGAGGATCCACGTCACCAAGAGGCAGACGAGGATCGCCGGGAGGTTGATGATGCCGCCTTTGCCTTCATCGGCCGTGGACGTCATCCAAGTGGGCATGTGGATCCCGATCCCGGACAAGAAGGCGTCGAAGTACCCGGAGATGCCGATCGCCACAACGGCAACAATGGCGATGTATTCAAGCAGGAGATCCCAGCCAATGAACCAGCCGATGATCTCGCCCAAAGCCACATAGCCATAGGTGTAGGCGGAGCCGGCCCTGGGGATCATGCCGGCAAATTCGGCATAGGACAGTGCTGCGGCGCCGGAAGCAAGCCCGGCAATAAGGAAGGAGACGAGTACCGCAGGTCCGACGCCTGGGTTGTTTGCGTCGCCATGGGCCACAAGGCCGGCCAGCGAGAAAATGCCGACGCCGATAATGCCGCCGACGCCGATGGCCGTCAGTTGCCAAAGGCCAAGACTCTTGAAGAGTCCGCTGTGCTTGCTTTCTTCCTCAATATCGTCGATGGGCTTGCGCCTCATGACGGATTGGGAAGCCGTCTGTTGATTCATGGGGGTACTCCTGCCAGTTGGCGTGGAACGGTGATGAGCTCGCATTACATTGTGCGAGACGAATCACATTAGATAAAGCGACTTTTTCTTAGGTGTATCAGTTACCTCAAATAACGAATGGAGTATGGCTCTCATTGGGCATAAAAAAAGCAGCTCCGAGGAGCTGCCTTTTTTGTTGGAGCGGACGACGAGATTCGAACTCGCGACATCCACCTTGGCAAGGTGGTGCTCTACCAGCTGAGCTACGTCCGCACATGTTGTTTGCCATGCAGATGCCTGGCCATCAACAACAAACAAGTTGCCTTGTTCTGGTGGGCGATACTGGGATCGAACCAGTGACCTCTTCCGTGTCAGGGAAGCGCGCTACCGCTGCGCCAATCGCCCGTTTCCGGGTCCTTATGAAAGGAGAGCGGACGACGAGATTCGAACTCGCGACATCCACCTTGGCAAGGTGGTGCTCTACCAGCTGAGCTACGTCCGCACATGTTGCTTGCCATGCAGGTGCCTGGCCATCAACAACAAACAAGTTGCCTTGTTCTGGTGGGCGATACTGGGATCGAACCAGTGACCTCTTCCGTGTCAGGGAAGCGCGCTACCGCTGCGCCAATCGCCCATGCATCCAGCCGTGACTGGAAGACATGGTTTTCACCGAGGTGGGTACGGGATTCGAACCCGTGTATACGGCTTTGCAGGCCGCTGCCTCGCCTCTCGGCCAACCCACCGTGTAAGCAGATTCCGAGGAATTCGTGCCTTGACAGTGCCTTGCGAGCGGACGACGAGATTCGAACTCGCGACATCCACCTTGGCAAGGTGGTGCTCTACCAGCTGAGCTACGTCCGCAGTGCCGTAACGCCGGCCTGCCCAGTAGGCATTCCGTCGCTTTCCGACGAGTAAAAACTCTATAGGAGGTTGCTTGAAACTCCAAATCGGTTGGTTGCTTTGGCTTCTTAAGGGGCTTGGATCCTTGAATTTACACGGTTGGCGGGGAGTTTCACGGCTGTAATTCCAGCCTTGTGATTCGGTCTGGGCAATGTGGCCTGGATGCGTTTTGCATTCCAGCCACGGTGGGCTAGTCTTCTGTATGCACCAGCGAGCTGATGCAGGTTTCACCCGGGCGATTGGCGCAGTGGTAGCGCGCTTCGTTCACACCGAAGAGGTCACTGGTTCGAACCCAGTATCGCCCACCAAAAGAAACCCCCGGACTTCCCGGGGGTTTCTTCGTTTTACGCCCAGGGCGTCGCATCGATCGCTATCGCGCCGGGGATGAGTTTGTCATCGCGTGGGTTACATCGGTCCAAGAGCTAGGAATGCTCCAGCGGGTTCCACGAAACAGATCATGAACCCGGAGTGGGCGAGAAGCTCCGAATGTGACTGCGCTCACTGCTACATTGTTTCCGACGGGGGGCAAAGGGTGCTTCCTGCACGCCGAGGAGTTCCCGTATGAGCCTTCAGATTCCGCGCCCTGGCGACCTACCCACAGCGACAACTGACGAGGACCCGAAGAAAAACCGCAAAGCCCGTACTTCCGTTGGCATCGGCCTCATTGCTGTCGCCGTGATCAGCGCGGCGGCAATGATTTGGCTGTATTCGTTGTATGGGGCTGGGCTAGCCAACCTCAACGACAGCGATAGGTCTGAACAAGCAGTCTTCGTGACCCTCAACATCTTCTACTTCATGGCGCTTGCTGCGGTTGGCATTTGGAATGTCGCTGCCAGGCGTAGCACATCCAAACTGCCGCTCATTGCTGCGCTTGTCTTGTCGTGCCTAGCGCTGACGTTCACTGTTATCAACATCCTTGACTTCGCGACGACCAGCGGCAGGATTCCGAGTCTGTTTATGTTGTTCCTGAATTTGGGTATCTGCGTTCAGACAGTCAGGCTCTTGCTCGTGAAGCCAACGCTGGACCGTTCTGTTGTTTCCCCGTACTAGCTCCATCAAGTAGCAAACAGACAGAGCACCCCAGCAGCCGGATACAGATTTGCGCGCCCTCGTCGCTCTACGATGGACGGATGCCCTGATGAAATCAAGAAGCACCGTTTCCTGACCGTTGAACAAGTCGCTGAGGAACTCAACGTCTCCGCAGTTCAGATACGGGCGCTGTTGAAGGCAGGTGATCTGAGGGGCATTCAGATCGGCGGACGGAATGTTTGGTGCATTGCTGCAAGCGATGTCGAGGACTACATCGCTGAGGCATACGGGCTCACTGCTGAACGGATCGCCGCCGGTGACCCCCGGACTGAGCTGGCTGGTCGCGGACCCATTGAGCATTTCGGCGAGAGGCTTCGCGCCTCGAAGTTCGGGCACAAGATGACGCGGGACATGTATGCGTACCCGAGCCGTGCCCAGAAGCAGCGGCCGAAACGCGAAGTGCTAGGGGAGCAGCCGTGGGAAGACACGGCCTTGTGCTACCGGGATGATGAACATACCCAGCACTCGGACCTGTACCTTTTGTGGCAGCGCGATGTGGGGTTGCGAAACTTTGACCTGTCCAGGGACTATTTCAGCTCGCTGGATGCTGACGAGTTCGAGACAGCACTCCAGCACTCCTTTCCAAGGGCCGCAGCTTCAAACCGGTGGAGTCACTGCCGGCTCTGGACGGCAAGGAGGGCGCATGCATCATGGTCTTCGACGAGTACAAGCACTTCTATATCGGTCAGTCGTGGGACATTAGGAAGCGGATCAAGCAGCATTGGGGTGCCCGTAAACCCTTCGACCGGCTGATCTACGGACGGAGCATGTACAACTCGATCTTCCCAATTGATGAGCTGCGCGCCTTGGACACCACCCGGATCTACGCCGCCCGTAGCCGCAGCCCTTATACATTGGAAGAACGAGCAGAGGCCGCCGCGGACCAGCGCTTTTGCCTGAACCGGTTGATGGGTGTGGAGCCGACACCAATGGCCCGGATGTTGTCCGGGCTCAGCCCCCGCGGCCGCACTCATGGGGTGGTCTCGACATCGTTGACCTATGCGGAATACGAACGTGAACGGGACGCAGTCCACGATGTCATAAGTCGTGGAAGGTCAACGGATGCCCCCCGGGCTGGTCGAGGTGCTCGCACAGATGGACATGAGCATTCATTCAGTCCAGCGGGAAGACGGCACGCAGTTCCTGTGGTCCCGGCGGGACAGTATCGCCAGTGCAGCCAAGCATAGCGACCTGAGCATGAAAGAGTTCGCGGGTTTCCTTGGCGCCATGGGGGAGAAGATTGTCTGGCCAGAGGACTAAAGGTCCTTCTTCGGGCGCAGTTCCTTATCCTTGAAGGTCTTGTACCCGGCGCAACGATCCATGGGGGAAAGCGGCACGTTTCACATCCATCGTCCGAATCGTCCCGTTGGGATTGATGCGTAACGGTAGGGTGAGGCGCATGCGCAGTTATCTGGCTCGTATCGCATTGTCTTGGTTCTGGCCTTCTTCTGCGCTGCCGTAGTTCCGGGTGGAAACCCTGCAGCGGCAGCTCCTGAAGTCAGCACCAATTATCCGGTCTCCGGTGATCTCACCTCCCTTGCATATGACCCCGCCACACGAACTCTTTACGCTGCAGATCTGGGCGGCAACACCGTCTCTGTTCTGAGAGACGGCGTGTTGACGACGAAAGTTGTCCTCGGACAGCACCCAGCCGCAACGGCGCTGGATCCGCGGACTCACTCTGTGTACGTGGTCAATTCGGCCAGCGACTCGGTTTCGATCATCAACGGCACCACGGTAACAGCCACTATCCCTGTGGCCCACCAGCCGATGGGAGTTGCTCTGGACCCTGGCACCGGCAAGGTCTATGTTGCCCACGGAACAACCGGGTTGACCGTCATTGAGGGCGACAAAGTGACCGGCTCGATTCCCGTTACTGGCGGGTACGTGTGGTCGGTTGCTGTGGACACTTCCACTCACACCGTGTATGCGGCCAACTATTCCAACAGCAAGGTCTCGGTCATCAACAATGGAGTGGTCACACAGACCATCCCCACCAAGAGCGGCGGTCCATTGTCGGTCGCGGTAGATTCAGTGACCCACGACGTCTATGTTCCGGGGGTCTTCGCCGGAACCAACTCAGTGATCAACGGGGACCGAGTCGTAAGGACCATCGAGTTTCGACACGTACATGGAGTTTCCGCGCTTCGTGGCTGTCGATTCGTCCACGCACGCTCTGTACGTCACTCACATCGGCCTCGACACCGTGTCAGTCATCCACGGCAGCGCCACAACGAAGACGCTCGACGTCCCGCAACCGGGCACGCCCGTGGTAGATCCAGCAACCCACGCGGTCTATGTGCCTTCCCGGAGCGGATCAGTGTCGGTCATCCGGGATCCATCCAACCGGGATTTCACGGCGGACGGTCGTGCAGATGTGTTGGCAAGGGACACACATGGCGCCCTCTGGTTGTACCCGACCAGCGGCACCGGAGGCTGGCTTGCCCCTGAACGTGTGGGCCAGGGCTGGAACTCCATGACCTCCATCGTGGCAGCCGGCGACTTCAACACCGGCGGACGAGCGGACGTGCTGGCACGAGACGGAGACGGGGCGTTGTGGCTGTACGCGGGGAACGGGTCCGGGGGCTGGCTTCCAAGGGTTCAGGTCGGGCAAGGCTGGCAGTCGATGACTGCCCTTGTCGGCCCGGGTGACTTCGACGGCGACGGCTTCCCCGATGTCCTTGCTCGGGACCCGGCCGGTGTGCTGTGGCTATATCCGGGCAACGGGATCGGCGGCTGGTTTGGCCGCCTTCAAGTCGGGCAAGGCTGGAACGTCATGACAACGATTCTTGGCTGCGGAGACTTCACGGCAGACACAGAACCCGACGTGCTGGCCCGCGACGCGGCAGGCCTGCTGTGGATATACCCTGGAGACGGGTCCGGCGGCTGGAAGCCGCGGGTTCAGGCAGGCCAGGGCTGGAACGCCATGAATACCATCGTCGCGCCGGGCGACTTCAACGGTGACGGCCGGGCCGACCTCCTCGCACGCGACAGCGCGGGAATCCTGGGCTGTATCCTCGCGCCAACGGAAACAGTTGGATGGCACGTGTCCAGGTCGGGCAGGGCTGGTTGGAAGGAGATCGACTTGGCAGGGCCAGGCTGGATCGAGTCGGCAGATGTCGACTCCGGCCGCGAGACCGAAGAGGGCGTCAAGCGCTGGTATGACCGCGCTGTTGCCACGGGGGAGGAACGAGTCCTTGCCTGGACTGCGGACGGTGATCTCCACAGCTACCGTCGGGATGAAATCACGCTCGGCGGGAAGTATGTACCGGTAGTGGAGCCATGGTGTCCATGACAATATTCGCCGGAGTAATTGTCGCTTTGGTTCTCTTGTCGCTGGTCATGTCAGTGGTGTTCTCTGCATCAGACGGTCAATGGGCCCGGCTGTTCCTGCCAGGTAGTTTTGGTCTCTTCGCTGCGCTTCTCGTCTTTTGGGCGCGTCAGGACTGTGACGCCCGGGCACGGCGACGGGAGCGGGGTGTGCCAGAGCCAAAGATGGGAAAGAGGCCAGTCAAGATTGATTTTCGTTGGCCATCGGTGCGGATGCGAGGCCGAAGCGAATCGTCTTTGCCGTGAGAATCAACGGGTGATACGCCTGTCCGGCGCCACCGGCAACAAAGCTGAATGACGAACACAACTGATGAGGGAGTTTGTAATGGGTGCTTGGTCTACAGGTAGTTTCGGAAACGACGATGCTCTTGATTGGTTTGGTGACCTGCAAGAAGCACCTGAGGTGTGGCCGTTCATCGAGGAGACCCTGAGGTCCGGTTCGACCGAAAGTGTCGTCGCTGCCAGTGCTGTATTGGCAGTGCTCAGCGGACACGAACACACTGAAATCGATCGTGATGTCATCCAATGGGCCACTGGTCAGCGGGCTCCGTCGGCTGCCCTGAAACTGGCCGCTGCAGATGCGATCCAGGTCATCATCGACGATCCGGAAGTCGATGGGCACGACGTATGGGCCGAGCTAGGCGAAGACGATGAGGATTACGTCGCTTGGCTGGCCAATTTGCAGCGTATCCAGGGTCTGTTGCGCTAACTGGCTGAACTATGTCAGGTCGGCGGCCAGCCGCGGGCGTGGCCATACTTCTGCCCCGTCGTCCCGGACAGCCCTGAGAGCGCAGCTACTTCGCGCACGCTGCCGCCGGCTTTCAGGGCATCAGAAACAGCCTGTTCCATCGTCAGCTGTGCCTCGGCACGTGCGGCCAGGCCGTCGAATATGCGCTGCGCCTGGGCTTCAGGGACACTGCCCTTCTTGCCAGGGCTCATATGGCGAGTTGGCCGAGGCTCTTGAGGTTGTTTGCGCTGGGGGAGGCGATGGCCTGGCTCACCGAGTCACTGGTGTGTTCGTAGTCGGTCAGGCCGTTCGGCACAACAGTGTGAGCGTAGAACTCCTGCTCAAAGGTCACGATACGGGCGTTGACTGCTTCGAGCTTTACACGCCAGGGGATGCTTGGTTAGCAAAGTACGGGGGTGTAACTGGCTGCCGGAAATCCCGTTTGGTGATGAACCCGATTCTTCCGCAGAGCGGAGCATTCGTGCGGGCACCAGGAAAAACTTCTTTCAATGTGTAACTATCAGTGGAGTCCCGGACAATACAGGGCATGGAGAACGTTCAGCTGGGGGATGACGTCCTGTGGGCGGATACCTTGAAGGGTGACGCCGAGGCGTTTGGTCTTTTGTACGACCGGCACCGTGGTCGCGTTTTTCGTCATGCTTATCGCCTGGCTGGCGGACGGCACGACGCCGAAGACGCCACGGCAACGGCTTTCCTTGAGTTATGGCGCCGCAGGGAACGCGTAAGGCTAGTTGGCGGCTCGATCCTTCCGTGGCTGTTGGTGACGACGACAAACACTGCGAGGAATCTTCAGCGTGCAAGGGTCCGCCATCGAAGGCTTTTGGACGCAATTCCCCGACTCGGTGAGGCCGAAGCGGAACTGGACCCCGCTCTTTCCAACCACGATCAGTCAATGAATGACGAGGTCGCGCAGGCCCTGGCTGTTCTGAAGCCACTGGACCTGAGGCTGATCAGCCTTGTCGTATTCGAAGAGTTGCCCTTGCCGGCTGCAGCTGAGGCAGTTGGGATTTCACCGGGGGCAGCCAAAGTCCGCATGCACCGTGCTCGCCAGAAGCTGAAGGCTGCCCTGCCACGGTCACTTCACCACCTTCACTCGCCGGCATTGAAAGGAGATCCGTCATGAACGACGTTCGCATTGATCCGCTGTTCGACCGGGCGCTCCGTGAAGTACTTCTTGCCCAGGTTCGGACGACCTCAAAACCCCGGGCACAAAAGCGACGGTGGCTGTTGTTCGCGGGCGCCCTGGTTGGCGCAGGAATGCTGGGCGGTGTAGGCGCAACGGCTGCGGGACTCTTTACCCTGCCCGGGGTGCCCACAACGACTGTCCTGTCTTCCCCATCGACTGCCGTTTACAGCGGCACAGCAACAGCTGACCTTGGACCGGCTCCGGATGGGGCAACGGGTATTGAGGTGGAACTAACCTGCCTCACCGTCGGTAAGTTCATTTTCCCTGATGGCGCCATCGTCACCTGCTCTTCGGCCGATCTGGGAACACATGGCGCCTGGTCAAAGTATGTCGTGCCCTTGGATCCTTCTACACAAGGGGTGACCATCATGACCGATTCAGGAAACAGGTGGCAGATCAGCGGCAAGTACATTTCACAGGTTGCCACCGATTGGGAAGTCAACGCAAAAGGTGAGACCTATGGCGTTGAGGTGCCAGGGCGTGGAGACCCGGACTTGCTGGCAGTAATAGCCACTAACGGGGCAAGGGGCTACGCCTACTCGGACCAGATGAAGGGAACTGATCCGCCAAGCCCAGAGGCAGCAGCCAAGAACCTTGCTAATCCTCAGCGGGAAATTCCGGTTTACCTTAGCGATGGCACCACACAAGTAGGAGTGTTTATGGCGCCAGGGTAATAAAAAAGTTTCTGCATTATTTGATAGCCATTCCCGAGCCTTCATTATAGGATACTTAAGTCCTTTCAATATCAATTAGGCGGGGGCAATGGAAAGTTCTGAAATTACCCGTGGTAATCACTCTTCTGCGCGATTCCGTAAGCGTGTGATAGGAATGGTTACAACCTTTATTGTCGCTTTTGCCGTCATGTTTGGCGCCCAATCGGCCTTGGCGTACGGGGCGGTGTACGGCCAAATCAACAACTACTACGTGGCAGGCCACTGGTACGACTCGTATCCCATTATCTATACACAGTCCCAGTCGTATGCGGTGGCCGGCACCATGAGTTCATTCTCCGGTGGGGGCACGTACACTGGGTGGGCTGGAGCCAGGGGTCGTTTGTTTACACAAGATAACTACCTGAGCTGCGAAGGCTTAAATATGTACAATCCCTCTCCAGGGACAGTAGCCAATGCCAATTCGTGCAGTCAGTACCAATCCTATAACTGGTACAGCTGGGGTATTGCCCGAGGATGGACTGGCAGTGGATACAACGACTTCTACACATTCAAGTCGGTTATTCAAGGAAACTGGTAGGGGGAATCATGAAGATTCAGAAAATGTCCAAGCGTGGCTACGTGGTTGCCGTCAGTTTGTGCGCAGTTCTGGGATTGGGAGCTGGCGCATCTGTGGCTACCGCTGCAGGCGGATTAGCTCCCTCCAACCTGGCTTCCGAGACAAAGGCCGCACCGGAGTATCCGAGGAACGCTAACGGCAACACCTACGGGTTCGCCATAGATTCCGTATCACCCGAAACTGAGCCGGATCTCATTGCAGGTCTCACGACCGACGGCAAGCGAGGCTACGTTTCGAAAGCGGAGCTGGACGTCGCCAATGGCACGGCAGCTTCACGAGAGTTCAAGACTCCCGAAGACGCTGTGAAGTGGACGGAAACCGAAGGACGAGCTGACCGGTCGATACCCGTTTACGAAGCTGACGGTAAGACGGTGATCGGAGAGTTCACCGTGTCGGGTTCGGACACGCAAAAGGCCAACCAGGCGCTGACCGAATCCCGTTGAGCTGAATGTAGTTGGGGGCTGGCGGGTGCGGATTTCCTTCCACACCCGCCATTCGTTTGAGCACTCGAGAGGCTGCTGCGTCGTCGAGGTAGCTCAAGGCGCCGTCAGTGAGCATCACCGGCACAGCGCGGCTCGTGTCCCAGACGTAGCTCTGGGATGGCCCGGCTCCAGGCATCCGGCTGGCGCGAAGCCCGGTGGCGTCGTAGGTGAACGATGTCCCGTTCGCGGACTTGAGCCTGTTCGCCTGGTTCCAGGTAGGTTGACGTGCCGATCGTTGGTGCTGGACCGGTGAGGCGGTTGCCCTGGGCGTCATGGGTGATGGCCGTCGTTGTCCCGCCCACTGAGTACTGCGTCGGTTGGTTGGCCGCGTCGTATGCAAGCGACGCGCCCGAGGCAAGCTACGTGGGGTGCCGGTACCTCAAGCGATGCTGGGGAGAGGAGTCGGCCGCGGAGAAGGTCCCGGTAGAAGGTGTTGACGTCCTGCGCCGTGGAGATGACGCCGCCTTCGGGCGAGCCCACAAAACTTCCGGCTGGGTGACATCGATCCGTTCACCGAGGACGACGATGTAGGCATGGATGTTGTCCGCGGCGGCGCGGTCTGGTTCGCTCAGCGAAGTGTGACCAAGTCTCAGAGGACCGAAGATATCTTCCTTCAGAAGATCAGCAACGGGCCGGTCCCTCAGCTTTTCGATCAGCTGGCCCAGAGCCAGGTAGTTGGAGCTCGAGTAAGAATGGCGGCCAACGTTCTTGGCCTCCCAAGAGAGCGTGGCGGTTAATTCGAGTCCTCGTTGGATAGTGAATCGAGTGTTTGCAACCTGCTTCGGTGGAACCTGAGCAAACTCCGAGTCTGCGACATCCGGCATGCCGGAGGTGTGGTTCAGCAACTGGCGCACGGTGATCGGACCAGGCGGGCGGAGTGTGGATTGGAAGCTCTCAAGAACGTTGTTCACCGGGTCCTCGATCCCGATAAGTCCTTGGTCAACGAGTTTCGGGACGGCACCGGCGATCATCGACTTCGTAATACTGGCAACTGATACCCTGTCCTGGGGCTGGGCCGGATCTTTGGTATCCAGGTTTCGCACTCTATAGGCCTTGGACGATTCTCCGTCCGGCCACCTCAACTGCACAACAACGGATGTCGCGCCCCATCCATGAAATGCTGGACTCTGCTTTCCAGGAACTCTGTGGCTGCCTGGGCCGAAGCGGTTGAAGGAGCCGGGCCAGGAGGGTCCGCCCACGGCGACAACCAAAGCCGCGGAGAATGCAGTTGCCCCGAGCCAATAAGAACGCCTCCGCCACCGAGTAGCCAATGCACTCATGACTTACGGCCAGGGTCGTTGGCCAGAATCGTTTCGTGCGGACAGTGCGCGTGAATTCGAAATGAAAGACGATGCCGAGGTTGTGCTGTGCCATGTGGGTTATTCACCAACCATCGCATAGTCGCTGTCAGCAGCATCGTTCTGCTCACGGCAGACCCTGATGGATGTCCTCGAGGGATATTTTTGTCGTGGCGAAACTGCGCACGGCGACACCGGAGTCGACCAATTCCTTCGAAACCGCTGCTTCATCCGTGGAGTCGGAAATGGAAAGTTCGGAGCAGTTCCTGTCCCGAACGGTGACCTGGTAGTTCGGGGACGATGGGATGCTTCCGACAGGCTTGGGCCGGACAACGCGACCGCCGAACTGACTGCATGCCGCCGTCGATTGTGTACTGGTTCTCATCTCCAACGAACGTGCCTACTGATGCCGACAACTGCGGGCGGGACCAACGTGAGTCAGCTGTTTTAGATCGCCATGTGCATTATCTTGTCGTCCCGCGATAATGACGTGCGTTGCTGCAGCGGGGACGAGACCATTTCCGGTTCCCCCGTGAGCGAGTAATTGCTGGTAATACGACCGACGGCCCCCGATCAAATGCCCGCAGGCCCGGTAGGACTGCAGCGCGGAATCGCTCCCCGTTCTCTGGGGATTGAATCACCACGGTCTCGGCTTAGACGATATGAAGTGGGGGCCCGCGTTGTTGATGCCGGCCCGTGGCGGTCTGCGGGCATTATCGCCGGGGGCGGTCCGGCAGCGCCGGCTTTATCTGTTCGGTTGCCACTGAGTGGACGGCGGCGCTTCCGGGCCTGAATCCCCGGCGGTGATGTCCTTTGCCCGGGACGGGCCGGGGCCTTCTGTGTCACAGGTTCCGTGGGTTGCCATTAACGGTGCCCTGGGCCGGATGGCGCATCGGGGGTGCAATGGTAGTGCCACATGTGAAGCTTGGGAGGTCCCGGCTATGTTTGAGCATACTTTCATCGGGCTCGATGTTCACGCGGTTAATATCGTTGGCCACGCGATGAATCCGAGTACCGGTGAAATCAGCACCCACACGATGGTCGCTGAACCACCCGTGGTCCTGGACTGGGTCCGTCGGTTCGAGCCGCCGGTCAAGGTCGTCTACGAATCAGGCCCAACCGGGTTCGTCCTGGCCCGGTTCCTACGTGCGCAGGGCATCGACTGCGTAGTGGCAGCTTCCTCGAAACTGTTGCGAGCTCCCGGTGAAAGAGTCAAAACCGACCGGCGGGACGCCCGGGTGCCCGCCGAGATACTCGCGGTCGGCTCAGTGACCGAGGTCCGGGTCCCTGACCTGGACGAGGAAGCACTCCGGGATCTGTCCCGGCTCCGCTCGGGCACTGCCAAGGATCTCGCACACGTCCGGCAGCACGTGAACGCCATCCTTCTGCGCCACGGCATCCGCTACCCTAAGGACGCCCGGTGGACGAAGGAACACTACCTGTGGCTGCACCGCCAACACTTTGACCAACCGCCGCTGCAGTTCACCTACGAAGCGCATATCGAGCAGGCCGAACTGCTCGCCGGGCATTTGTCCCGGATCGACAAACACATCTCGGCCACCGCCAACGCTTGCCGCTACACCCAGGTCATCAACGCGTTAATGTGTTTGCACGGGATTCAGACAACGACAGCGTTCGGGCTGGCCGTGGAAATCGGCGACTGGACCCGCTTCACCGGATCATCGATCGGCTCTTACCTCGGACTCGTCCCCAGCGAAAATTCCTCCGGCCAATCCCGGCACTTGGGTCCGATCACGAAAGCCGGGAACACGTACGCACGAAAGCTCCTGGTCGAAGCAGCTTGGCAGCACCGACGCCCATATGCCCGGCCCTGCGAACGGCTACTGCGCCAACTTGATCTCGACAGCCTGGCAACCCGGATCCATGCCCTGGAAGGAAACCACCGGCTCCACCACAAATGGGAAAATTTCGATGAACGGCACAAACCGTCCGTCAAGGCCAACACCGCGATCGCCCGCGAACTCGCGGGCTGGTGCTGGTCACTGGCCGCACCGCTCCAGCAACGGAGACCGCATGACCGTGGCCTAAACCGAAACGTGCCCCTCAACCGTGATGGGAAGTGACGTGGCAGCACGCGGAGCCAACCCGGGAAAACGACTATGAGCAGGCGGATCATAACCGCCAACGCTCGACCTTAGACACCTGGCAGAGCTCCAGCCGAACATCGTCATGCGGTAATCAACCCGCGAATATCAGTCTGACACTGCCCGTCGATAACGACTCGCCCGCACTTCCCAACACAACCGACCGGCACAGGATGAGCGGCCCCCGAACAAACCCAGGAGCCGCTCATCCACGCCCTCTTGACACCAGAACCTACATATCAGTCGTTTGCATCTTCGGCGTCCAGGGACCAAACAGCTCCGGCCGCGGCTGAGGTGATCTTTGCGATCTCGGACGGTGCCGACATGGTCCCGGGCAAGCTCATTAAGCCCGCTGGCTGGGCATTCACGTCTGGCGATGCGGCAACCCGGCAGTTCCGTTGCACCGGCACCAGCTTCGACGTCATAGATCCGGTGTTCCATCTGGGTGTCTTCACCACACTTCCAGCGGTTCAAGCCGGATCGAGTCACTTGGGAGCCTCCGCTGGTTGCACAGCCCCTTACCCCACACAGTGTGAAAGAAATATAACAAATTGTTCAAAAGACGTGACTTTGAATCCTTTGTAACGCATCATGGAATCAGCCGATCCCGAGGACGTGAGCGGCACGAACCAGAAGGGAGCGCAGATGACGCGCTTTGTTGATGTAAGCAATATGATCAGCTGGGTCAGAACCCAAGGCCCCGAAACGATCATCGAAGACCTGATTCACTACATGGAAGACGACTTCCGACGCTGGGCGCGGTTCGATAAAACACCACGTGTCGCCAGCCATACCCCATATGGCGTTATAGAACTCATGCCCACCAGCGATCATGAGACCTACGGATTCAAATATGTGAATGGGCACCCGTCGAATCCAGCCCGTGGCTACCAAACTGTGACGGCCTTCGGCGTTCTGGCAGATGTCCACAACGGCTACCCAACGTTCCTTGCCGAAATGACTATCCTTACAGCGCTGCGCACCGCCGCCACGTCCGCCATGGTCGCGAAGGTCCTGGCGCGGCCCGATTCCAGGGTCATGGCCATGATTGGAACCGGCAGCCAGGCTGAATTCCAGGCACTGGCCATGAGGACAGCGTTGGGCGTAGCGAAGCTGCGGGTCTGGGACACCGATCCTGCCGCTGTACACAAGTTCATCCGGAACATGGTTCCGCTTGGATTCGAAATAGACGTCGCTTCCTCTGCTCTGGAAGCGGTTCAGGGCGCCGACGTCATCACGACGTGCACGGCAGACAAAGCCCAGGCCACGATCCTCAGCGTTCAGCACGTTGCTCCTGGCGTCCATCTCAACGCGATCGGTGGAGATTGCCCCGGAAAGACGGAACTGGATCCGTCGATCCTGGAGATCGGTGACGTCTTTGTCGAGTACGAGAGCCAGACGCGGATTGAAGGTGAGATCCAGCAGATGCCGGCCGACTTCGCCGTAACCGAATTCTGGAAGGTCCTCCTCGGTGCCGCACCAGGGCGCACGTCAGAAGATCAAGTCACCATTTTCGATTCCGTCGGGTTCGCGGTGGAAGACTTCTCAGCCCTGCGTTATCTGCGGGACTCCGTGGACGGCACCGAATTCTTTGAAGAAATAGATCTCGTTGCCAATCCGGACGATCCCAAAGACCTGTTCGGTCTTGTCGGTGCCTTATCACCCGTTGGTTAAACGACTAACTCCATCGTCGTCACCTTCCACCAAATATATCCAGATTTGACTCCCGAACCCGGACCAAAATCCCCATTTCCCACGGAGCGCTATGTCTACCTCAATCAAGCCCCGCCTACGTTCTTCCCTACTCCTTTCAGCCGCCACGGTCATCGCCATCTCGATGGTGAGCTGTACCGTTCCCACGGGCGAAGGCGGTGACTCCGGGGCATCCGGAGATCCCATCACGCTCGGTCTATTGGCCCCGCTCACAGGTGTGGCCGCTGCCGATGGCAAGCTCATGGAACAGGGTGCACGACTCGCGGTCGACGAAATCAACGCCAAAGGCGGCATCGATGGCAGGAAGGTTGAACTCAAAGCACTTGACGTACGGGACCAGAAGTCGGATGCGGTCTCGTCCGCTGTGACGCAACTGACCTCACACCCCGATGTTGCGGCAGTGGTCACGGGCTACGCCAGCACGACCAACTTCGAAATCGATCAGCTCGCAGAAGCTGGAATTCCGTACCTGCTCAGCGGCAACAGCGCCCAAACGCAGGACATTATTTCCAAGAACCCCGAGAAGTATCCCGGTGTTTGGTCCCTTGCCCCTTCATACGAGGGCTACAGCACTGGCATTCCTGAACAATTGGATACATGGAACGCCGATGGCACCTTTCCGCTCACTAACCGCCGGGTTTACATTATCTCCAGCGATAATGCGTACTCCAATGGCATAGCTTCCGGGTTGAACAAGAACTTCAAGGCAAAAGGCTGGGACGTCACTGGACCCGACACTGTTCCCTTTGGGGAAGTGGACGACTGGACCACGCAGATTACCAAAATCCGGCAGGTTGATCCGGCTGTGATCATCAACCTCGACTACCTGACTGCAAATGCGTCAAAATTCCTCACTCAATTCCGCCAGAATCCCACGCAGTCATTGGTGTTTTCGCAGTACGCCCCAAGCGTCCCGGAGTTCACCGAGCTCGCAGGGAAGAACGCTGACGGCGTGCTTTATAACCTTCCGTTTGCCCCGTTGCCGGCACTGCCGGAAACCAAGGACATCACCCGGAAGCTGACGGAGGCATACGGAAACGAACCTAGCCTGTACAGCTATGGCCTCTACGAACAGGTCCATTTGTGGGCCGACGCCGTTAAGGAAGTCGGTGATCCCGGGAAACGTAAGGAAGTCGGTGAGGCATTGGGCAAGCTGGACAAACAAACCACGCTTGGTCGTGTCCATTTTGATCCGACAACCCATCTGGCCGTAGCCGGGAGAGACGGTATCCCGATGACGTACTACCAAATCCAAAACGGCAAACGTCTGAACATCGCTCCCGAAGAGTTCGCCGACGGCAAGTTCCACAAGCCCGAGTGGATGAAATGAGGATCGCCAAGTCACCTGGACCCGGCACTTCCAAAGGGCACCTCCTGGAAGTACGACAGGTCAGCCGGCGCTTCGGGGGTTTCGTGGCCGTGGACAACGTCACGCTGAATGTTGACGAGGGGGAGATTTTGGGGATTGCCGGTCCTAATGGGGCGGGAAAAAGTACTCTCTTCAACCTGATCTCCGGGGTGCCGTTCGGCCCGACAGACGGAGAGATTTTCTTTGACGGTGTACGTATTGACAGGCTTTCCGCGCACAGAATCGCTCGTTCGGGAATGCGTCGAACCTTCCAAGCGGAACAGCTGTTCCCTTCGTTGAGTGTTTCCGACAACATCGCCGTGGCCAACCACTACCTCGGAGGGCATCGGCGCACCAAAGGGGACGTGGAAACGGCCTTGGAGACCGTGGGAATCAGCAGGTACAGGGACGAGCGGGCGGCGGATATACCACTGCTGGCAAAAAAGAAGCTGATGATAGCCAGCGCCCTTGTCTCACACCCGCGGCTCCTGATGCTGGATGAACCAGCTGGAGGCCTCAACGATGAAGATCAGGCTGAATTGATCCTGCTTTTGCGGGAACTTCAGAAGGGCGGCCTGACACTGCTGATCATTGAGCATGTACTCAGTCTTATCCGCGATCTGGCCAAACGGATGGTCATCATGTCGTCCGGCGAAGTCCTGGTTGAAGGAACCCCCGACGCGGTTCTTTCGGATCCGCGGGTGATGGAGGCATATCTGGGGAAGGCAGCGGCATGAACACCGATCAGGAGACGGTTGACCCACTGCTCCGCGTCAGTGCCCTGGAGGCCGGATATGGCCGCCTGCCTGTGGTCCGGTCGTTTTCCATCGAGGTCGTCCCGGGTGAGGCTCTGGCCCTCTTGGGCCCCAACGGTCATGGAAAGACGACCGCCCTGCGCGCCATCTCGGGTCTGGGCAGGACCTCTTCAGGTCAGGTTCTCTTCGATGGCAGCGATATCACCGGGATGCCCGCCTACAAGGTAGTCAACCAGGGAATGATGCATGTGCCCCAAGGCAATCAGCTCTTTCCGAGGCTCACCGTCAGGGAGAACCTGGCATTGGCAGGTGGGATCCCGGCGGCCAGGGGTCAGCGGGAGGAGACTCTGGAAATGGTCCAGGGACTCTTTCCCAAGCTCCTGCAACGTCGCGGGCAACTTGTGGGCACGCTATCTGGAGGCGAACGCCAAATGGTGGCCATCGGGATGGGCCTTATGGCCAAGCCCAAGCTTCTTGTGCTGGATGAACCAACTCTCGGGCTGGCACCCAAGATCCGATACGAAATCCTTGACACACTCCACGAAGTCCGCCGACTGGGTCTGTCGTTGATAGTCGCCGACGGCGATATTGAGTTCCTCTTCGAACTCGCGGACCGGTGGCATCTTGTGGAGCTCGGGCGGATCGTCTCCAGCGGAACCACGGACATCAAGCCCAGCCACGAGGAAGTCATGGATATGTACGTCGGCTCCCACCCGTCATCCGCTAACAACAACATTGAGGGAGACAAGCATGTCTGACGCGCTCCTTTCCATCCTGGTCTCAGCCCTCGTGCTCGGGTCGCTGTACTCATTGATGGCCAGCGGACTGTCCCTCATCTGGTCCACGTTGGGGGTCTTCAACTACGCTCACGGCGCGCTCCTGCTTCTGGGCGCGTACCTCATCTGGACGTTCTCAGAAAAGGTGGGGCTCCCGGTACTCCTCGCTTTCGCCGCTGCGATTCCCTTGCTGGCCTTGCTGGGTATGCTCCTGGACCTCGTAGCGGTCCGGCCGTTCATCAGCAGGCCAAACGGAACTCTCTTGGTCATGGTTTCGACCCTCGCCATCGCCAACGCAGTCGAGGGCGCAGCACAACTAATCTGGGGACCGCAGAACAAGCAGATAAAGTCCGTGAGCGCCTCAACATTTGCCCTGGGCGACGTAAGAATCGCAAGCTCTACCCTCATTGCCCTGGCTCTGGCATTAGTTCTGGTCATAGGACTGATCACGTTGCTGCGCAAGACGAAGTGGGGGATGGCCGTCCGGGCCGTGGAACAGAACCGGGACATGGCAATGCTCGTCGGAATCAGGCCCGTGCGCATATACGCCAGCGTATTTGCGGTGGCATCAATTCTGGCCTGCGCCGCTGCCTTCGTCTACGGAACGACCACCACCATTACGCCCACAAAAGGTTTCGAACCCCTGCTGACTGCCTTTGTCGTCCTGGTCTTTGGTGGGTCGGCCACTTTGTGGGGCACCTTGGTCGGCGCCTTCACAATAGGCCTGTTGGAGGCGGGCACAACGTACTGGCTCGGTCTCCAATGGAGCCCTGTAGCTGTCTTCCTCGTCCTGGTCCTCATTATGCTGGTCCGCCCCCAAGGTCTAGTGAAAGGACGTTCGTGATGAACCGTCTTGGATCCCTCAAGCGCTTCGCGACGTGGCCATTGCTCTTGCTTGCCGCCGCCTTGCTGCCATATGTCGTCATCAGCGGCTCTGCACGCCTGCTGGCCGCCACAGCGCTCATTTACGCCCTGCTCGCCGCCAGCTGGAACCTGACGCTGGGTATCGGCGGCATCTTCAACTTCGCCCACGTTGGCTTCTTCGGTGTCGGTGGCTACACGATGGCCGTTGCCACAGTGACATGGGATATGAATCCGTGGCTTGGGCTCATACTGGCAACCGCTGCGGGCGGGCTGGCCGGTGCACTGGCCTACATCCCCGTGATACGCATGCGAGGCATATATATCGCACTGATCACCTTCGTCTTCGTGCAGCTCTGCTACTACCTCGTGTTGGCTATTCCCGGAATCACCGGCGGATCCAGTGGGCTGACAGGCGTACCTGCACTGAGCGTAGGAGATTTTTCCTTCGCAAAGTACTCGGGATTGGGCTACTTATGGTTGCTCGGCGGGGCAGTGGTCCTGCTCCTGGTTCTGCTCCGGACCACCCTCCGCAGCCCGTTCGGCAAGAGCCTCATCGCGCTGCGCGACAATGAAAACCTTGCCGTGAGCCGCGGAATGAACCGCATAAGGCAGCATCTCCTGGCCTTCATCCTCAGCGGAGCAGTTGCCGGCGTCACAGGAGCCCTTTATGTTGCATACTTCCGTGTTGCGGACGTCACACTCTTCAGTTTCGGATTCGTCACCCTTGGCTTGAGCATGATCTTCCTGGGCGGTACCGGCCACATCTGGGGTCCGGTCCTGGGGGCACTTGTAGTCACAGTCATCGACCGCCAACTCACGGACCTTGGGCCTGCGCGTGCGATCATCATCGGCGTTGGAACCCTTCTGGTTCTTATTTTCCTTCCACGCGGCATCTCCGGGCTCCTTGAAGACGTATGGACCAGAGCGCGGAGGCTACTTCCGGGAAACCCGAACAAATCCGCCCATAGAGCACTCCAAAAACCCGCAAACCAGACTATGGAAGTCGAGGAGAGCACGCATGTCCATTGATGCCACTGCCCGAGCAGAGCAGAACCAGCGAAAGGCGGTCCTGGACGCTGTGGATCGTCTCGCACCCAGGATCGTGCAGTCCGTCGCCGACGCAGTCAGGATCCCGAGCATAAACCCCAAGTATGCCGGTCAGGACTACCAGAAGCTCGTGGGCGGTGAGGGTGAGGTGAGCGCGCTCATGAACGATCTCCATCGCGAAGCAGGAGCCTCTACGGAACTCGTCACAGTTGAGAAAGGCCGGGACAATGCTTGCGGACGGATTGCCGGAACGGGCGGTGGCCGCTCGCTGCTGCTCAACGGGCATGTCGATGTTGTGCCGCCCAACCGGGAAGGTCTTTGGGACCACGCGCCGTTCTCCGGGTTGATTACCGATGACGCGGTTCATGGCAGGGGCGCTACGGATAACAAAGCCGGCACTGTCGCCACGGCATATGCCGCCATCGCATTAGCCACCGCAGGTATCCGGCTCAAAGGAGATCTCGTACTGCAGGCGGTCGTCGGAGAAGAAGTCGGTGACCACCTCTCGGGTACAACGGCAGCGTTACAGGCAGGATACGGGGCCGAAGCCGCAATCGTCTGCGAACCGTCGAACTTCTCTGACGCAGCCCCCAATCTGGTTCCCACCACGCCGGGCCTGTTGTGGTTCTCGCTGTCCCTTGTCGGCAAAGCTGCGCACTCCGGACTGCGGGGTCTTACCATTCACCCAACCCTTGAAGGTGAAGCCTTGGGCGTCAATACCATCGATAAGTTCTGGATCATTTATCACGCCCTACGGCAATTGGAAGATACGTGGGCGCGGCGTGACAGGCACCCACTGTTCCAGCCGGGCTACTTCAATCTCTTGCCCGGGGTGATCCGTGGAAACCCCGAGGGCGTCCTTGTCCCGTTCTTCCTTGCGGACACACTCACAGTCGAATACTGCGTCTACCATCATCCTGAGCGAAGCAACGACGAAGTCATCGACGAGATTGAACGAACCGTGCGTCAGGCCTGTGCCAACGATCCTTGGCTGAGCACCCACCGTCCTGAATTCGACTGGAAGCTCCTATGGCCGCCGTACACCACACCGGCCAGCCATGAACTTGTCCCGGCGGTCATGAAGGCCCACAGTGATGCCGTCGGCGGGTTTGACCTGGCCACACCTCCCAAACAAGAGGGATTCCTCGGTGTCTGTGATCTCACATGGATGGACGCCCAAGGTATCGACGGGCTCGTTTACGGTCCGGGCGTTGGCCGAACCGCGCACGCGGAAAACGAGTACGTGCCAATCCACCAGATCATCACCGCAGTAAAGACGTACGCCCTATCTGCAATGGACTATTGCGGCGTCTCAGGTACTGAATCCAGCATCAATCCACCTACGACCGGCCGGAGGCTCCCGTGAACACCCCCGATATATTCGTTGCTACCTGCGATCTCGCTGGACAGGTCAAAGGACGAGGCGCACCCGGCGAAGCCTACGGTTCTGTCCTTCGCTCCGGACTGGGCTGGGTGCCGGCCAACCTTGGCATTTCGGCTTTCGGCAGCATTGCGCCAGGCAGCGCCTTCGGTTCAACCGGCGACCTGCGCCTTATGCCGGACGAGGCTACGGAAATCACCGTTGCGGATGTCCCCAATGAGGCTGGACTCAGGATTCTGCTCGCCGACCAAACACAACCTGACGGAACCGACTGGGAGTGCTGTCCCAGGACCTTCCTGCGCCGGGCCATCAGCGACTTTCGAGAGCAAACGGGCCTGCGCGTAATCGCCACTTTCGAACACGAGTTCGTTGTGGAGGGCCTGCCTCAATCGGCTCCGTTTTCCTTGCGCAGGCACCTCGACGCCGATCCGTTCGGAATGGACCTGGTGCGTCGCTTGACGGACTGTGGTCTCGCACCGGAGAACTGGTTGCCTGAATACGGGGCGAACCAGTTTGAAATCACGGTGGAACCGAGCGACCCGCTCACTGCAGCAGACAGGGCGGTGCTCTTGCGCGAATTGGTCCGCGATTTGGCAATCCGACGCGGCCTCAGGGCTTCCTTCGCACCACTTCAGGAACCAGGCGGTACCGGTACCGGCGTCCATGTCCACATCAGTTTGGTGGACGACGGCGGTAAGCCGGTTCTGTTCGACGCGACCCGTCCGGGCCGTCTTTCCGACGTTGGACACAGATTCAGTGCAGGAATCCTGCGTCACGCCGAAGCGCTGACGGCCCTGACAGCACCAAGCCCGGTTTCCTTCATGCGCCTGGCCCCGGATCGATGGAGCGTAGGGGGAATATTTCTGGCGGAACGAAACAGGGAGGCTCTTCTACGAATTTGTCCGACCAGTTCGGCAGGTGGATCTGCTCCGGACCACCAATTCAACCTTGAGTACAGGGCAGCCGATGCAACCGCCAACCCGTGGCTCGCGCTTGGTGTCCTGCTCCGGGCTGGCTTGGCCGGAATCGTAGGCGGTGACGAGTACCCCAAACCCGACATTTTTCCAGAAACGGCAGGCCCCGCTGAATTGAAGGACGTACCTCAACTGCCTCGTACACTCGAGGACGCACTCCTGGCATTGGAAAAGGACCAGGCTGTGACTTCCTGGTTCCATCCTGATCTGTTGGCAACCTATTTGGGGGTCAAGCGGCATGAACTCGCTCATGTGGCCACACTCGACGATGCTGCCCGAATCAAAGCGGTATCTGATGTCTACTAATTCCGTAGAAGCTCTCCTGACCACCATTGAGGAAATCCCCTTGGTGGACCACCATGTCCATGGAGCGTTGAAGGATGACGTTGACCGGTCCTCGCTGGAAGAACTGCTGACGGAGTCGGACAGGCCCATTCCTCAATGGATGACGCAATTCGATTCGCAGTTGGGATTCGCGGTTCGTCGGTGGTGTGCGCCGTTGCTGGGCCTTCCTGCACATGCGAGCGCCGATGCGTACTTTGAACGGCGTGTGGAGCTCGGGACGCCGGAAGTAACCTCACGCCTGCTCAAGTCTGCGGGGATAGGCCATTTCCTGATCGAAACCGGATTCCGCGGTGATCAAATCCACGGCCTTTCGGGGATGGAGAGCATCAGCTCAGCCACGGTGGGCGAGGTCGTCAGACTCGAATCCATAGCGGAGTCCCTGGCCTGGGAAGGCGTGTCAGCCGCCGATTTTGCTAGCGCCTATACGGCCCGGCTAGCGCTGGCAACGGAGAACGCGGTGGGAGTCAAGAGCATCATCGCCTACCGGCATGGGTTCGACTTTGATCCAATCCGGCCGTCCAAAGAAGAAGTGGCCAAGGAGGCTGCTTCCTGGCTCCGTCTGGTAGCAGCCGGCTACTCGCTCCGTGTTTCGGATCCTGTGCTTTTGCGCTTCTTTCTCTGGTCGGGCGTCGACCGTGGTCTTCCCATTCAAATGCACACCGGATACGGCGATCCTGACTTGCGTCTGGAGGCCTGCGACCCGTTGCTGCTGGTTCCTTGGTTGAAGCTGATTGAATCATTGAAGGTGGACGTACTCCTTCTTCACTGCTATCCGTTCCATCGTCACGCGGGCTACCTTGCGCAGATATTTCCGCACGTTTACTTCGATGTGGGGCTTGGGACCAACTACACAGGCGTTCAGTCTCTGGAACTGATCAAGGAGTCTTTCGAGTTGGCACCGTTCTCCAAGATCCTGTTTTCAACGGATGCATGGGGACCTCCGGAACTCCATTACCTCGGGGCGCGACTATGGCGCGAAGGAATGGGCAAGGTCCTGGGGGCTTGGGTTCGGGATGGGGACTGGGCTGAGGAGGATGCCATTCGAGTAGTTCACATGGTCGGAAGGGATAACGCGGTGCGCGTCTATGAGCTGGGGGAGAAGTGAACTCTGAACTATTTGAGGTGCTCAGGAGACGCATTGACCAGGAGATTCCGCGTGCAATAGAACTGCGCCACAAATTGCATAGCATGCCGGATCTATCCGGTTCCGAGGGGCCGACCCTTGATCTGGTCTTGAACGCATTGCCAGGCGATCTGCAAACCAGGTTTGTGGCTGAAACGGGGGCAGTACTGCGAATCGGCGGGCCCGGCAAGGCAATCGCCATCCGGGCTGAGCTGGATGCGCTGCCGGCCATGGAAGATTCCGAAGTCGCTTGGGCTTCCCAAAGACCGGGTGTCATGCACGCCTGTGGGCATGATATCCATCTGGCTGCCGTCGTTGCCTTGGCCAGGGCTGTCCACTCAACGCCGGGCGCAGCTCCCATGGCACTGGTCTTGCAACCGAGGGAAGAAACGTACCCGTCCGGGGCAAAGGATATCTGCGCAACAGGGATACTCGCGGAGCAAGACGTGCGCGCCACAGTCGCCGCCCATGTTCAGCCGCTGCTACCCGGAGGGACAGTGGCGTGCACGCCGGGGGCCGTGAATGCCTCATCGGACGAGTTCATCATCAACATTAATGGAAGGGGCGGCCACGCTGCCTACCCGCACATTGCAGCGGATCCTGTCCTGGCGCTATCCCACGTTGTGGTCTCTTTGCAAAACATCGTGAGCCGGAACGTGGATCCCATGGACTCGGTCGTGCTCACCATTGCTACCCTTCAGGCTGGTACCGCGGCCAATGTCATACCGGGTACCGCCGCCGCCCGGGGAACTGTCCGCACCATGGCCACCCCAGTGAGGGAGGAAGTTCTGCGGCGTCTTGCCGAGACGGTGCACCTGGTTGCAGCTGCGCACGGCTGCGGCGGCGAAGTCAGCGTCACCCAGGGCGAACCCGTCCTGGAAAATGATGCGAACATCGTGAAGGCGACTGCCCCTCTACTGCTGGCTCTGGGCTTGGAAGTGGACAGCAATCTCAGGTCGGCAGGCTCCGACGATTTTTCGTATTTTTCGGAAAGGATGCCTTCATTGATGATGTTCGTAGGTACCAGCGGAAGCGCAGAACGGCTGCACTCAAGCACTTTCGTGCCCGATGACTCTCACGTTCGTGATGTAGCGCATGCGCTGCTGGCTGGATACGTTGGCGCCGCCAGGACGTTGCTGCCCGCCCACGAGCTGCCCCTGGTCGCTGCCCCAACAAGCTGACGGCAGGCCAGGCTCAAGCCGTTCAGCGTTTCCTGATTGAATGGGGATAAAAAGCGGCGGACGCCACAACTCGCTTGCAGCTTTGCCGTCTATGCAAGAAAGGAACGCCGTGACGCAGTCCGGACATTTTGAACAGTCTGAGAACCAATCTGCCCGGTTGACCCTGGCGGACCGAATCCGTCAAATTCAGGGTTCGCTTTCCCCGGCGGAGCACAAGCTGTCCCGCGTGTTCCTCGCCAACTACCCGACGGCAGGGCTGGAATCCACAATTGAATTTGCCAAGAAGGGAAACGTCAGTGCACCCACCGTGCTCAGGTTCGTCAGCAGATTGGGTTTCAACAAGTACCGGGACTTCCAGGATGCCCTACGTGAAGAAGTGCAGGCGCGGAGGGCATCCCCGCTGACCCTCCAAGGCAAAATACGAGTTGATTCAGCGGCTCCAGAATTGGCTCAGTCAGTGGCAGAGACGGCGGTGGAGGGCATCGAGAGCACGGTCGCCTCCCTTCCGGAGCATGAATTCGACCGTGCCGTGGCGCTTCTATGCAATACGTCACTGGACATTACTTCGATCGGCGGCAGGTTCTCCCACCTCCTGGCCACGTACTTGGACTTGCACCTTCGCCTGATGCGGCCCAACACCGTGGTGCACGCCCAGCATCCGAACAATGACTCCACGTTCATAGCTGACCTCAGCAAACGCGATGTCTGCGTCTTCTTTGATTTTCGCCGCTACCAGAAAGACACCGTTGACCTGGCAAAGGCGGCCCGTGAGAAGGGGGCGAAGATTATCCTCATCACGGACCCCTGGCTCTCTCCGGTTTCATTTGTCGCGGACGTCGTGCTGCCGGCACGGGTGGAGGCAGCTGGTTCGTTCGACAGCATCGTGCCGGCAACGGTGTTGGTGGAAGCCCTCATCGCAGCGGTCCACGTCAAACTTGGGCCCGCGGCCGACGACCGCATGCGGACTTTGGAAGCCAGCTATGGCACCGTGCTGGCCGATTAAGCCTCAATGCAAGGTTCTATTGGACGCCGGAATTGAAGTCTTCAAGCATTGAAACTCGCAGCACCCATATCGAACACCCCGTCATCCTTGTCGGTCTTTTTTCAACCGGCTTAAGCCGGTTGGCCCAACAAGTATCCGCTTCGATGTCCGGACGCTCAAGAGGAGGCGCTCGGCGAGGCCGAGTCATAAGTGAATTCAGAGCTGGCGTCGTCCACAAGCCCCTGGGGGAGGCTTTCGAGGACAGGAACGACGGCAGGATGTTGGGTCCAGGTTTATATTGAGGATCGACTACAGGTGGTCAAATACAAGGGGGACATGGTCGCCCAAGCCCACCGTGAACTGCAAAACCTTGGACCCGAAGCGCATCTGGAGGTATTTCCTGGCACGTTCACGCCTGGAAAGCGGGGTTCGCCGTCCAGGACAATGGACCGTTCGCCCATTCCCATTTCGGACCATTGGGCGGCCAGCCGCAGGCACACCATCAGCCTTCATTCACGACTGAGGTCACCAGCCCATCCCACAGCACGTGGGCCTGCGCATCATGTCAAAAGACGACTCCCAAGTAGCCGCCAGGTAGTTTCAATCATCACCTTACGGCAGGCCCGCGACGTGATCCCGCATGGAGCGCATCAGTACTTTTCCCTCGCCACGATGCTGTGAGGAGCTCCAGGTCTCTCTCGGCAGCTTCCATCCAGGGTCCAAGCTCTGGCCCGCAGCCTGCCCTGCATGAACCCCGAGAGCTGTCTCTCAAAAAGTTCTCATTTTTTGCGGCATGAACTATTCCTATTCTGCACTCCTTTGACTGGAGACCGGCCTTGCCGGACGCAATCGGTCAGTCTCCGCAACATATGTTTGGCCGTCGGCTGTGGGGTCTGTCGGTCACTGTTCATTGGAGAGAATCCCTTGAAGTTTCTGCTTGGGAAAATATCAGCCTGCGTTGCCGTTTTAATGGTTATTTTTGGCGCCCTTTCATTGGGGGTGCTCCACCTAAGTGCACCAGCTCACGCCTACGAAGTAGCAACCAACCAGGCAAGCGTCACCGGTGGGGCGGCTGTTTTGACGATGCCGGGATCCGGTCTGACGGCTACCTATGATCAATCCGGCCTGACTGAACTCGTAGGCAGGTCGACACTCGACAGCAGGGGCTACGTTGCATCTGATTTCACACCCAGCATTACAAGCACCGCTCCTGCGGTCGAGTTCTCATCGAACCTGATCAACAACTGCCCAGCGGTAGGCACCTGTACCGGCTTGGGGACCATCACTATCACTTTCAGCCAGCCAGTTCGGAATCCTGTGCTCAATATCGCTGGCCTCGGCGGATACGTCTTGAATGACGTCGGCAATAACGGGACCGTCGACAAGCAGTCCCAGCAGCACGCTGTGTTGAACCTTGCAACTGCAGGCCTGACGATGACCAAGCTCTCCGGTGGAAACCTTTCCGTCTCTGGAAACTCGATCACCACTACCAACGACAATGCGGGAACTGCGTGCAACACAAGTGTGCAGACCGGCACACCTGACCCTGTCGACGCCCAGGCGACCGCCGGCTGCGGTTCGGCTCGCATCAATGGAACCGTCACCACGCTGACTTTCGACATCAGTGCTGTTTTTGTCCAAACCACTGCTGCCTTGCCGGCCTACACCATCAATGACAGTACGGACCCATTGCACAACAGGGACAACTTCGTCATGGCGATGACTGTCCCCCAGGATTTCGGTGACGCGCCTGCTTCGTACGATCAGAGCAATGCTGCCAGGGCTGTTCTTTCGGATGTGACCCTTGGGGCGAACGTGACTGAGGATAACGCTCAGGTGGCCAACGGCACCGCGTCGCCGAATGCGGGTGCGACGGCGGCCCAGGACCTGATGGACGACGGCGTGGTTCTGGCGCCCATGACACAGGGTGCTACCAGCTACTCAACCACCGTGGCGATCAGTGGGGCCAGCAAAGCCGGAACGACCTGTGGCTGGATTGACTTGAACAAGGACGGCCTGTTCAATAACACCGCCGAGCGTGCTTGCGCCACGTTCGCTGCGGGCGCCACGACCGCAACACTTACCTGGACAGTCCCTGCCGGGGTCACCGCTGGGACAACGTATGCGCGGTTCCGGATCGGCTACACCGCCAGCCAGATCCAGGTCCCGATCGGTGCCTCGAATTCCGGCGAGGTGGAAGACTACATCTTCACGATCGCTCCGGCGTCCGCTCCTGCCATCACGCTGGTCAAGACAGTGGACAAGACCACGCTGGTGGCCGGTGAAACCGCAACCTACACGTTCGTGGCGAAGAACACGGGAAACGTGACGCTCACCTCGGTGGTCATCACCGAGACCCAATTCTCCGGAACCGGCACCATGTCCGCCCTTTCCTACACTTGGCCTGGCCTTCCCGGGGTCCTTTTGCCCGGACAGTCAGTGACCGCCACCGCAACATATGTGGTCACCCAGCCGGACGTCACCACGGGGCTACTGACCAACACGGCGAAGGTCACCGGGAACCCGCCCCTTGGCTTGCCCGTCACGGCAACCGATGATGCCCAGGTCACGGCCCCTGCTGCGTGGAAGATCAAAAAGAGCGCCACCGTCAACGGGTCAGTTCCCGCGAACGGGTCCGTCACCCCGGGGCAGACCATCGTGTACACCGTGACGGCCACGAGCATCAGCGGGACCATCACCGGAGTCGTGCTCAAGGACAACCTGGCACAGGTCCTGGATGACGCGACGTTCGTGCCCGGTTCAGCGACCCTGGTGATCGGTACGGGATCACCTGTGGCTGTGGCCGATCCTGTGCCGCCGTCCACGTTGCTGAGCACCGCCGCGTTCACGCTGCCTGCCGGTCAGACAGCCACCCTGAAGTACAGCGTCGTGGTCAAAACGGGCGCGTGGAACGCACAGCTTGTCAACGTGGTGACGGGCACAGCAACTACCACGCCACCGCAGACCTGCGCGCCAAGCTCGGCAGGGCCGGGACCTGACTGCACCACGACGCATCACACCCCGGGCAAAGTGCTGATCGAGAAGATCGGCGAGTCCTCGGGCGGTACGTGGGTTCCGATGGCGGGCTCCACCTGGGCCGTGCATACCGACAACAACGGCGCACCCGGTGCCGTGCTGGCCAGCCCAGCCGTCACCGCTGTGAGCGGGCAAACAGGCCGGTTCCAACTCGAGGGAATCCAGCCAGGAACGTACTGGCTCGAAGAAACCGCAGCGCCGGACGGGTTCAGCCTGCTGGCCGAACCCGTGCAATTCACCATCGCAGCGAACGGTGCCGTGTCCCTGGGCCAAGGCACCAGCGGCGGAGTAGTGACCAGCACCGACGCCGACGGCGACGGGATCTTCCTGCTCACAGTCCGCGACGTGCCGGCACTTCAGCTTCCCGAGTCCGGCGGTATCGGCTGGTGGCCGTTCACCACGGCCGGATCCGTCCTGCTGTTGGGCGCCCTCGCACTGGCAACAAACCGCCGCCGGCGCGAGTCAATCACTGCTTGATAAGAGTTCGCGCGAGCACCACCACCAGCAACAACAACTGTAGGCATCACTGCGGCGGCCGCTATCCCGGCCCCCGCAGTGATACGCCCCCGCAGTGATCCCACGATGCGGAAGAACGCCAACCAGGTGCTCTTCCCCACTCGTATTCTTGTCCGTACTTCTGTAGAGCATTCCAGCGTCACGAACCTGCCTCCGTTTGCACAGCAACATTGTGGAGGAACCCAAAGAAGCCGAAGACGCCAAACCCATCCTGGAAGACCTGGCGACAACGTCGCCCATCCTTGCGGCAAAGCTCGCCCGCCTGCCGGCTGAACAAGCGGCCATGATTCTTGGGGAACGGCCCACAGAAGGCGGTGTTAGCCCATCCAGGGCAGGCACGCCTGGCAGCTGAGGGGAATTCTGTCGGTGCTCTGTGTCAGAGTCTTTGTATGACTGCTCCACTTCTTGCTCACGCTACCGACTACGGACGTATGTACGCCCGCTCCACAACAGAGCAATTCTCTGTCCCCTCAATCACCACGGTGATAGGGCAGCAGGCGCATTCCCTGGACGGCTGGTTCAGCTACATGGGGGCAAGCAGCTTGGCCGCAGATCCCGAACTTCCCGCCTTGCTTGGAAGCCCGGCAAGGATCCGGCAGGCGGTCAACAAGGCCTCCAAAGCTGCTGAGGCCTACAGGGACCAGGCTGCGGCAAGAGGCGATCGCGTCCACAACTACTGTGAGCAGGTGGCCCTACGCGCCCTGGGTCGTCCGCATCGGATGCAGGAATGCCGCGATGAGCTTGCCTCCCACGGTGAACAGGCCTTCGCAGCCCGCTTTGACGAATGGTGGGAGCTGTACAGGGTGGAGCCGCTGGCCCCGGAAATCACTGTCTGGAACAAGACCGTGGGCTATGCCGGCACGCTGGACCTCGTTGCGCGGATTAACGGCCGCATCTGCCTCATCGATTACAAGACCAAGGGCACTACACGCGATGGCACTGTAAAGGCACTCGACGACAAAGTCGTGATGCAGCTCGTGGCGGGGATGAAAGCGGAGGAGAGCCTCGTGGACCCGGTAGCGGGGGAGTGGGAGCCGTGGAAGTTTGGTGAGAACCCCATGTTGTTGGCGGTCGCCATCGGAGAAACGGAAGTCCGGCCGCAACGAGCCAACCCGGATGTCCTTAAGCATCATTGGTGGAAGTTCTGTGCCCTGAGGCGCGTCTGGGAGATGTCAGCCGATGTCACTGCGGCTGGGCAGGCACTCATGCCCGTCCCGCCGCCGTCATTCGTGTCACCGCCGTTTGAGTCAGCGTCGCTTGTGTCTGCGGCCACTGGATCCGCTGGGGCTGGCGACAGCGGCAGCAGCCTGCACTCAACTAAACTGGCTTAGGCTCCGCAACAGCCGGACCAGAGTGTGACGATCGTGAGGACTGACAGCAGATGGCAATTTTGAGTATCCGAATCATCGGGGATCCGGTGTTGCGCACCGTAGCCGATCCCGTCACTGAATTCGGTCCCGAGCTCGCCAAGCTGGTAGCAGACATGATGGAAACCATGGAGGACGTAGATGGCGCTGGCCTTGCTGCCCCCCAGGTGGGCGTCAGTCAGCGTGTCTTCACCTACCGCATCGGGGGCGTAGAGGGGCACATCATCAACCCCGTCCTGGAAAACAGCGAAGATTTCCAGCCGGACGAAGTTGAAGGCTGCCTTTCCATCCCTGGTCTCGGGTTCCCTGTCCGGCGTTATCGTGCAACCCGGGCAACCGGCGTGGACCTCCATGGCAATCCTGTTTCGGTGGACGCAGAGGGAATGCTGGCTCGTTGCTTCCAGCACGAGACCGATCACCTGGACGGCGTCCTTTACACGGACAGGCTTGAGGGCGAGGACCGAAAAGCCGCGCTTCGTGCCATCCGAAACGCCAACTACCATGCCGTCACTGAGAAGACCACGTCCAAGCGAGCAAGCTCTGTTGGCTCCAGCTTCGGTGGCGGTAGCTTCGGAGTGCCCGAGTGAGGGTGCTCTTTGCAGGAACTCCGGCAGTCGCCGTTCCGTCCTTGGACGCCCTTGTCAAGGCAGGCTTCGACGTCGTTGCCGTCCTGACCCGTCCGGATGCGCCTTTGGGACGCAAGCGCGTCATGACACCGTCACCGGTTGCTGCCCGTGCCCAGGAACTTGGCATCGACGTTATTCGTGCGGCCAAGGTGGACGCTGACACTACGGCTCGAATTGCTGAGACTGCTCCGGATGTAGCCGCCATCGTGGCTTATGGGGGCATCGTTCCCCGCGCGGCTTTGGGCGTTCCACGGCATGGCTGGGTCAACCTCCACTTCTCACTCCTTCCTGCGTGGCGGGGCGCCGCTCCTGTGCAGCGCTCCATCATCGCAGGCGACGACGTCACCGGGGCGGCCACCTTCCAGCTGGAAGAAGGGCTGGATACCGGCCCCGTGTTTGGCACGCTCACCGAAACCGTGCGCCCGGATGACACCGCTGGGGACCTTCTTGGGCGTCTTTCGCTGAGTGGCGCCGTCCTCCTCAGCCAGACGCTGTCCGCCATCGACGCCGGGCAGGCGGCACCGCAACCGCAATCCGGCGAGGTTTCACTGGCTCCCAAATTGTCGCTGGAGGACGGACGGTTGGACTGGCAGCAGCCCGCCTTGGCCCTGAATCGCAGGGCGCGTGGCGTTACGCCCGAGCCCGGTGCCTGGACGACGCTGGAGGGTCAGAGAATCAAGCTTGAACCCGTGGGACTCCGGCCCGACGTCAAGGACATTGCGCCTGGGGCCATCCGCGTCGATGGAAAGTCCGTGATGGTGGGTACGGGTTCCCACGCGGTGGAATTGGGGCGGATACAACCTGCCGGCAAAAAGATGATGTCGCCGGCCGACTGGGCCCGCGGCTTGGCTGCACCTGAGAAAGTGGTATTCCAATGAGCGAGTCCGGCCGGCGAGGCCCCAACAACAGCGGGAGCCGGGACGGTGGCGGGCACGGTAATCGTGGAGGCCGCGGCGACAGCAAGCGAAATGCCCAAGGGAGGGAAAGAAACCGGGGACCCCAGAAGGGCTTCTCTACTAACGCCCCGTCCCAGCGCACGCGCCGTGCGGATCCGGCGCGTTTGGTAGCTTACGAGGTACTCCGCGCCGTCGCGGCGGAAGATGCCTATGCCAATCTTGTCCTTCCCGCCAGAATTCGCGAACACCGGCTCGATCGGCGCGATGCCGGTTTTGCGACCGAGCTGAGTTACGGGGCCTTGCGTGGACAGGGCACCTACGATGCCATCCTTGCCCGGTGCGTGGACCGGCCCCTCGAGCAGCTCGACCCCGCGATCCTGGATGCCTTGCGCATCGGGGCGCACCAGCTGCTCTCCATGCGGGTGCCTGCCCATGCTGCACTGGACCAGACCGTGGGTCTGGCCCGAGCAGTCATCGGCGCTGGACCGTCGGCACTCATCAATGCTGTCCTCCGCAAGGTCACGGCGCACAGCATGGCCGAGTGGCTGGACATCCTGCTGGAGCAGGAGACTGATGCCACCAGAATCGCTGCGTTGCGGCACGCGCATCCGGAATGGATCGTCCGTGCGCTTCGTCAGTCCCTTGTTAACCACGGCCGGCCCTCCTCAGACATTGAGGCCCTGCTGGAGGCAGACAACGCGGCGCCTGTGGTTAACCTGGTGGCCCTGCCAGGGCTGGGGAACCTTGAGGAAGCTTTCGAGAATGGGGCAACTGCCGGGGAACTGGTGGAGGACTCGGCGCTCTCGGCCGGAGGCGATCTTGGCCGGCTGGAGTCCGTCCGGAAGGGGACTACCCGTGTCCAGGATGTCGGCTCCCAACTCGTAGCCCGCGCACTCGCGGGTGTGGATCTCGGCACTTCTGCCCGGCAAGGCGAGCAATGGTTGGACTTGTGTGCAGGGCCGGGCGGCAAAGCTGCTTTGCTTGCCGCCTTGGCACACCGTGAGGGCGCCACCTTGCTGGCCAACGAGCCCGCCCCGCACCGTGCCAAGCTGGTTCAGCAGGCGCTGTCTGCGGTGCCTGGCGAATCCTGGACAGTGCGGACCGGTGACGGGCGGGAGGTTGGCGGCGAACAGCCCGACTCCTTTGACAGGGTACTGGTGGACGTTCCCTGCAGTGGTCTTGGCGCCTTGCGCAGGCGTCCCGAATCGCGCTGGCGCCGGGCACCCAAGGACATTGCGGACCTCGGTCCGCTGCAGCGTGAACTGCTGGCCTCGGCCATCGACGCCGTCAAGCCAGGTGGCGTGGTTGCATACGTGACGTGTTCTCCCCACCCGGCGGAAACCACTGCCGTTGTGGGTGACGTCCTCGGAAAGCGCGATGACCTTGAACTGCTGGACGCCGGCCAGGCACTGGACGATGCCAGCCTCACCGGAGGCCTTGGGGCCGGGCATGAACTCACCGCCCAGCTGTGGCCGCACGTTCACCACACGGATGCGATGTTCATGGCGCTCATCCGCAAGAAGTCCTAGCCCGCCGCCACCCTCGCTTGAACACAATCGATAAAACGACTGACCCAAAGGGGCTGCCTTGTCTCAGTGCTGTATCAACCCGAGCATCCTTTCCGCAGACTTCGTCAACCTTGAGGCGGAGCTGAAGCGGATCGGCAATGCCGATGCCGTGCACGTGGATGTCATGGACAACCACTTCGTTCCCAACCTGACGCTTGGCTTGCCGGTGGTACAGAGGATCCAGGCCGTCAGCCCGGTTCCCTTGGACGCGCACCTGATGATTTCAGACGCTGACCGCTGGGCACCTGCCTACGCGGATGCCGGCGTCGCATCGGTGACGTTTCATGCCGAGGCTGCCATGGCGCCTGTCAAGCTTGCCCGCGAGCTGCGGGCTCGAGGCTCAAAAGCAGGTATGGCGTTGCGACCTGCCACTCCGGTTGAGCCGTATCTTGACATGCTCAGTGAACTGGACATGTTGCTGATCATGACGGTTGAGCCGGGCTTTGGCGGCCAGTCCTTCCTGGACATCACCTTGCCCAAGATCCGCCGGGCCCGCGCAGCCATTGACGGATCCGGAATCGGTGTGGCCATCCAGGTGGATGGCGGGATCACCGAGGAAACCATCCTCCGGGCAGCTGAGGCAGGCGCGAACGTGTTCGTGGCAGGCTCAGCCGTGTACGGGGACAAAGACCCAGCCGCGGCAATCGATCGGCTCCGTGCGGCCGGATCCAAGGCCGCAATGGCGGGCGGCCCGGCGAAACCGTGACGACCGTCATCCGATGTTACGAAGATTGCAGGGAATAGCTTAGGCATCTCCGCAGTTGTGGCAGAATAGCAACACACATACGTGCTCCGGGGTCGGTGTAAGTCCGAACCGGCGGTTATAGTCCGCGACCCGCACGCCTTTGGAATCCAAGTAATTGGAAACCGCTGGCAAACGGTTGAACCGGTGGAATTCCGGTACCGACAGTTAAAGTCTGGATGGGAGAAGCACGTACAGTCATGCTGTGTGCGTCCTTAGGGACGCCTGGCATTGCGCTGTCGTACACCCCCGGAGCCATCGCGGCTTACTGGGAAGGAACGGCATGGACTTTCTGCGATGGCTCTTCGAAGCACAGATTCCCGTTGGAGGATCTGCGCTTGTTCTACGCGAAGTGCTTGGCAACATCTTTGGGCTCGCCAGCGCCCTCGGCGGAATGCGCCGCAAAGTCTGGGCGTGGCCGATAGGCATTGTGGGGAATATCCTCCTGCTGACGGTCTTCCTCGGGAACGTTTTCGGCGCAGCCGCACCCGCAACCCTATGGGGACAGGCTGCACGGCAGATCATGTTCATAGCCGTCGCCGTCTACGGTTGGTACCGGTGGCAGCAAGGCCGGCAGGCCAGCACCCGCGGACGTGCAATCGTTCCGGGCTGGGCCAGTAACAGAGTCCGCATCGCCCTTCTTGCGGCAATGGTGGCTGGAACGGCCGCCCTGACACCGCTCTTTGACGCGCTGGGCTCCTACCCGCCCGTATGGGCTGATGCCTGGACGTTCACAGGTTCGCTGCTGGCCACATACGGTATGGCCCGCGGATGGACGGAGTTCTGGCTCATCTGGGTAGCCGTTGACATTGTTGGCGTCCCATTGCTCTTCAGCGCCGGATACTACGCAAGTGCCGTCATGTACCTCTTCTATGGCTTCTTTACGTTGACCGGTTTCTTCGTGTGGTGGCGGGCAGAGAAGCGCGAACGTGCCTCGGTTGGCCCCGCTCCGGCTGTTGTGGGAGTTGCTCCGTGACCCTGAACCCTAAATTCTTCAATACCGCCGAGACTGCGGCGATGGATGTGGCCCTTGCAGCGGCCTTGGGCGGGCCGCGTGGAGCCAACCCCTTGGTGGGCGCCGTTGTGCTCAGTCCTGGGGGCGAACAGCTCGCCGTTGGCTACCATCGGGGAGCCGGCACAGCCCACGCCGAGGCAGATGCCATTCTCGAGGCACGCCGTCAGGGCGTGGACCTTGCAAGAACCACCATGGTGGTCACCTTGGAGCCTTGCAACCACGTGGGCCGCACAGGACCCTGCGCCCAAGCCATCATTGAGGCTGGCATCTCCAGGGTGATTTACGCCGTCGATGATCCCCACGATCCCGCCGCGGGCGGCGCCCGCACGTTGCAGGCAGCGGGAGTCGACGTCGAATCCGGGCTCGCCGCCGGCAAAGCGTATGACCTCAATCGTGAATGGTTCGACGCCGTCGCAACCAAACGTCCTTTCGTTACCTTGCACATTGCCCAGACGCTGGACAGCCGCATCGCCGCAGTGGACGGTACCAGCCAGTGGATCTCCAGTCCGGAGTCCCTCGCGGACAACCACGGATTGCGGGGCCTCATCGACGCGATCCTGGTGGGCACTGGCACGGTACTCATTGACAACCCCCGGCTGACGGCACGGGCATCCGATGGCAGCCTGACGCAGCGCCAGCCGCTCCGCGCCGTCATGGGTTTGAGGGACGTTCCCGAAGACGCAGCGGTGCGCGGAACCGACGGCCTTTTTGTGCACCTGCAAACCAGGGACCCGGCGGAAGCGCTCAGCCAACTGTTCCACCAAGGCGTCAGGCACGTCATGGTGGAGGGCGGCTCCAGCATCCTCAGTACGTTCCTTGCTGCTGGATTGGTGGACGAACTGATCGTCTATCTTGCTCCAACTCTTTTGGGCTCCGGAACGCCTGCCCTTAACGACCTCGGCATTACCACGTTGGCCGAGGCCCAGCAATGGGCCTGGGACGATGCCGGTGGCGGAGCCGTCCGGAGCCTCGGGAACGACCTTCGGCTGCATTTGCGCTCCATGCGATCGGCAGCCAGCACAACCAAGAATTCCATTCCGCGCAGTGAAGCTGCGGAATACGTCACAGGAGGACACTGATGTTTACCGGAATCGTTGCCGAGCAGGGCACCGTCCTGGGCATTGACCGCGATGGCGACGCCAGCGCGACACTGCGGCTTAAGGCTCCCACCAGCACCGATGGCTTGACCTTGGGGGGCTCCATCGCAGTAAACGGCGTCTGCCTCACCGCAACACAGATTGACGGACAGGATTTCAGCGTCGACGTGATGGGGGAGACCCTGGTCCGCACCACCATCGGCGAGTTGGCCGCAGGCGATACCGTGAACCTTGAGCGCTGCGTCCCTGCAGGCGGACGCCTCGACGGCCATGTGGTCCAAGGCCACGTTGACGGCGTGGGCGAGTTGCTGGAACGTGAGCCGCTGGGCAACTGGGACCGTTTGCGGTTTGGCGTCCCTGGGCCGCTGGCTCGGTACATCGCCGAGAAGGGCTCAATCGCCGTCGACGGTGTTTCCCTGACCGTGACGGCAGTGAGCGCCGCGGCTGAACCGGCTCCGTGGTTCGAGGTAGGGCTTATCCCTACGACGTTGGAGGAGACGGGCCTGGGGGCGAAGCCGGTTGGCGCACGGGTAAACATTGAAGTGGATGTGCTCGCAAAATACACCGAGCGGCTCCTGTCCTTTGCTCCCCAGGGCTCCCCGGCGCACCGCGCCAGCGCGGAGACGGCCAGCGTGGAGCTGGCCGGCGACTCTACCGGGAACGCGGAGGCTGCGCGATGAGTACTCCTACCAAGACGATTTCGACGGCGACGGGTCGTACAGGACTGGATCCTGTGGAAGCTGCGATCGCGGCGATGGCAGCCGGCCACGCAGTAATCGTGGTGGACAACGAAGACCGCGAGAACGAAGGCGACATCATTTTCGCCGCCGAGCACGCTACGCCGGCCCTTATGGGGTGGACCATCCGGTATTCGTCAGGCGTCATCTGCGTGCCGCTTGAAGGTGAGCGTGCCGATGCCCTTGCACTTCCGCCCATGGTGGAAGTCAACGAGGATGCCAAAGGTACTGCCTACACTGTTTCCTGCGACGCCGCGTTCGGCGTGAGCACTGGTATTTCGGCCACGGACCGCGCGTTGACTGCCCGGATCCTCGCCGACCCGCAGAGCACTCCAGCGGCGATTACGCGCCCCGGGCATATTTTTCCGCTGCGGGCGGTTAAGGGGGGAGTGCGTGAACGTCCGGGACACACGGAAGCAGCTGTGGACCTGTGTCGGCTTGCCGGGCTGGCTCCGGTGGGCGTGATCGCTGAGTTGGTACATGACGATGGTGAAATGATGCGCCTGGACAGCCTGCGCGATTTCGCTGCGGAACACGGATGCCCCCTCATCTCCATTGAGGATCTGGTGGCCTACGTTGACGCGGTAGAGTCCCAGGCGGCACACGTTTCAGTGGCAGACGAGGAGAAGCGATGACCGCACCGACAACGCGCAGCAGCGACGACACCGAGCCCACACCCCACCCGGTGAGCGGCGGCCCGATTGTCCAGCTGCCCACGGCGTTTGGCGACTTTGTAGCCCAGGCTTGGACGGACCATGTTACGGGCGTGGAACACCTCGCCGTGAGTTCCCCCAACCCGCCCAAAGATGGCCAGGCACCATTGGTGCGCCTGCATTCGGAATGCCTCACCGGAGATGTCTTCGGATCTTATCGTTGCGATTGCGGCGAACAATTGGCTTTTGCCCTGGAGCTCATCCACGCTGAAGGTGGAACGCTCCTGTACTTGCGAGGCCAGGAAGGGCGGGGTATTGGCCTGGCCAACAAGATCAAGGCCTACGCGCTGCAGGAAGCCGGTTTCGACACCGTCGAGGCCAACGAACAGCTTGGCTTGCCGGTGGACGCGCGCTCCTACAGTGCCGCGGGTCAGATCCTGGCCGAGATGGGCCTGCACGAGGTCCGGTTGCTCAGCAACAATCCGGACAAGCAGAACCGCCTTGCCCAGGCAGGTGTCTCGGTGGTGGAAATGGTTCCTACCGAGGTTCCTTCGCGTGAACAGAACGTTCGCTATCTGCAGACCAAGAAAGACCGGATGGATCACCGATTGACGCTCGAAACCGAGCCCGTCGGCAACGGAAAGACACCGTCCCGAAGCCCCTTTGACAACGAACAAGACTGAACGGAACTCCAGCAAACAATGAGCGGACACGGCGCCCCCACTATCGACCTCACCACCCTTAAGCCCGAGGAAACCTCGCAGCTGAAGCTCGCCATTGTGGCAGCAAGCTGGCACACCCAGATCATGGATGGGCTGGTTGACGGTGCACTCCGCGCGGCCAAGGAAGCCGGCATCGCCGAGCCCACCCTGCTTCGCGTCCCTGGCAGCTTCGAACTCCCTGTTGCCGCGGCGAGGCTCGCACCGCACTTCGACGCCGTCGTTGCGCTCGGTGTGGTTATCCGCGGCGGAACGCCGCACTTCGACTACGTATGCCAGGCCGCGACGTCGGGACTCACCGATGTCAGCGTCCGCACCGGCGTTCCGGTCGGGTTCGGCGTCCTGACCTGCGATACGGAACAGCAAGGCCTGGACCGCGCAGGCCTTCCGGGATCCAACGAAGACAAGGGGCACGAGGCAGTCACGGCGGCTCTTGCCACTGCACTGACACTCCAGCAGTACAGCTGAGGCGCATAAGAGGTACCGCGGAGGGGATGTGGGTGTGTCTTCACTCACATCCCCTTCGTCATGCAAGGCCCCAACAAGCGGCGCCAACCCGGAAGCAAGTAGGCTGTAGGGCGTGAAGAATTTCGAGACGCTGTTCGCAGAACTGAGTGAGAAAGCAGCGACCCGCCCGGCAGGCTCGCGTACTGTAGCCGAACTGGACTCCGGAATCCACGGCATCGGTAAGAAAGTGGTCGAAGAGGCCGCCGAAGTCTGGATGGCCGCCGAGTACGAATCCGATGAAGCCGCTGCCGAGGAGATCTCCCAGTTGCTGTACCACCTGCAGGTCCTCATGCTTGCCAAGGGCCTCACGCTGGAAGACGTTTACAAGCATCTCTAGCCACGCCACTCCGCTTTCCCGAAGTGGAGCCACCTGCGTGGCCGATGTGCCTGAAAACCTCCATTCCAAACAGAAAGTCTCCCCATGCTCCGTGTAGCAGTCCCCAATAAGGGATCCCTGTCCGAAGCCGCGTCGGCGATGTTGTCCGAGGCAGGTTACCGCCAGCGCCGCGACACCCGCGAACTGGTCATGGTCGATCCCGACAATGACATCGAGTTCTTCTTCCTCCGCCCCCGCGACATCGCGGTGTACGTTGGCCAGGGAACCCTGGACGTCGGAATCACCGGACGCGACCTCCTGCTGGATGCCCAGGTGGAAGCAGAAGAACTGCTGCCCTTGGGTTTCGCGGCATCCACGTTCCGTTTCGCAGGGCCCGTTGGAAACTTCAACGGCGTCGAGCAGCTCGAAGGCAAGCGCCTCGCCACCAGCTACGACGGCCTCCTGCGTGACTACCTCGCCGAGCGAGGCGTCAATGCCAAGGTTGTCCGCCTCGACGGTGCGGTTGAATCGTCGGTTCGGCTCGGCGTCGCGGACGCGATTGCCGACGTCGTCGAGACCGGCAACACCCTCAAGGCAGCCGGGATGGAAATCTTTGGCGATCCCATCCTTAAGTCCGAGGCCGTGCTGATCAGGCGCACAGGCCCGGGTGGTGCCGCGAATGGCACCGCCAAGGAAATCGAGGTCCTCATCCGTCGCCTGCAGGGCGTCCTTGTGGCGCGCCAGTACGTGCTGATGGATTACGACATTCGTAAGGACCTGGTGGAGGATGCTGCCGCGCTCACCCCAGGCCTTGAATCACCCACCGTCTCCCCGCTGCGGGATTCGGAATGGGTGGCGGTGCGTTCCATGGTTCCCAAGAAGGAAACCAACCGCATAATGGATGAGCTGTACGATCTCGGCGCCCGGGCCATCCTGGTGAGCAGCATCCACGCCTGCCGTATCTGATCCAGCATCACTATCGAGCAGAGCAGAATTCGAGGAGTAAGCACATGGCTGTAGCCGTACGCGTCATTCCCTGCCTGGACGTCGATGCCGGCCGCGTGGTCAAGGGCGTCAACTTCGAGGGCTTGAGGGACGCCGGAGACCCGGTGGAACTGGCACACCGTTATGACAATGGTGGTGCGGATGAACTGACTTTCCTTGATGTCACCGCATCATCGGGCAATCGGGAAACAACGTTCGACGTCGTTCGCCGTACCGCAGAGGAAGTCTTCATCCCGCTGACCGTAGGCGGCGGCGTCCGTGGCGTTGCGGAGGTGGATAAACTCCTGCGCTTCGGTGCGGACAAAGCATCGATCAACACCGCTGCCGTCGCCCGGCCAGAGGTCATCGATGAAATCACGCGCCACTTCGGTTCGCAGGTCCTGGTGCTGTCCGTGGATGCGCGGCGTACCCGCGAAGGCGACGCACCGACGTCGTCCGGTTTTGAAGTCACCACCCACGGTGGCCGAACCGGGACGGGAATCGACGCCATTGCCTGGGCCAAGGAAGCAGCGGACCGGGGCGTGGGCGAGATCCTGCTGAACTCGATCGACGCCGACGGCACCAAGGACGGATTCGATCTCGAACTGATCCGCCTTGTCCGTGGGGCTGTCAACATTCCGATCATCGCCTCCGGTGGTGCCGGGAAGCCGGCGCACTTCCCTCCAGCCGTGGAGGCCGGAGCCGACGCCGTGCTGGCGGCTTCCGTGTTCCACTTCGGTCCGGATGACATGATCGCCCAGGTCAAGGCCGCTATTCGCGACGCGGGCTTCGAAGTCAGGTAGCTCCGTCTGCCAAAAGCAACGCGGGGTCACTTATGGCCCATCTCCGCAAGGATGATGGGCCATAAGTGACCCCGCGTTGCTTGCCTTAAAGGCCGATGTCTGCGCTTTGCAGAAGCGCGACGGCGTCCGGCTGGCCTTCGAAGGTGACGAGGGCCTGGCTGGTGCGGCCGTGGGCATGCATCAGCAGTTCCCCAGGTTCACCAACAATCGCAACCGACACCGGGGCGCGTTTGGCCACATGGCGCGGGCCGGAAGGCCGCACCAGAACGATGCCGAGGTCCACGCCCCGATAAAGGTAAGCGGCCCGCTTGATCAGTTCATCCCAGAGTGCGTCCGAGTACGCTTCGTCGAGGGCCCGGGGCGCCCAACGGTCACCGGCTCGGCGGATGTCCTCGGTGTGGACGAAATATTCGATGAGATTCGACGTTTCGTCCAGTGCCTTGATCTTCAAAGGGGAGAGGGCAGGCGGGCCTGCGCGGAACGTCTTGACGAGCTCAGCGTAGTCCTCAGTGGTTTTCAGTTTGGCAGCAAGTTTGGCCGTTGCTTTGTCCGAGGCCTTACCGAGGCTGGGGATCAGAAGGCCAATGCCCACGGCCGCTTTACGCTCGCGCAGGTAGAGGTGCGCCGCGAGATCCCGGGTGAGCCACCCTTGGCAGAGCGTGGGGGAGTCAGGTCCGGCCGCCAGCAGGGTTTCGGCCAGTACTTCTCGGGAAGGATCGACGAAATGCATCACTTGTGAAACTAGCACGATCAGGGCCTGGTTGCGCAGTGGAACCGCCGCAGAATCCGGCTCCCACCAAAGGCACTAGACTTGATCTGATGTCAGAGCAGTCCGCCCCCAGTCCAACTCCTGCCGTGGAGCTCTCCAGCGACCCCGCGGACACCCTGCCGCAGGAGATCGCCAGTGCCCTCAAACGCGATTCCGCAGGCCTTGTAGCCGCCATCATCCAGCAGCACGACACCAACGAGGTCCTCATGCTGGGCTGGATGGATGACGAGGCACTCCGCCGCACCATGACCACGGGACGCGTCACGTTCTACTCGCGCTCCCGCCAGGAATACTGGCGCAAGGGCGACACTTCCGGACACGTACAGTTCGTGAAGTCAGTCGCCCTTGACTGCGACGGCGACGCCCTCCTGGTCCGCGTGGACCAGATCGGTGCAGCCTGCCACACCGGTACCCGGACCTGCTTCGACGGGCGCGACCTTTCAGTCGTAACGGGCCACCGGGAATAAGCACCCCCCTACTTTCCCTGACGCAGCACCTCAGACCAAAGGCGGAGAACAATAGCCATGCAGGACCTTGGAATCATCAGCCCGGGCCTGGAAGAGTTCCGGGAACTCGCCGTCCACAGCCGTGTTATCCCTGTCCGACTCAAAGTCCTGGCCGATGCCGAGACTCCCATCGGCCTGTACCGGAAGCTGGCCCAAGGCCAGCCGGGTACTTTCCTCATGGAATCTGCAGCTGTGGGTGGAGCCTGGTCCCGTTACTCCTTCATCGGTGCCAAGTCCCGCGCCACGCTGACCACCAAGGATGGCCAGGCACACTGGATCGGCGAACCTCCCGTCGGCGTGCCCGTTGATGGGAACCCGGTAGAAGCGGTCCGCGACACCATCGCTGCCCTGCAGACTGATCGCTTCGAAGGACTTCCTCCGTTTACGTCCGGGCTGGTCGGCTTCCTCGGGTGGGAAGCGGTGCGCCACTGGGAGAAGCTGACAGCGCCGCCGGAGGACGACCTTCAGTTGCCCGAGATGGCCCTGAACCTGGTCACCGACATGGCAGTCCATGACAATGTGGACGGTACCGTCCTGTTGATTGCCAACGCGATCAACTTTGACAACAGTTCCGAGCGCGTGGACGACGCCTGGCACGATGCTGTTGCACGGGTCAAGTCCTTGCTGGACCAGATCAGCACGCCAATCGCCCAGCCGGTCTCTGTGCTGGAGGCGGCGGCCCTGGACTTTGCCTCGAGCGTTCAGGAACGCTGGGACGAAAACAAGTACCTCGAAGCCATCGATCGCGGCAAGGAAGCGATCGTCGATGGCGAGGTCTTCCAGGTGGTCATTTCGCGTCGTTTCGAGATGGAATGCCCGGCTGATCCACTGGATGTTTACCGTGTGCTGCGCAACACCAACCCGAGCCCGTACATGTACATCTTCAGCCTTGAGGATGCCGATGGCCGCGAGTACTCGATTGTTGGTTCGTCGCCCGAAGCGTTGGTGACCGTAACCGGAGGCGAAGTGATTACACACCCCATCGCCGGTTCGCGCCCACGTGGCAAGACTGTTGAAGCTGATAAGGCCCTGGCCACGGAACTGCTGGCCGACCAGAAGGAACGGGCCGAGCACCTCATGCTGGTGGATCTGTCCCGCAATGACCTCTCCAAGGTCTGCGTTGCCGGCACGGTTGATGTCACCCAGTTCATGGAGGTGGAGCGGTTCAGCCACATCATGCACTTGGTGTCCACAGTGGTGGGAGAGTTGGCTCCGCATGCCAAGGCATACGACGTTCTGAAGGCAACGTTCCCGGCAGGCACCTTGTCCGGCGCCCCGAAGCCGCGGGCCCTGCGCCTCCTGGACGAACTCGAACCGCACCGCCGCGGTATCTACGGTGGCGTAGTGGGCTACCTCGACTTCGCCGGTGATATGGACATGGCGATTGCCATCCGCTCTGCGTTGCTGCGGGAAGGCCGCGCCTACGTGCAGGCCGGCGGCGGGATCGTTGCCGACTCACACAAGCCGTCTGAGGCCCTTGAAACCGTAAACAAGGCTGCTGCGCCCCTTCGGGCCGTCCACACAGCCGGCTCGCTGCAGAATATTTCCGCCGAGACAGTGCGGGATGCAGGAACCGTCGACGGCGGGACGCCCGGCTCATGACCGCTGAAGCGCCGAGGCCTACGGCGGCCACATCGCCGCGCTGGGCACGGAAGTCCACGCTTGTTCTGGCCACAGCCCTCTTGGCCCTCGCCGTCTTTGGAACCACCACGCAGACGTGGATCGAAGTTCGGTTGGACCCTACGGCAGCCTCCATCAGCGACCTCCACGTTCAGGGCAGCAAGGCAGCCACAGCCGTGACCGCCCTGGCACTCGTAGCACTCGCCGGAGGGTTGGCGGCCTCCATCGCAGGGCGGATCGCACGCTGGATCATCGCTGCCATCCTTGTCCTGTCCGCCGCCGGGATTATCCTCGCGGCCGCCACGGTCCTGGTCGATCCCCTCGGGGCAGCCCAAGGTTCCATCGCTGCAGCCACCGGTATCTCAGGAGGCCAGGCGAACGTGGCCACAACGGTCTTCCCTGTCCTGGCTGTCGTGGCCGGTGCCTTGCTTGCCGTGTGCGCGGTGGTTCTGCCGCTGGCTGGGCGGCATTGGAAAACCCGGACCAAGTATGATGCCGCTGCCGTCAGGGAACGCCGTAGCGGACCAGTAGACGAGATTGACAGCTGGGACAGTCTTTCCCGGGGCGAAGACCCCACGTAGGACACCGGGCAGTCTTTCGGGCCGGTATGGCGCAACATACGCGCCAGCGCCGGTCCTGACGTCGGACGATGTCCCGGCCGCCGTCAATAAATGGCAGAATGTAAGCAGTATTCATCCTGAGGAGATTCCACATGAGCAAAACCACAGTGTCCGCAACCCAAGCCAGCTCCACTATGGCCAGCCACGCTGACGCCATCGGCCACGGCAACAGCCCGGCGGCCTGGACCTGCGTGATTGTGATGCTTGTTGGCGCCCTGATTTCCTCCATTGCTTTCGTCATCGCCAGCACCCTCATCTTCATCGGTGGTGTTGTGGTCATGGTTGCCGGCCTCATCGTAGGTTGGGCCATGCGCAAGGCTGGCTACGGAGTGGGTGGCAGCAAGCTGCAGAACAACGGCCACTAATCGTGACCGTTCTTGACGACATCATCGTCGGCGTCAAGGAGGACATGGAAGCCCGTCGCCGGCTTGTTTCCCTCGTTGAGCTGAAGGATCGCGTTGCGGGCGCAACGCCCGCACGCGATGCATGGTCTGCTCTTGGAGGCCCGTCCTCGAGCCGCGACGATCTTAAGGTCATCGCCGAAATCAAGCGCCGTAGCCCCTCCAAAGGCGACCTCGCCCCTATCGACGATCCCGCCTCGCTGGCGGTGCAGTACGCACATGGCGGAGCTTCCGTCATCAGCGTCCTTACCGAAAAGCGACGTTTCGGGGGATCGCTGGCCGATCTCGATGCCGTCCGTGCCGCCGTCGATATTCCCTTGCTGCGCAAGGACTTCACGGTGGACGAGTACCAGATCTGGGAAGCCCGCGCCCATGGTGCGGACCTCATCCTGCTGATCGTTGCAGCCCTGTCCGACTCGGAGCTTGCTGACTTCAGCGCCCTGAGCCACGAGCTTGGCATGAACGTGCTGGTGGAAACGCACACCGAAGACGAAATTGAGCGCGCCGTCGCGGCGCAGGCCAAGATCATCGGCATCAACGTTCGCAACCTGAAGACGCTCGACGTCGACCGTTCAGTTTTCGGTTCGCTGGCCGGTTTGATTCCCGCTGAGTCAGTAATTGTGGCGGAGTCCGGCGTACGGACGGCTGAGGACGTCACGCACTATGCCGCGAGCGGCGCTAATGCCATTTTGGTGGGCGAGGCGCTGGTCAGCGACGCGACACCGCGCGAACGCATCACCGAATTCAAGGCAGCTGGAGCTGCCGCCATCGCCGTCAGGAACTGAGGCAGTACCTGAAGCAAGGCGACAGCCATAAGGCAGCCCCGGGCATGTGCCTGCGGCTGCTTTGTGGCACGTGGAACTACCCAATGAACTAACTGGAACAGGACGGTGAGACTGATGGTGGACGCGCCAACAGCCAGCTCGGAAGAGAATGCGGCCGACGCATTCCTGCAAGGCGGCGTTTCGCTGCGCAACGCACCCGGGCCGTACTTCGGTAACTACGGCGGCCGTTGGATGCCCGAGTCACTCATTGCCGCCCTCGACGAAGTCCAGGACACGTTCGAGAAAGCCAAGGCCGACCCCGACTTCCTGGCGGAGTTGAAGGACCTCAACAAGAACTACTCCGGGCGTCCGTCGCTGCTCACCGAGGCCAAGCGGTTCTCCAAGCACGCCGGTGGCGCCAGGATTTTCCTCAAGCGTGAGGACCTGAACCACACTGGCTCACACAAGATCAATAACGTCCTGGGCCAAGCGCTCCTTGCCAAGCGCATGGGCAAGACCCGCGTCATCGCGGAAACCGGCGCCGGCCAGCACGGCGTCGCCAGTGCCACGGCAGCTGCCCTCCTTGGCCTCGAGTGCGTCGTCTACATGGGCGCGGAAGACTGCCGCCGCCAGGCGTTGAACGTTGCCCGCATGCAACTGCTCGGCGCCACTGTGGTTCCCGTGACCAACGGTTCGCAGACCCTCAAGGACGCCATCAATGATGCCTTGCGCGATTGGGTTTCCAACGTGGACAACACCCACTATCTGCTGGGTACCGCTGCCGGAGCCCACCCGTTCCCGGCCATGGTCCGCTTCTTCCACGAAGTGATTGGTGAGGAAGCCCGCGCCCAGATCCTGGAGCAGACCGGCAAGCTGCCCGACGCCATCTGTGCCTGCATTGGTGGTGGCTCCAATGCCATCGGCCTGTTCCACAGTTTCCTGGACGACGCATCGGTGAAGATCTATGGCTTCGAGGCAGGCGGCGAAGGCGTGGAGACCGGGCGTCACGCTGCAGCAATCTCCCTGGGACGTCCTGGTGTGCTGCATGGTGCACGTTCCTACCTGATGCAGGACGAAGACGGCCAGACGATCGAATCCCACTCGATCTCCGCCGGACTGGACTACCCTAGTGTGGGACCCGAGCACTCTTACCTCGCGGACATCGGACGCGTGACGTACGAGCCCATAACCGACACCGAAGCCATGGATGCCTTCAGTCTCCTGTGCCGGACCGAGGGCATCATTCCCGCCATCGAGTCCTCGCACGCGCTTGCCGGTGCCATCAAGGTGGGCAAGCGCCTCACCGAGGGCAAAGAGGACCCATCGGAGATCTCCGTGATTGTGAACCTGTCAGGGCGTGGTGACAAGGACGTGGAAACCGCCGCCGCATGGTTCAACATGCTGGACGAAGAAGGTCACGTCAGGGGCACAACCCTGTCTACCCGCAAGCCCAAAGGTCCTGCAGAGCGCACCTCCGAAGCAGCCGTGGACGTAAACGAGGACCAGAACTGATGACTGAACAATTTGCCAGCAAGTCCGCTGCCGCCATTGACCGTGCCAAGGCCGAGGGCCGGGCCGCACTTGTCGGATATCTTCCGGCGGGCTACCCCACGGTCCAGGACAGCATTGAGGCCGGTATTGCCCTGGCACGCAATGGTGCAGACCTCATCGAGATCGGTATTCCCTACTCCGATCCCGTGATGGACGGACCTGTGATCCAGGCTGCTACCACCGAAGCGATCAGCAACGGTTTCCGCGTGGCCAACGTCTTCGACGTCGTTGCGGGGATCACTGCCGCTACTGACGCCGCCGTGCTGGTCATGACCTACTGGAACCCGGTCATGCGCATGGGCGTCGATGAGTTCTCCCGCCGCCTGGCCGAATCCGGGGGAGCGGGCCTCATTACTCCGGACCTCATTCCGGATGAGGCCAGCGAATGGTTCGAGGCCTCGGACAAGTATGGACTGGACAGGGTCTTCCTGGTGGCACCGTCGTCCACGCCCGAGCGTCTGGACATGACCGTCAAGGCCAGCCGTGGCTTTGTGTATGCCGTCTCGATCATGGGCGTGACTGGTACACGCCAGTCCGTCAGCAGCACGGCTGAAGACGTCGTGGCACGCGCCCACGCTGCGGGCGCTGAACGGGTCTGTGTTGGCCTTGGTGTGTCAAACCCGGATCATGTCCGCGAGATAGCTGCCTACGCGGACGGCGTGATCGTTGGCACCGCGCTGGTAGCGGCCCTCCGCGACGGCGGCGTTGACGCCGTCGGCCAACTCACCAAGAACCTCAGCGCCGGCTTGGGCCGCGCAGCTGCAGACGTCTAGGAAAAGGAAACAGCGAAGCCCATGCAGACCGTCCTCCAGGCAGCGGCAATGGTTCCCCTGAGCATCCCGAGCCCATCGTGGTCCGGTTTCGACATTCCGCTGCCGTGGGGGACGTTGCGTATCCACGCTTACGCCCTCTGCATCCTGGCGGGCATCATCATCGGCCTGTGGCTGACGTCCGCCCGGTGGAAGCGCCGTGGAGCCCCGGAGGGCTCTCTCTGGGATATCGCTATTTGGGCGATTCCCTTCGGCATCATCGGTGGACGCCTTTACCACGTGTTTTCGTCCCCGGATGCCTACTTTGGTCCTGGGTTCGACGGCACAGGTGACCTCTCCCTGATTCCGCAAATACAGCGGGGCGGCCTCGGTATTTGGGGCGCTGTGCTGCTCGGCGCCGTGGGTGCCTGGATTGGATGCCGTCGGGCGGGCGTCAAGCTCACGGCGTTCCTGGATGCCGCGGCTCCCGGTTTGCTGCTTGCCCAAGCCATTGGCCGCTGGGGCAACTGGTTCAACCAGGAACTCTTCGGCGCCCCCACAACATTGCCCTGGGGACTCCAAATCGACCCCGCCAATGCCAACTTCCCGGCGGGCATGCCCGCCGACACACTTTTCCACCCAACGTTCCTTTATGAGTTCCTGTGGAATGTCCTGGGCATCGCCATCATGCTCCTGCTGGACCGGAAGTTCAACTTCCGACGCGGACGCTTGTTCTGGCTCTACGCGATGTATTACACGCTGGGCCGCGTCTGGATCGAAGCGCTCAGGATTGATGACGCCGAGCAGATCAGCCTCTTCGGGATCACCACCAGGCTGAATGTGTGGACGAGCATCTTCGTGTTCGTTGTGGCGTTGGCTATCTTCCTTGTTCTCGGCAGGGGAGGGCGGCCGCAGCCGGATACCCCTTATTTACCGGGCCGGAAACCTGAATCCACGCCGGCCAAAGATGAGGCATCCGTGACGAGCGTCACCAGTCATGATGTGGACCCATCTGTCTCGGATAGTGGTTCCCGTGGTAATCTCCCAGATAACCAAAGCGATCCGGGCCACGTTGACGAGCCGCAGGATGCAGCAGGAGATTCCGCAAAGGACAGCACGTCCAAAGCGGAATCGGAATCTGCTGCGACTGCCGCGAGGAAGGCCCCCGGATCCTCGCTGGAAGTTGACGACACCAAGTAGTCGCTTCCGGCAAAGGGGCAACAGAGTCACCGCTCGTCGGGCCCAGTCCACAGCGTCGTGGCACCCCGGAAACCGGATCGCAGCATACCGATGTTCACTGGTCAAGCCGGGGCCAGTGGTCTGCGTAACTGTTAGTTGCGCATGATTGGCTGGCCTACAATTCCAATAACTAGCGCTTTGTTGTGCCCATCACAAGGGCATGCAAGGTGGGGCCAACGTTGTCCCTTCCATACGCACGATCACGAGGAAGGACGTCTCCCATGACCCATCTTCATAACCCCGGTTGGTCCGAAAATATCGAACCGCAGGGTGCCATGTCTCCGTTCAAGCGCTTTGCCGCGCTTCCGGAGGCCCGGGGTCTTTACAACCCGGACAAGGAGAAGGACGCCTGCGGCCTGGCAATCATTGCCACGCTCCGCGGGGAACCGGGATACGACATCGTGGAAGCGGCTCTGACTGCCCTCCGCAATCTCGAACACCGCGGCGCCGTGGGCGCCGATGAAGGTACTGGCGACGGCGCGGGCCTGCTCATGCAGGTTCCGGACGAGTTCTTCAGGGCCGTCACAGAATTCGAACTGCCCGCTCCCGGCCAGTACGTGGTGGGCACCGCTTTCCTTCCTGCTGAATCGCGCGAAGCAGCCACTGCCAAAGCCGGTATCGAAGCCCTGGCAGCGGATGAGGGCCTCACGGTCCTTGGCTGGCGTGAAGTTCCCGTGGTCGCAGACCTCGTGGGCGCCATGGCACGGGCATGTATGCCGTACTTCTCGCAGCCCTTCTTTGCATCCGCCACCGGTGAGCAGCTTGAGCGCAACGAACTCGACTCCCGCGCCTGGCGAATCCGCAAGCGCGCCCAGAACAAGTACGGCGTGTACTTCCCGTCGTTGTCCTCGCGCACCATTGTCTACAAGGGCATGCTGACGACGGCCCAGTTGGAGCCGTTCTACCCGGACCTTTCGGACAAGCGCTTCAAGACCAAGCTTGCCATTGTCCACTCACGCTTTTCCACGAATACGTTCCCGTCGTGGCCCTTGGCACAGCCGTTCCGCACCATCGCCCACAACGGTGAAATCAACACGGTCAAGGGAAACCGCAACTGGATGCGCGCACGCCAGTCGCAGCTGGCCAGCCCGCTCTTGGGTGACACGCCTGAAGAGCTGTATCCGATCTGCACCCCGGGTGCCTCGGACTCAGCCTCGTTCGACGAAGTAGCTGAGCTCCTTTGGCTCTCCGGCCGCCCGATCACGCACTCGATCATGATGATGATCCCCGAAGCGTGGGAGAACCACGCCACCATGGATCCGGCACGCCGCGCCTTCTACGAATACCACTCGCTGCTCATGGAGCCGTGGGATGGTCCCGCCGCTGTCTCCTTCACTGACGGCAACCTCGTCGGTGCAACGCTTGACCGTAATGGCCTGCGCCCCGGACGTTACTGGATCACTGAAGACGGCCTGATCGTTTTCGCCTCTGAAGTGGGCGTCATCGAGGTTGAGCCGTCCAACGTGGTCAAGAAGGGTCGCGTCGCCCCGGGCAAGATGTTCCTGGTGGACACCGAAGCAGGCCGCATCATCGACGACGCCGAGGTCAAGGCCGAGGTCGCTGCAGCCAACCCGTGGGCCGAGTGGCTCAAGGACAACCTGATCGACATCAACGAGCTCCCCGAGCGCGAGCACGTCCGCCACACCGCTGCATCGGTGAACATCCGCCAGCGGACCTTCGGTTACACCACGGAAGAACTGAAGATCCTGCTCGGCCCCATGGCCCGTACGGGGGCCGAGCCCCTGGGCGCCATGGGCTCGGATACACCGGTCGCCGTGCTGTCCAAGCGCCCGCGCTTGCTGTTCGACTACTTCGTGCAGTCCTTCGCCCAGGTCACCAACCCGCCGCTGGACGCCATCCGCGAAGAACTGGTGACGTCACTGAAGTGTGCCATCGGCCCCAACGGCAATCTTTTGGATGGTAAGCAGGTCCGCCAGCCGCAGATCTCCCTGCCGTTCCCCGTGATCAACAACGATCAACTCGCCAAGATCTCGAACATCGAGAACGCCGACGGCGACCGCATCGCCATGAAGGTACGAGGCCTCTACCGCCCTGAGGGTGGGGAAGCGGCTCTGCGTGCCCGCCTGACAGAGATCTGCGAGCAGGTTTCGGGCGCGATCAACCGCGGCGTGCAGTACGTTGTGCTGTCCGACCGCGACTCGAACGCGCAATGGGCACCTATCCCGTCGCTGCTGCTGGTCAGCGCTGTCCACCACCATCTGCTCCGCAGTGCCAACCGCACCAAGACGGCACTCGTGGTTGAGGCCGGCGACGTCCGGGAGACGCACCACGTCGCCGTGCTGATTGGCTACGGCGCATCGGCCGTCAACCCGTACCTCGCCATGGAATCCGTTGAACAGCTGATCTCCAACGGCGACGTCGAGGGCGTAACTCCGGAAGACGGCGTTTACAACCTCATCAAGGGACTCGGCAAGGGTGTCCTGAAGATCATGTCCAAGATGGGCATCTCCACGGTTGCTTCCTACACCGGCGCCCAGACCTTTGAGGCACTGGGCCTGTCGCAGGAACTTGTGGACGAGTTCTTCTCAGGTACGCACTCCCAATTGGGTGGCGTGGGCCTGGACGTTATTGCGGCGGAAGTTTCCGCCCGGCACCAGATGGCATACCCCGAGGGCGGCATCGAGCACCCGCACCGTCCGCTCCTGGGTGGCGGCGAGTACCAGTGGCGCCGTGACGGTGAACCACACCTCTTCAACCCGGAGACTGTGTTCCGCCTGCAGCACGCCACCCGTGAGCGTCGTTACGACATCTTCAAGGCCTACACCAAGGGCGTTGACGATCAGTCCGAGAACTTGATGACCCTCCGCGGCTTGCTCAAGTTCAAGGGTGACGTCCGTCCGGCCGTGCCGCTTGAGGAAGTGGAGCCCGTTTCCAGCATCGTCAAGCGTTTCTCCACTGGCGCCATGAGCTACGGCTCCATCTCCAAGGAAGCCCACGAGACACTCGCTATCGCCATGAACCGTTTGGGCGCCAAGTCCAATACGGGTGAAGGTGGCGAGGACGTTGACCGCCTGCTGGATCCGGAGCGCCGCTCTGCCATCAAGCAGATCGCTTCGGGCCGCTTCGGTGTCACCAGCTTGTACCTGACCAACGCGGACGACATCCAAATCAAGATGGCCCAGGGCGCCAAGCCCGGCGAGGGCGGCCAGCTGATGGCCCAGAAGGTCTACCCCTGGGTAGCCCGGACCCGCCACTCCACGCCTGGCGTCGGACTCATTTCCCCGCCCCCGCACCACGACATCTACTCGATCGAAGACCTCGCGCAGCTCATCTACGATGCCAAGCGCGCCAACCCTTCGGCCCGTGTACACGTCAAGCTGGTTTCGGAAGTCGGGATCGGAACTGTGGCCTCCGGCGTGACCAAGGCGAAGGCCGACGTCGTGCTTGTTTCGGGTCACGACGGCGGTACCGGCGCCTCGCCGCTGAACTCGCTGAAGCATGCCGGTGTGCCGTGGGAACTTGGCCTGGCCGAGACCCAGCAGACCCTCATGCTCAACGGACTCCGCGATCGCGTTGTTGTCCAGGTTGACGGCCAGCTCAAGACCGGCCGTGACGTCGTCATTGCCGCCCTGCTGGGTGGCGAAGAGTTTGGTTTCGCAACGGCTCCGCTGGTGGTCTCGGGCTGCATCATGATGCGCGTCTGCCACCTGGACACCTGCCCCGTTGGTGTTGCCACCCAGAACCCGGAACTGCGGTCACGGTTCAATGGCAAGCCGGAGTTCGTGGTCAACTTCTTCGAGTTCCTCGCAGAAGAAGTCCGCGAAATCCTGGCCGAGCTTGGTTTCCGCAGCCTCGAAGAGGCGATCGGCCACGCTGAGGTACTGGACACTCGTGAAGCGATCGATCACTGGAAGGCTGAAGGCCTGGACCTGGACCCGATCCTGCACGGTCTTGAGTTTGACGACGACGTGCCGCTGCGCAACATGACCACCCAGAACCACGAGTTGGACAAGCACTTCGACCAGCGGCTCATCACTATGGCTGCCGAAGCACTCAGCGACCGCATGCCCGTCAAGATCACCCTGGACGTCATCAACACGGACCGCTCCGTGGGGACGATGCTAGGCCACGTGGTGACCAAGACGTTCGGTACCGATGTGCTGGCGACGGACACCATCGACATCACGCTCAATGGCACCGCTGGCCAGTCGCTTGGCGCTTTCCTGCCTGCCGGCATCACGCTGCGCATGTACGGCGACTCCAATGACTACGTGGGCAAGGGCCTCTCCGGTGGGCGCATCATCGTCCGCCCGGACCGCACCAATGTGTTCCAGGCAGAACGCAACGTCATTGCCGGCAACGTCATCGGCTATGGCGCAACGAGCGGAGAGATGTTCCTGCGCGGCCAGGTCGGCGAACGCTTCCTGGTCCGTAACTCAGGCGCAACCGCCGTCGTCGAAGGTATTGGCGATCACGGGTGCGAGTACATGACCGGTGGCCAAACGCTGATCATCGGACGTACCGGCCGCAACTTCGGTGCCGGCATGTCCGGTGGTACTGCCTACGTGCTGGACCTGCAGCATGAGCGCGTCAACAAGGATGCGCTGGATTCCGGCGAACTCCAGCTCCTTGAATTGGACGCAGAGGACCGCGACATCGTCCACGGCCTGCTCACCAAGCACGTTGAGGAAACCGATTCCGTCCTGGCCGGCCGTCTGCTCGAGAACTTCGACGACACCGCCGCCCGCATCACCAAAGTACTGCCGCGCGACTACGCTGCAGTCCTGCAAACCCGTCTCGACGCCATCGAAGAGGGCCTTGACCCCGACGGCGAAGAAGTATGGTCTCGAATCCTGGAGGTAACCGGTGGCTGATCCACGCGGATTTCTGAAAGTCCGGCAGCGCGAGACGCAGCCACGCCGTCCCGTTCCGGTCCGCATCATGGACTGGAAGGAAGTGTACGAAGCGCAGGAAAAGGGCGTCCTGAAGAGCCAGGCCGGGCGCTGCATGGACTGCGGCGTACCGTTCTGCCATCAGGGCTGCCCGCTGGGTAACCTCATTCCTGAATGGAACGACCTCGTGTGGCGGGACAAGGGCGAGGAGGCGATTGAACGCCTCCACGCCACGAACAACTTCCCGGAGTTCACCGGGCGTCTGTGCCCGGCACCCTGTGAAGCGTCCTGCGTGCTGGGCATCAACCAGCCTGCCGTGACCATCAAGCAGGTTGAGGTTTCCATCATCGATGAAGCCTTCGACAACGACTGGGTCCACCCCCTTCCGCCGACGCGCCTCACAGGCAAGACGGTTGCCGTGGTGGGGTCCGGTCCTGCCGGCCTGGCAGTTGCACAGCAGCTGACGCGCGTTGGTCACACGGTTGCCGTGTACGAGCGTGACGACAAGATCGGCGGCCTGCTCCGCTACGGCATCCCCGACTTCAAAATGGAGAAGGAACAGGTTGACCGTCGCCTGGAGCAGATGAAGGCCGAAGGCACCCGTTTCCGCACCGGCGTCGCAGTCGGCACGGACGTGACGTGGGAACAGTTGCGCCGGCGTTACGATGCCGTGGTGATCGCTACCGGGGCTACAGTTCCGCGCGATCTGCCCATTCCGGGCCGTGACCTTGACGGTGTCCACTTCGCCATGGACTACCTGGTTCCTTCCAACCGCGTAGTGGCGGGGGAGAACCCGGAGAATCACATCGACGCCCGTGGCAAGCACGTGGTCATCCTTGGCGGTGGCGATACCGGTGCAGACTGCATCGGTACAGCGCACCGTCACCAAGCGGCTTCCGTTACGACGCTCGCGATCGGCAAGCAGCCGCCTCTTGAGCGTGCAGGTCACCAGCCGTGGCCGACGTTCCCCACGCTCTTCGAGGTCGCCAGCGCCCACGAAGAAGGCGGCGAGCGTACGTACCTGGCGTCCACCGTGGAGTTTGTTGGCGAGAACGGCAAGCTCACCGGGGTCAAGGTTGCCGAGACGGAGTTCGTGGATGGCAAGCGCCTCCCGAAGGCCGGCACGGAGCGGATCATTCCCGCTGACCTCGTCTTCCTGAGCCTCGGCTTCACCGGTGCTGAACCGTCCGGTATCACCGAGCAGGTCAGTGCAGAATTCGACGGTCGGGGCAACGTTGCCCGCGACGGCTACTACATGACGAACACCGAGGGTGTGTTTGTTGCCGGTGATGCCGGACGTGGCCAGTCCCTGATTGTGTGGGCCATTGCCGAAGGCCGTGCATGCGCGGCAGCAGTGGACAAGTTCCTCATGGGAAGCACGATCCTTCCGGCACCGGTCGCCCCCACCGACCGGGCAATCGCGGTCTTATAGCGCCGGCAGGAATGAACTTTAACTCAATCAGCAGCACACTACTTAGGGTAGGTATATGAGACGCGCGAAAATTGTGGCAACTTTCGGCCCGGCAATCTCCAGCTACGACAACACTCTCGCAGTGCTGGAAGCCGGCGTTGACGTTGCCCGCATGAACATGAGCCACGGCGACTACTCCGTGCACGACAACACCTACGAGAATGTCCGCAAGGCTGCGGCGCAGCTGCACAAGCCGGTGGCCATCATGGCTGACCTCCAGGGTCCGAAGATTCGCCTTGGCCGCTTTGTTGACGGTCCGCACGAGCTTGCTGTTGGCGACATCTTCACCATCACCACCGAAGACGTCCCCGGCACCAAGGACATCTGCTCCACCACGCTTAAGAGCCTCACCGAAGACGTCAACGTGGGTGACGCCCTGTTGATCGACGACGGCAAGGTTGCCCTTCGCGCCATCGAAGTTGACGACGTCAAGGTTGTCGCCACCGTTACCGTCGGTGGCAAGGTGTCCAACAACAAGGGCATCAACCTGCCCGGTGTTGCCGTCAACGTCCCCGCACTGAGCGAAAAGGACGAGGACGACCTCCGTTGGGCCCTCAAGCGTGGCGTGGACCTGGTTGCATTGTCCTTCGTCCGGGATGCCTCCGACATCAAGCGCGTCCACGAAATCATGGACGAAGAAGGCCGCCGCGTTCCGGTGATCGCCAAGATCGAAAAGCCCCAGGCCGTGGACCAGCTCCACGAAATCATCGACGCGTTCGACGCCATCATGGTTGCCCGTGGTGACCTCGGTGTTGAGCTCCCGCTCGAAGAGGTGCCGATCGTCCAGAAGCGCGCCATTGAACTGGCACGCCGCTGGGCCAAGCCGGTCATCGTGGCAACGCAGGTCCTGGAATCCATGATCGACAACCCGCGTCCGACGCGTGCCGAGGCTTCTGACTGCGCAAACGCCGTTCTCGACGGCGCCGATGCAGTCATGCTGTCCGGCGAAACTTCCGTGGGACAGTACCCCATTGAAACCGTCAAGGTCATGGCCCGGATCATCGAGTCCACCGAAGAACACGGCCTCGAGCGCGTCCCCCCGCTGGGCACCAAGCCCAAGACCCGTGGTGGCGCCATCACCCGTGCCGCCGTCGAAATCGCCGACCAACTGGACGCAAAGTACATCTGTACGTTCACCCAGTCCGGTGACTCTGCACGTCGCCTTTCGCGTCTGCGCCCTGTGAAGCCGGTCTTCGCTTTCACGCCGGTTGAGCACGTCTGGAACCAGCTCGCCCTCACCTGGGGCATCCAGCCGGTTCTGGTCCCCACCGTGGGCCACACCGACGAAATGACCGCCCAAGTGGACCGCAGCCTCCTTGACATGAAGATTGTGGACGAAGGTGACCTGGTGGTCATCGCTGCCGGTTCCCCTCCCGGACAGGCCGGTTCCACGAACTTGCTGAAGGTCCACAAGGTGGGCGATCTCGCGGACACGTCCCAGATCGATGCGTCCCGCAAGGAGCCGGTGGGCCCTTGGCCGGAAAAGAAGAGCAAGATCAGGGCCTAAGTTCCTGGTTGACGTATGAGCGTTGTGGGCTCCGCCGGTTGGCGGGGCCCACTTTGTTTTGTGTTGTTTTGTCCCTTAAGCGGGCACGACGGCGGCCGGTCACCATTCGCTGAGGTGACCGGCCGCCGTCGTTGACTGCTTGGTGCTAGTTGACCTGGTTGATGATCGTTTCAGCAACCTCACGCATGCTCAGGCGACGGTCCATGGACGTCTTCTGGATCCAGCGGAACGCCTCCGGCTCGGTCAGGCCCATCTTGGTGGTCAGGAGGCTCTTGGCGCGCTCTACGAGCTTGCGGGTGGCGAACTGCTCCTGGAGGTCGGAAACCTCGTTTTCGAGGGCCTTGATCTCCTCGTGGCGGGACAGCGCGATCTCGATCGCCGGGATGAGGTCAGCAGGCGTAAACGGCTTCACAACGTAGGCCATGGCGCCGGCGTCACGGGCACGCTCCACGAGTTCCTTCTGGCTGAAAGCAGTCAGCAGGACAACGGGGGCGATGCGGGCCTTGACGATCTTCTCCGCCGCCGAGATGCCATCCATGACGGGCATCTTCACATCCATGAGGACGAGGTCCGGCTTCAGTTCTTCGGCCAGCTGCACGGCCTTCTCGCCGTTGTCTGCCTCGCCGACGACGTCGTACCCTTCGCCCTTCAGGATCTCGATAATGTCCAAGCGGATGAGAGTCTCATCCTCGGCTACGACGACGCGTCGGGCCGGTTGGGCTGCGGGTGTGGACTCCGTCTGTTCGGTCACGGGATCTCCTTGAAAAGGTTCGGCGGGTTCATGTCCATCTTAGTGTGGACCGCTGCGGCACATGATTTTGTTGCACTCGCGCGCCCAGTTCTTTGAATCAGCCTATCTGCATGTATAGTAATTTCGCGTGCTGGGAAAGGATCGCGTTGCTCACAGACATGAGAGCAGTCAGCGAGAATTAACTTCCCGGTAATCCGCGCCCGAGTGGCGGAATTGGCAGACGCGCCGCACTCAAAATGCGGTATCGAAAGGTGTGTGGGTTCGAGTCCCACCTCGGGCACTGTGTTGTCGCAGGTCAGGGGCCTATATGGCCCCTGACTGTTGACAAAACCCCCAAATGTGTTGACACGGATCTAGCATTTTTATGTGGCTAGTATCCGGAAACGCGTCAAAAAGGACGGCTCTTCGTCCTTCATGGTGGTCTGGCGCGACCCCAAGATCCGGAAGCAACAGGGCATCACCGTCGACTCCGCGCACGAGGCTGAAACGCTGAAACGGTTGCTCGATGCGAATGGCCAATCCTTCGAAATCGCGCAGCAAGCACTGCTGGACAACAGAGCGAAAATTCCGACTGTTGGCGAAGTGATCCAGGAACACATCGACCTGCTGGTCCGGCCGTCCAGCGGTACCGTGAAAACCTATCAGACGATGCTTGATCTCCATGTGAAAAAGGTCATCGGGCACGTCCCTGTCGACAAGCTGGATTACCGGATGATCGCCTATTGGGTGAAGTCGATGATGGCCAAAGGACGTTCACCGAAGACGATCAAGAACGTGCACGGCCTGATTTCCGCGTCAATGAACACCGCCGAGATGCTGGGGTACATCACTCGCAATCCTTGCCGTGGCGTGCAGCTGCCGAGCGTGGAGAAAGCCGAGGACGAGATGATGTTTCTCACCCATGCGGAGTTCGGAATGATCATGGACGGCATGGGGGAGCGGTACAAGGATTTCACCAACTTCCTCGTGATGACCGGGACGCGGTTCGGTGAGGCTACGGCGCTGACGGTGGCGGACATCGATTTGTTGGGCAAGCCGGCCACTGCCCGGATCAACAAAGCGTGGAAGCGTGACGGGCAGAACCAGTTCTACATCGGACCCACGAAAACGGGCGCGGGCAAGAGGACCATTGGGCTGAATCCCGCACTGGTTGAGCTGCTGATTCCGTTGGTCGCTGGTCGTCTTGGCGGCGATCTGCTGTTCACGACGCCAAAGGGGGAGCGGATTGTTCACAAGCTGTACTGGCACCACTACTGGATGCCGGCGGTCAAGGCAGCCCAAGAACGCGGCCTGCGGAAGAACCCGCGTATTCACGATCTGCGGCACACGCATGCCTCATGGCTGATTCAGGACGGTGTGCCGATGTTTACGATCTCGCGCCGGTTGGGGCACGCGTCTACGAGGACAACCGAGGGTGTTTATGGGCACCTCATGCCGGAGGCTCTGCAGGCCGGAGCGGATGCGACGGAGCGTTCGGTGTCAGCGTTTATGCGTTGAGCTTTTTCTGGCTCCCTTACGAAGCTATGCGGTTGCGGGCTCTCGTCCCAATTAGCCGTGTGCTGTTGTTGCTTCGCTCACGAACATCCGGTGCCGGGTGCGAGCCTGGCAATATCTCACTGATCCTGGCGATCTCCGCGATGTGCTCAGAAGTAAATACGATCTTTCCCTTGCCCCAACATGCGTGTGGGAATCTGCCCGATGCAGCGCCGTCACGGAGCCACCCCTCACTGCAGCGCATAAGGGCTGCGGCCTCAGCAGGTTCGAAGAATTCCAAGTCCATGTCATCTCGCTTGTGGTCGTTGCCGGTTTGCTCCTCCATGGGTCTTTTCCTGCAAAAGGACATGACACACGTTGTCGGCGTGCAGCGGCCGCCTGCTCATTGCGGGTCGGCGCTGGGACTAAAGTGGCCTCATGTTTACTCCTCTGCACCGCGAACTTGGCCAGGCCTCCGGTGACCTTTCTTGGGACATGCTGGAAAAGGCCATCGAGTTAGAGATATCGGAGACCGCAGACTTGGACTTCAAGCAGACGCTCCCATTCGTCAATGCGCAATGGCAGGACGAGTTCGCGAAGGATATCGCCGCCCAGGCCAACGGTGGAGGTGGGCTCCTAATTTTTGGACTGGCGGAGACCAGGGGCAGAGGTACGGCACGGGAAATTGTGCCTGTGGATATGTCCGAGCAAGATCGTTTGGAGATGCAGAGGGTGGCCTTCAGCAAAGTCCATCCACCCGTCGTCGGGCTGAAGTTCCATTCAATTATTGACCCTGTCGGCCTTGGAACTGTGGTCGCCGTTTCGATTCCAGGAAGTGTCGACGCTCCGCACCTTGTATTGAGGAACCACTACTTTGGGGCGCCCGTCAGAAATGACGCTAGCACGATATGGATGAACGAACGGCAGATTGAAGCCGCCTACGAGAGCCGGTTTGCCGGCCGAGAGTTCCGTACCAAGAAACTCAATGAACTGTATGCAGACACCGTTGAGGATCTCGATCTACGTAACAACGTCTGGGTTGTCGCCGTCGCCCGCCCAATTATGCCAATGACCCGCGTCCTGAGGATTGTTGCAGGTGAAGCGCAGGAGGTGGCTGGCCTCGGATCCCGCACGGCGCGAGTTCTCAGAGAGACGGGATATGGACTGTTGGACAACCTCGTGGACTTGGTACCTCGGCCCGGGCTGAGAAGGTGGACTTGGTCGTATCCCTCTACCAATGCACTTCAATCGGGTAGGAAGCAGGCCCGGATGGAGGTCCACTTTGACGGGTCGTTGACCGCAGCCCTCCAAGTTGGGGGCCTGGAAAGAGGGTGGGAGGACGCACTGCACCACGTAGGTGCCACTCGTATCGAAGCATTCCTTGGCGACTTTGCCAGCATGATGCGCGCAACCGCCACAAAGTTCGGAATTCAGGCGGATTACGCTCTTCGAACAGGGTTGGCATGGGAGCAACCCAACATCGTGTACGTGAGACCACAAGACCCTCAAATGCCAGGGAGTTTTTTGGCGGCGGACCTTGGAATGCGTCGCTTCCGCCCCGTTGAGTCCGAGTTGTTCCTCTCGGGCTCGTTCGCAGCTCTGGCCGATTCGCTACTGGAGCACGGCTTGGACGTCATCAACCAGGCAGGAATCCGGTACCCCCACATTCTCCGAACCGGACAAGCCGTCAATAAAGCCATTCGGTAGCAATTCGCTGACGCCCTCGAGGCTTCTAGCTGCCGGGATTCTGCAGTTTGGTGCCGGCGTGCATTGGATACTTTCGGAGAAGGAGGGGAAATGGCTGCTGAATGGGCTGTGGGGATCGCGGCCAAGGCTGCTGGTCCAATATTCGGAAAGCTGGCCATGGGGGCCTGGCAGCGTATATCGATTTCGTGGGTGGTGGCGTGGCATGTAAGGAGGAGAGCAAAGGGGATGCGACTTCCGGTGCCTCCTTACTGGGCATTCCGGCAGTATCTCAGTACTGGAGAACCCCTTTCCGCGTTGAGGAGTGCAGATCCCGAGCGAATTGAGGCTTTGGCCGGAGGCCTGCGAACGCAGCCGTTTGGTGCCGGCTGGCCAGTTACCGACTTTCAGGCGAAGGAGTTCGTTGAACTACTCCTGTCTGCCTACACTCACGGATTGTCGACGAATGAAGCCATTGAGGTTCAAAACGCTGCGACCCGTGCAGAGATCAAAGCAGCCTACGTCTTGCCGCCCGCAACCTTTGAAGCAGACCTTCGGTTCCTTGCACCCTTGCGTGCCAAGCAGGCCAGAGTCTTGGCGGCCAGTTGGCCCGCAGTGCACAGGTTCGTACATGAGTTTACGGCCGCGAAGGATCCAATAAGGGCCATGCAGGATTGGCATCGGAACCGCCCTGCATGGTTAGGCCAGATGAGTGCCGGTGCATTGATGTGGATGGCGGACCTGGCATCGGACTACGGATTAGACGGCGAGGCTATCGCACTGATCGACGAAGGCTTGGAACAAGGCGCCACACCTGCGGATTATTGGAGGATTCGTCGCGAACTCTTGGAAGACACGCCATCGCCTGGCGCCCAGAGCGAAAGGATGAAGCGACACAAGGGACACCCTCTGGCCGACTCGATAATTGCGGCAATTGATGATTCTGCAAAAAATGCGCTCCAAGTCCTGGACAATTGGGATACTGACGAGGCCTCCGAGCTCGCCTTGAAGACCTCGATCCGCTGCCAATTGTTGGCAGCCAGCGATGACATTGATGGAGCAGTGCGGCTTGCACGCCGGGCCCTTCGGGAAGATCTGCAAACAGGGCCAGCCCAATTAGCGGCAGACTATCTCCTGCAACGAGGCTCCAACCGAGATTCCGCACTTCACTTCGCAGACCTTGAATCAAGTTTTGAGATGGCCTTGGAAGTTCGTAACGCGATACGCATTTGGAGGGGACCGTCCTATCGCGCCGTGGCCACGGCCATGCAGGCAGCACAAGCTCTCGGGAACAGCCGACGCGCCTGGAGCTTGTCCCAGCCGCCACCTACCGGCGAAGCTACGGACTCGGAAGCCACAAACTCTCAGGTCCGCAGACTTGCCCTAGTCTTGGCCGCGGACACCCGACCAGATGAAGAAGTCCGGAAACTCCTCGCAGAAACCGGAGACTCGCTGGCACGCTTAGAAGCCGAAGCGTTGATGGCCGAACACCGGATGGACCGGCAAGCTGCTCTGGACCTTTGGTCGAAAGCCGGCGACCTGGCCACGACTGGATCCGAGCAGTTCCGTATCGGATTCCAGATTGCCATGCACGGAGTCATGCCTCGACGCTTGGACGCGTTGTCCGCTGGCAACCCTGACGTCACCAGCGATCTTAGGTTGGTCGCCGAGGCCTTTCGCGAAGTTCCGGGCCAGTTCGAAGCCTTGCGGGCCAAAGCTAGGAAACGGCGCACGCTTGCCTTCGCTCTCCACAGATACTTCGAATTGAGATCCGAGTTCGCTCAAGCTGCAAGTGCGGCAGCCGCCGCGGCAAAGCAATGGTCGGATGCAGAGTTCTGGCACATCGCCTCGAACGCATACCGGAGAGCCGGCGACCGAAACGCAGCAGTAGACAGCGCGCGAAATGCCCTCCAAGTTGCGCGGCCTCATTGGGGCAAACACGAGGCGGTCTACGCAAACCTCATCGAAATTCTCTCGGAAGAGGGGCGCTGGGGTGAAGCAGCTGACGCCGCAGCGGACCTGATGAGCCGGAATCCGAGCAGTTCGGCTGCTGTCTGGGCGCTTGTAGAATGCCAAGTCCAATTGGGGCAGATTGATGAGGCATGGCAGACATACGCACAATTCGGCGGGCGGCCCTCGCCGCGCAATGAACGGGAAGCGGTCCTGCGCATAGAACTGTGGCGACGAAATCAGGAGGCCGGTGAATCCATCAACGAGCTTTTCGAAGTTCTTGATGCCTTCAATGACAGTAAACCTGTACGCATCGCCGCAACGAAGTCATTGCTTTTTTCTTCCGCGGAATTGCCTGAACCGGTCTCTGAACAGATTAGGCACCGGCTCGCGGAGTTGCTGCCGTCCTTAGAAGATGTCTTTGTTCCTCAGCAGGTCGATCTTGAGAATCCTATGGCAACGCTTGATCGCCTCGTAGCGGATAGGCCGGACACATCCGATGTGGACCGCCAGGTTGAGCAAGGTACCTTCCCATTTGGCGTGTTCGCCTCTGTTCACCACCTCAATTACGTTGAACTTCTCGCTAGCTGGAACGGGGTCGTCTTTGCTGGCGACGCAGCCGCTTTTGACGACGAAGTGGCCGCAGCAAGGGCTGCCCGAGATTGCGATGTGGTTGTTGACGTCACAGCGCTTAAGTCTGTCAGCTTCTTTGATACTGAAGTAGGAAATCAGTTACTCGGACATATTAGGGGGAGCCACGTGCCCTTGGAGCAGTTTCTTGCGACGGTCCAAGCCGTCGAGAACCTGTCTGCGCGTTCAACAATGTCTGTTGGAAAGTCCACCGAGGGGACTGCACGGGTCCACACGATAACGGAGCAGGAAGCCGAGCGGCGATTCGAGCAAGCTCGGAAGATACACGCACGCTTTCAAGATGTATTAACCCAGGAACGATCAGCGGGAAGCAATATCCCGAGGATCCAGGTCGAAGAGAGAGTCTTCGTTTGGCTAACATCTCTCGATCTTGCGTTGGATGAGCCCCGCAGGTCCCTGTGGTGCGACGACGCGAAGATTCGGCAGCTGGCGACCGCCATGGGAGTTGCTTCGTTCGGAACCTCAGCCCTGATCGAGGCAATGCGACTAGACAAAATCATCGGAGACGACTTGGCGACCGCTCTTCAGGGCATCCTGATCAGCCGTCACTACGTTGGCTCAGGGTTTCGTCGTGACTGGTTAGAAGCAGCCGTAGCACTCGATGGTTGGCTTGCAAGAGGCAGCGCCAGTTTCATCATGTGGGCGGCCCCAACAAAAAGCCCCGAGAGCCAGGTCAGTTTCGTAATTGAAGCTCTGACCCGATCTGCAAATGAACCCGACTCGGTACAGCGGTGGGTCGAGGCCGTGTCGTGGTGGCTTATCCGGATTGGCGGTAAGGACGCTTACTCGAACTTGGTGCTGTTCCTTCAAAGGCTTCTCGACCAGCCTTGGCTAAGAGCCACACAACTGCCATTCGTGCTAGCAGGAATCAGAGCGGCCACTAGCTCAGCCGAAGTCGCAGACCCATTTGAAGCCGCACTAACAAGTCACTACCAAGGCATCGCAGAGAAAGCGGGGCCGGGCATCGCTTCGGGATACGTACGGGGCTTTGTGCAGCTCACAAACTCGGACGACCGGTCGTTGGCGAGTCGAATCATTCTGACCAACTGATACGGATACTGGCTTGCCAGATCCGTGAGCCTCGGAATAAGCGTCATAGTGATGCACTGCTTGGAACATATCGAAGTCCACGACCGCGGTAAACAACCCACCGGCGAGCTCCGCTAAGTCGCTACCTTCACCATGCCTCGCTGCAGCAAGGTCGGGCGTATATGTGGCGGTCGACACGGAAAGTGACAGTTGCAATGCAAAGCTCTCTGGACATGTCCAGAGTGCAGGCGTTCAATTGATTTTGAGGGTTCGCGAGGGCTTGTGCAGCAAGTCGCCAACGAACCAAGGTTGAACGCATCACTGGGGATGCTATGAACAACAGTCCATATCCCTCTGGACAATCGCCTGCGGAACGTGCGGCGAGTGCCTTCGATTCCTTAGTGCTTCCAACTCACGTGAACCTGGAACGTCTGGTCAGCGTGGTTGAAGGTTTACGACATCGCCCCATCCAGATCGAAGCTGCCGGGGCTCTGAATGGTGGGTCGGTTTGCGGCCTATGGCTGTCCACCGAGGACGTCGAGATTATCTTGCACGCAGTCAGTCCGTCTGGACTTCATCGGCAGCAGTTCGTCCTGCACGAACTCGGGCACATGGTCTTGAGGCACGACGAATTGGTCGTCCCTGCCGACTACATTGAAGTCCTGTTCCCGAACCTTCCCGTGGGACTTGTCTCACGCGTACTTGCTCGGAGCAGCTTCACTGATGACTTGGAAGCCGCCGCGGAATCGCTCGCGGATCTGTTCGCAGCCGCAATCAGGAACAGTGCACGGGAGCCAAGATCGTTCGAGAGGGTCTTCGGATGATTCAGATAGTTGCTGCGGTCTTGATTTGGCTCCTCGTCGTTTGCCTCCTGCCCGGAATCAGGAAACGACGCGATCACAGCGTGCTGACGGCCGCGATCACGATTTCAGTCGCACTGACGCTGAACATCGACCAGGTCTATCCAGGCATCGATGCGTACCTGGGTGGTCGCAACTTCGTTGACCTGCTGGCCAATATCTCTATGGTCGTCGGGATTTACTTTCTTTCGAGAGCGATCATCAGGGCGGCAACGCCCGACGGAAGGGTCGAGAAACGAGACGGTGCTGGCATGGTTCTCTTGGCCGTGGTGATCATGGGCCTTGCAGCCAGCTTCAGTGCCATCGTCACCCAGGGCAGTTCCACTCGTTTCATGGTGGATTACGGTGACCAGTGGTCTGCTGCCTTCTACTCATCCATCCAGTTCGTATACATCGGCTACGTGGTTAGCGTTACCGGTGTTACGTGTTTTCGATTTCGCGGCGACATGTTGAAGCCCTATTTCCGCACGGCATTTACGTTCATCGGGGTTGGCTGTAGCTTCGCGGTTCTCCTCGTATTGCTTGTACTGGTCATGGATGTTCTGCATTTGCAAGGACGCCTGGATGCTATGCGCGCGGTGTCGCCGATTTATGATGCGGCGATCGTTTCCGCCATGACCTTCCTGTGCGTAGGTCTCGCCATCCCGCCCGTGGCGCGTCGAGTTCTCCGCCATAGGGAATCCGTGACCGAGCAGGAGTTGGTTAGCGGCCTCACGAAAATCTGGGAAAAGACAACAAAGAAGCGGCAAGATGTTCGGCTCGTGCGAGACACCGAAACGATCAACCAACAGGACCGGGCTCAAAGGCTCCATCGAATGCTTGTTGAAGTACAGGACGCCCTCTTAGTCGAGCCCAGTTTGGGCAGCTCCTTGGACATCCATGACCTCAATGTCTTGAACGCTGCTGAGAACTATCTGGCGGGACCTTTCGTGCGCCGAGTTCCAGTTCGTAGACGGAAGCGGGAACAGGCGATATGACGGATGATGCCAGTTCCTATGAATCTCCTCAGACCAGATTGGCGCGAAAGCTCAACCTTCTTCTTGACCTTTATGAGGCCGAGGGATCGGAGGCATTGACGTACCCGCAGATCAATCAGCACATGAGTCAGCGCGGAACGCCACTTTCCCGCTCCCGCTGGGCCTACATGCGCAGCGGGGATAGCTCGCTGGCAAATGATCCTCTGCTGCTCCGTAATCTTGCCGAGTTCTTCGGCGTCGACCGTAACTACCTCTTGGATGATGCCGGGGAGATACCAGAGCTGGTAGACGCTCAGCTGGAGCTTCTTCGGACCCTGCGTGAGTCACGTGTGCGGAACTTCGCCGCTCGTCAGTTGCAGGGGATCTCTCCGGAAACCCTGGTGAGGCTCCGCCAAGTGATCGACGAACGCAAGACGGCCCAGGGGGTGGACGATGCCGATAGCAACCAGTCGTAGGGCTCTAGAGGTTGGAGTTCTTGCTGCATCCGGGGCTTTGCTTGCAGGCGCCGCCGGAGCAGCGTATTTCGCTCGTCAAGTCGTGGTGCCAAAATACAGCCGCCGTGAGGGTTTGGACGTTCGGGCAGTGCACACCAATGGTGACGGATCTCTTGAAATCGAACTTTCCGCAACGGAACAAACGAGAGCGCCGGGACGGTACAGCTTTTGGTTTGACCAAGGAAGAGGCCATGCATGTCTAGGGCCCGTCGTTGAATCGAACCCCGACCGGAACACAGTAACCCGGGCGGTGGAGCGCGTGGACTCTGGAGACCTCAAACTGGCCAGCACTGGGATTTGGAGTGGGTACGTTTACTCGAAACCTGAGCAACTTGGTGTGCAGCACGAAGACCTTGAGATCACAGTCGACAACGGCGTCGCCCCTGCGTGGAGGTTCGATCCGCCCGCCAGGGTCGAAGCATCCGGTGTCTGGGCCATCCACATCCACGGAATGGGTGGCAAAAGGGCTGGCACTCTTCGCGGCATACCGGTCGCAAGGCGCCTGGGACTGACGTCGCTGGTAGTCTCATTCCGCAACGACGGCGACGCCCCGCCGTCGTACGATGGCCGCTATAGCCTCGGCCAAGGCGAGTGGCGCGACGTCGAGGCCGCCATCAAGTACGCCATTTCCAATGGCGCTGAAAGCATCGTCCTTTTTGGATGGTCACTTGGCGCGGCCATCGCCCTTCAAGCAACGGCCCTATCGCAGAGTTCGTCACGAGTAGCCGGGATGGTTCTCGACGCGCCTGTCTTCGACTGGCGAACCACTCTGGCTGCGAATGCCAAGTCTGCAGGGCTGCCTCGGCCGCTCGTGCATTTGGGCTTCAGCATTCTTCGATCCAAGACCCTCCGATGGGTGACCGGCCTTGCTGAACCCATCTGTCTCGATTCTCTGGACTGGCTGACGCGAGCAACGGAACTGAAAAAGCCGATCCTCGTACTCCATGGAGAGAAGGACGATACAACACCCTTCGAAGCATCCAAGAAAGCTGCCAGTCTGAGGCCGGACTTAGTCAGATTGGTGGAGTTTGACGCTGAGGGCCACTCTCTGGAGTGGAATGTCGACCCCGCAAAGTGGGAGCGATCGGTCGAGGAGTGGTTCCATGGTCTCCAGTTGGCCGTCGCTAGTCCTGAGCAAGCGGCGGCACAGTCGTAGGAGGCATTTGCACTGAGTACTGGGCCGCCAGGTCGATGAGCTGGCACTCGACGCGCGAGGCGTGGGCGGTGTAACGCTCGTCAGCCAAAGCATGAACGTAACCGGCCGATTCAAGGACGAGAAGATGGTGCCGGACAGTTGCTCGAGAAGCTTGAAGTACTGAAGCCAAGACGCCAGGGGACGATGGCCCGCTTCTAATCAGGAAGCGGAGGATCTGGCTCCGTGTTCGGTTCATCAAGATGGATGTCGACATTCAAACCACGGCTCAGGATTGTGGAGGATGCTTGCTGTAGACGGGTCTACAGCTACAGGATACGCCTCATGTAGGTAGCGGAACAGATTCAATGCGCAGTTGATTGTCTAGCCACGGCGCTCGCGGAATACTGATGGCAACGCAGCAGCATTTCTAATCCAACGAAGCAGTCGAAAGGTGGAGCATGCCGGCAAAAGACGCTAGCCGCGACGGCGGGTTGTCGCCGCAGGCCGCCCTCGCCCGCCGACTCAACCTGCTGCTCGATGTCGTTGTGGCCGAGAGGGGTTCGCCCGTCACTTTCAGGGAGATTGAGGCCGGCCTCCGAGCTCGAGGAGTCCAGATCTCCAGAGCCAGATGGTTCTATATGAAGGACGGGACAGGGCGCCTGGTTAGTGACCCGGAGCTGCTCGCCGCTATCTGCGAGATGTTCGACGTAGATCCCTCCTATCTGCTGAACGGAGTCGAAGGCGATATTCCAGAACGCATCGACTCGCAGCTGGAGTTTGTGAAGTCTCTGAGGGCAGCCCGGGTGAAGACATTCGCCGCCAGGACGCTCGGAGACGTCTCGCCAGAAACGCTGCGCGCAATCTCCGAGTTTCTGAACAAGGACATCGACTTGCACCCGAATGGCGAGCGGGCCGCAGCTATTCCTCCAGGACATACCGAAGATGGGCGTCCAGTAACTCCTTGATGCGGGCAGGATTCGCTGAATAGCGAGGAGAGCGGCCATGGCGCCGTCCGGCTTCCACATCGACTTCAATGGCACCGACCTGTTCAAGTGCGATGAGGTGTTTTGCGACGCTCGGCTCGCCGGCGCTGACTGCTGCGACGATGTCCCCCCTGGACGCAGGACCATTTGCCGTTAGGAATCTCAGAATCTCATTGCGGGAGCGGTTCCCGAACGTCGCCACGGCGTCTTCAACGTCAGGCGACCAGGCGTCGTCGTGAGGCTGCGTGATCCGTGGCATGGCTCCATTCTTGCTGAACAACATGGAAAATGTAAGAACTGGAGTCTTGACGATACTTTAATTATCTTTGACAATAATTGTTAGAAGCTTTGAGTTCGTGGTCGCGTTGTTGATCCGGCCACATCGAACGCAGCCGCGGCGCGGCGGGCGTACAGAAAAGTAGCTATTTGAAGCGGTGAGGGCCATGAGCCTGAACAACGAGGCGGATCACGCCAAACAACTTCAGTCGCGGCCAGGGACCGTGGACATCTCCCTCCTAAGTCCACCGTCGCCGACTTTGTCCGTGTCTGTCGACCAAATAATGGGAGCGGTCGAAGGGGTCAGGCGCTACGTCGTCTCGCATTTGTCACACATTGGCCGTTCGTGCGATGTAGACGATGTGCTGCAGGACGTCCGCGTAGCTGTCTGGGATGGCGTTGCAAAGGGCCATTACCGCCAGCTCCCGGGAATCCCCTTTGAAGCCTGGGTTCAGGGCGTGGCATCGAACATCTGTGCGGCTCATGTCCGACGCGAGCTCAACCACAAGGCGTTGCCTTTGTTGCTCGATCCAACCGGCGAAGAGGTTTCTGGATCGTGGGGGCATTTGTCCGCACTTCTCATCGCCCAGGACAATCAGGAAACTCAGGCAGTCATCGACCACGAATGGGCGCTGATGGTGCTGCGGCTGACTCGGGAGGCTGTGTCCGATCCGACTTGGCGGATGGCGGTGGACAGTCTCTCCGCCCCGCGTCAGTATGCGCTTCCGACGCCGCAGGACCGTCGCCGCTGGAATGCCGTTACTGCGGTCCGGCAGACCGCAAAGACGGTCAGCCAAGCACTCGACGTGGCACCCGGAAGTGTTCGCGATATCGGTTGGCTGTGTCAGCGCGCGGTTGAGTGCCTTCCGAGTGCTCTACTGCGCGCCGTTGCCGAAGGCATTGTTCTTCCGGAGCTTCACGGGGCAGAACGCCAAGAGGCGATTGCTCGGATTGCGGCGGACCTCGGAGTCACTGATCGATACGTGGCTGTGCAGATAGGCACGGCGCGGCGGCTGTACCAGACGGCATGGCGCGTGGTGCGCCGGTCCGCCAATTTCGTTTGACTGTTGGCGGCCTTGCGCCGCCGATACCGTCAGCTGACTTTAGGGAGCGCGACCATGAGAACTCGCAGCGCTGGCACATCTCGCCGGCGCCTACGTCAGTGGATGCTCGGGCTGACCGTGCTCATGATCCCTGGATCGTTGGTTCTACTGCTCGCTTGGCCGCCGGCTGCGCCTGCCATCAAAGTTGCGCCAGCGACCGGATCTGCGGCTTCGGCTCCGGCACCGGCACCGAGTGCTTCTGCCACGATTCCAACAACCCCCACGAAAAAGACGCCGCAGGTAAGTCCGAAAGCGGTACCCGTCGCGCCGAAACCAACAGATTTCCGCGCCGTCGCTTCAGGGGCTGCGGAAGCCATTTACACATGGGACACGCGAACCTCGTCGTATTCCGAAGTCTACGGCCGGGTTCGCGATCTCTGGGTTCTTCTTCCAGATGGTTCCAATCCATGGGCCGTTCTGGTTCAAGAGTTCGAGGCCACAGGCGTCAATGCTGGATCCTTCGCGACGTTGTCCGGTGAAGGTGCCTTCCGCGAAGCGAAATCCGAGTCGATGATGTGCGACGGGCAGCTGATCAAGGTGCGTGAACGACCTGCTCCGTGGCAAGGGCTTCACGTCTGCACGGTGCGGCTTCGCGTCGACGACCACACATTGGCCAGTACCAACTCGTACTCTGTTCCGGTCAGTGTCATGGTGAACTGTCCTCCGGCGCCGACAGCACCTGCTGACCGTTGCGTGATGGTCGCGTTCTACGCGTCCTCCGACCGGATCGTGTACTGATGCCTCATCCCGGACTCGCCGTTGTTCTCGTGCGACGCCGCACCTCGTTCAGGTTAGTGGCAGCGTTGGCGGCAGTTGTGGCGCTTGCATTAGTTGTTGTTGCAAGTGCGGTGGCGGTTGTCTTGGTTGAGGATCGTCCGACGGCGGGAGTCGTCTGCATCTCCGGCGGTGGCTCGCGTGATGGACTGGTTGATGGTCCCGATGACTTGAACTTGGCCGCTGGCATCGGAGTCGCCGGGCTGGCACCGGCCCAGATGAACGTCGCCAAGGGTTACGTCTCGGCCGGTAAGGGGCTTGGCCTGCCCCGCGAGGCGCTGGTGATCGCCATCATGATGTCGCTACAGGAGTCGAGCCTGCGGATGCTGGCCAATAGCAATGTGCCCGAGTCTTTCAACTATCCGCACGATGGCGTTGGTAGCGACCACGATTCCGTGGGCTCGGCTCAGCAACGGCCGGCCGCGGGATGGGGGAGCGTCCAGGAGTTGATGGACATCACCTACAACGCCCGAGCCTTCTATGGAGGACCGTCGGGGCCGAATCATGGAAGCCCTCGTGGGTTGCTCGATGTCCCTGGGTGGGCCACGCTGAGCAAGGGGCAGGCTGCGCAGGCTGTGCAGGTCTCGGCGTTCCCTGAACTATACGCCCGGTGGGAACCACAAGCGTCGGCTATTGTGGATGCTCTTGATGGGATCGTGCCGACTCCAGTATGTAAGGACGCCCCGGCTGCCGGCCCAGACGTTGTCCAAGCTGAAAGCCTGAGTCAGACCCGTCAGGACATTCTTCGCTTCACAAAGATGGGTGTGGGAGGGGCTTACGTCTGGGGTGGCACGGCGTTCAGAGCTTGGGATTGTTCGGGCTTTGTGCAATGGATCTACAGGCAGGTCGGAATTGAGCTGCCTCGAGTCGAGCAGTGGCGAGTCGGCCAGATGACGGATAGCCCTCAAATTGGCGACCTGGTAGTTCAGAACCCTCAAGGGCCCTACAACTGGGGACACGTCGGGATTTACGCAGGCAACGGAATGATGTACAGCGCCCTCAATCCGTCTGTAGGGACGTTGCTGCACCCAATCGACTGGAATCCAGGTACGGCCTACTTTGATCTGACTTAGCGGATACGGTGTGTTGCCATACTTCTCACGAAGTTGCTGCCTATGGTGCTCCGAGTTCCCAGCCAGACGGGCCCGCAAAGACAATGAGTCTCCGTCTTGTTATCACATCAAATATGCGCTTGCCGAGTGGCGTCGCGAAAAAGCTGTGGCCGTGCGCGATAGTGGAACAAACAACTATATCGGGGAGATCATTGTTGAGGTCGGGTAGCGACATTGCCACTAAAATCATGTCGGCCGTTGAGGTCTTGGAGCCGACAGATAAGGAAGCGATTCGGAAGGTGGTCATGGGCGTTGCCCAGGCCCCCTCGGTTGAAGCGGCAGACACATTTCGTGGGTGGCTTGAGAAAATCAGTGTCCAGGGTGTGCGAGCCTTCGGTCAACAGGAGATCTTTGAGTTATCTCGGGGACTCACAATAATCTATGCCCAGAATGGCTCGGGAAAGACCAGCCTCGTCGACGCCATCGAACTGCTTTCAACTGGGCGGACAACCCGGGCGGCGCAATATCCTCAGTTAGAGTCAGAAATGAGGGACGACCTTCACGTTCAGCATGCAACTCTAGATGGTGAACCATGCGCACCAGACGCCAAAGTCAGCGCCGTCTGGAGAATTGCGAGAGGAACGGCGACGATCAACTCGGAGTGGTCGCGAACTTGGGGCAAAGCCGCGGAAAACGCGCCGCCCGTGCACCTGATTGCCCGCAGGAGGCTTCGCGAAGTTATTGCTCTCAAGGGCCCGGACCGAGCATCTCGATTGGGAGATGCCCTTGGGCTTAGCGCAATTATAGAGGAGTGGACAATTGCCCAGAATCGGCTCAGCGATGAGGCTAAGAGGCTTGAGCTAGCACCGGTACTGCCACAAGAGTTCGAACACGATGTAGTTCGTCTGATGGCGGCAACACCTGGCGACGCATCGGAATCGTTTCTTGAGGCTCTCATAGTGCAAGATGCCCAATCGGTGCTCGACTCGGAGCCGGACGGCAACGCTCCAGCGGAAGGTCCTTGGGACGTGACTCTGGGCCGGACGGTGTCACCGCTTCCGAAGGTTCCCCCAACCTTCGCTTTGGAAGAAATAATCAAAAGCTCTGAGGACTTGGTGGAGCCGCCTCCCCAGGCCACTAGGGCCGTCATCGGTACCCAATTAGTGGACCTGTTCCAAGCATTTCTTGCCACCGCAGAGCCGAACAAGTTGTGCCCTGCTTGTGAGGACGGAACGGTCAGCTCAGAACGGCTAAGCCACCTTGAAAGCCTGCTGCACGATGTAACTGAACTCCGGCGATACCAAGCTGCTCAAAAAGCCGTTCATTCGAGGGCAACGGCCCTGCTGGATGCGTTACCAATCGAAGGTTTGCGCTGGTCCATCCCTCTAGTCTCACCTCAGATGTTGGATGAGCCTGCCGCTTCCGAGAAAGGTGTCGGTGACGGTCGAAAATTGAGCCATTGTGACGGTTGAAAACTGAGCCACTCGTTCCAAACGATTGGGTGGGTGATCACTGTGGAGGACTGGGCGCTTATTCGGCGGTTGCATCTTGCCGAGGGTGAGTCGATGAGATCGATAGCCGCAAGGCTGGGTATCTCGAGGAATACGGTGGCCAAGGCCGTCAGCGCCGAAGGGCCGCCGGTGTATGTGCGCGCGCCGCAGGATTCCGGGCTCAAGGCAGTCGAGCCGGCTATCCGGGCGTTGTTGAAAGAGAATCCGCGGATGCCGGCCACGGTAGTGGCGGAGCGGGTGGGCTGGACCGGGTCACCGGCCTGGTTCAGGGAAAATGTGGCCAGGATCCGGCCGGAGTATGCACCACCGGATCCCGCGGATCGGATCAGTTACGAGCCGGGCGAGCAGGCCCAGTGCGACTTGTGGTTCCCGGAGGCGCGGATCCCGGTCGGGTCCGGGAAGCCGAAAGTCCTGCCGGTGCTGGTGATGGTGTCTTCGTATTCGCGGTTCATCATGGCGCGGATGATTCCCTCCCGCACGACCGGGGATCTGCTCGCGGGCATGTGGGAACTCCTTGGTGGGTTGGGCGCTGTTCCGCGGCGGCTGATCTGGGATAACGAGACAGGCATCGGTCGCCGGAACAGCTTCGCGGCCGGGGTCGCGGCGTTCGCCGGAGTCCTCGCGACGAAGATCGTGCAGGTCAAGCCCTACGACCCGGAATCCAAGGGAGTGGTGGAACGGGCCAACGGGTTCCTCGAAACATCATTCCTGCCAGGTCGGTCCTTCGCCTCGCCCGAGGACTTCAACGCCCAGCTCGGCCAGTGGCTGCCTAAAGCCAACGCCCGGCTGGTCCGACGGACCGGGGCCCGGCCCACGGACCTGCTCGCTGCGGACAAGGCGGCGATGTTGGCCCTGCCTCCGGTCCCGCCAGTGACCGGGTTCGCTGCCCGGATCAGACTCCCACGGGATTACTACGTCCGGGTGGTATCGAATGACTACTCCGTCCACCCTCAGGCCACCGGCAGGTTCGTCGAGATCACCGCCGACCTGGACACGATCCGCATCCGCCTGGACGGCAGAACCGTAGGTGATCACGCCCGGTCCTGGGGCACCGGCTTGACGATCACCGACCCGGACCACGTCGACGCCGCCCGGACCCTGCGCAAGGCCTTCCAAAACCCCGCACCCGCTCCGGACACAGCAGAGCTGCGAGACCTTGCTGACTACGACCGCGCGTTCGGGATCGACCTTGATGACGGGCAGGTCGCGTGATGCCTGCGACCAAGGAAACAGTCGGCCAGATCGAGTACTACTCTCGGGCCATGAAAGCACCCCGGATCCGGGAAGCCGCCACCCGTCTCGCTGAGCAGGCACGAGAGGCCGGCTGGACCCATGAGGAATACCTCGCCGCGGTCCTTTCCCGGGAAGTCGCCGCCCGCGAAGCCTCCGGCGCCGAAGCCCGTACCAGGGCCGCCGGGTTCCCGGCCCGCAAATCGTTGGAGGACTTCAGTTTCGACCACCAGCCCGGCCTTAAACGCGACACCATCGCCCATCTGGCCACCGGGGCGTTCCTGACCGAGGCCTCCAACATCGTCCTGCTCGGCCCGCCCGGCACCGGCAAAACCCACCTCGCGACCGGGCTGGGACTACGCGCCGCGCAACTGGGCCACCGGGTCTTGTTCGCTACCGCTATCGACTGGGTCGCCCGGCTCCAAACCGCGCACCAGAATGGGAGGTTGCCGCAGGAACTCGTCCGGCTGCGTCGTTACGGGCTGATCATCGTGGACGAGGTCGGTTACATCCCGTTCGAACAAGACGCCGCGAACCTGTTCTTCCAACTCGTTTCCTCACGCTACGAACACGCATCTCTGATCCTGACCTCGAACCTGCCCTTCGCCCGCTGGGGTGATGTATTCGGAGACCAGGTCGTGGCCTCGGCCATGATCGACAGAATCGTTCACCACGCCGAGGTCATCACCCTCAAAGGCTCCAGTTACCGGCTCAAACACACACAAACGGACTCACTGCCCTCGACAAGACCGGAAAATACGGGAGAATAACCACGTCAACGTGGCTCAGTTTTCAACCCACGAAACGGCTCACTTTTCGACCAGCGCTGACAAAAGGTCGCGCATTTCAGTCTTCCTACATCGAACTTTATGAGAGGTCCATTCGTTGGAGCGCCGCGGCCCAAAGTCTGGTGGAAGGAAAAGCCAAAGCCAAGAGCTCTTTGATGGTCGAAGATATGCGTTCGTTACTCAGATCGTTGAATGATTTGGGGGAGTGGCGGCAAACGCTCGAAGCTTTGGCGATGCGCTGCGAGGAGTTACGAGTCGAAGCTCGGCAGGAGCTTGTGGCGTCATCGGAACGGTCGCCCGCCCTAGAAGCTAAATGGCGCATCCTAAACGCCCAACGGATAGCTCAGAAAGTCGTGGAAACTAGGCGGTCGAAGGCACATGCGGCTGCCTACAAAGCCGCCGCAGCGGCCCTCAAAACGCATCTGGACAAAACAATCGGCGATCGGTGCAGCCTGCTGGCCAAACCTATCAACGAGTGGATGGTCCGTCTCGCACCGGACGGAACGCCCGGAGTTCGTGTATCAACGAGAGCTACCTCTGGCCGAACCGCCTTGGACTTGTTTGTATCCGGAACTGGGAAGGTGAAGGCCATTGGACGGCTTTCCGACTCGCAACTGGACATGCTCGGTTTGGCGGCTCATCTGGCAACCCTAGAGCGCGAATCACCAGGCCAGCCGGTCGTTATCGATGATCCTACCGACATGTTGGATCACTTAACCCGCGACAAACTGGCTGGAGATGGAATCGCTCGACTGCTCTCGAATGACGCTGGTAACGGAAGGCAGGTTGTTGTACTGACTCACGATGATCAGTTTGTTCGCGAGCTCTGGCGCCACCATGGCCACCGCTGGCCAACAACTTCGCAATTGGTTATCGAAGTGAATAACAGTGTCGTCCCACCCCAAGCTGTTGTAGTACCCCGATCAGCCCGTCAGTATCTCGAACGCGTCGAGACTCTGTTGTCGCAGCACCCAGACGAGGGAAACAGGCTATGGCTGCGAAGCGCAGCGGGCAACCAACTTCGGCAGGCGCTCGAGATGATTGTCAAAGACATCCATCTCGTCCTTGGACCGCTAGGTCTGGGGTACATGGCGGCTCACGACGTCATAGACAAGAGGGGCGCCGGTGCCGCATTTGACGACGTGGCCAGAGTAGTAAGAGAAATCGAGCAAATCCACAGTGAGTGCGGCTCGCCGCGGCATCGTAGTGCCCAACAGCCAATGGCTCGGTTGCTTGATTCAATCGATCGAAGGAAAGAGTATTTACTGGACGAAGCCAGCCACGCGGACTTCGTCTATCCCAGCGTGGTGCAGATTAAGGACTACGCATCTCAGCTCCGTCGATTGGCCCACTTCTTGGAGCCGAACGCTGTAAGCCACACTGACGAATGGACAGCATCGTGTCGCTGGGCGAAGGAGTTTCAGACCTGCCCGGAGTGTTCGCTGATAAGCGCGGACGTTGCTGCGTAGGTCGATTCTCACCGTGCTGTCGGCTGAAGACCTGAGCGAGCCGCATCAGCCGGGCTAGCCGTTCTTGGGGGAACTGTACATTCATCGACCTTGTCTCTGGGGTCCCCCAGAACGGTGTTTGTCGCCACGTCATGTCGTTCCATCCCTCAACATCCATGAAGTCGTGAGCCCAATCAGCTCATTCCATTGGACGACGACCGGATGGAGCACCAGATGTTTCTGGCAGCGGTGGATCCTGGGATCACACCAAACGCGAATTTCCCCTTTCTTGAGTCGTTGAAGCAGATCGGCGGGGGCATCCTCGTCGGAGCCTTCATCGTCATCGCCATCGTGGCGATCATTGGAGCGGCAATGCTCCTGGCCGGCAAGCTGAGCCAATCATCGCGGCTCGCGTCCGGCGGAGGAGTGATCCTGCTCTGGACAGGCCCGGTCGCCGCGATCCTCGGCGGCATCAACGGCTACATCCTCTGGTCGCAGACGGCGTTCCCGCTCGGCTTCTGAGACACCATGCCTGTCGATTGCGACCTCAACGGCTGGTGGCCGCCCGGATGCGGTTTGGTCTCCCAAGCCAACGACGGCGTCCAAGGCTCCATCACGTCCATCTTCGCGAACGTCCTGCAGAACATCGCGTCGTGGATGTGGGGCTTCATCACCGGCGCCTTCACTGTTTCGGAGGTCGACGATTCCCAGTGGACAGCGATCGGCGGACTGACTAACTGGTGGGTCATCGTGATGCTGACGCCGCTCGTCGTTGTGATGATCCTGCAGCTCCTGTCCGGCCTGATCAGCCAGCAACCACGCCGTCTGCTGAGAGCACTCATTGGGGGAGCCGCGGCAGTTCCGCTCGTGGCTGCGGCCGTCTATGTGGTTCGGCAGCTCACCCGGGTCAGCGACGAGGCCGCCGCGGCTTTGCTGGAATCCATCGGAACCGATCCATACCTCGTGTTTATGCGACTCTTCGGATTCGAACGAGCCCCAGCGGGCTCCGACCGCGAATGGAACGTCGTTTCCCTGGCGCCCGGAAATCAGGGCGGAGCCGTCGGCGGGGCAATCGTCACGGTGATGGCCGTCGTCGTGGTTTGGATTCTGGCGTTCATCCTCATGTGCTCCATGATCTTCAGGACGTTCGCCCTGGCCGTCCTCGCCGCGGTAGCTCCGGTCGCCCTCATGATGCTGCCATGGGAGAAGTCGAAGGCCTGGGCCCGACGGTGGTGCGAAATCGTCGTCGCGCTTCTACTGGCGAAACCATTAGCGGCCACGGTGCTTGCAACAGCCATCAAACTGTTCGCTGATTCGACGTCGTTCGCTGGACTAGCGGCCGGGACGGTCGGCATGGTCCTCGCCTGTGGTGCGCCCCTCATGGCGTTGCGCTTGGTCAGCTTCGCCGGCGGGGAACTTGCCGCCGCGGCACAGACCGCCGGTGGCGGGCACGTTCTGACCAGAAGCTCTAGCGTCGCCAATCGCCAGATCAGCCGGCAGCTTGGTGGCCGCCTCACTATCGCCTCCATGATGGCCCGGTCCTCGATTGCCCGACCTATTCCGTCGAGCCGCAGGGACATGCCCACCCGAGTGCTGCCGCCTTCGGTTCCGTTGCCGCGCAGTTTGACGAGTACGACGCCGGTACACCACTCAGGCGGCGAAGTTGCGTTCCGTGGTGGGCTGGCTCCCCACGGAGAACCTGATGCACACGCATCAGTTGTTGATGGACAGGTCGTCGATTCCCGTGGTCGGGCGACGGCTTCCAGCCAATCCCGGCCCGGTCCGGTTCCGCACGGTAACAGTACAAACGGGTCCCAAAGTCGTGCCCCCCGTGTTCCCGAAGTGAGAAGCCCGAGCAGCGCTTTGCCCGCGTCCGAACTGCCGCCGATCAAGCGCCAGAACACCTACAGACCACTACCACCGGACAAGACCAATGAGTGATGATTCGCGGGCCCTGGAGCCCGTCAAGTTCCCCAGGTACGAACGCCGCGGAATCTTCATGGGGCTGAAGTGGTACCAGCTTTCGCTGGTGGCAGCTGGCGTCCTTTCGGCAATCATTGCTTCCGCTGCTGGCGGTCCTGTTGGCCTCATGGCGACAGTTCCCGTGTGGCTGCCGCTGGTGCTTTTCGGATTGCTTCAGTACTCCCGCATTCCATATCCAATTTGGGGCACCCTCATTGCGCTGTTTTTCGTGCGGAGCGTTCTGGGGCAGACTCAGTACCTTATTCGACCCGAGCGGCCTGTGAAGGCTGGGCAGCTTGCCCTGCCGGGCGGACTGGGAAACCTCAAGCTTCAGCCGGTGGGCCGGGGCGAGTGCGTCATCGTTGACCCTCAAGCCAAGGAAGCAACGGCGGTATTGCGTTGCAGCACCAGGTCTTTCGCGTTGCTTGATGACGATGACAAGGCGTGGGCTGCACAGGCATGGTCGAGAGTGCAAGCCGGGCTGGCGCAGCGGTCGGACATAGCGCGCATGGCCGTTCAGGATTACACCGTTCCGTACCCGTCGTCTGCGCTCCAGGACTTCTACGACCGAACGGTTCCCTCGGCGAACGGCGAGCGCAACCGTGGTTCGTGGGGTCACGCCGCCTATCAAGACCTGATCTCTGCGGCAGGGGCCGCCATGAGCCATGACGTTCTCTTGTCTCTCGTCGTTGATACATCCAAATCTCGTCGCCGGATCAAAGAGTCAGGTGGTGGGAAGAACGGTCTTGAACGGGTGCTGAGACTGGAGGTTGGCGCAATCACGACAGCTCTGGCGACCCACGGCGTCAACGTCGAAGAGTGGCTGTCGGAGCGACGGCTACTCGAAGTCTTCCGAGGCTCCTTTGACCCGGAAGCTATTGCTGAGCGCGCTGGCATGCCCGAAGGCAAAGCACTAGACGAGGCTTCTTCGACACCACGAGCGAGTTCTGGGCCCATGGCCATCGAAGAGCACTGGACCTATCTCCGAACCGATTCGGGATTCCATCAAACGTTCTGGGTGGCAGAGTGGCCCAGGCAGAAGGTGTATCCCGGGTTCCTTCATCCTCTGATCTACGTTGGCGACTTCCGGCACACCGTCACGCAGGTGATTCGCGCAGTTCCGACGCTGGAGGCGTTGAGGGACATTCGATCAGCGCAAGAGGCTCATGAAACCCGTCGGCGGATCAATGCGCGCTTTGACAGGCCGACGACACGCGAGCAGCGCGCCGAGGAGGAGGAAGTGTCCCAACGTGAAGAAGAGATTGTCGCTGGTCATGGGGATGTCCGGCCGACGGCGTTCGTTACGATCACTGCTTCATCATTGGAAGACCTTGCCCGGCACCGTCATGAGTTGGAGTCCGCGGCTGCAGGTGCCTTCGTAGAACTGCGGCTGCTGGCGGGACAGCAGTGGGCGGCTTTCATTGCCGGCGGACTTCCTTTGGGACGGGGACTCCAATGAGTCTCACCAAGCAAGAGGTGACGTATACGCCGTCGGGCACTCGCAGGGAGCAGCGCCAGAGGCGGGGCAAACGCAGTGGCGAGGCCCTGCTGAAGAGAAGACTGTTCCAACGACCCGATGAGGGAGCCGAGAGTCATGCGGACCGCGAGCGCCTGGTCGGCGATTGGGGGAGCAGGGAACCGCAGTCACTATGGGGTCCGCATAGACTGCGGCCAGCACCTCACCGTGCCTCAACGATGACCTTCGCGGCGGCCTATCCCTTCATCACGGAGTCAGGACTTGGCCACGAAGGAACTTACATAGGAACTGACGTCTTTGGCTCGGGAGCCTTTTCCTACGATCCGTGGATCCTGTACGACAAAGGAATCATCAGCGGTCCTTCGATCGTCGTGATTGGAACGGTAGGGACGGGCAAGTCCATGTGTGGGAAGTCGCTGGTTGCCCGCTCCATAACGTTGGGACGGAAAGCGGCTGTTGCGTCTGATCCCAAGGGCGAATGGGTTGCCGTGGCCAAGGCTGTGGGCGGCAAGGTCATTTCCGTTGGTCCGGGTCGCACGGCTCGCGTGAATCCTCTGGACGCAGGTTCTCGGCCCACTTCACTTTCGGACACTCAGTGGAAGGCTGTCGTCCGGCAGCGGCGTCGGCAACTGCTGGTGGCTTTGGTGTCGCTCATGCGTCAGGGAACACCGTTGCATCCTGTTGAGCACACGGCTCTCGACATGGCTCTCATGGAAACTACCGCCGAAAACTCTACGCCGACCCTTCCTATGGTGCTGGATCACCTCTTGAGCCCTTCCGCAGAAACGTTCGCCCTTGTCGGCAAAGACGGCGGAGCGGCAGTCAGTCACTCGCTGCGGCGCACTGTCTCTGGCGATTTGGAAGGCATGTTCGATGCGCCGTCCACAGTGGCTTTCGACGCCGATGCCCCAATGATGGTCATGGATACGTCCGCACTTATCGGCGCGTCCGAGCAGGCGTTGTCCCTCGCCGCTGCCTGCAGTGCCACGTGGCTGGAGGCGGCAGTGACAAACCCCGACGGCGGCAAGCGGCTTGTGGTGTACGACGAAGGTTGGCGGATGCTCGCCGATCCGTACATGTTGGCCAAGATGAGCGAGCAATGGCGCCTCGCGAGAACCTACGGGATTGCCAACCTCCTGATCATGCATAAAGTGGCTGACCTTAATGAGATCGGCGATAGCACCAGTGGCCATCGTCAGAAGGCCCTGGGGCTGCTGACAGAGGCGGACACCCGCATCATCTATCGCCAAAAGCATGACGCCATGCGGCTGACCAAGGACGCCCTTGGTCTCACCGAAGCTGAATGCGAGCACGTCGAGAACCTTCCCAAGGGCGTCGGGCTCTGGAAGGTCGGGAACCGATCCTTCATCGTCGCTAATCGTGTGACCACAGACGAGTTGGAAGTCTTCGGTACTGATGACCGGATGCACCTGTGAGGGCGCGGCCGGGAAGCAGCAGTCCTTTGGTCTCAGCGGGCCTCTGGGCGTTGACCGGCTACATGGCTTTCTGCCTGTTGGTCCAAGCAGCCGCCCACCTTGCCGGCGCTGGGCACTGCGGCGGCAGGCCGCCGTCGTTCTTCAACCCCGCGGCGGGCATCGGCCTGTTCGCCGGCCGCCAGGACTGGATCGTTGGTGCCCCAAGTAACTGCACTTTAGATGTCGGGGCAATCTGGTGGATCGTGGGTGCAGTTCTCACGTTGCTTGCAGCGCTCGCAGCCGCGGCGGCCCTCGCGTGGAGAACCTGGAAGCAGTCCGGCGCGTGGTTACGCCAAGACATCCTGAGCCGGGACGGGGTGGCTGGCCGGGCGGAGATACTTCGGGACTTCGGAGCCAGAGCGGTTCGCAAGCGTGGGCAATACACTCGGCCTGGCCTTCGCAAGCCGAGCATTCATGATGTTTCGTGGACACTTGGGCGCTCCCGTGGAGTGACCATCCATGTTTCGACAGAAGAGTCGATGGTTATTCAGGGAGCTCCACGGTCGGGCAAGGGCCTATATGTCGTCATCAACGCGATACTCGACGCGCCCGGCGCTGTTGTTACAACGTCCACGCGAGCCGACAATCTGGTGGTCACGATGCGAGCGCGGATGTCCGATGGGCGGCCAGTGACAGTCTTTGACCCTCAGGGCATGTCGGGCCTGCCATCGACTCTCCGTTGGTCGCCGGTGCGTGGTTGCGGTGACCCGGACATCGCCACCAGACGGGCGCTCGTCATCACCGCAGATACCGAGATGAAGGGCGAGAATGCAGCATGGCAAAAGCGCTCGCTGATCGTGCTGCAGTGCCTGCTCCATGCGGCCGCGCTGTCAGGGCAGGGCATCGCAGCCTTCCGTCGATGGTCGTCCAGTGCAGTGTTGGCCAGGGAGGCGCTGGATATTTTGGGGCGTCCAGGTGCGGCATTGGGGTGGCAGGCAGATCTGATGGGGATCTTGGAAGACGACCCGCGGAACACGTCCAACTCTTGGATTGGGGTTTCTGCGGCTGTGGCTCCACTCTCATCTCCGAGGGTGTTGGCGGCATTGGACCCACAAGACGAGGCTCAAGAGTTTGATCCCAAAAGCTTCATCAGGCAACGGGGGACTCTATACCTGATCGGCACCCGCTCTGGAGCTGCGGCCGCTGGCCCTTACCTGTCGGCTCTGATTGACGACATCGATAACGCGGCGCGTGAGCTGGCCTTTGTGTCGCCTGGAGGTCGCCTCGATCCACCGCTTTCGTTGATCCTCGATGAAATAGCGAATCTGTCGCCGTGGCCCGGTTTGCCTGTGGTGCTCTCTGATGGTGGTGGTATCGGCATTTCAACTCTCGTGGTTCTGCAGTCCCTTTCACAGGCACGGAGTGGATGGTCAATCGAGGAAGCCGCCACCATCTGGGATTCCGCGATCATCAAAGTGATTTTTGGTGGAGGATCGGACGAGCCTGACCTGCGCTCGCTGGCTGGTCTACTGGGGGAGCGGAGCCTCGTTCTCAACACTCGTTCGTGGTCATCTCAGGGCCGGCAGGACGGCGAACAGATCAGGGAGAGTCCTGTCATTAGGTTGGACGAGATCCGACGCCTTCCTGTTGGTACGGCGCTCATGCTCGGGCGCCGGACAAGGCCAATTCTTCTGGACCTCCGTGACTGGCATAAGCGTAAGGACGCCGCTGAGCTGGGGCGTTCGAAGTTGGAGACCGAGCGAGAGCTGGCTGCCGGCCATCTGAGCCGGCAAGAAGTGAACGGCGAGGCTGATTCATGAGCACCCAGGCGGATGACTCTGACTTCGAGGTGGGGCGGGTGCCTGACTTAGACGATGAACTAACCGCGGAACTGTTCCGGTCTTCATTCCAGCCGGCCCCGCGCCAAGCAGGGGTTACCCACCGTTGGCGGGACATGTCCTCTGAACAGGCCGAAGTGGTGTGGCAGAGCCTCTTCGATTGGGTCCGGTGGTTTGTTGCCACGTATCAGCTGACGACGTCGGTGGTGCCGGATTGTTGGTGGCGGCACTCGGAGATCGTGGCCGAGTTGTATGCGCTTCAGCGGGCGGAAGCGGCTTCCTTCGCGTCGGACGACTCGGGATTCGGGCCGCTGGCGTTTCACGAAAGGCTGCCACACGGCGTCGAGCGTCTCCGAACCCACACGCGGACCGCCGGATGCGTCGGGCTTCAGAGCCACAAGGAGCCAGTACTGAGGTTAGTGCCGGCCGAGCCGGACTTCGAGGACTGGAAGCTGGGCACCCATCAGATCCGCAGCTGATTTCGTCACGCCGTTGCTTCTTTCGCGCGACATGAATAGGTGATCCCTACTTGGGGCTGTCTCAGGATAACGAAGGATGGCTTTCGTGGCCTCTGCATCTGAACTGAATGCTGACGCAAGCGGGGCTGAAGAAGCCGCCGCACCGCCGTCTAACGTTCGTATGTCACCAGAAGAACGCATAGCTGATCTGACCAAGGGACTTCACGCGGCACTTGAGGAAGCCATCGAGTCGCCTGCACGTTGGCAAGTCCTCCTCGACGCCTCCGCAACACTGTGGCGGTACTCGGGGGGCAACGTCGCGCTGCTGATGATGCAGATGGCACAACGCGGCACCGAAGAGCCGACTCTGGTGGCTGGATACAAAGAGTGGGCCCGGCATGGCCGAACGGTTCTGCGCGGAGAGCACGCGCTCTGGATAATCGCGCCCAGGACAGCCTCGATGCAGGAACTGACCTTGGCGGACGGACAGCGCAAGCTCCTGCCAGCGAATCAGACGGTACCTGTTGACGCCGTCAGCAACGGCAAGAAGAACGTCATCACCGGTTGGCGCGGGCAGGCTGTCTTTGACGTTACCCAGACCGAGGGGACACCGCTTCTGGTGCCTCGTGCGAGTGCTCACTCTGGAGCGGACGTAGGCGATCTGTGGAGTTCCCTCCGGGAAGTCGCGAAGGAACATGGCTTCCGGGTTGAGGTGTCGGGATTCCAACACGGATACACAAGTGGCTACACGGACTTTGATGCTCGTCGAATTCAAGTTGGTCTCTGGATGAACGACGAGGAGCAGGTAGCGGTTCTTGCCCACGAACTCGGTCACGTCCTTCTGCACGGACCCGACGACCGCCTCGGGCGACTATATGGAAGCAGCGCGAACCATCGGGGGCTTGCGGAAGTGGAAGCCGAATCGGTTGCATATACCGTCTTGCGGGCTCACGGCATCGATCGTGGACCGCAGTCAGCCTCCTATTTGGCTGGCTGGGCCGACGCGGTGATCAGCGCGGAGAAGGACATGCGGCACGATTCCTCGGAGGGACGAGTGCCGACGTCGCGCGTCGCCATCGCCAAGTCGGTGCTGGGGCGGGTGACCGCGGCAACCAAGGGAATTTTGGCAGTCTCAGATCCTCCTGGTTTCGGAGGCAAGTTCGCTGCCGCCAGTGCTGACCTGTCCGTTGCAGCCACTCCGAGCTATGCCGGCGTCCCTGGACCGAGCGCGTCATTGAACGGCCCGGAGATTGCTGGTCCCTGAACGCCGAGATGTCCGTCGGGAGAGGCCCGTCGACTAAGGAAGGTAACCCACTATGAATACAAAGATCCCCATCACTATCGCAGGGAACCTGGTCGCAGATCCCGAACTGACGATCGGTGAATCCGGAACGCCGCACGCGAAGCTCCGCGTTGCCGTGAACCAGCGAATTCAGAACCCGGATGGCACTTGGAGGGATGGCGAGCCGGTCTTCCACAACGTGTCTGCGTTCCGAATGCTTGCGGAGAACGCCGCTACCTCACTCAAGAAGGGCGACCCTGTGACAGTCTCGGGAGAGCTTGAGTTCCGCGCGTACGAGAAGGACGGCGAACGACGTGAAGCTCGGCGGATCATCGCTGACACGATTGGCCCGGACCTTCGGTTTGGTACCGCGACGTATCAACGATCGGCCCGTGCAGCAGTGTCCGAGCCAGAGGCCGCCGTGGAGGCAACCGGGCCGCAAGCCACGACGGCGACTGGCTGGCCCGCGTACAACGTCACCACGAAGGGGCCGGTGGTGACATCCCCTTTAGACGGAGCTCGGGTGAATGACATGACTGCCTGACTCGCCGTTGCTGTTCTCGGCCCACGTCTCGTTCAGTTGAGGCGTGGGCTCTTCTTTGTCCCCACGATCCGGATTCGAATATATGTTCTAATCTTGTTGCTATGAGACCAAAGCAAGACTCCAACGCTTTCGCCCGAATGATGGCCCAGATGGATGCCGACAAGAGCCACCCCAAACCTGACGACGGGAAGATCATCGACTTGGAGCCTGGTAGTCAACCACTGGTTCGTGTGGGGGAGATTTTCGGTCGGGCGATCAAGTACACCAGGACCTTTGGGCTGGTGGAGTGGGTCGATGAGCGACGGGTCTATCACGTTCAGTGGTTCCCGGCTGCGCAGGTAAAGCGGGTTGACCAGGAGGCGTGGAGGGGGCGGCCGCTGTAGGATCTTGGCGGCCGCTTCGTAGGAGCATATGCCAGCCACACCCAGGGACTGAACTGACGCGGGAATTGGCTGATGCGACGACTAGACGAGTGGCGCCCACGCTAAGACATGATCGCCGCTGATGCGGTAGGTTGCGGGCCAGGGAACTCCCGGTCGTACCTGCGCGGGGTCGGGCCGGATTAGAAGAACGGATCCTGGCCAGATGGGCTCGGCGAGTGCTTCGATCCATGCCCGTTGGATGTAGTCGAAACGGTTCCATCGGATAGTGATCCAGGAGCCGGTCGGCTGCAGGGCGTCTACGGTCAGAACTGTGACCTCGGTTGTGGTCCCGCCAGCCGCCTTCAGGCTTTCAAGACGCGTCCATTGAGCTGCAGTTTCGGTCTGCCACTGCCGTTTGCTTCGAAGGCGTTGGGCCCAGAAAAGCAGCACCACCACACAGACGATCGTGAGGGCGGCTAACAACCAGGCCGTGCCGGAAACCGTGAAGCTTAGAACCACCAGAATCACGGCAAGCAACAGCATTACTGCGCTCACGACAATCAGAGCGGGTGTTGCTACTTTCGGCTTAAGGACTGGGTTCATCTGCATAATTGCTCCGGCTTCCAGTTTAGAGCTGCCAGCCAGCGCTTGTGAGGCTTATTTGGGAGTCCAACTCATACAGGCTGCGGACATCTTCAACCTCGGGCTGTGGTGTGGCGGCCTGGCTAACTGCTCGCTGCAGGTTGTCCCACTGTGAGCGTTGTTCCCATTCCCAGCCCGCGGGAGTCGGACCAAGGGGGAGAGTCGCACCGTTGACGCCCCAGCGATCTCGATACACGGCCACCTCGCGAATCAACGTTGCCGACTCGGACGGATCTGCACCCGCCCCGATGTCTTTGCGCAATTGTGTGGCCCATTCAGGCTCCTCTAGTAGCGCCGCCTTGGCGACGCGTTCCGCACGGTTCCCAATCCGCCGTCGTACTTGGTCCAACAACGCTGCGAGGTCTGGCCGTTCTATCGTCATCCGCTCAGTCAACGGATCAATAGGCGATTGGGGCATCGCCGAACAGAACCTTCGTAGCCGGGCGTGCGCAACTGCCGCTAGGTCCCGTGCAATGGCTTCTGAGCCCAGAGCCTCGTTCAAGGCCCGCAGGGCTCCGGGGCGATTGACGTTGCTGGCTCGTCGCCAGGCAGCGACGGCGGCGCCCCATGCTGGAGATTCGCGCAAAGCCTCGGAGCGGCCGGGCATTAGACCGTCGATAGTCTTTGCGAGCTCAATACCAGCGGCGATTTGGGCCAAGTAGTCGTACTCGCGGCTCAGACGCTCGAGGCTGTCGGCATGGGTGCGTTCGAGATCCCGAATCTCGTGAGCCGTTCGTTCCGCACCTTCAGCAGCGAGGACCTCGCTAAGGATCACCCGCCAGCTCGAACGCGCGCTAGGGTCCAGTACCTCGTCCTCGTCTGGGTCATTTTCGCTCACGTAGGCCGTGTTGGAGTGCCGGCCCCGGGTCATGCTGACATACAGCAACTCGCGCGTGAGGCGGCCAGGGGTCACCACGGTGTGGCCGGTGTCCACAGTGAGACCCTGACTGCGGTGGGCCGTGGTGGCGTAACCCAGCTCGAGGGCCGCGTCCACATAACTGTTCGGCAAAAGTATGGACGCTCCGGTGTCTTTACGTGTCGCTCGTAGAGCACCGTGGGGCCTATTGACGTCCGTGATCTCGAGAAGTGTCCCATTGCGAATGAACGACCCGTGTTCGTCGCGGATCGATCTGTCATTCCGGCGAGCAATCACCAGGTCGCCACGACCGGCTCTAAGCCCGTCCCGAAGGACCACGGTACGTTCCGCGTCCACGTCGCCCAAACTTACACGGTCGGTCTGAGCCCGTTCATTGAGCATTTGGACGGTCTCGTTATCAGGAGCAATCAAGACCGAGACAAAACCAGCCAAGACGTCCGAGCGCCATGCGGAGTAGGCACGGTCGACCATGCCCGAGTAGTGGCCATGCCTTACGCGATCGTGTTCCTCATACTCTGCGACCACAGACCCGCGTCCCTCACGCAAACCAAGAGAAGCTGACCGTTCCCACGGATGCTTGAAGCGCCAAATCGTGCTCAAACGGGCGGCCTTTCCTTGCCGATCAAGCCAGCCAAGGACACCGCCGGCGTCGATGGAATCGAGTTGTGCTGGATCACCCACCAAGAGGATTTTGGCGCCGGCTTCCGTGGCTTGGCGGGCCAGGGTTGCGAGCTGAAGAGTTGAGACCATGGAGGCTTCATCGATGATTACGAGCTGTTTGGGTTGAAACACCCATTGGGACTGCTCCGCGGCCAGCCGAGCGACCTGCTGTTGAAGTTGGACAACGTTAGGGCCGCGGGCAGTACGGAGTAGATCGTCTGCGTGGAAGAACCGCCCTGCTCGCTCCGCTGCACCAGACCCGACGGACTCGTGAAGCCACTTAGCGACGTTCTCAGTAACCATGCGCAGCTCCGAGCCAAGAACCTCGGCGCTCGCAGCTGCCGGCGCCAGGCCAACAACGCTGCCTATTCCGTACATCGTCTCCCATGCTGCTTTGACCGCACCAAGGGTCGTCGTCTTTCCGGTCCCGGCCGGTCCAACGATGGCGTCGAGACTGCATCCGCTCAGCAGGACAACCGACGCGGCCGCCAGTTGGTCATCGTGCAGGAGCGACCCTTCGCTCTTTCTGTATGAGGTGAGCGTCTCGAAGGTGAGATCGACCGGTATGGCCGGGCCGCCGTCGTCGTTCTTCGCCGCCATGATTTCGTCCTCAAAGGCGAGCGTCGACCCATCCGTGTAGAGGCGCGACCCGTGGAAATCGAAGACGCTGCGCCCGGCGAATTGCAGATCATCAGCGGCACCCGCGGGGACACCGTACTGATACTCGTTGAGTGGCACGGATATACGCTCCGCCGCGGTGGCCACGGCATCGATCAGCCCATTGCGGTCGGCAGGGGAGGCGCAGCGGATCTCAGCGCACACGCGCTCACCTTCGGCGATCAGGTTCCAGCGATTCCAGGTTGAGCGTTTGGCCGCTACACGCTGTCGGGTGACAAGCCCGACGGCGGCAATCCAGTCGGGGGTGAAGTCGCCGACGCGGAACGGGCGAGAGTGTGATCGCCGAATAGTGGAAGCTACGACGGATTCGGGATCAAAACCTTTGGCCTTTGCTCTGTCGCGCCACTGTGCGGACAGGGTCCGTAACGGTGACGGCGAAGCGGTCTTGGGAGTTCTAGTCGAGAGGGTGGCTTGCTGGCGCAACCTCACGGTGGTTGTCGCGGTCGGGGGAGTGCTGTGTTCGGTGGTCCACTGTTCGACCAGACGATCGGTCTCAATGTCGATGAGCCTTGAACGGTTGGAAAATTCGCGGACTAGGGCTTCTGCGATGCCAGTGAGTTGGTGGCTTGGGTTATGACTGTTTTGCGCTGGGGCTCGGATGTCGGTTTCTGTGCCGAGGCTCGTGTGCAAGGCATCAAAGAGGAGGCCGTTGTAATGTTCGCTGGCGGCGACGACGGCCTTGTAGAGGGAACGGGAGTCCAGGGTGACCCAGGCGCCGTCCGTGACGCGCTGGACCCGGTTCGCGATGACAAGGTGAGTATGGAGCTGAGGGTCGCCGGCGCGGGATTCCCAGTGGTCGAATGCGGCGGCGATGACTCCTCGTGTGCCGACGTGGGCTACTCCGTTTCGCCCGGATCGCGTGTTGATGACCTGCTCTTCCATCCAGGCCAGGGTTGCTTCGACGGCTTCGCGGTGGGTCTGCAGAATCTGCTCCTGGAGGTGTCGCGGGCTAAGTGCCCACAGCGTGGAGACTGATTTCGGAACGCTGAATGTGAGGTCGAAGCCGGCAACGGCGTGCTTCGTCGCGTTGTGATCATTGGTCTTTTGGTCGATTGGTGGCTGCCCGTGCGGTCTCCCCAGCGGTTCCTTGCTGTCGGGGTGGGTTGCGTCTTGAAAGATGGCACGTGCCTCGGATTCATTGACTTTGTCTCCTGGGTCCCGGGCAATGCCGTGGAGCCCGGCGCCCAGCCAACAGCCTTGGGGTGTTCCCGTCTTGACGTAGTAGCTGATGGTGTCTGGGGGAGTAGGTGAGAAGTCGTCCAGCATCGTGGACTTGAACAGGTACTTGAGTCCTGACCTGACGGAGAGCCTGGCGATGGACATCGTCATGGCCGTGCTCCCGTGCGAGGCCTGGCGGGAAGCCATCCTCGTCGACGAAGGATGTCGAGCGTCACTGAGTCGAGGGCGATGCCTTTTGCGCGCGAAATTTGGAGCAAAACGGCTGCCACGCGGGCGAGGTCTTGGACGTTTGTTCGCTGGGCACGCTTAAGGCGGAGGACTTCGTTGTGGAGGAGCCCGTTTCTGGCTTCGAGTTCTTCGTAGATGGCGTGGAGTCGTTCGAGTTCGGAGGACTGCGATCTCAGCTCTGTCATGAGCCGGTCCATGCATCGATCGCCGTCTTCAAGCTTTCTATTTGGTTGATGTCCGGAACTCTGCCTGTTCACACCAGTTCATGTGCGCTGAATGGATACTCTGCATGATTTCACGGTGCGTTGGCCTTGGATGCCAGAGGTGTGAGGGTCGGTTTGCGTGGTCAACGGACGTTTATCCTTCTTTGGGTTTAAGGCCCTTGGGCGTAAGGAGGAAAGACGCCGCCGACTTTCTGAAGCCCGCTCTGTTTGGGTAGCGAGGAAGCTTGTCGGAGCTTAAACATTGAGTCAACTTCTTGTGGAAGCGCTTTGCCATCACCGGTGGAGCTGCGCAGAGAACGGCGGCGTCGCTGCCAAACGCTGATAAGAACCCATATGTCGCCCGGAGGCGGAGCAAAGTATCGGGCCGGACCAGGAAAACCCATCCACGGCTGGCTTCAGCGGCGAGGGCTTGCCGCGGCGGTAGGTGCCATCGGTGGTGACCACGAGCTTGGCTTCAGCGTCATCGATCCGGGAACGCAGTACTTCCTTACCAGGGGCCGGATGCGTAATGTCCTGTTACTGGCAAGTCTTTGAATTGAAGGCGACTTTGACTGCTACCCGGGGCCATCCACAGGCCTCAGCGTGGCATTGGAGTTAGGAAGCAGTGCGATGTTGCCGGCGTCGGGTACCCCAGTGGGCAGGAACTCATCGCCGGAAGTATTCCGCAGACGGGCTTTAGCGGCTTCGCCGGTTGGCGGTGCGCTCGGGAAGCCATGAGAGGACATTAATGGATCGTGCGACCATGCGCCCCTACAGGACCATAGCCGCCGACAGCAAAAGGGAACAGCATTCAAAATTGCTGACAATTCAAGAAACGGCACCCGGCCCATACTGTCTACTGAACGCTTCCTCTGTGCTCCTCTTGGGCAACCAGTTCGGTCATCCAGGGTCTGTGCCCATGATGGAGCGTCATTCCCTCCGGGAGCCCTTGGACTGTCGCAACGGAGTTGGCGATGTCGATAGTGATCCGGCCTCCGGCGACGGGCACGTTGGTGATGTTGAGGTCGCCGAAAGACGTCGGCAGGGCGGGATCCAGCCACAGGCTACCCCGGGAAACGTGCGCGTCGTACCGCATCAGGCTCGTGATCAATCTGATGGGTGTGGTCGCAGCCCAGGCCTGGGGTGAGCAGGCCGTTGGATACGGCACTGGTGCGGCGAGAAGATCTCGGTTGAAGCCACAAAACAGCTCAGGTAGTCGGCCCTCGGTGTACTCGGCCGCCTCGAAGAGTGCTGTGGCTATGCGCTGTGCCTCGGCCACGAAGCCGTAGCGGATGAGGCCGGCCGCGATGATGGCGTTGTCGTGCGGCCACACGGAGCCGTTGTGGTAGCTGACGGGGTTGTAAGCGCCCATATCGCTGGCCAGAGTTCGCACGCCCCAGCCGCTGAACATCTCCGGGGACATGAGCCGTTCGGCCACCAGGGGCGCCTTTTCTTCGTCCACGATTCCGTGCCACAGGCATTGCCCCATGTTTGACGCACACGCGTCAACCTGTCGTTTCTTGCCGTCCAGGGCGACGGCGTAGTACCCGCGATCCGGCATCCAAAACTCTTCGTTGAACCTTTTCTTCAGGTGGCTCGCCCTGTCGGCGAGTTCCGCGCCCAAAGCCGCATCACCGGCGTCGTAAGCCATCCACGCACGCGAGAGGTAGGCCGTGTACACCAAGGCCTGGACCTCGCAGAGCGCGATGGGTGGCTCGGCGAGACGTCCGTCCTCGAAGTTGACGCCGTCCCACGAATCCTTCCAGCCTTGGTTGATCAACCCCCTGTCGTTCAGGCGCTCGTACTCGACGAATCCGTCTCCATCCTTGTCGCCGTAGTCCCGGATCCAGGCAAGGGCACGGTCGGCGTGGGGCAATAGGGCGGCGATGGTCTCTTTGGCGAATCCCCAGCGACTAACCGTTGCGAGCAGCATGACGAACAGCGGGGTCGCGTCAACACTGCCGTAGTAGACGCTTTTGCCGCCCAGGGAAAGCCCGCTGGAGACATCGAGCCTGACTTCGTGCAGGATCTTTCCTGGTTCCTCTTCGCTCATGGCATCAACCACCCTTCCCTGATGATGTGCCAGCGTCTGCAAGGTTCCCAAGGCCAAGGATGGATCCACCGGCAGAGCCATGAGGGATGCCCAGAGGGAGTCGCGGCCAAACAGGGTCATGAACCAGGGCGCCCCGGCGGCCACCACCACGCGGTCGGGATGGTCCGGGTCCTCGATGCGAAGGGCGCCAAGGTCGTCGTAACTGCGCCGCAGCGTCCGTTCGATGGAGCGGTTTCCCACCTTCAGCACGGGGATGTTCGCCACCCACTGCTGGTGGCGTCGGTCCCGGGGGGACAATTCGCCGCCGTCAGAATGCCCGAAGGATGCTGATGCGGTGGAGCTTCCGGCCCCAGGCGTGACCGTTAGGACCGTACTCCAGTGGCTGCGCGGTGGGACAACTACCCGGAAAGTAATCGCCTCCGCTGTAATACTTGCCCTGCTGGCACGGACCGTGACGCCCTTCCGCAGGTCCTGCCACGCGGCCTGAATACTGAGCGTGTCTCCGTCGACGTTGCGGGTTTCGTCCCAGCGCCGCTGGAGCCGTGCCTCTTTAACTTCGAAAAGATCGGCAAAATCTGCCTCGACTATCACGGAAATAATGCACTCGGCGGGGTCCAAGGAGTGGTTTCGAATGGTGACCTGCTCCTGAACGCCGGCGCCGAGCTCGCGGAGCCTTTCTACGATCAGGGGGCTGTCGGCATGCCCATCGGAGCGGGGAACACGTCCGACGAACAGCCCTCGGTATGGCTCCTTCGTCTCAGCTGCAAGTGGCTCCAGCGGCTTGCCATTAACTGTCAGTCTCCACCCAGAGAGAATTCGGGTGTCCTGAAAGAACAGGCCATGGGGTTGTTCCGAGTAGATGTCCCCGTTGGGGGAGGAAATGCAGAATGATGATCCCTCCACCAGGGTGAGTGCGCCGGGACCCAACGAACCAGCTGCTGTATCTGCATTCCACCCAGCCATGCCGGCCCTCCAAGAAATCGATGCCTGGCACTCGTCCCTGAAGTTAGGCCGCGGACGGCGATGCCATCTCTCAAAAGACGCTACGCCTGCCCTCGTTCGAATGCCAGAGCGCGGACAATGGCGTGTGCCTGAGTCGCGGATCAGCATCGCGCCCAGCCTCTAGTCCCATTTCCGGGCTGTGAACCATTTGGCAGGGAATCCATTCACGGCCGGCATCAAGCTTCCCTCCGTTATGTATTGTGTTTTTCGTTCGGGGTGGGATCTGAGCCCCGCGTTGATGGTGAACCACCATCCGCTTTGGGGGCAGTGTTCCCCGGTGCGGACAGTGGAATCGGGGTTGCTGGCGATGGACGTGGTATTTCGTCGTTTCATCGGGTGACTCCTTCTTCGACGATGTTGTTCACGCGTCGTCCCCCTCGTTGAACAGCGGCCGCACGTCTTTCGCGGCCATGATCTGGTCATTGCTTGTACCAGCGGCGACCATGGGCCACACCAAGGCTTGGTCGCTCACGACGAAGTCAATCACCACAGGCCGATCGTTGATGGAACGGGCTTGTTCGATGACGGAGTGAAGATCTTCCGCTCGTTCGCACCGTAACGCCGCACAGCCAAGGGCCTCAGCGAGGAGGACGAAGTCCGGAACGCGCTGCCGGTGTGTGCCCAGGTCCACCTGGGTGAATCGTTCGTCGTAGTGGATGGCCTGAAGCTGTCGGACCATGCCCAGCATGCCGTTGTTGATGATGGCTACTTTTATCGGGATGCCCTCGATGGCAGCCGTAGCCAGTTCCCGGCCGGTCATTTGAAAGCAGCCATCGCCGTCGATGGCCCAGACTTCGCGTTCGGGGAAGGCTAGTTTCGCCCCCATTGCGGCCGGGACCGCGTAACCCATCGTGCCGAGGCCGCCTGAGTTCAACCACGTTCGGGGCTGCTCGAATTCAATGTGATGAGCGGCCCACATCTGGTGCTGCCCCACGCCAGCTGCGTAGATGGTGTCGGATCCCGTAGCCCTGCCGATGGTTTCAATGACGAGTTGAGGTGCCATGAGTGGCCCGGCGCTGGACTCGTACCCCGTGGGATATGAGGCCCGGGTGCTGTCGAGGAAAGTGCGCCATGCGGCGAGCTCGGGCCTTGGGGAAGTTACGCGATCGAAGGCAAGTGCCTTCAGAAGCGCACGAAGAACTTCCCTGCAGTCGCCGACAATTCCGACGTCGGCCCGGCGGTTCTTTCCAATTTCGGCAGGGTCGATGTCAATGTGCAGGACCCGGGCTGTGGGGGCAAAGGACTCAGGACGGCCGGTGACCCTGTCGTCGAAACGAGCCCCGAGCGCGATCAGCAGATCGCTGCGCTGCATCGCAGCCACGGCGGCCACGGATCCGTGCATTCCAGGCATGCCGTAATGCAGGGGGTGGCTGTCGGGAAATGCGCCCCTGGCCATGAGGGTCGTGACGACCGGGATCCCCGTGAGTTCTGCCAGTTCCAAGAGTTGGCGAGAGGCCTGGGCCTTGATGACGCCGCCGCCGACATAGAGGACCGGGGACTCCGCGCAGTTGATCAGCTCCGTCGCTTCACGGATTTTGGACTGCGGGGGTGAGGTGGGGACCGAGTAGCCTGGCAGATCCACGACCGGAGGCCAGTTAAATTCGGTTGATTCCTGTAGCACGTCCTTGGGAATGTCGACCACGACCACGCCGGGCCGACCGCTGGCCGCGACGTGGAAAGCCTCGGCCAGCGCCCTGGGAATTTCGCTTGCCTCAGTGACATGGAACCCATGTTTTGTCACTGACATCGTCATACCGATGATGTCCGCTTCCTGGAAGGCATCCTTGCCGATCAAGGAACTGCTGACTTGCCCGGTGATGGCGACGACGGGGACCGAATCCATGTGGGCATCGGCCAAAGGAGTAAGCAGGTTTGTCGCTCCAGGTCCTGATGTGGCCATGCAAACGCCCACCCGCCCACTTGCTTGGGCATAGCCGGCGGCGGCGTGCCCGGCATCCTGCTCGTGGCGGACAAGAATGTGCCTCACACGGGAGGACTGCATTAATGGATCGTAGACCGGTAGGATGGCGCCGCCGGGGATTCCGAAGACGATGTCCACCCCTAACGCCTCGAGTGCCCAGACAACGGAATCGGCCCCCGTGCCCTGCCGCGGCAGGTTACGGGTTTGTGCTGGCTGTGAGTCGACGAGCTGTGCCGAGACGGTCATCAGTTAGAACCTCTTGTTTTCAAGAATGACACCGGCGCGCTCCAGGGAGTGTGCCAAGTCCGCTTGGTGCAGGTGGCGGCCGCTAATGACGATGTTCCGCTGTGTGTTTTCATTGCTATCTTTATTTCGTCTGGGTTCGAGGGGGTATTCGGGAACCGTCGTAGCCGGTGATGTCCAAGGCCGCAGAGACTATTGAGTCCGTGTCGATTTCGTGGAGCCTGTAGGCGTCGGACAGGTCACTGGATTGGCCGAACTCGGTCACTCCGAGGCACCGGATAGGGTCGCCGCGGAGTCCTGCGAGGAAGGAAAGAGTGTGCGGGTGGCCATCCAGGACGGTGACCAACGGGGTTCTCCTGGACGGTGGGAAAAGAATGTCCGCGATGCCGCTTCGGTTGCTCGTCCCCACTTTGCCTCGCTCTTGGAGGGCACGGAACACCAGATCAGGGCTTGTGAGGCAGACGACACCTGCCCGTACTCCGAATTCTTCCAACCTGCTGGCCGCAGCCATGACCTCGGGCATGATGGCCCCGACTCCTACGAGCGTGACTTCTTCAGCAGGAGCAGAAACAAGCCGATAGCCGCCTGCCACCGCGTGAGCTCGACGTCGTTCGAGCAGTACTGGGTCTTCAGGAAGGGCAGCGAGGCTCTGATCAAGGGGCCGCGTCGTCAACCTGAAATAGGCGGAGGTTCCCTCGGGTTTGCCGATGGCTGCCATCGCCTGGAGCATGCACCACTCCAAATCCTGGGCGAATGCCGGTTCCCACGCGACACACCCGGGCTGCTCAAGACCGATTGACGGAGTGGTGATTGACTGGTGGGCCCCACCTTCGGGGGCAAGTGTTACGCCGGACGGGGTGCCAACCAGAATCGATTGACCGCCGGCGTAGATTCCGTAGGACCAAGGTTCGAGTGCCCTGGAGACAAAGGGATCGTAGATTGTAGCGATGGGGATCAGCGGCTGACCCCAGCGGCTCCACGTCGCTCCCAGTTCCCCTGCCATGCAGACGAGGTTCACCTCCGCGATGCCAAGTTCGATGTGCTGCCCGGTAACGCGTTCGGACCATTTCAGTACCCGCTCGGCATCGTCGGCGAACCAGTCCCGGCGATCATTGACAGCCCATACACCGGTTTTGTTGATCCACCCGCCCAGGTTGGTCGAAGACGCCACGTCAGGGCTGCAGGTCACTATCCGCTTCGCCACCTCGGGGGCAGCACGATGGATGTCGGAGAGGAATCGTCCCAAAGCCGCCTGTGTCGAAATCGTCTGCTTGTAATGCCACGGAAGCTCCTTGGGAACTTCTTCGCTGGACGGTATCGAATACGATGGGCGCCGCACTGCCTCGGCACGTTTGAGGCAGAGCGCCGCCTCTCGGCTCGAAGGGTCGAAGCGCTGCCACGGCTCCTCAAGCGAGACGCCGGACTGCTCCGCCAAAATGCGCATTTGTCCTTCGGTGAGCAGTGCCGAGTGGTTGTTCGGATGCCCTTCGGTGGCCAGGCCTTTGCCTTTTACGGTGTAGGCAAAGATCACTGTGGGACGGTGGTCGTCCACTGCCGCGTATGTGTCCAGCAGCAGGCCGATGTCGTGCCCGCCAAGGTCGCGAAGCGATGCGGCGAGCTCAGCGTCGCTGAGTTCGTCCAGCAGCTGCTGAACAGACTCGTTGTTTCGGTTGGCCAAAAGGCGCGTGCGTACTTCGGGCCGCGGGCTGCGGAGGATGCGTTGGTACTCTTCGTTGGGCATCGATTCGAGGAGTTGGCGGAATGCCTCGCCGCCGGGCCGCTCGAATATTTCCGAGATGGCGCGGCCCCACTTGCAGGTCATGACTTGCCAACCAGCGGCGGAGAACATTCCTTGGAGTCGTTGGATTTGCATCTCCGGCACCACCCTGTCCAGGGACTGGCGGTTGAGATCAACAATCCAGAGGAGTTCGCCGAGCTTGGAGACGGACGGGTCGGCAACGGCTTCCCAAATGGCACCTTCGTCCAACTCGGCGTCGCCCAACAGGCTGATGAACCGACCGGCGCGGTGCGTGTCAGGGAAACGATCACGGATATACCGGTGAGCGAGGGCGGCCCACAAGGGGGCCGTGGCACCAATCCCAACAGAGCCGGTGGAGAAATCGACAGTGTCCGGGTCTTTCTGCCGGCTCGGGTAGCTCTGGAGTCCGCCCTTCTCCCGGAGCCGGGGTAGGTACGCAGCGTCCAGTTCACCAAGCAGATAGTTAATGGCATGGAGTACAGGGGAGGAGTGCGGCTTCACTGACACTCGGTCGAGGTTGGTCAACTCTGCGAACCAGAGCGACGTCATGATATCCACCATCGACGCGCTGGAGGCCTGATGGCCACCTACTTTTACTCCGGAAGGGTTGGGCCTACCCCGATTGGCAGCGTCGACGATAGCTGTCGAGGTCCAAAGAACCCGCTGAGCGATGGAGCGCAGGAGGCTTTCGTCCACGGCCTTCCCGGGCGACTCCGAGGCTGGGAGCGCGGTAGTGAAGTCTCCGTTGGTCTGCTGGTGGGTTTGCGTCACGGTTTGGTCTTTCTTTCTTCTTGACTTTGGTCTTGAGTCCGACGGCGGTGCGGCAGCGCACCTATGCGCCGGTGCCGCGGTCGGGGGGTAGCTCACGGAGCAGTACCAGAGGTGGACTTCTCCCGAAGCGGTTCCATCGTCAGGCTTCTGCCTGTGATGCAGTCGTACGAAGGCGACAGCGGATAGGCCTGCCTGACCCTCGGGTTATGGTGCCTGGTCGTTCCGCTGCCATCAGGGCAAACCACACCAACCGCGGCCAAAGCGAGCATCGCGTTGAACGAAAATTCTCCGTCTTTCATCTTTGCATCTTTCCGGATATCGGTTTGCTACTGCTAATTGCGGAACTTGACTAAGTTCACTCCCCGGAGAGTGTGATGTCAAGAGGGGGCCGGCGCGGAAGGGGGTGCGCGTCCATGCGGCCTGGGCGCCGTCGCATATCGCTGGCCTGCGGGATTCCTCACTTACGAACATCGCAGATGCTTGGCACTGCAACCCCGAATGTGTCCCCACTTGACACCGAGCCAATATGCTTGAGACGCTGTAAACCGATATGCGGTTCAACATAGCGCTATGCGGAATGGAGGTGAAAAGCGTGAGTGAATCAACTAATCGCCCGGAGGGGGCGCGGAGGGGTTCTTTGCAGTCGGTGGAGCGGGCTGTGAGTGTGTTGGATTGTTTTGGGCCTGGTACGCCGAGTCTGGGGGCGGCGGAGATGGCGCGGCGGTTGGGGTTGGGTAAGACGGTGGTGTTCCGGATTGCCCAGACGTTGGCTGCTGCGGGGTTCCTGGAGCGGGAGGCGGATGGGAGGTACCGGATCGGGTTGCATGCGTTCGAGGTGGGCAGTCTGTATCCGTTGCACCGGGCGTTGGAGGAAGCTGCGATGGGGCCGATGCGTGCGTTGGCTGCGCGGACGGCGCACACGGTGTATCTGGGTGTGCTGCATGGCCGGCACATCACGTACCTCTCCGCTGTGGAGGCTCCTGGCCCGATTCAGATCCGGGCGACCCCTGGGACCCGGACCTATGCCCATACCACCGCGATGGGCACGATCCTGCTGGCACACATGCCGCCGGAGGAAGCCCGGGAGTTGCTCTCGCGTGAGCCGTTGGAGCGTCTCTCACCAAACACTGTCACCGATGTTGAGGCGATCATGGCCCGCCTGGAACGTGCCCGGGAGGCCGGGTATGCAATGAACAGCGGGGAACACTACGAGATGGTCGGTTCCATCGCCGCCCCGGTACTTGGCCCCTTGGGACGCCCGGTGGCCGCGGTCAGTAACGGCTTCGCGATCGGTTTGGTCAGCGCCACCGAACTGCAGGAAATGACCCACGACGTGATCCACTGCGCCGCCGAGCTCAGCAGCGCCTTCATCCGGCAAGACAACCACGACCTGAGGAAAGTACTTTGAAAACCCGATCCAGCAGTGCACCCGAAACGGACGCACGTCCTGCACCTTCCCTTCACATCCGGTGTGTGCGTTGCTCGGCGGACGCCGCCGGCAACGGTATCTTTGAGGGCTGCCCGGCCTGCCGGCGAGACGGATTCCGGGCCAACTACGAGCTCGACGAGGACCAGTACCCAGCCTTCGTCCCGCCCGTGCCCGATGACCGGCGTGGCGGGATCTGGCGGTGGCGGGCCAGTCTTCCCCCGCTGGCCCGCGGCCACGAAGTCACCCTCGGTGAGGGCAACACGCCGCTGCTTGTTATCGACCGTGCCGGGCGCAAGGTTTACCTCAAGGACGAGTCCCAGAACCCGACGTGGTCCCATAAAGACCGGCTCTGCGCCGTGGCTGCATCCCACGCAGCCTCCACTGGCGCCAAGGTAACGGTCGTTTCCTCCAGCGGCAACCATGCCCTGTCCGCGGCCGCTTACGCCGCCAGGGCCGGCCTGCCCTGCGTGGTCATCACCCACGAGGGAATGCCGGCGCCGGTCAGGTCCGCCGTCACGGCGTACGGAGCGCATCTGGTCATCGTGCCCGGGGACCGCCGCTGGGACCTGGTGGAACGATCGGTCCACGAACTGGGGTGGTACCCGTTCTCGAACTTCACAGCCCCGGCCACCGGTAACCCTGTCGCCGTCGAAGGCTACAAAACGATCGCTTTCGAACTCGCCGAACAACTCGGCTGGAAAGCCCCGACCTCGGTGATCGTGCCCACCGGATACGCCGAAGCCCTATGCGGAATCTGGCGCGGCTTCAAAGAGATGCACACCGCCGGGACGATAGGAACCCTTCCCAGGATGATCAGCGTTGAGCCGGCAGTTTCGGCCCCGCTGCACAACAGCCTCGCCCAACAACTAACCGACCCGGCCCCCGTTCAAGGCGGCAAGAGCCTGGCCAGTTCCATCAACGTCAAGGTCACCAGCCTTCATGCCCTCATGAGCATCCAGGAATCACAAGGCCACGCCCTGGCTGTCAGCGAAACGGACATCCTCACCGCACACCACGAACTCGCCAGGCACGGCTTCTACGTTGAAAACGCATCGGCAACCTCTTTCGCCGGGCTCGCCCAAGCCGAAGCCAGCGGACTGGACCTGGGCGAACACCCCGTACTGATCTCAACCTCCAGCGGCATCAAAGACGCCACCAGCCGCCAGAACACGCCCCCGGCAACCCTCGACGGAAGCTGGCAAAGCTTCCTGAACACCATCCCGGACCAGCTACTGCTGCTCTCGGCCTAGAAAACCCCAACCAAACCACACAAATAACAGGAGCAATGAAGAATAATGGCCATTAAAGTAGCGGACCGACTGCTGAACAAAGCACGGGCCCTGAGCATCATGGAAGAAATCGGAATCGACGCTCTGATTGCCACAGAGGCCCAGAACGTCACCTACGCCAGCAATTTCTGGGCCCTCTCACAATGGCTTCGCCGAGGACCCCAGGTCTACGCCGCCCTCTCACGCGAAGCCCTGGAAGAAAACTCCTGGCTCGTGGTCGGAACCGGGTCCCTTGACCTCGTTGCCACCCAGGACGTCTGGATCAAAAACGTCGCACGATACGGCTTCTTCTCCCTCAAAGGCTCCGTCGACAACCCAGCCGAAGGCGACTGGGCCATGACCGAACAAAAGAACCTCAAAGAACTCTTCGACACCCCCTACCACGACGGACCAGCCAAAGCACTCGCCGAAGCCATCACACAAATGGGACTGGCCAAAAGCCGCATCGGCATCGACGAGTCCGGCATCACCCCGGCCCTGCTCACCGAACTCAAAACACTGCTTCCCCACTGCGAAATCATCCCGGCAAGCCAGACCTTCCGACGGATCCGGGCAGTCAAGACCACCGCGGAAGTCGAACGCCTGACCAAAGCCGCACAATGCACCGAACAGGCCATCGAAGCCACCTTCGCCATCGCAAAACCAGGCCTGACCGAAATCGAACTCTCCCGCGTCTTCCTGCACGAACTCATCGACGCAGGCGCAGAACCTGCCCTGACCGTCCTCGGAGCCGGCGTACGCTCCGCCCTGCCCAGCGCCACCCCATCGAACTACCGCCTCAACGCCGGAGACATCATCCGCTTCGACGCCGGCTGCTACTACCAGCACTACCGCGCCGACATCTCACGCTGCGCAATCCTCGGCGAACCCACCACCAAACACACCCGCATCTACAACGCCATCCACGCCGGCCAGGACGCCGCCCTCGCCGCCATCCGCCCCGGCATCCCCGCCCAAGACATCTACCACGCCGCCATGAACGCCGCCCGAACAGCAGGAATCCCCGACTACGAACGCAACCACGTCGGCCACGGCATCGGCATCGAAGGCTACGACGTCCCCAACCTCACCGCCCAGGAAACCACACTCCTCGAACCCGGCATGACCCTCTGCATCGAAACCCCCTACTACGAAATCGGCTGGGGCGGCCTCCAAATCGAAGACACCATCGTCGTCACCGACACCCACGAAACACTCATGACAACCGGCCGACACCTACGCACCATCAACATCTAATGAACCACAAACGCTACATTGCTCGATAGACGTGAACTTCGAGCTGACACCGCCGGTAACCGGGTCGTTGACCCGGTTACCGGCGGTGTCGTGCTTCAGAGCGCCTTCCTCAAGTCATTGTTGTCTTGCCGCATGAAGGCACTGCTGATCTCTGCTGCACAGTCCATCACGTCGTGGGTCATTTCCTGCAGTTCGGTGGCGCTGACCAAACCGATCGCGAAGCCGTTACTGACCGCGGCCACCGGGCGTCCCAAGGGGCCAAGTACCGGGGCGGCGATGGAACCGACCATCTCGTAGTGTTCCCCGCTGTTCATTGCATACCCGGCCTCCCGGGCACGTTCCAGGCGGGCCATGATCGCCTCAACATCGGTGACAGTGTTTGGTGAGAGACGCTCCAACGGCTCACGCGAGAGCAACTCCCGGGCTTCCTCCGGCGGCATGTGTGCCAGCAGGATCGTGCCCAACGCGGTGGTATGGGCAAAAGTCCGGGTCCCCGGGGTCGCCCGGATCTGGATGGGTCCGGGCGCTTCGACTATGGACAGGTACGTGATGTAGCGGCCGTGCAACATACCGAGGTAAACAGTGTGCGCCTTGCGCGCAGCCAGCGCACGCATTGGCCCCAGCGCAGCTTCCTCCAACGCCCGGTGCAACGGATACAGACTGCCCACCTCGAACGCATGCAACCCGATCCGGTACTTCCCATCTGCCTCCCGCTCCAGGAACCCCGCAGCAGCCAACGTCTGGGCAATCCGGAACACCACCGTCTTACCCAAACCCAACCGCCGCGCCAAGTCCGTAGCCCCCAGACTCGGCGTACCAGGCCCAAAGCAGTCGAGTACGCTGATAGCCCGTTCAACCGACTGAAGGGAATCTTTGCGTGCACCCTCCAAAGGTTTGGTCTCCTTTTCCAACGGTTGACCCCTTTCACCCGTATATCGTTCTGATGGTCCGTTTGCGGGACCGCTATGGGTAAGCCTAGCCTTGTTGTCGAGGAATGTGTGCCGCAAGGCGGAATCAAAAACCGCCGTCGTGGGATTGAATGTGCGGCTTCAGCCGATTCACTCTGACGCACGCCCCCAACGTCACCTAGCCATGCTCCATCCACACCTCATAGCCATCAATTTTTTCGATGAGTCGGCGGGGTTCGGCGCCGTCACGGGCGAGCCACAGTGCCTCGTCGTCAACAGTTACATCATCGACCGTTCCAGACCGGACGACTGCCCCGTTTCTGACGATGAGCACATGTCGACCAACTAGAGACTGCCAGTGTTGGTGAAGGTGAAGAGCCATATGGCCTCCTATCGTTCAAAACGCGGTACTTCCCGGGAGTTTTTTCTGTTCAACGTCCCGGGTACCGCGAATCAGCTTGGACAGAGTCGTTCAGGTGTCACATGCTTGGTGTGAGCTCGGGGGTTCCGGAGCGAGACGGCGAATAGTTTCGCTCGGCGAAGTCCTGACTGATTCGTTCCTCGGATACGTCACTGCCCACCAATTCGGCAGAACGCGCATGCGGATCGCCCACGCCGCCACCCCCCGCGGTCTCGCGGAGGAACTCGTCCCCTGGTACAAGCGTGACCAGCGTTTTGGAGGGCAGGACGCGTTCCTGCGGTGTCTGCGGGTTGACGACGAATCGGCTCGGTGATGCGTCGCCGCCACCCTTGAATCCGCGCGGGCCTGTTTCGACCTGGTCTCCGCGGATCATTAGCTGCCCACCTACGTCGCGGAGTCGGAAGCCTCGGCGCAACCCGAGGCCGCCTTGGAACTGTCCGACGCCGCAGGAGTCCGGTCGGAATTCGAAGGAGGTGAACTCGATCGGGAATTCTGCTTCGAGCGCTTCGATGGGCGCGTTCATGCAGTTCGAGATGTGCACGTCGGTGCCGTCGATGCCGTCATCGTTTGCACGTGCACCCAACGCACCGGGGGTCACCTCAAAGAAGATGGGGGCGTGGTCGGTGAGGCTGTCGAATTGAAGGCTCATGGTCATGTTGCCGCAGCTTCCTGCTGTGTAGCGCTCCGGTGCCAGGGCGGCGCTGGCCCGAAGAAGCGCGTCGACGATGCGGTAACAGGTCTGCATGCGCCCCCCGCACGCCGCCGGCGATTCGGGATTCACGATGCTGCCGGGCGGGGCGATGATCCGGACGGCGCCCTTAAGGCCGTCGTTGGAAGGAAGGTCGGGGCCAAATACTGAGCGAACTACGTAGAGCACCGCGGCAATGGTTGCGCTGAGGACGGAATTGATCGGTCCCTCGGCTTGGGCGGAGCTGCCGGTGAAGTCTACGACCAGCTCGTCCCCGATAGCCTGGATGGAGACCTTGACTTCCAAGGGTCCATTGCCGACTCCGTCGTCTTCGACGAAGTCGGAGTCTGTGCCGACCGCATCGGAGAGCAACTGGATCCTGCGGCGGAACTCTGCCTCTGTGGACTCGATTGACCGGTCCATAGCGGACAGGAGTCGCTGGACTCCGTACTCTTCGGCGATCCCCTGCACACGGGAGACACCCAGCATGTTGGCCGACATCTGGGCCTGCAGGTCGCCGAGGGTGACTTCAGGAAGGCGGATGTTGGCGCGCAGCACTGTGGCGAACATTTCGTCCATGACTCCGTTTTTGAATGCCAGAACGGGGGGGAGCCGCAATCCTTCCTGGAAAATGTTGCGGTTGTCTCCCGCCACACTCCCGGCGACGCGTCCTCCGACGTCGATGTGGTGAGCAACTGTCCCCACATATGCCACGACCTCGTCTTCCACCACCACGGGGCTGAACATGAGAATGTCTGGTGTGTGCTGTGCGCCGCTGTACGGGTCGTTTACGAGAACCGCATCCCCGCTGGTCAACCTCCCTTCGAAGGCTCGGAGGGCGCTTTTCAGCGCGAGGTCCATGGATCCCATCTGGATGGGGATATGGGCAGCTTGGGATACCAAGCGACCGGCAGCGGTGAAGATGGAGCAGGAGAAGTCCTGCTCTTCACGGATGATTGTGGAGTAGGCGGCGCGTTGGAGAACGCGCCCCATTTCCGTGCTGGCCGCGTTCAGGGAATTGCTGATGATCTCTTGGGTAATGGCGTCGAGCATAGTTGTGCCTGTCTGTTGAAGATGATTCATGGAGCAACGTCGATAATCAGGTTGCCGGCCGCGTCAACGGAGGCCGTATCGCCTTCAGGTACGAAAACCGTTGCGTCAGGTTGCTCAATGACGCACGGCCCTGACAGTCGTATCCCGATACTGAGGCTGTGTCTCCGGTAGACGTTCATGGCGACCGTGCGCCCATCGGCGAGCAAAAGCGAACGCGTTTCGTGCCCGGCCGCATCATGGGCAATTTTTTCGACGAATCCTTCAGCCGTCGCCGGTTTCGGCAACACGCCGAGCGCCTTCAGGCGCAGGTTCACGACTTCGACGGGAGCGTCCCGCCTGGCATGCCCGTAGGCGGCCTGATGGGCTTCATGGAAGCGCTCCAGGAGCAGCTGTGGATCGACTTTTCCGTCGCCGTCGATGCCGACGGCCATGATGGCGTCTTTGGGCAGTTCGACCTCAAGTTCGAAGGCCTGGCCGTGATAACGCATATCAACGCTGCGGCTGGTCCTTACATTTTCCGGCGAGATTCCCTGCGCGCGCAGAGCCTTTTCGCTCTGGTCTTCGAGTTCGCGGAATTGTGCATCTGCCAGAGCCTGGTTGAGTTTGTGTACGGGCGTCAGGATCGTCCGAACCTCATCCCGCCGGACATCGGCGTGAAGCAGGCCCTGGGCGCAGAGGGTCCCTGCTCCCTGCGGAACAAGAACTGTCCTGATACCCAGTAATCGAGCTACCTGCGCTGCATGGAGCGGTCCGGCGCCGCCGAACGCAACGAGAGTGAACTTACGTGCGTCATGGCCGCGCTGAACGGAAACAGCCCTGATCGCGTGACGCATATGGTCGTTGGCCACAGCGATGACGCCGTGGGCAGCCTGAGCCAAACCGAGTCCGGTTGGCGTTGCAACTTCTCGTTCGAGGGATTCGATTGCCCCGTCACGGTCGAGACTACGATGCTTGTCAAGGAACGGTGCATCGACGAAGGTGCCCAGGACACAATGGGCGTCGGTTACGGTGGGGCGGGTTCCACCCTTGCCGTAGCACACCGGACCTGGAGTGGCGCCAGCGCTCTCAGGGCCGACCCGAAGGGCGCCGCGTTCGACGGCTGCAATCGATCCACCGCCGGCCCCGACGGTGTGAATGTCAAGCATGGGCAGGTGAACCGGGAAGTTACCGACGTTGCCTCCCACGATTTCGGAGGGACGTCCTCCGATAACGAGGGCCACATCGCAACTGGTTCCGCCCATGTCAAAGGTAATCAGGTTGTTGTATCCCGAAGCGGTCGCTGCGGCCACCGCCCCGACGACTCCGGCGGCAGGTCCGGACAGAAGCGTTGCCGCCGCCAGCCGGCCGGCGTCGTCGATGGACAGGACTCCACCGTTTGACTGCATTACGCTGGGCGCGACCTGCACGCCGAGTGCTTGAAGCTTATTGCGTGTCTTGTTGAGATATTTCCTCATCACAGGCATCACGAAGGCGTTTGTCACGGTGGTGCTCGTACGTTCATATTCGCGGTACTCGGGCCGAACCTCCGATGACAAAACAACGGGAAGGTCCGGGTAGTTCCGCTGGGCAATGGTGGCGATGGCCCGCTCGTGACGGTCGTTAACATAGGAGTGCAAGAGCGTGACGGCTACAACTTCGGCGCCCCGCTCGACCAGCCTTGAAAGCGCGGCCAACACGGCAGCCTCGTCCAGGGGACGGGCCTCGGTGCCGTCAGCGAGCATCCGTTCGGGAACGCCGAGGCGGAGTTTGCGTTGCACCAGTGGCGTCGGTCGCTGATAGTTGATGTCGAAGACGTCGTTGCGGTCCTGGCGGCCAATTTCGAGAACGTCGCGGAAGCCTTCGGTGGTGATGAGCCCGACAGTTGGGCCACGGCGTTCGAGGACGGCGTTCGTGGCTACGGTGGTGCCGTGCGCGAAGCGAATGACTTCCGCTCCGTCCCTGTTGGACTCACGCAGGATCGCCTCGACTGCGTTGCTCACGCCGGTGGAGAAGTCCGGTGGTGTGGATGGTACCTTCCAGGACCAACTCTGACCGGAGTCACGGTCGAACAGCACCACGTCTGTGAAGGTACCGCCAACGTCAACGCCGACGTAGCAGTTGGTTAGTTCAGTCATTTTCAGTGTCTCCTAAGTCAGTGTTTGTTGTGATGGCTTCTGCCAAATGACGCAGGCTCAAAGCTGACTCCAGGGAAGCTACAGCGCCTTCCAGCTCCGAAAACTGCTGGGCACCCAGGACGCTGGATGCAGCCGACCAAGCCTTGTCGGCAAGTTCGTCCCAGGTCAGCGGCCGTTCGGGTTCTCCGCGAGGCAGATCTACCCTCACTTGGAACGTCTGTTGTCCGACCGTCGTCAAGCGGACATCGGCTGGTCGGAGACCCGGTAGCAGGGCATCAAACGCGGGCTCATGAACTACGTCGATCCGCTTGGACAGCAGCTGCACCCGTTTGTCCTGATAGCGTCCATAGGATCGGTTCCGCAGCGATATGTCACCGTGAATGAGCGCTGCGGCGACGGTCAGCTGAAGACTGCTTTCTGCGCCAGCAAGCGTGTGCACCGATGGGCGGTCGCATTCGTCAATTGCCAACTTATAGATGCCAATCCGAATCGATTCGATCTCGTCCGGGTCCAGGATCTGTGCTCGAAGCGAGAGAGCAGCCTCGATGGCGGCGTGGGTGTGCCGACACGAGGGATACAGTTTTGTGTAGGTTTGAAGGATTTTCGGACCGCCCGGATCCAGGCCTAGAAGGTCTGATGTCCGTAACGTGCCGCCGGCCATGGCCGCTGCCATTCCATATTTACCTTCCAGCACGCTCAGGGGCCCGGTCATTCCCTCCCGCGCCAGGATGGCTGCTTCTATCCCGACCCGGGCGGCATTGCCGCCAACGAAGTAAGAGGACATGTCCCCGTACAGGGAATGTTCCATAAGACCACCACTGGCGGACGCAGCCAAGGCCATGGCATTTTCGAGCCACCGTGTGTTCTCGGCATCGAACACCAAGCTGGCGCCCGCAGCGGCTGCTACGGCTCCTACAGTGCCCGATGGATGGAAACCCTGGCTCAAATGTTCGGGGTTAATGGCCGCACCAAGGCGTGCGAACACCTCGTACCCGCCAACGATGGCGCGAAGGAGAGTAGGACCGTCGGCATTCGTAGCTTCCGCGGCCGCGAAAACAGCAGGAATGACAGCTATCCCAGGATGACCATGGGCACGCCGCATACCGTCGTCGCACTGAAGAGCATGCGCCAGCAGACCGTTCAAACCCGCGGCGTCTCCCGGGGTAAAGTGCCCAATCCCACCGAAAATCGAACACCCGGGGGTTCCCAAACGGGCTGGGAACTGCGACGTAGCCTTGCTCCGAATTGCGATCCGACCGACTTCTGTCTGGGTCCCGCCGATGGCCAAAGCGATCAGATCCAGCACGCATTCCCTGGCCCGGATGAGGGCTGGGGATCCGTTTGCCGCCAAAGTCGCTGTTCGTGTGGCGAGATGGGCAAGTTCGGTGACGTGGGGTGTGTGGTTCATTAGATGTTGATGGTGCGTAGGTGTCGGCCGGTTGTCATGAGTGTTTCGTGGGTGTCGGTGACGACGATGGTGTCTTCGATTTGGAGGCCGCCCCAGCCGATTTCGTAGTAGGGGGTTTCGATGCAGAGGGTCATGCCGGGTTCGAGGAGTGTGGTTTCCTGGGCGGTGAGGTTGGGGACGTCGTAGCCTTCGATGCCGATGCCGTGGCCGACGTGGTTGCGTTCGTAGTCGGGGATTCCTGCTGTTCGGGCGGCGTTCATGGCGGCGTGGTAGATGTCTTGGGCGGGGATGCCGGGGCGGATGGCGGCGAGGGCGGCGTCCTGGCCGGCGTGGATGGCGTTGTAGATGCGGGTGTGTTTGGTGGTGGGTTCGCCGAGGATTGCGCAGCGTGAGATGTCGGCGCGGTAGTGCTGGTAGTAGCAGCCGGCGTCGAAGCGGATGATGTCTCCGGCGTTGAGGCGGTAGTTCGATGGGGTGGCGCTGGGCAGGGCGGAGCGTACGCCGGCTCCGAGGACGGTCAGGGCAGGTTCTGCGCCTGCGTCGATGAGTTCGTGCAGGAAGACGCGGGAGAGTTCGATTTCGGTCAGGCCTGGTTTTGCGATGGCGAAGGTGGCTTCGATGGCCTGTTCGGTGCATTGTGCGGCTTTGGTCAGGCGTTCGACTTCCGCGGTGGTCTTGACTGCCCGGATCCGTCGGAAGGTCTGGCTTGCCGGGATGATTTCGCAGTGGGGAAGCAGTGTTTTGAGTTCGGTGAGCAGGGCCGGGGTGATGCCGGACTCGTCGATGCCGATGCGGCTTTTGGCCAGTCCCATTTGTGTGATGGCTTCGGCGAGTGCTTTGGCTGGTCCGTCGTGGTAGGGGGTGTCGAAGAGTTCTTTGAGGTTCTTTTGTTCGGTCATGGCCCAGTCGCCTTCGGCTGGGTTGTCGACGGAGCCTTTGAGGGAGAAGAAGCCGTATCGTGCGACGTTTTTGATCCAGACGTCCTGGGTGGCAACGAGGTCAAGGGACCCGGTTCCGACCACGAGCCAGGAGTTTTCTTCCAGGGCTTCGCGTGAGAGGGCGGCGTAGACCTGGGGTCCTCGGCGAAGCCATTGTGAGAGGGCCCAGAAATTGCTGGCGTAGGTGACGTTCTGGGCCTCTGTGGCAATCAGAGCGTCGATTCCGATTTCTTCCATGATGCTCAGGGCCCGTGCTTTGTTCAGCAGTCGGTCCGCTACTTTAATGGCCATTATTCTTCATTGCTCCTGTTATTTGTGTGGTTTGGTTGGGGTTTTCTAGGCCGAGAGCAGCAGTAGCTGGTCCGGGATGGTGTTCAGGAAGCTTTGCCAGCTTCCGTCGAGGGTTGCCGGGGGCGTGTTCTGGCGGCTGGTGGCGTCTTTGATGCCGCTGGAGGTTGAGATCAGTACGGGGTGTTCGCCCAGGTCCAGTCCGCTGGCTTCGGCTTGGGCGAGCCCGGCGAAAGAGGTTGCCGATGCGTTTTCAACGTAGAAGCCGTGCCTGGCGAGTTCGTGGTGTGCGGTGAGGATGTCCGTTTCGCTGACAGCCAGGGCGTGGCCTTGTGATTCCTGGATGCTCATGAGGGCATGAAGGCTGGTGACCTTGACGTTGATGGAACTGGCCAGGCTCTTGCCGCCTTGAACGGGGGCCGGGTCGGTTAGTTGTTGGGCGAGGCTGTTGTGCAGCGGGGCCGAAACTGCCGGCTCAACGCTGATCATCCTGGGAAGGGTTCCTATCGTCCCGGCGGTGTGCATCTCTTTGAAGCCGCGCCAGATTCCGCATAGGGCTTCGGCGTATCCGGTGGGCACGATCACCGAGGTCGGGGCTTTCCAGCCGAGTTGTTCGGCGAGTTCGAAAGCGATCGTTTTGTAGCCTTCGACGGCGACAGGGTTACCGGTGGCCGGGGCTGTGAAGTTCGAGAACGGGTACCACCCCAGTTCGTGGACCGATCGTTCCACCAGGTCCCAGCGGCGGTCCCCGGGCACGATGACCAGATGCGCTCCGTACGCCGTGACGGCGGACCTGACCGGCGCCGGCATTCCCTCGTGGGTGATGACCACGCAGGGCAGGCCGGCCCTGGCGGCGTAAGCGGCCGCGGACAGGGCATGGTTGCCGCTGGAGGAAACGACCGTTACCTTGGCGCCAGTGGAGGCTGCGTGGGATGCAGCCACGGCGCAGAGCCGGTCTTTATGGGACCACGTCGGGTTCTGGGACTCGTCCTTGAGGTAAACCTTGCGCCCGGCACGGTCGATAACAAGCAGCGGCGTGTTGCCCTCACCGAGGGTGACTTCGTGGCCGCGGGCCAGCGGGGGAAGACTGGCCCGCCACCGCCAGATCCCGCCACGCCGGTCATCGGGCACGGGCGGGACGAAGGCTGGGTACTGGTCCTCGTCGAGCTCGTAGTTGGCCCGGAATCCGTCTCGCCGGCAGGCCGGGCAGCCCTCAAAGATACCGTTGCCGGCGGCGTCCGCCGAGCAACGCACACACCGGATGTGAAGGGAAGGTGCAGGACGTGCGTCCGTTTCGGGTGCACTGCTGGATCGGGTTTTCAAAGTACTTTCCTCAGGTCGTGGTTGTCTTGCCGGATGAAGGCGCTGCTGAGCTCGGCGGCGCAGTGGATCACGTCGTGGGTCATTTCCTGCAGTTCGGTGGCGCTGACCAAACCGATCGCGAAGCCGTTACTGACCGCGGCCACCGGGCGTCCCAAGGGGCCAAGTACCGGGGCGGCGATGGAACCGACCATCTCGTAGTGTTCCCCGCTGTTCATTGCATACCCGGCCTCCCGGGCACGTTCCAGGCGGGCCATGATCGCCTCAACATCGGTGACAGTGTTTGGTGAGAGACGCTCCAACGGCTCACGCGAGAGCAACTCCCGGGCTTCCTCCGGCGGCATGTGTGCCAGCAGGATCGTGCCCATCGCGGTGGTATGGGCATAGGTCCGGGTCCCAGGGGTCGCCCGGATCTGAATCGGGCCAGGAGCCTCCACAGCGGAGAGGTACGTGATGTGCCGGCCATGCAGCACACCCAGATACACCGTGTGCGCCGTCCGCGCAGCCAACGCACGCATCGGCCCCATCGCAGCTTCCTCCAACGCCCGGTGCAACGGATACAGACTGCCCACCTCGAACGCATGCAACCCGATCCGGTACCTCCCATCCGCCTCCCGCTCCAGGAACCCCGCAGCAGCCAACGTCTGGGCAATCCGGAACACCACCGTCTTACCCAACCCCAACCGCCGCGCCATCTCCGCCGCCCCCAGACTCGGCGTACCAGGCCCAAAACAATCCAACACACTCACAGCCCGCTCCACCGACTGCAAAGAACCCCTCCGCGCCCCCTCCATGGCCACACCTGTTCCTTTCAGCGGATTATCATTTCGTATTTCGGTACTAGGTTGCGTGTATGGCGACGCGTTGTCAACCATCTCCCGGGATGCCGCTTCCGCGCCATGCGGTTCTTATCACGCGCCTTGGGTGCGGATTCTTCGTCATCTCCTCCGCACTTGATGCAATCTATTGACGTCGACGCAGCATAGGGTGACACTACTCACATCGTCCGTTGCGCGCATAGCCGTGCCGATAATCGAAACAAGGTGAATGAGTTGACCGTTCAAGGCAAAGCTGTTGACCGTAGGAACTTCCTGAAGGGCGTGGTCCTTACAGCGGCCTTGCCGCTGACCGTCTCGGCCTGTTCGTCCCCGTCAAAGTCGACGGGGAGCGGGGAAGTCAAGTTTGTGCTGTGGGACTACCAGCCGGATACATCCAAGGGCCTCGTGGCCGGATTTCAGAAGCAGGCCCAGGGCGTCACCGTAACTACTCAAATCGAGCCGTACGCCCAGTACCCGACGTCGGTCCAATTCATGCAAACGGGAAAGCAGCCCTTCGATGTGTTGTACATGCAGGACGAGCGACTGGCACAGTGGTCCAGTTGGATGGAGCCCATCGAAGGCTATGATGGCGCCAGCGCGCTCATTGCGAAGCTCAGCCCCGCAGCGAAACAGGCCCTGACCCACAACGGAAAGGTCTATGGCCTTCCTTACTTTCTCGGTTTCGTTGCTTTCACGTACAACGACCTCATGCTGGCCAAAGCCGGCATCCCTAAGCCCGCATCAACGTGGGACGAACTCCTTACCCACGCCAAGCAACTGAAGAGCCAAGGAATTTCACAGTATCCATTGGTCTTCCCTGGGGGACTCGGCTCATCTCAGATCTCCTACATCTTCTACAGCATGCTTGCCTCGAGGGCAGGTTCGCTTTTGGACGACAAGGGAAAGCTGACCAAGGAAGCCAAAGCCTCCATGCAATGGCTTGTTGATGCCCAAAAGGCCGGAGTCCTCCATCCATCCATCCTTCAACTGGACTACCAGACGGCACCGAAGGCCTTCATGACCGGAGAGCACGCTTTCATGCTCGCACTCTCGAATGCTTCCGGACCGGCCTTCGCGAATGACCCGAAGGCGTCCAAGGTTGCCGGACATGCAAAGCTGGCGCTGATGCCCGGCAACGGGGCAACAATCTCGTGGACCCGGGGCATTGGTATGAACAGCGCGTCGACGAACAAGGAGCAGGCGTGGGAACTCATCAAGTACTTGGGTGGGACTGACAAGAACGGTGAGTACGTCGCAGCAGAAACCTGGATGGAAAAGGCCGGTCTGCCGTACGGATACAACGACGAGAAACTGGCCAACTCAAGCCAAGTCACCAGCACCCTGAAGGTGTGGACCGACCCCAGCCTCTGGAACGACCAGCTTCAGAAAGGGATCCACCTGTCTGCGGTGACCCCGTTCAGCAAGTCAGGCTTTCCCCAGTTGGATGACAAGATCCAGCGCACACTCCAAGATGTCATTTCAGGCAACACCTCGATTGACGCGGCCGCAACGACCCTCGAGGACACGGCCAAGAGTCTTGGAGCCTGACGATGGGGACAGTCCTGCAGCCCACGCCTTCACTGAAGGGTCGGATACCGAAATGAGCAAAGACACCGCCCGGAAGGTAACGGCTCTCAGAAATAACGCGGCACTCTACTGGTTGTCAGCACCGGCCGTTCTCCTCCTTGCCGCCACCCTGATCGCACCCATGGTGATGGCCGTTAACTCCAGCCTTCACGCTGGAAAGACAGGAAGCCTTGCGGATCTGGGGGAGTGGATTGGTTTTGCCAATTACCAAAGCCTGTTCAGTGACCCTGCTCTGCGGGCATCCCTCGTGGTGACAGTATTCTTTTGTCTGGGAACTGTCGTACTCACCAGCGTCGGTGGATACTGCATAGCACTCGTCCTTGTACGTAAGAGTGTGGCTTCGACTCTGGTTCTGATCCTTGTCATGGTTGGCTGGGCCATGCCGTTGATCGTCAACGGGCTTCTGTGGCGTCTGATTTACGACCCCGTTCAAAGCCCGATCAATTCATTCTTCAACCACCTCGGCGTCACACTCCCGGACGCAATGGCAAACCCCCTGGGCACGCCCACAGGTGCTCTGATCGGCACGATCGTTGCCTACGCGTGGAAAATGATCCCGTTCACAGCAATCCTCTTGTTTGGTGCCCTTCAGGAGCGATCTCCGGAGATTTACGCGGCAGCCAAACTGGACGGGGCGAACATATGGCAGACCTTCAGGCATTTGACTCTTCCCTTGACAAGACCGGTGCTATTGATCGTGGTGACCCTAAGCACCATTTGGTCACTGCGTGAGTTCGACACCATCTATGTCCTAACCAAGGGAGGGCCCGGTTCTGCCACAACGACACTGAACTGGTTCGCTTATACACAGACATTCGAGTACGGAAGCGTCGGCCTCGGCACAGCATTGGCTGTTCTCCTGGGAGGCCTCGCCGTTGTGATCACGGCCATTTACACGCTCGTGCTGGGCGAGAAGGACTGACTAATGAACGTGCAAACCAAGTCCGCACCACCGGAACAGGACATTTTCTTGTCAGCAGTGTCGATGCCGCGAAAGGACCGGCCAAGATATTCACCGGGCGAGCGGCTGCTCTACGTCCTCGGAGTAGCGTTCTCCGTTATCGTCCTCGGTGTGCCGGTGCTCATTCTTCTTCTCGTGAGTATTTCTGCGGCGGGAGGATGGACGTTCGCCAACTACGCGGTGCTCCTGGGTCTGGAAACCAGCGAGGATTCTTACAACACCGCTGTACAGTATTTTGGCCACGGCCTGGTCAACAGCCTACTGGTGGCGACCGTTGCAACGGTTGTGGTCGTGACCGCTTCCGTCCCCTTGGCGTACGTGCTGGGGCGCGTTGTTTCTCCGCGCGTCATGAATATCAGTGTTATGGGCTTGATAGCCCTGAGGGTGCTGCCTCCGATGACTTTGATGATTCCTATCTATGTTGTGGCGACCACAAATGGACTAACCAACAGCCGCATCCTCACAGGCATTCTTTACGCTGCTTTCGAAATGCCCTACGTCATTTGGATCATGGCAGGATTCTTCCACCGCTTGCCTGCGGAACTGGAGGAAGCCGCGTTGCTTGACGGCTGTACGAAACTGGGTGCGCTGCGGCGCGTCCTCCTGCCCTTGGCTGTCCCGGGCCTGTTCGCGTCTGCCCTCTTTACTTTTGTCTATGTCTGGAGCGACATGTTCATTTCCTTGCTGATGCTCGCCTCCCCAGACAGCCGAACGTTGCCGGTCCTGCTATCCAGCTTCGTCTCGGGCATTCAGTCGACCCCGTACGGGCTCGTTATGGCCTCGGGTGTCATTGCGGTGCTCATCCCGGCTGCCCTTGCCGTAGCCCTTCGTCGCCTTGTGGTCGGTGGGCTGGCACTGGAAGGACAACGCTGATGACCGACCTCCAATCAGAACACACAGAGGCACAACAGTGGCCGTCGCAGACTCTGGAGATAGCCTCCTGGATAATCCACGCCTCATCCCGTGACGCCGATCCGGACGCGTACGCAAGCGCACAGGTCTCCGTCACAGACTTCCTTGGTTGCGCGGTTTCGGGCTCTGAAACTACCGAGGCCAAGTTGATAGGGGACACCGTCTGCTCACCCGGCCGCGTTCCAGCGCTCGGCCAGTCCGGGCTGAAACTGCACCCTGCGTCCGCAGCCTATCTGCACGCCTGGCAGGCGCATGCATACGAGATGGACGATGGAGACTGGGACACATGGGGGCATCTGGGATCGCCAACCATTGCCGCAGCGCTCTCCGCAGGATGGCACTCCTCTGCCACATTGTCTGACTTGACCGACGCGGTATCCATTGCCTTTTCGTTTGGAATGGCTCTGGGGCGAGCTATTAATCCGGTCCATTACGCACGCGGCTTTTGCACAACAGGAACGATTGGCACCCTTACCGCAGCAGCCGCCGCGTCCCGCCTCCTGGGCCTCAATGAAGTATCCACCGCCCACGCGCTGGACTTCGCAGTAGCCCAGGCATCAGGGGTTCGACAGTTCGCCGTCAGCGGCAGCAGTTCGTGCCTCATTATCCCTGCAAACGCTGCACGCACAGGCTTTGAAGCCGCGATTCTCGCGGCAAACGGTCTCCTTGGCGGCCGGTATGCCATTGAAGGAGAACTCGGGTTCCTTCAGGTATTTGGAAACCAGGTCAGTGGCCTGTCAGTACCAGCTGAGCCAGGGCATCACGTCCCCCGGATCTACTTCAAACCGCATAGCTGCTGTGGGAATGCAATTGGCCCGATCCACACCTTCGCCGAGGCCTGGCGGAGTCTAGGAAAGACCGAACTTGAACGCATCCATTTCGAACTTCCCAAAGAAGTAGCACGCAACGTGGACCATCAGACGCCTCGGAGTGAACTTGAACAACATCTGAGCCTGCAGCTGGCAGTGGCCATGCATCTCACCAATGGCGGGATCGGTGCTCGGGACCTGATCAATCTTCACATTACCGACGACGTGCGGAAGACGATGGGAACTGTGGAAATTTCTGTTCTGAGCTCGGACCAAGGCGAGGGACTTATTGAAGGCAACATCGGATACGTCTCGCTGTGCGCGACCGATGGACGTTCCATAAGACGGACCGTGTCGGCTCTAGGACCTCAAATTGGTCAGACAGAAATAACCAAGAAGTTCGAAGAATTGGTGGAACCGTCGCTGGGAAGTAGCGGCACGGCAGGCATTCTCGCCCTGCTTTCGAACGACTCCACATCCATACGCGATCTGCTTCAGGCCGGACACGGTCCGAGGTCACTCACCTCATAGGATCCGGTTCGTTTTATCTCCTCGGTTGGTGTCAGGGCAACGGTTTCGCGTTTCGCCCGGGACGTGGGCCCTGCCTTGACACTGACGAGGCTTTTCCCCGGTCTCCCACGCACTCGCATGCGGCGCCATTGGGCGCCGGTGACAGCATGGCTAAAGGCGCCTTGCCCGTTGATAGACAGTTATAACTAATTATCCTTGGAGGATATGTTCGTATGCCAACAATCACAGTGTCAGTTGGAGATCTGGAGTTGACGGCATCCGCCGCGCTCCAACGTCATGGCGCGACCAAAAGCGCAGCGGTCGAGGTCGCCAAAGCCCTTCGACGGGCAGAACAATACGGAGATTCACATTGTGGACTGCGACATCTGGAGCTCGACTGCGCCCAGCTTGCCAGCGGAAGAGTGGACGGGAGGGCAAAGCCATCGGCCCATCGTGTTAAACCAGGCCTCATTCGCGCTGACGCAAACAACGGATTCTCCCAGCCAGCTTTTGCGCTCGGCTTCCCAGACGCGCTCCTGGCAGCGGAATCGCACGGCGTCGCTGTTTTGGCCATCAGTAATGCTTACACATGTGGTGCACTCGGATACTTCCCTGAACTGATAGCCGAGCGTGGGTACGTCGGCGTTGCCTTCACTAACGCCTCAGCCAGCGTCGTTCCTCCGGGCGGAACAAAGCCCGTCCTGGGAACAAACCCAATCGCTATGTCAGTCCCGGACGGTAGAGGCGGTATAGCATTCCAGTTCGACCAATGCACCAGTTCGGCCAACCTACGCCATATCAGGGAAGCCGCCAGGACCTCCAGCCCAATACCGGAGGGCTGGGCCGTATCCCCAAAGGGCGAGCCCACCACCAGCGCATCGGAGGCACTTGCGGGAGGCTTGCTGCCTTTTGGAGGCCCAAAGGGTTTTAGCATCGGTTTAATGGTCGAAATTCTGGCTTCATTCTTCACCGACTCTGCCATGTCGCTCCACACCTCCAACTTGCAAGCTACCGTTGGCCCCCCTCACGGGTTGGGAATTTTCTGCCTGCTGCTCGATCCAACAGCGATTGCAGGGGATGCGTTCGAAAGGAAGCTTGATATTTTGCAGACAGCAGTACAAGCCCAACCTGGCACCCGGCTGCCTGGCACCGGGAAGTCAAAGCAAAGCCGCGTAGCCGTCAATAGCCTTCTTTGGGAGCGTGCTCAAATATTGGCTGGCGCCTGACACGAAGCCGCCCGCGGGCGGTCAGCGCAGGCAACGCCCTGACGCAAAACTTCAGTCTCACACACAGCTCAGAGTGCCCGACGACGCCGGCAAGAAGGCAAGAGCGCAATTGCCACCTAATGTGTCGGGTTTCTTTGCGCGGAAGATGGGTCGCCGCTGTTGAAACGTTAGAACCTCAGGCGTCATGCGGTTCACGACGGTGGCGAAGAACCAAGATTTGATTGTCACTGGTTCGGGTTCCTAGGCCTTGGCTTGTGGCGAAGGTGTTAGCCAACTCCAGGTTTCCAGCTCGCTTCGATGATCAATCCGAGCTGAGAGTTGGCGACGCCAGAGCCGGTGTGACAACGACGACGGTCCGGGCGGAGGAGTATCCGCCCGGACCGATGCTTTTGATCTTGGTTGGCGAATGGACCGATCTCTGGCTGGCCGGCATCCAAGAGTTCAAGGCCGCACTGGTTTGGGCCATTCTCTTGGCGGTGAAATCAGGGGGCCTTGTCCGGACCTGCGGTCAGCCGCCGTTCCGGAAACGTTGTGACTAGTCCGTTTCTGGGCATGTGCAATAGCTGCAGTTCGGAGGGCAATCTTCCTGGCTTGCAAGCTCCTCCACTGCCGAAGAATCCACCGTGCCTGCAAACGAAGGGTTCGGTTGGCGGTCGAACGATGGGACGTGAGGAGCCAGTGCGAGCCCGGCCACATGGACCTCGTTGGTGGGCGCCGTTGCCACTTGGGCCTCGGCGGTCATGCTGGCACCACCCGTTCCTCGAGACCGTTGTATTCGCTCAGCGGGCGGATGAGTGAATTGGAAGCAATCTGCTCCATGATGTGTGCGGTCCAGCCGGTGCTGCGACTAGCTATGAAGATTGGTGTGAAGGTTGGGGTGTCGAAGCCCATGAGGTGGTAGGTGGGCCCGGTGGGGTAGTCGAGATTGGGCTTGATGGCCTTGGCCTCGTCCATGGCCTGCTCCAGGCCGTTGTAGAGTCCCAACAGTTCCGGCCGACCGTAGTGCGCGATCATCTTGTCCAGGGCAGCCTTCATGGTGGGGACTCGCGAATCGCCGTGTTTGTAGACGCGGTGCCCGAAGCCCATGACCTTCTTCTTGTGCGCCAGCGCCTCTTCCATCCAGGTGCGGGCCCGAGCGGCGGCGTCCTCCAGGGACTCCTCAGTGCGGATGCCGATTTCGTCGAAGGTGTGCATGACGGCCTCGTTGGCCCCGCCGTGCAAGGGGCCCTTCAGCGCTCCAATGGCCGCTGTCACGGCCGAGTGCAGGTCCGAGAGAGTCGAGGTAACTACCCGGGCCGTGAACGTTGAGGCGTTGAAGGAGTGCTCGGCGTACAGGATCATCGAGACGTTGAACGCCTCAACCACCTCATCGACGGGTTCTTCTCCGAAGGTCATCCACAGGAAGTTCGCGGAGTAATCCAGGTCCTGCCGTGGCTCGATGACGTCCTGGCCGCGACGCCGGCGCTGGTCGTACGCCACGATGGCGGGCATGACGGCCCACAGGTCGATTGCCTTCTTCATGTTCGCTTCGGGGGACGAGTCCTCCGCCAATTCGTCCCGTGCCCCGACCACCGAAACAGCCGTCCGGCACACATCCATGGGGTGGGCTGTTAGAGGGAGTCCATCGATGGCATCCTTGACAATCGGGATCAGCGCTCTGCCCGCCCGCTCGCGGGCGGTGAACTCTGCCAGTTGTTCCTCGTCGGGAAGTTCGCCGTTCCACAGCAGGTAGGCGACCTCTTCGAAGCTGCATTTGGCTGCCAGTTCCTGGACGGGGTATCCGCGGTATAGCAGGGAGTTGGTGTCCGGGTTGACCTTGGAAACGGCGGTGTAGTCCGCCACGACCCCGGCGAGGCCCTGACGGATCTCAGGTGTGTGCAGGGCATCCTGCTGAACTGTCACAATGACTCCTTCGTCATGTTGAACAACGACGGCACTTCAAAATTGAATACGCCGGTATCGAATTGGTTGTATGCCTCGTAATCCACGAGTTCGTAGAGGCGCGCACGCGTGAGCATGCTGCCCAGCTGTCCTTGTTGTGTTCCATCGTTCTTGAGCGCATCAAGGACTTGCTCTGCGGCGCCCATGGCAATGCGGAGAAGGGTGACGGGGTAGATGACCATGTTCACGCCAACACTCTGGAGCTGGTCCACCGTGAAGAGGTCGCTTTTGCCGAACTCGGTCATGTTGGCCAGGATCGGTACGTCCACGGCGTCGCGGATGGCTTGGAACTCGCTCAAGTCACGCATGGCTTCCGGGAAGATCGCGTCCGCGCCGGCGTCCACCAGTGCTTTGGCGCGCTCCTGGGCAGCCTGCAGTCCATCGACGGCACGGATGTCGGTGCGGGCCATGATGAGGAAGTTCGGGTCCCGCCGCGCGTCGGCTGCTGCGCGGATGCGCTTGGCCGCGGTGTCGACGTCCACGACGTTCTTGCCGTCCAGGTGCCCGCAGCGCTTGGGGTTGAACTGGTCCTCGATATGGCAGCCGGCCAGGCCCGCGTTCTCGAGTTCCTGGATGGTGCGTGCCACGTTCATTGGCTCGCCGAATCCGGTGTCGGCGTCCACGATCGAGGGCAGCTCGGTCATGCGGGCGATCTGTCCGGCGCGGGTGGCCACCTCGGTAAGGGTGGTCAGGCCGATGTCGGGCAGGCCGAGATCGTTGGCCAGGACTGCGCCGGAGATGTAGACCCCGGCGAAGCCCTTTTCTTCGATCAGCCTCGCGGAGAGCGGGTTGAACGCGCCCGGGAACTGCTGCACCGTGCCCGAGGCCAGCAGTTCGCGGAGTTTGAGGCGTTTCTGTTCGGGTGTGGTTTTGGAGTACAGCATTTAGAACAGTCCCTTGGGTGCGTTGTTGAGGTTGATCACGCCGGGGGCTGCGGTGATGTTGAGTTGGTCCAGTTCGCCTTCGCCGAGTTCGGTGACGCGCCCGACGGCGGTGAGGAACCGTTCGATTTCAGTCTCTTCCACGAGCCCGGCGGCGAGGGTGCGGAACTTGTTGACGTATTGTTCGCGGGCGAACGGGCGGGCGCCGAGGGGGTGCGCGTCGGCCACGGCGATTTCATCGGTGATCACGGTGCCGTCGTTGAGGGTGATTTCCACGGACCCGCCGAAGGCTTTTTCGGCGATGTCCAGGGAGTGGTAGCGGCGGGTCCATTCCGGGTCTTCGACGGTGGTGACCTTGTGCCACAGTTCCACGGTGTCCGGACGTGCCGCGCGTTCGGGGGCGTAGGAGTCCACGTGGTGCCATGCGCCGTCCTGCAGGGCGACGGTGAAGATGTAGGGGATGGAGTGGTCCAGGGTTTCCCGGGATGCGGTGGGGGAGTATTTCTGGGGATCGTTGGCGCCGGAGCCGATCACGTAATGGGTGTGGTGGCTGGTCTTGATCAGCACGGAGGCCACGTTGGCCGGGTCCGTCGTTTCGGGGTGCTCGCGGTTGAGTTTCCGGGCGAGGTCGATCCACGCCTGGGCCTGGTATTCGGCGGAGTGTTCCTTGGTGTAGGTGTCCAGGATCGCGCGCTTCGCTTCCCCGGGCAGCGGCAACGGAACCTCGTAGGAAGCGTCCGGGCCATCCAGCATCCAGGCGATGACGCCGTCTTCGCCTTCGTAGATCGGCACGGGGGAGGTCTGTCCACGCATGGAACGGTCCACGGCCTCGACGGCCATCTTGCCCGCGAACGCCGGGGCGTGGGCTTTCCAGGTGGAGATTTCGCCCTTGCGGGACTGCCGGGTGGCGGTGGTGGTGTGCAGGGCCTGGCCCACGGACTGGAAGATCGTCTCAACATCCAACCCCAACAACGTGCCGATACCGGCGGCGGCGGACGGGCCAAGGTGTGCCACGTGGTCGATCTTGTGCTTGTGCAGGCAGATGGCCTTGACCAGGTTCACCTGGATCTCGTAGCCGGTGGCAATACCACGGACCAAGTCGGCACCGTTGGAGCCAACGTGCTGCGCGACGGCCAGGATCGGGGGGATGTTGTCCCCGGGGTGGGAGTAGTCCGCGGCCAGGAACGTGTCGTGGTAGTCCAGTTCCCTTACTGCAACGCCGTTGGCCCAGGCGGCCCACTCGGGGGACACCCGTTCCTCGATGCCGAACACCTTGGCGCCTTTGCCGTTGGCGGACGGGGCGTGGGTGAGGGCTTGGGCGCGGGCTGCGACGATCGGGGCCCGGTTCAGCGAGGCGATCGCGACCGAGGCGTTGTCGATGATCCGGTTGATCACCATGTCCGTGACCTCTGCAGATACTTCCACGGGGTCGGCGGCGACCACGGCGATTTTATGCGCCAGTTGTTCCTCGCGGGGGAGGTTCTCTTCGCTCTTGTAAACGCGGACGTGGTTGTTCTTGACCATGATGCTCCTCCTGGCAGGGCGCTTCCCGGATTCTGTGCGGCGCCTGACCCGTTGTTGTGATCTGTTTAAGAATCATAGCCGACAACCGCATATCGCTCTACCGGTCCGTATATCGGGTATGAATCCAATCTGGGACTGTGATTCACCCAAATCCGGGGGCCGGGGGGGGCGGGCGGGTTCCCGACGCCGGGGTTGTGGCCGCGCTCTCTTGTTAGCCCTCTCTTGTTCGTTTGTTCCCGGGGCTGCCGCCCAAAGCTGGCGCATGCGCAGGGTTCGATCTAGGAGGCATTTTGAAAAAGCACTTGACATACGTCACTCGACGGAGTGAACTTAGTCACGTTCCGATTTTGGTAGGCAAGAACCGATATACGGAACGTTACGAAGCTAGCCGCATCACCATCCACATCGAAGAAGGCACTATGTCTAAAGAATCAAGGCGCTCAGTTCGCCGATCACTGCTAGCAAGCCTGTTCGGCAGTACGCTGGAGTTCTACGACTTCATTTTGTTCGGACTTGCCGCAGCTCTTGTGTTTCCGCACGTGTTTTTCCCCGGAAGCTCGCCCGCAGTTGGGCTACTGAGCTCATTTGCCACATTCGCAGTGGGGTTTGTAGCCCGCCCTATCGGAGCGATCATTGCAGGCCATTTTGGTGACCGCATTGGCCGCCGCCGTATCCTGATCTTCACCCTCGCCGGCATGGGGATTGCGACCGGTGGTATCGGGCTCATTCCTTCATACGAATCGATCGGCATCTGGGCGCCTGTGCTGTTGGTTGCATGCCGGATATTACAGGGGCTTTCGTTGGGCGGTGAGTGGGGCGGGTCCGTCCTGATGGCCGTCGAACAGACAACGGGAACCAAGAATCGCGGGCTGCTCGGTAGCCTTCCGCAACTTGGCGATCCACTTGGAGTTTTGCTTGCCAATGGCGCATTCGCCTTGGTTTCCATGAACTTGCCCAAAGATGCTCTGATGTCTTGGGGTTGGCGCGTGCCGTTCATCCTAGGGATGGCGATTATTGTCGTCGGCGTCTGGACACGCGCGAAGGTGGTAGAAACTCCCGAATTCAGGAAGCGCATGGCGGCGATCGAAGCCCCGGTCCGTCAACCGTTGATTAGCCTGCTTCGAGCTCAGCCACTGAACTTCCTACTCTCCATGGGTTGCCGAGTAGGAAACGACGTAGCTTTCTACATGGTTACCGTTTTCGCTATCACCTACGTGACCCAACGTGGGTTGATGGAAAGTTCAGCAATTCTCGTTTCCACCATGGTTTCCGCGGCTCTTGGTGTGATCCTGGTGCCGGTCTTCGGGCTGATCGCAGATCGGATCGGCCTGCGGAAAATGACGCTGATCGGACTGGTTGGTCTCGGAATTGGAGTCGCCGCCTACTTCCCGCTTCTGAACCTTGGCCAGCCCGGGATTGCAATTGGTGCTGCTGTGTTCACCTGTGGTATCGCAGGAAAAGCATTCTGGGCACCGTATGCCGGTTTCCTGTCGACAATATTCCCGCCGGAAACAAGGTACACAGGGATGTCGTTCAGCTTCCAGCTTTCTGGGATCGTAGGTGGCGGAATAGCCCCGTTCGTCGCGGCCTGGATACTGGGCGTCACCGGGTCCTCAACTGGCATCACTATCTATGCTCTGGTCGCGGTTGCAGTCAGCATAATCTGTGTCTCCTTGGTGAAAAGCCACGCTACTTCGGCGCAGGACGAAACTTCCACCGTCTCCGGTACCGGCGCGATCAAAGAATCTATCTGACGAACAAAGTGATTTCACGAGGTTTCATGAACAATTGGCCTCGAAGAAGAGCCGCCACCGAAGAAAGGCCCGAAGAGATCACCGCATGAACACACAACCGCAAGCCCAAGAAGCCGTGACAGGAACCGTCCGGGTCGAATTCAACGGCCCGGTGGCCACGGTCGTGCTGGACAATCCGCGCAGGCACAATGCAATGACCAAGGACATGTGGCAGCAGCTTGAACGCCTGCTCCTCCTGTTGTCGGTCGATGAGTCGGTAAAGGTATTGGTGGTACGCGGGGCGGGAGCTAACTTTTCCGCGGGTGTAGACATTACTAACCTGAACGACATACTGCATGATCCGCACACGGGCGGGCACGATGGTGGCAATGTCACCGCTGCAGAAAACGCTCTGGCCAGATTCCAGAAGCCCACCGTCGCCGCCATCGACGGCCACTGCATAGGCGGAGGGTGGCAGATCGCAGGTGCCTGCGACATCCGAGTTGCCTCCGATCAGTCAACCTTCGGCATCACACCTGCAAAAATTGGCATAATCTACCCACTGTCCGGCATCGAACGGCTTGTGAGGCTAGCCGGGCCGGCTGCTGCGAAGTATTTGCTCTTTAGTGGGGATTTCATCACCGCTTCAGAAGCAAAGTCGCTAGGGCTCGTGGCACGCGTAGTACCTCGGTCCGGATTTTGGCAAGAAGTTGCCGAATTCGCCAGGCGTCTTGCCTCTCGTTCCCAGCTGTCCATTCAAGCCATGAAGAACATCGTGGACGTTATCGCCGAGAATGACGAGGGCCTCGGAGAGACCCACGCTTTATGGCAACGTGAAGTGACTCTGAGCGGCGAGCCCGAAATAGGTGTCGCAGCTTTCCTGGGAAAGCGGTCCCCTGAATTCAAGTGGACAGGACGTCATTCCCAGCTCTTCGAGCACTAGTTCAGCTCAGTTCCGGAAACGCTCGTCTGGCCGCTACTCGCAGTCCAGGCGAGCGTTTTCGCCAAAGACTCCCAACCACCCTACGAGACTCTCGCAGCCCGCTTCTACTGGGTGCATTAAACGCCGACATCTGAGCACATGTAAGCCTGTATTCTCCGTATCTCCAGCCCGCAGAGAGCAGCAGGGTCTTAGTCTCCGTGATCAGGGTCAATACGCATCACAAGGCAGCGCCTCAGATTCGACATTCGTCGGCTGGCGTAACTCTCGGTGGGACGCCGAGCTGCTCAGTTTGATTGCGGGGAAAGAGTGGGTTGAGGCCGCGGCTGAACGCAGCCCTCCCCGGGCGGGAGGCTCCGATGTACTGGCTAAGGACAGGGATCCATCATCGAACGCGAAGGCTTGATCGAACGAGGCTGTAGCTCGGTTCATGGAATCGCGAGGGTCTGTCTGCAGCCCCTTGAAGCATGGACCACATTGTGCAGGTCCGCTCCTTGGGTATCCTGTTCAGAATGGGGAGCGCACTCCCGATACTTCAAAGAAATCCTGAACATCCTTGAAGCTAAGGCTCGCGACAAAAACTCCGCCGCGTGCGACGGTGGAGACCAGTCCTTCGACCTCGAGCACGCGTATGGCTTCCCGCACCGGGACGCGGGACACACCAAGTTGGTTTGCCAGATCCGTCTCCCGCAGGCGGGCGCCGGCCGGGAGCTTTCCGGAAACGAAGCCGTTGCACAACGAACCGCCGGACTTGGTTGCGGAGATGGCGGAGATCTCCTTCAAGGATTGGCAGTAGTTCATCGGCCAAACGATTACGAGATGACCCGTATGCGTGCGACCGTAGGACGAACCTTCATGCGTCGAAGCCGTTTTGCAAAATCGCGGAGGTTGACTTTGCTGAAGGTCGGCAAGTCAAGCGGTAAATCGTAGCTGTCTTTGATTGCGATGGCGTACGTTACCGTCACTGGCGCCGCCGTGGCAGTTGCTTCAAAAGCCAGGTCGCGGAGTGAGATCTGGCGAACGAAGTCGGCCTTCATCGCTGGATCTTCATTGAGGAGCTCTGCTGACACAGCTCCTTGGGAAAACAGATGGCTGAGCGTTTGGCTGCCGTTGTATCGCTTCACATGAATGAGGTGTCCATCAATATGGAGAAGATCGCAGGCTTCAACGATGGTTCCGTCTTCCGTCATAACGGGCACTGTATCCATCAACAGCAGCTCTGATCGCTCCTCCGCTGCACGAGCATTGTAGACGCCCTCGTATTCCTTTGGAGTCGTATCCGGTAAGTTCAGGACATTACTGACGTCGTCGATCTTCTTCAGATCGGCATTCAGTTTTGTGGTGTAAGCCTCTTGGAGACGGAACCAGCGACCAAGGGTAAGCACGTATCTGACTGTGGCGTCCCCGACTTCGAATATCAGCCAGTTTCTAAGTGGTAGAAGCTGGCTGCGTTCGTCACCGTCTGCACTCCGGGCGATCAGGCGGACACTCTTGAGATAGCTGACTCCGCGGCGAACACCCACCTCCGTCAGCGCCGACCGGAGCGCACTCAACGTAAACTCGGTCATCGTTACCGCTTTTCCACTAAAGTTAACGGTGATTTCTTCGACTTCATCGATGCGTACGTCATCCGGTGGCGCGAATTCCAAGACTTGCTTACTCAGGTGAGTGGCGCTTCCGTCTTCCAATTCATGTTCAAGAACTTCGTTGGCCAGGCGGGCGTCCAAGTCCTTAGTGATCTGCTCGCTGGTTCGCAGGGGTTCCAGTGAATCTACGAACTGGAATTCCTCGCGGGCCGAGGAATCGGTGACGCTGATGAGCATTTGTTGGAGGACCGTTTGGACCGCATGTAAATCCGTCCCGGCCTTGAACGCGATGGAATCACCCGCCACAACAGCCCCGCTCAAGTCATCGATGCCCTGAGATTCGAGTCGGCCGGACAGTTTGCGGACGAATTCACCCTCCAGTTCGACGCCCATCTCCTTGAGGTCCGTGCCGACTGGAACTTGGACTGATTGAGTGCGAGCGGAGGCGTCTATGCGGCGACTGCGGAACTCGGTGACGTCGTCTGGTTGGAATCGCCGGGCTGCGAGGCGCAGCCCGAAGTTGCCTTCCACCACCTCCCACTCCAGTGCACCTGATCCGTAGCCGAAACAGATTGCAAACCACCTCGTAGCCACGGGCAGGAAGATGATCAGCCGATTAGACTTGTTCGTAATTTGAGCCACGCCCGGGAATAGGGCATCAAGCTCTTCAGCCCACTTCGGCGTTCGCTCCGTTGGCGTTCCAAGGTAGGCGATGGCACCTCCTGGTGCACCGAGGGAGCCTTCGATCCTTTGAAGCGCAGATTTCCCGGAAGGACGATACTTTGCGCGTAACGCCGTCTCGACATTCTGGAGGCCGTCGCGCAGTAGATAGCAATTGAACCGGAGCTTCGCTGGTTGCTTATCTACGGCCACATTTCCCCCATTGACTAGTTCGTCTTCCAAGACCACCCTAACGTTCACGGTTCGAATCCGGGAGTGCACCGGCTGTAGTTGACTCGGGGTCTTGGGGCGCTGTGAGCGCGGTCCGGTTGATTGTTTCATATTCGATGGGCGTGAGTTTGCCCAGGCGTCTTTGTCGTCGCCGGCGGTGGCAGGTCCACTCGATCCAAAGTCTGTTGGCCAGCCGGAGGCCTTGGCTTTTGCCATCGCTGAGGGTCCCGAATGTTCTTTTTGGAGCAGCGAGAAGAAGGATTCCATGGCGGCGTTGTCCATGAGTTCACAGGGATAAATGACTGGATTAGCCGGTTAACAGGGACGCACCGTCCCTGCCAACCCAGAAGAGCCGCGGCAACGCGCCGCCGGGCCCGACCTTCCAGCGGTCGCGCATTCTTCCGCCGTTGGCGCTGAAGCCGCGGTCGACGACTACCAGTTCGCCGGACTCGGTCCGAAGTTCCCAGCCCCTGCCGCCGCGCAGGTCGACGATCTCGGTGGTCGCGGGTGCTCTGTCGGTAGGGTCGTGCTCCACGCCCACGACCGTACATAGGCACGGCTGAGCGCCGTCAAGCGCCCGGACCCGGCCCGCGAGAAGATGGACAGTGCAACGACACGGAGCGGAGTCGCAGCGATGATCGACCAGATCTACTGCGAGGACCAGACGAACTGGTCGCCCGCCGACTACTACGCGCTGTGGCGATACTTCGACCGCCACGTCGAGCACGTCGGCTCGACGCCGGAGGAGACTGCAGAGCCGATGCGTCGCTCGGCCCGCGTGCGGGCCCGGAAGACTGGCGTCTGCGACGAGGAGCTGTCGGCCTTCGACGTGGCCCGCCGGAGAGCCGGTGCCTGCTCCGGGCGGTGCTGGTGTCGCAGCAGCGCTACGAGCTGGCTCTTGGGCGCTTCCCGAATCTGCGGGCGTTGCAACAGATCGCCAGCCCGTCACGCTGCGTCGGCTCAGCGCAGTATCCGTGGGCGGTGCTCGAGGCCGCCTCGTCCGGGTTCATCGCTCTGGCCTGCGCGTTGGACTACAGCCGCGCACAGCTGCGTGAGCGATTCAGCGACAAATACCAGGCCTTCGAGGAGCACATGCTCATGAAGGCGCACCCGATCTGCGTGGGCCAGGATCCCTGCACCGAAGCCCACGGCGTCGTCTACTACCTTCCCGACGTGATCCGTTTCAGTCAACGGCGATGATCGCTCGATGACTCAGGCCTGGGAACTACCCGTGTTCGAGCCCGATCCCTTGCCGCTGATCACAGCAGTGAGGAGCGCCATTGCCCCTGCCATGGTGAGTCCCTTGAGCACCGGTTTGCCCTTCTCCCAAGTGACTGCGCCGCCCTCGGCAAAAGCGTTCTTCCATTGTACGAGCTCCAGGAGCGCCTCGTGCCACTGCGCTGCGGTAATCGAGTGCCAGTCGATCTCGAGCCCGAGGGTGTCGTAGAGCTTCTTGACCGGCCCTCGCGAGTCGTCGATCATGCCGAGCACCCGGGGCGACTTCTTCCGGTGGAGCAGCCTGTTCGCATTCGCGCGGTCGGCGCTTGCCTCCATCTGGCTCATCATCTCCGCGACGCCGGCCGATAGCTCCGTGATGGCCTCTATCCGGTCCTCCTGGATTGCCCGCCGCTTCGCGTCGAGCCTGCCCGGGGAGATCGCAGCCGTGTGCTCCAGCTCGAGAGCGGAGAAGTCGTCCAGCGCGGTGAAGCACCGGGCGATTGCCCCGACCCATAGCTCGACCTGATCCCTGAGCTCCGGCAGGTGCGAGTCGAGGTCGCCGACGCGCTTATGCTGCTCCATGTCGGCGGCGACGCCTCGTAGCTTCTCAACGGCGGTGGACTGTATCTCACGGATCCTCTGTGGAGCGCCGGAGAGCTTGTCCCATTCCTGAAAGTCGATCTCGCCTTGGACCCGCAGGAAAGTCTGGGCGGAACGGAGGTGCCGCTCGACGCCGTTCAACGGGCCGATGATGGCGTCGCGCTGACCGCGGAGCACCTTGTCGATCTTTCCGTCGAGCGACTCCAGGAGCTCGCGCAGTTGTTCGGCCTCGGCCTGGCTCGCCGCATGGGCTAGCCGGCCGGCGACGCCGGAGAGCATCCCCGGGTTCGTGAGCTTCGCGCCAGCCGACGTGCTGATCTTCAACCACTGCTTGATGTCTCCGGGGCGGCCCGCCATCGCGTAGGCGACGCCTGGGACATCGGTCTCCGTCAGGCCGAACTCCTTGATCGCCTCAGCCGACTCCTCGGTGAGCTTGACCCACAGCCCCGACTCCGCGACGGCGTCCGCGACCGTGTGGGTGATCTCGGCGGCCGAGCTTCGCATCGACACGAGTGAGGTGAGTTCCTTCGCGCGCTCAAGCAGGCCGGCCGAATGCATGAAGCCTTCGACGGCACGTCGGCTACTGCCGGCGACGAGAAGGTTGTCTCCGTCTGTGATCAGCTCGACCTCGTCGGCCGGCTCGCGCAGGTCCTCAGGCTCGTCAGACTCTTCGTTCATGACTGAAGAATATCCACATCGCCATTTGGTGGCATATTGGGCATTGTTGTCCGCGCAATAGAGTAGTTCCGATAATGCCCATTAGCATGACAACATGGTCGAAATCGAGGAGGAGCATCTCAGCGAGCTCCGTGTCCGCCTAAAGGAACAGATCGAGAATATCGAGGTCAGTGCTGCCCGTTACGACGCAGGCGGAGCGGCCGAGGGGAACAGGCTCGCGGTGACCGTGAGAGTTCTGGTCCATGATACGTCTCGGAGCTCCAGCCTGCTGAAGCAGATGGGAGTCAAGGACAAGCTCCGCTGGATCGACTCGAATGGGGGTCGCGACGCGCGAAGTGCGATCATGTTCACTTCGCTCGTCGTGTTCCGCGCTCGTGTCCTCGAGGACGGGATGGAGCTAGCGGTCATACCGGTGCCGCAGTCGGAAATTCTCGAACGCGGCCTGCTGCTCGATTTCGAGACCTGGTGGCGGACCGCGCCTGTGATGGTCGGGAACGGGGAGCAAATCTCGCGGGCCGACATCGTAGACATGCTCGCGAACCAGGACGGCGGCGCGCACGTCGATCTGCTGAAGGCGCGCTTCGTCAAGCTGCTGAAGTCCGTCCCGCAGGCTGCGCCGTTCATCGATGGCGAAGGCTCCGGGATCGCGTTCGGCCTGCCCGCCGCGCCAGACGACGGTTTCGTGCGAGAGACGCTGCGCGCGGCGATGCGAACCATCGCGGAGGAGGTCTGGCTGGCTTGGAACAATCAGCTCGACATCCTAGACCCGGGGTGGCGGGATCGTCCGCGTGGCGGCGGACGGATCGGGCCGTACGACCTCATTTCGGGACGTAAAAGCCGTTGACGCGTTCCTCGCTAACGTGGCAGGCACCGGAAGAGGGCTAAGATAGTCGGTCCGCGCACCGTCGGTCCAGATTGACCGAGGCCCTGGCGCTCACACGTGCCGTCGTGTAGGGCAAGCTGCCCGCGGACGACGAGATTGAGCGCTTCGAGCCCGGTTTCGCCCTGCAGCTCCGTCAGGCCGCTTCCGAGCACTGGCGGCGGGAGGGGTGACACCGGAACCGGGCCGTCATCTCTCCACAGGGAGCACGACGTCCGCCCTCGTGACCGGGTCCGTCGTCGTGACCACCCACTGGGCCGACAGCTCGGCGTGCACGCGCTCGGCCAGCGCGAGCCCTTCTCTAGGAAGTCATGCGTGGGTGGGCTGCTCGCCGGGTCGTCATGGTCGAAGATCGCGTCCTCATCGGAGACTAGCTCGGGCCGCGGAGCAGGCTGCATCCTCCTAGCGGCTGAGAAATCGTCCCTGACTGGGTCGAATCTGCTCTGTCGGGAGGTGGCTTGCGGCTACTGCGAAAAGTTATGATCGCTACCCATGACTGTCGTGATCCTCGATACCAACGCCCTTCCGCACGGGCACTACAACGAACGCGTCCTCAACGACTTGATCGAGGTCGCGAGCCGTGGTGCCAAGATCGTGGTCCCTGAGGTCGTCGTGTGGGAGTGGGCGGAGCACGCGCGCCTCGCACAGGAGTCGCTCGCGGAGGTCATGAAACTCCACCGGGTCGACGAGACGCTGGTTGCGCGGCCCCCGCTCCCGGAGATCCCGGACATCGAAGAGCTGGTCACAAGGATCGAATCAGTGCTGCGTGGCAGAGCCACGATTTGGTCGCCCCCCGCAGGCGTGTGGCGCGATGCCCTGATGCAGCAGGTCCTGCAAATCGGCGCTGGAGAGCGCAAAGCGGGCACCAAGACCGGGGCCGCCGATGCGGTCGTTCTTGCGTGCGTCGAAGACCAGGTCTACACGGCCGAGGGTGCGGCGGTGCTGCTCACGAAGGACGATCGGCTGCGCGCCGCGTGCAAGGCGCGGTGCGAGGACGCGCTGGTCGCGAACGGTGTGGGCCAGCTGCTGCCTCAGCTCAACGCATTCGAGCCGGCTGAGGAGGACCTCGTCGTGCGCGCGATGGAAGACGTTCCCCTGTTCTTGAACGAGGAGATCGCCGACCGGGGCCAGGCTATGGCGTTCGACGATCTGGGTGTCGAATTCCAGTCGGGCACCGCCCGGCTCGCGGGGGATACCTCTCCGCGCATGTCGGCGATCCTGCTCTCCCATGTAGACATAGCGGAGATCCACGACTTCAGCATCGCCCGCGACGACACGAACCGCTACGGGCTTGCGGAACTGCGCATCTTCGGGGACATCTCGATGGTGATCGTCGAGCAGCTCCAGATCGCGCCGGTCCAGTACGCGCCGGCGCCCGAGGTCGTACCTCTGTCGATGGCGCACATCGATGTCACGGTCGCGATCAGATGGAACCACAACTGGCAGCTCGAAGGCATTGAGCCGACCGGGGTCGCCGTCGTCTCGATTCCTGATGAGGACGAGCTCGACGACGAGGACGTGCCTGAGTTCCGTGCGACCGCCTTGAGGGTTCCGGGGCGGACCGGCAGAAGCGCCAAGCTGTCATCGAGCGGCGGCTGACCGGCTCCCCGTGCCCGGTGTGCTTCCTGTTGCTGACTGATATGGGCAAACAGGCGCCCTGCAAGTGAGCCTCAATACTTGAAGAGTCAGGTAAGCGGCCTATGCGCAGCAGTCAGCAACGCTCCTACAGCCAGGCCCACTCGACCCGAACCCGGTTGATGCCCTTCTGGTCGTGCCAGCCCTTGCCGACGGGGTGCACCAGCGGCTCCACGATCAGGCTGACGAGCCTGCGCCGCGTCGCCGGGTCCAAGTTTCTGCCCGCGACCGCAGTTGGGCCCTTATAGGTGCCCTTTGCCCCGTATCGGTCATGGCATGTTGATGTTGTTTCGGTAGGCGGTGTTTTTGTTGGTGTTCCAGCCTGCGATGATGCCGGCGCCGAGCATGTGGTCGGTGAGGCGTGCGAAGCGGTAGCCGGGGTCGGTGTCGAGGGCTAGTTGGAGGTATTGGTGGGCTTTGGAGCCTCTGCCTTCCCACCAGTTGATGTAGCCGATGGTGGTGAGGATGGGGGCTGCGTGTTCGGGGCTGGTACGCGTGTATGTGTGGAGGAGCAGGTCACGGGCCGATTCGATCCTGGACCAGTTCGGTGCTGTGGTGGTTTGGGCGAAGAGGATCCGCTCGGGTGCTTCGTCGATGCCAGGGATGTCGGCCATGAGCTGGTCGCGGATATGCGGGAATTGGAAGTACGCGATGAGCTTCAGGACCTCCTGATCGGTGGGGTAATCCTTAGTGGTGAGCATTCCGGTCCAGAGCCGATGCGCCTCTTCCATCGCTGCCGCCGGCGGGCGGGTCGTGATGGCTTCCATGTAGCGTCCGACGGCGGTCGCGTCCTCCACTTTGTAGGGCGCCGCCGGGAGAGTCACTTGGTTGGTGGGTGCGATGGTGCTGCCGCGGTAGATGAATTCGGCGTTGACCCTTGAGTATTCGGTGGAGCTGATCGGGATGGCGATGTTCTCACCGGGGCGGGTGTCGTAGGGGGAGTAGGTGGTGTCGTTGACGTAGATGCCGTCGCGAATGGTGATGCCTTCTCTTGCGAGAGCGCCGGTGAGGGCTGCGATGGTGGCCCGGTGCGGCCGTGCTTCGCCTGGCGCTGGTTGTTCGGTGGTGTAGAGGGCGAAGATGATGCCGTTGGCTTGTTCGTCTGTGGTGAGGTAAGCGGCGACGGTTTGGGCGAAGTGGACCTCGTAGCCTGGTTGTTGGGGGAGGTCGATGCGGAGAGTGGCGCCGACTTTGTCTTTGTCCAGGGTGATGCAGACGAGGCTTTCTGTTGGCCAGAAGCCGATGGTGTGGCCGATGAAGCTGAGCAGGTCGGCGGGGTCTTTGATGGTGAGCGCGCTCATATTCCTGTCTCCTCGTGCGTTCTTGTTGTTGCTGAAGGGCCCGTCTTCCTGTCGCCCTCAGCTATCCATGGGCGCTTGACGTTCGGTTCACCATGACAGAACCCCGCCGGGGTCGGGCTCCGGCACTGGTCAACTGTTCGAGAGACGCGCACGCCGTGAATATGTCGAGCTGCGGTTCAGTCGTTGTGGGTTGCAGCGGTCGCCCGCAGGAAACGGGTCCACTGGGCTGCTACCGAACGCTCCTGCTCTACGCCTGAGTAGAGAGACTTAAAGTCTCGACATGGCAGTGGTAATTTTTTTTCCACCGTTTGTCTGTGTCCTGACACTGGCGCAGTAGGAGTCTGACGTCTGTCCGCACCTCGGCGGCTACTGGGGCGGACACTCTTTTCGCACTAGGAGTCCGGACTTCAGTTCTTGACAAAAGAGCGATGACGGCTTCCTTCGTGCGTGTAAAGTTCCTTCTGGGGTCTCGCGCATGCAGCAGTGCACAATGGCCAAGGCAGAACTACGGAGGGGGAGCAAATGACGCTGCTCACCGCCTTTATACGGAGCGTCGGGAAACTCGAAGAACTTGTGATCGCCTCTGACAGTCGATTGAGTGGAAATGGTCAGCGGACGGACCACGCACAGAAGGTTTTCACGCTACCAAGAACGGATGCCCTCTTTGCCTTCGCTGGTGATACTCAGTACGCTTACCCTCTGATGATGCAGATGATTTCTGCCATAGAAGCGTCGGAATTCAGTTCTGAACGGCGATTACCTCTGGGTTTCTTACTGGCCGACACCCTGAGAGTATTTCAACAGTCCTACGATGCAATCCACGGGTTTCCAGCCGGTTATACCTCCCCCATGGATCCACCGGACAATTTTTTCTAATAGGCGGTTACGACTGGGAGACCTCACGCTTTAAAGCTTGGATCTTGAAGTATAGCCCTGCAGACGGCGCATTCCGGTATGACAAGTCGATCAGTAGTACCACGCATAAGTACGTTTTTGTAGGGGATGATCCCGATGCGGTAAGGGCTGCTCGTCAAATCACTCAGAAGGCTTTTGGTACCAAGAGCGCTACACGCGTGAAAGTTGATATGGAGCCGTACCACGCACTTTCGGAGATCGCTGTTGATGAAAAATTTCCTACAGTGGGAGGAGTGCCGCAACTGGGAAAGGTTTATCGCCATTTGAACAGTCAGTTATTCCTAGTGAAATCTCCAACGGGGGGTGGGGACGTTCTGAACCACTTTGCAGGACGACCCGTTCGGGACGCGGAGCGGAGCGCCCTCCCTGTTTTTGACCCACAGTTGGGTTTTTACCTGAAGGAGCGGGGCGGGGAAGATATGGTGGCCGAGCCGGCCTGAACAGGCAGATTTCATACCCTCGATATTTGTTGGAGCAGCACCGGAGGTCCGGCCCTCGAATCAACCACCGGGGAGCCTCTACCGATACGACCTCGTAGCAGTATGGACAAGGCGCTCTTGAGGCAATATACAACCTGGAACTGCTTGCAATTCCGTCTCCGCTGGTTCCCAGACACTTTGAGTGCCGGGAATGCGGCTCGAGTTCCAACTTGATCACGCAAACCCCTCTCGTCAGAGGAGCTTCGCTTCATGAGCGGGCACACGTTGTCTCTGCCGGTTGGTGCGCGGCCTGTGCTCTGGCCGCCGCCGTGGCCCATTCATATGTAGGGGTGTCGGGTTCAGTGCCCCAGCTGGTGGGTCCACCGCCGGCCCCTTCCCAGGTTATGCCGGCTTCACGTTCCGGTTCTGTCGAAGTTCCCGGTTGGTCGACATGCGTTCATTTATCCTGTGCCGGGTGTCAACATGCCCACACGGTTGGGGGTTCGTCTCGTCGCGAGGACGGACGGCGAAGACTTGATGCGGGCTTGACACGCCGTGGGCACCGACTCATGTAGCCTCATGTAGTTCTGCGTGACGCATGAGCGGACTACAGCTTAAGGAACGTTAAGGGGGCGCTGATGATTTTGAAAGATTTGTGGAACGAAGCCAAACAAAAAGGCTGGGCAGTGGGCACTGGTGAGCTACGCGAGTTGGACTTGCAAAGCTCCGCTTGTGGTTGGGACGCCGTCGCGACGCGAAATGGTGAAGGACCGACTACAGTGCTTCGTCCTGTTACTAGGACAGCGGCAAACCCGAGATCCATTAGTGCAATACACGGACTGAATGAGCAGCCTTTGCATGTGGACGGTTCCCACATGCCTACTCCGCCAGATGCGATTGTCCTTTTCTGTAAAACCCCCAACCAGACGCCTACGAAATTGTGGCAGTTTGTAGGACGGCGAGCCCTTCCCTCAGTGCGACCGCCCGTTGGGGACTTTGAGCACGGCATATTCGTCGTCGGAAGCGGGCCATGGGCATTTCTAGCGCCTGCTTTGGAGGGCAAAAGACTCCGGTACGACCCAACCATTATGGAGCCCGCCGATGCCAGAGCTCGAGGGGTCGCGGAATATTTCAAGTCCATTCAGGTCAACGCCCTTTCGTTCAATTGGGAGGAGCCCAATACCTTTCTCGTTATAGATAACCGATCCGTCTTGCACGGGCGCGCCACCGTCACTGAGGGCGACACCGAACGCGTGCTTGTACGAAAAACGTTCCGAATCGAGGGGGCACAGTGAGCATGTCGTATGACCACGAGGCTCTTTGGCTTAAGGCAAAGCTTTTCCTCAACCGCGCCATGGATGACGATAAAAACCGGTCTTTTGACGAGCAGGCTTTATGGGCGTCTCTTGCCCTGGAACTGCTTGGCAAATCTGCCCTCTCGAAGATCTCTCCCATTCTGATTGCTGATCCAACCGAAGACGGCAAGAATATCCTTGCCGCGGCAGGCTTCGGGGATGGTGATCCAAAGTTCGTATCGGTCAGCGCAACCACAATTTTCATTCGGTGCAAACGCGCATTCCCACCCTTTGACGCCGACAAGGCAAAGCGTATCTCCGCTGGTCGAAACGAGTACCTGCATGGTGGAGGAATTGGTTTCGGGCGGAATCCTGCCACTAATTGGTGGCAGGAGTTCTGGAGTTTGGCGACGATTCTTATCGACGCGCAGGACAAGACAATCGAGGACTTGGTTGGGGGAAGTCGGGAAGACGTCGCATTGACATACCTTGCGGGTAACAAGAAGTACATGGAAGAACGGTTGGAATCGCTTCTCGGCCGTGCCCGGCAAAGGTATGCACAAAAAGTGCAAGGCAAGCTGTCGGAACGCGAGCGAAAGCAGTGGAAGACCTACCTGTCAGCGGGATTGGAGCACGACGCCAATGAGTTCTGTCCTGCATGCGGCAATGTTGGGTTGCTAGAGGGTGAAGAGATACATAACGTCCGTCTTGACGGTTATTACGACCCAGAGTCTGGTGATATATCGCGCTGGGGCGAAGCGGAAGTGTACTCATCATATTTCACATGCGAAGGCTGCCAACTGGTTCTTGAACAATACGAATTAATCGAACTCGCGGGATTGCCAGAAAGTTTTACAATACAGATGGATGAATCAATGGTGCTGGCAGAAGAGGGCGAATATGGGAATGACTAGCTCCTAGGTTGCTAGGGCGATAACCGCTCGGAGACACGGAAGGGCCAAGGCCTAGTTGTTGCATCCATGCGCTGTCCTGCAGGCTTTGGTGGATTTCAATCAAAACCAAGTATCTGAACTACGCCGATCTCCCCGACCAAGTAGTTTTTACCGCAGCGCGTCGATCCTTCTGGTCCGTTATCTACCCTAATTCGCCTCGGCGGAAGATGCGTGCAAGAAGAGAATAACGGTTCGTCTCCCACGGTCGCAGCGGGACGCCTTCTGGGCGGCGCGCTGAATGGCCCGGTAGGCGATGGGACGGGCGACGCCGAAGAGTTCCGCGAATTCGGTCGAGGTCGGAGCCACATCCCGATGCCGGCTAACGACATAGTTTCCTGGGCCCAGGAGAGGTTCGGTTGCTTTCCCCGAAGCCTGTCTTTGGCCTTGGCCACGGCCACTCCTTCCCTTGTTCTTGCACGGATAAGGTGGCTTCGAACTCAGCAACAATGCCTAGGGCATTGAACAGTCAGCTTTCCCACCGGATCGTAGATGCTGCCGCCGAGGTTTGGGGCCACCCCTTTGCGAGTGGGTTCGTCCAGGATGTTCCTTGCGGCGGGCAATGGAGCCTCCGGAGTCGAAGCCCATGCCAGGGCCGCAGGGTTCTCGGCCCCTAAATCGTTGGAGAATTTCAGCTTCGACCACCAGTCAGGCCTCGAGCGCGACACCGTCGCCCACCTTGCCAACTGGGGAGTTCCTGACCGACGCGTCCAACATCCTCCTGCTCGGCCCGCCCGGAACCGGGAAACCCATCTTGCGACCGGGCTCGGACTGCGCGGCAAAGCTCGGCCAGGGGTTTTGTTTGCCACCGCCATTGACTGGGTTGTGCGGCTTCAGGCCGCGCGCACCAGAACGGGCGTTTACCGCAGGAGCTCGTCCAGCTGCGTCGCTCCGGACTGATCATCGTGGACGAGGTCGGCTACATACCGTTGGAGAAAGACACAGCGAGCCTCTTCCTCCAACTCGTCGCCTCCACTAAGAACACGCAACCCTGATCCTGACCTTCAATCTGCCCTTAGCCCGATGGGGCGACCTGTCCGAAGACCAAGTCGTGGCCTCAGCCATGATCGACAGGATCGTTCACCACGCCGAGACATGACTTTCAAGGGCTCCAGCTACCGCCTCAAACAACATCCAATCGGACTCGCTGCCCTCGACGAGACCACGAAATGGGTAGAATAAGCAGATCAACGTGGCTAGTTGTCAACCCAACGAAACCGCTCATTGTTCGACCGGCGCTGACACGGCAAAGCTGCGATGTAACTTCCGCGGACCTTCAGAAGCTGTCCATCCTGGTGCTCCGCCTGACCAAGGCTCCATCGCCTGCTTCAGGTGAGCTGAATACTGAATCGCCGCTGGCGTTGTTGAGCAGCTGCTGGCGGCTGCCTGCGATGAAACCCGGAAGCTGTGGCTGAAGGGCGAGTCCGTGGAACCGGCGTTGGAGCGTTGGCGGGAAGATTTGTTCTTTGGGAGCGTCCGGGTGGGCAACGGCAGGGGAGAAGGGAGGCCGAATAGAACACCCCGCGACGTGGACATCATTTGCGCGCAGAGGTGTGATTGCTCTGCCGTGGTTGGAGTGGTTTCGGATCCGGAGAAGCTGCTCGCTGACGACTGCGAACTCAGAAGCAATGAAGCATCACATTGGCCGTGAGTGAGCCGGACCAAACCACGCTTCGTGCCGGACCAGGTACTGTCGCTCCAGACCCAGGAGCCGGTTACTAGCACTGGGGTCTGCAAAACGGTCACATGAAGCTGGAGTTCGATGAATTCACAGCAAACGTGCGGGCCCTTACCCGGCCTGTCACTTGGCAGATTGACCTTGTGGTGCGTCTCGCTGATCGAACCACAGTCGAAGTGCCCCACCAAGAGGTTGGGCTCGGAACCGCCATTCGGTGAGCGAAGCCTGTCACGTCTTTCAGTAATGCCAGCGTGGTCCAAGCGTACGGGGCTCAATAGTCTATCCACTCGTCGACGCGCAGAGGATCTTCAACCGTTACACCATACGGTTCCAGCAGCTCCCTTAGCGTCATCAGACCCGCTTCGGTGTCGAAATCCGCAGCACTGCCGCTGGGAATATTGGGATCGTCAACTACCTCAATAGCTCGGCCAGCAAGTCGATCTCCAAAGAATACATATGATCGAAGTTCGGGTTCTTGGCGGCTGTGCCACACATATCCAGCAGCTGTCGGCGCCTTCGAACGGATCCAGTGGCCCCAGTGTCGGGTCTGGGCGTATTCCGCTGGCGGAGCATGTGTGATCCAGGGGCTCTGTTTGAACGAGCTCAACTCGGATCGAGTGCGCATGCCTACAAGTTCCAGATCACCGACCGTAGCAACTGCACTGAACCGGCGCCCTGCATAGACCGATCGAGGCAGAATATAGTTCCCCTTCGCGTCGTAGTCGAAGTCCCTCAGCAGAGTCTCCACGATGGCGACATCCAAAGTTTGCCCCGCATAGAGGAACGAGTACTGGTCGTCCAGAGTAGCGTCGAAGCGGCCACCTCCGTAATAGCGATGACTCAGAACCGGACTAAACCCATCGGCAGAGTATGCCTTTTTGTGGACCCTATATAAAGTAGTTCCTGAAGGAAGTGCCACAAGGCAAGGATTGCCGGAGTAATCTACTGGGGGAAGACAATTCGTCATCTAATCACCAACTATCATTGTTGACTTGCTTAGCAGCATAAATTATTTCAAGGTCCCGTTCTTTGCCGAGTATCCGGATTGGACTTTCACCTATCCAACTATTCCGTGTGAACCACCAGGAAATCGCACCTAATGAGGCATTTTCTGCGTCGAGAAGCGGTGCAACTATTCGAATAACTTCGTAAATTTCTGTGGATTCAGGGCTGATAAACTGAAACTCGGGATAAACCAATCTGCCTTTCCATGTGAGACTCATCGCACCGACAGGCGGGTCAACGACAACCCGAATCCCGTTCGCCACTATCTCTGCCTTCACCGCGGCAACAATCGCGTCCCCGGTTCTAGGGCGTGGTCTAGTACCTGACTCCGAAGCCGAGGCTCTGTCATTAGGGATAACCCGGGTAACTCTGCCTGATCCGATCGTGCGGCCGCTCTCGCGGATAGCGAAGCCGAGGCCCTCTTCCATAGCGATCGGATGGATGAGCTCAACGGTCATCTCAGTGTTGTCGCCGGGCATAACCATGTCGGTGCCCTCGGGCAGGGTGATAACGCCGGTTACGTCCGTGGTACGGAAGTAGAACTGCGGGCGGTAGTTGGAGTAGAACGGGTTGTGACGTCCGCCTTCGTCCTTGGAGAGGATGTAGACGTTGGCCTCGAAGTCGGTGTGCGGGGTGATGGAACCCGGCTTGACGACAACCTGGCCACGCTCGACGTCGTCGCGCTTGAGACCGCGGAGCAGGAGGCCACAGTTCTCGCCGGCCCATGCTTCGTCGAGCTGCTTGTGGAACATCTCGATACCGGTAACCGTGGTCTTCTGGATCGGGCGGATGCCGACGATCTCGACCTCGGAGTTGATGGCGAGGGTTCCACGCTCGGCGCGGCCCGTAACAACGGTGCCACGACCGGTGATCGTGAAGACGTCTTCGATCGGCATCAGGAACGGCTTGTCGCGGTCACGTACGGGGTCCGGAACGGACTCGTCGACAGCTGCCATCAGGTCCTGGACGGACTTGACCCAAACCGGGTCGCCTTCCAGAGCCTTCAGACCGGAAACGCGAACAACCGGAGCTTCATCGCCATCGAAGCCCTGCGAGCTGAGGAGCTCACGAACTTCCATTTCGACGAGGTCGAGGAGTTCTTCGTCATCAACCATGTCGGACTTGTTCAGTGCGACCAGCAGGTAGGGAACACCAACCTGGCGGGCGAGCAGAACGTGCTCGCGGGTCTGAGCCATCGGACCATCGGTTGCGGCAACCACGAGGATTGCGGCGTCCATCTGCGTGGCGCCGGTGATCATGTTCTTGATGTAGTCAGCGTGACCCGGGGCGTCTACGTGTGCGTAGTGGCGCTTCTCGGTCTGGTACTCCACGTGGGAGATGTTGATGGTAATACCGCGCTGGCGCTCTTCCGGAGCAGAGTCGATCGACGCGAAGTCGCGCTGCTCGTTGAGATCCGGGTACTGGTCGTACAACACCTTGGAAATGGCGGCAGTCAGCGTCGTCTTACCGTGGTCAACGTGACCAATGGTGCCGATGTTGACGTGCGGCTTAGTCCGCTCGAATCTTGCCTTAGCCACACCCAACCCCCAGAGAAGTCAGCCGTTCCCATCCGTCCGCCACGTTAGTGCGCGAAACGACTGGTCATGATCAGTTGAACGGAACTTTACATGCCAGCGGTACGAGCCTCCACCCTCACCTAAAAGTACGAATTTCCTCCCGGCGTAGACCCGGACACCACCTCACTCCACAACCCGAGGCCCCTGTTTAACCCGTCCTAAATCTCCGGTTGTTCCGGTGCTGCAAGATTGGGTCCGGAAACGATTCCGGGTACGGTTACAAATAGTTTTACTGATGATGTAGCTGGTAGATCGTCAGATCCGGCCTGAGCGTCAATCCCTTGGCTCCGCAGCCAAAATTGGTTCGACATTCCTGTACTCGGGTGGCTGACCGGCTTCGGACCTTGACGACCGGTCATGTTGCTTTTCCCGGGTTGCACCATGATAAGGGGCAGAAAGGGGTGATTCCGATGGAGCTCTCAGACGCAAAGCTGGTGCTGCCGAATGTGTCTGCAGCGGGTGGCGCCGCACCACGGAGCGAATATCGCGACTCCAAGCCCGCTGAGCGTGGGCAAAAAGGACGTGTGGACAGTGTCCACACGTCCCGCCTCGGACTGGCCCGTAAAGTTGCCGAACTGGCCCGGATTCCGTATGTTTCCGCGGGATCCCAGCAATAGCAAGGCCTGGAATCCCGTTCGAGTCCCACCTCGGGCACTGTGTTGTCGCAGGTCAGGGGCCTATATGGCCCCTGACTGTTGACAAAACCCCTAAAAGTGTGTGCTGCGGCGTAGCGTTTTATGCATGGCCAGCATCTCTACACGCACCAAAAAGGACGGTTCTCAGTCCTTTATGGTCCGCCGGCGGGACCCCAAGACTCATAAGGCTCAGGGCCTGACTGTCGCCTCGATGCACGAGGCGGAAACACTCAAGCGTCTGCTGGACGCTAATGGCCAGAGCTTCGAAATAGCGCAGCACGCCATCCTCACTAACGAGAAGTGTGTACCCACCGTTGCTGAGGTTATCCAGGAACAATCGACCTCCTGATCCGGACGTCGAGCGGGACCATCAAGACGTGTCAGACGATGCTTGACCTCCATGTGAAGAAGGTCATCGGTCACGTCCCTGTTGACAAGCTCGATTACCGGATGATCGCGTACTGGGTGAAGTCGATGATGGCCAAGGGGCGGTCACCCAAGACAATCAAGAATGTGCACGGCCTGATCTCCGCGTCGATGAACACCGCTGAGATGCTGGGGTACATCACGCGCAATCCGTGCCGCGGTGTGCAGCTGCCGAGCGTGGAGAAGGCCGAGGACGAGATGATGTTCCTCACCCACGCTGAGTTCGGCCTGATCATGGACGGCATGGGGGGAGCGGTACAAGGACTTCACCAACTTCCTAGTCCTGACGGGAACGCGCTTCGGCGAGGCGACGGCGCTGACTGTGGCGGACATCGATTTGTTGGGCAAGCCGGCCACCGCAAGGATAAACAAGGCTTGGAAGCGGGACGGGCAGAACCAGTTCTACATCGGTCCCACGAAGACAGGTGCCGGCAAGAGGACAATCGGGCTGAACCCTGCGCTTGTTGATCTACTCATTCCGTTGGTGGCTGGGCGCGCAAGTGGCGAGCTGCTGCTCACGACGCCGAAGGGGGAGCGGATCGTGCATAAGCTGTTCTGGCGCCATTACTGGGTGCCAGCGGTGAAGGCCGCCCAGGCACGCGGGCTGAGGAAGAACCCTCGTATTCACGATCTACGGCATACCCATGCCTCGTGGTTGATTCAGGATGGTGTCCCAATCTTCACGATCTCGCGTCGGCTGGGACACGCTCCACCAGGACAACGGAGGGCGTTTACGGGCACCTCATGCCGGAGGTTTTGCAGGCCGGGGCGGACGCTACGGAGCGTTCGGTGGCGGCGTTCATGCGTTCATGCGTTGAAGCTGTTGACGCTCCGGGCTAGTCAGGAAACGAGTCGATTGCGGACTCGCGTGCCAATGAGTCGGGTGCTCGTTGTGCCGCCGTGCGGAGCCGTCGCGGGGTGCGCATCGGGCAAGATTTCACTTAGCCTGGCTATCTCTGCAATGTGTTCAGACGTAAAGACGATCTTGCCTTTGCCCCAGCATGCGTGTGGGAAGCGTCCAGCAGCAGCGCCGTCCCGCAGCCATCCTTCGCTGCAGCGCATCAGGGCCGCGGCTTCCGCCGGTTCGAAAAATTCCAAGTCCATGTCTATCCGCTCGATATTGGTTGACCTTGGCTGTTCATTCTCGTACTGGCGCGTGGGAACATGACGAAAATGCGAGGGAGCCAAGACCAAGGCATCAGCCGGACCCGGGTAAGCCGTCCAGAGCTGGACCGGATGCTCGACCGTCTCGGTCCCGGTGATGAAGCCCTGTGTGGAGGCTGGACCCATTGATGCAACACCCGCCACTTGCGTGAGCTCTTGGGCGACTTCAAGACCGGAGGCATCAAGTTCCGTTCCCTTCGGCATGGCATCGCCACCGACCCGCCAGCGAAGTCGGGGGAGCGACGGCATTGGCCATGGTCAGCATCATCTCCGCATTCGTGTCACCGATACCTCCGCATGGAATCCTCAGCTGTAGAGGTGACCGTCCCGGAAGTCGGCTTTGTGACTGCTGATTGCTGCAGCAGATTTGGGACAACATGCGGGACGGAAATGTTACGCGGAGGCCGGATTGGCATCCTGCCGGTCTCTGGAAAACATGCACAGGTTTACGAGCTTTGCTGGCTTTGCCCTGTTGATGGGGTATGCATGTTCATCACGAGCTGGGTCCCGCCAGCCAAATAAGTCTTCGTTGATGTTGGGGACCAGGTTGTCAGTGGTAGCTTCATATCTCCGCTGGGCAGGATGCCCCACTCCTCAAGTGGAGCAAGAGCGAAGAAAGGTGGGCTTAAGGGTACTGCAGGGTTGCGGGTGGGTGAGGCCAGTTCGGCCGCCACGAGAGAGGTGGCCCCAACAGCTTTGCTTTCAATATTGATTACTACGCTTCGAGCGGATGGTCCAACTAGGGGCCTTACAACCGTGGGGCGACCACGCCCTAGTATTCTGCACCCCATGTTTGCTACGGCATCAATGGCGTCTGGCCCACTCGCCTTGTTCAATGACGAACGCTGTGGCTCGAATGCCATGGTGGCCTCCGCCATTCAATGTCGCCACCAACGTCTTTTCTAAGACAGCTCCTTCACCGAGCCAGTGTTCTGCCCGGACTGGTCGAGGACTAACGCATTCCTGGGTTCCTTGCCCAGTTGACGAGCAAATGTTTGCCTTGAACATGCGGCCGATCCGGCAGCAGTGTTTAGCGCCGCTACCGGCTCGTACATTCCCCCATTTTCGCGGCCGCAGCCCATGGATTCCTTCCATGGAACTACCACTCCGGCGAGCATGACATTTTGAGGCTCGAACTGCAACAAGGGAGATCGAGTCGCTGGAAATACACAAAGTCAGCGTCCCAAACCCTGCCATCCCAAATCCAAGGAAGTGGGACGACGGCGCACATCAGCTTCTACCGCGGCGAGTGGGAGTGGAGTCTTCCTGCTGCGCCTTGCGTTCATCCATCGGAACAGGAGTCCAGGGGCTGACCGGATCCATCAGCGTGACGTGATGAAGACTCTGATGGTGGCTGCAACGACGAGCGGGCCGACGATGTTGGCTCCGAGCGGGGTCTGGCTCCAGCTGGTGATGCCGTCGAAAAGGTTGAGGTTCATGGCATGAACGTAGAGATGCGGCACCTTACACTTTACGGAGCGGATGTCTCCCGCCGTCCAGGATGTTTCCCCGATTCAGGTACACGCTTCGATAGCACGGGCACTGCGTCCGGGGAAGGCTGAAGCCGTCGCGACGGACCGAAGACTCACGGTTCTCCAAGCTCAGGTGCCGAGGGCGGCCGCGTCATTGGGATGTGCGAGATGCCGTCTTCAAGGAACGATTCCCCTGAGCGTAGGAAGCCGAAGTTTTCGTACCAGCCTTCCAGGTGCTCCTGGGCGTCCAGAATGATTCTGGCTCCGTTGGTGATCCTTATTGCATGGCGGATGAGGTCAGCTCCGAGGCCGCGACCTCGGCCAGAAGCCGCTGTGGCAACCCTTCCGATGCGGCGGCTGTCGTCCTCGATGAGGATCCTCAGGGTCGACAGGACCTGGCGATCTTCCTCGGCCCACACAATGACTGCGCCGGGTTCAATGTCCCGGCCGTCCAGTTCCTGATACGCCGAGCCTTGCTCGAGGACGAACACGTCGACCCGGACTTTCAGAATCGCGTAAAGGGTGAGCGGGCCCATCAAGGCGACACTTGATTCCCGGATGATCACCGACATCGCTCTACCTCCGTTCCCGCATCCGTGTGGGGCGCTAACACCGGCCCCGGGTTTCACCTTACCCATGATCCTTTTGGCTATGCCGGGAATGCCAGATCAGAACATCTGGTATGACTTCGTAATGAATGTTATGATTTCGGAACAGATGTAATTAGTGGCCCGCATCACTCATTGCAGACCATGATCTAAGGAGTGACTTTGTCGATTGCCCCACGCGTGGAAAACCTCGTTGAGCACATTGAGCGTTCAGCCGAGCTCATCAAGGGCGTTGTTGCCAAGACCCCTCTGATCGCTCTGCCTGCGCTGGACGATCTGACCGGTGCCACAGTCTTCCTCAAGTGCGAGCACCTCCAGCACACCGGCTCTTTCAAAGCCCGTGGCGCAGCTGCCAAGATCATGGCCTTGGAGGCCGCAGGGGACCACCGGCCGATCATCACTGCTTCTTCCGGAAACCATGGACTCGGTGTGGCCTACGCACTGGCCCGGACCGGGAAACGGGGAAGTGTATGTGTCCCCGAAGGAGCTTCCCCTGTGAAGGTCGCCGCGATCCGGCGTCTGGGAATCGATGTCCGCCATCTCGGCAGCGAGGCCGGGGCTACGGAAGTTTTGGCGCGGGCCGAGGCCACCAAGGGTGACCTTGTTTACATCAGCCCGTACAACGACGCTGATGTCATTGCGGGACAGGGAACCATCGGCCTGGAGATCGCGGACCAGGTGGGGTCCGGGGGGGTCGACGTCGTCATTGTTTCAGTGGGAGGCGGAGGACTGGCATCCGGAGTTGCAGCAGCCGTCAAATCCCGGTTCCCCTCAGCTCTCATCGTCGGCGCCTCACCCAAAAATGACGCCGCGATGGCAGCCTCCATTCAAGCCGGCCGCATTGTCACTCCGGAATCCCTTCCAACCCTGAGCGACGGGACAGCCGGCGGTATCGAACCAGGCGCCATTACGTTCGAGCTGTGCCAGAAACTGGTAGACACTTGGGTCCTGGTGACCGAAGAAGAAATCCGGTCCGCACTGAAGCTGGTCATCGACACCCAACACCAGCTCATCGAAGGCGCCGCGGCCGTAGCGGTTGCTGCCGCGGTCAACAGCGGTCAGACCCTGGCCGGCAAACGGGTGGTCATCGTTTCGTGCGGTGCCAACATCTCATCCGCAGCACTGGCCACGGCACTGAACGCAAACGACAAGGCACTTAGCCCAGTCCAGTAGTCAGCATCCTTAGCCAGCTTGTCCGCCAGTGGCAGAGGCCTCACCCCGTCTCTGCAGGCTGCGGACCCCTGGCGGGTCACGATCCCGCCACACACTTTTTCGTCTTCCCGGCGACCGCCATCAGCTGTCGCACTCATTTGCGTACATTTAGGAGCCCCCATGCGCCCTTCTGCCCTTCGCACCAGAGATCTAGTCATCGTCACTGCCCTCGCCGCCGCCCTTCTCACCGGATGCGCGAACCCCCAGGTCAGCGGATCCGCCAACACAGGCGCGGCTGAAGCGGTCATCCCCGCCGTCCAGAAGGATGACTCGCTGGCAGCCCTTGTCCCCGACAAATACAAGACGGCCGGGGAAGTGCGCGTTGCGACCAACGCACCGTTCCCTCCCTACGAAATGTTCACCTCCCCGGGCAGCGAGGAACTGATCGGCCTTGAAATCGATCTTGGCCATGCCATTGGAGAGAAGCTGGGCATACCGTTCAAGTTCTCCCAGCAGCCTTTCGACGGCCTCATCACGGGCCTCCAAGCAGACAAGTACGACCTGCTGATGGCGACCCTGTTCGACACTGCCGAGCGGGAACAGCAACTGGATTTCCTCAATTACGCCCGTTCGGGATCGGCCATCATGGTCAAAAGCGAGAACACGGAAATTGCAACCATTGATGACCTCTGTGGAAAAACGGTGGCCGTGCAGAACGGCGGCACCCAAGCGGAGCTCGCCAAATCCCAGAGTCGGAAGTGCCAGGCCGCCGGAAATGCTGCCGTTGACGTCAAGGGCTTCCCGGCCTTTTCCGATGAGCAATTGGCGCTGAACAGCGGAGGGGTAACAGCGATTCTGGGCGACCTGCCCGCCCTGGCTTATGGAGCGACCGGCAACCAGTCCCTGAAAATCCTCTCGGACCCTGCTGCTCCGGGCGGCTACGACGCCAACTACATCGGCATCGGTTTCTCCAAAGACGACGATCAACTGCTCGAGGCCGTCAAAGGTGCCCTGACCTCGCTGCAGAAAGACGGAGTCTACAAGCAGATCTTCGACAAGTACGGCGTACCCCAGTCCACGATCGAAGCGCCCCTGACGAACCAGTTCGGAGGCTGAGATGGGATTGACTAACCTGAGCGTCCAAACCTCCGTGACGTACGAAGTCCGCAAGCTGCGCCACCCCATGAGGACACTGGCTGCCCTGATCGTCGGTGTCCTGGCAGCACTCCTGGCCTGGTCCTTTGCGACCAACCCGAACTTGGACTGGTCCACCGTCAGTGCGTACCTGTTCGCCGAACTGACCATGCGCGGCCTGCTGGTCACCCTCTACCTTACGGCTGTCAGCATGATCATCGGCCTGGTGGGCGGCACACTCATTGCCCTGATGGCACTGTCCGACAACTGGGTCCTCCGGGCAGTCGCCACCGGCTTCGTCGGAATATTCCGCGGCGTTCCAGTCCTGGTTCAGATCATCTTCTGGGGATTCATCGGAGCGTTCTTCCCCGTCGTCTCCATCGGCATACCGTTCTCCGACATTGTCTTCTACTCCGCGCCCACCTCCTCGCTGGTCAGCGCCACGACAGCAGCCATTCTCGCCCTCGGCCTGAACGAGGCGGCCTACGCTTCGGAAATCGTCCGCGGCGGCATCCAGTCGGTGGATTCAGGTCAGCGCGAGGCCTGCGCCGCTCTGGGCATGAACCCGGTAACAACTTTGCGCCGTGTCGTGTTGCCACAGGCCATGCGAGTGATCATCCCCCCGATGGGCAATGAAGTCATCACCCTCCTGAAAACCTCCGCCCTGGTCTCCGTCATCGCCGGTAACGACCTCATGACAAACCTTCAGCAGGTATACGCCCAGAACTACAAAGTCATTCCGCTGCTCGTCGTCGCCTCGTTCTGGTACCTGGTCCTGACCTTTGTACTGACCATCATCCAGCGGCGCTTGGAAGTCCGCTTCGGACGCGGCAGCCGCCCCGCCATCCACCCCACTGGAAAGAAGGCCGCCAAATGAGCAGCCCCATGGTCGTCGCCGACAACGTAGGGAAAAAATTCGGCCACCTCGAGGTACTCAAGGGAGTCAGCCTCACAGTAGAGCGCGGGCAGGTCACGTGCCTCCTGGGCCCCAGCGGATCCGGCAAAAGCACACTGCTCCGATGCGTCAATCACCTCGAACGCATCGACAGCGGCCGATTGTTCGTCGACGATGACCTCGTCGGCTACCGCCAGGAAGGAAACGTCCTCCACGAGCTCGACGCACGGTCCATCGCCAAACAGCGAGCCAAAATCGGCATGGTCTTCCAGCGGTTCAATCTCTTCCCCCACCTGACCGCCCTGGAAAACATCATGGAAGCACCCCGGCAGGTCCTAAAGGAAAACAGCAAATCCTCCCGCGACCGTGCCGAAGCTCTCCTGGCCCAGGTAGGCCTCGAAGGCAAGGAAGGCTACTACCCGGCGCACCTTTCCGGAGGCCAGCAGCAACGCGTCGCGATCGCCCGCGCCCTTGCCATGAAGCCTCAGCTCATGCTCTTCGACGAACCCACCTCCGCGCTGGACCCTGAGCTGGTCGGTGAAGTTCTCAACGTGATGAGGGATCTGGCCGCGTCCGGAATGACCATGATCGTGGTGACCCATGAAATGGGTTTCGCCCGGGAAGCCGCCGACAAGGTCGTCTTCCTGGACGGAGGAAAAATCATCGAAGAAGGGGATCCATCGGAAGTTCTGCTGGAACCGAAGCACGAACGCACCCGCGAGTTCCTCTCGAGGGTCCTGTAATGCTGGAACCAAGCCGAACAACAACACGGGCCGGCCTGGACGACGTGGTGGACATCTGCCGCGACCTCATCCGCATTGACACGTCCAACTACGCTAGCCCGGACGGGCCGGGGGAAAGACTCGCAGCCGAGTATGTTGCCGCGAAGCTCGCCGACGTTGGCATTGAATCGCGGATCTATGAAGCCGAGAAGCGCCGATCAAACCTGGTCGCCACCCTTTCCGGGCGTTCCCGCCCGGGACTGCTGGTTCACGGGCATCTGGACGTCGTCCCCGCCGAGAAGCACCTCTGGACCGTGGACCCGTTCGCCGGGGAAATCATCGACGACTACCTCTGGGGGAGGGGATCAATCGACATGAAGCACATGGTGGCCATGATCTTGGCCGCCGTGCGTGAAATGAAACGGAACGGCGTCATCCCCGAACGCGACCTGGTCCTGGCGTTCCTTGCCGATGAAGAAAACGACACCAGCCTAGGTTCCCGGTGGATGGTCCAGAACCACCGCGAGCTGTTCGACGGCTGTACCGAGGCCATCAGCGAAGTGGGCGGGTACTCGGTCCAGATTGCCCCCGAGCGACGTATCTACATGATCGAATCCGGCCGCAAAGGTGTCGCCTGGATGCGGCTGACCGCGAAGGGCAAGGCAGCTCACGGGTCAATCACCAACACCCAAAGTGCCCTTGGTGCCCTCAGCGGTGCCATCTCCCGCATCGCCGACCATGAATGGCCGCTGCTGTTGACTCCGGCATCAGCTCAGATGGTCAGCTCTCTTCAGGAGCTCACGGCCATTGATCTACGCGAGCGTCCTGCTCTGGAAAGCAGTGTCCTGGCCCCTGTCGCCGGGTTGCTCACTTCCTCGCTGCGGCACGTCTCAAACCCGACCATCTTCCGCGCGGGCGCATCGCCCAATGTCGTTCCTGGTCACGCCGAGGCAACGGTGGACGGAAGATACGTTTTCGGGCACCAGCAGGCCTTCCTTGAGGAAATAGCGGCTTTGGCCGGTCCGGACATTTCCGTTGACCTGATCGACCTCACCAGCGGTGATGAGTCCGACCCCAGGTCCGATCTGGTCGGCCAGATGCAGGAGGCGCTTCTGAGTGAAGATGCCGGGGCCAGCGTGGTTCCCTACAATTCCTCGGCATCGACCGACAACGCGTCCTTCGCCGAAATGGGAATCCAGGGTTACGGGTTCGCCCCGTTGAAACTTCCCACTGACTACTCGTTCTCGAGCATGTTCCACGGGGTCGATGAAAGAGTACCTGTCGAGGCACTCAAGTTCGGGGCACGTGTCCTCTACCGGTTCCTGTGCGGGGCCGACCCGGCGAAGCCCTTGTGATCAGCCTTCATGTCCCCTAACACCCAGCCGAAGGTCAGCGATGTGGGCCGCCCGGGTCGGGTAGAACCGAACGTCTTTGAACTCGGGCGGCACCTGATGAGGCGACGGAAGCAGTGTTACCTGACACTGCGTGATGTCGCTGATCGTACCGGGCTCTCCGCAGGTCACATCAGCAAGATTGAACGCGATGTGGCACTCCCGACGTTACCGGTCCTCGGCAGGCTGTGTGACGCGCTGAACCTGCACCCGGCCGACGTCTTCGCAGCTTTGCCGGGCAGCGGCGAAAGCTCCTCGTTTGCCGTTGCCGGACAGCGGGGTTTGGAGGCGGACCACCCCGGCCTGAATCTGGAGCTGCTCCCAGACAATGCTGTATCCCTGGCGGCACCTGAAGCAACAGCCGCGGTCATGGTCCGTGTCGAGTCGGGACAGACCAAGATCACCTCCGGCCCGGAAGTACGGACCCTCCGGGCGGGAGAGGGGACGCTCCTGCTTAACTCAGGAACGTTTCACATCACACACCACAGCCCAGGGCCTCTCCCGGTACGTCTGCGCATCAGCTTCTTCGCAGGAACCCAGCTCGACATCATCGGCGCGAACCCGCCGGGTTCGACACCGTGAAGTGCCGGCACCAATTTTTCAACGAAAGGAAACCACCATGTCCTCCAGCGTCATCACCTCCCCGTCGGCACCGGCTCCCGTCGGAGCCTATAGCCAGGCCAAAAAGATTGGTCCGTTCCTGCAAATCTCGGGGCAACTGGCCGCCGATCCGGAGACCGGGCAAATGCTCACCGGAGGCGTAGCGGAACAAACCACCCGATGCCTGGAGCAGCTCGAAGCGATCCTCCATGAAGCAGGAGCCGCCTGGGAACAGGTCCTGACCATTCGTGTCTACCTCTCGGACGATAGCAACTTTGACGCTTTTGACGCAGCCTACGCCCAGTACCTGTCCTCGCCCTATCCGGCGCGAATCACCGTGGGAGCCCAGCTGGCACCGGGTACCCTGGTTGAAATCGAAGCGTTCGCCGTCCTGGACGGAGTCTGGACCGGCCCCGCAGCAGCGGGCTCTTCCATGCGGGAGCCATAATAGGACGAGACGTAACAACTGCTACGAAGGGGTCCGATGACAATCAAGGATGACGGCGGCGCCAAGAACCGGCTCTCGCTGGCGCTCTGGCGGGTGCTCAGCGACAAGGGACTTCAGGGTCTGACGGTCCGGGCCGTCGCGGAGGAGGCCGGCTGCACCACAGGTCTGGTGATGTACCAATTCGGCACCCGCCAAGCGCTCCTCGAACACGCCCGGGCCTTCCTCTTTGAACGCATGCTCGAACGGGTCGAAGCCATCGAAAAATACGGTAGCGACCCGAGGGTCGTTCTCAGGGAAGTCCTCTCTCAATCACTCACGCTCGATTCGGAGCGAAGTGAAGAAGCCCGTGTCTGGCTGAGCTTCCTCGCAGCATCCATTGGTGATGATGCGCTGAAAGGCCTGCACGTTTCCGGGAACAGGGCATGGCAGGAACGCATCGCCAGGCTCGTTCTCGCGGCCGAACCCCGCGTCGGCGACCGAGCCGAACAGGTCGCCAAGACACTTGTCGCCCTGACCGACGGGCTCGCATCCCTGTCCATTGCCGACGCCCAGGACTTCTCCGCAGCAACCCAGAAGGAAATATTGGCCTCCGCAATAACGAGTTGCCTGACCATCGCCAACACACCCGAAACCGTGGTAACGGCCCGCCGGCCGCACGCCGTCAGCGCCCCGTAACCGGCGCTCCCACACACCCAGCACACAGCGCTACTGATCAAGGAATCACCGTGTCTGAACCGCTCATCGAAACAACCGTTAGCTACCCCTCAGGGGCCCTGACATCGACCGGGACAGTGTTACGCACAGTCCCTGTCGGCGACGGACGACAGGCAGTCATCCTGGATACGACCGCCTGCCACCCCACCGACTCGGCGTGGCCCGATCAGGGACCGGACAAAGGCGAGCTGATCGTGGATTCCCGCCCGTACCCCATCCTGGACTGTGTTGTCGGGGCGACGGACGGAAACGAGCTGCAACTGGGCCCGGACGTCCGGGCCAAAAAAGGTTCAGAAGGCTGGACCTTCTTCGCCGCCCACATCATTGATAGCGACGAAGAGATTGCAGAAGGAACCCCCGCGTCCGTCTCAATCGACGCCGCCCACCGCCGGAACCTTTCAGCCGGCCATACGGCCTGCCACGCCGCGTCACTGGCACTGAACGCCCAACTCGCCGGTATGTGGTCAAAGGACGTCTCCACGGACGGGCTGGGACACCCGAACTTTGACGCCGCGGCGATCGACACGTCCACGATCCATGAACTGACGTCAGTGGATGTGTACCGCTTGGGTAAATCTCTGCGACGCAAAGGATTCAACGCCGCCGAATTCGTAGAGAACCTCGCCACTGTTGAACAGAAAACGAACGCCCTTCTTGAACAGTGGCGACAGGCCGGAGCCCCGATCAGTATCGAAACCGATGGAGACAAGCTCATCGACAGGCGCTACTGGGTCACTACACTTGAGGACCAAGAAGTGCGGATTCCCTGCGGCGGCACCCACATCACAGACCTCGGCGACCTTTCCGCCATCACCGTCACCCTGCTAGCTGAAGACGCCGACGGCGGGAAAGTCGTCACCATGACAACCTCCGCCCAGTAGGCAGGTCAATATACGCAGCTGTTGGGCAGCGTCCCACTCTTGGCTGTTCCACTTCTAAGGAAGTGGGACGGCCAACCGCATAGCGTTTAGGGCGCCTTCACCGGGCGTTTTTTCCGGGCGGGACTTACGGGAATCCCGTAGCCCTAGAACAGTGGGAACGCCGATACACCTTAGATGTGGCCGGTGGGGGGACCGGCCTACAGGCGCCGTAAACTGCGCGATCGCTTTCAGCTACGGTGCACGACTCCCAGTTGACCAAGATCGTCCGGAGTGCGGAGCTTGACGGGGCTCAGTCCGTCAGCTCGTCGGCCGGCGTCACGATGAGGTCTCCTCCGGCAGTTGACGATAGGCTGCGGCGAGAAGGGTGTCGATGTGCGCATTGCTCAACCGGCGGGCCTGTTCCGGGTTCGGTTCGAGGAGTGCCGTGACTAGCCGGAGATACTCCAGGTACATCTTGTCGGAGTCTTGGAGCCGCCAGTTGATGAGGTCTTCGAGGAGAAGCGTTCCAATTGCGAGGTCATGCTCGGCACGCTCTAGCTCCTGAGTGCCTGCCAGCCCGACTATCGCGACGTGTAGTTCGATATCCGCCATGGCTGCCGCGTCGCGCCGATCCGCGACCGACTCACGGATATAGGTGGCGAACGCCTCGCGAAGCCGGGTGCGGGCGTCCTCGGACGCGCGGTCGCATCGACCGGCCGCATAGCCCTCGAGTAGGCGGCGGGCTTCCAGGATGTTGGCGACCTCGCGGGTGGAGTAGGAACGCACGCGGGCGCTCTTGTACGGCTCCTGGTCGAGGTAAATGGCGGTGGCAGCATCGGGGCGCGGGGAAGTAGGCTCGATCAAGGCTCGTAGCTCCTGACTCTTGATGAATGCGTAGAGAACATCCATCACAGCAGGGCTACGAGCCCTTCAGCTTTCAAGACACGGAATCCGTTTCACCACGAACCACGGCGAGCCCCTTTAGCGCTCCGCCGAAGACCCCACATGATGCCCACAGAGAAGCAGCCCACCACCAATGCAATCATTCGAAGGTCCTGAGCTGCTACGGTCACACCACTACATGTCCCATAACGGCTAGCAAAAAAGCCCACGCGCGTTATCTCTCTTCATGTACGGTGCTGCATGCACCGGAACGTTCCCGCCCAGAAGCCAGAGGAGAGTTCCAAGAGGGTGCGCCACTGACAGGGCACAACGCCTCGCTGCCGGTGTCGCCGTCCTCGATGGAGCCGTCCTAACTCAGACAGACAGTCCAACGCCGTTTTTGCAGACCTTCAACACGGCCCGGCCGACCTGTTCGTGTTGAACATACTGATCGCCTCGGTTGTTTGGAGGACGTGGAGCGGTGTGCGGGTGCGTACTCCTCGCAGGCAGAGATATTCGTCGAGGAGCGCGGTGAAGTCAGTTTGGATGACGTCCACTCCGCGGTCGACGATCGGCCCCCAGCCTGCGTCGGCGCCGTTCAGAATGGCGACGCTGTCGTCCCAGCCGGCGTACATCGGGAGACCGTTTCCGAGGTCAAGGCCGTTGACGTAGCTGAAGATCCCGCTTGCACGCAGCCCCTGGATCCACTCCCTATCGCAGAACGGGTGCGAGGAGTCGCGTGCGACGAACTCAACGCCAATAACGTTCAGGTCAGGGTCGCGAATGATCGGATCGAGCTGCTCGACCGTTGAAGCTATCGGCAGGAGGGGGAACTTGACCTCGGCGCGCCGCGCCGCCTCGAATGCTTCGGCGTCGGCGGCGTCGACTTTCATCAGGAGACGGGGAGCGAGGTCGCGCTTTCCGAGCCAGGGAAGTAAATCCGAATCCGCCCAGTACCGCCAGGAGCGGTCGATATTGAGAATGACCCTGTCGGGGAGCGCGTCGAGGAGATCGTCGAGGCGCGTAACTCGGTAGAAAGGCGCCTTGGTTCGTTTCTCATAGGAGAGCTCGGCGATCTCATCGGAGGTGAAAGTTTCCAGGCTGTGGTTGAACCCGAATCGCTGCGGCTCTTGTCCGTCGTGAAACATGAAGTAGTCGCCGTCGCGGGAGCGGAGGACATCCATCTCGACGAGATCTCCGCCGCTGCGTTCGGCAGCGATGAGGGCGCCGATCGTGTTCTCTTGCAGCATTCCGCCGGGCTGTCCGCGGTGCACGGCGATGAGCGTTCCCCGCTCGGCGAACATGCCGTTCAGGTGAGCATTGATGTCGGAAAACTGATTCTGTCCAAACATGTGTGTGTTTTTTCCTTCTGCGGTGCCGCCAGGGCATCCAGTCGTTTCGGTGAAGACGGCTATCTGTCGGCGCTCGTCGCGAACGAGCGCTTAAATCGGGTCTTGGGGTTGCTGGCGCGGCCGTAGACGACCCACAGCGCGATGGCGGAGATGACCATGAGCAGGACTGCGTAGACATACACCAATGCGGTGGAGTCATCGACGGTTTCGCCGCTGGTGGCGTTCTTGATCACGATACCCAGGGGCTGTAGCAGCGGGTAGGCCAGGAACGCTGCGGAGTCGTACTCATCGAGCAGTGATGAGAAATTCAGCACCATGATGGCCGCTGCCGTTGGGATCACTGCGGGCACAACCACGACGCGGAACGAGCGCAGTGGCTTGGCGCCGAGGATCGCTGCCGCTTCCTCTTGGTGGTCGGGGACGCCCGCGAATGCGGCTTTCAGGAGCCTCAGGGTGAAGGGGATTTTCCCGAGCACGTAGGCAATCCCGAGGATCAAGCTTGTGCCGGTGAGTACCTTGCCGAACACTGCAGGTTGAGGGTGGTCGAAAGTGAGGATGAGACCCAGAGCGATGGTCGTCGCAGGAAGCAGCCACGGAATGTACAGGGCGTACTCCAGGATCTGTGTGAACCAGTTCCTGTGCTTCTGGAGCAGCCTTGCGGCGAAGAGGATGAGCACGACGACGATGACTGAGGCTACCGCCGAGTACACGAGACTGACGAGGAAGGGCTGGAAGCCGCGTTCCGTCGTTAGCACGGTGATGTAGTTGTCTAAGGTGAAGCTGTCCCAGGTGAGATCGCCCGAGTTGATGGCGCGTGCGTTGGTGAATGAAAAGATCGTGATGAGCACCGGCGGAAGGATATATACGGCCCACAACAGGTAGGCGATGATGTGTACGGTCACGGACGCTGCGCGATTGCGAATGGGTTGTTTCTGAAGTGGGGCGGCCACCTTTGCTACCGAGAAGTAGGTACCGTACTTCTCGACGCGGTTAAGGATCGCGAGCAGGATGATTGTCGCGACACCCAGCACGAGCGCGAGAGTGGCAGCGAGGTCTCGCGAGGAGATGGTCCGGGAGAAGTTCAGGATCATCGGGGCAACGGTCTGGAAGTCCCGCCCACCGAGCACCTGTGGTGCGGCGAGAGCGCTCAAGCCGCCGAGAAAGGTCAGCACGGTAATTGCGAATGTCATCGGCTTGAGGAGTGGCAGAATGACGCGCCAGAGGAGTGTTCTATCGCTCGCACCGAGCATGCGTGCTGCCTCAACCGTCTGGAAGTCGATCTTGCTGACGGCAGCCGAAAGGAACAGCAGATGGTTGCCGGTGGAGGCGAAAGTCATCACCATGACGACGGCGAACATGCCCGAGAACCAGTTCGGGTCGAGGTTCGGCAGGAAGTTGCTCAGCAGCTTGGTGACGAGACCGGTAGGGCCGTATACCTGCCGGTAGCCGAAGATGAGGACGATCCCGCCACAGACGAGGGTTGTGGCGTACCCGACCCAGAGGATCTTCGCGCCCCGGATCGCGTAGAAGCGTGTGACCAGGACGATGAAGATGCCCACGATGTTGACGGTGACGGCGAGAACCGCGGCGAGCACGAAGCTGTTGGCGAGCGATTGCATCGAACGCTCCGAGCTGATCAGCCGCTCGAACGCACGGAACGAAACCGCTCCGGTGCCGTCGGTAAAAACAGCTGCGAGGACGGAGATGTTGGGAAGGAGGAGGAAGACGGCAATGACCCAGAGCAGCACCGCAATGATGGTGACATTCAGCGGGCTTCGGAGCATGCGGCGGATGCTTTTCATGATGCCACCCTGGAATACATGACACGAGCGCCGCTCTGGTCGTACTGCAAAACATCCTCGACGTGGAGTCTGACTTTGACAGCGTCACCTGCGGCCCGACGGGAGTCGCCGTCGTCGAGAACACGGGCGCGAATAGTGCCAGCGGCACCGAGATCGATGACGTACTCGGAGTTGGCACCGAAGTAGCTGCGGCGCTCGATAGTGCCAGCGACCGTGAAGCCGTTGTCGGGTTCTCCGGGCTCGACGAAACGAACCTTCTCTGACCGGAGGTAGCTGTTGCGGGAGGGGTCGAGCAATGGCGCCGCGGCGTCGCGCATCCGCTCGAGCAGTGCGTGGCTGAGCCTGTTGGCTTCCCCGATGAATGTGCACACAAACTCTGTAGCGGAGTGGGAGTAGATTTCCTCGGGAGTGCCGAGTTGTTCGATCTTGCCGGCGTTCATTACTGCGATGCGGTCCGACATCGCGAGGGCCTCGTCCTGGTCGTGCGTGACGTAGACGGTGGTGATACCCACGCGCTGCTGCAAATCCTTCAGCTGAACCCGAAGCTGCTGGCGCAGTTTGGCGTCGAGGTTCGATAGCGGCTCGTCGAGGAGGAGCAGACGAGGGTTCGGGGCGAGAGAGCGCGCGATGGCGACTCGCTGTTGCTGCCCTCCGGACAGGTCGCTGATGCTTTTGTCCAGCTGCTCGGGGCGAAGATCCACAGTGGCGGCGACCTCTGCGACCTTTGACCGAATTTCCTTGGGCGTCAGCCGTTTCGTCCGCAGGCCGAACGCGATGTTCTCTCCGACGTTCATCGAAGGGAACAGCGCGTAATTCTGGAAGACCATACCGAGTTGGCGTTGGTCGCTTCGGGCGCGGGTGACATCCCGGCCGTCGATCGTGATGGTGCCGGATGTGGGGTCGATGAGACCGGCGAGTGTGCGAAGGGCTGTTGTCTTGCCGCAGCCGGAGGGACCGAGGAGGGTGAAGAACTCACCCTCCTCAATTTCCATGTTGAAGCTGGGCAGGGCGACAAACCCGGGGAACTCGACGCGGATGTCGGAGAAAGTAATCATTGGTTCTTCCGGTTGAAGTGGGGCGGCCTTGCGGTTCTCAGCCGATGTGCTTGAGCTCGATCTCTTCGATCCATGAGGGCAGGTTTTCGCTCACCCAGCCCCAGTCGATGTCCTGCTTCTTGAACGCCGTCGTCGCTGCGACCGCCTTCGGGTCCGCGTCACCGATGGCGACCTGGTTAGTGGGAGCGGTGAAGAACTTCTTCGACCAACCTGCCTGGACCTTTGCGCTGCCGAACCAGTCGACGAATTGCTTTGCACGCTCAGCCCGACCGCTGCCCTTGGCGATGCCGACGTTTTGGGTGCCGAAGGGCACGCCCACCGAGCTGGGAACGGCGGTGGTGGCGATGCCGTATTGCTTTTCGCGGCTGGCCTTGCCCGCGAGGAACATCTGGCCGGTGTTTACCTGTCCAGCAGCCATGCGCGAGTACAGGTCCACGCCCTCCACCTCGGGGTTGGAGTGCTCGAAGAACTCATGGATGGCTTTCCAGCCCTCGTCACTAATTCCGAGGTTGCCGTTGTCATCGCGGTACCGAGCGAGGAAACCGATGAGGATCATCTGGGAGGTCGTTCCGCCCAATGCCCGGGGGCTCTGATAAGTGCCGTGGAAGGCCGGGTCCTTGAAGAGGCTGGTCCAGTCCTGCGGCGCGCCCTTTCCTCCTGGATAAGCGGCATCGTTGTAATAGAGAGAGAAAGGCTCCTGCACGATCGAGTAGTAGGTGCCGTCCTCATCGGCGGGCTCCACTTCGCCGGCCCACTCGGGCTTGAACGACTGCAGCGCGCCGGCAGCCTTCATTGCGCGGAACTGGAGATCAGTGGGACCGAAGATCACGTCGGCTACGGGGTTGTTGACCTCGGCACTAACTCGAGCGGTGAGGTCCGCGCCACCGATGTCTACGAACTCGATATCAAACCCTGCAGCCTTGGCTTCCGCGGCTAGGTAATCGCCGCGGCCGTCACTGACAGAGTTCGAATAGATGACCAGCGGCCCCGCGTCGGCGGTGGCCCCTTCGTGGTTTGAACCTCCGGTGCTGCAGGAGGCGAGGCTGAGTGCCAGGGCGCCGGTGGCGACGATGGAGATGAACTTTTTCATGCTGTCTCTCTTCATTGTGAGCACAACGGTGGTGGGGGACCGCGTGCGATTCAGGCTGGAGCTTCAACTGCTGTGCTGCGCAATGCGAACCAGTCGGCGCAAATTCTGCACAGACGGGAACGTTCCCGTCGTGTAGCCCATTTTTGGGACCGCAGGTGAATGCGACCGGGTCCAGAGGTGAATGCCCAGTGAATGGAGGGTTAATATCTACTACTCCTGTAGACGGGACGGTTGTTATCTGTCGTCTCGAGTAATCTGTCGAAGATGGCCCTAATTGTGGCTATAGTCTTATGGCATGGAACGTTCCCGTTTAGATGAAGTACGTGTGGTGGTCTTTGATATTGGCGAGGTACTCGCGACTCCGGTCAACCTTTACCAGGAGCTTGCGGAAGCGCTCGGTTCAGATCCCGACGCGGTCCGGGACGCTTACTGGACCGGCCGGGATGCTCACGACCGAGGCTCGTCCCTTCACGATTACTGGCCAGGGGTCGCACGTCTCGTCGGTGTCGAGGATCAGGACGGGGCCCTCGCACAGCGCCTAGCCGACATTGATTCAGCGACGTGGGCTGCGGTCCGCGAGGATGCTGTCTCCGTCATCCGCGATCTGAAGGCGCGGGCCGTCAAGATAGGCCTTCTTTCCAACGCCCCCTTCCCGATGGCAGAAGCCGTTCGCGCGAGTGAGTGGGCACGAGATGTGGAAGCGTTTTTCTTCTCAGCGGAACTGGGGATGGCCAAACCCGATCCAGAGATTTACGTCGCAGTCACCGAGGGAATGCAGATCGCCCCTTCGCAGGTGGTTTTTTTCGACGACCGACAGGTGAATGTGGATGCGGCGATCGAAGCAGGATGGGACGCATATCTTTGGACGTCCGGGGCTCGGACTCGTGCGGTCCTCGAAGAGATCGGTATCTTGTGAACTGATGAGCACTGACAGCACGAACTCAATGCCAGGCAGGCGGAAGGCGCCGACCATCCTCGACATCGCCGCAGAAGCCGGGGTGTCAAAGTCGGCCGTTTCGCGAGCACTCCTCGGTCAGGGCGAGGTCAGTGATGTCACCCGCGAACGCGTTGAGGCTGCGGCACGGCGACTCGGATATGTTGCCAACGCCATGGCTGCTGGTCTCCGTTCCCGCACGCGCACCCTCGGTGTCGTCCTCAGGGATGTCAATCGCCCCTACTACAGCCGCCTCTTCGCTGCCCTTCAAGAGCAGGCAGAAACTCGCGGATACCGCCTCGTCGCCATGACGAGCGCAGGCGAACTCGAGGTGGACGACGCCATCGGGGCGATGAAGTCGCTCATCTCGCTCCAGGTCGATGGACTCATCCTCGCCTCCGCCCAGCTGGATTCCGAGCTGGTCAAGCCGTACATCGATCGAGTGCCGATGGTGGTTGCCGGACGTATGGAACTCGGGACTGTCTCCGGCGTTTACGGGGATGAGGCCGACGGAGGTCGTCAGCTCGCTGACTACCTCCTCGATGCGGGACACCGCCGTATCGCGGTCGGTGTCGTCGATCAGGCGTACTCCCGGTCGCAGCACCTGTGCACATCGGCCATGGTCGAACAGATCACCAAGCGCGGCGCGGCCGCCGTGGCAATCGAAGTCGGTTCAGACTGGGACCTTGTGGCCAACATGGACCGCATCGTCGAGGACACCTCTCTCACTGCGCTCATGTGCCCAACGGATGCAGCCATGGTGGATGTCCTCGAAGTGCTTAGGCAACGCGGTCTATCCTGCCCCGACGATCTGTCAGTCACGGGCTACGGCGGCATCGGCGCGCTTGCTCAACCCTTTTTCGGTTTCACCAGCTTTCGCCAGCCGGTAGATCACATCGGGGCACAGGCCGTCGATCTCATTATTAGAGCCATCGACGCCGACGGCAATTTGGAGAGGACGCATATCGCGATCGGCGGCTCCCTCATCCCCGGTCGCACTGTTCGCCCCGTGACAGTCGGCGCCTCCCGCTGACCTTTTCCCTCTTATCACCGGCGCCAAGGACGTCTTCGTGATGATGATCCTGCTGACCCGCGGAGAAGCGTCCCAGATCGTGGAGTCCTGCGCCCACCCGCTCACCGGCGTCAGCTGCGTGCCCCGCGTCTACACCGACGAAGCCGTCTTCCTCACCGGCCCAAACGGCGTCACCGTCCGCGAAACCTTCGGCACCACCCTCGAAGAACTCCAGGACCTCCTCCCCGCCCCCTCAAAGCCGCGCAGTAATCGTAGATAACCGGCCCGCAGGAGGTCGTCAGTGGGTGGGAGTTCTCGCAGCTACTTCTACTCGTCCCACTCGTTTGCCGATAAGGGCCCATATGTTCGGCGGCCAGCTGAGTGGATGCGTCGAGTGTCAGGGTTGAAACCTAGACGGTCTCCAGCCAGTGTCAGGGCGCAGCAGGGTTGTCCAGTCTGCCTATCGCTGCGGGACTCGGACTCCTCCTGGGCGATGACTGTTGGGGTTTCTTGAGCGCTTCCCGTAAGCGCTCCTAGCGGCGCGACTAACCCCAGTGATCTCTGTTTTCCAGGACCAAACCAGCAGGAAGAGGATGAGGAGGTACCACGGCCACCGTTAAGTGCCGGAGGTCCTCACTTCATAGTTTGCAGTGAGGACCTCAATGGCTGTCCTTATTGGACTGACCACGCACCGTCCGATGGCAGGACGGCGCCGGAGATGTTGGTTCCGTCCTCGCTGAGGAGGAAGGTGATGGAGGCAGCCAGCTGCGAGGCCACGGCCACAGGTGGGATTATCTGCATGAACGGACCCAACCGGTTCGCGCCAAGCTCCGATCCAAAGGTGGCCTCGATGCCTGTTGCAACCGGGCCTGGTGCGACTGCATTGACGCGGATTCCCTGAGGCGCGTACATGAAGGCCGTACTGCGGGTCAGTCCGAGAACGGCGTGCTTGGAAGCGGTGTACGCCAGCCCTGCAGAGTTGCCACGAAGTGCGGCTTCGGAGGCAACGTTCACGATGGAACCGCGCCCGGCAGCCATCATGATCGGAAGTACGGCGCGGGTCAGCCGGAACATTCCGTCGACGTTGACCGCGAACACGCGGTCCCAGACCTCATCGGCCACCTCGTGCAAGGGGGTCATGTCGTCCATGATTCCGGCGACGTTGGCCAAGGCATATATCCGGTCGCCAGCAGCTTCCACAATCCTGAGAATGTCATCGTCCTTGGTGATGTCGGCCAGCACTGTCGTCACCTCACCCTCGGGGTGTTCCGTCACGAGCGAGTCCAGCCGTGCAGCTGCGATGTCTACGGCAATTACCCTTCCCCCTTCGCGGGCAATCCTGGAGGCAGTGGCACGGCCGATCCCGGAGCCAGCGCCCGTAACGATGACGGTCTTGCCAAGGAATCTGCCGTCGGTGATGCGTTCCTGCCAAACGTTCCCCTCTGCGTCCTCAGCGTCATCGTCCGGTATGTAACCGCCGTTTGCTTCACTCACCAGCTGATCGAGTAGAGATTGGGGGAACTGTTCGCCACCGAGTTCAACGAGCTGCTGGAGGGCAAGGTGATCGATGGGTTTTAGGGCTGATTCGTCCTGCCCGGCCGCGTTCAGCATTTCCCGAATGAGGGGACCGCCAGTGGGATGGGCCAGCCATTCCCGAATAGGGCGTGAGCTGGTCAGGGCCTTGATGTTGTTGGTCATTTTGCTCCTTCGAGGGCTGGTGCTGACTTGGGCTCGTTGGTTAGGCTTCCGGAAACCTCTGTTTCGTCCGGTGCGGGCTTGGCACCGTTTAGACCTGCCCACCGGTCACGAAGGGTGTGTGCTGCTGCTTTTGGTTTTCGATCCCGGCTAAATACGCCCTTCCGGTTGCCGTCCACACGATGAATGCCGTTGGACGTTTGGAAGTCGGCGAAGTTCCAGACGTGTTCGCCTACAAAGCCGTCGATCCTGTCAAAGACGCGGTGGTTCATGGCGAGGAAGGACTGCTGGTACTCCTCGCTCCAAGGCATATCCCAGATGGAGTGTTGCCCTGGCATGGTGTCTGCCCCGTATTCGCTCATCATGATGGGTTTGCCAAAGGCCGCCACCCAGCCGCGGAGGTCACGTTCAAGGTAATCTTCTGCGGTCTTAAGGTCCCCGGTGAAGACATACCAGCCGTAGTAGCGATTAATGCTGAGAACGTCGAAGAGGTCTGCGATTTTGTCGTTCTGGAAGGTTGCAAACATGACAGCGGCGTAAGTCAGGGGACGCGTTGGATCGAGCTCACGGGCGAGCCGGACGAGGGGCTCGAAGAACTCCCGTGCCCCGTCCTCGTTAGAAGCCGGTTCGTTGGCGATACTCCACATGACAACGCTTGGGTGGTTCTTGTCGCGTGAGATGACCTCGCGAAGGTGCTGGGCGTGGGCTGCCTGGGTTTCGTGGTTGAAGGTGTCCGGGGAAAACGTGGGTTTGGGGCCCACCCCTGTGAGTCCACCCTGGACCCCCAGGTTCAGTCCGACGGCGGCGGTTTCATCGACGACGACGATGCCGTGGCGGTCGGCGAATTCCAGCACCTCCTCGGCGTAGGGGTAGTGCGAGGTCCTGAACGAGTTGGCTCCCACCCAATCCAGCAACTGGAAGTCGTGCACAAGGTAGGCGTTGTCGTGACCTTTGCCCCGGACGGCTGTGTCCTCGTGCTTGCCGAAGCCCGTAAAGTAAAAGGGCTCTCCGTTGATGAGGAACTGGGTCCCGCGGACTTCGACAGTTCTCACACCGAACGGCTCTGTGTAACTGTCAATCACGTCTTCGCCGTCGAGGAGCTCTACCACCAAGTTGTACAAGTAGGCAGCACCTGGTCGCCACAGCGAGACATCGTCAATAGTGAGTGTCCCTTGAGTGCCTTCGGCCGATGAAACTTCCTGGCCCGTAGCATCCAAAACCCGGACACGGACCGACGTTTGGTGATTCGTTTCGACAACATAGTCGACGACGCCGGTGCGGCCGATGACTCCGGTGACAACAGTGACGTCGCGGATGTGGCGTTCTGGTTTGCTGTAGAGCCACACTGACCGCGCCAGGCCAGCGTAGTTGTAGAAGTCGTGCAGGTAGGTCTGTTGGCGTCGCCCGTCCTGGCTGACACTGATGCTGCCCGGTGGGATGGTGGCATTGGTCAGTTCATTGTTCACCCCAACGGTGAGCCGGAATTCACCTCCCGGTGAGACGTGGTCGGTGATGTCTGCTTCAAAGGGTGTGTAGCCACCGACGTGCTGGGCTACCAGGACGTCGTCAACATAGACCTTGCCCTCGTGGGTGGCTGCGTCCAAGCGGAGCAAAACTCTTTCCCCGGTCCAGCCTCGCGGTACGCGCACCGTGCGCTGGTACCACACCCATCCCACGTGGTCCCGGATCTTTTGGTCGGCAAAAAGGTCGTTATAACTCGAGGGGACAGGGGCTTCGAGTTTGCCCCCCAAGACGCCTCTCCAAGGCGCGTGAACGTCTGCATCTTCAAGGGCGAAGCGCCAAAGACCGTCCAGGTTGATAAGTTCTCGGGTGATTGTAGGGCGGGGCTTAAGCAATGTATTTTCTCCTGCTTGGCTGTCAATGAGGTAGCGGGCTAGGGCGAATGCCTAGACGAAGCCGGGAAGCGCGTGGTTCGTTTCGTCGTCGAGGGCATCCGGAGCGGACCCCGCCGATGCCCTGACGCGGCTGGCGATGGTGTCCAGGGTGCGGAAAACGGCAATCGTGTCTTTTGCCGGATGTATTGGGTGTTGGATTGCCCCGATCTGGATTGCTTCGTTGGCGGCTCTGAGCATGGGGACGTAGCCGTTGCCTTCACGAAGGTGATCGATGGGCTCAGGCGCGAACATTTCTTCCCAGGAACCGGCGTGGATCTGGAGAGTGGTGGATGTCCAGAACATGCCTGGGATGGTGATCCAGCCCTTGCCGCCGCTGATAGCGGCGGAGGGATCGACGAATTCGGTCATTGAACTCGCGCATTGCGCAAACTCGCCCCCGGGGAAGTCGAGGGTGAAATGTTCGGCGAAGTCCAGCCCGTCGTCCCTGAGGCGTCCTTGGGCCGTGATGGCTGTTGGCTCACCGAAGATTGAGTGGGCCAACGTCACTGGGTAGATCCCTTGATCAAGGAGTGTTCCTCCGCTGCGCGCAATGTCCCATCTGCTGCCACCATCGGCGATCAGGGGAAAGCCAAACCCTGCGCGGAGGCTGGACGGCTTTCCGATAATTCCGCTGTTGAGGAGTTCGAAAAGGTGTTGGAATGCGGGGTTGAACTTCATCCACATGGCCTCCATGAGAAAAAGCCCTTGGCTTTCCGCCAGCGCGAAGAGCTCTTGCACTTCATCCGCGTTCAAGGCCATGGGCTTTTCGACAACCACATGTTTGCCGGCAAGCAGCGCCTGGCGCGCCATGGCCGCGTGGGTAGCGAACGGCGTCGCCAGATACAAAACGTCAACGCCAGGATCCCTGACCAGTGAATCGAAGTCGTCGGTCCACCGGTCCAGCCCGAACTCTTCCGCGAAGCGTGCCGCCTTGGCCGAATTTCTGCTGAAGATAATTTCCACGTGGTTTCCGGGCAAGAGCTGCAGATCGGGCACTATGCTCCGGGAGATAGTGCCGGCCCCGGCGATAGCCCACCGCAATGGAGTTTGGGGACGCAGTCTTTCATCCACGGCTCTATCCGTCATCCCGCCACTCCTGCTTGGATTTGCTGTTCCCGGTGCAGCTCCGCAAGGCGATGGCGCTCTGCCCGGCGTTTCTCTTGCTCCACAGGGTCTGCGATGGGCGCCGCGAGTAACAGCCTCTGGGTGTAGGGATGCTCTGGAGTGGAAGTTACCCGGTCCGCGGGGCCCGTTTCAACGATGTCCCCTCTGTAGACGACGCTGACGCGGTGGCTGATGTGCCGGACCACTGCCAGGTCGTGTGAGACGAACAAGTAGGCAACGCCTGTGCGCCGTTGGATGTCGATGAAAAGGTCCATGACACGGGCCTGTGTGGAAAGGTCCAGCGCCGAGACCGGTTCGTCGCAGACAATGAGTTTGGGTTCCGGCGCAAGGGCCCGGGCTATGGCGACTCGTTGACGTTGTCCGCCACTGAACTCGCGGGGCAAACGTTCCGCCGCGTCTCCGGGCAGGCCGACTTGATCCAACAGCATGCGTACGCGGGCGCGTGCTTGCGTGGCGCTTGTTCCTTCGACGATGAGGGGCTCGCTCAGGGTGTCACCGATGGTCAGGGACGGGTTGAGGGAGGTGTAGGGGTCCTGGAAGACGACCTGGATGTCTTTGGACAGGGTACGGCGTTCCTTCGGAGTGGCATGGGTGATGTTAGAACCACGGAAGGTGATGCGCCCACCACTGGGTTTTACAAGACCCAGGACTGCCCGCCCAATGGTGGTCTTTCCGGATCCGGATTCGCCCACGACTCCGAGGGTCTCGCCCTCGGCAATTGTTAGGGAAACCCCGTGTAGGACTTCCACCTCCCGAGGCCGGAATCCGTGGCCTTTGAAGGCCACGCGGAGGTCTGATACGTTCAATAGCGGTGTTGTCATCAGTTCTTTCCCCCGGTGGCCGTCACGACCGGCGTGGGCTGGTCGGTCCGAATGGTGTGCTCGTCGAGGATGGAGCCCAGAAGCATTTGAGTGTATGAATGTTGCGGTTCCCGGAAGAGCTCCAACGCGGTTCCTGATTCGACAACGCGGCCGTCCTGCATCACGGCAATCCGATCGCAGATATCTGCCACGACTCCAAAGTTGTGCGTTACGAGCAACACAGCCATGTTTAGCTCGGCCTGTAGGTCCCGTATCAGATCCAGGATGTCGGCCTGGACTGTGACGTCAAGTGCCGTCGTGGGTTCATCGGCGATGAGGAGCTTGGGGCGGCTTGCCACGGCGCCGGCGATGAGCACGCGTTGTGCCATTCCGCCGGAGATCTGGTGCGGGTAGGAATCGAACGTTCGCTGGGGATCTTGGATACCCACACGTGCCAGCAGCGCTATCACTTTCGCCTTTGCCTCCCGGCGTGACATCCGGGCAGAGGCGCGGATGCCTTCGACGAGTTGGGCGCCAACCGTGTAGGAGGGGTCCAAATTCGACATAGGTTCCTGCGGGATGTACGCGATCTCGCGTCCTCGGAGGGCGCGTAGCCCTTGCTCCGAAAGGCCGATCAGATGGCGACCATCCAACTGTATAGCGCCTTGCGTGACCACGGCCTCGGGCGGAAGCACACCGAGGATGGCAAAGGCGGTCTGCGTCTATCCGGAGCCGGATTCACCCACCAGGCCGAGGGTTTCACCTGCGCGCAGTTTGAGGCTAACTCCCTTCACCACGTCCCTCAGCTGGCCTGCCGGAGTGGGGTAAGCGATGGCCAGGTCGTCAACCGAGAGCAGGTCCGCCGCTGAGCCGTGGATGCTGTCCCTGGTGGGGGTAATTGCTCTGGGCGCCGAAGCCTTTGATGGTTTGAGCTTTGCTCCCTCAAAGGCGTCCCGCAGGGAATTTCCGAGCAATACAAGGGAAGCAGTAAGCGTCCCCAGCATGACGCTGGGCCAGATGAATTGGGTGGGGTCGACGTAAAGGTTTGTGAATCCGTCGGCGATCATTGCACCAAAGCTGGGAACGAGGTTGGACCCAACGCCGAGAAAAGCCAGACCGGACTGCAGGCTGATCGCCGAACCTATCAGGAATGCTGCGGCGCATGCTGCTCAAGCAGCTCGTCCAGAAGCCTGGCATTGAAGGGAACTTCGAGACTCCACAGCGGGGATTCTTTCAGGTGCGTACAGGCCGGTGAGTGGACCGAGAAGGTCATCGCGTCCGCGGGTGAAACGGAAACATCATTGGCGATGCATACCCCAATCCTGCACGCCATCATCGACGGAGATGCCGAACAGGCACGAGCCGCCATGAGGGCCCACATGGACCGCGCAACACGTCGGCTGTACGCGACTATCGCTGCTGACAGCATCGAAAGCTTCAGCCAGAAGACGTAGTGGAGAGGCGCCGATGGCCTAAGTGTCGTCGACTGCCTACCCGTTCAGGTTGTTGGTTCATTGACTTTCGTAGTCGGAGGGGCAATGTTGGCCTTCCTAGCTGCTTTCGATCCGGACCGGACGGAAACGTGGTGCGTGCGTATCGGGGCAGCGGTGCCCCTGGTGACGCTACTTACGCAGCGATTCCGCGATCTGGGTCATGATGCTCGGATCGGCCAGGGTGGTGGCGTCGCCAGTCTCGCGGCCTTCTGCGATGTCCTTGAGGAGGCGGCGGACGATCTTGCCGGAGCGGGTCTTGGGCAGTTCCGGGACGATCAGCAGCTTCTTGGGTTTGGCGATCGGGCCGATTTCCTTGCCCACGTGGTTGCGCAGTTCCAGGACGGTTTCGTCACCGTTGTTCACGGCGTCACCGCGGAGGATGACGAACGCGACGACGGCCTGCCCGGTGGTCTCGTCGGCGGCACCGACCACGGCTGCTTCCGCGACAGATGGGTGCGAGACGAGGGCGGACTCGATCTCCGTGGTGGAGAGGCGGTGGCCCGAGACGTTCATGACGTCATCCACGCGGCCCAGGAGCCAGACATCGCCGTCCTCGTCCTTCTTGGCGCCGTCGCCGGCGAAGTACATGGCCTCGAACCGCGACCAGTACGTGTCCTTGAAACGCTCCGGGTCGCCCCAGATGCCGCGCAGCATGGACGGCCACGGCTCGCGGACCACCAGGTAACCGCCCTCGCCGTTGGCCACGGATTCGCCGGCTTCGTCCACTACGTCCACGGCGATGCCGGGCAGCGGAACCTGCGCCGAGCCGGGTTTCGTGGCGGTCACGCCGGGCAGCGGGGCGATCATCTGGGCGCCGGTTTCAGTCTGCCACCAGGTGTCCACGATCGGCGCGGGGTTGTCTTTCTTTTCACCGTTCTTCCCGGCGTTCGCACCGATGACGTCCCGGTACCACATCCAGGCTTCGGGGTTGATGGATTCGCCCACCGAGCCCAGGACGCGGATGGAGGACAGATCGTACTTGTCCGGGATCTCCCGGCCCCACTTCATGAACGTCCGGATCGCGGTCGGTGCGGTGTAGAGGATGGAGACCTTGTACTTTTCGACCAGTTCCCACCAGCGGCCCTGGTGCGGGGAGTCCGGGGTGCCTTCGTACATGAGCTGGGTGGCACCGTTGATCAGCGGCGCGTAGGCGACGTATGAGTGGCCGGTGACCCAGCCGACGTCGGCGGTGCACCAGTACACGTCGGTTTCCGGGTGAAGGTCGAACACGGCCTTGTGCGTGAATGCGCCCTGGGTGAGGTAGCCGCCGGTGGTGTGCAGGATGCCCTTGGGCTTACCGGTGGTCCCGGAGGTGTAGAGGATGAACAGCGGGTGCTCGGAGTCATGCCCGACGGCGGTGTGCTCGGTGTCTGCGACGTCCACCGTGTCGGACCACCACAGGTCGCGGCCTTCCACCCAGTTGACGTCCTCGCCGTTGCGCTTGACCACTACGACGTTCTGGACGGTGTGACCCGCTTTGGACAGGGCTTCGTCCACGGCCGGCTTCAAGGCGCTGGGCTTGCCGCGGCGGTAGGTGCCGTCGGCAGTGACCACCAGCTTGGCCTCGGCGTCCTCGATGCGGGAGCGCAGGGCGTCCGCGGAGAAACCACCGAACACCACCGAGTGCACAGCACCGATCCTGGCGCAGGCCAGCAGGGTGATGACAGCCTCGGGAATCATCGGCAGGTACACAGCCACGCGGTCGCCCTTGGCAACGCCGAGCGACTCAAAAGCGTTGGCCGCCTTCTTGACCTCTTCGGTCAGCTGCGCATACGTGTACGTGCGGGTGTCGCCGGGTTCGCCTTCAAAGTAGATGGCCACGCGGTCGCCCAGACCGTTCTCGACGTGCCGGTCCAATGCGTTGTACGCGGCGTTGATCTCGCCGCCCACGAACCACTTGGCGAACGGCGGGTTGGACCAATCCAGGGCTTCGGTGAAGTCCTTGTCCCAGGTCAGCAGCTCACGGGCCTGCTTGGCCCAGAACGCCGGGCGGTCAGCCTCAGCCTCTTTGTAAACATCGGCGGTGGCCACGGCGTTGGCGGCAAACTCCGCTGAGGGGCCGAAACTGGCTGGGTGGGCTACGGATGTAATCGTCATGACTGTCTTTCGGGTCGAAGGGCTGTTCCCGGACGGGCGGCTGTGCCGGATGTTGTGGCGGGTTCTTGAAGTGGTTCGTTGGTGCAAGCGGCGTCAGGCGAAAGCGCATTTGATTTGGCTACCGATTGGGTGGTCTGACCCGGGTAGGAGCCTGGAGGTCTAGCAGCAGCCCGAGGGCGGCAGCCAGCGAACTATTCTTTGGTCCGCAAATTGAGTCTGTGGGGAGCCCGTACGGGCCTGGAGTTGGTCGTCAGGGTCGCCTTTCGCCCATGCGCTGGCCAGAAGGTCGTCGACATCATGGATCTGTCCTTGAGCCATGACCTTATGCACGTTGGCGGCTGCACTAATGTCTGTCAGTGGATCCCCGTCCACGAAGATCAAATCAGCCAGGAATCCGGGCCTGACCTTGCCGAGATCCTTCTCGGCCCCCAGCACTGTCGCGGCATTGTGGGTGGAGGTCCTCAGAGCCTCATAAGTGCTGACGCCGTGGGCGACCATGGCGCGCAAATTGAGGTGGAGGCCTATTCCTGTGTGGTCTATGGGCGCGTCCGTGCCGCTGATGACCAGGCCACCGCGGTCCATGATGCGCTGCACAACTGCCACCTGCGAAGCCAATGCCGCTCTCAGAGTTTTCGTTATTTTCGGGCTTGACTTCACGAGTTGCACCTTGCGCCGCAGGGTTTCCATTTCCCATGCTGGATACAGCGCCGTGACTCGTTTGTCAGTCAGCCAGGAATCGTCGTCGGCAAGTAACACGGCGGCGACCGTAAGGGTTGGAGTGATGGACATTCGGCTCTCGCCAAGGATTGAAACGACGTCGTGGTAGGCGTGGGCGCCGCGGGTCATGGTTTGGGAATACCCCAGCCGATTGGAACCAAACAGGTGTTCTATGCCGTCCATACCCAGCAGCGCGGCGGGGTAGAGGTAGTGGGAGGTTACCCAGCGCCCCTGCTTGTGTGCTTCCTGTATCGCGGCGCGCTGGGCGGTGACAGGCATCCGTACGTAGGTTTTGACCAAGTCGTAGTCAAAACCCTCGAGGCGGCCCAGTTCGCGTCGAAGATCTTCGTCAGTTGTCGTTGGACGCATGAAGTTGTAGTAGATACGGCTGCCATCGATTGCTTCGCCGGTGCCGAAGTAGCGTGGTCCAAGGCGATGGCGTGCAGCTATCGCTTCGCGTTCCTCCATCGCCTGATACACAGGATCCCCTGGCGAACGGATTGTGGTGACGCCGAACGACAGCCAGATTCGGCCTTGACGCGAAGCAAAGAATTTGCCCTTCATCAGAGGATGGACGTGCATGTCTGACAAGCCGGGCATCACCGTGAGGTGGCTTGCATCGATAACCGGCCCGGTGCGGTCAGCCGAGGGGGGTCCAACGTCGACGATCCGGTCGCCTTCGACGACAATTTCCACGTTCTCACGTAGCCGACGGGACTCACCATCCCAAAGACGCCCTGCGCGGATGATCGTCCTGCCCCGCGAAGTCGAACGCGTCTGCGGCCACGCTATTGGAATGGTTTCCGCTGGACCCCCGCTGGCTGGAATCATACGGAGCTGTCCTTGGGAGAGGTACAGCAGTTTTGATGAGTCGCCGCTCCAACTAGGGGCGTCGGTCAGTTCCTCTGTCAGCTGCTGTGCGTCGCCGATAGGCCGCCCTGTTGGGTCCACGTCTGTGACCCAGAGCGTGCTGTCCATGACGAAAGCCATCCGGGACCCATCAGGGGACCAGACAGGGCCGTCGTAACCTCGGGTGCTCAGTGAGCGCTGCGGTCCGGGTTCGTGGAAGGTGGTCATTCCTGTCTGCAGGTCCAGGGTGAGGATTTGATTGGATCCTTCGCGGAAACGTGCAGATGAAGGTTTCACCGCTGCCAGGGCAAGCAGGGATCCGTCGGGTGACCATGTGGGTCTGCCTGGCTGCCACAATGGCTCAAGGACCCTCTTCGTGTGGCCGGTGTCGATGTCGGTGACGTATGTGGCCCCCTCATGGTCTTGAAAGGCGAGGTGCTCACCGGTCCGTGACCAGGCTGCCGCGACGGCGGGAAATCCGAGGTGCGTTAGCCGGCGATCGGTTCCTGTCCTAATGTCGTGGATCCATAGGTCCGGGTTACCGGAACGGTCACACGTGTAGGCCAGAAAATGACCGTCCGGCGACCACGCAGGGTCGCTGACATAAGTGCGATGGGTGAGCTGGCGTGGTCGGCCGCCCACGGGCATCAGCCAAAGGCTGCCCAAGGCGCAGAACGCAACCGTTCCGGCGTCTGGTGAGAGGGCGGGTCCAACAACCCCGAGTGGACTATCGCGCCTGGGCTGCACAGAAATTCGATTCGTCGGAAGCTTCTGGCGTCGTGTTACCCGGGCCCGGGCCGTGAAAGGGATGTCTGACACGGTTTCTGTTGACAGCATCCGACGGCGGATCTTTCCGTCCGCTGTGTACAGAACCTCGCCGCTCGGCAACCACATGGCACGGAATGGGAAGACATCTTCGTTCTCCGCAGTGACGCATTCCCCACTGATCATCAAGCGGGTCGGGCCAAACCCAAGGGGGCCGGGCAGCTGTCCCTCGAAGAGAACGTAGCTAATGTCCTGGCCGTCCGGGGTCCAGTTTGGAGCGTGCACAAGGGCGTCCGTAGCCTCTATATGGCGACGCCGATTCCCAGTGACGTCGACGGAATCGATGGCTACGCTGTCAACGGTGAACGCCAGCCGAGCCCCGTCGGGCGACCAAGCCGGAGCCGCTTCCTCGCCCGCACCGTTTGTCCAGGCCGTCACCTGTCCGGAGGCAAGATCGAGCACGTGGATCCCGTAACTGCCGCCCCGGTCCGAGGAGAAAGCGATGCGCCTGCCATCTGGAGAGAATCTGGGTTCCCTGTGATCAAAGTGCCCCAAGGTCAACTGCTGCATATTGCTTCCGTCAGCCGCTACTTGCCAGAGGTGGAAGTTACCCGATCTGTAGGACTGAAACACAATCGTCTCACCGTTTGGTGACCAGTCCGGTTGGGTTGCGTCGGCCAGTTCGTCGGTGATGGGACGGGCCTCGCCGCCGGAAATGGGCATCGTCCACAGCATCCCGAGCAGGTCGATCACCACAATGGATCCATCAGGGGACACCGCTGCGCAGATGTTGGTGCCCTCTCGCAGCTCAACCCATCGCGCATCAGGCCAGTGCATAGTCCGATTGCTTGCGTCCATGGCTTCAGAGGTCAACGAGCGCAGCCCCATCTGAAGAGACGTGCCCGCGACGCGATTGGATGTGTTGGCTACGCATCCCATGACCTCCATCGGCGCCCGAATATCTGCACCCTGTTCGAAAGATCGCGAAATTCCCACGACCCGAGTCAAAGGTAAGCGGAAGTCTGATATCAATCAAATAGAAGTTTCCAATGACTGCGATCGGTTTCTTCGATATCTAATCGGAGCGGATTGCCATAGATATTGCTGATGGTTGCGATTGACAAATCCGTCTTCATTGATGGCATTCCCTCTCCTAAAGTTTGGCCTATGACCGGCGTCACACTCCGTGACCCGGCCGAGGCGAAGTAGTTCTTGGTCCCAACGGTCAATAACAAAGGGTGCTGCTCCCAGACCTTGAGGGAGCCCCTTTAGCAACAAGAGAAGCGAGGACGAGAATGAACACGAACGACGCGACCACCAAGGCTGCGGTGATTGTCGACGATGGCGACGATTTTCGGGCGCAGTTTCCGGTGTTGACACGGAAGGTGCATCTCGCCAGCAACGCCCGCGGCGCCATGAGCACACACGTACTCGACTCCTATCATGCATACCTGGACAGCTGGGCGAATGAAGGCACCGCCTTCACCGGATGGCTGGACCAGCAAGAGTCCTTTCGACGCTCGGTGGCAGCACTCATCGGGTCATCGACGGCGGAGATCGCCGTGACCGCTTCAGTAACGGCGGGGCTAGCATCCTTACTCTCCGGCATAGACTGGCAGTCCGAACAGCGTCGCGTCATCGTCGCAGATGACCAGAATTTCCCGTCCGTCATGTATCTCCTGCATGCACAGGCCAGACATGGCGTGGAAGTACGGCTCGTGCCGGCCGCCGACTCTGAAACGGCCGTCGCCGCGTTCGAGGAAGCAATTGATGAGGACTGCAAATTGGTCTGCGTATCGCACGTTTCCTTCCGGAACGGGCGCCGTCTTGATCTTGCGCGCCTCTCAGAAGTTGCACACAAGGCCGGGGCCTGGCTGGCAGTCGATGACTATCATTGTGCCGGCACGAGAGTTATCGATGTGGAGGCCGACGGGGTCGATATCCTGACTTCGGGTACGGCCAAGTTCCTGCTGGGCAGCCCGGGAGTGGCGTACATGTATGTGCGCGAATCACTGCTTCCGGAACTGCACCCGACAATTACGGGATGGTTCGCCCAGCGCGACCCAAACGACATGCAGATTGCCGAGCACCGCGAGGCCGATGATTCGAGGCGCTTCCAAGTCGGCTCAACACCGGTGCCGGCAATCTACGGCAGCCGCGCTGGCCTTGAAGTGATTGCGTCCGTCGGCCTGCAGTTTATCCAGAACCGAATCAGCTCGCTGACAGCAAACGCCATCGACGCCATACAGTCCGCAGGATTTGTGTCAGACACACCACGCGATGCGCACTACCGGGCTGGGCTTGTAGCCATTCGGGCCGAGCGCCCCGAGGAAGCCGTCCGCGAGCTCGCAGCGCGGGACATCCTGGTGACCACGCGTTCAGGAAACATCCGCACGGCATGGCATTACTACAACACCGACCATGACCTGACCGCTCTGATGACGGCCCTGGAGGACATACGGGGACTGCTGGTACCCGGTCACGCCATCTGACGAACTTTCTACGCACCTTCGGATCGAACATTCCCCATCAATCCACCATCCAAGTGCAAAGTCGCACGTGATACGGAGCAGGAAAAAATGAAGTACATTCGCACGTTGACTGCCTTTGCCGTTCTCGCTTCCGCAACCTTAACCGGTTGTGGAAGCGACGCGGGAAGCAAACCAACAACTACAGCGCAAGCAGCGGCAGGAATCGCCGTACCGGAGACAATCAAACAGGCCGGAGTCGTAAATGTCGCCGGCTACATGGCATTCCCACCCTACCGTTACCTCGACGCCGCCGGGAAACCTGCCGGTTTTGAGATCGAACTGGCCAAAGCTGTGGCCGCAAAGATGGGCGTAAAAATCGAATTTCACAGCGTGGAGTTCCCAGCCCTCATCCCTGCCATTGCCAACGGACGTTACGACTGGTCACTGGGCACTTTGGGAGATACGGAAGAACGCCGCAAGGTCGTTGACATCCTTGATTGGGCGTTGCCTGCCTACGTTCTTCAAGTTCGAGGGGGCAACCCTCACGGAGTCGAACCATCACGGCTGTGCGGAGTGACTTTTGGCCACCTTCAAGGCTCCGCGCAGGTGGCAGCCTTTGAACAAATTGCTGCTGACTGCTCCAAGCGCGGGGAGCCCGCGCCACAACAGATCTTGTTCCAAGATCCGGGAACCCAAATGCAGGCGTTACAGAACGACCGCTTCGAAGCAGCCCTCCAGAACCCCCCGGTGGCTGCCCTCACCGAACGGGAAACCAAAGGCGCGTTGATGGTCCTCTCAGGAAAAGTTTCGACGATCTCGGTTGATCCGGCTGGGTGGGTCTTCGCCAAGGGCAACACCGAACTTGAGCGTGCCGTGAGTCAGGCTATCGGCTCGCTCATCCAGGACGGAACGTGGACGAAGGTGTTGAAGGAAAACAACTTCGAGGAATTCGCCATCGTTCCACCGACACTTAACACAAAGCCCTTGGCTTTTTAGTCCGGAGCGCTTCCAATGCCCTTTGAAAAATCAACGAGTCTGGCCCGGCCATTGACCCCAGGAACTATCAGCTCACCACCGCCGCCAATGAGCACCGTTGCCCTTCGGCGACCCTGGCGCTGGGCGTCCGCGGCTTGCGTGGTCCTTGCCCTGTTGTGGTTCGCAAACGTGTTGGTCACAACGAAGGCGTTCGAATGGGAAACGGTGGGTCAATACCTATTCAACCCTCTGGTGCTTAACGGAGTGCTGCAGACGCTGTGGATGACTGTCCTGGTCCTTGTCATCGGCATGGTGTTGGGAACAATTGTTGCGATCATGCGGCTCTCGCCCAACCCGGTGCTGCATTCGGTGGCGCACGCGTACCAATGGTTTTTCCGCGGAACGCCGCCGCTGGTGCAATTGATCTTCTGGTTCAACCTTGCATCCGTATTCCCCCGAATCGAATTCACATTGCTCGGGCACACTTTCTTCAGCACGGCAACGAACAGTCTGATGACGCCCTTTGTTGCAGCCATGCTGGGGTTGGGCCTGCCGCTCTCTGCGTACTATTCAGAAATTGTCCGTGCCGGCATCCTTGCTGTCGACCAAGGGCAATGGGAAGCCGCCTCGGCCTACGCGCTTACCCCGTTCCAGACCATGCGGCACGTGGTTTTGCCTCAGGCTATGCGCGTGATCATTCCTCCCACCGGAAACGAAGCCATCGGTACGCTAAAGTTCACATCACTGGCCACCATCGTTTCTTTCTCGGAGCTGCTCCACACCGTCAGTTCGATCTACAACACAAACTTCCAGACGATTCCCTTACTTATTGTCGCCGCGCTCTGGTACCTCTTCCTGACCAGTATTTTGAGCGTTGGACAGCACTTCCTTGAAAAACGATTTGCCAGGGGGAGCCAACGGACGGGCAGCAAGCCAGTCGTCGCCAAGTTCTGGACCAAGGTATTAGGGCAGGTGAAAACCGTATGACGGTCATGGTATCGGCACAGGGAATCCGCAAGAACTACGGACGCATCCAGGTGCTCAATGGAGTTTCTCTCGACGTCGCCGTGGGCGAAGTTTGTTGCCTCTTGGGGCCCTCTGGCGCCGGAAAGAGCACTTTTCTGCGCTGTGTCAATCACCTCGAAAGCGTCGACGGTGGTCAACTGAAAGTGGACGGCGAAGTTGTCGGCTACCGTGAAAAGGCCGGGAAACTGCACGAGATGCGCGGCCGTGAAATCGCGAGGCAACGTGCATCGATCGGCATGGTCTTCCAGCACTTCAACCTGTACCCGCACATGACGGCCGAGCAAAACGTCAGTCTGGCGCAGGTTGCCGTGCACAAGCGCGGCACGTCGGATGCCCAGCAGCGAAGCCGGGAATTGTTGGACCGCGTGGGTCTCGGTAGCAAGGCCGGCAAATACCCCCGCCAGTTGTCGGGTGGGGAACAGCAGCGTGTCGCTATCGCCCGGGCCCTGGCCATCTCGCCGAAGCTCATGCTCTTTGATGAGCCCACAAGTGCACTGGATCCTGAGCTGGTCGGCGAAGTCCTCGGGACCATCCGAGCCGTCGCCGCTGAGGGAATCACGATGATGATCGTCACCCACGAAATCAGCTTTGCACGGGAAGTCGCCGACCGGGTTGTCTTCATGGACGGCGGGGTCGTGGTGGAACAAGGTCCACCCAGCCAGGTGCTCGATGCGCCCGCTGAGCCACGGACAAAGGCTTTTCTGGAAAGGGTGCTTTAGACGTGACGTCCAGCGTGGATTCAAGGTGGAATGATCCCGTTATTGTCCTCAACGAGGCCAACGAACCAATAGGAACATGTCCGAAGCCAGACGCACATCAAGGCGCAGGAATCCGGCACTTGGCGTTCTCCTGCTACGCGTTTGATCCGGACGGCAGGCTACTGGTGACTCGACGGGCGCCGACAAAAGAGACCTTTCCTGGCGTCATCACGAATACGTGTTGTGGACACCCGCTGCCTGGCGAAAATCTGGCGGACGCGGTGGAGCGTCGGCTGCGGGAAGAACTCGGGCTCAACGTCACTGGATTGCACCTGGCCTTGCCGGACTTCGATTACGTGGCACGCAGTAACGGGTACGTGGAAAAGGAGTTCTGCCCCGTCTTCGTCTGCCAGGTGAACAGTGATCCTGTCCTCAACCTTGCTGAGGTTGAGGAGGCATGGTGGATGCCGTGGGATGACGTTGTTGCTCTGGCCCGGGTGGAGTCCTCACCGCTCTCGCCGTGGGCGAGACTTCAAGTGCCGTTGTTGGCCGGAATGTCCCCGACGGCCTGGTAATCAGGGGCGGACGAGCACTTTCAGTGCAGAGCGGGAATCCATTGCGCGGTACCCATTGGCTATTTCGTCCAGTGTGATGGTGCTGTCGAAGACCAGCCCAGGGTTCACGGTGCCCTCCAGAATGGTGAGCATGAGGCGTTCGACGTAGCTTGCCACGTGGGCGACACCACCGGTAAGGGTGATATTCCGGTCGAACAGGCTTGCGTTTCCCACGGGGGCCTGTTCGTACTGGGGCACACCGACCCGTGCGATCGTTCCGTCGCTTCGGACGGCGCCGATTGCCTGTGCATAGGCGGGCATGTGGCCGACGGCTTCGAGTACGATTCCGGTACCGAGGCCGCCGGTGAGCTCCCGGACTTGGGCGATGCCGTCGTCACCGCGCTCCGTGACAACGTCGGTGGCTCCGAACGCGCGGCCAAGGTCGGTGCGTGCCCGGTGACGCCCCATGAGAATGATCTGCTCGGCACCGAGCAGTTTCGCGGAGAGGACGGCAAGAAGTCCTACCGCGCCGTCGCCAATGACGGTGACGGTGCTGCCTGTAGTGACGCCACCCCTAAGCGCGGCATGGAACCCCGTTCCATAAACATCCGCAAGTGTCAGCAGGGATGGAAGAAGACCCGATTCTGCATCCACGGGGAGTTTGAAGAGGCTGGTGTCGGCCAACGGGATGCGCACAGCTTCGCCTTGGCCGCCGTCGAACTTGGACCAGTATCCGCCGTGTACGCACGAGGTTGTTTTACCGGCACGGCAGAAAACGCAGTTGCCATCCTGGTACGTGAAGGGCGCCAGCACCAGGTCACCTTCCTTTACCCGCATGACGGCCGAACCGGTCCGTTCGACGATGCCGATGGCCTCGTGGCCCATTCGCTTAGGTTGAGGTTGGGCCCAGGAGCGGTAGGAGTGCAGGTCCCCGCCACAGATGCAGGTGAGGATCACGCGGATGACTGCGTCCGATGGGTGTTCGATGACAGGCTCGGGAACGTCCGCGACACGGATGTCCAGTGGAGAGTAGAGCAGGGTTGCGCGCATAGTGCAGCGGCCTTTCAAGGCGTTAAGGGCACCGGGTCCGTCAGGACCCGGTGCCCTTTCTCGCCGGCAGTGTCTAATTTGAGGGTGGTGTGACTGAGACGACGAAGCGCGTTTTGTCCGGGTGCGGGTTGAGGAACCTGTGGGGCAGGGCTGAGTCGAAATGGCAGCTGTCCCCAGCGTCCAGAGCATATTCCGTGCCGCCAATTTCAGCGATGAGTGATCCTTCAAGGACGAGGACACATTCTTCTGAAATGTGGCTCCGCGGAGTCTCAGAGGATGCCGCGCCGGGCTCCAGCGTCGCCTCAAGTACCTCAACCTTGCCGCCGGAGCGTGAGACGCGGGAGTAGGTTACCTGCTGTTTCGGGGATGAGACGAGGCGGCGTTCGTCGTGGCGCACCACCGTAGCCTGTTCGGGGCCTTCGCCGCGGAACAGATCGAACAGAGGGACTTTCAAGGCCTCGGCCAGACGCCGCAGGGATTCGAGGCTTGGATCGCTTTGGCCACGTTCCACTTGGCTGAGCATGGCCACTGACAGTCCTGTTTGTTCGGCCATCTGGCCCAGGGTCAGGCCGCGGTTTCGCCTGAGTTCGCGAATCCTTGATGGCAACAATGGAGGGGTACCTTCCTGACGCAAGGTCCGGGCTGCCCGGCACGGCAACCCGGACCTCTATCGAGATCGAACTAGACGGACTCTACGGACTGACGGCCGGCCCCAACATCGGCGCCGGCATCAGTGCCGGTGGTCGCCGCCTCGGGGATCCCCACCGCGATTGCCGAGGCCGGCGGACGCTTCGTGAGGAGGCTTACAGTGACTGCGAGCACGAGGTTAATCAGCAAGGCTGGCAGGCCAACTACGGTGCCCGCAGGGAACATGGCAAGCACGGCCGATCCCAAGGCCGGGATGGATACGATGGCGCCTCCAGCAACCGCGCCGACGGTTAGACCGACAGCGGTGGTACGCCGCCATAGGAACGACAGGAAGAGCGCTGGAGCCAACTGCCCCACGGCGCTGTACACGCCGGTCATGATGCTCAACAAAGCGTCGCTGTTGAAGGCAGTGATTACCACGGCCAGCAGCGTGAACACAATGACGCTGATCCGTGTCGCTCCCAGGGAGCGCTTGAGGTTTGGCTTGATTTCACCGAGCACGTTGGAAGTGAACATGCTGCTTGCCGTGATCATAATGACAGCAGTCGGTACCAGTGCCACGATCACGCCGCACCCTGCGAGCAAGCCGATCACCCAGTCAGGGTAGTTGCTTGCAACGAAGATCAGCAACGAACCATTCGCCTGCTTGGCAGGCAGATTCGGGAGGGCCACGATGGCAGCCAGCGCGATGACAGCAATGAGGACGTAGAAGAGCGAGTAGAGCGGCTGGATAATCTGGTTCTTGCGTACCGAGGTGGAATCCCGTGCTGTATATGCGACTTGGAATGCGTGCGGCAGAGCAAATGCCCCTAAAGGTGTCAGCAGGAGGAAGCTCATCCACCACCACTCGTTCATCGACGCGTGCCCGCCGATTCCCGGCAAGGTTCCCGCATCCGGGTGGACCGCCTTCACGGCATCAAAGATCCCGCCAACACTGTCGACGCCCGCAGCGTTAGCTGCCCCGATCCCAACGATAAGGAGCATCAGGACAAGCAGGATGTCCTTGACGACGGCGACGAAAGCTGCACTTCGCATGCCGCCGGTGAAGACGAACACGACCACCAGAAGACCACCGGCAAAGACATATGCCATAGAGGGGATTCCTGTTCCGAAGAGGGTCTCCAGGATCAGCGACAGCCCGGTGAGCTGAACGCGGGTGTACAAAAGCAGCGCAATGATGCCGAAGACGGTCAGCAAACTGCCGAACCACCGGGAATTGAAGCGCATGGTGAAGAAATCACCCATGGTCGTCAGACCGTGGACCTTCCCCGCCCGTTGGATACGGGGGACCAGGAAGTAGCCCACGGGTGCGGCCAATGCGACTGTTCCCAGGACGAAGAATCCGGGTGCGCCGCCGCTGAAGATGGCTTGGGAGGAACCAAGCAGCGCCGAGGCCGTAAACGTCTCACCTGCCAAAAGGAACCAGAAAAGCCACGTGCCGAAGCGGCGACCTCCCACGGACCATTCCTGAACATCCATCTTCTTGCCGCGGGAAGCCAGGAACGCACCTCCCGCGACGGAGCCGACCACAAGAACTACGCCAATGATTGCAACGACCATGATCAGATCCTTTCCAGATCGCCGTTACGGCGATCGACGAAATAGACGACGGTGATACATGCGCTTGTAACAATGACGCCGGCCACCATCCACACAAGAAGGAACGGGACGTTCCCGAAGACGTACCCCACGCGGTTCACAGCCGGGATCGCGGCGATGCACCAGAGATACGGGATGAGAAGTAGCCACCAATGCCGCCTCGGCTTGGGCCGTTCTATGGCTTCGGCTTGACCAATGGATTGGGGCCGGGGTTCTTCACTGTGAGTCACAGTGTCTCCTTTTTGAATAACAGCGAGCCCTCCACGGTCGCACCCCGATGTGCTTGCGTCTGGGAGGGTCGCCAACTGAAAGCGATGCTGTTATTCTAGTCACACTTCATTTATTCGTCCAGAGTGAACTTTGGACATCCTCGGGAGGACATCATGTTTACTATCATCCGGGCCCAGCGGCTCCTGACGAGCAGTACTGAAAGCATCATTGAAAATGGAGCCGTCGTCGTTGATGGCGCCACGATACTTGCAGCAGGACCCTGGGGCGACGTCAGTCAAACCGCCGGGGAAGCTGAGGTCCTTGACTTGGGGGACGTTACGCTCATGCCGGGACTCTTTGACTGCCACGTGCACCTTTCCTTCGATCCGGCATCCGGCACGACGACGACCGCTGTCACCATTCCTGATGACGAGGCCCTCGAGCTCATGCGTTCAAACGCGGCCAAACTGCTGGACGCCGGAGTGACCACTGCCCGCGACCTGGGCGCCCCCGGCACTCTGGGGACACAGATCAAGGCTGAGATCGCTGCCGGGGAGACCGCTGGTCCCTCCTTGCAGGTCACCAATGCGCCCATCACCGTTCCAGGAGGACATGCCTTCGCCATGGGTGGCGTTGCCGAAGGTGTCGAGGACGTCCGCGAGGCCGTCCGCAGCAGGGCAAACGAAGGCGCTGACCTGGTCAAGGTCATGACAACCGGCGGCTTCATGACAGCGGGTTCACGGCCGTGGCAAACTCGTTACTCCTTGGAGGAACTGCGTGCCATCGTCGATCAAGCCCATGAACTCGGCCTGCTCACCACCACCCATGTCCTGGGTGTCGAGGGCATCGAACGCGCTGTCGAGGCAGGATTCGATGCCATTGAGCACTGCGGGTGGGTCACGGAGTCCGGGACGAAATTCAACGAGGAGATTGCCCGGAAGATCGTGGATCGCGGCGTGGTGGTCAGCCCTGCCATGAATACCGCCTGTATGGCAGACAGCTACTTCTGCCCTTGGGATGAACACGACGCGGTGGTGGGCAACCTCAGGAAGTTGCATGACATGGGTGCACGGATTATCGCCGGAACCGACGCGGGAATCGGGTTGGTGCATTTCGCGCGTTTCGCCGATGGGCTGTCCGTCTTCGCCGATGCGGGAATGAGCCCCCGCGAGATCATCGCAAGTGCCACGGACGTCGCGGCAGAGGCATGCGGCCTCGGGGAAGTGACCGGAAAGCTGAGCCAAGGGCTGCGCGCAGACGTAATCGCCGTCGAAGGCGACCCGACGGAAGACTGGGAAGCCCTGCGACGGCCCACCTTCGTCATGGCTGCCGGCCGCCGCCACGAACTTCGTCCCATCCCCCCGCGCGAAATCGATCCGGACATGGCCCAGAAAATCCACGACACCCTCACTCAGGGCGCCGGCCGTCCGGTAGCTCAGGGACACAGCCACTGAATCCTGCGGACACTACTGATAACACTTGGAGTAAACCTATGAACCTCATGACCTCAGAACTCTTTCGTGCCCAGTTTCCAGGTCTGGAACGGACTGTCCACCTGGCCAGCTGTAGCCAGGGAGCGTTCTCCCGCGAGCTCGCCGGTGACTTGCTGGACTTTCAGAGCAGCATCATGGAGCGAGGAGCGCCTTGGGACCTGTGGATGGATAAGGTCGAAGAAGCACGGATCCGATTCGCCGCCTTCATCGGCGCCGCCCCGCAGGAGATCGCCGTAGTACCCAACGCTTCCACCGGGGCCTACCAGATCGCTTCCACCCAGTCCTACGGCGACGGCCGCGACAGGATCATTACCAGCGAACTCGAGTTTCCGTCAGTGGCCAACGTCTGGGTGGCCCAACAAGGCCGGGGCGCCCAAATCGGCTTCGCGGAAGAACATGGCGGGACGGTCCGGGCCGAGGACTATGCGGTACTCATCGACGAGCGGACCAAGCTCGTCTCGGTTCCCCTGATCACCTACCGGAACGGGTCACGCCTCCCTGTTGCCGATGTCATTGAGATGGCCCGCGCTCACGGCGCGAAGTCCTTCGTCGATGCCTACCAGGGCGCCGGCGTCGAGCCGATCAACGTCCGCGAACTCGGATGCGATTACCTGGTCACAGGCTCGCTGAAGTACATGCTGGGCGTGGCAGGGGTGGCGTTCCTCTATGTCCGCGGGGGCCTGACGGATGATGTCCCCCCTCAGCTGACGGGTTGGTTCGGGCGCCGGGATCCTTTTGCTTTCGACCCGCGCAAGGTTGATTTCCCGGAGACAGCGCGGCGTTTTGAATCGGGGACCTACGCGGTGCCTGCGGTTTATGCAGCCATCGCCGGAATGAAGATGCTCGCGCAGCTGGACCCGGCCGCGGTCAAGCGTCACGTGGCAGGTCTGACCCTGGAGCTGACTGAGGAGCTAACCGCGGCCGGGATCGAGCTGGACTCGCCCCTGGATGCCGCCCTGAGGGGGCCACAGGTCGCCTTGATCGACGAGAACCCCTCGGAACTCGCCGCATTCCTTGAATCGAAGAGCATCATTGCCAGCCCGCGTGGCCGTGCCCTTCGCGTGGCCTTCCACTTTTACAGCGTCAACAACGACATTACTGCGCTACTCAAAGCCTTGGACGAGTGGCGCTACCTACGAAATTAGGAGCCATGCTGCCGCAAAGGGGTGGCCAGTGCCCTCGACAGCACTGCTCCGCTAACTCAGGGCTACCCCGGCGGTTCGCGCCTTGGACCTGCCGTACCCGGACCAACGTCCTGGGCACAGTGCCGGGAACGACTTACTACGAACGGAGAGACTGGTGGCTACAAACACGCCAGAACCCCACCGCCCCGGCGATCACGCTGTGGGTGCAAAGAATAACGAACAGACCGCCGATGCATTCCTGACAGGAAGCCTTCGCAAAGCCCCCGGTCCATACTTTGGATCCTTTGGGGGCCGGTGGATGCCCGAATCGCTCATAGCGACCCTCGACGAGGTCGAGGCTACGTTCGAAGCGGCGAAACAAGACCCGGAGTTCATCGCGCAGATCAACGAACTGAACCGCAGTTACACCGGTCGGCCGTCGCTGCTGACGGAGGCGAAGAACTTCTCCAAGCATGCCGGCGGGGTCCGGGTGTTCCTCAAGCGCGAGGATCTCAACCACACGGGCTCCCATAAGATCAACAATGTGGTGGGACAGGCCCTCCTTGCCAAGCGAATGGGCAAGACCCGCATTATCGCCGAAACAGGTGCCGGGCAACACGGGGTGGCGAGTGCGACCGCAGCTGCGTTGCTGGGACTCGAATGCGTTGTTTACATGGGTGCCGAGGACTGCCGGCGCCAGTCACTCAACGTCGCACGCATGCAGTTGCTCGGCGCCACCGTCGTCCCCGTGGCCGGCGGATCACAGACCCTCAAGGACGCCATCAACGAAGCGCTTCGCGATTGGGTCGCGAATGTCCACACGACCCATTACCTGCTGGGCACTGCAGCTGGAGCACACCCCTTCCCTGCAATGGTCCGTTTCTTCCACGAAGTCATCGGAGACGAGGCCCGTCAGCAAATCCTCGCCGCTACCGGCCGGCTGCCAGACGCCGTCTGTGCGTGCCTTGGTGGTGGCTCGAACGCGATCGGCTTCTTCCACGGGTTCCTCGATGACATGTCCGTCCGTCTGTATGGTTTCGAAGCCGGCGGTGAGGGCATCGAGAGCGGCCGGCATGCGGCGGCCATCACACTCGGGCGGCCAGGCGTCCTGCACGGTGCCCGGACCTACCTCATGCAGGACGAAGATGGGCAGACGATCGAGTCCCGCTCGATCTCCGCGGGCTTGGACTACCCAGGCATCGGCCCGGAACATGCGTATCTGCACGACATCGGCCGTGCGACGTACGAGCCTATTACTGACACTGAGGCCATGACCGCGTTCGCGCTCCTGTGCCGCACGGAAGGCATTATCCCCGCGATCGAGTCCGCACATGCGCTGGCCGGGGCGATTAAGGTCGGGCAACGCCTTGCCAGTAGTGGCGGGGACCCTGGCGAACGGATCGTGGTGGTCAATCTGTCCGGTCGCGGCGACAAGGATGTCCAGACAGCGGCCGAGTGGTTCGGCATGCTCGATGACAATGGCCAGATCAAGGGCACGAGACTGTCCACCAGGCGGCACAACGGCAACGGAACCGGCATAGTTGATGAGGAGAACGCATGAGTGCAACAGAACAGCCCGATGTCGAGCCGGGATGCCGTAAGGAACTGCAGGCATCGAGTAAGTCCGCAGCTGCGATTGACCGGGCAAAGGCCGAAGGTCGTGCTGCCCTCATAGCGTATTTACCCGCGGGTTACCCCAGCCTGGAGGAGAGCATCGACGCTGCGATCGAGCTCGCCCGGAACGGGGCAGACATTATTGAGATCGGAATTCCCTACTCCGACCCCGTCATGGACGGAAGCCTGATCCAGACCGCCACGACTCAGGCGCTGAGCAACGGATTCCGCGTGGAGCACGTGTTCGACGTCGTGAAGGCCGTTACGGAGGCCACCGAGGCTGCCGTGCTGGTTATGACCTACTGGAACCCGGTCATGCAGATGGGCGTGGACGAGTTTGCCCGTCGCCTCGCCGAGGCTGGTGGAGCAGGCATCATTACGCCGGATCTGATCCCGGACGAGGCAGCCGCGTGGCTTGAAGCGTCTGAGAAGTATGGCTTGGACCGCATTTTCCTCGTCGCGCCATCTACTTCGGCGGAGCGAATGGTCCTGACGGTCGCAGCAACGCGCGGTTTCACGTACGCGGTCTCCCTCATGGGAGTCACCGGCGCCAGGGACTCCGTCGACGGAAACGCCCGGCGAGTTGTTTCCGAGGCCCGGGACGCAGGCGCGGGGCGGGTCTGCGTTGGGCTTGGAGTATCCAACGCCAGGCATGTTCGCGAGATCGCGGCCTACGCCGATGGCGTGATCGTCGGCACCGCCGTCGTTGCCGCTTTGAAGCATGGCGGCCCCGCCGCCGTCGGACGTTTCGCCGCGGAGCTAAGGGTGGGTCTCACCCAAAATTCCGTCTGAACTTGTGGGGAACGCCGGTTTGAGAGAGCCTAGGCCGGCGTTCCCTCCGCTTGCCTGTGCGCCCTTGCCCTCTTCGCTTGGTCCGGCGAAACGCGCACGGTCCACCCCCAGTTCACTTCATCGTCAAGGGAGACGACATGACCAACTACCATCACACCGTAGCGACCACAGGCCGCGTCCACCGTCCCAGCCACCCCGGAGCGTCTTTGGCGTTCATTTTCAGCACGCTATCGTTTCTGTTCTGGGCCAACATTCTGGGATATCTGGGACCGGGTGGCAGCCTTGCCGTCGGACTTGTCCAACTCGCTGTATACGGCAGCTACCTTGCCGGATCAGTAATTCTACTCAAGCGCGGAGACGACCTCGATGGCAATGTCTTCATGGTCTTCGCAGCCTTCTTCGGCGGCGTCGGGGGAATGCTGAACATAGGCTCAACGATCAGCGTATTGCTCGGTGTGCCCTTCTCACCCCAAGTCGGCGGGATCTGCTGGATTATGGCGGGCATCTTCCTGCTCGCCTGCTCCCCGGCGTCGCTAAGAACCAACCTCGTCGACGCGGGCGTGTACATACTTGGGGCCGTCGCTTTGCTGACGCTCGGTTTCGCCGCCGTCGGGTTCCTGCCGGGGACTGTCTTGACGGTTGCGGCGTGGATGCTCTTCGTTGTCGGAGTCCTCGCGCTCGTGCTCACAGTATCGATTGTGGGGTCTCATATCGGATACCGCATCCCCATGGGTCCCGCCCTCCTGCGGACCCGGGCAGCCACGCTGCCAGGAAGTGTGGTCCCTCACGGCGAGTCTCCCAACGAAGACAGCTGGAATCAGAGTCCCCACGAACTTCTGGAACCCGCCACCACAGATCGGCGTCAATGAGTTCGCGTCATCCCGCCGGACCAGAAAGCGCAATCATCATTATCGACCTGATCCCGGGCTTGCCGAAGGCCGCAAGCCTGCATCCGCCGCGACTGCGTGCTAGACCCTACACTCGCGCTGGTCCGGACTCAACTCGGTTATTGACTCGCTGATCCGTGGCCGATGGAGCATTCTCGACAAGGAATGCCTCAAGGACCTCGTTGAACAGATCCGGGTACTCCATCATCGTGAACCGCCGCGCACCAGGGATCCATTCCTGGCGGAAGTTCGGCATGCCGTCCAGGAGTTCAGGCCTGTCAGGCGAGGGGTCCTCCGTACCACAGATGCCAAGGACGGGGCATGTGATCCGTCGAAGCTCTTCCCGGAGAAACGGTATTGAGGTGTAGTACTCCCCGGCCTTCGTGTAATGCTCGACTGCGTGTCCGGCAAGAATCTCGATCAACTGCCCTCGCACCAACGGCTTATCAAGCGGGAGGATCGGCAGGAGGGCCTCATAGTTCTCCTCGACAAAGCGTATGAGCCCGTCCTTCCCGGCGTTCACGAGCACATCGCGGAATTTCAAATGCAGTTCAGCGAAGGGGAGCTGGTGGCTTTTCCGCCGTTGCTCCAGGAGGGGGAACCCATCCAGTTCATACCAGGACGACAGGACCAACGCCTTCACCCGTTCTGGGTGCCGAAGTGCGAACGACACCGCGATGGGAGTGCTCATGGAGACCGCCACGATGGTTGCACGGTCGATCCCGAGGGCGTCAAAGAGGAGCCGCATGTCACCGATTTGGTTCCACACCGAGTACCCGTACTCAGGGACATCGCTCTGCGCATGTCCTCGCCGATCGTAAGCAATGCAGCGGTAGTTTCTGCCGAAGTATTCGAGTTGCTTTTCGAACAGCCGGGAACTGTGCGATTCCCCATGCAGAAAAACAATGGGCTCTCCGGAACCGGCAGTTTCGTAGAAAATGTTGCAGGAATTTACATTAACGATGGGCACTATAATCTCCTAAGGGGAAGCCGCAGCAGTCCGATGGAGAAACGGTACCAACGGGCAACACCATTGAAGTAGCAGATGTTTTAGATATAAGCCATAGATGAAATCTATGGCAACAGGGCCGGATCGTTCATGACGACGTTCAGGAAATGCCCGGCGGGACCGGCATGAGGCTGTGCGTCGCGGCGGTATAGTCCCACGATGACACGCCGCACTGCACCGATTTCCGGTAACCGGCGAAGAACAAAACGCCCGGAATCAATCTCAGCCTGATCTAGTGCGATGCGGGGAAGGAAGGCCACACCCAGATCGCTTTCAACCATCCTCTTGGCGGCGTCGATGCTATCGAGCGTGAGAACGGCAGCCGGTGGAATGCCGGCCTCGTGGAGCAAGTTCGCCAGGAGTTGCTCGAAGTCGGACTCGGAAAACATGATCAATTGCGCTGAAGCTATTTCCTGCAGGGAGATGTCGTCCCCGTTGACCAGTGGGGGATTGGGGCCCTGTACGCAGACAATTTCGTCCTCGTAGATCGGGACCGAGACCAGTTCCGGGTGGTCAGCATCGCAAGCGAAGCCAAGCTGCACTTCCTCACGGAGCACGAGGTCGACGACCTCGTCGGGATGCGCCGTCCGAACGTTGACGGGAATGTTCGGGAACGCGTCCCGGAAACGCTTAAGCATTGGCGGCAATACCGTCGTGAGCAGGCCAGGTACTGTGGCGAGGGTCAGGACCCCGGCTTCACCGCTTGTGAGCTGGGTGACCAGCTTCCGCCCTTCCTCAATAGTCTGGATGGCGCGCTGCGCGTAGGGAAGGAATGCTTTGCCTGCCTCTGACAGTCTTACGCCCCGGGATGTGCGGATCAGAAGTGGAGCGCCCAGTTCCTGCTCGAGCGACTGGAGCCGGGCGGTCAAGGCTGGCTGGGAAAGGAAAGAGGCCTCCGCGGCCCGGGAGATACTCTTCTCCCGGACCGTGACCAGGAAACCCTCTATCTGCGCTAGCATCACCATAATATTCTAGCCGCGACGATCGGCGTGGTCGATGGATCATGCAAGTAATTGCCTCAGATTTTATGGCCCCAACCTCAAGCGGTCGAGGAAACGCGGGTTGGGTCAGAATTTTTCCACGCTACTGCGCAGATGGGTGAGTTGGTTGTGCCACCGCGGCAACACCGATTGTGGGCCGTGGAGGGTGAACCGGATGCCTGACGTGACCGTGGCGTAAGGTGCCCGTTGCTCCCGGACCGCGCACAGAGTACCGGTGAAGGTGGCCCGTGGAGGGTCAGCCAGGATTGGTCCGTTCTCTTGGACGCTGAATCTGAGGTCGTAGACGTTGCCGCCCGCGGCGACGGTCACCAGCAGGCGGCCGTCGCGGCGTAGGTTGATAGCTCCGGTGGACGCGTCATGAAGCAGGATTGCGATCCGGCCCTTGCCGGTCAGCACCGCTTCGGCAATGCTGAGCAGGGCAGTGCGCGGCCACCCGTCTTCGTCCATTGTCGTGATGGTGATGGCCTCGTCGCCCGTATCCAAACTGCTGTCAAGGACACCCAGGACGGCGTCCGGAACGCTTGTGGACATCATGAGACCGGCCCTCTTCCGTTGGATACGGTATCGACAAGCCCGGCGCCCAGGGACTCGTTTGCATCCCGTGAGGACTGTCCGAGAACATGACGGGAGGCTGCTGCGGCTGCTGCAGCGGTGCCCGGCCATCGGGGCAGCGCTGGGACTTCGATACCGATCTGGTCGAGCATTCGGCCGACCGACTGATCGATGACGTCTTCAAGACTCTCCGGTCGATGGTAGAAGGCCGGGACCGGCGGGAAGATGACTGCTCCGAGTTCCGCTGCCTGCGTCAATAACCGCAAGTGTCCGAGGTGAAGCGGTGTTTCGCGCACGGCCAGAACAAGCGTCCGGCGTTCCTTCAGCATGACATCCGCGGCGCGGACGAGCAGGTTGTCCGCGTATGAGTGGGCGATCCCGGACAGCGTCTTCATGGAACAGGGAACGACGATCATCGCATCGGCGCGGAAGGACCCACTCGCGATCGGGGCACCGATGTCCGAGAAACTGTGCACAACGTCGGCGAGTGCGCGGACGTCCTGCGCTGTGTAGTCGGTTTCGAGCTGCAGGTTCAGGGCGCCAGCACGTGAGAGGACCAAGTGCGTCTCCACACCGGGTACCGCCCTGAGCATTTGGAGGGCGCGGACACCAAGGATGACCCCGGTGCTGCCCGAGATGCCGATGACAATCTTCTTCATTGTTGGACTCCTTCCATGGAGCGATGGGTCGAGAACTTGCCGGGTGGCGTGCTGGAGGACTTCGTTGGGAACCGCCAGCCGCGCAGCCCGGCGCTCATGCGGTTGGCGACGATGATCCCGGAACCAGCACCAAGGCCGGGGCCCGGGTGCGTGCTTGCCCCGACCAAGTAGAGATCCTTGATAGGCGTTGTGTGTCCAGTGAGATCTGGTCGTGGGCGCCAGAGCAGGCTCTGGTCAAGGGAGAACGCCCCGCTGGAGCCATCGCCTCCGACGAAGTTCTCGTTGGCGCGTGCAAGATCGAGGGGAGACATCGATACCCGTCGGATGATCGAACTCTCAAAGTTCGGAATGTGCCGTGCAAGGATCGCCTGTGCGCGGTCGGCAATGCGCTCGCGCACATCGTCCGTCCAGACGCCCTCGTCCGTTTCGATCTCCCCGGCGGCGTCTCCGCGCAGGCGCGAGGGCATCTCGTGCAGTTGGACGGCGAAGATCCAGCCGCCATCGGGGGCCCGTGAAGCATCCACGGCAACGGGTTGCCCCACGGTCAGGGTAGGCAGCGCCGGGATGAAGCCTCGTTCAGCTTCGTTGACCGCCCGCGAAACGGCGTCAACACCGGACGTAAGGTGGATCGTAGCTGCGCGCAGGAGTTGTGAATCTGGCCATTCGGGGCGGCGGTCGAGCGCGAAATGGAGTTGCACGCGAGCGCGGCCATAGCGGAACCGGCGGGCTGCGCGTTCGGCGGCGTGAGCTTCCGGGACGTCGGCGAGCAGGCTGCCGTACAGTTGGGTCGGCGTCACACCGGCCACCACTCCACGCTTGGCGGTGACAACGGTGCCGTCCGCCAAACGCACGCCGGCAGCCCGCCCGCGCTCGACGTGGACAGCGGCTACCCCCTGGCCAGTGACGCACGTCCCACCCGCGTCCCGAATGAGTCCGTGCAGCGCATCAACCAGCCGATACCCGCCGCCCTCGGGCACCGGCGTTCCGCGGGCTTCAAGCGACATGTTCATCATACGAGTCATGAAACCGGAGGAGGGCTGCTCCGGCCCGGTGCCGGCGTGCAGAGTCCATGGTGCGAGCAGGGCCTGGGTTGTGGGGGACCGGAACTGCTCACTCCAGTCCCTGCACGTCTCCAGGAGATCGCCGCTGAACTTCAGCAGCCCCTTCATCCCTAGCTGGCGGTAGGCACGCACAGCGAGCATGGCCCCGTGCCGGGAAACCAAGTCACCAGACATGATCCCTTTAATCAGTCCGGAGACCTCCTGATGCTCCGCACGCAGGCGCCTCCAAGTGTCCCCATCGCCGGCCCCTGCGTCCTCAAAAGCAGCGATGTTTAACTCCGGATCGGTCGTTAGCACGGCAGCATTTCCTTCAGCCGTGAGTCCGCCGGCCGGCACGTCGCACTGGAGATACCTCAGGCCTCGCGCCGCAAGATCATCAGCCAGCCTGGTGTAGGCCGCTGAACCAACGAACATCGCGTGGCTGATGGCATAGAGGTCGTGCGTGTAGCCGGGCGCCAACTCCATGGTGTGGATGGCGCCACCGAGATGGTCCTGCCGTTCGAACACACCGCACCGCCAGCCCTCCTGGGCCAGCAGTGCGGCAGCGGTCATGGTATTGATCCCGCTTCCGACGAAGACAGCGTCGAATTCGGCCATTGCTACTTGGTCCAGCCCAGCTGAGCGCCCCACCGTGCGCGGACCCGGCTGGCAAGTTCAGGACTGACCTCAACGACTGGCGCGAAATCGCGGAGCCGGTGATAAGGGCGGCATGCGTTGATGATTGCCCTGGAGGCGACCCACGGGCCCTCAGGATCAGCCAGCATCGGGTCCAGCGGATTGGTGGGTGTGTCGCGGATGATCTGAATGCTGTGCGCGGGGTCGGTTCGTGTCGAGATCGCCCAAATGACGTCGTCAATGTCGGTGACGTCTATGTCGTCGTCGACGACCACGACATACCGGCCCATGGAGACTCCACCGGCGACGAGTGCCGCTGCAGCACCAACTTGCTGGGCGTGTCCGGCATAGCGCTGTTTGATGGATACGACATTGAAGAAGTTCGCCGAACCGGTCTCGTACTTCCAGGCGGCTGAAACATCAGGAACCAGCGCACGCAATTCGTCCAGCAGGAGCGAGGACTCCAGAGCAGCCCGCCAGAATGAATGGTCGAACGGAGGCTTGCCCGGCAAGGAGCCGTAGACAATGGGCTTGCCGCGGGAATAGACACGCTCAACATGGATGACCGGGCGCCGTTCGCGACCACCTGCAAAATAGCCTGTAAATTCCCCGAACGGACCTTCCCAATCTTCATCGTCCGGTTCCACCCATCCCTCGATTGCCAGTTCCGAGTATGCGGGGATCGGCAGGCCCGTGACCTCGCCTTCGATGACGTCTACGGGCGTACCGGCAATGGCACCTGCAACCGAGAGTTCGTTGACCCCGTAGGGCAGGGGCATCGCCGAGGCCAGATAGATAAGAGGTCCGTGGCCGAAGCTCACAGCGATCGGCGCACGCTCGCCCCTTTCGAGGTACTTGTTCAGGTGGATACCACCATGGTTGATGGGCTCGATAAACACGCCAAGGGATCGCTCATCCCGGACGGAAACGCGGTAGGTGCCGTAATTGACGTCGTCAGTTTCGGGGTCGCGCGTGATAACGCTGCCGCCTGTTCCCAGGTAATGCGCTCCGTCACCCTCGTGCCAGAGCGGGGCGGGATAGGAGCGGAGGTCGATCTGGTCTCCACTGAGGACCTCGTTGCACACCGGGCCGGTACTCACTACGCGTGGCTGATAATGCTTCGCATCCCCTTGCCATTTACGGGGAAGGCCGCGCAACTGCTCGACCAGCTGGTGTACATCAAGGCCGTCCGGCAACCCCAGGGCGGAGGCTACCCGCGCCGGGCTACCAAGGGAGCAGGAGAGGACGCTACCGGTTTCCTCATGGCCGGGGATTTGGTCGAATAGCAGAGCCCGGCCTCGGTTCTTGGCATTGAGGTCGGTGATGGCGCCAATTTCGTAGTCGAGCTCGGCTCCGGACACTTCGTCCAGTTCGCCCAACCGGCGAAGGTCTTCCAACCAAAGTCGGAGGTCGAATCCTGGATGGCCTACTTCGCCCGCCGCTGAGTGGACTGTTTCGGTTTCGCGTGCGCTTGTTGTCATGGGAAAAGGCTACGGAGATAATGGCCATCGAAGAAGACTGACTTTTCGATCGCGGCCATCAGGATGATCTATGTCGAGACTCATAGAAGGAAGTGATGGCTCATATCCGAAATGCCTATTAGTTGCTCGCAGGGGGATCCGAGTAGCGTTCGATATATGACCTGCGTCACCTCATTGGTGATCGGCTGGACAGGCGCTAGCACGACATCTAGTTCCCAACCCCTGGGAGCTGTGGTCAGCCGATACCGGCTGACAGCCGCCCCACCCTCATCATGACCTGGTCTCTACCCCTGCACAAAGAAGTGCCCCTAAAGGAGGTTTTCCATGGATGAAACTACTGGAACGTCCATCCCCCATACTACGCACCAAACCTCGCGAGAGACCCCTTACGGGGGGCCAGTCGTACGGGTGCGTTCCGGCGCCTGGGTGATTGCCTGTTGCTGGTTTGCAATCACGGTCGACGGCTACGACCTGATCGTGTATGGCACAGTGGTGCCGGCGCTGATCGGCGGCGAGTGGGCCCTTACCCCTGCTCAGGCCGGGCAGATCGGATCACTCGCGCTAGTCGGGATGATGATCGGCGCGCTGCTCGCTGGAGTGCTGACTGACCGAATGGGTCGACGCCGGCTGATGATCGCCTGCGTGGCATGGTTCACCGTGGGCATGGCCCTCTCAGCCGTCTCGCCCTCACCGGAGATTTTCGGAGTGACGCGACTCGCCTCGGGCATTGGCCTGGGCGGTCTCATGCCCACGGCAATCGCGATGACTCTCGAATACGCCAAGCCCAAGTTGCGCAGCACAGCAAATGCAATCATGTTTTCCGGATACTCAATCGGCGGCATCATAGCCTCGCTGAGCGCAATGTGGATTCTCGGCGCCGCCGGATGGCGTGCCATGTTCTGGATCGGCGTGGGACTTGGTACGGTCCTGCTCGTCGTCGTCGCAGCCGCACTGCCTGAGTCCGTGACCTTCCTGGTCGGACGCGGACGCCACGGCGAAGCCGCCGCACTTGCCGCCAAATACGGGATCGCCGTACCCCAACCTCTCGCTGGGGATGTCCAGCGCACAGGTGTTAGAGCGTTGCTTGACCGCCGCTTCGCGGTGAGTACCGTCCTGTTCTGGCTGGTCGTTGCCAACGGACTGCTGCTCGTCTACGGTCTGAACACCTGGCTGGCCCAGATTATGCGTGAGGCGGGATACCCGCTTGGAACCGCGCTGGCCTTCCTCCTGGCGCTCAACGCCGGCGCGATCCTGGGTACCCCGCTGCTCGGCCTCCTCGCTGACCGCATCGGCTCACGCATCGTGGTCGGAAGCATGTTCTTCGGAGCGGCCGCAGCGATCCTTCTGCTGATGTTCCGTTTCCCAACCCCCGTGCTGCTGACGTTGGTTGCAGTGGCGGGAGCATGCACTATCGGCACGCAGACCCTGCTCACCGCGTTTATCGGCGGCTTTTACCCTGAAAGGCTTCGCGCTGCCGGGCTTGGGTGGGCGTTGGGCATTGGCCGGATCGGAGCCATCGCCGGGCCGCTGTACGGGGGCTTGATCCTCTCCACCGGCTGGGGTTTCCAAGCAAACTTCCTTGCATTCGCAGTGCCGGCATTGCTTGCGGCCATTCTGGTGCTGCTGATCCGCGGACGCGGACACGCCGATACGGCAAGCGTTGCTTCTGTCGGGAAAGAGCAATTTGGCGTCGAAAACACCGAACAGGGCAGCGTCCAACACCGCTGACTTCCCATCACCTGCCGGAACTGCAGAGGCCGCCCGTTCGGACGCGGACAGGGCGGCCGCTGTTAGCGCGGTCAGCACGCCCGACGGGCGTGTTCCTTCTTTCATACATCACAAAGGAGTTCCAATGTCCCAGCTGACTGGGTTGCTCGCGTCTCTCGCCGCCGGCGACGTGCGCGTGGTCGATTTGACCAATACGCTCTCGAGCGAGACGCCGACCATTCGATTGCCGGAGCCGTTCGCCAATCTGGTCGATTTCAGCCTTGAAGAGGTTTCGGCCTACAACGAACCGGGCCCATTCTGGAAGCACCAAAACATCAGCACTGGAGAGCACATCGGTACGCATCTGGACGCGCCCATCCACTGGGTGACGGGTCGTGGCGGGAAGGACGTCTCGCAGATCGAACCACCAAGGCTGGTCGGCCCGGCGTGCGTCCTCGACGTCAGCCATGAGGCGGCCATGGATGCTGACTTCCTGGTCGGCGTCGAGCACATAAAAGCTTGGGAAGACGAGCACGGCCCCATACCTGAAAATGCGTGGCTTCTGGTACGCACCGGCTGGGGCGCTTATGCACAGGACCCCATGCGTTTTCTCAACGCCGATGAGGCCGGAGCCCACACCCCGGGATTCACCGTCGAGTGCGCCCAGTGGCTGGCTGACGTCGCTCCCATCTCGGGGGTCGGGGTCGAGACAGTGGGGATCGACGCCGGACTCGCTCCCACGATGGACCCGATCTTCCCGTTGCATCATTTCCTGCTGGGCGCGGACAAATACGGTGTCACGTCCCTGCAGAACCTGGACAAGCTCCCGGCCACGGGTGCGGTTATTGTCGTGGCGCCACTGCCTATCGTGGGTGGGACCGGCTCACCGGCCAGGGTCCTCGCTTTCGTGGACGGGGCCCGCGGATGACGACGCAAATCCACGCCACAACCAGCCCGGAAGTCTCTTCGGCGCCGCTGAGCGAAACCGTCGCCGCTCTGGTCGGCCGGACACTCGCCGAACTCGGCGCCGGTCATTGTTTCGGCGTTGTCGGCTCCGGCAATTTCGATGTCACCAATTCCCTGATCCGGCACGGCGTGCCCTACACCGCTGCCCGTCACGAGGGGGGCGCCGCCACCATGGCGGACGCCTACGCAAGGATGTCCGGCAAAGTTGCCTTGCTTTCCGTGCATCAGGGCTGTGGCCTGACCAACGGCGCAACTGGCATCGGTGAGGCTGCAAAGTCGCGCACACCATTGGTGGTCCTCGCCGCCGAAACGGCGGGTTCCGCGGTGAACTCCAACTTCGCCATGGACCAGCCAGCCTTCGCCCGGTCCCTGGGTGCGGTTTCCGAACGGGTCCACTCTGCAGGATCTGCGGTGGCCGATGTCGTCCGCGCTTTCCGCACGGCGCAGAACGAACACCGCACCGTCGTCCTCAACCTGCCTCTCGATGTCCAAGCACAGCTCGCGGGAAACCAACGGCAAATCAGTCCTATCGGCCGTCCGGCCGCTGTGCGTCCGGCCGCATCGAGCGTCAAGGCCCTCACGGACCTCCTGCTGACAGCCCAGAGGCCCGTATTCGTCGCCGGACGCGGCGGCCGGCATGCCGGAGCCGAAATCCTGGCCCTCGCCGAGCTCTCAGGGGCCCTCGTTGCAACCTCTGCAGTGGCAAAGGGACTCTTTGGTGGTGAGCCATTCGCCCTCGGGATCTCGGGCGGCTTCTCGTCACCTACAACAGCGGAAATCATCTCCGGCGCGGATCTTATCGTGGGCTTCGGGTGTGCCCTGAACATGTGGACCATGCGCCACGGCGCCCTTATCGGCCAGGACACGGCCGTTGTGCAGGTCGACGTCGAGGACGCCGCCCTGGGTGCCAACCGGCCTATAACTTTGGGCGTCGTCGGCGACTCAGGAGCGACCGCTGCCGACGTCTTCGCCGAACTGAAACGCCGCGGGACGACCCCGAGGACGGGATACCGCACCGACGAGATCGAACGCAGGATCGAGTCCTCATCCCGCTGGCAGGACGTGCCAATCACCGATCTGTCAGTGCCGGCGGGGGAGGGGTTGCACCGAATCGACCCCCGGGTGCTCACAGCCAGAATAGACAAGTACCTCCCGGCGGAGCGCATTGTCTCCATCGACTCGGGAAATTTCATGGGGTATCCAAGCCAGTACCTCGATGTCCCGGACGAGAATGGGTTTTGCTTCACTCAGGCCTTCCAATCAATCGGGCTAGGTCTTGCCACGGCGATCGGCGCAGCACTCGCGCAGCCTCATCGGATCCCTGTGCTGGGCGCCGGCGACGGGGGCTTCCTTATGGGCATCAGCGAGCTTGAGACCGCAGTCCGTCTTCGCCTGCCCTTGGTGTGCATCGTCTACAACGATGCCGCCTACGGAGCCGAAGTTCATCACTTTGCTGCCCACGGTCCCGTGGATATCTCCACCGTGACATTCCCTGAGGCCGATATCGCAGCAATCGCCACGGGTTATGGCTGCCAAGCCATTACGGTCCGGACCCCGGAGGACCTGGCACCGTTGGAGGATTGGGTCCGCTCCCGTCCCGACCGGCCGTTCGTCATTGATGCGAAGATCGCCTCGGACGGCGGCGCCTGGTGGCTGGCCGAAGCCTTCAAGGGCCACTAAGCGCGGCAAGGGACGACCGTAAGGTGCTCCTCTGGATGGTTCGCCCATCAGAGGAGCACTTTGCTGTCACTGAGTATGGATCCTTGAAGCGAAAAGCGACTGCCGTTGCGGCCGCAAACTGAATCGCTTATGACCTTAGTTTGAAGGTGGTGTCACGGAAACTAGGAAGCGGGCCTTCTCGGTATGCGGGTTAAGGAACCTGTGTGGCAGGGCAGAATCGAAGTGGCAGCTGTCCCCAGCGTCCAGGGCGTAGTCCGTGCCGTCGATTTCGGCGATGAGTGATCCTTCAAGGACCAAGACACATTCTTCTGAAATGTGGCTTCGCGGGGTTTCGGAGGATGCAGCGCCAGGCTCCAGCGTGCCCTCCAGCACTTCAACCTTCCCGCCGGATCGCGACACTTGGGAGTACGTCACATGCAGGTTTGGCGATGAGATAAGGCGGCGCTCGTCGTGGCGTATCAAGGCAACCTGTTCGGGGCCTTCGCCGCGGAACAGGTCAAAGATTGGAACCTGCAAAGCTTCTGCCAGGCGTCGGAGGGACTCGAGGCTTGGATCGCTTTGGCCACGTTCGACTTGGCTAAGCATGGCAACTGACAGCCCTGTCAGTTGGGCGACTTGACCAAGGGTCAGGCCTCGGTTCCGCCTGAGCTCGCGAATTCGTGATGGCAACAAAGCAGGGAGACCTTTCTGACGCCGGATCGGCTGCCGTTATGACACCCGAAACTTCATACTAGTCTCCAGCCACCTGTACTGCGTCCTGCAAGCCTATCCTGAGCAATCCCAGCCGGAAGCCACAGATACGGTGGCAGTGAGTGCGCCTTGGCATTATTCCGACCACGTTTCGACCGACGGCTCGTGGTTGCCTGCGTTGGTGAACCTGAAGCATCGCCACTGGGCGAAATAGCTCAATTTGCTGTCAACGCCGTACCAGAGTCCGCAGGAGTTTCAGTGCCACGGAGATCGAGGCCAGGTCCACTTGCCCTGGGCCTGTGACCTCAGCGAACGTGTCTTTGATCCATGCCAACTGTTCCTGGTGGCCGCGCTCCCACTCGACGATGCGCTCCACGCTGTCGGTACCTGCGAAGTCACGGTTTTGGGTTGTCCGCATGACGGTAGCGGTCATGTCTGCCACGGCGGAGTAGACATCATCGCGCAGGGCTGCCCGGGCCAGGGCCTCCCATCGATTCTGCCGGGGCAGGTTAGTGATTCGCAGCAGCAGACCCAACGCGCCGATCCTGTGGAACACGGCCCAATACAGATCGGCGATCGTAGGGATAGGTTCGTCCACCAGTTCCGAAATCACGGAGATGTCCAGAAGCGCGAAACTTTCGAGCATGTCTGACGCGCGCTTCGCCAGATCCCCCGGCAGGCCGGCCTCGTCCCAACGCGCGAGCCGATCCAGCGTGAGGTCACGATCGGAGGCGCGCATAAAATCCAGTGTTTTGCTCCTGAGAAGCCCAAACGTGGGCATGATCCTGTCCAAGGCCTCGGCGATGGGCAGGTCCCGGTGGTCGTGCGTCACGTACCATCGGGTTGCCCGGTCGAGAAGCCTGCGCATGTACAGCGCCACCTCTGCGGCGTGTTCACCGGGAAAATCCGGGGGAAGAGCGGCCAATCTACCGATTACCCAGGGCAGGTCATATGCCTCCCGCATCACAACAAAGGCCTTGGCGACGGCCGCGGCAGTTGCGGTGGTTTCCTCGATGGCACGGAAGACGAAGGTAGCGCCGCCCGTGTTGATCATGTCGTTCGCCACGACTGTGCATACGATTTGGCGCCGCAGCGGGTGTGCCTCCAGCTCGTCTCCAAAGCGATCGGAGAGCTGCCGCGGAAAGTACTCTCGGAAGGTGCGGCGGAACCACGGATCTTCGGCAAGGTCGCTGTTGGTGAGTTCCGTGGCGAGTGAGATCTTGGCGTACGCGGCCAATACCGACAACTCCGGGGCGGTGAGTCCTTGCCCGGACTGCAGCCGCTCCTGGAGCTGAGCGGTGCTCGGCAGGCCCTCCAGATCGCGGTCCATGTCCGTGGCGTTCTCGAGCCAGTCCATGGTCCGCTCGAATCCCGGGCTCCATTCCGTTACCAAGTGCCGGTCGTTGAAGAGCAACACGTTCTGGTTCACGTTGTTGGCAAGGACAAGACGTGCCACTTCGTCCGTGAGCGAATGCAGGAAGCTGGCGCGTTCAGCTGCGGACATCCTTCCAGCGGCGATCATCCGGTCCACGAAGATCTTGATGTTGACCTCATGGTCGGAGCAGTCCACGCCGGCTGAGTTGTCTATCGCATCAGTGTTCAGCAAGACCCCGTTCAGGGCTGCTTCAATCCGTCCGAGCTGTGTGATGCCCAGGTTCCCGCCTTCGGCAATGATCTTCGCATGGATCGCGTTGCCGTTAACCCTGATGGGGTCGTTCGCCTTGTCGCCCACTTCGGCATTGCTCTCTGATGAGGCTTTGATGTAGGTTCCGATGCCACCGTTGTAAAGAAGGTCCACGGGCGCCCGGAGAATGGCTTGAAGGAGCGCATGGGGAGGCAGTGATGATGTTTCTGGGTCCAGGCCGAGGCAGTTCCGCACCTGTTCGGTGAGATTGATGGACTTGGATAAGCGGGAGTGGACGCCACCTCCCGCGCTGATCAGCGCGGGGTCGTAGTCCTGCCAGGAAGAGCGGGGCAGGGCAAAGAGCCGACGGCGTTCGTCGAAGGATGCCTTCGCGTCGGGGGTCGGGTCAAGGAAGATGTGCCGGTGGTCGAATGCGGCCACCAAGCGGATGTGGCGGGATTGAAGCATCCCGTTCCCAAAGACGTCCCCGCTCATGTCGCCGATGCCCGCAACAGTAAAGCCCTCCGCCTGGCAGTCCACCCCGAGTTCATGAAAATGGTGCTTCACAGACTCCCATACCCCTCGGGCAGTGATCCCCATTTGCTTGTGGTCATAGCCCACGGAGCCGCCGGACGCGAAGGCGTCGCCAAGCCAGAAGCCGTACTCCTGTGCCACGGTGTTCGCGGCATCGGAAAATGACGCGGTTCCCTTGTCCGCCGCCACCACAAGGTAGTAATCGTCGACGTCGTGACGCACCACCCGTTCGGGAGGCACCACGGTTTCGCCGTGCGCGGTAGTGACCAGGTTGTCGGTAACGTCCAGCAGTCCGCGGATGAAAATCCGGTAACACTCCAGGCCCTCAGTGACCCAGGCTTCGCGGTTCAAGGCCGGGTCCGGCAACCGTTTGGGATAGAAACCGCCTTTGGCGCCGGTGGGTACGATCACGGAGTTCTTCACATTCTGTGCCTTGACCAGCCCCAGGATTTCGGTCCTGAAGTCCTCGCTTCGGTCCGACCAGCGCAGTCCTCCCCGGGCCAAGGGGCCGAAGCGCAGGTGCACCCCTTCAATACGCAGCGAGTAGACCCAGATCTCGTATTTGGGTCGCGGAAACGGCGCGATCACGATTGCGGCCGTATTCAGTTTGAAGCTCAGGTAGGGCTTGCCCTGAAAGTAGTTCGTGCGGAGCGTGGATTCCACCAGATTCATCAGGGTGCGCAGCAGCCGGTCGGCGTCGAGGACGGGAATGTCCTCGATCGCCGCGAGCAGTTCCTTCCGGGCCGCTTCAGTGTCCCGGAACCGGCCGGAAACGTCCAGGGCCGGATCGAACTTCGTCTTGAAGAGAGCCAGGAGCGCGTGTGTGGCCCGGACATTCGACAGCAGCGTTTCCGCCACGAAGCCGTATGAGTTGGTGGTCCCCAACTGCTGGAGATACTTGGCATAGCTGCGCAGGATCGACGCTTGGCGCCACTCGATGCCCTCTCGGAGTACCAAGCCATCAAAACGGTCCGATTCCGTGTCCCCGCGCACGGCAGCGCAAAACGCGTCCGCCAGTAGGTCGCTGGTCGCCTCCGGGTCCACACCCTCCGGATACTTCACGGCGAGGTCGTATAGGAAAAGACCTTGGTGAGCTCCGCGCTGGATCTCAAATGGACGTTGGTCCAAGACCTCGAGCCCGAGATTGTGAAGGAAAGGCAGGATCTGGGTGAGGCTTTGGGGTTTGGTCAGGTAAAGTCGGATCCGGGCATCTTCGCCGCCCTGGGCGGACGTTTCAGGGGGCACATATACCGTGAGCAGCGGATCGTCGGAGACTCTGCCGCGCGTGCCGTCCAAGTCGAGGGTCTCGAACCTGATGATGTCTTGGATGGCTGCCCCCGCCTCGTAAACCACGCGATAGCTTGGCGGAAATGCGTCCGACCATAGCCGCGAGAGCCGAGCAGCCTCTGTCCCGGGGAATTGTTCCCGGATGACGTCGTCGAGGCCGTCCGTCCACGAGCGGGTCGCTGATATCAGGCGCCGCTCCAGTTGGGAGGGGTCGACGTAGGCAGTGCCGGCTGCCCCGGCCCCCGACAAGGAACCACCTAATCGGACCCGAAAGAACACCCGGGCCATGGAGGACGCGGTCAGACGGACCTCGAATTCGACGGACTTCGCCCTGAAGGCCTGTTTGAGCTCTTGCTCCATCAGCTGCCGGACGCCCGTGCTGTAGCGGTGGCGCGGGAAGAAGACCAGGACCGAGACGAACCTGCCAAAACTGTCGGGCCGGAGGAACAAGCGTGTGCGCTGGAGCTCCTCTGCGCGGAGGATCTCGTCGGCCAGCCGTGCGAGATCATCGGCCTCGATATGAAACAGCTCATTCCGGGGAAATGATTCCAGAATGGCTAATACTTCCTGGCCTCGGTGGGACCGGGCCGTGAGTCCAAGCCGTTTCGTAACGGCCTGGACCTTTTCGCGGATAACCGGAATCCGGCGGATGGACTGCTGTGCGGCACCGGGGGTGAACAGCCCTACGAATCGCCGTTCCCCGGTGACGTTGCCCGTCCTGTCGAATTCCGGCAGACGCAACTCGTCAAGATAAGACCCTCGCAGGACAGTTGACCGTATCTCAGAGGTGGCAACCTCGAGTGTCGGGAGCCCAGGAATCCGGGCAAGCCTCTGCTCCTGCCCGGCAACGTCCCTCTCCAGCCGCCTCAGCAGACCCAGCGAAGAACCCTGCCGCCCAGACAGCAACTCCTGGCCACCCGCCGTCGTGCGTTCTAATTCGGTGTACCCGAGGAACAAGAAGTTGCCGTCGTCGAGCCAAAGGAGCAACTGACGTACCTGTTCCAGCGGCGGAGCAACAGCCTGCGGGAATCCGTCCACCGCGACGATGGCCTCGGAGACCTTGCCGTGGATGGCAGCAGCATCCTCCGCGACAACGCGGACATCGCCCAAGACCCGTTGCAGGCGTTCCGTGAGCTCGCTGATGGCTGCCTCACCCGCAAGCTTGCCAATTTCCGCTGCGACCCAGGTCTCGGACATTCCGCGGGCCGGCAGCACATACTCTGCCAGGAGGCCTTCTTTGGAAGGGCCGGGACGGACATCCAGCAGCGTGTGAGTGTTTGGATCGCGAACCACCTGGAAAGTCGGATGCACCAGCAGCCGGATCGAGGCGTCTTCACGGGTGAGCGCAGCCGTTACGGACCGGACCAGGAATGGCATATCCTCTGCAACCACTGCAACAATGCTCGCGTCCAGCTCGTTCAGGATGCCGACGGCGGCCTGGCCGGGCGCCCGCGACGACGCCACCGAGAGATGGTGCACGGCTCTGGCCCGGAGCGTCTCTGCGCTGTAGTTCTGCACGTCCTCCGTGCGCACATGAGCGTAGTATCCAGCCAGGAAATGCCCGTCAGGTTTGACGCGGTCGGTGGCAGCAGCATGCTCTGCGCGGTCTGATTTGTGTGCCATGCCAATGCGCCTCCACAACGCGGGGTGTATTGCACACTGCGGTCGATGGTCTCGGCCCCGTGCATGTTTTCATCATCGCTGCCGCCCGGAAACACGTCCAGAGCCAGCGCGCCTCTGGCCTTGCCGGCAGGTCCCCTACGTTGATGTAGTGCACTTTCCGGGGGCATGATCCAAAATCTCCGATGACCGTCATTCACAAGCCCGCCGGCGCGGCAGTGTTCCCCAACCCACGCCCCGGAATCACGATTGTTGTTGATGGACGGCGCATCACGGCGTTTCAAGGAGAGACTCCTGCCGTGGGTTCGTCCAGGAAGTCGAGCCACACCGAGAGATCGGGCCCGCTTGTAGCGGCGCGCTCGAAACCAAATTCGCGGCGGGGGCCGCTTCGTTGAAGGTTTCGGACGCGGCGGACGCGGGCTGCTTCGATGGCATGGTCGACGTTGGGGCTTGAAACGGGCTTCCTCGCAAACGGAACCAGGGCCGTTCTCTTGGCCATGGAAAACTCGCTGGCACGACCGGTTGAGTGGGGGTGCCAAAGGTTGCTGAAAGTCCGGTGGAAGGATCGTACAACTTCCACAAAGTCGTACTTAGTGTGTGGGGATGCCGACGGACATGTGCCTCGTGGTCACTGAAAATCCAGACGACCCCTGTACGCGGTGTTTTTGTTGGTGTTCCAGCCGGCGATGATGCCTGCTCCGAGCATGTGGTCGGTGAGCCTGGCGAAGCGATAGCCGGGGTCCGTGTCGAGGGCGAGTTGGAGGTATTGATGGGCTTTGGATCCTCGGCCTTGCCACCAGTTGATGTAGCCGATGGTGGTGAGGATGGGTGCTGCGTGTGGTGGGCTGGTCCGGGTGTAGGCGTGGACGAGCAGTTGCTGTGCCCACTCGACGCGTGACCACTGAGGTGCGGTGTGGGTCTGGGCGAAGAGGATGTGTTGTGGTGGTTCGTCGATGCCGGGAATGTCGGCCATGAGTTGGTCGCGGATGTGCGGGAACTGGAAGTACGCGATCAGGGTGATGGTGGCTTCGTCGGTAGGGTAGTCGGTGCTGTCCAGCATGGTTGTCCATAGTTCGTGGGCTTGCCGGACTGCGTCCTCGGGGTGTAGCGCTCTGATGGTTGCCATGTGGTTTTCGACGGCGGTTGCTTTGTCCGCTTCATGTGTTGGCGGTGGCAGGGTGACTTTGTTGGTGGGTTCGATGGTACTGCCGCGGTAGATGAATTCGGCGTTGACTTGGCTGTATTCGGTGCTGCTGAGGGGCAGGGTGATGTCTTGGCCGGGTTCGGTGTCGTAGGGGGAGTAGGTGTCATCCCCGACGAAGATGCCGTCGCGGATGGTGATCCGGTTTTCTGCGAGGACGCCGGTGAGCGCGGCGATGGTTGCGGCGTGGGGTTTGGGTTGTCCGGGTTCGCTGTGTTCTGTGGTGTAGAGGGCGAAGACCATGCTGGTGGCTTTGGTGTCGTTGGTGAGGTAGCTGGCGACGGTCTTGGCGAAGAGTCGTTCCTGGCCTGGTTGTCGGGGGAGGTCGATGCGGAGGGTGGCGCCGACTTTGTTGTTGTCCAGGGTGATGCAGACGAGGCTTTCGTGTGGCCAGAAGCCGAGGGTGTGGCCGATGAAGCTGAGCAGGTCTGCCGGGTCTTTGATGGTGAGCGAATTCATTGTCTATTTCCTTTGTGCGTAGGTTGTGTCTTTCGTCTTTGGGCCGTTCTGTTAGGGGACCATTGCGTTGGTAAGGGCTTGAGCGCAATTTGGGGACCGGGGCAGGGGCGAAAAGTTCGGAAGGAGATAAGCGACGCAGGAGCGCCTAGCGAAGTTTCCGGATCGGTCTTGGCGCGTCAGCGCCCGGGTTGCGCGGAGGCCCGTCCAGCGATGATCGGGATATCAGAATGACAAACAGCGTTGTTGCTTCTGGCTATTCATGGGCAGGCCGATGTGCAGCGCCATGACGTGAGTTGCGTATTCTTCGGCGTGTGCCATCGCTTGGCGGGATCGCTGCGCCGGATGGACCTAGTGACTGCTTCCAGTCCCGACATATGCGCCGTTATCGGCATTCTGTCTGTCGGAGGATTTCTCAGCCATTGCGCAGGCCGCTGACTAGGGAGTGTCCTGTAAGTCAGCGTAGCCACAGCACGATGCTGGCGATTGTTAGTTCCGAGGCGTAGTACGCTGCCCGTTTTGCGTACCGGGTGGACAGGTCGCGGAATTGTTTGAACCGGTTGAAACACCGTTCGACCACGTTGCGTCCTTGGTAGGACTGGGTGTCGAAGGCTCGTGGTCGGCCGCCGGCGGAGCCTTTGGACTTGCGGTGCTTCTTCTGGTCTTCGCGTTCGGGGCAGGTGTACTTGATGCCTTTGCGGCGCATCGCGTCCCGGGTGCTTGGATGGGAGTAGGCCTTGTCGGTACGTACCTCGTCCGGCGGGTGCGTGGACGGCCCGGACCGGGCTTGTTGACGCTGATCTGCTCAAGGACCGGCAGCAGTTGCGGGCTGTCCCCGGCTTGTCCTTCGGTGAGGATCACGCTGACGGGCAGCCCGCGGCCTTCGACGCCGAGATGGATTTTGGTGCTCAGTCCTCCGCGTGAGCGTCCGATGCATTCCCCGGCGATGGCGATGGCTTCGATGGCTTCGCTGCAGCCCCTTTTTTTCGGGCGCCAGCGGCATGCTGGTGCGCCCGGAGCACGGAGGAATCCACGGATACTACCCAGTCCACGTCTCCGACGGCATCGTCCCGGGTGACTACGTGGTCCAGGATCTTTGCCCACGTCCCGTCCAGGGTCCAGACGCGCAGACGATCATGACAGCAGGTTTTCTAAGGACCATAGCGTTCAGGGACATCGCGCCACGGGGCACCGGTGCGTAGCTTCCAGAGAATCCCGTTGATGACCTGTCTGTGGTCACGCCAGCGCCGTCCGCCGCCATCCCTTGGCAGCAGGGGTTCGATCACTTTCCATGCGTCGTTGGTCGATTCTCCGCGTCTTGGCATGACTCCAGGATTAACAGCTTTCGAACGGGATCAAAAAGCCGCCGCACCAGCCACGAGACCACTTACAGGACAGACCCTAGACCACCTCGATGAAGCGGGTCAGCCCCCGGGGCAACCTCGAGTATTCCCGGGCAGCGATCGAGAATGACTGCTCGGGCATTTGACTGCCATGCGGTGGCTGTGGCCCTGCTATCGAAAACCATCCCGCCAATTCCGGCAGGGCTGCCGGAAACTTACCGGGTGGATTTTGTTGGCACTTCATAGCGCCATCCGGGCCTTTGCTTGAGGGGGCCTGTTGCTGTGGTTTTGTCTGGTTCAGACTCAGGCTGTGTCCCGCCAGCGCCAGCTAAAGTACCGTCAGGGGATGCGATGAACCGCATGAGCGTGTCCATGAGGTGGAGTGTTTCTCTTTCGGGGTCCAGGAGGAACTGGATCCGAAGACCGTCCACCATGGCCATCACCATGGTGACTTTGTCGTCAGCACTCAGTTCTTGGCTGTCTTCGGTGGTGGCCAGTTTCTTGCTGGTGAAGTGCTCCCGCATCTTTGCTCGCCGGGATATGAAGAAGTCGTGCGCAGGGTGGTTGTGGTTGGTGGCGGCGATGGTGATGGCGAGCCAGTTCCGAAGGTGCTCGGGGTGTGCGAACTCTTCTTGGAGGATGCTGCTCAGGACCTTCTCGCGGGGGATCTTTGTTTCCATGATGCGGTTGGCGAGTTCGGCGTCGTCGAGGTCTCTTTGGGCCAGGGCGGCCAGCAGAAGGTCATCTTTGGTGGCGAAGTGGCGGAGCAGGGCGGCGTGGGTGACGTTGGCGCGTGCGGCAATGTCCCGGAGGCTGGCGCGTTCATAGCCGTGTTCAGCAAAGCTGGCCGAGGCGGCCTTGACTATTTCCGCGCGCCTGGCAGGGGTGGTGGCGTAGGGGCCGCGGCGGCGGGATGCTGGTTTGGAGGATGCTTGTTCGGTAGTTGTGGTCACTGCGCCAAACCTTCTTTCCAAAGCTGCGGGTAATTTCGACGGAGGGTCTTGTCAATTGTAACCATCGTGGATACTATTCACGAATAGTAACCACAGTGGTTACTCTTTACTTGGTTCGACGCCGTCGTCGCAGGGCACGCTGCGGATGCCGACAGCGGGCGACCACATTCTTGAAGGAGTCATTGGTGACTACGAACAATCACGAGGCACCCAGCCTCGCCGGGGGCGTCGCTGCGGCCCAGCCGGTCCCCGGCAACCAGCCTTCAACCACGGATCCGAGCACGCAACTGATGGAGGAGCCACAGGCCCCGGTCAGCAGGAGTTACATCTTCTGGCTGATGCTCGCCAGTTTCGGAGCGTCCATTGCCATGATGGTGCCGCTTTCTTACGGCATCGCTGTCAGGATCACCGAACTCGCCCCCGGCCAGGAGCAAGTGCTGGGTTTCATCACCGGCATAGCCCAGTTGGTTTACTTGATCATCAGCCCGATTGTTGGGATTTGGAGCGACCGGACCAGGTCACGGTTCGGACGCCGCGGTCCCTTCATCTTCCTTGGCACAGCCATCGGTTTGGCCGGCCTGGTGGTCATGGGCCTGGCTCCAAACCTTCTCCTCGTGGGAGCCGGGTGGATCCTTGGCATGTCCGGATGGTCGATTTCGGGCGCCGCTATACAGAACCTGATGGCGGACAAACTGCCGGAAGGCCAGCGCGGACGGGTTTCAGCCCTGACAGGCCTCATGACTCAGATTGCCCCCGTTCTGGGCATTGGTGTTGCCTACGCTGTCTCCTCAAACACGCTTTTGGTCTTCGTGGTCCCGGGAGTGATCGGTGCTGTGCTCCTGGCACTGTTCCCGCTCATCAAACCGGAGGGAAGTTCCAAGAACATCGTGGTTGATTCGCAGGTGACGTTCCGCTCGGTGGTTGCCAGCTATGGTTTCAGCGTCCGGAAGTACCCCGATTTCGCGTGGAACTGGTTGGGCCGTTTCGTCTTCTTCATGGGCCTGTACTTCAACACCACGTTCGGAACGTTCTTCTACGCACAGCGCCTTGGACTCCCCGTTCGCGAGGTCGCCGGAGTTGTCGCCACGATCGGCATGCTGGGTGTGGTGGCGGCGGCAGCGGGTGCCCTGCTGGGTGGCTTCCTCTCGGACAAGCTCAGGCGGCGCAGACTGTTTGTCATGATTGCGGCCTTGCTTTTCGTGGCAGGGGCCTTAGCCGAGGCATTCGCGTGGTCGCTCCCTCAGCTGATCATCGGTGCTGTCCTCATGCAGACGGCCATCGCGGTGTTCGCCACTGTTGACCAAGCGATCATCTTCGCCATCCTGCCCAACCGCACGGAAACTGCACGCTACATGGCGGTAGTGGCCTTCGCCCAGAAGATCCCCAGCGCAGTGGCACCCCTGATTGCATCCGTCATCATCACCATCGGCATTACAGGAACGGACAAGAACTACACCTTCCTCTATCTGTCCGGCGCTGTCCTGGCCCTCCTTGGCGGCTCCGTCATCGCCCTCAAGGTCAAGTCCGTCCGCTGAAGGACGCCCCGATCGAATCAGCACGAAGAAAGTAGAACAAACCACCATGGACCACATGCCATACGGGCTCACCGTCGACAGCGGCGGGGATCAGTTTCCCGTCACGGGTCCGGCCCCGCGATTGTCGTGGAAAGTCGGCGCCGGGATCCCGGCAAGTGCCTTCGAGCTGGAGGCGATGGTCGACGGCGTGGCGCAGCCGCTTGCGACGACCACCAGTCACCTTTTTGTTCCCTGGCTCTGGGCGGAGCTGCGCAGCAGGCAGCGGGTCACCTGGCGTGTCCGCATCGCACAGACAGAGGCGGATTGGTCTGCGTGGTCCACTTTTGAAGCGGGCCTTTTCGACGCCGACTGGACAGCCTCGTGGATTTCACCAGTTGAGGAGGAGGCCAAGCCTTACGGCCAGCGGCCCGCCCACATTCTTGCGACTGACTTTGATCTGGGGGACCTGAACGGCACCCTTGAGGTGACCTCGGCTCGTCTGTACGCCACAGCACTCGGTGTTTACACTGCCGTGATCAACGGCAAACGGGCCGGTACAGCGGAACTGTCCCCCGGGTCGACGTCGTACGACCGTACTCTCTACGCCCAAGCCTCTGACGTGACGTCGCTGGTTCGGACGGGCCGGAACCGCATGGAGATCGAACTGTCGGACGGTTGGTACCGGGGACAGGTAGGAGCTTTCCGGCACCCTGCTCAATGGGGAACTCAGCTTGGTGCCCGGGCTGAACTACACCTTGAATTCGCCGATGGTTCCCACCGGGTTATTGGCACCGACGGCACGTGGACCACCGCACCGTCAGCCACGAACCGCGCGGATCTCATGGAGGGGCAAACGGTCGACTTCACGGTTCGTTCCGCGGCTCCGTTGGCGGTTTTGGTGGACGAAGTGAGCGCACCGGGAATCGAATGGTCACCCGCCCCGCCGGTCCGGGTGATCGCATCACGGCCAGCCGAGAGTCTGCGTGAACTGCGGCCGGGTGTCTGGATCGCCGACTTTGGCCAGAATGCTTCCGGCTGGATCCGGCTCGAAGATCTTGGAACTGCTGGCACGTGCACCGTCATTGAATACGGCGAGCACCTGGGCCCAGACGGCGACCTGTCAACCTCCCACCTTGATTCACACCGACCAGGTGAACCCGCCCGGATCTTCTCGCAACGGGACGAAGTCACAGCAGGGGAGAGCGCTGGTGTCTTTGAACCACGGCACACCGTCCACGGATTCCAGTACGCCCGCATCACCCGCGATGCGACAGCCATGGACCCGGCCCCGTTGGATCATGCCGGCGTCACCATGCAGGTGGTCCACAGTGACCTGCCACGAACCGGTGAATTCACCTGCAGCGACGAGGACCTGAACGCCCTACACCGAATCGGGGAGTGGAGCTTCCTCGGTAACGCGGTGGACGTCCCCACGGATTGCCCCACCCGTGAGCGCCTGGCGTGGACCGGCGACTACCAGGTCTTCATTTCCACGGCTACCCGGCTGCGTGACGTGTTGGGGTTCAGCCGTAAATGGTTGAGGTCTGTGCGTGACGACCAACTCGAGGACGGGCGCATCGCGAACTTCTCTCCCGATGGCCGCAGGATCAAGAACCACCTGGACGACCAGTTCGCCATGATGACCGGTTCGGCCGGTTGGGGAGATGCAATCGTCGCCGTTCCGTGGGAGCTTTACGAGGCCTATGGGGATGAAGCGGTCCTGGCCGAAAACTGGGACGCCATGGTCCGCTGGGTGCAGTGGGCCCTGGAGATGGCACAGACGTCCCGACACCACGAACGTGTGAAAGCATCAACCACCCCCGAGCCTTACGAGCAGTACCTGTGGGACGGAACCTTCCACTGGGGTGAATGGACCGAACCCAAAAAGCGCGACGAAGAAGGGCGCCTGATCGACCCCGTCCAGGACAACCCAATGGCCTGGTTCATGGAAGACAAGGGAGAGGTTGGGACCGCCTACATGTACCGGTCGGCCGCGACTCTTGGGCGCATCGCTGATGTTCTGGGACAGCCTGAAGACGCAGCAAAGTACACCAACATCGCCGAGTCAATCCGTGATGCCTGGCGCCTGGCGTATCTCCGAGAGGACGGAACCACGGCGGCCGACACCCAGGCCAGCTATGTCAGGGCCTTGTCCTTCGGACTGCTCCCACAGGACTTGCGCGAGCAAGCCGCAGACCGGCTGGTTGAGCTGATCCGCTCGGCGGGAACCCACCTTGGAACGGGCTTCCTATCCACAGGCGATCTGCTACCCGTCCTCATTGAAGCGGGACGATCCGATGTCGCCCATGAGCTCCTTTTCCAGCGCACAGCGCCGTCCTGGCTATCCATGGTGGACAAAGGCGCAACAACCATCTGGGAGTCATGGGAAGGGATCGACGAGCACGGACATGCGCACGATTCCCTCAACCACTACAGCAAAGCCACAGTCCTCAGGTTCCTGCATGAACACATCCTGGGACTGAGGCAGGCAACAGGATCCATTGCTTGGCGCTCCATAGTGATCGCTCCAACTCTGGCCCCGGGTATCACCTGGGCGAAGGGAACGCACGAATCCCCACACGGCACCATCCGTGTCCACTGGCAGCTCGACGGCGACACCCTGCGGATCGACGCCGACATCCCGGCCGAAACAGAAGCGTGCATCATCTTCCCGGACGGCTCCGGGCACCTTGCAGGACCAGGCCGTTTCCGCGCCATCGCACCCGAGTCCATGCGCGAACCGGAAGCTGTTCCGGCGAACTGACCCGGCACTTTGAAACCACACCAAACTTACTGAATTAACGAAAGAAGGGAACACCCATGACCACTTTCCCCGCCGACTTTCTCTGGGGCGCGGCAACCGCCGGGCATCAAATCGAAGGCAACAACGTCAACAGCGACTGGTGGGCACGCGAACTGACCATGCCAGGCATGGAACTCTCCGGAGACGCATGTGACAGCTACCACCGCTACCATGAAGACATCGACCTCCTGGCCGACGCCGGCCTGACATCCTACCGGTTCAGCCTCGAATGGTCCCGCATCGAACCCACGCCCGGTGCCTTCTCCAAGGCCGAACTCGCCCACTACCGCCGCATGATCGAGCACTGCTTCGCCCGGAACGTTACCCCGGTGGTCACTCTGCAGCACTTCACCACTCCGCAGTGGTTCGCCGACGACGGCGGCTGGTTGGCTCCGGACGCTTCGGAAAAGTTCCAGCGGTACGTCACAGAGGCGACCACCATCCTGGACGGCGTGGACTGGGTGGTGACCATGAATGAACCCAATATGCAGGCGGCGATCATGACGGCCATGCGCCGGATGCAACTGGCCGAGGGCGGCCAGTGGCAAAGTCCCACCGTCGAGGGAACCGAAGAGACTAAACAAACGCACAGCGACTTCCTCACCTACGCAGATCCGGAGATCGGGCGGGCGTTCACTGCCATCCACCATGCTGCCCGGGACATCGTGCGCGCCCGTACCCGGGCGAAAGTCGGCTGGACCATCGCCGCTGGTGCGCTCACCGCCGCTCCGGGAGGGGAAGAGAAGCTCCTTGAGATCCGCTACGGCAAGGAAGACGTCTACTGGGAAGGCAGCCGCGGTGATGACTTCGTTGGCGTGCAGGCCTACTCAAGCCAGGAAGTGGATGCGAATGGCCTGGTGCCGCACCCGGCCCGCCCGGACAACACCCTGGTTGGCACTTCGTATCGGCCGGATGCCCTTGGCATGGCAGTGCGGCACGCATGGGCGGTAACCGGAGGAGTCTCGGTGATGGTCACGGAGAATGGCATCGCCACGGCCGATGACAACCAGCGCATCCGCTACACCACGGAGGCCCTTCAGAGTCTGCAAAACGCTATGACTGACGGGATCGATGTGCGTGGCTATCTCCATTGGTCCCTGTTGGACAACTTCGAGTGGGGCCACTGGGAACCAACCTTTGGCCTGATCGCCGTCGACAGGGAAACCTTCACACGCACACCCAAACCGAGCCTCGCATGGCTGGGAAGCGTTGCCCAAGCCAATCAGCTTGATGCGGCGGTGGCTGTATGAGCACGGCCTTCGCCGACGCTTCCCTCACCCCTGTCCGGGACCTGCTTTCCCTGACCGGCCGCAAGGCTGTCATCACCGGTGCCGCCCAGGGACTGGGCAAAGCCATCGCGTTGCGCTTGGCGGAAGCCGGGGCGGATGTCGTCCTCGCAGACATCGACGGCGAGCGCGCCCTGGAAGCTGCCGCAGAAATTGCTGCTCGGTTCCAGGTGCGATCGCTGGGGGTAGACATGGACGTGGCCGCCTCAGCATCAGTGCGCACAGCCGCTTCTGTTGCGGCAGCTGAGCTCGGAGGCATCGACATCTGGGTCAATAACGCTGGTATCTTTCCCAGTAGGCCGGTCCTGGAAACGCAGGACGAAGAGTGGGAGAAGGTGTTCGCCGTTAATACCAGAGGGGTTTTCAACGGCTCGCGGGAAGCCGCACGCCACATGGCCGGCGGTGGCGTGATCATCAACATCATCTCCACCGCCGGCTTTGAGGGGACAGCCCCGGGCCTTGCCTCCTATGTAGGGTCCAAGCACGCCGTCCGCGGGATGACCAAGCAGATGGCGCTGGAGTTCGCGCCCTTGGGAATCAGGGTGCTGGGAGTAGCCCCCACCTTCGTACCCACCGAGGGCACCATGGCGGCCGCCGCCGCAGTCCACGCCGGGGGAGCTGGTCCGACGTCGGACTCCCGGACTACCGCGGTGATGGCTGGCAGTCTTATGGGACGGCTGGGAACACCGGACGACATTGCACGCGTGGTTTTGTTTTGCGCCAGTGACCTGTCCACCATCATGACTGGCAGCACGCTCCTGGCTGACGCCGGCCAGACCATCTAAGGGCCGTGGACCGGAGGGGAGCGTCCAGAACCCCCAGGTTCGGCGACGCTCCCTTGCTCATTCGCAGTGTTGCGCCGGCTCCGCCGTCTATGATCATATGTGTTCCGGTTACCATTTCGCTTGATTCAAGGCGAGGTAGAGACCCGAAAAGGCGACTGCGAGCAGTTCTCCATGCTTGCCGTCGATCATGCGTTTGATGCCTTCGTCGACGAGTTGCGGCGTGAGCGCGATGACGACGCCCAGCGAGGCAGAATGCGCTTGCGGCAGGGCGCCGGCGCCCAATGTTCCGGCGTCTGAGCCGATATTCTCGATCGCACCAGCGGTGATCAGATGCCGCCAAGCACATTTGGCGCGCAGACCCGATCTAGTTTGTTGTCAATGATGGGCCGCCATTTTCCGCCGCTCCCTTGTGCGAAGAGGTCAAACATAGGCCTGCTGGCGCTGTTAACAGCACGCGGCTACCACGGAGGCTTGGCCTGCGCGGGGACGGCGATGCCTGGTGACAAGCCCGTACCCTCGTTGGAAACGGGATCTGATTGGGCCGCGACCTCAGCGGGCCATGGCCGAATCCAACCCAAACTTTGCCCGACGAGGTCGAGCTTCGTCCATCGATTGCCGTCATCCAGACCGCCTCGTGGCCAACCAGATGGACGGCTTTCATCAACACCGTCGCCACGACGAGGGCCCGAGGGGTGGCCCGAATTTGATCAGGCAGCCGCCGATCGGGTCTGTCACGTTGGCTCTATTAACCACATGTCAAGGGAATCCGGTGCCCCCAAACGGCGTTTTGTCCGCCGATGTGGCGTAAGAGATTGTCAATTCTTTCCAGATCCCAGAACCGTCCTGAAGCTACGGTGTCAAATCTCCTTTGGCCGTAGATCGACGAAGAGTGCGTAGGGGTGCGCAGTATCCGGCTCGCGATTGACGAAGAGCGCGTGGAGCTCGGTGCATGATGTGAACCACGCGTTGGTCCTTTCCCGCACCTCGCGCAGGAACCGCTGAAGCATCCGCGCGCGGCTGGCGACGCCCATGACCTCCGCGTTGACTCGCAAGTGCAATAACGTGCCGTATCTCTCGGCGCCCCGGACCTCGCACCACCAGTTGGCCTCGACTGACTCGAGCGGAGCGATGCGCGCTTGACCGGGTGGGAAGGGCGGGTCGAGGTTGTAGCCGAAGTACTGCAGGTCTTCGAGCTCATAGCGGAACGGGATCTCTATAAGATCGGTCCCGGTGAGGTGGAAGGGCATCTCGTCGGAGGGCAAAGATGAGGACCATGTGAAGCCTGCTCGTTGCATCGCCTCCGGGAACCCGGATGCCCATTCGCCGGCCGGAGTGCGGAACCCAGATGGTGTCTCTTCGATGATTTGCTGGACCGCGGCGCGACCCGACAGCATCTCCTCGATCTGGTCCGCGAGTTCGAGTCGGTCGAAATCCAGGTGCCGGTTTCCGTGCACGCCGATGCCGTGCCCGGCTGCGTGCACCGCTCGCACCACGTCCGGATACCGCCGTGCAATCTCTCCTGGGAAAAACCAGTCCGCCGCGACACCTAGGCCGGTCAGCAGCGCGAGCAGTCGCCGAACGCCGTGCTCGGGTCCGTACAGACCGGCCGAACGCGACTTCATACGGTCGACGTTCGACGCGTCGTCGGCCAGAAGTGGGAGGTCGCCGTCGACGTCGACCGTGAGGACGACGGCGAAGGCACCGTCAGGCCAGATCACGGAGTACCTCAGCCTCGCACTCGGCTGCGACTTCGTCGGCTCGTTGGATGCGCACGTCCGCGCGTCCAACGAGGTGGCCGATGAACTCGTCCATCAGGACAGTGCGGCCGGGCGTGCCGGTACGGACGGTCGCCGCTGCGCATCGAACTCGAGTAGGTATATCCGGCCTCTACGAGGAGCTCGAGCGTCTCGGGCGTAATGTCTCCCGACGGTGCACGGAATCCCGACGCCGGCTGCCCCAGTATGACGATTCGCCGGCAGAGGTCCGGCCAGGTACGAACGACCCATGCAGGGGTGAAAAACGTCGCTTGCACAGCCTTATCGCGAAGCACGTCCAGGATGCGCGGAACTCCGCGATGGGGTCCGGATGCGCCAAACGTGAAGTACCCGGGCCGCCGCCAGATCTCGCCCGAGATCAGAGCCTCATCGGTGGGGCCGTCTAGATCGAAGGCCAAGACGACCCGAGCGGAGGTGAACTCCGTCCGGGTCGTCGCGGTAGTTTCGATCACCCGGTGACCTCGTTGATTACCGGCTTCCGCAGTCCGTCTTTGATGCCGTACTTCGTGAGGATCTTCTCGAGGGTACCGTCGTCGTACATCGATTGAATGGCCTTCTGGACCTCCTCGGCGAGTGGCGTGTTGCCCTTTTTCAGGGCCACCGAAAACGGCTGCTTCAACAGCACGCCGAGAACGATCTCGTACTTGCCCGGCGTCTTCTGGTTGAAGAACGCAATGTTCTCGGCGCCCTGCACTGCAAGCGCCGCCCGGCCCTGTTCGAGCTGTAGCCGCGCCGTCGCCCCCGAGTCAGTGCCCTGGACTTTGATCGCAGGCTTGCCCGCGGACTCGCACACCTTCTTGCTGTGTTCCAGCATGCATCTCATCGATCCCGGGGACCAGAATCGCGCGGAATCCCCGCCTCAACGAAGCGATGATGTCGAACTCGGGGTCGAGGAGCCACTGCAGCTGCAGGCCGTCCCAGAGCCCTACGATCTCTGCCGCGACCTCGCGCGGATCGATCCCGTTGGGGACGCGTCCAGCAGTGATGTCTTCCGTGATTGCCTGCATGATGACGCCCCTGATTCTCTCGTAGCGATCGATGAACCATTGGTGTGCAGGGTGATCGGGCGATGTCGCTTCCGCCCCGAGTACTGCGAGCAGGCGCACGGACCAGCGATGGTTGAGATTGTGTTCGGCCAGCGATACTGCGGAATCGATGAAGCCGACGTTGATCTCGTCGGACTGCACTTGAGCGAGTTCGAGTTCGTCGTTCGCCTCTAGCACCGCAATCAGCAGGTTTTCTTTGGTCGGGAAATGATGTTTCACGCTGGTAAAGCTCAGGTCAAGATGACGGGCGATTTGTCGAAGGGACCCCCCGTGGTACCCGGACTCGGAGAAAATCTCCGCGGCTGCGGCAACGATTTCCGTCTTCCGGCGAGGCGTGTTGGCATAGGGTCCTCGGGGGGACACAGTCTGTGACGCATTCATTCTCCCAGCGTAATTCAGTAACCCGTTCCCGCTCCGCGCATAACCCGCGGAAGGGCACTTTCGCTGGAAATGTGGCGGGTAACCGCCCGGGCGGTCCTCACGCTCAGCGTCATTCCGGTCAGCGTCGAGTTGCAGGTCAGCGCAGTGGGCACAGCACCGTTTCCAGCCACGAAGAGATTGTCGAAGCCCCAGACCAGTCCGTCCGGGCTCGCGACGCTCTTTCCGTCATCGGTGGATCCCAGACGCACCGTTCCCGTGTAGTGCAGCGATGATCCGGGTGCGAGTGTCTCGGAGTCGCCAGGCAGGAACTCCCCGATGGCGGTGGCTGCGCGGCGCTGCACATCGCGGAGCATTTCGATCCTCCTCCGGTCCGCGTCCGTGTACGCGAAGTGAGCCTTCATGAGTGGCATTCCCAATTCGTCCGTCTCTGCGTCGGAGAATTCGATACGGTTCTCTGCACGGAGGTCCGTATTCGTGTACCAGCTCATGCCGATACGGTGCCCACGGCCATCGAAGGTTTCCATCATCTGCCCGTGTGTGGGCCGCTCGGCGCCGATGGAGGGACTCCAGTAGGCTCCGACGAACGGTTCATTCAGCTCCGGCTTGGGTAGCTTGGTTTCGGATAAGCCGAGCTTTGGCCTATCGACAATTACGCTTCCGTCGATGGAAACGTGTTCGTTCAGGTAGAGCCCTAACGCGTGGGGCCGGATTTTCGAGGCCCACAGGATCTGCGGGCTGCGCAAGGTGTCTGCGGCGACGACCACTGACCTCGCGGGTATTTCGCGCTCGGTACCAGTGGCCAGGTCACGTGCCACCACCGCGCTGACCTTTCCGTTGCTGTGCAGGATCCGGGTCGCAAGAGTACCTGAGACCAGTGCGATGTGCGGAGCGGATTCGTCGAAGAGTTCGGGCGCGATGTCACGGGGACCGGTTCGGGCGAATGAGCCCCCACCGGTCCGGCGCAGACCTGCGAGCGGCATGTCCTGGGCCTCTCGGCCGTGGATGTCCGAAGGGACCGCGGCTCGGAGTGCGGTGAGGATTGGTTCTCGATATGGATTGCCGGTGAACGCCTGTGGGTGTACGCGGAGCAACCGTTTCGCCGTTTGAAGGTCGTCAGCGAAGTCCCTGCCTGCGAACCCCGGGATCTCATCGGCGTATGGCGAGGGTGACGCTGCCGCCCAGTGAATCCCCATTCCCCCGACATTCCACGAAAAGGAAGCCCCGGAGAACTCAGTGAAATCGTGGCCGAGGTAGGAGACAGGGAAAATGCCGGTTCCTTCTGGGGTCCAGCCATCGTCACTGCCGAGTACGGCTCCGGCGTTCTTGACGTACTCGATCTGCCGGGCGCGACGCATCAGCGTCTCGAACGCTTCGCGCAGGGCCCCCTCGTCGGACTCTACAAGGTGTTCGCCTTGGTTGGTGCTCATTCCTCGGCCACTCTCGAGGACCAGGATGAATGCCTCCGGCGAGGCCCGATGAACTTCATGGGCGATTGCAGCGCCGTTCGGACCGCTGCCAATGATGACGAGATCCCAAGGGCGGATTGATGCTGTTTCAATGTCCATGCGTACTACCTTTGTTCGATGTGTGTTTGTCGGCGGCCAGCATCGGCGCAATCATCAGGCACCGATGAAACTTCACTTCGCGGGTTGCAACGAGGCGGTGTCCAGGCGTTCCCGAATGTCGTGATTCTGTGCGTCCGACAACTTGTAGAAGAAGAACGGGATGATCGCCGCGAACGCGAAGAAGGCCGGAACGAGATTAGACACCAGGTTCATTCCGTTGATCGCCTCCGGCGACTGATGTGCATTTGCGATATACCCCAAGGCGCCAATTGCGGCGACGCCTGCCGCTCCACCGATCGCGTTGCCTACCTTTTGGGCGAAACTGATCACGGCGTATGACGTTCCGTCCGCGCGAACGCCGGAGCGGTCCTCCGCGTAGTCGATGGCATCGGGCACCATGGACCAAATGATGGGACCGTTGAACGAGACAAGTCCGTAGACCACCAAGGCGACGATCGTGCCGGTGACATTCGTCGGGCCGATTACATATACAGCAATGAGCGACAAACCTTGAGCAACAAGTGACATGCAGGCCATGAGGCGCTTACCGTAGCGGCGCGTTAGCGGGGTAAATAGGGCGATTCCGACGGCGCCTGCGAGGGCGGGGGCGGCCATGAAGACGGAGACGAGGTCGATCCGGCCCACTGCGTAGATGTAGTAGTAGACCACGATTCCAAGGCGACCGAAGAAGCCCGTCATCGACAAGAGCATCATCAGGAAGATGAGCATGAGCGGACGATTGCCGACCACCACATGAATAGTCTTCCGAATCGGAACTCGGGTGGAGGCGACCGGCCTAACGAGTTCCTTGCTTTTGAATGCAACGGCCAGGAACATCGGGAGGGCGATCACGGACATGACGACTGCTGTCCAGGTGTAGCCCTGCACAGTTCCAGTTTCGTTGTGGCCTGTCCCGCTGAAAGTGAGGATCAGGGGAAGGGTCAGCGCGCTGAGTAGTACTACCCCGATGTTCGTCCCAATCATGCGGACCGAGTTCAGCGTGACCCGTTCCTGCTGGTCGGCGGTCATCACCCCAACGAGTGCGCCGTACGGTACGTTAACTGCCGAGTAAGCAATTCCGAGAAGCCCATAGCTTACGACGGCGTAAATGAACTTGGCGACGTCGCTGCCGGGAATGGTGGTGAACGAGAGCACCATGAGCACCGCCAATACAGGGGAACCGTAGATCAACCACGCTCGGAAGCGCCCGAATCTGCTTTTGGTACGCTCGGCGGCGGCGCCAATCGCCGGGTCAATCACTGCGTCCAGTACACGGGCGAGGAGCATAAGGACGCTCACTGCAGCGGCCGACAGTCCAACGGCGTCCGTGTAGAAGAGCGCCAGATAGGAACCCGTGGTAGTCCAGATGAGTTGGCTGGCGAGGTCACCAAAGCCGTATGTGAATTTTGTGCCCCATGTTAGTTTCGGACGGACAATCGGCGCTGTCGTTTTCGCTGGAACTGCACGATCGATCACCATTGGTCTCCTTTGACCCTCAGTTATTTGGCTGATGCCGTTGCGCCAGCCAGGGATTGGGGCTCCGAGTGGCAGCTCGAAGCCCCAAGCACGGACTTAGATGCGCGTACCGGCTGCCTTTTCCAAGCTGCGGCCCAATAGTCTCTGGTGGGCCTGCACCTGGTCGAAAGCGCTGACGTTGGAGGAGGCGAAGTAGTGCCCCTCCCATTCGGTGGAGATATAGCCCTTGTAGTTAATATCGACCAGCAGGCGAGCGACAGCGTCATAGTCGATGCTGGGCTCGTCACCGACGGCATCAAACTCGTAGCACTTGCCGTGGACATGGATGATCTGGTCGGCGATGTCATACCAGCTCTCCATTGGCTCTGTGCCGTGCATTGTCAGCGCACCTACCGTCGGAGCGATTGCTTCTTCCGAGGCGCCGCGCGCGAGTGCCAGCCTGCGGAATGCCTGAAAACGGTCTTTGATTGTGCCGGGCGCGGTTCGCCAGTTCTCAACGAAAATGTCCACGAGATCCTGGGGCAGGCCGGCTTCGACCCATTGGTGCTGCTCCGTCAGGGGTATGTCACGCATTGTGGCGCTGAAGTCGGGGATGAATCCCAGTGCCGGCGAATCAAGTTCGGCGTAGAGGTCGCGCACACGCATGATGCTCTCGGTGCGTGGTCCCTCCGGTGCGTGGAGTTCCATACCCATGCGCAGGCCCAGGTCCTCAGCAAGCGGAGTGACCCGCTGGATTACTTCTGCCGACGCCCCGATTTGGATACGTACGATGTTGAACCCGAGCTTATTTGCTGTGCGAAGTTGCCGTTCGAGCAGCTCTGTCATCTCATCGGCGTTCAGGAACCGATCTGAGCGAAGCGCAATGTCGACATTTGAGCTCAGGCAAGTGGGAACCAAGCCAAGCTCGTCGATGAGGCCATGCCACTTGTCTGTCGTCGCATCGTCGATGTCGGGGAAGCTTCGCAGTGACTGATACCCGACGACCTCCACCCCCGGGCCCAGTCCCCGTGCGGCAACTTCGCGCAGAATTTGCTCCAGGTCGAATTGCCCGCTGAGCCACTCATTCGTGAAGGAATATAGGGTCAGGCCGGACCCAATTGTTGGCAACGAGTAGTTGTTCGATGCGGTCATGGCTGCTCCTCACGGACGACAGAAAGCTTGCGGGTCTCACTGGTGCTCCGCTTCAGCGCGGAATCAGGGCCGGTTAGGATGTATGGGATCCGGAGCGTGATGGATAGCGTCGTATTGACGGCACCATTGAGATCTCCTGGGGTCGGGAAGCGAACGATGGCCCGGTCCTGGACGAACCAGGTCTCCTGCCACCGATCCGCGATGGCGTCGAGCTCGCTTTCGATCCCGTTGATCTCTACAGTCAGTTCATTTCGAGGTATGGTGTGGCCGTCAATCGAGACGGCGATGTCTTCAACAGTTGACGGAGCGAGGCTCCGGTACCAAGGCAGGCGCAAGGTAACTTGCGCATTCCCCGCCTGGTTGACCCGGACTTCGTCCCCACCAATCACTCTTTCAGTGGCACTCACAGGCTTTTCCTCAGGTTGATTCCAGTAGTGGCGCCTTGGCCGAGCCACCTGCCGCAAATCTGCGACAGTGCGTCGTAGCAGTGTCGCGTTGGGGGTGGTTCCGCGTGATGCCCGAATTCATTGCGATGCTGAAAATCGTCGGACCGGTTGCTGATCGGTCTCAGCCCGGGACTTCCAAAACGTCGGACCACGGATCCCTCGCTACGCTGCGCGCCGGGCGTCCAAGTATTCTTCCAAACTAGCCCAAATTTGTCGCACATGCAACAAATTGGCCTAGTGAAGTTGGCTATATGCCGCTTGCATCTCGCGCATGCAAAGGCGGCAGAGGAGCCAGAATCGACTGTTTGAGCCGTCGACTCATGTTGTGTCTCGCTTCGTGTGCTGCCAGTGACCAGCACGAGCCCGCGTGTTCGCGGGCGATCGCGCCGGTGGACCTGACGGGAATTTTGTGTCGTTCCGCGAGTTTTGCCACCTTTGATGGAGCCCGCGGTTTCCTTTCAGGGCACGGCTCCGGGTTGCGGGAGCGACTAGATCGAACTGGCGCAGCAGCCGTTATCGGGGCCGGGCGTGGGGGCGGGGCTGCCTGGAGGTCGCGCCGCAATTGATCGGATACGTCCGAAGCCACATGGATCCGTTCCGCCCGCACGCACGCGTCCGGGATGTTCCCTGGCACCCCTCAGCAGTCCGGCTACAACGTAGGGCCGGTGTAGAGGCGCCGCAATAACCTAGCATGAAGCCCATCCGGTAATAGCGACGGCGGTCCGATCACGGGGAAGTCGGAGCGGGCTGTAAATGGACGAGCACGTCAGCAGAAACGTTGTCCTGGCGGGGGAAGGATCCACGGCCATGAGGTTGTTATCACCAACGCCCGAAGTTCGTGCAGAACCTCAGCGGCAGCAAATAAGGAGGGGCACTCGCAGCGGGTTGAAGCATTGACAGCCAATCGCCGTTGTGGCGGCATCATGGGTGTGCGGGCGAAGACGAAAGCTTAGTTATTTGGAGTCATTTTCATTCTTGCTTTGTTAATCTAAGCCAATTTCCCTGTATGCGCGTCGCTGTTCACATTCCTTGATTCCTCGGTCGGTTGCACTAAACGCGACTCGAATGGCCTCCGCAGCGGGTCATAGCCTAGTCTTCGCTGCTGAAGGCGGCGTCGAAGGAGGTTTGAGATGCGGGGAAGTCGAATTTCTTGAGGGCGGCGAGGGCTTCGGGGGCGCCGTGGAGGCGGTCCATGCCGGCGTCTTCCCATTCGATGCTGATGGGTCCGTTGTAGCCGATGGCGGTGAGGGCGCGGAAGGAGGATTCCCAGGGCACGTCGCCGCGTCCGGCGGAGACGAAGTCCCAGCCGCGGCGGGGGTCGCCCCAGGGCAGGTGGGAGCCCATGACGGTGTTGCGGCCGGTGGGTCGGAGCTTGGTGTCCTTGCAGTCCACGTGGTAGATCCGGTCCTTGAAGTCCCAGATGAAGGACACGGGGTCGATGCCCTGCCACATGAAGTGGGAGGGGTCCCAGTTCAGGCCGAAAGCTGGCCGGTGGCCGATCGCTTCAAGGGTGCGGACGGTGGTCCAGTAGTCGTAGGCGATCTCGGAGGGGTGGACTTCGTGGGCGAAACGGACCCCGCATTCGTCGAAGACGTCCAGAATGGGGTTCCAGCGGTCGGCGAAGTCCTGGTAGCCGGCGTCGATGACCTTTTCCGGGACGGGCGGGAACATGGCGACGTACTGCCAGATGGAGGAACCGGTGAACCCGACCACGGTGTCCACGCCCAGGGCTTTGGCCAGGCGGGCGGTGTGTTTCATTTCTTCGGCGGCGCGTTGGCGGACGCCTTCGGGTTCCCCGTCGCCCCAGACGCGGGAGCCGACGATGGCTTCGTGGCGGAAGTCGATGGGGTCATCGCAGACGGCTTGGCCTTTGAGGTGGTTGGAGATGGCCCAGACCTTCAGGTTGTATTTGTCCAGGATGGCGAGTTTGGATTCGATGTAGCCGGGTTCGTCCCAGCGCCAGGCGTCCAGGTGGTCTCCGGACACGGCGATTTCCAGGCCGTCGTAGCCCCAGCCCGAGGCAAGGCGCGCGACTTCCTCGAAGGGGAGGTCGGCCCACTGGCCGGTGAACAGGGTGTACGGGCGGGGCATGTCAGGCTCCTTCAGTTTGTAGTGTTTTGTGCTCGACGGCGGTGATGGTGCTTTTGTTCTTGGCGGATTCTTCGATGGCGGCCAGGACGCGTTGGATTTGGAGGCCGTCTTCGAACGACGGCGACGGGGCCTCACCGGAGGCGATGGCGGTCAGGAAGTCGCGGATCTGGTGCGTGAAGGTGTGTTCCCAGCCGATGATGTGTCCCTGCGGCCACCAGGCGTCGAGGTAGGGGTGTTCGGGTTCGTTGACCAGGATCCGCCGGAAGCCTTGCTCTCGCGGAGGGAGGGTTGCGTCCAGGAAGTTGAGTTCGTTGAGGTTTTCGAGATTGAAGGAAAGTGCTCCGTTGGTGCCGTAGATTTCGATCTGCATGGAGTTTTTCTGCCCCGTGGCCACACGTGACGCTTCAACGGAGGCGCCCATTTCCCCTGTGAGCCAGAATGTGGCCCAGGCGGCGTCGTCGACGGTGACATCCTCTGGTCCGTCTGGTCCGGGTCGTTGGGTTACGAAGGTTTTCAGGACTCCGGAGGCTTCCAAAATGGTTTGTCCGGTGAGGTATTGGATTTGATCGATAGCATGGGAAGCAATGTCACCGAGCGCGCCGGTTCCGGCGGTTTCCTTGCGCAGCCGCCAGGTCATGGGGGACTCGGCGTCGGCGAGCCAGTCCTGCAGGTACGCGGCGCGGATGTGACGGACGGTGCCGAGCCGGCCTTCGGCGATGAGCTCGCGGGCCAATGCCAACGCCGGGACGCGCCGGTAGTTGAACCCGATCATCGACTGCACGCCCCTGGACCGGGCCGCCACAGCGGCGTCGGTCATGGCTTCGGCCTCGGCCAAGGTGTTGGCCAGGGGCTTCTCCACGAGCACGTGCTTGCCGGCTTCGAGGGCCGCGATGGCGATTTCGGCGTGCATCCAGCCCGGGACGCAGATGTCCACGATGTGAATGTCGTCCCGCTCCAGGACCGAGCGCCAGTCGGTGGCGGATTCCGCCCAGCCGTACTTGGCTGCTGCCTTCGCCACCTGACCGGCGTCCCGGCCAACGAGCACTTTCTGCTCGAAGGCTGGCACGTCGAAGTAGCTTCCAACATTGCGCCATGCATTCGAGTGGGCTTTGCCCATGAAGGCGTACCCAATCATGGCCACCCCTAAGGGCTGTGGTGCTGCCGTTGTGCGCAACATTGTCATCCTCCTATGATTTGCAGCCCCGAATGGGGCTTGTAGCCTCTGGCCGTCCGACGGCGTGTTGTCTTTTTGCTGTTTGGGGTGCGCGGGAATGCCAAGGCGCTCAGTCGCTTCGAACGGTGCCCCGCGCCCGGTGAAGGCTGTCATCGCGGCCTGTCGCGATTTGGCGGTCAGGGTTCTCCGCCGCAAAGGCGGCGATCTTGTGATAGAAGTCTTCAAACATGAGCCGGTTGTCGACGTGCGTGTATTGCCGCATCGGACGTCCGTCAGGGTTCGCCCCGTACGACCCGTCCGGGTTGATCCTGGGCGTGGGCACCGTCGAGTGGAAGCTGGACGATGAGTCCGGCTCGAACGACGACTGCAGGGCGGTGAGCAGGACCAGTGGGCTGTCTCCGAGCGCATAGGTCTCTCCCATTAGTAGGCCGACTTTCTCCGCGCCGTCAAACACCTGATCGATCGCCTCGATCAGGCGGGCGCCGATACGCCCCATGGGCTTAACACGCGAGTGAAGTTCTGCCCGGGACACCAGGCACTGACGATAGACATTGCGGGGCACCTGCCAGATCGGGATCTGAGAGTTATTGAAAATCACTTGCCCAGCCGTAACATCGATGTTCAGGTTGTACTCGATTCCCCTGGGGCCCTTCGGCCCGACGGCGACGCCCTCAGGCTCAGCGCCCCCAATCCAAACTGCTGTAAGCCGTTCGGCGATCCGGGGTTCGATAAGATGTGCGCTCGCGAGCTCAGTAAGCCCTGCTCCGAGAGCGACGTACAAGGGTAGATCGGTGTCTTCCCGCATGGCCTCGGCAACGATTGCCTCAGCGGCCTCAGTGCGGATCGGCTCGATGGGTGAGCTGAGACCGACATTGGATCCCAGCAGGACTGGAGGCTGCCTCTCGAGCCCGAGCAGTGAAAGTATTTCCTTCGCTACCTTGACTGCATTGTCAGCCTGTCGAGAGGAGGAATCGAATGGATCGTCCGGAGAGAGGTGTGAGCCAATCGCGAACGGGATCTCCACGGAAGGCGACAGCACATGATGGACGAGTTGGAAGAGGCCGTCAGGATCGCCGGAAAAGTCGTTGTCGATGATTACTCGTGCGCGAGGAGTTGCCATGCCGTTATCGTTTTCCGCGCGGGACTTTGATGTCAATAATCGTTCTCATTAGCCTTTGAGGCCTCCTGCGAAACCCTGGATGAATCTCCGTTGGGCGAACAGGTAAAACGCGAGAATTGGGACCATCGACACGATCACGATGGCAAAAATCTTGTTCCATGATGAGACCATGGAGCCGATGTAGAAGTACATCGCTACTGGGAGGGTTTGGTTGTTTGAACCTCCGAGGAAGATGAGTGACGTGAAAAAGTCATTCCACACAATCAGGCCAGCCAGAATTGCGACGGTTCCCGTTGCCGGAGATATCAGCGGCAGAATAATTCCTGTAAAGATGCGGGTCCGACCCGCTCCATCGATCGTCGCAGCCTCCTCGTATTCGACTGGTAGCTCACGGATAAATCCGGCATATATGAATATCGATAGCGGTAACAACATTCCGGAGAACAGCACAATCATTCCGAAGGGCGAGCCCGTAAGGCCCAAGCCGCGCGCACCAATGTATAGAGGAACGGTTCCAAGCTGCGTCGGGAGGACGATCGCGATGAGGAATAGATAATACGCGATCCGGCCCAACCGCCGAGTGCTGCGGGCGATGACATAGCCGGCCGTGGAGCCAAGGACAACGAGGCCGAGGATGCTTCCAGCTGTGATAATCAGACTATTGACCAGGCCGAGTGCGACGTTTGAATTGCCGCGGGCCGACAACACGGAACCAAAATTGGCAATCGTCGGTTCCTGAGGTAGCGCCAGCGCCGATGCTGAGAACACTTCCGTGTCTGGTTTGAGCGCGGTGGAGATGAGGAAATAGAACGGCAGCAGAAATAGGGCAGCGATGAGCCAGAGACCTATCTCCCGTGCCAGCGTGAATTTCGTGTAGCGAAACATGTCAGCTCTCCGATCTACGGGCGGTTACCCGCTGCTGAACGACGGCAAAAAAGAAGATAATGACGGTCAGTACGACCGCCAGGGCCGCCCCGTAGCCGAAGTTGCCGAGTGAAAAGGCCTGCTTGTAGACGAGGGTCGCAAGGGTTTCAGTCGCTCCTGCCGGACCTCCGTTGGTAAGAGCGAGAATCTGGTCGAAAATCCGCAGGCCGTTGACAATTCCTAAGGTGGTGGAGATTGCGACGGCCGGTCGGATGGCAGGAAGCACGACATACCAAAGGCGTTGCAATAGGCCAGCCCCATCGATTGCCGCAGCTTCTTCTATATCCGTGGGCACCGACGCTAGCCCAGCCATATAAATGACCATGGAGAACCCCACCTGCTGCCAGCACGCAACGATGACAATCGCCCAGATCGCGAACTGCGGATCGCCAAGCCAGGACCGAGTGTATTCTCCAAGGCCCAGAGCTTTCAGTGCCGCATTTAGAGGGCCATTGAAGTCGAAAATGAACTTCCAGATGTAGGACACGGCAAGCGGGCTGAGCACTACGGGCATAAAGAACAAAACCCGGAGTATATATCGTGTCCGGATTACGCGATTGAGCCCAAGCGCTATAGCCAATCCCGTAATGTTGACGATGATGACCGATCCGAATGCGAGGAACAGGGTGTTTCCTAGAGCAAGGAGCTTGGATGGTTCAGACAAGATCGCTACGAAATTGTCAAGGCCGATCCAGTTAAAAGAACCCAAACCCGTCCAGTCCGTGAATGCAAAGAATCCGCCGATCGCCGTTGAGGCATAGTGAATAGTGATGACGAACACCACCCCGGGAAGAGCCCACCACCAGTGACCGTAGGAAAGACCGGTGCGGGTTCTATGAGTGCTGGATACCGATCTGCCGGGCAGCGGAGGAGGTGCGAGATCTGGCTTTGTAATAGTCATGAGGTGATCCTCGATTAGTCAGGGTGCGGGGCCCGGTGGGAATTCCGGGCCCCGCACCCGGTTGGCGTGGCTACTTCTTATCCCAGGCACTATCCATTGCTCGCAGAACTTGGTCAGGTGTCTGCTGGCCAGTGAGGAGACCTTGAACTCCGGACGCGAGCGCATCGGTCACGGCGGCATTGGGCCAGTTTGAGTTGGGCATCGCGACGTAGTCGCCTTTGGCGAGTTGCGAAGAGACATTCGCATATGGAGTTCCCGCTAGATCGGCTTCCTTCGTCTGGCCTACGGGGAGGGTACCTTGTACCTTTGCGAAGAGTGCAGTTTGCTCCGGCTCAGCCGCCCAGTTGAGGAACTTCTTCGCCGCATCCGTGTGCGGAGCCGACTTGGTAAGCGACAGGGAGAAATTGGCGTTCGCGTACCCAAAGTGCTTGTCGCCTGAGGACACGGGAGGGAAGTCTGACACACTGAAGGACTGGTCGGGTGCGGCTCCACTAAGCTCTCCGGTCACGCTACTGGGGGCCGTGACTGCAAGCCAGGGTTTGGCGCCCAGATTTTGAGTAAGGCTTTCAGGTCCGGCGCCGGCGGCACCGTCCTGGAAGCAGCCGGCGTCCTTCATTTTCACAATGGCCTCGAGAGTGTCCTGCCACCCCTGCGTCCCCGCGAAAGTGACTTTCTTGTCCGCCCGCTGCTTGTTCCAGTCCGGGTTCTTCGCGTACACCCGTGTGGCGGCGATGATCTGCGCAGTCGAGCTCGTGGATGGCGGAAGCTGCCCCGCAATGACGAATAGGGACTTGCCCTTGGACTTTGCCGTCGAGCACGCTTCCAGCAGCGAGTTCCAATCGGAGGGGTAAGAGATCCCCGTTTCCTTGATGAAGCTTTCGTTCACAACGGTGCCGATGTATGTCAGCCCCAGCGCTTGACCGTACGTTTTCCCGTCGGTCTGCAAGAGCTCCTCGTTCCCCTTCGGAATCGTCTTGGTGGCCGAGTCGTCGAGCGGCTGAAGGAGTCCCGCTTTGGCCAGCGTGATCACGCTGGAGGCCTGACCGCTGCCCGGGGTGGTCGCTATGATGTCGGACGCGTTCCCGGACTGGAGTTGGGTGCGGATTGTCTGGTCATAGGAATCGAGGGGAATCGCGTTGAGGGTGAGCTTGACGTCCGGGTGCTGCCTCTGGTACTCGGCGGCAAGCTCCTGATAAGGGTTTGTCTGGCCCGTGGTGACGCCGAACGCGATTGCGATCTCGTTTCCGCCCCCGGCCGGGTTCGCGTTGCTGGAACAGCCTGCGAGGGCGAGTGATCCAAGGATGGGGACGGCCAGCAAGGTTGCCACCCGTCGGGCTCGATGATAATGCGCCATGTTAGGCCTCTCTGACTTCGTTGTCTGCCGTGCAGTCTGAATCTCCTACGCCTGTTCTGCGGGCATTCGATTAGATACGTAGCGTATTCAATGTAGTTGCCAGCAAGTCCGCGAGAGAAGTGCTGGTATCAAATTGTTACACATGCGCTATTTTTGCAAAAGGTCCAGCACGAAGTGGAGTTACGGGCGCTTGTATGCAGGACGCAGGCGTGCTGTCGGATCTCGCATCGAGGTTGGCGCTGAGGATACTTCGGTTTCCAACCATCAGGCCTACCGGCAATTCGGCGAGCTTCAGGACATGACCGTCAACGTCGATGCCATCCACACGTGGAGCGTGACTGCGGGTACCGTCCGTTGGCTGTCCATTGGAGGAGTCCTCTCCGGCGAAGACCGGGCTCTCTTTGACGAACTCCACCTGCACTCATTTGAGTCGTAAGCCTTGGACGAAGGACTTGGGTCATCGAGGTTGCCCGGCCGGCGCCTCCAGAAGAGCGGACTTCCAGCAAGGAATGAACATGTGCCATCCCCTGACCGGCCGGCAGTAACCGGACGTCCGTGCAGCACGCCGCCGGTCGATGGTCACTCTCCGGCACCCAAGGACGCCCGGGCTCTCGACCCCGGACAGCGTCGTAAGTCAAGCAAGCCCGGCCAGGACGCGCGAACTCCCGAACCAGCACTTGGTTCAGCCGACTCCTAGTCCGGGGCGGGCGGTGACGGACGGACTCCTCGGCGATGCCCATTATGTACTGAAACTCCGGCAGGCCGCAGGGGGCAATACGCGATAGTGCGCGAGGCGGCGCCCAGATGGGTGCCGCCTGTTAGGTGAGGAGTAGCTGAGTGAGCAAGGGGTCGTCAGCTTCTCGCTGGTGCCCAGCAGGGTCCTCACGCGGGAGAGGATCATCGGAAAGCTTGATCGTTGGCGCCTACGCGGAGCCGGTTGTGGGTGACGGTCAGGCGACGATCGCGCTATTCCACGCCCGTAGAAGCTCAGGGCAATTTTGGATTTCCGCGGGGCCGGCGATGACGTCGAGGCGGATCTGGGCCCAGGCCTGGTTGTCGAGGTCGCGGCCGTCAGTGCGGGGGCGCCGCCGGGCCGGGTTTCGAAGCGTTTGATAAAGGAGTCAATGACGCCGAAGGCGGAGCCGCCGATTTCGACCCCGCAGGGCTGGCAGGTGGCGGTGCCGGCGGTTGCGGTTCCGAGGGAGATTTCGGGTGTGTCTTCGAGGAAGAACGGTCCGAAGGCGGTGGCTTCGGTGACGGCGGCCGCGCTGGTGTGGGCGGGGTTGTTGATGGCGATCGTTTGCGTGGACAAGCCAAGGACGTCCGAGATGAGCCGGGCGTAATGGACGAAGTTGTGCCGGTTGACCGGCGTGTGGCAAATGTTCTGCCCTTGAGTTCGAAGGCGGAACTCGCCACCGAGCAGGGGATCGAGGGCCTGGACTTCGCATTCGACTGTAGCCGAGGCCCTGGCCGTCGCCAGGAACTACATCACTGCGTGGGCCCCGCCGTCCACGACAAGGTGGGAGCCGGTGACCCATTTTGCTTCATCGGAGGCGAGATAGAGGCCGGCGTAAGCGACAGCGAGCGGATCGCCTGGCTTGCCGTCGATTGTGCGCTCGAGGATTGGTGAGACGGGTGCGTTCTCGCCGAACTCCGCGAACATGGCCAGAACCGGCGGGGTCGCCATGACACCAGGACTCACGCAATTGACTCGAACGCCTACGGCGACGCCTTCGGCGGCGAGTTGCCGGGTCAGGCCGATGACAGCACCCTTCGCCGCTGCGTGGGCTGCCTGTGGCAGCGCCCGTGCACCTTGGATTCCTGCAACCGAACCGATGTTCACGATCGCACCGCCGACGGCGGCCAGGTGAGGCCAGACGCTTTGGCACGCGTGCCACACCAGGTCCAGCTCGTTCTGGATGGTAAACCGGTAATCCTCGCCGCTCATCTGGGCAAACGGTGCGAATTTCGGCATGCTGGCGTTGTTGTAGAGCACGTCGATGCGGCCGTGGCGTTCGATCGCGCTACTAACCCAGCGATCGATGTTTTCCCGGTTGCCCAGGTCCAATGGGGCACTTGATTCGATTGAGCCTCCGTCGGCCTCCACCAGACGGACCGTCTCCGCAGCTCTGTCGGCGTCGAGGTCGCAACCGACGATCGTGGCGCCTTCGCGTGCGAACAGCCGGGCGGTCACCCGGCCCATTCCGCCCCCGATGCCTGTCAACAGGACGACTTTTCCTTCCAGACGACCACCACCAGCCATGGTTCCTTCTCCGTTCATCTCGTCATATGTATTGGGGCCCATGCAACCACAGCGAGGAGGGCGCCGTAGGCCGGAGGGGTGTGATGGTGCAGTCCGTGCACAGTTCTGTGCACGGACTGCACCATGGGCCCGCAACCGCCCTATTTTGGTGCGGGATCACGCAGGATGGAAAGCACGTGTTACGCACGACACACCGCATCAAAGGAGATGTTGAATGATGAGTACCACCCCAGAGACGTCGACTCACCCGCTCCCGCCCGGCGTGACCGAGCTTGACCTCGAAAAGGCACTCGTGGCGTTCGCTGCAGCGATCGGCGAAGACAAGGTCGAGAGCGACGCCGAATCTCTGCTGGACTTCCAGGATCCCTTCCAGGTTCCCGGCTCCGCGACGAATCTCCCGTCAGCTGTCGTCAGCCCAATGAGTACTGAGGACGTCCAGGCGATCGTTCGGATCGCCAACGAGTATCGCATTCCGTTGTGGCCCATCAGCCGCGGCAAGAACAATGGTTATGGGGGAGCTGCGCCTCAGGTGCGCGGCTCCGTGATGCTCTCGTTCCGGAACATGAACCGCGTCCTGGAGATCAACGAGGAGCTCGGCTACGCGATCGTGGAGCCGGGCGTGAGCTGGTACGACCTGCACGATGCGATCAAGGCCGGCGGGCACAACCTCGTGGCCTCCATCGTGGATATCGGCTGGGGAGGCGTCGTTTCGAACACGCTCGAGCACGGGCTAACCTACATGCCGTACTCGATCGACCAGGCCTCGCACTGCGGCTTTGAGGTCGTACTCCCGAACGGGGACCTCATGCGCACCGGCTCGGGCGCGATGGACAACAACCCGACCTGGCCACTGTACAAGCGGGGCCTCGGGCCGACGTCGACCGAGATGTTCATGCAGTCCAACTACGGCATCGTCACCAAGATGGGCTACTGGCTCATGCCGAAGCCCGAGGTGTACATGCCGCTGTGGCTGCGCGTCTGGGACGAGGCGCAGATGCCCGCCGTGGTCGATGCGCTGCGCGAGCTCATGCTCGACGGCACGATTGATATGCGCCCGCAGCTGTCGAACACGCTCTGCATGGCCTCGATGCTCACCACCCGGGCCGAGTGGTACGCCGGTGAGGGCCCGATGCCGGAGGAGATCATCGATAAGATCGCCAAGGAGATGGGTTTGGGGCGCTGGATGATGCGTTTTGCGCTCTACGGCGACGAAGCGGTGGTTGACCACAACTTCGCCAAGCTTCAGGCGCGCTTCCTGCAGATCCCGAGTGTCGACCTCGTGGGCCAGAAGCACGGGGCCGACGCGTGGGAGACACTGCCCAACCCGCACGAGCGCGTTCAGATCGGGGTGCCGAGCCAGGATCTCTACAAGATGGCAGGCTGGTCAGGCGGCGAGGAGGGCGGCCACGTCGACTTCTCGCCGGTCATCCCGCTTACCTCCCAGCACGCGATCGCCGCGCAGAAGCTGATGGCCGAGATGTGCGCCGAGGTGGGCCTTGATTTCCTCGGCGGCATGCTCCCGATCAACGCGCGTGCAACCACCTTCATCAACGTGATCCCCTTTGACACGAAGAACCCGCAGCAGGTAGCAAAGGCGTACGCCCTGGCCAAGCGCATGGTCGCAGAGGCGGGCAAGCGCGGATACGGCGAATACAGGGCGCACCTGTCCTTTATGGACCTCGCAGCCGATCAATTCGGCTTCAACGACCACGCGTTGCGGCGCTTCAACGAGACGATCAAGGACACGCTCGATCCCAACGGGATTATCGCTCCGGGTAAGTCAGGGATTTGGGGCACCCGCCTGAGGGAGGCCGGATTCCCCCAGGGCTGATTGCGCATCTTCGGGGGAGTCCCCGCCCAGACCAAAGGGTGGGGGCTTCCCCGAAGGATCGGGCAAATGCCTGGCTTCCCGTGGAGCGCAACCGTGAACCTCGCGGAACGCCCTGCTGAAGCTTGCCGGATGGCGGTATCCCCACCTCGCTGCGACCGTCGCGATCGTCGTTTCCGGGGACCGCCGCAACTCACCCACGGCGCCCTCGAACCGGCGTTCGCGGATCCAGGCCGACACCCCGGTGCCGGTGGCTGCAAAGAGCTTGTGGACGTAGCGTGTGGACACGAAATGGGCCTGAGCGATCTGATCTGGCCCGAGTTCAGGGTCGTGCAGATGGTTGATCACGTACCGCTGCATCTGATCGAGCAGTGCCTGAGGGCGGGAGCGCGGATGGGAAATTTCCTGTACGCCGTACATGCTGCGAAGCAATGGCAGCAGCATCTGTGCGGCGCCTTCCCCGTCAGGGCTTGAGAACCCGCTGCCGCTTATGGTCGTTCGGGCGAGCTGCGCGAGGAACGGGGTTGCCGGCCCAGCGAGCCGTCCCTGGCCCGAATCCACCCGCGTCGCGGAACGCCGGGCGAGGCCCTCAGCCTGCGCCCCGATGAACCATTTGGGAATGCTGAATACGATTACCTCGAATCCCTCGCGGCCCTCAAAAGTGGAAGGCCGCGACGTATCCTGGCACGCAATGTCACCGGGGCCAAGAGCACAGCTGCGATCGTCCTGTTCGATTTGGATCATGCCCCTGGTCATCAGATACAGCAAGATGCACTCCGGGTCGGCGGTGGCGATCATCCGCTGCGTGCGTGCCACCCGGTGCGCAAGTCCTTGGATCCACTGGACCCCGACCGGTCCCATCTGGCCACCGGCCAAGCGGGCCTCGAATGACGGCGCCTCGACCGATTCGACGTGCATCGGGAAGAAGCGTTCCGCGATCCCTGCCGACCAGTAATCCCGGCGCTCGGCCGGGGGGACCGACCGGGTGCACGGTACGGAAGTCATCGGCCCGCCTCTGATGCGGTGCCATGATGGATCTGCGGCGCAGGCCAGCAGACCCGCGAATCGACGACTTCCGCGCCAAAGGATGCAGTCAAGGCACCTCCTCAAAAAATTCGATCCGTTTCGCACTGATTGTAAGGCGCGTCACACTGCGATTCAAAATGCCGCATTGGGGTATGCGATGCCCGGACTGCCGGATCGCTCACCAATAATCGTGTACGTTTCGTATTGCATCGCGTTGCCCGTATGGTTGACCCATGGCAGTCAGAAGTCAAGAAAGTCGTCGGGCCGTTTTAGAAGCAACCATGAAGTTGCTCGAAGACTCGGGGCCGGCAGGGTTTACGGTTCAAAAGCTCTCCATTGAGCGCATTGCCCGCGAGGCTGGCGTCAGCAAGACCACCATCTACAGGTGGTGGTCGAGCAAGGTTGCCGTTGTCATCGACACATTCCTGGACAATCACGTCGCGCGAACCCCTGTGCGCGAGGATGTGCCCGCGATCGACGCGCTCCGTGAGCACATGGCCTCCCTCGCGGAGGTTTACGCAGGCAAGGAGGGCCGACTCGTGGCGCAACTCATCGGGGAGTGCCAACAGGACGAGGCAACGATGGCTGAATTCAAGCAGCATTTCTGGACTCCGCGCGCGCTGGTCGTTACGTCACTGGTTGAGCGAGCGATGAGCGAGGGGTCGATGAGAAAAGAACTCGATGCCCAGGTCGTTACCGAACTGCTGTATGCCCCCGTGTACTTCCGCCTGCTGTTCCAATCGGGCCCCCTTGATGCCAAGGCAACCAACTCCATTATGCAGACAGCCCTTGAGGGGCTCGCCGCAAGTTAGTGGCCTTGGGCTTTCAATAGTCCCGTCCGGCCCATGCGGCTCGAATGGGCTCGAAGCCAAGACTTGATCACGTAATTCGGCTTCAGCGGCGTGTGCCGGTAAGCCTTGGGAGACACCTAAAGTTTGTTCAATACGATACGGTTCGTATATATTCAGTGGACGTTGGATGCGTGAACTTGATCCACGCCCGTTGCGCCCATGGACAAATGCGTCCCGGGCCATATCGTCCTCCCCGGCCTTTAGTGCCGGCCGGTCGTGCGGGCGGGCCACTATGAAAGGAACCCCTCATCGTGAACACCGCCATTGCGCCAAATGACGCGGTTGTCGTCGCCTACCGCAGGACACCGATCGGGCGGGCCCGCAAGGGATCGCTGGCTGGTGAACGACCCGAAGACCTCGCGCTGGCAGCCATCCGGGGAGCGCTCTCGGCGTTTGGGCAGATCGATTCCGCCGAATTTGCCGATGCCTACGTCGGATGCGCTGTCCCGCAGGGCGCGCAGGGCGACAACATAGGACGCCGCATCATGGTGCTTGGAGGAATGGACAGCGTCCCGGCGGTCACAGTGAACCGCTTCTGTGCCTCCTCGTTGCAGGCAACCGCGATGGCCGCCCAGGCAGTGCGGGCCGGTGACGGGGAAGCATTTCTGATCGCCGGCGTCGAATCTACCAGTTCGACACCGCCAGTGGTCGAAAACCCCCACCCCGCCTTCGCGGACGCATCACGGCGTGCTGACGACATCTTTGAATCCGGCCAGCCGTGGGTCGACCCCCACGATCACGGACGACTGCCCGATGTGTACCTCTCCATGGGCAAGACCGCCGAGTTCGTGGCACGCCAAACCGGCACCACGCGCCGCGACCAGGACGAATGGGCGATGGAGTCCCAACTCCGGGCGGAGCGGGCGATCGAGTCCGGATACTTCGCCCGCGAGATCGTCCCGGTGACCACGGCTACCGGCACCGTGGTGAGCACGGACGACGGCCCGCGCCCGGGAACCACCCTGGAGGCCCTCTCCGGCCTCAAGCCCGTGTTCCACGAATCTGGAACCGTCACCGCAGGCAACGCCAGCCCGCTCAACGACGGCGCCTCTGCCCTGGTTGTGATGAGTGCCCAACGCGCGGGCGCATTGGGGTTGAAGCCGCTGGCCCGTATCCTGGGCAGCGCCGCAAGCGGCCTTTCCCCAGAGATCATGGGACTGGGTCCCGTGGACTCGTCCCGCCGCCTGCTTGAACGCCTCGGACTGTCGATCGGTGACATTGACATTATTGAGCTTAACGAGGCCTTCGCCGCCCAGGTGGTACCTGTGGTGCAGAAACTGGGCGCAGATCCGGAGCGGGTCAACCCATTTGGCGGGGCGATCGCGCTTGGCCATCCGTTCGGTGCGACCGGCGCGCGGCTGGTCGGAACCCTCATTAATGGACTGCAGACCAGGGGTGGATCGCTCGGCCTGGCCACGCTCTGTGTGGGTGGCGGCCAGGGTATGGCGATGGTAGTGGAAAGGCTGTCGTGAACCAGCCAGCGCTCATTGCCGACCCGGCCCGCTCGATGCTGGCCGCCGACCGAAGCCTGGAAGGCCTGGGCATCCACGTGTTGCATGCCAGCGAGGGACGCGCAACCGCGGTCCTGACGGTCACTCCCGAGATGGCCAACGGGCACGGGATTGCCCACGGTGGATTGGTCTTCGCGTTGGCCGACACCGCGTTCGCCATGGCCGCCAACACCTTCGGCGCCGGAATCGCGACCGCCGAGGCTTCCATCTCCTACATTTCCCCGGCTCACATCGACGACGAACTGTTCGCCTCCGCCGAAGTGGCCTTTCATGAGGGCCGCCGGATGATTGTGGACGTGGTGGTGCGGGCGGGTGAGCGGACTGTCGCCATCTACCGCGGAACGGGCAGGGCCCTGCCCCCTACGGACTGAGGCTGACAGGGCTGCCAATATTAAGCACCCAGACATGCAAGTGTGCCCGGACTCCGAGCTGGAGTCCGGGCACACTTGTGTCCGTACCAAAAATTGCCGCGCCGGACCCCCGTCATGGATGGAGGGTCCGGCCCGGCGTGGATGTCAGCTCTTGGAGCCCTTCTGGCCCGCGGTCGCCAGTTTGTCGGCGATGCCCATGAGGGCCGGGGAGCCGGTCGCGGCGATCAGCAGGCGGTGGACCGGACGCTTGAGCATAATCGATACGGGTTCCTTTGCCCCCGCGAGAACCGCTTCGCGTCCCATGGCCGGGTTTTTGTGGCACCGCACGGGCACGTTGAAGATCAGGCGGCGCAGGCATGAGTTGTCGTGGTCACACCACACAATCTCATTCTGTCGTCCCTGGAGGACCTTGTTGGGGAATTCCGGGTCGGCCAGCATCTGCCGGGCCAGCATGATTCCGTCCGCGAATCCGGCGGTGATGGCGTCTGCACACTGTTGCGGGTCGTAGGTGCTGCTCAGGAGGAGGGGGACGTTGGGCATGGCGGCGCGGAATGCCTGTGGCTCTCCGTGCTCCAGAATTGCGCCCGATTCGGAGGTGACGTTGTTGTCCATCGACTCGTAGTTCGCATCGCTCAGGGCGATATATCCAACCCCTTCCTTCTCAATGATCGCGGCGACCTCCGCGAACCCTGCGGGCCCCTGGCCATCGGGAAGGTGGTCGTTGGTGCTCATCCTCAGGCCCACCGGATAGTCGGTTCCGACCTCGGCGCGAATTGCCCGGATCGTGTCGACGAGGATGCGGGCGCGGTTCTCGGCGCTGCCGCCGTATTCATCAGTCCTCCAGTTGGTCCGCGGTGAGAGGAAGGAGGAATAGAGGTAGCGCATGTGTGCGCCCAGTTCGATGCCGTCGAAGCCGGCCGCCTTGGCACGCCGCACCGCGGTGACGGTCTGCTCCTGGACCTCAAGGATTTCCTCCTTGGTGATCTCCTCCGGCGTCGGGTTCGTTCTGCCGCCGGGAATGTAGAAACCGTGCGGCAGGCGGGGTGCGGCCATGCGAACGGGCTTCGGGCTCGCAGACCTCGTGGGCCGGCCCTCGCCCGGCACACCCATGGCGCCGAAACTGGGGAAGATCTGGGCGAAGATGGGTACTTCGTGCTCGTGTACGGCATCGACCATGCGCCGCAGGCCCGGAATGAACTCGTCGCGGTCGAAGCGCATCAGGGGCTGGAATGGTGCCTCCTGGTTCCCGCGCTCGGTGGCCACGCCGCCACCGATGATCAGCAGTCCAGCTCCGCCGCGTGCGCGGGTTGCGAGGAACGCGATTGTCTGGTCGCTGGGATGGCCGTCCTTCGTGGGCTGGAGCACCGCCATGGGGCTGAGGACATAGCGGTTCTTGATGGTCAGGCCGTCGATTTTCCAGGGGCTGGAAAGCACCTCGGCGACGGTTGCGGTCTCGTGGGACATTGTTCTCCTTGGATTTTCATTGAAGCCGCAGGATGAAATGAATCATCCGTGATTACGTTCGGGTCGTTTTGTATCGAGGGGCGGACTTGGAAGTCAGAACCTGTCGCGGACGTGACGTTCCCTGCCGTAGAGCGAAACCACGGCAAGGATGATGATCCCGAAAATGATGCGGCTCTGAGCCTCCGCGAGTCCGTTGCTCACGATGATCGTGGACAAAAGCGTGAGAGTGAGTGCGCCGAGCAGGGTCCGGGTGTAGCTGCCGCGGATCGAGCCAAAGATGGTACCGCCAACCAGGACAGCGGCCAGGCCCGCGAACAAATATGGCTCCCCGATGGTTTGCGACCATCCCGAGCCGTAGGAGGCAATGAAGATGCCGGCGATCCCGGCCAGGGCGCCGGAGGCGGCAAAGACCAGGGTCCACACCGCTGAGGTGCGAATCCTCGTCAGCCGGGCGGCCCGGAAATTGACTCCCGTAGCATGGAAACGGCGTCCGGCCGCGGTCCGGTTGAGGAAAATCCACATGCCCACCCCGCAGAGGAGCACTATCAGGATGATCGGCGGGAACGGCAAGCCGAAGGTGGTTCCCCGCAGGCTCGCCAAAGAACGCAGCGCCTGCGGCGGGGCGGAGGAGTAGTCGCCGTCGGCGAGGAAGAGCGTCGCGCCCGTCAGCGCCGCGCCGGTACCCAGCGTGACGACCAGTGGCTGGACCGCGAAGCGGTGGCAGATCCAGCCGATCAGGGCACCGATGCCGCCGCAGACCAAGATCGTGATCAGCACGGCGACAATCCCCGGGACCGCGAGCTTGCCCGCGACGTTGGCGGCCATAAAGGCGCCGAAGAGAATGTAGCCTGGCGCGGCAAGGTCCAGTCCGCCCAGGATCACCACGAGCGTCTGACCCATGGCTGCCAGGGCCAACAGGGAAGTGATGACCAGGATCGAGGTGACGGACCTGGGGTTTGCGATGGCAGGGATGGTGATGACCAGCCAGGCCGCCAGGGCCAGGACGACAAGGACCTGCAAGGCAGGCACCTCGAGGACCCATGCCTTGAACCTGGTCCAGGGCCTGGAAATCCGGACCTCGGGTGTTCCTGCGGGGGACAGTGTGTCACTGGTCATGATGCGTTCCTCTTCAAACGGGGTGCCAGCAGCGTCGCGCCTAGCACGACGCCGACGACGAGGACGGCGCCGTAGGCGAATTGGATGAGACTGGGGGCCACGCCCGAGGCGGTGAGCAATTGCTGCAGGAGAAATATGGAGACCGCTCCGAAGAGCGCGCCCAACAGGCCACCGCGTCCGCCGGCGAGACTGGTTCCGCCCAGGACGGCGGCGGCGAGGCCCAGCAAAGCATAGGTGGAGGCGAGTGAGGACTGCGAGGACTGCACAATGGCGGTCAACGCAATGCCGGCGATCCCGGCAAACAGCCCGCCGAGGGTGTAGGCGAGGATCCGGATAACTTTGATGTCGACTCCGGAACCGTAGGCGGAGACATCGCTCTCGCCGGTGGCCAGGAGATTGCTGACAAAGGCCGTGCGGCGCAGGGCGAACCAGATCAGCCCGGCGGCGCCGATCGTCAGGAGAGCGCCGGGGAGAACGCCGATGCTTCCGGCGAACACTTCGGTCCAGTTGTCCGGGGCAGCCACCGGGTTCTGGGCGATGCTCAGGGACAGGCCCACGAGCAGGAACAGCATCCCGGTGGTGGCGACCACCGGGTGCAGGCGCACCACAGCGACAAGGATCCCGTTCAGGGCACCGGCCCCGGCGGCAACGGCCAGGATGATGGGAGCTGCCAGTTGCCAGTTGCCCAGCCCCGCGGGGATGAGGATGGCGACGAAGAAGCAGTTGATAAACGTGGCGAGTGGACCGACCGAAATGTCGATGCCGCCGGCAAGGATCGAGGGCGTGGAGGCGAAACCCACCAGCACGAACGGCGCCAGCGTGGCAAGGGTGCCGGGCAGGCGCTCGGGGGTGAGGAAGGACGGTGAGACGAAAAGGTTCAGCACCAGCAGCACCAGTGCGAGCAGCAAGGCAAAGGCGAAGGGCCAGCGCTGGAACAGGGTCAGGACGCGGTTCATGTGAGGACCTCTGATTTGTGGCCGAAGTATGCGGCGACGATGGATTCAGCGGACAGCTGTGTGTGGGGGATCTGGGCAAATACCGATTGGTCGCGGAAGACCAGGACGCGGTCCGCGAGGTCCACGAGCTCGTCGACCTCGCTGGAGAGGACCACGATGCTCATGCCTTCGGCGCTGAGCCGGTGCAGGATTGCGTAGATCTCCCGCTTGGTCCCGATGTCAACGCCTCGGGTGGGGTCATTGAGCAGCAGGACCTTGGGGTCGGTGGCAAGCCAGCGAGCCAGAAGCACCTTCTGCTGGTTGCCGCCGGACAGGGTGGAGATGGCATCGTGGGCGGCACCGAAGCGAAGGGACAGCAAGTCGGCGAAGGCCTCGAACCGGCGGGCAGTGCTGCGGGTGTCTAGCAGGCCGCCGCGGCGGTCCTTGGCCAGGGTCGGGAGCGCGAAGTTTTCGCGGATTGACATGGACTCGAACAGCGACTCGCCGCGACGTTCGCGAGGCAGGTAGGCGACCCCTAAGGCATCCCCGTTGCGCTCGGTAAGCTCTGCGGCGCCCTCGGGAAGGAGGCGCACGACGCTGCCGGGCCCACCCGCCACACCGGCCAGGCGCCTGATGAACTGGTCCTGGCCGTGGCCCTCGAGCCCCGCTAGGCCCACGATCTCGCCAGCGCGCAGCTCGAAGTCGATGGGTGCCGAGGCCGGTGCCAGGCGGACGGCCGTTCCCTGAAGGAGGGTGTCCCCGGGAACATGCGGTTGCCGCCGGGTGTCGTCATGGCCGGAGTTTCCGGTCATGTCCGTGATCAAGCGGTTGATGGATAGCTCCGACCTGTCCACGGTGGAGACGCTGCGCCCGGACCGCAGGACGGAGACCCGGTCCGAAATCTCCGCGACCTCGTCCATGCGGTGCGAGATGAACAGGATGGCAGTGCCCTCGGCCGCGAGCCGGCGCATCTCGACGAAGAGCCGGTCGCGGGAGCTGACGTCCAGGGAGGCCGTCGACTCGTCGAGGATGAGGACCTTGGGGTTGCGCACGAGTGCGCGGGCAATGCAGAGGGACTGCCGCTCGGAGAGCGAGAGCCTTCCCGCGGGAAGATCCAGCGGAATCTCGCCTGCGATGCGTTTCAGGACGTCCTGGGCTATTGTTCGCTGCTCGGCGCGGCCCAGCCGTCGACGAAACACTCCGTGGAACCCCAGCCAAACGTTTTCGAGGACGGATTGGCTCCCCGCGGTGAGGACTTCCTGGAATACCGTCGCGATCCCCAGGTCCATGGCAGCTCGGGGCGATCGGCTGGTTACGAGGGCACCGTCCAATGTGACGGTGCCGGAATCGGGGCGGTGGACGCCTCCCATGATCTTGACGAGAGTGCTCTTCCCGGAGCCGTTTTCCCCCAGGAGCGTGTGGATTTCGCCCGGCCGGAGGTGGAGGTCCCCGTCGATGAGGGCGCGGGTGGCACCGAAGCGCTTGCTCACCCCGGCGAGCACCAGGCCGGATGGTTGGTTGTTCACGGCGGATCTCCTTGCCAACTAATGTGGTGTAGGTCATATTCGAAACTAGACGAATCGTACAGCATGTGTCTACTCTTATGCGATACGCAACGAAGCGTTTCACTCGGCAAGGAAGAACACATGAAGAAGATGACCTCTTTCCCCCGTTTCACAACATTCGGCGCCGCGATCCTGAGTGCCGGCGCCCTCGTTCTGACAGGCTGCTCGGCATCGGGGCCAGCGGCCCCGGGCTCCTCCGGAGGGAACGCGCCCGGCGCGGCGGAGCCCGCGGCCGCCGGGACCTGCGGGTCGCTGCCGACGGATACGGTGAACGATCCGAACGGCCTGCTGGCCGGTTTCCCCAAGGAGATCGCTGCGGGATACGACCTCTACCCCTACGAGATCCGGAAATCGGCATGGGCCGGCTACAAGTCGAAGAAGACTGATGGTTTCACGGCCGCGATCGTGGGCATGCCACCTGCCAGCCCTTTCATTGCCTCCATGTCGGCGGCGATCCGCACGAGCCTGAAGGCCAGTGGTGTCAAGATCGTCGGCGAATTCGCCCCGGATGACCCGTCGAACGTGCCCCTTCAGCTCCAGCAGTTCAATGAGGCGCTCTCACTCAAGCCGGACGTGATCATCTACACGCCCATCGCACCGGAGCCTTCCGTGGGCCTGGCCAAGGCCGCATTTGACGCCGGCATCCCGCTGGTTGCCGCTCAGGTGCCGATCGATTCCGAGTACGCCGTCAGCGTGACGAGGAATACCCCGCTCGCGATCGCCCAGGTCACCGCCGGCACGCTGAGGGCAATCGGGGGCAAGGGCAACGTCCTGCGCGTCGATGGCATCCCGGGCATCCCGGCCTCGACCTTCGCGAACCTGGGCATCGATGCCGTCCTGAAAAACTGCCCCGAGATTAAGGTATCCGGAACGGTCACCGGCTTTTTCCAGCCGGCAAAAGCCCAGGCGGAGGTCCAGAAGTTCCTGGCGACCAACCCTGCCGGGGTTGACGCCGTTCTCCAGGCCGGAACGATGGGCGTAGGCATCCGCAACGCCTTTGACGACTCGGGCATGGACGTGCCGCCGATCGCGGACGACGGATCGAGCCGCGGGTTCTCTTCCTGGGCGCTGGCAAAGCAGGAGTACCCGTTCTTCGGCACCACGACCCCGTCTGTGCGCACCGGTGAGGCAGTGGCGGACGTGGCGCTGCGCATCCTGAAGGGCCAGGGTCCGAAGATCAACCAGATCGTTGAACCCTCGGTGATTGTCTCCCGGGAGAACCTCGCCATGCTCGCGGATCCCTCGTGGGACCACAATGACCTGACCGACCTGGCCGGCGCCCCGGAGGACTACCTGCCCACCGACCGGCTCAACGAGTTCTTCTCACAGCCCGGGGCATAGGGATGGCCCGAGCCTTGAACACGAGGGGTGAATCCGATACCCGGTCTCCCGGCAGGTCGAGCTCCGAACACCTGACGCCCAGGCACTGGATCTACTTCACTCTGATCACGCTCGTCCTGTTGTCCGACGGCATGGACGTCACGATCGTCAGCCACGTCTTTCCCACGCTCATAAAGAGCTGGGGCGTCTCCGTCGGGGGCGGCATCGCGTTCGTGCTAGCCGTTGGCTTCCTGGCCATGGGCCTTGGTGCCATCGTCGCTGGCGGCCTGTCTGATAGGTGGGGTGCAAGTCCGTCCTCATCGGCAGCGTTCTCGTCTTCGGCGGGGCCACCGCTTTGGGGGGAACGTCTGGCGACTTCACGGCATTCGCCGTCTGGCGGATTCTGGCCCGCCTCGGGATGGGCGCCGCAATGGCGTCCGGAAACACCCTGCTGGCGGACCTGATCCCCGAAAGACGGCGCGCGGCACTGCTCGCGTCGGCCTACGCCGGAGTGGGCCTGGGGACAACGGTCGGGGCAGCTCTCGCCGGCACCTTGATCCCCACCGCGGGATGGCGCGTGCTCCTCGTAGTGGCCGGCCTGATCCCGGTGGCGGCGGTCGCGGCGCTTGCCATCGTGGTCCCCGAATCCCCCGCATTCCTCTCGGCCAAGCGCCCGACGATCCGCACCGTGTCGCCCGGCGTCCGGGGCGCGGAATTGTCCGGCCCGGGGTCCAAGGTATCGTTGGGGACTATCCGTCACGGCCGCTGGCCCCCACGACGGTCCTGCTGTGGCTATTCGGCTTCTTCTCCTTGGGCACCCAATTGCTGATCGCCCAGTACCTGCCTACCTTGCTTCAGCTTCCGGTGCCCGGGCTCAACACCGTGCAGAGCAGCACCATCGTCGGCGCCTACAGCTTGGCGAGTGTCTTGGGAAGCGTGGTGCTTGGCGCCATCCTGGCCAATGTGTCCCGTTTCCTGGTCATCGGAGTTGCCCTCGGGTTGGCTGCCGTCATGTCGGTCTTGGTTTATCTCATACCCGATCCGGGGTTTGGTTCCCTGCTCGTGGTGCTGGGGATCACCGGATTCATTCTGCCAACGGCCTTTGGCCCCACGCGGAGCGTCCTGGCCGCCATGGCCTACCCGGCAAGCATGCGGGGTACTGGAATCGGTGTGGCGGAATTCGGCGGACGGTTGGGGGCGGCTGACGGGGGCGTTGCCGGTGGGACGCTCATCGCGGTCGGAATGGGCCTCTCGAGTCTGTTCGTCGTTCTGCTGTTGCCCATCGGAGTGCTTTTGGGTTCGCTGACGGGGCTTCGCCTGCGATCGAGGCGGACTGGGGCGTCGAAGCAAGCGGAAGTCGGTCCAACTGGCACCGTGCGCGCGGAAGGAACCCCCGAGCGTGCGGCCGCCATGGATTGAGGGCGCCGGATTTCCGGTTGCCACACTGGTTGGGTGCCGGGACGAACCCCGGGTCGGTATGCGGCCACGGGCTTGGAAACCAGGAGGCAAGGTACACGGCGGCATGTCCGTCGGCGGTCCGATTTGATACTCCACGAAACATCTGTTCACGAAGATGTCCGATGGTTTCGCCAAATGGGAACGTGTTCGCTGGATCGGGGCGAGCCCAAGTTCGGGCGCAATTTGACGGCCGACAAGTCGCTGTCGTGGCCCCGACCGCGTCTCCGGGCACTGTATCCGCAAGTCACACGCAAAAAACCCCTTGGAACACTGCACCAGCAAAGCATGAGGTTCAGTGTTCCAAGGTGCTTTCCCATGCCGGCGCAGGGCCGCGCAGGACTTAGGCGCTGACGCGTCCGCGCAGGAACTCGGAGTCAGGGGAGTCGGTGACGGGCAGCCCCGAGGCTTCCAGGCTTGCGCGCAGCTGCTTCATGAAGCGGTCCGGTAGCCTGACTGCCGGCGGACGCAGGGCGCCGCCGTTGAAGCCGGAGAGCCACTCCTGGTACTTCCACTGGGTGCGGTTGATGGAGCTGGTGCCCGGAGTGGAAGTGGACGATACAGCGATATTGGCGGCGCGGGCCGGCTGGACTTCCCAGTAGCGCTTCATGGCTTCTTCCCACCTGCCGGTGCGCGCCAGTTCGAAGGCCTTGGGGTAGTAATCGCCCATCCAGTTCGTGTTCGCGGTGCCGGAGAACTGAACGTCCAGGACCGACATGAGGGGGATTATTTCGGCCTCGATGGGGCAGGAGATCACTACTTCGTCGCGGAAGTGGTGGTACATCTCCATGACTCCGGGGATGCCGGGGTAGCCCTGTTCGGCCTTGATGGCGACGATACTCGGCATCGCGTCAAGGACGCGGCGCACGAACTCCACGCTCATGCCGGCGGGGTGGATGCGCTCGAAGCCCCAGGCGGGCAGCGGGAAGAGCATGGTGGCCAAGTCGGTTTCGTCGGTGAAACGCTTGGTGTAGTCGAAAACCTCGTCGTAGGAGGTCGGCCAGAATGAGGAAGGGTAGGCCAGCAGGGCGCGGTCGGCGCCGGCCTTGCTGGCCAGGTTTGCTGCGTGGATGTTTTCGTCGAGGGTGCCAAAGATGGCGTGGAAGAAGAGTGCGAAGTCCGGGCCGGCTGCTTCGCGGGCGATGGCCGTGATGCGGGCGTTCTCCTCCGGGGTGATGTTGGCTTCCGCGATCAGCAGGGAACCCTTGTAACCGCGTTCCTTGAGCAGGAGGATGTCGTGGCGGATCGCGTTTTCGTTGATGCCGGAGAAGTCGGGGGTGAACGATGGGTGCGTGACGGCGACGGTGCCGACAAAGTTTTCCCGGGCCCAGGAGCGGGCTTCGGATTTGGTGTAGTCCACCATGGTGTACTCCTTGATTGTTGTCAGTGGGGTCTTGTCTCTGGGCTATTTGCGGCTGGTGACGATGCCGACGGGCAGGACGGTGCCGATGCCCTCGGCGCGGGCGCGGTCGACGAGCATCTCGGCAACCACGATGTCCTGCAGGCCGGAACCTGTTGACTTGTAGATTCTGATCCCGTGCTCTGCGTCGATCTTGGTTTCACCGGCCAGGACGTCGTTGAGTGTGATAACGATCGAATCGACCTCGACACCGTGTGCCCGGGCCGCGATCATGTCACCGCTTCCCTGCACGACCTCGTCACGGGTATCCACCACGACCACCGCGGCGCGGGCGATCAGCTCCGCGGGCAGTTCGCGCTGGGCGGGGGTGGTTGAACCGATTGAGACGACCGCGGCGTTCGGGCCGACCCATTCGGCCTGCAGCGTCGGGGACTCATCGCGGGAGCGTGCGGCGCACAGGATGAGATCCGCGCCTTCCGCGGCCTCGCGGGCCGAGCCGACAGCACGTGCGGGTGCGCCGAACGCGCCGTCGAATTCGGCTGCAAAGGCGTCGCGGTTGGCAGGGGTGGGGCTGAACACGCGGATGTCGGCGAACTCCAGCAGGTGGGAAAATGCCGTGAGGTGGGAACGGGCCTCAAAGCCGGAGCCTATCACTCCAACTATCAGCGGCCGTTGCGGCACGATCGTGGATGTGCCCACCGCCGTGGTCGCGGCGGTGCGCAGGCCGGTGACGCGGTTTCCGTCAACCAGCGCCACCAAACCTGCGGTGTCCTTGTCGAAGAGTGAAATCAGGTAGCTGACGCGCAGGCCGTCCGCGAAGGACCCGGCGATTGACTTTGCGCCGAACAGCTGGCCGCTGGGCGGTACAGAGGGCATGATCCGCAACCATTCCCGCGGTGTCTGGGCGAAGATCCGCCCCGGGGTTCCGGCCTCGTCGCCGGGGGCCTTGTAGGCGGTGCGGATGACTTCGATCGCCCCGGCCCAGTCCGAAAGGCTGGCGACGTCGGCGTCGGTGAGGAAGAGCGGAAGTTTGGTCGGCAACTCGCCATTGGTGCTCATAGGGGCACTCCTTGGATGTCGGGCAGCCGGTCCACGGGCTGCGGGCGTGGGTGGATTTATTGAGTGGATCCAAATAGTATCCGATACGAATCGTATCCTATACAATCGTGATCGAGAACACGTCTCAAGGAAAAGGATCCCCCCATGGCAATCGCAACCGTCAACCCGACCACCGGTACGACCGAAATGATCATCGAGCCGCACACGGCCGAGGAAGTCCAAGTGCGCATCGCGGAAGCCGCCGAAGCGGCGCGGCTGCTGCGCGGCACCACCTTCGCCAAACGAGCGCAGTGGATGCTGGCCGCGGCGGACATTCTGGAGGACCGGGCCGAGGGCCTGGGCGAATTGATCACCGTCGAGATGGGCAAGCCCATTGCGCAATCGATCGCCGAGGTGCACAAGTGCGTCAAGGCCATGCGCTTCTACGCCGCGAATGCTGAGGAATTCCTGGCCGATGCCCTGCTGGCGGACCCGTCGACTGTCGGTGCCAGCCGGGCGTGGACGCACTACGAACCGCTTGGCACTGTCCTGGCGGTCATGCCGTGGAACTACCCGCTCTGGCAGGTCATCCGCTTTGCCGCCCCGGCGCTCATGGCCGGAAACTCCGGGCTGCTCAAGCATGCCTCGAACGTGCCCCAGGCTGCGCTCTTTCTTGACACCCTATTCGAGCGGGCGGGCTTCCCGGTCGGTTCTTTCCGCACGCTGCTGATCGGCGGCTCCGAGGTGGGGGCCGTCCTTGCCGATCCGCGCGTCAAGGCGGTCACGCTGACGGGTTCCGAGCCGGCGGGGCGCTCGGTGGCCTCCATTGCCGCTGACCACGTGAAGAAGTCGGTGCTGGAACTGGGCGGGTCGGACCCGTTCATTGTGATGCCCTCAGCGGACGTCGCCGCCGCTGCCGCGACAGCCGTCCGTGCACGAATCAGCAACAACGGCCAGTCCTGCATTGCCGGCAAGCGCTTCGTCGTGCACACCGACGTCTATGACTCGTTCGCCGCCGAATTTGTGAAACTGATGTCGGAGCTTTCCGTCGGGAACCCGCTGGACCCCACGACCCAGGTGGGGCCGCTGGCCACCGCGTCCGGACGCGACGAGCTGGCCGAGCTGGTTGAGGACGCCCGCGCCCTGGGTGCCCAGGTGCTGACCGGCGGCACGATTCCCGAGGGCCCCGGCTTCTTCTATGCCCCCACGGTACTCGCCGGGCTCAGCGAAGAGATGCGGATCATCCAGGAGGAGACCTTCGGGCCCGTCGCGTCCCTGTACCGTGCGGCAGACCGCGAAGATGCCCTGAGAATCGCCAACCAGACCACCTTCGGGCTTTCCAGTGCGGTCTGGACCAACGACGCCCAGGAACAGGAGTGGTTCACGGCCAACCTCGACGCCGGCGCCGTTTTCATCAACGGCATGACGGTCTCCTTCCAGGAGCTGCCGTTCGGCGGGATCAAGCGCTCCGGGTTCGGACGGGAGCTCGCCGCCGTCGGCATCCGGGAGTTCTGCAACCTCAAGACTGTTTGGAAGGCCTGAGCCGCAAGGCTCGACGCGAATTCAGGCCCACACGGGTCCCTTGTGCAGTGAGAGTGATGGGTGTTACATTCTATGCGAAACGATACGTACTGAACTCGAAGGAGAAAGATGGCAAACGTCGTCAATGTTGACGTGGTTGTGATCGGGGGAGGGCCCGTGGGGGTCACGGCCCTGGCGTTGCTGGGCCGCGCGGGCCTGAGCGCCGTCGGCGTGGAACGCGAAGTTCGGGTTTGGCCCACCGCGCGTGCCGTGCATTTCGATGGCGAGACCTTCCGCACGCTCCAGTCGCTGGGGGTGGCCGAGCGCTTTGCCGAGGCCACGTTGCCGATGGCCTCGTTTCACATCGAGAACGAGGAGCGCGAAGTCCTGGTGTCCGTGCCGACCGGTCGGCTCGGCACGCAGGGTTGGCACGATGACCTCACCTTCCACCAGCCGGACATCGAAGTCCTGCTCCGGGACGTCGTCGAGGAGCTTCCCGGCGTCCAGCTCCGCCAAGGCATGACCGTGCTGTCCGTGCGCAATGTTGGGCAGGGGGTCGAGGTCGCGGTGCGCGGTGCGGACCACGAGGAACTTCTCATCCGCGCCCGCTGGGCGATCGCGGCGGACGGGGCGCGTTCGCAGACCCGCCAGACGCTGGGCATCGAGTGCGAAAAACTGGGCGAAGATGCGCAGTGGCTGGTCGCGGACGGAATCCTGGAAGAAGGCCCCGGCCTGGCTTCGGACATGATCTTCCTGGGCCACCACACGCGGCCGGCTTTGTGGATCCGCCTCCCCGGCAAGCGGGTGCGGATGGAGTTCATGCTGATGCAGGGGGATGACCCCGAGGAAATCGCGACCCCCGCGGGTGTAGAAAGGATCAGCGACGGCGTGCTGCCGGTAGACAAGTTCACTGCCGACCGGCTGGCGACCTACACGTTCCGGGGGCGGATCGCCCTACAGTGGCGAGCCGGGAACATCTTCCTGGCCGGGGACGCCGCCCACCAGGCCCCGCCGCTGTTTGGGCAGGGCCTCTGCGCCGGAATGCGTGATGTGGCCAACCTGGTGTGGAAGCTCGATGCCGTCAAGCGCGGTGCGGCAGCCGACAGCCTCCTTGACACTTACGAGAGCGAGCGGAAGCCGCACGCACGGTTCTGGGTCGAGCAGGCAACCAACGCCGCACGCTTCCTGCAAACCACCGACGCCGGCACCGCGAAGCAGCGTGACGCCTTCATCCGCGCAAACCCCGCCGCATCGGCACCGGTCGCCCCCCCGCTGGGCCCGGGCCTGCACGACGGCGACACCGACGACCGTGCCGGCCGGCTCAGCATGCAGCCGATCCTGGCCGACGGGGTGCGGCTGGATGACATGGTGGGTTCCCGCTTCCTGGTGGCAACTACCCGCGAACTCTATGCCGGGCTCCCTGCCTCCCTGCGCAAACAGCTGGAGGGGAACGACGACGTCGTGGTGCTCTTCGATCCGGCCAAGGTCGGACAGATCCTTGCGGCCGCCGGCGCCCAGATCGTCGTCGTTCGCCCGGACCGGTACATCCTGGGCCTCGGCGACACACCCGAGGTCTTGGAACGCCTCATCCGCAGCATCCCGCAGGTCGGCCGCGCCGTGCCGGCACACATCTAAACCCCCAATCCGCGTCCAACAGACAGAACACAGGAGACCATCATGGCATTCAGCCCAATCACACACCTGAGGCATTTCGACATCGCGGTGCCCGACTACCAAAAGCAGGTCGAGTTCTACAAGAACCACTGGGGACTCACCGAAATGGAGAACGACGGCGGCGTGACCTACTTCGCCGCCGAAGGCTCCCCGGAACAGTATTCGGTCCGCGTGCGTAAGGCCGAGGAGAAGCGCCTTGACATGGTCGCGTTCGGCGCGGCGGACAAGACCGCAGTGGACCAACTCGCCTCGGATCTCATTGCCAAGGGCGTGAAGCTCATTGGCGAACCCGATGACGTCAAAACCCTTGGCGGGGGATACGGCTTCCGCTTCTTCGACCTGGAAGGGCGCACGATCGAGGTCTCCTCAGACGTCGAGGTGCGCAAGCACCGCAAGATCGAGGAACGCGAGGCGATCCCGGTGCGGCTCTCCCACGTGGTCCTCAACTCCCCGGAACCAGAAAAGATGCGCGCCTGGTACGAGCAGCACCTGGGCTTCCGCCTCTCCGACACCCTGAACCACCCGCACATGGGCGACCTCTTCTACTTCCTGCGCTGCAACGCACAACACCACTCCATAGCAATCTCCCGCGGCCCGCATGCTTCGCTGCAGCACGCGTCCTTCGAGCTGCGCGGCATCGACGAGTACATGCGCGGCAGCGGCAAGCTGCTGCGTTCGGGGTTCAAGAAGATCTGGGGCCCTGGTCGCCACAAGGCCGGGGACAACACCTTCACCTACTTCCACGATCCCAACGGCAACACCATGGAGTACACCACGGAACTGGACTCGATCGACGAGGATACCTGGCACCCCAGCATCTATGACACCAGCGACCCCGAGACCTCCGACCAGTGGGGCACCGGCGGCGAGATGGACGAGTTCATTGCCCGCGAAATGTTCAACGACAAGGACAAGGGCCTCTACGTCGCCCCGCCGGTATAACGACCACAGATGGTGGCTATTGGAGGATTCATGGGAGAGCAACACGCGAACGAATACGCGCTGGGCACCTTCGAGGACGCCGGGGAGCAGTTCCCCGCGGCGGTCTTCGGGGACCAGGTCGTTGACCTGCGCACCGTGCTGCCCGGAGTCTCACGCATCGGCGATCTCTTCGCCCGCTGGGAGGCGCACCTGGATGTGCTCGGGTCCATCGACCCGGCCGTTGCCGGTGCCCGGGCCCTCGAAGGGCTGAACGTGCTGCCGCCGGTGCAGCCGGTGGGCAGTATCATCGCTGCCGGGGCGAACTACCGCGAGCACGTCCTGCAGATGAGCGTGGCCCACAAGCTCGGCGCCGAAGGTGCCGACGCGGCGCAACTGAAAGCCGACGCGGCAGCCGAAATCGATGAGCGCGGCCGCTCGGGGGACCCGTATGTCTGGACCGGTATCCCATCGGCCGTCTGCGGCGCGTACGATGAGGTGCAGTTGCCGGATGTGGGCGGCAACGTCGACTGGGAACTGGAACTCGGCGTGGTCATTGGCCGCAGGGCGCACCGGGTCTCGGCCGAAGACGCCTTCGACTACGTGGCCGGGTATACCATCGTCAACGACATCACGGCGCGCACGCTGGTCCCGCGCAATGACATCGCGATGATGGGCACCGACTGGTTCCGCGCGAAGAACCAGCCGACGTTCTTTCCCACCGGCCCCTACGTGGTGCCCAAGCGGTTCATCCCGGACCCGGCGAAGCTCCGGATCCGTTTGAGCCTCAACGGCACGCCGATGCAGGACGCCCTCGCCGATGACCTGCTCTTCGACATCCCGAGCCTGATCGCCTACGCCTCCTCGGTGGCCGTGCTGCTGCCAGGGGATGTCCTCATCACCGGTTCGCCGGCGGGCAACGGTTCGCACTGGGGCCGATTCCTGAAGGACGGCGACGTGATGGAGGCGGAAATCTCCGGTCTCGGCATCCAGCGTTCAACGGTACGCGGGCCCAGCGGGCAGTTGCCTCCCTGGTATATGGATCGCCCGGACGCGGTCGCCGCGGCCGGCAGGGCTGCCCCGTGATCCTGCGTCAAAGCCACTTCGTTCCGCCTGTGTCTTATCTGCTGGCCGACGAGCTGGGATTCCTGCGCGGAGTGGAGGTGTTGCCCACCCGGACCACCTCGAGCGCCGAGCAGCTGAGGGAATTGCTCGCCGGCGAGCAGGACATGGTGGTCACGGCGATCGATAACCTGTTCGAATGGACCCGGGCCGGGGCCGACCTGCGCCTGATCGCCCAGGTCGAGGCGACCACGCCGCTGGGCATCCATGCAGGTGCTGACATGGAAACACTGGCGGACCTGGCAGGGTGCCGGTTCGCGGTGGACGCCCCCGACAACGGTTTCGCGCTCATCGCCAAGCGCCTGCTGCGGGACGCCGGCGTCGAGGTCGACTACGTGGTGGTCGGCGGCGTGCGCGAACGCCTTGACGCGCTGCTCGGCGGCCAAGTGGACGCGACCCTGCTCGGGCCGCCGTTCAACCAACTGGCCAAACAGGCCGGGATGCGGCGTGTGATGGACGTCAACAGGATGCTGCCGGACCTGCCGGGCCAAGGCCTGGTGGTCCGCGCCGGGCTTCTCGGCTCCGCGGAGCTGGAACGTTACCTGCGCGCACTGGTGTCCGGAGTGGAAGCCGGCGGGTCGATGGCCGACGCGGAGGGCATCGAGTTGCTTAAACGCTGCGGTTACCAAACCGCGGCAGCGACGGCCTGGAGCACGCGCGCCCGCACGCTTGCGGTGGATCCTCGCGGACTGGGGCTGCTGACCGGGATCCGTCGAAGCCTAGGCATGCTTGTGCCGGACATTAGTCTGGAGGAGCTCTGCGACGGCGAACCGCTCCTGAGGGCCACACGGTCCGCCACTATCGGTAACTGAGCGTCACCCACGAAGTTGCCTATTGCAACCACATCACCCCAATGCGATACTGTACGTATCGTATGAGAGATTTGAAGGAGTACTCATGAAACTGGGACGTATAGCAGTGCCCACGCCCGACGGCGAGCAGATCCGACTCGTCGCTGTCCAGCCGGAGCAGCGGCGGGTTATTGACCTCGCCCGCGCCTATGCCCTGACGCTTCAGCGCAGGGCGGCGGAGCCCGAGCGTGCCCGGGCACTCGCCCTCGCGGTGCTTCCCGGAAGCCTGGCGGCAGGAATCGGGGGAGGCGCCGCATTCCTGGACGCCGCCCACGATGCGCTCGCCGCGGCCGACGACGCTTCGCTTGCCCTCGACGAGGTCTCATGGCGCGCGGCTGTCGACTCGCCGGTCATTCGCGATGGGCTGACGTTCGAGCAGCACATCCAGAACTTTCACCGGGTTGTCGCCAAAGCTCAGCCGGCACGGTCAATCTACGAGCGTCCGGGGTATTTCAAGGGCACGACGGCCATGTCCTACGGACACAACCAGGTACTGCCCTATCCCGACTTCACAGAAGCCCTCGATTGGGAGCTCGAGGTCGGCTATGTCGTGGGCAAGTCCGGCAGCGACCTGACCCCGGACACGGCGATGGACCATCTCTTCGGCATCACCGTCTTCAACGATTTCAGTGCACGCGATATCCAGGGTGCGGAAATGGCCATCGGTATGGGCCCGCAGAAGTGCAAGGACTTCGGCTACGGCATCGGCCCCTGGGTCACCACGATGGACGAAATTGACTCCATCGAGGGGTTGCGTGGCCAGGTCCGCGTCAACGGGGAGGTTCTCTCCGATACCAAGGTGGAAGACTTCGTCTACACGCCCGCCGAGTTGCTCGCCTACGTCTCGATCTCCGACCGCCTGCAGCCGGGTGACCTTATCGGTTCGGGCACCATGGGCTTTGGCGCCGGCGTTGAGATCGGCAAATTCCTGAAGCCAGGTGACGTCATTGAGTTGGAACTCGAGGGCGTCGGCACGCTGCGCACCCCGATCTCCACTGAACGTCAAAAGGCCCCGTGGTGGCCCGAGCCCCGCACCTACCCGCACGAAGAATGGGTGGCGTAATGACCCGGCCCCCAGTTCGCCGCATCGTCACCGGGCACGACGATCAGGGACGCGCCATCATCCTCTCGGACGGCGCCGCGCCCAACCACTGGTCATCGGAAGTAATTCCGGGATTCGGCGCCACCGTGCCCTGGCTGACCGCAGCCGGACCCATCGACCACGTCAGCGACGTCGACCCGGCCACGGCGGACGCCGAGATCCCCAGCTTCCCCGCCGCCGGCGAGACGATCCTCCGCATCGCCGACTTCCCGCCGGACTCCGTCTATCCGGACGAGGCAGGCTCGGTGATTTTCAGCGAGATCGACGGGCACGACGAGGCCCAAGCGGGTGCCGAGCACAGCGGGTCAAAGCACTTTTGGTTCCACCGCACCGACTCGCTGGACTACGCGGTGGTTCTCGAGGGTGAAATCACGTTGTTGGTTGATGAGGGCGAGGCGACCATGCGCGCCGGCGATGTTGCCGTGCAACGCGCCACCAGCCACGCGTGGTCCAACCGCACGGACACCACGGCCAGGGTCCTCTTCGTGCTGATCGGGACCGAGCCCCTCACGGCAGCCCAGATCGCCGAGCGGCGCAGGGAGGCTTCCCGGCCCTTGGAGAGAGCATGATCCTCGACGCCCAGGCCGCCGACGGCGACGTGATCTGGGAGCCGGATCTCGAACTCAGCGCGGAGACCGCCGTCGAACGTTTCGCCGCCTTCCTTGGCGGGCAGGGCATCGACGTCGGTACGGGCTATGACGAGCTCTGGCAGTGGTCGGTGGATGAGCCCGAGCAGTTCTGGGAGCTCTTTGCCCGGTTTGCGGGAGTCGAGTTCGGTGGGGCGGCAGGGCCCGTCTGCACCAACGATCCCATGCCGCACACGCGCTGGTTCCCGGGGCGCACGCTCAACTTCGCCCGGCACCTGCTGCAGGGCCACGAGGGAATCGCACTGGTTGGCATCGCCGAGGACGGGACGCGCGAGGAGATCACCTGGGATGCTCTGCGGCGCGAGGTGGCTTCGCTGGCCGCGCACCTTCGCGTCCGGGGCGTAGGCCACGGGGACAAGGTCGTGGCGGTCCTTCCCAACGTTGCCGAGGCCGTCGTCGGGCTGCTCGCCGCTGCCTCGATCGGTGCCGTCTGGTCAGTCTGCGCCCCGGAGTTCGGCCCGGGCGCAATCGTCTCGCGGTTCGCCCAGCTCGCTCCTAAGGTCGTCATCGCCGCCCCTGGTTACATGCTCGGCGGGAAGGACCGTGACCGCCGCGCGGAGTTGGAGGAAATCTTCGCCCAGCTCCCCACCCTCGAGCACGTGATCTGGGTGGGACGGCATACCTCAATTCCGTGTATCCCGACCCGGGCCCCGGCCGTGGACTGGGCACAGGCCGTGGCTGAAGCGGCGGAGCTCGTCTTCGACGACGTTGAGTTCAGTCACCCCCTATGGGTTCTGTTCTCCTCCGGGACTACGGGCATCCCGAAGGGCATCGTGCACGGGCATGGTGGGGCACTGCTGGAGGAAATGAAAATGCTCCTCATCCATTCCAACTTGAGGCCCGGTGACCGCTACCTCAACGTGGCCTCGACGAGTTGGGTGCTCTGGAATTCCCTTGTCTCCGCCTTAGGCGTAGGGGCGACTGCGGTGCTCATCGACGGAAATCCCACCTTCCCGTCGATCGACAGGGTGTGGCAGATCGCCGCAGCCGAGCGGGTCGCGGTCCTCGGTGTCGGTGCGGGATTTGTTCACTCCTGCGCGAAGGCCTCACTGGTGCCAATGCAGGACCACGACCTGGGAGCCTTGAAATCCCTTCAGGTCACCGGATCACCGCTCTCGACCGACGGCTACCGCTGGGTCTACGGCAATGTGGGCGACATCTGGCTGGCCTCGATGAGTGGTGGCACCGACATAGCCTCCATCTTCGTGGGAGGATCCCCGACGCTCCCGGTGCATGTCGGCTACATCCAGGCTCCGGCACTCGGGGTACGCGTGGAGTCCTGGGATGAAGCGGGCAATCCCACCCGGGGCAAGGGCGAACTGGTGGTGACCAAGGCAATGCCCTCCATGCCCCTGAGCTTCTGGGGCGATGACGGCAGCCGATACCACGAGAGCTACTTCGCCATGTATCCGGGGGTGTGGCGGCATGGGGACTACATCGAGTTCACGGACCGGGGCATCCTTATCCACGGCCGTTCCGACTCGACTCTCAACCGCAACGGGCTGCGGCTCGGTTCGGCGGATATCTACGCGGTGGTTGAATCACTGCCGGAAGTCGCCGAGGCCATGATTGTCGGCGCGGAACTGGGCACTGATTACTACATGCCGCTGTTCGTTCACCTGGCTGACGGTACCAATCCGGACGTGGCGAGAGATGCGATTACCAGATCCATCCGTGAGAACCTCTCCGTCCGGTACCTTCCCGACGAGATCATCTTCATGCCGGGGATTCCTCATACCCGCACCGGAAAGAAGCTGGAGGTCCCGGTCAAGCGGCTTTTGCAGGGGGCGGGCCTGGGAACGGTCGCGGATCTCGGGTCGGTGGATGATCCCGAGCTGCTGAAAGAATATTCGCGGTTTGCCCTTGAGCGGCAGACCGTATCACCCTAAGCGGTACCGCTACCGGTCCTACTGGCATCAAGGACGTCGGGGAGGTCGAGCCGGACCGGCGTAAGCCAGGTCCGGCTCGTCGTTTTCGTTGTGCATGCAGCACTGAAACGCGAGTGGTGGTCCCAAAATTGCCTAAGGGTGGTGGACTGCTTCTTTGGACCACACCGTGACGACGGAGGTTGCCGGCGCGGGGACAAAGGTGTTTGGTGACAAGCCCTTTGCCTTCGGTTGAACAGGTGTGGTTGGGCCGTGATATCAGCAGGCTGTAGTCGAGTCTCCGCCCACCATCGCCCGGACAAGGTCGATCTGCGGGACGACATGAGGTGCAATAGCTGATCCGCAACCTTCACCGTCCTGGTCGCATCTGGACCCGCAAAGGACGTCAAGCCTCCAGAATCCGGTCGGATAACCAACTAGATCACCGAGCGGGACTGAAACTTCCTGCTGCTCTTCTCGTGGCAGGTTGCAAGGTCAATTATCGGCATTGGGCGCCTAAGAGGAGTGCGCTTCAACGCAGGCCCATACCTGATCGCCTGGAGAGGCCCAAGTGGTCACGTTCAGCAAGACGCGCCACCATGATCATCGAATTTGCTGGTCGTTCGTGGCGCTGGCGAACAGGACATCGGCCTTATCGGAACACCATACGGCATCGCGCGCGTCGCTCTGTTCTGGGCGAGCGATCTGTCCACCATCATGACCGGAAGCACGCTCCTCGAGGATGCGGGACAAGCCATTTGAGTCGTCCCCGGCTGGGCGGACCAATGAGCCATCGGCATCGCGGCAGGCCCGGGGGGAGATCCAACTCCACCTTCCGGACCTGTCCATCGCGTGGGCCTTAAAGAAGTTCTCTGCAGTGAGGTTCTCTCCTCAGATGAGGCTCTGGCATAGGAGAGCAAGCAAGCGTAGCGTCGAGTGAAGAATTGGCTGCCATGGCAGCGGCATGGGCGGCGGCATCAGGGTGCGCCGATTCGGATTTTGTGAGGGGACCGGGATGGCTGGATGGAATGCTGACACTGCGGCAGGGCCTCTGGGAGCAGGGACGGTGACTCTGGTAGAGGGAACCTCGTTCTCCATCTCATTGCAGAACGGGGACATACACCCCGAACTTCCACACGGTCTTTTCGTCCAAGACACCCGCATTCTGTCTTGCTGGAGTCTCACAATTAACGGCCACCCACTGGAGCCATTGGCTGCGGAGATGAAGGAGCCGTACAGGGCGCTATTTGCCTGCCGGGTTCCCCGCTCGGACAGGTACGCAGACAGCCCGCTGATTGTGGAGCGACTGCGAGAAGTCGGCGTGGGCATCCACGAGCAAGTAACCGTCGGGAACTACTCTTTAGACCCTGTCGATTGCGTGGTTTCCCTGACGGTTGGGGCGGATTTCGCGGATCTATTCGAGGTGAAGGAGGCGCGAGTCCAGCGGCACTGGGACCAAACCCGCCAGCAGGACGGCGACACACTATCGATCCGGGCTGTCTGGCAGGACGAAAGGAAGGGTGTCACCGTCCGAGCACCTGGAGCGGACATCGGCAGGGACACTCTCACATACAGTGTGACGGTCCCGCCGCACGGCGAATGGAGCACGGCCTTGACGGTGGTCCCCATCGTGGAGGGGGCGAGCTCTGAAGCCATATTTGTCCATGCCGATGAGGACGGTTTATCCCCCCGTGACCGGCGTCGGCGGGAATGGGTGGCCAAGATTCCGGTGGTGCAGGTGGGAAATCGCTCCATTGAACGAATTGGGCGTCGCAGCTACGACGACCTGGGTTCCCTTCGCATCGAGGATCCGAACAATCCGGACCGCGTCGTCGTGGCCGCCGGCGCACCGTGGTTTATGACCCTGTTTGGCCGTGATTCATTATGGGCCTCGGAGATGTCGATGCCGGTGGATCCCTCACTGGCCTTGGGCACGCTGCAAACGCTGGCGGACCGCCAGGGCAGCGTTGTCGAACCCATGAGCGAGGAAGAGCCGGGCAAGATCCTGCACGAAGTCCGGCTTGACGTCTCCAGCAGTTTGTCCCTGGGCGGAAAATCCGTCTATTACGGAAGTGTCGACGCGACGCCCCTCTTCCTGGTGGTCCTGGGGTCCGTCAGCCGGTGGGGTTTCGCCAAGGACGCGATCGCCGGGCTTTTACCGCACGCAGACCGGGCGCTGGCGTGGATCACCGATTACGGAGACAAGGACGGCGACGGCTTCGTCGAATACGAGCGACTCAATCCCAGCGGGCTCATCAACCAGGGCTGGAAGGACTCCTGGGACGGCATCAACTTCGCTGACGGACGACTCGCCGAACCCCCTATCGCCCTCTGTGAGGTGCAGGCCTACGTCTATGTCGCCTATCTCTCGAGGGCATGGATGGCTTATGACGCCGGCGATACGGATTTAGGGAACGAGTTGGCAGTTCGGGCTGCGCAGTTGAAGGAACAGTTCAACGAGCAGTTCTGGATGCCGGATCGCGGCTACTACGCGGTCGCCTTGGATGGCAAAAAGCGGCAGGTTGACGCATGCGCTTCCAACATGGGTCACTGCCTCTGGGCCGGAATCGTGGACAAGGACAAGGCGCCCCTGGTGGCGGGACGATTGATGGCCCCGCAAATGTTCAGTGGCTGGGGAGTGCGGACTCTGGCCAGCGACATGGGCGCCTACAACCCGGCGAGTTACCACAACGGCTCAGTCTGGCCCCATGACAATGCGATCCTTGCGGCCGGACTCCTTCGTTACGGTTTCGTTGAGGAAGCGCAGCGTATCGCTACGGCCCTGCACGAGGCTGCCGAATCTTTTGACGATCGGCTGCCTGAGCTGTTCTGCGGCTTCAGCCGGGAACGTTACGCCCGTCCAGTGCCCTATCCAACGGCTTGTTCACCGCAGGCCTGGGCAGCGACCACACCAATCTTCTTGGTGACCAGCCTGATGCGACTTGACACCCATGTTTCTCGGGGCGGCTTCTGGATGGATCCCGCTCTCCCGGAGTCCTACGGAGACCTTCACGTCACGAATGCACCCATGGCCGGTGGCCGGATCACCATCGACATCAAGGATTCAGTACCCTCAGTCCAGGGAATGCCTGAAGGGATGGTATTCCACCATGGGCGCAGGCCCTGGTTGGCAGATCTCGTGGAGCAAGCCGGTCGGGGTGAAATGGTCTAAAACTGAACTTCCTGTCGAGTTGCGCGCTTGTCCTGGCAGATACCCCGCACCGCATAGTGTCCTCAGCGATTTGTCTAACTCGGGAATCATTTGCTCGATATAACAACACTCATGGTGAACGTTTCGTATTGGATTGGTTACCATAGAGTCCAGACATGGCGGTACGAAGCGAACAGAGGCGCAGGGGCGACTCGATGCGACGATGACGTTGCTAGACGAACGTAGGTCCGGGGCGCTGACAGTCCAAAAGCTATCGATCGAACGCATTGCTCGCGAAGCCGGTATCAGCAAGACGACAATATATCGCTGGTGGCCAAGCAAGGCGGCAGTAGCGATCGACACCTTCTTGGAGAACCACATTGTTCGGACACCTGTGCGTGACAATATTCCAGCGATCGAAGCGCTTAGTGAGCACTTCGCATCCCTGGCCAAGATTTACTCGTGAAGGCCGCCTCATTTCGCAGTTGATTACGGAGTGCCGTACGACCCCGAGTCGATGGCGGAGTTCAAGGAACATTTCTGGCGGCATCGCCAGCAGACAGTTGCCGGGCTAATCCAACACGCCGCCGAGAAGGCGCGATCCGTGCCGACGTCGCGCCTGACACCGTCGCCGAACCCCTATATGCTCCCGATCTACTTCCGCGTTTTGCTTCACGCCGGCGCATTGGACGGCGATGTGATAACTAATTTGCTGAATGCTGCACTTGAAGGCGTTCGCCGCTAGCTGACCTGTCCGCGACGTTATCACCGCCGTAGCAATGGATCGACCGATGACAGATACCGGCGCTGTCTGACGCTCAACGGCCTTGAAAAGGCAGACAAGGACGTGCCTGCGCGGCCAAGGCTTTCATAACATGGGCTTCGCGTTCGTGCCGCCCTTCTCCGCTTGGCGACTGAAGTTGCAGGTGTCATTGTCGGGGGAGTTCCTTGAGCGCCTGCAGGAGATCGGCCCGACCGACCGCGTGTTTGCTGCCGGCGGCGATCTGGCACGCCCGACGGCCAGCGAGGACTCCCTGGCGGCGGTCGGTTCCGAAATCCTGCCGAATTATGACCGGCCGGAAGGAAATCGATATCGCCGGCTATCAGGAGAGCCGCCTGGGCTCGCAGTTCACCTTCCGCACGCAAGGATTGTGTACGTTTCGTATTGGTCGCCTAAAACGGTAAGGTTGACGTATGGCGATACGTAGCGAGCAGAGCCGCCGGGCGATTCTGGAAGCGACGATGAGGCTGCTTGATGAGTCTGGACCGGCTGCGGTCTCGGTGCAGAAGCTCTCGATCGAGCGTATCGCTCGCGAGGCCGGCGTCAGCAAGACAACAATCTATCGTTGGTGGCCGAGCAAGGCAGCTGTGGTTATCGACACGTTCCTGGATAATCACGTCGCGCGCACTCCGATTCGCGAGGATGTGCCCGCGATCGAGGCGGTTCGTGAGCATCTCGCCTCGCTGGCAGAGATTTATGCGGGCGGAGAGGGCCGGCTCGTGGCGCAACTCATCGCGGAGTGTCAGGACGATCCGGCAACCATGGTGGAATTCAAGGAGCGCTTCTGGACTCCCCGCTCGCGCGCAGTCATTCAGCTCGTCCGTCGAGCGATGGAAGAGGGGTCGATGCGCGGGGATCTCGATCCCGAACTCATGACGGAGTTGCTCTACTCTCCGATCTATTTCCGGCTACTGCTCCGGACCGGGGCCCTCGACGCCGAGGCAACCAAAGGCATCCTGCACACCGCCCTCGAGGGGCTCGCGGCCGGACGGTATGGCGTTCAACAGGCGTATGCCGAACATTCGGCGCAGCGGTGGCTGCCGGGGTGATACTTGGCCTGAACGAACAACAAATGACCAGTGCCATCGGTCTGGCAGGATCCTCCACCGGCGGGACCTGGTCGTTCATCGGTGATGGTGCCATGTCCAAGCGGATGCATGTCGGACGAGCGGCCGAGGCAGGCCTCAACAGTGCGCTCTTGGCCCACAAGGGTTTCACCGGACCACGAGACCTGTTCTCCGCTCCTTGGGGGGAGTTTCCTACGACTGTACGTGGACACCGAAGACATTGATGAGACCAATCTTCATGAAACCCTCGGACGGGAGTGGCAGATCGAGGTGGCTTCCATCAAGCCATATGCCACCTGCCGCAGCACGCATTCAGCCATGGACGCAGTCCTGGACGTGCGGGCACGAGGAACCATCAGCGCGGAGACGGTCACCGGCCTGACCGTGCACACGAGTGCACTTATTGCAGACATGTGCGGGAACCCGACACCGGTTCTCTCATCTCGATCCAGCTGAGCATGCAGTTCGCCCTCGCGGCTGCCTTGCTCCACGGGGAAGTTGGCCTGACACAGATCGCAGAATCCAGCAGGACCGACAAACGGATCCTTGACCTCATGAACAGAATCGACCGTGTGGTTGACCCCCTCCAGGAAGGTGGATCTGCCGAGCCACGCTTGGACATCCACACGGCCGAGCAGTCAGTGACAGTTCAAGCGGTACGTGCAAGGAGAGCCTGGACGAACCGGCTCAGCGATGACGAAACGTTCGCCAAGTTCGTGCGTCCTGGAGACACGCGCCTGTCTTCAGGCACCGCTGACGAGCTGATTCGCTTGGTCATGAATCTTGAGACCGCACGACGTTACTGCGCTGTCGGGACTGCTAACAACCGAAAACGAGCCAGCACTGTTGACATGAGACAGGGGCGCCATGGGGAGGAATTTCCGTGGCGCCCTTCCTTTTGGATCGTCTACCCGAGGCCCGCATCGGAATCGAGCGCCACGGGCAGCAGGAGGGGGTCTCCGTAGTAGTATTCGGGATAAATCGGGCGGATATGGGCACAGTGTGACCGGCGCGTCGTCAGCGAAGAGCTAGGCCGTGGACCCTGCGCGCTGGATCGCGCGCTAAACGGTGGAGCGGGCAACGCCGAAGAGTTCGGCGATCTCGGTCGTGGCGTGTTTGCCGCCCTGGTGGAGGCTCACGAGGTGGACTTCCTGCTTTTTGGAGAGCTTGTGCTGGCGACCTCGAAGCTTCCCGTTGACCTTCGCGACCGCCATGCCTTCGCGGGTCAGGGCACGGATGAGGTCGGATTCGAACTCGGTGACCATGCCTACGACGTTGAACAGCAGTTTGCCCACGGGGTCGTGCGGATCGTAGATGCTTCCGCCGACATTCAGGGTCACTCCCTTACGGGTGAGCTCGTCGGCGATGTCCCTCGCGTCCGGAAGCGAGCGGGCGAGGCGGTCGAGCTTGGTCACCACGAGTGTGTCGCCGTCACGGTACGCGGCCAGGGCCTCACCCACTCCGGGACGGTCGCGCTTGGTGCCGGTGAACCCGTGGTCGACGTGGATCGCATCGGGGTCCACGCCGGCGGCCAAGAGGGCATTGCGCTGGGCGGTGAGGTCTTGAGAGCTGGTCGAGCAGCGAGCGTGCCGATGAGGATGCTTTGGACTGTAGCGTATAAGGCCCCCCTTCGCCGGGCATTAATTCGGGCAGGGTATACGGGAATCCCGCGAGGGCGGAATCCCGCGGATCTGAACGGTGGCTCAAAGCTACCGGGAGGCGTCCGGTGGAGGACCCCGAACGGGACACGGTGCGGCGCCGGACCGTTTCGAAAATCGGTTCCCCGAGTTCCTTTTCCGGGGCCCTGAGCGCGCCAAAGGTGTCGGAGTTTCCCTCACCCTTGACAGAAGGTTCGGAGTGGCGAGCTTGACAGGGCTCAGCCCGTCAGCTCGTCGGCTGGCCTCACGATGAGGTCTCCTCCGGCAGTTGACGAAAGGCTGCGGCGAGAAGAGTGTCGATGTGCGCATTGCTCAACCGGCGGGCCTCTTCCGGGTTTCACCCAAATTCGGGGGAGCCGTTACCGCACCGCAGCATCCAGATCCCCTGCAGCGGTTCGGCTGGACCTCGTCGCCTTCACGCGGTCATGGCTTGCGAAGCATAGTGTCGTAGTGACGGACCCAGGCGAGTACCCACGATTGGCCGGCAGGTGGCAGCCACCACGAGCGCTGGTGGCATTCGTGTCGTTCGCTAGATAACCGGCGACTGTCCGCGCATGGGCGCTTTCGCCGCCGTCGTGCTTGGGAAGGTCCACGCCAATATGGTTGGTGTCCAGAGTGATGCACACAAGGCTTTCCTGGGGCCAGAAGCCCAGGAGATGAAACTGAGGACATCGGCAGGGGTTTTGTGCCCTTAGGTATCGGCGTGGTTCTAATACGGGGACCGCTGCTGGGCATGAGGGGCCGGAGTGCAACTTGGGGAACCGGCAACGATTCAAAAGTTCGCGAGGAAGTAAGCGGAGCGCCGAGCGAAGTTTTGGATTGGAACCCACCGACGGTCGAGATCTCCTCGACCGTTTCCCGCAATTGCGGGCCGCAGTCGCGGAGTCATCGGCCGAGGATAAGGGTAGTGAGTATTGCGGTGGAGGCGTCGCTGAGCCAGTGGACCGCCGTAGTGGCCAGAAGCCGGCGGCGCAGCAGCACGAAAGACGTCGTCAGGCCTGCGGTAATGAGCAGCGCGCCGAGAAACCGTGAGATGAGATAGGTCATGTCCAGGATGGAGGGGATCACCAGGTGCTGGGCACTCCAGAAAAATATGATGATTGCCGCCGCCTTCCAGGTTCTGCCGGTGCGGGTTTGAAGGCGTGGCAGTAGGAACCCGAGGTAGGTGATCTCTTCGGTGAAAGCCCACAGGAACGGCCAGACCGTGAAGCTATAGACGGCTGCCCAGCCCGGCAGGTGGATCGCGGTGACCTGGGGCGGAAGCGCTGCGGGCCCGTAGAAGGGGAGAGTGACCAGACTGGCGGCCGCGACGGCGGGCAGCAGGGCCAGTAGATAGAGCGGGATGGAACGCAGTTGCTGGCCCAGACTAGTCCGCGTAAAGCCGAAAGTGTCCCGGAGGCGCAGTCCCTCCCGCCTGAGCAGGAGTACCAGCAATCCCAGGCACCCTGCATCCGTGAGGGTACCGTAGACGGTCCACCAGCCCTGAGAGGATTCCCAAGGTGTCGGGTTGCCGGTGGACCACAGTACGGCAGCGGTGAATGCCTGAGCGAGGAAGGACAGAACACCCCTTGCAGGCAGAAACAACAGAACGGGCCACCACGACAAGTCCCTGTCCGAATACAGCACGCGGAGGGCGTCGGGCGTGTTTGGGTCCGACGGTCTTCTGCTTGTCGTGACTGCTTGTGCCGATCGCGGCTGCCCGCCGCCGGAATCCACGGCCCGCGGCTCGGTTGTCATGAACGGATCTCCGGTCTGCGGTTCCGGGGCTCGCCGCCGGGTCGTTTCGTTTCCATGGCCCCGGCGTGGGTGCATTCATCACGGCGCGGCGTTCGGGTCAGGTACACCAGTTTCCACTCTCGTCGTCTGCCAGGGAGGTGACTCTGCTAAGGGGCGAAGGCGGCGGGTGCAGTATGCGAAACCACCTGACCCGTCGCAGCGAATAATCCACGACAGTTCTGGACGGTTGCAGCGTCCGCCGGGGCGCGGCTGACCGATCGTATCTGTTAGGTGATCGAGGACGTGCAAACAGCGCATGAACGCTCAGCAACGCTTGAAGCCGCTTCACTCGCGATCGCCGCGACGTTGGGGTATCTGACGCGCAAACCCCGTCTTCGAGGTGCATTTCGACGTCGGCGATGGCTTCGGCCTCGACCCGGCGGGCTTTTCAGGGGATTGGGGGAGCGACGGTCGAGAATGCTGCTGCTTCCCGACTCTCGCGGCGGCGCCGTGAGAACACACCCGCAGTGACCAAGAAGCGCCCTAGACAGCCCCTATGTGGCTGCAGTTAGCTTTCAGAAAGGCCGCCCTGGCATCACTGTCGACTCGCGTACAACAAGTTCTGGGGTGAAACTGATTCGTCTGTTCGGAGCGTCGGGACTTTCGGATTTTGCAAAGAGCAACCTGGCGGCGGCCTCGCCAATTTCGTAGGCTGGTTGCTTGACTGTGGTGAGGGGAACTACGGCGAGTTGGGCGTCGCTGATGTCGTCGTATCCGACGATGGCGATGTCCGCGGGTATGGACCAGCCTTCGCGAGTGAGCCTATTGACGATTGCGATGGCGATCATGTCATTCCCGCAGAGGACTCCCGTCGGTCGCGGGTCCATCGCCGTGATGATATCGGCCAATGCGCTTCGTTCCCGGATGGTGCGGCCGGTGGCGTCGACACGAGTTAGAAGTGAGGGGTCCGCACCAGATTCCCGCAGGGCGAGCAGGGCCCCTTCATAGCGTGCCTGCAAGGCACGACTGCCGCCAGGTCCTCCTGCGAAAAGCACTCGCCTGTGGCCGAGGTCAAGGAGGTGCCTCATCGCCAGGTATCCGCCGTGGTGTTGATTGATCACAACCGACGATGTACTGAGGGTCATTCCTTCCTGGCCGACTACTACAACGGGTGTTTCCACATGTTCGAGTTCGCCGACATTTGGAGGATTCAGGGCGCCTGACGAGATGATGAGCCCGCCGACCCGCATCTCGGCAAGATCCCTCACATAGTGGCGTTGGCGTTCCTCATCTCCCGCGGTGTCGCAGTAGATGAGGAGATACCCCCGCGCGCGCGCGATATCTTCTACGCCCCGTGCAAGCTCGGCAAAGAACGGGTTGGCAGCATCAGGAACCAACAGTGCGAGGGTGTGCGTACGGTTACCATGCAACGACCGGACGGAGCGGTTTGGGACGAATTTCGTTTGCTTGATGGCAAGTTCTATCCGTGCCCGGGTAGCAGACGAGACAACTTTCGTACCGTTGAGGTAGTTCGACATCGTCCCCAGCGACACACCCGCAAGGGTGGCCACGTCCTTGATGGTGACGCTCTTCCCCATGATCCTGACTCCTCTGATATTAATCTGAAACCTCACGATAGCGCGGAACCGATTTCTTCCTTCTTCGGCTTGTGGTCGCTGCTGCCGAATACGTCCTTGATTGCTTCAAGGAAGCCGTGGCGGTGGAACGTGTCGGGAAGGAGCACAGAGCCCTCCGTCCATTCATTCCAAGCGTTGATAGTTACGACAGGGTGGGGGCTGTCGTGTCGATCAAGGAAAGCCTTGGCCTGCAGAAGACCTTCTTTGAACTCCTCGGGCGTCGGGTCCCAGACGGGTGTCCATGGGTATCGGCCCCGTTGGAAATCTTCTGTCTGCTGAGTTCTGGGCGACGGATCCCACCCGACAGTGACATTCGGGTAGAACGGTATATCCAACTGGGCGGCGTACTTCTCGTACTCAGCAAAGGCAGAGTCTCTTAACGGTGCGATTTCCGCCGCCGGGAATGAGAAGTGGGAAAGGTCCGCGTGGTGAACCCAGACATAGGATGTCGCTGAACGGAATCCGAGCTGGCGTACGAGGTCAATAGGGGCATGCGGCGCGGCACTCGTTGGTAGGACCTCGCCCTTCCACAACACGGCATTAAGGTGAATTCCCGGGAACCCTGCCTGCTTCACGTGATCATCGAACCAAGTCAAAGCCTCGACTGCCTGCGTCGTGCCTCCCATTCCGACTACGAAATTAGCAAGGTCATAAATCGTGAACCACGGTCTTCCCTCGACAGTGAGGTAATTTGGCTTGCTCAGATAGGCAGGGATGATGTGCCGGACCATCTCTTCGAACGACTCCCTATCAATAGCACCATTCTTGAGACGGGTGGCCTGGGCGTTGCCAGGGTGGTCGTGCGGGAAGATATCGACAAGTTCGTGATTCGCCCACATCAGGGCGAACTCGATGTCTCGGCTGTTGCCAGCTGCCAGAAGTCCCTCATCCAGCGCCCGCTGAAGGTAAGGACCGTCGTCGTACCAGTAGTAGTCGACCAGGAAACCATCCACGCCATAGTTCCGCGCAAGCTCAATCTGCGCTGACGCGGCGGCCGGAGTTGCTTCATCGAACGGACCATCCAGGGGCATCCTGGGCTGGCGGTGTCCTTGGAATCGTGAGCCGGCAGATTCGAGGAGCGACCATTCGTCCCATCCTTGACCGAACCACTCGGCGTTTCGCGGATCATGGTGCCAGTCGGGGAAGTAGTAAGCCAGGATCGTGGGGCGTGGCACGGATTGTTCTCCTTTGGGGACGGTGGCTATTTGACGGCTCCGGCGGAAACGCCGGCTCGGAAGTTCTTTTGCAAAACAATGAAAACGATGACTATCGGTATCGAAATGAGAATGTTGGCCGCGAAGAGCTTGGGCGTATCAACGAGTCGCTCACCTTGGAAATATGTTGGGACTTGAGTCAGGACCTGCAGGTCCGTGGACTGGATGAATATGAGGGGAAACAAGTACTCGTTCCAGGCTGCGAGAAAAGTGAATATCGCGATAACCGACAGGATCGGGCGGCACACAGGGACAAGTATTCTCCAGAAGAACTGCCATGAATTGGCACCATCGAGTCGGCCGGCTTCATAGAGTTCGGCTGGTAAACCACGAATATAGTTGGTTCCGACAAGCACCCCGAACGGAATCGAGACCACTGTGAGCGGTACTATGACCGACCAGTAGGTGTTCAGTAGGCCCGCTGCCTGGACCGCGTAGTAGAGGGGAACTACCAGAGCGATGCCGGGGAGCGCCAGCCCAGCCAAGATGATGGTGAAACCAGTCCGGGTACCCCTGGGACGGAGTATGGCAAAGGAGTATGAAGCGGTAAGCGCAAAGTACATCACCAGCACCACCGTGGACACGGACACAATGAGGCTATTGAGGAAGAAACGCAGGAATGGAGTCGTCGAGAAGACGATCCAGTAGTTGCCGAGGCCTCGCCCGGTCAAGGACTGTTGAACGATCAACCAGATCGGTATGGCAAGAATGACGATGGCGAGGACGATGAGCATCTGGCTCAGTATCCTGCCTGCGAGCTTCTGGAAACGAAACACGCCTACCTCGATTCCCTAGTTGAGAGCCTGACCTGCAGTACCGCAAAAAGCAGCGCGATAAGGACGAGAACAATCGATACGGCTGCTCCCACCCCTGCGTGGAACTGCGAGATGACCTGTTGATAGATGTATCCGGTGAGTACCTGGGTTGTGGTGCCGGGCCCACCGCCGGTGGTCAGGAACACCAGGTCAAACACCTTCAGTGAACTGATGAATCCCAGGACCACGAGAACTACATGTGAGCCGCTGAGCATCGGGAGCACGACCAATCGCACAAGTTGCCCGGTGGAAGCACCATCGATGCGTGCGGCCTCGAAGATAGCGCTGTCGATTTGGCCGAGGGCAGCGTCATAGATGAGGAAGCTGTAACCGGTGTACTGCCAGATATTGATCGCCATGATGGTCATCAACGCGGTTTTCGGGTCCGCCAGCCAAGGCTGCTCGAAACCAGAAAAGCCGAATGAGTCCAGGAACTGGTTGAACGCTCCGTCAGGCGTGAGAAGAAAGCGGAACGACGTCGCAACTACCGCCGGGGCCAGGACGACGGGGACGAACACCAATGTGCGCAGGACGGTTCGAAGCCGGGTTTGGGTTCGGACCAGCACCGCAAGCCCTAGGCCCAGCAGCATCTGGACGGTAACGGTTACAACGGCAAAGACGAAAGTGTTCCCGAGAGATTGCCAGAACTCAGGGTCGCTGGTAACTGTCGTGTAGTTGTCGATGCCGACGAACGTGGTGGGGTCTCCGACACCTGACCAATCGAACAGTGAATAGTAGCCATTTGCTGCGATTCCAAAATGAACGACGCCGATAACCAGGATGAGGGCCGGCAGAGCCCACAGATAGACGGTGATCTGACCACGGCGACGCCGATGAGGTGTGGACGGCCCGCGAGTCGCGGCCTTCTGGAAGCTTGCTGCTGCGGGGGCAGTCTTGCCCTCAAGTTGCTTGCTCATCATTCTTTCTTTCCTGCGGTGGGGAAGGCTGAACCAGCAGCCGTCCATTTACCGTCTGATGAGGGCTACCGCTTGGTTTTGTCGGAAGCCGTTTGGATCTGCGTCAGCGCATCTGCCGGACTTGTGGTCCCTGCGGCAACCCCTGAAAGCGCCTGGCCTATCGCAGCGGACAGATCGCCGTAGGGGATTTGCCGCAGGCCGACGAGCTGCGAGACGCCGGCCTGCTGGCCTTCGATGTCAGCGACCTGGCTGGGATCGATGACGTCGGAAGTCGACACCTTGATGGACTTGATGGCGGGGATGTTGCCTGCGGCGGCCTGAATGTTCTGGCCATCGCCGACTGTGAGGAACTCAAGCAATTTGAATGCAGCGTCCTGTTTTTGGGATTTGGCAGAGACAGAATAGCCGTTGTCTGGCCCACCAAACAGTTGCGTCGGTGTGCCACCAGCGATCGGTGCGGGGAACGGTGCGCTCCGGAACAGCCCGTCGATCTTAGCGGTGACGGTGTCCTGGATCTGGGCCTGCCCCGTCTTGGTCATCGTCGCCGGGGTGTTCCAGGTTCCCAAGGCAATGAACGCGGCTTTGTTCCCCAGAAATGTTGTCTGGGCGTCCGGGTACTCACTCGCGGCAGTGGCGCCTGGCGCGATGATGCCGCTGGTGAACAGTTCGGACCAGGCATCCATGGCCTGCTTGAAAGACACCCCGGTCCAAGAAGTCTTTCCACTAATCGCTTCATACACTTTTCCTGGAGCAATGCTGTTGATTAGTGAGAGGAAGACGTCCGTGTTCGCCCAGGCGTCCTTTGCCCCTTGGGCGAGGCAGTCGACTTTGTTCGCCCGCAAGGTCTGACAGACCTTCTTCCATTCTGAGAAGTCTTTCGGAACGCTCAGACCATACCTATCCAAAATCGTTTTGTTGTAGTAGACGAGGCCGGCCGCCGACATATAGGACGGGAGGGCAACCTGCTTGCCATTGAGCTTGAGCTGGTCGAGTCCGGCCGGGTTGAACTTGGATGCCCAGTCCGGACCTGCGTCCTTGGCTATGTGAGTGTCGACCGGTACAGCCAAAGGTCCGAATGTTCCCACCAGGTCACCGGGCTGCAGTTGGAACACGTCCGGGCCATCGGAAGAGGAGAGGCCGGGTCGCAGTGCTGTCAGGTAGTTCGTGTAGTCGAAATTCTTGTAGGTGACCTTGATCCCGGGGTTCTGAGTCTCGAACTCGTGGATTATTTGATCCTTGTTGACGATGTTCCAGCCCCACCAGGTGAGCGAAACAGTCCCGCTCGGCTGGGATGGTGAGGTAGAACATCCAGCGAGTGCAGTCAAGACGAGGGCCGCGGCGGCGAGAAGTGCCGCCGGAGTCTTTGAGGTACGACGCATGTCAAGCTCCTTTGCATGACTAAGAGGATGCGAAATTGAATCATTTCAATACGAAAACCATAGCCCTCCTCAGAACATGGGTCAATACTCAGTTGGGACTGGTGAAATATTTCAATTCCGTCGGAACGAAGGAAGCAAACGAAAAGTCCTGCCGGTGCTGGTGTTGAATCTCTCTGCGGCGTCTGGTTCTGCCTCTCCGGGACAGCTTGGTTGAGGCGATCCAGGATCTGGGATTCCTTCCGCTGGGGTGGGGTGGTCGCGTCAAGGCGGAAGGAATGCGGCTACCAGCTGATCAAGGACACTCTGGTCGCTGGTCCTGTGGAGGTCCTCTGGTCCAAGTGCCGCTGGTATTGAGAGGAACCGGCGCGCGTGCGCTCCTTCCAGGACCCCGAATCGAAGGGCTGGATGCGTTCTCGCGTGGATGACCACGATTCGAAAGACCCTCGACTCGGTCCACGTGCTTGGCGCCGCGGACGGCCGGGACCGCGCGGGCGGCGAGGAGTGGCTCTTCGCCCGGACTCTGGCCTGGCGGCTGGCCATGCAACTTGTGGCGAACGAACCGTCGGCGGCGTTGGCCAACCAGGCCGTGATCGCGAGACGACAGAACCTCTCCGAACAGGTCAAGGGGCTGGCCGAAATGTTGCTGCGCATCGGCTCCATGGAGGACGCTGCGACGGCGCAGAGCGAATTCGAGGAACTTGTCAAGGCAGCCGCCCAACCCCGAGAGACGAACCGGCCCTACCGCACCGTCAGCAAGTGGTGGAAAGAGATCGAGATACTGAAAATTACCGGCGCGACGACGGTTATTCTCTTGAGAAGTGCCGTACAGATGGCAGCATGACACTCATCCTGGGAATCCTTTTCCCCACGAACCACCAAGAACCAAGCGGCCTGGTGGTGTTGGGCAACATCGGTCAGGACGAAGTCAAAGAAACCCGGTGCGTCGATTTCTTCCAAGAGCAGCAGGTTCTGGGCACCCTTTCCCTACTGAACACGCCCTCAGCGATGTGTCATGAAACCCCGGACTAGTGCGTCGAGAAGGGCTCACCGGCCCAGGCCCGTTTTGCAGTCCAATCCGTTTCGCCCTGCCAGAAGCGGTGCTCTGGCGGCAGGCCGAGAGGCAGAAACACCGTAGCGCATAGGTACAAACTTCCTGTAGAGATGTATGCCTCGCCGATACCCGGCTGATCGCCGCAAAACCCGATCCGCAGCCAGCCGTCCGGGTCAAAGGTTCCCGGGGCTTCTATCATCCGGCGGATCACTGCCGTCAGCGCGCATCTAACCTGGTTGGGTGCGATCTCCTCTGGAAGAAAACCTTGCAGAACAGCCTGGGACAATAGTTGAAATGCACCGAACCGGTAAGCAAGCGATCGCCCTATCGGAGGGAAGGTGCCTTCCGGAGAAATCAGTCGCTCCTGCTGGGCCGAGTGCCGTGCCGCACGGCGAACTACGTCAGCCGTCATCTGCTCCCAATCCGGCGATTGCGTTCCCATTGTTTGCAAAATATCAACCATCATGGGCTGAATGACAAAGCTGTTATAGTAATCCCAGTGAAATTCCGGCCCATCCCCATAGACTCCATCCCCTAAATACCATTCTTGATGCTTACGCAGGGCATAATCGATCCGCATCGGATCCCACTCTTCGCCAAGCATGGACAGGGCCGTCTCCGTCATGGCTCCGAACAGCAGCCAGTTGTTATAGGCAGGTTTTCTCGACCTAGTAGCTCTCAAGCAATCGGCTACATTTTGTTTCACGCGTCCTTCAAGCTCACCAAGCAGTTCCTTTGGTGCCCGGACCATGGCGTGAGACAGGAAGGCAGCGTCGACGACAGGCTGATGACCGTGCGCAAAATTCATAAAGTCCGGCGACGACGGGTCAGTGGCAGAATCAATGGCTTCTCTCGCCAGACGTGCCATCTCGCTGCGGAGTTCCTCTTCTTCGCCGGATAATCCCGTCTGTTCCAGCCAAGGCGCCATCCCGGCCAGTAACCGTCCGAGCGCTTGCAGGTAGGTGTACTCGCCACGATCGTCCCCCATGCCTTGGACGGGCATCCGCTCCTTCAACCTGCGTTCGGCCAATGCACTCAGCACCGGCTTGCCGATTTGCAACATCCACTCCAGCCATTGATCACGGTTCGTTGTTGCATGAGCCATCTTTGTGTTCTCCTACTTTCCGGAATACATCCAGTAACACTTCCAGTAGCGGCGTTTGGCCGGTGGAGCCGGGAATTAGTTCCAGGCGTCCCTACATTTTCCGTAGCTCCTCACCGAACGCCAGGGCGATATGATGGCCGTGAACTTAAGCAAAGTCAGCACATCTTCTCCATCGTCGTGGTCTTCTCGCCGCCCACCCCGTCGCCGCCGTGAAACATGAGACCCACGCTGGCATTCAGTTGCCTGACGTTTGTATTGGCCCGAACGCCGCAACTCCCACATTATTGGCGGATTACCGCTTACGGAACGAGTGAGGTTGTGCCAAAGTGGGACAAAGTTGACCTCCCGCAGAACTGGGCACCAGAAGCCGGAGGGTTTGCTCCGCAACGGAAATCTGTGGGATGTCTTCCGCAAGCTACAAGAAGCGTGGCCAAAAGGGAAGCTCCTGAATCGGAGTCAGACAAGTCGGTTGCGCGCAAGCGGAGGACAGCTGGTCCCCGTCGTCGCGTCCGACATGTTCGAGGTCTCCGGAGGCCAGAGGATGGCCGCGCTGATCGCCGCGCTAACGGAACGCGACATGGCTAACGCAAATGGCGCGGTCGAGCATGGGGAACAAGATCACGAAATCATAGAGTCGCTCGCAGCCTGCCTTAATGACCCTCACACTTCCCGCTGGCCGCTGTCTGCTATTCGTGCCATTGACAATCCTATTTCCGCATCCTAGGGTTCATTCTGAATCGATTCATAAATCGCTGTAAGCAGATATGGACCCCAATGTCGGAAGCCCAAAACCGTCTTGCCTCGAAAGTGGGAGACGCCACGGATCACATCGTGGATGGCCGCGAAGGACCTGTCCGAGTGCGTGTCTACCCCGGAGTAACGAATCCCCTCGACCACGTTCGTGCGCCGGAAGGCGCGGGGCTCGTCTGGGTACACGGCGGTGGTTTCACTCATGGAACCCTGGAGTGGCCGGAAGCGGATTACACTGCAAGGGCGTTCGCTGCCCGTGGAGTGACTGTGGTTAGCGTGGACTATAGACTGTGCGGGAATGGCGTCCATTGGCCCGCGCCCTCCGACGATGTCCTGGACGCATGGGCTTGGACACTGGATAACGCGCCAGAACTCGCCATCGATTCCACAAGGCTGGTGCTCGGCGGGGCAAGTGCCGGCGGAAACCTCGTAGCTGGAGTAATGCTGCGGCTGATTGAGGCCGCGGGCCCTCAGAATGCGATCCCAGTTGGCGCGTTCCTCGCCTATCCAACGCTTCACGCCGTGCAGCCTCCCACGCCTTCGGATATCACATCCCTGTTGGCCGGATTGGCGGATCCCGAAGTTTTTTCTCCCCGGAGTGTGCTCAGAATGTATGAGAATTTCCTGGGAGGGCCTGCCTCCGACGGTCCAGCAGCAGCCATTCCAGGCATCGCCGCAATTGAACAACTCCGGGGATTCCCTCGGACCATAATGATCAACAACGAAGCCGATGAACTCCGAGTATCCGGTGAGGCCTTCGCCTCAAACCTTGCCGAAGCAGGGACATCGATAGAAGTAATTACAGAACCTGGAACCGAACACGGTCATCTGAACCGTCCGGAGGACGGCATAGCCGAGCGCAGCATCGACCGTGTGGTTGAGTGGCTTAACCGGCAGTAGGCAACGCCGAGCGTGTGCCGTCTGCTCTCGCTGAAGCTAGGGATGGCGGGCCCCAGAGGTCCAGAAATGGGGCAAACAGTACCCAGCATTCGTCTGGATCTGTGAGAAACGCCCTTGGAGCGAGGTCGTGGCCAGGGTGGCTAAAGTGTGACGGCCTCGGATGGACAGCGGGTGCGCGCCGCCCGAGCCGGCTGGCCCAAGATTCACCTCAACGCCACAGTTCGGACTAAGCCGGCCCAGGATGGCATTTCGGTGGACGAAGTGGTTCCCATAAACGAACCTGGTTTCAACAGTAGGACCTCCTACGTTTGGGTACACCACCACGCCATGCCGAAGTTGCAAGCTCTCTACTCCGAGATGCTGGCGTGGGCTCACCTTGAATGGGAGACTCTGACGGCCCGATTCGATGTCCCGTACCTCCCCAACGTCACTCTCGGCTGGGACCCCTCGCCGCGGACAGTCCAGTCAGACCGCTTCGACCCTCGACTCGGCGACCCTCACACAAGCATCATTTCTGCTGCCACTCCGGAGAACTTTGGATTGGCACTCGACAACGCGCGCGCGTTCGTCGAAAAGACGAAAGTCCCTTTGGCGACTATCAACGCCTGGAACGAATGGACCGAGGGCAGCCACCTTGAGCCCGACACCCTGCACGGCGCTGGACACCTTAAGCAGATCCGTCGCGTCTTCGGTTCGGCATCACCACCGGAACTTTCAGGCGCTTCTGGTCCGTCCCCGGCTGGGGTGAGCTCCTAATGCGCCCGTCTCGATCGGAAGGGCCATCGGTGTCTAGAAATTCGGAGATTCGGCCTGGCCTATGCTCGGTGACGTTTCGTTCGCACGCTCCTGCGGACGTTATCCGCTTTGCAGTCGACGCCCACTTGAAAGCGATTGAGTGGGGCGGTGACATCCACGTGCCAGCCGGCGACGTCGTCTGCGCCAAGGAGGTCAGGGATCGTACAGTCGATGGGGGACTGGCAGTTGCCTCTTACGGCTCCTACCTTCGCCTTGGCTCTAGCACGGGGTCGGAACAGGAGGCAGTGGTAGAAACGGCCGTTGCGTTGGGAGCACCGCGGATACGGGTCTGGGCGGGCACACGAGGCTCGGCCGCCGCGGAGCCTCATCACTGGGCGGGGGTAGTCCACGATGCCAGGGAATTCACCGACACAGCAGCTTCTGCGGACGTGTTGGTGGGACTTGAGTTCCACGGCGGAACCCTGACTGACCGTGCCGAGTCCACTGCGGCGCTCCTGTCGGAGATCGAACGTGAGAGAGGGCTGGGAACGTATTGGCAGCCACCCCAGGGAATGCCTGATGTGGAGGCGCTCAGGGGCCTGGACCTGCTGGCCGGGAACGTGCTTGCCGTGCATGCCTTTTCGTGGTGGCCCACGGACGAGCGGAGACCGCTCGCGGACAGATTTGACTTGTGGTGCGCGGTTCTGGAGCGGATGCACGGGCAGCGCAGCCTCAACGATGTCCTGTTCGAATTCGTTCTCGGCGACTCAGCGACCCAGCTAGCTCGCGACGCCGGGACACTGCTTCGCCTGATTGAGGAAGTCTCGCGCGAGGCACGCCCTGAACTGCCAGAGGTTGCGGCAGCGCGCCAGGCCGCGACTTAGTCAACGGCCGCGGGCAACCGTTGTGGCCAGAATTCCAATGGAAAGAACAATGAACAAAACTTCACGGTAGAAATCAATGACCGACGAACTGAGGTCGGAGGAAGTCCGGGCCCGTCTTGTCAAGCTGATTATCTCTCGGCATTGCCCGCAACTCGAAAGTCTGGCTGCAGCCATGAACCTCGAGCCTGACTTCGCTCAGTCACCGTACACCGGCTGGAATCGGACCCACTGGGATACGTTCGTGTGGCGTCCAGCCGACACGAGGCACACGCCCGTTCCAGAGCCGCGGTGTCCACCAGCGACCCGCGGGCAGTGTTGATCAGCGTCGCTCCCGGCCGAAGCAGCGCAAGCTCCGCCGCCCCGATCATGTGCCGCGTCTCCGGCAGGGCAGGGGCATGCAACGACAGGACATCCGCACGCGAGAGGGCATCGGCCAGGACTGACGGTTCGGCGCCCGCCGCCATGACTTCGGCAGGGTCCGCGTACGGGTTCACCACCAAAATCGTGTTACCGGTCTCCAGCCTGCCCAGCAGACACCCGCGGCGGACGTGATCAGAGGACCACGCTCAAACACCGCCTCTCCCACGTGCCCCGCACGCTTCCGGCCGCATGCAGGACGCCCGAAGACGCGGCGAAACGTCGGAAGATTGTGCGGACGTAGGTGCGCATAGGATCCGTGCGGCTCTGCACGTTTTATTTGGTTTCTCCATTGGAATTCAGTCATTGTTCGTTCAACCGGTATGGATTGTGTCCACAGTGAATGCTCCGCAACTTGGGAAATTCCGCGTTGTGCAGTAGTCCTGCGGTGTCCAGAAACACCAAAGTGAAGTGGTTACTGGTGACCGGAGGAGGACCGAGTGCCACGTGCGACAGGGTCCGGGCTGCAAGTCTCACAGCCCGGACCCTTCGCGTAGCGCAACAACGGGATCCCTCCACTCACGTCTAATGGGCGGTGCGCCGAACGGGATTCAGAGCTTGTGGCCTCCGAAGACGCGAAGTATCTCTTCAAGATGGCCGTGGAGATGGAGCGTGTCGGGCTCAAGATACGTGCCCTCGGTCCACTCGTTCCAGGCGTTAATGGTGACCAGGGGCGAACCGGATTGCTGAGCGAAGGCGCGGGCTCGCTCCAGCGCCTTCCCGAACTCCGCCGGTGTGGCCTCGGCGATGGTGTTGGTGTGGGGATAGCCTTGGGCCGGGTCGAAGAGATCGGACTGCACCGTGCGGGGCGAGGAGTCCCAGCCGACCGTGACGTTGGGATAGTAGGGGACACTGTAGCGCGACGAGAGAACTTCCCAACCGTCCGCAGCTTCTTCTGCGACCGCAGAATACGGCGTCTCAAGTTCAGGCAGCTCGACATGGTGAACCCACACATAGGAGGTCGCGCTGTCGAAGCCAAGGGCGGCGACCAAGCCCGGCCCGTCGAAGCCGGCGCTTTCTTGCGGCAGGACGGTGACATCCTTCACGATGGCGTTCAGATGGAGATCGCCTAGCCCCGCATTAGCGACGCGCTTGCGCAAGTCGTCAAGGGAGGCGCGAGCGGCATCAATGCTGCCCAATCCGTGCACCAACGTAGGAAGGTCGTAAATTTGCAGTACCGGGCGGCCATCGATGTGCAGATAACTCGGATGTCCGAAGTACTGGTCGATCATGTAGTCGGTCGCAGCACGGAACTGGTCGGCATCGAGGCCACCGTGCTCCTGGATTGTCTGCGGCGTCCCCCGCTTCATGGGGTGAATGTTGGTCCAGTCGTGGTTTGCCCACATCAATGCGAACTGGATGCCGCCCGCCTCGGCTCGAGGCATGAACCCATCCTCAAGAGCGCGCTGCAGGTAAGGTCGGCCACTGTACCAGTACCAGTCGAAGAGAAACGCGTTCACACCGTGAGTCGTGGCCATCGCGATCTTGTCCGCCATGACGGCGGGATCCGCCTCGTCCTCATAACCGCGCAACGGGATGCGCGGTTGCTGATGACCATCCCAGCGTGGCTCGGCGCGCTTTACCAGTTCCCACTCGGTCCACCCTGTTCCATGCCAGTCCTCATTTCGGGGATCGACATGGTAATTGGGAAAGTAGTAGGCGCCGACAGTCGGGCTAGGTGATGAGGACTTCTTGACATGCGAAGGTGAGTTATCGGTCATACGTACGAGGCTACAGAGCCTGTAGTTGGGGCCGTTAGGCAATGGAGTGGGTGAAAGTAGGACAAAGTTGTCGTCAGCTTGGCACAACCTGACTCATTCTAGAGGGGCGTCCATCTAGCGGTGGATCTTCGGTTGGCATCTAGTTTATTCTTCCGTCGAAGGCATTCAGTGCCGCCGTCCATTTTGCGGCCCAACGTACCCTGCCCTTGCCGATCGTGGGGCGTTCTTTTGTTGGCGGAGCGAAACCTCACCTGCCGGGTCAGGGCGGAGCGGCGGGTGACGAGGCCAGGCCGGTCTCGGCCATAGGGCTGCCGCGGACGGGAACCATGTGCGGTTCTCGCCCGTGCCGACCATGAGTGTCAGGTGCCTGACATGTCCGGTGAGCATCCTCAGCCGGCCGGCCAACAGCACGGCAGGGCTGTAGGACTCCATGACGGCCCGGAGCCGCTTCTCGGTGTTGCGCTGGGTGATGATCAGCGGCTCCCGGCCGCGGCTCAGTGCCCTGACCCGTCCACGTCAACGAGGACCCCGACGGCAACCTGTGGAGGAAATGTCTGCGCGCACCCGGGGCATCCGCAATCCACGCGGGTCAGTTCATACCGGAAAGGTAACAAGAATGCTGTGGACGCCGCGGCCGTTGGCGCGATCCGTGCTTTCCTGAGGGGGTGTGTTCGACGGGGTCGTGTGCCGGTCGGTTTGACGAGTGTCAGGACGAGTTCAGCCCGGCCCTGCCATCCTTCATCGGGTCATGCGTGCTGATCGTCGGTCAAAGTGGTATCTGGCCCCGGAGTCTGCGCATCGATGGTTTGCTCGTAGCGCTCGTGGATGATGGAGGTGTGCACCCACGAATCGACCGAGCGCACGGATGGGAGGCGCAAAGCGTCGTCGCGCACGTTGACCGACTGAGCGGCTGTTTCGAGTACGACGGTCGCTATGAAGTCGTACCGTCCGATGCATGTGGCGACAAATTCGGTTTCCGGAAGGGCTGAGAAATAGGCGATGGCCTCATCTGGTGCTCCGGATGTCCTGACTCCGAACCCTATGGCGAGGGATCCGGGCCGCAGCCTGGTCGCGCCGATGCGGATGACGTTCGAGCCAATTAGCCGCATAACACGGGTACGCGCACCGTTGGTGGAAAGTCCGACAGCGTTTCCGAGCGCGTTGAATCCGGCTCGACCGTCTTCCTGGAGGATCGCCATGAGCCCGAGGTCCGTCTGATCGATCGTGATGCCTGGTGTGGGGGGATCGATGCTAATGAGCTGGCTCTTGGCAATTTCGCGGTAGATATGGGTGTCGACTCCTTCGACCCCTCGCAGTCGTCGGATCTGGTCGATCCGTTCGTAGAGGTCCGCAATGTAAGGAAGTGTGAACTCTGCGACGATTCCGGCGCGGCCGGTCGCGAGGGACAGGAAGTGACAGCCGCCCATGTCCTTGATTGCCCCGGCTACTTCCGATGTGGGGAGTGAAGTTTCGACGGCGAGCCGGGCCATTGCGTTGAACCCAAGCACGCGAGGGTGCACGGCGGCTGCGATCCTGAGGCCACCGAAGGCGGTCAACTCTCCGAATCTGGCAGCGACCACCGCCCTCGGGATCCCCAGCCGCCGGGCAAGGTCGCTGAAAGAAGCGCGGCCGTCCTGCTGAAGCGCATGGAAAATGCCCTCGTCAATGGTCTCGTTAGCCACGGTCCTCCTTGGGTTAAACCCAGTATATGCAGGACTGCACCAGGTAGCGCCAATCAGTGACGTTTTTCCCTCAAAGTCCTAATTCAAGTGTCAAATATGCAGTTTGGCGACACGAATATTGGAAAACTGCTTGCACGAGTGAGCGTGCCGCGCTATCGTGTGATTATCGCCACTTCGGCCCAACGTTCTCAGCTCGCTGTTCGAGCCCCCTCAATTGGAGTCCACAATGCCTTTACGCCTTTCCGCCGTCGCGGGTGCAGCTGCCGCGACCCTCATTGCCCTAACCGGGTGTTCTGGCCCGTCCACGGCGTCATCGGTTTCATCCGGGGGACCCGCTCCTGCCGGGCTGATCGAAGCGGGCAAGCTCACAGTCTGCACCGACCCGGAGTCCCCCCCCCGATGGACTACTACGAGAACGGCTCGAGCGGAGACGTCATTGGCTTTGACGCCGACGTCTCGCGCGCCCTTGCCAAGCGTTGGGGCCTTGAGGCTAAGTTTGCGGTGAGCGCGTTCGACGGCCTCCTGCCCGGCCTTCAGGGCAAGCGCTGCGATGTCATGCTCAGCGGTCTCTACATCAATGAGACCCGCCTTGCCACGTTTGACGCCGCTGCTGTGACGAAAACCGGCCCGATGATCGTCACGACCACAGCGAAGCAGAATGATTTCACGAAGCCCACCGATCTTTGCGGACTGTCCGTAACCGCCCAGGCATCGAGCGCGAATGCTGGGAAGGTCAAGTCCCTTGCAACCGATTGCGCGGCATTGGGCAAACCCGCGCCCAAGCTCCTCGAGTACCCCAAGGTTTCCGAGAGTGTCCTCTCCGTGCTCAACGGCAGGGCGGACGCGCTCGTCGAAACCGACGTGGACGCCGCATACATAGCGTCACAGAACGAAGGCAAGCTCGTGGCAGTCCGCGGCGGCTACCCGCAGGACATCAAGACCGGTATGTACACCCGCAAGGGCGACACTCTCACCGCGCCCGCAGCCGAGGGCATCAAGGCATTGCGCGCGGACGGAACCCTTGCAAAGATCGCCGAGCAGTACAAGCTCGACAAGTCCATGGTTGACGTCGGCTGACGCGGGCCCAGAAGGAGCAATACCATGGAATTCGATGTCGGAATACTTCTCCAACAACTCACAAGCCTAGACTTCGCCAAGGGCGCCTTGCTTTCCGTCGGCGTAGGGGTGCTCTCCCTTATCCTCGCCACGCTCATCGGCTTCACGCTCGCCCTCGGGAAGACCTCGGGCAACCGGTGGGCGCAAACCGCCGCGTCGGCGTACATCTGGATATTCCGGGCAATCCCGGCACTTCTTGTGCTGCTCATCATCTGGAACGCGTTGCCGCAACTCTTTCCGGTATTGCGTCAGGACTGGTTCTCGCCCTTCCTTGCAGCGTTCGTCGGCCTGGGCATCGTCGAGGCCGCGTTCATGGCTGAAATTATCCGATCGGCGCTCCTGAGCGTCGACGAGGGCCAGTACCTCGCGGCAAGGGCACTCGGGATGTCTCCGTCCAAGGTGATGACCAAGGTCATCCTGCCGCAGGTCGTCCGCATAGCGCTCCCTCCGACCGGGAACGAGTTCATCGGACTCATAAAGCTATCCTCGCTGGCTTCCGTGATCTCACTCCAAGAGCTTCTCACCACAGCTCAAATTGCGGTAAACGTCACCTTCCGCTATGCCGAGTTCTACACGGTCGCCATCGTTTACTACCTGATCATCGTCTCGGTCCTAACTCTCATCCAGGGTGCCGTAGAGAAGAAGTTCCTCTGGACCTCGCGGAGGTCCCCCGCCCGGGTGGACAACCCGGCGGTCGAGGAAACCGTCAAGAAAGGAGCGAGTGCATGAGCGCCACCGCCTCGCCCGGACCATTGCTCGAGGTCCGAGAGCTGGCCAAGGCCTATCACGGCCAGTCCGTGCTCAAGAGCGTCGATTTCAGCATCGACCGGGGGCAGGTCAAAGCAGTGCTCGGCCCTTCCGGCTCGGGCAAATCGACGATGCTCCGGCTCATGGCGCTGCTCGAGCCGGCAGACAGCGGCAGCATTCTGCTGAATGGCAATCCGATCGGAGGTCCCAACGCCCGCGGCCACGCCCACCCCGAACGGGTCCTCGCCCGCGAGCGGCAGTCGATCGGGACGGTGTTCCAGCGGTTCAACCTCTTCCCGCATCTGAGCGCAGCGCGCAACGTCATGCTCGGCCTCACTGCCGTCAAGGGCCTCCACCACAAGGACGCTGAAGAACTCGCCATGGCCATGCTCGACCGCGTAGGCCTGGCGCACCGTGCCGGGCACTATCCGTCGGAGCTTTCGGGGGGGGGCAGCAGCAGCGCGTCGCGATCGCCCGCGCGCTCGTCATGAGCCCGTCGGTCCTCCTCTTCGACGAACCGACCTCGGCTCTCGATCCCGAGCTTGTCGGCGAGGTACTCAAGGTTATGGAAGACCTTGCCCACGACGGTATGACGATGGTCGTTGTGACCCACGAGGTCAGCTTCGCACGCCGAGTGGCGGACGAAGTCACCCTCTTCGACGAGGGAGTCATTGTTGAAGTGGCGCCCCCCGACGAATTCTTCGACGACCCCCAACACGAGCGCACTAGGAGATTCCTTAGCCATGTCCATTGATACACGCCCCCTCGCCGTTTACACAGACCTGGAGGACATGGAATTCTCCGCTGGCATCGCCCTCCTCGAGGAGAACGGCTACCGTGTCGAATACCTCGCAACCGAAGACCCGGAAGAGATCATCCAGGGTGCCCGGGGAGCCGAAGCACTCCTGATCAGCTACGCCCGCCTGACCGCCTCGATGATGGACGCCCTGCCGGATCTGAAGATTATCTCCCTCTGCTCTATGGGAACCGACCAGGTCGACGTCAATGCGGCCCGGGAGCGGGGGATATGGGTTACAGCGCTGCCAGGGGTCTCGGCTGAAGAGGTAGCAACCCACGCTCTCGCCATGGCCCTCAGTGTCGTCCGGGAACTGCCCTTTTTCCACGACAATGCCGCCCGGGGAAACTGGCTGGCCCGGCCCGACGCTGCCCTTCCACGACTGAGTGAACAGCGCCTTGGGCTTATCGGACTCGGGAGAATCGGCAGCCGCGTCGGCGCGATCGCCAGCCCTTTGTTCGGCGAAGTCATCGCCTACGATCCATACCTGCCCGAAACAGCCCAGACCGCCGCCAGCCTCGAACGCGATGGGATACGGCGCACGAGCCTTGAAGAGGTTCTCAGCACATCGACAGTCGTCTCGCTCCACGTCCCACTCACCGAGGCTACCCACCACCTCATCGACGCCGAAGCACTTGCCACTATGCGTCCCGGCAGCGTCCTGGTCAACGTCAGCCGGGGGAAACTTGTCGACAGCTACGCGCTGCGGGACGCCATCGACAACGGTCACCTCCGCGGTGCCGCCCTGGACGTCCTCGAAACCGAGCCCGCCCCACAGGGACATCCCCTCATCGGCCACCCCAAGGTTCTCGTAACCCCCCACGTGGCATTCCTCTCCGAACGCAGCCACGCGGAATACATCCGCATCCAAGCCCAGAACGTCATTACCCTGCGGAACACGGGAACCCCGGACACTCCGCTTTTTGATGCCGCCCAAGGTCGGACCAAGGAACCGGTCAGCGAGTAGGCAGCCGACCACCGCCGCGCCGCCAGGTCTGCCTGGGGCTCGAACCCTGCACCGGCGTAGATCCATCGACAACATGACAGCGCTGCCCCTCCCAACACAGCGGCAGCGCACTACCTGAAAGAGGAACCCCATCATGACCGAGCCCAGTGGTTTTTTATTTCCGCGTTCTCCGGAGGGACGTGCAAGTCTGATCCCCCCGCCGCCTTGGTATTACGCAGCCACCGCAGCGACTATTGAGTACCGTACAAATCCCGATAATGTTCGTGCCTTGCTGCCCGAGCAGTTGGCCTTGGACGAGGACGACCCTGGCCTTGTGGCTATGGTCTTCACCGATGTCCAGTCCTGTTCCGAAGGGGGAGAGGAACTCCTCGACCCGATCCGGTCCCAGTACGGCGAGGCTTTGCTAGCAGTCAAGGCACGGTATCGGGGGGTTCTATACACGCGGATCGCCTACGTTTGGGTAACCCGCGATTTCTCCCTCGGCCGCGGCATTCACATGGGGTATCCGAAGAAGATCGGTTCGGTCCATATGACCCGACCCTTCCCGTATGGGCGGGCGCCGCGCGTGGAGCCGGGTGGTCGCTTCGGCGCAAGCCTGGCTGCCGCCGACCATCGACTGGCTGAGGCCCGATTCACATTGCGCGAGCAGGTAGACCGCGGCCCGTCGGTAACGAGTCGACCCTTGCTGCACAGCCGCTTGCTCAGGTCCATCGAAATAGGAGGGGCCGATAGCCTCGACGAGCTCGTCGTCCACAGCGAGGTCGAACTTGAGAGCGGCCGTCCGTGGGCGGCTGACGCCGAGCTGCGTCTATTCGAGTCCCCGGTGGATGAACTCGCCGCGCTTTCCGTAGACGAGATCGTGGGTGCTTACTACCAGCAGGGCGCTAGCCGGTGGGAGGGTGGAATCCTGCTCAGCGCCCAGCTAAGCGCGGAACGTCCGGCTGGACCGTAGTGCGAACAGGTTCCGTTCAAGGGTGGACGTGCCCGGATTCCGAGACGTCCGAAGCCAAAGTCCCTCGAAGAGGCGCTTATTGAACATTCTGCCGTCGTTGGCGCCACCGAGGCAGCCGACGCCAGAGAGCCTGAGTACACAGGGAGAGAGCATCTCAGACGGTCTCGGCGTTCGCTCCAAAGGGCGTTCGACCGAGCTAAGAGGCAGAGGCCGGGGCGGCGGGAGAGCCCGCCGCCCCGGCTTCCTAGTGGAAGACGAGTAGGAACTTGATTGCAATTGAATCTGTACGCGTCAGTCTCGATGACGCGATGCAGGCCGCGGTACAGGCGCTGCTTGCGGCGGGCGTTCCCGCAGAGAACGCACACCTGCAGGCCGATCTGCTCATCGACGCGGAGGCCCGAGGGCTGCCGTCCCACGGTCTGTTGCGCCTGCCGAGGGTAATCGAGCGGATCCGCAACCGGGTCGCTGACCCGGTTGCCATTGGACGGATTAGTTGGCGCGGGGATGCGCTGGCGTCAGTCGACGGCCAGAACGGTCTCGGCCCTGTGGTCGGGGTCCATGCCCTTGACGCAATTTCGGAGCGTTGCTCGAACGGTGCTGGCGTCGCCGCGGCTGCTGTGCGTTCGTGCAACCATCTGGGCATGCTGGCATGGTATGCGCGAAGAATCGCGGACCGTGGCCAAGTGTGTATCGCCATGACCACCAGCGAGGCGCTTATGCACCCCTACGGCGGGCGGATCGCAATGGTCGGGTCCAACCCGATTGCGATCGGAGTGCCGGCGCAACCGCGGCCCCTGGTGTTCGACATGGCCACCTCACTGGTGTCGATGGGCAAGATCCACGACCACGCCAACCGCAAAGCCCAGCTAGCACCGGGTTGGGCCCTCGACGAGGATGGAGAGGAAACCGTCGATGCCGAGCGGGCCAAGCGTGGTTCCATCGCCCCGTTCGGCGGCGCCAAAGGCTATGGCTTAGGGCTCGCATTCGAGGTGCTGGTCACCGCACTCACTGGGGCCGCACTGGGTCGCGACGTGGTCGGCACGCTCGACTCGATCCACCCGTCCAATAAGGGCGATGTGTTCATCGTGGCCGAAGCCGGTTTCGGGGAGGCGGTTTCTGAATACCTGGCTGCCGTGCGGACATCGCCGCCGGTCGATCCAGCTAATCCGGTCCGGGCTCCCGGGGATTCATCGGATGTCCGCCGCGACCGCGCCGCCACGGAGGGCATCACGCTTCCCGGTGCCCTCTGGGATGAGATCTGCACGCTGCCCCTGAACTTTTGACTCGAAAGGCACCCCATGAACTTCACCGCGACCACCGACTCTCCACACGGAGGAGGTATCGGGCCCGTTGCGTCCGGAACGTCCTGCGGACTGCTGCGGCTACCGCGCACCATCTTGTTCGGTGCGGGACAGCGCCGAGCGCTCGGCTCCATCACGGCCGGTTACGGCCGCAACGTGCTGATCTGCACGGACGCCCGGCTTGGGACATCGCCCGACCTCGCCGAACTGACCGCCAGCCTCAACGCCAATGGCGTGTCCGTGAACGTTTTCGACCGGACGGAACCTGAGCTTCCACTGTCTGGGGTGGTCGAATGCGTCGCTGGTCTGGCCCATACTCCGATCGACTCCGTGATCGGGTTCGGTGGCGGCAGCTGCATCGACATGGCAAAGGTCGTGGCACTGCTGCTGTCCCACGGCGGCCAGCCGTCCGACTACTACGGGGAAAACGCCGTGCCCGGGCCCATACTGCCGGTCATCGCTGTCCCGACGACCGCGGGCACGGGTTCGGAGGCCACGCCTGTGGCCGTCATCGCCGATCCGGACCGAGCCATGAAGGTCGGCATCTCCAGCCCGCATCTTGTGCCGCAGGCAGCTATTTGCGATCCCGAGCTAACCTACTCGTGCCCAGCGTCGCTCACCGCCGCATCCGGAATCGATGCCGTCGTGCACCTGGTCGAGTCGTACACCGCTGTGAGACGCACGCCGACCGCAGAGCTTAGCTCGGAACGGGTCTTCATCGGGAAATCGATGTTTAGCGATTCCGCTGCCCTGGAAGGGCTTTCACTGATGGGGCGAAGTCTGTTGACTGCCCAGCGGGAGCCGTCGAACGGCGATGCACGCCGCGACGTGATGCTCGCGTCCTTCCTCGGCGGTGTGGCGATAGGGACCGGTGGGACATCGGCTGCACACGCCCTGCAGTACCCGATCGGGGCTGCCACTCACACACCACACGGATTCGGCGTCGGCGCGCTGTTGCCGTACGTGACCCGCTACAACCTTCCGGCCCGGGTCAGTGAATTCGCCGCCATCGGCGCCTCGCTCGGCGTTGCCTCCGGCGTTGACCCCTGGACTGACGCCGTGTCGGCGATCGAAGCGCTGGACGCCATCGTCGATGGGCTCGCCGTGCCGACCATCGCCGAGCTTGGCGTGAACGAAGCAGACCTGCCGACGATCGCCGAGCAGGGTCTGCTGGCCAAACGGCTGGTCGACAACAATCCCCGGCAGCTCGATCAGGCCGCGATGTTCACCATCATGACGAACGCTTTCCGGGGCGACCGCACGATGCCTGACTCCAGGCCCGACAAAAACTAGGAGAACCTTTTGGCCATCACCGAAACCCTTTACCGCAACGACCTTTTTATCGATGGATCCTGGCTGCCCGGCAGCCGTGCCAAGCGCATCGACGTGGTCAATCCGTCTGACGACACGGTGATCACCACCGTTGCCGATGCGTCCCCCGAGGACGCCGCCTCCGCCGTCGATGCCGCCGCGGGCGTACTGGAGTCCTGGTCGGCGGTGCCGCCGCGGCAGCGCGCCGAGATCCTGCGTCGTGCGTTCGAGCTGATGACCGAGCGCGCTGAGGAGCTCGCGCAGCTGATCTCGTTGGAGAACGGCAAGTCGCTAGCCGACGCCCGTAGCGAGATCGGCTACGCGGCCGAGTTCTTTCGCTGGTATTCCGAGGAAGCGGTCCGGATCCTCGGAGAGATTTCGCTGGCTCCCGCCGGAGCGAACCGGATCTTGGTGCAGCACCAACCTATAGGCGTATGCCTGCTGGTGACGCCCTGGAATTTCCCAGCCGCCATGGCCACCCGCAAGATCGCCCCCGCACTCGCCGCCGGTTGCACGACGGTCCTTAAGCCGGCTACCGCGACCCCGCTGACCGCCTATGCGATCGCCGAGATCCTGGCCGAAGCCGGGGTGCCGGCCGGCGTGGTCAATGTCATCACCACGAGCAGCACCTCGGAGGTGATCAACAAACTGCTGCACGATCCACGGGTGCGCAAGTTGTCCTTCACCGGATCTACCGAGGTCGGGAGGGTGTTGCTGCACGAGGCCGCCGACCAGGTGATCAAATGCTCCATGGAGCTGGGTGGCAACGCGCCATTCATCGTGTTGGCCGACGCCGATCTGGACAAGGCACTTGAGGGCGTAATGGTGGCCAAGATGCGCAACGGCGGCCAGGCCTGCACTGCAGCCAACCGCATTTACGTGCACTCGTCGTTGCATGACCGGTTCGCCAGAATGATCGCAGACCGGTTCGCCAGCCTGGTGGTGGGCCCGGGCACCGACGACCAGACCCAATGCGGGCCGCTCGTGGACCATGCGAGCGTGAACAAGGTCATCGACCTCATCGACGACGCGTGCGACCGCGGGGCGCAACTGCTGGTCGGCGGCTCGGCTCCTGAACGCGCCGGCTCCTATTGCCTGCCAACGGTTCTCGCCAACGTTCCACCGGAGTCCCGGCTGGTCGCCGAGGAGATCTTCGGGCCGGTCGCCGCCTTGATCCCGTTCGAGGACACCGCCGATGCAATCGCCGCAGCCAACAACACTGAGTACGGGCTAAGCGCCTACGTGTACAGCGGTGATCTAGCTAACGGGCTGCGGGTAGCCGAGAAACTGGAAAGCGGTATGGTCGCCGTCAACCGCGGCCTCGTATCGGACCCAGCGGCACCGTTCGGTGGCGTCAAACAATCGGGTCTGGGCCGCGAAGGCGCCCACCACGGCATGCTGGAGTTCACCGAGGCCAAGTACATCGCAGTGGATTGGTGAAACGGTCCAATAGTTGACCACTGGGAGTTGCGGCGGTTGTTGGCCCGAAGTCCGGGGCCCGATTCCCGGTCGGGTTGTCCAGACGGAGCCGGGGAAAGTCGACATCTAGGAATCAGTTCTGAAAGGACACCATGGAACTGCTGTGGGAAGTCGCCGGCTGGGCAGGATCGGCCGCAACACTCAGTGCCTACCTGGCCGTTTCGATGGATTGGTTGAAGCCGGGCAGACGCTTCCAGGCGGCAAACCTACTCGGCGCCTGTGCCTTTATGGTCAATGGCGCGTTCCACCAAGCCTGGCCGTCCGTGGTCACGAATATCGCGTGGGTCCTCATTTCCACCGTCGCGCTTCTTCGCATGCGTTTGGCGCTGCCGGCGGCGGTTGATGCCCCTAAAAGTGAAGTTTCCCGGCGCCTTGAGACCGAAGCCATGCAAGTTGAGACGCCGGAATCCCCGTGTTGACGGGGATTCCGGCTTCGCGGTTCCGCACGGTGTGGTCGTAATGGGATGGGCCTACTCGGTCACTGTCAGTGTCACTGGTCCGAAGATCCCCGAGGCCCGCTGTGACGGGAAGACCCAGGACGTGGGAGTCGATTCCTCAAGGAAGTGCGCGAGGGTGTTGTACACAGTCACCGTCACGTCGGCTGGGCCGTCCAAGACCCCCAGGTCGAAGCGGAACGGCGCGCAGAACGCTTGCCCTACGACGCTGTCATTGACCGTGACCTCGACCGAGCCCCGCACCCGCCCGAGGTCAAGGATTGCGGGTATCTGGGTTCCGACGTCGATGATCCGGCGATAGGACAGTCCGCCGCTCCAAGCGCCGAGTCCGAGGTTACGCAGGTCTCCGAAGGCTAAGGATATTGGGGTGACGTCCGCTACAACGGGGCCGGTCCATGCAGAGCCTCCCCGCAGCAGGGCGGTCGGGCTGGTCGTAATGAAAAGATCCGCGGCTCTCTGCAGCGGAGGGTCGAAAGAGACTCGGCCGCTGGTGATCTTTACGTCCGCGCCGTTGATCTCTGCCACCGCCGGCAGCGCCAAGGGTAGGAACGCTGACGCGGTGCCGGCCGGCATCGGGATGCGGAACAGTTGCGGCCGAGGGGTCATGTCTGTGGTGGCCTGGCTGGGGATGACGGGTTCGCCGTCATCGGGTGCGCCGTTGAGCCAGTCAGCGAATGGCAGGGGATGGGGCCGGCGGGCGGCGTGCGCCGACAGAAGCTCCGACCAATGCCCTCGATGTTCCACGGTGGCGCCCACTACGCCGCCGGTTTGCGCTGTCCAGCCGGAGCCGCTGACAAGGGTGGAGACTTCCTTCTCGCCATGGTGGGCAGCTAGGTCCACGTAGACCACGTCGCGGGCGTCGGTACCGTCGGCGACGATCTCGATGCTGTGCTCGCCGGCAGTCATGAGTGCGGTGACATCGTGCGAGAAGAACATCGGGTTGGCGCCCCAGTCCGACTCGTAGTATTCCACTTTTTCCTGCCGTGCGAAGGTCTTGCCATCGACCAGCACGCTTGCTCCGGTGGCGGCGCCGACCACCAAGGTGGCGTGCCGGGCCTGAGAGGGAAGCTTGATCCGGCCACGGTAGGATACGCGGCCATTCGGTTCAAGGGCCGGCGGGACGGACATGAATTCCGGCCGCGATCCAAAGGTGCCAGGGGCGGTGAGTGTGAAGAAGCTGCCGAGAGGAGGCGCCCCGCTGAGCAGGGCGGGTCCGTGGATGTTCTCGTCTTGACCGAGTTCATACTCAAGCACATTCAGTTCTCTGGCCACTTCGACCGGCGCCTTGAAGAGGTATCTGCCACTGTCCGTTCCTACCTCCCTGCCGTTCCACCAGGCACGTTTGGCCGCGCCCGCGCCAAGGACCAGTTCGGCGGGTCCTAACTGCGGGACTCTCACGATGGTACGGATGCGGGCGATTTCGCCCGGCCCGGGAGAGGCTACACGGATGAATTCCTCAGTAACGAGGCCCTTGTTGCCCAAGGTGCTGGGGCCGGGGTTTTCCAGTCCCCGGCTGGCCGAATACTCATGGACGTCCCAACCTGGCCCGGCCAGTTCCACTTCGCCCGCCAGGACGGCGTCCACCGCTGACTCAGCCAATGGCTCCGGGGCATCGGCAGTGGGGACCGCGCCGAATGAGGTAACGCGGTTGCCGTAGGTTACCTTGGCGGGGGACCATGTGGTACCCCCGTCCTGTGACCACTGCATCTTCCAGAGCTGGAGATCGTCCACAGAGCTGCTGGCCGGTTCGGCAAAGTCACCCCAATCATTGGCCATGGTGGGCACCAGCGTCCCGGTCCACCCCTCACCAACATCAAAGGTGCGACTTTCAGGAGGGCCTTCTAGGTCGGCCGTACAGGGCTCATCTCCTTCTGACCAGGTGAGGATAACGGCCGGGGCACCGCAAAGGGGGACCTCGATGCGAGAAGTGCTGTCCAGGACTTGAACCGGCACTGCCGAAGATTCACCGGTGGCCGGATTCCACACTTCGGCTGTGGTCACGGTGCCGTTGATGGTCACAGTGCGGGTGCGTGCGTAGCGTGAGGGGTCGAAGTCGTAGTCCTCCCACAACCGGGGGGCATCATAAGTGCGCAACGGGTGGGTACTGGCGTTCGGGAATGCGGCGGTGACCAGGGCAACCGCGTCCGACCCGTCGCGGCGGACCAGCAGCGGGACCTCACTGGTCGCGTAACCCTTAAGCCCTGCCAAGGCGCCGACAGCGGATGCAGGATCTGGATGGCGTTCAATCCGGGGATTCTTGCACAGGGCGGTCACGGCCTCGTCGTCGCCGTTGAACCCGGCCGCGAGGCGGGGCTCGGACCCCGTCAGCAGAACACGGCCGCCGGCATGCAGCAGGTCATTCAACCGCCTGGCCGTCTCCTCTTCAAGGACGACAGCCGAGGGAACGATCACAGCCTGATAGTGCTGGGATGCTACAGACAGGCCACCGTTCTCGGCGGAGCTACGCTGGAGGGAGTCGTCGTCGATGACGTCGAATGAGATACCGGAGCTGTCCAGGGCACCCAGCCGGGTGGTGAACCAGTTATTGACTCCGCACAGTGCAAGGTATTCCTCTTGGGCCCGGTTGGCATCCGTGAACTCCTCACTAAGCTGCCCGTTGCCGTAATGATCAATGCGAGCATCCAAGGTCAGAGCCGCTTGGGCCGTCGCGGTGGGGTGGAGCACTGCCACTTCGGCGCAGTAAGTTCCCCAGGACATGATCGAGGCTATGCGCGCGACCGCCCGGGAAAAGGCCGGATACTGCTTCCAGTAAGGCTGGCGCCAATCGGTGGATGGCGGAGCCCACTCGAACCAACCGGCTGCGGTTCCGAAGTAGGACGCGTGAGGGTTGTAGAGGTTTGCCCCGCTGCGCAACATAGGCAGCAACCAATCATAGGTATCCTCCAAAGTGGCACCCCAGCCGCTGGAATGGAAGGACTCCATCCATACGCGTTCGTGACCGTACAAGTGCGCCATGGAGCTGTGGATTTTTGCATCGCCCTCGTGATCGCTTCCGACGGCGGAGTACCAGCGGTGGGTGCGGAAATAGTCGGTGTACAGCTGCGTGGCCTGCGTCGGGTTCCCGGCCCGGGCCGGGTTGCTTTGATCAGCGCCTAGCATCATCCCGCGCTCCGAGTGCCAGGTACCCAGCGGCTTGAACAGTGCTTCCTCGGTTAGTTCACCGCGCACCGCGTAGTAGTCTCCACGCACCTTGGCGTTCTGATCGCCGCCAGTTTCGAACAGGGCGGGCAGATAGTCCAGCAGGTCATACCCCTTGCGACTTCGGAACTCCTCCGGAAAAGAGGGTGTCCAGGCGTTGGTGGCGGGAAGTTCGTCCTGAAAGCTGCCGGCGATGACATTGCCCAGGAACTGCGGCACTCGTCGCTCGAACTCTCCGTGGATAAGGTCGATCAGATGGCCGACTGCGGTCTGATTCAGATAGTCGAAGGCCGTCGGAACCGCAACCACAATCCGCACGGACGTACCGTCCTTGGCCGTAACTTGACCCTCCGCGCCGACATCCAGCCGTTCACCGCTTCTGCCGTATGCGCCGATGAGTTCTTCCACCGCGGCGACGTCGACGTGTCCCTCTCTCACCCCAGTCCATCGCGATCGGAGCGTGCGCCCAGTGTCCTCTGGATGTCGGTGGGTGATGGTGCCCTGCACGTTGGCCCCGGAGAATCCAATCTGATCATAGAACCAGATCTTCATGTCAAGTTCGAGGGCGAGTTCGCAAGTGAGGATGAAGCGGTCCCACCACTTTTCGCTGAACCAAACCGGGTCATCTGTCTGGGCGTCCACGATGGGTCCGGCTGGGGCGAGATTGATCACGACGAGGTTGTGGATGCCGCCCTCGGCAAACCGGCGCATCTGCCACTCAAGCCGTTCGCGGGTTACTTCACCACCGGACCACCACCACAGTGGTGTAGGGCCATAGGTTCGGGGTGGGTCGGAAAACAGCTGTCGGAGGGCAGACGAGGTCATTGTCGGTGTCCTTTCAGATGAATATGGCGCTGGAGATGCTCCAACTGTGCGCCAACGAAGCGCAGAGATAGGGCGTCCTGCTGTGTGACCGGGCAGTAACCGGCGGTCCTTTCGGAGCGAGTCGGGGGTCTCTAGACTTGGCGGAATGGCAGCCCCAACAGGTCGGCCGCGGCTTTGAAGTCCTGGGCGCGGTGTCCGACGGAGAGAGCCCAATGATGGCCAATGCCGGTCTGCGACCAGTTGTCCACCCATTCGCCTGGGTCGATGCCGAAATCCACACGGGATGTGGTGTTGCCGATGGCGAGCAGGGGACCAGACTTCACTTCGCCCTCGGAGGCCACAAAGACGTAGGAGCCGTCCCGCTCTTGGCCGATGCCAAACGTCGTCACGGGTCCGTGCATGACGTCAAATTCGACACTGACTCCCCAGCCGCGCTTGCCGTGATAAATGCCCAAACCTCGCAGCAGCGGATTGGCGGAGCTCACGGCCAGGTGAGCAGGGCCGTCATGGCCCATCTCGACAACACCATCCCTGAAATTCAGGGCCTGGATCTCGGTGAAGGAGCCGCCGGCCCCTAGGGCTTCGGAGGCCAACTGGGCAATGGAGGTGCGCAGCTCATACTCTCCGGCTGCCGGAATGCCCCGGGCGGTCAGAAGGGAAGCGCCAAGGATCATCCCCGCGCCGAGACGTTCATGTTGTTCACCGTCGAGCCCGCGGTGGTAGTAGGCGAGGGTGTCCAGCTCAAAATCCTCGACGAGACGGTCCAGTCCCACGGAGACCTTCGCGCCCCAAGAGAAATCCTCGTCATTCACGGAATCATCAAGAGTGAAGATCGACCGGGCGAGTTCCTTGCGCGCCACGATTTCAGCATCCGTGACCTGGTCTACGCGCACACGTAAGTCATCGAATTCAAGGACCTCAACGTGCGACCCGAACGTCGTCGATACCGTGGTGAGATCGGTGGATACGTCGAGCATCCCCGGGTACAAGTGGCCCATCAGACCGTGGCGTGCATGGCGGAGAGATGCCCGGACGTGGGCGGCATTGATCCACGACGCGATACGGCTCCAAGCTTTCTCGTCCTTCAGGTGACCGGTGACAGAACGGAAGGGGATGCTGGCACGGCGGAAAACGTTGCCAACCTCGGGGACGGGGCACTGCCCGCAGTAAGCAAGCCACATGCCGGTATCGAAGTTTGCATGCTCCATGGCTTCCGTCGGCTGCAAATCGATGAGTAGCACGGGAGTCTGAGTGCGCTGGGCGATCGGCAGAACCATGGAGGACGTCAGATAGGTGGTCAGGAAAATTACAATGAGGTCGAGGTCTGCGCGGCGGAGCTGCTCAGCAGCAGCAGCCGCGTCCTGCGCATTGGAAACGAAGCCCGCATCCAGGACCTCGACATCCATCTCCTGGAAGCGCTCCACAACATAAGCTGTTGACTCCTTGAGCTGGGGGAGCAGGTCCGGGAATTGAGGCCAATACGCAGCCAGGCCGCCAGCTACAAGGCCAACGCGGGTGGAACGCCTCCTTTTGGCTGTGAGAACACTTCGGGTGCGGTTTGCTTCATCATCAAACATGGAAGCTTCCTCAGACTTGGCGTAGAAACGCAGGAATCGGGCGCGATACAGCGCTACACGGCGGGAACCGGCCGAATGTAGGTTGTGCGACAATGAATCGATTCATTGATACGTATAAATCTATGTTTCCGAATTCTAAGTGTCAAGAGTCCAGAGACTGGAGCCATCCAAACCCTCGGACGGGGCGATAATATCTAATACGTATCAAGTTCGGACTGCGTACCATCTCCGCAGTCATTCAGCAGTTCCGCTCCCGCGCCCATCCCGAAGGAGAAGGAGATTGCCCCAGAGAAGCCGGTTTGTAGTCGGCCAAATGGAAATCGCCAGGGTGGCTGGCGTGTCGTCGGCCACCGTATCCAACACGCTTAACAAGCCGCATCTGGTCGCCGATTCCACCCGCAAGAAAGTTCTGGCAGCAATGAGCCGCCTTGATTTCGTGCCCAACGAGGCAGCTGCGTCGCTGCGCCGGGGCACCAACCGGCTGCTGGGTCTGGTCGTCCCTGACATTACCAATCCTTTTTACGCCGCCATCGCCGCGGGTGTCACTTCGGAGGCAGACCAGCGCGGGTACGGCGTGGTGCTTTGTAACAGCCAGGACGATCCAGCACACGAACTTAAGCAGTTGCAGATGTTGGGGCAGCTCCGCACTGCAGGGGCTCTTGTAGTCCCGGTAACGGCTGACTATTCCCGGCTGAATAGACTGCGGGAGCTCGGCGTACGGCTGCTCCTGATCGACCGATCAGCGGCACTCCGGGAAGGCTGCTCAGTATCCATTGATGATGTCCTCGGCGGCCACTTGGCTGTACAGCATCTGCTGGCGACAAGGGGACCCGACCTGGTGCTGGTCAACGGACCAGACTCAATCGCTCAGTGCATCGACCGGCGAAAGGGTGCGCTGGCCGCGTACGCCGAAGCCGGCCTTGAGCCGAAGCGGCTTCGTGAAATCCACGTTCCGAATATGGACGTCGAGTGGGGCAAGAAGGCAGCCGCCTCGCTTCTCCAAGGGGATGCCCTGCCCGAGGGGGTCTTTGCGACGAACGACTTGCTTGCCTTGGGCGTGGTTACAGAGCTGATGTCCGCGGGCCTGCAGGTCCCTCGGAGTGTCGCCGTGATGGGCTATGGGGATCTGCCGGTTGCCCAAAGTTCCCCGGTGCCGCTGAGTACAGTCGAACAGCCAAAGGCAGAGTTGGGCCGTGCGGCCGTGGAAATGATTCTGCTGGAGATGACCCAGGACGGGCCAGCGCATAAACACTCGGCCCGGGTGTTTCAACCCCAGCTGATCGTAAGGGACTCCGCCCCTGCGAGGGCCTGAATGTCACGCGCAAACGCCTTTCACGATGATTGCCTACGTATCAGGCTGAAACGGTACCAGGGGCTCACGGCAAGTCCGTTAATCGCGTGGGGGGAGAGAACCAGGAATCCAGTAATCATGCGGCGAACCGGTCCTTCGCCGCTTGCTCGGACGGGGCCGTGTACACCGGTTTGAGGGCCTTGACGACGCCGTCGCGAAAGCTGTTGCGGATCAGGTGCAGGATGCACTGCTGCAACACCATTGGCTTCCACGTGTAGAACAGAAATCCGTAGGGTCAGTGAATCGTCCTTGGGGGCCGTGATGTTGCTGAGATACCGGATGCCTGCAGCAACTGCTCCTGCCCGAATGCCGACCCCGTAATCCCGTGGACGCGAATGTCTTCGACGCCAGCAGGCAGGCGGGTCCAGGGCCAGCGTGTTCGCGGCCGAGGAGCGGGGCTGCTGGCGGCGGCCTATGAGATCAGTTTGGCGTGGTGGCCGCCCTGGAGAGCGGCGAGCTGGAGCAGGAGACGATGTTGAAGGCCAGGCGGCGATGTTTGGTGCAGGCCTGGTTCGCGGGGAAATCGAAAAATTGTAGCTTGCCATGCCGGTGTTCCTCAGGGTCCTGATCCGGTTCTCGCACCGGGCGCGCGGTGCCGGGCGTCCAGGAAGGGACCGTGCCAGCGTGGTGAGTTGGTAAGGAACGCGGTGATCCGGTGCCCGTCGGCATCGAGCAGGGTCGGTTGCGCGCCGGGGTGCAGCGGCTCGGCGCGCAGGAACAGCTTCGTTCCCGTCGGGTAATCGCTCAGCGGGATGACCACGGTGGCGTTGGTGACCCACGCGTCGTTCCGGTCGTTCCCGGACTGGTCCAGGGCCGGCTGCCAGTACTCTTCGTCGGTGATCCAGTCGATCATGTGGGCTTTGACGAACGGCAGGGTGTAGCTGGTGGCGAACCGCACTTCGAGGGTGCGCAGGTGCCAGAGGAATTTCCGTGAGGCCCTGCGCCGTCGGTGCGGGCCAGCAACTTCTCCCTTGCCAGGGCCCCGGTTCCGTAATAGAAACTCTGGGGCACTTGGGCGGTGGCGGTGTGGAAGACGCGGATGTGGTCCTCAGCGCTGTTCGCGCCGGACGTTGCCTGACCGCAGCACCGCGGCGAGGATTTCCCCGGACCCGGACCCGGACCCGGACCCGGACCCGGACCCGGACCCGGACCCGGACCCGTTGCCGGTGCCGTAATCGACGCTGGCGATGAAGCGTGCGAATCCGTAGCCGCTTTGTAGGTGCCGGCGACGTTTTCCTTATCAGAGTGTGAGGTAACCGGCGTCGCGTCGATGTCGATGATGAGCGGGTCCGCGACTGTCGCGGTCAGGGCAGGCTCCGGTTCCCGGCGGCGTCCCAGGCCCGGGTGCGCAGTTCCCGGGTGAGGGTTTCAAAGCCGTAGTGAACACCTCCTCCGCGGTGTCAGCGCCCGGCATCCACGTTACGCACGACGTTCCCAACCTGTCCTCTCTATTAGCGGTCTCTCCGGCACCTACCGGGCCCCGGTGACAACACCCCCCGGATCATTGACGACTGGGGGCGGCAATCATGCCGGGCCGGCAGGCCAGCACACCCTCATCCTGCAACAGGAACGGGCTACGAAAAACGTAACGGGGGAGCCCAGCCTGGGAATCGGGCGTGGGCAAACCGTCTGGAGTGAACACGGATCCCACTCGTCGAGGTGCCTTGCTCTATGGCCCGCCAATTTTGACCTATTTTCACCCAACAGAGGCCCCTGTAGGTTCGGTTCCATTCACATAGCATCGCATTGTGACCAAAAAAGCTATCGGTCTCGAATGCCCGGTCTCTACATAAGCAGGGAAAAGATGTTGCATCCGTTTGAGTCAGCGCGGGCTACAAGTTGCTGCCTACTAGTTTCCGAACAACTACGCCGACCCCCGGAACGAGAAGTGGCACGGCGAGGGATAGGCCGATTGGGAACTCAGGGTTCGAGGGGCACCAGCAGCCCCAAGCTGCGATGAGTTTCTGATGGGCCCGTCTCCAACGGAAGGGCCATCGGTGTCTAGAAATTCGGAGATTCGCCCCGGCCTATGCTCGGTGACGTTTCGTTCGCACGCTCCTGCGGACGTTATCCGCTTTGCAGTCGACGCCCACTTGAAAGCGATTGAGTGGGGCGGTGACATCCACGTGCCAGCCGGCGACGTCGTCTGCGCCAAGGAGGTCAAGGATCGTACAGTCGATGCTGGACTGGCAGTTGCCTCTTACGGCTCCTACCTCCGCCTTGGCTCTAGCACGCGGTCGGAACAGGAGGCAGTGCTAGAAACAGCCGTGGCCTTGGGAGCACCGCGGATACGGGTCTGGGCGGGCACACGAGGCTCGGCCGCCGCGGAGCCTCATCACTGGGCGGGGGTAGTCCACGATGCCAGGGAATTCACCGACACAGCAGCTTCTGCGGACGTGTTGGTGGGACTTGAGTTCCACGGCGGAACCCTGACTGACCGTGCCGAGTCCACTGCGGCGCTCCTGTCGGAGATCGAACGTGAGAGAGGGCTGGGAACGTATTGGCAGCCACCCCAGGGAATGCCTGATGTGGAGGCGCTCAGGGGCCTGGACCTGCTGGCCGGGAACGTGCTTGCCGTGCATGCCTTTTCGTGGTGGCCCACGGACGAGCGGAGACCGCTCGCGGACAGATTTGACTTGTGGTGCGCGGTTCTGGAGCGGATGCACGGGCAGCGCAGCCTCAACGATGTCCTGTTCGAATTCGTTCTCGGCGACTCAGCGACCCAGCTAGCTCGCGACGCCGGGACACTGCTTCGCCTGATTGAGGAAGTCTCGCGCGAGGCACGCCCTGAACCGCCGGACATTGCGGCAGCACGATAGGCCACCCACTAATCAACGGCAGCGAGCAATCGCTGTGCCAGAATTCCAAAGGAAATAAGGAAATAACAATGAACGAAACTTCAAGGGATAAACCAATGAACGCACTCAGGTCGGCGGAAGTCCGAGCCCGTCTTCCCGAGGTTGAGGTGCTCATCATCTCTTGGCAATGCCCGCAGCGCGAAAGTCTGACGGTTCAGGCATGAACCTTGAGCCTGACTTCGCCCAGTCACCGTACACCGGCTGGACCCGGGCCCACTGGGAAGCGTTCGTGGAGCGCATGGTGGGCGCTGTGGAACCGTACCGTTCGCCGTCTGGCGCTCGTATCGACTTGCCTGGCCCAGCCAGCGGCAACGGCTCCGTGTCCGACGGGATCGAGGGTTTCGCCCGGCCCTTTCTTGCTGCAGCCTCATTGGTAGCAGGACGGAACGGGGAAGACCCCGGGAACCTGATGGAGCGCTACGCCCGGGGTCTGGCCGCCGCCATGGACCCGGCGTCCCCCGAAGCTTGGCCTCGCCCGGAAGAACTCCTGCAGACGAAGGTGGAGGCCGCCTCGCTGGTGCTGGGCCTTCAAATGACGCGGCCTTGGCTGTGGGACCGGCTTGATGACCGCGTCCGAGAGAACACGGTGAACTGGCTCTCCGGTATTATGGGCACTTGGTATCCGCCGTCCAACTGGGTGTGGTTCCGAATCATCGTTGAGTCTTTCCTCCGTGAGAACGGTGGCCCCTGGTCGGCCACGGATATCGAAGAAGACCTGGCCATCCACGCCTGGATGCGGAGACGGAACGGCTGGCTCAGCGACGGTCCGGGGCGACACTACGACCATTATGTGGGCTGGATGCTGCATACCTACCCTCTGCTCTGGACGCACCTGTTCGATGTTCCGGATTCACTGTGCTCGACGTCGCTGCGCGAGCAGTGGAACATCGACCTAGGGCGCTACACGGACGACGTGCTGCGGCTGACCGGTGCGGACGGTTCGCCGCTGGTGCAGGGCAGAAGCCTGGTGTACCGCTTCGCCACTGCCGCCCCGCTATGGGTGGCCGCGCTGACCGGTGCCGGGAACCATGATCCCGGCCTCCTCCGGAGGGCCGCCAGCGGAATCGTGACCCATTTCGAGAACCGTGGCGCGTTCGAAGGTAACGGTGTGCTCAGTCTCGGTTGGCACGGCGCGTGGCCCGCAATGCGTCAGACCTACTCGGGGCCCGGCTCGCCGTACTGGGCGTCCAAGGCTGCTTTGGGGTTGCTCTTGCCGCAGGACCACGCGGTTTGGACCTCGGTGGAGCAGCCGCTTCCGGTAGAGGCAGGGAACGTGTCATGCGTGATCGAAGCCCCTGGGTGGTTGGTCTCCGGGCGGAAGAAAGACGGATTTGTGACTGTCGTAAACCACGGCAGCGATCACTCGGAACCGGGGGCTGAGATCGCCGACGCGCCCGTGTATGCGCGGTACGGCTACTCAACCGCCACTGTCCCACCATTGGCCGGTCCTGCCGCCCATAACCCGCTGGACAATGCAGTGGTCCTCCTGGACAGGGATGGCCTTGCAAGCCACAGAACTGGGTTTGACAACCTATTCACGCGGGAACTGGAAGACGGAGTGCTCGTAGGCGCGTCACAGGGCCGGGTGCGCTGGATCGAATCTGACGGAGACGCTGCGGCCAACTTCGGGACGTATCAGTCCGGGATCATGACCCCCGGGCCAGTCGTTACTGTGGCCTCGGCGGTGCGCGATGGTGTCGAAGTACGTCTGGCACGTGTGGACGGGCCCACGGACGCTGTCGCGCTGCGCTTCGGTGGCTGGCCAGTGGCGTCCCCGGAGCCGCCGCGGACCGGCACGGGCGGCGAGGATTTGCACCCATTTGCGGAGGCATCAAGCCAGGATCTGGTCTCGGCCCTCAGGGATGTTGCCGGGCTCACCAAGGCGGGCATAGTCGTCGAAAAGGACGCAAGCCCGCTGGGGGAGTTCGTCGCGATTCCCTGGCTCGCCACCGGCACCGTCACGCCAGGTCAGGTCATTGTGGCGACGGTAACATTGTCCCGCGGGAAGGTTGACGAGCCGGCTCCACGTGTGACAGCCGAGCCCCTTACCGAGGGCGGCCATCGGATCACGGTTGCCTGGCACCAAGGCAAACCGACCCAATTCACCCTTCCAGCCTGGCCGGCCCCGTAGGCACAGAACGAGCCGACGATTGGAGGGGCGTCGACGACCTGGCCGATCTTGCCTTGCCGGGCTCGTCGTGAGCAGACGAGCGGTGCCGATACCAGTCAAGTATTGGAGCCCACGTTGGCGGGGTGGAGGCACGGCCTGGTAGTACTTTGTTAGGTTTTTCGGCGAAGGGCTTTTTGATCGCCGACCTGACCTGCTAATTTCGTTTCGTGGGCATGGAAGACACATCACTGCGGGTCGAGCTGGAGGACTTCGTCGGGCAAGTGTTTGCGTCGTTGGGCCGGAAAGACCAGCGTGCCAAGGGCCGGCTGTATCTGCAGGGGTTGATGCTGGAGGGACGGCGCAAGTCGATGCAGCCGATGGACGAGCGCCTGGATGTGGACCACCAGCAGCTGCAGCAGTTCGTCTCGTCCTCGCCGTGGAAGGTCGAACCGGTCCGCCGCCGCCTGGCCACCCTGGCTGAGGAAGCCATCGCCCCGGAGGCGTGGGTTATCGACGATACCGGCTTCAAGAAGGACGGGGCGGCCTCGGCGTGTGTGGCGCGCCCGTACTCGGGCACGCTGGGCAAGATCGGCAACTGCCAGGTTGCCGCGACCGTGCACATGGTCAGCGACCAGGCTTCGGCCCCGGTGAACTGGCGCTTGTTCGTGCCCGAGGCCTGGGACGACACCTGTGCGGACACCAACGAGCACGCCGAAGCCGTCGCCGCCCGCAGGATGAAGGCGAGGATCCCGGATTACGTGCGGAACCGGCCCCAATGGGAGCTGGCGCTGGAGATGAGCGATGAACTCGCCCATTGGGGACGCAAGTGCCCGGTCGCGGTTGCCGACGCCGGGTACGGGGACAACGCGTTGTTCCGGCTCGAGCTGACCCGGAGGTCCATTCCGTGGGTGATGGCGGTCAAGGCATCCACCAGCGCCTACCCGGCCGATGCCGTTCCCGAACTCGCCGAACGCACCAGCCCCAGGGGCCGGCCCAGCGTGCCCCGCTACCGACAGGACCCGGCCGGCCTGGCACCAAAACCGGTCGCGGGAACAAGACCGCCGCCATGAAATCCCGCTTCCTGGCCCTGCGCGTCAGGCCCGCCAGCCGGCACATCGCTCCGGGACAAGACGGATCGCTGCCCGAGGCCTGGCTGATCGCCGAATGGCCACCCGGCGCCAAGGAACCCACCGACTACTGGCTCTCCGACCTGCCCGCCGACACGCCGGCCAGGACCCTGTCAGGCTGGCAAAAATCCGATGGCGCATCGAACACGACCACCGCGAACTGAAAACCGGGCTCGGCCTCTCCCACTTCGAGGGACGGTCCTTCCCGGGCTTCCACCACTACGTCACCCTCGTGTCAGCGGCGCACCTGTTCATCACACGGAAACGCCTCGCCACACCAAAAGCAGCAGGGGCAGCCTGAGCCTCTACGGGGTCCTCAAAGAACTCCAGCGGATCCTCATCCGACAGCTCGCCCGCTGCCCCTACTGCCAACACGCGCCACCAACCTAACAAAGTATTACTAGGGCGTGTCTCCTAAATCGGCGGCTTGCTGGCTGGAATGCTTGAACGGTGTCGAGAACATCTGTTTTGAGTGATGATCAGTAGTCACAGATCGAGCCACTTCTGCCAAGTTCAGAGGGGCGGCGCGGCCGCCCGTTTCGTGGCCATCGCCAAGTCGTAGAAGGAATCATTTACCGGTATCGCTGCGGTATTGCCTGGCGGGATCTGCCGGCGGAGTTCGGTCCGTGGCAGACCGTATGGAAGCGGCACCGCCGTTTCGCCTCCGACGGCACGTGGGACAGGATCCGCTCACGGCTTCTGGCCGAAGCGGACGCGGCCGGGATGATCGGCTGGACCGTGTCGGTGGACTCGACCATCAACCGAGCCAACCAGCACGGGACGAACCTTCCCCGAAACACAGGGGGAACTCCCGAATTACAAGAAACTGTTTGCTGAACCGCCTGACCATGCGATCGGCCGTTCCCGCGGCGGGCTGAGCACCAAGATCCACCACGTCTGCGACGGTAACGGCCGCCCGCTGGCAATGATTCTTGGCCCCGGACAGGCGGCGACTCGCCCATGTTCCCCGTCGTCATGGAAGCAGTACGCGTGCCCCACCTCGGCGGCGGCCGCGCCAGAACCCGGCCGGATACCGTGATGGGTGACAAGGCGTACTCATCCCGCGCGAATCGGTCGCTGCTGCGAGGCCGCGGCATCAAAACCGTCATCCCCGAGCCCTCTGACCAGATCGGGCTCCGCAAACGCCGTGGTTCACGTGGCGGGCGCCCCGTGAACTTCGACTCCGAAACCTACATAAGCCGCAACACTGTCGCAAGGTCCTTCAGCCTTTTCAAACAATGGCGCGGGATCGCGACCCGCTAAGACAAGCTCGCACTGACCTACCGCGCCGACGTCGTCGTTTATGCCGTCGTCATCTGGCTACGCCAATAAGGAGACACGCCCTAACCCTCCTCACCGGCAACGGCGTGTAGGATGCCGTCGGCACCGGGATGATAGGCATCCTGCTGGTGCTGATCGCTGTCGTTCTGGCCCTCGAACCCAAATCGGTGCTGTTGGGTGAACCCGCCTCCAAGGACGACCGCGACAAGATCACCACGCCATCGAGGATGGCGGCACGCGCGTCATCCACCTGAAGACCCTCTATCTGGAACCGGACCTTCGCCGGACGGACGCCACGGACGTGGCGCCGTCGGAAGCAGCGGCCGGCAATACTGCGGAGCGCAACGCCAAAGCCTGACACCGGGCACCTGCTGCACGAACCTTCATGCTCTACCAACCATCAGGCCGCTGACCATGGCCACGCCCAGGCCAAGGATGGCCAGGACGGCTCCCACCAGGGCAGGGGCAACGTAACCCGGGCTTGCGATCACCACGCCGCCAGGAAGGAGCGAGCGCGTTGGCCACTTTCAGCGCGGCAGGGTTGAGGAGGAGGGGTTGCTGGCCACCTAGGTCATGGTGTGGGCGATGTAGGTGTAGGTGGCGAAAAAGCCGTCGCAGCCAAGAATTCCGATCAAGATGGCAAGCCAGACCTGCAGCCGCTTCAGCACCCGAGCTCGGGCCGGATGCTGGCATCGGGGTGTGCTGCCTGGAACGGCACAAACCTCACAGCAGCGCCAACGTCAGAAGGCCAAAGGCTCCCACGAGGACAAACAGCAGGCACCAGCCGAATGCCTGGCCTACCCAGGTGGCCAGCGGCACATCCCCACGTTGGAGACAGGCAATCCCGGTGCGGGGTAGCCACGCCGAGATCCTCGAGAATCCCGACCGTGGCGGCTTTCGAGGCTGGTTCCACGAGCCGGGCGAACACCATCGCGGCGAACGCCTCGTCCCCGAGGACGTCGAATCTCAGCCCGGGAGTAGGCGGCTTCCGCCAGGACCTCCCAGAGCACCTCGCACTGTGAGCCGGCAACCACCGCAGAGTGCGCCGGAGGCACGGATTCTGCGCCGGCCCGGGAGAGGTCGAACTCAAAGGCCTGATCTTCGGCATTCAGGTGCTCCTGTCCGGCGCACCAAGGCTGCCACCCCAGCGTCGTCGTGGGCCGAGCCGAGATGCTCAAGGATCCGGCGGACCCCGGAACGCTTCTCCACGATCTGAACCGCGGTGGCGCCCGAGACGGTGTTCACCTTGCGGATATGCGCAGACACCCCAGAAGGCTACCCGATAGTGCCCCATTTCGGGAGACGACCCTTGCCTGAACTGCGCAAACACTCCAGTACCCCAATCGCCTGTGCAATCGGGGGTCTGGCTGGCGGATATTTCCGACGGCGATCCTCGGCCGCTCGAAGACCACGACCAGCTGAGACGGATCAGCACTACTACGAAAAGAAGCGGGCACAGGTAATAGACCCGGGCGAATCTCGCCACGAAGAAGTTGCAACGATTTGCTCGGAGCGGAATCGCGTGTGCGCGTCAGGCACGCTCGATCCGAACCAGACCGGAGGGGGGGACGTTGATCGGCCATACGTCGGGGCGGACCATAGTATCGTGTCGGATCTCGGTCCCGGTGCAGTCGTACAGCACGAGGTTGACCGGGTCAGGACCGGCACCCTCGATGAGAACACGTGATTGTCCGCTTCCGTTGACCACGATGACCGGCCGATCGACCCCCTGCACGTGCACCACAGGGTCGGTGTACACCGCCACTACTGTCTCGTATTCATTCTCGGCGCGGACCTGAGTGTAGCGGGCGTCCGGCCTCGACGGCGTGAGCCTGCCGCCTAATAGGACGTCAGCATGATCACGAAGAAATTTCAGCCAAAAACCTACGGCGCGCTTTTGTTCGGCCGACGCTTTGTCCAGGTCAATCGACACCTGCGGTGCGGCAAACAACGTATTAATGAAGTGGCTCGCTACAACCTCAGCAGGCGCATCTCGATGCCACATCATCATGTCCGAGTGCACTGCACGGTCGCCGGCCAGCAGGCGGGCATCGATCGTCCGGACTCGATTCTCGATAGCATCCATTGGGCAGTCGTTGGCTCTGACGAAGGTGCCGAATTGCCACAGCCGGGGGTGCACATAGTCCTGCCGAAATTCGATAAGCACTTCATCTCGGAGCTGGCGCATCAGGTCGGTAATCGCCTGAAGTACCTTTTCCACGCCCTCGTCAACCGTCTCACTGTCACTACCTAAACCGGCCGGGCCACTCGAACGAGCCCATTGGTCAATGAAGTCAATCTTCAGCCCATCGACATTCCAGTCGCGCACTGGCCGGATGCAGGCTTCGACGATGTGTTCGCGAACTTCGGGATAGCGCGGATCCAGAACGGCAAAACGATCACCTTCAACACGATCCAGAGTCTTGTCCTTGAACCGATCCCACACACGTGATTGATCCCCGACGAATGGAGGTGCGACCCACAGCACGTACTGGAGCCCCAGATCGTGGACGCGCTGCACATGGGCGGTCATGTCAGGAAACCGGTCTGCATCAGGTTCCCAGTCGCCACACGACGCGTAATAGGCGTCTACGATATTGTCGTATTCTCCGTTGACGTCGCTGTTCTGCCACCCTCCATCAACGATAATGGCGCGGCACCCATATGGCGCGCTGGTCAATGCATGGTGCTCCACAGTGTCGGCCGAAATCTGCTGATGGTCGCTGTACCACGTGGAGTACATCGCCTGCCGAGCCAGCCGCGGAACCGGCAGGATCTGGTCACCGAGCTCACTTGCCCAGTCAGCCGTCACAGCGCGTAACGCCTCGGCAAAGTGGAGCCCTCGGAGGTCTATCCGCAACGTAAATCGTCGAGCTTCGGTCGAGGACGCGACGTCGCTCACCACTATGCGTATGTGGTACTCGCCGTTTTCCTCGTCGACGCCCAGGGTAAAGTCACAGCCTCGCACATGCGACGACAGCCCAACCACCAGTGGACTGCGATCACAGGCGTCGACAAGTGCCGCGACGGGTGCAGACTTTGCTGATCGAACATTCCGGCGGGAATGTGAGCCCCAATCGGGCGGCAGATCGCGGGCGGAGGTGTGCACAGGCTGCCATACTGTCACTGCCTCAGACGCCGGCCACCACCACTCGATAACAACAGCACCTGTCGCCTCGACGTCGTATCGGACAATGCCCGGTTCCGCACCGTCTGCTGGCAGGATCGTGTGATGGCCACTCACTGTGCCGACCCGTCGAGTCTGATCGGGCCCGAGGATCTCGAACGACGACACCTGATTTATGGTGTTGAGCACGGTAATTTTCTTCTCCTTAGATTCGGGTTTGTTCCGCATGCACAGGCATGTTCCTGGCACGCAGGGTTTAGCCAGGGGAAAGTCTCGACAGTGGCTGGTTCCACCGCGTGGGTCACCGGCGGTCTCTAAACCGGGGGATACATAACGTGCTGGTCCCGGTGTCTGCCTAATGCGGGGAGTACGCCCCTCTATCGGTTGTCCATCAAGGCAAACGGAGATCACATCGTGCCCATTATCGAAAACTTCACCGCGGTAGGGGCGAATCCAGCTGCAGAGTCCCACACTAGTTGGCAATTTGAGCCAATAGAATGTGTCAAATTGCGCGAAAGTGAAACAAAATTGACCGGGTTGACCTTTTCACAGTGAACCGTCCCGGGATGCTCCTATTGGTGTCAATTTGCGTTTTGGGTTGCTTGGTCGATCAGCCATTTCCGGTAGGTAGCGAGAAGGGGTGAGCGGATATTGATGGCCTGACCCGGTCATTCACACCGGCTCAGGCCATCAATATCAAGTGTCCAGATGCTGCGGATTTCTCAAGGCATGCTTGGCTTTGGTTACGCCTGGACCGTCTTGAAAGACGTCAGTTAGCTAGCACATATTCGGCGTCCCGCAGCAGGAAGTCGGCAGCCTGGGTTGCTATATGTTGTCCCCTCTGTGCCTGCACAAGGCCCACGAAACTCGGCAGGTCATTTGCGATGAGTTTGCTTTGAAGCGCATTGCTAATCCCGGGGTCGCTGATCCATCCTGAGTCCCTAAAGCGGGTAACGAGAGCCTTAAGGGATTGGGTGGTGGCTGTTGTCTCGAAATTGAGTGTTCGGCTGCCAATGTTTCCTGCCATGTCCGTTGCCGTTGCAGTCAGGGTGTGAGTCCCGAGGGGAAGCGTGTACAGCGCCAGACCTGTGTTCGCCTCGATGTTTCGAGTAACGCCGCCCGTGCTGAGCGCCAGGGTTGTTTTATTGCTGTCAATGCCAGACAGGTCATCGCCGAGCGACAAGGTTGGAGTAACATCCACGGAGTTGCTGTACGCGTCTTCGGCAATCCCTGATATCAAAATGGTCGGGGCGGTTCCGTCAACCCTGAAGTTGACTAACTTGGCAGGTTCGACATTGCCGGAGTGGTCAGTCGAGCGGTAGCTGACAGTGTAATCTCCGTCGCGGCTGAAGGTCACCGGGTTACCGTAGGTCTCCCACGAATTTCCTCCATCTACGCTGTACTCGGTCTTGGCGACCCCTGCTTTATTGGCGGATGCACTCAACGTGAGGCTGACCGGTTGCACGTACCAGCCGTTGTCACCGTCAGCCGACGCTGGATTCAGCGCTGCCGTGGTCACTGGAGCCTTGCCAACGACCAGGGCCCAGTCGTTCGAGTCCGGCTTGGCCGGTATCGCCCATTGACCCGCTGATGGAGTGACATCTCCTATGTCCGTGTACGTTCCACTTCGTGGATTGAACCATTTCGCGTGGTAGGGAACGCTGTCCAGGCCCTTCAGGGTGCCTGTGTTGGAAGTTGGGTTGTAGAAATAGGCAACATAGGTGTCGTTTTCATCACTGGCCACGGAATAGTACGAACCGTTGTTTTCGAACCAGGAGGTGTCGTCAAAGCGGGGCGTGAGTTTTGACCAGTCCATGCTGGTGAAGAAGCTCTTCATATAGGTACCCAATTGGGTCGCCGTACTGAAGTCTTTGCTTGTTTGCCAGGTTACCTGTTTCATTGCCGTGGTGATGGTATTCCCGAAGACGACTGTGTCCCGGTTCTCGTCGTAGGTGCTGTTGTTCAACCAGATGTCCTGCGCACCGTAACCCTGCCCGTACATGCCATTTAGATAGGCTGACCATCCTTGAACGCGGGCTCCAAATTCGTTGGTCCACAGATTTTCGTAGAAGCCTTCGTAGTTCAGTGCTGGACGACCGCTGCTGTTGTTCCAATAGTCTTTGACGGTGTCAAAGTCCAACTGGCCGTTTGTTCGGGGTGCCCACTGCGCGGCGAACCAGCTGTAGCCGGGGAGGTCCTTGAAGGCGGAGTCTGCAGCCCTGACTGATCCCGTGTTCTCCTGGTGGACGGTCAGGGGGTGCTGATATGGATCATACTGGTGGGTCGCGTTAAAAATGTCCTTCCACGGGTTGCTTGCGGTGTCGTATGCGCCGTAGAAGTTTTTGTCACTTTCCTGGGCTGTGGTCCACATTACGGGGTACGCGGCATAGCGGGCGACCCAGTATCGAGCAAGCTTCTTGCGGTAATCTGCCGTATAGTTCGGGTTTATCTTGAATTCCTTCGCAAAGAAGAGGCTGGAATTTGTATGAACCAGTCCGGCGTTTGCGATGTACTGAAAGCGGCTATCGATGTTCTTGAATTTGGCAACGTCCGTTTCGTTGACTCCATTCGAAAGGTCGTATCCGCTTCCAAGGGGTTCTGATTGATAAACGGTGAATCCCTTGGCGACGCGATCATCTACCAGGGGGCGGAACATTTCGTCATAGGGCTCTTGGGGCATGCTCCAATGGGTATCGCCCATGTAAAAGAAGGGCGTTCCATCGTCATAAACAAAATAACGGGTGTTTGGGCTCGTTTTCACAAATCCCTTCTGATAAATCGCAAGGTTACCGGTGTAAGGAACGCAGTTGATCGTGCCGGTTTGGTTATGAAGGCCGGCGTCTGCAGTGTTGGAGGAGGTTGTCGCGTAGCTCCAGATGCCGGTTTGATTAGGAGCAAAACGAACCTTCCAGGTGTCACCTCCATCCCAGAATGCAGGTATGACCATAGTTGCATTGTCAGGGCCAGTGAAGGTGACGTCCACGGTTACATCATCGAAGGGAGAGAGATAGTAATCCTTGCTAACCTGAACATCGTCGATGTACAAATTTTGACTCGCGAGTCCCGGGAGCGTGTCGATCATCAGATTCATGGTTCCGGTTGCGTTCGCCAAGTCAGCTTCGGTGGCGACGACGCTGCCGCTGTATTTGGTCCAACTGTTGACGGCCGTACTAGTAGTGTCGCTTGCCGTTCCGTAGCTCTGTCCTGGAGTAAAGAAAGAGTACTGATCACTACTATTGCCGCGAATCAGTATTCTGCCGTTGCTTGGGCTGGCGTTGAGGGAGTCGACATAAACCCACAAGCTGAAGTTGTATTTTCCCGGGCCCCGCGCTTTCAACGTATTGTAAATATTAAGTTGAGGCGAAAAATAAGATTGTGATCGGTCCGCGAGCTTCAACGAGGAAGAACCGCTGTGAGCGACAGCCGTCGACGTCGAAACTGTTCCTCCCGCAAAGGCGCTCCAGCCTGCCGGCACGGAACTGCTTTCAAATGTGCTCGGACTTCCAGCCAGCAGCTGCGTGGTTAAGGAGCTGGTGAACGATATGTCTTGTGTTCTCCATTTTTCGACGCTCACAGTGGGCTGATTTTGGTTAATGACAGTTGATGCGGCTGCTGCGTTTGCTGCTGTGGGGAAACTGAGGGCTGGTGTAAGAGTACCCAAGATTGCTAATAAAAGTGCGGCCACGGATTGTTTCTTCATTGACTTCCTCCCTGTACTTTATATTCTTTTTTCCCGTCAACCTAGGAAGACCTCGACTGAAGGCAACATTGCGATTGGTACGAGGCTTACGGTAGGTCCTGATTTAGGGATCCACGTCGACTATGAATTGTCATTCACGGCTCTCGCCGGATCTGCTGCCGAGGGAGAACTGCTGGACGGGAATCAGTGTTCGCTAGTGATCGGGCTCCGCGGGATGAGCCGTTTGCTTTCAGGCAACGTTGGCAGCCAAGACTGATTCAGCGCGACGCCGTCTCAAGACATTGTTTTGGTTAAGCGGAGACACGTTCATCCCGGCACAGCCTCGCGCTCTTCCGCAATCGACGAGAAAGAATCTGGTCCCATGAGGCACGACGAATCGGCCTGATTACGAAAGTCCGATCCCGCCCTCGCTGCAGTATTTTGGTGCGGCGAGGGCGGGATCGGATCAGGGGAGTCGCACGATGGAGTCCTGGGGCCATTCTCTCACCCTGACTGGATTCCTTTAGATCACTTTGTCCCGGCGGTTTGGAGTTGCTCTTCGTATTCGCCGCGCATGGCGTCGCCGGCGTCGGTCCGCCATTTCTTGATGAGTTCATCCAGGGAGGACATTGGCTTGCGGCCCTGGATGACTTCTTTGACTCCGTCGACCATGGACTTGTCGGCCCCGGCGTTCTTAGTTGCGGCCGTGTTGGAGTAGAGGCCTATTGTGGGGTTGGAGATGGTTTTCGCCATGATCTTTTTCTGGTACGCGTACTGGATGTCGGCGTCGTCGGGTCGTCCCGGCTGATAGACGGTGATCGGGGCGTCTGCCAGATAGCGGATCGGAAGGGCTGTGTTGGTGAGGCCCTGCTTGGTCAGCGACAGAGAGCCGTTGGCGCTGATCGTGTGATCGACGCCTTCCTGCCCGAATTTGGCGTAGGTGTACTCCTCGGTGCCGAATGGGGCCGCGAGCCAGTTGAGGACCCGTAGGATGGTTTTGATTTTGTTCGGGTCGTCCTGCTTTTTCAGTCCGGTGAAGGAATACATGCCTGTGCCGAGCTGCCACGGCGCAAGCGAGCCGCCATCACGTGTGTAGATTGGCATAACACCGAGTTTGAAGTCCGGGTTGGACGAGTTGTCGGTAATGTATTGGCTCCATGCTGTCATGCCGTCGACGGCGTTGATGGCGATCGTTCCTGCATTGAACAGCGCCTTCGGTTGAAGTGTGGCCGCGAAGGAATCGGGGTGAATGACACCGGCCTTCCAGAACTCAGCGATGTCGTTTATCGTCTGCTTGTACTGTTCGGTTTCGTAAACGTGCGTAAGCTTGCCGCCCTCTTCGTCCCAGCCGTTCGGCGCCTCGTTTTGGGTCAGCAGATAGAGACGGAGATGTTCCCAGCTGCCGAACGCCCAGCGCCGCTCCTTGGGATCTGTCAGTGCCTTCGCCGTCTCGAGTAGCTCTTCGCGGCCCTTGGGCTCGGGCGATACGCCGGCCTTCTCGAACAAATCCTGGCGGATGAAGGAGTAAAAGAGAACGCGACTTCGCGGAATCGGAATTCCATAGATCCCGCCGTTGAAAACGGTCTGCTTCCACTGGGCAGACTGGATATTGGCCAGGTTTGGGTAGTCCTTAATCGCGTCGCCGGACAGATGATCATCCAAGCGTGCGAATCGTTTCGCCAGCAGATCGGGCATGTTGGGCGCGCTAGGCATCTGAATCATGTCGGGGAGGTCGTTGCCGGCGATCGTAGTTGCGAACTTCTGCGAGTAGTCCGCGGCCGGAACCATCTGAATAGTGAAATCGGCGCCAAGGCGCTTGTTCAGCCCTGCCCACCAGCTGTTGGCGTCGGGCGTTGGAGGTGCTGGAAGGTAGATGTTGGACAGCCCGACCAAGGACTCGCCTTTTGCCGGAATTTCCGTGACCGAGCGGGCAAGCTGCTTGGGATAGTTCCGGAAGGCGGGATCGATTCCTGCCTCCGTTGCCGGGAAATCCGGAGTCAGCCCGGTGTAGGGAATGTAGGTTGGCAATACGGTCTTCGAATTCGTTTGAACCGAATTAACATTGTTTCCGCCCCCAGACCCGCACGCGGACAGCGCACCACTGCCAAGCAGAAATGCTGCTCCACCCGCACCCCGAAGGAGCGTCCTCCGGTTGAATGCTATTTCTGACATATTCAGCCTCTTTCCATAATTTCGAGAATTACCCTTTGACAGCGCCGATCATGACGCCCTTTGCGAAGTGTCGTTGCAGGAACGGGTACACAACCAAAATTGGAATCAGCGACACGACCAGGATGGCCATCTGCAGCTGAAGTTGGGGTGGCAGTGCTTCGGCGGAAGCCCCGACTTGGTCACCGGCGATTGTGGTCTGATTCACAACGAAAGTTCGCAGGACGAGGGCCATCGGCCACTTGTCCGTGCTCTGGATGTAGAGCAGTGCGTTGAAGAACGCGTTCCAGTAGGCGACCGCGTAGAACAATCCCATTACTGCAAAGACGGCTTTGGACAGCGGCAGCACGATTTTGGTCAAGATCGTGAGGCTGGATGCGCCGTCGATGTAGGCCGAATCAAACAGCTCTTGGGGTAGCTCCTGGAAAAACGCCCGCATTACGATCACATTAAAGGCGTTGACCAGCACCGGCAGGATCAACGACCACCACGAGTCCAGTAGGTTCAGGTCCTTCACCAGGAGGTAGCTGGGAATCAGCCCCGGACTGAAGAGTAGGGCTCCAAGGACTAGCAAGAGCATAGGCCGGGCACCGAAAGCGCCCCGCCGGGAGAGCCAGTACCCGAGCCCGGCGGTCGCGGCCAGAGAAAGTGCTGTCCCAATGACGGTGACTCCGACTGAGATAATGACTGCCTGGGTGACGACGCCGCCGGACAGGATGGACTCGTAAGCGGAGAACGTTGCGTGTCCAGGCCAGAGCACCATGCCACCTGCGGACCGATCAAGCGTCTGCCGGTCGGCGAGTGATGTCGCAATGATCGACCAGAATGGGATGATGACGAGGAGTACCGAAACGCCGAGAGCGATGGACTTCAGAAATTGAACCAGGGGGTTCGGCTTCTCCATCCATACCGGCCTCTTCCTCTCATTTGTTGAGGTCCTGAACGCCTTCGACGCTCGGGCAGAGATCTCTCTGATTGTGGTCATTTCTGGTAAACTCCCTGCTCGCCGAACATGTGGGCAAGTTTATTGGCGCCCACCACCATCAGGATTCCGATAATGCTCTTGACCAGACCGACGGCGGTTGACATGCCCCAGTCCCCTCCGATGATTCCGTTGTTGTAGACCCAGGTGTCCAATACCTCACTGGCCTCCAGTCCGACTAGCCCTTGCTGCAGAATGATCTGCTCAAACCCAACCGACAGACTGGTCCCCAAACGCAGGATCAGCAGCAGGATAAAAATCCCCTTCAATGAAGGCAAAGTGATGTGCCATAACCGCTGCCATGCGTTAGCGCCGTCCACTGCCGAGGCCTCATACTGCTCCTGGTCAATCTGGGAGATCGCGGCTAGGAAGATGATCGTTCCCCAGCCAGCGTCTTTCCAGATCGCTTGTGAGGTGAGAAGCGACATGAACAACTCGGGCACGCCGATGATGTGCAAGTTGGGCAGATTGTTTTGCACCAGGAAGGTGTTCAGCATGCCCGCATTACCCAGCATTTGCTGGAAGATAGCGACTACGATCACCCAAGAAAGAAAATGCGGCAAGTATAGGATCGACTGCAGCAGGCCTTTCAGACGCTCGCCGGCCAAACTGCTGAGCAGTAAAGCGAGCGCCAGCGGAACCGGGAACACAAAAACTGTTTGGACTACTGTCAGAATAAGTGTGTTCGTCAAGGCACTCATGAATGAAGCGTTGCCGTCCCACAGGAAACTGAAGTTATCCAATCCGACGAACGGAGACTCCGCGATTCCCGTGTAAGGCTGGAAGTCCTGAAATGCGATGATGTTGCCGAGCAGCGGTACATATTGGAACAGGATCAGCGCTGCAGCCCCCGGTAGTCCCAAAACGACAAGCAACTTGTCTCGACTGAAACGCTGCCCAATCCGTCGCTTCCTCCGTGCCGTGGTGTGGCCGGCAACGGCCGGCGTGACTTCGACATCAATGGCCATCTATAGGCCTCCTTGCCTCTATAACCCAGACTGTGCCGGGCTGTAACTAACTAACCTGATGCTGGTCGTTGGCCGGCTCGGCGAGCCTGCCGGCAAACAGCCATCAATATCCCTCGCCGTATCTGGCCTCTGAACGCGTGCGGAGCCGCCCTGAGCTCACGATTGGTCCATGCCAGTCACTTTTGGTCCCCTCAATTTTGGGGCTTGATACCCCGCGGCAGGAATGTCCTGACGTCGAGTTCAGCGTGGGGGCCTACTGCGACCCCCTCCGGGGTTATCGCCCGGTTGGCTTGGTATTTGTTCCTGAATAGGAGCCTAGTTGCAGATGGGTGACACGAACACGGGCGAGGTTGACGAGAACTAGGAGAGAATTGACGCTGGCTTAGGCATGGCAACATCGTGTTTACACGTTTACACGTTTACACGCTTACACGCTTACACGAAGGCAAACTTGCGAGCGGAAGAGGGTGAAGGAATTAGGACGGTCGGGCGCACCGATGGCTTCCATGACGACGGGTACATAGGCGGACCAGCACTTTGTCCAGGGCCGAGAATCGTCGCCAGCGCCGGCTTCCCGTCCAGCGTGACGAATATTGGTGCCAGGCCCGATCACTGGATTGGCCGAGAGCCTGCACAGGGACGGAGAGCTCGAATCATCTCCGGCGGTCTGACCGTGACCCGTGAGTCTTCGTCGGTGTCCGAACTCAGCTCGGTCGGGCCAAGCCTTCTTTGAATGGGACGGATCTTTCTGGGTCCAGTTCCTGATATCAGGAGCGCAGGCTTCGTCGCTTCAGTCCTCAGAAGGCAAATCAAAACGTGCACCGCTCGTGGGCAGGTTGGGCTCGGGGGAGTGATAGCGGTTTTCACCTGTGACTGCGCGCTTCCTGTACGCAGAAGGGCTAAGACCATACGCACTCTTGAATCGCTGAGCGAAGTAGCTGGCATCATCCCATCCAAGCCGTGCCCCCAACTGTGCGATCGGCTCGTCGGTTTGAACTAGCAGCCGCGCTGCAGCCTGCGCCCGCAACCGGTTCAAGTACGCGATTGGCGGTACCCCGAGGTCGCGTTGGAACAATCGCACGAGATGCGTGCGTTCCGTGCAACTCGCGTTGGCCAATTCCGCCAGCGTCCAGCTGTGACCAGGTTCGTCCTCCATCATCTTTACAGCTCCAGAGACGGCAGGATGGAGGGGGATACGACGGCCTGTCCCGCGGTCTGCAGACCAGGCACGGTTGAGGATATCCAGGTAAATCAAAAGGTGCCCAATAACCTGAATACGTGAGCGCCGTCCGGAACTGACATCGCTCATGCTGTACAACTGAGCAATTACCAGGCTGAGGTCGTGGGGATCCAACTGGATGCGTTGCGGCAGTGTCAGGCTCGATGTGCTGATCGAGTGCATCAGCGGCAACTCGGCGTCGAGGAACGACAAGGTGCTGTCGATAAGGTCCGGTGCGACAAAACAGTCGAAGACCACCAGGTCCTCGCATTCGCCGTAGGCATGCCACTGGTTGGGCGGCACGATCACAGCGCTCCCTGGCTGAATCGGATAGTCACCGTCCGCTGCAATGTGAAGGCCACTGCCTTGGGTGACCAGTGCTATCTCGAAAAAGTCGTGATCGTGCGCAGCAACGCCGCCGTCGAGTCTGTGGCGGTCCGCCCAGACGGGCAGACCATCCGGATTGAACACGAGCGCCGCCTCATAACGCGGCTTTCGTCGAATGGATGTCAATTTTGTCCTACTTTCCCTCAACCCGCACCCGTGCGGACTGGATTTAAATTCAATAGCATCACAATACTGACCTAAAGACGAGGGTTTGTCCGTCCATCATCAACGCGGCAATGGAGGCCATTCATGAACGGGAATGATGCGACTATTGCCGCATATTACTTTCCCAACTACCACATCGACCCGCGAAATGAGAAGTGGCATGGCAGAGGTTGGACGGAGTGGGAGTTGCTGAAACGGGCGACTCCACGCTTCGCTGGACACCAGCAGCCTCGCGTTCCCCTCCACGGCTATGAGGATGAGGCTGATCCCGCAGTAATGGAGGGCAAGATCGCCCTGGCAACGGCGCACGGCGTGGATGCATTCATTTTCGACTGGTATTGGTATGCCGATCGTCCGTTCCTCGAACGCCCACTGGAGGAAGCGTTCATGCCAAATGCCGGCGCCCACGATATGAAGTTTGCGATCATGTGGGCGAATCACGACTTGGTTAACATTCATCCGTGGAAGACGGCTACACCGGCCACCAGACTGGAGTCAGGCCGTGTCGACGCGGATCAGTTCGAAGCTTCGACAGACTATCTCTTGGAGCGGTACTTGAGCCATCCAGCATATTTGCGGCTCGATGGCCGGCCGTACCTTTCGATCTACTCGTTGACCACACTTCTGGAAGGTCTCGGCGGTGTTGGTCCCACGAAGGACGCGCTGCAGGGTCTTCGACACCGGGCAGCCAGGGCCGGACATCCTGAGATCCATCTCAACGCGATTGCAGGGGAAGGCTCCACTTTCGGGCAGGACTTGGCCGCTTGGAGTGAGGCGCGGCTGATCAACGGCCTTGGTTTCGATAGCGTGACGTCCTATGTCTGGGTGCACCACTACCCTATGCAAAAGCTGCAAACCCCCTACATTGAGATGCTCGAACAAGCTGAGAAGGGCTGGGAGACGAACTCAGCACGGTACGACGTACCGTACTTCCCCAATGTCACAGTTGGCTGGGACCCGTCGCCTCGAACTGTCCAGTCCGACGTATATGACCCGAGCCTGGGCTACCCGCACACCAATATCCTCTCGGATGCCAATCCGGAGCAATTCCGACGCGCGCTTGAGAAGGTCCGCCACTTCGTGGAGAACAACAAGGTTCCATTAGTGACCATCAACGCGTGGAACGAATGGACCGAGGGTAGCTACCTTGAACCGGATACGCTTCACGGCACCGGGTATCTGGAGCAGATCCGAAGCGTCTTCGGGAACGCGCTTGGCTCAGCGTTGAATACCGCTTCGGCACAATTTCCTTCCCATCTGGAGTGAGCGTCCTGGGCATTCCGGCGAGCCCGGGGCGGTGGCTCTCACTTTCGTGCGACCCCAATCTTGATTAATGCCGGAGGCTTGGACCCGCGGCCACGCTTTCACTGGAGGTACATATGAATTTTCCTGAATTACACGAACGCGACCTGAGCACCCGACAGCATAGGCCTGAGACCTTGCTGGTTATGGGCAACGATGTGGTGGGGTGGCAGTTTGGTGCGGCGGAGCTGGCTCGGCTTCATAAAACTGCCAGTGTTGGGACGCCTGTGGTGACCGATGAGCTGGGGTCGGCTGGTGTCCGTGCGCGTCTTGCCGAGGTTGAGGTGCTGATTACGTCCTGGGGATGCCCGCCGCTTGATAAAGCGGTTCTGGATGCTGCCCCGCGTCTTCGGGCGGTCCTGCATGCGGCCGGAAGCGTGCGGGGGCATGTGGGTGAGGCGGTGTTTGAGCGTGGTCTTCTGGTCACGTCCGCCGCGGGTGTCAACGCCGAGCCGGTAGCGCAGTACACGGTGGCAGCTGTGCTGTGGGCGTTGAAGAAGGTCCCGTTCCTCGCGCAGGACGCCCGCCGGTTCCGCCAGGACGTGTCGTATCGTGACCGGCACGGCGAGCTGAGCGGCTACGGACGCACGGTGGTAGTAGTGGGCTTCTCCCGGATTGGCCGGCGGGTTGTTGATCTGCTGGGCAGGCTGGAGACCGGTAACACGATTTTGGTGGTGGACCCGTACGCGGACCCTGCCGAAGTCATGGCGGCGGGCGCCGAACCGGCAGTTCTGGCCGATGCCCTCTCGCGTGCGGATGTCCTGTCGTTGCATGCGCCGGCCCTGCCGGAGACGCGGCACATGATCGGGTCGGCGGAGCTTGCGCTGCTTCGGCCGGGAGCGACGCTGATCAACACTGCCCGCGGGTCGCTGGTGGACACCGCGGCTCTGGAACGGGCGTGTGCCACGGGCCGGCTGGACGCCATTCTTGACGTTACCGACCCCGAACCCCTGCCTGCGGAATCGCCGTTCTATGACCTTCCGAACGTCGTCCTGACCCCGCATGTGGCGGGCTCGATGGGCTCGGAGACTCGGAGGATGACAGCGGCAGTACTCACCGAACTTGAACGGTACGCCACTGGCCTGCCCCCACTCAGCCCGATCACCCGGGAAACACTGGCCCTCCAAGCCTGAGGGCCCCTCGGATTTCCCGACCATTTGACAGCGCTGCCCTTAGACGGCAGTCAACATATTCAAACGATCCTTCAAACGTAATGGAGTACGAAGATGACTTCCTGGCATGCCCGACTGGTTTCTTCTGATGTTGATTTTGGTGGTGCCCCGCTGTTGCGCGGGGAGTTCCTCCTTGAGGAGGGACATGGGGAGGTTCTCTCGGCGACCCTGTTCGTGTCCGCGCTTGGTGTGGTTGAGGCGTGGGTGAACGGGAGCCGGGCTTCGGAGGATTTGCTGACGCCGGGGTGGTCGGCTTATGAGTGGCGGGTCCGGTATGCGGAGCTGGATGTGACCGCGTTGGTGGGGCCGACGACGGTGCTGGGCCTTGCGCTGGGTAATGGCTGGTACCGGGGGAGGTTGACGTGGACTGGCGCGTCGGCGTTGTACGGGGATGAGTTGGCCGGGTTCGCGGAGTTGCGGGTGCGGTTCGCGGATGGGCATGTGCAGGTGTTCGGGACGGATTCCTCCTGGAGCGCGGGGGCGTCGGCTACGACTTCGAATGACCTTTATGACGGGCAGGATATTGATGCCCGGAAGTACGACGACGGGTGGCTGGCTCCTGGGTTCACCTCACCTGAGTGGGTGGGCGTGCATGTGCTCGACGACGGCCTGTCCCGCCTTGAGCCGTATGTCGCTCCGCCGGTGCGGAAGCAGATGGAGCTGGAGCCTGTCAAAGTCTGGGAGTCGCCGTCGGGGAAGGTGCTTGTGGACTTTGGTCAGAATCTGGTCGGGTGGGTGCGGACCGAAGTGGTCGGGCCGGAAGGCACTGTGGTGACGTTGCGGCACGCTGAGGTCCTTGAGCATGGGGAACTGGGCACGCGGCCGTTGCGCACGGCGGAGGCGACGGACCGGTTCACGCTCTCGGGCGGGGCGGACGTATTCGAGCCGACGTTCACGTTCCACGGCTTCCAATATGTCGAGGTGGCGGGTTGGCCCGGCGGCGCCGGGGCCCTGCGGGACTTGGGCGGGCTTACCGCCGTCGTGATCTCGTCGGATCTGAAGCGGACGGGGACGTTTGAAACGTCGAACCCGCTCCTGAACAAGCTGCACGAGAATACAGTGTGGGGTATGCGTGGGAACTTCGTTGATGTGCCCACGGATTGCCCGCAGCGCGACGAGCGGCTCGGGTGGACCGGGGACATCGCGGCATTCGCCCCCAGCGCATGTTTCCTCTTCGACTCCCGGGACTTCCTGCGTGACTGGTTGCGTGATCTGGCGCTTGAGCAGCAGCATCAGGACGGCATCGTGCCCTATGTGGTCCCGGATGTGCTCAAGTACGTCGAGCACTCGGCGGAGCTGCCCGATCTGGACACCACGGCGTTGTGGAGCGACGCGGCCGTGTGGGTGCCATGGGCGCTCTGGCAGGCCTACGGAGACCGGAGGGTACTTGAAGAGGCGTTCCCGTCGATGCTCGCCCATGCCCGGCGTTTACGGCAGTTGCTCTCGGCGAACGGGCTCTGGGACACTGGGTTCCAATTCGGCGACTGGCTGGATCCGGACGCCGCACCTGAGCAGCCCGCGGAGGCCAAAGCCGACCGGCATGTTGTTGCCACGCTCTGCGCGTACCGCACCGCGGACCTTCTCGCGCGCACCGCCGAGATCCTGGGCGACGCCGCAGCCGCCGCGGAATTCCGCGGCATGGCCGACGGATTGCGCACCGCATTCAACCAGCACTATGTCCAGGGCGGGGTGATTACGAGCGACTGCACCACGGTGTACGCCCTCGCGATCGTTTTCGGAATCCTGGGCGAGGCCGACGTCGAGTTTGCCGGCGACCGGCTGGCCGGACTCGTCGAGGCCGCCGGACACCGGATCTCGACTGGGTTCGCGGGCACCCCGTTTGTCACCGATGCCCTCACCGCAACCGGTCATCTGGACACGGCGTACGGGTTGCTGCTGCAGACAGAATGCCCGTCTTGGTTGTACCCGGTAACGAAGGGCGCGACGACCATTTGGGAGCGCTGGGACTCCATGCTCCCGGACGGGACCATCAATCCCGGCGGCATGACGAGCTTCAACCATTACGCCCTCGGGGCGGTGGTCGACTGGCTCCATCGCTGCGTTGGTGGTCTTGCGCCGCTGGAGCCTGGCTACGGACGCATTCTGGTCGCCCCCCAGCCAGGCGGCGGGCTCACCTGGGCCAAGACCACTCTCGAGTCTCCGCACGGACTCGTGTGTGTCCGGTGGGAGCTCACCTGTGAGGATGAGTTGCACCTCGTTCTCGTGATCCCCGCAGGCACCGAGGCTCTCCTGCGTATCCCCGGCGCGGCGGAGGAGGTCCTCGCCGCAGGCGCCCATGAACGGCGCCTGCCGTGGAAGTCCAAGACCTCAGCCCTTGCACTGGAGGTATGACCTGCCATGACGTCCATGATCCCAACCGGGTCCGGCGCCATCGAACTGGCCGACGCGACAGCCACCGACTCACACCCGGCCATCGAGTCTTGTGAGGGGTTAGAGCCTGGCGACAGAATCGAGGCCTGTAGAGCCGGCACGGTCCACTTCTCAGGGCGTGTCACGGAGCTGATGCCTCAGTTCGACCTGTTCTGGGCAACCGACCACCACGGTGAGCGGCGCATCGTCGAGTTCCAGGAATACCGTGTGAGACGGATCGATACCAGCGAAGCGGGTGAGCAGTTGGGGGAGCGGCCGTGAGTGTCCTGCGTTCCCCACTGTTCTCCTGGATGAGTACTGCAGGCCGGTGTTGCGTCGCGCGAACAGATGATCGTTTTTGCACGCGCTTGCGGGCAGCTACCCGATTAAGTAGGGGCTTGGCCAGATGCGTTCTGCGAGCGGAGGGCGACGGGGATAACCGCAGTGGCAGCGACACTCATTGACGTGGCCCGGTGGGCCGGCGTATCTGTTGCCACGGCATCACGTGTCCTCAACGGGTCGGGGAATAGACGGTCGAAAGCGGATATTGTTGAACGCGTCCGATCTGCTGCCCAGACGCTCGACTACCGGCCCAACGCAACAGCACAGGCCGTGATCCGGGCAACATCCAGACTCCTAGGGCTCGTCGTCCCTGACGTCGGCGACCCCTACTTTTCCGCAATCGCCAAAGGAGCCCAGGAAGCAAGTGCGCGGAACGGGACGTTGTTGCTGTTGTCCTGCATCGACGGAAGCACTGGTGGCGAACTGCGTGCGTTTAAGGCACTCGTTTCCCAGCGTGTGGAGGGGATCATTCTCGCAGGCAGCAGGTGCGATGGTCCCGGTTTCCGGGAAGAGACCTTGCTCCTGGCGGCGGCAGCAGAAACATACACACGTTCCGGGGGGCGCGTGGTGACCGTAGGGGAAGGAATCCTCGACAACACCTCCGGCGCTGAAATTGTCCTCCGCATCCAGGAGGAGGAACGCGCCGCTGAACTGGCCTCCGCTTTGGCAGTTCGGGGCTGCAGCAGTTTCACGATTGTCGCGGGCCCTGAGCTCGTGCGCCAATCCGATCGTCGGGTTAGCGGGTTCATCCGTGGGCTGAGAGAGTCGGGTGCTCCGACGGCCAACGTGATCCGCGGCGAGATGAACCGTTCGGGCGGCCTCAAGGCCGGAGAGGAAGTCCTTCGCAACATCCGGGACCAGCAGTACGGGATGAGGCACGGCGTCCTTTCCGTCAATGACAGGGTTGCAATGGGGTTCATTTCAACCCTCAGCGCTGCCGGCTACGAAAGCCCCCGCGACTACGCCATCGGGGGCTTTGATGACATTCCTCAAGTCAAAGACTTTTGGCCACGCCTGTCGACCGTGAGACTCCCGCTCCAAAAAATCGGCGCCCGAGCAGCCGAGATGTCGCTCGGGGACGACGTTGACTGTGTCCTGAAAGGGGAAGTGATGCTCCGAGCCAGCACAACCGATCCAGTAAAGTCAATCGGCAAAGCGTGAACGGCATGAATGAACTGTCGAAGTCGCTGTCTGAGTGCGAGCCGTGGACCGTAAACGTTGGGCATGAAGCAGGCGGGACTGGGCGTGCGACGGCCCGTCAAGAAATTCCAAACGGCATTTCCTGCCCACTGGATCGTGTGACCACGACAACGCTTGATTGTCAGCATTGCCGCTATCGACAGTCGAAAAGTGCGACATTTTGTCGCCGGGCACTTTCGTGGCCGCCATGGGCTCCCCGTGTCTTAACAGGCAGCGAGACGTGTTGTTGTGGGACGAGGTCATTCCGGCAGCGACTACGTCGGGCAGAATGGCAATATGCCCTCGGTAAATAGAATGACGTGCTCGGCGCTTCACGGTCGTTGATTCCGAATGAATGGGACCGGCCAGGGAAGCGGCGATTATCGCTGAGACAGCCCGCACCATGCCCCATCGCGGACATGTCAGGGCACGGCTGACGAAACATGCCCCCTCGGGCCGCTGAACGCCTCACCGACGCGGTCTCCGCAGCCCTCGGGGAACAGACCGTTGTGGTCGTAGATGCAACGCCGCGGGCGTCCTTCTGCCGAAATTCGCAGAGCAACTCCTCTCCCTGCGCCATCATTGTGATGGTATTGCCGCCCAGGTCGAGGCCGTCGTGGAGACCCACCCTCTTCACAAGGTCCTGACCTCGATGCCCGGCATAGGCGTCATGACCTGCGTACGCATCCTCACTGAAGTGATCGGCAAACACTTCGCCAGCGCAGGGCACCTGGGCTCCTACGCCGGCATCGCCCCGGAGGAAAACGCCTCAGCCGGGCCCGATGGCGTTTAAGCGATGAGGATTACCCCGTTGTGTTTCTCTAATTCCTCTCGAATCTCAGCCGGTGGTTCAGATTCGGTGATCAGCCCAGCCAGTTCGTTCAGTCCTGATACGCGATGTCGGGCTACCCGCCCGAATTTCGAGGAGTCCGCCAGAATGTATGAAACAGCGGAGTTCTGAACGATGACCTTCCTCGCGGCCGCTTCTTCAAGGTAGTAGTCGGTGAGACCGGCTTTGGCATCAACACCGCCTGATCCCAGGAAGGCAATGTCCGGGTGAAGGTCTCGGAAGAAGTTTTGCGCGTTGGAGTTGGAGAGCGCCATGTCCCCGCCGCGGAGCCTCCCGCCCGCGACGTGAACCACTAGGTTGGGATGGTTCGACAGCTCGATGGCGACGAGCAAGGAGCTCGTGGCGACCGTACCGCGGAAATCAGTGGGGATGGACCGGGCAACACTCAGGGCTGTCGTGCCGACGTCAAGGACGATGAATTGTCCTGGCTTCAGGAGAGTGGCCGCTGCTTTCCCGATGCGGTCCTTGGCTTCTCCGGCAACGTTTGCGCGTTCAGCAAACGGAGGCTCTTCTCCTGGTGGCAGGGGAAGTGGAGCTGTCGCGCCGCCGTGGACACGGGATAGCAGTCCTCGCTTCTCCAGTAAGGCCAGGTCCCTGCGAATCGTTTCGTTGGATACGGAAAGAGACTGCGCGAGGTCTTCTGTACTTACGACTCCAGTTCCATGTAGTCGGAACACAATCTGCCTATGTCTTTCAGCAACGAGCATCTTTGACCGATTCTGAGGCTTTTCGTGGGTTCATGCCACTCAGTATCACCGCTAGTGGTCGTTCTAATCAAGGCTGAGATCGTACTCTCTGCCCGAATTTGACCGATTGGATGCCAGAAGGGGCGAGTTGATCCACCGAAACGAACAGCCACCACGCTGTTATCACTGTGGACGTAGGCGTTCAGGGCGGTCCCAGAATGCGCTAGTTCCAGAGGTTCTGCCCGCCGCAAGCGTGGTGAGCGTGTGAGATTTCCAAGTGCCTGCCGTCACAGAATGATGTAACTCTTGACACACAGTAGTCCACAGATTCAGAATGAGTTCCACAAAAGTCCTCACTTTCGGGCATTCGTCTCCACATCGCATTCACCGACCACTATTCAGGAGCACACTTTGGCAACACGTACCTGGCGCCTATTCCAAGGAGCTGCGCTACTCGCACTACCCGCCCTTGCCCTCACCGCATGCGGTGGTTCTCCCTCCACTCCGTCCGCCGGCAACGACGACATCTCTGGCGAACTGGTCTTCAGCATCTACCCGGGTGTTTTTCAGGACAACTACGTCAAGGCGGTCGTGGAACCGTTCAAGAAACTCCATCCGGACCTAAACATCTCGTTCGTTCAGGCACGAACGAGCGCAGAGTCGCTCGCGGCTCTGCGCGCCGAGAAGAATAGCCCCAGCGTGGATGTATCGCTGCTCGACTTGGCGGTAGCACGAACTGCCAATGCCGAAGGCATCTTCCAGGCTCTGGACCCAGCGGCAGTACCCAACCTCAAAGACCTCGACCCCAAAGCCCGGATCGCTGGCGACATGGGTGCCGGTGTGACATTCGACAGCGTTGCCCTGATGTACAACACCAATGCAGTCAAGACAACGCCCGATTCTTGGAAGGCCCTCTGGGACGATCCCGCTGCAGACGGCAAAACCGCAATTATCGGCCCGCCCGACCTGACCAGCACAGTCGGACTCACGGTTATCACCACCCAGATGGAAGGCGGCGACTACACCAAGTCGGTCGATCAGGGCATCGCGAAGTTGGCCAAGCTATCGCCGCGAGTCGAAACCTGGAACCCGCAGCCCGACCCGTACACGATGGTCCAGAACGGCAGCGCATCCTACGGCGTTGGCTGGAACGCTCGTTCCCAGCTCTTCGCAGACCAGGCCAAGGGGTCCATGAAGGCCATCCTTCCCAAGGAAGGCACGGTGCTGCAGGTTAACACCCTGAATCAGGTCAAGAACTCCCCGAACCCGAAGGCTGCCTCCGCGTTCATTAATTACGCACTGAGCTCCGAAGCCCAGGGCAGCTTTGCCAAGCTGATGGCCTACGCGCCGACTAACACCAAGGTCCAACTTTCGGCCGAGACCCTGGAAAAGATCCCGGTCGCAGATCCTGCCAAGTCCGACCGTGTCATCCCGCTGGACTGGGATGTCGTTGTCAAGCAGCGTGATAGCTGGGCCACCCGCCTTAAGACTGAAGTTGTGGGGGCCAAGTAATGCCTTCGGCTGACTCGACGCCGCGCGCCGGATACCTCAGCATCAGCGCCCTTACGAAGCAGTACAAGAACACGTCCATTCCAGCGGTTGACCGTGTCTCACTGAATGTCGACGAAGGCGACTTCCTGGCCTTGCTTGGTCCATCGGGTTGCGGCAAGACCACTACCCTTCGGATGATCGCAGGGCTCATTGAACCTTCATCCGGTTCGGTGTCCGTCCAAGGTAAAGACATCACAAAATCTCCGGTCCACAAGCGTTCAATCGGAATGGTTTTCCAGAACTACGCACTCTTCCCGCACCTGGACGTCAAGTCGAACGTGGCCTACGGACTAAAGATGCGCAGAGTTCCCAAAGCCGAAATTGCCGTCCAGGTCCAAAATGCCCTCGATCTGGTTCGTCTGGGCCATCTCGCGGACCGGAGGGTGACAGCTCTCTCTGGCGGCCAGCAGCAACGTGTCGCCCTCGCCCGGGCCATTGTCGTCAACCCACAACTGTTCCTGATGGACGAACCTCTGTCGAACCTGGATGCCAAACTACGTGATGCCATGCGTACGGAGATCCGAAGCATCCAGCGGAAGATGGGTATTACTTCCGTTTTCGTCACCCATGACCAGGACGAAGCCCTCACGATGGCCGACAAGATCGCCGTCATGTCCGAGGGCGTGCTGGAACAATTCGGCACGCCGAGTGACATATTTGAACGCCCAGCGACCCGCTTTGTAGCGGAGTTCGTCGGCCAGGCCAACCTGCTGGACGACATTAAAGTGTCGGGCAGCGCCGGCAATCATGTTCTGGACGTTCCAGGGGCGGGGCACCTCAGTGTCCCGCGCATCTCAGGAACCTACTCCGGTAAGTCAACCGCCATGGTACGCCCTCACCAGCTCAAGGCCCACAGCTTCTCGAGCTCCAGCAACGGCATCCGCGGCGACGTGCGCTCGGCAACGTACTTCGGTGACACCATCCAGTACGAAATCCAGGCTGGGCAGAACCTCCTTAGGGTCCAGATGAGGGCCGATGGTTCCCCCACGCTGGCAGTTGGCTCGGAAGCGGCCATTACGGCCGCCACGGACACCATTCATTTCATCGCCGCCTGACCCCGGACCCTGACCACAACGCTAGGAATTTCCCATGGCTATCACAGAGCGCCCCAACGGCGCACCCATCAATCCTGAACTGCACGCCAAGCTCAAGCGCGTCAGTTACCCGACTATCGGCCACTTTCACGAACGCGGCTTCGTCGAGTCCGGGATAAAGTCCCACCTTCCCGGCAGCAAAATCCTCGGGCGTGCTGTCACCGTCCACATCCCGGGCCTGGATTCGTCCCTGATGCACCGGGCAGTGGCCCTGATGGAACCAGGCGACGTACTGGTGGTCGCAACGGGAGGGGACCGCCGTCATGCGCCCGTCGGCGAGGTTGTCGCCCATGCCGTCAAGGTCGCCGGTGGCTCGGCCATCGTGATCGACGGCGTCATGACCGATGTCAACGAGGTGGCACGGATCGGCCTGCCGGTCTTCGCCCGAGGCAGCAGTGTCCTGACGACGAAACTCCTCGGCGTAAATCAAGGAGGCGTCAACGTTCCGGTCAGCATCGGCGGGGTTGCCGTATGTGCGGGGGACATCATCCTCGCCGATGACAACGGCGTGCTCGCTCTGGCCCCGGAGGACGCCGAGTCGCTCATTGATCAAGCCCTCGATTCGGACGCCAATGAACACGTCCTGATCAGCAAGCTCGACAATGGAACACCCCTCCCGGATGTCACCATCGCCAACCGCGTATTGGCCCAGCATCTCAAACCGGCAGCCGACCATGTCCACTAAAGAACTTCACAGACCGGCGGCGACTGCCGCGGAACCAACGGCAAAGAAGCTGCCGCCGTTCTTGTTGTCCACCATGAAACTTGCTCCGGGCTTGCTGTTGATTGGCGTTGTGTTCGGTGTGCCGTTGGCATGGCTCTTGCGGATGTCCTTCAATGGGTTTGAAGCGGGCGGATTGATCCACGAGGCCTTCACCGCCGACTCCTACATCGAGTTTTTCAGCAGCACATTCAACCTGGGTATCATCGGACGCACCCTCTACCTAGGCGTGGTGGTGACTGCCGGTGCGTTCCTTTTAGGCTTTCCGCTGGCATTGTTCCTGCTCCGTACAAACTCCCGCTGGAAGAGCGCGCTTCTCGTCCTTGCGCTGGCTCCGCTTCTGACCAGCGCCGTGGTCCGCACCTTTGGCTGGATGGCAATCTTAGGTGACGAAGGAATCGTCAACGAAACGCTCAAAGCAATCGGCCTCATCTCCCAACCCATCAAACTGGCCAACAATGAACTGGGCGTCATCATCGCCCTCGTCGAAATCCTCATGCCCTACATGATCCTGAGTGTCGTCACCGGCTCCTCACGCTTGAACGACACCACGTTGGAAGCTTCCGCCACATTGGGAGGAGGTCCGATCAGGACGTTCTTCAGGGTGGTCCTTCCATTGACCATGCCCGGGATCGTTACCGGCTGCCTCTTGGTCTTTGTCCTGACCATCAGCTCTTTCGTCACCCCGGCACTCGTCGGTGGCGGGCGGGTATTCACTATGGCCACAGAAATCTTCGACCAAGCCGTGAACTCCCTGAACTGGCCGTTGGCGGCGGCGATCTCATTCATCCTGATGACACTCTTCGCCGGCGTCCTGGTCGGCTACCAGCGCATCATGAACCGCTTGGATTGGAGCCGTTCCTCATGAGAACCAACATCCTGGGTCGTTGGCCCGTTCGCATCGGTGTCACGGCGCTTTACCTCTTCCTGCTGGCTCCAATCATTATCACCGTGATCATCTCCTTCTCGGCCGATGACATCCTCCAGTTCCCTCCCAGCGGGTGGAGCTTGAAGTGGTACCAGGCGCTATTTGCCAATGGCGGTGGGTTCGCCAATGCCTTGCAGGTGAGCCTGTTCGTCGCGGCGGGATCCTCGGTATTGTCGGCCGCCGTTTCCATACCGGCGGCTGTCGCACTGGCCCGTGGTAAGTTCCGTGGCCGTAGCGCAATTGAAAGCATCTTCCTGGCGCCCTTGCTGGTTCCTGCTATCGTCGTCGGCCTTGGCCTGTTGCTGGTCTTCAGCCCGCTCGGCTTGAAGGGCACCTATCAAGGGCTCATTCTGGCCAATGCAGGCCTGGTCATTCCCTATGTCATCCGGACAACGCTGTTGAGCCTGACGACCATGGACGCACGGTGCGAAGAGGCGGCCCAAACGCTTGGTGCCTCACCGGCGACGGTTTTTCGGACGGTTACCCTGCCGTTGATCTTCCCCGGCGTCCTGTCAGGTTTCATCCTGGCGTTCCTGCTCACGTTCGATGAAGCCGTGGTCAGCCTGTTCCTCGTCTCAAGCAGGGTCAGGACACTGCCCATAGCCATGTTCGACTACGTGCAGACCCGCACCGATCCACTCCTGGCCGCCGTATCCACGATGTTGATCGTCCTAAGCATTGTCATTGTGATCGTCGTGGAACGTCTGGTCGGGCTCCGCAAGGTCCTGCGCTAGCGGGCCCCTTAGTGAAAGAAGCACCATGTCACCGAAAATAGCAGTCGCCCAATTCAGCGCCGGCACCAACAAAGCCGAGAACCGGGAGAACATCGCTGCGCTGGTAACCCAAGCGGCCGCAGATGGATCCGACTTGGTCGTCCTTCCCGAAAACGCCATGTACAGCCCGCCCGACTCCACCAGCGCCCTATATCCGGTCTCCGAAGACCTGGACGGAAATTTCGTCCAGTTCCTGCAACAGCTGGCCCGGGAACACAGCATCTGGATCGTCGCGGGCATGACGGAAAGCGTCCACAGCACCGAAAAAGTCCACAACACCGTCATCGTGGTGGACCCAGCGGGTGAGCTGCAGGGCGCATACCGGAAGATCCATCTCTACGATGCCTTCGGTTACCGCGAATCGGATGCCGTTCAGGCCGGTGAACTTGATGACCCGACGACGTTCACCGTTGACGGAACCACATTCGGGCTGCTGACCTGTTATGACCTCCGCTTCCCGGAATCTGCACGTCGCCTTGTCGACGCCGGGGCTGAAGTCATTCTCATCCCGGCGGCCTGGGTGGCTGGTCCCCTGAAGGAAGAACACTGGAGTACCCTCATCCGCGCCAGGGCCATCGAGAATACCGTTTACGTCGCCGCCGCTGGACAAACCGGGCCGATTTGCATTGGTCGGTCCGTCATCGTCGACCCCTCAGGTGTCATCAAGGCCGAAGCCGGTCCGCGGCCTGGGCTGGTCAGCCATGAGTTATCGTCCGAACGATTGGCAGAGGTCCGTGCCTCAGTTCCCGTCCTTGAGCATCGCCGTTTCTATCTCCAGAAAGTCAACGCACATGACTGAACCTAACACTGCCGCGTCACGCCTGGTGGGCGCCCGGCCGGAGCCTGGCGGCCCGCGTCTGCTCGGTTCCATGAGCTGGACGGAGGCAGCCGAGGTCGCCAAAGAGAATCCAGTTGTCCTGCTGCCCATTGGCGCTATCGAACAGCACGGTCCCCATCTTCCTCTGGATGAAGATGCATTGATCGCCGATCACGTGGCCCGGGAAATATCCTCAGCCACGGGAGCGGTGGTGGCACCGACGTTGCCCTATGGGCACTCCCATAACCTTCGTGGGTACACTGGCACGATCAGCCTTCCTCAAAGGGTGCTGACCGACGTCGTTGTATCCATCGGGTCAGAACTGGCTCGTCACGGGTTCAAACGGATCGTCCTGGTCGATGGCAACGGGGGCAACCTGGGGGCAACTGCTGAGGCTGCCTACATCCTGCGGGACAGATTCGGTATTCTTGTGGGCCGGCTGTACCCATGGGGTCTTGGCTATAGCTTGATGAGGGACGCTTATAAGGATCCGGACAAGGTCTACGGGCATGGGGCTGAGCCCGAGATGTCGGCCATGATGGAAATCTTTCCGGGCGAAGTCCGCCTCGACCAGCTGCCGGAACCGGAACTCAGGCCGTTCCAAGGATGGCGGCCCTCAAGCTATACCCAGGCGCTGGTCCCTCCGCACGACCTTCCCGGTGAGATTTTTTGGGACTTCTCCGAGATTTGCCCCTCCGGCGTCACCGGAGACTTCAGCGAGTCCTCAAAAGACATGGGAAAGATCTGGGTAGAACGCGTCATCGGATTCTGCATCGACTATGTACGGGAATACGAACGCAACACCCGAACCGCCGATGGGACCACCCCTGAAAGTCTCAGCCAACCCGCCGGATGCATCCCGGCACCAAGCCTGACAGGAAATCGAGCATGACCACACTGTTCTACAACGACGACGCCGATCTGGCCATCATTCAGGGCCGCAAGGTTGCCGTCATAGGCTACGGCTCGCAGGGCCACGCGCACGCGCTGAGCCTGCGGGATTCCGGGGTCGATGTGACCGTCGCCCTCAAGGAAGGATCCAAGTCCCGGTACAAAGCGGAGGAAGACGGACTGCGGGTCCTCACTGTTCCCGAGGCCGTGGCCGAGGCGAACGTCATCATGATCCTGGCACCGGACCAGACCCAGCCGGCGCTTTACGCCGAGGAGATCGCTCCAAACCTGCAGGCAGGTGATGCGCTCTTCTTCGCGCATGGCTTCAACATCCGCTATGACTATATCCAACCTCCGGTGGACGTTGACGTCGCCTTGGTCGCACCCAAGGGACCGGGGCACATTGTCCGCCGGGAGTTCGAAGCAGGACGGGGAGTGCCGGCCCTGATCGCCGTGGAACAGGACGCCTCCGGTGGTGCACGGGAGCTTGCGCTCTCGTATGCCAAGGCCATCGGGGGAACCAGGGCCGGGGTCATTGAGACCACGTTCACTGAGGAAACGGAGACTGACCTTTTCGGTGAACAGGTGGTGCTGTGCGGTGGCACCGCACAGTTGGTCCAGTACGGCTTCGAGACTCTGACCGAGGCCGGGTACAAGCCGGAAATCGCCTACTTCGAAGTCCTGCACGAGCTCAAGTTGATCGTTGACCTCATGGTCGAGGGCGGCATCGCCAAGCAGCGCTGGAGTGTCTCCGACACGGCAGAGTACGGAGACTACCTCTCCGGGCCGCGGGTCATCACGCCGAACGTGAAGGAGAACATGAAGGCGGTCCTGTCCGACATTCAGGACGGCACCTTCGCCAAGCGCTTCATCGACGATCAGAATGCCGGAGGCCCCGAGTTCGCCGCCCTGCGGAAGAAGGCTGAGGCGCACCCGATTGAAGCCACCGGCCGCGAACTGCGCCGCCTCTTCTCCTGGGTGCAGGGCGATGACGACTACACCGAGGGAACAGCCGCCCGGTAACCGATCATAGGTTCGTCCCTCTCGCGTGGGGCGGACCGACGGCGAAGGGCGGGTCCTGGTCCGGAAGGAAAGCTTCCGGACCAGGACCCGCCCTTCATTAATGCAGTTTTGGGTAAACGGACTGTCACTGGTGGGACCAGACGGCCAGCTCGTCGTCGTGAACGTCAACAAAGAGACGTTGATCAGGTCCATGGGCGCCGATCCAGAATCCACTTCCGTCAGGCATGATTGTTTCGACTGTTCCCTGCCTGATACTGGCGCCGCAGCGCCGCAACTCGACGGCATCCCCCGGGCGGACGGCCCAGGGGCGCAGTAACGGAGTGGCGTACTCTTCAGGCTCGTTGAGGGACATCGGGGCTCCTTTGGTGTGTTAGCGCCAGTTCACCGATCTATGGGAGCGTGAAGCGCTTTGCAAAAGTGCGGTGGAGCGAGCGTTGGCGTTGACGATGACGGTGTTTTCTACTTCACGGGCCAGGGGAAGGTCGCTGGCTGAATCGGTATAGAGGGTTGCACACCTCAGAGTGAATCCTGCCTCCTTGACGGCAGCTACTTTGGCATGAGCGACGTTGTGGTGTGAAAGGCGGGGATGCTCTGGGAAATCGAGCCGTGAAGCCAGGAGAGCCACATGTGCCAGACCAACGAAGTTCATGTAGGCCCTGGCAAGGGTTTCCTCCGAGGCCGTTACCACGGCCGTTGGTCCATTGGCCGAGGCCGCACGGCAGGCCTCAACGGCCTCATGGACGACGGCGGTTCCAGACGCCAGGTCCCTTGCGACCTCAACCGCAAAACGGTCATAGCTGGCCCGGTTCATCCCACGCAAGGCGATTGAGACCAGCAGCCGATTCATGCGGGGCCGGCGGGTGCTTTCGGATGGAGAAAGCACCGCAATCAGGAACACAGGAAATGCTGCCACCAAGCGCCACGGGCGGGCGGCCAGACGGCGGCTGATCAGCGCGGCCATGGTGTCCGTTCTGATCAGCACGCCGTCGAGGTCAAAGAGGGACTGGGATCCCTCAACTGGTGTCACTGCAGGTAAGCGTCGGCTTCGATCTCGACGAGGAGGTCCTCGGCGGCCAGCGCGCCGACCTCGACCACTGCGGTGACCGGACGGATGTCACCGAAGATTTCGCCGTGGACGGCACCGACCGCGTCGAAGTCGGCGATGTTGGTGAGGTAGATGCGGGTGCGGATGACGTCGGGGAAACCGGCGCCTGCTTCTGTCAGGGCTTTTTCAATGCGGGCGAAGATCTCACGCGTCTGAGCCGCTGCGTCCTCTCCGACCCCGCCGGAGGTGGTACCGGCGACGACGACCTGGTTGCCGATGCGCACGGCGCGGGAGTAGCCGAGAACGGGTTCGCGGGAGGACCCGGAGGAGATGTTTTGACGCTGGGACATTTTTGCCTTTCCTAGGGTGGTGCTTGGTTTTGTGATGGTTTTTAGTTGGCCAGAGCTATGCTGACAGGCCCGGCTTCCCAGTCAATGCCGTGCAGCACGTCGGAGGGAACCCGGAATACCCTCCCGGGGGCCGCGGGCCACGGGAGACGTTTGCGGGCGATGACACGGCCTTGCTGGCGAAGCACGACCTGCGGGAAAGCGACATAGGAGTCGCTCCAAAGGAGGAGGCGGCCACGGGGTGGGGCAGAGTCGTTCCGGTGCAGTTTGGACGGCGAGATCCAGCGCAGGGGAGCTTCGGCACTGAGCCGGATTCCATCCCCCTTGGCACGTTCGCCTTTGAGGTACTTGACAACGTGACCAGCAACCGCGGCTCCGTCCAGAGCGGCGACATCGGCTGTGTCCACAGGGTGGAGCATGTTTCCGATGGCGAACACCCCGGGGGTGCTGGTCCGCAGTGAGGCGTCCACGACAGGAGCCTTGCTTGCGGGATCGATCTCGAGTCCGGCGGCCCGGGCGAGTTCGTTGTCCGGAATCCAGTCGCCGGTGAGAATCACGGTGTCGCAGGCGACCATCTTCCGTTCCCCCGTGTCGAGGTTCTCGATTTCCACAGCTTCAACGACCGGTTTTCCAATGATGTTGGTGACCCTGCTGCGCGTGGCAACCTTGGTTCCGAACATGATCTTTCCGGGCCCGCTGAAGAACGAGTAGGCGTCAGGTTTCGGATATTCGGTGGTCATGAGTACGGTTTTGCACCCTGCATGCTGCAGCGTCATGGCCGCAGACCAGCTGACCAGTTCGGCGCCGACGATGACGGCTTTCTTGCCAACCTTGCCGTGCTTGAGGTGCACGATGTTCTGCAGGTGGCCTGTGGTGTAGATCCCCTGTGCCCGATCACCGGGGATGAGACGGGCGGGGCGGGGACGTTCACGGGCACCGGTGGCGAGGATGACCACATCCGCGTCGATCCGGGTCCTGCCCGCAGGCATCGTGACGTTGACGGAGCGGGGGCCAGCCCAGTCGGTGACCATCGCGTTGGTGATGATCTTCGCTCCCGCAGCGGCTGCGTTTTCCCGTAGGATCCTGGCGTACTTCGGGCCGCTGATGAATTTGCCCATATCACGGATTCCGTAGCCGAGATGGTCGCTGTGGCGAGGGATTCCTCCGGCCACACTTTCCCTCTCGAGGACCAGGACCTCACCGTTGACTTTGGGGGCGAGTTCGGCTGCGGCGCGAAGACCGGATGGGCCGGCGCCGATGATCAGGACGGCAGGGTTCAGGGCCTGTCCGGTAGTCACTTCTTTACCTCCGTGAGTGTGCGGGTTTCGGCGTGTGAGCAGCCGGCAGACTTACCCTTTGTGTCAAGCAGTTCTTTTACTTCGGCCCCGCAGAAGAAGCCCTGGCAGCGGCCGTTGTGTGCCCGGGTTCGGCGGCGGAGGCCCTCCAAGGTGGTCGGGGGGATTGGGCTGGAGAAGGTGTCCCGGATTTCTCCGGCGGTGACGCGTTCGCAGAAGCACACGATTTTGCCGTACGCGGTGTCCGCTGCGATGCGCGCTTCGTCCTGATAGGGCCGAAGGAATGCTTCGCCGATGTTCGGCATCAGCGGCGGTTCGGGAAGGTCGGTACGTTCAGTCAGGTCAATGGCCCCTGATTTCTTCAGGAGATCGTCGACGTACTCGGCGACGGCGATCCCTGAGGTCAGGCCGGTCGACCGGATGCCGCCGACCAGAACGTACTGCTGCTCGGCGTCGACTTCGATGAGGTAATCGGGGTAGTCGCTGGCCGCGCGCAAACCGGCATAGGTGGCGGTGACTTCTTCCTCAAGGAGGGCGGGCATAAGTTTTTCGCCCTTGCCCTTGAGGAATTTAAAGCCGCTTTCGGAGGTACCAGTGGCTTCCCGGTCGTTCAGGTCCTCGGCCGTTGGGCCCAGCATGACGTTTCCATAGATCGTCGGGCTGACCAGCACGCCCTTTCCCAGCGCAGTGGGTACGGGCAACACAATTTTGTTTACCAGAGGGCGTGCCTGCTTGTCGTAAACGAGCAGTTCGCCGCGGCGGGGGGTTAGGTGGAAGCGGTCATATCCGAACAAGGCATCGATCTTGTCGCCGCCGAGGCCTGCAGCATTAACGACCCAGTGGGCGGTGATCCGGTCGATGCTGGTGAACAGGTGGGTGACGTCACCGCTACGTTCGATGCTGGCAACGCGGCGGCGGAGAAGGACTTCGGCGCCCCGCTGGACAGCGTCCGTGGCCAGAGCGAGGTTGGTGGTCCAGGTGCAGATGATCGACTCATCGGGCACGGTGAGCCCGCCCATGACGCCGGCCCCCAGGTTGGGCAGGGCGGCGTAGACTTCTTCGGCGCTGATGATTTCGGTTTTGGTATAGCCGTTCTTCCCGGCCTTTTCCTTGAGACCGGGCAGCGCATCGATCTGTTCCTGGTCCCACGCGACAAGAATCGCCCCGGTGGGTTCGACAGGGATGCCGGTGGCTTTGGCGTAGTCAGAAAGCAAATGGAAGCCTTCATGGACCATCCGTGACTCAAGGGTTCCGGGCTTGGCGTCGAATCCTGTGTGCAAGATCGCGGTGTTGGCCTTGCTTGTGCCGTCGCCGACATCTTCGCGGGCATCGATGATAGCCACGGAGAGGTTGTAGCCTGCGAGTTTGCGTGCGATTGCCGACCCGACGATGCCGGCGCCGATGACCGCGACGTCGTAGGTCTTGGTCTGTGTTGTGCTCACGTTCTTTCTCCTTGCTTAATGAGCTGATTCGGCAGCGGCGCGCCAATGAGACCGGAAATCGGCTGCTTGGTCGGCGGACCACTTTGGTTCGTAAACGGTGCTTGGCTGCCAGGGGATGACTGCGTTCTCTAGGCTGCGTGTCGGTTCAGCGGCGACACGGGCCAGGGCGGCTGCACCCAGGGGAGTGGCGTGCTGGGAGGGGTACACGGCGATTTCCATCTGCATCAGGTTCGCCACCGACTGCATCAGGACCTTGCTCTGTGTCAGGCCGCCGTCAACGCTCAAGCGCTGGAGTGGACTGCCAATGTCGGTTGCGATCAGGTCACCCACTTCGGCGACTTGGGCGGCGATGCCTTCCAGTACCGCCAGGACCATGTGTTCCCGGCCCGTGGAGAGAGTCATGCCGCTGAAGGTGGCTTTGGCGTCAGGTCGCCACCAGGGCGCGGCAAGTCCAGCCAACGCAGGAACACTGAGCACACCCTCAGAGCTCGTAGCCGAAACGGTGTCCAGCTCGGACGCTTCGTTGATGAAACCCAGCTGCTGGAGCCAGCGCACCGCTGAGGCGGCGGTGTAGATCTGTCCGTCGAAGCAGTAGGAAGCCTTGTCCTGTACGTTCCACGCCACCGAGGCGGTCAACCCTGCCGATGAGCGGGCGGCGGATGTGCCGGTGTTAGCCAGCAGGAAGGCACCGGTACCGAAGGTGCACTTGGCTTCGCCGGGGCGAAGGCATCCTTCGGCCAGCAATGCTGCCTGCTGGTCGACGATGAGTCCGCCGACGGCCATGACTCCGCCAAACGCGCTGGTTGCTCCCGCGATCTCGTCTGATTTCAGGATCCGGGGGAGGCGTTCACCCTCAAGTCCGAATAACGCAAGCAGCTCGGGATCCCAGTCCGTCGTGTCCAGATCAGTGACAAGCGAACGGCTGGCGGTAGAAACGTCCGTGACGAACTCACCGGTGAGTTGATGGATCAGCCAGGTGTCGGAGGTTGTGACGACGCCTTCGCGGGTAATGTTGCGACGGATCCACGCCTGCTTGGGAGCTGAGAAGTAGGGATCCAGGACGAGTCCCGTGCGTCGGGCGACCTGTTCACCGTGCTCGGCCAGTTCACTGCAGATGCCATCGGCCCTGCGGTCCTGCCACACGATCATGTTCGAGAGGGGTTTTCCCGTCGCCGGGTCCCAGGCGAGCACCGTTTCACCTTGGTTGGCCAAGGTGACGATATCGATCAGAGCGTTGGATTGAACGACAGCTGCGCGTCCGGCTTCGAGGACTGAGTTGAGGAGTTCCTGGGGGTTCTGTTCGACACCGCCGCCGGGGAGGTAGCTGGGGCGGACCGTGCGTTCAGCCAGGCCGAGGATTTTGCCTTCGCCGTCGACTACGACGGCTTTGGTGCCGGAGGTCCCTTGATCGATGGCAAGTACGGTGGTCATACCCGTTTCCCTTCTGCGCTTTTGGCGTCTGCGTCAAGTTCGGCGTCAATAGAGTGCATGTCCGGCATCGCAAGACCGGAAGGTCCGCCACGTTTGATCAGCAGGAAGAGCAGGTAGATCGCTCCCAAGCCGACCATCAGAGCCACGTAGACCCACGACCCGGCGAAGGATGAATCCCGGAAGATCAACAGCACGAAGACCAGCCAGATCGACGCCAGAACAATGACGGGAACTTCGAACTTGCCGAGGGTAAATCCACGGCTGGTTGGCAGGTTCTTTCGCTTGATGATGTACAGCAGCACTGTTGCGGCGTAAATGACTGCGGGTAAGAGCGTGGCGGCTGCAAACAGGCTGAAGAGCGTGTCGGTCTGCAGCGCGAAAATGGCCAGGATCAGTTCCGCGATGGCGAAGATCAGCCAGGTCGCCGCCGTGGGGGTGCCGAATCGTGGTGAGACCTTGCGCCACACTGCGTGACCTGGGAAGCGGTCGTCCCGGGACATGGCCCAGACCAGGCGGACGGCGGTCATCAGGATGACCATGCCGCAGGCAAAGATTGCGACGACCACCATGACCAGCAACGCGGTTCCAACGACCGGTCCCAAGACGCGGTTGATGACGTCGGCTACGGGGGTTCCGGACTCTGCGAGGGCAATCGGGTCCCCAGCAAGCATGGTGATCGCTATCAGGAAAAGGAAACCCAGGGTTCCCGAGGCAATGACGGCCTGTGCCATGGCTTTGGGCACTACTTGGGCCGGTTCCTTGGTTTCTTCGGCTAGGTTTGCCGCGGATTCAAAGCCGACAATGGTGAAGGCACCCAGCAAGGTTCCCGTCATCCACGGTCCAACCTGCGTCAACGTGCCAAAGTCCACGTAGCCTTCGGCGGGAATCGCCCCGGTGGAGAACAGGTTTCCGACGTTCAGCTCCTTAGCGGCGAAACCCACGACGAAGAGCAGCACCACAAGCAGGATCATGCCGATGAGTTCAGCGGACACCGCCCAGTTGTTCACGCGTTCGGTCCACTTGGTGGAGAACGCTACAAGAAGGGCTTGCAGCAGGATCACGATCGCCGTGATGAGCCAGGCATTGGCTGCGGTTCCAACATATCCAAGGAGTACCGGAAGGACCGCCGAGGCGATGGTGTAGTCGACGGCTACGACGACGATGACAAGGAAAGTGAAGGACATCCAGCCCATGATCCACCCCAGGACCGGGTTCGCCAGACGCGACATCCACTGGTAGGAGTAGCCGGTCACGGGAATGCGGGCGGCTAAGGAGCCGAAGATGAAGGCCACCATGAGTTGGCCGATGGTTACGATCGGCCACGTCCAGATTCCCGCGGGGCCGGAACTGTTCAGTACCGATCCGTACGTAGTGAAGATGCCGGTTGCGATCGACACGAAGGCGAAGGCCACGGCGAAGGAGGCGAACCGTCCGGTGCCCCGCTTCATTTCTTGCTTGTAGCCAAACTCAGCAACGTTGCTGCCCCGGTCACGGGCAGGCGCGCCGGCCTGCTGTCCGGTGAATTGATTGTTGTTCATGGGGATCTCCTCGGGGGCTCCCTGGTATTCGTGGTCATGGAACCAGCTTGCGCCGGGACGCCTTCGTTGGCGCCGAAAACTTGCCTCGGTAGCGTGCGTGTCCTCAACTCTTCCCATCTGTGCAGTAGTGACCAGATGTGTGGATTAATGAGGATTCTTGAGGAAAAGTATGGATTGGATTGTGGCAGGGGTCAAGTCCCGGCGTAACGTCGGCCACACAGCCTTAAAAGAAAGAGGGCCCCTGACCGCCGTGATATCGGCGATCGGGGCCCTCGGAGCCACCTCAGGAGTCCGGCAGAATCAGCTGCGCTCCGTGTCGATGAAGCTCCTGGACGAGGCTTTCGTGGGGGATGCTTTCCGTGATTACTCCGGTGACGTCGCTAAGATCGCACACGTGGTACGGAGCCACTTTCCCTAGTTTGCTGGAGTCGGCGACGATGTAGGAACGCTGGGTATTTCTGAGCATCTCCTGTCTGGTGGCCGTTTCGTCGCGGTAGAAGTCAGTCAGGCCTTCTTTGGCGGCCACGCCGCCAGATGATAAGAAGGCGACGTCGGTGTTCAGGTTCCGGAAAAAGCTCACGGCCTGGGAGTTGGAGCAAGCAAGATCCCCACCGCGGACCCAGCCCCCCGAAAGGAGCACGTCGAGCCCCGGTCTCCCCGCCAGTTCACCGGCAACGAGCAGGCAGGGAGTGGCGACGACACCGCGGAAGTCCTTGGGCAGAGCTTTTGCGATTTGCAGTGATGTTGTTCCCACATCGATGGCAATGATGTCCCCGTTTTTAACCAGGCCTGCTGCAGCGACACCAATGCGCGCTTTTGCCTCACGCTGTTCGTCCAACCGAATATCAAAGGGCTCTTCCGTTTTGACGTGGGAGGCGTCGGCCAAGCTCATGGCTCCTCCATGAACGCGGACAAGCTGCCCATTTTTCTCCAGCAGGGTGATGTCCCTTCGGACTGTTTCGCCCGAAACGCCCAGGCGTTCGGCGATTTGGTCCGTTGATAGGACACCGAAGTCGTTTAGCTCCGATAGCAGTTTGGCGCGACGCGCAGCCGGTAACACCTTGGGTCCTCCTTGTGTTGATTATCCCCACGTTACTTGGCTGGTGACGACGCCTCACGCACGCCGCGCCTGACTTGCAGTGCAACAGGGCGGTGCGGTCCGTTGTTGATCCGCTTAGTGCTGCGGGAAGGAGAGGCAGCCCCTTGGTAGCGCCCGGTCAGGCGCGCCGATACAGGTCGGCCTCGAACCGGTATGCGTCTCCGCGGTATTTGTTCAGGCCCAGCAGGATAGGAATGCCGCCGGTGCCGTAGGCGATCTCCTGGCCCACCAGGACCGGGGCACCGGTTGCTATGCCGAGGAGAGGTGCCAGGACTGAGTCGGCTGTGGCGGCGATGAGGCTGTAAGCGCTGCGGTGAATCATAATTCCGGACTCCGTTCTCAGGGTCTCGTAGAGTGCGGCGTCATTGAGGTTGGCGCTGGCCAGTTCCGGGGCGCGGCTTTCGGCGATGACGACGACGTCGAAGCAGACGGGTGTCCCGTCCATGCCCCTGAGCCTGTCTATCTGAATGACGGCTGAGGCCGGGGCGATTCGCAGCTTTTCAGCTTCTTCGAATGTTGCGGGTCGTACTTCCTGACGCATGACCTTCGCTGTGGGCCGAAGACCTCGGGCGCGGGCCATCTCTGAAAAGGATTGCAGGGTGCTGGGGGAGCAAAAGGGAACAGCACTCAAAATTGCTGACAATTCAAGAAACGGCACCCGGCCCATACTGTCTACTGAACGCTTCCTCTGTGCTCCTCTTGCGCCACCAGTTCGGTCATCCAGGGTCTGTGCCCGTGATGGAGCGTCATTCCCTCCGGGAGCCCTTGGACTGTCGCAACGGAATTGGCGATGTCGATAGTGATCCGGCCCCCGGCGACGGGCACGTTGGTGATGTTGAGGTCGCCGAACGACTCCGGCAGCGCGGGATCCAGCCACAGGCTACCCCGGGAAACGTGCGCGTCGTACCGCATCAGGCTCGTGATCAATCTGATGGGTGTGGTCGCAGCCCAGGCCTGGGGTGAGCAGGCTGTTGGATACGGCACTGGAGCGGCGAGAAGATCTCGGTTGAAGCCACAAAACAGCTCAGGTAGTTGGCCCTCGGTGTACTCGGCCGCCTCGAAGAGTGCTGTGGCTATGCGTTGTGCCTCGGCCACGAAGCCGTAGCGCATGAGGCCGGCCGCGATGATGGCGTTGTCGTGCGGCCATACGGAGCCGTTGTGGTAGCTGGCGGGGTTGTAAGCGCCTATATCGCTGGCCAGAGTTCTCACGCCCCAGCCGCTGAACATCTCCGGGGACATGAGCCGTTCGGCCACCAGGGGCGCCTTATCTTCGTCCACGATTCCGAGCCACAGGCATTGCCCCATGTTTGACGCACACGCGTCAACCTGTCGTTTTTTGCCGTCCATGGCGACGGCGTAGTACCCGCGATCCGGCATCCAAAACTCTTCGTTGAACTTCAGAGTCGAGGGACCTGGTAACCAGCCCTGCAGCACCGAGGCGATCGACAAGTTTGGACATGGAAGCCATTGAGACCCCGAAGGTAAGGGAGGTGCTCCCTGACAGGGGTGCCGTGGGTTGTCCGTTGCGCGGCCTTCTCGGCTAACCCAGCCAGCAGCAACGCCAGCAGAACGTACGACGGCGGGTTCCTCCCGCCGTCGTACGTTCGCCTTTGCGTCTAATCGCCGCCCGCTACGTCCCCGCGCGTACTCGATGAAATGGTCCGCAATTTTCGCGGTCCCGTCCCCGCGCGTCAGCCCAGGTTCGTGTCCTCTGGCTCGCCCAAGGACAGCATCAGCCGGTTGGCCCAGTTGAAGAACGCTGCGCCGTGGATGACATCCGAAACCTCCAGTGCGTCGAGCCCTTCGAGCTCGAGCGCACGGATGTGCGCGGCGTTCAGCTGTGGGGGAGTTTGGGCCAGTGCCTTGGCCGCGGCGGCTATCGCGTTCCACCGGGGGCCAAGGTCAGCGGAGGTGCCTTCGTCGAGGAGTCGCTGGACGTCGTCGTGGCGGTCGGAGTAGTGGGAAGCGAATCGCGCGTGCACGGAGGCGCAGAAGACGCAGCCGTTCTCCCGGGATGTAGCAGCTGCGGCCAGCTCGCGTTCGGCGCGCGGCAGCCCTTCCTTGGTGTTGTAGAAGATGTCCTTGTCTGTCCTGGTCCTTGCCCCGAGGATGTCAGGATCCCGGGCCAGCAGGCGGAAGTAGTCGCTGGAGGCTCGGGATCGGTCCACGAGCCCGTCGTATTGGCGGTCCGTAAGGTCTTCCACGGCAGGGGCATGCAGCCAGGGCACCCAACCTAGTTGCTCCTGAGTGAAGGCCTCGGGGCGGTTCAGTGTGGCGTAGGTGACTACTCCGTCAGTCATGCGTTGATCCTTACTGTCTTGGTTTCTACGACGTCTCCCGCGTCCGTGGTGGAGGTTTCCTGTGCCGTATCGCCGGCCAGGAGTTCCAACCCGGCGATAACGCGGAGTTGGTAGGCCAGGAAAGCGACGAGTTGCGAGAGCGTCACGATTCCGGTGGTGGACCAGCCGGCTCGTACCAGGGCGTCCAAGCCATCAGGCGATGCTTCCCTGGGCCGGAAGACCAACAAGTGGGCGTGTGCCAGCGCCGCCGCCAACTTTGTTCCCAACGCTTCTTCCAGTTCCGGCGCGGCGGTCCAGCGGAGGCCTGGGCGGTCCTCGCGGCGGAGCCCGGGCTCCCGGTACTCACCGTAAGGTCCCTGGGCTGCGCCGGCAGCAGCCGCCTCCCGCAGCCAAGCTACGAGGCCCGGCTCCGCATCAGCCTCTTCCAAACCCTGGCTGTAGAAGGTCGCGGCTGCCTGGTTGCCATGCAGCAGCGCCACAAACACGGCGACGGCGAAGCGTTCAGTCAGGCCCGCGTCCTCGAGTTGATCGGCATGGAAAAGAGCGAGATAGCTTGCTTGAGTGTTGTCGCGGGTGATGGGGCGCCGGTGACGCAGCGCGTCCAGGGGTGAGCCTGGGACGATCCCCAGGATGGTGTCGACGGCGTCGGGTTTGGTGTTGCTCATTTCTCTCCTTGCAGGTCGGATAAGGGGGCGGTGTCAGGCTTCCAGCCGAGCGCCGGTACCACCCCGGTGGCGGCGAGTTCGATGGAGCGAAGGATGTGTTCGTGGGGTGGATCGATGGAGTGGACCTGGAAGGACACATCGGTTGCCCGCTCCAGCGAGCTGTCACGGCTGAGCGATTCGACGACGTCCTCTACGGTTCCGACATGGGCGTCGGTGGCCGCGATGAGGGACTCCACGTCGTGGCTTTCGAAGACATGACCTTGGCGTTCGAAGTGCGGGACAATCCGGCGCAGTCCAGCTTCGGCGAATCGGAGGGCAGTGGCCCGGTCGTCGGCCACGAACAGGGTGCGGGAGGCCAGGATCCGTGGCGTGGCCCCGGCGGGTAGTGCCTCAAGGTAGGCATCGATGATGGGGTTCTGCAGTTGGTCCAAGGTTGCCCCTGCCAAGGATTGTTCGCGCGGCTGGGTCCGCGACAACATCAAGCCATCGCCGGCCCGGCCTGCACGCTCGCCTCCGCTGCTCGAGAATGTTGCCTGCCACAGCCTCTCGAGCAGTTGGGGAGCTGCCGGGTAGAGGGCATTGGTTGAGGACCGAATGTCCTTGCCGCCCCACGCCTCGGTGAGGAGCTGCAACTTTTCCGCAAAAATCCGACGGCGTTGGTCACTTTCAAGGTCGAAGGCAGCAAAGGAGGACGGTGTGCCGCCCGTCCCCACTCCGACCTCAAGCCGGCCGCCGGAGATCAGGTCCAGCACGGCAGTGTCTTCAGCCACCCGGAGCGGGTCCTCCAGCGGGAGCGTGATGATTCCGGTACCTAGCCGGATGCTGGTTGTCCGGGCAGCGGCGTACGCCAAGAAAACCAGCGGGGCCGGCAGGCCGCCTTCGGCTTCGTTGAAGTGGTGCTGTGCAACCCACGCCGTGTCAAAGCCCGTATCTTCTGCGGCCTGGATTTGCTCCAGAGCGAGCCGGTAACGCTCGGCCGGTCCGACGTCGTCGAGCAGGCGCGTGAAGAAGCCGATCCGTTTGGTGGCTTCTGCTCTGTGGGTCATTGCTTCGCCTTTCGGTTGCCGGGGATTGCCTCGATCAGATCCCGGGTGTAGTGGTGCTGGGGGTTGTCGAACACCTCGGACACGGTGCCATCTTCCACTTGCCGGCCGCCGCTCATGACCGAGACCGTATCCGCGATCTGCCGCACCACGGCGAGGTCGTGCGTGATGAAGACGTAGGTCAGGTCCAGTTCGCGTTGCAGTTCTTCCAGCAAGGTGAGGATCTGGGACTGGACGGTGACGTCCAGCGCCGAAACTGCCTCGTCCAGGATCAGGACCTGCGGGCGGAGGACAAGGGCCCTGGCAATGGCCACCCGCTGACGTTGGCCGCCGGAGAGTTCGCGTGGATGCTTGGTCAGCAGGCCCTCAGGCAGATGGACGCGGTCAAGGAGGTCCCGGACAGCCTTGGCGCGGTCCTGGCGGGAGCCCGGACCGAAGTTCAGTAGGGGTTCTTCGATGATCCGGCCGATCGTCTGCCGCGGATCAAGAGACGTGAACGGGTTCTGGTAGACGAGTTGAACGTGCTTCCGGAACTGCCGCAGGCTCTTGGCGTCCAACCCGGAGAGCTCGTGGCCGCTGATGGAGATGCTGCCCGAAGTGGGCCGTTGGAATCCCGCGAGGGCACGCGCGGTGGTGGTCTTCCCGGAGCCGGATTCACCGACGATTGCGTGGGTGCTGCCCCGAGGAACCTGGAAGCTAACGTCGTCTACGGCGCGGAACCGCGGCTGGTTCCGCCCGGAGTCGAACTCCTGGATGAGGTTGTAGACCTCCACTGTGTTCTCCCGGCCAGGCTTGGGTGCCGGGCGGCCAACGCTTGGAGAAATGGACGGGGCATCGGCCAGGAGTTGGCGGGTGTAATCGGTGGACGGGTTCGTGAGTACCTGGGTTGTGGGACCCTGCTCCTGGACCCGCCCGCCTTTCAGCACCACAACCCGGTCGGCGCGGTCTGCCGCCACCCCGAGGTCGTGTGTGACAAAAAGGACGGCTGTGCCGGTCTCGGCCCTCAGGTCATCAATGAGGTCCAGAATCCGCCGTTGAACAGTGACGTCCAGTGCGCTGGTCGCTTCGTCCGCGATGATCAGCTGAGGCTCAAGGGCTATGGCCGCAGCGATAAGGACGCGCTGCTTCATGCCTCCGGAGAGCTCATGCGCGTATTGCCCGGCACGGCGTTCCGGTTCCGGGATGCCCACCCGCGCCAGCAGGTCCAGGACCCTTTTCCGGCGCTCCGGCTTGGGAAGCTTGGTGTGCAGGCGCAGCACTTCCTCCACTTGGGCACCGACGGTGAGGACCGGGTTCAACGAGCTTGTGGGATCCTGCGGGATCAGCGCGATCTTGGCGCCGCGGATCGATTCGAGGCGTTTCTGGGACCAGCCGGCAATGTCCGTGCCGTTCAGGAGGATTCTTCCCCCGTCCACTCGGCCGTTGCCGGCGAGCAATCCGATGACGGCCTGGGCCGTGGTGGATTTCCCGGAGCCTGATTCACCCACCAGGGCAAGGACTTCGCCGGGCGAGATCTTCAGCGAAACCTCGTGGACCACCCGGCGGTGTTTTCGGTGGTGGTCAGCATATGAAACTGACAAGTTCACTAATTCGAGGACCAGAACAGCACCCGTAGGCCCGGGTGCGGCCGTAGCCAGGTCTGGCAGAACGTCGGTCATGGTTGTACCTTTCGGATCGAGTGGCTGATGCGATTGGCGGACAAAACTACGGCAACCACCACCAAACCCGGGTAGGTGGTCAGCCACCAGGACGTGGCCACATAATTCCGCCCCTCCGCGATCAGCAACCCCCACTCCGGGGTGGGCGGGGGAGCACCGTAGCCCAGGAATCCAAGAGTGGAGATGGCCAGGATGGCACTGCCGAACTGCAGGGCCACGAGTGCCAGCACCGGTCCGGCCGAGTTAGGCAGGATATGGCGCCACAGGACAGCGGTGAACGTTCCACCGCTGCCAAAAGCAGCTTCGACGAAGTCGCTGCGACGCACGCGCAGGACTTCGGACCGGGAGAGCCTGGCGAAACTGGCTACGGACCCGATGCCCACGGCTATTGCGGCGTTCACGGTGCCAAACCCGAGGATGATGATGATGCTCAGCGATAGCAGCAGGCTGGGGATCGACAACAGGACATCCACAATCCGCATGACAACGGCATCGGTAAAGCCTCCCAATGACCCTGCCAGCAGGCCGAGGAGTGTTCCCACCACGAGCCCAACGGCGACCGCTACCAAAGCGCCGGTCACGGAATTGATGGATCCGTGGATCATTCGCGAAAGGAGGTCGCGTCCCAGCTCATCGGTGCCCAGCAAGTACTCGCCGTCTGGCGGGAGGAGCTTGTCCCTGGCCTTACCGGAGATCGGGTTATGGCTGGTGAAGAGTTCGGGGGCGATGGTCCATAGGGCGACGATTCCCAGGACAAGCCAGGCAAGGAGCAGGCCGGGCTGGATCCGGGCGATGGTGAAGCGCCGCCGTGGCTTGGTGGGCTCGGGAATGCGATCCCTGGTCGAGGAAGGGGATTCCTCCAAAGTTGCCGGGCTCATGTGAGCGCTCCTGCCTTTCGCTTAAGCCGGGGGTCCAACACGGGGTACAGCAGGTCCACGGCAAGGTTGACCAGGACGAAGGCCGCCGCGGCGAGTACCACCACAGCCTGCAGCACGGCTGCGTCCTGGTTGTTGACCGCCTGTTGTGTCAGTTGGCCCACCCCATTGCGCCCGAACACGGTCTCGGTGACCACCGCCCCGCCAATCAGTTCTCCCAGCAGAACACCGGCAATGGTCAGCGCCGGAAGCACCGCGTTGCGGGCCACGTGGTGGCTCAGTACCCAGGCATTGCTTCCGCCACGCGAACGCGCGACGGCGACAAAGGGCTGGGTGCGTACGTCGTCGATGCTTCGGATCAGTACCTGCGCCAGCGGCGCCGACAAGGGGACGGCCAGTGTGGCCACTGGCAGGATCAGGCCCAGTGCCTCCGGTGGGTTGATGACGGGGATCAGCTTCAACCGGAAGGAAAAAATCTGGATCAGGACGATGCCAAGCCAAAAGACGGGCACTGAAACCAGTAGCGACGGCAGTGACTGGAGTGCGTCCCTCAGCCAGGCGAACGGTGCCAGGCTGGAGAGGAACGCGATCGCGACGGCGAGGATCACCGCGGCGAGGAAGCCGAGCCCCGCGAGTGCCAACGTCGAGGGGACGGTGGCGGCCAGTTGATCGACCACAGGCACACCGGCCTGGACCGAGTAGCCGAGGTTGCCGGTGAGAAAACCACCCAGTGAGTCAAGGTACTGGAAGAACAACGGAGTATCTGCGCCGTAGGAGCTGCGGATGTCCGCGATTTCCTGCGGGCTCAGACCCATGTCCGGGTTTTGGTACTTGATCAGCAGGGCATCCCCGGGCAGCGCTTGCAGCAGCACAAAGGCTATGGTGAACGCTGCCCAGAGCACCAAGGCAGCCTGGCCGAATCGGTTCAGGAGGTAGCGCGGCATATCAGCTCTTCTTGAGCCAGACGCCGTAGAGGCTGGGACGCCCCACGGCTTCGAAGGCGAGCCCGTGCAGGTACGGTGCGGAAGCAAACACCTGAGGTTCCTCGAAGATCGGGATGACCAGGGCTTGGTCGATGAGGTGGTTCTGGATGTCGGCAACGTCCTTCAACCGCTGCTCGGGATCGGTACGTGCTGTCTCGGCTTCGAGCAGCGAGTTGAGCTTCTCATCGACGAAGCTCTTGACCTTCTGGCTGCTGCCACCGAGCTGCAGCAAAGCGTCCCGGTTCTTCGGGTAGAACTGGCTCTTGATGACATCCGGGTCGGCGCGGCCCACCATGGCGACGGAGACCGGAGTCTTCTCAGGATCCAGGCTGTCAACGGTCTTGCTACCGGAATCGCCGGCCAGGACGTTGAGCTTGACGCCAACCTTTTGCCACTGCTGCGCCACAAGCTGCAGCACAGCCTTGTTCTGAGGCTGCGGCAGGGATTCGTATATGGTCAGGGAAAGTTGGGCTCCATCCTTGGTCCGGATGCCGTCGGCTCCAAGTTTCCAGCCCGCTTCTTCCAAGAGTTGCTTGGCCTTCTCCGGATCGTGGCCCAACTTGCCGGACAGATCCACGTAGCCGGCGGCGTCCTTGGCGAGGACGGAGGTAGCCACAGGGTAGTTCTCCGAGAAGATGGTGTCCACAACTTCATTCGTGTCTGTGGCCTTAAGGAGTGCTTGCCGGACCCGGACATCGGCCACCAGGGCATTGTCGGGACGGAAGACAATGCTGTCGTTGACCCCGCGAGTGCCCGGGGCGTAGATCTTGAAGTTCTGTGCCGCCACCTGTTTCTCGTCGTAAGCCTGAACCTGCCGGATCAGGTCGCCTTGGCCTGCGAGTAGTGAGCCGGTGCGGACGCTGTCTTCCGGCGTGACGACGATCTTCACAGTGTCCAGGTAGGCGCGGCCTTGGTGCTCCGCCTCGGCGGGTCCCCAGTTGTAGTCCTTGCGGGCGTCCAGGACCAGTTCCTTGCCCAGGACCTCGCTGGCCACCGTGAAGGGACCACTGCCGATGATGTTTCGGGCGTCACCGAGTTCGTCGTACTTCCGGTCCAGGGTGCTGATGGAAACGATGCCGGAGCCAATGGTGGCCGTGCCCTGGAGGAAGCCGGGCGAGGACTTCTTGAAGTAGAACTTGACCGTGAGCGGGTCCACCACTTCGCTGTGGTCGTAGTTGTTAATGACTTCTGAGACAGGTTGGTTCAGGGCCTTGTTGCCCAAGCCGTAGGTATCGAAGTTGCGTGCCACCGCTGCGGCATCCACGGGCGTGCCGTCAGAGAACGTGACGCCGCTGCGCAGCTTGAACGTATACTCGCTCAGCTCGGCGTTACTGGTCCAGGACTCGGCAAGCCAGGGCTCAATCTTGAGCGTTTCAGGGTTCTGAAAGGTCAGCTTGTCCGTGATCTGGTTGAGGACGCCGCCGTTGGGGTAAAACCCTCCCGACGGCGGATAGAGGTTGGTATGGGCCTGCTGCTCAAGGTAGATAAGCGTGCCACCTGTGACTGGAGTGCCGCCGCCGTCGGAAGGGCTCGTGGCCTCAGGGCTGGAGCCGCAGCCGGCCAGGACGGTTGCCAGCGCAAGCGCGGCTATGCCTGCCGAGATGGCGCGGACAGGTTTGAGGAAAACCATGGAAGTGCCTCTTTCAAATGAAATGGAGTGCGCGGCGGGACCGCGCATGGGAGCGATGTCAGGACGCCTGACTTCACTGTAGGAGGGGCAAAATGCGCTGCCGAAGTCGAGCGACATCAGCGGTCACTCCGGTTCGCATTACGCAAAACCGGGTCACGCTCCGCAATGGAAAGCAGGTTACTTTCCAGCTGTCGGAGCCGGTTCGGCGGAAGCTGCAGCGGACCACGCGGACCAGGAACCGACGTACAGGGACGCATCGAGGCCAAGCGTGGCGAGCGTGAGGACCTTATGGGCGGCCAGCACTCCGGCTCCGCAGTAGGTCCCGACCGTTGCACCGGTCGTTAGTCCTGCATCAGCGGCCTGGGCACGCAGTACTTCGGCGGGAAGCAGAAGGCCGTTGTGGTCAAGATCGGTGCTGCTGGGTGCGCTGTGCGCTCCAGGGATATGGGTCGCGGGTCCGTCCGGGCTCGCGGAAAAGTGTCCTGCTTCCCTGGCGTCGATGAGTACGCCGGAGGAGGAAAAGACTGCGGCGTCCGCGGTGCTCAGAGTGGGTAGGTGTCCCTTCCCTGACGGGCCGAATGGCTCCAGGGTGATAGTCCCGGGATGTGGATGTGGGCGGGAGATGCTGGTTGAAAGACCTTGGCGCAGCCAATGCCCGTAGCCGCCGTCGAGGACCTTGACGTCGGTCAATCCCGCCCACCGGAGTACCCACCATGCCCGCGCTGCGGAAAGCCCGTGGCGGTTGTCGTAGACGACGATCCGTGAATCATCATTGATGCCGTAACCCCGGAGGGCATGCTGAAGGGTATCCAACTCCGGAAGGGGCAGCGCGCCGTCGGAGGCGGGCCGGTGGGTGCCGGCGTCAGCGAGGACAGTGGCCAAGTGGACGTAGTGGGCGCCTGGCAAGTGACCGGCGTCGTATTCTGCCTCAGGGTCCGCCAGCCCGGGCTGGAAACGAACGTCCAGCAGGACAGGCGGCTGCCCGCCGGATAGTTGTTGTGCCAGGTCTGTGGCGCTGATGAAGTGGTCGTCCCGGAAGTCGGCCTGTACAGCGTCAGTTGCCGGGAGCTGACTGGCGGGGCTCATTTCGTCACTCCCGCACTGACGGTGGCGTCCGTCGTCGAACGCTTTTCACGCGGCTGTGATTCCCCCCGCTCATGTACGTTGGCTGGAACAGTCAGGCCGAGGTGGTCGCGCAGGGTGGTCCCTTGATACGCCTCCCGGAACAGGCCCCGGGCCCGAAGTTCGGGTATGACCCCGCGGGTGAACCGCTCGAACTGGTCGCCCAGATATGGGGTAAGTACATTGAATCCGTCGACGCCACCTTCTTCGTGCCAAGTCTGCAGATAATCCGCCACCTGCACGGGCGTGCCTACCACGACGCTGTAAGGCACAAGCTGGTTGACCAGAAGATCGCGCCAGCGCACCGGCCGCTGGGAACCGGGAACCCGCCCAGACCTACGGGCGACCAAGTCGATCAGATCCCGGCCGCGCGGGCTGAAGCCCGCGGCATCGGCAACTGAGACTTCTGCGTCCAGATCGAAGTCAGCTGCGGGAAAGCCCAGCGTATCGTTCAAGGCGGCGAGGCTGCGGGTATCCGGGAAGCCCTCCCGCCCGTCATGCGGACCGGGGGACACTGGCACTCGGGACACCAGGAAGTCATGAATATCCCAGGCTTCCTCGACGGTCGCGCCGATGATGGGCAGAACGGGGGTGAGGGTCTTGACAGCCTGTGGGTCCCGACCCTTGGCGGCGATTTCCCGCCCCAGCGCGGCCGTTTCAACGGCGGCCTCGGCGATACCGGAAAGTCCCAGCAGCGCCAGGTCCGCGCGGGAGTGAACCAGTTCCCTGGACCGTGTGGAGGTGCCCGCATGTACTAATGGCACGTGCCCCTGGATCGGTCTGAGGACATTCAGCGGCCCGGCCACTGGATGGTGCTCGCCTTGGAAATCGGCTCGGTGGAGTCTGTCTGGGTTCAGATATGTCCCGGATTCCTGATCTGCGACGAGGGCGCCGTCGCCCCAACTGTCCCAAAGCAAACGCAGTGCATCGATAAGTTCCTCTGCGGAGTCGTAGCGCTGTTCGTTTCCCCAGTGTGCCTCGCGACCGTGGTTGGCAGCGGCTCTGGGCTCGGCTCCCGTCACGATGTTGAGCCCAAGCCGTCCGCCGCTGAGACGGTCGACGGAGGCACTGGTACGTGCCAACGTGTAGGCGTCTGAATAGGTGGCGTTCACCGTGGCGATCAGGCCGATGCGGGAGGTCACTCCTGCCAGGAATCCGACAGCGCTCAGCGGCTCAATGCGGGCTGCAAGGTAGGGATCGCGAAATTCCAGATCCGGGCCGGTAGCCAGCCAGTCACCGAAGAAGATGTAGTCCAGTCCGGCACGTTCAGCCTCCAGCGCAGTGGCCCGGATGACCTCGGCGTCGTCATGAGGATCGTGGTGCGCGCCGGGGTATCGCCACCCGCTGGGGTAGGCCCCAACGGCCCGGAACATGGCGCCGATGATGATGTGCCTTCGGTTGGGCACCGCGGGATGGACATTTTTGTGGTTCGCGGGAGAACTGGTCATAGGCCGAAGCTAGAAGAGGTGGCTCCCTCGCTGTGAATGCTACTTAACAGCCCTTAGCGCGGGGTCACTGCGGGACATCTAACTTCACGAAGGTGTGATCGGCGGTGCGTGAGCCTCAATGGCACGGTTTCGTACCCGGAGATATCACCGTTTGAGATACCACCGCGCCAAGCGGCGCAGCCGACACTGGGTAGACTCCCCCCGATCGAGATACTTGCGTGTTCGTGCTGCGCCGGGTGATTGTGCACGCTAGGGCATGTCGAGGTGGGTTTTGTAGGCGGTGTTTTGGGTGGTGTTCCAGCCGGCGATGATGCCGGCTCCGAGCATGTGGTCGGTGAGGCGTGCGAAGCGGTAGCCGGGGTCGGTGTCGAGGGCGAGTTGGAGGTATTGGTGTGCTTTGGATCCTGGTCCTTGCCACCAGTTGATGTAGCCGATGGTGGTGAGGCTGGGGGCGGCGTGTTGGGGGCTGGTTCTGGTGTAGGCGTGGAGGAGGAGTTGTTTGGCCCATTTCGATGCGTGACCAACTCGGTGCTGCCTCGGTTTGCGCGAAGAGGATACGTTCGGGGGGTTCGTCAATGCCTGGGATGTCGGCCATGAGCCGGTCTCGGATGTGCGGGACCTGGTAGTAGGCGAAGAGCTTCAGGACGTCCTGGTCGCTAGGGTAGTCCTTGGTTTTGAGCATGCCGGCCCAGAGGCGGTGGGCGTCTTGGATCGCTGCCGATGGCGGGCGTCTCAGGATGGTTTGCAAGTAGTGTTCGACGGCGGTCGCATCCTCTTGCTTGTGGGCCGCCGGTGGGAGAGTTACCCGGTTGGTAGGTTCGATGGTGCTGCCGCGGTAGATGAATTCGGCGTTGAAGTGACTGTATTCGGTGGTGCCGATCGGAATCCCAATGCTGTCACCGGGCGTCGTGTCGTACGGGGAGTAAGTGGTGTCGGTGACGTAGATGCCGTCACGGATGGTGATACCTTCTTGGGCGAGGACGCCGGTGAGGGCCGCGATGGTGGCCCGGTGCGGACGTGCCTCTCCTGGCCCTGGAACTTCGGATGTGTAGAGGGCGAAGACGATGCCGTTCGCTCGTTCGTCGGTGGTGAGGTAGGCGGCTACGGTGCGGGCAAAGTGCATTTCGTGGCCTGGTTGTTTGGGGAGGTCTATGCGGAGGGTGGCGCCGACTTTGTCTTTGTCGAGGGTGATGCACACAAGGCTTTCCTGTGGCCAGAAGCCGAGGGTATGGCCGATGAAGCTGAGCAGGTCGGCGGGGTCCTTGATGGTAAGCGCATTCATTGTCCTGTTCCTTTTTGGCTTTGTACTTTGCTTGTGGCGGTTGGTTTCGTAGGTCGTTCTGATAACCAACCTGAGCACTGAAGAGGGGCTGGAGTGCAACGTGGGGACCGGGACGGAAATTGCGTGAGGCACGAAACGATGCACTAACGCCGAGCAAAGAATCCGTTGCGTGGCTCACGCGTACGCATCCGAGTGGCACGGAGACCGCGCACAGCGATGATTGAGATATCTGATTGACAAAGAGCGGTGTTGTTTCAGATCGTTCATGGACATCTCAGGGATTCACCGCATGACTCGCCGACCCTATTCCTCAGCTCAGCGGGGTTTGGCAGGGTGGGATCGTCCCGAACTGTGAGGACGGTGTCCTGCCCGGGTGCAGACACATGCGCCGCTATCGGCAAGGTAGCGCTGGCTATGCTGGGCGATGGCGCCAAGAATGGGTACTAACGTCCAGGGAAACTGGAGCCCAATAGGACACACGGTGCTCTGTTGCCATCCGCGGCTCGGGCGATCCGATGTGCTACCGGCTGCCTCAAAACATGCTCTTACTCGTTCGGCTCCTGGGTTAGCGCCTGAAGCTTGCTGCCGTCTTTCAGGAAATGGGCAGCAGACTTGCCGCCCCGACTCGACGGTCACCCAGTCCAGTGCGCGACCGCGATTGGCAATCGGGCACGTACCTTCGCCTTGGCATTCTTGACGGGCCGACCTCAGATCATTTGGCCAGCGTCGGCGAGTCGGGTGCTGTCAGTAATGAAACTGGGCGAGTCGCTGGCGTAGAACAGGACGACTCGGCCAATGTCGTCGGGAGGGCCCATCCGGGCAATAAGGCTGTTCGTCAGCACCGCGGCTGCGTCGCTCTCCTCGTTCAGCGAACGAGCTGCGGCCGCCGCCATGTTTCCCTCCGTGGGTACGAATGTTGGCGCAACGCCGCGAAGGCGGACTCCCAGTGGCGCGAACTCAAGCGCCATCTGCTTGGTCATTGTCCGTACAACATGTTTGAACAGCCGTACGCCGACAGACCGGGCGCTGTGCCTGTGTCTGCAGTGGAGGCGATGTTGATGATCACTCGACCGCGCGAGTCGACTGTAATTTGGCGCTCCGCTTTGCGGGAGCCATTGAAAACGCCTCGCGTATTGCCGGCGAACACTCTCTCCCAATCAGCTCGAAGCCAGGGCCTCAAACCAGCGGACGACGGAAAACCGTCGCAGCAAGCCACGCGACCATATTCCGGTAGTAAGGCTTAGGTTCCTAAGAAGTTCGCGAAACAAAGTTTTTCTGTTGCCTGAAGCACCACACGCCGTACGGCTCGGGGCGCTCGGAGACCTGACCCGCCGCGTTCGCAGCCCGGTCAACAGCGGCCGAATCGACGCTCGAACCGTTGGCCGCCGGCGAACTATCGAAAGGCAAACGTATTGGTCCCCGGGGGGCCACTTACCGTCTCGATCAGGCTGGGTCAGCAGCTGAGTGTCCCCAGATCAACAGCGTCGTGAAGCACGAACTGCCCCAAGTTGCCATCCGGTTTGCCTAGCGTGCCGCGACCACAGTTTCTGTGACCCGCGAAGCGGCCAAGGCCGTCCGCGCAAGTACAGTCGGCCAATGCGCAGGACGCCGCGAGTGCCGGGCCCTGCCGCTCATCTACGAGCAGGCACGAACCCATTGAGAAACCCGGAGCGGGACGATCCATCCGGAAATCGAGAGATGGCCGCATGTTCATTGCCGCCAAGGGCCGCGGACATGCCGACTGTCCCGAATGGTGAGTTGGTGCGTTTGTGACAGGACTATTCAAGCAGCCGAGCCGCGTCGGCGGCAAAGGACAGTATGCGTTGTGCCCACGCTTCCACCGTGGTGCCAGGCACACCCTTGGGTGGGTAAAGCAAGCGCAGGATCAGTTGGGGTTCACCTTCCCGCAAGTGGATTGGGACGGTGATTGTCGCGACGTCGTGGCTCGCCGTCTGGTCAAGTTCACCGATAGGGAAATATCCGGCTGACTTAACGATGCGCTGGCTGATTTCACGCTGCTTGGCAGGAAGTTGATCTCCTGCCCCGTATTCGCCGATAGCAGCCTCAAGCTGGTCGCGCCTTCCAGGTGCGTCCAAGGAAAGCGACCACCCTCGTTCGTGAGCTTCGGCCAGTCGCTGCCGAAGGGTGAGAAGTTCTTGTTCCGTTGCGCCGAATGCCTTCGAGATCCAGCGTTGCTGTTCTTCAGGCGCCGACCAAGCGATGAAGGCATCGCCCAACGGCGGAATCAACGGATAGTGGGAGCCCAGGGGCGAGATGATGTCCGTGTCGGCGCCGACCGCGGACAGTACAGCGACGGCGTCGTCGCCTTGCCGGGTGAAGAGCGTGATCTCGCCCCCGATCTCGAAAGCAAGTGATTCAATCTCGGAACGCAAGGTTTGAGCGCGAGCGATTGTGGGGGCGAGGTCTTGATCGGCGCGGATCATGAAGGACCCCATGGCGAATCCGCCGTAACCGCCTTGAAAGAACACAAGGGGTGCGATGGATCGATGAACGTTCAGATCCTCGACAGCGCACAGGACGATGTAGTGGTCCCCTCCCTCAACTACCTGCTCGATTTTGCAGTCGATGGAAGCAACAATGTCAGCCAGGATGGGCGCCCCGCCCTTTGAAAGTTCCCACGCCTCGTTCTTGAGCTTGTCGGCTTGCGGCTTAGCCAGCCGCCGACAGAGTTGTTCCTGATCGTGGGCAAGTATGTTGATGGCCAGGGATTCGGCAGTGCGAAGTTTGTCGAATGTGAAAGAGGTCCGGGTCGGCATGAAGGCTACCAACGGTGGCTCCAGCGACACTGACGTGAATGTGCCAACGACCATCGCGCAGGGTTCGCCGTCGTCGGCGATACCGGTGACTGCCGTGACACCGGTGGGGTAGTGTCCCAAGACCTCGCGGAATCTGGTGGGATCAAGCGATCGACTCTTCGTATCAGTCATTGTCGTCTCCTTGTGGTTCTACTCGGTCGGAGTTTTCCCGGGAGCGTCGATGCTCCCGACTCCGGGGGTTGTCTCGTCGCTGGCTATGCGTAGAGCGTGTTGGGCTGTGTGCTGATTAGCCATGACGGGGATCCTTCGTTTGTGCACAGGCGCTTCTTGGGTGCCCTTCGCTGAGATTCCAGAGGCACACATATGCGGATAACGGGGTCCCTGCGACTCGGCATCATCAGCAAGATGCCTCAACCATTTATTGCAATATTCATGCGATCGTCTCTATTTGATGAATACCGTAGCACGGAGATGTGCACCAAACAAGTGTTAGGGGCGGTCGACCACGAGAACCTCCGTGGTTGGTTTGCGGGGGGGTGTCCCTATGCTTTTGGTCAAGCGGCCAGTGCGGGTTTTTCCTCGAAGAGGGTGCCGTGTTTGAGCATTGAGTAGATGACGTCGCAGCGGCGCCGGGCCAGGCAGATGACGGCGGCGTTGTGTTTCTTTCCCTGGTCGCGTTTCTTTTGGTAGTAGGCCTTGGACGCAGGGTGGTGGCAGCTGGCGATCCAGGCGGATCTGAAGAGAGCGTTTTTGAGTTGCTTGTTCCCCGAGCGGGCAGGGAATTCACCGCGGATCGAGGTCCCGGAGCGTCGTGTCACAGGGGCTATGCCGGCGTATGCGGCGAGGTGCCCGGGAGTGGTGAAGGTGCCGGCGTCGCCGATGGTCAGGAGTATCGTCGCTGCGGTCTTGATGCCGACTCCCGGCATGGACATCAAGACCCGGGAAAGAGGGAAGTCATCGAGGAGCTTTTCAACTTCTTCAGCCACGATGGCTCGCTGGTGTTTGAGTTCCCTAATCTGGGCGGCGACGCGAGGGATGACCAATTCGACCGCTTCGGTGCCGATCACGGTGACCGTCTGCTCGCTCAGTGCCGTGAAGATGGCGTCAACCAGGTTCACCGGATCCTTGCGGCTGTGGTTCCTGGTCCAGCGCAGCACGTTGGACCGTCCGGCGGCCCGCAGCCCGGTCGGTCCGGCGTACTTGATGAACATCTCCAGGACCAGGGACCGGGTGAGCACGGTTCCCGGGAAGACGCGCTCCAGTGCTGGGAAAATCTGCAGCAGCAGAGAACGCAGTCGGTTGATCGCCCGGGTGCATTCATGGGTCAGGTCAGCGTCGAATCCAGAGAGCACCTTCAAAGCCGCGAGTACTTCGCTGTCCCGGTCAACGGCCCGCAAGGTGTGCGGCATGGCGCGGGCCGTCTCGGCGATGATGAACGCATCCCGCGCGTCCGTCTTGGACTTTCCCGGGTACAGGTCAGCGGCTTTGCGCATTGCCAGGCCGGGCAGATAGGCAACGGTGCATCCGCAGTCCCTGGCCACTGCTATTGGCAGGGCGCCGATGGTGTTGGGCTGGTCCACGATAACCAGCACCCTGCCGTGCTGCTGCAGGCCGGTGAACAGCTCGCGCAGCCGCGCCTCGTCCTGAGGCAGCGGCTTGTCGAAGACCCGTTCACCGGCTGCATTCAAGGCCGCGGCGTGATGCTCGGATTTACCGACATCCAGCCCGCAGTAGATCTCGTATCCTTCGTCCATCCGGCGCTCCTTTGCACCACTCATGGCCGCAGTCACGACACCCGATGCTGGCACCCACGTTACAAAGAGACCTGACCCCGTGGAAGGAGCCGGCCGTGTCCCTATCAGCAGTCAACGTGTGTCTCCGAACCTGGCGACAACACCCCCCGGATCATTGGTGACAGGGCAAGAAAGTCATACCAGGTCCAGCGACCCCGTCCCCGGCTTTCGGGGGCGGAATAAATGTAACGGGGGGGAAATCGCCGCTTACCGACGGTGACGAGCATCTCTGGTTCCGAATTTCGGGATGCCTGAACGCAAAGGCGTTGGTTTGGCGACCGTCGCGGCGGCCGGCAAACCAAGGCCCATTGCGTGTCGTCTAGACGAAGAGGGCCTGGTGTCCCTCCTGATGCATGAGCGAGCGCACCTCGCTGAGCCGGGCATCGAATTCGACGGGCTTGGTTCCAACAGGGAATGCGCGCAGGATGTCGTCGTGGAAGATGGCCAGCTCTCCGGTGGCCTGGATGCCCTTCCGCACAACGGTGTGGGCAGCGGCGACTGCCAGAACGGTGCTGGCTGCCTCAACGGCTTGGGCCGCCTCGTTGGATTTGCGCCAAGCAAGCAGATCGAGCGTGCCCGTGTCTGTCTGCCCGCCGTTTCCGAGGCTGATCAGAGTTGCGGTGGCAGCAGCACGGGCTTCCTCAGCCCAGCCGGTGGTCACATGGTAGAGCGTCGAGACTTCGGATTCTGGTTCCAGGCTCAGCAGCCCACCCGAGATCTCCATGACCTGGTTGGTGAGCGCTGCCAACATCTGTGTGACGTCCGCGTAAGACCGCGTGAGTGAGTCGAGAGCGGGGCTGGCGTAAGGGCTGTGGTAGCCGCCGTTAGAGAGAACGGCGCCAAATGGAGGGACCTCTTCGGGGCCGATGAAGGCTGGATTGTTCGACGAAGTTCGAAGTGCAGTTGAGGCCAGTTCTTCGATGGTGGCCGCGGTGCGACGGAACCATCCAAGCACACGTGGCATGCTCCGGAATGAGACCGGGGCTTGGTAGGCCAGGTGCTGGATGCCTTCCGCGCCTTCAAGGTATCCACGGATGTTGCCAACAGTCTCGGCGATGTATGGGTCGTTCCAGAGTGATTCGAATTTCTGGTCGAAGTGCTGCAGTGGGGAAGATACGGCAAAGGCTGCCAACGCGAAAGTCAGTTCCAGTGTCTTGGCGTACTTACGGCTGCCAACGGCTGCATCCGCTAGAGCCGCGGCGGCAACAGGGGATCCGTTGATCATGGCCATGCCTTCGCCCACTTGCAGGCTTCCGTTGAAGAGTTCGCGGAAGAGGTAGCCAAGGGGGATGATATCGCCGGGTTCACCGTTGCCCCTCAGCGGGAGTTTGGGAAGTTCGGGCTGGGTGAGCAGGCCCAAGATGCGGCTGACTGTCGCGGAGCGTAGGCAACCGGTCCCGTTGATGTAGTCTGCCAAGCGTGCCACGACAATGCCGCGGACAAGTCGTTCCGGAAGTCTTTCCCCGAAGGAAGCCCCGGAGGCAGGCAGGCGGGAGGCAAACTCGTCGTAGCCGTCGGCGTCCAGGACGTGCTTGGCCCCGACATGATGCCTGGTAGTGATGCCATAAAGATGCGCGTTGCGGTTGCCCTGAACATAGTCGAGGAATTGTTCGCGGCGAGTGTCGATCCTCGCCGCCAATTGTGGGGAAAGCTCTGCCGTGGCGTTTCGACGTGCGACATCGTCGAAGAGATCCAGTGTGATGTCCTCGATCGTGGAAATGAGGTGATGCATTATGCTCCTTTGTTTCGTTTCTAAGTTTCGGTCGGCCCTCTAGGCCGGAATCTTTTCTAGGTCGCGATCGTCATCTGGTGTGAGTGCGTCATGTCCACCCGCAGCTGCCGTGAGTGCCAAGCCACGGGTTTCGGGCGCCCAGAGAACGCAGGCGATAAGCCCGATACCTGCGATTGCTGCCGTTATGAGGGTTACGGTGTGGACTCCCCAGCTATCCATGCCGATTGGCAAGAGGAAGGTGCCTACTGCTGCGCCGATCCGACTGAACGCGACAGCGATTCCCATCGCGGTTCCCCGGATTTCGGTTGGGAACAGCTCGGTCGGGTACACGATGTCCAGCGAGGACATGGCTGAGGAAACCAATGCGAAGAGCGCGAAGCATGCCACGACGTACCAGAGAGGCGCGTTGGCCCATATCCCGAGGCCCGCCGTGGAAAGGACGAGGACTGAGAAGGAAATAGTCGCATATGGGCGCCTGCCTACACGGGTGATCGCATAGACGCCGAGGGCGCCACCGATCAGCAGAAAGATGTCGACGGTCAGCGTCTGGACGAAAGACGGTCCGGTAGAGAGGCTTTCCAAGATTGAAGGAAGGAACGTGAAGACCGCAAAATACGGCACGACCTGGCAGAACCAGAACAAACATACAAAGCCGAGGCGGCGGCGGTGGAAGGGCTGCAGTAGAAGGCGCAAGGGGCTGCCCTCTGTGCCGTTCGTGCGACCAGTGCTCCCTGCCGTGACGACGTCAGCCATGGTTGCGTTTGGCTCGATGTGCTTCCGGATTACCGCGAGGGCTTCGTCGAACCGGCCTTTCTCGATAAGCCAGCGGGGGGACTCCGGGATGCCCAGCCGAAGGAAGACGAGGAGTACGGCCGGGATGGCCCCGGCTACCAACATCCAACGCCAGGAATCAGGAGACGTATCTGCCATTGCCGAGCCGAGGATGAAGGAAGCAACGTAGCCGACAGTCCAGATGGCCGGACCTGATGCCAGCAGCGCGGCCCGGTATTTCTTGGGAGAGAATTCGGCGATCACCGTCGGCCCGACTGCATAATCGGCACCCACTGCGATGCCCAGCAGTAACCTGATCACGAAGAGTGCGGCGGCCGATTCGACTCCCAGCTGGGCCAGTGACAGGAGTGCGATCGCCACCATGTCGGCTATGAAGAGCTTCTTTCGGCCGATCTTGTCGGTGAGCCAGCCGAAGAATGATGCTCCGACGAACAGTCCGATGAGTGCCGAAGCGCCGAGCAGTCCGCTCATGAGAGGTGAAACTTCCCGGCTGGCCGCGAAGAGCGGCAGAGCCGGCGCGATGATGCCCAGTACGAAGCCATCGCAGAACTGGCCCGCGGAGCCTGCGATTGCGGTCCGGATATGAAATTTAGAGAGCTTTGCCTCGTCTAGTAGCGAAGAAGCCATTGGGTTCTTGTCCTTCCGTGTGCTTCAGCATCCGCTGGCCGGTCGGCCACTCAGCTTTGAGAACGTGCGGAGCGAAGGCGGGGATGTGTTCCTCTTTGAGGTTCAACTCACACCAGTATGTCACCAAATTATGACGACAGTCACTAATCTGCCATAAATTTCTTTTGCCGGCATTCACGTCCGGCGCAGCACCGCACTGCGGAATCCGCTGGGCACCCAGGTTCTGGTACTCGTGTTCAGCGGCGATGTGCAGTGTCCACTGGGGGTCATACAGGTGCGTGCGGCCAAGGGCGATCAGGTCGGCACGGCCTGCAAGGAGGATCGAGTTCACGTCGTCGTAGCTTGAAATGGTGCCGACGGCGATCATAGGCACGCCTGCCGGGGCGGCAACTTCCTGACGGATGCGGTCCGCGATCGTCGTCTGGTAGCAGTGGTTTTGCGATAAAGCGCATGTTTGCGACAGGCTGTCAGCCGTGGTGCGTGGGGTTTTCCTCCACGTTTTTCCGGAAAGCCGGTTCCCCTTGGCCCGCCAATTTCGGAAGCCTGCGAAGTGATCCTGGGCGGCCTCATTGAAGCTGGGCAGAAGGGGCTGGCCGCGGTACACCTACCGGGCTCAGCCCCTTCCAACAGCGTTCTACACTAACCCTGGGAAGTATGTACCCGCTCAGCAGGAATCAAAACCCGCTTCACTCGTGCTGCTGCTATTGCTCGACAAGCGCTGGTGTGCCGGTGAGGAATTCCCGGACCGACGCCAGCGATTCGTGGAAGTCAACTGGTTTAGTGCCGACGGGAAACCGGCTGAGAATGTTTGTGTGGAATTCTCCCAGCCGGCCAGCTGGTTCCAGGTTCTTGCGTTTCGCCGTGTGCGCGGCGACCACGGCGAGCACAGTAGTGACGGCTTCAAGGGCAAATTTGACCTCCTCTGCTTTACGCCACGCCAGCAAATCCAGGGTTCCCGTATCGGTTTGACCGCTGTTTCCCAACGACATGAGCGTCGGGGTCGCGCTGGCCCGTGCTTCTTCGGACCACCCGGTGGCTACATGGTAAAGGGCTGCCACTTCAGCCTCCGGCTCGAGGTACAGCAGGCCGCCCGGCATCTCTGTCACTTGGCTCGTCAGCGCAGAAAACAGCTGCGTGGTGTCTGCCCAGGACCGCGCAAGATTGTCCAAAGTCGGGGAAGCCAATGAATTGTGGTAACCGCCGTTGGAGAGGATGGCACCATGGGGTGGGCGCTGTTCGGGTCCCAGAAACGCGGGATTGTTGGACGATGCGCGCAGTCCGATCAGCGCAGCCCGTTCGGCTTCAGCGTGGCTGCGCCTGAGTGCACCCAGAACTCGAGGGGTGCTCCGGAACGAGACCGGAGCCTGATAGACGAGTTGCTGCAGGCCTTCGCTTTCCTCGAGCTGTTCTCTGATGGCGCGCACGGACCTTCCCTGGTGTTCGTCACGCCACAGTTCTTCAAAGGCCTGATCGAAGTGTGCCAGAGGCGCAGCAGCCGCGAATGCAGCCAAGGCGAAGACACTCTCTATGGTGGCGACGCGGCGGGCGGCCCCAAGGGCAGCATCCGCCAGAGCTGCTGCTGCCACAGGGGAACCGTTGATCATTGCCATGCCTTCACCTAGCTGGAGGGTGCCGTTGAAGCGTCCCCTGAACAGGTAACCCAGTGGGACGATGTCGCCAGGTTCGCCGCAACCCCTTGCCGGAACGTAAGGCATCTCCGGCTCAGCGAGCATGCCGGTGATCCGATCCACGGTGGCCGAACGCAAGCACCCCGTGCCGTTGAGAAAGTCGGCTAACCGGGCCACAATGATGCCGCGCACAACTCGTTCAGGCAGGCCCGGACCAAAGCTGGAACCGGATGCCGGCATGCGGGTTGCGTACTCCGCCAATGCGCCGTCGTCCATCACGTTCTTGGCGCCCACGTGGTGCATTGTCGTGATTCCATAAAGGCGGGCTTCCCGGTTGTGCTCGACATAGTTCAAGAACTCGGCACGCCGTGAATCGATTCTCTGGCGCAGGTCGTTGGTGATCTCGATGGTGCCAGAGTTTCTTGTGACATCCTCATAGACCTCGAGCGTGAGGTCCTGGACGCCGTCAACGATGTGGTGCATGGTGTTCCCGTCCTACCTAGAGCTTCCCGTCGATCCAACTGGCAGCTATGGCGTCGGCATTCTTCTTGTCGAAGGTGTATGCGGAGTTCATCTTGACCAGGTCGTCGGTGGTCATCTTTTGGCTGATGCCGTTGAGGATCTCCTGTGCTTTGGCATCGACGGCCTTTTCGCAGATGAGGGGCACCACGTTGTTGACACCAAGGATGCCTTGGGGGTCCTTGAGGGCTACGAGGTCGCCCTTGGCCAGGTCCGGCGTTGTACTGAACAAGAGTCCGACGTCAATGTCGCTGTTGCGCAGTGCAGAAAGTGTGATGGGCCCCGAGTAGTCCAGCGGTTTGAACGCCTTGAAGTTGATGCCATGGTTTGCCTTCAGCCCTGCCAGCCCGTCGTTGCGTGCCTCGAACTCCGGGGGCGCTCCAATGGTCAGTTGGGGTGCGGCTGATTGAAGGTCGGAGACCTCGTTGATCTTCATCTGCTCCATTTTGGAACGCTGCATGACAAGGGCGTTGGTGTCTTGGGCCGGAGATATGGGCAGAACTTTGAGGGTTTCTTTGACCTTAGTCTCCAATTCCTTGAAGACCTTGTCCTTGTCCTGGGTTGTGGCTTTAGGGTCAAGGTAGTTCAACAGTGCCCCGTTGTATTCCGGTGCTACCTGGATCTTGCAGTCGCCCATCTGGCCGTAGAGAATGTCCCGTGAACCGATGTCCAATCGCCGGTCTACCTTGTAGCCGGCACGCTCCAGTGACTGGGCGTAGACCTCACCGAGGATGATGTTCTCACTGAAATTGGCGGAGCCGACGACGATGCTCTTGCCATCTCCTCCTGAGGAGAAGGGGTCGGACGATGCGGAACCGCAGGCCGCAAGGCCAAGAGTGAGGGTGGAAGCGACCGCGATGGAAGCGATCTTCTTGGGCGAACGAATCATGGGATGAGGACTTTCTGGTTGGGGGTCTCGATGCTTACAGGATTGGTCTTGAGTAGATTGTGGTTACCGGGGGTCACCGCTCGTTGGATGAGAGTCAAGATCAGCTCCACAGCCAGTGCGAGGATGGCAACAAGTACTGCGCCACCTGCCAGCTGGCCGAAATCGCGGCTGGCGAGGCCATCGAATACGAAGCGGCCCAGGCCGCCGATTCCCACGAAGGCGGCGATAGTTGCCGTCGACACGACCTGGATCGCGGAGTTCCGGATTCCGACGATGATGAGGGGGGCACTGATTGGTACCTGGACGAGGTAAGCGGTGCGCTGCCGACTCATACCCATCGCTTGGGCGGCGTCCGTGATGGACCTGTCGACACCACGCACGCCTTCGAATGTCGCAACGAGAATGGGAGGGACTGCGATGATGATCAGTGACAGCAGGACCGGTAGCAGCCCGATGCCGCTAAGAATCACAAAGATCGTGAGCAGACCCAAGGTGGGCAGGGCCCGAACTGCGTTGACGAGGCCAACCACCAATGCTTGTCCCCTGTTGAAGAAGCCCAAGGTCACGCCAAGTGGAAAGCCGATGGCGAATGCGATGGCCAAGGCGGTGGCCGAAAAGTTCAGATGTTCAAGGACTCGAATGGGAATGCCACGGTCACCGGCCCAGTGTGCAGGGTTGGCAAACCATTCCGCCACGAGTTGAAGCTGATCCATTACGCCCTCCTGGCCCACGGAGTAGTGATTCTCTGGGCGAGAACCAGGAGCAGGTCAATGACAGCTGCCAAGACAATGGTCAGGATGATGCCCGCAATGACAGGTGTGGCGTAGAACCTGCGCATCCCGTCGACGAAGAGGTCGCCTATGGAAGGCATACCCAAAATCGAGACGACGGAAACCATCGAAATGACCGAAACCATGGCAACGCGAACGGCCCCCCAAATGAAAGGCGCCGCAGTAACGAGGTCCACCGAAAAGATCCGGTGAAGCGAGCCATAACCGATGGCGTCGGCCGCATGCCTGAGTTCCGGCGCTGTCGCATCGATACCAGCCACGACGTTTCTGATCAGGAAAGCGACAGCGTAAATGCTTAGGGGGATGATCGCCGTCGTACGCGAGATTCCAGAGAAGGGCATCAGCAGAATGAACATCGCCACAGACGGAATCGCGAAGGCAGCGCTGGTGACCACCAGAACGAAGGCATACAAGCGCCTCCACCTGGCACAAGCTATGCCGAGGGGGATTGATATCACGAGTCCGATAAAGACTGAAACGAAACTCAGCAGCAGGTGTTCGCCAACCATTACCGATATACGTCCGGCGTTCGAGAGCACCCATTCAAGATCAGTCATTGTCGTTCCCCTTGGCGATCCGCACTGCTGCATGAATCTCTCGGGCGTCAACCAGTCCACGAGTACGTCCGTGGGAGTCAACGGCAACCGCCTTGCCAGCGGGAGAAAGAACTGCCGAATTCAGTGCGGAGTTCAACGTGTCCACGCCGTACACGAAGGGGCTCCTCACAGGAATCGGGCCCTGTCCGCCCGTCGCCCCCGGCGTGCCGGCCTGTATCCACGACTCGGGGCGTCCGTCGTCGTCGTTTTGTAGTACCCAGCCAGAAGCCGCACGCGTCTCAGCTCCGGCGTCGGATGAAACAGGCTCCAGCAGTAGTCCCTCGGTGGGTAGGAGCGAGAGCCACTTGATGCCTGCGTTGCCTTTCGTGAACCCTTCTACATAGTCGTCGGCCGGCGCCGTCAAGATGCTCCCCGGGCTGTCAACCTGCGCGACGGCCCCGGGACGAAAGACGACAACCTGGTCGGCCAGGAAGACCGCCTCGTCGAGATCGTGGGTGACCATGATGATGGTCTTCCGGAGCTCGCCCTGAAGTCCTTTAAGGTGATTCTGCAGGTCGCGACGAACGATCGGGTCCACCGCCGAAAATGGTTCATCCATCAAGAGGATCGGCGGGTCCGCGGCCAAGGCACGGGCCACTCCCACGCGCTGCTGCTGCCCACCGGACAACTGGTGGGGGTATTTCCTGCCCAGTTCGACCGGAAGACCCACGAGCTTCAACAGCTCCGCGGCCCGGTCCCTGGCAGTTGATTTCGCCTCACCTAGCAGTCGCGGAATCAATGCGACGTTGTCAATGACGCGTTTGTGCGGGAAAAGCCCCGCGTTTTGAATGACATAGCCGATCTGGCGGCGAAGCTCCATGGTCGCCATGGAAGCGACATCCACGCCGTTGACCGTGACATGCCCACGCGAGGGCAGGACCATCTTGTTGATCATGCGCAGCGCCGTCGTCTTGCCGCATCCCGACGGGCCAACGAAGACGGTTGTCTCGCCGGCCGGACAATGCAGGGAAATTGCGTCCAAGGCCTGGGTGCCATCGGGGAAGGTCTTGCTCACGGCGTGGAACTCCACGCCACCGGAACTCACATTGCCCCCGGCCTCTTGTGCCGGTGCTTTGAGGGAAGTCAGCACTGGTTCCTCCTGGTGCTAATGGTTGCCGCGTCGTTGCGGATGGGGGACGGCGTGACCGTCACCACACTGAGCAATATTCTCCACTAGGTGACGACCGTCGCACAATAGCAATTTGGAAGTTTCTATTCAGAGGGAGCTTTGGGGACCGATGGGACGGCCAACCTATGGCAAGTCCTCGGGCGATCGTTCGGATTTAATCTCGCACGACAACGAAAATGCCGGCTTCAGTTGCTAAGCTTGGCCCGTGCATGCCGAAGACGAGATAATTGCCGGACGCCTTCCTGGCGCGACCGGACAGCCCGCCCACCACCGTTTCATCATCACGGTGTTCGGACTCTATGGCCGCAGCAGCGGGGGAGTCATACCTGTGGCCCTCCTGGTGCGCCTGTTGCAGGACCTGGGCTGCGAACCCGCCAGCGTCCGGTCTTCAATCTCGCGGTTAAAGAAGAAGGGCGTCCTGACCAGCGAAAAAATTGACGGCCAGAATGGCTACACGCTCTCGCCGGAACTGGAAGAACACTTCAGCACCCGGGACGAGCGAATCTTTGTGCCAAGTCCCGCCGCAGCCAACGATCCGTGGCTCCTTGCATCCTTTTCGGTCCCCGAGGCTCAGCGGGCGCAGCGGAACAAGATCCGTGCCGGGCTGGCCCGCATGGGCTTTGGCAACGTAGCCCCGGGACTCTGCATCGCGCCCAACAAGCTTTTCACCGAGGCCTCGGACTTCGTCTCACGCAACGATCTGCACGACTACGTGGAGTTCTTCATTTCCAATCCGGCAGGGCCCGGCCAACTTAGGGACAAGGTTGCCCAGTGGTGGGACCTTGAGGCACTCGAGCATTATTACGCGGAGTTCATTGATGCCCATTCGGGCGAACTCAAAGAGTGGAGGCGGCGTAAGGACCGCACTGATCTGACGTACCGGGATGCCTTCAAGGCTTATATTCCGATGGTGACACAGTGGCGTCGGCTGCCGTTCCTTGACCCGGGCCTGCCCTTGGAGTCCTTGCCCGACAATTGGAAGGGCACGGAGGCTCGGCAGTTATTCAGTGACCTTCATGGCGTACTTGGGCCGCTGGCGGCGCGTCACGCCAACCGCGTGATCCATGGACAAAGAGAAGCGGCCTGACGGAAATCCATCAGGCCGCTCTATCCCAACAAGCCACGACCGATCCTGGTTGTTGGGAGCTCGGGCACCTATCTCACGACGAACTCCACCAGGCCGGCAATGAGCTCGTTGGACACAGAAGCAAATTCCTCGTCGGTTATCCCTTCAAGCATGGGCGCATCAGCCCATGCCGGCCTGTTGCCAAACTGAAACGGCAAATCGAGACAGTGCCCGCTGTGCAGGCCCTCCAATGGACTCTCCAGATCAAAGGACGCTGCATGGACGTCAAGGCCAGCCGCGGCGTAACTCTGATGCAACTCGCTCGGAAGCCGCTGGAACTGGCGCCACGAAGACAGTGCAACGAGTGCTCGGTAGGGGGATACCGCCGATGCATCGAACCTAGGCGGTATGTCGGCTTCTGCGAGTGATTCGAGCACAGCGTCGACTTGGGCGGCTGTTGCGTTCACCTCCGGCGGTGAATTGAAGAAGAAGGTGGCGGACTCGTCGGCCGTGTTTCGGAAGTAAACGCTGTCGACGTGGCAGTTCGAGGCACACCAGGCAGGGTCGAGCAGTTGTTCTGGCAGACGAGCAGTCACGGCAGGCAGGAAGGCCGACGAGGCATGCCCCAGGGGCCGGTTTTGTCCTCCAAGGCCGGCAATGCCGGCTGAAAGAAGAGCGCTTGCGGGAACCACCTGCATGTCCCTGCCCTCCAGTGCTGCCTCGACACGCGCACGGATCTCATCAAAGCGTGTGCGCTCCCAAGGTGATCGGGTCCCCATGCTCAGGTGCGCCACACGGTGGAAGAGGCCTGCGCCCTCCTCCACCGTGCTGAGCAGGTGGCCGTACCAGGCCCCGGCAGACTGCCCGACTAGTGTCACCCGTTCGGGGTCCCCGCCGAGCGCCCTGATGTGCTCCTTGACCCATCGCAGGGAACACAGCAGGTCTTCCGCCGGGAGAGGAAGAGCCGCAGTGGCAGGATCGGCCAAGTGAGCAACCGGGCCGATCCTGTAGTTCACCGTTACGACAACGATGCCTTGACGTGCCAAGTCAGTGCCGTCATACCATTCCATGGACCCGCCTCCGCTCATCCATGCCCCGCCGTGGACAAAAAACAGCACGGGTAGGTTGTCGCCGTTCTTGGGGGCCCAGACGTTCATGAAGAACGCGTCGTCGGACTGTTCGTTCGATGTGACGCCATGTCCCATCGCACTGGCCAACCGGCTCGCACGCTGGGGAAAGACCGGCACGTCGGCCAGCCGACCAGCGTGAACCTGGCCGTGGGCAGGGCGTGTAGGTGTGAATCGTTTGCCGCCTGTCAGTTCGGCGAACCGGATACCGTACCAGGCGTTGATCCCGGGAAGATCTGCTCTGCGAAGCTTCGCCGCGAAAGACCCGGATGATGATGTGGACGTGCCGTTCAGTGTCATGGCGTCGGCTAAAGCTTTGCTGAGATGAACTCGGTGTCGGTCAAGCCATTTCCATGGAGTTCGTAGCCCATGGGTGCCGTAATCGAGGCGTGACGCGTTCCAGTGTTGATGTCTCTCCACATCCGGCCCAGAAGGCTGTTCTCGGCGAAAGCGGCCGTTCCATGCAGCCAGCACAGCTCATTAACCGCGTCCACCAGCTCGTGCCCTGCATGACCGATGCCACCGCGGTTTCGTGCCCGGTCCACGAGTGGAATCGGCGTGGTGCCCGCGGCGGCTTGGTCGATGGTTGCCGCGGACCTTTCAAGCAGAAGACGCGCAGAGTCGATCTTCATGCTTGCTGCTCCGAGCCCTTGGATGAAAGCACCGGAATCAATTTGCCGCTTGTAGTTTGTGTAGGTGATCCCTCGTTTGTGGGAGATTTCTGAGACGTAGTCCAAAGCAGCGAATGCTGCCCCCAGCGCAGGGGCCTGAATGGTGGTCGACATGGTCAGATGCGGGGTCAGGCGCCGCCCAAACGTTACGGCGGGGTCCGACTCTATGGCTTGGCCCATCAGTTGTTCGAAGGTGATGATCCTGCTGCGGGGAATCCACTGGTCTTCAGCGACCATGGTGTTCGAGCCGCTTCCCCGCATGCCAATCGTGTACCACGTGTCCTTGACCCAGTATTCACCTCGCCGCATAATTGCGAACCCGATGCTGGTGTTGTCGCTCTCAGCGTCGCTGACATTGAGGATTCCAATCGCCCACTCCGAGTGCATGGAATTTGACGCAAAGGGCCACTCTCCGCTGACGCGCCATCCGTCACCCTCGGGAGTGGCGTGTCCCTGGGGACTGGCAAAAATCGAAGCCATGCGGACAGGGCCGTCGGCGAAGATCTCATCGAGAAGTTCATCGTCATAGCGGTTGGCCAAGAGGACAGACCCGTTGGAGATCACTGTCACCCATGCTGCGGCAGGGCAGTAGTACCCGACAGTGCGGGCAACTTCCAGCAGCATCGATGCCCCACCTTCGTAGCCGCCGTAGCGCTGCAGTGCGGAAATGCGCAGGGCGCCGGTGCTTTCGAGTGCCTCGATCGTCGAGTCTGGTAGAACCCTGTTTTTATCGGCGATGACTGCGTTCTCGCGCAAGATCGGACCCACTGCGTGAATGCGGTTGATGAGCTCAGCGACGACGTCAGCCGCAGGAGGACCAGCAACGACCAAGCGTTTGGTGGGAGGTACTGCCGTGGTTGTGTTTTCGTTCATGATTCGGTGCCTTCCTGGCCTTCGAGTAGCAATTCAGGGGCTAAGCCGTGGCGTTGGGGCGGGTCCCCGGAGGAGCAATGATCTTGATGTTGAACGCTTTTGCAGCCGCCTCAAGCCGTTGCTCGGTCTCCTCGTCCATGGCCCAGCCGGCTTGAGGTCCCGTATATTCCGCAGGGATGGCCACGGCCCGGAAAAACTGCTCCAAACCGCTTGGTGCGCTCATGACTAGCCACTTGGCTTCGGCCTCGGGGGAGACCTTGAAAATATGCGGTACGTCCTTGGGCAGCAGAATGCAGTCCCCGGCGTTCAATGTCACTGCGACGTCGGCTGCCCAGAACGATATCTGCCCCTCCAGCAAGTAGAAGATCTCATCCTCTCCGTTGTGCTCGTGCAACGGCGGTTCGGAGCCGGCTTTGGAATGGGTCAGGGACATCTGAAAGAGGCCATTCGTCATTTCCGTCGTGATGATGGGCTGAATCAGGTCACCCAGGAACCACAAACTCTCACGCTCAGTCTCGCGAACTACGGACACTCGGCTCGTCGTGGTGGCGGTATCGGTCATTGCATCTCTCCTTGCTCGAACTGTGCAATGTGTCATAAATTACTACGGTCGCACGCAAGTTGCAATAGCACGGTCTCGAGGGATGCTTATGGCATATTTGTGACGGTCGCCTTTGCCGCACACGCCATTGCGTGGGTGATCTGAGTTCGCTTTTCGGAACCGTTGCCTTTAGGTGACCTTGCCGTCGCGGCTTTTTGCTGGTGCGGAGCGATCGTGTGGCAGGCATGCGCAGCTGCTGCCGGCCGGCGATTTGAGTTCACAGCAACCGTGCAGTCGCTCAGCGGTCATCGTGCAGCGCAACCGGGGTTGCGCCAGACCTTCCGCACTCTTAGTTGCTGGGTTGTTAGCCTGACTCTTCGTCGCGCTTAGGCGCCTGCGATGTCGTCCCTTCGGCGGGTTGCCCGTGACCTTTCGCTTCCAATGGGGCAGCATCAACCAGATCGGTTATCCACGGCCGGCGCCCACGCTGAAGAGACATGCCGGCAGGCAGCCCCTTGACCGACACGTCTGAGTTGGAGATGTCGATGGAGATCCGGCCTTGCCCCATCGGAGCGTGTCGGATGTGCAGACCGCCATATGTATCGGGAAGCACCGGATCAAGCCACAGGGCCCCTGCGGAAACGTCGGGGTCGTATCGCATCAGGCTCGTTATGAGCTGGATAGGGGTGGTAGCTGCCCATGCTTGGGGGGAGCAGGCCGTTGGATACGGCACGGGATCGGAGAATTCTTCCCGGCTGAAACCGCAGAATAGTTCCGGTAGGCGGCCGCCGGAGTAACTGGCGGCTTCAAACAAGGCTGTTGAGATTTCTTTCGCTTCTTCGATAAAGCCATATCGAAGAAGCCCCGCGACAATAAGGGCGTTATCGTGGGGCCACACTGAGCCGTTGTGGTAGCTGACCGGGTTGTAGGCGCCCATATCACTGGCCAAGGTGCGGATGCCCCAACCGCTGTACATCTCGGGAGACATTAACCGCTTCACTACCAGAGGTGCTTTGTCCTCATCGACGACACCGAACCACAGGCATTGGCCCATGTTTGACGCGCAGGCGTCCACAGGACGCTTGTCTCTATCGAGCGCCACGGCGTAGTAGCCCTTGTCGGGAAGCCAGAACATCTCGTTGAACTGCCTCTTTAGTCGCGCTGCCCGCTGTCGCATCTCCGCGGCCTTGCCATAGTCACCCGCGTCGTAGGCCATCCAGGCACGCGCCGCGTAAGCACCGTGGACATAAGCCTGGACCTCACAAAGTGCGATTGGAGGCTCGGCCAGTGAGCCATCCGCAAAATTGATCCCGTCCCATGAATCCTTCCAGCCCTGGTTGATCAGGCCCTGGTCATTCAGCCGTTGATATTCGACGAAGCCATCGCCGTCTCGATCGCCGTAGTCCCGGATCCAGTCCAGAGCTCGGTCTGCGTGCGGCAACACGGCCTCAATCAATTCAGGGGCGAATCCCCACCGACTAACCTCACCAAGCAGGGCTACGAACAACGGTGTCGCGTCGATGCTCCCGTAGTAGGCAGACTTGCCGCCCAGGGCCAGTCCACTGGACACTCCTAGCCGGACTTCATGCAGGATCTTGCCTGGCTCTTCCTCGCTCATCGGGTCAACCGTTCGGCCCTGGCGGTCAGCCAAGGTCTGCAGCGTGCCCAAAGCCAGCGACGGATCCACTGGCAGCGCCATGCCGGAAGCCCATATGGAGTCCCGGCCGAACAGCGTCATGAACCAGGGCGCCCCCGCAGCTACGACAACGCGTTCTGGATGTTGGGGATCATCAATGCGCAGAGCCCCCAGATCGTCGTAGCTCCTGCGGAGGGTCCTCTCGATGGATTTGCTCCCTATTTGGAGCACGGGGATCTTCGCTACCCACTCTTGCCGACGACGGTCCCGAGCAGACATTTCGCCCGGTGCCGGATGCTCGAAAAAATCAGGTGCGCTTCCCTCGGATGCCTCCGGAACTACGCTCAAATTCTTTGTCCAGTGGCCGTGGGGCGGTATGACCTCGCGATATGTGAGGATCCCAGGGGAGATCTCCGCGCCCTTGGCGTTGATAACGACGGACTTACGAACCTGCTCCCATTCACCGGCTATTGTCACTGAGTCGGACCTCTGTGCCCAAGTCGTCTTCCATCGCCGCTGGATCCTGGATTCCTTGACCTCAAACAAGTCTGCGAAGTCCGTACCGACGTCGATAACAATGTGACAGTCCACCGGCCTCGAGGAAAAGTTTCGCACCGTCAACTTTTCGGAAATTCCGATCCCGACTTCCCGGAGGCGATAGACAAGGAGCGGACCGTCCGCATAGCCCTCGCTGCCCGGGACCCGGCCAGCAAAGGCCACCCTATACGGCTGCTTGGTTTCCGCAGTCAGGCTTTCGATTGGTTGGCCATTGACTGTCAGGACCCACCGGGAAAGTATGCGCGTGTCTTCATGAAATACCCCGTGGGGTTGCTCAGGATGGATGTCACCGTTCGGCAGGGATATGCAGAAGTTTGAGCCCTCAACCAACGAGACCGTCGCGCTCAAAGACCCCGCGGCGGTATCAATATTCCAACCAGCCACAATCGGGCTCCTTGCGACAGAACACCATTCCACCCGAGACCGTAGGCAATCCGTCCGCCCCGCCTCGGCATCAACGACGCTACGCCCGTTCACCATCAAGCGCTAGGGCGTATTCACCTGCCTTATCTGTCCGGCGAGAGCCAGGGCCTGCTCGTGGCCTAGGACTGTAAATGTCGGTGTAACTCCTGAGGAAAAAGGAGAACTCCGTGACGGATGTGACGGCCGCTGCGATTGATGCGGTGGATGAGGAACTGGTTCGGCAGCTGACGGAGCGTGGCGAATGACTCGGGAAGTCCCAGGTGCAGTAGGAGCTTCATCGGTTGACCTGCCGTTCAGATCCCTCTCCTTTAATCCATACTGGAAAATCTTGCCTCCACCGTTGTGGATAACCCCGCGGGGTTCAATGGTTACCGCTGCGTTGTCGGCTAAGGCGTGCGCCCAGGCCTCTGCTTCTTGCCAGAACACGTCGCCGAGGGGTTGGCGCGGATGGGCTCGCATGGTGACCGACATCGTTAGGCGGAAATGGTCCATGGTGAAACAGACGATGTCGACGGTAACGCCCGGACTCAGCAAGGACGGTCGTCGCGCCATGACTGAGATGGCAGCTTCGAGGGGCCCATGGGTGGTGTTCCTCCTGGCCAGTGCAAGCACCTGTTGGCGGGGTAGTGCGAGTTCGTTCCCGCATATCTCTTGTATCCTGCGGGTGAGCGCGGTGAGCATGCTCATCCTTCCTTCACGGCTGGGTTAGTGGGGCGTACTACCGGCCACGACGCTTTCCGGGGATGTCGGCCGCGCTCTACCTGAGGGTGGGTTTGCCGGCTCGAAGGTCTTCGAGGAAGAGCACCACTGTCGCGGCAACACTTCGGTGAGAGGCGTCGTTGAACGCGTCTCTGAGACCTCCTGTTGTGGCCACAAAGCGTCGCATCCATGCAGATCTTCACCTATCCAGCTTTCGCCGCACTCAGCGACAAATTTGGTCGTCGCCGGGTTACGGTGTTCGGCGCAGTTGGCTGCTTGGCCTGGATTTTCGCGTTCTTCCCCATGCTGGATACAAAGAGCAGCGTCTTCATCATCCTCGGTGTCGTTATTGGCCTCTTCTTCCATTCGGCAATGTACGGCGTGCAGGCCTCATGGATCTGCGAACTGTTCGATACCGAACACCGTTACAGTGGCGCATCCATCGGATACCAACTCTCGGGCATCGTGGGCGGCAGCCTCGCTCCGACGATCTCTCTCTGGCTGCTGAGCACCTTTCATTCAACTCTATCGATCCAGATCTACGTGGGTCTGGGTTGCCTCGTCGTTGCCCTCACCGCGCTGGCAACGAGGGAGACACGGGGTACCGGCATCCAGCCGACAGCCTCGGTCAAGGAGGTCGAATAATGACAGGCGTCCAAGTGGCAACAAACTCCGGTCTCTTCCAGGAAGCCCTTCATGTCCTTCCTGGTGGCAATACACGCTCTACCCTCTTCGTCCCGCCCAGTGCGCCGTATGCGGCAGTCGGCGATGGTGCGCACGTAGTCGACGTCGATGGTCACAAAGTCATCGACTGCAACAACAACTACACCTCACTGATCCACGGCCACAGGTTCCGGCCTGTGCTCGAGAAAGTCCACGAGATAGTCGAACAAGGCACGTCGTTCGGGTTGCCGACCGAATCGGAAATCCGGTTGGCGGAAGAGCTCAGCAGGAGACTGCCCGCAGCCGAGCAGTGGCGATTCGTCAACTCAGGCACAGAGGCCGTAATGCAGGCCATCCGGATCGCCCGGGCCCATACGGGGAGGGACGTGATTGTGCGCTTCGCGGGAAGTTACCACGGAACCTCGGACGCCGTTGTCGACTTGACCATGCCGGGCATTCCCCGCAGTGTGGCTGATTCGGTGGTCACACTGCCGGTCGGAGACGCGGAGCAATTCAAAGCGTTCGTTCAAGAACGTGGTCGGGAGGTAGCAGCAGTCCTCATCGACTTGATGCCTAACCGTGCAGGCCTCAAGCCCGCCGACGAATCATTCGTGGCATTAGTCCGCGAAGAAACCAAGGCACACGATGCCCTGCTCATCATCGATGAAGTCATCACCTTTAGGTCAAGCTTTGAAGGATTGCAGGGCGTCTACGGGGTTGAACCTGACCTGACTACTCTTGGCAAAGTCATAGGAGGAGGTTTCCCTGTTGGAGCAGTTGGCGGAAAGGCCACAGTCATGGGTGCCACCAATCCCGCGTTGCCAGGCACAATTGTCTGGGGCGGAACCTTCAGCGCCAACCCTGTGACCATGAATGCCGGCTTAATTGCCTTGGACTACTTCCAGCAGGAGGACATCCGCGAGCTCAATGCCAAGGGCGATGCGCTCCGAGAGGGACTGCTGAAGGCAGGGGTGCGATGCTCCGGCTTCGGATCGCTCATACGAATCTTTCCCGACGACATGAACACCACATGGTGGGGCGCATACAGTGAAGGACTTCTTTTCGGAACGAATGGACTGATTGCGCTGTCCACAGCCATGGATGATGCCACCGTTGAAAAGATCCTTCAGTGTGTGATTAACGTCAGCAAGTTCTAAACGAAGTCCGTGGGATCACGGGTCCACCCCGTTGTGGGGACCAAGTCCTAGCCAGGTTAAGGCTCCACCAGCGTGGAGAATAAGCGCCCTCTGGGAGCGGCTCTGCCGTTCCCAGAGGGCGCCACCGCTGCAATGTTGCGTTGCGGACATGCGCAGCAGGGTCCCGGCTCCATGTGTGGTGGTGAGGGTGGGGCCGGCCCGACTGTCTACCCTCGAGCCCCAACAACATATGCGCCGTTATCGGTTTGGGAGTCGCTCCATATCAAGGTTCTGGGCAAGGTCGTTCCCGTTCAGCAGGGTTGTGGCAACGGCGGAAATAGGCCCGTCGGCTGATCCGCTTCAGCTGGTTATCCGCTGCACTGATTCGCCCATGGCGGGCCGAACGGGAATGAATGCACCCTTCCGAACGCACCAAGGCAGGCAGGGCGGCTGCAGCTGCCAACCTAATCGGGGCGCCGCAGGTCACTACTGACCACGAGAAGGTCAGAGGGCGCATGAACTAAAGCTTGCGGGCTCGAACCGGCAGACAGGAAAGATCATCGACACCATGGCCGTCTAGAGTATGTCGGGAAAGTTAGTCACCTTAGATGGAAGGTTTCCCATGCCACTCAATGAACCGGCTCGGTCACAAGCGATCCAGTATGCGCGTAACGACCTTCCGGGGGACGTTGCTTGGCATGTCGACTACTTTGATTTCATTAGCAACGCGGAGCTTCGCCAGCGGATTGGTCAAGAATTCTATGCGGCGAGAAACCTCTACAAGCTTTGGGAAGGCTTGAGGATTGATGAGGATTGGGCGAAACAGGCTCAAATTCAACTGCAGGTCCAACAATATGCATCTATTTATGAGGCAGCCATCCACCACCTCCTGTTCGAAGAAGCCGCTGATACCCCCGAGGTACAGCGTCTCTTTGAGTACGAGGCCTTGGTCGAACGACAACTGCCTGGACACATCATGGACAAGATCAGGGGTCTCAGCACCGACGATGCCGGTAGCATCGTCGGTGCTATAAGAGCGACGCGGCGCACGCAGGAGTCGAAGATCAGATTCGATAGCAAAGTATCGGCCGCAGTCGCATTGGGAATCCTTGAGGAAAGTCTAGGGAAGGAAATAGCCGGCTTTTATACAGCCCGCAATTACATTCACATCCACGCGGAGCTTCGGCAGGACGACTTTGAATGGCAGGTTTCGTTCGCTCGAGATGCTTACAGACGCTTGCAGCCCTTCAAAGATCAAGCTTCCAAGTGGCTGATGGTGCGAGCCTCGGCAGCGTGAAGGCATCACGATAGACGTGTTAGTCGTGGCTCGTAGCTTGGTCCCTGAGGTCAGCCAGGCACATGGTACCCGTCTCAGCGATGAGGCGGGTCCGGATCACGGGAATGGAAGCAACGTTGTCCGCCAGCGCTTCAGCGTTGGACGGTTAAAGATGAAAATGCTAATTTCGCTGCACACAACAAAGGGAGCATGAACATGAGACACGAACCGAGCAGTGGTTATGAAGACGCGAGCCTGAACTACCGGGTCACATGGAGGTCAGTGGATGAGGGCGGGAAGACCTATGAAAAGGTCTTCACAAGCAGAGATCAGGGATGGGACTTCTACCAAGACATGAAGAAGTCCCCGCACGCATATGGTGCCACTTGGGACCATGTCGACGCCTAGCGCGTTGAAGGCATGTTCTCTTTCACACAGGAAGGCCCTCCGGGGTAATTACGCCCATGTGGGAGGGCCTCTTCTTGTGTTGCGGGACTCGGTCTGGCCGATTTAAGAGCGTGATTAGCTCGTGGTTCATCAAACAGATCATGCGTGGCCGTCTCGGCGTACGGAAATCCGCGGCATCGGGCACCCTGAACTTCGCCCAAGCCAGAGCCATCACCAGCGTCAACTCATGGTGCTCAAAAAAGCGCCGGTAGGCGCGCCTAGACGGTCGGCGATTTTCTGCTGCGACGTCTCGAGCGATTCGGACTCACTCGATTTATCGTCGGAGTAGGTGGTTCAGGCGCCTGGTAAACGAACCCCATATGCTCCTCTATTGAGTGCATCTGATCCTGCCGGTAAAAGCGATAAACCTCAGTCACGTGGCGCGGCTTCGTCCGGTGAAGCGCGATTGACTGAGCCTAGTCCGATGGCAGAGCCACACGATCCAGTCGGGTGGCTCGATGCGCCCCTCCTCACCTAACACTTAGCAAAGCGGGGATTGAGGAAGTGCGGACCCGGGGTGCGATCGACCGTCCGCCTAATCGTCGGGGTTGCTCTTCTTGCGGGAATCGTTTGGGTGGCATCTGGGTACGGTCCGCTGGTCGTCCAAGCTGTTATTGGTTGGAAAAGCTCATCGGAGTGGGAAGCGTTTCCTGTACGCTTCGTAACACGCCCGGCAGCCGCTGGCGCAGCCGCGTTACTAGCGGCGATCATCGCGGCCGGATCTACGCCAGGGGTTGAAGCACACGAGGCAAAAAGCGCAGGCTAAGGCTTGGTGGGAGCAGTTCGAGTGGGTTTCTGACCGGGTCGTACCGAAGGACCCCAAACAGGAGCGGCTCCATCACGGACTAGCCACCGCCCTTCTAGGGGCTCTTGAGGCGCCGGTCGATGGCGCTTTTCAGCGTCGGGCTGTCGCAGCAATTTAGCCAAGTTCCACGCGGATGCCGTGCACGCTGCCACACAGTTCGCCAGCGGGAGCGAGCGCGACGAACAGAGCGGGGCCGGGAGCTTTCTCGATGAGAGGTAGGACGCCCACACGGCAAAGTAAGCATTATGTGTCCTGGTCGCTGGCTGGCGTCGGAGCAATTTGATTGTTCCGTGGGGTGGCGACGCCCTTCCCGGAGGCTCTGCAGCGTCGTCCTAATTCAACGTTTCCGGGCGCTAACTCAGGTCGAACTGCTACTCTTTCTAAAATTGATGGGGGACTTATGGGAACCAGCCGGCTAACAATTTATCTACTGCGTAACGTCTCGCAACCAGACGATGCAATTGCTCACGATAAGACCCCACAGTCTCAAACGCTTGACCCATCCTCCGGCCTTGACGGAAAGTTTTATTATTCGTCCCGGCCAGCCGACCCACCCGCATGGGTTTCGTTCGTTCAACCTATACTTTCCTCATCGCTTCAGTCAGTGAAAACGTCGTCCGCCTCTGGTCTCCTGGTCATGAAGGCTGTTAACAGGTATTTTGCCCTTACCTTCGGTTATGGGCGAGGTTTCATAAATCCTTCCAAGGTCGAGCATCAGTTCGGGCTTCGAGTCGCCCTCAATCGTATTGATCCGCGCCACATCCGCAGCCTGGACACCAAGACGTTTGAAGACATGGTCGTGACCAAGAACACGCAATCCAGCAAAAGCTCTGAGCTGCCCACATTTGGAGTTGACGTATCTCGTGACATGCTTCGAGCGGTTACTGGCGAGCCCCGTGATAAAACCCTAGCTAAGCGGCTCTCGGGTTCGGATGCCTTGGTCCTCAACGTGGAGATCCTTCCCACAGATTTGCCAAAGCTCTGCGAGGATCTTTTCGAAGCGTTCCAAGAAGATACCTACAAATCGAACTTCGAGTGGATCGATCACCTAGCGTTGGTCACAGATGCAGAGTCTGTTTCTAAGCTGAACGCTCTCCTCGAGAAACAGCTCGTAGCCGGCGACACCTCCAACACGCACCTGGCGATGCCTGAAGCAATCGACTGGGAAGACGTCGACGCGTTCAGGATCGGGGGAACCCGAAAGGAAGAGTATGAGGATCTGGATCTGGATGACTACCTCGGCCGCTTAGGCCAGGACAAATCAGAAATCACGATTGAAAGACTCCGGTCCCGCCATGTGTCTGTGCGCTTTAGCCGCTCCAACGACTTTGACTCCCGATGGAATGTATATCAGTGCCTAGTGACAGAGCAACGACTTGGATCTCAACTTCACGTACTGATTGAGGGACGCTGGTTCGTCGTGAGTGATTCCTTGGTCGCCAAGGTCGATCAATTCGCGTCCGCGTTGCCGGCATCTACAACGACGCTGATTGAGTCCAGGGCTGGAGAGATAGAGGCGAAATACAACGCACGCTTAGCGGATTCGGCGCCCTCGGACCTGCTACTGCTTGATGCGCGTATCAAGCGGCCGGGAGGAGCATCCAGCGGGATTGAGCTCTGCGATGTCCTTTCGTCCAACGGAGAATTCATACACGTTAAGAGGAAGACCCGCTCGGCCACCCTTAGTCATCTTTTTGCCCAAGGAACAGTGTCGGCAACGACATTTGTTGCTGATGGCACCTTCCGTGATGAGCTTCGGAAAGTCGTTGAAGTTGAAACGGAAGAACCGCAGAGGACGGCCTGGCTCGACATGATTCCCGACGGAAAATCCTTTGTGGATCGGTCCCGGTACTCCGTTTCCTATGCGGTGATCGCCAACTCCACTCGGTCAGGAACGGATTGGCTGCCCTTCTTCAGCAAGCTGAACCTGATGCAGAATGGCCAGCAATTACTGAATCTCGGCTTTCGAGTCTCAGTTTCGAGAGTCGCCATTACCCCATAACCTGCTACCGGAACGAGCGGATGCTGGTCTTGAGGTGGTTATGAAATAAGGCGCCGATGACGCTCCTTTTTCGGGCACTTCCCCGTTAATTTCCAAATGCCGATAACGGATTTTCCGTCAACCTGGAGCGGCAGACAGCTGCCTAGGTACTTCAAGAGGTTGGATAAAGGGCAGCAATCATATCCGCGCACGCAAAGTTCGGTTCCGGCTGCCGCCATGTCCTGCTATGCACACCGAACAGCATACTGGCTAAATTTGCGACGGAAGGCGCATTTAGCGTTGTCCGCCACGCCTCTCTAATAGAGTCCTCGGTTTCAAGGACAGCTCCCTTAAACGGGTTGTCGTGCTCTAGGGTGAGCAAGCCCCGCGTGGCCTTGCGCCAGTCCAAGTGCAATCGCGCTTCTTTGACGGCCGCCCAAGGATGCTCTCAGATCCCACTCTGGCAGTTCGAGGTGCAGGATACTGAGGGGCGCCCCAGCCGAGGATCAGCGAGATGGCTGAGAATATGGGGCTTGATGGTAATCACTGGTGCAAGGTCTAGCCACTTCCCCCTCTAGTGGCCATACGCGTCCCAAGAACCATAGCGGAGCTCCGCCGACAGGCGATCCTTCCTGGACAGGCGGCACAACGTCAGGATGGGGTGTATCCCAAGCTGACTCCTTATGTCGACTTCGAATCGGCTCCCACCCATCAGGCGGCGCGGCCCGTTGTGCCATGACGACCGCCGTGGTGGGTGACGGGGAATGCGGTTTTGAGCTTGTTAATCTGGGCGGCTCCTGTCGGACTGAACTTTTCTGTACTGGCCTCCTGGTGCCGAAGCGCGGATTGTGTCGGTACCGACTGGCATGATGAAAAGAAGACTTTATCGACATGAAGGAATCCGCGATGTCCATGGGCACGATTGAGCAGAGAAAACTCTGGGTTAGGGCCGGGGGCCGCTGCACATTGTGCAAGGTAGACCTCATGGAGGGATCGCTTACATTCAAGACAGTTCCTGTGGGTGAAGGGGCACACATTGTGGGCCAGCAGGCTACGGAAGGTTCGCCTCGCGGCCTTGATCCCCTACCGGAAGCCGACCGGGATCTAGCTGACAATATTCTCCTGGCCTGCTCAAGCTGTCATACGGAAATGGATAAGGCCTTGGTTGCCAAGCTCATGACCGTTGCTGAATTGCGGCGCCGCAAGGCTCAGCATGAAGACGAAATCCATCACTTGACCGGCATGACCTCGGACCGGCGAAGCACAGTGCTGCGTGTGCAGGGGTGGGTTCGCGGAGCTGCGATGGAGCTCGGACGTGACACTGCCGCAGCTGCCGTCATCCGATCCAGTGACCGGTTTCCCTTCTTCCTTCCGGCTTACGACCGGCGAGGCATTGAGATTGACCTGCGCCATATCGACGGTGAAGAGGAAGGCAGCCCTTCCTACTATGCTGCAGCGCAGAAGAAGATCGAAACAGCCGTGCGGGACCGTATCCATGAGGGCATCCGGAGCAACGACATCGAGCATCTGAGTGTCTTCGCTATCGCCCGCCTGCCTCTGCTTGTGTACCTCGGCTGGCAGCTCGAGGACGGCGTAGCAACCGACGTCTACCAGCGCCACCGTAGCAGCGGAGGCTGGGAGTGGCCTCAGTCCGATGCCGCCCCCGACACCGCCTTCAAGGTAGAGGTCCTCCGTACTGCTCCGCACATGGCCGAGGATGCCGTCCTTATCACTAACCTCTCAGGGACCACGCACGTCAATGACTTGCCGGCCGATCTCTCGACGGCTCCGGTCTTCAAACTAAGAGTGAGGGGCGACAGCGCACACGAAGACATCATCGCAAACCGTGCCTGCCTGGAGTCGTTCCAGGCCACTGTCCGTCGGTTCTTTTCAGGGCTTGAGTCCAATAAGAAGATCCGGCGTCTGCATCTTTTTGGCGGAATGCCCGTCTCGGCTGCAGTGACCCTCGGCCAGAGTCTCAAAGCCCGCGACCTGAGACCCTTGGTCGTGCTGTATGATCTCACCTCTGACGGCTACCGCCGAGTTATGGAATTCTGATGGACATCAACGACCACTTCGTCGCCTTCCTCGACACGACCGTCAATCTCAAGCAGTGGAAGCTCGACAAACTCGACGGTCACGTAACGGCAATCGTAAGCGCGCTGCAAAAGGACACTGAGGTCGGCCCGCTGTATAAGGAGCACATTCCCCAAGGTTCATGGGCGCACGCCACCATCATCGAACCTGTCGGCGCCTTCGACCAGTTCGATGCAGACTTCCTGCTGCACCTCGAAGAAGATGAAGCTTGGTCCGAGGACCCCGGGGAATACCTGCGGAAGATCCGCGCTGCGTTCAAGGCCACCTCGACCTACAAGGACAAGGTGACCAAAAAGAACAGGTGCGTCCGTATCGAGTACGCCGGTGACTGCCATGTCGACGTAGTGCCCCACCTCACTCTCAGCGACGGCCGTCAGGTCATCATCAACTACGCCGAAAACACCTTCGAGGAAACCAACCCTGGTGGCTTCAGCGACTGGATGCAGGAACGGGATACCCTCACAGGCGGCAACCTGCGCAAGGTCATCCGGCTGATGAAATACCTCCGTGACTACAAAAACACGTTCGATTGCGTTTCCGTCATCCTCACAACGCTTCTGGGAGGACGGGTTCAAGCCTTCAATGCAGATTCACGTTATGCCGATATTCCCACCGCATTCGTTTCCCTCCTGGAAGATCTGGACTCATGGCTGGCTGAGTACGATGAGATGCCTTTGCTGGACGACCCCAGCTGCCCAGGGACATCGTTCAATCACCGGTGGACGGAAGAGAAGTACCAAAACTTCAAGGCCATGATCACGAAGTACGCTGGTTGGGCACGGGAAGCAATCAATGCCGAAGAAGACAAAGCCCTTGTCGCGTGGCAGAAACTCTTTGGACCGGAGTTCACCACCCCGGTCGTTGAAGCCGCCAGAAAAGCCATTGCCACCTCTCCCATTCGCGCTTCTACCCGCCCGCCAGCTGCTCGTGCCCCGCAAGAGGAATTCATTGAGGAGAAGGGCTACCGCTTCTCTGCCCGCTACATGGCCCGAATAGAAGGCCGCGTGGAAGAGCTCGGTGGCTTCAGGTCGCGGCCCATCCGGTCCCGGAAATTCGTCCGGCGGGGCATGTCATTGGTATTCAGCCTCCACACCGACACCCCCGGCCAGTTTGAGGTGATCTGGAAGGTCCGGAATCACGGAGAAGCAGCGACTCTCGCCGGAAATCTTCGCGGACAACTCCTCAAGAGTGACTTCAATTCCCGTATCCGCCGAGAAACCACCCGGTACCCCGGACGCCACTACATCGAGGTCTATGTCGTAAAGGACGGCGTGGTGGTAGCCAGTGACCACCACGAGGTCGTCATCGAATGAACGCAAACCGCCAACTAGCGAAGAAAGGCATCTTGGCGGTTGTTCCAGTTCTCGCAGCCACTTCCACTCCCGTACTTTCAACGTCGATAACGGGCGTTCTGTCGTCGGCTCGGCCGGGAGGTCTTGTCATGATGCTCGGTGTCGTCTCCGCCATGTAGTAGATGAAGGAGGTGCAGCTACTATGTCGAGCCATTCATCGTTCTGGCGGGCTGAGTGCCGTCGCGTTTTGAGTTGTTCTACCGACCGGCGGGAGTCACGCCTTGGGCGTCGGCGCCTCATCCTACCGGAGACTTCACTCGGACCAAGAGGTACTGTCCAGCAGGAAAACTGCGGAGGCGGCAGCGCCGATTTCTTGGCGCAGGCCATGAGTGCGCAGGGACGCGACACGTGCTCCTTTTTCGGTGCTCAATCGAGGAAAAAAGAAGTGTGGACAATGTCCACACTTCCCACCTCGGAATGGCCCGTACAGCCGCCGGACTGGTTCGGATTCCGCATGTTTCCGGCACTTCCCAGCAATGACAAGGCCCAGAATCCCGTTCGAGTCCCACCTCGGGCACGGCATACCCCCTCGTCAGAGGGGGTTTTTGCTTTAATGTGTGTACATTCTGGGTGGTCAGGTCCCTCTGACACTGGCCGCGGGGTGTGCCTGGCGCCGCGGGTCGCCTGTTTGGTTGTGGGGGAGCGGGTTCAGGGTCGTGGCTGGTGTGCCCTCCGCCTGCTCGGAACTGGGGCTATGCGTTCCTTTCCTGGTTCGTTCGGTAGGTCGTGGTTGGCCTACACCTCTTCATGGGTAGGGATGCTGGGCACGACATGACTTTGCGAACTTGCACCAAAGATCGTGACTTCGGTTCGTACCTGGAGTGAGGAGACGTGGATGGTGGCTGCTTTGTCAGGCCAAAGGAAGTGTGGACATTGTCCACACTTAAATCTTCTTTATAGTGACAGATCGCAGCCATTGGCTCTTCCCTCCTTGCGCCTTCATCTACTCATGCATGTGAGTGGCAGTACCGACATGACGCGGATCCGGGAGCGCTCTACATGTGCAGGGTGATTCCGAGGTGAGAGTTCGGCGGCCACGATCGGCCGGGTGCTATCAAATGGGTCCTGGCCGTGTCATCGAAGCGCACTGCGAAATCAAGAGGGACGCGGTCCCGACACGGATGACCGCTCGTAGTTGTGCTGCAGGAACACTGCACCTCACGCGAACGTCGGCTGAGAACGTCGACCCGGACCAGTCTGCCGATAAGCACCCATATGTCGCGTCTTCCTTTGCGTGTCTCCTGATTCTTATGGCGCGGAGCTTAGCTTGGCTCCTCGTTATTGTTGGTTGTCGCTGCGGTTCCGGCTTTGTACTTGCGAAGGGCGCCCACCCGCCTTGGCTGGCTCATCACGGAAGCGCCCTTCGCCGTTCTGTGGGACTGTCCGATAAACGGTGTGTGGGTCCGGCCGGTTTTCATTTGTGAATGGTTCTTTCGAACCGACCGGCGAAGGTAATCGCGAACGCGTTCAGCGCAGGCTTCCACCTCATCACCCAGCGTGCCCGACCGCCGCCGGTCGGATCAAGAGCCCTGGTGACCAGATACAGGCATTTCAGCGCGGCGGCCTCGTTTGGAAAGTGCCCGCGGGCCCTCACAGCCCTCCGGTAGCGGGCGTTGATCGACTCGATCGCGTTCGTCGTGCAGATCACCCGGCGGATCTCAACGTCGTACTCCAGGAACGGCACGAATTCCGCCCAGGAGGACTCCCAGAGCCGCACGATTGCCGGATATCGCTGACCCCACTCGGCTGTGAAATCGGCGAACCGGTCCTTCGCGGCTTGCTCGGACGGGGCCGTGTAGACCGGCTTGAGCGCCTTGACGATCCCGTCGCGGTGCTGGCGGCCGGCGTAGCGGAAGCTGTTGCGGATCAGGTGCACGATGCACTGCTGCACCACCGTTCGCTCCCACGTGGTCGTGATCGCCTCCGGCAGGCCCTTGAGCCCGTCGCAGACAGCGATCAACACATCGTCCACACCGCGGTTCTTCAGCTCGGAGAAGACCTGCAGCCAGAACCGGGCACCCTCACCACCGTCGCCGGCCCAGATCCCCAGAATCTCCCGCTCCCCGTTCACGGTCACGCCCATGACGACATAGAACGGGGTGTTGCGCACCTGCCCGTCACGGACCTTGACCACGACCGCATCAACGAAGAGCACCGGATAGATCGGATCCAAAGGTCGAGCCGACCATTCGGCCAGTTCCCCGACGACCTTCTCCGTGATACGGCTGACGGTGTCTTTGGAGACCCTGGCCCCATAGACCTCCTCGAAATGCGCCGCGATTTCCCCGGTGGTCAGCCCCCGGGCGGACAGCGAGAGGACGATCTGGTCGATCCCGTCCAGACGCCGTTTCCGCTTGGGAACGATCACCGGCTCGAACGAGCCGTCCCGATCCCGGGGCACCTCAATCTCGACCGGACCGATCTCGGTCAACACAGTCTTGGACCTGGTGCCGTTGCGCATGTTGGCCGCGATCGGCGTCTGGCCATGCTCGTGCCCGAGGTGCTCGGTCAGTTCCGCTTCCAGCGCCGTCTCCAGCACATTCCTCGTGAGCTGGTTCAGCAGCCCGCCCGGGCCTACCAGGCTCACGCCCTGCTCCTTGGCCTGCGCGAGCAACCGCTCCGCAAGCTCTTTCTGATCGATGATCTCTCCCGTCACAGGATCGATCATCACCCCTATCATCTCGGTCGTGGATTCCGACACGGCCGTCTCCTTTCGGATCAGGCCGGACCCTCACACACCGTTTTTCTTACAGTCCCCGCCAGTCTTCTGCTTGCGCCTTATTGCGCTTACGCCATCAGCGTCCGCCAGACTATGTCACCCTAGATTTTGGTTCACTTCCTGGATGAATCCTCTAGCTGCGTCCCGTGGTGAAGCCTTGCCGAAGAGTACGTCGGTGTTGTAGCGGTTCAGGACTTCCTGGGTTGCCGACGACCCGGCTGGCAGGGGGAGCGGTGGTTCGACGTTCATCTCTGCCAAGCGGTCCAGATATGCGGCCTCTTTCTGCTGGGTTTCCTTGAGCAGAGGAGTGATTGCGGCCTTGAGTTCGGTATTCGCCGGCATGCCCCTGTCACTCTTGATCTTCTTTGCCGCGTCAAGATTGTTTACCAAGTAGTTGATGAACAATGCTGCTTCTTTGGGGTGGGCGGATTTGGATGAGATGGCGTATTCCATGGATGACCTGAGCCAGGTTCCTGGTTGTTTGCCCTCCCCGGGGAGCTTCATCATTTTCAACGGGGCCGTGGCTGAGTAGGAGCCGATTTGGCTGCTCCATGAGATGCGCATTGCTTGTTTGCCCTGGCCCATAAGGGTCGCCTCAGGTTGAGCGGAGCCGTCTTCGACGGTCTGCGAGGCGGAGGGTCCTCCACCGGACTCCATGAGCTTTTTGTTGAGCTCGAAGAAACTGGTTGCCGTGTCCTCGCTGATTCCGAGTTTTTTGCCGTCGTCGCTGTAGAGCTGTTCTCCGTGTTGGCGTGCCCAAACTGACAGTACGGAATCATTGGCAGCCTGAGTGGCCCCGAATGTTCCCGCGGGTGACTTTTTGCTGATGTCGGCGGCAATCTTCACATAGTCGTCCCATGTCCACGTGTCGTCGTCAGGGAGCTGCACGCCGGCGGCCTCGAAGACGTTGGGATCAACGACCATGGATATGGCATTCACACCTGCGGTGATGGTGTATTGCTTGCCATCGATTTTGCCGAGGCTCACTGCCTGTTCGGGCATCTTTGAGGTGTCGATCTGTTCTTTAACCTTGCCCAGATCCAGAAGGACGCCGCGGCTGGCATATTCGCTTGGGTAGGCGCCGCTCATTGCGAAGACGTCCGGGGTGGTGCCGCCGGCGATCTGGGTGGCCATTTTGTCCCAGTAGGAACTGAATTCGGTGTTTTCCCCCTGAACTTTGATTGTAGGGTTCGCGGCCTCGAAATCTTTGATGACTTCCTGCGTTGTCTTGGCGCGGGCGTCATTGCCCCACCATGCGAACCGGATGGTTACGGGGTCTTCAACAGTGCCGACTTTTCCGGCTTGAGGGCTGCCGGCGCAGCCCGTGAGAGCCAGCGCGAAGATTGCTATTGTCGCGGCTATCGCCGCGGAAGGTTTCTTTAGGCGTGTGCGCATTGCTGCGACCTTTCTGTGGATGGTTGGTCAGTTGGTGGTGGGCAGTGGGACGATGAGGTAACCGTCATCTTTTGTGAGGTACTGTCGTCCCCTTCCGTCGTCGTAACGAACCCAGATTCCGGAGCCGTCCGGCATGGATCCTTCGGCCAGTCCCGACCCGAGGTTGTGACCGGATCGGCCGACCAGAACAGGGTGTAGCGGAGGTATGTACTGCCAGCCCTCTGCGGCGAGTTCGGCCAGTTCGAGGACTGTGTCGTCCTGGTCCGGATTGGCCATGGTTCCGGGGCTTTCTGCCCGTGGAGGCTGCTTCTGGACGTGGTTTCCGGGACGTCTGCCGGGTTTCCCCAGCCGGAGGGAGGCGGCGTGGGGATTGCGCTGGAATCCCAGGACCTCTATTGCGCTGAGTACTCGGGCGCGGGTGCCGGTTGCTACGAGCTGGGGGCGGTTCAGTACGTTGGAGACAGTAGAGACCGAGACGCCCGCCGTCTCGGCAACGTCATGTATGGATGATTGTTTCTGCATCGCTTTTTCCTCCCAAGCCTGGGCATCTGTTTCAGCGACCGGATGCTGCGGCGTGCAGGGCTTGGCCGAAGTCATTGGACCAGGGGAGCGCGGGTTGTTTTTGGCCCGCCAAGCGGTAGAGGGCGGGCCGGACCCGTGCGGCAAGCTGGGTTGAGGCGTTCCAGTCACCTTCGGCGGCACCCAGGCCAAGCCTGATTTCGTTGGGTGATGCGGAGGACTGGCCGATCTTGCGGGAGAAGCCTCCATCAGGCTCCAGGAAGGCGGAGGCGTTGACGGCCGAGATGCGGACGATGTCGGCAAGTTCGCTTGGCGGGATGCCGCCGATTTGGGGTGCGAGAACTTCGACCAGTTCGATCGGGTTACGGAGCCAGCATGCGTCGAGGCAGTCTTCCTCGCGGATGCATTCGAGCGTTGACGCATAGATTTGTTGGGCTAACGGCACGGGTCGTCCAAAGTCGCGGCAGAACAGGGCGAGTTTGAAGCTGCCGGAAAGGACGACGTAGGGTGTGCCGCCGCCCGCGTGTCCGGTTGCTGTGTCTTGCCGGCTGCGGACATAGGCGATGGCTTGTGCCACACGGGCTTCCTGTTGCGCTTGTGGCAGGAGGCGGATCAGAGAGGTCTGGGCTTGGATGTTGTCCTGTGCCAGCCAGGAATTGTGCCAGGGTCGTGCGTCCAGCCATGCAGCGAATGCCGCTTCTGACCACAGGTGCTCAAGTGTTTGGTCTTCTTTGTCCTGCCCCGGGAGGTTGTGGAGTGGGCTCGCTCCGAGCATGGAAAGTGTTTTGAGCGATACGTTCAGGGCACGCCCTCTGAGCCGTTCCACTTCACGCATTTCGTTTTGCCGGTCGAAGAAGTATCCGCTTTCGGGATCCTGCCGTTCCTGGAGGAAGTTCACAATGCGTGCCCGGACGCTGTCGGTTACTGAGGGCAGAAGGCCGAGTTCGTCGATGGCGGCCATTGCGGCGCACGTTGACTCGATGTCGGCTTCGAATTCCGGTTGGTTGGTCGAGCTTAGGGCGTAGTAGAAGCCGCCCCGTTCTGGGTCGAACAGGCGAGGGATCCAGCGCAGGAAGTCGGCGAAAAGCCCGTCGAGGGCTGTCAGACCGTCGGTGATGGTTTCACCGGGCGAATTCACGCTGTTACTTGTGGTGTGATGCATTTGAGGAACACCTTTCAGGGTTTGTGCAGCATAGGTCAGGCGTTCTGTTTGATGACGTCTTCGGCTTCTTTAAACCAGGCGTCGATCGCGGCGTCCATGGTGAGTTTGCCGTAGTTCCGGTCCGAACTGATGCGTTTGAAGGAAGCTTCAAGTGATCCGAAGCCGACGATGGGCGGTTCGGGTGCGTCCTTGAGGTACTTCTCAATGGACTTCTCGTAGTCGACCACTACCTTGTCGGTTCCTTCGAACGTTGTTCCGTCGCGCTGGGTCTTGGACGCTGGCACGCCGCGGGAGGTTTTGAAGATGTCGCCGACTTCGGGGTCGTTGACCATGAAATTGATGAAACGGGCGGCGGCGTCCTTGTATTGGGTTTTGGCGCTGGCGACCATGAGCATGGAGGGTTTGAGGAACAGTCCCAGGTTGTCCGGGTCGTCGGAGGGCGGGGGCAGGATTCGGAGTTCCTTCGCGCCGCTGTCCTTCAGGTTGCCGGCCATGAAGTTGTCCCAGGTCATTTCGGTGGCCACGGCGTTGGCGCCGAAGGGTGATTTGGGTGCGAGTTGGGTGATACGTTCTTCGGTGATGATGGCAGGGGTTCCGCGCAGGTTTGCGGGCAGGCTCCACCACTTTTTCAGGTCGTCCTTGGTGAAGCCGAGCTTGCCGTCCGAGGTGAACGCTTCGATGTTGTTCTGCCGCAGCCAGATGTTGAACATCCACCAAACGGAGGTGTAGTCGCTGGAGCCGTTCAGTGCGCCACCGCTCTTGGTGCCTACCTCGGCCAAGAATGCGTTGTAGTCGTTGTAGGTCCACGTGCTGTCTGGCTCGGCGATGCCCAGCGAGGTGAGTTTGGCCGGGTCGCAAAAGACTGCGAAGGCGTTGGTGCTGGTGGGGATGCCGTAGGTCTTGCCGCGGACCTGGCCGGAGGGCAGCAGGGATTTTTCGAAAGCGGAAGTATCAATGTCGACGGTACCCAGATCCAGAAGCTGGTTCCTCTGGGCATAGTCGCGAAGGTACGACAGGTCCCATTGCATGACGTCGGGCAGGCCCCCGCCGGCAGCTTCGGTGGCCCGTTTTTGCCAGTATCCGCCGAAGTCGGTGAAATTTCCGTTGACCTTGATGTCCGGGTTCTTTGACTCGAACAGGGCCATGGCTTTGCGGGTGCGCTCGGCCCGGTCGTCGTTGCCCCACCAGGTGTAGTTGATGGTGACCGGGTTTTCCGCGGTCCCGGTCTTGCTGGGGGCCGGGGTACCACATGCGGTCACCGCGGTTGCTGTGCCGACTGCGACGGTGGCGAGGAACTGCCTTCTGTTAATCATGAGGGTCTCCAAAGAGTTTGGTGTTGCCGAGGGGTGGCGCCGCACCCGGTCCTTTCCCGGGTGCGGCGCAAGGAAGTTGGTGGTCAGCCAAGCATTCGCTGTATGAGCCTCACGTCGTACAGCAGTTCCGTTCGGGCCGCTTCCGGGACGCCATTGTTGTCCAAGGCTTTCTCCGTTTGGGCAAGGCTTTGCAGTGCGGTCCCGTACTGCCGGGCCTGGGCGGCCCGTTCCGCGTTCCGCAGATGGGCCACAGCCTGGGCTGCGGTGCCTCTGGAAAGGCCGCCCTGGTCCGCAAGCGCCTCAATCTTGTTTGCGATGGTGGTCGCGCTTCCCGGAGCCCAGTACTTGGGCAGCGGTACATTAGCGAAGTTCGTGTCGGATGCGAAGTAGAAGCCCGTGTACGTCGGCTGGTTGTAGCCGGTTTGCTGCCGGGCGAGCTCGGCCCGGTATTGGGTGTCGTGCAGGAGAGTATAGAGTTTGTGGTTTGTCACTTCCGTGGAGGTATAGATGCGGATGGCGCTGCTGTCGGTGGTCCGTACGAGGAGTTCTTCGCGCCAGTCCCCGAAGACGTCGCCCACCAGCCCCGGGTTACCTTTCGTAGAGTTGTTGGCCAGGGTGCCCTCGGCTGTGAGCAGTGTTCCGCGCTGCACGTCGCTGATGAATGGTGTTGTCGTCCCTGATCCGCGCACGAGCTGGGTTGTCATGTCGGCTGCCCACTTGATCGACATGTTTGTTCCCGGGGTTTCCATGGGAAGTGTGTCCCCATCGGGGGTGCGGACTCCTGAGTCTCCGGAGCCGTCCGGTAGCCCGGACCAGGATTCAAGTCCGGGGGAACCGGGCACGACGTCTCCGATCATGCCTCGTCCGATGTCGCGTCCGGCGTACTGGCCGAAGATGACTGTCCCGTCCTCTGCCCGGCGCATGGCCATGCCGTAGGGGGCGTTGGTGGTTTCATGGACGGTGAAGATCTCAAGTCCTGGTCGGGCGGGGTCGATGTCGGTGACGTGCATGGCGTCGCCGTGGCCAAGTGGCCGTAGTTCACCTGCGGTGGGTGTGCCCGGCGGCATCACGTCCCAGGAGGAGTACAGCAGTGACCCGTCGTCGTCCAGGGTCGCCGAGCCGTAGACGATTTCCTGTTTGCCGTCGCCGTCGACGTCGGCGGCGCTGAGGGAATGGAAGCCCTGGCCGGCGAGTTTGCCGAGCTCCGGATCCGTACCGACGTTGCTTCCGTTTTGGAAGGGGTTTGTCGATGGGGTCCATCCGCTGTCGGCGAGCCACCGTTTTTGCAGTTTCTTGCCGTTCCAGTCGTAGGCTGCGACGGCGGTCCGGGAGTAGTAACCGCGGCTGAAAATTGATGAGGGGTGCTGTCCGTCGAGGTAGGCGACGCCGGACAGGAAGCGGTCCACCCGGTTGCCGGGTTCGATCCGGGAACCCTTGTAGTCTCCCCACATGAGGCCGTCGTCATGGCGGCCCGGCTCGTACGGGACGGTGTCCAGCTCCTTGCCGGTTTGCCCGTCAAACACTGTGAGGTACTCGGGGCCCTGGAGGATGTATCCCTCAAAGGCGCGCAGCTTGTTGTTGGAACTGCGTGCTGGTGCGTAGACGTCTATGAAGTAATCTGCCAAGGTGCGTGCGTCGGCGTCGGAGAGCGGGTAGTCGTACTTGGGCTCAATCCCGAAAGCTTCTTCAAGGGTGGAAGGCCAGTGCCCTGCTACAACTTCAGGGTGTGCAGACCAGCCCTTGAACATCGTGACCAGATGGTCGTAGTAGTCCTGGGCCGACATCCGGTAGTCGTCGGTATCGGAGTATCCGGCGTCCCGGTCCGCAGCGGGCATCGTGATGTAGCTGGAAGGACCGGCGGAGTTGTTGCGGTAAGGGGTGCTCGTTGTTCCGGGCGCCGTTTTCATCATGATCTCGGCTTTGCCATCCCCGTCGAAGTCGTAGACGTTGAACTGCGTGTAATGTGCGCCGGAACGGATGTTGATGCCCAGGTCGATGCGGTGCAGCAGCGTCCCGTCCAGTTCATAAGTGTCCAAGTATGTGTTGCCGGTGTAGCCGACTTGGGAGACGTCCTTGGCGTTGGAGGGGTACCACTTAACGACGTATTCGAGGGCTCCGTCGCCGTCGACATCCGCTGCGCTGATGTCGTTGGCTGAATAGGTGTACGCCTGGCCCGTTGGCGTTACGCCGTCCGCGGGTTTCTGCAGGGGAAGGTCCAGGTGGTTGCTGGACCAGGGTTCGACTGTGGTCCCGGCCTCGATCTCGATGCCGTTTACGACCGGCACAATCCGGTAGGAGTTTGCCCCTGTTCCTTGGCTGTCCAGGTAGTTGGTGCTGTCGGTTACGGTCGCGATCTTGGTGTCATCCCGGTAAAGGCTAAAGTCGGTGCCGGTCACGCCGGTCGTGGAGGTCCCGGTCACCTCGCTGCCGAGCAGGCGCCAGCTGATGAAGACACCGTTTTGGGTTACTGCCGCAACTGCGCCCCTGTCCAGATTCTCCAGTTGAGCAATTGCTGGTGTGGAGCGTGAGGGCGCCGTTGGTGAGGCAGCTGCCACTCCCGCAGGGACGACAGCCAGAGCAACGGCAGTGGCGCAAGCGGTGAGCGCCCGGGAGGCCTTTGTTTTCAGGTCGTTCACGCGGCCGACCCCCAGATCCGTGTCCGGAACGCCGCGGTGGATGGTGGATGTTTCATCAGATGCTGGGCTCCAGCAGCCTGGCAGGACTTCATGTTCTGATCTCCTCTGTTGATCAACGTTGATCTGCGTGACCCATCAGGCGGGTCTCACGGTGTGGTGCAGGCCGGCAGGAGTAGAAGCTCGGACTTGCGCAGCCTGACGCCGGGGAAAACGTAATCCAGTATCTGAGTGTCTTCATGAACGGTCAATGAAAACAGGTGCAATCGGACAATTTCGATCATTTTTGCAATTGCTTAGGGTACCGTTGAGGAGAAACAAGGCAGATTTGGTCCGGTCTTTGACCGTCTGATCATCAAAGCAGCCCTACATTACTCATTGGACGGTGAATCACGTGCTTGCGGTAGAAAGAGAACAGCTGATTTTGAAGGTTGCCCGCCGGGACGGCCGGGTGATCACCACGGCGCTGGCGCAGGAGCTTGGATTGTCGGAAATCACCGCCCGGCGCGCCATCAATTCATTGTGTTCGTCGGGCCATCTCGTGCGGGTGCATGGGGGTGCCACCCTCCCGTCCAATACCAAAGTAGAACATGTCCTCGGGTCCGCGACCGGCTTGGTCGTGCCCACCTCGGACTACTACTACGCGAGGGTGATAGCCGGGGCCGAGAGCGTGGCAGCCCAGCTCGGCACTCGTCTGGTGTTGGGTGTGACCCACTACGACGAAGGCTCGGAGAAAGAACGTGTGCAGCGTCTGATCGACCTCGGGGTCCGAGGCATTTTGCTGGCGACCAGCGTCTACGAGCCGGGTGGGGTCACGGGCAAGTGGTTGGACTCGCTGACCCTGCCGGTGGTGCTCATGGAGCGCTCTTTCACCTATCCTGAAACGGCCAGGGAGTACGACAGCGTCCGGTCCGACCACACTTATGGTGCAGCTTTGGCGGTCCGCCACCTTGCGGAACTTGGGCACACCTCCATTGGTCTGGCGATCCGCGAGGAAACCCCCACCGCGCGCGGCTTGAAGGCCGGCTACGAGCAGACCGTCGCGCAGCTGAAACTGGACGTGGATGCCCCGTATCAGCCTTTGCCCATTATTGCCACGGATCCGGAGGGCACGGACATAGCCCTCAATGCCTTCCTCGATGAGTGCATCCGGCAGGGTACCAAGGCGGCCATCGTCCATGTCGACACGCACGCGTCCCGGCTCGTGGAGCTGGCAGCATCGAGGGGCATTCGCGTCCCGGAGGATCTGTCGATTGTTGCTTACGACGATGAAGTGGCGGCCTTTGCACTCGTGCCGTTAACGGCTGTTTCACCACCCAAGCATGCTGTCGGTGCCTCAGCCATGCGGCTCCTTGACGCGCGGCTTGGCGACCCGACGGGGGGCAATGACGTGCCGATACAGCACCTGTCCCTGATGCCCGGACTGACGGTCAGAGAATCCACGACCAAGTACCACGCCTGACCGAATTTGATTGATTACTCATTTGTTTGTTGACTCGGTCACTCGGACTGGGTGACCATTAGGAGGTAAGTCACACCCCACACGGGGCCTTAGTCAAGGGAGACACATGTCCCGCCGATGCCCGGCTTTTTTCTGTCCCTGTCCTTCTGGCGCCTCGCTGGGAGCGGCTAATGGGAGTCAGCGGAAATGAGCGCCGACTTCCGCCCGAAGGTGGCGTTTGCTCTTCGTTCACAGGAGTTGATGAACGAATTGTTTCCGGAAGCCCTGCTCAGGCGTCTTGCTTCAGTGGCGGACATCGAGCACCACGTGCTGACGGAGTTTGAGTCCGCCCGCTCCCTTCATGTGCTCGCCGGAGTGGACGCACTGATCACCGGCTGGGGGGCGCCAACGATAGATGTGTCTGTGCTGGATGCCGCTCCGCACCTTCAGCTGATTGCTCACTCGGCCGGCACCATCAAGCAGCATGTGGACCCTGCATGTTGGCAAAGGGGGATCGCAGTCACCACCGCAGCGCAGGCGAATGCCGTCCCGGTGGCTGAGTTCACCCTGGCTTTCATTCTGTTGGCCGGCAAAGGGACCTTTCGGGCGGCAGCCCGGCTACAGAAGTTGCAAGAACACTTTGACGCTGGTCGGCTGCCAGTTTCCACCGGCAACCTTGGCAGCACGGTAGGTATTATCGGTGCCTCCAGGATTGGCCGCCTGGTCCTGAATCAGTTGAAATCCTTCGACCACCAAGTGCTCCTTGCCGATCCGACGGTGACAGGCAGTGACGCTGCCGGCCTGGGTGCTTCTTTGGTCGGGCTCGACGATCTGATGATGCGCGCCGACATCATTTCGTTGCACGCGCCTCTGCTTCCCACGACCGTCGGCATGATCGGCCCGCAGCAGCTTGGCCTGATGAAAGACGGTGCCACGTTCATCAACACCGCGCGCGGAGCCCTTGTCAACCACGACGCGCTCCGCCGTGAGCTGCTCACCGGACGGATCAGTGCAGTCCTGGACGTCACGGAGCCTGAACCGCTCCCTTCCGGGGACCCGCTTTACAGCCTCGACAACGTGCTTCTGACCCCGCATATCGCCGGTTCCATGGGCAACGAACTCCGGCGCATGGGCGCCAGCGCGGTAGACGAAGTAGTCCGACTCGCCGAGGGCAGAGAGTACGTCCACGCTGTGCAATTTTCCGAACTGCAGGTCATGGCATGAGGCGCATCCAGAACTCCTCTGACGGCCACCGAGACCCGGCGCAGTCGCCAATACGCCACGAGCAAAACCAACTAGCCAATGCGGAGACACGATGAATCCCGACCACGCCCTGGGCTATGACTACTCACCCTGGACCTTCTGGCCCAACGCATCCGAAGCGGACGGCCACGCTCAATTGGAACACCAGAAGCGGCTCGCGGAGCAGGACAGCGTCGTCATAGGCGAGCAAGCCTTCATCTCACCACTGGCCATGGTGGACCCCGACACCCTGACCATGGGCTCGCGCTCACTGATCGCCGCACACGCGTACGTGACCGGCACCATTGTGATGGGCGAGGACTGCACGGTAAATGCTTTCACCGTTGTCCGCGGGAACGTCACCATGGGAGACGCCGTCCGAGTCGGTGCCCACACCTCAATCCTCGGGTTCAACCATTCCATGGATCCCGCCGAACCGGTTTTCAAGCAGCCGCTGACCAGCAAGGGCATCCACATCGGCGACGATGTCTGGATAGGTTCAAACGTGGTGGTGCTGGACGGTGTAACAGTGGGGTCGCACGCTGTCCTTGCGGCAGGCGCCGTCGTCACCAAAGACGTTCCCGATTGGGCAATCGTCGGAGGAAACCCAGCCCGATTTATCCGTGACCGCAGGACAACGGCGAGCACACGTGCTGCCGGTGACAACATCAACCAGCAGCTGGCCGATTTCGCCGAGAGGGCGCGAAGGGAACTCCCAGGGCTCGTCAACCGGGGCTGGGACGAAAGCATCGGGCAGGGACGATACGTTGACAAACCCGGAGCAGGACCCACCGTCCGTGCCCACTGCGATGCAATCGAACTCTACGATCTCCTGCACCGCTCAAGCCCGCCCCAGCTGTCGCACGAAGACCACGTCCAAACACTCGTCGCCCTCCAGGACCCCCACACCGGCCTTGTTCCCGAATACGGGCCGGATGGGCTCCCGAGCAGCGCCGGGCTGTCGTTGGGCAACGGGCCTGTTCCCTACCACATCCTCTCCGTCGGGTACGCCCTCGACCTGCTCGGCTCCCGCTTCCCGCACCCCATCCGGGCCGTTGCCGACCTGTCCGCCAACGAACTCGTGGGCGCACTCAACGCCCTGCCCTGGCGTAAGGAAGCCTGGGAATCAGGTGCTTGGGTCGACGCTTGGGGAACCGCGGCCTATTGGAATCTCGCCCAGGGCATCACGGGAGCAACAGGATCACTAGAAGCGCTCTTTGGCTGGCTCATCACCCGGGTGAACAGCGCCACGGGAACATGGGGCACACCCCGCGACGACACACGACTCAAGATCGTCAACGGCTACTACCGGCTCACACGCGGAACGTTCGCGCAGTTTGGGATCCCCGTTCCCCACGCCGAGAACCTGATCGACACAGTGCTCCTCCACGGCGCAGACCCGCGCTACTTCGGCACGGGAAAACAGAATGCCTGCAACGTCCTTGACGTCATCCATCCGCTCTGGCTCACGCGTAAACAGACGGATTACCGGGGGAACGATATCCGCGACTGGGCCAGAACCCAGCTTTCGGATACCCTCACGCGGTGGCATCCCGGCGCCGGAATGGCGTTCAGCGTCTCTCCTGGGGCGGACACTCAAAACGAGCCCGGGCTTCAAGGCACGGAAATGTGGCTGGCCATCATCTGGTACCTCGCAGACACCCTGGATGCCGCCGAAGCACTCGGCTACCGACCACGAGGCGTACACAGGCCTGAGCCAGCGTTATTGCTGCCTGCACTGTAGGCACAAACAACCGAAATAACCACCCACATCATTTGAGCAAGGAGGCTCCTGTGATCAACAGAAGGTATTTCCTCACAACAGTCGTCGTCGGCACCGCATCTGCCGGCATCCTGGCGGCCTGCGGAACCGGACCCAATAACTCAGGACAGACCGGATCTGCCGAGAATCCCGTCACCATCCGGTACACCTGGTGGGGCAACGACGACCGGGCCGAGCGCACCCGCAAGGCAATTGCCCTCTTCGAGTCAAAGAACCCAGACATCAAAGTCAACGGCAACTTCTCCGACGGTGCGAGCTACTTTCAGCAGCGAGCCACCGAGGCCGCCGGCGGCGGCCTGCCCGACGTCATGCAATTCGACCTGATCTACCTGCGCGACTACGCCCAAAGGAACCAACTCCTGGACCTGGGCACAGTCAAGATCGACACCAGCGGCTTTGAAAAGTCCCTGCTGCCCTCCGGACAGGTACGGGGAAAGACCTACGGCATCCCTAACAGCACCAATGCCTTTGGCGTGTTCTACGATCCGGCAAAGCTGGCATCCCTGGGCGTGAAAGCGCCAGACGGAAACTGGAACTACGACCAATACAAAGCATTCCTCCGTGACGTCGGAAGCAAAGGTGGGGGAGCGGTGTACGGCTCCGCGGACTTCACGGGGATCTGGTGGATGTTCAACATCTGGCTGCGGCAAAACAACATCGAAGCCTTCACCTCGGATGGCAAGCTCGGTTTCGCCAAGGACGACCTGAAAAAGTGGTGGAGTTTGACCGCGGACCTGCGGGGAACACCGGCCATCGTCTCCGAAGAACGCGTCACCCAGGTCGCACCCAAATCCCCGTTCGGGGCTGGCCTCACAGCGTCGGAAATGTACTGGGATAACCTCATGGCTGGCTACATGGCCGACAGCGGCGCCAAGGAACTCAAGCTCCTCCCGGTCCCATCAAACAACCCGGACAATCTGGGCCTGTTCCTCAAACCCTCACAGTTGATGGTGGCCAGCGCCAAGACCAAGTACAAGGACGCTGCGGCCCGGTTCATCAACTTCATGGTCAACGACCCCGAAGTTGGGGACATCTTCAAGACCTCACGCGGTATCCCCGCCTCCAAGGGCCAACGCGACGGCACCACCTACAGCGGCACAGACACCGCGGTGGTCGACTACGAAAAATCCATAGAGAAATACCTTAAGGACGCTCCCGAACCGCCCATCGTCGGCTTCGGCACGCTCGAAACATCCTTCAAACGGGTCAATTCCGACCTGAACTACGGCAAATTAACTCTGGACGGGGCCGTCAACGCCTGGTTCAAGGAAGCCGAAGACCTCATCAAGCAGAACGCCTGATCCCTTGGCATTCACAACTGACGGAAAGAACTCGTGACTTCAAGCCCAACCCTGTCCCGGCGTGCGGTGTCATCCAAAGCCCCGCTCCCGCGCAAGTCGCGGCAGCGGGCTGCGGATGCCCGTGCCGGCTACACGTTCCTGCTGCCCTGGCTGCTGGGATTCATCGCCCTGACCGTGGGCCCGATGATCTCCTCGCTGTACCTCTCCTTCACCAACTACAACCTCTTCGAAGCCCCCAAATGGATCGGCTTCGACAATTACGCCACGCTGTTCCAGGACGAACGGTTCCTGCAGTCCGTCGGCGTCACCGTGGGCTATGTAGTCTTCGGCACCCCGCTCAAGCTCGCCGCCGCGTTGGCCGTGGCCATGTTGCTCAACAGCAAGCGCAAAGGACAGGGCTTCTACCGGTCAGCGTTCTACGCGCCGTCCCTTGTCGGTGCCAGCGTGTCGATCGCGATCGTGTGGAAAGCCATGTTCGGCGATTCGGGTCCGGTGGACCAGGGCCTGTCCTTCTTCGGCATCAACCTCGGCGGCTGGGTAGGCAACCCGTCCATGACCATGCCCATGTTTATCCTGCTGACCGTGTGGCAGTTCGGGGCTCCGATGGTGATCTTCCTGGCGGGCCTGAAGCAGATTCCCGCCGATCTCTACGAGGCCGCGTCCATGGACGGCGCGGGTCCGGTCCGGAAATTCTTCAACATCACCTGGCCCATGCTTTCCCCGGTGATCTTCTTCAACCTGCTCATGGAGACCATCCACGCGTTCCAGATCTTCAACTCTGCCTACATCATCTCCAACGGCGAAGGCGGTCCGGCAGGGTCCACCCTCTTCTACACCCTTTACCTGTACCTGCGCGGTTTCAGCGATTTCCGGATGGGCTACGCCTCAGCGATGGCCTGGCTCCTCCTGATTGTGGTCGGCATCCTCACCCTGATCATCTTCCGCACGTCCAAGTCCTGGGTCCACTACAGCGGTGATTCGAAATGACAACCATGACCACTCCAACCCCATCCAAGTCAGCAACCCCACCGCCGTCCGTCTACAACCCGAAATCCGAATCCATGGGCATGAAACGGACCAAGAGCGTGGCCTTCCATGCGGTGGCCCTTATCCTCACCGCCATCGTCCTCTACCCGGGGCTGTGGATGATCGCCTCGTCGTTCAAACCGAACTCGGAAATCGGCGGCGCGAACACGTCCCTGTGGTCGGCCAACTTCAGCTTCGACAACTTCGTCACCGCCATGGACGGCATTGGTGGCGTGTCCACCCTGACGTTCTTCACCAACTCCTTGGTCCTGGCCGTGGGCGCGGTGGTGGGCACGATCCTCTCCGCCAGTATCTCCGCCTACGCCTTCGCCCGGATCAACTTCCCGGGCCGCGGGCTGTTCTTCGGCATGATGATCGCTACCTTGCTCCTGCCGTTCCACGTGGTGATCATCCCGCAGTACATCATCTTCCAGCAGCTTGGCTTGGTGGACACCTATGTTCCGCTGCTGATCGGTAAGTTCCTCGCAGCCGACGCGTTCTTCGTCTTCCTGATGGTCCAGTTCATGCGAGGCCTCCCGGCCGAATTGGACGAAGCGGCGCGCATCGATGGTGCCGGGCACGTCCGGATCTTCGGGTCCATCATGCTGCCGCTGATGAAGCCGGCCCTGATCTCCACCTCGATCTTCTCCTTCATCTGGAGCTGGAACGACTTCCTGGGCCCCCTGCTGTACCTGAACACTCCCGAGAAGTACCCGTTGCCCCTGGCTCTGCGGCTCTTCGTGGACCAGACCCAGAGCTCCGACTATGGCGCCATGATCGCCATGTCCGTGCTGGCACTGCTGCCCGTGCTGGTGTTCTTCCTGGTGTTCCAGCGCTACATCGTCGAAGGCGTCTCGACCCAAGGCCTCAAAGGCTAAAAAGTCCGTTGCTCCCGAGGAAGACAATGACCATCATGGACACCACCACACCCAACCACCACGAACCCATCCCTGTGAACCGGTTCGCCCTGTTCTCCGAGACTCTGCTGGCGGGGCTGCTCGTGCTGGTGCTGTCCGCTCCACTGGTTACGATTCCTGCCGCCTACGCAGCGGGGATCGCCCACCTCGAACGCCACCTCGAAGGCCGCGACGATTCCGTCCGCGGGCTCTGGGGAACTTTCCGGGCTGCTCTGCCGGGCAGCTGGAAACTTGGCCTGATGACGACGGCTGCCGCCGTGGTGATTGTCCTCAATCTCTTGCTGGCCTGGGTAGGCCAGCTGCCCGGCCGGGAGGTGGTCCTCCCAGCAACGCTGATGCTCGCCTGCTGCGGGGCCATCCTCCTGCTCCGCACCGCGGCCGCATGGTCCGATGCCAGCGAGGAACACAGCCAGCCGCGGGAGGCATGGAAGTCCGCCCTCGAATTCGGCAAAGCCTTGGCTCTCAAAGACTGGACCGGTTCGCTCCTGCTCGCCGGTGCCCTCCTCAGCGCTGTCGTCTTCGTCTGGATGCTGGTGGCGCTCTTCGTAGTCGTCCCCGGCACCCTCATCCTCGCCGCCGCAGCCATCAAACTCCGCGCACGCCGGGCCTGAACCCTGCCGCGTACTCTCAGCAACATCATTCAAGAGAATGGATCTTCAACCGATGCCCTTGTTCGAAAAAGACCCCGACCAGCTCAGGCAGTACGAATCTGCCGTTGCGCCTCCAGCGGATTTCATCGAATTCTGGGAGCGCACCATCGCCGAAGCCCGTGAGCATCCCCTGAATGCGAGATTTGAACGGGCGGAAAACCACCTCACGGTCATCGACACCTACGATGTGTCCTTCGCTGGCTACGGCGGCGCGCCGATCAAGGGATGGCTGCACCTGCCAGCGGGAACGGACCCCCGCAACCCACTGCCGGTGGTTATCCAGTACGCGGGCTACGGGGGAGGCCGTGGACTGGTCAACCAGAACACCCGCTGGGCCCAAGCAGGCTACGCGCACTTCATCATGGACACCCGTGGTCAGGGCTACGGTGGCGCATATGGGGAAACCCCGGATCCGCACCCTTCCGCAGGCGGGAACAACTATGCCGGACTGATGACGCGCGGTATTCACAGTCCGGATGAATACTTTTATCGCCGGGTCTACGTTGACGCCTTCCGTGCCGTTGAGGCAGCCCAGTCCCACCCGGCCATTGACCCGGGCCGGGTGATTCTCTCCGGAACCAGCCAGGGCGGAGGCATCACGGTTGCTGTTGCAGGTCTGGCGGCGGGCAGGCTGGACGGCATCGTCGCGGCCCACATCGACGTTCCCTTCCTGCAGGACTTCCCACGGGCAATCGACATCACGCCTAGAGGCCCGTATCCGGAAGTCGCCTCATTTCTCGGCAGGCACCGGAACGAGTACGAATCGATTCTGACGGTCCTGAACTACTTCGACGGAGTCAACCTCGCAAGGCTGGCCGCGGCGCCCGCCCTCTACTCGGTAGCCCTCATGGACGACGTCTGCCCACCCTCAACTGTTTTCGCAAGCTACAACGCGTACGGGACGGATAACCCCGGCGTCCCGAAAGACATCGAGGTCTACCGCTTCAACAACCACGAAGGCGGCCAGGAACACCAATGGATCGTTCAGCTCAAGCACCTGCGGAAGATCCTCGGCTGACGGCTTAGAGAACACCAACTCGAAGTAAGTGCCGGTGACGACCCGACGGCACTTACTGCGCTCTACCTGACCACCGCAGACTCCTGAAGGATCCCAGTGAAAATCACAGACGCACGGATTGTGGTTTCGTCACCAGGACGAAACTACGTCACGCTCGTTATTGAAACCGAGGACGGCATCACCGGCATCGGAGACGCCACCCTCAACGGCCGTGAACTGGCAGTGGCCTCGTACCTGTCAGATCATCTCTGCCCGCTGCTGATCGGCCGAGATGCCCGCCGCATCGAGGACGCCTGGCAATACTTTTACAAGGGCGCCTACTGGCGCCGCGGCCCGGTGACGATGACCGCGATCGCCGCCATTGATGTGGCCCTGTGGGACATCAAAGGCAAAGCCGCCAACATGCCCGTTTACGAACTCCTCGGCGGCGCCGCGCGCGAGGGTGTCATGGTCTACGGCCACGCCAGCGGCACTACCCTGGACGACCTCAGCACTGATTTCCAGCACCACCTGGACCTGGGTTATAAAGCCATCCGCGTCCAGGCTGCCGTACCAGGGCTGGACAAGACCTACGGCATCGCCCCCGTTGACGGGAAGCTTTATGAGCCCGCAAGCAGCAATGTTCCGCAGGAAGACACGTGGGAAACCACGGCCTATCTGGATTTCGCTCCGACGATGATGGCTCACGTCCGGGAACAGTTCGGCTATGGCGTTCACGTCCTGCACGACGTCCATCACCGCCTGACGCCAATCGAGGCGGGACGTCTGGGCGCTGCCTTGGAGCCGTTCCGGCCGTTCTGGATGGAGGACCCCACACCGGCCGAGGATCAGTCCGCATTCCGGCTGATCCGTCAGCACACGACGACGCCCGTCGCGGTGGGGGAGGTGTTCAACTCCATCTGGGACTGCCAGCAGCTCATCACCGAACGCCTGGTCGACTACATCCGCACGTCCGTGTCGCATGCGGGCGGCATCTCCCACCTGCGCCGGATTTTCTCTCTCGCTGACCTGTACGGAGTCCGCTCCGGTTCGCACGGCGCCGGAGACCTGTCGCCGGTCTCCTTCGCCGCCGCGCTCCACGTAGACCTGAGCATCCCCAACTTCGGCATCCAGGAATACATGGGCCACCGGGATCCCGCCGGTGAAGTCTTCAAGACCACGCATTCCTTCAATGACGGCTACATGCACCCCGGCGACGCCCCCGGCATCGGCGTGGAGTTCGACGAGGAAGCCGCCGCCCGCTTCCCCTTCGACCCCAAATACCTGCCCGTCAACCGACGCCTCGACGGATCGGTACACGACTGGTGAACACAGCCCACAACACCTTCGACGTGGTGGTGATGGGGGAGATTCTCGTCGAAGTCTCCACCGACATGCCCTTCGCCCACGGTGTCCCTGCCCAGCTCGGTATCTCCGGCGACGCGCTCAATGTCGCCGCCGCCGCGGCGTCCGCCGGCGCCAGGGTGGGCCTGCTGTCCGTCCTCACCGACGACGATCTAGGGCAGATGATCGCTGCCCGGATTGCCGAGCTCGGTATCTCCACCGACCTCCTGACGTTCCGCAAAGGCCAGCAGGGCGTCTACCTGGTGCACATTGACCCCAACGGTGAGCGGGAGTTCTCCTACGCCCGTGGCGGCAGTGTCGGCTCCACGCTCAGCCCGGAGGACATCGATCCGGCAGTATTCGAGGCCGCGGGCGCCGTGGTGGCGGGCGGCATCGCCTGCGCCATTTCGACGACGTCCCGCGCCGCCGTTGTCAAAGCTGCCTCTCTGGCGCAGCGCTTCGTGTTCGACCCCAACTACCGCCCCCGGCTCACCACGGCGGAAAACGCAGCGGCAGCGCTCACCGAACTCGCGCCCCAGGCTTTCCTTGTGACGCCGTCCCATCCTGGCGAAACCAGATCACTCCTGGGCGCTTCATCCCCGCAAGACGCGGCCGCCAAGCTGCGGTCGCTGGGCGCGCAGTTTGTTGCTGTCACCTGCGGCGCCGAGGGCGCCCAGCTCGAAGCGGCGGGGGAGTCGACGTGGGTTCCGTCGGTTCCAGCTCCGGCAGTCGTTGACCAGACCGGCGCTGGTGACGCGTTCGTGGGCACGCTCACGGCCCGGCTGGTCCTCGGAGATGACTTCCCGACGGCGGCACGTTATGGTGCGGCCGCGTCCTCCCTTGTGGTGGGCGGCAAGGGTGGGACTGGGTTCATTCCCACGTTCGAACAGACCAGCGCGCACGCCTCAGGCAGCTACGTGGAAAGGACCGTGTCATCGCACGCCTAAGTCGTTCAACATTGGCAGGCGCCGGTCACACTGCGGTACTGCAGCACCGAAAGATGCAGCCCGGAATCGTCCATCTGGGTTTGGGCGCCTTCGCCCGCGCCCAAACCGCTGTCTACACCGAGGACGCCATGCTCGCCGGCGGCGACTTTTCGTGGGGGATCGTCGGCGTCACCCAGCGTTCGGCCACCGTTGCCCGGCAGCTTGCGCCCCAGGATGGTCTCTTCACGGTCGTCGAAAAGGGAGAATGCGCCGCTCCGCTGCGCGTCGTATCGAGTATCGTGGAAACCATCTCCGGCCGGGACAACCCGCAGGACGTTGTGGACCGGATCGCCGCAACCACCACACGCATCGTCACCCTCACCATCACCGAAAAGGGCTACCGATTCGATCCCCGCACCGGCTCCCTGGACTTGGCAGACCCCGAGGTGCAAGCCGACCTGGCCGGCAGACCACCGCTGACCGCCATCGGCCAGATCGCCCGCGGCCTGCAGCAGCGCTCCCGCACGGGAGCCGGCCCTATCACTGTCCTGTCCTGCGATAACCTCCCGGCCAATGGCGAACTCACGGCCACGCTGGTCCGTGGCTTCGCGGCGGGCTTGCCAGATCCTGAACGCGCTCCCCTTTTGGCCTGGCTGGACGGAAACGCCACCTTCCCCAGCACCATGGTGGACAGGATGGTCCCGGCCACCACCGAAAGCGACCTTGACGCGGTCGAACGCGAACTTGGCCTGCGGGACGAAGCCGCAGTGGTTGCCGAACCGTTCAAGCAGTGGGTGATCGAAGACAACTTCGCATCAGGACGCCCACCTTGGGAGGACTCCGGCGCCCTGTTTAGCACCGAGGTTGCCGCTTGGGAGGCGGCCAAGCTGCGTCTGCTCAATGCCAGCCACTCCATGCTGGCCTACCTCGGCCTCGCAGTGGAGAAGGAAACCATCAACGACGCCGTCGCCGAAACCGCTCTCTTCAAGGCCACACGGAGCATGATCCTCACAGAGGCCCTGCCTGCGATCACCCTGCCGGAAGGACTGGACGGCGAACGGTACTGCGAGGAGGTGCTGCGCCGCTTCGCCAACCCAGCGCTAGGACACACCACCGCGAAAGTAGGTAGCGACGGCTCCCAAAAGATCGGACTACGCCTGCTCCCCACCCTCCGCGGCACCTTCGACGCCGGGAGGGAACCGCGCTGGGCAACCCTCGCTGTTGCCGCGTGGATGTACCGTGTGGCCACCGCCGCGCCGACGGACTTGAACGATCCGCTGGCCGCCCAGCTTCAAAGCGCCCTGCCCGCCACCCGCACCGCCGATACGGTGGTTCCCGCGCTGCTGGGCTTCAGGCCCATTTTCGACCAAGACTTGGCAAGGAATGAACGGCTATCGACGCTGCTGCTGCACTGGTACCGCATCCTGCACGATGCCGAGACCATTGACGACAGGCTGAGAAGCCTGGGAAACGAGATCAACCATGGCTGACGCATCCAGTGTTCTACCCATCTCGCCGGTCATTCCGGTGGTTACCATCGACGATCCCCAGGACGCTGTCCCGCTTGCCCGGGCCCTGGCCAATGGCTGTGTCAACATCATCGAGCTCACGCTCCGGACCGGTTCCGCGCTGACGTCGTTAAAGCTGATCGCCAAAGAAGTGCCGGACATCGTCGTGGGCGCCGGCACCATCCTTACACCGGCGCAGGCCGACGAGGCCGTGACCGCAGGCGCACGGTTCCTGGTCAGTCCTGGCATCACCCCCGCCCTGCTCGCCAACATGCTGTCCTTGGAAGTCCCGCTCCTCCCTGGTGTGGCAACAGTGGGAGAGGTGATGACTGTCATGGAACAAGGCCTGAACACCATGAAATTCTTCCCCGCTGGACCGGCCGGAGGCCCCGACTACCTGGCAGCCATCAGCGCACCCATTCCGCACGTTCAGTTCTGCCCGACCGGCGGGATCACTCTTGGAACGGCGCCCCACTACCTGAAGCTGCCAAACGTCTCCTGCGTCGGAGGCTCTTGGCTTACCCCGGCGGAAGCCGTAGCGGCCAAAAACTGGGACCGAATCACCCGTCTCGCCAGCCAAGCCGCCGCACTAACCTCTGGCCAGGAAGGCTGACCCATGTCACAGTCCATTGCCGCACACCCTGACCGGCTCCTGCCCGCTGATCCCGGGACGCGCAGCATCGCGCGGTCCTTGCTGGAACGCGTCCAGGACCTGCCCATCATCTCCCCGCACGGCCACGTTGACGCCGCAGTCATCGAGCAGAACACGACCTTCCCGGATCCCGCCGCACTGCTGGTGAGCCCGGACCACTACGTCACCCGCCTGATCCACGCCGACGGTGTCCCGATGGACCAACTCCATGCCAGCGGCTCCCAGGATTCCCGCGAAGTCTGGCGCCGGTTCGTCGAAGCCTGGCCGCTCTTCGAAGGGACCGCCTCCGGTTACTGGCTGCGCACCCAGCTCGAGCAAGTGTTCAAGCTCGGCGCGGACCTCGGCCAACTGTCCGCAGATGCCAGCTACGACGCGATTTCCGCCAAGCTCGTTGAGCCGGATTTCCGCCCCCGGCAGCTCTTCAAGGACTTCAACATCGAGGTCTCGGCCACCACCGATGATCCGCTGGACAACCTCGCAAGCCACAAGGCCTTGACCGAGGATCCCAGCTTCAACGGCCGCGTCCTGCCCACGTTCCGTCCGGACGCCTACCTCAACATCGCCCACCCGTCGTGGGCGTCAAACGTGGAACGGCTGATCGAAACCGCAGCCGACGGCGCAACAGGCTACGCCGGCTACATCGCGGCCCTGGAAAACCGCCGTCGTTATTTTGTGGACCATGGCGCGGTGTCCGCGGATCATGGCGTCCGCACTCCGGCGACGCTCAAACTGGACGACGCCGAGGCCGAAGCCCTGTTCGAGAAGGCCCGCGCCGGCAAGGCCACAGCCGGGGACCGGGACGCGTTCGAGGCACACATGATGTACCAGATGGCGCAGATGTCCGTGGAGGACGGGCTGGTCATGACCATCCACCCGGGCTCGTACCGCAACCACCACGGCCCCACGTTCGAGCAGTTCGGCGCGGACACCGGCCACGACATCCCCTTCGCCATCAACTACACCGAAGCCATCCGCCCGCTGCTGCAGGACTTCGGCACGGCCAAGGACTTCCACTTGGTCCTGTTCACCCTGGACGAGACCGCCTTCTCGCGCGAATTGGCGCCGCTGGCAGGCTTCTACCCGTCCGTATACCTGGGCGCGCCGTGGTGGTTCCTCGACGCTCCGGACGCCATGCTGCGCTTCCGCTCGGCCGTGACGGAGACTGCCGGTTTCTCGAGGTCCTCGGGCTTTATCGATGACACCCGTGCTTTCTGCTCCATCCCCGCCCGCCACGACGCCTCCCGCAGGATCGAAGCCTCGTTCCTGGCCCGCCTCGTCGCCGAGCACCGCGTGAGCGAGGACCGCGCACACGAGCTGATCCTCGACGTCGTCGATGGATCCCCGCGGAGGGTGTTCAAGCTGTGACCACTCACGCTCACCATGACCCAACAAAGCGATATGCCCAAACCCAACGAATAGCACTGAGCTACCAATCGAAATTGGGAAGCCCCACCACCAAATCGTGGAAGGCCACGATGAGCAAAGGAGACCACATGGCCGCACAGCATCACCCCGCAACGCCGCAGGGCGTCCGGGGTCACGCAGGGAGGACGCAATGAGCGCTATTGGCGAACTCTCTTCGATGACCCGCCGCAAGGGCGCCATGACCAAGGAGGAGAAGAAGGCGAACGGCCGCGACAACAAGGCCGCTTACGTCTTCCTCCTGCCGTGGTTGATCGGCCTGGTGGTCATCACCGTGGGACCCATGTTGATGTCCCTGTACCTGTCGTTCACCGACTACAACCTCCTGCAGCCGCCGGAATGGGTTGGCCTGGACAACTTTGTGCGCATGTTCGGCGACGCCCGCCTCCACAACTCATTGCGGGTCACCTTCACCTATGTACTGGTGGGTGTTCCCCTGCAGTTGGCAGTGGCCCTGCTGATCGCGCTGGTCCTGGACAAGGGTCTTCGCGGCCTGCCGTTCTACCGCTCCATCTTCTACTTGCCGTCCCTCCTTGGTGGTTCCGTCGCCGTTGCCATCCTCTGGAAGCAAATCTTCGGCACCACGGGCCTGGTTAACCAGGTCCTGGCCATGGTGGGCATCGAAGGACCCGGCTGGATTTCGGATCCCAGCACAGCTCTTGGCTCGATCATCCTCCTGCATGTGTGGACGTTTGGCGCTCCGATGATCATCTTCCTGGCCGGCCTTCGCCAGATCCCCAACATGTACTACGAAGCCGCGGAAGTTGACGGCGCCACCACCCTCCAGCGGTTCTGGCGGATCACCCTCCCGTTGCTGAGCCCCATCATCTTCTTCAACCTGGTGCTCCAGATCATTGGTTCGTTCCAGTCGTTCACGCAGGCGTTCATCGTCTCCGGCGGCAACGGCGGACCGTCCGACTCCACCATGTTCTTCACGCTGTACCTGTATCAAAAGGGCTTCGGCCAGTTCGACATGGGTTACGCCTCAGCGATGGCCTGGGTCCTGCTGGTCATCATCGGCGTCTTCACCGCCATCAACTTCATCGCTTCAAAGTATTGGGTGTTCTACGATGACTAAACTCCAGAGCCTTCCCGCAGCAAAAACCACCGAGCCGGGCAAGGCTCCGCGCCGCCGCGAATCGCCGGGAAACCTGGCCTTCAGCCGTAGTGCCCGCATCAAGGGGCTGGTCAAGCACGCCATCCTGATCGTGGTGGGGCTTGTCATGATCTACCCGCTCCTGTGGATGGTGGTTTCTTCCCTGCGGCCCAATGACCTCATCTTCCGCGAACCCGGCCTCTGGCTGAACAGCCTGGACATGACCAACTACACCGACGGATGGTCCGCCCTGACCCACCCGTTCGGGCACTACATGATCAACTCGGCGATCGTGGTCCTGGGCTCGATCGTGGGCAACCTGGTCTCGTGCTCCATGGCCGCCTATGCGTTCGCCCGGCTGCAGTTCACCGGCAAGAAGCTGTTCTTCGGCATCATGCTGCTGACCATCATGCTGCCCTTCCACGTGGTGATCGTGCCCCAGTACATCCTGTTCTCCCAGATCGGCTGGGTGAACACCTTCTGGCCCCTCATTGTTCCCAAGCTCCTGGCTACGGATGCGTTCTTTGTGTTCCTCATGGTCCAGTTCATCCGCGGCATCCCGAAGGAACTCGATGAAGCGGCCCGCATCGACGGCGCCGGGCACCCCCGGATCTTCCTGCGGGTCATCCTGCCCCTGATGGTTCCGGCACTGGCCACCACCACCATCTTCACGTTCATCTGGACGTGGAACGACTTCTTCGGCGCCCTGATCTACCTGACCGACCCGGACATGTTCACCGTCCCGGTCGCGCTGCGCGCCTTTGTTGACTCACAATCGGCAACCAGCTGGGGCTCCCTGTTCGCGATGTCCATCGTGTCCCTGTTCCCCGTGTTCCTGGTGTTCCTGTTCGGCCAGCGGTTCCTCATCAAGGGCATCGCCACCACCGGCATCAAATAGGGCAAAATATTGACTCGTCGGGTACGAGATCGGGACGGGCAGAGAAAATTGCAGCCAACGCTGATGAGGCGCCTTGATGTCACCATCTGACTGTCGCAGAGGCTGCTCGCGCCCCGACATCGGGAGACGTTGTTGCCATTCCACAAGCGGATCAAACCTCTAGGAAACGAGGTCTTGGACGCCCAAGAGCTAGCCATCAGGCGCAAGCTTGCGGTGAGCACAAGCGGCCATTGATCACCAAGACGTTCCTCAGTGAATTTCGGGCCCTCCATCGATTCCAGAAGACGTCCAAGGCCCGTCGACGAGCACCGCGATTCCACTCGGCGTCTTGCACGGGTGCTCTTCCTTGGGCACGGACCGAACACAGTAGCGCTGGCCCCCCATTATTGGCGGGGCCAGCGCTTGTGGTTTCCAATAATCGGCGTCGAGCCCATTCGGCTGCTGCGATGGCTTCCGCGAGCACCAGCCAACAACCTCTAATGCACGATTCTCTTATCCAGTTGCGACTCGTTCGCAACGCCGATAACCACCGTTCTGTCGTCGGCCCGGCGGTGAGGTCTTGTCATGATGCTCGGTGTCGTCTCCGCCATGTAATGGATGAAGGAGGTGCAGATACTGTGTCGAGTTATTCATCGTTCTGGCGGGTTGAGTTCCGTCCCGTTTTGTGTTGTTTTACCGACAGGCGGGAGTCATGCCTTGGACGTGGGGGCCTCCTCCGACCGAAGACTTTGCACGGACCAAGCGGTACCGTCCAGCAGGAAAACTGTGGAGGCGGCAGTGCCGATTTCCTGGCGCAGACTTTGAGTGCGCGGGGATGGGTCAAGCGGCCCTTTGTCCGTGTTCGTTCGAGCAAAAAAGAAGTGTGGACAATGTCCACACTTTCCACCTCGTACTGGCCGTACAACCACCGGACTGCCCAGGATTCCGCAGGTTTTCGCGACTTCCCAGCAGTACCACGGCCGGGAATCCCGTTCGAGTCCCACCTCGGGCACGCATAACCCCTCGTCAGAGGGGTTTTTGCTTTAATGTGTGAACATTGTCCCTCGGAGGGTCCCTATGACACTGTCCGCGGTCTGTGCCTGGCGCCGCGGTCGCCGATTCGGTGTGTGGGTGGCGGGATCAGGGCCCTGGCTTGTGGGCCCTCTGCTTGCTGGGATGTGGGGTTATTTGCCGTCCCTTCCTGCTGTTTCCGGTAGCCAGTTGTTGGCCGTTACTGATTCATGGCCCAGAGTCGTGGTGACGACATGACGAAGGCGGATGCTCTTCGAGGATCTGCCGCGGATAGCTGCTTTCTGCGAACTAGGCAGGGGCAGCGCATCACGTATTTGTCCCGCCAAAGGGGGTGTGGACAATGTCCACACCTTGTCCACATCCGGCTTTTCGACCTGCATTTTGGTCCTTCCTCATGGTTCTGCCTTCACCACTTCATGCAGTTCTCTGTTGCAGGCGACATGACTTTGCGGCCTGGATCGTCGGTGTCGTTGGACGTTCCGGGTTCAGCGGGGACGTCTTTGGGGGTATCTGCGGCAGTGGCGTCCGATCCGTCCACAGAGCGGAGGTGTGTGGGATCCGGACTCTCCTTCCGGACAGCCCCGATGGTTGATCCGCCTGACTTTGGCGCCCGCTGCTGGCAGCGTTGCTCACTTTCCCGTCCGCTGAGCATACGCAGGAGTGGAATTCCGATCCGGACGGCTGGGACGCGGCGGTGGAGAACTGGCTCCGGAACGTCCCGCCGTCGTCGTCCATATCCCTATGACACTGGGGGCCTACGAGGCTTCGAGGCCCCAGGGCCGGAAGGCCCGGTCTTTGTCCATGTTCCAGCCGGCGACCATTCCGGAGCCGATCATGAGGTCGCTGAGCCTGGCCAGGCGGTAGGTGGGGTCTGCTTCGAGGGCGAGTTGGAGGAACTGGTGGGTTTTGCTGCCTCGGCCTTCCCACCAGTTGACGAAGGCGATGGCGGTGAGGATGGGGGCGGAGTGTTTGGTGCTGCTGTGGGTGTATGCGTGGAGCAGCAGTTGCTGTGCCCATTCGACGCGGGACCACTGGGGGCTGCCGTGTGTTTGGGCCAGGAGGACCCGGTCCATGGGCTCGTCGATTCCTGGGATATCGGCCATCAGCTTGTCCCTGATCGCGGGGGCCTGGAAGTTCGCAATCAGGCTGATGGTCTGGTTGTCGTTGGGGTAGGAGATCGCCTCCAGCATGCCGTCCCAGAGGGTCCTGGCCTGTTCGAGGGCCTCGCCCGGGTTCATCCTGTGGATTGCTTTCACGCGGTCATCGACGGCGCCTGCGGTGCGGGCTTCTTTGGTGGAGGCCGGCAGGGTGATGTGGTTTGTCGGTGCGATGGTGCTGCCGCGGTAGACGAATTCGGCGTTGATCTGGCTGGACTGGGTCGTGTTCAGCGGCAGTGTCAGTCCGTCCTGGGGATCGCCGTCGTACGGGGAGACGGTGTTGTCTCCGACGAGGAGCCCGTCGCGGATGGTCATTCCGCGTTCGGCCAGCGCGCAGGTCAGTGCTGCGATGGTTGCTGCGTGCGGTTTGGGCTGCCCGGGTTTCTGGGGCTCGGAGGTGTACACGGCGAAGAGCACGCTGGCGGCGCTGGTGTCGTGGGCGAGGTAGTCGGCCACTGTGCGTGCGTATTGGAGTCCGCCCTCGCGGTTGGGGAGGTCAACCCTGAGTGTTGCGCCGACGCGGTTGTTGTCCAGGGTGATGCACACGAGGCTTTCGTGTGGCCAGAAGCCGAGGGTGTGGCCTACGAAACTGAGGACGTCGGCTGGGGTTTTGATGGTGAGCGGTTCCATGGTCCTTCTCCTTCAGCGGCTGGCGGGCACCGGATGTGTCTGTCAGATTCTGGCGTCGTTCTGATTCATGGAGTCACCGCTGGGTTTGAGGGTCCGGAGTGCAACTTGGGGAACCGGGAGCGGTTCAAAGTTTCGGGAGGAAATAAGCGACGCCAGGAGCGCCGAACGAAACTTTGGATCGTGACCGGCGCGGAGCGCCCTGGTTGCGCGGAGGACCCGCCCAGCGATGATGGGAATCAGAACGACAAACAGCGAAGTTGCTTCTGGTGGTTCATGAAGGCGGGGGAGTGGGGCGGCATGATTGACAGAAGCGCGGACGCGGGATCTCTAGGGTGGATAGAACTCGAACAACTGGAAGGACCTGGCGACACGGCTTGACAGGCGGATCCGCCATACGGCGATCGAAGCGGTACGACCACCCGGCGACGCGGAGATGGAACGATTCATTCGAGCGCGACTCAACGTCGCCCGTTTAACACGGAACGGGCCTCGTGAAGAGAATCAACGTCGTGATTCGGACGTCGGATTGTTACCAGGAACAGAGAAAGCCAGAGCCTCCCCGTTGCGAGCGTGGGAGACCCTGGCGGCTTGTGCAGCTTTTCCGCTGAACTAGCTGGCGTAAGGGTCAGCTACACCTATGTATTGGGTGTAGAGGTATTCCTCGATGCCTTCGTGGCCGCCTTCGCGGCCGAGTCCGGATTGTTTGATGCCGCCGAAGGGTGCGGCCGCGTTGGAGATGACGCCGGTGTTGAGGCCGAGCATGCCGGTTTCGAGGCGTTCGCCCATCCGGATGCCGCGGTTCAGGTCGCGGGTGAAGACGTACGCCACCAGCCCGTATTCGGTGTTGTTGGCCAGGCGAACGGCTTCGTCTTCGGTGGTGAAGGTGATGATCGGTGCGACGGGGCCGAAGATTTCCTCGGAGAGGATCCGGGTGCCTTCGGTGACGCCGGTGAGGATGGTGGGCGGGTAGAAGTAGCCCGGGCCTTCGGCCGGGGCGCCGCCCAGGACAGCTTTGGCGCCGGAGGCGACGGCGTCGGTGACGAGTTCGTGGACCTTGTCCCGGCTCTTGGCATCGATCAGGGGACCGACCTTGGATTCCGGTTCGGTGCCGCGGGCGGTGGTCATGTCCGCCATTTTCGCGGCGAACTTTTGGGCGAATTCGTCGGCGACGGATTCGTGGACGATGAACCGGTTCGCGGCGGTGCAGGCCTCGCCCATGTTCCGCAGCTTCGCCAGCATGGCACCGGCAACCGCAGCATCAACGTCGGCGTCCTCGAAGACCACGAACGGGGCGTTGCCGCCGAGTTCCATGGAGGTCCGCAGCACCGTCTCGGAGGCATCGGCGAGCAGCCGGCGGCCGACCTCGGTGGAGCCGGTGAAGGAGAGCTTCCGCAGGCGCTGGTCCTTGATCAGCGGACCGGTGGTGGCGCCTGCAGTGGACGTGGGAATGACGTTCAGGACTCCGGCGGGCAGGCCGGCCTCCTGCATCACGGCGGCGAACAGCTGCGAGGTCAGCGGCGTGAGGTTGGCGGACTTGAGCACCATGGTGCAGCCGGCTGCGACGGCCGGGGCGATCTTGCGGGTGGCCATGGCCAGCGGGAAGTTCCACGGCGTGATCAGCAGGCACGGGCCCACCGGCTTCTTGGTCACCAGGAGACGGTTCTTGCCGTCCGGTGCCGTGGAGTAGCGGCCGGAGATGCGGACGGCTTCCTCGGAGAACCAGCGCAGGAATTCGGCGCCGTAGGTGACTTCGCCGCGGGCTTCGGCCAGCGGCTTGCCCATTTCCATGGTCATCAGCAGCGCGAAGTCCTCGGCCCGTTCGGTGACGAGTTCGAAGGCACGGCGGAGGATCTCACCGCGTTCACGGGCCGGGACCTTCGCCCAGGATTCCTGTGCCGCGGCCGCGGCGTCCAGCGCCGCCTTGCCGTCTTCGGCGCCCGCGTCGGCAATGCTGAGGAGCACCTTGCCCGTGGCCGGATCCTCGACGTCGAACGTCTTCCCGGAAGCGGCCGGACGCCACTCGCCGTCGATCAGCAGCCCATTGGGAACGCGGGCGAGCAAAAGGAGTTCTGCGTCGGTTGAGGAGCTCATCAACTAATTCCTTCGGTAGGGATGTCTCCGCGGCTTCGTTTCGAAAGCTGGCCTTGACGTTGATTGCGGATTGGTCCGTTGGAGGTGATTGACCCGCGACGGAGTAAGGGTCTTGGGGTCTGCAGACCTAAAGTCTTAGCCCCTCGTTTCCGGGGGTTTGGCTAGCGGGCTAACCGTATTCGGAGGGGTGTCCCCGCACCCAGTGGAGGCGCTAGGTTGCTAACCTGCTCAGCGCGGTCACCGCCCGGATTCCGGACACCACTGCACCGTTGAGTGTCTGCGCCATCCCTGTGTGTTCTCCTGCGATCGCGACGCGGCCGGCCGCTGTGTCAAAGGCGGCCGTGTCATCTGGGGTCCAGCCCAGCGAGGGAGCGGAATAGGAGCCGCGGGTCCATGCCTCACGGGTCCAGTCAGTGAGGAGCGGGTCGCCGTCAATAACCATTTCTGGTCGCATTGCCGTCACCGCTTTAATCCATCCGTCCGGTCCGTTTCCGGTGTCGAGTGCACTGAGGGCCGTGGGGCCGCCGGCAAACCCGGCAAGGGCAGGAATACGGGTTTCACCGTCCCGGGACATAGACCTCCAGGTCCACCATGTTTGCTGGGGATTCTGGAGGGCGGTGTCGCCATCAGTGTTGCTCACGGGTATGGCGATCTTCGCGGCGACCCCCATGAACCGGTGGTCAAGCGCCAGTACTTGCGCGGGTGTTAGTTCGAAGCCAAATTCCATCTCCCGAAGTATCGGCAGGGGCACCGAGACTACGGCGAAATCGCCGTCAACGGTGCTACCGTCGGCGAGACGGACTTGTACACCACGCAGGGATTGGTCGATGGCGGCGACCGGGGATTCAAGCCGCACCGGACCCGCGAGCCTGCTGGCCAACTCAGTGGGCAGGGACTGGTTGCCATTAATGAAGCGTCCGCCGTCCTCGATGTAACTATGGACCCCGTCCAGACGGTGAAAGACCGCTTGGGCGCTAACTAGCTCTGGAGGGGCGGAAATGGAGGTCGCGTGTCGGAGGTAGAGCGGGTGCGTGCGGTAAGTCTTACCTAGTGCTTCAGCGTATAGAAAATCTATCGACACGTCGTGGAGGTGGTCGGAAGTCATTTCGTGAAGCCGCTGCTTTAGGAGATTCGTCAGTTCACCTAGCTCGGCAAACGCCATATGTGAGTTGCCGACCGTTCGACGGGCAAAGCGAACGTTGTGGGTGAGCACTGGTATGCCCACTTCGCAGGCGAGTTTTCGTATTTCGAAATCGTCGGGGTAGATGTACTCCCCGCCGCGTTCCATGACCTGGCCGTTGTCAAGTTGCTGCGACCAAGCACGTCCTCCAACGCGGTCACGGCTTTCCAAAACCACCACTTCATGCCCGAGTTTTTCAAGTTCCCAGGCCGCCGTGAGACCCGACAACCCTGCTCCTATAATTATGGTTTTCATCAATTTGTTCCTTCTCTGGGAAGTCAGGCGGGATTAGTGTTCTGGTCATGGACCGGCAGGAGCACCCCGGCGGTGATTCTCCAAGCCATGATCGCTCCTTGTCCTGGAGCGAATCGGTGCGTATCGTGTGCCGTGCGAACTACTCCGGTTATGCCACCGGGAAGGGAAACTTCGTAGCGCCATCCTGACCCCAGGTATGTGGCGGTGCTGACTGTCGCCGGGATGGCGTTGTGCCCGGATGGCGACTCGCGGCTGTCTGACGCCTGCAGCAGTTGGAGATTCTCAGGACGGATCAGGATCGTGGCTCGTTTAGAGCTTGTTTCTCCACGGGCTATCAACTTATGTCCAGCAAATTCGATCACGCTGTTGCCGTGGTGATCGGCTTGGACCGTTCCCTCGAGGATTGTTGACTCACCCAGGAATTGGCCGACAAAGAGCGTCGCAGGGCTTTCGTATAGCTCGACTGCTGTGCCTACCTGTTCGATTTTTCCATTGTTGAAGACGGCGATTCGATCACTCATTGAGAGTGCTTCCTCTTGGTCGTGCGTTACGAAGACAAATGTAGTACCTACTTCGCGGTGGATTCTCTTTATTTCACTTTGGAGCCACTCACGGAGCTTCTTATCAAGCGCACCCAACGGTTCATCCATAAGAAGAACATTGGGCCCAAAGACTAGAGCCCGCGCCAGCGCTATGCGCTGCTGCTGTCCGCCTGACAGTTCCGAGGGGAAGCGATCGGAAAAATCTTCCATGCGGACCATCTCCAGTGCTTTACGCACCATGCTTTGGCGTCTCGGCTTGTCGATGCGGCGCCGCTTGAGAGGGTATTCGATATTCTCTCTTACGGTCATGTGCGGGAACAGTGCGTAATTTTGGAATACCACCCCAAGTTCCCGCTTGTGCGCAGGAACGTTAGTTATTGGCCTTCCATGAATTAAAAGCTCGCCTTCCGTGATCTCCGTAAAGCCGGCAATCATGTTGAGTGTGGTCGTCTTTCCTGAGCCGCTGGGGCCAAGAAGTGTCATAAATTCGCCCGGTTCGATGGTCAAATTTATGTTATCGACGACTGTCGTCCCGCCATAGCGTTTACTAACACCACGAAGTCGAATACCAGAGCCTTTCGGCGCATCCGTACCAAGGGGCGCCCGATCGTGTTCAATGCCTATTTTACTAGCGGTGCCTTGCGATGCATGGATCATGAGCGGGCTTTCTTTCTCCTCGAAAAAAACTGTGTGGCAAGGATCAGGATGATGGAAATTGTCATCATGATGACAGCTACGGCAGCTACGGTGGGATCCGTGTCCTGCGTGACGCTTCTGTAAATCTTGACCGGCAGCGTTTGCAGGGCAGGGGTCTGGATAAAGAGCGACAGGATTACCTCATCAAATGACGTAACGAATGCGAAGAGGGCGCCGGCGGATACTCCCGGGGCAATAAGTGGAAGCGTCACCCTAAAAAAGGTCGTGATTGGAGGAGCGCCAAGGCTCGCAGATGCATGCTGAAGTTTTGGATCCATACCCTGCAGGCTTGCTGCGACGTTCATGATCACTAGCGGAAGGGCTAGGACGGTATGCGCGGCAACAAACCCAAAAAGCGTGCCCAGCATGCCAAACCGCAGGAAAATGGAGTACATGCCGATGGCAAGCACGATGCCCGGTACGATCAGTGGCGCCAGGAATAGGTTCTCAATAATCGACTTGCCCCGGAAATTCACTTTTGAGAGTCCCAAGGCAGCAGCAACACCAGAGATTGTGGCCACAAAAGTGGTCAGAAGGGCAACCTGGACAGTAACGCCCAGAGAGCGCAGCCACGCAGGATCAGTAAAGAAGTTTTCGTACCAGCGCAGGGAAAAATCCTTCGGCGGAAAGTCAAATGAGGGCGCTGAGTTGAATGAAATTGGAATAATGACAAGTGTAGGAAGCGTGAGCCAGAGGACGATAAAAACGGCCAAGACGCCAAGGATTGCTTTTAATTTCATCGCTGCACTCCTGGCACTATGCTGGCGCCCTTGGCAAGCCTGGTCGCCACAGTCAGTGTTGCCACCGTCACCACCAAAAGTGCGATCCCCATTGCCGCGCCGTGGCCCCACTGAAGGAAGCCGCCGATTTGCTGCTGAATGAGCGTTGCCATCATAGATTCCCTCGGAGACCCCAAGAGCGATGGAATGATGTAGAATCCCAGCCCAAGAATGAATACAGTGGTTGAGCCTGCGACGATTCCTGGTTTTGATAGCGGCAGATATACGGTGCGGAATACTGTCATGGGTGTTGCCCCAAGGCTCCTGGCTGCCGGCAGCAGTCGGGTGTCGATCTTGGCCATTGCAGAGTAAAGCGGCAATACCATGAATGGCATAAGGACCTGCGTCATGCCAAGAGCGACGCCCAGGGTTGTCCGAATCAATGGTAGCCTTCCCACTCCGATATACTCCAGGAGGTCATTTATCGGTCCGGAATCCTGCAGAAGTACCATCCAGGCGAGGGTGCGGACGAGGATGCTAGTCCAGAGCGGCATCATGACGAAAATTGTCAGCAGCCGACGCGTCCGCTCCGAGCAGATGGTCATGAGGTAGGCGTAGGGATATGAAAGCAGAAGGCAGATCACGGTCACAAGGAACGCTGTCCCGAACGTTCGCCCGGCTACTGCGATATTTGTTTCGCTGAGCGCCAGCCACTGGAAGTTTTGAATACCCCACACTGGATCACTGAGGCTTCGAATGATGACGTCCCCCAGTGGGAGGCCAAAGAAACCGATGATGAGAACTATCCCGGGAACTAGCAGTAGAACCGTCCAATTGCGGAGCTTTCCAAAACGACTTCGAACAGTTCTCCGTTGAGCGTTCGATTCTTGCTGGGGGGTGTCCAGGTTTGTGTCGATTGACATCCTGACTCCTTCTACCTGGTGATGCAAAAGTTATTTGGCCGCGTAACAGCACCGGAGATGGGTGATTAATTTCCTGTGACCCAATCCCCCCATGCCTTCGTCATTGCATCAAAATTTTCCCGCCAGAACTTCGCATTCCTGGGTGTACCAGAATCAAGTTTCGAAGTCACCAACCATTTAGCGGTCTGTTCGGAAACATTGGGTTTGGCATCGATGTTGACGGGCGCATATGAGGTTGCTTCGGTAGACTTTGCTTGCTGTTCTGAACCAAGAAAGTAATTGAGGGCAGCGAATGCCGCCTGAGGGTCCTTCACCCCGGTGGGAACGAGGAGCGAGTCTGTCATGATCTTCCATTGATTCCACATCGGAGCCACCGGAGCGCCGGCCTTCGCGGCGCCGAATCCGCGTCCGCTCCAGACGATGCTCATGGCCACTTCTCCGCTTTCGAGCTGCTGCTGCGCCTGGGCTCCGGAAGTCCAGCCCACGAGGTTGTTCCCGAGTGACTTGTATTTGTTTACAGCCTGGTTGATGTGCGCGGGAGCTAGCTTGGAGGGATCGACGCCGTCTGCCTGAAGGGCTATCTCCAAAATTTCGGGCTCAACATGGGTCGTCATATTCACTCCTCGCTTCCCGGGGTATTTCTTGGTGTCGAAGAAGTCGGCGAAACTGGTGGGAGGATTGGCGCCGAAAAGAGCTGTGTTGTACACCAGAATGTCACCGTATAAAATGCTCGGCACCGAACAGTCGTCAGCTACCAGCCCCTTGGGTATTTTGGAAAAATCAATCTGGGTCTTGTCCAACTTCTGGTAAGTCGTTCCACACTCCATGGTGCCCTGGATGCTTGCGGCGTTCACGATGTCCCAACTTACCTGGCCGGACTCCACCATGGCCTTAGTCTTAGCCGGGTCGAAAGCATCCTGTTGCATGGTCGCCCCGGATTCTTCTGCGAACGGATTCCAGACTGACTTCATTTGACCATCCTGAAAGATCCCCCCAGACGAGGCGAAAGTCAGTGTCGTTCCCTTCAGGCTTCCAGGCTTGATCTTGCCCGCCACAGGTGTACCTAGGTCCCTCGAGGCCGCTGGGGTCGGCGCGCTTCCAGAACAGGCGCTAAGAGCCATCGTCGTAGCCAGACCGAACGCGGCGAGAGGGGTGAGACGGGACATATGTTTTGCCATTGGGTTTCCTTCTTGTCTGTTACAGCCAAAGCACGGACCGTTTGCTATTTCATAGGCGCAGAAGCATCAGGAAGATTTTCTGGGCCCCACGTGGAGTGGGCCTCGTTATCAGGACCTAGAGTGACCCGCCTCACTACCGCTGTACTATTTGTACAGTGGAGGTTGATGACTTGTCAAGAGCCACTAAGCATGCATACAGTAGGTAGTAACGTAGATTCCCGCTTCCCAGGGAAGCTTGGAACATAGCTGTCCCAGGGAAGCTTGGAACATAACTGAAGGTCGGGGCCGTGGAAACAGTTCTTATTTGTAAGGGTGCCGGTGATCTCTCACTTGGAGTCAAGCTGGCCAAGCCGACGACGACAGCGGGCAGCCCCTGTGATGTCACCCGGGAAGTATGGGAAAAAGCTGATTCTCGGGTACGCGCGGGGATCTGGGAGTGCACGCCCGGGGTCTTTAGGACCTCCCGAGAGGGCGCAGACGAAATCGTGTATATTCTTTCAGGATCCGGCGTCTTGGTTTCAGATGAGGGCCACACCTCGTCTCATTCAGCTGGCGATATGGTCGTCATACCGGATGGTTTTTCGGGCGAGTGGCACATTGAGGAAACCCTGCGAAAAGTGTATATAAGTGTTTCTGTTTGAGCCCCAGGCTTTCGTTTTGAATCGGGGCGTCCATCACGCGATGAATCCAAGCTATTTGACAGGAGATTTCTGTGACGGACGTTAGCAGCCAGTCGCACGCCGGCACCGGCACAAGGATCCGGGAGATACGCCGCCTCCGCGGTTTGAGCCTTCGCGAACTTGCGCGCCTATCAGGAACTACGGCCAGCTTTATCAGTCAGTTTGAGCGCGGTGAAAGTGGAGCAAGTCTGGCGACACTGGTGAAATTGACTAGGGCCCTTGGCATGAGTTTGCCCCAATTTTTCGAAGGAGATAGCCCCGAGGGACACGTAACACGCTCCCATGAGCATCCAGAACTTCATCTGGAACCGGGGCATTCAAAATTACTTCTTACGACGCCAATGCACCGAACCATGGAAGCCTACCGTTCCACCCTTGACCCAGGTCACAGCACCGGTGACGCCCCCTATACGCACGGGGACTCGGATGAAATCGTGTTCATTCTGAGTGGCGAGTTGCTAATGGATCTTGGCGAAGATACGTACGTACTGGGAACGGGGGACACAGTGGAATTCCGTTCATCGGTTCCCCACCGGCTCCGCAATGAATCCGAGGCGGTAGGGTCCGCCCTTATTTTCGTCTCACCACCATCAATGGACGCTGACCCCCAGGCGAAAAAATAGCTCGGCCGCAGGAAAGATAATGCTCACCGGGATGGGCCGGGCGGTACTACTTGATCGTTGGATCACCCACATGCAGGAAGCTGACGGGGTCTGGTTTGCCACGTGCAACGAAGTCAGTACCTGGTGGCGCCAAAACAACATGGCAGTCAAGCAATGACCACAGAATCCGGACCCCGCTGGCCCACCGGTAAAACCTGCGCCTTTGTACTGACGGTGGCCTTCGAAGCTGAACTGGCTATTCTTGCAGAAGCACCCGACGCTGTAGACCGGGCGAAAAGCCTTTCCGTTGGTCAGTACGGCGGTACCAGGGGAGTGGATGGGCTGCTCGAAGAACTAGGCCGCACCCAGACTCGTGCCAGCTGGTTTATCCCGGCTTCGAACCTTCTGCGCTATCCTCGTCAGGTTGAGGCAGTGGCCCCTGCGGGACACGAGATAGCGAATATGGGCTGGGCGCTGGAAAACCTGTCGGCCATGACCTTGGACGAGCAAGTTGAATCGGTGGCGAAGTCCCAGGATTCGTTCGAGTCCGTTTTAGGGGTGAAGCCCACGGGGTTCCGCGCTGGCCGCTGTTCATATGCCCGGGGACTGCCGTCTGCCCTGGTTGAAGCAGGGTTTAGCTGGTCCTCGTCGTGGCATGGTGATGACATCCCCCACTTTCACGCAGCGGAAGCAAGTGCCCTTGTGGAATTGAGCAGACATCACGAACTCGACGATTATCCCTATTTTGTCTTCAATCTGGACCCCCCTTCCTAAGGGAAGTCCACGCATCGCTTCTACTCGCGAGGTTTTGCGTAACTGGACTCTGGAGTTTGATGCATACCGGACAGAAGGTCTTTGCTTCGTCCTGACCGTCCACCCGGAAATAATTGCCACTCCCGGCCGCATCGGGCTGCTGCGGGAGTTCATGGACTACGTGACCGCGTACGACGATGTTTGGATCGCCACTGGCAGCGAGGTGGCAAGTTGGTGGAGCTCGCTAGACCTTGAAAACAGCCCCGCTCACCCCGCAGAGATCTTCCACGCGTTGACCCTTTCTGAACATCAGAATTACAACACCAGATAGGTGACCATGGAAACCACACAGGCGACTGCGTCTCAGACGTTCTCGAAGTTCGTTACCAGCCTGGACCTGAGCGATATACCGACTTCCGCCCAACACCGGGCAAAGTTGCACCTACTAGACACCCTGGGGGCCGGGATTGCCGGTTCTGCGTCCCTTGAGGCTGAAGTCAGCCGGTTGGCCTTGGCCCCGACGGGGCAGGTAGCGCAGGGCGGTTCCGGTGTTCCCCTCGGGGTACCCCCGCGTCCGCCCCCCGCTGCAGGCAGCCTTCATCAACGGCATAGCAGCCCATGCATTCGAGCTGGATGACTCAGGCGGCTGCGACCACTCCGGAGCCGTCGTCGTCCCCGCCGAATTGGCCGAGGTGCCCGTAACAGGGGAGCGGCTGGTCCTCGCCGTCATCGCAGGCTACGAGCTGGGCAGGCGCGTACAAAATGCACTGGGCGGATATGACCACGTCAATAATGCAGGTTGGCACTCCACGGGCGTCTGTGGAACGTTCGCGGCCGTAGCCGCAGCAGGCATTGTTCTTGATTTGAATGAGCAGCAGCTCACTTCCGCGATAGGCCTCGCCGGATCCTTCACCGGAGGCACCTGGGCGTTTATGAGTGACGACACCATGTCTAAAAGACTCCATGTCGGACGCGCCGCGGAGGCCGGCCTCAATTCAGCACTCCTTGCAAGAGCCGGGTTCACAGGACCAGCAGACATCTTTTCCGCGCCCTGGGGAAGCTTTTTGAAGCTGTACGGCGGACCCGCAGCAGACGAGTCCGAACTATCCATCGGACTCGGGGACAACTGGCTCGTCGAAAACTCTTCGATCAAACCCTATGCCTCCTGCCGGAGCACCCATTCTGCCATTGACGCCTTGCTCCTCCTTAAGAAGGGACACAGGCTTGAACCCCGATCCATCGAGCAGATCACTGTACATACCAGCGCCCTCATTTTCGACATGTGTGGGGGCCGGGACGTGTCATCCCTCGTCGCAGCACAACTAAGCATGCCTTTCGCTTTGGCCGCTGCTATGCTGCACGACGGCGTGGCCTTGGAGGACATCACTGCTGAGGGCAGGACCGACCCCGCCATAGCTTCGCTTATGGATCGCATCCATTTGAAGGTGGACAACAAGCAGTACGGTGGTTCAGCCGAACCCTTCCTGGAAGTCCAAAAACACCCATGTGAAGTGGGTACTGGTGACGGAGGAGGACGGAGTGCCTCGTGCGACAGGGTCCGGGCTGCAAGTCTCGCAGCCCGGACCCTTCCCGTAGCAAAACAACGGATCCCTGCACTCACGTTTAATGGGCGGTGCGCCGAACGGGATTCAGAGTTTGTGGCCTCCGAAGACGCGAAGTATCTCTTCAAGATGGCCGTGGAGATGGACCGTGTCGGGCTCAAGGTACGTGCCCTCAGTCCACTCGTTCCAGGCGTTAATGGTGACCAGAGGCGAATCGGATTGCTGGGCGAAGGCGCTGGCTCGTTCCAACGCTTTCCCGAACTCCGCCGGTGTGGCCTCGGCGATGGTGTTGGTGTGAGGATAGCCTTGGGCCGGGTCGAAGAGATCGGACTGCACCGTGCGGGGCGACGAGTCCCAGCCGACCGTGACGTTGGGATAGTAGGGGACACTGTAGCGCGACGCGAGAACTTCCCAACCATCCGCAGCTTCTTCTGCGACCGCAGAATACGGCGTCTCGAGTTCAGGCAGCTCGACATGGTGAACCCACACATAAGAGGTCGCGCTGTCGAAGCCAAGGGCGGCGACCAGGCCCGGCCCGTCGAAGCCGGCGCTTTCTTGCGGCAGGACGGTGACATCCTTCACGATGGCGTTCAGATGGAGATCGCCTAGCCCTGCATTAGCGACGCGCTTGCGCAAGTCGTCAAGGGAGGCGCGAGCGGCATCAATGCTGCCCAATCCGTGCCCCAACGTAGGAAGGTCGTAAATTTGCAGTACCGGGCGGCCATCGATATGCAAATAACTCGGATGTCCGAAGTACTGGTCGATCATGTAGTCGGTCGCAGCACGGAACTGGTCGGCATCGAGGCCGCCGTGCTCCTGGATTGTCTGCGGCGTCCCCCGCTTCATGGGGTGAATGTTGGTCCAGTCGTGGTTTGCCCACATCAATGCGAACTGGATGCCGCCCGCCTCGGCTCGAGGCATGAACCCATCCTCAAGAGCGCGCTGCAGGTAAGGTCGGCCACTGTACCAGTACCAGTCGAAGAGAAACGCGTTCACACCGTGCGTCGTGGCCATCGCGATCTTGTCCGCCATGACGGCGGGATCCGCCTCGTCCTCATAACCGCGCAACGGGATGCGCGGTTGCTGATGACCATCCCAGCGTGGCTCGGCGCGCTTTACCAGTTCCCACTCGGTCCACCCTGTTCCATGCCAGTCCTCATTTCGGGGATCGACATGATAATTGGGAAAGTAGTAGGCGCCGACAGTCGGGCTAGGTGATGAGGACTTCTTGTCATGCGAAGGTGAGCTATCGGTCATACGTACGAGGCTATAGAGCCTGTAGTTGGGGCCGTTAGGCAATGGAGTGGGTGAAAGTAGGACAAAGTTGTCGTCAGCTGCCACGCTCAGGGCACAAGCCGCACGAGGGTCCTGTCAGCAAACCCGCAGCCAATGCACCTGTAGCGGCAGACCCTCACCAGCAGCGTCGGAGGCCGCCAGCCCAATCGTCAGTGCGCGAGGGGCCGCGCGACCGTGCCGCGAGCGATGCCATGCGCACCACCAGTCCTCCGGATCAACAACACGGCATTCCAACACCGCCAGGCCCGATCACTGGATCGGCCGAGAGCCTGCACAGGGACGGAGAACTCGAATCATCTCCGGCGGTCTGACCGTGACCCGTGAGTCTTCGTCGGTGTCCGAACTCCGCTCGGTCGAGCCGAGCCTTCTTTGAATGGGACGGATCTTTCTGGGTCCAGTTCCTGATATCAGGAGCTCAGGCTTCGCCGCTTCAGTCCTCAGAAGCCAAATCAAAACGTGCACCGCTCGTGGGCAGGTTGGGCTCAGGGGAGTGATAGCGGTTTTCACCTGTGACTGCGCGCTTCCTGTACGCAGAAGGGCTAAGACCATACGCACTCTTGAATCGCTGAGCGAAGTAGCTGGCATCATCCCATCCAAGCCGTGCCCCCAACTGTGCGATCGGCTCGTCGGTTTGAACTAGCAGCCGCGCTGCAGCCTGCGCCCGCAACCGGTTCAAGTACGCGATTGGCGGTACCCCGAGGTCGCGTTGGAACAATCGCACGAGATGCGTGCGTTCCGTGCAACTCGCGTTGGCCAATTCCGCCAGCGTCCAACTGTGACCAGGTTCGTCCTCCATCATCTTTACAGCTCCAGAGACGGCAGGATGGAGGGGGATACGACGGCCTGTCCCGCGGTCTGCAGACCAGGCACGGTTGAGGATATCCAGGTAAATCAAAAGGTGCCCAATAACCTGAATACGTGAGCGCCGTCCGGAACTGACATCGCTCATGCTGTACAACTGAGCAATTACCAGGCTGAGGTCGTGGGGATCCAACTGGATGCGTTGCGGCAGTGTCAGGCTCGATGTGCTGATCGACTGCATCAGCGGCAGCTCGGCGTCGAGGAACGACAAGGTGCTGTCGATAAGGTCCGGTGCGACAAAACAGTCGAAGACCACCAGGTCCTCGCATTCGCCGTAGGCATGCCACTGGTTGGGCGGCACGATCACAGCGCTCCCTGGCTGAATCGGATAGTCACCGTCGGCCGCAATGTGAAGGCCACTGCCTTGGGTGACCAGTGCTATCTCGAAAAAGTCGTGATCGTGCGCAGCAACGCCGCCGTCGAGTCTGTGGCGGTCCGCCCAGACGGGCAGACCATCCGGATTGAACACGAGCGCCGCCTCATAACGCGGCTTTCGTCGAATGGATGTCAATTTTGTCCTACTTTCCCTCAACCCGCACCCGTGCGGACTGGATTTAAATTCAATAACATCACAATACTGACCTAAAGACGAGGGTTTATTCGTCCATCATCAACGCGGCAATGGAGGCCATTCATGAACGGGAATGATGCGACTATTGCCGCATATTACTTTCCCAACTACCACATCGACCCGCGAAATGAGAAGTGGCATGGCAGAGGTTGGACGGAGTGGGAGTTGCTGAAACGGGCGACTCCACGCTTCGCTGGACACCAGCAGCCTCGCGTTCCCCTCCACGGCTACGAGGATGAGGCCGACCCTGCAGTAATGGAGGGCAAGATCGCCCTGGCAACGGCGCACGGCGTGGATGCATTCATTTTCGACTGGTATTGGTATGCCGATCGTCCGTTCCTCGAACGCCCACTGGAGGAAGCGTTCATGCCAAATGCCGGCGCCCACGATATGAAGTTTGCGATCATGTGGGCGAATCACGACTTGGTTAACATTCATCCGTGGAAGACGGCTACACCGGCCACCAGACTGGAGTCAGGCCGTGTCGACGCGGATCAGTTCGAAGCTTCGACAGACTATCTCTTGGAGCGGTACTTGAGCCATCCAGCATATTTGCGGCTCGATGGCCGGCCGTACCTTTCGATCTACTCGTTGACCACACTTCTGGAAGGTCTCGGCGGTGTTGGTCCCACGAAGGACGCGCTGCAGGGTCTTCGACACCGGGCAGCCAGGGCCGGACATCCTGAGATCCATCTCAACGCGATTGCAGGGGAAGGCTCCACTTTCGGGCAGGACCTGTCCGCTTGGAGTGAGGCGCGGCTGATCAACGGCCTTGGTTTCGATAGCGTGACGTCCTATGTCTGGGTGCACCACTACCCTATGCAAAAGCTGCAAACCCCCTACATTGAGATGCTCGAACAAGCTGAGAAGGGCTGGGAGACGAACTCAGCACGGTACGACGTACCGTACTTCCCCAATGTCACAGTCGGCTGGGACCCGTCGCCTCGAACTGTCCAGTCCGACGTATATGACCCGAGCCTGGGCTACCCGCACACCAATATCCTCTCGGATGCCAATCCGGAGCAATTCCGACGCGCATTGGAGAAAGTCCGCAACTTCGTGGAAAACAACAAGCTTCCATTAGTGACCATCAACGCGTGGAACGAATGGACCGAGGGTAGCTACCTTGAACCGGATACGCTTCACGGCACCGGGTATCTGGAGCAGATCCGAAGCGTCTTCGGGAACGCGCTTGGCTCAGCGTTGAATACCGCTTCGGCACAATTTCCTTCCCATCTGGAGTGAGCGTCCTGGGCATTCCGGCGAGCCCGGGGCGGTGGCTCTCACTTTCGTGCGACCCCAATCTTGATTAATGCCGGAGGCTTGGACCCGCGGCCACCCTTTCACTGGAGGTACATATGAATTTTCCTGAATTACACGAACGCGACCTGAGCACCCGACAGCATAGGCCTGAGACCTTGCTGGTTATGGGCAACGATGTGGTGGGGTGGCAGTTTGGTGCGGCGGAGCTGGCTCGGCTTCATAAAACTGCCAGTGTTGGGACGCCTGTGGTGACCGATGAGCTGGGGTCGGCTGGTGTCCGTGCCCGTCTTGCCGAGGTTGAGGTGCTGATTACGTCCTGGGGATGCCCGCCGCTTGATAAAGCGGTTCTGGATGCTGCCCCGCGTCTTCGGGCGGTCCTGCATGCGGCCGGAAGCGTGCGGGGGCACGTGGGTGAGGCGGTGTTTGAGCGTGGTCTCCTGGTCACGACCGCCGCGGGTGTCAACGCCGAGCCGGTAGCGCAGTACACGGTGGCAGCTGTGCTGTGGGCGTTGAAGAAGGTCCCGTTCCTCGCGCAGGACGCCCGCCGGTTCCGCCAGGACGTGTCGTATCGTGACCGGCACGGCGAGCTGAGCGGCTACGGACGCACGGTGGTAGTAGTGGGCTTCTCCCGGATTGGCCGGCGGGTTGTTGATCTGCTGGGCAGGCTGGAGACCGGTAACACGATTTTGGTGGTGGACCCGTACGCGGACCCTGCCGAAGTCATGGCGGCGGGCGCCGAACCGGCAGTTCTGGCCGATGCCCTCTCGCGTGCGGATGTCCTGTCGTTGCATGCGCCGGCCCTGCCGGAGACGCGGCACATGATCGGGTCGGCGGAGCTTGCGCTGCTTCGGCCGGGAGCGACGCTGATCAACACTGCCCGCGGGTCGCTGGTGGACACCGCGGCTCTGGAACGGGCGTGTGCCACGGGCCGGCTGGACGCCATTCTGGACGTCACCGACCCCGAACCCCTGCCTGCGGAATCGCCGTTCTATGACCTTCCGAACGTCGTCCTGACCCCGCATGTGGCGGGCTCGATGGGCTCAGAGACTCGGAGGATGACACATGCAGTACTCACCGAACTTGAACGGTACGCCACTGGGCTGCCCCCACTCAGCCCGATTACCAGGGAAACACTGGCCCTACAGGCCTGAGTGCCCCCAGGCTTCCCAACCATCCGGACGGTACTGCCTATAGACGGCAGTCAAGATATTCAAAGTAACCTTCCAACGCAATGGAGCACGATGATGACTTCCTGGCATGCCCGACTGGTTTCTTCTGATGTTGATTTTGGTGGTGCCCCGCTGTTGCGCGGGGAGTTCCTCCTTGAGGAGGGACATGGGGAGGTTCTCTCGGCGACCCTGTTCGTGTCCGCGCTTGGTGTGGTTGAGGCGTGGGTGAACGGGAAGAAGGCTTCGGAGGACTTGCTGACGCCGGGGTGGTCGGCTTATGAGTGGCGGGTCCGGTATGCGGAGCTGGATGTGACCGCGTTGGTGGGGCCGACGACGGTGCTGGGCCTTGCGCTGGGTAATGGCTGGTACCGGGGGAGGTTGACGTGGACTGGCGCGTCGGCGTTGTACGGGGATGAGTTGGCCGGGTTCGCGGAGTTGCGGGTGCGGTTCGCGGATGGGCATGTGCAGGTGTTCGGGACGGATTCCTCCTGGAGCGCGGGGGCGTCGGCTACGACTTCGAATGACCTTTATGACGGGCAGGATATTGATGCCCGGAAGTACGACGACGGTTGGCTGGCTCCCGGGTTCGCCTCACCTGAGTGGGTGGGCGTGCTTGTGCTCGACGACGACCTGTCCCGCCTTGAGCCGTATGTTGGTCCGCCGGTGCGGAAGCAGATGGAGCTGGAGCCGGTGAGGGTTTGGGAGTCCCCGTCGGGCCGTGTGCTTGTGGACTTTGGTCAGAACGTAGTCGGGTGGGTGCGGACCGAAGTTGTCGGGCAGGAAGGTGCTGTGGTGACGTTGCGGCACGCTGAGGTTCTGGACCATGGGGAACTGGGCACGCGGCCGCTGCGTACGGCGGAGGCGACGGACCGGTTCACGCTTTCGGGCCGGGCGGATGTGTTCGAGCCGTCGTTTACGTTCCACGGCTTCCAGTATGTCGAGGTCGCGGGTTGGCCCGGCGGTGCCGGGGCGTTGCAGTCCCATGGTGGGCTGACCGCCGTCGTAGTTTCATCCGAACTGCGCAGGACGGGTAGGTTTGAAACGTCGAACCGGCTCGTGAACAAGCTGCATGAGAATACGGTGTGGGGGATGCGGGGAAACTTTGTTGATGTGCCCACGGACTGTCCGCAGCGCGATGAGCGGTTGGGGTGGACCGGGGACATCGCGGCGTTCGCCCCCAGCGCGTGCTTTCTCTTCGACTCCCAGGGCTTCTTACGCGACTGGCTGCGTGATCTGACTCTAGAGCAGCAGCACCAGGACGGCATTGTGCCCTTTGTGGTCCCGGATGTACTCAAGTACGTTAACCATTCGGCGGAGCTGCCAGATCCGGTAACCACAGCCTTGTGGAGCGACGCGGCCGTGTGGGTGCCTTGGGCGCTCTGGCAGGCCTACGGTGACAGGAGGGTGCTCGAGGAGGCGTTTCCCTCGATGCTTTCCCACGCCAGGCGTTTAGGTCAGTTGCTCTCGCCGAACGGGCTCTGGGACACGGGGTTTCAGTTCGGTGACTGGCTGGATCCGGACGCGGCCCCTGAGCAGCCCGCGGAGGCGAAAGCGGACCGGCACGTGGTCGCCACGCTCTGTGCGTACCGGACCGCGGACCTTCTCGCGCGCATTGCCCAGGTCCTTGGCGACGCGTCCGCGGCCGCCGAGTTCGGTGCCATGGCCGACGGACTGCGCGCCGCATTCAACGAGCACTATGTCCAAGGCGGGGTGGTTAAGAGCGACTGCACAACTGTGTACGCCCTTGCAATCGTTTTCGGGATCCTGAACCAGGCCGACGTCGAGTTTGCCGGTGACCGGCTGGCCGGACTCGTCGAGGCCGCCGGGCACCGGATCTCGACCAGGTTCGCCGGCACCCCGTTCGTCACCGATGCCCTCACTGCCACAGGGCATTTGGACACCGCGTACCTGCTGCTGCTGCAGACAGAATGCCCGTCGTGGCTGTACTCGGTAACCAAGGGCGCCACGACTATCTGGGAGCGGTGGGACTCGATGCTCCCGGACGGGACCATCAACCCCGGCGACATGACGAGCTTCAACCATTACGCCCTCGGCGCGGTCGTGGACTGGCTGCACCGTTGTGTCGGTGGTCTGGCGCCGCTGGAGCCGGGCTACCGCCGCATCCTGGTCGCCCCCCAGCCAGGCGGCGGGCTCACCTGGGCCAAGACAACTCTTGAGACTCTGCACGGACTCGTGTGTGTCCGGTGGGAGGTCATCCGTGAGGATGAGTTGCATCTCGTTCTCGTGATCCCCGCGGGTACCGAGGCTGTTCTGCGTGTCCCTGGCGCAGCGGATGAGGTCCTTGCTGCAGGAGCCCATGAACGGCGCTTTCCGTGGAAGTCCAAGGCTTCAGTCCTTGCAGTGGGGGTATGACGTCCATGATCCCAACCGGGTCCGGCACTGTTGAACTGGCCGACGCGGCAGCCACCGGCTCACACCCGGCCATCGAATCCTGTGATGGGATAAGGTCTGGCGACCGGATCGAGGCCCGTCGAGGGGGCGTGCTCTACTTCTCAGCGCGCGTCACTGAGCTGATGCCTCAATTTGACCTATTCTGGGCAACCGACGACCACGGTGAGCGGCGCATCGTGGAATTTCAGGAATACAGCGTCAGTTTGGTCCACTCCAGCGAACTCGGTGAGCAATTGTGGGAGCGGCCATGAGTATCCTGCGCTCTCCATTGTTTTCCTCGATGAGCCATGTGGGCCGGCTCTGCGGCGTGAGAACGGATAATCGTTTTTGCATGCCCTTGCCGGCAGATAGCCGATTAAGCGGGGACCTGGCCAGATGCGTTCGGCGAGCGGAGGGTGGAGGGGAAAACCGCGGTGGCAGCGACACTCATTGACGTGGCCCGGCAGGCATGCGTATCTGTTGCCACGGCATCACGGGTCCTTAACGGTTCGGGGAATAGACGGTCGAAGCCGGATATTGTGGAACGCGTTCGATCTGTTGCCGAGACGCTCGACTACCGGCCCAACGCAACAGCACAGGCCGTGATCCGGTCAACATCCAGACTCCTTGGGCTCGTCGTCCCCGACATCGGCGACCCCTATTTTTCCTCAATCGCTAAAGGGGCACAGGAGGCAAGTGCGCGGAACGGAACGTTGTTGCTGTTGGCCGGCATCGACGGAAGCACCGGCGACGAGCTGCGTGCGTTTAAGGCACTCGTTTCCCAGCGTGTCGAGGGGATCATTCTCGCAGGCAGCAGGTGCGATGGTCCCGGTTTCCATGAAACGACCTTGCTCCTGGCGGAGGCAATAGAAAGGTACACGCGTTCCGGGGGACGCGTGGTGACCGTAGGTGAAGGAATCCTCGCCAACACGCCCGGCGCTGAATTTGTCCTCCGTATCCAGGAGGAGGAACGCGCAGCCGAACTGGCCTCTGCCTTGGCAGTTCGGGGCTGCAGCAGATTCACGATTGTCGCGGGGCCTGAACTTGTGCGCCAATCCGATCGTAGGGTTAGTGGGTTCATCCGTGGGCTGAGGGAGTCGGGTGCTCCGATGGCCAAGGTGATCCGCGGCGAGATGAACCGTGCGGGCGGTCTCAAGGCCGGACAGGAAGTCCTTCGCACCATCAGGGACCAGCAGTACGGGATGAGGCACGGCGTCCTTTCCGTCAACGACAGGGTTGCCATGGGGTGTATTTCAGCCCTCAGCGCTGCCGGCTGCGAAAGCCCCCGCGACTATGCCATCGGGGGCTTTGATGACATTCCTCAAGTCCAAGACTTTTGGCCACTCCTGTCGACAGTGAGACTCCCGCTCCAGGAAATCGGCGCCCGAGCAGCCGAGATAGCGATCGGGGAGGACGTTGATTGTGTCCTGGAAGGGGAAGTGATGCTCCGAGCCAGCACAACAGCTCCAGTAAGGTCAGTGGGCAAACCATGAACGGCATGATTGAACTATCGAAGTCGCTGTTTGCGTGCGCGGGGCAATTGGGTCAACCCGATCCGATTGCTATGTCAACGTAATTCAGGACCACCAAGACGGCCTGATTCAGGGCCACCCGCCATCGTTGTGTGGAGTTGGCGTGAAAGACTCACGAGGTGAGCGATGACTTGAAGGGCGACCTGCACCACATCGAACTGTGGGTACCAAACCTCAGCCGAGCTAAGGATGAGTGGGGATGGCTCCTCTCCATCTTGGGCTACGAGAATTATCAGAATTGGGGCAGCGGAATCAGCTGGAAGCTAGGTCCCACCTACATAGTTGTCGAAGAATCACCCGACCTGAGCATCCGCGAGCATCAGCGCACTGCGCCCGGGCTGAATCATCTGGCTTCAACGCCGGGAGCGTAGACGCTTTAGCTGGCGATAGCGGACATCACGGCTGGAACCCGTTGTTCGTGGACAAGTATCCGTATGCCGGCGGCCCCGACCACTACGCCGCCTATCTGGTGAACTCCGACGGATTCGAATTGGAGCTGGTCGCCAACCCATAGGGACGCATTGATCGCTGGCCGGTTAGTCATCCTCTGCTGGACGCTCGAGGGACATGATCAGGTGTCCGGGCTGGATGTGGCGCCCATGTGATATTCCGCGGAATACCCACTTGGTGTTGGGGCGGGAGGTGGTGAGGTCGTGCCTTGGGTTCGCAGCGAGGTCTCGCCACGGCCTACGATGATCTGGGTGTCGTTCGCACCGGACCCGAACCATTGGATCGAGTAGTAGTAGACGCTGTGGCGCCATTGTTCATGACACTTTTTGGCAGGACCTCACTGGCAGCCAATTGAAGCCGTGTGCACGGCTTCGGCGCTGTAGCGATAGGTGAACATTGCCACGTAGCAGTCGCCTCGAAGAGGTGCACTAACTGTGCGTGTTCCTGCAGGCGTTCACGGCACAGGCCAACACACCGGGGTGTCCACTCAGCCCCCGGACCGGTTGCGTATCGCACGACGGTGACCTCATTGACCCCGCCTGCTGCCGCCACTCTGAGATGGTCATGAAACCCACAACTATAGGGGTCATCCTGCGCGCACTCCTCGTTCACGAGGCATCAATTCTCATGGTCCACGCCAACCCAAGAGCAATCAAAGTTGTGACAAATGAAATAGATGCAATTATTATTGCATTTCGCTGGAATTTCATGTTACATGGGTCACACAATCCCTCGAGATCAACGACTGGACTGACATGCTCTCCATATCGTCCGCAGATTCCGCCTCGTCGAGCTATGTGCGAACTCACGCCACGCCTTGGATTTTGATGCGGCTGAGGTCCTGGGCCCCGGCCGCATCAAGACGCTCCGCAGTCCTTCTACTCCGGGCTATTCCGAAGGTGCTGCTCTTCATCTACCAACTACGCCGAGCAACAACAGCCTTAGGAGTGCCTTCCTATGCGGAGACAGCCGGACAAGGCAGCGCACTCATTCTTCACAATTGAATGCAAAATCACCGATCACCCTATTGGAGTAAAAAGTGACAAAATTCGAACAAAAGTTCTCTCTTGGCAGCATGTCAAGAAGGAGCGCCATTCGCTCGGCCGCGCTCGTCGCAACCGTGGTGTCGGTCTCTGGCTGCACGTCTGAGCGGCCGCAGATAGACGACCGTAAAGTCGATATCTTGATCACAGGGGGGCAGGTGTACGACGGGACCGGCAGTCCCTGGGTCAAAAGGGACATCGGCATCACCGGCGACAAGATCACCTTCGTCGGCCACGCCGATACGGCCGGCGTCGAGGGGAAAGAGACGATCGATGCCAAGGGCCTCGCGGTGACGCCCGGTTTCATCGATATGCACAGTCATGCCGATCCAGACAAACCGGAGCACCGCAAGATGCTGCCGCAGCGATACCAGGGAATCACCACCGTCGTCGTCGGCGTCGACGGTTTTGCCAAGGACACCGTCGCAGAGGATTTCGCGCGGTACCGCGAAACCGGCCTGGGAGCGAACCTCATCACCTATGTGGGATTCAACACCGCCCGCGAAGCCGTGATGGGCATGTCCGATCAGCCGGCGACGCCGGAACAGATCAGGGCCATGCAGGACTACATCGACCGTGGCATGCGCGGAGGCGCATTCGGCATGTCGAGCGGTCTGTTTTACACTCCCGCGACGTATGCCAAGACCGATGAGGTCATCGAGGTGGCCAAGGTCTCGGGTCGCTATCACGGGATCTACGACACGCACGACCGTGACCTCGGCGCGGTCTACAAGGGCATCGGCTATCTGGCCTCCACCGCCGAGGCCATCGAAATCGGCGAAAAGAGCGGCAACAAGGTCATCTTCAGCCACTTCAGCCCGCAGAGTGTGCGCAATTACGGCCGTGCGTCCGAAGGCGCCAAACTGATCGAAGATGCCCGCGCACGGGGCGTGGACGTGATGGCCGCGCAGCATCCCTACACAGCGACTCAGAGTGGTTTGAAGCCCTACACCATGCCGGACTGGGCCCTGGCGGGCGGTAAAGAGGACCTACTTAAGCGTTATAGCGATCCCGCCACGCGAACGCGCATGCAGGCAGACAGCGAGGCGATGGTCGCCCTTCGCGGCGGTGCAGAGAAGCTCGTCTTCACACAAACTGGCAACCGAGCGGAGCTCAGTCAAGAGTTGGTTGGTTTAAACCTGAAGCAGGTAGCCGACGAGTGGGGCGTGACCCCCTTCGAGGCGGCATTCCGCCTCGTCTCGGAGAATTTCGAGGAGGGCGTGGGGGTTATGAATCTGGATCTCTACGACATCGAGAACATCAGGTTCCTGGCCAAGCAGGATTGGATGATGACCGGTACGGACGGCTATTCCATGCCCGCGGGGAAGGGGGCGGCCCATCCACGAACCTTCGGTGCCTTCACCAATAAGCTCCGCCGACTCGTCCTGGACGAGCATCAGGTGACCTTGCCCTTTGCAATCCGGGGCATGACCGGACTAGCCGCGACATTCCTGGGGTTGGAGCAGAGGGGTCTGATCAAGGAAGGGTTCTATGCCGACATCAATGTCATCGACCTCGAGAAGCTTCGCGACAAAGCCACTTACAAAGATCCGCAGCAGTACTCGGAGGGGATGGTTGACGTCATCATCAACGGCGAGTTCGCGCTCCGTAGCGGCGAGCCGACCGAGACACTGCCTGGCTTGCCGATCGCCCGTGGCGAGTCGTAGGCGCGGCCAGCACTGTTGTCGGTAGCCAGCAGCCCTCCGCCGTCAGGGTAGCCACAGCACGAGTGCACGCACGCGACGACCGTACGCTCTCCCTTGTCACCGACAACCCGTCCGTACTGCGCGCAAAACGAAGTTCCGATACCCGAGCCATTCCGACGAAATCTCCGCCCCGTGATCATCACCAGGTGATGATCACGGGGCGGACATTTCGTCGGTGGGAGATGAAAACAGTGTATGGACTCCCTAGTCACTCGCGGCCGATCAATCGTCGAATGTTTCAAGACAGAAAGGAATAGACAGTGAATAATTCACACAGAAGTGCGGATCTTGGCGGTGCACCCTCAGGACTTGACCAAATCGCACTCCTGGCTGCGCTGCCTCCCACGCACGGAGAACACGGGGGGGGACGCCTCGCACGCCAAGGAGAAGCGCCCGCGCGAAGCCGGACTGGCGCTGGTCTCCGCGATCATTCTGGTGGCCGTGTTGGCTCGGCCGGCCCTCACAGGACTGCTTGAGAATCCGGCCGCGGCGAACTGGGCCACGGTGTTCGTCGCCATCACCGTTCAGGCTCTCCCGTTCCTCGTCCTCGGAGTCATAGTCAGCGCCACCATCGCAGCTCTTGTGCCGCCCACCGCCATCGCCCGGCTGCTTTCCCGGCGACCGGTCCTCGCCGTCCCCGCGGCGGCCGCCGCCGGAACCGCGCTCCCCGGCTGCGAGTGTGGCTCCGTGCCCATCGCCGCACGGCTCATCGCCAGCGGACTCACCCCTGCAGCGGCGTTGGCTTTCATGCTGTCAGCACCGGCCATCAACCCCGTCGTCCTGGCCGCGACGGCGGTTGCCTTTCCGAACACCCCCGAGATGGTGCTCGGCCGGATGCTGGCAAGCCTTGCCGCCTCCATCGCGGTGGGGTACGTGTGGCAGGCCCTCGGCCGGGACGACCTGCTCGCCCGGGTCCGTTCGCAGCCGACCCGCTCGGGATCGAAGTTGAACGTCTTCCTTTCCACGGCCCAGCACGATTTCCTGCAGACCGGCGGCTTCCTGGTGATCGGAGCCGCCGCGGCCGCAACCATGCAGACGCTGTTGCCCAGTGCATGGGTCGACTCGGTTGCCGGGTCGATGGTGCTTTCGGTGCTCGTGATGGCACTCCTAGCGATCCTGCTCTCCCTCTGCTCACAAGCAGACGCCTTCGTCGCCGTCGGGCTGAGCCAGTTCTCCCTCACCGCGCGGCTGGTCTTCCTCGTCGTCGGGCCGATGGCAGACCTGAAGCTCATTGCGTTGCAGGCCGGAACGTTCGGCCCCCGGTTCGCCTGGCGGTTTTCGTTGATGACGATCACGCTCGCAGTAACGGCCGCCTGTCTAGTCGGGTGGTGGCTGCTGTGAACGAAGCTGCCCGCGCCACGACAGTGCTCCTGGTAGGTACGATGCTGGTCTGGCTCTCGGTCAGCGGGACATACGCCAGATACGTACGCGTCGAGGTGGGCTGGATGCTCCTGGTCGCAGGTGTTCTGCTGGTCGGGCTGGGCCTGGTCTGCGTGAAACGCACACTGGCGTCGCGCTGGATGGCGCACGTGGGCGGTCGCGGCGACCACCCCGACCGCGGCAGCGATGCTGAGCACGCGCACGGCACCGGCGTGGCGTGGTTGCTGCTCGCCGCCGTCGTGGCGCTGCTCGTCGCCCCACCCGCGCTAGGCAGCTACGGCATCGATCGCAACGCGACCCTGACAGTCGCGGCCGGCGGCCAAACGTTCGACCCGCTACCGCAAGGCCAGACCGCACCGATGCCCCTGCGGGAGTTCAACCTGCGCGCAGCCGACAACGACGGTAAGAGCTTCGGCTCTACGCCGGTACGCCTCACCGCGTTCGTGGCGAAGCCCGACGATGCGACCGGGTTCCGGATCGCACGCTACCAGATCGCCTGCTGCGCCGCCGACGGGTCCGCCTCCGTAGTCCGGGTGATCGGCTGGACAGGCAGCCCGCCCTCCGTCGACCAATGGGTCACGGTAACCGGGACGTTCCGCGCTTCGACCGACGGCCCACCCGAACTGCTCACATCCAGCCTGACCGTGATCTCAGCACCCACCAACCCTTACGAATAAGCCGATGAGAACGCCTAACACCACAAAACTCTCTCAGCGCCAGCGAGCGGACCTGCCCGATAGCTTCGCGACACCAGGGCCCAAACGCCGGATACCCAACCAAGCTGAGACGGCGGCTGGTTCCGGCTCTGCTTCGTCGACTCGACCCCCGATGACATCAGATATTTTCGTCTCCCGATCGCACAACAACGTTGGGCAGCCTCGTTTGGCGCCAGTGCTTGCTCACGGTTTGACCCGCGCCATGGAGTGCCCTTTACATCTCCGAGTAGACGTTAAAGTCCTCAAGGAGTTGCTCGTCTATCAGCAGCTCCTGTCTGCTGCGGGCACCGTTCTGGATCGTCACAGCTGTCGCCAAGGTCTGGGCGATGGATATGAAGACCGTCATTGACCGTAGGATTGTGACGCCTTCCGTTTCGATATAGAACGTAGTGTCGGCCAGCCGTGCCAGCGGCGAGGCTGAATCGTCGGTCAGCGCGATCGTCTTTAGTCCCCGGTTCTTGGCATAATTAAGCGCACGGACTGTGTCAGCGGTGTACCTACGGATCGCGATTGCCACAAAAACGCCGTCCGGATCCAGGTCACGCAGCTGGTCAACGAACATGCCTGCTGCCGGAGCAATCTGCTCCACTCCGGGACGCACCAGTCTCAATAAGTAGCTCAGCAGCTGTGCCACGGGAGCGCATTTTCTGAGACCCATGACATAAACCCAGGGGGCATCGGTCAATGATTTTACCGCCAAATTCCAGTCGGCCTCATCGATGCGCGCATATGTTCTGGTGAGGTTGTCCGTTTCATGGTCCAGTACACCGGCGAACAGAGACTGGATGCTGCCTGGACGCTGCTGAACGCGATCGAATCTTCTGATGAGGTTGGCTTGGTCAGCCAAATGTTCCCGGCAGAGGCGGACCAAAGCCGGGTACCCCTTGAGCCCCAGCATTGTGGCGAACCGGACCAGGGACGACTGATTGACCTCAGCAATTTTTGCGGTCTCAGCGATGCTTCGGAAGGCGGTACCTTCGGGGTCGGTGAGCAGGACCCGGGCGATACGTTGCTGGCCCGGGGCCAATGATTCCATTTTGGACTGTAGCTCCGCCTGCAACTGCGAGTACGTCTCCAACTCGGCCATCAACTCTCCCCTATGTGCACGAACCGAACCCCGTCAATGCAACTATAGTTGCATTGACGGGGTTCGGTTGCAATCGCCGCACACTGGAGCCGTAAAGTCTCCTGTTTGCCTTAGGGGTACATGCCTCGGATCAGATGAGCATCGGCTACGCGCTTCACTGCAGTGATGGTCGCCGTCCGCCGGAGGGAGAGTCCCGTTTCCTGGCTGGAGGCGACCAGGGACTCCCAAGCAGCTAGCATTCGTTGTTTGAGCCGTTCGTCCACTTCCGCAGCAGTCCACCAATAGGCCTGGTTACCCTGGACCCACTCGAAGTAGGAGACGATGACGCCGCCGGCATTGGCCAGGATATCAGGGACTACCAGAACACCGAGGTCGTTGAGTATTTGGTCGGCTGCCGCCGTGGTGGGACCGTTGGCGCCTTCGACAATGAGCTTCGCCCTCACGCGTGGCGCGTTGTCCTCGGTCAGGACGCCCTCCACGGCCGCCGGAACTAGGGCATCCACGTCCAGCTCCAGAAGAGCGCTGGGGTCCAGTGGATCGCCGTCGGGGAATCCGTTGACTGTGCCGGTGTGAGCGACATGCTCGGTCAGCGCCGGTACATCGATACCGTCTTCCGCGTAGATGGCGCCGTACTGATCACTCACGGCCTGGACCCTGACGCCGGCATCAGCGAGGTACGCTGCTGTGCCTGCTCCGACCTTCCCGAAACCCTGCACGGCGGCGGAGCATTTTCCGGGCTGGAGGCCTAAGTGCTCAAGCCCGGCAAGGGAAATGTGGGCCACTCCCTTGGACGTGGCTGAGGACCGCCCCAAAGAGCCGCCAATGCTTACCGGTTTTCCGGTGACAACGGACGGAACCGTGTACCCCACATTGACTGAGTAGGTGTCCATCATCCATGCCATGGTTCGTTCATCGGTGCCGATGTCCGGCGCTGGTATGTCCCGTTCCGGACCGATAATGGGCAGGATTTCACTGGTGTATCTGCGCGTAACCCGTTCGAGTTCACGAGTGGAGTAGCAGCGTGGATCGATGGTTACGCCACCTTTGGCTCCGCCATAAGGCACGTCCAGGAGGGCACATTTCCACGTCATCCACATTGAGAGCGCGCGCACCTCATCCAGGGACACGTCCGGGCTGAACCGAAGGCCGCCTTTGGCTGGCCCTCTCGAAAAATTGTGCTGGACGCGGTAGCCCGTGAGCACTTCCACATCGCCGTTGTCCCGGCGCAGCGGCACACTAACTGTCATTTCTCTGCGGGGCCTGGCAAGGAGCTGGTGCAGCCCGTCATCATATCCAAGTGACTGGGCCGCGTCCGTGAGCTGGCTCTGGGCATTTTCCCAAGCCTGCGTTCCGCGGCTGAGCGGCTCTGTTGCTGGTAGTACATGCGTGCTGGTCATCGGGGAGCCTTCCGGGCCAAAGAGGGTGTCATGTCGTCAAGACGCGGCGGCCTTGCTGCGAATTAATGGACGGGATTTGTTGTCGGTTGCGGTGCGACGGGGCCGTCCTCGGTCAGCAGAGGGGACTCCGGAGCCGGGGACTTCGGTTTCTTGACGTTGCGGTTGGTCAGCCGGCGCGCCGTCAGAGAAACGAGCACGTTTGTGAGGATGTAGATGAGAGCGACGGCCAAGTAGATCTGCAAGCCATATCTGTTGCCGTAGAACTCGACCAGTGAGCGTCCGCTGCGCAGCAGTTCGGCGTACCCGATGACGTAACCGATGGATGTGTCCTTGAGAAGAATCACCAGCTGGCTTACCAGCAGGGGAGTCATGGCCGGGATCGCCTGAGGCATGAGGATGCGGAAGAGAATCTGCAGGGGGCGCATTCCCATTGCCAGCGCAGCTTCGGTTTGACCTCTTCCGATGGACTCGATTCCAGCCCTGATGATTTCGCAAATCACGGCTGAGTTGTACACCACCAGTGCCATCACGACCATCGTGAGTACGTTAAGTTCGATACCGATCTGCGGCAATCCGAGCGCAGCGAACAGCATGAGGAGCAAAAGCGGGACGCCCCTGAAGCCTTCCACGAGAATGGAGGCACTGATGCTGAGTGCGCGGCGTGAGGAGAGCCGCATTGCCGCCAGGAGGGCACCAACGATGAGTGCAAATACCATGCCTAACAGCGCTGCCTGAAGGGTTGCCAGCAGCGCTCTGCCGAGCGTCTGCGGAACCCCGGAAGCCGGGTCCAAAAGGATGGCCCATCGCTGTCCTTCGAGCTGACCCTTGGACTCCAGTCTCATCACGATGATGACGAGCACTAGTGCCAATAGAGTGCCAGCGATCATACTGGCTATGCGCGAGGTTCTACGGCCACGCGGCCCCAGCCGGTCAAACAGTACGGAACTCATCGGGCTACCGCCAGTTTTCTTTCCAGGATCCGGAATATCTGTCCGGAGCTCAATGTGATGATCAGGTATGCTGCGGCGATCCACATCAGGGCCGCCACGACAGCTCCCGGCTCCTGGAAGTTGATGCGCTGGCCGGCTGCTGTCAGCTCGGTTACACCGAAGGCAGCTGCAATGGAGGAGTTCTTTACCAGAGCTATCCATACGTTCGCCATGGGCGGGACAACCGCCCGGACAGCCTGGGGAAGAATCACCAGACCCATGCTGGGTCCGAAGGTGAGCCCCAAGGCTCGCGCCGCTTCGGCCTGCCCGACGCCGATGGTGTTGACCCCGGCCCGGATAGCCTCGGAAACGAAGGCGCCCGTGTAGATGCCAAGGGAGGCAACGGCGGTTGCCGTGTAGTTTGGAAGGGCCAGATCAACCTGCGGCAAGACGAAGACGATGATAAAGAACACTACTGTCAACGGCGTGTTCCTGATCGTTTCCACATAGAACGTTCCGGCCCGTTCCAAGGCTGGAACTGGACTCAGCCGTGACAGGCCCACCGCAAGTCCAAGGATCAGGGCGAGCCCGCCGCCGGCAAAGCTCAGAAGGAGAGTGCTTCCCAGCGCCTCCAGCAACAGGGAAGCATATTTCAGTGGGATGTCCATGAACGGCGTCTCCGGTTCTTAGAACTGTCCCAGTACCGGAGGCTGCGGGGCGGGCCCGAGGATCTTTCCGGCTGTGGAGTCCCAGGCCTTGGCCCAGCCACCGTCCGAGAAGGCCTTCTTCAGCGCCTCGTTGGCGAAATCGGCAAGGTCCTGGCGGTCTTTGGCAATGCCGATGCCGTAGGGCTCCTTGGTGAACGCGACGTCCACAAGGTCAAAGGAATCCGGGTCAAGGCTCCGCAGGCCGGCGAGGATGGTGTTGTCAGTGGTGACAGCGTCGACTTGACCGTTTTTCAGGGCATCTGCGCACTTGGAGTAGGAGTCAAATGTTGTGACTTGGACTGTCGGGACAAGCTTGCGGATGTTGGTTGAGGACGCGGATCCTTCAACGGAGCAGGCTTTGTGCCCAGCAAGGTCATCAGGCCCCTTGATTCCGAGGGGGTTGCCCTTCTGGACCATAAGGCTTTGGCCCGCAATGTAGTACGGTCCGGCGAAGTTGATGACTTCCGCCCTTTTGGCGTTCATTGTGTAGGTCGCCAGGACAAGGTCCACGCGGCCCTGTTGCAGGAACGGTTCCCGGTTGGCCGACACTGTTTCGACCCACTCGATCTTGTCTGCGGGAATGCCGAGGTCTGCGGCGACGATCTTGCCGATTTCAGCGTCGAATCCTTGGGGCTGGTTCGTCGTCGGGTTTTTCAGGCCGAAAAGCGGCTGGTCGAACTTTGTGCCGATGGTGATCTTGCCGGCATCATGGATTTTCTGCATCGTAGAGCCGGCGGCGAACGTCGCAGCGCTGTTGACCTTAGGCTGGTCACTGGCTGCCGGGCCTGCGACGCCTGAACTGCAAGACGTCAGTGCGGTCACGGCGGCAAGAAATGCGGTGGTGATGATGGTGTTGCGTCTGGCTTTCATACTGATTCCTCCGAAGAGTTGATGGGGATGCGGCAGATGGGGCTTAGTGTTCGAGAACGCGTGAGAGAAAGTCCTTGGCTCGGATTGATTTCGGAGCGGCGAAGAACTCAATGGGCGGTGCGTCCTCGAGGATCTGGCCGCCGTCGAGGAAAATGACCCGGTCAGCCGTGGCCTTGGCGAAGCCCATTTCGTGGGTCACAACAACCATAGTCATGCCCTCGTCGGCCAGGCTTCTCATCACGTCCAGGACTTCACGGACCATCTCGGGGTCCAAAGCCGAAGTCGGTTCGTCGAACAGCATGACTTCCGGGCGCATCGCCAGGCCGCGTGCGATGGCTACTCGTTGCTGTTGCCCGCCCGAGAGCTGCGCAGGGTAAGCGTCAGCCTTCTCTGCGAGACCGACGCGGTCCAGGAGTGCGCGGGCATGCTGTTCGGCCTGCTGCTTGTTTTCGCGCCGCACCCGAACAGGGCACAGCATGATGTTTTCCAAGACAGTCATATGGGGAAAAAGGTTGAACGACTGGAAAACCATGCCGATGTTGGAACGCATGGCAGCCAGGGCCTTCCCTTCGACAGGCAGGTCGCGGTCATTGAAGACGATCTTCCCGCTGTCGATGCTCTCCAGCCTGTTCATGGTCCGGCAAAGTGTGGATTTGCCTGATCCGGACGGGCCGATAACGACAATGACCTCGCCGCGTTTGATGTCGAGCGAGATGTCGCGGAGGACCTGGGTATTTCCGAAGCTCTTGTTGACGCCTTGGAGGGAAAGGATCGGTGTGGTCACTGCATTCTCCGGGGATGTTGATACGAGGGAACGTAAGTCGGTCATGACGCCGCCTTTGGGGAAAGTGAATGCAATATGAATTGCGTGGAGTTGTCTTAAAGCAAGAAAAGTTGTGTATCTTGCGTGTAAATTTAGCTCGTGTTGCGTGTGTCGTCAATCACGTGACGTCTGGCCTACACCTTTATTTAGCGTTGTGGTTCAGCACAGAGCTCGGGATGGGAGCCCTGCCTTGTACAGAGTCCAGCGGGCGGTCCGATTGGATAGCGGGGGCATGATCTCGCCTTCAAAAATGGGTCGTCGGACTCCGGTGGCCGAGGCCCACACTCCAGTCTGTGGGCAGTGGGATCCTGTTGCCGCTGTATGAGCCGATTGTATGCGCCTTCGCGGCTGCAGGATCGTTCGGCTCTGCAGAGTCTCCGGAGACGGAGAAATCTGCACGCTGGTGCTGTCACTGTGGTAATTTGAACGCTTTTTCATGGCATTCTTCCCTCCCTGTTGTCGGGGGTCTGGCTGTAAAGGACGACGGCGTCACCTTGGCCACCGCCCCCCGCAGAGCGCGGCAACTCCCAATCCGCCGCCACGGCGCTGCAGTTCTTTGGCCAGGTGCAGAATGACGCGTACGCCCGACATTCCGAGGGGATGGCCGAGCGCTATCGCACCCCCGTTGACGTTGACTTTGTCCTCGTCCAGGTTCAACCCGGCCATGCTGCTCAAAGCGACAGCGGCAAATGCTTCGTTAATCTCGGCGAGATCAAGATCGCTGATTGAAATGCCCGCGTTCCTGCAGGCGAGTCGGATGGCCGCAGCGGGCTGTTCCTGCAAGGTCGTGTCCGGACCGGCAACCGTGGCCGCCCCGGCGATCTCGGCGATCCAGGAAAGACCGTGCTCTTCGGCGAACTCTTTGCTGGAAATGACCATCGCCGCTGCACCGTCGGAAAGCTGGGTTGATGTCCCCGCCGTGATGGTACCTGTGCTGTTAAACGCTGGCCTGAGCCGTGCAAGGGTCTCTGCAGTGGTATCGGCTCGGATTCCTTCATCTTCCGCTATGACAGTTGTCCTGCCTCGGTGATCGGTCATGGTGACCGGGACTATTTCCTCGGTGAACAGGTTGAGTCCCTGTGCGCGGAGTGCAAGCCTGTGGCTGCGGGCGGCAAGCGCGTTTTGTTCCCCACGGGTGAGACCATGGATCCGCGCGTTGGCTTCTTCCGTGAGAGGGCCCATAGGTTGCTCAGTTTTCTGGTCCCACAGCCCGTCATGCAGAATGTGATCCGTCAACGCGGCGTCACCGTAAGGCATTCCCGTCCGTGTCCCGCGCAGAAGACGTGGGGCCTGGCTCATGGATTCCATGCCCCCGCCACTATGACGTCGTGGACACCAGTGATGATCAGGGCTTGAGCCAAGAGAACCGCTGAGCTGCCGGACAGACAGACTTTGTTGACGGTGAGAGCGGGAACATTTAGCGGGATGCCGGCCTCCAAGGCGGCCGTGCGGGCCGGATTCTGGCCCGCACCTGCCCCCAGCGCCTGACCCATGATCGTGTATTGAACGTCTTCTGGCCTGACTCGGGCACTCTTCAGCGCTGCCTCGATTGCCTTGGCGGCGAGGCTGCTGGCGGGGAGGGAGCGCAGCGCGCCGTTGAGCTTTCCGATCGGGGTGCGGGCGCCATCCACGATGACTGCGGCTCTGGGATGCTTCATCTGGTTACTTTCCTGTCTTTTGCCGGATGCGGTCATGCACGGGGGCACCCGTGTGCATGCTGACATCTTCGAAGGAAATCCCCGGCGCCAGCTCGATGACGTCGAATGCCCCGTCTGCAGCGTTGATGTCCAGCACGGCGAGGTCGGTGATGACCCTGGTGACGACAGCCCTGCCGGTCAGGGGCAGAGTGCAGCGGTCAACCGGCTTGGCTGACCCGTCCTTGGCGGTGTGGGTCATGACAATGATCAGCCTGGCAGCGCCATGGACAAGATCCATCGCTCCGCCCATGCCTTTGACCATGCTGTCGGGGACCATCCAGTTTGCGAGATCGCCCTGGACGCTCACCTGCATGCCACCCAGAACTGCTGCGTCCAGATGCCCCCCGCGGATCATGGCGAAACTTAGTGCGGAGTCGAAGCAGCTCGCACCGGTGCTCAAGGTGACAGTTTCCTTGCCGGCGTTGATGAGATCCGGATCCACGGACTCTTTCGTTGGGTAAGGCCCGACCCCAAGGATTCCGTTTTCCGATTGAAGCGCAACGTTCATACCGGGGGGAAGGTAGTTTGCTATCAACGTCGGCAACCCGATGCCGAGGTTGACGTACTCTCCAGGTCTGAGCTCCTCAGCTGCCCGGGCGGCAATTCCGTTTCTGTCCCACGGCATTTCAGGTCTCCTGCCTTGCGTGTTCCATGGCTATAGTTCGTCTTTCGATGTGTTTATCGCGCGCCTGCTCGGGGGGTGAGTTGCACGATCCGATGAACGAATATCCCGGGGAGATGGATGTTATCGGGTCCAAGCTGACCGGCTTCAACCACCTTCTCCGCCTCCAGGATGGTCATCCTGCCGGCCATAGCTGCCAGGGGATTGAAATTGCTTGCCGAAAGGTTGAAACGTGCGTTTCCGGCAGTGTCCGCTACTGCCGCCCGGACGAGGGCGAAATCAGTGCGGATGCCGGTTTCGAGCACCATCGGAACCCCGTCGAAAGCGCGCACTTCTTTCGGCGAGGATGCCACTTCGACTTCCCCGCGGGTGTTGTAGCGCCAGGGCAGGCCGCCGTCCTGGACGGCTGTTCCCGTTCCGGCCGGCACATAGAATCCGCCGATGCCGGCCCCGCCGCACCGGAGCCGTTCGGCGAGCGTTCCCTGGGGAGTGAGCTCAACTTCAAATTCGCCGGAGAGGTATTGCCTGGCAAATTCCTTGTTTTCCCCCACGTAGGAAGCCGTTACTCTGGAGATCCTTCCGGCATCCAGCAGCATCCCCAGGCCCTGTCCGTACACGCCGCAGTCATTGCTGACAACTTCAAGGCCTTCAGTGCCCTGTTCAAGCAGGGCTTTGATCAGAGTGCTTGGGATGCCGCACAGACCGAAGCCTCCGACTGCCACCGTGTTGCCGCTGCCGATGTCGCTGACTGCGATACGGGCGCTTTCCACTAGTTTTGACATTGCCGCCTCTTTCCAGTCCCGGGCTGGCCCTTATTCGGCCGTCAGTTCAGTGAGTGCCCGGCGGAGATGGTCCAGAGACTTGGCGATCCAGGGAAGCTGCAGCGGGTCGGGGGACTGAAGAGCCTCCCACCGTTCCTCGGCTGTGGTCCCATAGAGCAGGCTGGTTGCCACGCGTGCGCGAAGTCCCACCGGATCGTCGCCGAATGCCTCTCCGGCGAGGACCCCGACGCCGTGCCGGTCCAGGAGGGTAGCCGCGAGATCGGCGCTCGTGTGGACTCCTTTTCGGGCCAATGTGGACCGGACTGGTTCGAAATCCGGGTAGATGTAGAAGCCGGCTTCTGGCTTGCGGCAGGTAGCTCCCGCGGCAATGAATTCGTTGTAGACGGCATTGGCGACCTTGGAATGCAGAGCGGTGGACGTTGCGATGTGTTCCCGGACTTCGTCCGGCTCGTCCAGGATGTAGGCGGCAGCCGCCTGCATCGGTGCCGCCAGGCTGGACCACACCTCGCTGGCTACGCCGATGATGTCCTGCAGGACCTGATCTCCCCATTCGTTGTGCGGGACCCGTGCGAAGCCGATTCGCCATCCACCCAGCGCCAGCGATTTGGACAGACCTGTCGTGATGATGGTGCGTTCTTCGAGGTATCGGGCGGCGCTTGGCGCGGTTCCGTTGTGGACCACTTCGCCATAGATCTCATCCGAGATGATGGCCAAGCTGTATTTTTCGGCAATGGCGCACAGTTCCTTGACAGCCGCTTCCCCGGCTACGGTTCCTGTGGGGTTGTCGGGAACCGTCAGAAGCAGGATGCCCGGTTTGCGGCCGGCCTCCAGAGCGCGCTGAATAACGTCCTCAAGGAGCGCCGGGTCAGGGATGCCGCCGGCCTCGGCCGGGATAGGCACGTCGATGACTGGCTTGTTCAGCAGGGCAGCCTGGGCGGCGTAGCTCACCCAGGAAGGCCTCGCCAAAATAAGGTCGCCCGGAAGAACGGCAATGGCTGCGAACAGAAGCGCTTTGCTGCCGGGAGCAAAAACTATCTGGTCAGCGGTGGTGGAAATTCCACGCCGGGTGAACCAGCCCGCGCCTGCCTCGCGGGCGGCGACGGAACCGACAACGGCGCCGTAACTGTTCTGTATGGCGGCCTCTTGAAGGACCTTTGAGATGAATTCCGGTACGGGAAGTCCGGCCTCTCCGAAACCGAGGTGGAGGACCTCTTCACCAGAAGCTTTGCGCTTCTGGATGGCTTCGTTGATTGCAAGGGTTGCCGAGTGCATCGTCAATTGAATCTCCTGAAGGGGGTATGCAACTTTTATTGCGTCGAATACAATCGATGGTAGATTAATTGCGTTGCCTCCACAAGGGGTAACTCTGCCGGGCAGCTTCACCCCTAGGGCGCCCACCACGCGGTTGATCGTCGCTCACGGCCAGGCTTCATCAAGCCCGATAAGGCCAGCCATCCACCTATTCACAGGGGTTTTTGTGTCTGTACCTGATATGAACCGCAACGTCGTCGCTTCGGCGAACAGCGTCACGGGCAGCAGCCGCGTCAAGCGCGGCATGGCGGAGATGCTCAAGGGCGGCGTCATCATGGACGTCGTCAACGTCGAGCAGGCCCGCATCGCCGAGGATGCCGGGGCCGTGGCCGTCATGGCGCTGGAACGCGTCCCGGCCGACATCCGCGCCCAGGGCGGCGTGTCCCGGATGTCGGACCCGGACATGATCGAGGCGATCATCGCGGCCGTGTCCATCCCGGTCATGGCGAAGGTCCGGATCGGGCACTTCGTCGAGGCCCAGGTCATCCAGACCCTCGGCGTGGACTACATCGACGAGTCCGAGGTCCTGACCCCGGCCGACTACGCCCACCACATCGACAGATGGAACTTCACGATTCCCTTCGTCTGCGGTGCCACGAACCTCGGTGAGGCCCTGCGCCGCATCAACGAGGGTGCGGCCATGATCCGGTCCAAGGGCGAGGCCGGCACCGGCGATGTCTCCAACGCGACCGGCCACATGCGCCAGATCCGCGCCGAGATCAAGCGGCTGGCCGGCATGGCCGAGGACGAGCTCTACGTCGCCGCCAAGGAACTGCAGGCCCCGTACGACCTGGTCAAGGAAGTTGCTGCCGCCGGCAAGCTCCCCGTCGTCCTGTTCACCGCCGGCGGCATCGCCACCCCGGCCGACGCCGCCATGATGATGCAGCTCGGCGCCGACGGCGTCTTCGTCGGCTCCGGCATCTTCAAGTCCGGCAACCCGGCCCAGCGTGCCGCCGCCGTCGTGAAGGCCACCACGTTCTTCGATGACCCGGACGAAATCGCCAAGGCCTCCCGCGGCCTGGGCGAGGCCATGGTCGGGATCAACGTCGATGAAATCCCGCAGCCGCACCGCCTCGCCCAGCGCGGCTGGTAACCCGAAGCATCAGGCCGAAGAAAGCGACGAAAAATGGTTGATTCAGAATCAGCACAATTAACTCACGCGCAGCTCAGGAAGACATCTCCGGGGATGGATCGAGGATTGAGCATCCGGCGGCAAGTAATGGGGCATGCCTTCGTAGACAAGGCACTCACTAGGGCGGCTGACACGCCGGCCTGGCCACTGCAGGAACACATCACCGAGCACGTATGGGGCGCCGTCTGGTCCAGGGACGGCCTCGATAGGCGGAGCAGAAGCATAGCCACATTGAGCATCCTTGTGGCGTTGCGGGCCCATGAGGAACTGGTCGGCCACACCAGAGCTGCGCTGACCAACGGACTCACACGAGAAGAAATCGTCGAACTCGTCATTCATGCCAGCGCATACTGTGGCGCACCGGCTGCCCTGTCGGCGATGCGCGTCGTCGAGTCTTCATTCAGCAGCCTAACCGAGTCGTAAACCACCTCAGACAGCGCCACCGCATCATTCCATCACAAATGCATACGACGACGGCGTAGAGAAATCCCAGCAGTAATGCCGGCCCGACACCGGGGGAGCTGATCGTCGCCGCTATGGCCCGGAAATGACGATTTTGAACAAAGACTTAACAAGGCTGGACGCTCGGATGGGGGAGAAGCCACGGAGCACCGGCATGATCGGACCCGCTCAGCATGCCGGGTTTCGGCGTGCATCATAAGTTCATGGGCGCACTCGGAGTCATCGCAGCCCTCAGCAGGCCAGGTCAATCCCGCGCCGAGGAGATCAGGGACGTCCTGCTAGCCCGGGCCTCTGCATTATGGGCAACCCTAGGTGGGACCACAAAGAATGCCCAAAATGAAGGGTTGACTGGAGCCTGTCTCGTTCGAAAAGCAGTCCCATGAGCGGCAGCCCAAGCTGTGCTCGGCGGCAATCAATGAACGCGCGGCAGTAATCAATGAAACAGCTCACACCCGGCCCAAGGCGACGATGTCCTCGAGGAATTCTCGATGGACCTGCTCGCTCACGGTGGTGCGTGTATCGGCGATCGCGTCGAGGTAGTCCTGCTTGACCGGGCCCTTGCGTCCGTTCGACGAGGCGCCTGAGGCGCGGGCCGAACCGCCCGAAGCACCACCGCCGTCGTACACTGCCTTCTCCAAAGCGCGCTGGGACGCGCTTCGCGCGGCGAACTCGATGTCCGCGGGCGAAAAGCCCTTGGTACGCTCCACCAGCCCGGCTACATCAACCGAGTCCACTATGGTTGCGGGGATGAAACGCTGCCATATGGCTTCGCGGGCGTGGACGTCCGGTAGTCCGATAGGGATGACATAGTCAAAGCGGCCGTGGCGGAGGAATGCCGTGTCCAAGGCGCGGATGAAGTTTGTTGCGCAGACCAGGAGGCGGCCGGGTTGTTCGCGGAAGGCCGGGATGATCTTGAGCAGCTCGTTGGTGACGCCCTGCAGCGGAGACGGCGGATCGCCCGCGCGCTGCGACGCGATCTCCTCCACCTCGTCGATGAACACCACAGCGTGTTCCAGCTCAGCGATTTCCAGGAACGTCTCACGCAGCGCAGCGGCCAGGCCCTTGGGGTCAGCGGCCAACCGCGAGGGGAAGACCTCCACGAACGGCCACTCCAACCGCGACGCGATGGCCTTGGCGAAGGTCGTCTTGCCGGTACCTGGCGGACCGAACAGCACGACGGCCCGCGGCGGCACCACGCCATACTCGTCGGCGAGGTCGGCTTCGGCCAGGGGCAGGACCAACCGGCGCTCCAGGAGTTCCTTTTCATGCTTCATCCCGGCCACGTTCTGCCACAGATCACGCGCCAGGATCCTGCCACCGAGCAGGCTCAGCGGCTCCAACTCCTGACGCTGCACGGGAATGGTGCGCTCGAAATAGCGCGGGTTCTTCTTCACCACGAAACCGCGGCCCAGGAACGCTTCAACGCGCGTCTCCGTTTCGGGCATGAGTGCGGACAACTTGTTGAGCCCGTGCGGAGCCATCCGGTTCTCGACGGCGGCCAGCAGCGAAGTGCCGATGCCGTGGCCGCGGAACTCTGTCAGTGTGGCCAGAAAAACCACCCAGCCTTGGTCGTGCGCGGCGCGTCCCACGGCGGCACCCACCACCTGGTCGCCGTGGACCGCAACCACCGCATGGTCTTTTTCACATGACGCCAGTACCTCTGAGAGTGCATAGACGGGCTCAACACCGTCAGCCTTGAGCGACTCCCAAAGGTGCAGAATGCCGTCCAGATCGGACGAGTGGAAGTCCCTGATGCGCCAATTGACCATGGCTGTCTCCCCGGTGATTCGCATCGTGACGTGAGGCACCGCTGCGGCATAGAAATTGGGTGTGTTCGAGCGCGGCCGGCTCAGTTGCCGACGCCCCATCCGTAGGCGAGCTTATGGGCTTCAAGAACGAAGAACGTCTCAGTGGACTGAACGCCCGGAACGAGTTGAAGGCGCTCGTAGAGAAACTCGGTGTAGTGCGGCAGATCCCGGCAGACTACTTCGACCATGACATCAAAAGTCCCTGCGGTGAGGATGACATAGCTGGTCTCCGGAAACTCTGCCAAGCTTTTGCAGACATCCCGGCCAGTGCCTGGCGCGCATTTAAGGCCCACCATGGCCAGCCTGTCGAAGCCGATGGCCAAGGGATTGGCGATTCCGACGATCTGCAGTATCCCCGATTCTTCGAGTCTCTGGACACGGTAGCGAACTGAAGAGGCGGGGATGCCCGATTCATCGGCTATCTCTTTGAAGGGTTTGCGGCCATTAAGCTGCAAGGCAGCTATGAGTTGACGATCGACGTCGTCCAAGCGGGATCCGCCGTTGTGCTGTTCCATCGTTGCCTCCGTGCTGTCCTTGCTCCGTGGGCGTGAGGACTGTTGTTCTTTACCGTCGTCGACCATTTGGCCAGTTTTACCTGCAGTGCGGTGTGGGTCAAATGCAGGGGCACGTCCCCAGCTGGGGGTTGACCCCAGCTGGGGTTACGGAACGCGTGATGCGTCGGCCTGCTGTCGTGTTGCCCCTTACGCGCCCAGGTGGATCACGCCGGTCCGGACATTGGTCATGTCGTTCAATGTGTAGGCGCCTCCAATTCGACCCCAGCCGGTGCCCTTGCCCCCGGCGCCGCCGAAGGGCATGTTCACATCCCACCAGCCGTTGGAATCGTTGACGACCACCTGCCCAGTCTCAAGTTCTTCTATGAACCGGTATGCCTTGGTCAGATTTTCCGTGAACACGGCTGACTGCAGTCCGAGGGCGTCGGCGTTGGCAATGCGCAGGATATCGTCGTCGTCAGCGCCGGTGAGGACGGGCAGGACAGGCCCAAAGGATTCCTCGCGGGAGAGCAGGCTGTCCTCAGTCACGCCGTCCACCACCGTGAACGGGTAGTACAGGTCAGTCGGGAACCCCGTCTGCCGGGCACCACCGAGCAGCACATCCAATCCCCGTGCCCGCGCGTCCGCGAGATGGCGGTCCATCTTGGCTGCGACACCTTCGTTGTTCAACGGCCCCAGGTTGGTCGCGGGATCAAACGGGTTACCGAGGGACACGGTGGTGGAGTACTTCAGCACGGCTTCGATGAAGTCGTCGTGAACGTTGCGGTGAACGATTACCCGCTCCGTAGCGCAGCAGACCTGTCCCGCGCAGAAAAAGGCGCCGTCTACTGCGGCTTTTGCGGCTCGGGCTATGTTGGCATCTTCGAGGACGACAACGGGGCCGTTGCCGGAGCATTCCATGATCGATGGTTTCAGGCCAGCCGTAGCTTGAATCTTGGCCCCGGTAGCTGAGGACCCGATGAATCCGATGGCGTCGATGCCCGGGTGGGCGACAAGTTTCCCGCCGAAATCGCCCTCGCCCGGCAGGATGCTGACCAAACCGTCCGGGACGCCTGCTTCGAGGAGCGCGTCCATTGCTGCAAGCACGGTAAGGGATGTGTGGCTTGGCGGTTTGACGATGTGTGCGTTCCCCGTTGCCAAGCCGGGTGCTACGAACTCGGCAAACATGAGCAATGGAAAGTTCCATGGCGTGATGATGGCCCAGACGCCCATTGGCGCATGGAACGTGAACATTCGTTTGGCGGTGTCGTTCGACGGAAGTGTTTCGCCATGCTGACGGACGGCATCTTCGGCGTGCAGGTGGAACAGTTGAGCGGCTTCCTTGACATCTGCGATGGATTCGGCGAGGGGTTTGCCCTGCTCCAGCGTTTGTAGACGTGCAAGCTCATCGATCCGGCGTTCCAGCGCGTCACCGATGCGGTGATTGATTTCGGCGCGTTTCCATACGCCGAGTTTTCGCCAGGCGGCCTGGGCCTCGTGGGCTTTGCGTACGGCTGTGTCGAGTTCGGTCTGGCCAGGGATGGGGAGGGTGGCGATTGCCTGACCGGTGACGGGGCTGCGCACTTCGAAGCTCTCGCCGGTGCTCCCGTCGCTGAATTGTCCGGCGATGAAGAGCTGGGTCCGAGGGGGAGTCGGCATTTCTGACATGGTGGTGCATCTCCAAGGGTAGGCACTATGGTGCAAATCACACTAAACCTCCCGCTTTGCGCTGTCAACCAAAATTGCTAAATGTTCTTGTTCTAAACACAAAGTTTTCATGATCTATTGACGCATGCAGCGAATCGGATCAATATGTATTGCGGCCGTCACAGGAAATCTGACCGCGCCCCGCCCCCCAATCCATCGGAGATATCATGTCAGGACAAATGCAGCCGCCGCCCGAGGTGGAACTGCCCAAGAAAATGCGCTGGTTCGACGGTTTCGCAATGTCGATGACCATGCCAGCCGCCCTTATCGCAACGCTCGGCGCGTCCGTAGCCGGCCTGGGAGGCTGGGGAGCTGCCGTGCTGTGGGCGGCGTCGATGATCCTGGCCATGGGTGTGAACTGGATTTACATGGAACTCTCCACCATGTTTCCCGACTCGTCCGGCGGAATCGCGCACTACGCCGCAGAGGCTTGGAAAAGCCGGGCGCCGTGGGTCGGACCGCTCGCCAGCGTCGGGTATTGGCTGCCCTGGGGCACGAACCTGGCCACCTACGGCGCCGTCACCGGCGCGCTCGTTCAGGCGCAGTGGTTCCCCGGTCACGACTGGGTGTTGTTTTTCGGGCCGGTCTCCATCACCTTCCCGATCCTGGTCGGCCTGATCGTCATCTTCGTCCTGTATGGCATCAACCTGGCGGGCGTACGCATGACCATGGCGTTCGTCTACGTCACTGCCGCCATTCTGATGATCCCGCTGTTCGTTTTCATCGTGCTGCCACCATTCCAGGCCGGGTGGGCACCGATGGACCTCTCCTGGAACCTTCACGGTTTCGAAGGGCTGCACACAGCTCTGGTGTGGATGTACATCATGGCGTGGACCACTTTTGGAGTGGAAGTCTGCGCAACATTTGCGCCCGAGTACCGGGACTCCGTGAAGGACACCACTAAGGCGATCAAGGCCGCCGTTCTATTCTGCTTGGGAGTGTTCTTCCTGATCCCCATCACCCTGGGTGGTTACGCGGGTGAAGCGGCCATCGCCGATGACCCCGCGACGTTCTTCATTGCGAGCTTCGCCAAGATGATAGGTGGCGCCTCCGACTTCATGGTGCTGTGCCTGATCGCTTCCCTCCTGCTGATCATGTTGACCTCCGTTGCCGATGCTTCGCGCGTGCTCTTCAACATGGGCAAGGAAGGCATGACATTCCGCAGTGTGGGCAGGCTCAATCGCCGCGGCGTACCGGTACGGGCACTCAACGTCATGCTGGTGATGAACATATTGGTGCTCGTGGTGCTGCAGTCGCCTCTGGCCATCATCGTCACAGGCAACCTCGGCTACATCCTCACCCACATTCTGGCGGTGTCCGGCTTCCTGCTCCTGCGTAAGGACCGCCCCGATGCCACGAGGCCCGTCAAGCTGCCTCGGTTCTTCGTTCCGCTGGCCTGGGTCCTGGCTGCGATCATGGCGCTGATTTTGGTTGTCGGCGCGACGGGCTTCGCCGTGACTGGATACGGAGGCTACAAGGAGCTGGGAATCGCGGTATCAGTGCTGTCCGCGGGCGTTGTGATCTGGTGGTTTGTCACCGGCCGCCGCTACAGGCGAGACCGCCCGTCGGTGGAGTCGGAGTCATCCAACAAGACGAAGGTCTGACTCCCAAAGGGGAAAGGAACCGCAATGCACTGGCTCTTCTTGACGGCTGCCATTCTGTGCGAGGTCGCCGCAACCGCTCTTTTGAAGGCCTCCGCCGGCTTCACCAAACCCTGGCCCACAGTCGGCATGATCGCCGGGTATGCCCTCTCGTTCTACCTTCTAAGTTTCGCCTTGCGGTCCCTCACCATTGGCACCACCTACGCCATTTGGTCCGCCGCCGGAACCGTCCTCATCGCGGTCATCGGAGTCTTGGCGTTCAGCGAAAGACTTACCGTCCTCCAACTGATCGGAATTGCTGTGACGATTGCCGGCGTCGTCCTTATCAACTTGGGTGAAGCGCCGATCAGCAGCCCGAGTCCAACCACACAAGATACGTCGGTCCATCACTAGCCAGGTGCAAGACAGACAACAAGCAAGGAACCGAGAAATGATTAGCTATGACCGTGCCGAGGCAGCCGCCACGGCGGCCAACATCGACGAAGCATTGGCGACGGCGGCGCCCCTCCCGTACTGGCTTGACCACCCGGATCGGCCGGATGCCCTGCCACATTTGTCAGCCGATACTTCCGCGGATCTGGCGATTGTGGGCGGCGGCTACACGGGGTTGTGGACTGCCCTTCTGGCCAAAGAACGTGATCCGGGCAGACGCGTGGTGCTGCTTGAGGGGCAGCGCATTGGCTGGGCTGCCTCTGGACGTAACGGCGGCTTCTGCGAACCGTCGCTGACCCACGGCGCAGCCAATGGCCAGCGGCACCTGCCCGGAGAAGTCCAACTCCTTGACCGGCTGGGCCGGGAGAACATGCGGGAGATCCAGGAGACGGTGCGGCGTTACGGAATCGACTGTGATCTGGAAGTTACCGGAGTGCTTAAGGTGGCGACAGAACAGCACCAGGTCCCGTGGCTGCTTGACTCCGCTGACGGGGAGCGCACGGAGTATTTTGACCGTGCGGCCATCGCCGAGGAGATTGCCTCACCTCTTTACCATGCAGGTTTGTGGAAACGCGACGGTGCCCTGATGGTGCATCCCGCCAAACTGGCGTGGGGTATGCGCCGGGTCTGCCTCGACCTGGGTGTGGAGATCTATGAGCACACCACTGTCGAACGCCTCGAACCGAAAGACGATACCGTGCTTGTGAATACTCCCTCGGCTACGGTTCGTGCGTCGAAGGTGGCTCTGGCAACTAATGTGTTCCAGCCGCTGCTCAAACGCGCACGCCCGTTCACAGTCCCGGTTTACGACTACGCCCTGATGACGGAGCCCCTGACCGAGGAACAAATGGACGCGGTTGGCTGGCGAAACCGGCAGGGGGTGACTGACCTGAACAACCGTTTCCACTACTACCGGATCACCCGGGACCTCGAAGGACGAAACAGAATCCTTTTTGGTGGCTATGATGCCATCTACAATTTCGGGGGGCGCATGAAGCCAGAATACGAACAGAACGCCGAAACCTCCCGTAAGCTCGCCGCTCATTTCTTTGCCACCTTCCCTCAATTGGCGGACGTGAAGTTCTCGCACCAGTGGGGTGGCGCAATCGATACCTGCAGCCGGTTCTTCTCCTTCTTCACCACCGCATACTCCGGCAGGGTGGTCCACTCTGCCGGATACACGGGGCTCGGCGTGGCGGCCACCCGTTTCGGAGCGAGGGTGATGTTGGATCTGCTTTCCGGCGAGAAGACCCATCTAACGGAGCTACAGTTGGTGAAGAAGAAGCCGATTCCGTTTCCGCCGGAACCGATAGCCTGGCTGGGCGTACGACTGATGACCGCCGCGATGGTGAAGGCCGACAGGAACCGGGGCAAGCGCGGGCCGTTCCTCAGGGTCATGGACGCCATTGGAATGGGGTTTGACTCATGATGGCCGGCCTCTTGACTCCCGGGCAGGCACTTAACGTCAACGCCGTCGCCTTGCGCCACGAGCAGGTACCGGCAGACCAGGTGGCAAAAGGCGCACCCAGCACCGGCCTGCATGACCTCGGAACGTTCGGCGGCCTCAAGCTTGGCATCTGGGAAATGTCCGAAGGCGGGATGTATGACGTCGAGATGGACGAGGTCTTCCTGGTCACTTCCGGACGGGCCACGGTGACCCTGCACGGAGGGACTGCGACTTCATCGCTCGAACTCAGCCCGGGGAGCCTGGTCAGGCTCGCCGCCGGCATGCGCACAACCTGGATCGTGCAGGAGCCGCTTCGCAAGCTCTATCTGGCACCGTAGCCCGAACAAACTAACCGCAGCGGTCCCGCTCCGGCCCTAATACCATTCCTTTCATAACAGGAGCTTCCTGATGCATCAGTTCATCGACGGCCACTTCCGCATGGGATCAGGCGACGACGCCAAGAGAGTCACCCCGGTGACCGGTGAAATTGCCGAGATCATCCGCTACGCAAACACGGGGGATGTCGATGTTGCTGTTGCCTCGGCGAAGCGCGCCTTTGATGACTGGTCGCGCTGGACACCCGGCGAACGCTCGGACGCGATCCAGCGCCTGGCGACCGAACTCAGTTGCCGCAGCGACGAACTCGCCGCCGTTGAAACTGCCCAGACCGGCAAGTCCCTGAGGTTGTCCGCGGGGTTCGACGTTCCGGGCACCGTTGACAATGCCACATTCTTCGCCGGCGCCGCCCGGCATTTGCAGGGCCTTGCGGCAGGCGAATACGGGGCAGGGGGAACATCCATGATCCGGCGTGAAGCCATCGGGGTGGTCGGCTCCATCGCTCCGTGGAACTACCCGCTCCAGATGGCAGGCTGGAAGATCCTGCCGGCCATCGCGGCCGGCAACACCATCGTCCTGAAACCCTCCGAGCTCACCCCGGGAACAAGCCTCCTGTTCGCCGAAACGGTCAAGGCCGCCGGCATCCCCGACGGCGTCGTAAACATCGTTACAGGCACCGGGGCTGTGGTCGGCGAGCATCTCGTCAGGCACCCTGACGTGGCAATGGTGTCCTTCACCGGTTCCACGAGCGTGGGACGGCACATTATGGGAGTCGCCAGCGCTACGGCCAAACGGGTACATCTGGAACTCGGCGGCAAGGCGCCTTTCCTGGTCTTTGACGACGCCGACATTGAAGCAGCAGCCCACGGCGCCGTCGCCGCATCCGTCATCAACGCAGGCCAGGACTGCACTGCCGCCACCCGGGCCTATATTCAGTCGTCAGTGTTTACGGAATTCACGGCGCGGGTGGCCGAGTTGATGAACCAGGTGGTCCTGGGGGACCCGGCAGACCCTCGCACGGATCTGGGCACGCTGATCACGCACGCACATCGGGACAGAGTATCCGGTTTTGTTGAACGGGCCCGGGGCTACGGGGCGCGCATCCTCGCGGGAGGGCATGCGCCGGGAGGGGAGCTGTCGGCGGGCGCTTTCTACCGGCCCACCCTGGTGGTGGACGTCGCGCAGGACTCGGAAATAGTGCGGGAAGAGATCTTCGGGCCGGTACTGACCGCACTCCCGTTCAATTCTGATGACGATGGCATCGTCTTGGCCAATGACACCCCCTACGGGCTCGCCGCATCTGCCTGGACCCATGACCTGGGCAGGTCCCTCCGCGCGGGCAGGGAGCTTCAGTCAGGCTGCGTCTGGATCAACGAGCACATCCCGATCGTCTCGGAGATGCCCCATGGAGGCTTTAAGGCCTCCGGCTTCGGCAAGGACATGTCGTCCTACTCGCTGGAGGAATACACGAACGTCAAACACGTCGTTATGAATGGCGAACAAACGGCACACAAGACATGGCACGACATTATTTTCAGCAAGCAGTAACTAGCCCACCCGGGCCTGCGGCAGCTTCGCCAGGCAAGTCTCAGCAGGCGCCTCGCTAGGATAAACGTAGGGAGCTCAATGACACAACGACCCGACCAAACCGTTTTGCACGTGACCAGCGCCGAAGAACTGCACACCGCGATCGACGCCGAAGTTACGAAGTTGATCAGGGAAGCGGTAGCCTCTCCCGGCGGGGGAATTCTCGTTACCCGGCACAGCCACAACGCCTTCAGCGTTCAGCTCACGCCTGAAGTCCCCTTCGGAAGCAGCGTTGAGCTTGACCTGCGCGTGGCCGGAAACGAAACGCAAGCCACACACACGTTGCCGTAGGCCGACGCCGCACCCGAAGCGCTGGGCAGAAAACGCCTCTGGACGGCCATGAGTGAAAGTCCGACGCCGGGGGAAGGGCCGGGCGCACCCCCTCCTTTCGGATGGTCTCGTGGCAGCGCCTGAGACGCGCTCGTACCGGGACAGCCCGTCTCCCAGGGGCCAAGCGGCGTCCGGCATGCATGCCCGGCGCCCCGCCATTCGGAGGGGGTTGGCCTGCGCAGCCATCGGGTTCGTGTTCTCCTTATCTTGACGAAGTGGCATTTCGCGGCATCGGGCTGCGGATACACGGCGGACCCATGAATGATCAGAGGACGGGGAACGATGGGTTGGCATCCGGACGAGGATGAGCCGACTGCGGGCGATGGCGCGTTCCGGGGCGCACGGTTGGTCTTATTCGGCACCAACGGCAATCAGTACGCGGGGCGCACAGTACGGCGGGAGAGGATGCTGGAGTTAGCACCCGTGGACCCGACGGAGGCCATGATCGCGGTGCGGGCGGCGCGGGCGGCCCGGGTACGGGGCGTGTACTGGGAGTACCTTCAGGCTGACGACAGACCGCTGGCGTTGCGTGCACGCGATCTGGTGGACGAGGACGAGGCACGGTGGGATGCGAACCGTGTCCTGGGTGCGGTTCCGGAGCTACGGGTGCTGTATGTGCGGGACCACTTCTCGGGCCAGCTTGCTTGGTGGCTGGCTCGCGAACGCGAGGTGGTACTGCTAGCGCCGCGGGTGTGGGGGGCCACCGAGCGCGGTGCGGTGGTGCGTCACGCGAAGGGTACCCTTCGTGCCCTGCGCCGGCGGCCGCCTTGGGGCGAGTACCGCCCCTGAAGGCCAGCGCCCCCGGAGGTCACGCCCTGAAGGTCGCCGCCCGGGAATCCGGCGCGGAGGTCCGGCGCCGGCTCAGGGGTTGAGACCCCGCTGGAACGCCCAGAGGGCGAGTTGTGTGCGGTCCGCGGCGCCGGTCTTGTCGAGCATGTTGGCGAGGTCAGTTCATCCCGGACACCTGGTCGCGCTGGGGGGCCGACGGCAACGGAGACGGTTACGCTGACCCCAACCAAATCGATGACGCGGCGTTGGCCACTGCTCGCTACCTGTGCGCTTCCGGAAACGTCTCCACTGCCGACGACTGGCGGGCGGCAGTGCACTCCTACAACCACAGCGACCAGTACGTGGCTGATGTCGCCGCGACGGCAAACCCCTATGCCGGGCGAGTGAACCGGTGACATGACCTGGCGGTGCGTTCAGGTGGCGGTCTCCGGCCTGCGTTCTTCGTTCGGACGCCAAGCCTGGCGGGAGGCAACTGTGTTCGGGTTGTTTATCTTGGGTTCCTTTTCCCGTGGTGCACTTGATCTCGACGGGGTTTCAGATCTGCTGTGAGGGAGTCGCTCGTGTTCACCCCGATGTACGGATCCGGGTGGGAGAAGGACCGGCAGTGAATGCTTCCCCGACGGATGAACCGGGCAAATCAGCCACCGGACCGGATCCCAGCACCACGACGGCGTCCACTGGGCGGACCATCCCGCGCCGCCGCCGGGTAAGACTGATCACGGGCTGGCTGGCCCTGCTCGCCGGGGTGCTGGCTGCCGGGCTCCTGTTGGAAGCGGCGCTTATCCGGCATGACCAGGAGGTTTTGCCGGTTCCCGGCCGGCTTGTCCATACCAGTGAACGGACTTGGCGGCTGGACTGCACCGGGGAGGGTGAGCTGACGGTCATTCTCGAAGCCGGTCTGGGCGAATCCGGGCTGACGTGGTCCGGCATCCAGCCGGCACTGAGTCGAACCACGCGCGTCTGTTCTTACGACCGGGCAGGATACGGCTGGAGCGATCCCGGGGTGGGCAGCCGTGACGCCGTCACAGAGGCTGCGGACCTCAATGGCCTGCTCCAGACGGCGGGCGTCCGCGGACCGTACATCATGGTGGGCCACTCGCTGGGCAGCTTCATCGCCCGGCTGTACGCGGCACGGTACCCGGATGAGGTGGCAGGGCTGGTACTGGTGGACCCTACGAATGAGAACTCGGCCCTGCAAGCCGGGGAGCCGAGGATCCCGGCCCTGCTGACCCGCGGCCGGGCACTCATATCGCGGTTCGGTCTGTTGCGCCCGTTCATCTCCGGATTGGTCGCTGACCAGGTGGGCGAAAATCCTCCTGAGGCCGTCACCCGGGACGCGCCCTTCCTCTACCGTGCCAGCGCGCTCGATACCAACAACTCGGAGCTCTCCGCGTCGCTGGACGGTGCGAATCAAGTCACCGGGCAACCGCTCACGGACCGGAGTCTTCCGGCGGTGGTTCTATTGACCACGGACAGTGTGGGCGACACGGGTCACTTCCAAACGCTCACCAAAGATACCCGGGTCATAGACGCCGGCCAGAGCAGCCACTATGTCCACTACAGCCACCCGGACCTCGTCCTTACTATAATCAGCGAGGTCCTCACAGGCGTGAGGAATTGACGACGAGCCCAAGCCCCCGGCAACGTCAGGGACATCGCCGAGGCTGCAACGCCGTCGTGATCCTCGCTGTTCCGGGCAGCGAAGTCACCGTGGACATTGATAACGCCGGTGTGGGCTTGGACCCCGCCGGGTTGGCCGCGCAGATGGCCGGCGACGGATCATCCGGGCATCTGGGCCAGTGGCCGCAGGGCTGCTGGGTCAGAGCAGGTCTAACTCACGGGTGGTTCCGAAGGCGACATCGGGGCTGAGGGTGATTTCGAAGGTGTTGTAATCGACCCTGGTGACGAGAATGCCGCAGTTGGTAGCTTTCCCGCGGAGCAGGGCACAGGTGTGCTCAATTTCCCTGTCTCTTGAGGCGGGGTCCTCAACTTTGATTGTGATGCTTAGTTGTGTGGGCATTGTGGCAGTCCTTTTCTGGAAATTTCGGGCTGTCAAGTGGCGTGGACTGGTTAGGCCTGTTCTGCTTCAAGCCAGACGCCCACGTCGTCGTCCATATGCAGGGCCACTCGTCCCCGTCCTTCGTCGAGCCAGATCCAGAAGATGGATGCATCCGGGGCAACGATGTCTATGAACCCGGCCAGGGCCGCCTCATTTTCGCGCTGGATTCTTACCCTGTCGTTTGGGCTAAGCCAAACCCAGTCGTCAGGCGTGAGCGCGCTGCCACTGCTGGGTCGGGCGGCCGTGTCGATGGTGGTCACCGCGGGCCAGGCCGCATCCTGCTCGGCGGGTGCTGCCTCTTTGTTGGGTCTTTCGGTTTCCATTGCCGGCGCTACCACAGCAGTGAATCGTTCATGGGTTGTCTTTCTGATCATTTGGTTCTTGGCGGTTCGGCGTGACGGGTCTCCGGGCGGCCCTCGGACGGCACATGAATCCTGCGGAGAGCCCTGCGGCGCCGATACTCAGCAGGAAAAGTCCTGCGAGAGTTCCGTTGGCAAGGGAAATGCAGCTGATTCCCACGACTGTCAGCACAAGCATCAACCTGACGTAGATTCTGACCATTACCGTGCCTTGGCCCAAGCGCCGTTGCGCGAGTTGGACCGCGGAAACGAGGTGCTTTCATGATTCGTCCATGGAAGGCGGGATCCGTGCCGGACTGCCCCTCTTTGATTCCGGCCAGCTGTTCGGTCGGTCGGGGGCCAGAGCCGGCTCACCTGGTCCAGGTGCCAAGCAGATGGTTGATTTTGCTTCTAGCAAGAAACAGGGTGGCGCCAAGTACTATTGCGCCGGCAGCAACCAACGTGAAGTAGGTTGCATTGTCCACCTTTGTGAATACTTGGCCAAGGAGGCCAGACAGGGATGACCCAAGTGCGAGGGTTAGGAAGTTGAGCCCGACCATCTGTGTTTTGAACTTTTCGGGGCCAATCTTCGTGGCCAGCGATAGGCCGATGGGACCTATGAAAACTTCGGACGATCCCGCCATCATCATGAAAAGCAGGATCAGAGCAAGTGGAATGTAGGCATCGCCGGTGGCTTCAGAGATGAGGAGCAGGAACAGGTAGGCGCAGCCAATCTGAGTCAGTCCAAGTGCGAACTTGGTTGCTGGCCCTGGCTGACGGCTTCCGAGGCGGTTCCAAAGGCGGGCGATCAGTGGTGTGACAAGCACCGCAGCCAACGGACTCATGGTGGTGATCCATGCGACGGGGAAGCTCCACGAGCCCATCGAAAGGTCGATTCTTTGTGTGATCAGGATTGAGATGGCGGTGAATTTTTGGAACAGGAAGCCAAAGTAGATGCCGCCGGCGATGAACATTGGAATAAAGCCAGCAACCCTGCGTTTCTCGTCTCCCGTGACGATCTTTGAGCGGAGCATGGTGACGAAGTAGGCGACGGCAGCGACCAGTGAAGCCGTGGTGACTGTGGCTACGAGGTTGTTTTCATTAAGGAACCTGGACTGGATGGCCAGGACGAGAAGCACGACGGCCGTGGCCGCAAGGAGGAGGTGCCGGATCCGGTGTTCTTTCGGCAGGGGATTGCCGAGGGTCCGGGCGCGGTCGGGGAGGTTCTTTTTGGAAACGTTGTACTGGAGAAGGGCTGCGAACATGCCTATAGCGGCGAGACCGAATCCGTAGTGGAAGCCGAACTGATTCTGGGCAAATCCGGTGCTGAGCGGGCCCAAGACGGCACCGGCATTAATCGCCATGTAGAAGTAGGAGAATCCGGCGTCTCGCTTGGTTCCTTCGTTTTCGAGCACGAACCCGACAATTGAAGTGATGTTCGTCTTCAAGGCTCCTGTTCCCAGGACAATCAGAATAAGGCCGATCGCCAGCCCGGTGATACCTGGGGCGAAGGCCAGTACAAGGTGGCCGATCGTGATTACCACTGCACCGCTGGAAACCATGCTCTGCGGGGTAATCAGGCGGTCGCCCAGCCAGGCTCCAAGGATCTGCGCCAGATAGACGCATCCGCCATGCGCTCCGACTATTCCAGCTGCAATGGCTGGATCCAGCGCCAGACCGCCTCTGTCCAGGGAATATAGAAGGTAAAAGGAGAGGATGCCTTGGAGCCCGTAGAACGAGAAGCGTTCCCACAACTCGGTGAAAGCCATGCTGGAAACGCCCCTGGTCAGGCTGTGCGTAAGCCTCGACTTCGTGGTCGTTGAATTCATCGTTGTACTCATTTGACTACCCGCCAATCTTATAAATGGTGCTTCAGGAGGATGCTGCCGCCGCGTTTAGCCGGCGTTGGGGTCGGCGATGCCGATGTATTGGGTGTCGAGGTATTCCTCGATGCCTTCGTGGCCGCCTTCGCGGCCGAGTCCGGATTGTTTGATGCCGCCGAAGGGTGCGGCGGCGTTGGAGATGACGCCGGTGTTGAGGCCGAGCATGCCGGTTTCGAGGCGTTCGCCCATCCGGATGCCGCGGTTCAGGTCGCGGGTGAAGACGTACGCCACCAGCCCGTATTCGGTGTTGTTGGCCAGGCGAACGGCTTCGTCTTCGGTGGTGAAGGTGATGATCGGTGCGACGGGGCCGAAGATTTCCTCGGAGAGGATCCGGGTGCCTTCGGTGACGCCGGTGAGGATGGTGGGCGGGTAGAAGTAGCCCGGGCCTTCGGCCGGGGCGCCGCCCAGGACAGCTTTGGCGCCGGAGGCGACGGCGTCGGTGACGAGTTCGTGGACCTTGTCCCGGCTCTTGGCATCGATCAGGGGACCGACCGTGGATTCCGGTTCGGTGCCGCGGGCGGTGGTCATGTCCGCCATTTTCGCGGCGAACTTTTGGGCGAATTCGTCGGCGACGGATTCGTGGACGATGAACCGGTTCGCGGCTGTGCAGGCCTCGCCCATGTTCCGCAGCTTCGCCAGCATGGCACCGGCAACCGCAGCATCAACGTCGGCGTCCTCGAAGACCACGAACGGGGCGTTGCCGCCGAGTTCCATGGAGGTCCGCAGCACCGTCTCGGAGGCATCGGCGAGCAGCCGGCGGCCGACCTCGGTGGAGCCGGTGAAGGAGAGCTTCCGCAGGCGCTGGTCCTTGATCAGCGGACCGGTGGTGGCGCCTGCAGTGGACGTGGGAATGACGTTCAGGACTCCGGCGGGCAGGCCGGCCTCCTGCATCACGGCGGCGAACAGCTGCGAGGTCAGCGGCGTGAGGTTGGCGGACTTGAGCACCATGGTGCAGCCGGCTGCGACGGCCGGGGCGATCTTGCGGGTGGCCATGGCCAGCGGGAAGTTCCACGGCGTGATCAGCAGGCACGGGCCCACGGGCTTCTTGGTGACCAGGAGACGGTTCTTGCCGTCCGGTGCCGTGGAGTAGCGGCCGGAGATGCGGACGGCTTCCTCGGAGAACCAGCGCAGGAATTCGGCGCCGTAGGTGACTTCGACGCGGGCTTCGGCCAGCGGCTTGCCCATTTCCATGGTCATGAGCAGCGCGAAGTCCTCGGCCCGTTCGGTGACGAGCTCGAAGGCACGGCGGAGGATCTCACCGCGTTCACGGGCCGGGACCTTCGCCCAGGATTCCTGTGCCGCGGCCGCGGCGTCCAGCGCCGCCTTGCCGTCCTCGGCGCCCGCGTCGGCAATGCTCAGCAGCACCTTGCCCGTGGCCGGATCCTCGACGTCGAACGTCTTCCCGGAAGCGGCCGGACGCCACTCGCCGTCGATCAGCAGCCCAGTGGGAACAGAGGCCAGCAGTTCCTCTTCATTTCTTGCTGTATTAGTCACGTACATGCTCCTTGAGCATTTAGGAACGAGTTGGAATAGTCACTACCCGCGTTCGTTCAGCTTCAGCGTTCGGAAAAGTGTTCAGATAGGAGGCGGCTGTGAGACCCGGGAAGGCTATTCGTGAAGCCCGGCCAGGCGGCTCCCGACTCTGGCGAGCAGGGAGGTCTTGTGCGAACCCAGGCTTTCCTCCCACCGGTCGGCTACGCCGAAAAGCCGGTACATGGCATGGACCCCCAACCAACGGATGGGTTCGGGTTCCCATTTACCGGAGTCGTACCCTACCCATGGGAGTGTGGTGAGCTCTGACTTTGTCTCAGACATGAGATCAACCAGTGTCCTTGCGGCAAGATTTGTGGCCGTTACGCCGTGGCCTGCATAGCCCATGGCGGAGCTGATTCCGCTCCAGGGGTCGTAGTGAATCGAGGCGCACCAGTCGCGGGTTACACCCAAGACGCCGGACCAGGCATGGTCAGCCTCGAACGTTATCCCGGGGAAAAAGGTGCGTAGCCGGCCGAGCAGAAGTCCGACGGTTTGCGGCGGTGTTTCCCCTGCCCCGCCTACGTCCGATGCATACCGATAGGGTGCCCCCCGTCCGCCGATGGCGATCCGGCCATCGTCCGTGCGCTGAGCGTAGATGAACGTATGTGCCGCGTCGTTGAGGCATTCCAGGCCGTTCCAACCGATCTGCTGCCAGTCCGTATCGGAGAGGGGTTTGGTGACGATCATGGATGAGTTGATGGGGATAATCTTCCGTGATCCTACGATCGGTCCGGAGTATCCTTCAGTGCAAATGGCGACACGGTCCGCACTGAGTTGCCCAAGCTTGGTCTTGACCCTGCCTGGTTCCACCGTTTCCACTTTCGAATGCTCATAGACGGTTACTCCCATTTTGGCTACGACGGCTGCCAGCTCGTGGACGAGTTTGGCAGGGTCTATGCGGGCTACCTGGGGATAAAAGAGAGCCCCGCAGGTTCCATCAATGTTGATACGCGCACGTGCCAGGTCGCGGCTCAGCAACTGAACCTCACCCTCATCGAGGCCGTACTGCAAGTCCGTATGTCGTCGTGATTGAAGACGGGCCCACCCGGCCATTGTGGTCGCGACCGTCAGGTTGCCGCCCTTGTGCTGGTCAGCGTCGATCTTCTCCAGTCGGCAAATGTCCAGGACCTCGTCCACTGTCTCTTGCATCGCCCGCTGAAATCGAACCGCGGACTCACGGCTGGAACCCGGGGCTGAGGCAAACTTTTTCCGGTTTCCCGGTGTCAGGGCGGAGAGCCAGCCACCGTTTCTGCCGGAGGCGCCATAACCTACGTTTTCGGCCTCCAGCACGACCACGTTAAGGCTGGAGTCGGATTTCTTTGCGTAATAGGCTGTCCAAAGGCCCGTGAGGCCGCCGCCAACGACGACCAGGTCTGCAGTCGCTAGCCCGCCACGGAATTGGGGAAATATGGGGAGGGAGTCGCCGGCCTGCGTCATCCAATGGGAAATCTGGCCATTGCGATACTGGTTCATTGCTGGTCCATTCGAAAAAATTGATTCTTGATTTTGGGTATGACTGTGTAGGCTCGTCACCCTTGCTGTGATGGGGTGGAGCCAGGGCAAGCCTGTTTACTTGTTCAGTAGCTGGGCGGGGCTATCGCCCAAAGGACCGTCGCTTGTTCTCCGGCCGACTCGGCGACTCGATGAGCTTTGCTGCTGGAGTAGGGCAGGGAATCGAGGGCGCTCAGGTGAAACGTCTGGTCGCCGACTGTCGCTTCTACCTCGCCGTCTATGACTAGGAGAAGCTCTTCCGAGTCACCGTGTGAGTAGGGCTCGACTCCGGTCGATCCGTATGGTTCGAGGACGCCGAGAAAGACTTCGAGATGGTCGAAGGACTTTGGCGTGAGCCTGCTCTTGCGGGCGTCGACTCCGAACGAAAACCCGATCGTGTCCACGAAGCGGTTAACGGCCGGGCTGCCGTTGACGCTTTCTTCGAAAAGGTCACCCACATCCAAACCTAAGGCCGCTGAGAGTTTCTGAAGCGTACGCACGCTGCCAGAGTGCACGCCCCGCTCAAGTTGAGAAATAAACCCCTCCGCAAGCCCTGTTTGCGCTGCTACTTCCCGAAGCGTCATGCGCTTGGCTTTTCGCCGCCGCCGCAACCGTTGGCCCACTGACTCGTGATCGTTGTGTGGCCCGCCGTGCATGGATCCACTCAGTGGTCCGGCACCTGGTACAGCCGACTCTTGTGGTTGAGCCTCTGGCATCTGTCCTCCTGTTTCCAACCAATTTACCCGTGACTAGTGTCACGCACAATAGATTTTAGAATATACCTCAGTTTTCTGAGGTCAGTTGAACCCCTCAGTATTCATCGATGTTGATGGCGTTGATGTCAAAGCAGTGGCCTTGCATCCATGGCACCCCGGCCTCGGCCCGTTCCGTGACGGGATCGGCGGCCCCGCTCCAGTATCTCGCCGGGCTCACGCGCGGGCACCTTCACGCAGGGCCCCTGCGCAGCAACAGCGGCGGCGCCGTCCCTCGGTCCTCCCCATGGTGCACAGCGATTCCGTTAGGCCTTAGAGCGGGCACTACGTGCCTGTGACGCCTTGAAGTGACTCAGCGAACGCTGATAATAATTCCTCGGCATCAGTGGTCTGGAAAACCAGGGGTGGGCGGACTTTGAGGACGTTGCCTGATGACCTGCCGCGGATGTGCTCCTATGCGTTCCGGTCCAGTAGTTCGGCGCGTCTTCTGACCGCGGCGGTGTGGGAGTGCAGGTCCTGCGGGGAGAACGGAATGGTGTCGCCGGCGAACCTGCGCAGCGGGCCACGGATGTCATCCTTGACCCGGAGGTATGTCAGTCCGTTGTGTGGCGAGAGGCTGTACGTGCGGGTCGCGCTCAGCAGGCCGGGCAGCAAGCCTGTTTTCCAGATCATGACCTGGCCCGGCATTTGCTCCACGTGCGTCCGGAAGGTCCGGCGGCCTCCGGCGGCGGTCCTGATTCGGATCAGGGCGCCGCTGCTGACCTCGCCGTCCACCCACGTGATTCCGGATTCCCAGACCGTGAAATTCCCGGCGTCCGTGATGATGCCCCAGACCGTTGACGAGCGGGCATTGATGGGTTCCTCGGACTCAAACGACTGCATCAGCCAAGGGTAGCCAGCCGCGATCCTGTACGGGCAGGCGCTCACCCAGAATTCACCTGGAGTTCGTTCTGGGACGGTCGGGCCGAAACGGTGGCAAGGTCCTGAAGATGCCCCGCCAACTCTTGGTGGGTGCCAGCGATGGCGACGGCAACAATGTCAGCCGATCTAGCCCCGCGTTTCAGTGGCTGCCGCTGGCGGGCGGCACCCGTGCCCCGACCGGAAATCCCTGTCAGTGACGCTGCAATAAAGCCGGTGTCCCCGGCGTTGTCCAAGGCGTCCCGGACATGGCGCGGGAACGCTGCGACGACAGTTCCTGCGGTGGCTGGCCGGTGTGTCAGCGGGTGGAGCAACTCCGCGGGCACTCCGAACCGACCTGCCCGCCAAACGGCGGCTACCCGGACCTCTGCTGGGTGTGGTTGGCGGAGAGGCGCGCGTCGAAATCCGGGCTGTCGATGTCGCCGGTGCCAGCAAGGTCCGTCACCAGCGCTTAGTAGGCGGGCCGGATTTTATCCGCGAAACCGGATCCGGGCCGCAGCCCGAACACGGGGAAGATGGCTATCCTGACGGACATGGACATGATGGGATTCAACGCCGGCCAGGGATGTCCGGCGGGTCCGCTGGTGATGGGAGTCCCCTGGCAGCCGGCGGGGCGTCTGATCCACGCGCCCCCAAACATGGCAGTGAGTCTGGACCGGCACCTGATCTGTGCGTTCGTCGGTCCGGCTGGCTAACTGACCGAGTGGGGCCCGTAGGGCTCCCGGACGGCAGACTCCCTGGATCCCGTAGCCACAATGGGCGGACCCAGAACCGGTGACCTGGGCCGGATCGATAGGTTGCTCGAAGGGCCCGGTTCCGTCCTCCCTCGCACGGATCCAGCGCCGGGCAGTTCTGGTGGTGCCGCAGCAGCCGATGTGGAGGCGCTGCGGATTCAGTGGGCCCGCTGGAACCGCTGCCAGCCGGTGGTCGTGGGCACGGGTCTCTTCATGAAAACTCCTTTGGCGTGCGCGTGATGCTGTAACGCTTGGCGCCAATCTCTTAGACCCCGTTATGTACACATGTCGATTCACCGGCAGGATTCTTGCCAAATGTCGCGGGTCATTGGTGGCTGTCTTCCGGGTACCGTGGCTACAGGCCGCTCCGGCATTGCTGGATCAACACCCCCGAAAGCGAGAGAAGAAACGTGTCAGTCAACCAAGAACTTCCCGTGCTGTCCCACTGGATTGGTGGGGAAGAAGCACCGTCCTCCGGAGACCGCACTGCTCCCGTCTTTGACCCGGCCCGCGGGATCGAGACCAAGCGGGTGGCACTCGGTAACGCCGCGGACATTGAGGCAGCCATCTCCTCTGCGCAGAAGGCGTACCCGGCCTGGCGTGATCTGTCGATCACGAAGCGCCAGCAGATCGTCTTCCGCTTCCGCGAGCTGCTGAACGAGCGCAAGGGCGAACTCGCCAACATCATCACCGCTGAGCACGGCAAAGTAGTCTCCGACGCGCTCGGTGAAATCACCCGCGGCCAGGAAGTCGTGGAACTCGCCACGGGCTTCCCGCACCTGATCAAAGGCGAGCACTCGGAGAACGTCTCCAGCGGTGTGGATGTCTACTCCACCAAGTCCCCGCTCGGCGTGGTGGGCATCATCAGCCCGTTCAACTTCCCTGCCATGGTGCCGCTGTGGTTCCTCCCGATCGCCATTGCCGCCGGCAACACGGTGGTCCTGAAGCCGAGCGAGAAGGACCCGACGGCGGCGAACTGGCTCGCTGAGCTGTTCACCGAAGCCGGCCTGCCGGACGGCGTTTTCAACGTTCTCCACGGCGACAAGGAAGCGGTGGACGGTCTCCTGGAACACCCGGACGTCAAAGCCATCTCCTTCGTTGGTTCCACCCCGATCGCGCAGTACATCTACGAGACCGCGGCGCGGAATGGCAAGCGCGTCCAGGCACTTGGCGGGGCGAAGAACCACATGCTGGTCCTGCCCGACGCCGACCTTGAGCTGACTGCCGACGCTGCCATCAACGCCGGCTTCGGTTCGGCCGGCGAACGCTGTATGGCCATCAGCGTGGTGGTCGCCGTGGAGCCGGTGGCCGACGAACTGCTCGAAAAGATTACCTCGCGGATGGCAACGCTGCGGATCGGCGACGGTCGCCGGAACTGCGACATGGGCCCGCTGGTCACCCGCGAGCACCGTGACAAGGTGGCGGCCTACATCGATGTGGCCTTGGAAGATGGCGCCAAGGTGGTCGTGGATGGCCGCGGCGTAACCGTGGACGGCGACGAGAACGGCTTCTGGCTGGGCCCGACGCTGATCGACGACGTCCCCGTCACCTCACGCGTCTACAAGGAGGAAATCTTCGGACCGGTACTTTCCGTGGTCCGTGTCCGCAGCTACGAGGAGGGCCTGAACGTGATCAATTCCGGCGCCTATGGCAACGGTACTGCGATCTTCACCAACGACGGCGGAGCTGCCCGCCGTTTCCAGAACGAGGTGGAGGTGGGCATGGTAGGCATCAACGTGCCGATTCCCGTTCCCGTGGCCTACTACTCCTTCGGCGGGTTCAAGGACTCGATCTTCGGCAGCTCCAAGGCGTATGGCCTGCAGGGCTTCCAGTTCTTCACCCGTGAGAAGGCCATCACGTCCCGCTGGTTGGACCCCAGCCATGGCGGCATCAACCTCGGCTTCCCCCAGAACTAAGAGTTGCACCAGAGGGCTCCCGGCAGACCTGGCGGGAGCCCTCGGGTGTTCTCCCTTAGCGTTCCTCCAGGAACTGCACCGCGGCGAAGTTGTTGGCAAACCATTCGCGCACGGTCTCCAGCAGTTCAGTCTGTTCGGCGGCATCGTGCGCTATCAGCCGCTGCAGCAGCCCGCGGGCCACCGGCACTGCCTTCTCTTCGCGCAGCAACCCCAGCATCCCGCCGTCGGACAGTTCAGGGAATGCGACGACGGCGCGACCCAGCCCCGCGGCACGGCACAGCGCCCGCGTGGCTTCCTCGAGGGCATCCGCCAGGCCACTCATGCGAGCGCGACTTCCCATCCGGGGACACCGAAAGGGCCAAAAGCACGCACCGCGTCCTCGGAGAACCAGCGCGGGAACTCCGCTCCATACGTGACTTCACCGCGGGCCTCGGCTAGCCGGTTTGCCCATTCCAGGGTCATCAGCAGCGCGAAGTCCTCCGCACGCTCCGTCACCGGCTCAAAAGCGCGCCGCAGGATCTCACCGCGTTGGCGCGGCGGCACGTTCGCCAAGATTCCTGAGCCGCCACCGCAGCATCCCAGGCCGCAGCACCATCTTCAGCACCGGCGTCGGCGACGCTGGCCAGCACCTCCCCGCAAAGCGGCCAGTAGTGCTGGTGTGGACATTCGGGTCTTCGGATTCATGTGGGACTGGGCTTCAGACGAGGATGGTCAAGGGATTTTCGATGCGGGCCTTGAAGGCCTGCATCCACTGGGCAGCGACGGCCCCATCGATGACCCTGTGGTCTGCCGAAAGAGTGCAGGTCATCACGGTGGCCACCGCCAGGGAACCATCGACGACGACGGCGCGTGGTTCAGCTGCCCCCACCGCGAGGATGGCTGACTGCGGCGGGTTGAGGATGGCGGAAAATTGCCGGGTGCCAAACATGCCCAAGTTGGTGACGGAGAAACTTCCACCGGTGAGTTCCTCTTGGCGGATCTTCCCGGCCTTTGCACGTTCCACGAAATCCCCGATCGCTGCGCTGACTGCGCTGAGCGACTGGCTGTCAACGGACCGGACTACCGGCGTCAGCAGCCCGCCGTCAACGGCAATTGCCACGGAAATATCGGCAGCGGTGTGCTGGAGCTGGGCTTCGTCGCTCCACGTGCAGTTGGCTGCCGGGGTGTCCAGCAGCGCGAGCCCAACGGCTTTGACGATGAGGTCGTTGACCGTAATCCGCCGGGTTGCGGATTCGTTGACCTGCTTACGGAGGGTAAGGAGTGCGTCCACCCGGACATCTGCTGTGAGGTAAAAGTGCGGAACGGTAGTTTTGGACTCAGTGAGGCGGCGGGAGATGGCCCTTCGCATCTTGGTGTGGGGAACGGCAATGACTCTGGTCGGGACATCCTGGGCCTTGGCCTGAACAGGGCCGGCTGCCGTAGGCTGGACCGGGACCATTTGTGCCGTCCAATCCCGGGAGCTGTCCGCGCGGCCCGCGATGACTTGCTCAACATCGCGCCGAACGATTCTTCCCCCGGGGCCCGATCCGGGTATAACTGCAACGTCCACGTGGTTCTCCCTCGCCAGCCGGCGGGCGAGGGGGGAACTGAACCGGCGTTCGGCCTGTCGAGGTACCTCCGCCACCAGCACGGGGTTAGCACCATCGCTGTCCTCGGGAGCGGCGGCCGGTGTCTGCGTTCCAGCGTCCCGAAGGAATGTGACTACTTCCTCGTCCGTTTCACCAGAGGTCCTGATGACTAGAATCGGTGCGCCGACTTCGACGCTTGCTCCTTCCTCAACCAGCAGCCGGGCAACGACGCCGTGATGTTCGGCCGGTATTTCGACAGTCGCTTTCTCGGTTTCCACTTCGGCGATGGCATCTCCAACTTCAACGGTTTCACCTTCCTTCTTCAGCCAGCTGGACAACGTGGCCTCAAGGGCGTTGGCCATGACTTCAGGCATGTTCATTAGTGCGGGCATTTCATGTCTCCCAAAAGTCTGTGGACGCTGACCTAGAGGCCTTGGTCATTTTTGATGGTCAGCAGCTTTGCGGCCACTTCAGAAACACCGGCATAGGATGCGCGCTCCAGGACCTTGGAGATGCTGGGCGAAGCTTCACCGCCGGTAACGCGTTGAATGGGGTAGTCCAAGTGGTCAAAGTATCGGCGCTGGATCTCGTCGCTGAGCCATCCGCCGTAGGAAGTGCCCTGGGCACCCTGTTCGACAATGAGGACATTGTTCGTCTTCATGATGCTTGCTCCAATGGCCTCCCAATCAATGCTGGCGCGGTCCAGCCAGCGCAGATCCACCACCTCGGCGTCGATTTCCGTCTCCGTCACCGCCACCAGCGTGGGGTGGACCATCGCGCCGTAGGTCAAGACGGTCAGTGAGTCTCCGCGGCGGCGGATGGCTGCCTTTCCGAACGCGATCTGGTAATCGAAGTCGTCCACTGGCAGTTGGCCGGTGGTGGTGTAGAGGTCAACGTGCTCCAGCACCACCACGGGATCCTTGAGCGCCAGGGCAGCGTTCATCAGGCCCACGTAATCGAACGGAGTGGATGGGGCTACGATCCGCCAGCCCGCCGAGGTGGCAAAGACGCCCGCAGGATCCATGGAGTGCTGCGATCCATACCCTGTACCCATGGCGATCTTGGACCGCAGGACCAGCGGCACCTCGCCGGTTCCACCGAACATGTGCCGCGCCCTGGCAATCTGGTTGAAGATCTGGTCGCCGGCCACCCACATGAAGTCGGCATACATGAACTCGACCACCGGCTTGAATCTGCCATCCATGGCCATTCCGCCCGCAAGCCCTGCGAACGCGTTTTCGCTGATGGGTGTTCCAAGGACGCGGTCCGGATGGGCGTCTACGAGGCCTCGCGTGGCACCGTTTGTTCCACCCTTGAGCCGATGGACGTCCTCACCCATGACCACGATGGATGGATCGGCGGCCATGCGTGCCTGCACCACTTCAGCGACAGCGTCGACGAATTTCCCTTCCCGAAGGCCTCCCTTAAAAGTTAATTCTTCCTCGGTCCTGGCCCCTTCCAGCTCAGACAGGTCCCCCCGGATACCGACATCGACGAATGACGGGTCCGGCCACAGTTCGGGGCGGATGCGCCGTTTGCCGGCCTTGCTCTGAGGATCGGTTTCAGTCAGTTCGGACACGGCGAGGTTGCAGGCCGCGCTGACCTGCTCCTGCATCTGCAGGAATGCCACGTCATCGAGGTGTCCCAGCTTCTTCAGCTCGGTTGCCATACGCTGGATTGGGTCCCGGTCCCGCCAAGATTTTTCCTCCTCCTTGCTGCGGTAGCCGAAAGCACTGCCCGGGAAGGGACCGTTCTGATGGAAGTACCGGTACACCTCAGCTTCGATTACTGCGGGTCCCCCGCCTGAACGCATATGTTCGGTAGCTTGCTCCATGGCAAGGTGAACGGCCAGGGGGTCCATTCCGTCGACGCGCCAGGACCGGATACCGAAACCGGGGCCGCGTCCGGAGAGCCGCCCCTCACCGGTCACCTCCGAGACATGCGTTGAAACGGCATAAAGATTGTTCTCCACGAAGAAGCACAAGGGCAATTTCCACGCAGCAGCCAGGTTCATCGTTTCCAGCACTGAGCCAATGTTGATGGCCCCATCGCCGAAGTAGGAGACAGTGAGATCCATGCCGGAGGCCGACGCCGTGGAGTGCTTCTGGGCCCAGGCATTGCCGGCTGCCAGCGGTACCCCGCCGCCCACAATGGCGTTGGTTCCCAGGGCGCCTGCGTCCAGCCACTGCAGGTGCATGGATCCGCCCCTGCCATGACTGAAGCCTTGGTCGAGCCCAAGAATTTCCGCAAGAGTACGCTGCAGGAATGCCTGGACCTCGGCCCCGACGGCGGCTTCCGGTTCCATCCGGCCGTTCATAGCTGCCGAGAGATGCGCCAAGCCCTTTGCCAAGAACTGGTGGTGGCCCCGGTGGGAACCGTTGACGCCGTCTCCCGACCTGAGGTTCACGATGGAACCCACAGCTCCGCCTTCCTGCCCGATGCTCGAATGCGCCGGCCCATGGACCAAGCCCTCAGAAGCGAGTTCCAGGACGGCCTCTTCGAAGGAACGAATGATCTGCATTTGGACGAGCATGGTCTTGAGCAGCGCCGGATCGGCTTCCTGCCAGTCTTGCTCGGTTGTCGTGAGTTGGATCCATTCGACATCTGGGGCCAGTTGGATGTGGCGGGTCATGGCTGCTCCGGAGGGGTTGGCCGCTGAGATTGCGGCAATTTATGGGCTTAAGAGCCAACAATACAAGCCATAATGTATCCAATACAAGACATCAAGGGCCTCTTTCTGTGGAATTTGCGACCTCCGGACCCTACTTTGGATCCATTGGCTGACAAATACTGTTACCGAGGTGCGCCACTGCCAATCGGGCCTCCAGTACCGCACGGACACCGAGCGTGGCGAGCACGCCCGCGCAGCCTGCGACGAAAAGCCACGTCATAACCCACGATCCCGACCACCCCGTAGCACTGGCTTCGCCGAGCACAAGGCATTCAGCACCCAGTGGAGCCAGCCGAAAGGCCTGTACGGCTCCATCTTCTGCACCTTGGGCTGGACAGCCCGGAATTGCCGCCACGTACGCAAATGCGGTACTAAGGCAGGCCAGTGAACTGAGGCCCAGTCCCCAGCAGCAGACGGCTAGGCGCTGGACACTGGCGTCTTTTGCGAGGGCTCGGAAAGGCGGCCCGCCATGGCCCCTGCCAGGCATGTGACTCTCTTCGTGGCGCCAATGTGGCTTCTGCATGACGGCTCCTTGTGGCCGGGCGGGCCGCCCGCAGCCAATATTGAATCCAATATTGCAGATTATTGGCAAATGTAGAAGGAAAATGTACTCATTGCATGCATAATGGATTCATTCGAGCACTAGGAGGCAGTTTTGCAGCGTGGAATACCCGGAGCGCAGGGTCTCGATCACGTCGGCTTCACGGTGCCGGACCTGGACGAAGCGGAGAAGTTCCTGACCGAGGTCCTGGGCGCAACACTCATCTATACCTTGGGCGCCAAGCGTTCAGAGGATGATTGGATGAACGTCCACATCGGCGTGCATCCGCGCACCGCGATCCGCGAAATTCGCTTCTATAGGCTTGGCAACGGTTCCAATTTGGAAGTCTTCCAGTACGACGCCGCCGAACCGCAGGCACGCCAACCCCGTAACAGCGACATTGGGGGCCACCACCTGGCCATCTACGTTGACGACATGGATGAGGCAGTGGCCTACCTTCACTCCTATGGGCTTGAAGTGATGGGTGAACCCACAGCAAGCGGGCAATCCGCCGAAGGCCAACGGTGGGTATATTTCCGGAGCCCATGGGGAATGCAGTTCGAACTAGTGAGCTTCCCAGGCGGCAAGGCCTACGAACGGGAGGCCCGCCTGCACCTGTGGCACCCCGGCCGCCCGGCAGAATAGCAGGTATGACTATCGAATCCACCACCCATGGCAAAGCAGGCGCACGTGTGGCCGCAGCCATGCGCGAGGCAATCCTGGCCGGTACCTACAAGCCCGGCAGCCGGATCCGGCAGGAAGACGTGGCTGAACGGTACGGTGCCAGCCGCGTGCCTGCCAGGGAAGCACTCCGGATGCTTGAGGCAGAAGGCCTGGTGAAGGTGGTCGCCAATACTGGCGCCTGGGTCACCAGTCTCAACCTCGTGGAGTGCGAGGAGATCTACCAGGTGCGTGAGCGGCTTGAACCGCTCCTGCTCCGCTACAACGTCCCGCTCCTTACTGCGCTCCAGATCGAGGCATTGGACGGCCTGGCGCATGAGATGGAAACTGCTGGTGACGTGGAGACGTTCCTCCGCCTTGACCGGGACTTCCACCTTTCCTGTTACACCGCCGCCCAGACGATCATGCTGACGGACACGGTACTGCGGTTGTGGAACCGGACGCAGCCTTACAGGTGGGCCTACACCTCTGTTTTCCGTTCCGAGGGTGATCGGAGCGCTCACCACGAGCACCATTTGCTCGTAGCCGCACTGCGTCGCCGCGATGCCGATGAGGCGGAACGCGTACTCACCTCGCACATCCGTCGCACCCGCCTTGAGCTGGCCCGGCATCCGGAAATCTTCGAAAACCCAGCTACTGCGCCGCCAGGCCTGGGGGACAACGACTGACTCAGCCGTGTTCCTTCCCTGATGCCGGGGAAAGATCGATCGTTTCTGCGAGGTAAAGTGCAGCCCAAAGAATCCCTTGCCGCTCCTTGACTCTGTGCCCCAACAACTCCTCTGCACGCCCAATGCGGTATTTGATGGTGTTGTTCGCGACGCTCAGCTCTGCTGCGGCACCCGCGGGACTGCAGTTGTGTTCAAGGTAGACGCGAACTGTCTCACGCAGGGCCGCCTCCTTGGAGCCGGCGAGGGCACCCAACTCGTCTCGGGCAAAGCTGGCCGCCTTTGCGGGATCTGCGGTCAGCAGCACCGCAAACCGGACATCCTTGAAAAACACGGGTTCACTCCATGGCTTGCCGGCTGGCGCAAGCAGGGATACGTTGGCCGCGCTGACCGCTTCTTCATGGCTGCCGCGGAACCCCTCCAAACCGGTTGCTGGACGCCCCACGGCAACGAGGGTGTGCGGGACGCCCTTGATAGCGGCCATGTTGACTGCTTTAGGCTCTAGAAAGGCACCCCAGGCCCACACCTCGTGGTTGCCGGCCGGGAGCACAAGCTGCGCCGTGGCGCCCATGCGCGCCAACAACATCGCTGCTGCCCGATCAAGCCCTTCAACGGTTGCGTCGTCACGGCCTTCGCGACGCAGGACCAGACCTACGTGGGTGCGGTTGGCGAGCTCGTACCGAAGTTTTGCACGGTCCGGACCCAGCGCCTCGCCCCGCAGCAGTGCGCGGACCAGTTCGGCACGCGAACCATCCACGCTTGCCAGCCACGCCTGCTCCTCAGCTGCATAGGCAGCACTGCTCGCCAGAGCAAACGTGCTGACGTGGTCAACAAGGAAGTGGGAGAGCTCAGCAAGTTCCTTTGACTGCATCTCGGCCGGGACAAGGCGCCGGAACTCTTCCACCAGCACGTCACTGAAACGCGCGTGGGAGACCCGCTGCACTTCGAGGATCTTGGCCAGCGACACCCGCTGCCTGACGGCACGGGCCGTCTGCAAAACCATTTCCAACGGAACAGTGGTGGGAACGGGAACGCCCTGATCAAGGGCCAGCAGGGCCTCCATGACCACCGCTTCAGCAGGGGGACGCAACTCCTGTGTAGCTTCCTCCCGCCTGGTTGCGGGCGTCGCCGGGTCGACACCCAACTGCGCCAGTTCCAGCGATATTTCTACGGCCCACAAGGCCGCGTCCAGGCCGATACAGCCCACGGTCCTGTTCCAGGTGGCCGGCAGGCAGGCAGGCTTCAGGCGATCTGCAGACCCCGCAGGATGGAGATCCCGCACCCAGGATCTAGCTCTTGACATTTGTCCTTCCCCCGCATCCTTGCGGGTTCCCGAACCATTCGGGACTAATGCGAGCACTATACGCGCCCGCTGGGCAAAGCTCATAGCACGCCTGGCGCGGGATTTGCCAGGCCTGAGTGAGCCTACTTCGCTTCTTTTTTTGGAGCGCCAACAGGTGTTGGTGGTTTTGGCGGGTAGGGGGCAAGCGGTGAAGCCGGGGGAGGGGGTAGCGTCAGTGCGCCCAAGGACCACGGCCCCACTATCACCGGACCAGGCCGGTTCGTTCCCTGGTCTTCGCCCCGCCCATCAATGCCCAGCAACAGCAACTCCGAGCCATAAGCCAGCGCATCATGAGGTGGTTGATCCTGAGGAACGCTGCCTCCGCTTACCCTGACCTCCCCTGGTCTGTTGCAGGTTGCACAGGAAAGTGGGCCGCAGGCATGCCCACGGCCCACTTTGTTGACGCCTTGGGATCAGGGCGCCGCTTCCGGGTGCAGCTCAACTGCTGCCGTGAGGATGCCCTCCCAGGTGGTTTCGTTGAACTCAATGATGTTCCCGTCTGGGTCCTTGAGATAAACGAATCTTGCAGGGTCGCTGCTCCATGTGCCGGGATCGTGGACGCGCTGCCCACCAGCGGCCTCAGCGCGAACCAGAGCATCGTCCATGTTGTCTACGTGCAGGGCAAAATGCATGAACGAGGCTTGGGTCTGCGGGACACCGATTGTTGTGTTGGGTTCTGGAATGAACTGGAATAGTTCGATCCCGAACCCGTCAGGCAGTTCGATGTAGGCGATGACGTATTCGGTGTCCTTGACGCCGAAGAAGATCTCGGTCAGCTGAGGGTTGTTCGAGTAAGGGCGCAGGACCTCCTTCCCTCCAAGGGCCTCGACATAGAACTTCGTGGAGCGTGCGATGTCTGAGACCCGCACGGCCAAATGCTGGACAGTCGCCATCAGAGCGCTCCTCTGGCGCCGTGTTCGTGCAGGCCAGAGGCTTGCACGGGTGCTTGGTTCGGAAGATCTCCATTGACCATCGTGTTGGTACCTTTCTCCATGTTCGCCAAGATCGGCTTCGTTTCATGATGGGGCCCCCGTCCGGGGCCCCGCTTGCCTTCCCGGGCCAAAGGGCCGTCTCGGTTTTGGCTGGTAAGGGCAAGCGGCATGGGCGCCGACAGAGTTGACTGGGTCACACTTTCCGATGCTCGGCACAAGGCCGGACGAGATGGAGCCCAGAGAAGGGAACCGACGATGACGTCGAACCAGGCAATCAACAACGAAGTGGACCAGAGCCCTGCCGCCACCGCGCTCGTCCCGGACGGTCAGCTGCTGGAAGGCATCTCGCCCGACGAATTTCGGCTGGCTTTCCGCAACCATGCGGCCGGCGTGGCTATTATCACGGCCGACGCCGGGGACGGTCCAGTCGCCATGACGGCGACGTCCGTGTTCTCTGTCAGTGCGACGCCGCCGTTGCTGGTGTTCTCGGTGTCGTCGCTGTCTTCCGCGACGCCGACCATCCTGCGGTCCTCATCGCTGGTGGTCCACCTGCTTGACACGACGAATATTGCCTTGGCACGCCTCTGCTCCACGAGTGGGGTGGACCGGTTCGCCGATCAGGATACCTGGGACGTCCTGCCGACGGGGGAGCCATACTTCGTGGAGCCGCCTGTGCGTATCCGGGGCGAGGTGGTGAATACCTATGAGGCCGGCATGTCACGCCTGGTGGTGGTCAACGTTACACACGCCACATCGCCCGGGGCCGACGTCGAAACCCTCAACGCACCTCTGGTCTACCACAGCCGTAAGTGGCTGGCCCTGGACCGGACGGCCGCCCTCGCCTGACCACTACGTGGGTCTTCCAGGTGTCATGACTCAAAAGCTCGCTAGTTTCCATCCCGAGGGTCCCGTCGGGGCGCCTCAATACCAGATACAACGTGCACTGACATGACAAAGGAGTCGTGAAGATTATGCAGGACAAAGAAATTGTTGTGCTGGACGAATCCAGGTCGGCGGCGAGTGGGCTCACAGAAGCCGCGCCGCCCGCACTCAGCGTCCGCGACGGAGCGGCTGTGCCGCAGGAACCGGTCTCGGGCCTGTGGATGGCCCTGTACACCTTGGCGAACATTGGTTACTGGCTTGCCGTTATCACTCCTGGAGTGATAGCGCTTCCGCTCAAGGTGACCAGCCTGGTGGGTTCGGAACAGGCTCCTGCTGCATTGGGGATCGTTGCAGCTGCGGGACCGGCCATTGCGCTGATCGCCACCCCGGTTTTCGGCAGGCTCAGTGACCGCACCACCTCACGGCTCGGGCGTCGTCGGCCCTACCTGCTCCTCAATCCGCTCATTGGCGTGGTGGGGGCTGTGATGGGTGGCCTGGCACCGAACATCGCAGTTCTGGCCGTCGGGTACGGGCTGTTGGCGATCGGTTTCACCGGTTCGTTCGGCGCGCTGGCGCCTGTGGTGGCAGACCGTGTCCCTGTCAATCAGCGTGGCCTCGTCTCCGGCCTGATCGGCATCAGCGTTCCCGTGGGGCTCGTCGGCGGAACCTTTGTGGTGCAGTACATCGCCACGGACCCGCTGTTGCCGCTGGCCGTTCCGGCAGCTATGGGCGCCATCCTGATAATCATGTTCGGCGTCCATATGAAGGATGCACGGCTGGCACCGGAGTCCCGGCCGGCGGCGTCATGGCGGAGCCTGCCGGCAACCTTCTGGGTCAATCCGCGCCGCTATCCTGATTTCGCCTGGGCATGGTGGGGAAGGGCGCTGCTCCTCCTTGCTTATGCCCTCCTGACTCTGTACCAGACCTTCTTCCTCATTGACCGGCTGGGCATCCCGGCCTCTGAAGTGGCCAACTATGTGTTCCTGTCCATGCTCGTCCTGTCTGTGACCATGGTGGCCTCTAGCATCATCGGCGGACGCCTCAGCGATGTGATGGAACGCCGCAAGCCATTCATCATCGGCTCTGCCGTGATCTACGGCGCCGCCCTCCTGGTGATCGCGACATCCACCACCTTCACCCAGTTCCTGATTGGAATAGCCATTACCGGGTTGGGCAACGGCGCCTACACCGCGGTGGATGCTGCCCTGGCCACCCAGGTACTCCCCAATCCGGACGACACGGCAAAGGACCTGGGCGTATTCAACATCGCCGCCACGTTTCCAAACGCAGCAGCGCCCGCCATCGCTCCGCTGATCCTTGCCATCGGCGGCGGAAACTACACCGTGCTCTTCGCCGTGGCCGGTGGCATTGCCATCATCAGCGCCCTGGCGATCGTCCCTATCAAGGGCGTCCGCTAGGCTCCTGCGCAGATCAGCCACGGGCTGAGCCGCACTCCTGGATATCGATACGCCTGTACCACCAGAAAATCACCCGAGTGACGGGTTGATTGTTGAAAGGAAAAATTGTGACTGATCGAAACATTGTTGTTGTTGGAGGCACCAGCGGCATCGGTCTTGAACTGAGCCGCAGGATTGTGGCACGGGGAGACAAAGTGATCCTGACCGGCCGCGACGCTACGCGGGCAGAAGATGTTGCAGCGTCCCTGGGGCCAAACGCCACCGGCATCAGTGTTGACCTGGCGTCGCCGCATACCATTGCCGAAAGTGTGGCCTCCGTAGGGGAAGTCCACGGATTAGTGCTCTCCGCCGTGGAACGCGACTCAAACACGGTCCGCGACTTCAGCATTGACAAGGCCGGCCGCCTCGCAACCCTGAAACTTGTGGGGTACCTGGAGACCATCCATGCCCTGATCGGACGGATCGAAGAAACGGTGGATACGGGGATCGTGCTCATGGGCGGAATCGCCAGGTACCGCCCCTACCCCGGTTCGTTGACGGTATCCACGGTCAACGGTGGCGTTGAAGGGATGGCCACCGCCCTTGCCGCAGAGCTTGCTCCAGTCCGCGTGAACGTCCTCCACCCGGGCATCATCGGCGACAGCCCATTCTGGGAAGACAAGACCGGCGCACTCGACGCATACCGCTCGCGGACCCCCGGCGGTGAGCTCCCAACGGTAGAGGACGTGGTGGAATCAACCCTGTTTCTCCTCGACAACAAGGGCGTCTCGGGAACCACCCTCCACGTCAACCGCGCCACCCTGACCACGTGAGCCCCATTGCGGACAGTCACCTGCTGCGGCCGTCCGATGGCCGCAGCACCCAACGATCTTTCAGGAGAACTCAATGAAGAGTACCGGCACCACCGGAACCAACGCCGTTGACTGGGAAGCCAGGGTGGACTTCGACCGGCTGCGCGATGAACGCCTGGGACGCCTCAAAGCAGAACTGGCCGCGTCCGAGCTCGGTGCGGTCCTCGCCTTTGACTTCTCCAACATCCGGTATATGAGCTCCACCCACATCGGGACGTGGGCGGTCGACAAGCTCATCCGCTTCTCCCTGCTCACCCGCAACACCGACCCCATTGTGTGGGACTTCGGTTCGGCAGCCAAACACCACAGGATCTACAACCCCTGGCTGGACACCACTACCGCCGAGATGGACGCAAACCCCGATGCCCCGCACGAAGGCGCCAAACGGCCCCGCCTGGAAAGTGGTGCCCGGGCCGGAATCTCGACCCTCCGCGGCGCCTTTCCGCCGGATGCGCAGATGGCCGAAAAAGTAGCCAGGAAGATCAAGCGCGAGTTGGAGAAGTTCGGCCTGGCCAACGAACCGCTTGGTGTTGACGTGATCGAGTTGCCCATCCTGTTTGCCCTGCAGCACGAGGGCATACGCGTGGTGGACGGCCAACAGGTGTTTATGGAGGCGCGGCGGGTCAAGACCCACGACGAGATCCGCCTACTCACTCAGGCCGCCTCCATGGTGGACGCCGCCTATGAGGAGCTCTACCGGTTCCTCCGACCAGGGGTTCGCGAAAACGAGGCCGTGGGACTGGTGGCAAAGACCCTCTATGACCTGGGCTCCGAGTACGTCGAAGGGGTGAACGCGATCTCAGGTGAGCGTTGCTCGCCGCACCCCCACGTGTTCTCCGACCGCCTGATCCGGCCGGGCGACCCGGCATTTTTTGACATCCTTCACAGCTACAACGGCTACCGCACCTGCTACTACCGCACATTCGCGGTGGGCTCGGCCAGTTCGGCGCAACGAGATGCCTACACCAGGGCACGTGAGTACATGGACAAGGCCATCGCCCTCGTGAAGCCAGGCGCCACCACTGCGGACGTCGTGGCCGTGTGGCCCACCGCGCAGGAGTTCGGTTTCGAGAATGAGGAGGCCGCCTTCGCGCTGCAGTACGGACATGGTGTGGGGCTCTCGATTTGGGAGAAGCCAATTTTCTCGAGGCTGACCTCCCTGGACCACCCCGAGGTGCTGCAGGAAGGCAACGTCTTCGCCCTCGAAACCTACTGGCCTTCCGCAGACGGGTGGGGCGCTGCCCGCATCGAGGAGGAAGTGGTGGTCACGGCCACGGGCTGCGAAGTCATCACAAAGTTCCCGGCGGAGGAACTGCTGGTGGCCGGAAAGCGGTACTACACCATTGGTGGCCCGCTCAACCTGGAGCGCGACTCGCAGTCGCACCTCAACACCACCTGGGGCCGGGGCGAGGCGTGACCACTCTGGGTTTCCTTGGCCTGGGGTCCATGGGATCCGGCATTGCCCGACGCCTTCTCGACGCCGGGCACGACGTGATCGTATGGAATCGCTCTCCCGGTGCGGCTGACCAATTGGTGGCCGCGGGCGCCCGACGGGCTCAACAGCCCGCCGGGGCCCTCGCGGCCGGGGTGTCATTCTCTATGCTCGCCAATGACAAGGCTGTACTGTCCATCCTTGATGAGTCAGCCATCCGCTCACTGGCAGGCCGCACGCACGTGGTCATGGCCTCGATCAGTCCTTCGTTGGCAGACCGACTCGCCGCTGCCTTCGACTCGGCGGGGGCTACCTACGTGGCCGCACCGGTCCTCGGCCGTCCCGATGTGGCAGCGGCCGGCCAGCTGAACATCCTGGCGGCCGGGCGGCCCACTGCGTTGGACCAGGTGCGGCCCTATTTTGACGTCATGGGTAAGCGGACATGGCAGATCAGCGACAGGCCTTCGGTGGCAAATGCCGTCAAAGCTTCGGTAAATTACAACATCATCCATGCCCTGCAGGCCATGGGCGAGACGGTGGCCATGGTTGAGCGCCAAGGCGTGGATCCGGGGCTCTTCACTGAGTTGCTGTCCAGCACACTATTTGGCGGTGTCGTCTATACCGGCTATGGGGACCTAATCGCCCGGGGCGACTACACACCACCGGGGTTTCAGATGGCCCTGGGGCGGAAGGACCTGGGGCTTGCCGAGGAAGTGGCTGCTGCCAGTGGTGTGGCGCCCGCGACACTGCCAGCGCTCAAAGCCGTCTTCGACCGCGCCCTCGCGGACCCTATTCTGAAGGAATCCGACTGGAGTGCCATAGCCGAAGTTTCGCGCCAAAACCTGCTGTAACACCGGAATCATCGATATCCTTACTGAAGGAACCGCCGTAATGAGCCTCGCTTTTGACCATGAAATCCTCGCCCAACGGGTACTTTTCGGAACAGGCACTGCCGCCGCCCGGCTTACCAGCGAGGTTGCCCGGCTGGGCGCGTCCCGGGTCATGGTGATCGCTTCGAAAGCCGAATCCGAACTGGCCACATCCACCGCCGCTGGAATCGACGTCGTTCTTTGGCACCACGATGTGGTGATGCACGTTCCGGCCGCGACGGCGGAGAAGGCTCGGGCCGCGGCCCTTGAGTACGCGATCGACCTGGTTGTCTGCATCGGCGGCGGCTCGACGACTGGACTCGCCAAGGCGGTGGCCCTCACCACGGGATTGCCCATCATCGCTGTGCCCACCACCTACGCCGGGTCAGAGGCGACCAATGTATGGGGACTGACGGAGGAGTCCAGGAAAACAACGGGGGTAGACCCGAAAGTCCTGCCCGTTGCCGTGATCTACGATGCAGCCCTGACCCTGTCCCTGCCGGGGGCAATGTCCATAGCCTCCGGACTCAACGGCTTGGCGCACTGCATCGACTCCTTATGGGCTCCGCGGGCCGACCCCATCAACGCTGCCCTGGCAGCTGAAGGCATCCGCGCCCTCGGGCGGGGGCTGCCGCGCATTGCCCAGGATTCCCATGACCTGGAAGGACGCGAGCAGGCACTGTACGGGGCGTACCTCTCCGCCGCCGCGTTCGCCTCCGCAGGATCCGGATTGCACCACAAGATCTGCCACGTCCTGGGCGGGACCTTCGACCTCCCGCACGCCCAGACGCATGCAACGGTCCTGCCCTACGTGCTGGCCTTCAACGCCCCGCAGGCACCCGGCGCAGCAGCAAGAATCGCTGCTGCGTTTGGCGTGTCCGGGACCGGCGCGGAGGATGCCTTGGCCGGGCTGCAGCACCTCCGCTCCCGCCTGGACGCCCCCAACTCCCTTGCTGAGTATGGCTTCAGGGCTGACGGGATCGCAGACGCAGTGCAGATCATCCTTCCGACTGTCCCGGCGTCCAATCCCCGTCCCGTCACGGCGGAAAACCTTAGCGCCCTCCTTGAAGCTGCGCTGACCGGAGAACGCCCCGAAGCACTCCTCACGGCGTGACGGACCAGCACCCCACTTTCCAAACTTCAGGAGGAACAATGTCTGAACCCACCGTCCAGCACCACAGCATCAGCCCCGAGCAGGAGGCGGTGGAACAGGAACTTGTGGATACGGTCGTCGCGTCCTTTGAGAACACCGAGGATTCCCGGCTGCGGATGCTCATGCAGTCCCTGACCAGGCACCTTCATGACTTTGTCCGTGAGGTTAGGCTGACCGAGGACGAGTGGACCGCTGCGATCGGCTTCCTTACGGCCGCCGGCCATATCACCGATGACCGACGACAGGAATTCATCCTGCTCTCCGACGTCATGGGCCTGTCCATGCAGACGATTGCCATCAACAACCAGACCTACAGGAACGCCACCGAGGCCACGGTGTTCGGACCGTTCTTCACGCAGGATTCTCCGGAAATTCCGTGGGGAGGGGACATTGCCTGCGGCGCCCATGGCCAACCGTGCTGGGTTGAGGGCACGGTCAGGGATGTTTACGGCAGTCCCGTCCCGCGGGCACGGGTGGAGGTATGGGAGGCAGATGAAGACGGCCTCTATGACGTCCAGTACGCCGACGGACGCACTGCGGGCCGGGCTCATCTCCATACCGATGCCCAAGGAGTGTACGGTTTTTGGGGTCTGACGCCCACACCGTATCCGATCCCTCACGATGGACCGGTGGGTGGATTGCTGGCGGCCACCAACCGCTCGCCCTTCCGTGCTTCGCACCTGCACTTCATGGTCACCGCACCGAACCTGCGCACGCTTGTTACCCATATATTCGTCCGGGGGGACCCGCAGATTGAAACCGGCGACTCCGTCTTTGGCGTCAAGGAATCCCTGATCATGGAATTTGTTGAACAACCTGCCGACGCACCCACACCTGACGGGCGCCATCTCCAAGGCCAGACCTGGAGCAGGACGCGATTCGACATCACACTCGCGCCGGCGGCTGTCGGATGACGTACGTGGGCGGTGGATGAGGGTCACAGATAACGCCGAGCGGCCGCCTTCATCGAAGGAAGGCGGCCGCTCGGTCTTATCAAGCTGAGGCTCCGTGCTTTTTTTGGGTACTGCAGCACCCGGAATCAGGCCCGCTGGCAGGGATCCAACGGCTCGTGCCGGTGGTGGGGCCCGAACTCGTGCCGGTAGTGCAGCCCAATCCAGGGCGAGGCAATGAGCTCGTCGATGTCTGCTCCCTGCAAGGGCGGCGCCGGCGTTTCGAGTGCGTGGTGCGCCTCCGCCACGCTGGATCGGATTGCTGTGGGAAGGGTGTTGCCTGGCTGTATGCGGTGCTTGAGCATGTCCTTCTCTTTCTTCTAGGTAGCGGAGGCAGCTGCCCGCCGCCAGCGCGTGCCAGGCATAGCGGCGGGAGGCACCTGGTACGGCATGGGGTTCTTTACTGCGGTGGGAGGTTGAAGTGGGCCTGGGCGAGCATCTGGCCGATGTGGGGGCGGTGTTCGGCTGTCTGGGCGCGGGACATCTGGGTGGCCAGGAAGTAGTCCTGCAGGGGAACTCCCTTCTGGGAAACGGAGGATCCTACGGAGCGGAAGAGGAGTTCCGTAGCTTCGTGAGCCAGCCGTGAGGCGGCGTACAGCATGTTGCCCAGGGCCAACCAGTCTTCAGTGGCGGCGGGTTTGCCATTCGCACCTTGTTCTCCGAGGTGGGCGTAGTCGCGTGCCGCGGTGAGGACCACTGCCTGTGCGGCGTCGATGATGCCGCGGGCTTCACCGTAGATGACCTGGGTTTCGGGGTGCTTATAGCGTTCGATCTGCGGGGGGTAAAGCCGCTTTTTGGTAAGGATGGTTTCCTCGAACGCGTCCAGCGCGGCACGGGCCGCGCCCACCTGCACGCAGGCCAGGGAGGCGGCATACAGGGGCTGGATGTTGCCCACGTAGAGGGGGTTCTCGGTGGAAGCGGTTCCGTGGGTTCCCTGGGGGTAGTTGGCTGTGCTCCAGTCGAACGGGGAAGTTCTGGCAGCGGGGACGAATACCTCGGTCAATTCAACAGTGTTGGATCCGCTGGCGCCCAGGGCCATCGTCATGTGGGCCCCCCAGTCGTCGCGGACAATGTAGTCCTCCCGGGGCAGCAGGGCCACGATCATGGCCATTTCACCGCTCTCAGTGGTGGTCACTGCGGTGACCATGGCGTGCGTCGAATGGGCCACTCCCGAGGAGTACGGCCATACGCCTGTCAGCAGGTAGCCGCCTTCCACGGGGGTGGCCATGCCGCGGGGGCTGGCCGAGTGGGGGGCGATGAAAAGTCCATCCGAACCAAAGGCCTCCCGGACCACCTCTTCAGGGTAGTGGGCGACCAATGGAATAGTGTGTCCCGTACCCAGGGTCAGGCACCAACCAATGCCGGGGTCTCCGCGGGAGATCTCCATCATCACCCGGTAGTAAGTTTCCAGGCTGAATTCGTAGCCCCCGTACTGGCGGGGCTGAACCAGACGGTAAAAGCCGGCCCGGTCAAACGCCTCGTGGAGCTCGACGGAATACGCCCCCTCCTCGGCGGCTTTCAGCCGGTTTTCCCGCAGGACCGGTCGCATGGCCGCGGCACGGGCAATAACCTGGTCCGCTGTCAGATCCGGCTCCGGCACACGTAAACCGGCGAAGACAGCGGCTCCTTGATTCGACGTCATCGTCATTCCCTTCCATTCGGTTCCACCTCGTCCAGCCTCATGCCAGGCGAAGGAAAGTGTGACCCAGTCAACACCGCTCCAGCACCTCGCCGCTTGCCCCCATCAGCCAAAACCAGCGCCAACCTTTGTCCTCCACAGGCAAGCGGCGGCGCTGCCCAACACGGCATCCTTAATAAGGCAGCTGCGGCGAATCCAGGCTCAACCAAACCAAAGGAAAAAGGCATGTCCACGATCGTCCATTTTGAGATTCACATCGATCCCGCCAAACTCGGCGAAGCCCCACGAGTGCTGCGTGAAACCTTGGCGGCAACCCGCGCCTGGCCAGGCAATGAGGGACTGGAAGTTTTGACGGACAACGCCGATCCCTGCCACATCGTGGTGGTCGAGAAATGGTCCAGCACGCAGGCGCATGACAGCTACTCCGAATGGCGCACTACACCGGCTGGCAAAAATGACCTGGGTACCATCCTGGCCGCCCCGCCAGCCTTGCAGCGCTACTCCAACGCCACTCCCCTGGGCATCTAGGAGCCAACGATGAAAAGCGAAACCGCGCGGTGGCCCGGTGACAACCGGTCCAATGTGGCACCCTCCCATAAATTCGCTCGGTGCTGTCATGAGAAAAATTGAGAAGCAAAAGCTTCGAAACTGCGACTACTACAGTTTCATGTCGCTGGCGGACTTCATGGCATGGGTAGATGCGGACGAATTCGGCGAACCACGAGTGACCCACGTGTGAACGATGCTGATTCGCTCAAGAATCCTCTGCCGAATGCCAGTTCGCCCCGACCGGGGTTATGTCGCCTCCTTGATGAGACAGCTCCGACGACTTCGTAGCCAAAGAAACGATGACAAGTTCTGCCGGTACAGCCGTCAGGTGGTGTAGGCGCTACTGCGATGGAGCCGGGGCGATATGCGCGAACCACTTCGATTCACATGCGGATATCCAGCAGCCGATCATTCCGGGCGAAGACTCCCCTTAATCTGCCGGCAGGCCCAGCCGCCGGCAGTGCCACTCTCTAACACGCAGTATTCCTTCGGTTGGGTGGAGGTGAATTCAGGTGAAGAACATCAAACTCGTTCACGAGCGGCGCAGAAAGTGGGAACAGACCCACCCTAAGCCGGAACCCAAGAAGGCCTGATGTCCAAAGTGCATTAAGCGCGGGGTTTCCGACCGTGATCCCTACGGCAGGACCCACTGCCCGCTCAGTCCCCATGTCGAGGGTCGAAAACCTGTGCCATTTCTCGATGGCGAACCCTCGCCGGTCCTAGGCAGGTCCTCGATGCGGCTCTTCAGCCAAGAATCTCGTGTGGTGTTCGGCGAAGTTCTACCGCCAGCGGACGCACGGTCATATACGGCCGCTACTTCCGCGAAGGGATCATCCGTGCTGGAAAGGAAGGGGAACGACGTCGACACCGACCTCCCCGCGTCGGCGTATGCCCCATTTCGGGCATGGTCGGGCCTTGATGCCAGAGACGCATCAGGCCGGCGCGGATGCCACCGAACTCTCGATCAGTGGATTTTTCGCGAGACCACCCTGGCCGTGGCCTGCACCGAGGGCGCAAGTACGTTCGGCGGTGTCGCGTACGGATACTGTCCGTCGATAGGCGAAGTCCGTTGCCTCCTTGGACGACAACCGCTCGATCAGGACGGCCTCGGGCAGGTCCTGGGCCCGCCACAGACTACGATCAGGCAGTCCTGGATGCCGCGGTTCTGGATCTCGGACAGGACCCGCAGTCAGTACTTTGCCCCTTCCCCGTCGCTGTGCTCGCCTGCCCACAGCCCGAGGATGTCGCTGGTGCCCTCGGAGGTTACCGCCAGCGCGAGGTAGATCGGCCGTTCCGAAACCTGCCCCCCGCGGATCTTCACGTTCACCGCGTCGATGAGGACCACAGGGTATAGCTGATTATCGATGCTGGCAGAGTGGACTTAGTAGACAAGCCGATCAGCCGCCGATACCTGACTCAGGATGACCGGATCGAAATCGCAGACCGCCTCGCCGCCGGTGAGCCAGTAAAAGCGATCGTCTCTCGGATCGGGAAAGCTATCAGAGCGTCTACCGGGAGATCTCGCAACCGCTTGGCCAAGTGGCCGCTACTAACCCCGGTACGCCCACGGCCAAGCCCATCAACGTTGGCTCAGGGCCAGAGAACGCCGCCCCGCTCTGGATCAGCTGCTCCGGGAGGTTGTAGCCGGAAAGCTTGATAAACATTGGTCACCCGCCCAAATCAGCCGCTGGCTCAAACGCAGCTCCTGGCATGTCTGGACCAGACCATCTACGAAGCCGTCAACCGTGGTCTTATCACCGCGCAGGACAGCTTCACACTTCGCACGGGCGGAACGTGCCGCCATAAACGTGTTCGCGGCAGGACCCGGGAGGGGGCGTTGAAGCAGCCCACCAACCTGAAGCCGATTAGCCCACGCCCCGCAGTCGTCGAGACTCTCAACCGCTTAGGGCCGTATTTCAACAAACCAGCGAGCCGCCGTATGCGAGGCCCGCACGTACGGGGGGTGTGAGTAGGAGGGCCGGGAAACCCGGCCCTCCTACTCAGTTTTACGCCTTTCCAGGAACTGCACTGCGGCGAACACTTCGAGGCGGTCGCGCATGCCGTCCAGGTTCAGGCCAAGGATCCCGCCGGCGGCGTCTATCCTGTTGCGCAGGGTATGCCGGTGGACGCCCAGCAGTCTGGCTGTCTTGTCCCAGACGCAGTTGTTGGCAAACCATTCGCGGACGGTCTCCAGCAGTTCAGTCTGCTCGGCGGCGTCGTGGGCAATCAATGGCTGGAGCAGCCCGCGGGCCACCGGCCCTGCCTTCTCTTCGCGCAGCAATCCCAGCATCCCGCCGTCGGACAGTTCTGGAAATGTGACGACGGTGCGGCCCAACTCCGCGGCACGGAACACCGCCCGCGTGGCTTCCTCGAGGGCATCCGCCAGGCCACTCATGGCGGTTTCGGCTGAGACACCGCACACTGCACTGTGGCGTTCAAGCAGTGCCAGGACCTTGTCGTGGTGGGCCCGTGCCGCGAGGACTATCAGCAGGTCACCGCGCACAGCGTAGAACACCGCGCCGCGGTAATCGTCGGACAGGAGTTCCAGGGCCTCGAGCAGGTTCGGCGCAGGACTCTCCTGGCGTGAGGCCGTAACCAGCAGCGGCTCCCGCGGCAGCTGGCCCCACACTTGCCGCGCGGTCCGGAGCGCCAGGTCGGTGCTGCCCGCCAGCAGCTGTTCAAAGACGCCGGCGCGGAGGTGCCTGCGGGCAGTATCCAGGGTGCGAGCCTGTTCCAGGGCCAGACTGGCCAGGCCGATGACGCTGTTGACGATGTCCGCCCTCGCGGGATCCAGGGGTTCGATGGCGCCCAAAACCAGTGCTCCCCGAAGACTGCCCTTACGGCCGAGTGTCTGCAATGTCACTGACTGGCCCTCGATGTCCAGGTGCGAGGCCGAACGCGTGCCAAGGTCCAGTGCGTCCCGTACACGCTGGCTCACGCGGGCAGCGATGTTTGCGGGAACGGGACGGTTCCGCGGCATCCGGACATAGTTTCCTGCCGCGTCGTACAGGGCCACCCAACTGTGAAGTTGCCGTTCGAGTTCCCCCAGGATGGAAGTCAGGCCGTCCGGCCGGAGGGCTGCGCGGGAAATGGCACGTTGCGCCTGCAGCGACCACTCCGCCCGGGCGTGCTCCTCCCTTGCGAGGTAGTCCGCCACCATGCGGATAATTGCGATGAACGGTGTCCGGTCCGGTACCTCCACCAGGGGCAGGCCCTGATTCCGGCACGCCTCCTCAAGTCCCGGCGGCAACGTCCCGTGGATGACCTGAGTCGCGAAGCCGAGGCCCACGATTCCATGGTCCACCAGCCGTCGCACATACTCTTCATACCCTTGGCCGTTCGGCACTTTCCACGGCGGGCGCCCGGATGCCTGTTCCGCCGTCGTCGTTCCTGCCCCATCACCACCCACGCCGGCAACGGGGAACTGCGTGCCATCGGTGAGCAGCAGCTGGCCCGGGTCCAGAAACGGGGTGGGGTCCTCAAGGTCAGAGCTGTGCACCCAATTGATCGGTTCTTCGAGCTGGGAGGCGCCAAGGTCGGGCACAACGAGTCGAAGCTTCAGCGACCGGCTGCGGAGGAGGATGTTCAGGCTGGGTGGCATCGGGGACCCCAAGATGTGAAAACGTCGAACAGGACTGAATTGATTGTACAAACGTCTACGGTGCTTCGACCCCTTTAGGTCGGATGATGAAGGAACTTCCCCATCCATCCACCGAGAGGAACCGTCATGGCCGCCGGCCCGGCAACCCTGGACACAGCAATCGATAACGCAGGCCCCAGCAACGCCGACGTCGTTGCCCTCGACCGGGCGAACGTCTTCCATTCCTGGTCTGCGCAAAAGTCCCTCAACCCCCTGGCGATCGCCGGCGGCTCCGGAAGCACCGTGTGGGACCACGACGGCAACACCTTCCTGGACTTCTCCAGCCAGTTGGTCAACACCAACATCGGCCACCAGCACCCCAAAGTGATCGCCGCCATCGCCCAGCAGGCAACAAGCCTGGCAACCGTGGCCCCGGCACACGCCAACCACGTCCGGGCGACGGCAGCGACCAAGATCCTTTCCCACGCCCCCGCCACCATGGACAAGGTGTTCTTCACCAACGGCGGCGCAGACGCGAACGAGAACGCCATTCGCATGGCCCGCCTGCACACCGGCCGCGACAAAGTCATCTCCCGCTACCGCTCCTACCACGGCAATACCGGCGCCGCGATTGCGGCAACGGGGGACTGGCGCCGCATCCCCAACGAATACTCCCGCGGCCACATCCACGTCTTCGGCCCCTACCTCTACCGCTCGGAATTCTGGGCAGAAGCCCCAGAGCAGGAAACCGAACGGGCACTGCACCACCTGCGCCGGGTGATCCAGGCCGAAGGACCCCAGTCGGTCGCAGCTGTCCTCCTCGAAACCGTCCCCGGTACCGCCGGCATCCTTGTCCCCACGCCCGGGTACCTCCAAGGGGTGCGGACCCTGTGCGACGAATACGGCATCATGATGATCCTCGACGAGGTCATGGCCGGCTTCGGCCGCACCGGCGACTGGTTCGCCTTTGACGCCTTTGACGTGACACCGGACCTGATCACCTTCGCCAAAGGCGTCAACTCCGGCTACATCCCGGTGGGCGGCGTCATCATCTCCGGCGATATTGCAGCCACTTTCGACGAATGCGTCTTCCCGGGCGGCTTGACCTATTCAGGCCACCCGATCGCCGCGGCGTCCATCGTCGCCTCCATCGAAGCCTTCGAAGAAGAAGACATTGTTGGCAACGCCGCACGCATTGGCCGCGACCACCTGGAGCCGGGCCTCCAGACACTTGCTGAAAAGCACGATGTCATTGGCGACGTCCGCGGCCGCGGGGTTTTCTGGGCACTCGAACTCGTGCAGGACCGCAGCACCCGCACGCCGGTCACCGCCGATTACATGGGCCGCCTTAAGGCCGAACTGTTTGGCCGCGGACTGCTGCCATTCATCGCTGAAAACCGCATCCACGTGGTCCCGCCCGCCGTCGTCACGGCCGAAGAAGTGGCCCAGGCACTTGCCATCTACGACCAAGCCCTTTCCGCCGTCAGCATCTAGGCTGGCCTGCTTCCAGTTGACGTTGAATCGCCGCTCGGCTGAGGCCCGGCGGCGATTTACTGGTCAGTGGCACAGTCGCTTTTCGGGCCTTAGCTGTACAGAGTCAGGAGATTGGTTACGTCGTAAATATGTGAAGACCTCTTAGGTTGGCGGTTACCACACACAGCCAACGACTACGGGGTCTTCATGTACCACCGTAATGCCCGACTGGAGGGGTTCTGCTGGCCGTCGCCTGCCCGGTGCTTCGCAGGATGCGTGAACCGTGCTAGGTGTACTGCGCCACTAGGTTGGTGGCATCCGGGTGATGGGTGTGGTTCCGATGCCGGTGTGAACTCGTTCAGTGTTGTAGTGCTGGATCGTTACCCTGCAACGCGGTGGAGTAATCGCGGAATTTCGGGGGCGTTGTTGCAGATCTCGATGCCTCTTGACGTCGCGGCCTTCAGTCATTGGGCGTCGGCATATGGAGAAGCGCCGGGTACAAGCGTGCGAGGCGGGCCCTGATACCGGACACAAACAGGCAGGCAGCGAGAGCGCTTCTTACGGGCTCCGGCCGCTGGATCAGATTCTTCCTGCGCTCGTATGAGTTCTGGCGGTCGTGCTCTGTAGGTAGGTCCTGTAGACCAGGAATGACCTCCCCTCAATTGAGCCGGGCCCGTTGTCGGAGGAAGACTCAAGCGTGGAAGTCGGCCTGTTGACAATGTCAACACTCTAGGCCTCTGACTGGGTCGAGTGACATAGCTCGAGGCGTCCTCTTCAAGTCATTTCCGCTCTCCGGCACCCTCACTCCCCGCCGAGAGTGGCGCAAGGGCTGATCATCGGAACCGGGTAACACGTACATGGTGCTTAGCGGCGCCCGACCCAGGATGTCGTTTTTGGGCACAGTGTCCACCTCGGCGTCGGGGTGTTGTAGGCGTTCAATTGCGTGAGTACGGTCACAGTTGCCGGGTCAACAGCCCGTGCAGCAGGACCATCGAAGATTCGGGTCCTCATAGTTCGAGGAAAAATGGGTGCGTGAACTTTGCGTTTAGATGAGTTGAACCTTTCCGCAAGTCGACAGGATTCGGAGTTGAGAGGAGACGGCCAACTCATTCAGCTGCTTAGCCCTGCAGGCGACCGGGTGGGACACCCGGACTTCGACTTGTGGGTTCAGGACGTCTCTGACGTGCAGCTTGCTTCGCTGTACGAAGACATGAGTGTCATTCGCCGGATCGATACCGAAGCCACCTATCTCCAGCGCCAAGGGGAACTTGCTCTCTGGCCGCCGCTTCTTGGCCAAGAGGCCGCCCAGATTGGATCGGCTCGGGCCCTACGAAGGGACGATTTCGTCTTTTCCAGCTACCGGGAGAGTGGCGTCGCCTATTGCAGAGGAGTGGATTACGGAGACATCCTCCAAGTGTGGCGTGGCAACTCCCACTCGGGGTGGGATCCCTTTGAGTTGAGTATGGCTACACCCCAGGTCATTATCGGCGCACAAACACTCCACGCAACCGGCTACGCCATGGGCATCAAGAACGACGGCGCGGATTCTGTCGCCATCGCATATTTCGGCGATGGCGCGACAAGCCAAGGTGATGTGAACGAGGCAATGGTGTTCGCTGCTAGTTTCAGGTCCCCATTATCTTCTTCTGCCAGAACAACCAATGGGCGATCTCAGAACCTGTAGGGCTTCAGTCGCAAATTCCAATCGCATCCCGGGCGACGGGCTTCGGCATCCCATCTCTACAGGTGGACGGAAACGACGTCCTGGCGGTCAGGGCAGCTACTCGGTTTGCCTTGCACAGGGCCCGGACCGGCGGAGGGCCGACATTTATCGAGGCTGTCACGTATCGAATGGGCCCGCACACCACGGCCGATGATCCCACCCGGTACCGTGACGCCAATGAGCTGGAGATTTGGGCGGCCAAGGACCCAATTTTCCGGCTGGCAGCTCTTTTGGAAAGTGCGGGAGTGCTCACTCCGGAACTTGAGGCTTCCGTCGCGGCTAAGGCAGACGCTGTTGCCGAGGAGATGCGTGAGGCCTGTATCAACATGCCACCCCCATCACCGATGGACAGGTTCGCCCACGTATACAGCGCACCAAACTCTTCATTGGAAACGCAGAAGGAACACTACGCCCGTTACCTCGAGACCTTCGAGGCTGACCGCGGTAAAGGGACGAACACATGAGCACCATGACCTTCAGCAGAGCCATCAACGCCGGCTTGCGCAAATCCCTCGAGAACGACCCCAAGGTCATCCTGATGGGGGAGGACATCGGCGCCCTCGGCGGCGTCTTCCGGGTCACGGACGGCCTGCAGAAGGACTTCGGCAATCACCGCGTCGTGGACACGCCACTGGCCGAATCCGCCATCATGGGCACCGCAGTCGGACTGGCGTACCGCGGCTACCGCCCGGTGGTGGAGATCCAGTTCGACGGCTTTATCTACCCGGCCTTCGACCAGATCGTGAGCCAGGTGGCCAAGCTGCATTACCGGACCCAGGGCGCCGTGAAGATGCCCATCACCGTCCGGGTACCCTTCGGCGGCGGCAGCGGCTCACCGGAACACCACTCGAAATCACCCGAGGCCTACTTCACCCACACCTCCGGGCTACGCGTGGTGACCGTGTCCAACCCGCAGGACGCCCACACCGTCATCCAGCAGGCCATCGCCAGCGACGATCCCGTCCTGTACTTAGAACCCAAACGCCGCTACCACGACAAAGGCGAAGTGGACGAGGCTGTTGACCTGTCCACCGCCCTGCCCATGGACCAGGCACGCGTCGTCACTGAGGGGACCGACGTGACACTCGTGGCCTACGGCCCCCTGGTCAAGACAGCCCGCGACGCCGCCACCGCCGCGTCGGACGAGGGAGTGTCCATCGAGGTCGTCGACCTGCGCTCGCTGGCGCCCGCTGACTACGCCACCGTGAAAGCCTCCGTGCGGAAAACCGGCCGGCTGGTCATCACCCACGAGGCCGGGCAGTCCGGCGGGCTCGGCGCAGAAGTGGCCGCCAGCATCACCGAGCGGTGCTTCTACCACCTTGAAGCCGCTCCCGTCAGGATCACCGGGTTCGATATTCCGTACCCGTACTCCAAACTCGAAATGCACCATCTGCCCGGCCTGGACAGAATCCTCGACGGCGTCGACCGTGCCCTGGGTCGGCCGAACTCCCTGAGTGGGCTGGAAGGATGAGCGCAACCATGATCAAGGAATTCAGGCTCCCGGACCTCGGCGAAGGACTGACCGAGTCCGAAATCCTCAGCTGGAAAGTCGGGGTGGGGGACACCGTCAGCCTCAACCAGGTCATTGCCGAGGTGGAAACGGCCAAAGCCGTGGTGGAACTGCCGTCACCGTTCGCCGGCGTCATCAGGGAGCTCCACGAGCAGCCCGGCACGGTTGTGGAGGTCGGCAAGCCGATCGTCTCCTTCGAAGTATCGGACGACGACGGCCCCGGCTCCAACGGCGCCGGCGAGGCAACGGCCAAGCGCGAGCCGAACCTCGTCGGGTACGGCGCCGTCCTGGAAGGCTCTGGCCGGCCCGCCCGCCGCGCCCGCAGTTTCGCCGACCCGCGTCCCGGACCGGTTCGCCCAGTGATGGTCGTAGCAACTCCCGTCGATCGTCCGCGGTCCACGCCGCCGGTTCGCAAACTGGCCAAGGATCTCGGTGTCAGCCTCAAAGCAGTCACCGGCACGGGAGAGCACGGGCTCATCACCCGTGACGATGTCCGGAACTTCGTCGGTGGCGGGGACCTGCCCGCAGCTGTACAGGAACTGGCCGGCGCGCCAGCGCAGGCCAGCGTGCGGGAGCAAGGCGAGCGGGAGACCCGCACGCCCATAAAGGGCGTGCGGAGGTTCACGGCCGCCGCCATGGTGGCCAGCGCCTTCACCGCACCCCACGTCACGGAGTTCCTGACCGTCGACGTCATGCCCACGACGGAGCTGCTGGCTCGGCTCAAGGCCAGCCGCGCGTTGGCCGGCTACAAGCTCACGCCGCTTACTATGGTGTCCAAGGCCGTGCTGATCACGCTGGGAAGCACCCGACGCTCAACGCCAGCTGGGACGAGGCCAACAAGGAGATCGTCCAGTTCAACTACGTGAACCTGGGCATCGCGGCCGCGACCCCGCGGGGACTGACGGTTCCGAACATCAAGGACGCGGACCGGATGTCCCTCATGGAAATCTCCTCCGCCCTGACGGAACTGACGGACACGGCGCGGGCCGGGAAGACAAGCCCGGAGTCCCTCTCCAGCGGCACGATTTCCATCACGAACATCGGCGTCTTCGGCATCGACGCAGGCACGCCTATCCTGAACCCGGGCGAGGCCGCCATCCTGGCCCTCGGCTGTGACTTTTGCCGGTAAATGGCGGCATTCTTACAGCGCTATTTGGCGCATGGTGCAGCCCGGAAGAGGATCGGCGGATTCTGGCGGTCATTGCAACAGGAGTCCTTCGATCAATTCGATCGGTTTTCTGAACTCTAGTCTTTTGCGCGGCCGGTCGTTGAGTTCCTGCGCGACCCAGTCGAGGTCTTCGGCGCTGTGGATGCTCAGGTCGGTGCCTTTCGGGAAGTACTGGCGCAGCAGGCCATTCGTGTTTTCGTTGATGCCGCGCTGCCAGGGTGAGTGCGGGTCGCAGAAGTAGATGTCGATGCCGGCATTGATTTTCACGCTCTTCCAGTCCTGCATTTCGATGCCCTGGTCCCAGGTGAGGGAATGCCGTAGCGCCTCGGGGAGTGTCTTGATCTTGGCTGCCAGGGCGTCACGCATTTGTTCTGCTTTGTATCCATCGGGAAGATGAACGAGCATCGTGTAGTTGGTGGTTCGCTCAACGAGGGTCCCGATCGCGGACTGGTTGCCCTTGCCGATGATAAGGTCGCCGTCCCAGTGCCCCGGCACCGCACGGTCCTGAACCTCGGGTGGACGCTCGGAGATATTGATCATCCCCGGGATCCGGTTCTTCCGCTGGCCGGCCTTCCTGCACGGCTGCCTGAGCGCACGCCCGGTGCGCAAACACGCGGCCAGATCCCGGTTGAGTGCCCCGCGGGACTGAACGTAGAGGGACTGGTAAATGGTCTCAGGTGACACCCGCATCTCCGGCTCATCGGGAAACTCAACCCGCAGGCGTCCTGCGATCTGCTCCGGCGAGTACTTCATTTTCAGATCCTCTTCCACCTTCGCACGCAACACCGTGTTCGTGTGCAGTTTCGCCGGTTTCGGCCGCGAAGCGCGCTCGTACGCCAGCACGTGAGCGGACGTCGCCCGGTAGGGCAACCCGGCCACCGAATTGCGTCGAAGCTCCCTGGACACCGTCGAGGCCGATCTGCCGATCACGGCCCCGATCTGGCGCAGCGAGTGTCCCTGGGCGCGCATCACAGCGATCTCTTCACGCTGGGCGAAGGTCAGGCATCTGCCCTTCAGATCACGGCCGCGGCGCGGCCTGACACCCCCGGCGTCGACCAGGACCCGGCGCCCAGCCCGCCTGCTCGTATTGATCGGCGCAACGGCGTCAGTAATGAAATCACCGGCCTGCATCCCAGCCCAAAACACCTGCAGAAGATCCGGTCTTACATAAATTGAATACCTCGCCACGACAACACCCATCCGCTAAGTGTTGCAATCACCGCAAGAACCCAAGGATCGGTCAACGGGCGCGACGACTCGAACTCTTGCCGGCGCCAGGGCTCGGGGGTCGAAATGTCCGTATACGTCGCGAGACCCTGTGGCCGATGAAGGTCCCCAACTGCAGCCAGGCCAAGCGAATGGCAGTGTCCCACTGCTAGACCTAGCCCTGACGTACTTGGGAGTGCCAACCACTGGCGTACCCTCCGCTCACGTCGCCGGGGACTCGTCGACCTAAGGACTACCCGCCGCGGCCGCGGTGGTAAGCCCATGGCGCTTGCGTGGCTAGCAGCAATAGCAGCACGATCAGGCCATGAGGATGAGATGCTCTGCGCCGTCCGCCTGAAAAGCGCCGTCCGTCTCGTTCTTTCGTGGCGACAGTACGCAGCTAAAAGATTCCAGCCAAAAACGCGTCGAGTCCGATCTCAAATTGAATTCTGGCTTGCTCGGACGTCTGATGATCGGCGAACATGCCCATTCGCGCTTGGGAGCGGGAGTCGGCCAAGAGAACGTTACCGAAAATAAGTGCCTCGAGGGCCATTATGCCTGGGATTATTTTGTTCTCCAGCCAGCCATTTTTCCGAAGATAGATGGTAAGCGCCTCGTACATCCGCTTAGCCGGAGCGCCTTCAAGCGGATGCGCGACGAGAAAAGGTATCAGTCCTGGATGCTGGCAGAACACTTCGTAATAGGACAGAGCCCAATGTCTGATTCCCGTGGGCCACGGCAATAGTTCTAGGCCCTCGATGTCGATTCGGGACATAAGGTTCCCGGCGATCATGGATAGTAGTTGGTCCTTTGAGCGCAGGTGATTGTAGATAGCGTAGTGCCTGACGTGCATGTGGGCGGCAAGCGTCCTCATAGTAAGCGATCCGTATCCGGAGTTCATTACGAGGTCAATCGCCGCGGCGATGATTTCATTCTTTGACACCGCTACCGCTCTCCGACGTACCCCCGGACGTTGAATTCCTTGTGGGTGGCGTGGATTGTGGGTAGTGGGTTCACCGCCTGGAGAGTCGGGAGACAAGGGTATCCTCCAGATCTGGCTGAAGGTGCGACTTTGCGTCCTTCCCTTTCGTGACGATTCCGTCCTCGTATCGAGTCCTTGCTCATCGCGGCAGGGTGGTCCGCTCGGGACGGATAGGGGTCTGACAGGCCTAAGCACGCTGAGCTGTTTGTCAATCAACAGCTCAGCAGGCTTCGACCAAACGAAGCGGCCCCCGGAGGAGGGCCTACTTCGTCGGGTCGCAGCGCGTGGAAGTCCGTGGGGAACATCCAGGTCAGCAGTCAGGGATGCGGCTGCCCGGAAATTGCTTAGCGGCAGGTTTTGGGGCTTCGGTAACGCTTAGCGGTGCTCCTGATTGATGAACTGCGGACGTCCGGCTATGACGGTGGCTATGACAGGGTTGGAAGCCTGTTGTTCGGGTGTCAGCTGCAGGGGCTCGGCGCCGAGGATGGTGAAATCGGCGCGATAGCCGACCTTGATCTTGCCCGCCGAATCCTGATGTCCCGCCGCTCTGGCGGCGTGGGTCGTATAACCCTCGTAAGCCATCAAGGCTGTGAGAGCCTGTTCGGGCTGGACTGGCTGGATATCCGGTTTTTCGACCGGACGGCGCAGCTGGGAGTCAGCCATCATGGCTCGGGGATCAACGGGAGTGACGGGCCAGTCCGAGCCCAGCGCCAATGTGACTCCTATGTCGCGGAGGTCTCTGCATCGCCATCCGTGTGAGGCCCTTTCCTCGCCGAGGCGTGCGGACCATGTGTCCGTTCGATCGGCCCGGGTGTGGTGGGTCGCGTGTACTGGCTGCATGCTTGCGATGACGCCGAGCCTGGCGAACTCTTGGACGAGGTCATCCGGTATGGTCTCGATGTGCTCGATCCTGTGGGGGACCTGTGATTCGCTTTGCTCGGCTGCACCTATGGCATCTAGTACGTAACGCACGGCAGCGTCGCCGATGGCATGCGTTGCCGTTGGGATCCCCGCGGCGATGAAGTATTGTACCGCACGTCTGTATGCGCTTGGATCCTTCCAGATTGCTTCTGTGTTTTCCCCATGGATGTCTGGGTCCTCGAGCCATGCTGTGCCGTTGTCAATGGTTCCATCAATCATGAACTTAATGCCCTCTACCTGCCAACGCCTTCCGCCAAGGCCCTGGAGATTCAGGAGGTTCTTCCATTGGCCTTCGTCCATATCCGGCGTGCACATCGGGGACAACCTGAGCCGCACCGGGAGATCGGTCGCTCTCTCGATGGCCTCGAGAATTTCCTGGCTGCCCTCCGTAAAGTCCATGACATGGCCACCGGTGAGTCCGAGTGATGCCATTGTCTTAAGTTGTGTAAGAACAGCTGCCGTTGTTTCTTCGAAGGTGAAGCTGGGAAGGTATGGTTCGATCAGGGCCATGGCGCTGAGTTCGAGCAGTAGTCCACTGGGCCGGCCGTCGTCGGCAAGCTCCACCAATGACTTGTCGGCAAACGTTTCCTCTCCTGTTATTCCGGCGAGCTCGAGTGCGCGGGGACTGACAATTGCGGAATGTACATCCCTGAGTCGCAGGTAGACCGGCCGGTTTTGCAGTGATTCCTTGAATGAGCGGCCACTCATCGGCCCGTTGAAGATGTTCGGATCCAGTCCCCATCCAAGTATCCATTCCTCAGGGCCAATGGGGTCGCTTTCTTGCAGGCGTGCGGTGACGTCGTGCAGTGTGTCAAGACCGGTCAGGTCTATCCCTTTTGCTATACCCGTGATCCCCCAGATCGGATGTACGTGGGCGTCTGTCAAGCCAGGAAGCATAGCGACATCGCCGAAATCCAACACCTCGGTGTCCGGGCCGATCCACGGCCGCACACCTGCGAAGGAACCTACAGCGACGATAGTGCCGTTTTTGACGGCAACGGCCTCAGCCTGTGCTCTGTCGGGATCGAAAGTAACCACGTGGGCCGCCCGATAGACAGTGTCAGCGCTCATTATTCCAAAGCCACGCGCTTCCGGTAGCGCGGGAGCAGAAAGCGTCGAATGGTTCATCGTGCGTTCCTTGCTTTGCTCGGTTCTTTTTCATCAATTGGAGTTGTCGTGGTGGTGTCGGTTGCGGTCTCAGTTTCGTTCAAGTGCGCGAAGAGCTCTTCGACTCGCGCCCGTTCTTGAGGTGCCGACGGGAGCGCAAGTGCGCAGCCCACGTAGAGCAACACGTTGACGATGAGGGCCGCGACACCGGAAGTGAGTCCCCCGAGCCACGGAATTGAAGTCGGATATAGGATTTCTAAAATTGCCGCGGTGATAAAGCCGCCGATCATTCCGGCAGTGGCACCTGCGGCGTTACCGCGCTTCCAAAAAATCCCGAAGAAGAGTGTGGGTGCCAGCTGGCAAATGCCTTGATAGGAAACGAGCGCGAGGACTATCAGGCCCGTAGAAATGTTCAACGTTGCGAAGGCTCCGGCCGCCGCGAGTATGGTGAGCACAATGACAGCGATTTTCCCTGTTTTGGGGTCTGTGACGCGATGATGGCGCGCAACGCCGATGATGTCATTCGCCGTCATGGTGCCCAGTGCCTGCAAGTTGGCTCCAACGTTACCCATGGTGGCGGCAACGACACAGATTCCGGCAACGGTCACCAGGCCGACGCCCCCGATTCCAGCGGTGATGAACCAGACATTATCCGGGGCCTCGGCCACCTCTGGAACTGAGGATGCCAAGATGGAAAGGAGGGTAAGGGCCGTTCCGAAGATGAACAGGATGGGGGCTGCCTGAGCAGCCGAACGCTTGATGGTGGACGTGCTGCGTGCGGTGAAAAGGCGGACGAAGATGTCGGGCCAGCACCAGCCACCAACCGCGCCGGTCAGAACCAGCGACATGAGATACATGGGGCCTAAGGCGCTGCCGGGACCTGGGATGGTGAAGAATCCTGGGCTGACCTGCCCGAAACCATGACCGTTGGTAAGAAGCCAGACCAGGATTCCCAGGATCACAGCCGTCCCGATAAAGTAGGCAAAAATTCCTTGAACCATATCGCTGATGACCACGCCCCGCATTCCGAAGCGAACGGTCCAGATCTGACGAACACCAATAAGCAGAATGCCGATGACGACTGCAGCAACACCGCTAATGGCACCGAATGAAAGATACGTGAATACAAGTCCCAGCGACTGCATGCCCAGTATCACCCAGGGGAAGGAGGCGATGATGCCGATGGCCGCGGCCGTAACACGGACGACCTTGGAGTTGTAGCGCAGGCCGATCAGATCAGCCTGCGTTCGCAGATCGAAGAGTTTGCCCCACCTGTTCACCGGCTTGGCGAGCCAGAACATTAAGACAGCGGCCAGGAGCGAGTAAGGGACAAAGTAGAAACCTATGACACCTGCCGCGGCAGCCAAACCGGCGAAGGCAATGAAAATCGTCCCAGGCAACCACGTGTTTACGAAGGCCATAGTGCTATAGAAAGACCCGAACGAACGTCCAGCGGTGGCGTAGTCGCTGAAGGTCGCATCCCTTCGCTTTGTCTTCTCAAGAACGACGATGACGACGAGGAAGAACAAAGCCACGCCGCCGTATCCGATGAGGATGTCCACTATTGCTCATCCGCCTTCTCGTCCAAGCGGACCATAAGGAAGAGCGATGCCATGACGGCCAGCCCGGCACCGACGAAGTAACCAATGGACGCCAATGGGCCATTGGATCCTGCCAGCCAGTGGAGGGGCGGAAACAGCAGGAGAGTGGCGTCGACTGCCACCAGCGCTGCTGACCACTTGGTCCACTGGCTGGGGCCTCTGTGAGGTAAGGGAAAAGACATCTGCCTGTCCTTCAGGATTTGGGGCGAATAGCCCGTGAAGATTGCCGGAACGTTCCGGCAACTGAAATAATCATGATCCAGATCACGCTGCCAGTCAAGGTTTCGTCTTAATTCACCTGATTGAAACCTGGATGATGACGTTCTACTCCTGTGGGCGAGGCAGGCGTGATGGCGTTACCCCACGTGCCTACACTGGGCATATGGCAAAGTCTGCGGTGACCATAGTCGACATAGCCCGTGAGCTCGGGATGTCGAAGACAACGGTCTCGGATGCCCTCATAGGTTCGGGCCGCGTTTCGGAGGCAACCCGGCAGAAGACTCTCTTGGTCGCGCAGAGAATGGGATATGTCTCCAACCGGGCAGCGCGCCTGCTGCGCCGCAGCCAAACTGGCGCTTTGGGCCTGTACATACCCGGTCATGTCCGCAATTTGTCTTTCTACATGGAGTTCGCTTTTGGGGCGGCGGACGAGTCGGCACTCCATGATCTTGACCTGACGCTGATAGGTCGAGGAGTAGGCAGCAAAAGACGCTCAGGGCCACCTCAGGTTGATGGGCTCATTGCCGTTGATCCTCTTGACGGAGATCCTGTCCTTGAGTCGTTATTGGGCTCCGATCTTCCGGTGGTAACTGTCGGGCGAATATTGGACGAGACACAGAGCCGTCCCCTGGCCGTGATCGAGATAGACCACTACAGCATGGCAACGGCCCTGCTTGAGGCACTTCGTGCCGCTGGTGGGCGCCGGCCGTTGCTCCTTGCATCAGATGAGAAGTTCAGCTCGTCCTACACCTTTGATGTATCACGTGCCTATGCTGACTGGTGCTCCGGCTCCGGTATTGAGCCTGTAGTGATTCCCCTCTCCGTGACCCCCACGGATCAGGAGCTCGCCGCGGCCATGCAAGGAATTGCGGACCAGAATGACGTCGATGCTTTGGTCTCTGTAGCGCAGGGGCTGGCGGGACGCGCCGCGCCCGTACTTCAGTCCATGGGACGTCGGCTCGGCAAGGACTTCCACCTAGGCTCCCTCGTAGGGGACCCGGCCACTGAGCTAAGGAATCCATTGATTCACGCCGTGGATCTCCGTCCTCGGGAGTTCGGCCACGAGGCCGTGAATTTTATGCGCGAGATCATTTCAGGCCAGGCATCCGAAACCGGCCGGCGAAACCATCCCGCGACGTTGACCGCCGGCTAACTCCTGGACCCGCATGGGTCGAGGACCTGCAGCTACCATTGTTCACCCGCGCGCCTTTCTGCTGGATCCCTCCGCCGGCGCGTATGGCGACAAACGCACTCAGATCGCGAACTGGACACCGGGCCGAAGAGCCACTGGGCGCGGCCAGCTCCCACCTTACGGAAGGAGATTCGGTTGAAGGTGTTCCCTTTTCTTCGAAATGGGACGGAAAGGAAACGCGGGTGGGCGTCTTACTAATCAAAAGCTCTTCAAGACACCGCGTTCGCATCTGGGAAGCTCAGACGGATTGGCGTTGGGGCGGGCGCCTTGCTGTCTTGGAAAGTTGTCTCGCCGTGTTTTGTCTCAGGGCAGGTGCCGAGCGGAGCTTTCTGAGGCACAATGAGCCGGGTGAGACATCTTGGGTATACGCGGGTCAGTACATCGAGCCAGGATGCAAAGCTGCAGCTTGATGCGCTCGTTGGCGCGGGAGTCCAAAAGCGTGATGTCTTTGCAGATGTCACGTCCGGGAGCAAGACTGCGGGTGAGCGGCCTGGGATGAAGAAGCTGCTGGATTACGTGGAGCCGGGCGACACGGTCGTGGTGTGGCGGATAGACCGGCTCGGCCGGTCCCTGATAGATGTCTTGAAGCCGTGAACCTGCTTCGGGAGCGTGGTGTGCAGCTGAGGTCAGTCTCGGATGGCATCGACCCTGCCACCACATCGGGCCGCCTGATGCTCAACATGCTCGCTACCTTGGCCGAATATGAGCGGGAGTTGATTGTCGAGCGTGTCAACGCCGGGATCGCTGCTGCACGAAAGGGTGGAACAAGGTTCGGCCGCCCGCTCTCGGACCCGGTCGTGATAGCTGACAAGCTGCGGATCGTGACCGAAGCGCGGGCCAAGGGCCGCACCGCTGAGGAAGCCGCCCGGCTGGAAGACGGAGCGCCTTCCGTTACTTTTCCTGACGCTTGTCCCGTGGGAGGTCCCCGAGTGATTAATGTTCAGAGGCTTCGGCTCCTGAGGGAGCTCTCGTTCCTGGGGACGATTTCCGCAGTGGCCGACTCGATGGGGCTGACGCGACCGGTAGTCTCTCAGCAGCTTTCCCAGTTGGAAAAGGACACCGGGCTCGTCTTGGTCGAACGGGCCGGGCGCACTGTGCGCCTGACCGGAGCAGGTATCCGGCTCGTTGAACAAAGCCATGAAGTCTTTGAGTCGCTTGAGCGCATTGATGCAGAAATTGCGGTCACGAAGAACTCAATCTCAGGCGACATCAGGATCTCCGTTTTTCCGTCGTTCTCGGCCACGGTGCTGCCGACGGCCATGGCTCTGCTACGTGGGTCCCACTCACAGCTGAGGTCCACATGGTCGAACACGAGCCGGCTGAAGCCATCATTGACCTCATGGCCAAACGTGCGGATGTTGCGATATTGGACAACCTTTCCCATCAGGATCCCCGCAACGAAGCAGTTTTTTTATCAGCCCTTGTTCGCGGGCGACTTTTACGTGGTCATGTCCGAGCAACACCCTTATCGGAAACTCGACACTGTGCCTTTGGCGCACTTGGCGAGCGAAGACTGGGCGCTCAATAGGTCCGCGCGGATCTACCACACGTCGATCGTCGACGCGTGCCTTGGGGAGGGTTTTCGGCCCAACATCACCTGCGACTGCAAAGACACCACGACAGTCCTGCAGATGATCCGCGCGGGCTTGGCCATCTCCGTCCTCCCCGGCCTGGCCCTCATTGGCCGCCACACCGGACTCATCGTCAGACCCCTGGACCTCGCACTAAGGCGCGAAGTGCTCTTCGCCACCCTCAAGGGCCGCGCCAATCACCCGGCAATACTCGAATGCTTCCGCGCCATGCGATCCTCGTACGCACGCTGCGTCCAACCCGGACTCCAAGGCTTCGCCGATTCCCAATCGACGGAACATCCATTTGATCCGGACTCAACTGCGAACTGAAAGACGCCGTTCGATAGGCAATTGGCGGAGTAGCCTTTTGTACACCGCGCCGTCATCCTCAGCGGGCAATTCGCCGACGAGCAGTGCGGACTGATCACGCGGGTCGCCAAGAAGTGGAACGCCAGGGATGCTCCGCTTCGCGCCGTCGCACGCACGCTGGGCCAGGCGCCGACGCTACCGGTGACGCCGGATCACGCCGGCCGTTTCGAGTCGCTGTTGCTGCACGCGCTGTCGCCTGAGCTCGTGAACGTGAGCGCTCTCCCTGACGCCGCCGCCCACCCGGCCCCTGCAGGCGAAGACCCGTACGGTCAGGACCGCCACCGCCCCGATCACCCGCTGCACGCCGTGTTCGGCGCCGATCCGCGCCAGCTCGACGTCGACAGCGCTGCTCCTCTCCTCGCCTACCTGGTGGACTGGGCGGCGGGGCTCGCCGACGAGGCCTGAACACGAATACGCCTCTGAGGAGGTGCCGCTTCGGAGCGCGTCAAAGTCGATGTCGTCGATTTTGTCCTTGTCGAAACCACGCCGAAGTCGTCACTCTCAAAGGCTCCAGCTACCGGCTCAAACACTATGAGGATTGTGGTGGCTGGTCCGGGACTGGCTGGCAGAGTAGGTACCGGCCGTTTGCCCTGTGGTCGTGACTCATCAAACACATGGCCCCCTGGGTGCCCTTCTGGTGACTTGTCCGTCCATGGAGTAGGCGGCCGGTGCCTGCCCGGCCCACCTCGGTAACTTGATCAGAAGGTTGCCCGCCTCGAATGACTGGGGGCGTGGCTCGTCACAGTGTTGTTCCGAAGTGACCTCTACCCGGACTGGTGCCGGCCGTACGCGGCCCTGACCATATCCGTGAATAGAGGAGAGTGCCAGAACCGCTATGTCTATCGTTGCTCATTCCCGCCCGTTTGTCGTCGGGGTCGACACCCACGCCAAAAGCCATGTCTACGCCATCATCGCCGCCGCCACCGGGGCACTGCTCCAGACCCGGGAATTTCCCACTACCAGCGCCGGGATCAACCGGGCCATCGCCTGGGCTGCGCGGCTTATCGGCGCTGACCTGGCGACCCTGTGGGTGATCGAGGGCGCTGCCTCATACGGGGCGTTGCTGACCGGCGCTGTCGGCGCTGCCGGTTACGAGGTCTCCGAAGCCGCACGGATGGATGCCCGGGCGGATCACGGGGTAGGCAAGTCCGATCCGTTGGACGCGAACCGGATCGGAGCCGCCGTCCTGCCCCTGGATGAGCAGCAGCTGCGCCGGCCCCGGCTGAACGACGGAGTCCGGGCGGCCCTGCGGATCCTGGTCACCTCCCACGGGAATCCATGACCACCGACCGCACCCGGGCGGTAAACGCGCTGACCGCGCTGGCACGGGTGAACGAGCTCGGTCTGGATGCCCGCAAAAAACTGACCGGACCCCAGATTGCCGAGGTCTCCCAAAACCAGCTGGGGGCACCCACCGCTTACCTTGCTGCAGGCGCGTTGATTCTGGTCTTTGCCGTCGGATTCACTTCGATGGGCCGGCACCTTCCCAACCCCGGCGCCTTCTACGCCTGCATCACAGCAGGCTTGGGTAAGCCCCTGGGACTTGGGGCATCTTTCCTGGCTGTTGTGTCGTACTTTTTTATCCTGGTTGGGGGTTACGCGTTCGGTGGTATCTCACTTGAGGCGCTGGTAACTGACGTGCTTGGCGGCCCGGAAGTGCCGTGGTGGGCCTATACGTTGCAATTGATGACAATTTTCGGAACCCTGGGGGTACTTCAAGATCACTCTTTCCGCGAAGATTCTGACGGTTTCCATGATCTTCGAAGTGATCCTGATGGTGGCCTTCGATGTTGCTGCCTTCATCAACGGTGGTCCGGAAGGGATCACGACGGCACCTTTTGAACCGGCGAACATGTTGTCGGGAAACATCGGGCTCGCCCTCCTCCTTGGCATTGTCTGCTACGCCGGGTTCGAAGCCACCGCTGTCTTCCGCGAGGAAGCCCGTAGCCCGGAAAGGACATGCCACGGGGCAACCTACATTGCCATTCTCTCCATGGGTTCTATCTATGCCCTGACGGCCTGGGCACAAATAATTGCCATCGGTCCGGGGACCGTCGTTGAAGCTTCCGCGACAGACCCCACCGGGACGGTCATGACCGTTGTCTCCCAGCTCCTGGGCAAGATCGTCATGGATGTGATGATCGCGCTTCTCTGCTCGAGCATCTTCGCGGCCAACCTGGCCACGCATAACATCAGCGCCCGCTACCTCTACTCCCTCAGCGTCGACCGCGTCTTTCCGGCAGCCCTCAGCCGCGTCCACAGCCGCCACGATTCCCCCCACGTTGCGTCCCTGGCCACCAGCGTGATCGCGGTGATCTTCCTGGCAATCGTCGTGATCGCGGGAGCCCCGGGCGCAACACTCTATGCGGTCCTCGTAGGAGTCGGCGGCTATGCCCTGATCCTCCTGCTCACCCTCACCAGCGCAGCCGTCGTCCTCTACTTCCACAAACGGCCCGAACTCAAGGTCAACCGTTGGAAGAGCCAGGTTGCACCCGTCGCTGCGACGCTGGGTCTCATCGTCGCCGTCGTCCTCGCCACCCAGAACATCGCAGTGATGATCGGCGGTGACGAAGCCTTGGCGGTTTTCCTGATGGCACTGTTCTAGGGATGCCTCGTCGTCGGAATCATCCTGGCGCTGATTTTCCGGCGGACCAAGCCTGATACCTACGCCCGCATCGGACGACAGGACATCTGAGCGCCGGTGCCTACGGCTGCGATGCACGAACCCTGAAAGGAAAGACATGAACTCCAACAGCCAACCCGTAGCACTGATTACGGGGGCAGCGGGCGGCATTGGCAGTGCTACGGCGCTCGAGCTGGCACGAACGCATGCGGTCATCATTATCGACCGAGATCAAAGAGAGCTTGAAAAGACCGCAGCCCTGATCGTGGAGGCTGGTGGCCGCCCTGCAGCCTTCGTTGCCGACGTTACTGATCTGGAGTCAGTTCAACGTGCAGTGAAAGACGGCCAGTCGTTCTTGGGCACGATCAGCGCGACCGTAGCCTGCGCCGGCGTGGAAGTCCAGGGAGGTGTCCTGGACCTTGGGTTGGAGTAATGGAACCGTTCCCTTGCGGTCAACCTCACGGGAACGTTCGTGACCGCAAAGGCAACCGTTGATTCGCTGATCAAGACCCGGGGGGCGTTCACCGCGATTGCCTCGGACGCAGGGACAAACGGTGCCCAGGGGTACTCGGCTTATGTAGCTGCTAAACATGGAGTAGTTGGGCTGGTTCGGTGTCTGGCGTTGGATTTTGGCCCAGTCGGTGTTCGCAGCAACGTCATTTGTCCCGGCTTCGTGGAAACACCCATGGCTAAGAGACTCTTTGCGGAAAGCTCCGAAGAGGAGCTGCAATTTTACAGGAGTTCTGTGCCGTTGGGCCGTTTCGCCAAACCGGAGGAAATCGCGGCCACAGTCGCCACTTTATGGAGTCAACCTACGCCAACGGTACGGTCTACGCCGTCGACGGCGGTGCTACCGCCGGCTACTTCGTCGGATCCGACCAATCCCACCACGTCGCCCCCGTGTGATCGTCCCCCTCCACCGGATATGAAAAGCAACTGCCGTGCAGCCCCGACAAGGGTCTGCACGGCAGTGCCATTTCCCAGGAAAAATCCAAACACGATCAGTCTCGTCCCGACCCCGACAAACGGCCGAACCAAGTGCAGGTCGGGATCTTCACCTCACACCACACCTCGAGGTACCAGAGTATGAAAAGCACCCATATTTCTTGCATTTTCAGCATGGTTTCAGGGTTTTTGGGTGCATAGGGTCGATAGTGAACGCGATTTCCAGTTCTGGAGGCGTTCCTTCTGAAATCTCTGGAAATTTCGCCCCATCCACGGTTGGTGTCCGGTTTGAGGACACCAACGTGACGAATCCCCACCTAGGAGTTCCCATGGACCACGCACATCCCCGCGAAGTGATTCTTTCCCTCAGCTGTCACGACACTCTTGGAATCGTCCACGCCGTGTCAGGTTTCCTGGTATCGCATGGGTGCAACATCCTCGCCAGCCAGCAGTTCGACGACGCTTCCGAAGACACGTTCTTCATGAGAGTTCACGCCACCTATCCGGCGACCGTAACAATTGGTGATCTGAAGGCGGCATTCCAGGCGACAGCGGATGCCTATGGCATGTCCTGGACCATGGCGGACACCGCCGACCGCCCCAAGGTAGCGCTGATGGTCTCCAAAGCCGAACATTGCCTCAACGACCTGTTGTTCCGCTGGCGGGCAGGCCAACTGAAAGTCGATTTCCCCTTTATTGCCTCCAACCACCAGACGCTCCAGCCTGTGGCTGACGCCCACGGGATCCCGTTCTTCCACATCCCGGTAACACCTGAGACGAAACCAGCTGCAGAAGAAAAGCTGCTCGCACTCATTGCCGAGCACCAAGTCGACCTGACAGTCCTGGCTCGCTATATGCAAGTCCTCAGCGACGACCTCTGCCGTGAACTTGCCGGAAAGGCGATCAACATCCATCACTCGTTCCTGCCCGGCTTCAAGGGCGCCAGGCCCTACCACCAAGCCTTCGAACGGGGGGTCAAGCTCGTGGGCGCCACGGCTCATTATGTGACCGGAGAGCTGGACGAAGGGCCGATCATCGAGCAGGAAGTCCTTCGCGTCGGGCACGACTACAGCCCGGCGCAACTCGCGGTGACCGGCCAGGACGCCGAGCGCCTTGCCTTGTCGAGGGCTGTTCAGTGGCACGCAGAACAGCGAGTCCTGCTTAACGGTCACCGCACCGTCGTCTTCAACTAACTACCACTTTCAACACCCTTGCCCCGCAGGGCACTGACCATCACAGAAGCGAGAACCCACATGGACAGGCTTGTCGACCGCAGCATCAGCGCCAAAGCATTTACGGACACCTCCCACGACCCCCTGCCCGCACGAGTGCGGACCGTCGTCGTTGGTGGCGGCATCATAGGCGCCAGCATCGCATATCATCTCGCCGCAGCGGGGGAGAGCGACATCCTCGTCCTGGAGAGCAACGTCCTTGGCAGTGGGACCTCATGGCACGCCGCCGGTCTGGTGACAGGGGCGCGCGGCTCGACAACCATGACCAAGCTCGCAAAGTACGGGCTGGAGTTCTACGGCCGACTCGAGGAAATGTCCGACGTAGACGTCTCGTTCCAACGCTCAGGGTCCCTCAGCGTGGCCCGCACTCCGGGGCGCGTCGACGAGATCCTCTACGCCAAGGACGTCGCCGACCAGCAAGGTGTCAGAACGGAATGGCTGACCGACGAACGCTTCAAGGAAGTATGGCCGCTGGCCAGCCACGAAGGGGTCCTTGGCGCACTTCTGCTGCCGGACGACGGACACATCAACCCTGGGCACGCAACCATAGCCTTCGCCAAGCTGGCCCACGAACTGGGCGCGCAGATCCGCGAGGACGTCCCGGTGGAAAGGATTCTGCGCGAAGGGCAGCGAATGGTCGGTGTCCTCACCAGCCAGGGGACCGTGCACTGCGAACGCGTGATTCTTGCCTGCGGGCTCTGGACCCGGGAACTTGCGGCAACGGCAGGGGTGAACGTGCCACTGTACGCCGCCGAACACGTTCACGTCCGCTCCAAGCCCATTGATGGCGCGGTGCCGTCGTTGCCCGTGTTCAGGGATCTGGACAGCAGCTACTACCTGCGCCACGAGGCTGGTCGTCTCCTGGTGGGAGCATTCGAACCAGACGGCCTGCCCCGACCGGTCGAGGACATTCCCGCCAACGGATTCGCCGAGTTTGAGCCGGACTGGAACCACTTCGCCCCAATCAGGGCGAAGGCCGAAGTTACCATCCCAACCCTGAGGGAGGCCGGGTATGACCGATTCCTCAACGCCCCGGAGAGCTTCACCCCGGACGCCAATTTCGCCATTGGTGAGACCTCGGAAATCCCGAACCTGTACGTTGCGGCAGGCTTCAACTCACAAGGAATCATCTATGCCCCTGGTGTGGGCAAAGAACTGGCGGACTGGGTTATTTCAGGAACCCCTGGCTTCGATTCCTCCACTGTGGACGTGCAGCGCTTCTCAAAGCACCAAAACAACCGCAGCTACCTGCAAGCGCGAACCAAAGAAGGCCTGGGCAGGCTGTATGCCATGCACTGGCCAAGTCTGCAGATGGAAACTGCACGGAACGTTCGCCGCACCCCCTTGCATTCCAGGCTGGCAGAACTTGGAGCCTGTTTCGGTGAAGTCAACGGCGGAGAACGGGCCAACTGGTACGGCGAAGCTGGAACGACTCCCAGCTATGACTACAGCTACGGCCGTCCGACCTGGTTTGATCGGGTCGCCGCCGAACACAAGGCAGCCCGTGAAGGCGTAGTTCTCTTCGACCTCAGCCCATTCGCAAAGTTTGAAGTTGCCGGTCCTGACGCCCTTGCGGTGTGCCAGAAAGCGACGACGGCGAACGTCGACGTGCAGCTCGACAAGGCCGTCTACACCTTGTTCCTCAACGATGCTGCCGGGATCGAACTTGACGGCACGGTCACTCGCCTCGGTACGAACCGGTTCCTAGTAGTAACGCCATCCTTTACCCAGCAGAAAACACGGGCCTACCTTCAGCGGCTCGCGGAAGGCAAGGCAGCGGCTGTTTTCGATTGCACTGCCGGGCTTGCCACGATCGGAGTCATGGGTCCAAAAAGCCGGGAACTGCTCTCCAGGGTTTCACCTGAGAACTGGTCCGACGAGGCCCAGGAGTACACGCACGGACGGATGGTGGAGATCGCGGACGGCTACGCCTACAGCCTCAGGGTGAGCTTCATCGGGGAACTCGGCTACGAACTGTATCCCAGCGCCGACCTGGCAGTAAACGTCTTTGATGCGCTGTGGAAAGCCGGCCAGGACCTGGGCATCAAAATGGCTGGCTACCATGCTTTGGATTCGCTACGCAGCGAAAAGGGCTTCAGGCACCTCGGTCACGACATTGGCCCCATCGACGACCCTTACTCCTCAGGTCTGCGCTTCACGGTGGCCCTCGACAAGCCAGGGGGTTTCGTTGGAAGGGACGCGCTGCTCAAGCTGGACCCCTCTGCACCAGAACACCGCACGGTTTATGTGGCGTTGGAGGACCCGGAGCCCGTGTTTGTCCACGATGAGACCGTCTACTGCAACGGTGTACCTGTCGGACGGATGACCAGCGGCAGCTACGGCCACACCCTCGGCCGCGCAGTCGGCCTCGCAGCCATCGCCCCCGAGACTGACCTCTCAGGAGACTTTGAAGTCCAATGCAAGGGCCGCAACTACGCAGCCACAGTTTCACGACGGCCGTTCTACGACCCCAAAGGCGAACGCCTCCGCGGCTAAGGGGCCCATATCCCTCCAAGCCATTCAGGCGCACGCAGAGAATCTCGTTCGCGCTTGCAGCAGAAGACCATTCGAAAGGAAACTCACATGTCGGAAATCCTAGTGGAGGCGCCCAACGAAGCGGGCAGCTTGGGACGCATCCTCGACGGCAAAGCGACTGCCCGCGCCATCAAGAGCGAATTGGCCGCCCGCGTTGCCACACTCAACGAGCACGGCGGAACCGTCGGGCTCGGAACTGTCCTGGTCGGGGACGACCCTGCCAGTCACTCCTACGTGGAAGGTAAACACCGTGACTGCGCGGAAGTCGGCATCGAGTCGATCCGGAGGGACCTCCCGTCCTCCATCTCCCAAGGTGAGTTGGAAGCCGTACTGGAGGAACTGAACAACGACCCGAAAACGACAGGCTACATAGTCCAGCTGCCGTTGCCTCCGCACATCGACCAGAACGCCGTGCTGGAGAAAATTTCTCCAGACAAGGACGCCGATGGACTGCACCCGACCAACCTCGGCCGGCTCGTGTTGACGGTCAATGGTGAACTCGACTCACCGTTGCCGTGCACTCCCAATGCGATCGTGGAACTTCTTAATAGGCACGGGATCGTCCTCAAGGGCCTCGAAGTACTGGTTATCGGCCGCGGAGTGACCGTCGGCCGTCCGCTGGGACTCCTGCTGACCCGCAGAGCCATCAACGCAACCGTGACCCTGGCACACACCGGCTCAGCTGACCTCGCTGAACTGATCGGCCGGGCAGGCGTCGTCGTGGCCGCAGTAGGGGTCCCGGGCATCGTCAAGGCAAACCAGCTAAAACCCGGGGCCATTGTCCTGGACGTCGGCGTCTCGCGCACGGTCGACGAGGTCACAGGCAAGGCCACTCTCCGCGGTGACGTCGAGGCGGATGCCGGCAGCGTGGCCAGCTGGATTTCTCCCAATCCCGGAGGGGTCGGTCCGATGACCAGGGCCATGCTGCTGGCGAACGTCGTCGCTGCAGCCGAACGTCTGTCGCGCACGCCACGGGAAGGCTGAGGCAGGATTTCGTCGTCGTTGACACAGACATTGACAGGCTCTCGCAACCCTTTCAAAGGCCCGTGCTGGCGGCGACGAACAGGATGTAGCCCGCACTTATGACTGCAGGCCTCATCCGAATGAAGTGGGACCGCTTACCTGGCTGGTAGGCGGTCCCACTTTTCGTTGCACAGTGACGGCAGATGACGAGCCTGGGGTCGATGGGTGCCGGATCCCAAGCCCACCCAAGAGACGTACAAGGCGGCGGCCACAACAGGCAAGACGCTTCGGAGCTGGCGATGGGAGGCGTGGAGGGTCTCTGGAACCCACGAGTCATTCCCGTAGTCCCGCCCAAAGCCGCTTGCGCCTGACACAGCAGCAGCTCCGACCCGAAGGGGTCGGAGCTGCTGCTGCCCGGTATCAGTGGTCTTACCGCCGATACAACAAGACCGGGTCAGTTTTGAGATGCAGGGAACGGTGGCCGATTGGTTCGTTCCTAAGCCAAATAATGCTTCCATCGTCGCTGATAGTATCGACGACCGCGCGGTTGATAGTGCCGGATTCAGTAAGAATCTGCACCAGGTCTCCAGGAATCAGATCGTCCCAGTCCTGCACTTCGTTTGCCGGGGCAACATCGGGGCCTGGAGACTTGATGTGCCAGGGAAGTGCCTCTTCGATCGCTTCAACGGAACCTCCATTCCCTTACCCCTCCTCCAAACTGGGGCCAATCCAGACCGTTTTAGTGTTCGTGAACTCGCGGATGCCTTGAGGACCCAGTTCGCGACCGTAGCCCGACTTCTTGATGCCTCCGAAGGGCAAACGGGGATCGGAGACAACCATGCCGTTGACGAATACAGCGCCAGCGTCAATTCGGGGCAACAACTCACGTGCCTTGGCAATGTCCTGAGTCCACAGCGCGGCTGCCAAGCCGAATTCCGTTTGGTTGGCCAAGGCGATTGCTTCCTCGGTGGACGAGACGCGGGTAATCGCTGCGACAGGGCCGAAGGTCTCCTCGTCAAAAGCCGCCTGACCTGGTTTGACGCGGTCGATGATGGTCGGGGGTAGTAGAACCCGGGCCCATCAACAACTTCACCCCCCAGCAGAAGGCGTCCGCCTGCTTCTAGGGTGCGTTGGACCTGATCATGGAGCGTAGCGCGAAGGTTTTCGCGGGCCATCGGCCCAATATCCGTGGCTGGATTTGAGGGATCTCCGAGCACAAGCTCCCGTGCCCGGATCACGAACTCGGCAACAAACTCATGCGCAATTTCTTCGTCGACGATGCGCTTGGCGTTCACGCAGGCTTGCCCGGCGTTCGTGAACCGGGCTTTGACCGCAACCCGGTCTGCCTCCTTGATATTCGCATCGGCCAATACGATAAACGGATCCGAACCGCCAAGTTCCAGTACTTGCTTTTTCAAGGCAGCGCCGGCGCGAGCGGCCACGGTGCTGCCTACTTGAGTGGAACCCGTGAGCGTCACGGCCGCTATCCGGTCATCTGCGATTATGGCACCCACCCGTTCGGGTTCGACGAGGATGGTAGCGCAAAGGCCTGGGGCCAAGCCCGCCTTGTCGAGAACATCTTGGACGGCCGGCGCCGACCGGGGAACATTGTTGGCGTGCTTGAGAATTGCCCCATTGCCGGCGGCGAGTGCCGGGAGGACGAAGCGGAAGAACTGCCACAACGGATAGTTCCAGGGCATAATCGCTAGCACCACACCCAACGGTTCGAAAACGACTCCGCTGTCATGGGCGCCGGTCTCAATGCTTTCGAAGCTCAGGAAGCGCGGGGCATTCTCAGCATAGTAATCCGCGGTTAGGGTGCACTTCTCAATTTCCGCGCGTGCCTCGGTTATCGGCTTTCCCATTTCGACGGTGATGAGTTTGTGCATAGTCCGCAAGGTTTTCACGGAGGACCTTGGCGGTGTTGCGCAGTATTTGCACCCGGTCTTCCACTGGCACAAGCCTCCACGCTTTTTGGGCCTCGACTGCTGTGGTCAGGATGGAATGAACCTGGCGGTTCTAGTGTGCATCGAAGGACTGAAGTTGTTCGCCCGTGGCCGGGTTGATCGTGGAGATCATGATGGGTTCCTTTAGAAATGAGTGTGGTGGCCGGGATGTGATTGGTCACAGACTCAGGGGCTCGGGACCCCAGCTGCAGCCCCGCTGGAAAGGCGGGCAAGACCCCAGCAAGTTATTTGCGCGCGTGCTGCTTCGACTGAAATCAGACACGTCCTGGGGGAGGAGGGAACCCGGCCTGGCAGCAGCCGGGTTCCATTCAATGCATGATGCGCTGGGTTGGCGGTCAGGACGCGGCAGGTGCGAAGTGGTGGACGGGCAGTTCCTCTTCGGTCTCGGCCGTCTCGTTGTTTGCCCCCTTCCAGGCTTCATCGTCCTGATACGGGAACCACCAGAAGTCATGGCTGGTTGCGGCCGGGTCTATCATGACAAGTTTGGTGTGGCGGAACGTGTCCAGGCCCTCGGCACCCAGCTGGCGTCCGATGCCGGACATCTTGCGTCCGCCGAAGGGTCCTGCGTCGTTGTCGAGGATCGGGGCGTTGATCCAGACTATGCCCGCGACGATTTCGTTGGTTGCCCGGGTGATTTCCTCCGCGTCCTTGGAGTACAGTGTCGAGCCGAGGCCGAAGGGGGAGTCGTTGGTGATCTTCTCTTCAGGGCTTCTTCGAAGCTTGAAACCTTGTAAACAGGTGCAACGGGCCCCAACACCTCGGTGGTGAAGATGTCCATGTCCGGGCGCAGACCCTCGAGGATAGTCGGTTCAAAGAAGAAGCCGATTTCCAATTTCCCGCCAAGATTCAGACGCTTCCCGCCGAGGGTGATTGTCGCGCCCTGTTCCACCGCGCGGGCGAGGATGGCCTCAACGCGGTCGAGCTCACGGGCGGTTTCCAGAGGACCAAGGTCAACCTTGTCGAGGCCGTGTCCTATGCGAAGCCTCTTCACGTTGGCGATGAAGGCTTCCATGAACTCGTCATAGACGTCCTCGGGGACAAGGAACTTTTCACCCGAGGTGCATACCTGACCTGCATTAAAGAAGGCGGCAAAGGTGGCCGCCAGTGCCGCCACATCGATCGGTGCCGAGGGCATGACCAGGAAGACGTCACTCCCAGAGGCTTCAATGAGGTTCGGTTTGAAGTGCTCGGCGCAGGCGCGGGAGACAGCCTGGCCAGTGGAGACGCTGCCGGTGAATGCAATCATGTGTGTGTTTTTGTGGGAGACAAGCTGCTTGGCAACATCTGGCCCGCCGGTTAGACACTGCACCAGGCCGGCCGGAAGAGCGTCGAAGACGCGCATGAACGAGAGTGTCGTCAAGGACGCGGTCTCCGAGGGCTTGACGATGACCGAGTTACCGGCGGCCAGCGCTGCCGCCGCAGACCACATGAGCAGCAGAATCGGAAAGTTCGCGGGCAGAATGCTCACGACAGTACCCATAGGTTCCTTGAGCGTGTAATGGGTTTGCCCAGGGATCGTCGAGCCAAGCACGGAACCGATTGAATGCCTGCCCAGCTCGGCATAGTAGTCAACGGCCGAGACGGACCAGCTCATCTCATCTGCGCTTTCCTTATAGGGCTTGCCGGTTTCAAGGGTCAGCAATTCAGCGATTTCCGGGCTGACCTTCTTGATCTCTGCTGCGACCTCGTGAAGGATTTTGGCCCGTTCGAGGACGGTCTTCGCGTACCAGAGCTTCTGCGCGGAGTTAGCGTTGGCGATGACTGTCTCGATGTCGTCGTGGGGGACTTCGGCCATGCTTCCCAACACGGTGTTGTTGGAGGGACCGGCAAGACCGGCGCCGAGCACGGCAACGCTGCCGCCTTCGCGCAGTAGCCTCATTGCCCAGCCTCCATGGCGCGCCACGACGGTGACCTCTTCGCGGCAATTACCGGCTGTACACCGATCCACAAATCATCAGCAAGCACGTTGCTTGGGGCCATGGGGTGTCATCTCCTTTGACGGTTGGTCATATGTCGTGCAATTCACAGTAATGACCAGAAAATTCAACCTTTATCGTACGAATGCAAGAATTCCGCCATCATTTAGTTTGGTAGTAACATTTTGGCTGTGGACCAGTCTGTGTTGACCGTGAATGACCTCGTAAGCACCCAGAGTTTAGGAACCCGACTCCTGGCCGGGGCGAACGGCCTTGAGCGGCAGGTGCTTTGGGCCCACAGTTGCGAACTGAGCGATCCGGATCGTTGGCTGGGACCTCACGAACTACTCATGACCGTCGGCCTGTGCGTGCCGCGGGAGGCGGAGGAGCAACGGGACTTCGTCAGGAAATTGGACGAAGCAGGGTTGGCCGGCGTGGCCTTGGGGGATCACCCGAGCTTGCCGCCCTTGTCCCAGGAACTTTTGGATGAGGCCGATCTAAGAGGATTCCCCGTTCTGCTTGCCAATGAGGAGACGCCATTTGCCGCCATAGGCCGCACGGTTGCTGCAGCGACAGCCTCCACGCAGACACTGCAGGTGCTCAAATTGAGCAAGCTTTACCAGCTTTCTACATATGCCCACGCCGATCCGAAGCGTTTGATGGATGAACTTCAGGCACTATTGAGGGCGAGGCTCAGCGTGCTTGACACCCAGACTGGCCTGACAATCATTGAGGGGCCGCTCCTTGCCACGATGTTGGTGAAGGCTCGCGAGCGTTCTTACTCTCTTCCCGGGGATGCCAATGTAAAGCTGAGAATCACCGAGTTTCCCGGGGAGGAAATCAGTAGCTTCCTGCTGATCCACGTCCTGCAGGTTGTCGACGTCGCAGTGAGCCAGCTTCTGAGTTCGATTAGAGGACGAGCTGAACGCTCCGCGCACACGCTCGAAGCGCTTCTGGAAGGCCGCATACCCGCTAATCTCGATGCTGTTCTAAAGCCAGGTGCCATTGCGGCCGGATATCAGATGGTCGCGATCGCGATAGACCAAGGGCCCAAAGCCGCCAGGGCGGTCTCGATCGGAGGCCTGCCAGTGCTGGCCGGCCCTGGACGCAATTCCTTCTTTCTTCTTATGCCCGAAAAAATACGCAAGGACGTCCGGCAGCTCCTGGAAGGGCTGGGAATTCGAGCCGCTGCGTCCTCGACACATATTGATCTCCGGGACGCAATGTTCGCTGCAGAGGAAGCCCACAAAGTCTTGTCTTCCGGTGGAGCAAATCACCAGTGGCTCGACTTCGCTGGCGTACCAATTTCTCTACTGACGAGATCGAGGAAAGAGGCGTCAGCAATTGTGCAGCAAGTGCTTGGTGACCTTGCTGCACCGGACGCCAAAACCTCAGCCTTGCGTGAGACACTCTTCGCATTCCTTGCAAACGACCGCAGGTGGAACGAAACAGCCACGCAACTCGGTATCCATCGCCAGACCCTGTCCTACAGGTTAGCCAAAATCAAGGACATCACCGGCAGAGATATCTCATCATCAGGGGACCTCTCTGCCTTCTGGTTGGCATACCAGGCATGGGCCTCCTATTCACCAACTTCCGATTGATCTGGCATCCGCTGTAGGAACAGGGGCAGCGCATCGCGCTGGATACGCCGCAGACGTTGCTGTGATGCAGCCTTCAGCTGGGGAGTACGTAAGTGGGCCAACTCCCTGCCCCTGTGGCAGGTTTTCCGGACTCCACAAGTCCGGCTACATGCGTGGCCTTATTCGATCTCGACTTCGCAGTCGTCGGAGGGGAACGGGAGGTGGGCGTCAGGTCCGCCATGTCTCCTCGGTTAGGATCCCCATCGAACCTGGCGCTTGCCGTCGTCAACGTTCAGCCGATAGAAAGCGCGCCTTTCGCGATGAACTATTTTGCGCTCTTTTCTTTGGCTGCGAGCCGAGCCACCGGACCATGGCGCCGATTCCGGTGTTGCAGTGCGCTGTCGCGGGCCGGTTCAGGAATCCATGGGTGGCTTCAGCGACTATCTCATAATCGACCGGGACACCGGCACGAGCAAGTTCCTGCGCAAATGCGCCACCGGAGGCGCGGAGGGAGTCGCGATCCGCGTCAACGAGCAGCGTCGGCGGCAATCCAGTCAGGTTGTGGCCGCCAGGGAATGCATACGGATTGCTCATCTGCTCCAGGGAGCCTGCGTAGTTGCGATTCATTTTCTCGACCGTGTCCCGATGGTGACCAGCCTGATGGCGTCCGGTTCCGGCTGGCTTTTGATGGCTCTGATGATGTTCCTGGCTCCGCCGACGTTGACCGCGTGCGTCAGTTCGGGGTGGTCATCGGCAAACGGGGAGACTACCGCGCCAGTGTGCAAGACAAAGTCTGTCTCGGTCACGTAGGAGAGCACGGTGGGGGTAGTCCGTGACATCGCCAAAGACGACGCTGAGATTTTCCATGTCCTCGAACTGGCGGATAGCGGGGTGTCTCTTGGTGTTGGCAGGACCAGGGCGAGGACGTCGAACCGGTCAGCACGCCGTGCGAACTCGCGCAGGATGTACTGTCCCCAGTTTCCGGTGGCTCCCGTGAGGAAGACCCTTTTCTTCAGTTTCTGTGATTGCTTCACTGGAACGTGGGCTCCTTGCTGGCTTCGATCAGCTGTTCAAGGGAGTGCAGGGGGATGTTGACGCCAGGGAACTTCGCGAACTGGTTCATGGGCTTGGAATAGGCCATCTTCAGCCCGTCCTGCATCCCTGCGGCGCGCTGTTCCTCAGCCATGGACGCGGAGATACCCACGATGAGCATGGCGCCGATGACGGGGTGGGTGAATCATTCTTCGATCGTGGAGGCGAGGGTCAGCGGGGACGGGCGGCCCAGGTCCCCGTCAAGGTGGATTGTGCTTCGTGCGGCGATGTCGTGGGAGGAACGGCTCAATTCAAGGCGATATTGGCCGGGGGTGACTGCCCAGCGGCTGTCGGTGATGTCGTAGTAGGCGAATGCACGTCGGACCAATTCGAAGTTAGGGTGCGGGATTCGCCCGGTTCGAGGGCAACTTTTTGGAAGGCCCGCAGTTCGCGCACTGGCCTCCGGACGGGTCCTTCGGGCGCGGCGACGTAGATTTAGACGACGTCGGCCCCGGACCGGTTCCCGGTGTTGGTGACGGTGACCTGGACGCTTGCGGTGTCCACTCCGGTCGGCATAGCGGTCAGGTCGGAGTATGTGAAGGTGGTGTAGCTCAGGCCATGCCCGAACGGGTACCGGGCGGGCACATCGACGGTCTCGTGGTAGCGGTATCCGACGAGGATGCCTTCGCCGTAGCGGACGTGTCCTGCCTCGCCGGGAAAGTTGACGAAGGGCGCGGTGTCGTTGAGCCTGAAGGGGATGCTTTCGGCGAGCTGGCCTGAGGGGTTGATCCGTCCGGTCAGGACACCGGCGAGGGCTCCGCCTCCCGCCTGGCCCAAGGCCTAGCCCTCAACAATGCCATCGACATCGTCATGTCACGGTTCAAGAGTCACCACACCGCCGTTGGAGAGTACGACGACGGTACGCGGGCTGGCTGCGGCGACCACGCGGATGAGTGCGACGTGGTCAGCCGGAAGGTGAAGGTGGGTGCGGTCGAAGCCTTCGGATTCTTCTTTCTCTTCCAAACCGACGAATACGACACTGATATCGGCCCGTCGTGCCAGGTCCGCTGCCTCTTCCCGCACCAGGGCGGCCGTAGAGTCCGCACCGGCCGCACCATAACCTGGCGCGTAGTGCACGCGCCCTTCGCCCAGGGCAAGGCGGAGTTTGTCGAGGGGGACGTCGACGCGGGTGGCGTTGACGTGGGAGCTGCCGCCGCCCTGGTAGCGAGGCTTTTGAGCGAATTCGCCCTGGACCGCGACGTCGCTATCTGAGTCAAGGGGGAGGACGTTGTTTTCATTGCGGAGCAGGACGATGGATGCTCCGGCCGCCCGTCGTGCGAGGGCATGGTGCGTGTCGGCGTCGAACGCGGTCGAGGCGTCGTGGATGGCAGTGCGGCGCTGCAGCGCGGCGATCCTCGCGGCGCTGGCATCAACATGCTCGCCCGCCAGTGCGCCGCCTTCGACGGCGGCGATGATTTCGGCGACAGTGGCGCCGTCGGTTCCGGGCATTTGAAGGTCAAGTCCGGCCTTGAGGGCAGCGGTGCGGTTGGTGACGGCGCCCCGGAAGCCCCATTCTGTGCGCAGGACGTCGGTGAGGAGCCACTGGTTTTCTGAGGCGTAGGTTCCGTTGATGCGGTTGTAGGGGCACATCACGGTGGCCGGGTCGCTGTCGCGGACTACCCGTTCGAAAGCCGGGAAGTAGATTTCGCGCAGCGTCCGCTCATCGACGTCGGAGCTGACCCGCATTCGGTCCGTTTCCTGGTTGTTGGCTGCGAAGTGTTTCACTGACGTGCCGATGCCATGGCTCTGGACGCCCTTGACATAGGCGGCGCCCAGGACTCCGGTGACGAGGGGATCTTCGGAGAGGTACTCGAAGTTCCTCCCGCACAGGGGGGAACGCTTGATGTTGATGGCCGGACCCAGGAGAACATTGACCGCGAGGGAGCGGGCTTCTCTGCCCAGGGCTTTGCCGACTTCCTCTACGAGGTCGGGGTCCCAGCTTGAGCCCAAAGCTGTTCCGGGTGGGAAGCAGGTGGCGGGAAGGCTGTCGTTGAAGCCTAGGTTGTCAGCCGTTACTTCGTGGCGTCGGACGCCGTGGGGTCCGTCCACCATGACGAAGGAAGGGACTCCTGGAGCGGGTGCGGTGGACCAGAAGTCACGGCCGGAGAGGAGCGATGCCTTTTCCTCAAGGCTCAGGGTGTTGGTGGATGGCTCGGTTGTCGTGTTGGCGCTTTGGCGGGTCATGCGGTTACCTCGTTTGCGTCTTGCAGGACTTTTTCGATGGCTTCAGAGAAGCCGGCGGGGCTCATCGGGATCATGCCGAGCATGGCCCGGATGGTCAGGTTCTTCGCATCGGGGTTGTTGGCGTCCAGCGGTACCCCCGGGAAATAGGAAGCGAATGTTCCGTAGAGGCTCTCCCAGACGTCCGGGTCCTGGGCGAGGACTCCGAAGGTGGTGTCCAGGCTGTAGTCAGGGCGGTCGTTGTATCCCTGGGGAAGTTGGTAGTTCCAGCTGTGCGTACCGGGTTCGACCTCTACTGCCAGGTTTTCCGGATGCAGCGGAAGGATGACTTCCGCGGTGGTTCCGTCAGGAACTGTGACGTCGAGGGTGACGGCGCCGTCCGCGTCGAGCCGCCAGGATATGGCAGCCAGGCCGTAGGGGGTGAGGTGGCGTGCGGAGGCGCTCGTGAGGTCGCCGCCAGGTTTCGGGGCGAAGCGGATCCGTTTGTATCCGGGCTCGGCGGGTGCGAGGCCGGCGACGGTGCGGTGCATCCAGTCGGCGACAGCTCCGAGGGCATAGTGGTTGAAGGAGGTCATGCCGCCGGGGTTGATGGTGCCGTCGGGGCGGCTCGTAAACAAGGTCTGCACCGAGGCGGGAATCCCCCTGCCCATGGTCAGGCAAATCGACTATCAGGACGATTCGGGGCGTTCGGCCGCAGCCGCGTAGAAGGAGGCAGGCGTAACCGCCGTGATCGCCTACAACGACGACACAGCTGCAGACGTCATTGCCGGGGCGGTCCGAAACCGAATGCGGGTTCCGGAAGACCTTTCCGTAGTGGGCCACGATGACTCCCCGCTGGCCGTTCGCTTCATGCCATCCATCTCAAGCATCTCAATCGACATGGAACGGCTCGGCCTCTACACAGCCGCTATCGCCCTGCACTATGCCGAAGGACACCCACTGCCCGATGCCCCCACGGAGGCGGCGCTGATCGTCCCCAGAGAGTCAGCCGCCCCTCGAGGGTGAGGATCGGTTGGAGAGGGGCCATCCGTTTCCGCAGGTCTGCTGTGAGAAGTGGATCGGGTGCGCGGCGTCCGGCATCAGGGCCGCCGCGGCCGACTTGGTGGTGCAGCAGCGCGCTGGGTCGATGAGCCAGCCAGATGAATGGGGAGGGGACAGGAAGTCTGCTTTGCGGTTTTTTGGCCTGGTCCCGCCCGAAAATCAAGGACTCCGTGAAGGGCGCTCGTCAAGAAGTACCAAACGGAGGTCGTCACTGAAATCGTCCTCGACGACGTCTCCAACGCCGAGCCCGCCATCATGCCGTGGTTCCACTTCGGTGGTCTCCCTACCTAACCCCGCGCCTATTCCCGTCAGGAACCTGACGCCTCGGTCTGGTTCCACGGAGATCCTGACTCTGGCAGGCGCGAGGGATCAGGAGTAGCGTCGATCCGAGAGTAGGGGAGATGTGTGGCCCGATCTTGGGGTTTAGGAAGCTGGCGCTTGCGTGTAGAAGGGGCTGGCATGGCTGGATGGAATGCTGACACAGCGGCCGGTCCCTTGGGAGCCGGGACGATTACGTTGGTCGAGGGATCATCTTTCTGTATCTCCTCGCCGAACGGGGACATATATCCCGAACATCCCCACGGTCTTTTCGTCCTCGACACCCGCATCCTTTCTCGCTGGACTGTGGCGGTAAACGGCCAGCCACTTGAGCCCTTGGCGGCTGAGACTAAAGAACCGTACAGAACATTAATTATCTGCAGGGTTCCCCGGGCGGACGGATACGCGGACAGCCCGCTGGTCGTTGAGCGGCTGCGCGAAGTGGGGGCAGGCATCCAGGAGCAGATCACCATACGCAACTACTCGATGAAGCAGGCCGAATGTCTCATCTCAATGCAGGTTGACGCTGACTTCGCGGATCTTTTCGAAGTGAAGGAGGCACGTATTCAGCGCCAGTGGGAAGAAACCCGGCGCGTGGAGGGTGATTCCTTGGCCATCCGGGCTGCCTGGCAAGACACACGGAAGGGCATTCTTGTCCATGCTCCGGGAGCAGATGTCACCCAGAGCACCTTGACCTACTCGGTGGCCATCAATGCCCACGGCCAGTGGAGTACCATCCTCACGGTGGTGCCGAGTACCGACGCAACAAGTCCGCCCCCGCCGTCGTTCATTCGCGCTGACGGGGACGGATTGTCCCCGAGCGACCGGCGCCGACGGGAGTGGGTGGCCAGAATTCCGGTGCTGCATATGGGAAACCGCTCCATCGAACGGACGTTGCTCCGTAGTTACGACGACCTAGGAGCCCTCCGAATCGAGGATCCGAACCATAGCGACCGTGTAATGGTTGCCGCCGGAGCGCCCTGGTTCATGACGCTGTTTGGCCGCGACTCGCTCTGGGCTTCACTGATGGCGCTCCCTGTTGATCCCTCTTTGGCTCTGGGTACGCTTCAGACGCTGGCTGACCGCCAGGGCAGCGTGGTGGATGTTATGAGTGAGGAAGAACCGGGCAAAATCCTGCACGAGGTTAGGCTCGATGTCTCCAGCGGGTTGTCACTGGGCGGAAAATCGGTCTACTACGGCAGCGTCGATGCGACGCCGCTGTTTGTAGTTGTGCTCGGTGCCGTAAGCCGTTGGGGATTCGCCCGGGAAACTATTACGGCCCTTTTGCCCCACGCCGACCGCGCACTGGCTTGGATCCGTGACTACGGGGACAAGGATGGCGACGGCTTCGTCGAGTACGAGCGCCTCAACCCCCAGGGGCTCCAGAACCAAGGCTGGAAGGACTCCTGGGACGGGATCAGCTTCGCCGACGGTACGTTGGCCGAGGGGCCCCTCGCGCTATGCGAGGTGCAGGGCTATGTCTACGACGCCTATATGGCGCGCTCATGGATGGCGTATGACGCAGGTGATGCGACCCTGGCGGCAGAGCTCGCTGAACGGGCGGCGCAATTGAAGAAGCAATTCAACGAGCAATTCTGGATGGCTGAGCGCGGGTACTACGCCATCGCCCTCGATGGTAAGAAGCGACAGGTCGACGCGTGTGCTTCCAACATGGGTCACTGTCTGTGGGTGGGCATCGTGGATGAGGACAAGGCGCCGCTGATGGTTGAACGGCTGATGTCACCGGAGATGTTCAGCGGCTGGGGAGTACGGACTCTGGCAAGTGACATGGGTGCCTATAACCCCGCCAGCTACCACAATGGCTCCGTTTGGCCGCATGACAATGCAATTATCCAGGCTGGTTTGATGCGCTGTGGATTTGTGACGGAGGCTCAGCGGATCTCCACGGCTCTGCTGGAAGCGGCGGAGTATTCAGACGGCAGGCTGCCTGAGCTGTTCTGCGGCTTCAGCCGCAACGTGATGTCCGAGCCCGTGCCGTATCCGACGGCGTGCTCACCCCAGGCATGGGCTGCAACGTCGCCGATACTGCTGGTGACCAGCCTGATGGGATATGACACACATGTGTCCCGAGGTGGTCTATGGATGGATCCTGCACTGCCGGATTCCTATGGCGATCTGCACATTACCAACGCACCCTTGGCAGGCGGCAGGATCACCATTGACATTGCCAGCTCGGTCCCGTCCGTTAAAGGACTACCCGAAGGTATCGTGTTCCACCGCGGCCACCGGCCGTGGATGACTGAACTAGTGGACCAATCCATCAAACACAGGAAGCCCTAACCCCGCGCCAGCGGTGTCAGACCAGGCAAAGTTTCGGCGGCGAGGGAGCCCCGCCATGAAAATACTAGCTGGCACCATCCACTGAGCAGAATTCCGAAAGAGCCGAAAGGGCCACGCGCGGGAGTTCTCGCAGCCACTTCTACTCCCGTGGTTTCCGCGCCGATAACCGGCGTTTCTTCCGGTCAATGAGTGGGCTGGGGCCGCCTGGGACCGAGCATCCGCCAAGCGTGTTGGCACGCTGTCGGTGGTCCAACACGTCGAACCAGAAGGGCGCATCCGCACGTGGGATTTTGTGGCTGCCTCCAGCACGCCGCCGCTGCCGTTGACACCGGCCAAGCGGATGGCCGGGTAGCCGTTTTCGACCCGGTCATGCGGGTGTAGGTCCAAAAGCTCATGAGATGGGGAAGGAGCTGTAGCACATGGAGTCTTTCACTGTTGGATGGGTTCTCCCGGTCATTGGGTGCTCCGTTCCCCGCGTGAGGCATACCCAGAACGTGGGATCGCGAACCCGTCCGCCGTCCCTTATTGCCAGCGTAAAGACAAACCGCGTTCCCTCGGCGGGGGAGCGCGGTTGGCGTTGCGAGCTGCCCGGAACGGGAGTCCCGTTCGAGTCCCACCTCGGGCACGGCATACCCCCTCGTCAGAGGGGGTTTTTGCTTTAAGGTGTATACATTCTGTTTGGTCAGGTCCCTCTGATGCTGGCCGCGGGGTGTGCCTGGCGCCGCGGGTCGCCTATTGGTTGTGGGGGAGCGGGTTCAGGGTCGTGGCTGGTCGGCCCTCCGCGTGCTGTGAGCTGGGGTCATGTGTTCCTCTCTTGGTTCGTCCGGTAGGTCGTGGTTGGCCTACACCGCTTCATGGGGAGGGGGACTGAGCGCAACATGACTTCGGGATCCTGCGTCAAAGTTCTTGGTTTCGGCTCGTTGGTGGAGTTAGGAGCCTTGTATTGCGATGACCCTCCAGAACGAGCCTTATGCCTCAGGGGTGCAGCCGCATCTTCATGGCCAAACCGTTGCCTATAAATCGTCTTCTTGATCCAGGGCGAACCCGCGGAAGCTGGACTGGACTCGCCGGGCGTATGCCGATCTCATGGCTCGGAAACACTCTTGGATCGCAGGGTGGCTCGAGCGACCTTTCAGGGTGGCGAATAGGACTTCGCGTTTCAGAAGTGGTGTTAGTGGTCGGACGGAGAGTCCTTGCTGGTGGCCAGTGAGTGCCAGGCCGGGAAGGACTGAAATCGCCAGGCCCGCGCGAACCATCTGCAGCACTGTTGTGGTGTCTCGGCAGTCACAGGTGATGTTGGGGCTGAAGCCCTCGGCCAGGCACGCATCCACGATTGAGGAGTGGTAGATCCTGGCTGATCTGTTTAGCGCCCATTCCTCTTCGGCTAGATGGGCCAACGGAACGGTATCGAGTTTGCGGAAGGGGTGCTTCTCGGACATGACAACATAAAAGTCATCACCGAACAGTGGTTGGTAGCTCACTGCTTCGTTGCGTGGATCTTGTCTGGACAGATTGTCCAGGACTGCAACGTCAGCCCTTTTGGTCATGAGGTCGACCATGCCTTCAGCTGGTTCGTGCTCGAACATGAAGACTTTCAGCTGAGGGTGCGAGGAGCGCAGCAGTGAGATGGTCGTGGGCAGAACCGTCGAGGCGAAAGATGGAAAAGCTGAGATGCGCAGGTCTCCGGAGATGGAGTTCCGTGAGACGGCGATTTCGGCGTCTATGCGCTCGAGTGATTCAAAGACTTCGTGGCTTTGTTCGACGAGGCGGAGTCCTGCGCCCGTGAGTTGGACGCTGCGTCCGGCTCGTTCAACGAGTACCAGCCCAGTATCTTTTTCGAGTTGGGAAAGTTGCTGGGAAACGGCAGGTCTGGTCAAGCCCAACGAGTCAGCGACCGCAGAGATGGTCCCCAGAAATGACAGTTCCCGCAGTAGGCGTAGACGTTGGACGTTGATCATGTGCGGGTCGGTCCTCGACGTAGGGGGTAGGGGAACCTTGGCTATCGCACGCAGCCTCCCATGTTCCGCCTTATCTTACGCGTTGAGAGCCCGGCAGGCGCGACTTCAGCCTTGGATAGGCAGTATGACTGAAAATAAAAGGAAAGTTCTTCTAACTATTACTGCAATAAAAAGAAGCTTGTGCCTCCTATTGAGGATGCGTACTCTTTTTTCAGGCGGCAAAGATGTGATCTGCATCAACTCATTGAATGTCGCGAAAAGTAAGCATCACTTTCCTCTATCGCTTGAAAACGGCGTGGCTTTGGCGCGCTTCGAAGGCGAAGTCGAAACATAAGCATCTGTTGTCTCCAGCCATCGGCTGAGGGTACGGACGAGAAAAGAGACACAAAATGGCCACACTTTCATTCATCGGCGTCGGCCGCATGGGATCTGGCATGGCAGCACGGCTTCTCGAAGCAGGACACACCGTTCAAATCTTCGACCCAAATACCGCGGCCGTTGAGGCCCTTGTCCATCAGGGCGCCATCGCGACCTCGTCGCCTGCCAAGGCAGCCCAAGGCGCGGAGGCCGTCTTCACCAGTCTCCCCAACCCGGCAATCCTGCGTGATGCCATCGAGGGCCCGGACGGTGTCCTAGCATCCGAGGTCTCCGGCGTCACGATCGTCGACGTCAGTACTGTTGATCCCGAAACCGCACGTTCCCTTGCCGCGACCGTTGAAGCTCACGGGGGCCGCTTCGTCGATTCACCCGTCAGCGGCGGTGTAGCCGGGGCAGCTGCAGGGACGCTCTTGCTCATGGTCGGCGCGGAATCTCAGGACTTGGAGAACGTCCGTCCTTACCTCGAGCAGCTGGCAGCGCGGATCGTGCACTGCGGCCCCGTCGGAGCCGGCCAGTTGACCAAGCTCAGCCACAACATGCTCGTTGCCATCAACACGGTGGCCGCTGGTGAAGTCCTGGCAGCAGCGGTGAAAGCCGGCGGCAACCTCGAAACACTGACCGAGGTGTACACAGCAGGTTTGGCAGGCAGCAAGATGCTGGACCACTTCGGCAAGACGCTCTTCACCGAGGAACGACCGCCGCTGTTCGCCCTTGACCTGATGCACAAGGACATCAGCCTCTGTCTGAAGGAATTCGGGCAGTTCCCAATGCCTGTGAGCCAGCTCGTCATGCAGACCTACAACGCTGCCCGAGCAAAGGGGCTCGGCGGACAGGACTCCACGGAGGTCAACGAAATCTATGAAGAACTGTTCGGCCTGCAGCTGCGCAAGAACACCAAGGAGAGCAACTAATGAATGCCCAGGCCAGCCTCGTCCTTCCCAGCAAGGGCACCACAGGACTCCTGATCGACGGACATTGGATCGACCCGAAGGACGGCGGCACCCTTGAGGTGCAGAACCCGAGCAACCGGTCCACCGTCGCCGTGATCGGACGCAGCACCGCAGCGGATGTCGACCGCGCCGTCTCCTCTGCCCAAGAAGCCTTTCGCACCTGGCGCCAGCGCCCCGCCCGTGAACGTGGCGCCTTCCTGACCCGTCTCGGTGACGCAGTTGCTGAAAACGCCGAAGCGATCGCCCGCCTGCTGGCAGCCGAAACCGGCAACGCCATCCGCACCCAGTCCCGCGGCGAAGTGGCCTCCACCGTTGAGGTTCTCCGCTACTACGGCGGCACCGCCTCGGAACAAAAGGGCGAAACCTTGCCCCTGGGACAGGGCCTGTTCAGTTACTCCACCCGCGACCCGCTCGGTGTCGTCGCTGCGATCATCCCGTGGAACTCACCACTGGTTCTGGGCGCCGTGAAGATCGGCATGGCTTTGGCCACCGGCAACACGTTGATCCTCAAGCCGGCAGAAGACGCTCCCCTCGCGGTGATCCGAATCTGCGAACTGGCCGCCGAAATCCTTCCGCCGGGTGTGCTCAACGTTGTCACCGGCCGCGGCTCGGATGCCGGGGCCGCACTGTCCAAGCACCCGGACGTCGCCAAGGTCTCCTTTACTGGATCCAGCGAAGTCGGGCGCGGTGTCCTCCACGCCGTCGCCGACCGTATCGGCCACGCAACCCTGGAACTGGGCGGCAAGAGCCCGGCCGTTGTCTTCCCTGACAGCAACAACGAGGAAACGGCCAAGAACGTCGTCGCGGCCATGCGCTTCGCACGCCAGGGCCAATCCTGCACCGCAGGATCCCGGCTCTTCGTCCACGCCGACATTTGGGATGACTTCATGCCCAAGGTCATCGCCGCCGTCGAAGACCTCGTTATCGGGGATGCGCTCGTTGAAGCCACGGACATGGGTGCGGTCATCAACACCACCCGCTACGAAGAAATCTCCGACTTCGTTCAGCAGGCAGCGGACCAGGGAGCTCAGTTCCTCACCGGTGGCCCTTCGACCAAGCTTGACGGTGACACTCCGTTGAGGCTGACCCCGACGGTCATCGCCGGCGTAGACAACAACTGGAGGATCGCCCGCGAGGAAGTCTTCGGTCCCGTCTTGGTTGCCATCCCCTGGCAGACCGAAGAAGAGGTCGTGACCTGGGCCAATGATACCCACTACGGCCTCGCCGCGTATGTCTTCACCCAGGACCTCAACACCGCCCTGCGGATGGCAGAGAACATCGACGCCGGATGGGTCCAGATCAACCGCGCTGGCGGACAGCTCCCGGGCATGTCCTACGGCGGCCGCAAACAAAGCGGTATCGGCGCTGAGTACTCCATCGAGGGAGCCCTCGAAAGCTACACCCAGCGCAAGAGCGTCACTATCGCTCTCTGAAAGACCGGCGGGAGAAGGACCCAGAACTCGGCAACAACCTTCTCCCGCCGCACCACCCCCCCATCTGGCCGGCAATGACGCCGGACAGGCATAACCCCAGCATCCGGCCAACCGGGCTGGACTCGAAAGGACCCACCATGAGCAGTCAAGGTGTCATTGAACCGGTTCCGGTCAATACCAAGGGGAAAGTTTCGGTCAGGGCAGCAGCCAGTTCCTTCATCGGAACCACCATCGAATGGTACGACTACTTTCTTTACGGCACTGCCGCTTCCCTGATCTTCCCGAGGGTGTTCTTCTCGGACATGGAGCCAGCCATTGCAACACTGAGCTCCCTGGCAACCTTCGCTGTTGCCTTCCTCCTGCGCCCCGTCGGTGGCGTGGTCATCGGACACTTCGGTGACAAACTCGGCCGCAAAAAGATGCTGATCCTGACCCTGCTCGTCATGGGACTGTGTACAGGACTGATCGGTTTGATCCCCGAGGAACGGACCATCGGCATTTGGGCCCCGATCCTGCTGATTGTCCTGCGCGTCTTCCAGGGCTTCGCCCTCGGAGGTGAATGGGGTGGTGCTGCACTGATGTCGGTCGAGCACGCACCGGCCGGACGCCGCGGCCTCTTTGGAGCCACCATGCAGATGGGCGTTCCCGCAGGCTTGCTGCTTTCCACCGGCGCGTTCGCCGCCGTATCCACCCTGCCCGACGATGCGTTCTTCAGCTGGGGCTGGCGTATCCCGTTCCTGGCGAGCTTCCTGTTGCTGGTCGTGGGCATGTACATCCGCCTTGCCGTTACTGAACCGGATGCCTTCAAGAAGGTCCAGGAAGAAGGCAAGGTCGCCAAACTCCCGATCCGCGAAGTCCTCGCCAACGATAAGCGCCGTACCCTGAACCTTGTCTTCCTGCAGAGCGCAGCGAACGTCGGCTACTTCCTCATCACCGTCTACTCCCTGGTCTACGTCACCGAAACCCTGAAACTGCCCCGCACCTGGGCCGTGACCGGTCTACTGCTCGGTGCTGCCGTGGACCTCTGCCTCCAGCCCGTCTTTGGCTGGCTCTCGGACCGCTTCGGCCGCAAGAAGGTCTACGGCGCCGGGTCGCTGTTCCTGGGCCTCTACGCCTTCCCGTTCTTCTGGCTTCTTGAATCCGCCACCGAACCGCTGGTTTGGCTGGCGCTGATCCTGGGCCTGGGCATCGGCCACGCATCCACGGGTTCCCTGCACGCGGTCATCTACGCCGAACAGTACCCGGCACGTTATCGCTACACCGGATCCTCACTGGCCTACCAGCTCTCAGGCATCATCTCCAGCGCCCCCACACCGCTGGTCGCGGCCTGGCTCGTCAGCACCACCGGCCAGTCGAAGTTCGTCGCCGTCTACGTCATCATCGCTGCGGCAGTCAGCGTCACCTGCACGTTCATGCTGAAAGAAACCTACAAGAGCCGGATCGACGTCTAACCATGAGTAACTCCCCGAAAGCATCCCACCAACACACAGAAGCACCCACAGCCGCCCCTGTGGCCGACGAACGGCACCTGGCCGCAGTCATGGAAAGCCTGGACCGGATCATGACTATTGAGATCCGACCAGCGGATGGCAAGCTACCAGCTGGGATTGTCTCAGGACTCTACGGCGCCTGCCGGGATGCTTTCGGGGAGGCCCTGACCGGACTTGCCGAACGGAAACTACGCGAATCCGTAGCGACGAACTCAACAGTCCTGATCGCCACGGGAGCAGGCATCGGCCCGTGGTTGCCCCAAGGCGAAACGGACGGACCGATGGGCGCAGCCGCACTCGCCCGGGCGATCACCCGGACCCTCCGCGCCAAGGTCGTCATGGTCACAGAGGCCCGCCACGCACCCGCCGTCCGGGCCGCGATCAAGGCACTGAACTATCCACCAGGTTTTGAACCGGAAGTTGAACTTGTCGAACCAGGGGAGCGCGAAGGCCGGCAGGCAGCCCAGCGCCTGATCACCCTCTACCACCCCACTGCCGCGATCTTCATCGAACGCGACGGCCCCGGCACCCAGGGACGGTTCCACGGAGTACGGGGTGACTGCCGCTCCGCAGATGACGTCGCTCAGCTCCACCACCTGGCCAACCTTGCCGCCCGCTCGTCCATCCTGACCATCGGCATCGGCGATGGCGGCAACGAAATCGGCTTCGGCGCCCACCGTCGCCGCATCACCCAACGGCTCCCCGGGGACGGGACCTGCCGCGCCGGATGCGACTCGGGCATCTACACCGTCACCAAAACCCAAGTAACCATCAGTGCATCGGTCTCCAACTGGGGCGCCTACGCCCTGGCCGCAGCGCTGGGAGCAAGTTTCCGGCTCCCCGAGGCCTGCCACAGCGCAGCAGCCGAGGAAGTTCTCCTGAAAGCCTGCCTGGAAGCAGGTGCCCGGGACGGCGCCACAGGAACATCGGCATTGCAGACCGACGGAATCCCCTTGGCCACCCACCAGCACGTCATTGCCCTGATGGAGACCGTCGCGGCAACCACCGCGACCCGTTCCTTGACCGTCGAACCCCAACCCAGCCACATCTTCACACCAGCAGCAACGAAAGGCCCCCGTTTTGTTAGCTAGCCAGTCCACGGCACCCACGGCCAAGTCCGACCGGTTCGGTAACCCCATCGACCCGGTAGTCGGCTACGCCCGCGGCGCCATCATCGATTCCAGCATCGCCGAAGGCCGCCGCCTCCGCCACGGACAGGCCATCGCCGCCGAACGTGTCCGGGCTGCCGGGGCCGACGCCGTAGCTGTCTACACCGGCAACCAAAGGGACCTGCCTCTGCGGGTCGAAGACCTGGCAACCTACGCCGAAGAATGGGTCGGTCCTGGCCTGTTCGCCGAAGAACTCCGCCAGGCAGCGATCGGCCACCTCGGCGGACGGCCCGAAGACGCCGCCGCCGTATTCAACCGCACCACCGCCGGCATCATCGCCGTGATCGGCGCACTCTCGGCCGGGAAGCCCGTGGTTTCGATCGTTCCCGTCAACGCCCGTTCCCACGCCTCCCTGCCCCGGGGATCCCGGCTCGCCGGGGTCCAGTGCCTCGAATCCGGCATCGACGGTGACTGGCGGAACCTTATCGAAATGCACCAGCCAGCCCTTGTGGTTGTCACCACTGTCACCTCAAGCCTTGAACGCCTCAAGGATGAGGACACCATCGCAGCTGCGAAATTCGCCCAAGCCAACGGTGCCGTCGTCCTGCTCGACGAAGCCTACGGTGCACGCCTTCGGACCGTCCTGCACGGCGGCGCACCGTCGCTGCAACTCGGAGCTGACCTCAGCATCACCAACTGCGACAAAGCCGGCCTCGCAGGACCCCGCGCCGGCATCCTGGTCGGTCGACCTCCGCTGGTTGCCGCAGCCTCGGCAAAGGCCTCAGAAGTCGGCGCCGAAGCACGTGCACCGATCGCCGCCGGAGCCCTGCGATCCCTGCAAAGCTTTGACCCGCAGGACCTACTGACCGAATCCCAGTCCGGGCAGCAGATCTCCGACGCCCTCGAAGCCCGCCTCGGCGCGGTCGTCGAACGCAGCGACCTGGGCCCCATGGTCCACGAAGACGATATCCACGCCATCGCCCTGCAACGGGCCGGTCAGGACAGAACTACCCTGGTGCCTTCCGAAACGGCATCCGCGCTCGGCGCACTCCTGCTCCGGGACCACGGCATCCTGACCGTCAACACCCACGGCCAGCCCGGCGCCCGGGTCTCCCTTCGCCTCAAACCCACCCTTGACGCGTTGCGCCGTACAGGCGGACCGCTGAAAGTCGCTGCCGCCGTCGACGAATCCCTGGACGCCCTTGCCGCCCAATTCCACGACACCGACGCCATTTCCACTCTGATCCTTGGGAGCTGACACCATGACCGAACTGACCACCTACGAACCCAGCGCACTGAGCCGCTCCCTTGCCGCCAAAGACAACCGACTCGACCGCATCGTCAACATCGACTTCGGCGGCCGTGGAGTCGAGCACCTCTACGAGGCAGCCCTGACACGGCAGGAAGGCTGGTCCCTGGTCGGCCGCGCCGCGGAACTGCTCGCCGCTGTCCCCGAGAAATCCACCGTCCTGATGACCACCGGTTCAGTTTCCCGAGCATGGATCTCACCGACCATCGGCGAAAACGACGGACCCGCCGGCGCGGCCGTCATCGCCCGCGCCCTGGCCCTGGGCAAGCGCGCCACCCCCATCGTGTTGGCCGAAGAAACCCTCATCCCATCACTGGGCCCGATTTTCGAAACCGCCGGGCTGACTGTCCTGCCACCGGAAAAGGCCATCGAGGCCAACACCGGAGGAACGCTGCTGGCCGTCGCGCTCGTACCGTTCACCACCAGCGACGACGAAGCACCGTCAGCCGCGCAGCAGGTTCTCGAACAATATAAGCCCTCCTTGCTGTTCTCCACCGAACGCGTCGGACGGAACAAGAACGGTTTCTACTACAACATGCGAGGGATCAACTTCGGCCAGGACCGCGCCCGCGTGGACCACGTCTTCGACCTCGCCTTCGAACGCGGCATCCCCACCGTCGCAGTAGGCGACGGGGGCAACGAAATCGGCATGGGCAACGTCGCCGAAGCCGTCGCAGCCCACATCCCGCACGGCGCCGACGGATCCACCGCTTGCGGCGGAGGACTGGGAGCAACCACCCAGGTCCAAGCTCTCGTAACGGCCGCCTGCTCCAACTGGGGCTGCTACGCGATCACCGCCGCCCTCGCAGCCCGTTTGGCCGATCCGAAAATTCTCCACACCCCCGAACTGGAAGCAGCCCTGTTGCGCCGGGGCGTGGACGTTGGACTCATCAACTCCGTCGTCGGCATCGTCGACCCCAAGGTCGACAACATCGACGTTTCCACGCACCTTGCCGTCGTGGAACTTCTCTCCGCCATCATCCGCCCGGGCTTGTCCCTGAATTAGAAACCCAACCGCGCAGGCCCACTCAAGGATCGAAGAAGCTCCCCATGCCGCACCTGACCGAAGACCAGTCCCGGAAGCACAGCCGCGGAACCCGTGACACCACGTCCCACCTCTCCGCTGTTCCGCACGGCACCGCCACAAACTTCGCCGACTGGATCACAGAGTGGGACACGACGTTTGCGAACGAAGCACGACGCTCACTCGGAACTGGTCAAGCTGACGCCCTGATCCGCCGCTGGATCAGCGCTCTGCCGCTGTCCTATCGTGAGTCGTTCACGGCCAAGGATGCCCTCGCGGATTTCCTGGACATCGAGGCCGGCACAGGTGCGGCATGGGAACACACTCTGCGGTTCTACTTGTCGGAAACGGCCGGGCAGCAGCGCCTGAAAATCATTAGTCCCGCTGAGCTGTCCCTTGGAGATCTGGTCCCTCCGTTCCGGGACATGGGCATCACGATCCGGGACGAACGCCCTTACCGTATCGCCCCCGACGAGCATCCTGTCGCGTGGATCTACGACCTTGGCATTGACGGAACCAGCCAGATACCAGTTGACGATTCAACCCGTGACCGAATCGAAGAATCGATCCGGGCAGTCTGGACAGGGGCGACTGAAACAGATGCCTTCCACGGGCTCATCACCACCGCTGGGCTCTCACACCGTGACGCGCTCTTGCTACGCGCCTACTTCCGCTACCTGCGCCAAAGCGGGCTGGGCTTCTCGCTGGAAAGAGTCGCCCATGTACTGTCCGGACACGGGCACATTGCAGCCCAGCTGATCGGCTACTTTCACGGCCGGTTCGCTCCCGACGCTGGGTCGACCGATGATCGCGGCCACGGAATCCTCGAGGATCTTCTCGAAACCTTGGATGACATCTCCGCCAGGGACGATGACAAGATCATCCGCGCGTACCTGGACGCAATGAAAGCCACCGTCAGGACCAATTTCTTCCAAACAGGCCCCGACGGGGAACTGCATGCCTACATCTCCTTGAAGATCGCTGCAGCCGAACTTGGGCTGCTCCCCGAACCACGACCGGAACACGAAATCTGGGTTTACGCGCCCACCGTTGAAGGTATCCACCTCCGGTTCGGATCCATCGCCCGCGGCGGTCTTCGCTGGAGTGACCGCCGCGAAGATTTCCGCACGGAAGCTCTCGACCTCGTCAAAGCTCAAGTCGTCAAAAACGCCGTCATCGTCCCCACCGGAGCCAAAGGCTGCTTCTACGTCAAAAACACCGGAACGGGGGATCCCGGCACGGCAGGCCGTGAGGCTTACAGGACCTTCATCAACGGACTCCTTGACCTGACCGACAACGTTATTCCAGGCGTGAACGGGACAATCATCGAAGCCCCGGCCAACGTCGTCCGCCACGACGCCGATGACCCCTACCTGGTGGTCGCCGCCGACAAGGGAACGGCCCGATTCTCGGATCTTGCCAACGAGGTAGCGGCAACCCGTGGCTACTGGCTCCGCGATGCCTTCGCCTCCGGCGGCACTGTGGGATACGACCACAAGGCCATGGGCATCACAGCCCGTGGCGCTTGGGAATCGGTCAAGCGGCACCTCATGGAGGCGGATTTCCCTTGGAACTCCGGGACCATCGACACCGTCGGGATCGGTGACATGAGCGGTGACGTGTTCGGCAACGGCATGCTTTACACCGACAAAATCGCACTCAAAGCCGCCTTCGATCACCGCCACATCTTCCTCGACCCCACCCCGGACCCGGCCGTGTCGTACGAGGAACGTTCCCGTCTGTTCGGACTGGAACGCTCCTCCTGGGACGACTACGACCGGGGCAAGCTATCCGGCGGTGGAGGGGTTTTCTCCCGACAAGCCAAGCTCATCCGAATCTCGGCCGAGGCCGCTCATGCCCTGCGCTACGAAGGCCCCGTAACGCTCACGCCTGAAGATCTCATCCGGGTCATCCTCAAAGCCCCGGCAACTCTGCTGTTCAACGGGGGCGTCGGCACGTACATCAAGCACAGCCTCGAATCCCATGCCGATGTCATGGACAAGGCAAACGACGCCGTACGGATCGACGCGGACCAAATCAGAGCCCAGATCATCGGTGAAGGCGGAAACCTCGGCGTCACGGCCCGAGGCCGTGTCCAGGCATCACTGTCCGGTGTCCGGATCAACGCCGACGCCGTCGATAATTCCGCCGGTGTCGACTGTTCCGACCACGAGGTCAATATCAAGATCCTCCTTGACGCCGCTGTAGCTGCAGGAGACATCCCTGCGGCCGACAGGGCAGAGATCCTGCGGGCCATGACCAACGACGTCGCACAAGCCGTGCTGGCCAACAATTACGAACAGAACTTCGCGCTCGGAACGACTGCCGCCCACACCTCGTCAATGACCCGGGTCTACCTGCGGGCGATGAAATTCATGGAGGACAAAGGCCGGCTCCACCGCGGCCTGGACTCGATGCCCAGCGACGAGGAAATCCTGCGCCGCCTTGATGAAGGGCAGAGTCTTGCCCGCCCGGAAATCTGCATTCTTCTTGCCCACATGAAGTCCTCCCTGAGCCAGGAAATCCTTGCCAGTGACATCCCCGACGAAGCCTGGGCTCAGCAGGAACTGGACGACTACTTCCCTGACCAGCTCCTGGAGATGGCGCGGCACCACGTTCAAGCACATCCCCTGAAACGGGAAATCATCGCCACGTCCCTGGCCAACCGTATCCTGAACCACTCAGGCGTCACTTTCGTGTTTCGCCTCTGCGAAGAGACCCGCGCCACCGAAATCGACGCTATCAAGGCCTACTTCATTTCCGCCAGGATCTGGGACCAGCCCGAATTCTTCCGCTATATGCGCAGCCTGGACGGCAAAGTCCCTGCCTCCGCGCAGGAAAGAATGGACCGGATCATGCGCCGCTTGCTGGACAGGTCCAGCCGGTGGTTCCTCAAGCACCAGACAGGAACCCTGGATGTCACAGCAGAAGTAGCCAAGTACAAACGGCCCGTCGAAAAACTGTCCGCACAATTGCAGACGCTGCTGCGTCCGGGCCAGCTCCAAGGAATCAATGACAAAGCCGCGGAGCTGACAAACCTTGGAGTCCCACGCAACTTCGCAGAGAAGTCCGCCGCCCTGCTGTATCAGTACCCCCTGCTGGACGTCGCCGAAGCCGCGGCCAACACAGGCATCCCAGCCGCGCAGCTGGCCACCACTTACTTCGACCTATTCGAACAAATCGAAGGCAGCCGACTGCTCGGGCGTATCGATTCCCTGCCCCGAAACGATCCATGGGAAACCATGGCCCGGGCGGCACTGCGCGAAGACTTCTACGACGTACTCTCCAGCGCCTCCACCGCCCTAGCCGCCCCACAATACGGACGCTCCGCGCAGGCACCGAACCCCGTCGTCGAAAGTCGGCTCGGGCTCATCACGGATGCCATCGCTGAACTTACAGGTCGGGAACCCTCGACGAACCCGGACTTTGAAATCCTCACCATCGTGCTGCGTACCCTCAGAAGCATGCGTGCGGCAGCCTTTGCGCCCCGCTAACCACCAGACCATCTCCGAAGGACACACCACATGCACTCCTGGCGCATCCGAGAATTGCAACGCGAAGACCTTGACCAATTAATCACGCTCTGGCACTCCTCCCGGGACGGGCACCTTCACTCGGTCTACAGCATCTCGGACATCCTCGCCGCAGCCGCAGACGGTAAAAGCGTTGGGGCATTCATCGGCGCTGACCTCGTCGGAGCCGTAGTATTCCGCATTCAGGCAGACCGGGCATGGATCCTCATGCTCGGCCAAGCCCCCGAGTGGCGCAATCAAGGTCTGGGCAGCTCGCTGATCTCGGCGCTGGAGGAAAGCCTCGCCGAGACCCAAGTCGTCAAGATCTCCGCGCTCCTGCCCGCAAAGGAAACCCGGGTCCAGGCCTTCCATAACAGCGGATTCGGACCCCAGGAAGAACTCGTCTACTTCGAACGCGGCGTCCCCGTCCAGCCCAAGGAAATCCAAACCCTGGAACGCCTTGGCGGAACACCATCCCCCCGAGGGCTGTGGGAAGACATGGGAGGGATGCAACACGAGAAGGAACTGATCGAACGCAGGCTCATCCTGCCCCTGGCCAAGGAAGAACTCGCCCGCTCCCTCGGTGTCGTGCCGCCCCGCTCCGTTGTGCTGTTCGGCCCACCCGGCACCGGAAAGACGACGTTCGCAAAAGCCGTAGCCTCACGGCTCGGATGGCCTTTTGTTGAAGTCTTCCCCTCGCGCCTGGCCTCGGACCCCAACGGACTCGCTGCTGCTCTCCGCCAGACCTTCCAAGACATCTCGCACCTGGAACACGCTGTGGTGTTCATCGATGAAGTCGAGGAAATTGCCGCCCAACGAAGTGAAGGTCAACCATCGCCTTTACAAGGGGTCACCAACGAACTCCTCAAAACGATTCCGGCCTTCCGCGCCAAAGAAGGCCGGCTGCTGATCTGTGCAACAAACTTCATCCGCTCCCTGGACCAAGCCTTCCTTCGCCACGGCCGGTTTGACTACGTCATTCCCATCGGCCTGCCTGACTTCGATGCCCGCAGGGCCATCTGGGAACGGTACATACCCGACCGCGCCAGCGAGCACGTCGACATCGAAGTCCTCGCCAAAAGCACCGAGCGGTTCTCCCCAGCTGACATCGAATTCGCAGCCCGCAAAGCCTCCCAGCACGCCCTGGAAGAAGAGGTGTACGGCACCCCCGGAGAAGACGCGGACACCGCACTACAAACCCGGATTTACCTCGAAGCCATTGCCCAGACCCGGGCAACCGCTAGTGAGAAAACAGTCACCGACTTCCTCGAGGACATCCGCCGGCTGGGACGTACTTAACCCTTAACCGGCCCTAAACCCAAAGAACCAGCCACAACCACGAAAATAAGATCAGCGTGATCAGGACTGCGCTTCCCGCGTCCTGTGCCGCCTGGCACCATGGATTGTCCTCCGGCTGCAGTCGGCGAAGGTCTCTCATCGCCACAGATATCCGGTTAGGGGAAGGTGTCGTCGCTGGCGGCCGCGCTCTGCCGATCTTCGCGGATGGCCAGGAAGAGAAGTAGGCCGGAAACCAATCCCGCGTTCCATTGAGTGCGTCTGCTACGTGTTTGCATGGCTACCTCCAAGATTCCGGGAGTCGATGAGGCCAAGCACGACGTCCACCAGCAGATTGATCGTGGCGGCGATCATGCCAATGACAATGACCATGCCTTGAATGACCGGGTAGTCGCGGTCAAGAATTGCTTTGATGATTCCTGTCCCGAGTCCCGGGAGTGCGAAAACGGACTCGATAACAATGGCTCCGCCAATCATTCCGCTGAAGATCAGGCCGCTCAGTGTGAGGGTTGTGGTCAGCAGGTTAGGAAGCGCCCACTTCACGTACTGCTTGGATGCCGGAATCCGCCATCCGCGGGCAGTCCGCATGTAGTCGTTTTCCAGTACCACCGCAGTTTCGCGCCGGACAACTCTGGACACCGTACAAATGGGACCGATGACGAGAGCTGCCACGGGGAGCACGAAGGATTCAGCCACCATCCTGGTGGAGTAAGCGGGTGGAAGCATCGGGAAGAACCCAATGCCCAAAGCGAAGAAAATCACGAGCAACGTCGCCACTACGTAACCCGGGATGGAATCGAGGAAGCCTGTGATGACACCGAATGCGGTATCCAACCAGCCTCGCCGTCCAGCTCTGGTGAGGAGTCCTACAACCATGCCCAGTGGGATGGAAATCAATAAAACAGTGATGATGCCCGCAACGGCGATGGTTGCTGTGAATGGCAAACGGCTCATGATGACGGTGGCCACTGGCTGACGGTAGATGAATGATGTGCCGAGATCACCCGACAGGACTTGGCCTACGTACGTCAGGAACTGCTGGCCGAGGGGAAGGTCGAGGCCCAATTCCCGCCGAACCCGTTCAACATCGGCAAGGTCGGCGTTGGCTCCGGCGATGGCAAATGCCGGATCGCCAGGAATGAGTTGGACGATCATGAAGGACACCACCACTAATGCGAGGAAGGTGACGATGAGGCTCGCTCCGCGCCGGATGGCGAAGGACAGCCAAGGAGACATTGCCCTGGGTGGTTGGAGCGCAGCGTTGGGCGTTGGAGATGATTCGCGGACGGTGATCTCGGGGACATGCACCGCCCGGGTTGGGAATTCAGTCATCGGAAAGCTGCTTTCAAACTGGGATGGAACTGCTATTTGTTGATCCGGATCGTGGCCGGATCCATGTACTCGCCGAACTTACGGATGCTGAAACCTTTAGCAGCGACTGTGACATACGGAAGCGTGGCCAACGGGACCGCGTCAACACGCTCCAGGAAGGAAGCCTGTGCTCCTTTGAACGCGGCGCATTGTTCGGTTGCGTCAATGGCATTCATACCTGCAACAAGGGCAGAGTATCCTTCGTCGTTGATGGCCCCGGTCTTGTTGCGGCCGCCGGACTCAGCAGGAGGGCCCATTACCCGGAGCAGTGAAGAAGCGAGGGTGCCCATGAGGTTGTTGTCGCCTTGGACGTTGATATCCCACTCAGTGCCACCCTTGCCTGTCAGAGCGGACCACGCAGCATTGTCCAGCGACTTCACGTCCACATCTGCGCCCGCTTTGCGAAGGGCTTCGGCAACGTACTCGTTTCCTTCTGTGAGGAAGGTGGTGCCCACAATACGGATCTTGACGCCGGCCAAGACCTTGGCTGCCGCGCCAGGGTCAAGGGGCGTGATCAGAGAAGTGTCGGTGTTCACGCACTTGATGTTTTCCGATCCGACGGAGAGGGTCGGCTTTCCCCTTGAGTCGCTGATGATGTCGCTGAAGGCCTTCGGATCGATTGCCTGGGCGACTGCCTTTCGGAGGTCGGGCCTGTCCGCGAAGACTGTGCCAGGGCGTTCGTTGAAAAGTATGTACGTAGTGTTGTTGGAGGCGCTTTGCTGGGTAAATCCATCGTTGTCTTTGAAGCGGGCTACGTTTTCATCGGCCACACCTCCGATGTCCAAGCTTCCAGCGAGCAATTGGGTGGCGATCGTGGAGTATTCGCTGATCGGCGTGAAGACCACTTTGTTAGCCGCGGACCCTTCCAGGGGTTTGCTGAACTTGGGCCACGCACTGTAGTCGCCCCGCAGTGCCAGCTTGTATGTCACGGCCGGTTGGGCAGATTCCAAAGTGTAGGGCCCTGAGAAGGCGCCCTGCACCGTACCAGCTGACAAGCCCTTGAGATCAGCGAGACCGGCGGGACAAACGATGCCTGATTGAGGCAGAGCCAGTCCTGTGAGGAAATCAGACCAGCCGGCCGACAATGATGCCGTAACGGTACCGGAGGCATCGTCCGCGGCGAAGATGGCTTTGGCGGCTCCAAATGCGAGGGACCGGCCGGAAGAGCCGGTTTCGGGCGCTGCGAATCGGCTGAGGGAAGCCGCGACCACAGTCGGGGTGATGGGTGTTCCATCGGCACACTTAGCATCGTCCCGGATCTGGAGTGTGTAGTTGGATGCATCGATTGCGTCCCACTTGCTTGCCAGGCCTCCGACCAAGGCTCCATCATCGTCCTTGCGAAGGAGAGTATCGAAAAGAAGTGGCGCAACTGTGTAGTCGTCCTGGCTGCGGGCCAGCGCGGGGTCAAAGGACGAAGGGTCCGTCGCGAGCGAAACATTCACGGTGTCCGTCAAGGGTGCGGTGCCGTCATTGGCGCCGCCGCTGCAGCCGGAAACCACGAAGGCCGCCGCTGTTACGGCGGCGACTGAAATATACGCGCGGTGGTGCATTCGATCTCCTAGGTGGGGGTCTTAAGCCGAGGCCCAAGGAATGTGCTTTCACGCCTAGGTGAGATGCCGAGTATGGGGTGTTTTCTGTCACATAGGTGCACGGTATTGCCGATTATGACGTTTATGGCGCATGATCCTGTTCATGGCAGATGCTCTGGATTTCCAAATTATCAACGCCCTGCAGATCCACCCCCGAGTCTCGTGGGCCCAGCTCAGCAAGGTCTTGGCGGTAGATGCTTCCACGATCTCCCGGCGATGGAGCGCCCTGATTTCCGAGAGGAGAGCATGGATGACGTGCTACGACAGCGGAGCGCCCAAGACGAGGAATGGTGGGGTGTCCGCGCTCGTTGAAGTTCGCTGCGTGTCCGGCCGTCGCAGCGAGGTCATTGAGGAGCTGGCCAGCAAACCCCCGATCTTCAGCGTCAATTGCACCTCTGGTTCAAGGGATCTCTTCGTGCTGATATCGACTCTCAGTCTTGTTGAAACTGATCGCTACGTTGATGAGCACATAGCGTCGATCCCTGGAATCATCGCGACGCAGACCCACTATCTGCGCAAAGTGTTCTTTGAGGGTTCGAGCTGGCGTCTCCAGGCACTTAGCCAGGCGCAGGTGAAATCGCTTGAGAATCTGAGGCCTTCGGCGAAGAATGTGGAGCGGAAAGCGGCCTACGAGGAGATCATCAGGGCACTCCAGACAGATGCCCGCCGAACAGCGGCCGACGTCCAAGCCGAAACTGGCCGGTCAATTGCTGTGGTGGCGAGGGACATTGATGCGGTACTTTCTGCCGACTGGGTGCGTTGGCAGGTCGACTTCGCTCAGCAGCTCATGGGATGGTCCGCTGCGGCTGTACTGTGGCTCAATGTGAACCGGACGGACCAGGATCGTGTGGTGGATTCCCTGACGAGGCTGAATCAAGCCAGATTCTGCGCTTTGGTGACAGGCAAGGCGAACTTGGCCGTCCTCCTGTGGCTGCACGACTTGGAAGAGTTGGACAACATTGAGCACAGGATCACGGCCGCCTACCCGCATATCGAAATCCACGACCGCTGGATCGTTCCGCGGATTGCCAAGAGGCTGGGTCATATTCTCGACGTCGACAGCAGTCACTTGAGGTTTGTGCCGTTGGATGGAGGCGACAACGTTCTTGAGGATTGATCTGCCAGGATGCCACGCATGAACCCAAGCAATACTTGGCGAAAACTCCCGGGTTGTGCTGGCGCCGCCGTCCAGCAGGAGACCGGCGCCGAACTTTAAGGGACAAAAGCCTGCGCCACAATCCCGGTGCCATGGACGGTGATGTTCCCGTCGGAGGTCGGGACGAAGAGCGATTTTCCCCTGGTGATGGTCTGCTCTCATTGCAAGCCGCTAGAGCGCCGAGGCCGGTACTTCCCGAATGACGGGTCAAACCAGCCGGGCTGGCGTCGGCGGCGCGCCCACCGACTTATAGAGTCTGTCTTCTTCGATCAACGGCGTCCGCGATTGTTAGTGCTGCGCTAATTACTTGGTCGCCGTAGTCTTGGCCGGGTGATTTGACCACACGGGCAAGGGGCATGGCCAAGCAGACGGCTGCGATGATTCCTTCCTCGGTTTGCACCGGGGCACTGATCGACCCCAGACCCGGGGTTCGGATACCGACCGACTCGATCCAACCGACTTCGGCAAGTTCGGTGAGAGTTTCCTCGTCGGCCGCTAAAAGCCTGCCGCTGGAGCCTTGGGGGAGTGGAAGCCGTGCTCCTATTGGCAGGATTGCGCGGAGTTCGTGCTGGCTGTCGGCACTGAGCAGGCATACGCGTTCGTCTCCTCGCTTCACCCATAGTTGTGCGGTTTCGCCGGTTTGGTCGCGTAGCTCGCGGAGGACTGGCAACCCGGCGTTTTCCAGTGCGGATCTCACGAACCGGTCTCCCAGCCGAAATGCGCCGCCGTCGGTGCGGCGCAGGAAACCATAGTCCACCATCTGCAGGGCCAGCCGGTGTGTAGTGGACGCCGATAGGCCGGTCTGTCGTGCCAGTTCACTGGCTGACACGGCGGACCGGCCGACGGCATCGAGGATGGCGGCGGCGCGCTCCAAGGTGCGGTTGCTTCCGTTGGTTTCAGGTGTGGGCATGTGAGTAGCCTATGTTGCTTGCTATCCCTTGGCGGCCACTGACTCTGCCATGTATTCGGCCACCACTTTCTGCGAGATGGCTATGTCCAGGACGAACACGCCTTCCTCATGGTCCGCGAGCCAATCTTGGAGCTGTTGCAGGTCGGCGAGGGTGCGGACCTTGGTGCCATGGGCCCCGAGGGCACGCCCGACGGCGGCGAAGTCAACCTCGTCGATCAGCATGGCCTGCTCGTGCAGGCCCTTAACGGCGTACTGGTGGAGTTCTGCGCCGTACGCAGAGTCATTGAGCACCACGACCACACCTCTACGGGTTGCCCGTAGGAAGGTCTCAAAGTCGGCCAGTCCCATCAGTCCGCCGCCGTCGCCACTGACCAGCACCGTGGTCCGCTCCGGGCGCGCGATGGAGACGCCTGCTGCCGAGCCGAAGCCCATGCCGATGGCCTGGAAGGCGGTGCCCACCAGGATCATGGCGTGCGGGTCGGGAACGGAGAGGTACATCGGCGCCCAGCCGATAAAGTGTCCGCCGTCCATCACTACCGAACGCTCGGCAGGCAGGATCCGGTCCAGGGCAGATACGACGGCCCGTGGATTGAGTCGACCATCAGGTCCGAACTCGGTGGGGTCTTCGCTGGGGCGGGACGAGCGGAATTCGGCGCTTGCTACTTCGGGAACTTGGTCCCGCCAGGTCGGTGTTGAGGCAGCGGCAGTGCGTCCGAGGAGACCCTCAACAAATGGATGGATGTCTGAGCGGATGTACTCGGCTGAGGGCAGGTTGCCTGGGTCCGGCTCGTTGTCGACGCGGATGATGGTGGTTGTTGGGGGAAACAGGGTTCCGTAGCGGGTTTGGAAGAGGTTCTGGCTGGCTCCGACAACAAAGACAACATCCGCCCGTCGGGCGACCTCAAGGCGGTGTCGTCGGGTGAAACCGCCAGCGACGCCCAGGTCCCAGGGACTGGCGAAGGCGTTGGTTGCCATGACTGAGGTCATGAACAGCGCGCCTATCCGGTCACCCAGCTCTTGTAGGGGAGCGACGGCGTCGGCGAGGATCATGCCGCGGCCGCCAAGGATCAGCGGTCGTTTCGCTGCAGCCAGCAACCCAGCCACGCGGTCCAGATGGGCGGGGTCAGCAGGCCACGTGGCCTTCACCGGCAAAGGCTCCAAGGTCTTGGTTTTCGACGGCGGCGCTGTCGCCACATCGTATGGAAGGGCGAGGACTACAGGCTGGACGGTTTGAAGGGCCAGGTCGAAGGCGCGGTGTGTGGCGGCTTCGGCATTGTCTGGAGTGGCTACGAGCGTCACTACTCCGGCTGCGTCGGCTGCTCTGGCTTGGTCGATGTCGAAGGGCCGTGGCCCGGTGGAGGGTGCGTCGCCGACCACGAGGACCAGGGGGATGCGGGCGATCCGCGCCTCGGCAAGGGTGGTGTAGGCGTTGGTGAAGCCGGCCCCGTAGGTGGTAGTCGCGGCAGCGATGTGCCCGGTTGCCCGATAGTAACCGTCGGCCATTGCGACAGTCCCCGATTCATGGCGGGCGGAGGTGAAGGGGAAACCGGGACGTGTAAGCCGGCTGATCAGGTGGACGTTCCCGTTTCCCATCAGGCCGAACAAGTGCCCGGCGCGCTCCGCCACTACGTCGGCGACGACCGCGGCTACGTTGCCTTCATCCGGAAGCTGCGCCGTCTCGACAGGCAGTGCGTCTGTACTGGTCATTCTCTCTCCAAGTTAGTGGGGGTTGAGCGGTGCCCCGCAAAGGAGGCACCGCCGTCGTTATTGCTGCTGTGGTTGAACGCCTGTCAGGTGAGCAACGGGACGATCAGTGATGTCACGAACAGGACAAGCGCGCCGCCGAGCCGGTTGGTGAGTGCTGCGAACGGCATCAGGTGCATGCGGTTGGCCGCGCTGAGCACGGACACATCGCCGCTTCCACCCGTGTCTGCCATGACCAGTCCAGGGGTGATGGAGGCTTCGACGAAGTTGAATTTCACCAGCCAGCCCAGGATGCCGGAGGTCACGGTGGCGATGACCACTGTGCAGACTGTGAGCAGGATGAACAGCGGGTTGCTCAGTGAGGCGATGACGTCCTTGATGTCGATGTAGGTCAGGCTGACACCGACGAGGAGGGCCGGCACCAGGACTGCGCCGATCAAGTCGCCCCAGTCGGCTGTGGATTCCTCGATGTCCTTGGGAAGCAGGCCGAAGATCTTCACGGCGGCCGCCGCGATGATGGCCCAGGCGTAGGGGTGCAGGCCCGGGGCGAAAGCTGCCATCAAGTTGCCAAAAACGAAGAGGCTGCCAGCGATGAGCAGACCCTTGCCCAAGGCGATGAAAGAGGATGCGTCGCGCTTGGGAGGCAGGGTGAGTTCGTCAGAGCGGCCCTTGATCCGCATCAGCTGTCCGTGGCCGTTGAAGCCAACGAAGAGCTGCTTTTTACGCTTGCCCAGGCCGTTGTAGATACCTGCGATGAGGATGCAGACCACGTTCGCCATCACGACGGCAGACATCAGGTCGCCCATAAACGCGGCGGAGTCGCTTCCGGTCGCCGAGGCGTACATCTTGGACATCGGCAAGGCCCCCACTCCCAGGCCGCCGGCCATGATCGGGGCGGCGATGAAGAGGATGCCTTCGATGAAACCGAAGCCCGTCATTAAGCCGAGCAATCCAACGAGGACGAAAGTTGCAATGAGGCAGCCCACCACCGGCACCGCGAAGCGCGGACCTGCTTTGAGGAGTAATGCTCTGGGCATGCCGAGAATGGATCCCGCGATGATGCCGATGACAAAGAAGTCCAGGAAGCCATGGCCTTCGATGAAGTTTTGGACCACCGTCACCAGATTCCCGGGCATGACGCCGAAGAAGGCCAAGGTGGCGGGGGCGAACGTGCACAGGATGGTAGGAAGGCCGAAGTCACGGACTACCGGGAAGAGGTTCCCGATCCAGATGAAAAGACCGCCAAGAAGGATAGTGGTTGCGAAACCGACCACCATGGTGTCGGGGAGGTTGCCCGTGAGCGACGCGGTGACAACCAACGCCGCCAGGACTAGGTACAAGGGAGCAGGAATGCTGGCAATGCTGGATCCGAGCCGACCGGGGTAGTGCGTTCCGGGGCGAGCCCCCGCCGTTTTTGTGACGGGGTGCTTGATGCCGCCGGCAGGGCCGGGACTGTTCTCGCTCATAACCGTGTCCGTTGGTTCGCTGGTGGGTTCTGTTGTGCGTGGGCTTGTAGACATCATCGTCTCCAAAACTGTGAGTAGGAATCGTTATCAGTGCTTGGTCTCTGGTGGTGAGGCTTCTTGCTGTCAGTGGGGTGGTTAGCGGGCGGGATCGAGGATCGCTGCGGGAGAGTGCGTGACGATATCCCGCGCGAGCCGGACGGCTTCCGCGAGGCGCTCCTCGTCGACTCCGGTTTCGTGGCCGATACCGTGCAGATATTTGACGAGCTCTTCAGTGGCGATGTTGCCATGAGCGCCCGGAGCGAAGGGGCAGCCGCCAAAGCCGCCCAGCGCAGCGTCGAAACGCACGACGCCGGCAGTCACCGCTGCACCCACAGTCGCCAGTGCTTGACTGTGTGCATTGTGCAGGTGGAGATAGTAGGTCAGGTTCGGCTCCGAATCACGCACGTGGGCCAGGCTGGCGATCACCTGCTCCGTGGAGGTGGTGCCTAACGTATCGGCCAGGCCGATATTGTTGATGCCCATACTCTTGAAAGCGCGGATGACTCGAAGCAGATGGTCGATGTTGACGGGGCCTTCGAAAGGGCACGTGAAGGCAGTGGAGATGCCGGCGAAGAAGCGGATCTGCGGAAAACGCGCCACCGTGTCGGCGATTCCTGCCAGGGCATCCTCGATGCTTTTCCCTGCGTTGGCGTTACTGTGCGCCTGGCTGGCAGAGGCGACGACTTGGATATCCCTGGCTCCTGCATCCACGGCTCTTTCGATGCCTTTTCCGTTGAGGGCCAAGCTGGTGTAGCTAACGGTGTCGATGGTGGGCAAAGAGGCAATGACCTCCGCCGCGTCGGCCATTTGCGGTACCCGCCGGGGATTGACGAAGGAAACCGCCTCAATGCGTTTGATTCCGGCTTCGACCAGGGCTTCGGCTATCTCGAGTTTGTGCGCTGTTGCGACGATGACCTCTTCATCCTGTAGTCCGTCGCGCAGGAAGACGTCCGTAATTTCGACCTGCATCAGCGCACCTCCTGTGGTCCCAGTGCCGCGATCTCGTCATTATCCATACCGGCGAGCTCACGCAGGACCTCTTCGGTGTGCTGGCCAAGATCGGGACCGATCCAGTTGACCTGTCCCTGGTGGCCGGGCAACTTCGGGACGACCCCCGGGAATCGGATGAACTCGGGTTCGTCGTCGACCACTACCTCGTGGGTTTGAATCATGTCGCGGGCCAGATAGTGCTTGTCCACGGCGATGCTGGGTGCGTCGTAGACCGGTCCGGCGGGGACGCCGGCGTCGTCCAGTTTGTCGAGCACGTCTGTGAGGGGCATGCTGCCGGTCCAGGCTGCGATGGCGCCGTTGAGTTCTTCCTCGCGCGCCCCGCGGGCGTCGGTGGTGAGAAGGGTTTCATCCTCCGCAAGGTCGTCTCGGCCGATGGCCTTCATGAGGCGGATGAAGACGGAGTTCGAGTTGCCCCCGATGACCACCTCCAGATCGTCCTGGCACAGGTATGAGCCGGTAGGAACGACGCCGGGAAGCGCGCCACCGGTGCGTTTACGGATCATGCCGTAGGCGTCGTAGTCGGGGACGAGGGACTCCAAAAGGCTGAAGATACCTTCGTAGAGTGCAACATCCACGATCCTTGATGCCCCGGTGTTCACGCCGCGGGCCTTCTGCAGCATGAGCATCAACGCTCCGATCACACCATAGAGGCCGGCCACGGTATCGCCCATGCTGGCAGCGGCGCGGCCTGCAGGTCGGTCCGGCTCGCCGGTGACATACCTAAGACCCGCAAAGGACTCCGCAGAACTGCCAAAACCGGCACGGTTCTTGTAGGGCCCTGTCTGTCCGTAGCCGGAAATGCGCACCAGCACCATGTCAGAGTTGAGTTCCTGGAGGACGTCTGGGCCCAGTCCCCATTTTTCGAGAGTGCCGGGTCGGAAGTTCTCGATCACCACATCGCACTGGGCAGCAATCTTCTTAACTGCTTCGCGTCCGAGTGCCGAACGCAGATCGAGGACCACGGATTTCTTGTTTCGGCCGATAGTACGGAACAGCATGGACGTGGCACCACGGGTCTTCCGCCAATCACGCAGTTCGTCCCCGCCGTCGGGCTTTTCAATCTTGATGACCTCGGCGCCAAAGTCCCCGAAAAGGCGTCCCGCAAATGGCCCGGCGATGAAGCTGCCAAGCTCCAACACGCGGATGCCTTGTAGGGGGAGGGCGTTCTCTTCCAAATGAGGTTGCTTCATCATTTCTTCCTGCTTGCGTCTTTGAATGCCGGACCTGATATCGAGTTTCCCATCCAGTGGGAATACCTTGTCATCAAGCGGATAGACGATAGCAGCCTCATGTGACGCACGCAACAGTCTCAAATGATGGTGCCCAGCGGTGACTCGCTTGCCCGCCGGTGCGGGCGGCATCTTGCGTCCCGCGTCTTACCCTGCTAGCGTCTTCCCACCAAACAAGCATCTCATCCCACCCAGTGGGATTTGGGCCAATCCGGTCGTGGCCAACGACGGCTGCGGCTTGGAAGGCCTGACGGTGCGACGACCCCCCACGACCAGTAAGGCAGTAAACCATGGCTCACTATGACATCGCCGTCATGCCGGGAGACGGCATCGGGCCGGAAGTCGTTGACGCGGCTTTGTCCGTCCTGAAGGAATGCCAAGCCCGATACGGGCTCACGATCAACTACGCGTTCTACGACTTCAGTGCTGACCTGTACCGCCGCACCGGAAGAAAAATTACCGCCGCTGACATGGATGAAATCGGCGAAGCGGACGCAGTGCTGTTCGGCGCAATGGGGCTCCCGGACGTCCGTGGACCCGAAGGCCTCGAACTTGGCGCCCAGGTAGAGATGCGTGCACACTACGGACTGTTCTCAAGTCTCCGCCCGGTCCGGCTCTTTCCGGGTGTCGAGAGCCCCGTGAAAGCGAAGGACATCGACATGCTCGTCATCCGGGAGACCTCTGAAGGGATGTTCGCCGGATTGTCGGATTATCATGAGCCCAGTGACGAGAGTGCGAGCGATCGCATGACGATCACCCGGGCCACCTGCGAGAAGCTGTTCGATGTCGCGTTCTCCCAGGCACGGGCACGTCGCACGCGGGGTACCCCAGGTCATGTCACTCTGCTGCACAAGTCCAATGCCCTCCGCAGCAACGTCCTGATGGAAAAGGTGTTCGACGAGGTTGCAGCAAGAAACACTGATGTTGGAAGCGCGAAGTACTACATTGACGCCGGCTCCATGTACATGGTGACCGACCCTGAACGCTACGACGTAGTGGTCTCAGAGAACATCTTCGGAGACATCATTTCCGAGATCGCAGCTGGCCTCGTCGGCGGCCTGGGCGTGGCACCTTCCGCCGATGTTAGCCTTACACACGGCGTGTTCCAGCCATCCCACGGCAGCGCGCCGGATATCGCAGGCAAGGGAATCGCAAACCCGATCGCAATGATCCTGTCGGCCGCGATGATGCTCGAATGGCTTGGCGGGCAACACGACGATGATCTCTGCATCCGCGTAGCACAGAACATACAGGGTGCCGTCGAAGCAGCGCTGGCATCAGGACCTCTGGCACGCGACCTCGGCGGAACAGCAGGAACACAGCAAGTACTCGAGACGATCATCAAAGCCCTGCCAGCGTAGGTCGGCGCGGAGCCGGGCAACCGGCCCATAGTCCGTACCCGCCAGCAACCCTTCGCAAACCCGTAGACATTGCCACGTCACCGTCGACAGGGCAGTCCTCAAGAAAGATACGCACCCATGACCTACAAAGTCCTGTTCGTTAACCCACTCAAGGATTACATCGATCGCCTTCTGGAGTCGGCACCCGAGGGGTTCGAGGTGAAATTGATGCCGCTGACAGGGGATGTTTCTGAGATTTGCCGTGAAGCCGAGGATGCCGACTTCCTCATCTCCGGGGTTGATGTGCCCGAAGAAGTCTTCCGCTCCGCAAAGAACGTGCATTTCATCCAATACATGAGTTCCGGCTACGGTCAGCTTCCCATCGATACCCTGAACGAACTCGGGGTCCCGGTCGCACAGATGAAAACCCACTCCATCTCAGTCGCGGAGCACGCGCTCACCCTCCTGCTGACCGTGATGCGGCGGATCCCGGCTTCCGCTCAGCTATTGCGTGCGGGAAAGTGGCGCGAAGACCTGGACGAGACGTCCTATTCGGAGCTCTACAACAAAACAGTCGGGATCGTCGGGCTGGGAAACATCGGACGGTGGATCGGGAAAATAGTGCACCATGGTTTTGGCGCCAACGTAGTCTTTTACGACAACGGGGAAATTCCACTCACCGTTTCGGAACTCATTCCCGCGCGCCCCGTCGCCTTGGAAGAACTGATGGAAGTGTCCGACGTCGTCTGCTTGGCACTGCCTCTGAATGCGGAATCAAACAAGCTGATCGGCCGGAACAAACTTGCCCTGATGAAGCAGAACGCCGTTCTGGTGAACGTCGGCCGCGGCGAAGTCGTAGACCAGAACGCCCTTATTGACGCGCTTCGCGAGGGACGCATCGCAGGAGCCGGGCTTGATGTCTACGACAGGGAGCCGCTCGACACAGTCAGTGAACTACTGAGTATGGAACAGGTTGTCTGCACGCCCCACATGGCAGGTGTCGGCTGGGAAAATGTCCAGCGCAGAATCGAAACCGTGTGGCAGAACTTCGATGCGGTCCTGCACGGCGACACGCCTCTAGGCGTTGTTACGACGGTGAAGAAGGGGGCCGCCTGTACCGCCGTGTAGGGGTGTCCAAGGGCCCGAGTAGGTAGTCTCAACCAGCTCGAAGGCTGTTTGGCGTTTGTAGACGCTCGCCGGGCTATTACTGGCCACCGCCTCCTTTTCTGTGCGCCGGAGGTCGTGGTGTAGGTGTCGCCTCTACTTGTGTTCCAGCCGGCCACGATGAGGACGCCGTCTATTGGTACGAAGCAGCGCACAAAATTGTCTGCCCCTCTTTCAGGGCATGTCGAGTTGGGTTTTGTAGGCGGTGTTTTTGTTGGTGTTCCAGCCGGCGATGATTCCGGCTCCGAGCATTTGGTCGGTGAGTCGTGCGAAGCGGTATCCGGGGTCGGTGTCGAGGGCGAGTTGCATGTATTGGTGTGCTTTGGATCCTCTGCCTTCCCACCAGCTGATATAGCCGGTGGTGGTGAGGATGGGTGCTGCGTGTTGTGGGCTGGTCCTCGTATAGGCGTGGAGGAGGAGTTGTTGTGCCCATTCGACGCGGGACCACTTCGGTGCTGTCTCGGTTTGGGCGAAGGGGATGTGTTGGGGTGGTTCGTCGATGCCCGGGATGTCTGCCAAGAGCCGGTCGCGGAGGTGGGGGAATTGGAAGTTCGCGATGAGCATGGTGCAGGCTTCGTCGGTCGGGAAGTCGTTTGTATCCAGCATGCCCGTCCAGAGTTGGCTGGCTTGAAGCGCGGCTTGATGGGGTGCCTGGACTCGGATGGTGTTCATGCGGTTTTCGACGGCGATGGCGTGGTCTGCTTCTTGGGTCGGCGTCGGGAGGATGATCCGGTTGGTGGGTTCTATGGTGCTGCCGCGGTAAATGAATTCGGCGTTGACTCGGCTGTATTCAGTGGTGCTGAGGGGCAGGCTGATGTCTTGTCCGGGTTCGCTGTCGTAGGGGGAGTAGGTTTCGCCGCTGACGAACATTCCGTCGCGAATGGTGATGTCGTTTTCGGCGAGGACTCCGGTGAGCGCTGGGATCGTGGCCGCGTGTGGTTTGGGCTGTCCTGGTTCGCAGTGGGCTGAGGTGTAGAGGGCGAAGACAATGCTCGTCCTGCTGGTGTCACTGGTGAGGTAGCTGCTGACGGTGCGGGCGTAAGGAAGTTCTGTTCCCGGATGGCGGGGGAGGTCGATGCGGAGGGTTGCGCCGACTCTACCCTTGTCCAAAGTTATGCAGACCAGGCTCTCTTGGGGCCAGAACCCTAGGGTGTGCCCGATGAAGCTCAGCAAGTCTGCCGGGTCTTTGATGGTGAGCGCATTCATTGTCCTGTTCCTTTGTGCGTGCGTGGCGTCTTTGGGTCTTGTGGGTCGTTCGGATAGGGCCGAAGTGCAACGCAGGGGACCGGGTCCGCCGCGTCAGCGCCCTGGTTAGGCGGAGTACCGTCCAGCCATTGATCGGGACATCAGAATGACAAACAGCGTTGTTGCTTCTGGGTATTCATGGGCAGGCGGGGGTGGGGCGTTATGACGTGAGTGGACTTAGTCTCCGGTGGGTGCCATCACTTGGTGGGAATCGCTGCGCAGGGTCGGCCGGAGGCTGCTTCCAGCCCCGACATATGCGCCGTTATCGGCATGACTTACTTTTCGCCTTTGGGAACATGGAAAGGAACTCAGAGTCTGGGCACCTCAAAGGTCGAAGGCCATGATGAATGGTTTGCCGTCGGCTTTTGCCTGCCTCCGCGAGGACGTTCATGCGAAGTGTCTGTTCCTGCGAAGCAGCAGGTCTTTGCGGAGGCATTCCGGGGAGCAAAGTCCATAGTTCGCGAAAGAGGACCAAGGCCATCAGAATCACTCGCATTTCCGATTCAAATTCGTCGCGGTTAGGGTCGATCCTCTCGGGATAGATGCTATCCATGACTCGCGGGAGCAACGCCCCAGGGGACCCGTGGGTCTGTTCGGACCATGCCGAGTAGAGGAGTTTGTAGTTCACATGGTGAAGCCGATTCGTCGATTCCCGGGCCAGCTCTGCGATGTTCTTGCCACACCAAGACTGCCGCCATTGAGGCGAACCGTCCCGTCGAGGCTTGGCACGAAATTCGGTGTAAGCCTCCCCTTGGAGGGTTTGCCTGATCTCGAGGACTCGTTTTACCTGGATTCGTTCGCCTCGTTCATGCTCGTACTCGAGGTTTGCAAGCGTTGCCAAGGCTTCCTGCAGGCTCCCGAGCCGGATGAACCTGATCGCGGCGAGTTCTCTATCGGGATAGGTGTTGAGATGTTCCATGTTGAGGACGATCTCGTAAAGCTGACGAACAGGAGACGTGGCTGTTTCCCAGTGGCCGGCTTTTACGAGGACACGGGCTGCATGGATGACGCTGATACAGCGTTCGAAGGCGCCACGATCGAATCGCCCGAGCTCGGTGTCGGGGTTGGTCGAGAGCGCTGTTTCTCTCGCGTCACGAATGAGGTCGTCCAAGACTTCCAAGAGCTTGGTGACAATCTCCGCTGACATAGTGCTCCTTCGTATGCGTTGGCCATCGTGATCTGGCACCAGCGTGACAGGCCCGGTGCACTCGGGGTGCATTCGCGAGATGGTCTGTGGATTTTCAGCCCCAATCCCGGACTTGTACCGTTTTGGTACCATATGAGTATGGCAATGAATCTCCGCGTCCCGGAAGACCTCGATCGCAGGCTGGAGAAGCTCGCGGCCGAGGAGCACACGTCCAAGTCCGCACTTCTCCTGCAGGGGGCTGAGTTGGTTTTGCAGCGGCATGCCCGGCGCCGGGAGATCAGTGAAGGGTTGGACTTTGTGATGAGTCACGACGCTGAGCTGTTGACCCGTCTTGAGGACGCGTGACCGCGTACCTCGACATTAAGGACGCGCTGCAGGTAAGCGACCGGTACGGATTCCACATCCGTGATGTTGGCTTGCTCGCCTCGGCCCTGGCCCGGCCCGCGACAACAGTCATGGGCACTGACGCCTATCCTGAATTGACGATGAAGGCGGCTGCGTTGCTGGAGTCGGTGGCCCGATTCCACCCGCTCATTGACGGCAACAAGCGCACCGCCTGGACGCTCATGGTCCTGCTCTTGTGGATCAACGGCTACCGCCACGACTTCACCACTGATGAGGGTTTCGGGCTGGTTGTGGGAGTCGCTGCCGGCAACATCGAGTTGCGGGACTCTGCCGCGCAAATATCGGAGCATCTGGTGGCTCGAAAGCCCTGGTTGTCGGAAGTGCCGCGTGGCGCGGACGTGCCCTGAGAGGTTTAGGCCCAGTTCGAGCCCGAAGAACAGTAATGACTATTCCTTTGGCCGTCCCGGACCCTGGCCACGAGGCCCTTAGCTGCCGAGGAAGTCCGCGGATAGGGGTCTGAAGATTTCGGTGTTGTCATGTCGGTCGTTTGTTGGGGCGCCATAAACCTGTGTAAGAAGGGAATCTGATGATGGGTTATCGCCGATAGGGGTAAAAAGGAAGTGTGGACAATATCCACACTCTCCACCTCGGACTGGCCCGTACGGCCGCCGGACTGCCCCGGATTCGGCATGTTTCCGCAGGATCCCAGCAATGACAAGGCCCGGAATCCCGTTCGAGTCCCACCTCGGGCACGGCATAACCCCTCGTCAGAGGGGTTTTTGCTTTTAAGTCTGGACAAAGCTTGACAAGTGCCTCTGCCTCATCGTCCCAGATGGTGCCTGGCCGCCGGGTACGGCCTGTTCAGTTTGGGGGGCGGGTTCAGCGTCCTGGCGTGTGGGCGCTCCGCTTGCTGGGATGTGTGGTCATTCGGCGTCCTTTCCTGTGGTGTTTCGTCGGCCATTATTGGCCGCTCACTTCTTCATGGGCAGTGGTTGTGGTGTCGACATGACTTTTCGGGGATCCTGCGGAACTTTTCCTCCGAAAAGACCGTGCCTCGTCGCATGCCGTCGAGGTGGCGTCCCTGTTTGTCCTGCCAAAGGGGGTGTGGACAATGTCCACACTTAAAGCAGATAACATTCGGGGTCCTCCTGGCTTGGTTTCGGAGTATTCACCTCTTCATTGGGTCTCTCAGTTCGTGGCAACATGACTTCGTTCCCAACCGGGGGCATGGCCACATGTGGGTCCAGACCCTGCAAGGCCAGGCCTCTACCTTGACCGGGGATTGAAGGCTCGGCCATGCCACGGCCGGGTCGTGGATGTCACATGCCGGCTAGAGCCGCTGAAGTACGGCTGCTTGCGTGCAGAACTGTTTCTGCGGTGTGGGCAGCTGCCGGGTGGTTGCTAACTAATCGACGTAACTGGCTTTGCACAGATTGCTGCAGGGTTCCCTCGCCCACAGGCGTCGACAGGATCGGCGTCGTAATAAAATGGCCGATAAGCACCCATATGTCTTGTAGGAGACTGCGCATACATCATCGCGTAAGTACTCCCATAGCCACTTACACACCCCTAAAAGCTCACCATAGCCGACCACCTGGCACTACAAAGTACACCTCGTCGCAGCCCTCGACCCTACTCTGGGAGCACCGCGCCGATAGACGCCGCCGAATGGAGGACCGAGCAGCAAGCTGCTCTTGATAGAAGGTTTCTTCCCGCTGCGCCGCGCTGGTGGAAATCGATCGTGATATTTGGGCGACGCGTCAGTTCAGCGGCCACTCCAAAAAGCTGGCTCCGCCCTCTTTCTGTTCATCGAGAGCGGAGCCCGTGCGCTATAGAACCGGTAGCAGCAAACGCGCCTACTCCACCACAAGCAACCCCATTTCGTTCTCTCCATCTACGCGGCGGCAGACAAGCCCAGCATGAGTTGCCCCCTTCGGGTACAGAAACGCTGGCAGCCAGAAGCTATCTCGAGGGACGATCTAGATCACGCTGGATTTTTTCCAGCAGGGGAACGATTCGCGGTTCTATTCGCCGGCTGAGGACCAGTTCGGTCCGCGTGCGTCGGACTCCCTCGGTTCCTATGACTTGCTGCAGTACCCGCTCGAAGTCAGTGTTATCTCGGCCCACAACACGGCAAATCAAATCTCCGTCGCCGACCACACTGTTCACTTCGAGGACTTCCGGTATTTTCGCAAGCCCAGCTACGGTCGCATCGAGCATCGCCTGAGCAACGTGAATGTGGACAAATGCCAATATGACGAAGCCCAGAGCTTCGGGGGAAATCTGTGGGCGGTAACTGGTGATCACTTCTGATCGACTAAACCCGTCAAGCCTACTTTGTGCCGTACCGCGTGCAATGTTTAGGCGACGAGCATATTCCCTGACTCCCGCTTTGGGGGACTGTACAAGCAGTTTCAGAAGGTCAATATCTAGCTTGTCTGTCCGATGCATGCTGACTCCTTTTCGCGTGTGCAAGTTTGAGCAACGCCGTGGCAAGCGGACCAAGTACCCCTCACAGCGTCGCCTTTCTGTGACTGCCGCCGCTAGGCTAATCGTTCATAGCGGCTTTGAGGACAGCACTGAATGCTGAACCGCCGGAACCCAATAACTCGGCGACATCCACTGGCGACATCAACACGGAACGAAGTTGCATGTGCTGATGATAAGGCCGCCATGAAAGCGGGGCGGTAACCATTCGCCTGCGTTCATGCCGCCTAGTTATGTTCGCCGCCGCGCAGCCCTTGGCAAACAAGTCCCAGCCTAGAGGCGACCAATCGCGTCGTCATCGGCGACCGGACAGATTCTTGAACAAATAGACGGGAGTAATTCATTAGCAGTACTCAGAACGTGAGGGCCGTCTCAACCAGGTTTGACATCGTAGGAAGCTGGCTCGGCACGACAGTGGAGGAAGTGGGCCCTGCCCTGATACGCATCCGCCTATTTCTGCGAACTCCCAGGAGTCATTCGCGTCAGAGGGCATTAGGAGGTCTCCCGTCGGGACAGAATGCGTTCGGCGTGGAGGAGCACAGGGGAGTCCACCATTTGGCCTTCAAATTGGAGAATATGTCGGCGGCGGGTTCTTCGACTACTGTGTCCACGTCCCACACCGGCTTCGCCGGTGCAGGCAAGGTGGACACGATGTCCCTAACAATTTGGAGTGCATGCTCGTCATTCTCGGCCAGGTGGTCAGCCACACCTGAAATCCGGGAGTGGACTTCTCCGCCGCCGAGCTCCTCGGCGGCGACAATCTCGCCGATGGCAGCTTTAACCAGCGGAGGCCCACCCAGGAAAATGGTGCCCTGGTTCCGAACTATTACTGTCTCATCGCTCATCGCCGGCATATAGGCGCCGCCGGCAGTGCAGGAGCCCATAACGGAAGCGATCTGCGCAATCTTGGCCGCGGACATCTTGGCTTGGTTGTAGAAGATCCTCCCAAAGTGTTCCTTGTCCGGGAAGACTTCGTCCTGCTTCGGGAGGAAGGCTCCTCCGGAGTCCACCAAGTAGATGCAGGGCAACCGGTTTTCGAGAGCATTTTCCTGTGCCCGAAGGTGCTTCTTGATGGTCATTGGATAGTACGTTCCACCCTTAACCGTGGCGTCGTTGGAGATCACTAAAACCTGCCGACCGTGGATCACGCCAATGCCGGCAATGAGGCCCGCGCCGGGACAGTCGCCACCGTACATTCCATGAGCCGCAAGGGGAGCTATTTCAAGGAAGGGGCTTCCGTCGTCGAGCAGGGCTTCGACATGTTCCCTCGGCAGCAATTTTCCACGGCTGAGGTGACGCTGCCGGGCGTGGGACGGACCACCGAGGGCGGCGGCTGCCAGATGCTTTTCAAGTGCAGCGGCCAGCTCCCTTTGCATGGCGTCGTTGGCTGCGAACTCGCCTGTGGAGGGAACCACGTGGCTTTCGATGGCTTGCATGGGCGTATTCCGTTCTGAGTCTGTACTCGCGTCTTCCAGTGGCAGAGGACGGGACTGTGGCGGGAATGGTTCCCTAGAGCAGCGCGAGGGTCACGCCTGGTTGGGACAGAATGGCACCGATGTCTGCAAGGAAGCGTGATCCTTGTTCGCCGTCCACAAGCCGGTGATCAAATGACAAGCTGAGTGTCATGACATCACGCAGTGTGACCTCTCCGTTGTGCTCCCATGGTCGTCTGCGTACGGCTCCCATCGCCAGAATTGCAGCTTCTCCCGGGTTGAGGATCGGTGTTCCGGCATCGATGCCGAAGACACCAATGTTGGTGATGCTGATGGTTCCCGCCGAGAGTTCGTTCGGGCCGGTCTTTCCGCCGCGGGCGCGTTCTGTCAGTTCGGTGATTGCCGAGGACAGTTGCAACAGGTTCAAGGTTTGCGCGTTCTTAATGTTGGGGACCATTAACCCACGTGGCGTGGCAGCAGCAATACCAAGATTGACGTAGTTCATGGTGACAATCTCGGCGTTTTCCTCGTCCCAGCGGGAGTTTAGTGAGGGTTGCAGTGCAACGGCAATGCATAAAGCTTTAGCGACCATGGTGAGAGGCGTGAGTTTGTACCCATTGAATTCATGCCTTTTCTTCAGCTGTGCAAGCAGTTCCGTCATCGCTGTCACGTCTATGGTCAGGAACTCCGTTACGTGCGGTGCGGTGAAGGCGCTTGCCACCATGGCGGCGGCGGTGTGCTTGCGTACCCCCTTGATCGGCGTTCGGGTCTCGGAAGCTGCCTCCCCTGCAAGGGACACGTCGGGTGAGGCGATGTTGGGCTTTTTTGCAGCGGCTAGGACGTCTAATCTGGTGACCACCCCCTGTGCGCCTGTCCCGGTCAGAGTGCCCAGGTCTACCCCCAGATCCCGGGCAAGCTTACGGACCGGCGGGGTGGAACGAACGCGGGTCTTTTCGAGTCCCGCCTTCGGCGCGGCTAAAGGAACGGCTGAGGCGGTAAGCGGCTGTGCGGCACTGACCCGGGCCACGCTTCTCGGCCTGCGCTGTGGCCTTCCCGACTTTTCGACTTCCGTTCCATATCCCACAAGTGTGGGAATGCGCTTCGGTGGTTCACCGTCAACTTTCAGGGATGTTTCGGCCGCCCGCTGGTCCGGCGTGGTGTTCTTCTCGGCTGGCAACTCAAAGGAAATGATGCGGGTTCCGACAGCGACGACTGTTCCCGGCTCTTCGTGCAATTCAGAAATGACACCGGCATAGGGCGACGGGAGTTCGACCACAGCTTTGGCAGTCTCAACCTCGGCGATGATCTGGTTCAATTCGACAGTGTCACCGACGGAGACTTTCCAGTCGAGAATTTCCGACTCTGTTAGTCCCTCGCCCAGGTCGGGAAGGAGAAATTCCTTGATGACGGTGCTCATGCCGTAGCCCCGCTCGGTGTGTTAGGGCGCCCGAGGGCGCGGTCGACGCCGTCTAGGATTCTGTCCAGGTCAGGCAGATGGTGTGATTCGAGTTTGGAAGCCGGGTAGGGGATGTCGAAGCCGGTCACGCGGACCGGGGGCGCCTCCAGGTAGTTGAAGCAGCGTTCTGTGATGCTTGCAGCTATCTCCGCACCCAGTCCTCCCGACTGGGCGGCTTCGTGTGTGATGACGAGGCGGCCCGTCTTGCACACTGAGGCCTCGACCCGCTCATAATCGATGGGTGCCAGTGAGCAGAGATCAATGACTTCCACGGAAGTCCCTTCATCGCCGGCTGCAATCGCCGCCTGCAAGGCAGTAGTGACCAGCGGCCCGTACGTAACGAGCGTTACGTCGGACCCCTGAGTGAGTACACGGGCCCGCTCCATGGGGGTGGCCTGTTGAAGATTCATGGATTGATCCACCTCACCCTTGGTGTGGTAGCGGCGCTTGGGTTCGAAGAAGAGAACCGGGTCATCGGAGGCAATCGCTTGGCGGATAACCGTGTGCGCATCCTGCGGGTTGGATACGGTAACGACCCGCAGACCGGAAGTATGGGTGAAATAAGCCTCAGGGGACTCAGAGTGGTGTTCCGGGGAGCCAATGCCTCCGCCAAACGGTACGCGGATGGTTATCGGCATCTTGACCTTACCCTGCGTCCGGTAGTGCAGCTTGGCGACCTGGCAGACGATCTGGTCAAAGGCCGGGTAAATGAAGCCATCGAACTGGATCTCTACAACCGGACGGTACCCGCGGTAGGCCAGACCCACGGCCGTGCCCATAATGGCCGCCTCAGCAAGCGGTGTGTCGATGACGCGCGAGGGGCCGAAGTCCTTCTGGAGGCCGTCGGTGATCCGGAAAACGCCGCCAAGCTTGCCTATGTCCTCACCCATGAGGAGGACTTTGGGGTCTTCCTCCATTGCTTTGCGTAGGCCGGTGTTGATTGCGCGCCCAAACGTCATTGTCTCGATCATTGCGCAACTTCCTCGGCGGCCTCAAAGGAGGCAAGATAACTGGCGTACTGGTCCCTTTGCCGGTCCAGCATGGAGTTTGGCGAACTGTAGACGTTGGAGAAGACATCCATAGGCTCCGGTTCGACCATGGAGATGCAGCCTGAGCGCATCTCTGCAGCCACTCTGTCCGCTGTTGCCTGTACTTTCGCCTGGAAGTTGTCAGTGAACTTGCCCTGGCGCGTCAGCAGGGCCTCCACACGCGAAATGGGATCCTTTTCCACCCAGTCCTGCAGTTCATTGTCATCACGGTATTTCTTGGGGTCGTCAGCGGTGGTGTGCGGCCCCATCCGGTAGGTGACAGCTTCGATGAAGGTAGGACCTCCGCCGGTGCGTGCCCGGTCCAGAGCCACCCGGGTTGCTGCAAGAACAGCGAGAACATCGTTGCCGTCAACGCGGATGCCGGGAATGCCGAAGCCCGGGGCGCGGTCCGCGATTGGGACGGACGACTGAAGGCCGACGGGTTCGGAAATGGCCCAGTGATTGTTCTGGCAGAAGAAGATGACGGGGACCTGGAAGCTGGCGGCGAACACAAGAGACTCATTGACATCGCCCTGGCTGGTGGCGCCGTCACCAAAATAGGTGACGGCAACCGAACTCGCGCCGTCATACTTGATTCCCATCGCATAGCCGACAGCGTGCAGGGATTGGGCCCCGATGATGATCTGTGGAGTGGCCATATTGATGCTGTAGGGGTCCCATCCGGAATGGGCGTTGCCCCGCCACACCCGCAGGATGTCTTCCGACTTCACTCCCCGGCAGTATGCAACGCCGTTTTCGCGGTAACTTGGAAAAACGAAGTCATCATCGCGCAGAGCGCGACCGGAACCGATCTGTGCAGCTTCCTGTCCCAGAAGCGGTGGCCACAGTGCCAGTTCGCCCTGACGCTGGAGGAATGTAGCCTCCTTGTCAATGCGGCGGATCACCACCATGTCTTCGTACAGTCCCGCCAGCCGGTCATCCGTGATGTCCTCGACCCACCGGTCGTATTCCTCGTTAGGTATCCGGATGCCCTCGGACGTGATGAGTTGAAGGATGTCGTGTTGCGGTTGCGCCGCGACCCCGTGCCGGCTCGCGGCGGGACCCAATTCGTTGGTTAGCAATTTCACGCACCTTTGCATGCTTGGGCGGTCGCGCTCACGCGCCTCCCCCGCTGAAGCAGGGGCACCGCCGTCTTTGTTGCTATGACGCTAATCACTTCAAGCAAGTGGCACAACGAGAATAAAAATAACTAGTCCAGATGTATAGAGCAGTGGCGATTTTCGATGTTCTTGGTGCACAAAAGGCCGCAATTTGCGCTCGTAATTGAACCTGTGTTCCGTTTGCGGGGCGGACTCCTTGGATTGCTTGTAGCTTGGTGTCTCAAGTCCCAGACCGTTGAGCAATGGAGCGAAAGGTAGCTGTCCACATGAAGATCGTCGTCCTGGTCAAGCAGGTTCCCGACACTGAAGAAGAGCGCATGATTGCACCCGATGGGAACTTGGACCGGAAGTCTGCCTCGGGGGTGGCCGACGAAATCAATGAGCGGGCATTGGAAGTGGCATTGTCCTTCAAAGATGCCAACAAAGGCACCGAAGTGGTCCTGCTGTCCATGGGGCCTGCGGAAACGGCTGCCGCCCTGCGAAAGGGCCTGCAGATGGGTGCTGATTCAGCAGTCCATGTGAAAGATGACCGACTTTCCGGTGCCGACGCGGTCCAGACGGCCCATGTCCTGGCTGCAGCGCTGCAGGCCACCGGTTTCGACGTGGTGATTGCCGGTAACGCATCCACCGACGGTGGTGGCGGGATTGTTCCGGCGATGATTTCAGAGCTCTTGGGCGTTCCGCTGCTCGGTTCTCTCAACCAGGTGACACTCACTGCTGACTCTGTCGCTGGCGAACGTCAGGAAGAGAATGGCACCGCTATGGTCCAGGCTTCGCTGCCAGCCGTTTTTTCCGTCACTGAGCGCGCCGCGGAAGCCCGGTTCCCGAACTTTAAGGGGATCCTGACGGCCAAGCGCAAGACGGTGCGCGACTTGATGCTGGATGACCTACGCGTCCCGCAAGAAGTACTGAGGGCCCGTTCGACTGTGCTGTCCGTACAGGGCAGGCCTGCACGTGCTATCGGATCCAAGATCGTCGATGACGGCAACGCCGGCAGGCGCCTGGCCGAGTTCCTAGTCTCCAGCCGACTCGTTTGAGGAGAAATATGATGGCAAACATCCTGACATTCATTGAAGTTTCCGCGTCCGGAAGCATCAGCGGTTCGGCCGGGGAGCTCCTCGGTGCAGCGTCCAGGCTCGGTCGGCCTACCGCGGTTGTCGTGGTGGCTCCGGGCTTGGGTCCGCAAACTTCTGAGCAGTTGGCTGCCCTCGGCGCGGCAGAGGTTTTTGTAGCTGAGTCCGAGCAGCTGGGGGGCGTGTTGGTGACTCCCCAGCTGGACGGTTTGCAGGCTGCCATTGAGGCACTGAAGCCCGCTGCAGTCCTGGTCGCCCACTCGGTGAACGGTAGCGAGGTGGCAGCGCGACTGGCTATCCGCACGGGCGGTGGCATCTGCGTGGATGCTGTTGACGTTCAAACCGTGAAGGACAGAATAGTCGCCTCGCACTCCGTCTACGGCGGCTCATACTACGTCGATTCCACTGTGGAGGGCCTGCCAATCATCACGATCCGCCAGGGCTCAATAGAACACCGGGTATCGGCAACCACGTGCCAGACCAGCACGGTAACTCTCACGCCCTCCACAGGGCCTGCCGCCATCATCAAATCGCCTAACCAGGCAACCACCACGCCCGCAAGGCCGTCACTGCGCGGGGCCGCACGGGTCGTTTCCGGCGGACGGGGTCTGGCTTCGAAGGAAAATTTCGTCCTCGTCGAGCAGCTTGCCGATGTCTTGGATGCTGCGGTCGGCGCTTCCCGGGCAGCAGTAGACGCCGGGTACACCTCACAAGCCAGCCAAGTGGGGCAAACCGGGATTACCGTCTCACCACAGCTGTATGTCGCGTTGGGGATTTCCGGAGCCATCCAGCATAGGGCAGGCATGCAAACCGCCAAAACCATCGTGGCAATCAACAAAGATCCTGACGCTCCCATTTTCGATGTTGCTGACTTCGGCGTCGTGGGCGACGTCTTCACCGTGGTACCGCAGCTCATCGAGGCCCTCGAAACACGGTCCAACTAGCAGTTTGCTACGGCTTGAGAGGAAAAACGGATGTCTCTGGCAACGAAGCCGCCATCGAGGAGAGGAAAGCCGTGGGCTAAATGGGGCAGCACAACAGGTGTCCTCATTGCAGTGCTGTTCCTGATAGTTCTGGCGGCAAAAGGACTACGGGAACTGCCTGGCGTTCAGGAATTTCTGGCTGCGTATCCCGGTTGGACGACGTTGCCAAAGGATGCCCCCGTCGGATTGCCTGCCTGGCTCGGGTGGCAGCACTTCCTGAACGCCTTTTTCCTTGTGCTCAGCATCCGTTCGGGCTGGCTGCTGCGTACTACAACACGTCCCAAAGCGTACTGGACCCGGCGTAACCAGGGCGCGTTCAAGACGCGCGGCAAGCCAACCAAGATTAGCCTCGACCTGTGGCTTCACCTCAGTCTTGATGCATTATGGGCACTGAACGGAGCAATCTTTATTGTCCTGTTGTTCGTCACCGGACAATGGATGCGCATAGTCCCAACAAGCCTTGATGTCGTTCCCAATGCTCTCTCTGCCCTGCTTCAGTACGCTTCTCTGGACTGGCCACTCGAAAACGGCTGGACTAACTACAACGCCCTGCAACTGCTCGCGTACTTTACGGTTGTGTTCCTTGCAGCGCCCTTGGCCATCATCACGGGGCTGCGTATGTCGGCCGCATGGCCCAAGAAAGCAGGTTCGCTCAATATGATGTTTCCAATCGAAGCTGCCCGCGCCATTCACTTTCCCACGATGATTTTCTTTGCGCTCTTCATTATCACCCACGTGACGCTGGTACTTGCCACGGGAGCCCTGAGGAACCTGAACCATATGTACGCCGCAGCGGATGATGAGGGCTGGGCCGGTTTCTGGTTCTTCGCCGGCTCCCTGGCCATCACCACGACTTTTTGGCTTCTTGTCCGCCCTGTTTTCCTTCGCCCGGTTGCCTCTTTCTCCGGGACCGTTACTCGGTCATAGGGATCCCAATCCCAATAGACGTTCCTTTAGATTGACGAGAAGTACCCAACTGGTACTTACACACGCCCTCAACGTCGGCCGGGTACACCATAAAGGAAGATATGTTCCGCGTATGACCCCCTCGAGGCGGCATGTACTACTCGCAACACTACATTCGGAGATCCGGGACGCCTCACCGGGCTTGCTCATCCTAAATCAAGCACAATATGCCGTGATCAGCAACGACACACGGCTTAGGAGGAATCATGATTCAAAGTGCGCATGGCGTTGGATTCGGCCGGCAGCTCTCGGAAAACCCGAAGTCTGCTGAGGAGCGTGCAGCTATCCTGGCGAACCCGGGCTTTGGCGACTACTTCACCGACCACACCGCCGTCGTCGATTACAAGGTCGACGCCGATGGCAATGGCGGTTGGCAGAATGCCCGGATCGAGCCCTACGGCCCCATCTCCCTGGATCCTTCGGCCGCGGTCCTGCACTACGGCCAGGAGATTTTCGAGGGACTGAAGGCCTACCGGCACGCCGATGGTTCCGTATGGACCTTCCGTCCCGAGGCCAACGCGGCGCGCCTGAACAAGTCGGCCCGCCGTCTTGCCCTTCCGGAGTTGCCCGAAGAGTACTTCCTGGGTGCCATCCGGGAACTGGTGTAGGCGGACCAGGAATGGGTTCCGTCCGGCGATGGCGAGGCTCTGTACCTTCGTCCGTTCATGATCGCCACGGAGGCCTTCCTGGGTGTTCGGGCTGCCCGCGAGGTGTCCTTCCGCGTCATCGCGTCCCCGGCTGGCAACTACTTCGGTGGCGAGCTCAAGCCTGTGTCCATCTGGATCTGCCGTGAGTATGCCCGTGCTGGCCGTGGTGGAACGGGTGCGGCCAAGTGTGGTGGCAACTACGCCGCTTCGCTGATCGCGCAGCAGGAAGCCGAGGCCAACGGCTGCAAGCAGGTTCTGCTCCTGGATCACTTCAACGACGACGCCGTGGAAGAACTCGGTGGCATGAACGTCTTCTTCGTGATGAAGGATGGCTCGTTGGTGACTCCCGCCCTCAGCGGCACCATTCTCGAGGGCGTTACGCGTATGTCGGTGATCCAGGTGGCCAAGGACATGGGCCGCGAGGTTTCCGAGCGCAAGATCACCCTGGACGAGTGGCGCGACGGCGTTGCCTCTGGTGAAATCACGGAAGTTTTTGCCTGCGGTACTGCAGCCGTGATCACTCCGATTGGTGTCCTCAAGGATGCAACCGAATTCATTGGCGCGGAAGATGCCACGGCTGGCGAAACAACTATGGCCATCCGCGAAAAGCTTCTGGGTATCCAGACCGGAACGGTCGAGGACACCCACGGCTGGCTGACCCACCTGGCAAAACCAAATTCCGTTCCATGGGTCTAGCCTTGTGCTCCGTGCCGCCCCGGATCATCCGTTCGACTGTCGACCCATGAAAGTGGCGTTTTGCTCCGTGGACGGCAACGAGTGGAATGCAACTGATCTTGAGAACGTCCCGCCCGTACGGCTGCGGGCACTAAAACGAGGCTTGGTCTGTATCGGATGCGGGGTGTCGGCTCGTCTGTACCGTCCGAAAAGGACTCCGCCAGTGCACTTTCTGGCCGATCATGAGCCGACCTGCCCCGCGCTCATTCGTGACAAGACTGTCTTCCGCTTCCTGCAATAAGCAACAGATCTGAGGGACAGTCAACAAAGAAGCTATTCGTTCCTCGGCACAGTTGTGTCTGGAAATGTCGGTGCCTTGTGGCACGCTCGTCTCAGGGGATGGTCTCCTGAGCAAAAGAAGAGCGGTAGTGGGTATGGCTAAGCCTGAAGATAAGCCCAACAAGCCGGAGCACCCGGAGCACCCCGAGCAACCGGATAAGCCTGGCAGGCCGGATGTTCCCCCGGGCCCGGCGAACCCGCCGACCCCACCGGGTAACAGGCCTGTGGGTTAACAGCGTGGCCGGTTTCCTGCCGTGGTGGGAACGGTATCCCGGGAGACTGGAGCATGAAAGACGTGCGCTCCAGTCGGCCGGGATCACTGTTGTCGAGGATCCCGAAGCCAAAGCCGGGGGAGTGATCAGGTGGTCGTTCGTGGCACCGGATGCCCTGACCGGCTGCGGAGACGTGGATCTGGTGGCGACGTTTCCGGAGTTTTATCCGTTCCTTCGCCCGGACGTGGCCGCACCTGGAGTGGACATGGCACACCACCAACACCCTTTCGGGAAGAACCTGTGCCTAATCGGCCGGGCTTCGGCCGCGTGGGACACCAGCAATGACCTTGCGTGGTTGATCCAAGAGCAGCTGCGTAAGGCCCTCACGCTCGGGAAATCGCCGGAGCGTGGGGTGATGAAGAGGACCAGGGCGAACCCTTCTCGGATTATTATCCCTACCGGCCAAATGCTATGGCCCTGATCGATAGCGCCTGGACACCGCCCTCGGGCTCGGTGAAGGGAACGGTGACGTTGCGGTAAGCGGTCCCATGCCCTTACGGGAGGATGCACAGAGTCTTTTCGTCATTGAATCCGTAACCAACCACGCTGGTGAGCGTTTATTCCGCATGCCTGCCCCGGTCCGGGAGCATTACAAGGCTGCTGCGGAGTGGACAGCTCAGTGGACGCACCTGCCGCAACCGGCTAAGGCTTCAACGGGGGTCGGGCTTTGGTCCGCCAGTGAAGAACTGGCGGGCCCTCACGCGCAGCCCCTAAGCTGCAACGGCACGTATTTTGAGCTGCGTTTGGTGTCCTTCCCCGAAGAACACAGTCAAACCACCACCGGTACGGGGTGGGTTCTCCTGGTCCGTGAGCTCGGGCGGCTACACCAGCCCAGCCGGAAGGACAGCAAGTCGGGCAACCCTGCCCGCCGCGCACCCCGGCGGGGACAACCCACCGTGCACCTGGTCCGCGCCGGACGCATCGGACCGGCCGATATGAAGGCCCGGCTTGGCACGTCTTCGCTGCCTTCTTCCAAGCGTGTGCTGCTGCTGGGTGCCGGTGCGGTCGGCAGCGTCATCGCTGACCAGCTGGCGCGTTCAGGGATACTGGGTCTGACAGTGATCGACCATGACGTCCTGGAACCGGGCAATCTCGTCCGTCACGCCAACAACCTCTCATTCGTGGGCACCTACAAAAGTGGCGCGGCCGCGAGCCTGGCCCTTCAGGTCAACCCCTAAGTCCAGGAACGCCTCAGCGGCCGAACCGCTCTGAACATGCGCGAGCAACGTGACCAGTTCTTTGCACGTGAGGATCGACCAGAGTTTATTCACGACTTCACGCCGCGTTCTCGGAGTTCACCGACCGTTCGAACGTCCTTCTCCTTCGTGATAACAACGACGTTGGCCTGCAGGAAGTCACTGACTGGGTTCTCAGCGCGAACTGACGAGAGCGGCTGCAGGTGACGCGCTTAGGTCCCGCTTGAGGCTGTAGTAGATTTCCCGGGCTATGAACCGTTTGAGGCAGCGGATAGCGTCAGCTGACGAGTGGCCTTGCGCTCTCTTGCGGTCCCGGTAAGCCTGGGATCTCGGGCCATAGCGCACGATTCGTGCGGCAGCGAGCTGGGAATTGACATTCCATGGTAGGTGGCCTGACCTGCGATTACTGAAATTTCCACCCAATTCCCATCCCCAACGGGAAGGTGCACGGTTCCCAATCATATAGCCCAGCGCAACAGAGTTGCCCCGCTCCCCTCGTGAAATGCCAGTCTCGTTGTCAGATCGGGCCTTCTAAAAATCTCTCTGCCGCCCTCAGAGATGTTTGGGGGTCTGCACTTCTGCTTCTTTGCCAGGCTTGATCCGGTCCTCCAGGTACCAGACGTAGTCGGGGAGGGTGAGGAAGGAGGGGAAGTCTTTGCTGAGGGTGACTTCCTCGAAGATGTCGCGGGAGTCTTCGAAGCGGTCGCCGTCGAAGCGTTCCAACTTGTCGAATTCGTCATCCAGAAGGTCTTCTACCCACTCGCGGGTCACAATCTCTCCCTCATCGGTGATGGCGGACGCGAACATCCATTGCCAGATCTGGGACCGGGAGATTTCCGCGGTGGCGGCGTCCTCCATCAGGTCGTGGATGGCGACGGCGCCGTTCCCGCGGAGCCAGGACTCGATGTAGCGGATCCCTACCTCGATGTTGTTCCGGATGCCCTGCTCGGTGATGGTGCCTTCGGTGGCGGCCACGTTGATCAGGGCGCGGTCATCGGGGATGACGTCCTCGCGAGTGCGGTCCAGCTGGTTGGGACCCTCGCCAAGGATGGTGTCGAACACTTCGCGGCAGGTGGGGACGAGGTCCGGGTGGGCCACCCAGGAGCCGTCGAAGCCGTCATTGGCTTCGCGGGTCTTGTCCGCACGGACTTTCTCGAAGGCGTTGGTGTTCGCGGCTTCGTCCTTGCTGTTGGGGACGGCGGCTGCCATGTCGCCGATGGCCATGGCGCCGCGCTTGTGGCAGGCACGGACCAGCTGGTCGGTGTAGGCGCGCATGAACGGGGCGGTCATGGTCACCTGGGCGCGGTCCGGCAGGACGAACCGGGGGGTACGGAAGTTCTTGATCAGGGAGAAGATGTAGTCCCAGCGGCCGGCGTTCAGGCCCGAGGCATGAACGTGCAGTTCGTAGAGGATCTCTTCCATTTCGAACGCCGCGGTGATGGTCTCGATCAGCACGGTGGCGCGGATGGTGCCCTGCGGGATGCTCAACAGGTCCTGAGCGAGGATGAAGATGTCATTCCACAGCCGTGCCTCGAGGTGGTTCTCGATCTTGGGCCGGTAGAAGTACGGGCCCCTGCCCCTGGGCCAGGAGGCGGCGGGCGTTGTGGAAGAAGAACAGGCCGAAGTCCACGATGCCGCTGGCCACCGGGGCGCCGTCGCTAGTCATGTGCTTCTCGGGCAGGTGCCAGCCGCGGGGGCGCACCACGATGGTGGGCAGTTCCCCGGCCGGGCGGAGCTTGTATTCCTTGCCTTCGGGGCTCCTGTAGTCGATGCGTCGTTCCACCGCATCGGTGAGGTTCAGCTGCCCCTTGATGACGTTCCGCCACGTGGGGGTGGCGGAGTCCTCCATATCAGAGAGCCACACCTTCGCGCCGGAGTTCAGCGCGTTGATGGTCATCTTCTTGTCCACCGGGCCCGTGATCTCAACCCGGCGGTCTTCCAAGCCCGGGGCCGGCGGAGCAACGCGCCACGACGGGTCGTCACGGATCTGGGCGGTTGCAGGCAGGAACCTGGGGTCCTGGCCGCTGCGAATCGCGGCTCGCCGGGTCTGCCGGGTTTTCAGGAGCTCCTGCCGGCGTTCCTCAGTCTTCCAGTGCAAAGTCGAGATGAATTCCAGCGCCTCCGGAGTGAGGTTTTCGTTCTGCCGCCGAACGGCGTGAGCCGTCAGGGTTATCCCGTTGATCGTGAAGTTGTCAGTAAAGCTGTTCATTGATGTTCTCCTGGTGCAAGGTTCAACTGAAAGAGCAGCAGAGGGCGTGTAATCCCACGTGCTGCTTTCCAGCTGGGAAGATTCTCAGTGGAATTCTCCTAGGCGCGCAGGATTGGCAACTTAGAACTCACGCTCTTCGTCCAGGTCAGAAACGAAGCATGGTCATTGACCAATTCCTTCATGGAATTCACAGTGAGTCCCTCTAAAGCAAGGTTCCGTGCACTGCGACCAGTTGCACGGAAGTCACGCCCAAGAGTGGCACTGGCCAAGGCTACGAACGCATCGCATATAGGTACCGGCACGTCCGCGATTTCGGCCAGAGCCAGCAGAGGCACTGCACCTGACAGTGTGTCTTCCCATAGGAAGCGGTGATTAAGGCTGTCCGGTGCGCGAATTCCGGAATACATCGCACATCCACGGATTGACTCGTACAGACTTCCCTGAGGAGCGCCGGCCACTTGTGTGAGGTATTCGGACAGTGATGTAGGTTCGTAGCCGAACGCCCGAGCTACGGCTACACGTTCATCATCCAGTTGGCCAACGACCGATGCGATGCCTGGAGTCACCCCTTCGGCGTAGTAAAGGAAATCTGAACCTGGGTGTTCAATCCTGCCCGCGTTGAGAAGCATTGGAACAATGTGCAGTGCTGGCCCCACATTGCTCAGCCCGGATATCAGCACGTCCTCGACAGCCACGAACGGGAACTCGGGAAGAAGACCTGCCATGACGTCTGCCTGTCCGCTTGGAAGACTTGCGATTTCTACGCGATCCTTCATTGCGCCGATGTGAACGCTAGCCGGGCCGATCACGTGGCTACCAAAGACGGTGGTCGATGTTTCGCCTAGCATCAGGTCATCTTTGTAGCCGGCTGCCACGAGACTGTGCCACATGCCGATGGATCCGAGCGTTCCGGGGCACATCAGGATGAGAATCTGTGAGCTCAGGAGGTGCGGTGCCAACTGCAAAGCGATATCTGGATAGGCGTCGGCTGTGGTGTTGACCAAAATAACGTCTGCGCCGGAGATCGCATCTGCCATTTCTGTCGTGATGTACCGGACGGGCGCGAATCCTTCAATTGTTCCCTGGACGCTGATGCCGCCGCGTTCAATGATGGGCTTTAGCCACTGGTTCACTTCGCCGTCATCGTCACGGTTCCAGAGGTTCACGTGGTATCCACCTAGCCCAAGGAAGCCCGCGATCGCTTGTCCGCTGCTGCCAGCACCTATGACGGCGACAGTGGCCACCGTTGTTCTAGCCATGATATTTCCCTTCTCTGGTGAACCGTGAGCACGACGAGGAACCATAGAAACCTCGGCGTGTGCGTGGAAGACGAGGGCGTGCCGACAAGACCCTGCCCTTGCTGGTGCATCAAGACTTGGCGCAAGGATGCTTGTGAGTGCAGGAGTGAACTCAACAGAGACTCCCCTGCGGTGCTGCACCACTCATGTAATCCGGAACCCCCAGTAAGCTCTCTCAGTCGTCCGATTAGCGTGATGCTCAGTAGGCGTCGAGGTTCTTCTCTTTAGGAAATTTAGTTACTTCGTCGGCCACTTGAACGTTGTTGAGATTGGACATGGGGAAGTGAGTGTTCCCGTGGAGCCCTCGGTTCGGCAGACGCACCACAGTGGCGTCACCGCCGTGGGGGCTGGGGGATTCTCGGCGGATGATTTCGGGATGTTGTCGCCGAAATAGATGACGATTGGAATCTTAGAGAGTGCGGTGAACTGGCGAGCGTAACCGCTACGCCGGGTACCGTTGCGATCGGGGGCCTACAAAAGGCGGCGGCACTCCGCCTTCAGGAACCACAAATCCGCTTGATGGTTCGAAGGAAACGATGCCCTTTTCCCGTGGATTCTGGATTGCCGTCAACCAGCCCGACTCCCGCTCTGCGAATGGGTGAACAGAACCACGTCCCCGATCGGTCGAACAAGGCGGACATGGACTTTAGCCACAACCTCGGGGTCGTGCGGTCCGGTGTTGGGTGTCATCTGTCGAAAATACTGATCGAGAGCTGATGGGTCGTTCGAGAATTGAACGGCAGGGTGTAAATCCGGCCAGTTACCGAGCCGAAAAACGTTGAACAGATATTGTCATCGGGAGTGGGGGTGATTGTCGTGCCGACTGTGCTTCGGCCGGCATCGCCTCGACGTGGTTGATCGACAAGATAGGTACTGTAGTGACGGCGCAGGAATAGGCTCTGAAAGCCTTCGCGTCCGTCGGGGGTTGACTCTCATGTTTTCGAGAATTGTCCGGCGCCGTGCACCATCACGAGCGGTAGCCGACGTGCCTCCTTCGGTACTTGGTAGAAGGTGTAGGCATGATCACCGTGATACGTCTGACCTTCCGGCTTCAGCGGCTGCAGGGGATCGGACTGGCCGGGGGCAGTCGCGGTGGTTCCGCCCACCGTGAAGCTACCTTGGTCCTCGATGGTCAGAGGCCCTGCGGTATCGGGCTCCGAGCCAGATCCGCAAGCGGACATCGTGGCCGCCGTAACCAGCATTACGGCTAAGGAGCGAGTTCGTAAACGACTAAGTTTCGAAATAGCAGCCCTTTCATTTCGTCGCGTTCGGGCTAGCACATTTGGCTCCCCATAGAGCTCGTTCGCTGCCCATCTGGCGACGGGTGGCGTTGCCTGTCAGAGGACCTTTGAGAGGAAGGACTGTGTCCGTTCGTGCTGGGGCGCCCCGATGACTTTTGATGGACTTCCCGATTCAACGATTAGTCCTTGGTCCATGAAGATGACGTTGTCGGCGACTTCACGGGCAAATCCCATCTCGTGGGTCACGACAATCATGCTCATCCCGTCGTGGGCAAGTCTCTTGATAACGGCCAGGACTTCACCGACGAGTTCGGGATCCAATGCTGACGTGGGTTCGTCGAAGAGGAGTATTTCAGGGTCCATTGCCATGGCCCTGGCGATGGCAATGCGCTGTTGCTGGCCTCCGGACAACTGGGATGGGTAGTGCCTTCCGTGCTCCGACAGACCGACAACCTCCAGGAGTTCCTCGGCCCGGAGAAGCGCGGCCTTCTTAGGGGTTCCCTTGACCATCGTCGGGCCTTCGATGATGTTCTCGATCGCGGTCATGTGCGGGAAAAGGTTGAATTGCTGGAAGACCATGCCCGTCTTCCTCCGTCTTAGGGCGATGTCCTTCTCGCGCATTTCGTAAAGTTTGCCGTTCCGACTGTCATAACCAACTGTCTGGCCACATACCTCGATGCGGCCTCCATCCAGGGTTTCGAGGTGATTGATGCAGCGAAGGAACGTGCTCTTGCCGGATCCGGAGGGGCCGATGATGCAGGCTACTTCTCCAGAGTGCAATGTCAGATCGATGCCTTTAAGGACCTCGTTTTGACCGAAAGTCTTGGTTACGCCTTCAGCGACGAGAATGTTTGTGGTCATAGTCTTACCTGTTCGCATAATGGCGCTCGACTCGGCCTTGGATGAGGATCAGTACGGTTGTAATTGCCAAGTACCAGACGCAGACGACCATCAGCAGGGGAATGGTCTCATACGTTCTTGCGTAAATCAGTTGTGCGGAATGGAGCAGGTCCGTCATGGCGATGACACTCACCAAGGAAGTACCCTTTAGCATTGAGATGAGCTCATTACCAACCGGGGGGATAATGCTGGGCATGGCCTGCGGAAGGACTATCCGTCGGTAAATCAGTCCAGGTGTCATGCCAATCGCTTTGGCAGCTTCCCGTTGGCCTTTTCCTACGGAAAGGAAGCCACCGCGGATGACCTCTGCTGTATAGGCGGCCTGGTTAAGACCTAATCCCAAGATTGCCGCAGTCAACGGCGTGATGAAGTCGTTGCTGGGGACACTGAGCATCTGTGGTCCGAAGGGGATTCCCAGCGACAGGTGGGAGTACAGTGCCCCAAAGTTATACCAAAAAATGAGTTGGACCAGCACCGGGGTGCCCCTGAAGAACCAGATGTAAGCGGAACTGATGGCTTGGAGCAGCCAAGTCGGGGACAACCGCATGACCGCCAGCGTGATTCCCAACGCCAGACCGATCATCATCGCGATGACGGTCAGATACAGAGTGTTGACAAGACCTTCGAGGATCTGAGGATCGAATAAGTACTGGCCGACGGTTTCCCAGCCGAAGTTTTCATTTGTGACAACGCTGTATCCGCCAAGAAGGAGCGTGATCGCGATGACGATAGTGATGGCGTTGCGCACCGGGTGCTTCAGCCTAACAACGGTCGCGTTCGTCTTTCCGGGTCCGTCTTTGGATGCTTCAGATGAAGTGTGCACCGGGCGTAGTGGGTAAGTTTTCATGAGGTTCTCTTTTGCTGCAGTTACCAGGTTATTTCCGGATTGAGTTTGGCGTCAGTGACTCCGTTGTCCTTCAGGCCCCACTTTTCGAGGATCCGCTGGTAGGTGCCATTTTCAATGAGATGTTGGAAAGCGGCTTCAATCGCTGGCCCAACGGAGGATCCCTTATTCAAGGCGATGCCTGTTGGGTTGGGCTGCAGGTGGTGACCAACGACTTGCGCCTCTGGTGATTTCGACACGAGGTAGCCGACGTTGGTAGCGCCGGCCCAGTAGATTTCCGTTCGCTTACTCTGCATGGCTAGCCAGGCGTCGTTGGCACTTTGGAAGACGCTGAGATCGACCGCTGGCTTGCCCTCTTCCCCACAGGATTTGGACTGCGCCGCTCCAAATTCCTGCTGTCGTGAGCCTTGGATAATCGCCACCTTCTTGCCGCACAAATCATCGATGGTCAGGTCGTGAAGACCGGCGGGCTTAAGAGCTGCGAAGGCCTGGTTAGTGCGGATCAGCGTTACGAAGTCGACAATTTCCGCTCTCTCGCGGGTTATGCCGATTTGTCCGACAGCCACGTTGAAGCGGGCCGACTTGAGCCCAGGGATGAGCGAGGCAAAGTCAGTGATCTGCCAGTCGACTTTCAGCCCCAATACGCCAGCGATCTCCTCCAGTATCTGCACTTCGTAACCATCCAGAGCACCGGATTCTGTCTTGAATCCTTCGGGAGGGCTGGACGCTGGGGTTCCCACCGTCAGCACTCCCGAGCTGGCTACTTCTTTGGGGAGCAGATTGGCCGCGCTTTGCACGACGGCATTGCCGTTGCCGGTCTCTTGATTCTTCGGGGTTTCCGCGCTTGAACCGCAAGCTGCCAGAGAACCCATCAAGAAAACAGCTGTGACTGCTGCGAGGATTTGTTTCATTCGAACTCCTTAAGTACTTACCAGCGGGCGCTTGCGGGCCATTCGGCCTATGAGGCGGTGTTGTGCCATATGTCGCCAGATCAGCAATGACTTCGCCTATGGTCGGCGTATTTGAATGCGTGGCCTAAGAGTCCAGCCATTGGCCTGCATAACTTGTCGTTGCCGTTCGGGCCAATGATCGGGGGGCGGTTGGGCCGATAGCCTTCCACGTACGACTCTCGGCGGACAGCGATGTCAGTGAGGCCGTTTTGAAACTCAATCGGAATGCTTCCCGCGTGGCATCAGTTCACTAGTCTCCGCGATTGGTGAGCCTCCACAGTGCAAAAATCCGTGACGCAACGCCAGATTACTGCGATGTTGAGCTTCGGAGACATGATTCTCCGACTAGTAGTTCTGGGCTTATACGGATAGACCGCTCCCGCCCTACGCGTTTCATTTGGACCTCCCGAAAACGCTTGTTAGATGTGGTGTAGCTCATACTGTAGTGCTTACTCTAAAAATCGTCAATACTGTAGTGAAAACTTGAAGAACGCCTTTTTGGGCGTCCGAGATAGCCTGTTCCTGTGCCGGGATAGGTGCGCCGCCCTGCCTGTCCCGGGCATGATTGGCGCCCTACTCATCGATGATCCGGGGTGTGGTGTTAACGGGGTCCGAAAAGTGCTGGAGAGACCGCCGAAGCGGTTATGGCTGCGGAAGGGCGAGCGGGCGATATAGCGCTTGAGGCCGCGGTGAATCTCTCTATCGATTTGCCTCGGCGAGCCGGCCGTCTGCCCTTGGTTTCGGGGTGGTTCGAGATGTGGACGCGGGAGATGGTCTCGAGCGCGCTGTCGAAATGGCGGTCGCCGCCGCAGTTTAGCCATGACGGACTGCGCTCCCGTTTGACGCCAGCAGGGGCGCAGCAGCCGCAAGAACCGCGGACACGGCATCGGATTCTGCCCCTGCGCGAGTAGGTGAAAAGCACGAAGACGGTGGTGACAGGGCCGCCGCCCGGGCCTCTCTCAGTCTGGACGCGAGTTCGCCGACATGCTTGCCCAGGGCGGCGTGGTTGGACTCCGTCTGGCCGTGAGCTCGAGGACCGGGTTGGCCAGTCTCCGGGCTCCTCGCGGATCGTCTGCGGGGCTGTGTCCTCGCCGCGACGGGCCCGCCATGCAAGCCCATGCTGCGCACGTAGGCATCGGGCAGGGATTCCAGGCGTCGATGCCGAGCCCGAAGCTGCGCAGCAGGCGCGGTGGCAGGTTCCGCTCCGCGGTTCGGTGAGTGTCAATCGCTCGGCGGGCAACCGGGAGTATCTTCGGAGCCGCGCGGGTCCGTCCTGCCCGGCAGGCAAGCCAGTGGAAAGCACCCTCAAATGGGCCAAATTGCAGTAGCGCCACGCGTAGCGGTGCCGGACCTCAGTCTGTCAGCCAGTCCCAGGCCAGCCCCCATTACAAATGTTGCAGGACACTTCGGATCGTTTGCACTGTTTTCTCAAGCAATGGAGGTTGACCGGAAACTCAGGACTCTATCAAGTTAGTCAACGTTGATGTCGACGGGAAAGAATGGAGGGGAGAGCATTTCCGGACTGCCGGTGAATCTGGAGGACAACTCGGTGAAGAGTTCACCGCGCTTCATGGACGCATCCCTATGCTTCGAAGCCAGTTGCACGGTGACTGCGTAGCTGAACGTCAGGGGAGCCAAACCTTCACTTGCAAGACTGGAAATGGTGGAGGGGGTCTTAATTACGACTTGGACTCGGTCCTCGAGGGAGGGCCCCAAGGCCTCTGTCACCAAGACTACAGACGCACCGACCTTATTTGCATGGTCCACCAGCACTTCGACTTCAGCTGTCTGATGGTAAGGGGCAAACAGGACTACGCAGTCCCCGTCCCTTAAGAGCAGCAGATCATCGGCGAGTCGATAGCCGGTCTGTGTTATTGAATGCGCGTCATAACCTACCCGGACCAGATTAAGCGCGAGGAATCCGGCAATCATCCCGCCAGGCCCAAGACCATAGGCATATATCCGCTTGGCCAACGCCATGATCTCGACGCTTCGTTCGAACGCTTCAACATCAAACTCTTCGCGGAAAGCGTCCAAAACGCCGACGGATTCAGACAGCATGCCCAGCACCGGTTGCTCGTTCATGAGCATCCGGTCAATTCTGTGATCAATAGTTGCCGACACGTTCCTGCGCCGAAGGACGCTTTCAAGGAACTCTTTCTTCATCTCCTTGAGCCCGGAATACCCCAGCCCTTTTACCGTTCTGACGACCGTGGCGTCACTAGTCCCGGTCGCTTCCGCAATACGCAACGCAGATGCGCCAATCACCTCATCCGGGTGCCGCAAAAGGTACTCGCCAATTTTGCGTTCGCTCGGCGTCAGTCTGGAGCCGGCGCCCATGTAGCGCTCTGAAAAGGTAAGAGTTGATCTTTCCACTACGAGTTCGCCGGCTTTCTGTGGGGTTGACTACCTACGGTCTATCCTAGGCTGGATTCGCCAAGCTTCGCAGGACCGAGCAGGCGGCCCGGTAGACGTCGATCCAATCCCCACTGGCAACGGGCAGACTCCGCAATTTTTCGCCTGACCCTACCCTTGCCGCGTCAAGTGCTGTAGTTTTTGCTACATGAATGAAAAATTTTCCTACATTGTTGTCGGGGGCGGGCTCTATGGTTGCGCAACCGCTTTCGAGCTCGCTTCGCGTGGCCACTCCGTGGCACTCTTCGAAGCAGACACGCTCGCATCCGGCGCCTCCGGAGGCCCAGGACAACGGGGCGTTCGGGCAAATCACCGAGACTACCGCGAGCTTCCTCTTATACGGCTCGCGGCTGACATGTGGCCGGGGTTATCCGAAAAATTAGGCGAGCCCACCTACTACGAACGCGTGGGTTCTCTCATGCTGTACGAACGTGAGGCAGTGGGAATTCGCGGGGGACTCGTTACTGCGCGCGCCCAGCAGCGTGTGATGAGGGATTACGGTGTGGCGGCAGAGCTTCTGGAAAGTGCTGAGCTACGTGGGCTTCTTCCAGAAGTTAGTGTGGACGTTCAGGCCGCCATGTTCTGCCCGACCGACGGCGTAGCAGATCACGGGGCAACGACACGAGCCTATGCAAATGCGGCCGCTCGATTGGGAGCCCAGGTCGTCGAACACAGTCCAGTCGCTCGTATTCAGGAAGCCGCCAACCATTCCATTGATGTCACGCTGTCTTCCGGTGAGCGATATGTTGCTGAGCGCGGGGTGGTTCTCGCCACAAACTCCGGAACCAGCGCAGTCTTTGAATCGCTCGGTCTGTCCGACCCGCCGCTGTGGAGTGTTTACCCCCAGGCCATAATCCTCAAGGTCCCGCGTTCGCAGTTCCCTCTGACTCAGTTGGTGAATCATAATCACAGGGTTCTCTCGGTAAAGCGCATCGACGATGACCACGTGATGGTTACGGGGGGATGGTTGGGCAGCTCCGCCGGGACACAACTCGAGGACCAGATCCAAGGCAACCTGCGCGAAGCAGAAGCGGTTTTCCCGCTACTCGCGGGCGCGGAAGTAGTAGCGGTTCATACCGATAGGGCGGAAACGGTCACCATCGACCAACTCCCTATCATTGACCGCATTCCTGGTCTGGGGCAGACCTATCTGGCCACCGGGTGGAGCGGACACGGCTTTGCCATCGCTCCGGCAGTCGCAAGCCTGCTTGCCGAGTGGATGGATACGGGACATAAACCGCAGGTACTTGAACCGTTTCAGCTTGACCGCTGGGATGGTGACGGCGGCGCACTGACGGACGATCCCTCACTTAGCTCGTCTCACTAAAAATGGTTGGAACGGGGCTTGAGTACGAAGTGGCCCGCTGGCCGCATGTCGTTTGATGTGATCGCCAGTCGCTGATACGTGAACAAGGAATCCCCCAAGGCCAGGGCTCGGACCACCTGATCCCCAGGATGGGTCGTCTCACGCCCATGGCATTGCGTCCAGGCTCTGCTTTAGGACGGGATGACCTTTGCAGCTGAGGTTGAAACGAAGACGAGCTATTCCACAGCAGTGTCGGTCATGCGCAATGACACCATGAATGCTCGGCAGGTTTGCGGACTCACCGAAAGCGCATGGCTGCTGCCGTCCGAAGAAGCCGCTCATGAGTGAGTAAGAGGGCCAATCGTGATCGAACCAACCTTCAGGCTGCTTCCATTCATGGCTCACGGACGCCGTTCCGGAGGGCATCCTAGCCGCATGGCAGCTATGAAAAATGACCTCTAAGAGTAAGGATCTTGATCTCAACCGGAAGTGCTCCTTGATATCCGGTGGTGGGGAAGTACGACGTCCAAGCATCCAACACACCGAATCTATGAAGGACTATCTTGTGGGAACCATCCCTACGCACGAAGACACTGAATCTCACGAACCGAAGCTAAGGAACGTGCTATCGGAGCTCCCTTCGTACATCGCCGGACGCAGAGCTTCGGACCCTTCGACCGCGGCCTTGGCCTCTAACGAAAGCCATGAGACTCCGATTCCCTCCGTGCCGGCATCCGTCGTGGCCGGCGGAGAGGCTCTCAGCCGCTACCCCGACATGGGTGCTGTTGAGCTTCGAAACTGGATCGCGGTTACTCTAGGGACCCCTGGGACGACGTTGCGGGGCTATACGACTTTGCCGACTCTCGGGGGTTCTTTGACCTGTCGGACCTGATCGGCCACAGCATGAAGACGGTTCAAGACTTCGAAGAGGCTACCTACTCCTCCCTAGCTGAGGCGGCCGGGACAATCCAAACACGCTTCCGCGAAATCTCTTTCGCTCCCCAAACTTTGCTGCACCTTTGCTACAAGGACGCCCTTGAGGGCATCGAAAATGGAGCGAAGGCAGCCCAAGAGGATCTTGGGATCAAATCCCAAGTGATTCCCTGCATCCACCGGAAGCTCGGACCGCGCTCAGCGGTCGATCTCGTAGCCACCGTTGCGGAAAACCCAAGCGACCTGGTAAAGGGGATTGGCATGGTGGGGGACGAACGCTCAGTCCCCAATGCTGCTTTCAGAGAGGCCTACGCTCTGGCTAGGGAACGTGGACTTCGACGAACGTCCCACGCGGGGGAAACGGGATCGCTGGAAAACGTGATCGCCGAGGCCAGCGAGGTCGTCTTGAGCATGCCGATGACCTCATTGCCGACTGGTGGCAGGATTACACGCATCGCTTGCGGGAGCACGATCGTGCTCATCGTCTTCGTGCCCTTGATGCCCAACGCCTTGGCGGCCTCAGCCTGTCCCTCGTCGACCGACAGGATACCGCCCCGAACCACCTCGGACATATACGCGGCCTCGTTGAGACCGAGACAGACGATCGCGGCGACTGTCGGGGTGACGAGATCGACGGTGCGCGCCTCAAACAATCCAGGGATTCCGATGGACGGAACAAACAGAGCGATGTTGAACCAGAGAAGCAGCTGCAGGTACACCGGCGTCCCGCGGAAGATCCAGACGTAGAGCCAGGAAATCCCCAAGAGGACTGGATTATGCGACAACCGCATCACCGCTACCAAGACACCGAGCGCGATACCGATCGACATAGCGACGATCGTGAGGATGATCGTGAGGACGAAGCCAGCGAGGATCGAAGGGGCCGTGAAGTACTGGCCGACCGTGGGCCAGTCGATCTGGCCGCGCGCGAAGGCGATTACGATCGCCGCGAACACGGCGATCGTGATCGCTCCGGCCAGGTAGCGGCCGACGTGCTTCAGATGTACGACCCGGTACTCCGAGTGGTTCAGATTGGCGATCCGGTAAGTCGAGTGGTTCAGGCCGGTCATGAGAGTGCTGCTTTCGCGGCGAACGCGGTCATGTGATCGGCAACCTCGCGCCGCAGCCGCTCGCGTTGCCCGTTCTGTCGAGATGGTGCGGTTCCGTTGATTCCCGACCGCCGGGCCACGGCGGACTCGAGGGTCAGCCGGCCGAGGACATCTGCGGTGATCCTGGGGTCTATCCCGGCAAGATCTTCCCCGGTGAGCCCCTCGATTCCAATGCCGCGCTCCTCACAGAAGACCACTGCGCGTCCCGTGATGTCGTGGGCCTCGCTGAACGGGAGCCCCTGTTCGGCGAGCCAATCGGCAAGCTCTGTCGCGAGAGTGAAGCCTTGCGCGGCTTGCTCGAGCATCCGCTGTGGCACGAGTCCCATCGTGCGGACGAATCCCGTGATGGCGGGCAGTACCTGATCGAGCACCTCGGAGGCGTCGAACGGGAAGAACTCGTCCTCTGAAAAGTCCCGATTGTAGGAGAAAGGCACCGATTTCATGACACCGAGCATGCCTAGGAGGTCCGCGTGGAGGCGACTCGCCTTCCCACGTGTGAGCTCGGGGATATCGGGGTTCTTTTTCTGCGGCATGATCGACGATCCAGTGGAGAAGGCGTCGTCGAGGCGTATCCAGCCGAACTGTTGCGACCCCCAAAGGATCAACTCGTCCGAGAGGCGGGAAAGGTTCGTGCCGATCGACGCGGCCGCATAGAGAAAGTCGATAACGTGATCGCGGCTTCCGACTGCGTCGATCGAGTTCGCGACGACGTCGCGGTAGCCAAGCTCGCGGGCCATGGCGAGTTGATCGGCGTGGAAGGTGCTGCCGGCCAGCGCCGCAGCGCCAAGCGGCGACAGCGAAACGGCCTCGCGGGCGGCACGGAGACGCACGAGGTCACGCGCCAAGGTCTGCGCGTGGGCCAGTAATTGATGGCCGAACAACACCGGCTGGGCGGGCTGCAGATGGGTGAACCCGGGCACGATCGCATCCCCGGCATCCTCGGACCGAATGATCAGCACCTCTATGAGTTGCTCAAGGTGTTCGGCAATGACGTCGATGCGGCTCCGGAGCCAGAGGCGCAGATCGTTCGAGGTCTGATCGTTGCGGGAGCGGCCAGCACGAATCTTGCCGCCGATCGGACCGACCCGCTCGACGAGGACACGCTCGAGGTAGCCGTGGACGTCCTCGTCTTTCGGGGAGGGTGTTATGCGGCCAGCCTCATGGTCGGCGCTGATCTGCTGCAGGGCTGAGGTGAGAAGTGCCCGCTCCTCGCTCGTGACCAGGCCGCACCGCTCCAGCTCGCCGAGATGTGCGACCGAACCGCGAATGTCCTCAGGTGCTAACGCGAAGAACTGCGCTGGCGACCTGGAGATCCGCTCCAGCGCGGGGTCGGGGCCGTCTATAAAACGACCTCCCCAAAGCTTGCCGGCGTCGTGTACGCCGCCCATAATGTCTTGGCTCGTCACAGTGGGACTCCTCCTTGAGATCACTTTGATTATCAGATCGATAACTCGACACCGATTATCATACAATGTGAACTGTATGGCAATGTGTGACACTGCACGTTGCCTGTAGCATGGCAACGCGATCGATTCATTGCTTGGACATTGACGCGAGAGCCTTTTTTCTCAGACACGGACGGTGAGGTCAGGATGGCGAACGCAACGGAGGGCGTAGTCAGCGGTGCGGACGGGCGCATTCGTGTGCCCCGGCGGGTCGCGGCGAAACGGAAGAGCCTCGCAGCTGGGCCGCCGGCCTCCCGGTTCTTGGCTGACACGGTGAAGCAGCAGATCCTCAACGGCGAACTGCCCCTTGGTGCGCCGGTCACCGAGAAATGGTTGACAGAGCGGTTTGATGTCTCCCGACCCACCGTGCGCGATGCGCTCAACCTGCTGGTCGCCGAAAGGTACCTCGACCAGGAGCCGTACAAGAGCGCCCGCGTGCGTTCCTACTCCACCCGCGAGGTCGCCAACATCCTGGAAGCCCGCCGCCTACTCGAGGGCTATGCGGCTGGTCGATGCGACCGCGCGTCCGAGGACGCCCGCACCCGGCTTCGCGAGGCGTTCGCCACCTATGTCCGTGAGTCGGTCGCGGATCGGCGCGACGCGGCAGCCATGGCGGATATCGAACTACACGTCGCGATAGTCGGGCTGGCAGGCACTCAGGAGCTAGAGCGTGCCGAGCATGACCTCGCAATTGGAACGCTTCTCCTCGAAGACCTCATAAACTGGCGGCTCCAGGACTCCGACAAGATGTACCTGGAGTATCTCCGGCTGGTCACGGCACTCCTCGAACCGAACCCGGAAGAGGCCCGCCGGTTGAGCAATGCGCACATCGACACTCTTCTCGCCGCAGCCTTTCGTCAACTGCCGGAGGAGACCTCATCGTGAGGCCAGCCGACCTGCTGACGGGCTGAGCCCTGTCAAGCTCGCCCCTCCGAACGGTTTCTGTCAAGGGTGAGGGAAACTCCGACACCTTTGGCGCGCTCAGGGCCCCGGAAAAGGGCCACTCCTCGGATGGACCCAAGGGCGCCAGCAATGTTGCGTATGGCGTCAAAGAGCTGCCGTTTAGTAGGCCGTAGTGTGGCCTCCGGGGCACTACTGCTGAGGCGATTGTCGGCCGAGCATGTGCAGGCCAAACAGTTTGCCGATAAGGGCCCATATGTTCGGCGGCCAGCTGAGTGGATGCGTCGACTGTCAGGGTTGAAACCTAGACGGTCTCCAGCTTGTGTCAGAGCGCAGCAGGGTTGTCCAGTCAACCTATCGCTGCGGGACTCGGACTCCTCCTGGGCGATGACTGTTGGGGTTTCTTGAGCGCTTCCCGTAAGCGCTCCTAGCGGCGCGACTAACCCCAGTCATCTCTGTTTTCCAGGACCAAACCAGCAGGAAGAGGACGAGGAGGTACCACGGCCACCGTTAAGTGCCGGAGGTCCTCACTTCATAGTTTGCAGTGAGGACCTCCATTGCTGTTCTTACTGGACTGACCACGCACCGTCCGATGGCAGGACGGCGCCGGAGATGTTGGTTCCGTCCTCGCTGAGGAGGAAGGTGATGGAGGCAGCCAGCTGCGAGGCCACGGCCACAGGTGGGATTATCTGCATGAAGGGGGCCAAGCGATTGGCGCCAAGCTCCGATCCAAAGGTGGCCTCGATGCCTGTTGCAACCGGGCCTGGTGCGACTGCATTGACGCGGATTCCCTGAGGCGCGTACATGAAGGCCGTACTGCGGGTCAGTCCGAGAACGGCGTGCTTGGAAGCGGTGTACGCCAGCCCTGCAGAGTTGCCACGAAGTGCGGCTTCGGAGGCAACGTTCACGATGGAACCGCGCCCGGCAGCCATCATGATCGGAAGTACGGCGCGGGTCAGCCGGAACATTCCGTCGACGTTGACCGCGAACACGCGGTCCCAGACCTCATCGGCCACCTCGTGCAAGGGGGTCATGTCGTCCATGATTCCGGCGACGTTGGCCAAGGCATATATCCGGTCGCCAGCAGCTTCCACAATCCTGAGAATGTCATCGTCCTTGGTGATGTCGGCCAGCACTGTTGTCACGTCACCCTCGGGGTGTTCCGTCACGAGCGAGTCCAGCCGTGCAGCTGCGATGTCTACGGCAATTACCCTTCCCCCTTCGCGGGCAATCCTGGAGGCAGTGGCACGGCCGATCCCGGAGCCAGCGCCCGTAACGATGACGGTCTTGCCAAGGAATCTGCCGTCGGTGATGCGTTCCTGCCAAACGTTCCCCTCTGTGTCCTCAGCGTCATCGTCCGGTATGTAACCGCCGTTTGCTTCACTCACCAGCTGATCGAGTAGAGATTGGGGGAACTGTTCGCCACCGAGTTCAACGAGCTGCTGGAGGGCAAGGTGATCGATGGGTTTTAGGGCTGATTCGTCCTGCCCGGCCGCGTTCAGCATTTCCCGAATGAGGGGACCGCCAGTGGGATGGGCCAGCCATTCCCGAATAGGGCGTGAGCTGGTCAGGGCCTTGATGTTGTTGGTCATTTTGCTCCTTCGAGGGCTGGTGCTGACTTGGGCTCGTTGGTTAGGCTTCCGGAAACCTCTGTTTCGTCCGGTGCGGGCTTGGCACCGTTTAGACCTGCCCACCGGTCACGCAGGGTGTGTGCTGCTGCTTTTGGTTTTCGATCCCGGCTAAATACGCCCTTCCGGTTGCCGTCCACACGATGAATGCCGTTGGACGTTTGGAAGTCGGCGAAGTTCCAGACGTGTTCACCTACAAAGCCGTCAATCCTGTCAAAGACGCGGTGGTTCATGGCGAGGAAGGACTGCTGGTACTCCTCGCTCCAAGGCATATCCCAGATGGAGTGTTGGCCTGGCATGGTGTCTGCCCCGTATTCGCTCATCATGATGGGTTTGCCAAAGGCCGCCACCCAGCCGCGGAGGTCACGTTCAAGGTAATCTTCTGCGGTCTTAAGGTCCCCGGTGAAGACATACCAGCCGTAGTAGCGATTAATGCTGAGAACGTCGAAGAGGTCTGCGATTTTGTCGTTCTGGAAGGTTGCAAACATGACAGCGGCGTAAGTCAGGGGACGCGTTGGATCGAGCTCACGGGCGAGCCGGACGAGGGGCTCGAAGAACTCCCGTGCCCCGTCCTCGTTAGAAGCCGGTTCGTTGGCGATACTCCACATGACAACGCTTGGGTGGTTCTTGTCGCGTGAGATGACCTCGCGAAGGTGCTGGGCGTGGGCTGCCTGGGTTTCGTGGTTGAAGGTGTCCGGGGAAAACGTGGGTTTGGGGCCCACCCCTGTGAGTCCACCCTGGACCCCCAGGTTCAGTCCGACGGCGGCGGTTTCATCGACGACGACGATGCCGTGGCGGTCGGCGAATTCCAGCACCTCCTCGGCGTAGGGGTAGTGCGAGGTCCTGAACGAGTTGGCGCCCACCCAATCCAGCAACTGGAAGTCGTGCACAAGGTAGGCGTTGTCGTGACCTTTGCCCCGGACGGCTGTGTCCTCGTGCTTGCCGAAGCCCGTAAAGTAAAAGGGCTCTCCGTTGATGAGGAACTGGGTCCCGCGGACTTCGACAGTCCTCACACCGAACGGCTCTGTGTAACTGTCAATCACGTCTTCGCCGTCGAGGAGCTCTACCACCAAGTTGTACAAGTAGGCAGCACCTGGTCGCCACAGCGAGACATCGTCAATAGTGAGTGTCCCTTGAGTGCCTTCGGCCGATGAAACTTCCTGGCCCGTAGCATCCAAAACCCGGACACGGACCGACGTTTGGTGATTCGTTTCGACAACATAGTCGACGACGCCGGTGCGGCCGATGACTCCGGTGACAACAGTGACGTCGCGGATGTGGCGTTCTGGTTTGCTGTAGAGCCACACTGACCGCGCCAGGCCAGCGTAGTTGTAGAAGTCGTGCAGGTAGGTCTGTTGGCGTCGCCCGTCCTGGCTGACACTGATGCTGCCCGGTGGGATGGTGGCATTGGTCAGTTCATTGTTCACCCCAACGGTGAGCCGGAATTCACCTCCCGGTGAGACGTGGTCGGTGATGTCTGCTTCAAAGGGTGTGTAGCCACCGACGTGCTGGGCTACCAGGACGTCGTCAACATAGACCTTGCCCTCGTGGGTGGCTGCGTCCAAGCGGAGCAAAACTCTTTCCCCGGTCCAGCCTCGCGGTACGCGCACCGTGCGCTGGTACCACACCCATCCCACGTGGTCCCGGATCTTCTGGTCGGCAAAAAGGTCGTTATAACTCGAGGGGACAGGGGCTTCGAGTTTGCCCCCCAAGACGCCTCTCCAAGGCGCGTGAACGTCTGCATCTTCGAGGGCGAAGCGCCAAAGACCGTCCAGGTTGATAAGTTCTCGGGTGATTGTAGGGCGGGGCTTAAGCAATGTATTTTCTCCTGCTTGGCTGTCAATGAGGTAGCGGGCTAGGGCGAATGCTTACACGAAGCCGGGAAGCGCGTGGTTCGTTTCGTCGTCGAGGGCATCCGGAGCGGACCCCGCCGATGCCCTGACGTGGCTGGCGATGGTGTCCAGGGTGCGGAAAACGGCAATCGTGTCTTTTGCCGGATGTATTGGGTGTTGGATTGCCCCGATCTGGATTGCTTCGTTGGCGGCTCTGAGCATGGGGACGTAGCCGTTGCCTTCACGAAGGTGATCGATGGGCTCAGGCGCGAACATTTTTTCCCAGGAGCCTGCGTGGATCTGGAGAGTGGTGGATGTCCAGAACATGCCTGGGATGGTGATCCAGCCCTTGCCTCCGCTGATAGCGGCGGAGGGATCGACGAATTCGGTCATTGAACTCGCGCATTGCGCGAACCCGCCCCCGGGGAAGTCGAGGGTGAAATGTTCGGCGAAGTCCAGCCCGTCGTCCCTGAGGCGTCCATGCGCCGTGATTGCTGTTGGCTCACCGAAGATTGAGTGGGCCAACGTCACTGGGTAGATCCCTTGATCAAGGAGTGTTCCTCCGCTGCGCGCAATGTCCCATCTGCTGCCACCATCGGCGATCAGGGGAAAGCCAAACCCTGCGCGGAGGCTGGACGGCTTTCCGATAATTCCGCTGTTGAGGAGTTCGAAAAGGTGTTGGAATGCGGGGTTGAACTTCATCCACATGGCCTCCATGAGAAAAAGCCCTTGGCTTTCCGCCAGCGCGAAGAGCTCTTGCACTTCATCCGCGTTCAAGGCCATGGGCTTTTCGACAACCACATGTTTGCCGGCAAGCAGCGCCTGGCGCGCCATGGCCGCGTGGGTAGCGAACGGCGTCGCCAGATACAAAACGTCAACGCCAGGATCCCTGACCAGTGAATCGAAGTCGTCGGTCCACCGGTCCAGCCCGAACTCTTCCGCGAAGCGTGCCGCCTTGGCCGAATTTCTGCTGAAGATAATTTCCACGTGGTTTCCGGGCAAGAGCTGCAGATCGGGCACTATGCTCCGGGAGATAGTGCCGGCCCCGGCGATAGCCCACCGCAATGGAGTTTGGGGACGCAGTCTTTCATCCACGGCTCTATCCGTCATCCCGCCACTCCTGCTTGGATTTGCTGTTCCCGGTGCAGCTCCGCAAGGCGATGGCGCTCTGCCCGGCGTTTCTCTTGCTCCACAGGGTCTGCGATGGGCGCCGCGAGTAACAGCCTCTGGGTGTAGGGATGCTCTGGAGTGGAAGTTACCCGGTCCGCGGGGCCCGTTTCAACGATGTCCCCTCTGTAGACGACGCTGACGCGGTGGCTGATGTGCCGGACCACTGCCAGGTCGTGTGAGACGAACAAGTAGGCAACGCCTGTGCGCCGTTGGATTTCGATGAAAAGGTCCATGACACGGGCCTGTGTGGAAAGGTCCAGCGCCGAGACCGGTTCGTCGCAGACAATGAGTTTGGGTTCCGGCGCAAGGGCCCGGGCTATGGCGACTCGTTGACGTTGTCCGCCACTGAACTCGCGGGGCAAACGTTCCGCCGCGTCTCCGGGCAGGCCGACTTGATCCAACAGCATGCGTACGCGGGCGCGTGCTTGCGTGGCGCTTGTTCCTTGGACGATGAGGGGCTCGCTCAGGGTGTCACCGATGGTCAGGGACGGGTTGAGGGAGGTGTAGGGGTCCTGGAAGACGACCTGGATGTCTTTGGACAGGGTACGGCGTTCCTTCGGAGTGGCATGGGTGATGTTCGAACCCCGGAAGGTGATGCGCCCACCACTGGGTTTTACAAGACCCAGGACTGCCCGCCCAATGGTGGTCTTTCCGGATCCGGATTCGCCTACGACTCCGAGGGTCTCGCCCTCGGCAATTGTTAGGGAAACCCCGTGTAGGACTTCCACCTCCCGAGGCCGGAATCCGTGGCCTTTGAAGGCCACGCGGAGGTCTGTTACGTTCAATAGCGGTGTTGTCATCAGTTCTTTCCCCCGGTGGCCGTCACGACCGGCGTGGGCTGGTCGGTCCGAATGGTGTGCTCGTCGAGGATGGAGCCCAGAAGCATTTGAGTGTATGAATGTTGCGGTTCCCGGAAGAGCTCCAACGCGGTTCCTGATTCGACAACGCGGCCGTCCTGCATCACGGCAATCCGATCGCAGATATCTGCCACGACTCCAAAGTTGTGCGTTACGAGCAACACAGCCATGTTTAGCTCGGCCTGTAGGTCCCGTATCAGATCCAGGATGTCGGCCTGGACTGTGACGTCAAGTGCCGTCGTGGGTTCATCGGCGATGAGGAGCTTGGGGCGGCTTGCCACGGCGCCGGCGATGAGCACGCGTTGTGCCATTCCGCCGGAGATCTGGTGCGGGTAGGAATCGAACGTTCGCTGGGGATCTTGGATACCCACACGTGCCAGCAGCGCTATCACTTTCGCCTTTGCCTCCCGGCGTGACATCCGGGCAGAGGCGCGGATGCCTTCGACGAGTTGGGCGCCAACCGTGTAGGAGGGGTCCAAATTCGACATGGGTTCCTGCGGGATGTACGCGATCTCGCGTCCTCGGGCGCGTAGCCCTTGCTCCGAAAGGCCGATCAGATGGCGACCATCCAACTGTATAGCGCCTTGCGTGACCACGGCCTCGGGCGGAAGCACGCCGAGGATGGCAAAGGCGGTTTGCGTCTTTCCGGAGCCGGATTCACCCACCAGGCCGAGGGTTTCACCTGCGCGCAGTTTGAGGCTAACTCCCTTCACCACGTCCCTCAGCTGGCCTGCCGGAGTGGGGTAAGCGATGGCCAGGTCGTCAACCGAGAGCAGGTCCGCCGCTGAGCCGTGGATGCTGTCCCTGGTGGGGGTAATTGCTCTGGGCGCCGAAGCCTTTGATGGTTTGAGCTTTGCTCCCTCAAAGGCGTCCCGCAGGGAATTTCCGAGCAATACAAGGGAAGCAGTCAGCGTCCCCAGCATGACGCTGGGCCAGATGAATTGGGTGGGGTCGACGTAAAGGTTTGTGAATCCGTCGGCGATCATTGCACCAAAGCTGGGAACGAGGTTGGACCCAACGCCGAGAAAAGCCAGGCCGGACTGCAGGCTGATCGCCGAACCTATCAGGAAGGCTGCGGCGACGATGATGGGCCCACGGACAGCGAACAGCACGTGGCGGCCCAGGATTCTAAGATTGGACAGTCCGGACACGCGGGCGGCATCGACGTAAAGTTCGTTCTTCACGCCAAGGACCAGGTTCCTCACGATGCGGTAAACCCCGGGGGAGAGCAGCACTCCAAAGATCAGCATGGTTGCCCGGTAGTCACCCTTGGTTACGGGCATCAGGACGATCAGCAGCAGTAGCCCGGGGAATGTCATGATGAGGCTGAAAACCCACTCCGTTGCGCTTCGTAGCCGTCGGCCGAAGTACCCGCCGATGAGGCCAAACGTTATTCCGATAGCCAGGGCAACACTTGCTCCAATCAATCCTGCGATCAGGCTGGTGCTGATTGAATGGAGGAGCCGCGAAGCGATGTCACGCCCGTTCTGGTCGGCCCCAAGGGGGTATCCCGGGGTTCCAGGTGTTGCGTTTATCGCATTGAGTTGTGCCTCGTTGGGATCGTGCGGGGCGATCCAGGGAGTGAGAAGGCCCAGGATGATGATGACCAATAGCAGGACTGAAGTAATTACTGCTTGAGGGTCGGTGGCGAGTTTCCGTAACGGAGACTTCCGGGGTGGGGCTGCCAACCCGGAATTCACGCTGAGTTCTTCGATGCTCAATAGATTCTCGCCTTCGGGTTGAGCCAGCCGTTCACTACGTCCGTGATGAGGTTCACCGTGACCACCAGCATGACGCTGAACAAAGTGATGCCCATGATGATGGGGATATCGCCCTGGAGCGAGGCGTTGAATGCGTAAGCGCCAAAGCCAGGGAGCGCGAACACGTTTTCGATGATGAGCGCACCACCGAGCATTTGAATAAATTCAAGGGACAGGACTGTCAGGGCAGGACTTGCAGCATTCCGAAGTGCGTGGCGAAGCACGATGGACCGCGTCGGTACACCTCGTGTCCGCAGGGTGCGGACGTAGTCTTTCCTGAGCTCCCCGATCATGGTGCCGCGGATCTGTGCGGCCATGCTGGCCACTCCACCAATGACAAGCACAATGACAGGAATAGTGATCGATGCCGCCCACTTTCCGGGATTCTGCGCAAAGGGTGTAAAGCCGGTGGCAGGTAGCAGCTTCAGATTCACGGCGAACACAGCCACAAGGACTATGGCGATGAGTAACCCGGGAACGACATAACCGACCAAGGACAAGCCTTGGGAAACCTTATCGGCCAATCCTCCTCGGGTTGCCGCCCAGACGCCCAGCGCAACGCTGACGAGCACTGTGATGACGAGTGCGGTGATGACGAGCGACAACGTGACGCCCAAGCGGGCAGCAACGGCAGGGGCTACCGGTTGACTGGTGAAAAGAGAAGTACCGAAATCACCGGTCAGTACCGAGCCGAGCCAATCCAGGTATTGAACGATGGCCGGCCGATCGAAGCCCAGCTGGGTCATCAGAGCTTTCAGGGACTCTGGAGTGGCTGCACTTCCCAGGCGTTCGCGGGCAACGGATTCCAAAGAACCGCTGAGAAGGAAGAACGTGATTAAGGTGACGAGCAGCGCAAGCACAATGCCTGCACCAAGACGTCGGAGGGCGTAACTGATCATGAGCTGCCTCGTGGCGTTTCCTCTGGCATCTCTAAACTCCTAATTGTGAATGGCCCGGTGGTTCGAAACCAGGACAAGTGGGGGAGAGTCATGTGGTGGGGGGAACGAGGACCCGACCGGAATTTCGGGCCCTCGCTCCTGCGGCACTATTTGCCGGATAGGCCGAAGTCACGTACGGTCGGCAAAACCACCCCAGTAGGGAGGAAATCAATATCGGGCGCTGTCGCCCAGAGAGTGCCTACGTAGGCGATCGGCGCGTTCAATGCCTGCTTCACGGTGTATTCGTTGACCTTCTTGTACAGAGCATCGCGGGCGGTATCGTCTGGTTCCGTGGCAATGGACTGAAGCAACTTGTCGAATTCAGGGTCCTGCCACTTGAAGGGGTTGAGGAAGGCTTCAGGGGCGTACATGTCGCCGACCTGCCGGCCTGCACTGTTGAGTCCGTAGAACCAAAGAACTGCCGGGTACTTCTTCGAGGCTATTGATGATGCAGTGTTCTGCGGAGGCACAGGTTCCCAAGTCACCTTCACCCCGATGTCCGCAAGAGCCTGCGTGATCACCGGCTCGAAGGACTGGGAGATGACCGTGCTTGGCATCGTCATGGAGAAACCGTCGGCGTATCCTGCCTCAGCCAATAGCTTGCGTGCCTGCGCCGGATCGAAGCTGTAGGCATCTTCAAGCCCGGTGTCGTATGCTCCACTGTTGGGGTCGAACACTTGGACCGTGGGCTTACCTAGTCCATTGAGGAGGGCCTTGACGACCTGTGCACGGTCAAAGGCCATGTTGATGGCCTCGCGCACCTTTACATTCGCCAGGGCGGGAACGAGTTCTCCCTTCCGATCGGCCAGGACGAGAACGAGAGCGGCCGTTGCCTGCACCTCCTTGACTGTGAATCCTGCACCTTCGGCCTGCTTGCGTTGAGGTGCCTGAATCAGGGCTGCCTTTACTTCCCCTGCCTGGAGCGCGTTGTACTGGGCCGTCCTGTCCTGGATGACCTTGACCTTGACGGTTTTGAATGGATAGGCGGACGCGTTCCAGTAGTCGTCCCGGCGTTCCATGACGTATTCGGTGCCGTCCACAGTTTTGTCCGATAGGACGTAGGGCCCGGAACCAGTTGGGCGGAGTTTGGTGGTGTCGGACGCCAACGTGTCCGCGTCACCAATGACGCCTGTGGCCTGCGCCAGATAGTTCAGCAGTGATGGTTCAGGAGCGGAAAGCTGAATGACTACGGTCGACGCATCGGGAGCGGAAATTGAGGACACCTTGGCAAGCTTGGGCTGTTGCTGCCCAGGCGTTGTTCTGGTCCTCTCCAAGGTTGCGGCAACGTCTTTGGAAGTGACGGCGTCTCCTGAACTGAACTTTAGGTCGCCGCGAAGCTTGAGGGTCAGCGTGCGCAGGTCATCTGAATATTTCCAGCTCTCAGCGGCGTTGGCACGGATCTTGTTGTCTTTATCCACCATGAGAAGGGTGTCGAAAATTGATGCCCAGATGTAGGACTGCTGTCCTTCAGCGAGCTGGGCGGGGTCCAACGAAGCCGGCTGGGCTTGAACGGCAATGCTGAGCTCCTCGTTGCGTGAAGAATTGATGGGTTCCGACGCTGGTGCGGAAGAGGAACACGCCGCCGTGGAGAGTAGCGCTGCAACCGCGACGGAGGCTACTGCCGCACGGGTCAGCGAGGTGGTTTGGGACAAGACAGGGAACATGTCTTGAGACTCCTTTGTCATTGAGGGAAGCTTCTGGAGATTTTTTTTGGGGGGGCCATTGTTTGGGCCGTTTAGTCTGGGGTGACCGACATCACTAGCAAAGCATCTGAAAATCGAAAAGGCAACCGATTGCCACAATTAATGAAAAAAGTTAATTGGCCTGAATCTTGTTGAATTTTTAGGTACTCCAAATGACCACCCGGTATCCGGAGAATAGGCAGTCCGGGAGTCGGGGCGGTCTTGTCTTGCTAAATTATGTTGTGGAAGTTCCTGGTCGGTTCAGATCAGATTTGCGATATGAATTCAGTTATTTCGTGTTTGAACTTCATTAGTGGGTAGCCGTTAAGGGCCAGGAATGCTTGGGATACTGCCGCCGTCAGATCAAGGGCTGGGTCGATAAGCCATTGCATGCGAAGGCCGCTCCAGGCTGCCATCATTTGACGGGCAACTCTGCCAGGGTCGAGTTTGGGATCGGCAATTCCCTTTGCCTGGCGTCTTTTGACTCCTTCTGTGAACTCAAAAATCACCTGCTCGTGGTGGGTCTTCAGGTAAGCGTGGGCCGGGTGTTCGGGGTTGACTGCCTCGGCGCTCAACGCCAGGAAGAGGCGCGTCGTAGCCTGGTCATCAAGGGTTAGGTGAGCCATTGCGGGTGGGGGCCAGTCCGCGTTCCCACCATCGATAACGTGGAACTCGGCCGTAAGGATGGCTCGGTAATCCTCATCGGCCAGCTCCATGGCCGCGACGAGAATATGGTCGCGCGTCGGGAAGTGATAGAGCATGGCGGTCTCGCTTATCGACGCCCGCGCTGCCACCTCCGCTGTTGTCAGAGCCCGGTGTCCTTTCTCAAGGACGATGTCGAGGGCTGCCCGGGCTATAGCTGAGCGGCGCTCACGCGTCTTCGCATAGCGCTTGCGGGGAGCTGTTACGGAGTCCATGTGCTAAAGATAGTCCAAAATTGAGTGCCACACCATAGAAAACCGAAAGATTTAGGATGGTGCTCATGTGTCTGAGCAAGAGTCCTCCTTAATAAGAGTGCCACTCAGTTTTTGGAGTAGGAAGCATGCACTCGATGATGGTGCATAGGGTCACCGAACGGGAGTCGTGTCAAACTCCCTTCCAAGGACCCGCAGACCCCCGGATGACCAATTCGGTGTCTACAAGCAGGGTTTGGGGGTCTTTTACAGAGCCCGACAGGGAGTCCAGGATCAGGCCGGCAGACAATGACCCGCACTGCCCGAGCGGGGATCTGATGCTCGTCAACGATGGCGTGGTGAAGTCTGCGCCAAATATGTCGTCGAAGCCTATGATGCTGAGGGCTTCCGGTATCGCAACTCCAGCGACTTGGAGTTCGTGCATCAGGCCAATTGCCAGGAGATCGTTGTGGGTGATGACGGCCGTTGCTCCCGAGGCTTTGACAGTCCTTGCAACTCGCCGACCTCCGTCAACGGTTGGCGCGGCCGACTCAATGCGTTCGGCTGTGAGATGGCACCACTCGCAGGCGGCCGAGATGGCGTTCCAGCGACGGGCGGACATCCAGGACTGTTCTGGCCCCGCAACGAAAAGGACTTTTTTGTGCCCAATTCCCGCCAAAAAGCGGACCGCTTGGCTAACACCCCTGTCTGGATCAGGGATGACGCAACTGATGCCGCTTACCTCTCGGTTTATCACGACTATCTGCGTGGTTCTGGCAAGAGTCTGAATATCACTTTCATTCATGCGTGGGCTGGTCAAGATCAGCCCGTCCACGGCACTGATAACACGATTGGCCGATGCGAGTTCTGTGGTTGCGGATTCGGCTGCATTTACAAAAACTACGGTGTAGTCGCGTTGTGCCGCGGCTTTTCCTGCCTCGCGAAGAATGCCAAAGAATGTTGGATTGGTGACGTCGGAAACAATTAATCCCAGCGTCTTCGTTGATCCCGTCTGCAGTACTTTGGCTGCATGGTTCAGTTGAAAGTTGAGTTCAACGGCGGTGGCTTCAATGAGGCTTCTCGTCTGGGAGTTGACTCTTTCGGGATTGTTGAGTGCCCTGGAGACGGTTGATGGATTAACGCCGGCTTGCCGCGCCACGTCGTAGATGGTTGCCTTGGCCGTTCTCGATTGAATTATTGTTTCGTCGGACGGCAATTTTCACTTCCTTGGACAGTGCTGCGCCCAGCCAGGCGCGCGCGCATTTTGCTTCCGCGCACGTGCCTGGTTGGAGGGCGATCCTGCTGCTGGCGTTAGATGGTTTGGCCTGCGTCGGCCAGGAGCGTGCTGCCGGTCATGATGGTGGATAGGTCGCTTGCGCAGAACAGGACCACGCGTGCAATGTCGTCCGGCGTTCCGATCCGGCCTATAAGGCTGTTGGTCATGAGGTCCATGGCCGCTGTGCCGTCTGCGGGGGCGTGCTGAGCTGCGGCGGCCATGTTGCCCTCAGTAGGCACAAAGGTTGGGGCAACACCGAGCACCCGGATTCCCAGTGGGGCAAATTCGAGGGCCATTTGCTTGGTCATGCCCCGGACGGCATGCTTCGATCCGACGTAGGCGGACAAGCCCGGTGCCGTCCCGCCGAATCCTGCGGTGGATACGATATTGACGATAACCCCACCTTGATTTCCTGTGGACATGTGGCGCGCGGCTTCGCGGGAGCCATTGAATACCCCGCGGGTATTGACTGCAAAGACTTGCTCCCACATGCTGTCAGTCGTCTGCAGGACCGGGACGCTGGGAAAGATGCCCGCGTTGTTGACCCATATGTCGATCCCTCCGAATGACTCCATGGCTTCCACTGCGCCGAGGCGGACCGACTCGGCGTCGCTGACGTCCATGCCAAGGCCAAGTGCCTGCACGGGGAAGCGGTTGGCGATTTCCGCAGCGGTCTCGTGGGCGCGTTCCGCGTTCACATCCCCGATGAGGATGTCGGCGCCGGCTTCTCCCAGGCGGAGTGCAATGGCTTTGCCCAGGCCTTGCGCGCCGCCGGTGATGACGGCCCTGCGTCCGGCCAAGGAAAGCAGGTCCCGGACAGGGGTGAGCGAGGCATCGGCGAATGCTGTGGTCATGCGGAAACCTCGACGTCGAGCTGGTTGCTTTTGGCGACGCTGCCAAGCCAGGCGAGGCTGGGCTTTGGAGTGCGGGCAAAGGTATCCCTATCGACAGCGATGAGGCCGAACGTCGGTTCCCAGTGTCCCCACTCGAAGTTGTCCAACAGGGACCAGTGGAGGTAACCGCGTACGTCAATCCCTTCGGCCATGTTCTGGTGCAGGCCCTGCAGCGCCTCGGTGGTGTAGCGGATTCGCTGCTGGTCATCAGCTGTGGCGATGCCGTTCTCTGTGACCAGCACGGGCACGCCCCCGGTGATGTCCCAGGCGTGACGCACTGCCATGGCCAACGCGTCGGGCCTGTACGCGGTGCCCACCAGGGTGTTGTCCGGGTGTGGCGGGTGTGGGACGAGACCGTTGGCGTCGACCTGCTGGCTGGAGTAGGCCTGAACGCCAACGAAATCATCGCCGCGGCTACCTTCCCAGTAGACGTCTTCTTTGCCGTAGCGGATCTCCAGCAGTTTCTCTTCCCCGCCAGGGGCGGCCGTGAGCGCGCCGGCCGCGATCGTCCATCCCACCTTCGCCTCGGTGTGGGCGCGAATAATTTCCCTGGCGGCGTGATGAATGGTGGTGAAAGTGCGTCCTATCTCCGGATCGGCGTAGGTCAGGAAGTCGCTGTGCGTTTGTTTAGTCTCTTCGGTGCCTTCGACGGTGGGACTCTGCCATTGAGCGCCGTCGGCCAGTTGCATTCGGCGCATGGCCGTCATGATGGCGGCCTGCATGTTCGGCTCGTTCATGGTGACTACCCACTCCACCCCGTCCAGGATGGTGGTAGTTTCCTTGACATAGCGCTGGAACTTTTCCGACGCGTCCGGAGCCAGCCAGCCGCCGTCGTTCGCGAACCACTGGGGAGTAGTGAAGTGCTGCAAGGTCACCACGGGGGTGACGTTCCGGGCGAAGCAGTGTTCGATCATCCGGCGGTAGTGGGCGAGTTCGGCCTTGGAGAAGGCACCAGGTGCGGGTTCAATACGTGACCATTCGAGGCTGAACCGGTAGGAGGTCAGGCCGGCGTCGGCCAGGAGGTCGATGTCTTCGCGGTAGCGGTGGTAGCTGTCGCAGGCGTCTCCGGAGAGTTCCATGCCTGGCATGGTCAGTTCGCGTGCCCACCAGTCGCTGTTGACGTTGTTGCCCTCGATTTGGTGCCCGGCGGTTGCTGCGCCCCAGAGAAAATTGGCAGGGAAAGTTGTCATGGGTTTCTCGTTTCTTGAAGGTTGTGAGGCTGATGGTAGGTACTGTCAGGCGTTACTTGGCACGCTGATGCCGTACGAAGCCGCAGGCGCTGCGGCCCGGAACCTGCCCGGCCCGGCTGTGTATTCGGATCCATCAGGGAAAAGGATCCGGGCGGTCGTGTCAGCCGGGATGTCCGCGTCGATGCGGAGCTCGTCACCGTCGAGTTGCCAGTGGACGCTGATGGTGCCGTTTGGTGTTTCATGGGAGCCCCGGGCCCACGTAACCGACGGTCCAGGGGTGGGAGCAATGATGATCGAGTGCCAGCCCACAGAGCCCTCGGCCTGGCGCAATCCCAGGGTGTGCTCGTGCAGGAAGCGGAGCACGGTTGCCTTGCTGTAGTGGTTCAGTGAATCATGGGCGTCGCCGTTGTTGTCGATTCCTTCCCATGATTCCCAGATCGTCGTGGCCCCCTTATCCACCATGTACAGCCACGACGGCGCCGTGCGCTGAAGCAGCAATTCATAGGCGACGTCGGCCCGGCCGGCTTCAACCAGCACCGGGAGCAGGTAACCCGTAGAGAGAAACCCCGTTCCCAGGTGGGTGTCTGCGGAGCGGATGAGTTCCACCAGCCGGTCGACGGCACGTTCGCGTAATTCCCCGGGAAGCAAGCCGAACGCCAGGGCCCGGACGTAGCTGGCCTGGGTGTCGGCGTCGGTTGTTCCATCGGGACGTAGATATGCCGCACGCCAAGCATCGCGAACAGCTTCGGAAATCTCCTCAAACTCTGCCGCATCTGCGGATCGTCCCAGTACGCGGGCGATCCGGGCGAGCGTACCGGCAGAGCGGTAAAGGTAGGCCGTACCCACTTCGCCCTTGTCTTGCATGAACCAGGCCATGGGGTTGTCCTGGACGGGGTCGATCAGGCGTCCGTCGGCGTCGCGTTCCTTCGGTTCCGTCCACTCACCCCAATGGAAGGTGCCATCCCACAGGTATTGTTCGTAGGGCTCAGGCTTCGGGAATGCCTTTGTCCGTGCGTGATGGCGCGTTGTGCGCGCCATTTCCAGCGCCCACCGGACCCAACGGAGCATCGCATCCCAATTCTCGGCGAGAACGGCTTCATCTCCGTAGGCCTCGTACAGCTCCCAAGGAACAGTGACGATCGCATCTCCCCACCCGGCAGATCCGGTCATCATGGCGAACTGATCGTCCAAGTGGTTCTTGATGCCGCGGCCGTCGGGGGAGAAGTTTGTAATGCGGCCATCGGCAAGCTGGTCGTCGCGAACCGATCTCAACCACTTCCGGCTGAACCCGAGCACATCCCTCAACCGCGTAGCTGTGGAGATAAACACCTGGTAGTCACCGGTCCAGGCCAGTCGCTCGCGCGTTGGGCAGTCGGTAGGAACATCCACCGCGTTTCCCAGGAAGCTCCACTGCCCGATGTGATGAAGTTGGTTCAGGTCCTCGTTACTGCATGCGAACTCACCGGTTGGGCGGAGATCACTGTGCACTATCTGCATGCTGAGCTTGGACGAATTCAGGTCCGCCCCGTTACGGCTGATGCGCGCGTATTGAAAACCGTGGACAGTGTGGCGCGGTTCAAAGACTCCGCCAGCCGCGCTCGCGGTTACCTCGTCGCGCTGCGAGAAGATCCTGGCCGGTTCTCCTGGCCGGTGTGAATCCAGGTGTGCGGTTGAGAGGTCGCCGTCGCTGCCAACGTGTTCACCGTACTCGATCACTGTTCGCGTTCCGTGTGGCCCAAGGTCTTCGAGCCGGATCCATCCGGAGGCGTTCTGGCCGAAGTCAGCAATCCACACGCCCGGCCTTACCTCACTGACGCTTATCGGCGTCCGCGATTCGATGACCCGCACCGGCGGAGCGGGGGACCAGTCAATACTGGGGGCATCCACCACGTTGAGCAGGACTGTCGACGGCGGCGCCGCCGAAGCGGCGAAGTCCACCGTTTGTCCGTCCATGAGGTCCGCACGAGTTGTGGTTGAGGGTGCGCTTGTCCAATTGCCATCAGTAAGGATGACTTGGCGTGATCCGTCGACACGTTCGATGTGCAGTTCGGCGCGGGCGCCCAGAGTAGTTCCCCACTCCGCGGGGTGGCGGAAGGCGCCCACTTGCCCCCGGTACCAGCCATCGGACAGTTCAATGGCCAGCCGGTTCGGTCCCGGGGCCAGTAAGGATGCCACGTCGGCCGCTTGGGCGTAGAGAGTATGGTCGTACGACGTCGACCCGGGGGACAGTTCTGCGGTCCCGGCCCGCTGTCCGTTGATCGCAGCGGTGTAGACGCCCAGGGCTGTGGCGTAGAGACGGGCCGACTTTACCTCCGCGTCCACGATGAATTCCGTGGCAAGAACATGCGCGGGCCGCTGGCCGTATGGTTTGTCCTCTTGCTCGACCGGGGAAATCCAGGAAGCCGTCCAGTCGCGGTCGAGAAGGCCTGCTTCAAACGAAGACCATGCCGACCATGCGGCGGTCTTTTCTGCAACCCGTACGCGCCAGGTGACGCGCTGCCGGCTGCGGAGCTCCTGCCACGGCCATTGAAAGTAAAGGCGGCTTGCCGTCGTCGCTGGTGGCTGCGCCACGCCGTCGACGGTTGCTTCCAGTTCGAAGGCCTCCGCCGACATGTGGGCTGGAATCTTCCAAGAGAGCCTGGGGGATGGGCCGGTGACGGGGAACTGGTCTCCGCCGCTGTCCACGATGAGGTCATGGGGCACTTCGCCCATAATGTTTTCCTTCTTCCTACTGCCTATCCCGGCGTTATCGAACGGACTTGACCTTGAGCGCGATCACGAGTCCACCGATCAGCGCCAGTACAGCTCCTGAGAGGTACAGGAAGGTGTAGTTCTTGTCCGCTCCAGTGATGCCAAGGGTGATGATCACGGAGGCGATAAGTGGAGCCACGGCGCTTGGGATCTTCTGGGCAAAGGCAACCACCGCCATGTACCGTGCCGTTTCGGTCCGGTTGGGCAGAATGGCGAAGATGATGGCCTGGTCTACTGTCGCGAATACTGCAATGGCAGTCTGCATAAGGACTGCACCGATGATCAGTTGTGGCAGCGACCACGCGAACGCTTCAGCCAACGCTCCTCCCACAAAGAGAAGCGCGGCAATGATGACAAACAGACGCCGACGCTTGAGCCTGTCAGAAAGAAAGCCACCCAGCAGTGCACCGGCGGCAGCGGCCACTACGCCCAGCATGCCGATCGTTGCCACAACGCCAGCGACTTCCCTTACGGGGAGGCCGAGTCGCTGGGCGTAGAAGAACGTGCCGAACGTGGTGTTGAAATACAGGCCCATGAAGAAGATGAAACGGCCGAGCCAGTTCCATGCGAAGTCCGGGTATTTGCGGACGTTGAACCCATAGCTTGCAATCACTGAGCGGAAGGTGACCCGGGTGTCCACAGCGATGTTCTGCGAACTGCCTTCGGGCTTGATGAGCGGGAACAGTGCCAGGAGTACGGCGCCGATCACACCCGGGACGATGAACACCAGGAACGTGTTGGAAGAAACAGCGTAAGCAACGCCGATACCCAGAACAGGGGCGATCTGGGTCATCAGGCCCGTCAGTGCCGAGACCCGGCCGCGCTGGCCTTCCGGCAACTTGTCAGCCATCAGATTCTGGATGGCGGCACCGGAAATGGACCACCCGGACATGCCAAGGACCCACCCTGCGCCGACTAGAAGGAGGTTCGGGGCCAGGCCCATGACCACCAGCCCGGCCAGGCCGATACCTGTTCCCAGGAAAATGAAAGGCGCCCGCCGGCCGAAGCGGGACCGTGTGCGGTCGCTCCAAATGCCGATTATTGGGCTGACAACCAGGTAGATCCCCTGTGCTGTCCCTGTTATGAACCCGAGCATCTGCTCCTGGCCGGGAGCAAGTTCGGTGATCCGCACTGCAATGCCGTAGGAGAGAGGCACCATCATTGCGATTGATGCCCCGAAGCTGGCAAGCATCAGCCACAGAATGTAGCCCCTGCTCACGGGAGTCTGGGGCTCTTCCGTGAGCTCCGGATGTTCGACGGGGCCGACTGGCAGATGACTGCCCGGCGATGGTTCGGCGGCTGCAATCCCGCCGGCGAGACGTGGAGCCTCGTGCTTGTCAGTAGTCACCAATGACTCCTCTTTAACATTTTTAACAGTAGTTGGTCTCCTGCGGCATCGCAGGCGAGAACTGGGCGACCCTGAGGTCGTTACCAGCAAAGGTAACCACGGTGGTTACTATTCATGAATAGTAGTCACGGTGGTTACAATTGACAAGACCCAACGCAAAAAAGAGATTTCCGTCCATAGGGGAAGGCCGTTCGTGACTACCACTTCTGAGCAGGAGACCGGGAAGAAAGCCAGCACCGGTCGGCGCGGCCCGTACGCAACAACGCCGGCTCGTCGCGCGCAGATTGTTCGCGCAGCCTCGGCCAGTTTCGCTGAACACGGCTATGAGCGAGCCAGCCTAAGGGATATCGCCGCGCGGGCGAACGTCACCCACGCGGCCCTGCTTCGTCACTTCGCCACCAAGGATGACCTTCTCCTCGCCGCCCTTGCGGAGCGGGACGCCGACGATGCCGAGCTTGCCAAGCGCATTGTGCAATCCAAGGTGCCCCGGGAGTTGGTGTTGAGCAATGTGCTTAAAGAGGAATTTGCGCATCCTGAGCACATGCGGAATTGGCTGTCCATCACCATCGCGGCGACCAAGCCGGATCATCCCGCCCACAATTTCTTCATAGCCCGTCGTGAGCGCATGCGCGATTACTTCACCAGCAAGCGGCTCGCTACCACAGAGGATAGTGAGGAGCTCACTGCTGACGACAAGGTCACCATGGTGATGGCGATGATCGACGGACTCCGGATCCAATTCCTCCTGGACCCGCATCGGGAAACGCTGCACCTACTGGAGACGCTCATGCGGTTCATCGACACGCCGGAAGAAGCCTAACTAGTTAGTCAGTAGCAGCGACCCCAGCGTGGACTCGGGGCTGCGTGAGGGGGCGGCCGGTGGAGCCCCGCACCACCAGCTCTGTCTCGACACTCGAGGTTTGGTCCGGCGTCTCGTGGCCCTGCAGGATGTCCAGGAGGATGGCCGAGGCGCGCCTTCCGCACTCACCCAAGGACGATCGAATAGTGGTCAACGCAGGTGTGGTGAAGTCCGCGCCGAAAATGTCGTCGAAACCAACGATGCTGATCTGGCCTGGGACGTCCACGTTCCCGGCCTGAAGTTCCTGCATCAGGCCGATGGCGAGGAGGTCGTTGTAGGTGATCACCGCCGTCGCCCCGCTTTCCACGACGTCCCGCGCAACGTGCCTGCCGCCGTCGACTGTTGGCTTGGCCGATTCCAGCCGGACGGCGCGCACATCTGACCACTTGCACGCATCTTTGACGCCTTCCCAGCGTCGGGTCGTCATCCAGGAGTGCCTGGGGCCGGCAACGTACGCGAGGTTTCGGTGGCCATCGGCGGCAAGGCTTCGCACGGCTTCCCTAATGCCTCTGTTGACGTCCGGGACAACGCAGGGAACGCCTTGGATTTCGCGGTTGATAATGACCACCGGCTTGTCCGCTGCCAGGGCCCGGATGTGGTTGTCATCCATGCGTGGGCTGGCCAGGATGAGGCCGTCAACAGAGCTCAGCAGCCGGCGGGCGGCTGTGACTTCCGTTTCCGGCGATTCTGCGGACTCCGCGAGGACCAGTGTGTAGTCCCGGGAGGAACCGATAGTTTCGGCGCCGCGGATGATATCGAAGAACGTGGGGTTGGTAATGTCCGCGACGATCAAACCAATGGTCTGTGTACGGCCCGTGGGGAGGGCGCGGGCGAACGGGTTGACCTGATAATTCAGTTCCGCGGCCGCGTCCTCGATGATTTGTCGCGTCTTCGCGCTGACCCTGCCGGGCTTGCTCAAGGCGCGCGACACGGTGGACGGGTTTACCCCGGCCAATTTGGCGATGTCGTAAATGGTGGCCGGGGACTTCTCTGCCCGCCCGCGTTTGATGGGCGTGGTTGCTGCCTTGGGGTTGATGAGGTCCGTCACGGCTTTATCGTAGACCGGATGGCAACCGGATGCGTTGTTGCCCTCACGCGTTGCTGCGCAGCTCGCGACTTACAGCCCGCAGCCCTGTTTCAAGTGCCCGTAACTCGTCTACCGAAAGCCCAGCAAGGACTTCTCCGCCAAGCTCCGGGCGTGCGGCCATGAGTTCACGAACAACGGAACGGCCCAAGTCGGTTGCGTATATCCGACGGACCCTCTGATCTTCAGAGTCGAGGGACCTGGTAACCAGTCCTGCAGCCTCGAGGCGATCGACAAGTTTGGACATGGAAGCCATCGAAACCCCGAAGGTATCGACCAATCCGACTCCCGTGGCGCCACTCTCCGTGGTGACCACAACAGACAGGACTTTCAACTGCTGGATAGTTAGGTCAGTTGTCAGAAGTGGCTGAAGGATACGGGGGATAGAGCGGATGGTGATGGCGATTGCCAGAGCGTCAATGCTCTTTAGTACTGCATCCCGGTCATGTGATTCCGCCATGACAATAAGATATCCCGGGACCTCGCTTTGCCGGATTGATTAGCTTCAGGCTAAGCTTTTTTCGTAAGCCGACCCGTAGTCGGGTCGACGCGTACAGGAACCATCCGTTGGGCTCTTCCCCGGACCTGGGTCGCGGGCGCACATTGGGGGCGTTCGCGTAAACGTGCGCATGGCGCAGAAGCGAAGCGAGGACGATCCATGAGTCAAACGAAAAACCAGGAACGGCTTGATATCGAAGCGCTCCGGGCCAAGTACCGCGCCGAGCGCGACAGGCGTATCCGGCCAGAGGGCCTCGGACAGTATCAAAGCGCGGCCGGTGAGTACGGCTACTACGCGAAGGATCCCTATACCGAGCCGGTCGAGCGGGACCCGCAGACGGATTTCGTGGAAGTACTCGTCATCGGCGCCGGATTTGGCGGGCTGCTCGCAGCCGCCAGGCTTAGGGAGGAGGGCGTGGAGTCCATTCGAATGATGGATGAGGCGGGCGACGTTGGGGGCACGTGGTACTGGAACCGGTATCCGGGAATCCATTGCGATATCGAATCGTACGTGTACATGCCGCTTCTTGAAGAGGTGGGATACGTGCCCAAATGGCGCTATGCGCCTGGTGAGGAGATCCGGCAGCACGCCATAGCTGTTGCCAAGCGTTTTGACTTGTATCGGGACGTACTTTTTCACACCAGGGCAACGGCACTGGCCTGGGATGAAGCAGACGAGGTATGGGTAGTCAAGACCGACCGCGGGGACCGGTTCCGTGCACGCTTCGTCATCACGTCCTCGGGAACGCTCACACAACCCAAGCTGCCGGGCATCCCGGGCATTGAGACTTATCGTGGGCATACCTTCCACACCAGCCGCTGGGATTATGCGTACACCGGTGGATCTGCGGAGGGCGGCTTGGCCGGACTCGCTGGCAAGCGGGTGGCCGTTGTTGGCACCGGGGCTACGGGCGTTCAGGTCATTCCGCATCTGGGCCGGGATTCGGAGCAACTCTACGTGTTCCAGCGGACGCCGTCGACCATCGATGTGCGTGACAATCGCCTGACGGACCCTTCCTGGGAAGCGTCCCTTCAGCCGGGGTGGCAGCGCGAACGCATGGAAAACTTCCTGTCGGTGCTTGCCGGGGAGCCGGTAGAGGAAAGCCTCATCACGGACGGATGGACGGAAACTATCCAGTTGCAGCGCAAGATCCTCTCCGGCGCGGTCGACGTTACCCTCACGCCCGCGGAACGTGATTTGCGGGACGAACTAACCGACTTCGAGACGATGGGCCGCATTCGCTCCCGCGTAGACGAGATCGTCCAGGACCCCGGGACGGCCGAGCTTCTCAAGCCTTGGTATCGGTACATGTGCAAACGCCCATGCTTCAGTGATACCTACCTCCAAACATTCAACCGACCCAACGTGACTCTCGTGGACACAGCCGATTGTGGCGGCATCACCCGTCTTACTGAGACCGCGATCATCGTCGGCGAAACCCACTACGAAGTGGACTGCATCATCTTCGCTACCGGCTTCGACGTTGGAGTCTCTGGAGTGCTGTCCGGGACCCTGCCCGTCCGGGGGAGAGGCGGCCGCTCACTGCTGGAAGCATGGGCGGGGGGACTGCGCACCTTGCATGGCTTCTACAGTCATGGATTCCCAAACCTGTTTCATCTAGGTGCCCTGCAGAACGCGAACTCCGTCAACTTCGTGCACATCCTGCAGGAACAGGCCGAGCACATCGCAGCCGTCATCTCCCGAGGACGTGCCGCCGGGGTCCAGGTCATCGAACCCACCCCGGAATCCGAGGCCGCCTGGGTCAGGACCGTCGGCGAGACAGCATCCGACACCAGCGCTTTCCAGGCCGAGTGCACTCCGGGCTACTACAACGGCGAGGGATCCCGTGCCATCACGGGTTCTTCGTTTAGCCCCGGTCCCGTAGCCTTCCACCGCATACTTCGGGACTGGCGTGCAGGTGACATGAGCGACGTGCTCGCCCCTGCAAGGCCCAGGACTGCACTGTGAAGCCGGCGCTCGGACGGCGACGCACGATGTCAGTTGTCCCAGCGGCAATTGTGATCATCCTCGCGCTCTCCAGCTGTACGGCGGCTGCCCCTTCCTTATCTACTGAGGCCCCTATCCCGTCCAAAGAGACTGCCACAGAACTCCTTCGCGCCACGTCGGTCCACGAGGCCACTGGAATGACGCTGTTGGAAGGCCCTACCGTGGGACCCGATGGAGACCTCTACATCGTGGATGTAACCGCCCCGGCAGGATCCCCAAAGGTCATTGCAATCGACCCGGGGTCCCGCGAACAGCGGTCCGTCTACACAGACAACACGAGCGCATTTACATCCGCCCAATTCAGCCCCCTCGATGGACGCCTGTATCTGACGGACTTCCTTGGCTCCATCGTGAGCATCACAGCGGACGGCAAAGATCCACGGGTCTTCTTCTCTGGTCCGGTGGGCGGGGCACCAATGAATCCGGACGACATCAGCTTCGACCAAGCCGGAAATCTCTACATCACAGATTCAACCGGCGCCCAAGATCCCTACTGGAAGCCACAAGGACGCCTGGTTCGAATCGACGGTCGAACAGCGGAGGCAACGGTCTTGGCCCATGGCTTGCCCGCCCCCAACGGACTCGCCTTTACGCCTGGATTCGATGGGCTGTGGGTCAGTCACAACACAGCGAACCGGATCGACTACTTGCGGCTAAGCGAGAACGGGCGTGAAGTGAAGACTGCACACCCCGCGATTCACGTCAGCGCAGGCATCGGCCAAGTCGACTCCTTGGCAGTAGACGCGGATGGGAATCTATACGTCGGATTTCACAACCAGGCAGCGATCTTCGTCTACGACACCGCTGGCGGACACATCTCCACCATATCCATACCCACTGAAGGCAATGGATTGTCCTCAGCAACCAACATCGCCATCGCACCTGGGACCACTGATGGCTATGTAACGGTGAGCGGAAATGAAGGCGGCTGGATTTACACCTTTCGGTCTCTTGCCAAGGGCATTAGACAGTCAAATGGAGGGTAGGGCTGGCCTTTGCGGCGGATCCTGCTCGGGCCGCGGTGGCGAGGCTGGTTGCATGTATTGGTGCGTTTTCGACCCTCTGCCTTGCCACGGCCTGACGCTGTGTCCCGCTGGGTTTAGGGGCAGCCAGGCGCGGCGTCAGCTGAGTGCGCGGGCAGCACAACCCTCGGACTAGCATTGGGTTCATGCGAGCCAACGAACCTTCTGCCGTTCACGCCGGGGGAGGCCCGTCAGTTGGTACTGACGGTGAGGGCCAACTCATGGCGATGCTTGATCGTGGTGTTTCCGGGGCTGAGCTGGAGACAACGCTTTCTGTTTGGCTGGACGCCGGAATCATTGACCAGTCGACTGCGGCGGCCGCACGCCGATTGAACATTCAATTATGGGAGGCGAGCCGCCGAGAGGGCCTGTTGCGCGTCCTGTACGATACGGCCACGGACTTGACCGGCATACGTGATGTTGAGGCTGTGCTTAAGGCAATAGTCAGGCGCACCCGGTCATTGATCGGCAGCGACATAGCCTACTTGAGCCTGAATGACTATGACAGTGGGGAGTCCTACGTCCGGGTGACCGACGGGGCAACGACTGCTCTCTTTCACAACATCCGTATGCCCCTTGGCTCAGGGGTCCTCGGCGCCGTGGCGACAGGCGAAGCGCCCGCCCAGAGCGCCGACTACTTGTTGGACGAGTCCAAATCCCATCTGGAGTCCAGCGATGCTGCGGTCAGTGCCAATCGAACAAAAGGAACACGGCAGGGTGATGTGACTTTGGAACACCAGCAGTTTTGACTGACCATCACAGTTTGCAAGATAAGGTGACTACCAAAGTAAAGTCCGGGGCGATGTCCAGAGTGCTCATCCACCGCAAGCCTGGCGGCCGGAAAAAGCTCATCCAGCGGCCCCAAAGGCCCGCACCGGAACTACGTGCCAGGTGATTCGATGTCACGCCCTATCCGGCGGACGCGAAGGCCGAGCTGCGGCTAGGTACCTGCCGGGCGGAGCTTGTCAGTTGGTGTACCTCCGCTCATAAAAGGAACGAGCGGCTTCAAAGCCGGCTCTCGGCTTCGCCAATTCGACGCATCATAGTTCGGACTGCTGCGCCTTCAGTATGGGTTCGGCGCAAACTTGAAACCCGAAACGGCACCCTCGACCTGTTTGAGGCCCTGAAAGATGGCTCCGGCTAACAATGCTGCTTCAACTAATCGTTGCCTCATGCCCGACTCGTGGCCAGCAACGACGATCGCAGCGGCCGCACGCAACCTGTCCGAGATCTTCGTGCCGGCCTTTGCGGCAATTAGATGCGCGTTCCTCGTTTAGTGACGGCCCGGACCGGACACCGATAACCGATGCTCTGTCGTCGGGCTGGCCGGAAGGGCCTCTTCATGTTCCCCGGTGCCACCTCGGCCATGTACTTGATGAAGGAGGTGCTCCCACTTTGTCGAGCTATTCAGAGTTCTTACGGGCAGAGTGCCGTCGCGCTTTGGGCGGTCATAATGGCCGGCGGGAGGCGTGCCTTGGAGGTCGGGGCCTGATCCTGACCGGAGGCTTCGCTCGGATTGAGAGCCGCCAACCAGCAGGTCATCTGCAATGCCTGAAGCGCCGATTCCCCGTCTTTCGGCTGTCGATCGAGCAAAAAGGAAGTGTGGACAATGTCCACACTTCCCACTTCAGACTGGCTCGTACAGCCACCGGACCGGCCCGGATTCCGCACGTTTCCGCGACTTCCCAGTGTTACCAAGGCTCGGAATCCCGTTCGAGTCCCACCTCGGGCACGGCATACCCCCTCGTCAGAGGGGGTTTTTGCTTTAACGTGTGTACATTCTGGTTGGTCAGGTCCCTCTGACTCTGGCCGCGGGGTGTGCCTGGCGCCGCGGGTCGCCTGTTTGGTTGTGGGGGAGCGGGGTTTAGGGCCGTGGCTGGTCGGCCCTCCGCTTGCTCTGAGCTGGGGTTATGCGTTCCTCTCTGGGTTCGTTCGGTAGGTCGTGGTTGTCCTACACGTCTTCATGGGTAGAAGGACTGAGCGCAACATGACTTCGAGATCCTATGTCGAGGCCACACGGATTCGCCTTGTTCCTGGCGTGAGGACGCCAGGTCAGCCGCTGCCCTGGCAGGTCAAAGGGGGTGTGGACATTGTCCACACTTAAATCTTCTTTATAGTGTCTGGTTGCAGCCATTGGCTCCTCCCTTCCCTGGGCTTACATCTGCTCATGCATGTGAGTGGCCACAACGACATGACGCCGAATCGCAAGCGCACCATCTGCCGAGCACTCCGGCGTGAGAGTTCAGTCACTATGGCTGACAGGGCGCTTTGGGGCTGGCCCCGTCCGGGTCTTCGACGCGGCACTTCGAATGAATAGGGCAAGCGGTTACGGTGCAGATTTGCCATCATCTTCACGCTCCGGGTCGGCCTCACCGCCGAAGGAATCGATCCGTCCTGTGAACAGATCTGCGCGGCCTGGCACCCGCCACCGGTGCAAGCCTCGCCGACGACTATATGAAGATCATCCAAGAATAGGACCTGAAAAATCCGGAAGAGACGAAGATGGCGGCCAGTCGACCGCCGTCTTCGTCTATGCCGTAGCGCCACCGGAAGAGTCTGGATTGGCCTCAGCCGGCGCAGCTCAAACGGGAAACGAACGGCGGTTGCGAGATCGATGGAGTGCCGTAGGCGTCCTTGTGGCAGAGAGGCGAGCTATCGTCGGTCCGCCCGTGGTGGCGTTACGGCAGAGACCGCAGGGTCCTACAGGCCCGCAGCCCCCGCGCCAGCTCTATGAACCTCGCCCAGTCCTGGGCTTCCACTGCGGTCTTCGGCGTGAGCCAGCTACCTCCGACACAGGCGACGTTCGGCAACGCAAGGTATTCCGGCGCTGAGGCCAACCAGACTCACGCCGCCGGTCGGGCAGAATTGCGCGTGGGGGATGGGTGCCCCGATCGCTGCCAGGTATGAGAGTCCGGCGGGGAAGAACTTCATGGCGTTCAGTCCGTTCTCGAGGACGGCCATGATTTCGCCAACGGTAGCCACCCCGGGGAGGACCGGGAGGTTCAACGACAACAAATGCTGGAGCAGTGCAGGTGTCATTCCTGGACCTACGAGGAACTGAGCACCTGCTGCCACGGCTTGGTCCGTTTGGGCTGGTGTGAGGATCGTGCCGGCACCCACCAGGATGTCGGGGACTTCCTCTGCGATAAGTGTCAGCAGGTGGCCCTCATTGCGGCGTTCGCGCACCGGCCCGGCTCTATCCTCTCGACGAGCCTAGCGCCTGGCTGAACCTGGGATGGACAAGGTGTTCGCCGTCACCGAAAACCCTGTTTACCCCAGATGCGGCGCTCTGTTGAGTACCCGGGGAGGTTCACTCTCCGGGCGGCGGGGCGGTCGTTCGTTGCGATAGTCGGCGATCCGGATGATCGTCTTTCCGCCCCGCCGCAGGCTGTAGGCGCGCCTGGACTGTACTGGCCTACTCTTGGCTTCGCCGGCCATTGATACGGGGGTCCACACGCCAGATGTCGATTCCGTCCAGATCATGGATCATGATGCGGCCCAGTCCGTTGGCGAGCTGGATCCAGATGATCCTGGCATCGTTGGTCGATTCGTCGACGTATCCGCTGCCCACGACGGTGTCTCCACGGCGTAGCTCTACATATTCGTGGCGCCATAGGTATTTCCAGTGCTTCATCAGCAGCGGGTCACGTCGGAGGTCTTGTTCCGGGGCGCCGGTCGCCGTTGTCGCCAGCCTCCAGTCAGTGGCAGGCTTCGCGGCGACGTGTCTGCGGGCTGAGGTCCGGGTCCGGACGCGTCGGTTTCTTTCCACGTTGAACTTCATTTCATGGCTGGTCTCAAATTGGGCATTTGCTCGAGCGACGGACGACTCCGGCCGTTTCGGCATCCTCACCTGTTCTTTATTGCTCATGGCTCGTGATGCTGTGTGTCCGTGTAGGGCCGTACGGCCAGCGTCGTTGCTGTTCCGAGCCGTGGCGAGGCCCTTGTTCACCGGAGCACAGCCGTTGCTAAGCAGGCAGTCCACGTCCGTCGGGTTCATTTCTGTATTGCAGGCCAGTCCAGGGCAGGGCAACCATCGAGTCGTCGAACAGTGTCCGGCGTAGGATTCGGATCGCTTCTTCGACGATTTTTTCTTCGTGTTCGACCGGCTCTTCCCGCGTGTTCGACGGGATGGCCGGCTCTGTGTCCGTTTCGTTGGACATGTGTCTCTCTCCCTGCCTTGGGCGGTAATCCTGGGGCTCTTGGCTCCCGCTTCAGATGCTTACTTGTACGTGCGTGGTTTCCTGTAATTGCCAGGATCCGGCCTCGGGGTGCTGCCGCGGGTCCAGGCCGAACCCGAGTTGTTCGAAAATGGTTCCGTAGGGGACGTCGGGCGACAGCTCGACGGTGAACGTCCGGTGATCATGGCGGGTAACCATGATTCCGCGACCTGGGTTGTTGTACCCCTGGAGAATTGCATTCTCCACGGCTCTGTCGAGCGCATTTTCGAATTCTCCGCTGTGGGAGACCTTGACCAGATCTTGGTATGTGGCTGATTGGTGGTTCATGGGTCCTTCTTTTGCGCTCTGGGGTTTCGCTTGCTTCCCGGTCTTCCGTGGCGAATGTGGCACCGGGCGCGCCCCGCCAGGGCTTCTAGGAGATGGTGGACCTGAACGACAGTGAGAACACCCAGATGCCGTAAAGGGCTAAGGGCTTAGGACCAACTTTCGTGGTGCTCCTTGTTGCTGAAGTTCCCAGGCCCGCTTGCAATCCCTTAGCGGGAGCGTCATCGTATCGACCGTCAACATCCCCTTGGCCGCGAACCTGGTGAGTTGAAGGTAAGCGTCACGGCGTATTTCAACGGGCGGATCGACGTGGGCGAACCCCAAGATCTCCAACCGTGCTCCACGGACGAGGCCGGCAGGCAGCTGGATTGTTGCCGCCGCTGACTGGCCAATTTGTATGTGACGAGCACCCCGGGCGGCGACGTGCATGGCGGCCAGTGCTGGGTCGCCCCAGACCGGGTCGATGATCACGTCGAAGCCGTGCTCACCTACGGCGTCGCGGAAGGCTCCCACCAGATCAGCACCCGGCGTGATCGTCACGGCGGCGTCCGCCCCCCGTTCCACGGAGAGGTCAAGCCGGTCGGGATCCCTGTCAGCGGCCACCACCGTGCCGGCGCCGAGGGCCTTGGCGAGCTGGACGGCGACCGAACCGAGCGCTCCGGTCGCGCCGAGCACCAGCACATTCTGGCCCGGTTGCAGTTTCGCCCGCCAGGTAAGGGCGAGCCACGCGGCCAGTCCCGTGTTGCCGAGGGCGGCCGCGGTGACGTCGTCGACGCCGTCTGCAAGGTCGAGTAGGTCGTCCTCGGCGACGACTGTCCGCTCGGCCCAAGAGCCGTGAGGCGACACCGGTGACGTAAAGAAGACCCTCCGGCCTGTTGCGGTCCGGCCCACTCCATCAGCCCCGATTACATACGGCAATGTACGCGGATTGCCGAAGGCGCCGGACGCCATGGCAAGGTCGAGGTGGTGGACACCGGCCGCGGTCACGTCGATGACAACTTGGCCAGTGTCAGGCTCGGGGTCCGAGAAATCTGCGTAGGCGGGCGTGGCTCCGGTGTGGGATAGAACGGCTGCTTTCATGGTGTACTCCTGTGTCTGGGTTGGGGGCTGTCCGCATTCGGCAGTGCCGCGCGGGTTAGCGCGGCCGAACGGTGTCGGCGGGGATGATCTGTACGCTGATTGATCCGAGGCCGCTTATTTGCCCCTTAAGCTCGTCACCGACGTGCATCCAGGTGCCGGTGCTGAGCCCGACCCCAGCGGGGGTGCCGGTGAGCACTACGTCGCCTGGTTCGAGGGTGACGTGCTCGCTGATCCGGGAGACCAGCTCGGGCACCGGCCAGATCAGGTCGGAGGTGTTGGCGTTCTGCCGGAGTTCCCCATTGAGCCAAAACTGCAGCTGCAGGTTGCTGTCGTCGATGAATCGGGCGGGCACAATGCCCGGCCCGAGAGGGCAGCTGTCGTCGAAGACTTTGCCGCCGAAGAGGTCGAACTTGACGAGGTGCCGGGGATGGCGCTGCCAGTCGCGCGCCGATAGGTCCAATGCGATCGTGTAGCCGGCGATGTACTCACGTGCACGGTCCACAGATATGTGCCTACCACGCTTACCGATGACGAATGCCAGCTCAAGCTCGTAGTCGAACTTTTCGGTCTGAGTAGGGTAGCGGACGGACCGGCCTTGACCAACGAGCGTGGTGGTGGGCGGTTTGAGGAAGAAGACCGGGATGTTGTCCTCTTTCGTAAAGCCCGTGTGACCGCCGTCGTTGATGACGTGGTCGTAGTAGTTGGCGCCGGTGCAGATGACTTTGTTCGGGTACTGGAGCGGAGTGAGCCAGTCCTCCGGCTCGGCCGGTCCTGGGAGCGGCTCGACGGCACTGCTGGGGAGGGCGTCGACGGCGGCCATCAGCAGAGGCTCCGCGGTCTCCCAGTGGGCGAAGACTGTCATCAGCCCGCCTCCCGGGTTAGGGGCCAGAACTTCGGGGGCGAGGTCGGCGAGCCGGTACAGGCGGCCGTCAGAGAGCCGGATCACGGGGGTGGGTGTTCCGTAGACCCTCACAGTGGACAGGGAGAACGTCATGGGGTGCGCTCCTTAATCTGTGTCCTGTCGACGACTGCTGTACGGGCCGTCAGGATCCAGTCATTGACGAGCTGCTCGATGTCGGAGGCAGGCCGGGACAGCTGGAACCGGGCCTGGTCCCGCACGCGGCCGCGTTGCAGGGGAGTCAGGTACTCCACCGGGGAGGCGCCGTCGACGCGGGCCAAGGCGAGCAGCGGCAGGAGTGCCGCGACACGGCTCATCAGCTTCGTCGCCGGCTCCCAGCTGATGTGCCGGGCGTACCCTTCCATCAGCAGGTGGGCAGACAGGTGCAACTGCGCCGCTTGTTCGGGCAGGATGATCGCCTTGAGCAGCAGGTGGTTCAGACAGAATGCGACATCGAACGCAGGGTCCCCGAACCAACCACACTCCGCGTCGAGCAGCACAGGGCCGTTGGGGCCGAGAAGAATGTTCTTGGGGCTAACGTCCCCGTGCACTACTGCGAGATGAGTGCCGGCAGTCACTGCGGCGAGCTCGTCGATCCGGTCGCCGAGGTCGGGGTTCGCCCAGGCGGTAACCCGGAAGTACGGTTCGATCCTCAACGCATCAAAGTTATCGTCGGTTGCGAACAAGCGTGGAATCGACAGGTCTTTCGTGCTCGCTGCGTGCAACCGGCCCACGAGGTCGCCCACTTCATATGCGGCAGCCGGTCTGACCTGACCGGCAAGGAGTTGGTCCTTCCACACGGGGTACTCCTGCGGTGGCAGGAATTCCATGGCGAACAGTCCGTCCTGTTCGTCGTAGGCGAGCACCTGAGGGACGTTCTTGGGCGCGACGGTGCCGGCAAATTGCAGCCACTCGTACTCCACCCTGTTGCGGGAGAGCGGCGCGAGCCACTCATGCTCCACCTTTAGCCGGGCCAACGCTCCCTTCACACACAGCGTCCGGCCGGGAAGCGCCACCTGCCACAGGTCAGAGCTGACGCCACCGGTCAAAGGCGTCAGTTGAGCCTCTTCTTCCGGTTCCATCAGCCCCTGGCGGCGTAGGAACTCCCGCACACGGGTTTGGTGTTCGGTGCCGTTCACCGCCCACCGTCCGCTGATAAGGCCAACTTGGGCAGATTCCTAAAGCCCAGAGTTGGGTCTTCGGCGATGCGCACCAGTTGGTTGTACTTGGCAAGTCGCTCGGAGTTCCGCACGGACCCGATCTTGATCTGCCCGGCGGCAGTTCCGACAGCCAAGTCGGCGAGGAAATCGTCTTCGGTCTCTCCGGATCGCGCTGACACGACGGGCGCGTACCCTGCTGCGCGCGCTTGAGCGACGACGTCGAGGGTGCCCGTCAACGTACCGTTCTGGTTTACCTTGACCAAGACGCCGTTGGCGACTCCACGGGTGATGCCCTCAGCGAGACGTTGGCTGTTCGTGGTGAACAGATCATCGCCGATCAGCCTGACCCGGTGCCCAAGGCGCTGGGTGAGTATCTGCCAGCCCGCCCAGTCATCCTCGTCCAACGGATCCTCGATCGAGACGATCGCGAAACGGTCGACCCAGGACGAGACCATATCGATCATCTCAGCGGTACTGAGACGTCGTTCCTGCCGACGCAGACGGTAATCGCCGGCTTTGCTGTCGTATAGGGACGTTGCGGCTACGTCGATGGCGATGGCGATGTCAGCGCCAGGCTGCAGACCTGCTGCCTCGATGGACTCGGTGATCAGCTCAAGGGCTTCGTCAGCCGTGCGGCAGCCCGGGCTCAACCCGCCTTCATCGGCCAGCAGGGTGGGCAACCCCCGTGCTGAGCAGAGACTTGCGGCGGCGGCCCGGACCCGGGAGGTGAGTTGGATCGCCTCAAGTGCTGATGTGGCCGCGATTGGCACAGCCAGGAAATCCTGGACGTCCATGCCGCGGCCGGCGTGGAGGCCACCGGAGAGGATGTTGACCATCGGCATGGGCAGCACAGGCTCCCCGACGCCGGCGAGTTGGGCAATGCGTCGATACAGAGGCTGCCCGCTGTCCCCGGCCGAGGCGCGGCAAACTGCCAGCGAGGCGCCGAGGACAGCGTTGGCGCCGAGGCGCGAGAGGCCTGGCGTGCCGTCCAGATCCCGCAGTCGCTCGTCGATCGCCCGTTGGTCGTCGACATCGCAGCCGCGCAACGCAGCAGCGATCTCACCGTTCACGTTGTCGACTGCGGCGGTGACACCGAGACCGCCGAACACGGACGGGTTTCCGTCGCGAAGCTCGTGTGCTTCGTGGGTGCCGGTGGATGCCCCGGAGGGAACCGAGGCGCGGGCCACGGTGCCGCTGTCGAGGACGACGTCGACCTCGACAGTCGGCCGCCCCCTGGAGTCGAAGATCTGTCGGCCATGGACGGTGCGGATTGTGCTCAAGATGACACTCCAGTGGAGAGGGCGGATGGGGTGTTGCAGGGGTAGCGGGCTGGCTCGCCCTGCAGGACGCGCACGACTTCTTCTGCGGCGCTGCGCCTCAGGTCGATAACCGACGCGTCGGAGGAAAAGGCGATGTGGGGGGTGACGATCACTCCGGGGTGGTCCAACAGCTCAGCGGGAACCATCGGCTCCTCCTCGAGGACATCCAGGCCTGCTCCGCCCAGATGCCCGGCCTGGAGGGACGCGAGCAGGGCGGCAGTATCGATCAGTCCGCCACGGCTGACGTTTATCAGGAACGCATCCTGCGGCAGCAGCGCCAGCTCCCGTTCGCCGATCAAGTGATGAGTGTGCTGGACCAAGGGGGCGTGCAGGACGACGATATCGCTGGCAACAAGAAGATCGTCGAGGGACATCACCTCGATGTCGCCTGTGTCTGCAGGCGGGTGCGGGTCGCTGATCACGACTCTGGCACCGAGCGCCCGCAGCTTGGCCGCAGTGGCTCGGCCGATCCGGCCGTATCCAATGACGCCGCACGTTAGGTTGGACAGGCGCCGAAGCCGCGCTCCGGCAGGGTTCCATCTGCCGGCCCGGACCTCCCTGTCGGCAGAAACCAGACCGCGGGTCCAAGCCAATGCCAGGGCGATTGCGTGATCGGAGACTTCTGCGACGCAGTAGTCCGGGACATTCGTGACCTGCACGCCATGATCGGTGGCGGCGGAAACGGCGATGTTGTCCAGGCCCACTCCCATCCTGGCGACAGCGCGAAGCGGGGCAGAGGATGCGATCGCATTGGCGGACACGGTGGCCCAGCAGGTGAGGATAGCAGCGGGCTGATGTTCGGCGACCAGTGCGTCGATGGACTCCACCGGGACGGGGTCAGCGGGGCCGGAGACGACGATAAAACCGGCGCCTTCGAGGATGTCTCGTTCGATACTGTCGTCGGGCCAGGCCCGATCGGTCAGCAGGACGGTCTGCTGCGGGGTCATAGCGCGTGCTCCTTAGTAGTGGTGTGGCCTTGAGAGGCCGGATCTTGATCGGGGGCGTTGTCGGAAGAATTGGTATGGCTCACTACGCGGGTGATCTGTTCGCCCAACCCGCTCACCGAAGCCCTGAGAGTGTCTCCGGCGCGCAGGAAGCGGCCGTGGTGCAGACCGAACCCGGCGGGGGAACCGGTGCAGAGCAGATCGCCGGGGCGCAGCCTGGTGTGCTGGGACAGGTACGAAAGCTGTTCGGGAATGCTGAACAGCATGTCATCTGCAGTGTCGTCTTGCAGGAGGGCGTCGTTGAGTGAAAGCTGCAGGCGTAAGACCGCGGGGGTCGGCACCTGCCAGGCAGGCACGAACCACGGTCCGAGCGGAAGGGATCCCCGAAGGCCCTTGCATTGCAGCCAGTCGCTGCCCAAGCCCGGCAGGTCGGGCCGGACGACACGGGAGCGGATGGTCAGGTCATTGACCACGCAGTAGCCAGCGATCACCTCGTGTGCCTCGGACGGGGTGAGCCCCGAACCAACCATGCCGATGACGGCACCGATCTCGACCTCCCAGTCAAGGGTGTCCGTGTCCGGGCCCAGGATGAGCTGACCCGTCGGAGAGCCGACGCGGTCACTGCTGGTCAGGCAGATGTAGGGGGCACCATCGCGGCGGCGCTGATTCAGCGCCCGCATGGTTGCAGCGCGCAGGAGCTCGGCGTCTGCAGGGTCGCCGGCGTCGACGGCAGCCTCAACGACCTGCCTCCTGTAATTGCCGATGGTGCAGAACAGCTGAGCGGGTTGAACCGGATTCTCCAACTGCAGCGAGGCGAGCGGAAGCCCTTTCCCTGCGATTGCCTGTGCGGTTTCTGGCCGTTCGGTCAACCGTCGAAGGTCGGCGTGATGGGTGGCCCACTTCTGAATAAGTCCGGTAACCGTCGAGAACTGTGCGCAGGGCCACTCTTCCGCCCAATCCGCCATGCGCAGCGCGCGGCCGCCGTAAACCAGCCAAATTGCCGTCGATTCCTTCGGCAAACTTGCCTGGGCCAACACAACCCCGGCAGGGGCAAAGTCTTGAGGGCGATAGTCATCTACAAGCATGTGCTAACGATAGCATTAACAATCGAAACTCGTCACCCCTTTGATGCAATTAGATGTGGCCTGAGGGCGGGGTCTTGCCTGGCCACCATTGGGAAAGCCGCCGCGAACCTGCGAAAACTGAGTTATTGACAGCGCGGGTCGGCCGAGGGATAGTGCTAACGATCGCATTTATCGACGAGAGGAACTAAACGTGACAGTGCGTAGAGTGGTCACCGGAACAGACCCCGAGGGAAATTCGGTCCTGGTGTCCGACGGCGAAGTACCCAACAGCCACGACTTCGATACCATGCCCGGTCAGGCCCAGGTCCGGGTGTGGTTTACTCCCGGGGCACCTTCGCCCGTTCCACCCGGGGTCGAGCCGACCAACAATACCGGCCCGGTTGTTCCGGGTCCTGGTGGTGCAAGCTTCGTGATCGTGTCATACGCCCCCGAATCCGTGTTTAAGAGCGCGGATTTCGATCCAGCCGCGGCGGGCCAGGAACTGGCCACCTTTGCGCCGGACCTGGCGGAGGTGTTTGAGCCGGATGGCATGCACCGCACCCGCAGTGTCGACTACGGAGTCGTAATTGCGGGTGAAGTGTGGCTTGAGCTGGACGGCGGAGAACAGGTGCATCTGAGGGCTGGCGACACCGTTGTGCAGGTAGCCGCGCGGCATGCCTGGCGCAACAAAACACAGGCGCCAGCGACGGTGGCGTTCGTGCTCACCGGCGTCAGCGCCTGAATGGTTGTGGGGGCGCACAAGCGCCCCCACATGGGAATTCATTGCCAATCGGTGTGAAGGATTGGCCCCGTTGCTGTCAGGGGAGTACCACGTAGTTGCTGAATCCGCCGCGGGGGTCCTTCAGCCGACCAGAAATCGCAGTATTGACATCAAGCAGTGGGAACGACTCGGTCTCCAGATAGTTGAGGTCCAGGGTGCCGGTCTCGATCATGTCGGCCATCTCCTGCCCTTGGGCAGCGGTAAACCAGTTGGACCCCAGGATTTGGACCTGCTCGTCCATCAGCCATTTCATGTCTACTGGGACCTCGCCGGAAACCCCTCCGACGTTGACGACTTTACCGCCGCGCCGGACGCCTCGCATGGAGTCGACCATGGTGGCCGCGTCGGCCCTGGCGCCGAGCGCACTGATGACGAAGTGGGCTCCGTCGCCGCGCGTCCGGGCTTTCGCCCAGTCACCGGACGACTGTTCGCCGAGGTTCATGACCTCGATCCTGTCCGGTGAGAGCGCCTTCACGCGTTGGAGGAGCTCCTGGTTGCGACCAGTGCCCAGAATTTTAGCCACGCCCATGCTTAAACACAGTACAGTCGCGGCGACGCCCAATGTTCCGGTGATACCGTCAATCAGGGCGACAGTCCCAGGTCCGGCGTCCGCCAGGCGGAGCGCTCCATAGGCTGTGCCGATGTAGCCGAAGCGGGCGGCCAGCTCGAACGGAAGGTTATCGGGAATCTTGACCAGAGCCTGTTGGGGCGCCGTCATGAACTCACTGAACCCGCCGTAGGGGTAGAGGTCGAAGATCCGCTGGCCGTCACGTGAAGTGCTGAAGTACCCGTTCAGTGTGTAGTAGCGGCAGCGGCTGGGGGTGCCGCCGGAACAGGCATAGCAGCTGCCGCAGGACCGCAGCGGACTCACGTACACACGGTCGCCGGGTTTGACGTTGATGACCGATTCCCCGACCTCCTCGACGATCCCTGTGGGATCGAGCCCGAAGACCGCCGGGAAGGCGGGGAGTGGCTGGTGGGGGTACCAGGTGGGCCAATTGTTGATCACGTTGGCCATGTTCGGCACGATGCCGACGGCCTTGACCCTGACCAGTACGTCGGTGGGCCGGGGCTGGGGTACTTCGATGGTGTCGATCGACATGGGTTCGCCGATCTTGTGCAGTCGGGCTGCGCGCATCGTCGCCATTGACGGCTCCTTCTAAGGAAGAATTGGGTTGTCTATTGGGTGCAGGTCCAGCGGGCACTACTTGCGGTAACTGTCCTCAAGTTCGATGCCGAGCAGTCCCATGACGCGTACGCCTGAGTTGTACCAGGCGATGGTCAACGTCAGCTCCACCATCTGCTGGTCATCGAGGTGCTTGGCTGCGGCAGCCCAGACAGCGTCGGACACATGGACCTTGGTGGTCGATTCGCGTGCCAGGGCTATCACGGCGCGTTCTGACTCGTCGAACACCTTAGTATTCCCACCCTCGCCCACTGCGGCGAGCTGTTCGTCGGTGAGGCCGGCTTTGCGACCGTGGGACTGGTGGTGCGCGATCTCGTATTCCGAGTCGGTGGCATGGCCGACAGACAAGATTGCCAGTTCGCGCAGCTTGGGGCTTAGCACGGAGCTGTCACGCATGGCATTGGCGTAGGACAGGAACGCGTCCAGTAGAACCGGCGCATTCGCCAGTGCGCGAAAGATGTTGGCGGTCGGCACTTTGCGCTCGGCCTCAAGGCGGTCCCATAAGGGTTGCTCGTGGGCCGAAGCGGCGTCGTCGCGGGACAAAGTAGGAACTCGGGACATGATGTGATTCTCCAGTCTGGTGGGGATCAGTGGGGCTGCGGGCTGGCCAGAAACTTTTCCAGCGTCATCGGGGCGGGGGGAATGGCTGGCGCCGTCAGGGGTACGCCGTTGAAGGATGAGGCCTCGAAGTACCACTGCTCAAGGGCGGGGAGCCCCCAGCGGGCGTTGGTGCTGACGGAAGCGGCGTCCCAGCGCACGGGTTCGGTCTCGAGGTCGATGGTCTGGTAATGGCTGTTGAAGACCTCGACGCGGTGGCCGTCCGGATCGCGAAGGTACGCGAAGAGCATGCCGCCGGGTCCGTGCCGGCCAGGTCCGCGCTCCACCTGGTCGCCGTAGCCCAGGATGCCAGCGAAGTCGCAGGCGGTGAAGATGTCGTGGCTTTCGGAAACGGTATAGGCGAAGTGGTGCAGGCTTGGGCCGGCGCCAGGCACCATGGCCAGGTCGAGGCAGGTGCCTTTGCGGTACATGAAGGCGCCCACCAGATCGTGGCCGTATTCCAGGTATTCGGAGTTGCGGAAGCCCAGTGCGCTGTAGAACGCACACAGGTCGTAGACGTCGTGCGTGAGCAGTTGGAAGTGGTCCAGCCGCTGGGCGTGGGCGCCCTGGTACTGCTCGAAGTTGATGTGCAGCCTGGGGCGGGTTTCCATGGTTGCGCACAGCTCCAGCGGCGTCCCGACCGGGTCGGAGACGTGCAGCGTGCGGCCTTGGTGCGGCGTGTCCACCCACTCGGCTGGCAGGTCCCGCTCACGGAAGAAGCGGTAAGCCTCGTCAAGGTCCTCCTCGAAGAAGACCCGGAATCCTATTCGGCGGGCTGTGCCGCCATCGGGGCTCTTCTCCAGCACGAGGCTGTGGTGGCATGCCTCTGCGAGGCCGCGCATGTAGACCGTCGAGTCATCTTCCTCGGTAACCACCAGGCCTAGGACCCGGGTGTAGAAGTCACGGCTCGTGGCCAAGTCGGCGACGTTGAGCCGCAGATGGCTGGTTCGTGTGATGTTGAACGGCGGACGCAAATCGACCGGTGGCAGCATGATTCTCAATCTCTCCAATGGGGGGGTCAGATAGTTGCTATCGTTAGCATTTTATCGATTTTTTGAATAGGCATAAGCGGGTTTTATACGGTGCGGTGGAAGTTCAGGCAGAACGCTTGCGCGACGCCGCCGACGGTACGGCAGTGCTGCCTCGGGGCACGATCCAGCCCACTGACACCGACTCGTAAGGGTCGTTGCCGGCCGGGGGGTTGTTCAGGCGGCGGACAAACCAGAGTCCGCAGGAGGTGGCTACGTCGCCGATTGGGAGGCTCACTGTAGTGAGCCCCGGCCCCCACCAGGAAAAGCCGCTCTGGTCGCCGAAGCCCACGACGGACAGTTCGGCGGGGACGTCGACGCCCAGCTCCAACAAGCAGTCAAGCACACCCACGGTGTGCAGAACCGAACCAAGGACGACGGCGGTCGGGGGCTTGGGCCCGTCCAGAAGCCGACGCATCGCATCCCGGGCGTGTTCAGGCGAAGCGGGGGGGCCGAGTTCGATCAGATCGGAACGTGGCGAAATGTCCTTCTTCCGCAATGCCTGACGGTAACCGTCCAGGCGTTCCCTGCCTGTCGGCAGGTCGGACATTGCTCCGATGTAGGCAATTCTGGTGTGGCCGAGATCCAGCAAATGCGTAGTGGCATCATCCAGGGCCCGGCGATCGTCGAGGCCGAACCAGTGACTGCCGAGTGCAGGCTGCCTGCGCAGCAACTGTACGTGCGGCATGCCCCGCAGCAGGTTTACGGAGTCACTATGGGGGTTGGGTGTTGGTGCAATTATCACGCCCGCGGCACGGCTTGCGGACAGCTCGCGGAGGTGGCGACGTTCAATGAGTCGATCATCGAATGTCTCGGCCAGAGTCAGCTGATAGTCCTCGCGAGCCATAATGGCCGACAGTTCGTGGGCGATAGTGAAGTAGAAGCTGTTGCGGATATCGGGAATGACCAAACCCACCACATTGCTCGGAGCACCTCGCATCATCCGGGCTGCGTGGTTACCCACATATCCCAACTCGGTAGCAGCCTGGCGGACACGGGCCTTGGTCTGTTCGCTGATACGGGAGTCGTCGGCCAACGCACGACCCACGGTGGAGACTGACAGTTGCAGATGTGCGGCAATGTCCTTGGTGGTTACCATCGTTCCTCCTTTACGCTTGTCTGTAGCGGAATACCATACCGGGGCCGAACGGGGATCTTAGCGCAAGGCGCTGTCCACGTGCTAACGATAGCACGCTAGTAGCGGGAGTCAAGAAGGGCCCATTGCTTAGATGTGGAACGCGGGCAGATCGCAGCGTTAGCCGATGGCTGGCCGCTGCGAGCCGAGCGGCTCCGGGGTTCCCGTTACTGGCTATGCCTCCGGCATCGACCAAGGCGACCTGAATTCCCTCTTGACTCCATCGCCCAGGGTGCTATCGTTAGCACTAGTTCGAGCATTCCCCCACTCATGGTTGCTCGCCGGCAGACTTGCTAGACGAGGACCTCCAGCCTGAAAACTGTCAATTTGGTTGCGAACCAAATGCGTCCACCGCTGAACCCCGGAGCGAACGTTCCGGGTTTCATCGTGACTGTCCTCCACGCCGCACTTCGGAGCTGTCATGCGCCCCAGCCAAATCAACAGCTGGCCCAAATTCACCCAAGAATCCAAACCTTCTCGACTAGGAGACAAAGATGTCCCACTCGAACCCGTCCGGATCAGGTCAAACTCCGGCCTCGACTGGAGCCCCCGCCGGGCCGGCCGTGCCCACATACCCGGAGCCCATGGACGTCATCTCCATGGACGCGATCCCGTCCAGCCCTGAACCATCCAGGGTGAAGAACAACCCCGAGGGCATGCCCACCAAGCTCGTCGCTGGTGTGTCATTTGCGGTGCTGGCGTTCACGTTTATGCTCAATGCGATGGACCGACAGGTCTTCTTTCCCTTGCTCGGCACCATCAGCGCCGAACACGGATTCAGCCTTCAGGCCGGTGGACTGTTGGCCACAATATTCACCTTGGGGATGGCCATCGCGGGCATCCCTGCAGGCTTCCTCGTCGAGCGCTTCTCGCGCAAGACGGTGTTGATAGTCAGCATTGTGATTTACTCCTTGGGCACCATGGCCACACCTCTGGCCTCCTCATGGGGCGACATGGCCCTGTATCGGATCATCTCGGGGCTAGGGGAAGGGATGCAGGCCGCCGCGCTGTTCGCCGCCGTGGGCGCCTTCTTCCATAACCGCCGCGGTCTGGCCCTAGGGGTCCTAGGGTTCGCCTTCGGCCTGGGTGCGACCTTCGGTCCGCCGTTGGGTGTCATGTTCGCCGGCCACTTTGGATCCTGGCGGGCCCCGTTTTTCATTTTCGGGATCATCGGCTTGGTGATCGCTTTCGTCGCCGTGTTCGTCGTCAGCCCGAAATTCACTGAGCGGGCCATCAGCATGACCGGTGACCACGGTTCCTACGACTACATGCCGGCCAAGGCCTACAACCGCAACTCTTTGGCGATCGCCGCCGCGTCAGGCTGCGGGGCCCTCGCCCTGTACGGGTTCCTGGGTCTCTACCCGACCTACCTGACCACTCAGCTTGGCATATCCACCGGGGAGGCCGCACTGGCGCTCAGCTTTGTAGGTATTGGAGGCTTGGCCGGGCTGTTCGGCGGCTGGATCGGTGACCGGATCAACCAGCGGACCCTGCTGATAGTTGCCTTGACTGTCATGGCGGTCATCGGAGTACTGATCTACGTAGTGCAGGCATCCTTCGTCTGGCAGTGCGTCTTCGCCTGCCTGATGGGTGTGTTCGGTACCGGAGTCTTCTTTCCCAATACCAACAGTGCGATCCAGCGGGCTGTCCGTCCCCACCAGGTCGGGCGAGCCGCCGGTCTGTTCGTCACCTGCTTCTACGGGTCGGCAGCCTTCTCGGGGCTGCTGTTCGCAGCGCTGGTGCCGATGCTCGGCTGGCAGGGAGCCGGCCTGCTGCAGGTCACCGTGCTGCCCCTGCTCGCGGCCGCAATCATGCTGATCGTGCGACCCTCACTGTTCAACAACGCTGCCGCAGCGGCTGCGCACTAATCACCCTGAAAGGAGAGCCACATGACTGACGCCGATTCGCAGGATCCACCTGCGGGCGCACTGAAGGGAATCATCGTCGCCGATTTCAGCAGAGTGTTGGCTGCGCCCTATGCCACCATGCTGTTCGGGGACCTCGGGGCCGACGTGATCAAGATAGAGCGTCCCGGCTCCGGTGATGACACCCGTCAGTGGGGGCCACCGTTCACTGATCATCATGAGGCAACGTACTTCCTATCCGTGAACCGCAACAAACGATCGTTCACAGCCGACATGTCCGCCCAGGAAGATCACAATGATCTGCTGGAGCTGATTCGACGCGCTGACGTGCTGATCGAGAACTTTCGTCCCGGCACTATGGCGAGGCACGGGCTTTCCTACGAGAAGGTCGCCGAAATTAACCCAAGGCTTGTGTATTGCTCCATCACCGGGTTCGGCTCTGACGAAGCCGCCGCGGCCCTGCCGGGTTACGACTTGCTAGTGCAGGCCGTGGGTGGACTGATGAGCGTTACTGGTCCGAGCTCCGCTGAGCCAGTCAAGGCCGGCGTCGCCCTCGTCGATGTGCTGACAGGATTGCACGCTGCCATCGGAGTGCTGGCAGCCCTGCGGGCACGCGAAACTTCCGGCCGGGGCCAGCTCGTTGAGGTCAACCTGTTCAGCACCTTGCTGTCCAGCATGGTTAATCAGAGCGTCGGTTACACCGCCGCAGGCGCCATCCCCGGCATCCTGGGAAACCGGCACCCTTCAATCGCGCCCTACCAGTTGTTCCCGGCTTCGGACCGACCGGTCGTCGTTGCGGTCGGAAACGACCGGCAGTTCATTCAGTTGTGCGAGGCGCTCGGAATTCCCGAGGCAGCGAAGGATTCGCGCTTCGCGACCAACTCGTCCCGCGTCGCCCACATCGACGAACTAGATCGCGTCATCACGGCACGGACCACTGAGGCGACCGCCGACCATTGGTACCGGGTGTTGTCAGCCCGCGGGATTCCCTGCGGCCCGGTCAACAACATCGCTGAAGCGTTTGCGATGGCAAATGACCTTGGTCTGAACGCCCGCGTTACTGTGGGGCCCGACGAGGACAGCGTAAATCTGGCTGCCAACCCGATCACCCTGTCTGAGACCCCGGTCGCGTACCTTCGTCGGCCACCACGGCTCGGGCAACACGCCGAAGAGGTGCGCGCTTGGCTAACTAGCCAGCCGACCCCTAACAGCCAGACCATCGCAGAACCCCCGAATCACCCCCGCGACATCAACCACAAACAGCCTATGGGAGCACACTCGTGACCGATCTTGCCGCCGACTACCTCGACATAGACTCACTGCTAAGCGAGCAGGAGATTGATCTGCGCGTCCAGGTACGCCAATTCGTTGACGATCGTATTCGGCCTAACATCAACGCTTGGTACGAGGAAGCAGTCTTCCCCTTGGAACTGGTCAAGGAGATGGGAAGTCTCGGACTATTGGGCATGCACCTCAAAGGGTACGGCTGCGGTGGCCGCACCGCCGTCGAGTACGGTATTGCGGCCATGGAGCTGGAAGCCGGCGATTCCGGCATCCGCACTTTTGTTTCGGTGCAGGGATCACTCGCCATGAGCGCCATTTCCAAGTTCGGCTCAAAGGAGCAGAAGGAGCAGTGGTTGCCTGGCATGGCCGCGGGTGAGCTGATTGGCTGCTTCGGCCTAACCGAGCCAACCGCGGGCAGCGACCCCGCCAACATGCTCACCCGAGCGGAACATGTCGGTTCGGGTTGGGTGCTGAACGGAGCCAAACGGTGGATCGGACTCGCGTCTATTGCCGACGTTGCGATCATCTGGGCGAATACCGACGACGGCATCCGCGGCTTCGCGGTCCCAACCGACACTCCCGGCTTCTCTGCAATACCGATTTCCGAGAAGCTGTCCATGCGCGCATCAATCCAGTGCGACATCACGTTGGAGGACGTGCATCTGCCAGAGACCGCGGTGCTGCCCGGGGTGGTGGGCCTCCGTGGGCCGTTCTCGTGCCTCAACGAAGCGAGGTACGGCATCATGTGGGGCGCCATGGGCGCTGCCCGCGACTCCTACCAGGCGGCCTTGGCCTACTCGCAGCAGCGCACCCAGTTCGGTAAACCCCTCGCTTCTTTCCAGCTGACGCAACAGAAGCTCGTGGACATGGTCCTGGAGATCCAGAAGGGAACACTTGTGGCTCTTCAGACAGGGCGACTCAAGGACGCTGGTCGTCTGCGTCCCGAGCACATTTCCTTTGGAAAGCTCAACAACGTCCGCCAGGCGATCGAGATCTGCCGTTCCGCCCGCACCATGTTCGGCGGAAACGGGATCACCCTTGAACACTCACCCCTGCGGCACGCCAACAACCTCGAGAGCGTCCGCACCTACGAGGGCACCGACGAGATCCATACGTTGATCATGGGCCGCGCGATCACCGGCATCCCGAGCTTTTCGTAGCGTGCGGGGGAGTATCGTGAACGAGAATTTACGTGATGCTGACTCCAGGAGCCCGGCCGCGGAATCCGTTACCAAGACCTGCACCGCCTATGTGGATCATTCAGGGTTTCGCATTGCCATCCTGACACTCAAGAACTCCGGCCACCGCCCTGTGACGTTGGGCCCGCAGTCGCTGGCCGGCTTCGAGGCTGCGCTAAAAGACCTCGACCTCGCAAGGGTGGACGCGGTGGCAGTGACTGGCGAGGGCCCGGTTTTCTGTGCCGGGGCGGACCTGAGAACGATGATGACGGCTGCCACGGTGGAGCAAGCCGAGCACGTGGCGCGTCGGGGTTTGGAGGTGCTCGGCCGGCTGGCCGCAGTTCCGGTGCCCACCTTCGCGTTCATTAATGGGATCGCGCTGGGTGGCGGGTTGGAGCTTGCGCTGCATGCAGACTATCGCACCGCGGCGGACTCCGTCCGGGCCGTGGGTTTTCCCGAAGTTCGGCTTGGCCTGGTGCCTGGCTGGGGCGGCATCCCGCGCGCGGTGGCACTACTCGGCCCGAAACACACATCCCGACTGGTGGTCACGGATTCGCTCGCGGGCAACAACCTCTCCGCCCGGACCGCGGCCGAGCTTGGCTTGGTCGACGTGCTGCTGCCGGCGGACGGATTCCTGTCGGCGTCGCTCGATTACGTTGTCGGCGTCCTCTCCGGCAAGGTCGGGACTGGTGGTCGCTTCCGCGACAGGGCGGAGCAGAAGCCCTCCGGCGGTGTCGGTGGATCCGAAGCGCTGGCGGCCGTTCGGACACAGCTCGACGCACGACTGCACGGCGCTGCGCCCGCCCCGTACCGAGCCCTGGAGCTGATCGCTGCGGCTGCCGCTCAGCCCGCCGCCACGGTCGGAAAAGACGCGGATATCCGGGCATTCGGCGAGATGCTTCTCTCCGACGAGGCCCGGGCCAGCATTTATGCTTTCCACCTCACACAATCCCTGGCGAAGAAGCCCGCGGGCAGGCCCATGGCCGAGCCACTGCCGGTCCGCTCAATAGGCGTCATCGGTGCCGGGCTGATGGCCAGCCAGCTCGCCCTCCTCTTCGCGCAGCAGCTGCGAGTACCTGTACTGATGACGGACTTGTCCCAGGAACGCATCGACGCGGCACTGGATTGGATCGACGGGCAGCTGGACAAGCGCGTGGCCCGCGGGCAGCTGTGCGGCACTGACGCCGAGGCCATCCGCCCTTTGGTCACTGGAGGCACGGACAAGGCCGCGTTTGCTGACTGCGATGTGGTCATCGAAGCTGTCTTTGAGGAACTGGAGGTCAAGCGCGCAGTGTTCGCCGAGTTCGAACCGCTGCTGCGGCAAGATGCTTTGCTGTTGACCAATACATCCTCTCTGTCCGTTGAGGCCATGGGTGCCGCCCTGGTCCGCCCGGAGCGGCTGATCGGCTTCCACTTCTTCAATCCCGTGGCCGTCTTGCCACTTGTGGAGATCATCACGGCGCCCCAGACGGACCAGACCACACTTGCAACCTCGTTTGAGCTGGCCCGAATGCTGGGAAAGACGGCCGTACTCACCAGAGACACAGCCGGGTTCGTGGTGAACCGCGTGCTAACGCGGTTGTTCAACGAGGTGCTGTTCCTGCTCGACGACGGGGCTCACCCCGCCACCGTGAACCACGCTCTGGATCCGCTGGGACTGCCCATGACGCCGCTGCAGCTTCTGCAATTCATCGGCCCTGCCGTGCAGCTTCATATCTGCGAGGCCATGCGTCGGGCGTCTCCGGAGCGCTTTCGAAAAAGCCCCAGCCTGGTTGCGCTCGTGGCCGCGGGGCTCCCAGGCTATTTGGACAACGACGGCGAAATCTCACCTGCCGCTGCCATGCTGCTGCCGGCGTCGTACCCGACAGATGCAGGCGCGGTACGCGCCCGAATTCTGGCCGCACTGGCCCGGGAGGTCACCGCGATGCTGGACGAGTCGGTGGTGGCGGGGCCCGAGGAGGTCGACCTGTGCATGATCCTCGGCGCCAATTTCCCGTTCCATACCGGTGGCTTGACACCCCTGCTGGACCGGGAAACGGGCACAGTCTTCCATTACGGGCTACGCGTCCCCGTCCCCGCCGTCTAGTAACGCCCGCCGGCGAAAGTCCCGGGCCGCCCCAAGCAACAGCCCGTAACGTCCATCTCCACCCCGCCGTCCCGTCTCAGGAGAAGAAGAATTGAACCGCACTACAGATGTTGTCATTGTTGGGGCCGCCCGCACGCCGCAAGGCAAGTTGATGGGTCAGCTTGCCCCGCTGTCCGCCGTCGAACTAGGCGGCGCCGCCATTGCCGCGGCGGTCGACCGATCTGGTATCCACGCCGAGGCCATCGACGCCGTCATCATGGGACATGTACTCCAGGGCGGAGCAGGACAGAATCCCGCACGGCAGGCTGCCGTCGCTGGGGGTATTCCGCTGAGCGCCCACGCTACGACTGTTAATAAGGTGTGTCTCTCCGGGCTGAGCGCCATCATCGACGCGAGCCGCGTGCTGCGACTGGGAGAAGCCGCGGTGGTGGTTGCAGGCGGTCAGGAATCAATGAGCAACGCCCCGCATCTGCTGCCGGGGTCCCGCGCAGGGCACCTCTACGGAGATGCCGTGCTGGTCGATTCAGCTGCCCACGATGGACTGACCGATGCGTTCGAACATGCCGCAATGGGGCTGGCTACGGACGGTGCCAATGAGGCGTTGGGGATTCCCCGCGTGGCCCAGGATAGGGCGGCGGCGGAATCCCATCGGCGGGCGGCGGCAGCCCAGGCCGCCGGGCATTTCGACGCGGAGTTGGTCCCGATCAAAGTGCCGCGGCGCCGCGGAGAGGTCCACATCGCAGGCACAGACGAAGGTGTGCGTCCGGACAGCAGCGAGGAGTCGCTTGGCAGGCTCAGGCCAGCGTTCTCCCCAACAGGCACGGTAACCGCAGGAAATGCCTCGCCACTCAACGACGGTGCCGCCGCCGTAGTGCTAACGACGCGCGGCTACGCAGAAGCCCATGGCCTCAAGATCATGGCAATGATCGGTGCCCCCGGGCAAATTGCCGGCCCGGACACCTCGCTACCGGATAAGCCGTCCTTGGCCATCGCCAAGGCGCTCAGTGCGGCCGGTTGGAGCGTGGAAGACCTGGATTTCGTGGAGATCAACGAGGCGTTTGCCTCGGTAGCATTGCATTCGGCCGGGCTGCTCGGGATCGCCATGGACAAGGTCAACATCAACGGCGGAGCGATCGCCCTTGGCCATCCGATTGGTGCCTCCGGTGCCCGGTTAGTGGTCTCTGCAGCATATGAACTTCAATGTCGCGGCTCCGGCAAGGCTGCGGTGGCACTGTGCGGCGGTGGCGGCCAAGGTGAAGCGCTACTCCTGTCACGCTGACCAGAGCCCACCGGTGAGCGCACTCATTGTCCTGGTCCTTTGCCCTTATCTGTTGTGTTTGTGGTCGTTGGTCGGTGGGGCGCCCTGATAGGGGACCTCGCCGCTGGGCTGGGGCCGGAGTGCAACCTGGGGGACCGGGCCAGGGACGCAACGTTCGGGAGTATGGGAGCGACGTAGGAGCGCCAAGCGAAGTTTCCGGATCGTGTCCGGCGCCTTAGCGCCCTGATTGTGCAGAGGCCCTGCCCAGCGCAGCTATTTCTACTCCCGTAATTCAAGCGCCGATGACGGACGTTCTGTCGCCGGGCCGGCGGAAGGCGTTGTCATGATGCTCGGAGTAGTCTCCACCATGTATCAAGGAAGGAGGTGCTGTCATTGTGTTCGATGTTAGGTTCTGGCGGGGCGGAGTGTGGTCGGATCGTGGGTCGTTCGACCGGTCGGGGGGAGTCGTGCCTAGAGGTCGCGGCCTCACCCCGGCAGGAGGCTGCTAGCGGGCTGAAAGGGTGCCATCGAGTAAGCGATCTGCAGGGGTGGCGGCTCCAAATGGCTGGCGCCGGTTCGAGGGGCGGAGAAGGTGCGGGTCGCTGTTCTTTCTGTGGTCAATCGAGCAAAAAAAGAAGTGTGGACAGTGTCCACACTTCTCGCCACGAACTGGCCTGTACACCCACCGGACTGGGCCGGATTCCGTATGTTTCCGCAACTTCCCAGTGATCCCAAGGCCTGGAATCCCGTTCGAGTCCCACCTCGGGCACGGCATACCCCCTCGTCAGAGGGGGTTTTTGCTTTAACGTGTTGACAATTGTTGACACGAGCCTCTGATGCGTGGCGCCGGCTTGTGCCTGGCCGCCGGTTGGCCTGTTCAGTTGTGGGGGAGCGGGTTCAGGGGTGTGGCTGGTTTGCCCTCCGCTTGCTCTGAACTGGGATCATGCGTTCCTTTCCTGGTTCGTTCGGTAGGTCGTGGTTGGCCTACACCTCTTCATGGGTAGAGGGATAGGGCGCAACATGACTTCTAAGACTAAAATGGGGGAGTGTCCGGCGCGGACTACGGTCCCTTCCAAGGTCGCCGAGCATTTGGAGTTCACACGCTCGTCGGGCCAGGCAAACCGAGGCCGATCAGTCTGCCGATGCGGGCCCTCATGTACAGTACTGCTTACTATTCTGTATGGCCGAGCCGTTCAGCCATCACTTCGCTGATCGCTTGATCGACAACCTCTTCGCTTGAACTGCCGGCAACGAGATCAATGCAGCTTCCTAGTTCGCCCCCCTGGGGATCTGATCCGTAGAAATATTGCCCCAACCGTCAAGGAAAGGACTCGACTCGGTCACTCCTGGCCACCGGCTCGCCTGCGTAGCCACACGTGCAATATCGCCTATTGTTGTCCGAGTGAGCCTTTCCCGCCCCCTAGATTCCTCCGCTGCCGCGCGGGTGCCGTTTTCTCCTATTTCTGAGCAGACCCTAGCGAATATAGGAGCATGGCTTGATGAGATGGGACGACTTGGATATGACTTCGTCACCGGACCTCCAATGGCCGGACTTTTCGCTGTCCTCGCAGCAACCGTCGCCTATCGAGGAATCAAGCAACAGGTAGCAAAAGCCGAGAGTGCCAACCAAAACGTTGCTGATGCGAACGCGGAAACTGCGCGCAAGAACGGCGAGGACCAGTGGTGGACCGTTCTCCAGTGGGCGTATGAACAGGCCAGTAAAGATGGAACCCCTGCAAACCACTTCAAGGAAAAAGCCGTGCTGGGCATCTTTGAATCGCTTGCCGTACCAGGGCTGTCAGCGGTGCAGACCCGAGCGCTTGACAGAATCACGGCAGTATTCGAGGACAAGCATGATCCTGAAACCGCTACGCAGCTCTCCAATCTGAGGCAGGCCGTCAACGAATCGGTGTCGACTTCTACGGGATTCACCGCTCTTCGGCGAAGTGTGTTAACTGACCTCACATTCTCACTCCCCACGGGACTCACTCGCGTGTTTGCACACGGGCAAAACGCGCCATTTCTATACAGAACCAAGAAGGGCACGTTAGTCGGAGTGCAGCCCCTCTGGATTGATGAAGATGGTCAGCTGGACCCCCGCGAGCGAGTTCGGGACGCCGCCGCCGAGGTAATTGTCAGGCAGTTTGAAGTGTCGGAAAAGCCTCGCGGCGCCGGGCAACTTCACCCCAATCAGCGAGTGAGCAGGGTGCTGATCGCGTCCAATGCGGAAGGGTACTGGCCTAATGGAAGAGGAGAAGATCCTCCCCACGTCTCATACCACCTCATACCGCAAAGCGTGGGCCATGCACTTGTACGATATGACCCCAACCGTCTCGACCAGCTGCGACAGGAACTGAAGGCACTTGCCGACATATAATGAACACAATGGAGCAGAACGGCAGAGCTGCAGATCGCCTCGCCTTCAACCTTCAGGGGTACCGCGTAACGCAAACGCCAGGCTCCCGTTCATTGCATCCACTCTCGTCCAGGTCGTTGATCCGGCGCTGAGAACTCTAGCCGTGGTTGCTTCTACTCCCGTGGGTTTCATCAACAAAAACGGACGTACCGTAAAGCTGTAGCGTCCCGGTCCTTGATGCCAAGACGGCATTACAGTTGACGTCACGAGGTAGCCTCGTAACGTCAAGCAGGCGTCCACTGGCAGCCCACTACAACGTTCCTGACTATTTGAGCAGAGCGAGATATCCGAACCACGCGGCTGCGATCGTGGCAATGCCAATCAGGCCCGTCCCTAAGAATTTGCTGACGGACCATTTCGGATTGCCCAACGGATCGGCTCCATTCTTCACCTTCACATTGCTTCTCGAGCCGCGCCCTTGGGACGAAACGATAGCAACGCTGGAGCCGTTGCCCATAGTGACCTGAACGGCACGATCAACAGCCTGGCGTGTTGAATCTGCCGTTTCGAATTCAATCTCAAACTCGGCGATAAGAGTGATCAGCCGATTTCTTACCTGATGGGTGACTCCCATTATCTCGCTCTTGGAAACTGCCCAGTACAAACGATGGATCTCGTGAGTGTCACTCTGGTTCTCGTGGTTCCATAGCCGGACTAGCTCGGCTGAGCCGGGAGGTGAGAGCATCACGGTGTCACCGTTTGCGTGGCCAGCCAATTCCTCGAGCTGCCCGATTCCCTGAGAAAGCGGTACTTCTTCCTTTATCGCATCCTGCGCAAACTCCGGCAAGGAACTAGGGGCAATAACCTGTCGCTGGAACTGAGCCCAACCCGCGATACCGTCTATGAGCAACGGAGCCGGGACTCTCCTGTACGCGGGCAACTCGCTTGTCTTTCCTCGGTAACCGTTCAGTTCGGATGAGGCCCAAGCCACGAGTTCCCGAGAGCCGGATGCGCCTCCAAGCGCTACACATTTCCGCAAGAGGTCCGATATCGAACTCGAGCTGTCCAGTGCGCCGCTTTGAATGTCGCGAAGGAGTTTTGTGGCGCGATCGCCCATATTCATGACCTCATGTTGATAGCTCGCAAGGCTCCAGGTTTCTGTGGGAATGGGCGGGTTGTGATGCCGCCCGGAGCAGTTCCTAGCTTACCGACTGGCATGACTACAGGCGTGAAGCAAAGCGAGCGACTCAACTCTGCCCCCAACCGAACGTATTCTTTAGCGCATTGGTCAACACTTGGAGCTGAGCGAAACTGCCGTCATCACGCTTGAAGAACGACACAAGCCACAGTTCAACGCCTTTGAGACCCCGATCTCTCGGGTTGGAGCTTTCCTACTCAGCAGCAATACCAAGCTCCCGAGCGACGGCAGGACTGAGTTCAGCCGACTGCCGTTTCGGGCACATCCTAGCTGTACTGCCAAGGAGGCTGAACACACTGATTGAGTTGACGAGATCGCGGATCTCTTCCACAGGTGCAGCTATCTCTTCGTCCACAGCCTCGAGAAATGCCAAGGAAGAATGACGGTGCTTACGGCGGCGGAATACAACAATGGATGAGTTGTTCCCAAGGCCGGAGCAACGCATCCACTGTTACAGGGAAATTTTCAAAAGACTGATGGATCTCGCGGACTTGGTCATCCGCCATTTGCGTAATGACCATGCGTCAAGACAGCTACTATAAGGGCGAGACAGTCGTATTCGGACCTATAAATGTCCTATCTAGTGCGAATGTATAGGTGCTGTCAATTCGTAGTTTCAGTGTTTCCTGCCTTCACATTCAATGCGGCTTGATACATGCGGTGCGGAAAGAAGTATTCACATTGCTCGTAATTTGACTCGGAATCGGCAAATAAAGGGTCGTCGAGATAGAAGGTCGGTGCTCGTGAAGAACGAACTGCACAGCCTATGAGTCCAACCGAATATAGCAACTTTGCCAATGGCTGATAAAGAGCAAAGCCGGTCGAGTCTTTTCCAGGGGACCACATGGCGGAGGATAGATCCTTTAGCCAGTCCGTGCCAGGGAAATTCGGTTCTGATATAAGCAGCATAGCCTCATCAAGTCGGCGTTGGAATTCTTGTTTATCCATTCGGCCCGAACACCCGCGAAACTTGGCAAAAACTTGATCTATCCCAGGATATGTGGGTTTCCACTCGTCTCGAAGCGCAAGGAGGCGTTTGGCCGAATAGGTGCGTTCTGCATTGTGAATGTCCTGCCAAGTCAATCGGGTCTTTCCAATACCCACGCCAAGACATTCGTTTGCGAAGGCGATCGCATCGCGCGGCCGCATGAGGGTGCGCTCCAACATGTAGTGGAGAGGATTCCCTCTCGTTTTATTGGCATGAGGAAGAAGATCACCCATCGATGTGGCTGCGACGTCGGTCCTTGCCGCTGAGGCCTTGACGCGCTCGTCCAGAAGCTCTTGCAAGTCTGCCCTTGTCCACCGGAGGTGTAAGACCAGTGAGCGAAATTTTTCCTCCTGCCCGCCGCTCTTCTTTCCGAAATCGAGCTCTTGAAAAATGTTCGTCCTTAGTGCAACCACGACTTTGAGATTTCTCACGCGCTTTAGGTCCAAAACGGTTCGAAAAAGACAGCGGATCAGGTCATTTGCAAGTCGCTCATCGATCCAGTCCCGGTCCAGATCATCGATGATGACATATGTGAAGTGTTGGTCATCAAGTATATCTTCGTCCAGCACGGAGATCATCTTGTTCAATTTTGCCAGCTGTGTGTCATTAACAATTCGCTGAAACCGTTCAGTTTGTTCTGCCCTGGATTCGGTAGAAGCCTCCGTGCCAGTGGACGCGACAGCACGTGCCGAAACAAAGCCGCCACTAGTCCCTCCTTCAACTTCGGCATCAATGCGGCGGGTGAACTTGTCCGTTATCTCGCGAACTCTCTCCTCTGTCTCACACCAAAACCTTCCCTCGAACTCGTCAAGATAGCCGAGTGCCGCCTCCTTGCCGTGATCTTTTGATATCCGTTCGCGGAGGTTCTTCAGAAAGCTCTGCTTTGCAGCTGGTGTATTGACGCTGTAGCGATGACGTATTATTTCGACAAGAAGTACATGCTTCCACAAAGCAATCCAGAAAAGATCAAGGTTGACGCCGAGGGAGTCGAGATATCGGATAACCTGCAAGTCGGTTATGTAAGGCAAAGACAAGTCTTCAGGGTTGATTCGGATGACATGTTCTGGGATCTCTTCTTCGATGCGTTGGAATACCGCAGATTTTCCTGCCCCGGTACGCCCGATGACGAAGCATCTGGGATCTTCCTTAGAGCGGATGACGTCGTAGTCGCCGGACTCGTAGAAGGCATCGGCGAGAAGAGGATCCGCTTCTGCTTGTTCACCACCAAGAGTAAAGCCGCTTTTGAAGCGTGAGTTCTTTGACATTGCGACTCCTTGAACGTCCCCAGTATTATCCAGAGACTACGGTGACCTGGGAAATGTGTCGAGGCGTCGAGCCACCGTTAGTTGGGACTGGACTGGGCGAGTGTGGTAGTCCATGGTGGACGGCAATTCCTCCGGCATATGTGTAGCGTTGTCAGCGCAACATGATGCGCCGGCCGATTGCTTACCCGGATGACATCGCGGCGGCTTGCCCATGGTCGGGCCCCGTTGGCCTTCTTTTGTTGCTGTCCGAGAGCGTGTTCTGACCAGTAAGAGCACGTATGTTCGTCTGGGGATCTTGCTCGACAGGCTTACGCGGTCTCGATGGATGTCATGGCCCTCGTCGCGGTCTGGTAATGCAGCTCGGTGTGCGGATCGGTGATGGGAGCTTCTGCTTTGGCGAACACTCGGCGCTTGTCGCGACGTGCCGGACCCCATACCGGGAAGCGGAGTTCAGCCGTCATGGTGTGAGGACGCTCACAGGCGGTCCGCTGGACAACGTGACCCGTGTGCCAGTCATTGTCAGACCCCATGGCTAGAGTGGTTGAGCACGTTAGCTCGCACTCTTAGGGGGACCATTTGTCTGTAGTTGAATCGCTGATCCAGTCACCGGCCGGCCTGCGACAGTTGCGCCTCATGCAGGCACTAACGGAGCTAGAACCTCTTGACGGAGATCGTCAGGTAGGTGTCAGTCCGATCCGGGCTGAAGGTGCGAAGTGGGGGCTTGAATCGGCAGCCGTAACTAGCGACCTCAAATACCTGCAGTCTCTGGGTATGGTTGAGTGCTTTGAGTCGTTGGCTGGCATAAATAACGTCTTTATTCAGCAAGCGGGCCTAGATGCCACCAAGGAATACCGGACCTTCATTAAGGACAAGGTTCGTCGTAACAGGGCATGCCGCGATGCTTACTTGCACTGGCTGTACGAGGGCGACGACGCTCCTGGTGATTTCCACAGCGAGTGCTCCTTCTACGGCTCGCCGTACAGCGAGCAGGAACTCAAAGACGCTAAGAACTGGTTGGATGAAGAAGGGTTCATCGTCGGCAAAAAGTCTGCCGACAACGACATCTACTATGCAGAAATCACTTCAAAAGGTAACCGCGCCGTCGAAAGCGGTCGCTCCGTGAATGAATGGCAAGCAGGAGGAATCTCAATGACAGACCGCAGCATCAACATCACCGGCTCTCAGAACGTCAATGTGGCACAGGACAGCTCGAACGTGACCCAGAGCAATACCCTGACTCGGGAGCAGTTGGGCAAGATCAGCGATGTGATTGATTCGTATCGCGCGTTGAGCGGGGCTCTCAACCTCCCGGAAGAGCAGCTAGAAGTGGCTGAAACTCTCGTAGGCGAGCTTGAGGAAGAAACCGCCGATGTGAACGCTGAGCCGGGAAAGATCCGTCAGGCACTGGAGCGCCTGACGGGGATCGTGGCTGAGCACGGTACAAAGGGTGTATCGACGGCTGTCATCAGCGTCATCGAACAGGCCATTCAATTCCTGGGGTAAATCCCTCGCGGAATTTGCCTGAGTGTGAGCAGCGGTTTCTTGTCGCTGCGGCCAAGGACGGTGTGACTCTGGTGCCAGCTCCTAATTACGACTGGATCGGCACCCGAGGGCCGTTTGGTCTGGCGACTCAATCTGGACCGCTCTTCGACACGGTTCTGGAGATGGCACAAGCTCTGGATGGCTACCTAGATGTCATGCGCTCGCCGAAACGCACCAAGCGCGCTGACTTCGACTTGATCCACGAACCAACCGGCATCCACATCGAGGTGGATGAAGAGCAGCACTTCAGTACCCACCGCCTGAAGATGTTGGACTTTTATGGGCCTGACGTGGACTACGGCTTTGACCTGGAGGAGTACCGGGCGCTCTGCCGGCTGCACGGTCCTCGAATAGACCGAACTGGCTGGGCTGCCAACGACACCGTGAATTTCGGTCCGAGGAGTCGGGCGAAACAGGGAGCCTTCTACGACAGTATGAAAGATTTAGTCCTACCCGCAATGGGTATCCCGCATGTCATCCGGGTCGAGGTTATCGATCGGGAACCAGAACTTGCCTGGGCATTAAACCGAGAACGAATATCCGCCGCTCTTGCCATCTAGGGAAGGCATCACCGACCGGCAAAGAAGTTGCTCAAACTAAAGGGGAAGTTGTTGTCCACAGTTGAATCACTAGTTCAAACCATGTCCGGACTCCGGCACCTACAGCTGCTTTCACGTCTTGTTGACTGGCTGCCACTCAGTGGTGAACGTCAGATGGATGTCAGTGAGTTGTACACCGTGGCGAGGTTGCAGGGACGCCCTAAAAAAAGCGTTACGGGCGACCTCGAAGCCCTGCAAGAGCACAGATGGATATGGTTTGAAAAGCCAGTTGGAGGCATCGACTCTGTTGTTCTGACTCAGGCGGGCATAGACGTCGCGGAAGACTTCAAGGCTTTACGGACTGATCCGCGGCGCCGGGTCAAGGAGGTGCGGGATGCCGTCCTCAACTGGCTTTACGACGAGCAGCTGAAGGGGGCGAACGTCTTAGGCATCAGTGACTTCCTTAAAAGCTCCAAGAATCACTTCCTAGGCGAGCCTTACTCAGAAGAGGAGCTGGCACGGGCTTCAAACTGGTTGATTGACGAGGAATACATCGACGGCACCAAGACATGGGGTGCTGAGTTGCTGAGGCCGACCATCACCACCAGAGGCAGCAAGGTCATAGAGGCTGAACAATCAGTCAATAGAGCCTTGGATGCAGCTGGGGTCACGAACAACGTAACCATTACGGGATCTAAGGCTGTCAACGTTGCTCTGCAGAGCTCCAATGTCACGCAGTCCAACTCCATGACGCGCGGGCAGGTTGAAGTAGTAGAGCGCATCCTCGGCTCTGTACGCGCCATGTTGAACCCGATGGTTCTTGGAGTCAGTGAGGATGTAACGACCGAAGCGCAGGTTATCGCCAATGAAGTAGATGGGGAGATTTACTCACTGGCTCCCGATGCTGGCAAGGTAAGGGCGCTGCTCTTGAAGTTGGTAGACCTCGCCGTGACCGGAACCGTCCAAGGTGGCGTTGATGCCCTGAACGCCATGATGCGACAGGGCATCGACGGGATCGGCTAGCTTGGACTGGATGTTGTCCTGGCGGTGGCGGTTGATGACCGATTCCGGCTGGGTTGAGCAGGAGTTTGGATCGCCGGGATTAGCGTCGCTCTCCGCTTGGTAGTCCCATGCCAGGTTATACATGCCGATAGTGCCGACAGCCGACCTCCCATGCTCCGGCCAAAGGTGTAGCAATTTTCCAGGCGCTGTCCGAAGGCGGCCGGGATCGGCATAACAAGGAGCTTCACGACCTTATCCGCGAGCTGAGAACCCGCAGCGAGGAATTCCGCAGCCGTTGGGGTGCGCACAATTGCACCGGTCAACCAGCCTGTTTCCTCTCGTCAGAGGGGGTTTTTGCTTTAACGTGTTGACAATTGTTGACACGACCTCTGATGTGTGGTGCCGGCTTGTGCCTGGCTGCCGGTTGGCCTGTTCAGTTGTGGGGGAGCGGGTTCAGGGTCTTGGCTGGTTGGCCCTCCGCTGGCTCTCTACTGGGGCCATGGATTCCTCTCGTGGTGCGGCCGGGTAGGTCATGGTTTGCCTACACCTCTTCATGGGTGGAGGTGGGGACCACAACATGACTTCGGGGCGGGGCGGGGCGTCGAAACCACCGGACTTCTACGCGTCCTTGGCGTGAGGACCCGGAGTTAGCCGATGCATTATCAAACCCAAGAGGGTGTGCACGTCGTCCACGCCTAGATCTCCTTGTTGCGGCTGGTTGCCGGTATTCACATCTGCGTTCTTCGGGCTGCCTTGACACTTTGCGGTGACTGGCCAGCGTACTGTCGCCGATGCCTGCTCTGTATGACATCCAGGGCTTGGGCAGATGGACCCCGCCCCACACGGGCTATGCCTGGCACGGGAAAGCTGCCGAAGTCAGCCGTCTCCGCCGTGGCACGGCCTGGCGTAACGGTCGATTCCCACAGCTTATTGGCGCCGGGTGGGCGTCCCGTTCTTCGCGGACGGCTCCTTGAGTGGCTGTGACCCTCACGACGTCTGGAGCTCATGATGTCTGTCCGTTGCCGGCGATGGTGGCGTGACCAGGACGCCATCCCGACAATGAAAGGCTCGCCACCCGGTTGCATGGCCGACTACCCAAAGGACTTGAGAATCGTCGGTTTTCATCTCAATAGTCGCCCGGTTCGCTGCCGAATGCTCGATCCCCAAGGGAAAGGAGTGGAGCGCCGGCACCTACCAGCCCGAATTACATGATGAGTAAGCGTGCGGGAACGTTCTTGCTTCGACAGGATATTCCTGCCGACGGACTAGCAAAGCGCGGCTGATTGTAATTGTCCGATTCGCCGCGAACCGCAGTCCCCGCGCTTCTTCCACCGGTACTTTTGACGCCGATAAGTACTCATACGTCTGAGCCGTTCATGGCCTCACGCAGGAGCGCGCCGAACGGTTCGCTTCGGTGTCCGCGGAGACATGATAGAGCTCATCGATCGCCAGTACGGTGCCGTTAAAACGCTTCCGGTGGGAGCTTCTCGAAGGCGAACCGAAGCGTCGCATGCGTGCAGACCAGGGTTGTACTTCAGGAAGTCGATGGATGCTCCGATGTCAACGAGGACGACGGCGGGAGTTATGCACCCGCCGTCGTGCGCCGTTCGGCTTGCTGCCTCGCATTGCTGGCGCGGCGCTCAGCCTTCATGCTTGGAATGCTCACCCAGACGGTGCCATGAGCGGTTGTGGTAGACCAGAGCGTCGCCGGGTTCGCCTGCTTGGACGTCACGCATCACGCGGGACTCCAGGGCGTGAACGGCGATGATTGTGGAGGTTCCCACCTCCATGCGATTGATGACGGCGCAGCGCACCCAGGCGCGGACATCGTCATAAACCGCTTCGCCGGTTGCAAGGGTCGACCAGCGGTGCGTCTGGTCAAAGCGGTCGGCGCCGGGGGTCGCTCCAAACTTCGCCAAGTCGACGTCGTGCGCGTCCAGCAGGTGCACGACGACGGTTTCCGCGCGTGAAAGCACATCGGAGGCAGAGGACAGTGCCGAGACCGAGAAAATCAGCAACGGAGGTTCCGCGCTCACTGACACGACCGATGATACCGTCAGCGCCACCGGTCCTTCGCCGGCATCCGCCGTGATGACGGCGACACCTCCCGGGTGACCACGGAACAGTGCTTTGAAGTCGTCGGCCGAGAGGGAGGACGGGAAGCCTGGCTTGGGAGCCTCGAGCCAGGTGTCTGGGGGGTAAGCGTGAAACATGGTTATGACACCGTGGTTGCAGAGCGGGCGAGTTCTTCGCGAATGATGTTCGTCCCTGCGCTGAGAGCACTCAGTTTAGCCAGTGCGACGTCCCGGGGGAACGGTGCCATACCGCAGTTGGAGCTGGGGATGAGCTTGTCCGCGTCGACAAACTGCAGGGCCTTGCGGAGGGTGTTGGCGACGTCCTCCGGGGTCTCGATAATCTCGCTTGCGACGTCGATTGCCCCGAGCATGACTTTCTTGCCGCGGAGGAGCTCGATGAGCTCCATGGGCACGTGGGAGTTCTGGGATTCCAGCGAGATGATGTCGATGCTGGAGCTCTGAAGCAGCGGGAACGTTTCCTCGTACTGCCGCCACTGTGAGCCGAGCGTCGCCTTCCAGTCAGTGTTCGCCTTGATCCCGTAGCCGTAGCAGATATGCACGGCGGTCTCCGCACGCAGCCCCTCTGCCGCTCTCTCAAGCGCGGCCACGCCCCAGTCCTTGACCTCATCGAGGAAGACATTGAACGCGGGCTCGTCGAACTGGATGATGTCCACGCCGGCCGCCTCAAGTTCCTTCGCCTCCTGGTTCAGGATCGTGGCGAACTCCCACGCCAGCTTCTCGCGGCTCTTGTAGTGGTCATCGTAGAGCGTGTCCACCATGGTCATTGGACCGGGAAGAGTCCATTTGATCGGCCGGTCTGTGGTTGCGCGGAGGAACTTAGCGTCTTCGACGAATACCGGACGCTCGCGGCGCACCGCTCCGACGACGGTCGGCACGCTCGCGTCGTAGCGATCGCGGATGCGCACGGTCTTGCGCTGTTCAAAGTCGACCCCGCTGAGATGTTCGATGAAGGTGGTGACGAAGTGCTGGCGGGTTTGCTCGCCGTCGCTGACGATGTCGATGCCGCGTCGGGTCTGTTCGTGGATGGCGATGCGCAGAGCATCCTGCTTGCCCTCGAGCAGCTCATCTCCCTCCAGTTTCCACGGAGACCACAGAGTCTCCGGCTGTGCGAGCCACGATGGTTTCGGCAGGCTTCCGACAACGGTGGTGGGCAAAAGTGTGTTCATGATTGACGATTCTCCGTGGGTCAGTTGACGAGAGCTGGGTATTTGGCGGTCCACTGGTCCAATAGATCCTTGTGGGGCGTGATGAAGTGTTCCTCCGTGTACTTCGCCTGAGTAATCGCGAGCTGACTGCGCTCCTCGCGGTCGTAAGCGATCTGGGTCCGCGAGTAATCCTGCTCTCCCAGGCTTGGCTGATAGACGACGGCGGCGGCGGAGTTCGCGTTGTAAATCTCCGGGCGGTAGATCTTCTGGAACGTCTCCATGGTGCTGATCGTGCCGATGAGCTGCAGGTTGGAGTAGTCGTTGAGCAGGTCGCCGCGGAAGTAGAAGGCGAGCGGCGCAACGCTGCCGCGTGGCATGAAGTAGCGAACCTGCAGCCCCATCTTTGCGAAGTACGCGTCCGTCAGCGAGAACTCGTCCTGCTGGTACTCGACGCCCAGGACTGGGTGACGGTTCTCCGTTCGCCTGTACGTCTTGCTCGTTGAGACGCTGATGCACACCACTGGCGGCTGCGGGAAGCGTTCCTGGCATGCCGGGGAATCGAGGAATTGCTGGAACAGTTTGCCGTGAAGATCGCCGAAGTCCTCGGGAACGGTGGGCTTGCCTGAGTCCCCTGCTGCCGCTGGGAGTACTACGCTGAAGTCGAAGTCACGGACGTAGGAGGAGAAGTTGTTCCCGACGATCCCTTGGTGGCGGACCCCGTTCAGTTGGTCGACGATCTGGATGTCGAGAACCTCGAACAGGGGGAACTGCTGATCCGTACCTTCCGCAGTGAACTCTATCTGCACGGAAACGATCTCAAGCTCGAGCGTGTAACGGTCCCGGTCCGGGTTGTCCCAGCTTGCGAGATCGTTGAAGCGGCGGCGAATCATGGTCAAGGCGTTGCGGAGGTTCTCCTGGCGGTGCTCGCCGCGTGCCAGATTGGCGAAATTCGTTGTGATCCGCGATCCTTCGGACGGGGAGTAGTCCTCGTCGAAGGGGGTCGTGGTGATACTGAAGGTGAAGTCGTCTGCCATGTGCTGCCAATCCGTTGATGGGCCGGAGACGGCCTTTCCGAAGGTCATGTATTCATGGTGCAACCTTTCTGCGGGTATCGGGTAACTAGGCATTACTATGCATTCATATAGACTTTTCCTATGCCCCAGATTTCGAGCGGACTCACGCTGCAGCAGCTCCGCTACTTCATAGAAGTTGCAGCTGAGGGGTCGATCTCGGCAGCTGCCGATCTTCTCTACGTCGCGCAGCCCACCATGTCCGCAGCGATGAAGGACCTTGAGGCCAGGGTGGGCCGTGCGCTTCTGGTTCGCTCCGCCCGCGGGGTCACCCTCACCGCCGACGGCGTAGAGTTCCTCGGCTATGCAAGGCAGGTTGTCGAGCAGTTCGCTCTCCTCGAGCAGCGCTACCTGGGTACGCCACCGACGCGACGTCTGCTCGGGGTATCGACGCAGCACTACTCGTTCGCGGTGGACGCCTTCGTCCGGATGGTCAAGACCACTGACGTGGCCGAATACGAGTTCTCGCTGCGTGAGTCCCGCACCTGGGACATCATCGAGGATGTCCGTACGCTTCGCAGCGAGATAGGCATCCTCTACCGGAACGATTTCAACCGGAAGGTCATCGACAAGCTGCTCCGGGATTCCGGGCTCGCGTTCACTCCGCTTTTCCTCGCCGATCCGCACATTTTCATTTCTCGCAACAACCCGCTCGCCTCAAAAGAGCGCGCGACTCTCGCCGATCTCGCCGGGATGCCGCGGCTAACCTTCGATCAAGGTGCGAACAACTCCTTCTACTTCGCCGAGGAGATTCTCTCCACCTTGTCCAGCAAGCAGGAGATCCGGGTCTCTGACCGTGCCACGATCTTCAACCTCATGATCGGGCTCCACGGCTACACGATCTCAACGGGCATCATCAGCGGGCAGCTCGACCCGGAGATCGTCGCCATCCCGCTGGACGTTGACGAACGCATCGAGATCGGCTGGATCGGCCACGCAGCGATTCCGCTCACCGACCAAGCGCAGCGCTACCTCAAGGAATTGCGGGCCGTTGTCGCCGAGTTCGGCGTAGCGCTGATCGACTGACTGCAGTTGAGCGGGCGGGTCTTTCCGAAGGAACAGGTAGGTCTGGGGCGCTCTGGAGTGGCTTGGTAAACACCCATGCGTCACCCTCGCAATGTAGCGGTTCATCCATTGCATTTCTGGATCCAGTCGCGACGCTGCGGCCGCCGTCGAAGGGGTCATCCTCCCGATGGCCGGCCACAAGGGATACGCTTCTGGCATAGCCTGGAGGACATGGAGAGATGCGCGGAATGGCATCCGACCCACGTCGCCACCTTCATGGCCCCCATGAAATTCCTCCGGGCAAACGCCGGCGCCAGGCTTCGTCTCAGCCATGAAGTCGCAGTGGTCTCATGCGCCCAGCAGTACTACAAGTACAACAATGGCAAACTACAACCGGCATGCTCGGCGGCAGCAGGCCGCTGGAAGGCTAAACAAACCAGCGGGTCTGTCGGGGCTGAAACCCTGCGAGGACGAGCCGTTACCCGCCGGAGACATTCGGGCGGCCAGACTCGAATAACCGATAACCAGCCTTCTGTCGTCGGCCAGGCCGGAAGGTCTTGTCATGATGCTCGGTGTCGTCTCCGCCATGTAGTAAATGAAGGAGGTTCAGCTCCTGTGTGGGATATTCATAGTTCTGGCGGGGAGCGGTTGGTCGGATTTGGAGTGTTCTGCCGGCCGCTGGGAAGTCCTGCCTTGGAGAGCGCGGCGGCGTCATCTTGGCTCGGGGGATTTATAAGGACTGAGAGGTACCACCCCGCAGGCATTGGCGGCAGCGGTTGGTTCCCGGTCGCTGTTAATCAGTGCGCAGGGGAAGCTCGGGCCCTCGTTTATCGGTGGTACACCGCGCCCACGAGAAGTGTGGACAATGTCCACGCCTTCCACCTTGGACTGGCCCGTACATCGGCCGGATTGCCCCGGGTTCCGCAGGTTTCCGCCATTTCCCACTGTTTCCAAGGCCTGGAAGCCCGTTCGAGTCCCACCTCGGGCACGGCATACCCCCTCGTCAGAGGGGGTTTTTGCTTTAACGTGTGTACAAAGCTTGACAAGTGCCTCTGCGTCATCTTCCCGGAGGGTGCCTGGCCGCCGGGCGCGGCCTGTTCAGTTTGGATGGGGGAGCGGGGTCAGCGCCCAGACTGGTGGGCGCTCCGCTGGCTCTGAGCTGGGGTCATTCGAGTTCCTTCTTTCGGTTCTGCCCGGTTGGTCTGGAGCGGCCTACACCTGTTCATGGGCTAGGGGATTAGGTACGACATGACTTCCACAGATTTCCGTCTCGTCGGTTTCAGCCATGAGATTTCCGGCATGTCACGGCGCCGAATACTTGCTTTGTCAGGCCACAAGGGGTGTGTACAGTGTGCACACTTAAGTCTGCTTTATTGCGACTATTGCCCATCATTGGCTTGTCCCTCCTTGGCTGCATCTGCCCCTTCATTGCATGGGGGTGGCCATTGCGACATGACGGTGACGCGCAAGCTCTCCATGGCCAGGGCTATTTCGGGGCGAGAGTTTATTGGCTACTGCCGACCGAGTGCTTCGGGTTGGTTTCGTGCGCGCCATCGACGCGACGACACGAATGAAAGGGCGAGTGGTCTCCCCACAGATTTATAGGCCGTAGCTCGGCCGCCGGAACGCTACTGACCACGCGATTGTCGGCTGAGCATGCGGAAGCCGACCGGTTTACTGATAAGGACCCATATGTTCGCGCACGCCCATCGGAGGTGAGGGCGCGGAACGGACCGGATTTCGTCGTTTTTCGCCAAGGCGGGTTGGCGTGGCTACCGAGCAGGCTGGAAGAGACTATACGGCGGCGAAAGGCTGCTGTTGGAGCTCGCTTAGCCGTGCCTGCAGTTCCGAAACGGTGGGTGGGTTGGCGCCGGAGCGGCTGACCGTGATTGCTGCGGCCATGGAGGCAGTTTTTCCGATGTTTTCCAGTGCTCCCGGGGCAAATCCTTCTTCGCCTTCTGCCAAAAGGCCGAAGATGAGGGCGGCCATGTAGGAGTCGCCGGCGCCGATGGTGTCTGCTACGTGGGTTTTCACGGAGGGGATGTTGAGTTTGGAGCTTTGGGTGGCGAGGAGGGCGCCGTCTGCGCCCATGGTGATGACGGCCAGGCGTGCCCCCTGCGCGAGCAGGCGGGACGTGACCTCGTCCGGAGACGCAGTCGGGTAGAGCCAGTGGGCATCTTCGTCGCTGAGTTTGACGACGTCGGTGAGCGGGAGCAGGTCCTCGAAGATGCTCTTTGCTTCGGCATGGCTGCCAAGGAGGGCGGGGCGGATGTTGGGGTCGTAGGTGACCAGGCATGACGTGTGGCTTTGCTCGAGAAGGGAGCGGACGGTGGTGGCTCCCGGGGCGAGGAATGTGGCGATGGATCCGGTGTGCAGGACTTTCGGGATCATGGCCGGCGCTACCGGTGCAAGTTCCCAGGCGATGTCGAACTCGTAGTTGGCCGAGCCGTCTGCGGCCAGGGTGGCAGTTGCGGTGGCTGTGTGTTCGAGGGATGTTGATCCCGGTAGAAGCCGGACGCCTGCGCTCTGGAGGTGGTTGGTGATGGCGGTGCCGTGGTCGTCTTCGCCGATTGCTGTGAGCAGCCCTGTGGATACGCCGAGCCGGCCAAGGCCATAGGCCACGTTCGCGGGGGATCCTCCTGGGTAGCTGATGGTTCCTTCGGGGGTGTTAACGATATCGATCAGGGCTTCGCCGATAACAACAACATCCAGCTGGTCGTGGGCGGAGGTGCCGGGGGGAGGCTTGTGCATCTCGGTTCTTTCGTCGGTACCGGCTGGAGGGCCGGGTGTGGATCCGTCCGCGGACCTGTGGGCAGGTCCGCGGACGGAGAAGAGGGTTCCGCTGGCACGGATTGTGGGGCGCGGCCGTCAGGCTTTGGCCGCACCTGTCATGATGGCGACGGCGTCGGTCATGGTGTGGGATTGCGGGGTGATGGTGGCCGCGCATTTGCCCAGGCGTTGGATGTGGATGCGGTCTGCGACGTCGAACACGTGGGGCATGTTGTGGCTGATCAGGATGACAGGCAGGCCGCGATCACGAAGGTCCCGGACCAGCTGCAGTACCTGGTTCGATTCACGAACGCCCAGTGCAGCTGTCGGTTCGTCAAGGACAACCACCTTGGATCCGAATGCCGCGGCGCGGGCGACGGCGACGGCTTGGCGCTGGCCGCCGGAAAGGTTCTCCACCGGTACGGTGACGTCCTGAAGGGTGGAGATGCCCAGCCGGGTCAGCTCTTCCTTGGCCTTCTTGCGCATGCCTTTGGTGTCGAGGATCCGGAACAGGCTCCCCAGGGGCCCGGGGAGACGCTCTTCACGGCCGAGGAACAGGTTGGACGCGACATCGAGTGCCGGTGAGACGGCCAGGTTTTGGTAAACCGTTTCGATGCCGTGGACCCGGGCGTCCTGTGGCCGTTTGAAGTGCACCTGCTGGCCGGAGACGTAGAGTTCTCCTGTGTCGGGAACTTCGGCGCCGGTGAGGCATTTGATGAGCGTGGACTTACCGGCACCGTTATCGCCGATGATGGCCAGGACTTCGCCGGGGTAGAGGTCAAGGTTGACGCCGTCGAGGCCAACCACCCGGCCGAAGGTCTTCACGAGGTTCCTGGCTTTAAGGATGGGCTCGCGGGTCTCTGTCTGTGAGGCTGCAAATTCAGTCATGGTCATGACTTGACCTTTCGGATCCACTGATCGACGGACACGGCAATGATGATCAGGATGCCCACCGCGAGGGTCTGGTAGAGGACGTCCAGGCCGGCCAGGGAGAGTCCGTTGCGGAAGACACCGACGATCAGCGCTCCGAGCAAGGAACCCCAGATGGAGCCGCGGCCACCGAAGAGGCTGGTTCCGCCGATCACGACGGCGGTGATGGAGTCCAGGTTCAGGTCGACGCCGGCGTTGGGGCTTGCGGCGTTGGTGCGGCCGATCTGGATCCATGCGCCAACGGCAAGGACTGCACCTGCGGCAAGGTAGACACTCATCAGGACGCGGTTGACGGGAATGCCGGCCAGGCGGGCCGCTTCCTTGTCATCGCCCACGGCGTAGACGTGCCGTCCCCAGGCGGTCTTGCCGAGGATGAAGGCGACGGCGATGTAGAGCAGGAGCATCATCACGACGCCGGTGGAGATGCGGACCGGGCCGATCGGGAAGGTGCTTCCCAGCCAGGTGAGCACGCCGGGCATGGCGGACCCGCGGACGGTGCTGCCGCCGGAGTAGAGCAGGGTCAGGGCGATGAAGATGTTCAGGGTTCCGAGCGTGACGATGAACGGTGGTAGCCGGAAACGTGTCACGAGGAAACCGTTCAGTGCACCTGACGCAAGTCCCACGATCAAACCGGCGATGAGTGCCAGCGGGCCGGGGACACCACTGCCGACAGCCATCTGGGCGATCACCATCGAGGACAGGATCATGACTGCGCCGACGGAGAGGTCGATGCCGGCGGTCAGGATGATGAGGGTTTGGGCAATGGCCAGGGTTCCGACGACGGCGACCTGCTGGGTGATCAGGGAGAGGTTCTCCACCCGCAGGAAGCGGTCGTTGAGGAGTCCGAAGACCACCACGGCGATCAGCAGGACAATGGCCGGGCTGAGGGCGGGGTAGCGGTGGAGAACGTTGCGGATTCTGCTGAGGGGTGTTTGGCGGTCGAGGAATTCCTCGGCCAGGTCAGCGTGCCCGGCGCTCGGGGGGCCGGCGGTTTGTTGCTGGGTCACTTTAGGTTGCTCCTGAACTTACTTGCCCCAGCAGATCTGGGACGCCTCAGTGGTGGTGATGCTCTTCACGCCGTCGACGGGCTTGTCCGTGACGAGCTCGACACCGGTGTTGAAGAAGTCCAGGCCCTCGGAGTTGGCAGGCTTCTTGCCGGTCTTTGCGAGGTCAACGATGGCCTTGACTCCAAGCTCGGCCATCTTCACCGGGTACTGCTGTGCGGTGGCGCCGATCACGCCGGACTTGACGTTGTTCACGCCTGAGCAGCCGCCATCAACGGAGACGATCAGGGCGTCTTTTTCCTTGCCTGCGGATTTCAGTGCTTCGAAGGCACCGGCAGCGGCAGGCTCGTTGATCGTGTAGACGACGTTGATGTTGGGGTTCTTGGCCAGCAGGGTTTCCATGGCGGTACGTCCGCCGTCTTCGGCGCCTTGGGAGGCCTGGCTGCCGACGATTTCGTACTCGCCGCCCTTGCCGCCGGTGTACTTGCCGGTCTTGGCTTCGTCGCCGTTCTTCTTCTTATCGGCAGTGTCGATGCCCAGTCCAGTCAGGAAGCCCTGGTCACGGTTATAGTCAACGGACACAACCTTGTCATCGAAGAGGTCCACGAGTGCGATCACAGCCTTCTTGCCCGCCAGCTGCTGGGCGGTCCACTTGCCGATCAGCTCACCGGCGGCAAAGTTGTCCGTGGCAAACGTGATGTCAGCGGCATCGGCGGGGTCCGGCGGGGTATCCAGGGCGATCACGAACAAGCCGGCGTCCTTGGCCTTCTTCAAGGCATCCACTACCGACGGACCGTTGGGCGTGATGAGAATTCCCTTGTCGCCCTTGGAGATCGCGTTTTCAATGGCCTGGATCTGGGTGTCTTCGTCGCCGTCGGCCTTGCCTGCGGCAAGCTTGAGATCAACGCCGTCCGCCGCGGCAGCCTTCTTGGCGCCATCCTGCATCGACACAAAGAACGGGTTGGACGTGGTCTTCACGATCAGCGAAACGCCGATCTTTTCATTGGTGTTTCCGCTGGACGAGGGCGTGGAACCGCCGCCGCATGCTGTGAGGCTTAGTGCGCCCAGGGTCAGGACTGCACCAGCGGCAAGAAGGCGGGTCTTGGCCGATTTGGAACTCAACATTGAAACTCCTGTTTTTTGTGGCTGCTCATGGCGAGTGATTCCCCCATGACAACGTTGTCAGGTAACATGTAACCAATCTCACACGGTGCAGTCAAGTGTTAATTGAAGTTGAGGAGTAGTTCGTTGACAACGATGTCTAATCGTTACCAACCCGATTCTGTGCGCAAGCCCCCCACGATGAAAAATGTCGCTGATCTTGCCGGGGTGGGCATCAAGACGGTCTCAAGAGTGGTGAACGACGAACCCGGCGTTTCGGAGGAAACACGGCAAAAGGTCCTCCGGGCAACGGAGCAGCTGCAGTACCACCTGGACATCACGGCGGGGAGCCTGAAGCGTTCCGGCCGCAAGACGCAATCCATAGGATTGTTGCTTCCGAGTGTGTCCAACCCCTTCAGCGGCGAGATTCACCGCGCGATGGAAGACGCTTTGGCTGTGCGGGGAATCGCCGTCTTCGCTTCAAGCCTGGATGACGATCCGGACCGCGAAAGGAAGCTGATTTCGGCTTTCCTGGGGCGCCGGGTTGATGGACTTGTGCTGACCACGATCGCCAAGAGCCAGGCGTACATGATCCCGGAACACTCACGGGACATGCCCTTGGTGTTCATCGACCGCGAGCCCGTGGGGATCGAGGCCGATGCGGTAGTCACGGACAACGAGGTGGGCGCCGCGGCGGCAGCCGCGCATCTCATCAAGCATGGCCACACCAAACTGGCCTACCTTGGGGACCGGACCGATATCCAGACTGCCGTGAAACGGCGCACAGGTTTCCTGGACGAGATCGGCAGGTCCGGCATCGCGACCTCCACGGTTGCGGTCCGCGAGAATCTCCACGACGAGGAAACTGCTCTCAGGGCTGCACGCGAACTGCTCACTTCGGAGAACCCACCGACGGCGATCTTCTCCAGTCAGAACCTGGTGACATTCGGTGCCATGCGGGCGCTGAAATCCCTCGGGTTGCACCATAAAGTTGCCTTGGTCGGATTTGACGACTTCACCCTGGCCGACATGATGGAGCCCGGAGTCACCGTGATTGCCCAGCACCCTGAACGGATCGGAAAGCTCGCTGCCGAGAGGATCCTTGCAAGGATCGACGGTGACAACCGCGCACCGCAAACCTATATCGTCCCAACAGAACTCATCCCCAGGGGCTCCGGCGAGATACTGCCGCCGAACTAACCAAAAGCAATCCCACTCAACCGACCAAAGGACCGGACATGACCAAAACCTTGTACGCAGAATTCACCGTCAAGGAAGGCAGCGAAACCAGAGTCGCTGAAATGATGGCAGAACTCACCGGGCACGTCCGCAACGAACCCGGCAACGTCACTTTCCTGCCCTACACCCGCGAAACCAATCCACGGGAATATTTCGTGTTCGAGGTCTACCGCGACGAGGAAGCCTTCCAGGAACACATCAGCGCGGAATACGGCCAAAAGTTCAACACCGAACTTGCCCAACACATCGAAGGCGACGGATCCGTCCTCACCTGGCTAAGACCACTGATCTAGCCCCATGCAGCCCTCCCCAGTCGCGACACGTGCAACGGCTAAATCGGGCATCCTTCAAACGAGACACACTCGGCACACTCTTGCGCGCACCTCGAGGGGTAGCCACAGTTCCCCAATGCGGTACAGAAACGCGAAAAGGACGGCGGCCGGCGTAAGCCGGCCGCCGTCCTTGCCTTCGAGCCTTGATGGTTCGGCGCCGACGGACAGGCTGCACGAGCGCATCACTGGGACGGTGCCAACATTGGCATCGCCAGCTTGCCCGGGTGTTTCCTGCGTAGCCGATCGTGGGCTGCTGTGGGTCCCCGGACTGCATGCAGCCAGGGGCCCACAGGAGCTTACTTCTTTCCGGGAAGGAACATGGACTGTTCCATCGGCGTCACGGTCAACGACTTCAACTGCGCTGTTCCACCTTCCGCGAAGAGCGCCATCTTGTCCGCTCCGGCGTTCGGGAACACTTGGTCGGTGATGGTCCGCAGGCCGTCGGCGGTGAACACCTCTACTGATGAGTGGTCGAGGTAGATCCGCAGGGTGATGTTGCCCTTATTGTCCAGGGTGACAGGGGCGTCATCCACGGAAGCGAATGCCGGGTGGAAAGTGGTGTTCCCGGACTTTGTGCGGTCAACGAAGATCTTTCCGGTTGTGGCGTCGTAGCCGATGATGGTGGAGGAGTTGCCGTCGCCCAGTACGGTGATGCCGGACTTCTTCGCGGTGCCGGGGGCGAAGGTGATGTCCAAGCGCTGGACCTGGCCCGAAGTCGTCGCCGGCAGCGACGTTGTTCCGGCCGCGACAGCGCCGCCCTTCTTATCGGCGTAGCTGGGCTTTTGCGCGAGGTCGTCCACTTGCTTAACTGCACTTTGGGTAAGGCGTGGTCCGTAGGGTGTCTGGGTCAGCTGCACCTCCCGGGGCAGTGACATGGCGCTGCGCCAGGGGCTGGTTGGGATGTTGTTGGCGTAGTCCCAGTTATTCATCCAACCCAGCATGACCCGCTTGTTGTCGGGCATGTTGGAGAAGGAAACGGCCGCGTAGTAGTCGCGTCCGTAGTCCAGCCAGTCATAGGACTCCAGCCGGGACTGCGCTGCTGTGGAGCTTGCAGTGAACTCGTCCGCGAGTATATGCCCCCAGCCGAACCTGTTGTTATCGACAACCTTGATTTGTGCCTGCTGGCCAACGAATTCCTTGACACTCCACGATGCCCAATCCAGGGTTTCGCTGTCGTTGCCGGTGGCCGTGCGGACCACCTGTCCGTTGACTACCAAGTTCACCGTTTCTTCGTCAGACCTGGGAACGGCGGCGGTGTCGGTGAGCATGACGTGGTCAAGGGTCAGGTGTCCCCACCCGCCGGTAGCTTGGTCAACGACCCGCAGCTGTGCATTCTGTCCCGCGTATTCCGAAACGTCCCAGCCTTTCCAGTTCAGCACCCCGGCGTTATCGCCCGCCAAGGAGCGGACCACGTTGCCGTTGACGAGTAGTTGGACGGCCAATGTCTGACCGGAGTCCGCCGAGCGGTTGCCGCCTCCGACCAGCATGCTCATGAAGTTCTTCGTGATGGGGAACTCGGGGGATGTCAGGGTACCCTGACGGTCATCACCGGGTACGGTGCCGGTTTCGAACGTGTTGATTCGTTTGGCGCCAAGGTAAAAGTCCCCACCGCTAGTGGCCGGCTGGAAATTGGGGGTCAGGTCTCCTGTCCCGGTCCAGCCGGCATCGGCCAGCGTTGTACCTTCGGGTACCTCGAAGCCGTCAAACTTCAGCTCTCCTACGGGCGGGGTATTGTCCAATTTGTCGGAGACGCGGGGGTGCTTGCCGCCGCCGATAAGGAAGTTCAGGTAGTCCTCGGTCACGGTGAAGGTTGGTGACTGCATGGAACCCAGAGGCCAGTCGCCGTCGTTAAATGAGTTGATCAGTCCTGAGCCGCCGAATCCGGTCACCGGGCTCTGACCGGGCAGGGAACCGGCCGCGGGAGCGTCGCCGAAAGGGCCATTCTTCCAGTTGCCCGGCTCGTTGTTTACTGTCCAGCCGTTGTAGGTGCCGTCGTTGAAGCCGGCCAGGACAGTGCCAGCCGGTGCCGCTGTGGCTGGTTCGGTGGTTTCGGAGGTGAACGTGGTGCCGTCGAAGTTACCCACGAAATACTGGCCGCCCGAGCCTCCCGCGACCCCGCCGGGGTTGATGTTCACGACCATGACCCACTTGATGTTGTTCTTATCCCCATCCACCGCTAGCGGGAACAAATCGGGGCATTCCCACTGGCCGCCGGTCGCGTTCGCGGGCCCGAATTCGCTCAAGGCAGTCCAGTCCTTGAGGTTGCCGGACTTGTAGAGGACAACCTTGTGATCTTGCGATTCGACTGCGGTCATGACCCAATAGCCACCGCCGGACGGGCTGTCATACCAGAAGACCTTCGGGTCGCGGAAATTGGCTGAATTGCGATTCAGCACAGGATTGCCGGAGTACTTGGTCCAAGTCTGGCCATCATCCAGGCTGTAGGCCAGAGACTGGGCCTGCAGGCCGCGATGCGGGGAGGCTTCCTTGTAGGCGCTGGTGTAGATGGCCACCAGCGGGGGATTTTCCTTCGTCCCGAATCCCGTGGTGTTGTCCTTGTCAACCACGATGCTGCCGGAGAACACATCCTCCTGCGCATCGGTGGACAGGGCCAGGGGCTGCTCCTGCCAGTGAACCAGGTCCTTCGACGTCGCATGGCCCCACGACATATTCCCCCACGTGTTGCCGGAGGGGTTGTGCTGGTAGAACAAGTGATAGACACCCTTGTGGAAAACCATCCCGTTGGGATCGTTCATCCAGTTTTTCTCTGGCGTGTAGTGGTAGGCAGGTCGATATTGCTCACTTCCCACCTCTGGTGCCGCAGAGGCTGGCGCCACACCGGCCATGACGCCCGAAAGCGTCAGTCCCGCCAATGTCAACGCAGACGTCGCTGCCCGCATCCTACTGATCTTGAATTTAGTCATTGTTCTTCTTGCTCGCCCTTCATTGAGCGTGCCCATCCCCACGTAGACAACGTTGTCAGTGCCTGTAAGCTACGACAAGTCCAGCGGACAAGTCAACGGTTTCTTATGCCCTGAAGGGTCCATCGATCGAATTTCGAGCACTCAGACATCGTTGTCACCTCGAATACCCCAGCCGCAAGCCCGGGCGCGCAACGAACTTAGTTAGGCAGACCCTATGCGAGCCAACTGGGGTTGTTGACGGATACGAAGTAACGCGGGTAATGTCAGTCACATGTTCGGCCAGTAACGCGCGTTACTGCTGGTTACCCTGACCGAGCAGCCAGATCAGGGAAAAGCCCGCAGCATTCAAGATTCCGCCGTCGAAATCGTCGCCAGCGGTAAGCCGCTCATGGCACGCGTCATCCGGCCCTGGGCGGGGAGTAGGTAAGGCCGGTCACCGCCAAAGTTACGGTGTGTCTCCTCTCGTTCTACGCATGGACGGCTGCCGGGGTCCTTGGGACTACCCGGGGCCTGTTGCCCTGACACACGGCCTCGTTGGACAGATCATCAGAACCCACTTGTGTGGCAGCACCGATGCTGCCCGGAAAGAAGCTGAAACTCATGGAAGCATTACCATCGGTCTCGCGTCGTGTACTACTCACCGGAGGCAGTGCGGTTGCGTTCGCCGGCTCGATTGCGCTGTCAGGACAGGCCGGGCCCGCCGCGGCAGCCACGCCAATGACCCAAGCCACTGCAACGGGCGGCTCACTCTCGAAGGGAACATCCCGGATGCGCCCGGTCTATCACTTCAGTGTGCCCGACAACTGGAAGAACGACCCCCAACGACCCATCTACCTTGACGGGGAGTACCACTACTACTACTTGTACAACGCCGACTACATCAGTGGCGGCGGCGGCACGTCCTGGCGCCGTGCCACCACTACTGATCACGTCGCGTTCCGGGACCGGGGTGTGGCGATACCGAAGTTCAGCAACGACAACGGTGACTGTTGGTCCGGATGCCTGGTGGTTGATGAGGGAAATACTGCGGGCTACGGGGCGGATTCGGTCATTGCTCTTGTCACCCAGGCGCCGGAAGGCCGACAAGCGCAGTACCTCTGGTACTCCACGGACAGGGGGCGCTCCTTTGAGCCCGGAGGTGTGGTGCCGGTACTGCCCAACCCGGGGGTGCATGATTTCCGCGATCCCAAGGTGATGTGGGATGAGGACTGTGGCCGGTGGTTCATGGCCAATGCGGAGGGGCAAAAGCTGGGCTTCTACGCTTCCCCGGACCTGCGGTCCTGGAAGCGTGTTGGCGAGTTTTTTCGCAGCGACTTGGGGCTTCTGGAGTGCCCTGACGTCTTTCGGATGACTGCCGACGACGGCACCTCGCATTGGGTCTTGGGCACCAGCGCGAACGGGAAGGGCCGCGGACTGCCCGCGACGTATGCCTACTGGACTGGAGCTTTTGACGGCAGTTCCTTCACGCCCGACCGTTCCGAGCCGGAATGGCTCGATTACGGCTTCGATTTCTATGGCGCAGTGACCTACCCACATCACGATGCATCGGGTGCGGTGGACCCAACCCTCCGGCGGGCGATCGGGTGGGCAAATTTCTGGGACTATCCCCACAACACGCCAACACTGGCAACTGACGGTTACAACGGTGACGACATGATCGTGCGCGATGTCCAGCTCAAGCGTGGAAACGATGCCTATTACCTCGCCTCCGCCCCCACGTCTGCGCTGGGAAACCACGTGACGCGCACACACCGCCTGGGCGATGTGGCGGTAGCAGGTACAAAGGACCTTATTGTCCGCTCGAACGCCTACGATCTGACCTGCGAGCTCGTCTGGGACCCCGCCGCACCACCCGCCAATCTCGGTCTTGAGCTATGTCGCCCACCAGGAGGAGGCAGGCATGTCGCCGCCGGTGCCTACCTGCGTGGCCCATTCACCTACGTCAATCGCCGCCCCACCATCAACCCTACGGCGGGCGAAACCCAAACCCCGGTGGACCCCTCAACCGGGCGACTCACGCTACGCATCCTGGTGGATTGCACCAGCGTCGAGATGTTTGTCGGAGATGGGCGCGTGGTGCACTCACACCGGGTGTTCCCCCTTGAAGGAGACAATGGCATCCGCCTCTACGCCCAGGATGGGGCGGCCACGTTTCGGGCGCTGACCATTCGTGAGCTCAAGGTCACGCCATAGCGTGCGCTCCAACTTTCACCTGCTTCAGCCAGTACGGTGCACCGCCGTATAACCACGTCGGTCTCCGGCCCGCTCGATTGGTCCGCGGGCTGCCGGTCGAGGCGTGCCGGACCGGTCCGCCGTCGAAATTTTCGCCAACTGTCCGCCGCTCACGGCCCGCGTTTACAAGGCTTTGGGCCGTGAGCACGTGAGCCTCGCCTCCGAGGGTACCGTGAGGCTGCTCTCGTTCGGGTAAGCGAACTGGGACACCGGGTAATGGGGCGCTGCATCATCGGTGCCGAGCGGGGAGCCAGCCTGCGCTGTGCTGTACTGGCTCAGAGCCGCTTCCCATTCCTGGAAGCTGGCGAATGCGCCCGGCATCACGCTGACAGCGGCTCCCTCCGCTTCATGGTCACGGCTTCGGCTTCGGCTTCGGTGAATGGGGTCATACGAAGAATCCAGTGCAGGAGGCGCTGCCGCTCCCGGCACTGTGCGCAGGGGTTCACTCAGTAGTTGTTCACCAACCAAGGGTCGCAGCTGGCGGGGACGCCGGAATTATATCCGGCCATAAATGCCTTGGACCTCTGATCCGGGGTACCGTGGTGCCCTGGATCCTGGAAGTGGTAGTCACCGAGGAGCGTCAGCATCGGTATTTGCAGTGACTTGTCCATTCCAGATCTTTATTGCCATGATCTGGGAAATGACGATGGTGTCGTTGGCGTCGCAGTAGAAGGCATCATTGTCGTTTGTCATCCGGCCGTTAGGGTTCTCTGGGTCGGGGCAGGGGGTAAAGACGCTCTCATTGGTCCCTGGGAAGGTCACTTTTACATATGGCGCTTTATAGCCCGCGCCCAACCAGACTTTCGTCCAGTAACTGTCTACATCTGTCATGACCATGGTGATGAACGAGTACATGGTTGCCGGGGCGTTGCCCGCGGAGCGGAGCTGCTGTCCTTCCCGGGCAGCGGGCTGTTGTGGGAGCTTCGTCGTGGCCGGTGAGGTTGCAGGTGGAGAGCTTTTCGGCTGCGGGGTGACGGTTTTGGTTGAGGGCGTAACGGATGGGGTCGTTGGTGGCGGAGTTACGGACGGGGACACGGAAGATGTGGGAGTAGAACGCGAGGGGGCAGTGGGGCTTGGACCTCCTGCCTTGGGCGTTGACGAACACGCCGAGCAGAATAGGACGAAGACGAAGAACAGGCAGGACGCAATTCTGTTGGGTCTCATGGGGTCTCGTTCTCATGCAGTAAGTGCCGGATTCGAGGCGACCCCACCCAAGGTCGTCGGTGCAGACGGAACGTCTGTTGTGTGTCGTGGTGATTCTGAATGTACGCCTGTTACCTGCGGATTACATCAGCCTGGTCCTCTGAGCGTTCGCGTTGTCTGTGGCTTCGCGGAATTTTCGCGACATCGTGTATGTTGCAGTCGAAGATCCGAACGGAAGAGGGAGAAGCGAAGACTGTGGCAGCTGATTACGACGAGGTGCGGTCTGACGTCAAGGAATCCCAGGAGAGCTCGCTTGATGCCTTGAAGTCAGCCAACGCACCCGATGCACGCAGTGTTGTTCTGGAGCTCGACCAGGCTGATGGCCTGGACCAGGAAGGCCCTGGCGGCGAGATCATCGCCGAAGAATTGATCGTCCAGGTGATTCCGGCGGCAGCCGACGAGTTCACATGCTTCTCGTGTTTCCTGGTCCGGCACAGGTCCCAGATCGCACGCGAAAAAGACGGTCACGCATACTGCGTTGAGTGCGAGGGTTAGTACAACTAGACGTCGTCGCCCGGACCCGAAGCCTCACAGACCCCGCCGCCCGTGCCCACATCGAGCGTCGCACCGCAGAAGGCAGGAGCCCAAGGGAAGTCCGCCACTGCCTCAAACGCCTCATCGCCCGCCAGATTTCCGCCAACTCCAGACACTCATGGCTTGACTTATCACCATGGAGGGGTCGTCTAGAGCCGATATGCACACATGTGATGAGCACCTATGTAAGGTCAGCAACTAGCTGCATGGACAGTGACAAACAGCGAGTGCAGCCCCCCCTGCGGAGGGCGGACGCGCTGACGGTAGGGACCGAAGTCCGGGACAACCCGCTTGGCAGCCCCTGAGCTGTTGGCGCCTCCGAGCAACGAAGCTGAATTGATCTAGGCGAATAGGGGTTGCTCAAGTCCAGGCTCAAACTCGTCATGGTGTCCATGACAAGCCGTCAGAGCTCGAAACGGCCGGCGAAGTGTGGTGATCAGTCTGCGGAACCATGCGTACGGCACGCTAAGTACCTCGTCCTGCTTCTGCAAGGAATCTAAAGGCGCTCCACGGCCTCGAAACCAATCGGCAGTCCTGCCGGTGTCGGGCTGCGAACGACGGCTGACGCTGCTGTCCCGCTCGGAACACGGCCCGTCCGTCACAAGAAAGGCATGCCAATTCCTGGCGGGTTGCTCTCTGCTCTTCCGGAAGAAGCCCTGCAAATTCTGTTGCAGTCCATTCCGTGCCATCCAATTTGCTTTTTGCCATATACAAGGTGCCTCCTCGTGTATTGCTAACTGAAGTTCGAACGGCCATCAATAAGCTCCGCCGTCGGCCACCTCGCGAACGCTGGTATCCCGCGAGCCCGTGCCAGTCACCAGTCTGGGCGGGATAAGTTTTTTGGCACCTCATTGCGTGCCATCTTTGTTCTGGAGACGATTCGGCCGTCTGAAGGTCATAGGCCGCAGGTAGCCCCTGCGGCCCATGACCGGCCTTCAGGTCTGTTATTTCGAGCTGGGTCGTCCGGGGATATGGCTAAGAATGGACTTAGAGAAGCCGCCATCGACGCAGATATCTTGACCGGTGACGTAGCCGGATAGTGGGCTTACGAGAAATTCGATCACGTTGGCGATGTCCATCGGATCTCCTATTCTTGCGAGCGGGATAATTTCCTCCCGTGCCTTCTTGATTTTCGGATCTTCATACATTTTTTCGGTCATCCGAGTATGGGTCATGCCGGGGGAGACTACATTGACGCGGATGCCCTCGGGTGCCCATTCCAATGCCAGTGTCTGGGCCAACATTGTCAGCGCGGCCTTGCTTGGGCTGTAGGCGCCGGATCCCGCGTGTGGTTGTTGACCGGACATGGACGAGGTGAAGCAGGCGGCGCCGTGGCTGTCCTTCAGGTGCTGGTAGCTTGCTTTGGCGAGAAGCCATGGGCCGCGCAGGTTGACGGAGAACATTGCGTCCCAGTCTTCAAGGGAGACGTCGCATATAGGTCCCGGGTTGGCGATTCCGGCGTTGGCTACCAACGCGTCCAGGCCGCCGAATTCTGCAACTGCAGCTTTGACCAGCTGGCTCGGCACGTTGGGGTCGCCGAGATCACCTGCCAGTGCGATGGCGGTGCCTCCCATAGCCTGGATTGAACGAACGACCTGCTCTTGGCTGCTGTTTGATTCGTGTCCGCAGACTGCAATCATTGGCTGCTCCCCGCGCGCAAGGGCTGCCTCCGCGAGTCTCAGGGAGGCTGCTGCGCCGATTCCGCTGCTTCCGCCACTGACCAAAGCCCTCATTACACAAACTCCTTCTTCAGGTTGTTTCGCATTGAAAATTAGACCTCAACAATGCTGGTTTCTTCCATGCTTCGATAAATTCTTGGTGGAGCCTGGTTTTCGGCGTGAGGAGTTAGCTCTCCAGTTCCCATCCGTGGTTCTTGAGGTCCTGCATTGCTTTCGCAAATTCGTGGACCGGATTGTCCTCACGGATGATCTCCAGAACGACATTCCCGACGCCGCACGTGTCCTTGACGGCGTCGCCCAGCCCATTCCAGTTGATGACTCCCGTGCCGATGGGGTCGTGACCCCAAGTGTCCACGCCGGTGTCGGAAATGTGCACCAGTCCGATGGCCTGGTGATGCTCCCGCAGACTAGCGACGGGATCTTCTCCGATGAAAGCGGCGTTGGCGACGTCGTAGACGATCTTGACTGAATCGTCGTTGATCGTGCTGACCACACCTGCCAGATCCTGGATTGCGGGAGTGAAGCAGTACGGGGTGTTTTCGAAGAGCAACCGTGTGCCAGCCTGCTTCGCCACCGGGATAAGACTTTCCAGGCTTTCATACATCCATCCGTGGACGCTTTCGAGCGACGGCGAGATCATAGGACGGCGGGTGCCGGGGGAGATCACAACCTCGGGTACGTCCCAAGCGGCAGCCAAGTCGATGACCGACTTGATGTGATCAATACTTTTGCGGCGCATGCTGGCCCCGGGGCTGGCCAGGTTGATGTCATATCCGCCAGCGTTCAAGGACCGTATTTTCGCACCGTACTGGCTGAGCCTGTCTTGGATTGCCGTGCGTTCGGAGGTTGGTAGCTCATCCGGCCAGCAGTGCGGAGAACTGACTGGAACCTCGAACGTTTTGTAGCCGTTGTCGACAAGCTCGGCTATCGCATCGATCGCCGTCGCTGACCAAAGATATGAAAACGTATTGATAATCATGCTGTTCACGTAGGAGAAGTCCTCTCAATTCCGCGCCATGGAGAAAAGGCTTACCTTCATAACGCGCTATAAATCTTGAGCTGCAGCCGAGCTGCCGCAGCTCCGAGCCGACCGTCTATTTGGAGTGCCGGGAGACGTCGACCATCGACGTCGTGCCCGAAACCAACTTTTCGCCTTCGAGTACCTCAGGGTCTGCGAGTGCCACGGTGGAACGGTCACCGCGGTTGCCGGTCTCCGGCAGCGTGAAGTACACGACGAGGCACAATGCGACGACGACGATCATGTAGACAGCGACGAGCATCGGCTGGCCGGCTCCGACAAATGCGGCAGCGATCAGAGGTGCGGTTCCACCAAAGACGGCAATCACGATCTGATGCGCGAAGCCGATGCCTGATACCCGGACGGAGGCCGGGAACAGTTCGGCCTGGATGGTCGGATAGACCGACTGCCAGATGCCGAGAACTACCCACCCGGAGGCCGAGACCAGGACGTATACCCAGAAGCCCGGCTGGTTGAGGAGCAGGAGCAAGGGGTAGAAGAGAACGATCATGCCGATGGCGCCGATGATGGGGAAGATTTTGCGCCGGCCGAGTCGATCAGAGAGTGCGCCGCACGTCGGCACGATAATCACCAACAGGACTAGCCCGATAACGCTTCCGGCGAGTGTGGATGAGAGGTCCCGGCCGCTGGTGAGTTTGGCGTACGTGGGGAGGAAGGTGGCCCAGGTGTAGTAGGCCACGGCCGGCGCCGAGAGTGCAGCTGCCTGAAGCAGGGCCTTCGGGTGTTCGCGAAGCAGGTCCATCAGGCGCGCCGCAGCGGACTTCTGGTCGACAAGGGCTTCTGCTTCGAATTCGGGGGTTTCTTCAGCCCGGGCCCTCAGGATCAGGCCGACAATGCCGAGGAAGCCGCCAATAACGAAGGGGATGCGCCATCCCCATGCAGCGAGTTCGGCGGTGGAGAACGATGACGTCACCATAGCTGCGGCGCCCGTAGCTGCCAGGGTTGCGAGGCCACTTGCCATGTTGGTGAAGGAACCGAATAAACCCCTCCGGTGCGCTGGGGCGTGTTCGACCATGAACGCGATGGCACTTTGGCCCTCGCTGCCGGCTGAAATGCCCTGGATGACGCGGGCAACCAGGAAGAGGACGGGTGCCGCATAGCCGATGCTCGCGAATGATGGCGTGAGGCCGATGATGAGTGAGCCGAGCGCCATCCCGGAGACGGATAGTGTCAGGATGAGCCGCCGTCCAAAACGATCAGCCAGTGGCGAGATGATAATGCCGCTAAGAGGCCGTACAACAAACCCAACGGCATATGTCAGGAGTGCGGCGATCAGGGATGCGAACGCGGAGTCGCTGGGAAATATCTGCGACGAGAATACCGCTGCGAGCAGCCCATAGATGTACCAGTCGTACCACTCAACGAAGTGGCCGATTGTACCTGCAACCATGTTCAGGGTGCGGCGCGGATGTTTGGACGTTTCGGGACGCCCCGAAGTGTCGGGACTGCCGACTGCTTCTTTTGAGGTCTTCATTGAACTCTCCATGTTTTCACGTTTAGCGCGGTGGTTATAGTGCTGGATCTGGGCACCTGGTGTGCGGGGCAGGGCCGCCTGTAAATGCGTCCGACCGGATGACGAAATGCCAGGGGAGGCGGCCGGTGCGGGGCGGGCGGCGCTGCTTGCTAATAAGAAGAAAGCTTTCACAAACCTCCAGGCTCCGAATGAGATCGGTTGCTGAGATCGGTTGCATTCAACGATACGGATGGAATGTGATCTTTGTCAATGTGCAGTAGAGACGCTTCGTCCCATGCCAACGCCACTCACGGCCCGTCGCGAGGCTGCATCAATCGAGGGAAAGCGGTGCCTCGTTGTCGAAGTCCTGAAACTGCACGCCGGACCAGGTGCATTCCAGACGGCCGTAGGTGGCCCAGTAGTCATCCCAGTGTGCGAGTTTCCAGTTGTCGCGCTCTAAAGCACGCCGGATGAGTCGCGAACGCAGGACGTCTTGCGGCACCCGGACTCGAATCACGGTGATCTCGGGAGAGGGCCAGTGGAAGTCATTTACCGCACGGGTCAGGTAGTCCGGATCGTCAAAATAGGCACCGAAGGGGGCATCGAGAACCACGGAGCGGCCGAGGCGCAGGTTTACTCCTGCCACATCCATGAGGGTCTCGTACTCAAGGGGCAGCAGATTGGCACGATAGTAATCGTTTGACTCGCGGTCGGTTGGGTCATGCCCCGTGGCGGTCAGTGCGAATTCGACGAAGCGGCCGCTCACCCGGTCCTTGTCAAGGTAAGCCGCTTGATGCTTCTCAGCCGTTTGTTGAGCGATGGTTGTTTTCCCTGAGCCGGCTGGTCCAATGACGATGAAGACCTGGGGAGACATTATCCGCGGGCCTCTGCTACTGCTGCGAGGAAGGCTCGGGCTGCTTCGGTGACGCGGGTGAAGTCCCCGTCAGGCTGCCATGCCTTGGTAACGTAGCTGCCCACGCCGACACCTGCCACGCCTGCGGCGAACCACTCGCCAACATTTTCCAGTGTGACGCCACCTGCGGGCATGATCGGCAGGTGCGCCAGAGGTGCCAGCACTGCCTTCGCATAGGCCACCCCGCCGGCCTCGGTGGGGAAGAGCTTGAGGATGTCAGCACCTGCCTCGGCGGACTCAACGAATTCCGTGGGTGTGAAGGCTCCGCTGATGGTTGGCACCTGATAGCGGTTCGCGGTCCGGATCATCGCGGGGTTCAACTGGGGGCTGACGAGGAACTCGGCGCCAGCGCGGATGCACTCGTACGCGGAGTGCTCGTCAAGAACCGTTCCTGCACCGACCGCCACGCCGCGGGGTCCATGTTTTGCGGCCAGGCGCCGGATCACCTCAACGGCCCCGGGTATCGACAGGGTGATCTCCAATGCCCGGAAGCCCCCCTCGATGGCAGCCTCCGCGACCTTCTCGGCAACCTCGGCGCTCTCAAGCCGCACGATAAGGACAGCCCCGGACTCATCGATGGTCTGCAGGGTACGAAGTTTTTTATTCATGATGGCCTCTCTCTGGCCGGGTGGCTCTTTTGCTCCAGCCAACCCCGGCTCTATTGATGTTTCGTTGACAAACTCTCCCACCATCCATAGTGTTATTGCAACCGATCTCAGCAACCGATCTCATACAAGGGGGTATTGCGGTTGACTAAAGTACGAACAATCATTCTTGGTGCTTCCCATTGGCATGTTCCACTCTGCGCACAGGCCATGGCCGAAGAACACGACATGATCGCAGTAGGCGACGATGATGTCTCCCGTGTGCAGGTGCAGAAACTGGCAAACGGCTGGGGAGCGCCGGTTGAAGCTGACTGGCAGAAACTGCTGGATTTGCCCGACGTCGGACTCGCCTATGTGTTTGGTCCCCACGAGGGTATGGCAGAAAAGTGCATGGCCCTGATCGAGCGGGGTATTCCTTTCGTAGTGGAAAAGCCATTGGGCACCTCCCTTGGAGAGCTAGCCACCGTGCGCCAAGCCGCCGAAGCAGCAGGCGTACCGGCCACTGTGCCCTTGGTGCAGCGTGGCGGCCCGACGGACCAATGGCTCGCCAAGGCAGGCCGGCCAAGTTATCAACGGTCCTCGTTCATTGCTGGTCCGCCATCCCGGTACCTCCACAATGCCAATCCCTGGATGCTCGATCCTTCCAGGGCTGGGGGAGGCTGCCTGGCCAACCTAGCCCCACATTTTGTTGACCTGTTTCTAAGGGGCACCGGCGAATCAGAGCTGCAGGTGCAATCCCGGCTCTCAACAGTCCTTCACGGCCAAGATATTGAGGATCACGCGAGCCTTATCCTCACCACGCCCGAGGGCCGCGAAACCATCGTGGAAGTCGGCTACGCATTCCCGGGCTCGCCACTGAAGCGGTACTGCAGCTTCACATCGGTCGGCGAAGCGGGATTCGCCGCCGTTGATTCCGACGGCACAGCTACTTTCACGTCAACGGACGGCACCACGGAAGTCGACAAGATCAATGTCGATAGCGACCCACTCTACGATCCGTTTGTCCGAAGTGTCGCCCGGACGCTGGAAGATGGATTCCAGGGCCTGACAACGCTGGCCCAGCTCGAAGATGTCATGCGCCCCATTTGGCGGGCCTATGACGATCAGCACGGAGGAAGAGAACATGCCTGACTTGAGTATCGACGTCGTCGCAAAAGCCGCTGGTGTCCATCGGTCAACGGTCTCCCGGGCGTTCTCGCGCCCTGAGGCTGTGAAAAGTGAAACGCGCGAGCATATCCTTCGGGTCGCCGAGGGACTTGGCTACACCATGAGTCCGTTGGCGCAGGCGCTCCGTCGAAAGACCAGCACCATCATCCCTCTGATCGTCCCTGACATTACGAACCCGTTCTTCGCGGAACTTGCCAAGACGATGACACAAGCAGCTGACGAGCGCGGCTACCAGCTCATGCTTTGCGTCACCAACGGCGACCCTGCCAAATCCGACGGATACTTCACGGCCATGCAGGCGATGTATGCCCCGTTCGGGATTGTGGCACCCTCCACAAAGGTGGACACCGAGGCGCTGAAGCGTTTCGCCTTCGGCCACAAGGTGGTGGTGATTGACCGCGTGGAAGGCGACGACTCCGTTCCAACGGTTACCGTCGACAGCCGCAAAGGAATCATGCTGGCGTTGGATCATCTGCATTCCCTGGGGCATACGTCGATCGGATACGTATCCGGTATCGCCGGGACACACACGGCCCAGGACCGGATGGACGCCTATCTGGAGCTCACCGCCCAAAGCGGAAGCACTCCTGTAGTGCTCGACAGCGGGTCAGACCTTGATGCGGGCACGCGCGGTGCGGAGCATTTCCTGGAAATGGACAACCCGCCAACAGCTATCATCGCGGCCAACGACATGGTGGCTTTTGCCGTGATCTCGGCACTGGGCAGCAGCGGCCTACGGGTGCCGGACGACGTCTCGGTGGTCGGCTTCGATGGTCTGGCTCTCGGTGCCCGCTTCAACCCACCACTGACAACGGTCCGCCAGCCCATCGCTGACATGGGACACATCGCCATCGAACTGGCCGAAAAACAGAATCTGGACGGGTCGGTGGACCATATCGTCCTCGAACCTGAGCTTCTGGTCCGTGGCTCCACTTCCGGGCCGCGCAAATGAGCGGCGCGCAGGAGCAGAGGCTCCGGCCTCTGCCGGGCCTCCAGCACACGGACCACGTCGGCTTGACAGTTCCAAACCTCGAAGAAGGCATTCGCTTCTTCGTCGACGTCCTCGGAGCTGAAGAGCTATACCGCTCCGAACGCGGGCCAGACGAAGAATTCATGCCCACGAACTTCGAAGTCCCTGCAGATGCCAAGCTCACACTTGCCATGCTG